>NZ_CP058910.1:0-2400000 GCF_013415885.1 Halosimplex rubrum
CGGTACGGCGCCGACCCGAGAGAGATGGATTGATACGCCGGGGCGACCTACCGGCGGGCAATGGCCGACGAGGACGGCGACGACGGGACCGGGGCGGTCGAGGGGCCGCTGTGGACGGAGACGCACGCGCCGGCGCTTTCCGACCTGCCCCAGCCGGCGGTCCGCGACCACCTCGAGAGCGTCGTCTCCGAGCCGATGAACCTGCTGGTCCACGGGCCGAAAGGCGCCGGCAAGACCGCCGCGGTCCGCGCGCTGGCCGACGAACTCCACGACAACCCCGACGCCGACCTCGTGGAGATCAACGTCGCGGACTTCTTCGACATGACGAAAAAGGAGGTCAGCGAGGACGACCGCTTCTCGCAGTTCATCGACAGCAAACGCCGCCGGGAGTCCTCGAAGGCGGATCTGATCAACCACGTCCTCAAGGAGTCTGCGAGCTACCAGCCGGTGTCGGGCAACTACAAGACGGTCCTGCTGGACAACGCCGAGGGCGTCCGCGAGGACTTCCAGCAGGCGCTCCGTCGGGTGATGGAGCAGTACTACGAAGCGACGCAGTTCGTCATCGCGACGCGCCAGCCCTCCGCGCTGATCCCGCCGATCCGCTCGCGGTGTTTCCCCGTCGCCGTCCGCAAACCCACCCACGACGAGACCGTGGCCGTGCTGGAGGACATCGTCGAGAGCGAGGACGCCGACTACGACGACGAGGGCATCGAGTACGTCGCGGGGTACGCCGACGGTGACCTCCGGGAGGCGATCCTGGCCGCCCAGACCACCTACGAGCAGGAGGGCGAGATCACGATGAACACCGCCTACGAGGTGCTGGGGTCGCTCGGCGCCGACGAGCGCGTCCAAGAGATGATCACCGCCGCCGAGGCCGGCGAGTTCACCGACGCCCGGTCGACGCTGGACGACCTGCTCGTCGACGAGGGCCACAGCGGCGAGGAGGTGCTGGAGGACGTGCTCACGGTCGCCCGGTCGCGATATTCGGGCGCGGATCTGGCCCGAGTCCACAAACTGGCCGGCGAGATCGACGTGGACCTCCACGAGGGCACGAGCGACCGCATCCACATCTCGCACCTGCTCGCCGAACTCGGCGAGATGCGCACGTAGTCGCGCCGGCCCCGTGGCCGAGGCGGCTCACTCCGTCTCGACCTCGAAGCGCGCCCCGCCGTCGTCGCTCTCGATCACCGCGACCCCGGCTGGCCCCGCACGAGGTAGCTCCGTCCGTCGATCAGCCCGCCCTCGAGGCCGTCTGCCACGGTTTCCACGCGTGTGAGTGAGCCGCCGTCGGCAGTCATAGAAGCGACTTCGGTGAGATACGTATCAACGTACCGCGCACATTTCGGATCGTGATAGCGATCGCGGGCCGCGGTCGCGGCGCCGGCGGGCGGTCGCCACGGCCGACGGCCGTGCGAGCGGTCCTGACCGGTTCGAAATCCTTTTACGCGCTTCGGGGGGAGTATTGGGCAACGAACCATGGACATCGACATCATCGAGGAAGACGAGAACCCGATGTTGCATCGGACGGACGTGCGCTTCGAGATGACCCACGACGAGGCGACGCCCTCGCGGCTCTCCGTGCGCGACTCCCTCGCTGCGAAGCTCAACAAGGACGCCGAGGAAGTCGTCGTCCACGAGCTCGACACAAAGTTCGGCATGCGCAAGACCGTCGGCTACGCGAAGGTCTACGACGACGCCGAGTACGCCCGCGACGTCGAGCAGGACCACATGCTCGAGCGCAACAAGATCGTCGCCGACGACGGCGAGGGCGAACAGGCGGAGGAAGCGTAGATGCCCCGCCACGAGTTCTACGACGAGGACGGCTCGACCGACCGCGAGCAGTGCCCGCGCTGCGGCGACACCTTCCTCGCCGACCACGGCGACCGCCAGCACTGCGGGAAGTGCGGCTATACCGAGTGGGAGTAAGGCGCCCGTTCTCCGCGGCTTTCGCCGCTTCGCAGCGACTCGAACCCGTCGGGAAGCGGCTCGTGTCCCGACCGGTGGCCTCGCTATAGGACCCCTCTGGGGGCGATGCCGCTCCGCGTCCGTTGTCCTGAGTGACACATTCATACCGCCGCCGCTCGAACGTCGAACGGGGGAGACCCACTCATGCCAGAGTTCGACGACAAGACAGCGATCGTGACCGGAGCGAGCGGCGGTATCGGCGAGGCGGCGGCGAAACGGTTCGCCGCGGAAGGCGCCTCGGTGGTCGTCGCCGACCTGAAAGTAGAGGAGGGGGAGGCGACCGTCGCCGACATCGAGGACGCGGGCGGCGAGGCGACGTTCGTCGAGACGGACGTGAGCGACCCCGCCGACGCCGGTGCGATGGTCGACGTGGCCGTCGACACCTACGGCGGCCTCGACTTCGCGTTCAACAACGCCGGGATCGAGGGCGAACGCGCGGCGACGAGCGACCAGCCGGTCGACAACTTCGAGCGGGTGATCGGCGTGAACCTGAAGGGCGTGTTCCTCGGGATGCGCGCGGAGATCCCGGTGATGCTCGACGACGGCGGCGGCGCGGTCGTCAACACCTCGTCGATCGCCGGCCGGCTCGGGTTCCCGGAGATCAGCCCCTACGTCGCCAGCAAGTTCGGCGTGATCGGCCTGACGAAGACCGCGGCGCTGGAGTACAGCGGCGAGGGCGTCCGCGTCAACGCGGTGTGTCCCGGCGTCATCGACACGCCGATGGTCCAGCGCTCGCAGGACGACGACCCAGAGATGATGGAGCAGACCGCCGCCGCGACGCCGATCGGCCGGATCGGCGAGCCGGCGGAGATCGGCGACGCCGCCGTCTGGCTCTGCTCCGAGGACGCCTCGTTCGTCACCGGCGAGGCGATGACGATCGACGGGGGGTACACGAGTCAGTAAGTCGACGCGGCGGTTCGCCCGCTCGAACCGGCCGGCCGCGGCGGTTGGGCGGAGCCGCCCCAGACCGAAGTCGTCTTTTCGCTGGCCGGCCGACGCGGTAGCAAGCGAATGGCTCCGACCTCGTCACCGACCGACGCGTCCGACGATATCCGCCGAGTCCTCGGGATCGAGGGGACGGCGTGGGCGGCCAGCGCCGCCGTCTACGAGGTCGAGACCGACGGGGTCACGATCGAGAGCGACCCGTACCAACCGGAGAGCGGCGGCATCCACCCCCGCGAGGCCGCCGAACACATGAGCGAGGCCGTCCCGAGCGTCGTCGAGACGATGCTCGCCGAGGCCCGAGCACAGGCGGCCGACGACGTGGGTCGCGCCCCCGAGGAGCCGCCGATCGACGCCGTCGCGTTCTCGCGCGGCCCCGGCCTGGGTCCCTGCCTGCGGATCGTCGGGACGGCGGCCCGCGCGGTCGCCCAGCGGTTCGACGTGCCGCTGGTCGGCGTCAACCACATGGTCGCCCACCTGGAGGTCGGGCGCCACTACTCGGGCTTCGACGCGCCCGTCTGTCTCAACGCCAGCGGCGCCAACGCACACGTCCTCGCGTTCCGAAACGGCCGCTATCGCGTCCTCGGGGAGACGATGGACACCGGCGTCGGCAACGCGCTGGACAAGTTCACCCGCCACGTCGGCTGGTCCCACCCCGGCGGGCCGAAGGTCGAGGCCCACGCGAAGGAGGGAGAGTACGTCGACCTGCCCTACGTCGTCAAGGGGATGGACTTCTCGTTCTCGGGGATCATGAGCGCCGCCAAAGACGAGTACGACGCCGGGACGCCCGTCGAGGACGTCTGTCGCGGCCTGGAGGAGACGGTCTTCGCGATGCTGACGGAGGTCAGCGAGCGGGCGCTGTCGCTGACCGGCCGCGAGGAACTCGTCCTCGGCGGGGGCGTCGGGCAGAACGAGCGCCTCCAGGGGATGCTCCGGGAGATGTGCGAGCAGCGCGGCGCCGAGTTGCACGTCCCCGAGAACCGGTTCCTGCGGGACAACGCGGGGATGATCGCGGTGCTGGGCGCGAAGATGGCCGCGGCGGGCGACACGCTCGCTATCGAGGCGTCGGCCATCGACTCCGACTTCCGACCCGACGAGGTGGCGGTGAGCTGGCGGGCCGGCGATTCCGAGGCCGATCCGGCGCCGGCGGCGTCGACGCGCGTCGACGCGGGCGAGACGGCCGCACAGCAGGGCGCGGAGGCGACCGTCTCGGTCGAGGGCGACCGCGTCGTCAAGCGGCGGGTCCCCCGCTCCTATCGACACCCCGCGCTGGACGAGCGACTGCGCCGCGAGCGGACGCGCGTCGAGGCGCGACTCACCAGCGAGGCGCGCCGCTGTGGCGTCCCGACGCCGCTCGTGCTCGACGTGGACACCGCCGAGTCGACGATCGTCTTCCAGCGGGTCGGCGACCGCGACCTCGACGCCGGGCTGACCGCCGAGCGGGCGCGAGCGGTCGGGCGACATCTCGCGACGATCCACGACGCCGGCTTCGTCCACGGCGACCCGACGACGCGGAACGTTCGCGTGGGGTCGGCCGGCGGCGGAGCCGCGGGGGAGTCGTCCGCGGACGGGGACGACCGCGTCTTCCTCATCGACTTCGGGCTGGGCTATCACACCGGTCACGAGGAGGATCACGCGATGGATCTGCACGTCTTCGCCCAGAGCCTCGCCGGGACGGCCGACGACGCCGACCGACTGCAGGCCGCCGCCGAGGACGCCTACCGCGCGACCAGCGAGCGGGGCGAGACCGTCCTCGACCGCCTCCGGGCGGTCGAGGGGCGGGGCCGCTACCAGTGACCGACGGCGACCGACCCGGGTTCCGGGATCACGGCCGGTCCCGCGACCGCCGCGACCGCCCGGTCGACCCCGTTCCTGTCGGTCGTCACCAATGAGTTTTAAATAGCAGTCGGCGAACATACGAACACTATGGACCGACCGCTTGTGGTCTACGACGACGAGAACACGGAACTGCTCGAAGAGGCGGGGGAGATCGCCGCCGGCATCGACGCGGAGCTGATCGTCCTCTCGCTGATGACCGCCGACGAGTTCAGGGAGGCCCGCGAGGCGCTCGACGTGGTCGCCCAGGAGGAACACACCGCCTACGACGACAGCGTCGTCATCGACGCGGCGAAGAAACAGGCCCGCGAGGCGGCCAAAGACCTGTTCGACGACGACATCGACTACCGCGTCGTCGGTGCTCGGATCGGCGACGGCGAGAGCGAGGCCGACCGCATCCTCGAGGTCGCCGACGACAACGACGTCGACCACGTGTTCATCACCGGGCAGAAGCGCTCGCCGACGGGCAAAGCCGTCTTCGGCGACCGCGTCCAGTCGATCATCCTCAACTTCGACGGACCGGTGACGAGCCTGCTCGGCTGACGGACGGGAGCCCGCCCGGGTAACGGAAGACTTACTCCGTCCGGCCCGCTGGCCGGACACGATGGACGACCAGCAGCCCTGGCGACGACGAACCCTCCTCCGGCGCGCCGGGACGAGCGGACTCGCCCTGGCGACGCTCGGTGCCGCCGGGCCCGGTGCCGCATCGACAGTCCCCGAGAACGACGACGCCGGCGACCGGTCGGACCCCTCGGCCGCGCTCGACCTGCAGTCGACCGCTTCGGCGGGGCCGACGCGGTGGCCGCAGTTCCAGGCGGACGCGGTCAACAGCGGACTCACGGACGTTCCGGGGCCCGCAGAGGCGTCGACCGCCTGGACGTTCGACACCGGTTCGACCGGGCGGGCGACGGTCACGGCGACGGCGGCGGCGACCGGGACGCCCGCCGACGGCACCGCCGACGACCCGACCGACAACGTCGTCTCCTCGCCGGCCGTCGCCGACGGCACCGTCTACGTCGGCACCAACAGCGGGAGCCTCTACGCCGTCGACGCCGAGAGCGGCGGCGAGCAGTGGGCCTACGGGACCGGTTCGGGCCCCGACTCCAGGGAGGAAGTGATGTCCTCGCCGGCCGTCGTCGACGGCACCGTCTACGTCGGGAGTCACGACGGGCGACTCCACGCGGTCGACGCCGAGAGCGGCGACGGGCGGTGGACGTTCGAGACCGACGGCACCGTCTTCGCGTCGCCGACCTATCACGACGGGACGCTCTACGTCGGCAGCCAGGCCGGGACGATGTACGCGGTCGACATCGACGGCGAGGAGGTGTGGAGCACGTCGGTCGCCGACCGCGTCGACTCGACGGCCGCCGTCGTCGACGATACGGTGTACGTCGGCCGCTGGAACGACGACCGCACCGGCAGCGTGGTCGCGCTCGACGCCGCGAGCGGCGAGGAGACCCAGACGTACGCGGCCCGCGGCGAGGTCGCCTGCTCGCCGACCGTGACCGGCAGCGTCGTCTACTTCGGCGACTACACGGGCGTGATCTACGCCATCGACGCCGGCAGGGCCGAACTCGTCTGGGGCCGCCAGCTCGGCGGGCCGGTGCTCTCCTCGCCGGTCGTCGTCGACGGCACCGTCTACGTCGGGAGCTTCGGCAACAGCCTGTGGGCGCTCGACGCCGCCAACGGCGACATCGAGTGGTCGTACGAGACCGACGACCAGATCTTCAGCTCCCCCGCCGTCACCGGCGACACCGTCTACGTCGGGAGCGGGGACGCGAACCTCTACGCGATCGACCGCGCGACCGGCGACGAGCGGTTCAGCGTCGAGACGGACGGGCCGGTCCTCTCCTCGCCCGCCGTCACCGCGGGCGCGGTCTTCGTCGGCAGCAGCGACAGCTTCGTCTACGCCGTCGGCGACCCGACCGGCGGCGAGTCCGTGAGCGCGACGCCGCCCGGCGAGACGGACGAGTCGCCGACGGGGACATCCGACTCGGACGAACCGGGGGAGACCACCACCGGCGACGGCCCCGGCTTCGGCGCCGTCGGCGCGCTCGCCGGCCTCGGCCTCGGTGCCTGGCACCGGGCGCGGACCGCCGGGACCGGCGGACGCGATTCGGCGGGCGACGGCACCGGCGACGACGACTGACGGCCCGGTGACGGCCGGGATCCAAGCGCGGGCTGACAGGAACGGGGCGCGGTCGCGGCCGACCGCGCCGCGTTCCCGCCGATCGCGGTGGAAAACGACTTAACGGGCCCGCCCGTATCCTGGCACATGGTCGACAAGCCCACTTCGGGGTCGCTGTTCGGCATTCCGTACAACTTCGAGCAGCCGAGTCTCAAGCGGATGCTCTCGACGTACTGGCAGCCCGGCGAGGGGATGCTCGTCGAGAAACCGTTCGGCGTCGGCTACACGCTCAACCTCGCCTCCTGGCGCTCGTGGGTCGTCCTCGCGGTCGCCGGCGCCCTCTGGTGGCAGGGGAACCAGAGCGCCGGCGAGGCCGAGTTCGACGAGGACGAGGACGAACCCGTCGAAGTCGTCGTCGAGGACTGAGCGGAGCCGGCCGTTTTTTCGCGCGCAGCACCGAGGGACAGTGCCGCGACCCGATCGACGCGACTTTGGCCGCCCGAGCGCAGCCCTCGGGTATGACCGTCACGTTCGTCACCACGAATCCGGGAAAGGTCAACGAGGCCCGGGAGTACCTCGCCGAGCCCGTCGAACAGCTCGACTTCGACACGCCGGAGATCCAGAGCGCCGACCTGGGCGCCATCGCCGCCCACAAGGCCAGAGCGGCCTACGAGCACGCGGGCGAGCCGGTGTTCGTCGACGACGCCGGCCTGTTCGTCGAGGCCTTCGACGGCTTCCCCGGCCCGTTCTCCTCGTACGTCCACGACACCGTCGGCGTCGAGCGCGTCTGGCGGCTGACCGGCGAGGAGGACGACCGCGCCGCCAGCTTCCGCGGCGTCGTCGCCTACTGCGACGGCGACGACTTCGAAGCGACGCCCGAACCCGTCGACCGCGAGGACCGACGCGGGCAGGACCGCTCGGCCGACGAGCGCGCCGCGGCGACGACCGACGAGCGGGTCCGCACCGACGACGGCGACCTGTCGGTGAAGCTGTTCTACGGCGTGGTGCCGGGCGAGATCGTCGCACCCCGCGGCGACGGCGGGTTCGGCTACGACCCCATCTTCGAGTATGACGACCGCACGTTCGCCGAGATGGACCCCGACGAGAAGAACGCCGTCTCCCACCGCGGGCGCGCGCTGGCGAAGTTCGCCGACTGGCTCGCCGAGCGCGACACCGCCGAGTGAGTCCGCTGCGGCCGCGGCCGTTTTCACGCCGCGCGGCGAACGGGCGGCCGTGACGCTCGTCCGCCCCGCTCGCGAGGGGGATACGGCCCCGCTCCGCGAGACCCACGTCGCCGCGATCGAGGCGTTCGGTCCCGAGGCCTACGACGAACGCGCCGTCGCGGCCTGGGCCGACCGCGGAGACGACCCCTCGCTGGAGGGGCTCGACGACCCCGACACCTACTGGGTCGTCGCCGAGCGCGGCGAGGGGCCGCCGGTCGCCGGCTTCGGCCGACTCGACGCGGCCGCCGGCGAGGTGGTCGCCGTCTACGTCCACCCGGACTGCGCGCGGTCCGGCGTCGGCTCCGCGGTGCTGGCGAGCCTGGAGGGGTACGCTCGCGGCGCTGGGTTGAACGAACTCGCGCTCACCGCGTCGCTGAACGCCGTCGGGTTCTACGAACGCCACGGCTACCGAGCCGGCGAGGACGTGACGCTATCGATCGGCGACGGCGTCGAGATCGACTGCGTCGAGATGCGGAAATCGCTGTGAGCGCCGGCGCACCCGTCCACGGTCGCCGGCGAGGAGCCGTCCAGCGGTCACGCCCGCGGGTCCCGGTCGGGGCCCGGATACTCGCCGCCCTCGACGGCCTCGTACAGCGACTCGGCGTCGAAGACGGCCGCGAAGGCCCGCGGGGACCTGACGCTCGTCTCGACGCGCCCGCGGATCGCCGCGCCCGCGGCAGCCGACCCCAGGGACTCGTCGAAGCTGAGGACGTGCATCGCGCCGCCGTGCAGCGCCGAGGCCAGCGCCGGGTGGTCGCCCGGGGGGTGCTCGACCGGCGTCCGCAGCGCCTCGGCTCGCTCGCGCCAGTCGGCGGCCAGCTCGGCGTCGGCGAGGTCTGCGATCACCGCCTCGGCGTCGTCGAGCAGCGCGCCGCTGGCGACGAGGGTCACCCACGAGTGAGCGCGGACGTGGTCGAGCGCGTCGCGGGCGTCGCCGCCGACGAGGAGGTCGGCCGCCAGCACGTCGGCGTCCGCGACGATCCGAGCGGGACTCGGGTCCGGTCCGGTGCCGTCGCTCACGGTTCGGCGCTCCCGTCCCCGTCGTCGCGGTCGCGGCGCTCGGTCAGCGCCGCCCGCACCTCGTCGACGGTCGCACCGGCGTCGGCCGTCCGGTCGAACAGGTCGCCCCAGGACATGCGCGATTCGACGGGCCTCGGCCGGGTAAAACGTGCGGGTCGCCGCGCTCGGCGACCGTCGGCGAACGCGCCGGAACCGGTCGGATACGGCGTCAGCCGTCCGTCTGACGGGGATTTACCTCGGTCGGGGGCGGAGGGTCGCGTGGGCGCGCAGCGACGGCCTCATTTCCCATCCTCCCCACGGCGCGCCCCCTATCCACTCCAAGACGCCCGGCGACCGCGGACACGCGGTCGCATCGTTTCCGCGACGACGAGCCGCGGCGCTATCGAGCCGCGGCCGCGCCGCGTCTCGCGGCCGGCGGGGACGACCCTCAGGCGGCGGCCGCCTCGTCGCCGCGGAGGAACGCCCGGATCTCGGGCAAGTCGGCGGGCGCGGCCATCAGCGCCACGTCGTCGCCGGCCTCGATCTCCGTCTGGGGCAGCGGGATCTCCATCGAGGCGTCGCTCCGTCCGTGGGCGTAGATGTGGGCGTCGCCCTGCAGGTCGACTTCGACGACGCGGCGGCCGATAAGCGGCGACCCCTCCGGGATGGAGACCGTCGCGACCGAGAGCTCCTCGGTGAGGTCGGCGAGGACGTTGAAGTCGCCACCCAGCAGCGCGGTCTTCGCGCCGGCGGCGCCCAGCCGCTCGGGGTAGATGATCTCGTCGACGTCCTCGGCGTACTTCTCGTAGATCTCCTGACGGTAGTCCTCGTCGATGCGCAGAGCCGTCCGCAGCCCGTGGTGTTTGCCGAGCATACACGCCGAGAAGTTGGTGTTGAGATCGCCCGTCAACGCGCCGACGGCGTCGGCGTCGGCGATGCCGGCCGCCATCAGCGTGGACTCGTCGGCGCCGTCCCCCTCGACGACGGTGAACCCCTCCTCGCGGGCGCGTTCGACCTTGTCCGGGTCGTTGTCGACGATCACGAGGTCGTGGCCCTCGCTCTGGAGGATGCGAGCCGTTCGCATCCCGACGCGGCCGAAACCGACGATGACGAACTTCATGGGACACCGTACCACGCCCGCCCACAAAACTGTGTTCCCGATCGGCGACGGGCGGCGGGGGACGGCAAACGGGCACCGTCGGAGCGTGATCCCCGCGTTCGCGTGTCAGCGGGGGTCTGCGTCGTGGTCGACGGCGGTCGCGTCGGCACCGTCCCGACCCGTCGCGCCGGTACCGTCCCGGCCGACCGCACCCCGCCCATCGCCTTCGAAGCGCGCGACGCCGACGCCCGCGACCGCTGCCAGCGTCGCGACCGCGACCGTCGAGAGGAGCGAGGCCGGCACGGCGAGTAAGTAGGTCCCGAGGGTCGTCCCGACCCCGTCCACCACGACGATTGCCGTCGTCGGCAGCCAGGCGAGCCAGAAGCCGGCGAAGCCGCCGACGGCGACGACGGCGACGAACTGCCGGGAGAGCGTCTCGACGCCGAGGCGACGGACCGCGAGGTATCCCAGCGCGAGCCCGCCGCCGAGGAGGGCGAGATCCGAGGCGAGGCGCGTGAGCTGGATGTAGGTCACGAACGTCGATCCCAGCGACCAGGACCGCGGCAGGAACGCCGGGAGCCCGTCGACGCCGGTCACGGAGACCAGCACGGAGAAGGCGGACTCCAGCGCGACGCCGAGCCCGCACACCAGCGCCGCGGCCGCGCCGAGCGGGAGCAGCGTCCGGATCGAAGGGGCGTCCGCGGGGCCGGGACGAGGGAGCGACGCCAGAGCCACACCCGCGAGTGCGCTCACGGCGAAGACGCCCGGGACCGCGACCAGTTCCACCGCGATGGGCAGCACCAGCCCGAACGGGCCCGTGCCCATCGTCTCGCCGGCCGCGATCAGGGTCACGACCGTCAGGACGAGCGCCCCGGCGCCGCCGAGCAGGACCGCGCCCGCGTAGCGGCGGTACACTCCGGTCACGTCGCGGTGGCGAGCCTCCCGATAGCCGAGCGCGAGCGCGCCGGCCAGCACCGCGGCCGTTCCGAGGACGGTTCCGATCTGCAGGTAGAGCGTGAGGGTGAACTCGTGCGGTCCGACGCTGGGGAGCCAGTCGGGGACCTCGTCGCCGACCACGGTCGACGGCGCGTACAGCACGGCGAACGCGAGCGCCGTCAGGCCGGCGGGGAGGCCGACAGTGCGGAGGGTCTGTCGCATGGCCGCGCTTCGAGCGCGCGACGCAAAAAAGTAGCGTGCCCGACAGTTCCGGCCCGGCTCCGTGGCATCCAAGGGCGTCGCGGCCCGATAGTCGAGTATGGGACAACAGATCACCGTCACCGGGATGAGTTGCGGCGGCTGCGAACAGTCCGTCGAAGAAGCGCTCGAGGGCGTCGAGGGCGTCACCCATGCGACGGCCGACCGGGAAGCCGAGACGGCGACCGTCGAGGGCGACGCCGCCACCGACGCGCTCGTGGCCGCGGTCGAAGACGCCGGCTACGAGGCGTCGGCCTGAGGAGAGACGGGCTTTTTGCGACCGCTCAGTCGTCCAGTGCGACCGACGCGAGCAGCGCCTCCAGCTGGATGCGCTCGTTGGCGCCGGTCGTGATCCGGTATTCGGTCTCGCCGATGCGGTCGAGCAGGCGGACGGCCGCCTCGTCCTCCAGGTCGAACTCCCACACCGACCGGTGGAGCTGGTCTATCACGTCGCCGCCGGCGATGCCCTCCTCGGTCAGCAGTCGGTCGAGCGTCGACCGCGCGGCGGTGAAATCGCCCGCCAGCGCCTCGTCGACCATCCCCTTGATCTCCTCGGGCTTGGCGGTCGAGGTCAGCGCGTAGACGGCCTCCTCGTCGACCACGTCGCCCGTCACGGAGGCCGCCTGCAGGGCGTTGATCGCCTTGCGCATGTCGCCGTCGGCCGCGTAGACCAGGGCGTCGAGGCCGTCGTCGGTGAACTCGATCCCCTCCTCGCCCGCGATGTGGCGCATCTCCTCGGCGACCGCCTCGTCGGAAAGCGGCGCGAAGCGGAACACGGCACAGCGGGACTGGATCGGGTCGATGATCTGGCTGGAGTAGTTACACGAGAGGATGAAGCGGACGTTGTTCGAGAACTGCTCCATCGTCCGGCGGAGCGCTGACTGTGCGTCGGACGTGTTGTGAGTGAGAATCCCGTTGGCGAGCATGAAGTTCGGAGTGTCCTCCATGCTGATGTTGTACGCCTTCCCGCGGTGGCTGTACTCGATACTGCGCACTGTCGCGGTCTGAACCGACGCTCGTCCGCCGTCAGAGACCACTGCGGCGTCGAATTCGTCCCGGTCGTAGTGTTCGTGATGTGGGAGTTCGCCGTCACCGACGACGATAAATCTGTACTCGTCGCCGTACGTCTCGAGGAACTCCTTGACCTTCTCGGTCTGGCCCCACAGTTCGGCCACTCCTTTGACTTCGATGACCGTGTCGTCGACCAGGAAATCGGGATGGAACAGCGAGTCGGACAATTCGAACTCGGGTTCGTATTCGTACTCGATACCCGCATCCTGAAGCGTTTTCGCGACTTCGTACTCCCAGTTCGACCGGACGAGGTGGCCGAGCTCGTCGCTGTATCGAGTGTTACTTCCGCCCGTCGGCTTATGACCCTGGAGTGCTTCCGAAACTTTCTGCGCGACTTCCGGGTCGCGCATGGGGTTGTTGTCCCCGGTAATATCACAGACCGGGTAGTCGCAGTTCTCCGTGGCCCTCTGGATGGCTTCCTCCCTCCGATCTTCGTCTACGTTGGCCCACCACTCCGCCGAACTCTCTCCGATCCGTGCTTTGACCGCTTCCGCGTCGGCATCGACGACCCACTCGTCCCACGGGGTTCCGGAGCGCTGTTCGCTGATTCGCTCACAGAACTGCTCGATAGATTCTTCGTCCATCTCCCAGACGGACACACCGTGGAAATCACCGCCGTGGTTGGGATTGTTCTCGCCTTCGAGTCGCCCATCGGAGAGTGTCTCGACGATCTTCTCGCGACGTTCCGCTGACCACTCCGAGCCGTGCATCGGGTTTCCTTCGCCCTGCATATCGCGGCTGTGTCCCTCGTCCTTGCAGTCGACCGAACAGAACCGTCCGGCTGTCCAGTCCCCGCAGGCCTCGCACCGAGAGACGCCCATATCGTCTTTGAAATCGGCGATCTCGTCACCCGGTTCCAGTTCTCGTAGTTCCTTCTCGACGAGTTCGCCGTCATCGCCGACCACGAAGAACGGATGGCTGAGACTCGCGAGAACCGTCCGGTCGTCGTCCAGTTCGAGTTCGAAGAAGTCCGCCACACCGGAGTCGACGAGTTTCCCCTTGTCGGACTGGATCTCGTTCGTTTCGAAGTCGACGGACGGGATCGGTTCTCCCTGTTCGGCGACATCCTCTATCTGTTTCACCTCTGGTGACGAGGGATAGCCGGTGACAACTTCTGTACCCGGTGGGACACAGAGCGCGTCGGCCTCGTCGAGGAAGATGATTCGGTAGTTGTACCCGCCGAAGGAAGTCCGCGCGAAGTTCTTGATGCGGTCGCGCACCACGTCGATCCCGCGCTCGTCCGAGGCGTTGAGTTCGAGGAAGTTCTCCCCCCAGTCGTCGCCGTAGAGTTCGCGCGCGATGGCCGTCGCACTCGTCGTTTTTCCGATACCGGCCGGGCCTGAAAACAACATGTGGCTGAGGTCGTCGCGGTCGACGTAGCTCTGGAGGCGCTCGACGATGTCCTCCTGCCCGACGATCTCGTCGAGGGTCTGGGGGCGGTACTTCTCGATCCAGACCTCCTCCCGTCCCGCCCGCGACCCGGAGTCCTGATCGGCCTCGCTCATGCCCGGAGGGAGGCGACGACCGCCCGTAAACCTACCGAGTGGCCCCCGACCGGCGACCGCGCGAAACCGTCCAGCAATTACCTGGATGACACGTTTATCGGTGCGTCCGTCGTAGGTACGGGCGATGAGACGGATAGCAACGGTGTTGGTGGTACTGATCGTCGTCCTGTCGGTGTTGCCCGGGGTGGCGGCCGCGGCGACGCGAACGGGCGGGACCGTCGTCGTCGGGGCGGACGAGACCGTCGACGAGGACCTGGAGGCGTTCGGCGGGACCGTCGTCGTCCGCGGGACGGTGAACGGGGATCTCCAGGCGTTCGGCGGCTCCGTGGTCGTCGAGGGGACCGTGACCGGCGACGTGGAAGCCACCGCCGGGAGCGTCCAGATCCTCGGCGCCGTCGGCGGGGACCTGACCGCGGCGGGCGGTGCCGTCGACGTGGGCGACGGCGCGCAGATCGACGGGACCCTCGAAGCCGGCGCCGGCAGCGTCGCCGTCGCGGGGACCGTCCTCGGTGACGCCCGGATCGGCGCCGACAGCATCAGACTCGGCGAGGGCGCACAGATCGGCGGCGACCTCGTCTACGACGGCGACCTCGCGCGCGCCGACGGCGCCGTCGTCGACGGGGCGGTCACCCGCGACGAGGGGCTGAACGCCGGCGGCCAGACGGACTTCGCGATCCCCGGAGCGGTGTTCACCGTCTACGGCGTGTTCGTCGCGCTGCTGGTCGGCGCGCTGCTGTTGCTCGTGTTCCCCGGGACCGCCGCCGCGGTCGCCGACCGCGCGACGGGCGACCCGCTTCGGACCGGCGGGCTCGGTCTCCTGACGGCCGTCGCCGTCCCGGTCGTCCTCGCGGTGGTCGCGATCACCATCGTCGGCATCCCGCTGGCGCTGGCCGGGGGCCTCGCGTTCGGCCTGCTGGTCTGGTTGGGCACGATCTACGGCCGGTTCGTCCTCGGGACGTGGCTGCTCTCGCTGGCCGACGCCGAGAACCGCTGGGCCGCCCTGCTCGTCGGCGTCCTCGCGGTCGCGATCCTGCGGCTGGTCCCGGTCGTCGGCGCGCTCACCCGACTGGCCGTCTTCCTGCTGGGGTTCGGCGCGCTGGTGGCCGTCCTCGTCGACGGGTACCGCGACCGCCGCGACCGTCGCGAGCGGGCACCCCGCGCCAGCGACGTGGACGACACCGGCGCCGAACCCGCGGACTGACCCCGAGTTCGGGGTATCCCCCGTCGGAACGCGCCCGGCGGACGACACGCTCAAGCCCGCGGGGACGGATCTCCGGGTATGCGCGTCACCGTCGCCGTCGCCGGCGAGGACACCCACGAGGTCGAAGTCGACGCGGACGCGACCTACGGAGACCTGCTCGACCCGCTGCCCTACGGCGCACACGAGGTGTCCGTCCTCGTCGACGGCCGCCCCGTCCCCGAGGACGCCCCCGTCGAAGCCGAGACCGTGGAGGTGCTGCGGCTCGTCAAAGGGGGGTGATCGCGAGAGCGACGGGTGCGGCCCGCCGTCGTCCGCTTACGCAGTGTTCTTGAGGAAGCGGGGAGTATCGAGGTCCGATGAGTGGCACAGAGCCCGCACCGGCGTTCGAGCTACCCAACGTCGGGGCCGGCCCCGACCCGTGTTCGCTGGCGACGCTGGCGGGCACCGAGTCGTTCGTCGTCCTCCTCTTGCACCACGACGACGCTTGTCACGACTGCCGCGCCCAGGCGAAGAAGGCCGCCGACCGCTACGCCGCCCTGCGCGCCCGCGACGCCGTCGCCGTCTCCGTCCTTCCGCGGGGTCGCGAGCGGGCCGAGGACTGGCAGGACCGCTTCGACCTTCCCCACCCGCTGCTGGTCGACCCCGACGGGTCCACAGGAGCCGACTACGGCCAGCCCGTCCGTCTCCCGGTCTTCGCCGAACTCCCGATATTCGGACGCTTGCCGGCCGTCGTCGTCGTCGACACGCGCGGCGCCGAACCCGAGGTCGCCTGGACCTACCGCGGCAAGTCCACGTGGGACCACCCCTCGATGACGACCGTCCTCGACGGCCTCGACAGCGTCCGGAAGTGAGTCGCGATGCGGCCCCAGTTCTACCGATGCCCCGCGACGTGACCGTCCGCCCGGCGACGGCCGACGACCTGACCGGCGTCCTCGGCGTCCTCGATTCCGCCGCACTGGAAACCGAGGCCGACCGCGTCCGGGCGAGCGTCGACCGCGGCGACGCGTTCGTCGCCGTTCGGGAGGAAACGGAGACGTCCGCCGAGGGGGCGGTCCTCGGCGCGATCGTGCTGGTCCGGCCGGCCGATACGGACGGATCCGACGCCGCACACGTCGACGCCGTCGCGGTCCGGCGGCGCCGCCGCGGCCAGGGGATCGGCCGGGCGCTCGTCTCGGCGGCCGCCGGGCGGTACGACCGGCTGGTCGCCGAGTTCGGCGCGGGCGTCCGACCGTTCTACGAGTCGCTGGGGTTCGAGATCGAACCGCTCGACGGCGAGCGCGACCGCTACCGGGGCGTGTCGGACGGGCCAATCTCGCTGGACGACGACTGAAGGCGGGTCCGCGACTCAGACCAGCGGTTCGACCAGGTCGCGACCCGCCGCGAGCAGTTCGTCGACCCGTCCCTGAGAACTCCCCTCTGCGTAGACCCGTAGCTTCGGCTCCGTACCGCTGGGACGCATCAGCAGCCAGGTGCCGTCGGCGAGGAAGACTTTGAACCCGTCGACGGTCGAGACATCCTCGACCGCCGAACCGGCGAGTTCGTCGGGCAGGGCGTCCTCGAGGTCGGCAAGGACGGGCGCCTTGCGGTCGTCGGGGCAGTCGACGCTGACTCGGTCCTGGACGATGTCGCCGTGGCGCTCCAGCAGGGCGTCGACGCGGTCGTCGTAGGACTCCGCGGCGGCGACGGCGGCGGCGAGGACGGCGACGGCGACGCCGTCCTTGTTGCGGACGTGGGTCGTGATACCGAACCCGCCGCTCTCCTCGCCGCCCATCAGGGCGTCGCCCTCGGCCATCGCCTGCGCGACCCACTTGAACCCGACCGCCGTCTCGTGGACGGACTGGCCGTGGGCCTCGGCGACGCGGTCGACGATGCTGCTGGTCGAGACGGTTCGCACCACGTCGCCGCTGGTCTCCGTCTCGCTCGCCCAGAACTCGCCGTCGAGCAGCGCCCCGTAGGTCGCGGCGAAGAAGCAGTTCGGGTCGAGGACGCCCCGCTCGGGCGTGACGACGGCGATCCGGTCGGCGTCGCCGTCGTTGGCGACCCCGAGGTCGGCGCCCGATTCGGCCACGCGGTCGGCCAGCTCGCCGAGGTGGTCGGCGGTGGGTTCGGGCGAGTCGCCGCCGAACTCGGGGTCCCGGTCGCAGCGTAGCCGATCCACGTCGGCGCCGGCGCGTTCGAGGAGCAGGTCGGTGACGCCGCGGCCGCTGCCGTGCATCGCGTCGTACACCACGGAGAGGCCCGACAGGTCCGCGTCGACGGCGTCGAGCACGCGGTCGGTGTACGGGCCGACGAGGTCGGCCTCCGCGACGCTCCCCCACTCCGATTCGGGGAGCGGGTCGGGCTCGGCGAGGCGGTCGGCGAGCGCGTCCGTGACTTCGGGGAGCGCTGGCGCGCCGCCCGCGGGGAGGAACTTCACGCCGTTGTACTCCGGCGGGTTGTGCGAGGCGGTGACCATCAGGCCGCCAGCGAGCTCGCGCTCGCGGACGGTCCAAGCGACGGCGGGCGTCGGCAGGTCGCGGGGCGGGACCAGCACGTCGAAGCCGTTGGCGGCGAGCACGCGGGCGAGTTCCTCGGCGAAGCCTCGCGAGGTCTCGCGGGCGTCGTAGCCGACGGCGACGGTAGCGTTCCCGTCGTCGGTATCGGCGGCCGCGTCGGCCCCGTCGCTCTCCTCGCGGAGGTACGTCGCGACTGCCTGGCCGACCATGCGGACGCGCGGCTCGGTGAACTCGTCGAGCGTCGCGCGCCAGCCGTCGGTGCCGAACTCGATGGCGTCGGCGTCTGCGTCTGCGGTCATGCCCGTAGGCACCGCTCCCGGGCGGAAAAAGGTGTGTACGTGGCGTGCTACCACACTCACCGCGCCGGGGCGTCCGCTCCCGGTCACCGCCGCTCTCCGGCCCGCCGGAGCCGCTCACCGCCCGTCGTCGGCCAGCAGGGCGACCGGCAGGTCGACGAACTCGGGCACGCCGCCCCCGGCGACGATGCGTTCCTTCGCGGCCCGAGTACCGTCCTTGATCTCGTACTCGCGGGACATCGCGGCGGACTTCGAGTCGAAGCCCTCGACGTGGAGGAGTTCGACCGGCGTCCGGCCGCGGGTGTACTTGGCGCCCGCGCCCTCGTCGTGTTCGCGGACGCGGCGCTCCACGTCGGTGGTGTAACCCGTGTAGAAAGTGTCGTCGGCGCACCGCAGAAGGTAGACGAAGTGGTCGGGATCGGTGGTCCGCGGGTCGGTCATGAGGCTATGCGGGGACTACGCTTCGGGGGCGCGCTCTCTCGCGACCTCGGCGATACCCGCGTTCGCCGAGCAGCTCGGACAGGCGTGGACCGAACCGGTCTCGTCGGCGAAGACGCGGGCGAACTGGTCGGAGACGTGCGCACCGCAGTGATTACACGTTGGCATGCGTTTGGCCCGGCTGTCAACCGGTACCAGACCCTTGACGCGCCCCGGATATAACGGGTGTACCAACGCTGTTTGGTGTCGTCGGTGTAACCGGGTGAGAGCCGCCAGACCGACCGTCTCCGGCTCACCGGTCGGTCCGCGCGGCGTCGATCCGGCGGGCGATCAGCCCGGCCTGCGCGCCCGCCGTGAAGCCGGCGTCGACGTTGACGACCGAGAGGGCGGTACAGGACTGGATCATCCCCGAGAGCGCCGCTTCGCCCTCGCCCGCGTGGCCGTACCCCGTGGAGACGGGGAGGCCGATTATCGGTACGTCGACCAGCCCCGCCAGCACCGTCGGGAGCGCCCCCTCGCGGCCGGCGGCGACGACGAGCACGTCCTGTTCGCGCAGGACTTCGAGCGAGTCCACCACGCGCGCGAGCGACGCGACACCCACGTCGTCGACCCGCTCGACGGTCGCGCCCATCTCGCGGGCGATGGCGGCGGCCTCCCCCGCGGGGACCGCGTCGGACGTCCCGGCCGTCACGACCCCGACGGCGGCGTCCAGGTCCGACCGCTCGAAATCGGGCGTCGCGGCGACGACGACGCCCGAGCGGCCGTCGGCGTCGACGGTCGCCTCCGGATGGTCGGCGGCCAACACGTCGCGGACGGCGTCCTCGACG
This sequence comes from Halosimplex rubrum, assembly GCF_013415885.1. Lineage (NCBI taxonomy): Archaea > Methanobacteriati > Methanobacteriota > Halobacteria > Halobacteriales > Haloarculaceae > Halosimplex > Halosimplex rubrum. The sequence continues at coordinate 19,220 of NZ_CP058910.1, forward strand.
GCCTCGTCGGCCCGCGTCACGACCGCTCGGCCGGTCGTCTCGACGGACGTGGAGGCCAGCGCCGCGACCTCCGCCGGTGTCTTGCCCGCAGCCAGCACCGCCTCCGGGACGCCGCTCCGGGTCGCCCGGGCCGCGTCGAACCGCCCGGCGTCGCCGGTGGCGTAGCCCGCGAGTTCCGCCTCGGCCTCGGCAGGCGAAACGTCGCCCGCCGCGACCGCTTCGAGTAGTTCGCGCATACCCCCCATGAGCGTTCGATCCACTTGACCGTCCCTCTTTTCGGCCGTCACTCTCCCCCGCTTCGACCGGCGACGACATCCGGCCCTCAGCCGCGCCGGAGCGCGCGCGAGCGGCCCCACACCTCCGAACGGACCGATTTCCGCGCGCTCTGACATCGCCGTTCCCAAAAGATACTTAAACTCCCGTCGCTCGCAGGCCCCGACCACGCCGGAGCGGCGCTCAGACCCCCGACAAAGCCGGCGAGACTGCGCATATTTGGGAAAGTTTATAAACCATCCATTTGTTCACGTGACTTGTATGGCAGACCTCATTGTCAAGAACTCGGTCAAGGAAGCGCTCGAAGACATGAACGTCTCCCGCGACTTTTACGACGCCCTCGACGAGGAAGTCGAGGAGCTCCTCGACGAGGCGCAGCGACGCGCCGAGGCCAACGACCGGAAGACGGTTCAGCCGCGCGACCTGTAAGGTCGACTCGACAACGAATTTTTTCGAGGTGTGGCGTCAGGGCTCGAAGACGGTCACGTCAGTCTCCGTCCCGACGTACACCTCGTCGGCGAAGCCGACGAACAGCCCGTGCTCCACGACGCCCGGCAGCGCTGACAGGTCCGCCGCCAGCCCGACGGGGTCGGGCATCGCGCCGAAGTCGCAGTCGAGGATCAGGTTGCCGTTGTCCGAGACGACGGGGCCGCTCTTGCGGTCCGCCCGTCTGAGCTCGGGTCGGCCGCCGAGTCGCCCGACGGCGTCGGCGACGGGCGTCCGGGCGTCCGGCAGCACCTCGACCGGGACCGGGTCGTCGAGCACGTCGACCTCCTTGGTGGGGTCGACGACGACGAGCAACCGGTCGGCGGCGGCGTCGACGATCTTCTCGCGAGCGTGGGCGCCGCCGCCGCCCTTCACGAGGTCCGTCCCGGCGATCTGGTCGGCGCCGTCGATCGCCAGATCCACGTCGGCCTCGTCGAGCGTGGTCAGCGGGATCCCCTCGTCGACGGCGATCTCGCGGGCCTGGAAGGACGTGGGGACGCCCTGGACATCGAGCCCCGCATCGACCTCGCGGCCGAGTGCCCGGATGGCGTGGGCCGCCGTGCTCCCGCTCCCGAGACCGACGACGGTCCCGCCCTCGACCGCTTCGGCCGCGCGCTCGGCCGCGCGGCGCTTCGCCGCCTCGCGCTCGCTCTGGTTCATACCCGACCCATCGCCCGTGGCCCGCAAAAACGCTACCGACCGCGGACCGTCGCTCCCGGCGACGGATCGCCGCCGGTCGCGAAACGCCCGATGCGTCCGGCCCGCCGACCGCGGTCAGCCGCTCCAGCCGCCGCGCACGTCGCCGCCGATCCGGTCGCGCCAGGTCTCGAACTTCGCCTCGCAGTCCGGGTTCTCCGCCGTGTGGTCGACGAACCCCGCGCCCGGCGACGCGAGCGCCTCGCCGCAGAACGGACACCGCTCGGGGTCGTTCCAGGAGTCTGTCGCTGCCATACCTCGATCGACCGGCAGGATCGATATAAAGATTGTCGGCAAACAATATAGGCTACCAGTGTGTAAATAATACACCCTTATATTTATCGAGCCAGAACGATTATCTCGGATTCGAGTTCCAGAACTGCGCCAACAGTTCACAAAGACGTGATAGAGACACACAAGACGTTCGAACTACGACCTTATATTCTCAATTCAGAATAATAGGAAGGTTTATACCGGAGAAAAATCTGTAGTTCGGTAATGGCAACGCAGCAGCACACAGCCGTCGGGACCTATCGATGCCCCGACTGCGACGGTCGGATCACGTTCGAACACCAGTCCTGGGAGTGCGGCGACTGCGGTCACGCGCCGCGCCACGGCGCCGACTGACGCCCGGGACGACCGCGGACGCACAGCCACCCGCCCGCGCGGCGAGTCACCGGACGCTGTCAGGCATCCACCCATTTTCCCGTCGGCCGTCTCGCACCGACGGCCGAGTTTTTTGGTCCGACCCTGCGACGCGTCGAGTATGTTCGGTACCAGCGGCATCCGAGGACCGGTCGGCGAAGACGTGACGGCGGCGCTCGCCCTCTCGGTGGGGAGGGCCGTCGGCGTCGACGCCGACCGCGTCGTCGTGGGTCGCGACGCGCGCGAGAGCGGGCGGCTCCTGACCGACGCGCTGACCGCGGGTCTCCGCGAGTCGGGCGTCGACGTGGTCGACCTGGGACTGGCCGCGACGCCCACGGTCGGCCGGAGCGTCGCCCGCGAGGACGCCGACGCCGGCGTCGCGATCACCGCCTCGCACAACCCCGCGCCCGACAACGGTATCAAGCTCTGGCAGCCCTCCGGGCAGGCCTACGACGCCGACCTGCGCGCCGAGATCGAGGGGCGCCTCCGCGAGGACGCGACCGGCCTGAGAGCGTGGGACGAACTCGGCGACCGCGTCGACCGCGACACCGCGGACGAACGCCACGTCGACGCGCTCGTCGACGCCGTCGACGTCACCGAGCCCCTCTCGGTCGTCGTCGACGTGGGTAACGGCGCGGGGGGTGTGACGGTCGACGCCCTCCAGCGGCTGGGGTGCGCGGTCGAGACGCTCAACGCCCAGCCCGACGGGTCGTTCCCCGGTCGCCCGAGCGAGCCGACCGCCGAGAACTGCGAATCGCTGGCCGCGCTCGTCGCCGAGAGCGACGCCGACCTGGGGATCGCTCACGACGGCGACGCCGACCGGATGCGCTGTGTGGCCGCCGACGGGACCTACCTCTCGGGGGACGTGACCCTCGCGCTGCTGGCCCACGAAGCCGCGAGTCCCGGCGACCGCGTCGCCGCCCCCGTCGACACGAGCCTCGCCGTCGACGACCACCTCGCCGATATCGACGTGTCCGTCGAGCGCACGCGGGTCGGCGACGTGTACGTCGCCGAGCGGGCCAGCGAATCGGGCGTCGCCTTCGGCGGCGAGCCCAGCGGCGCCTGGATCTGGCCCGAGGAGACGCTCTGTCCCGACGGCCCCCTCGCGGCCTGCAAGGTGGCGGCGCTGGCCGCCGAGCGCCCGCTCGCCGAGCGGCTGGCCGAGGTCGAGACCTACCCGATCCGCCGGGACTCCGTCGAGACCGACCAGAAGGCGGCCGTGATGGAGCGGGTCGGCGACCGCGTCCGCGCCGAGTACGACGACGTGACCACGCTGGACGGCGTCCGCGTCGACCTGGGCGACGCGTGGTTCCTCCTGCGGGCCAGCGGCACGCAACCGCTCGTTCGGATCACCGCCGAGGCCCGCGACGCCGACCGCGCCGAGGCCGTCTTCGCCGAGGCGCGAGACCTGCTGGTCGACGCCGTCGAGGCGTGAGCGTCGCTAGACGGAACGCGGAACAGGAGAAGCGTCCTGGCAGCGTCCCGGGCGGGTCCCCCCGAACCCGCCAGGCCGCCTCCCCCCGATAGTTCACGACGATACAGGACCCTATCCGCGGCGGGTCGAGCGCGCCTCGCGGACGTCGGCCCCGTCGCGGATCTTGTCCTCGCACTGAGGACAGACGCGCGGCGACTCGACCCCGTTGGGCGTGAACACCCGTGCGTAGTCTGCCGTAACGAAGGAACCGCAGTTCTGGCATTCCGGCATACGGTATACCTCTTCGAGTACTGGACCTTAATGGTTGGTGATTTGGTAGTAGCACACACACCCCGCCGAATCCCGGTGTGACGGCGTCAGAATCGGATCCGTGCGGCGAGCCTTGCGGGATTTTCGATCGAGACATGCAGAACACATTACCCGGATACAGAACGGTGTCGTCGGTTCCGAGAACGCGCTTCACCGTCGCAACGCACCGTCGGACCTATCCGGACGCCGTCGACCCCCGCGACCGCACCAGAGCGGTACGGTTATTACCGAGAGACGGCTGGAATTCGACAACCGGACGGCATCTCCGGGGGTCGTCGTATGGATCTGGATTCACTCGAACTCACGCGCCCGCTGGTCGCCCGTCTCTGCGTAGTCGCCCTCGTCGCGGTACTGCTGATCCCGTCGGGGGTCTCCGCGCTCACGCACGAACCGGTCGAACTGCAGGCGGGGAACATCGACGAGCCCGCGAACGGGACCACGGTCATCGCCGTTCAGGGGTTCAAGGGACGCGGACAGAACAGCTCGAAGAAACCCGCCCGGCTCGTCGGCGTCGGCCCCGAGGGCGATCTGGAGTGGAACTACGAGCCCAAAGAGGACGTGACGTGGTTCTACGACGTGGACCCGCTCGACGACGGCACCTTGCTGGTGACCGGCGTCACCCGCGACGGGACGACGGTCTTCAAGTACGACCCCGCGACCAACAGCCGCGTCTGGACCGAACGGCTCGACGCCGACGACACCCACGACGTGGACCTGATCAACGGCGACGAGCTGCTCGTCGCCAACATGCGCAACTACAACGAGACGACCGAGACCAACGACGACCGCATCTTCGTCTACAACCGGACGACCGGCGAGACGGTCTGGGAGTACCGCTTCGAGCGGATCTACGACCGCGGCGACACCAGCGGCGGCAGCGGGAGCTACACCGGCGACTGGACCCACGTCAACGACATCGACAAAATCGACGACGGCCGGTACATGGCGTCGCCACGCAACATGGACGAGGTCGTCGTCATCAACCGCTCGACGAAGGAGGTCGACCTGTCGCTGGGCACACCCGGCAACCACAGCGTCATCTACGAGCAGCACAACCCCAACTACCTCGACAGCGAGGACGGCGCCCCGACGATCCTCGTCGCCGACAGCGAGAACGACCGCGTCGTCGAGTACGAGTACGCCGGCGGCGAGGGCCGTAACGCCTCCTGGGAGCGCATCTGGAACCTCGGCGTCGACGGCAACCTCAACTGGCCGCGCGACGCCGACCGGCTCCCGTCGGGCAACACCCTCGTCACCGACTCGCTCAACCACCGCGTCATGGAGGTCACCCCCGAGGGCGAGGTCGTCTGGGAGTACTACGCCCCGTGGGGCACCTACGAGGCCGAGCGCGTCCAGCTGGGCGACGAGCCCGGCGGTCCGACCATCGCCGACCAGAACGCCAGCGGCGCCTACGGCCTGAACGGCAGCGCCGCGCTCACCCCCGGCGCGACCGAACGGGCGACCTTCGCCTCGTGGCTCCACACCACGTTCGCCGGCACCCCCATCTCGGGCCAGGTCGACTGGGTCGCCGAGCGGTGGGCGCACATCGCGCCCTGGGTTCGTCCCGTCTGGATGAACCCCTGGGCGTTCGTCGCCTTCCTCGGCGCCGCGGCCGTCACCCTCGGCTGGGCCGGCGGCGAGGCGGTGTATCACCGCCGCTGGATCGGCGGCCGCCTCCGCGCCGGCTACGACCGCGTGCGCCCCTCGGGCGGCGGGTCCTCACGGCCGGACGACTGACGGCCCCGCGGCTCTCCGTTTTTCGAACGTGCCGACCGAACAGCGGCGCCGGCCTCAGAAGTCGGCGTCGACGGAGCCGTCCTCGGAGAGGTCGACGACGCCGTCGAACCGGGCGCGGAAGTCCGCCAGTTCGTCGTCGTCGTGGACCCCCTTCGCCAGGTGGAACAGCCCGACCGCGTCGTGTTCTTCGAGCAGTTCGAGGATGGCGTCGACGGCCTCGGCGGCCCGCTCGGCGTCGGAGTAGTACACCATCTCCGTCACCGAGTCGAGGCTGACCCGCCGCTTGCCCTCGGTCGATTCGAGGAACACCCGCGTCTCGTCGACGATCCCGTCCAGGTCGTCGGGTGCGGAGACGTACTTGACGTTCTCGGACTGACGGCGGGTGTAGCCCCGCTCGACCGACAGCGCGTCGAGGATCGTCGCCCGCTCCTCGTCGACCTCGTAGTGTTCGAGCTTCTGGCGCACTTCCCGAGCGGTCGTCCGCGTCGAGATGACCAGCATCTCGTCGGTGTCCGTGCTCAAGAAGTCCGTGTCGATCCGGTCTGTCTCACCCGTGCTCGGGTGGAGGAGGAGGACGCCCGTCCCACCGGGCACCGTGTCCGGCGTGTTCTCGATGGCGAGCTGGTAATCCATGTACAGGGGAGCGGCTGGAATCGCCTTAAGCGTGGCCTTCCGCCGCATCTTTGCTCGTCTCCCCGGCCGTCGGTCCCGTTACTATCCCCTTCGGGGAATCCTCGCCCGTTAGCGCGGGGAGGATGTCAAACGCCGAACTGGCACGCCCCAATCTCGAGGGGAGACGCGGAGACGGACTCCGCGTCGGTGAAATCGAAGAAGCGCCCGAGGCGGGACCGAGCGAGCGCGGCGCGTTCGCGAGGATCGAGAGACGCCGCCGGCGCCTCTCGGGATTTGAACCACGCCCGAGAACCTGCGCCGGAGGCGCAGAACCTCGGTCTATTTCGAATCCCGCGTGAGGTCGTTTCGTCGCTCACGGTGGCGAGCACACGCTAGGCGGTGCTCGCCGAGTTGTTCGCAACAGAAAGCGCCCGAGGCGGGATTTGAACCCGCGTCACGACCGTGACAGGGTCGTATGATGGGCCACTACACCACCCGGGCACGCATTCACTGGTTTGCCGGAGGTGAATTTAAGACTTTCCAAACGAACCCTCCGTGCCACGACAAGCCACGACGAGACCGACCCGCGACCGTTCTCACTGCTATCGACTCGGTTCCGGATCGGCGATACCGAGATCTGGCGCCTGGGAGCGGCGAAAAGTCAACTGTCGTGAACTACACAGACAGACGACATCTCAATACTGATAACACCAACGGAACTTACTTGCGTACCGAACACAGCTAGATCAGGTAGCGGAGTTACGTGGATGGCAACTCCGGGGATACCGCCATGAGTACGAATCCGGACGACAGTGGGAGTACAGAGACGCCGTTGAACGTGTTGCTGTTGGCGCCGTCGGTCGGCGGCCACGAGGACGAAGTGTGCAGGGAGTTGCTGCACGGCCCCGGCGAACCCGAGCGCGCGCTGCTGGTCACCTGTATGGAGTCGCCCGCCGAGCGGCTCGACGTCTGGACCGACCACGAGGACGGCCGACCCGAGAGCGCGACGGTCGTCGACGTGGAGGCGTCCGCCCGGTCGACGGCGGCGACCGCGGCGGGAGCCGACGGCGCGCCCAACACGCTCGTCGAGTCGGTCGGTCCGGGGACCGATCTCGCGGGGCTGGGCGACGTGATCGACCGCCACCTCGCCGAACTCGCATCGGAAGGCGAAGTGACCGTCTGCGTCCACTCGGTGTCGGACCTGCTCCAGCGCGCCGAGGAGCGAGCCGTGTTCAAGTTCCTCGAAGTGCTGACGAGCACGGTCGAGCGCACCGGTGCGGTGGCTCACTACCACATGAATCCGGACGTACACGACCGCGAGACGATCGAGACGTTCGAAGTGTTGTTCGACAGCGTCGTCGACCTCCGGACGGCCAATGTCGCCGGCGAGTGACCGGCCCACCCAGGTAGAATCGATGAATCCAGACGAAACGGCCGACTCCGAGCCCGTGAAGCGGGAGCGCTCGCGGGACGGTGGCCTCCAGAGGCGGGTAGTCCTCGTCGCCGACCGCGACCCGGCCGTCACCGACGAGCTGGCCGCCGTGCTCAGGGAGCGGTTCACCGTTCGGTCGGCCTACGACAGCGCCGACGCGCTGGCGAGTCTCGACCCCGACGTGAGCGTCGCCCTGCTCGACCCGTCGATCCCGGGGCTGTCGGCTCAGCGGGTCGTCGACCGGGTCCGGACCGACGACGCCGACTGTCAGGTCGCCGCGCTGGCCGACGAACCCCTCGATATCGGGTCGACTGCGTTCGACGACTACCTCGTCAAACCCGTCGACGACGACCACCTCACGGAGACCGTCGAGCAGCTCAGCCGGCGGGCGACCTACCGGACGACCCTCGAAGCGTTCTACCGGGTCGCCCGCGAACGCGCCGACGCGAGCGACGAGAGACGCGAGCGCCTGGACCGGCGACTCGCCGAGCTCGACGACTCCCTCGACGACATCTTCGGCTCGCTCGACGGCCCCGAGGCCTACGACGCCGCGCTCCGCGAACTCGACGCCGACCCCTGACGCTCCCGTCTCCGCGTCGCGTCCGACTCCCGATGGACCCGTACTCCGGGTCGCCTCCGACCGCGCTGGGCCATCGCGCCGCCCCTTCCATCGCAAGCCCGGCCGCTATGCGCCGTCCGCGCCTACCGCGAGCACGGTGCGACCGGCGCCGCTCGACCCATGAGCGTCCTACAACTCACAGAGGAGACGTGGCTCGATCTGACTGTCAACTTCATCCCCATCGGGATCCTGGCGGTCCTCGACATCATGTTCTGGGTCTACAACCCGTGGGGCTGGGACCTGTGGTTCGTCTTCTGGGGGCACGTACTCACGGTCGTCCCGCTGGTCCTCCTGACGGCCCTGACCTACGTCAGCGGTCGCGTCATCCAGCGCGACGAACGCGCCGGACCGCCCGAGGAGGAAGCCGACGCGGGCACGGAGGCCGCCGATGGCTGAGCGGCCGCGGTCGCCCGGTCGTCGACCGTTCGCACGGAGACTCAAATCCCGGTTTGAGCGTTCGCCGACTTTTGGGTGTCGGCCGTCGAAGGGGGAGTACGGATGAGCGCACCGCCCGCTACCCTCGCCCTCCGCCGCCTGGCCGCCGACGCCGCCGCTATCGGCGAGCGCCTGGCCTTCTGGGTCGGCGTCGCCCTCCCCTGTGTCCACCTCCCGCTCCTCGCGGTCTACGGCGTCACGGCCGAGACCGCTCCCGTCCTCCTCGCCTTCTGGACGGTCCACGCCGCGGCCCTGCTCGTCGGTCGACGCCACAGCCCCGGCGACGACCGCCACGAGCGCGACCGCCGCGAACGGACCCGACTGGACGCCGCGGACGACCACCGCGACCGTCGCGACCGCCCGACCGACTCGTAGACCGGAGTCGCCGCTCGAGCGAGAGCGGCGTCGCGGAGCGGTCGATTTATCCCACCACCCGGCCCACGTTCAGGTATGGACGTGAAGTCGCGCCACCACCTCCGCGCGGACGCGATCGCCGACATCGAGGACGCCGTCGCGGCCACCCTCGGCGTCGAGATCGACGCCGACAGCTACGAGAAAGTCGAGTTCGAGGACAGCGACTGGAACGTCGTCCTCGTCGACGGCGACCCGCTCGTCCTCTACGTCCAGGACGCGGACGGCGAGGACGAACCGTTCCTCACCGTGCAGGGAGCCAACGCCTTCCCGCCCCAGCGCAACGTCGTCACCGTCGACGCCGGCGCCGTCTCGTTCGTCTCCGACGGCGCCGACGTGATGCGCCCCGGCATCGTCGAGGCCGACGACTCCATCGAGAGCGGCGATCTCGTCGCCATCGCCGAGGAGAGCCACGGCAAGTTCCTCGCCGTCGGTCGCGCGAAGACCAGCGGCGACGACATGGTCGGCGACTCCGGCAAGGTCGTCGAGTCGATCCACCACGTGGGCGACGACCTGTTCGAGTTCACCGTCTGAGTGCGCGAGCGGAGCGAGCGCTTTTGGCCCAGGTTTTGCGCCCGGGGTGTGCGGTTTCCACCCCGGGCGCAAAAAGTGGTCGCGCGACGACCTGTTCGAGTTCACCGTCTGAGTGCGCGAGCGGAGCGAGCGCTTTTGGTCCAGGTTTTGCGCCCGGGGTGTGCGGTTTCCACCCCGGGCGCAAAAAGTGGTCGCGCGACGACCTGTTCGAGTTCACCGTCTGAGTACGCGGGCAGTCGTCGTCTGTTGTCGCGGTCCGCGGTTCACTCGCCGGCGTCCTCGTCGTCCTCGTACTCGTCTTCGTAGCGCTCCATCGCCATCTCGTAGCCCTCGGCGGCGAGTTCGTAGGTCTCGCGCAGGTCCTCGACGGGCGTCTCGGTCGCGTCGACGCGCAGGTCGTCGTAGTGTGGCGCCATCTCGCGGTCCTCGGTCGAGCGGACCAGTAGCGCCGCGCTCTGGACGTGCAACTCCTCGCGTTTGTCCCCGCCGAGTTCGTGCCCGGCGGCCAGCGCCTCGATCAGTCGCTTGGCCAGCGGCGTCTCGGGGTCGCTCTCGGGGTCGTCGGGCGCGCCGGCGGTAGTCTCCTCGTAGGTGTCGGCGACCGCCTCCACGACATCGCCGCCGGTCAGCAGGTTTCCGGCGACGGTGTAGTTGTCGCCGACGCGGTCGCCGTACCAGGGCCGACACTCCTCGCCGGAGAAAGCGAACTCGCCGTCGGCACCGACGCCGTGGAGCTGGCGCCCCGCGCGGCCGTCGTCGGCGTTGAGCAGGGCTTCCAGCGCGTCCTCGACCGCGAGTCCGTCGTCGAGGTACTCGATCCCTTTCCGTCCCAGGTCGACGTTGACCAGGCTCTGGGTGGCGACGGCGCCGTGCTCGCTCGCGAACGGACACAGCGTCCCCACGCCGGCCAGTCGCGTCGTCACCGCGACCCCGTAGCGGGTCCGTTCCCGGCCCGACCCGTCCGTGTAGGACTCCCGAACGCAGATGCTGAACGTCACGACCTCCACGTCGGTGGCGGCGACCGTCAGTGTTGGGTCGGTCGCCGCGTACCTGTAGTCCAATTGTTTCGAAGTCGTGACAAGTGATCGACTTGACCGGTACGTTTTAGTGGCTGGTTCCGGAACAACCGGGCGCCGCTGGGGGCCACCGGGGCCGGCGACGAGCCTGAACGGGGGAATCGTTCGACCGCTCGTCGCTCACGACGAACAGTCGAATCGCCCGGTTCGGACGTTTTGAACGACGGCTTTCGAAACGGGATCCCGGCGTTCGTCGAGACTGGACGTTCGAAAAACACAAACAGTTAATAGGTGCCGCCGTATCGACTCGTGTGGCTGCACGGGGGTTTACGCTTGAGGGAACGAACGGAGCGTCAACGGAGTGGTATCGACGCCCGAGCGGACGCGGACGCCGGCTCGGTGTGTACGGAGTGTGGTGGGCGAGTCCGAGAGGGCGAGACGGAGACGGTCTGCGAGGACTGCGGGCTGGTCGCGGCGGAGGACGCCGTCGAGCGGGGACCGGAGTGGCGGTCGCTCGACGGGGACACCGACCGTCGCCGGACCGGGGCGCCGCTGACGGAGTCCCGGCACGACCGCGGGCTCTCGACGGAGATCGGCTACGGGACCGGCTCGGAGGTCTCCGGCACGCGCCAGCGGCAGCTGGTGCGGATGCGCCGCCAGCACAACCGCGCCCGGGTCGACTCGAAGGCCGAGCGCAACAAGCTCTACGCCTACACGGAGATCAGACGGCTGGTCTCCGCGATGTCGCTACCCACGTCGGTGCGCGACCAGTCGTGTTCGCTGTTCTCTTCGGCCCAGTCCGAGGAGTTGCTCTGCGGGCGGTCGCTGGAGGGGTTCGCCGCCGCGGTCGTCTACGCCACCTGTCGGACCCAGTCCATCGCGCGGACGATAGACGAGGTCGTCGACGTGGCCCGCGCCGAGCGGAACGAACTCAAGGCGGCCTACGACGCGCTCAACCGGGAACTCGGCCTCCCGGTCGGGCCGGTCAGTCCGACGGAGTACCTGCCGCGGTACGCCTCGGAGCTCGACGTGGCGACCGACGTCGAGCGGCGGGCCCGCGAGTACGCCGTCGTGCTCGTCGAATCGGGCCGGATGGGCGGGAAGAACCCCAGCGGCGTCGCCGCGGCCTGTCTCTACAAGGCCGCCACCGAGGCCGGCGTCGACGTCAAACAGACCGAGGCCGCCGAGCTGGCCGACGTGTCGCGGATGACCATCGGCTCGACCGTCGGCGACCTCGACGACCTGGCGTAGGCGCGGTCGACGGACGCCACCGATCCGCGACCCGCGAGCCCGCCGCCTCGATCTGGCCGCTCGGTTTTCGGCAGGCCGCTCGGTTTTCGGCAGGCCGCTCGGTTTTCGGCAGGCCGCTCGGTTTTCGGCAGGCCGCTCGGTTTTCGGCAGACCGACCGGCGATCGCCCCCGGCGCGAAACGGGGGCGGTCGTGTGTACATTCAAAACGGAAGACGCGACCACTAGGGGCATGATAGCGATCGCGGGCGCGAAAGGAGGCTGTGGCAAGACGACGACGACGCTCGGGCTCGCGGCGGCCTTCGCCCGCTCGGGCGTCCAGACGCTGGCCGTCGACGCCGACCGCCAGCTACCGGATCTGCACGTCGTGGCGGGCGTCGAACGCGAGCCGACCGTCGCCGGGCTGGACCGCCAGACCGGCTGGCACGCCCTCGCGCAGGCGGCGCCCGAGGCCGACGGCGCACACGTACTGCCGGGACAGAAGCCGACGGAGAACGCCGAACTCGACGCCGCGCTGGAGTGGCTCGACGCCGGCGCGACCGAGGTCCTGCTGGACTGCCCCTCGGGGGCCGGCCCGGACGTGGTGGAGGCGCTCGCGGTCGCCGACGGCGTCGTCGTCGTCACGACCGGCAGCGACCAGAGCCTCGACGCCGCCGGGACGACCATCGACATCGCGCGCCGGCTCGACGTGCCCGTCGCCGGCGCGGTGTTCACCCACTGTTCGGCCGTCCCCGAGGCGTTCCACGCCCGCTTCGAGGTGCCGGTCCTCGCGGTCGTCCCCGAGTCGGCGTCGCCGCTGACCGACGACGAGGCCCGCGCCGAGTACGAGCGCGCCGCCGACGAACTCGCGGCCATGACCGCCGTCGCGCCCGCGGATGCCGGCGAACCGGACGATGCCGAGGTCGCTCCGGACCGCCCGCGCGGGGACGCCGCGACCGATCGACACGACGGTACCCGGGCGGACGACGGCGAGGGCCGACCGGATCGGCCGGCGGAGGAACCCTCGCGGTCGTCGACAGACGACCGCGAGGCGGGTGACGACGGTCAGCGAGTCGACGAGCGCGACCGAGCGACCGACGACACCGGTGGTGACGGGGACACGAGCCCGCCGGTGCGGGACGGGCCGGCAGGCGGGAACGGAGTGGCTACCGACGGGACCGGTGGGGCCGTCGAGGGGACCGCGACCGCCGAAGGGGCCGGAACGGGGTCGGCCACCGGTGGCGCGCCGGACGGCTGCGCCGGGCTGACCACCCGACGGGCGGATCTGAGCGGGCTGGCACCGGGGAGCGTCGCGGTCGTCGAGGCCGACCCCGCGAGCCAGTCCGAGCAGTTGCTGTACGGGCTGACCGCCGACCGCGGGACGCTGTACGTCTCGACCGAGCGCGGCGAGCGCGCGGTCCGCGACGCCCTCGACGCGACGGCGGTCCCCGTCGGCAGCCCGACCGTCCGGTACCTGACCGACGACGCCGTCGCCGAGACCGAGCGGCTGGTCGGCGAGCTGCCCAACGGGTCGAACGTCGTCGTCGACGCGACGGCCGCGCTCGAACGCGCCGACCGCGACACCTACCGCGAGTTCCTCAACGATCTGAAGGCGCGGATGCTGGAGACGAACAGCGTCGCCGTCCTGCACTGTCTGCGCCGTCCGGACACGCCCGAGAACCGCGCGACGACCGAACACGTCGCCGACGCGGTGTTCGACGTCGAGTCGACCGGCGCGGGCGCGGACCCCGTCACCGTGCGGAAGTTCCGCGGCGCCGGTGGTCGGGAAGCGCCCGCCGAAGCACTCGTCGCCGGCGAGTCGGGTGACGCGTCCGCCGGCGACGCCGGCCGCGGTGGTCGGGGCGACCGCGGTGTCGGTCGCCGACAGGACGGCGACGCGTCGCCGGTCGACCGGCGGGCCGCGCTCGACGCGGACGGGTCCGACGACGACTGAGCACGTCCGGTCGCGCTTCGGCGAGGGTCGTCTCCGGAGGCGGCCGCCCGCCGAAGAACCGCACTCCCGGTTCGCGGTGTCGGGCGTCTCGATATCGACGGGGACGAGAAGCGTCGGTCGTCGGGGGTCGCGGCTCAGACAGGTTCGGCGTCCCCGGCGATCTGTCGCTCGCTCTCCTCGATGCGCTCGGTCAGCGTCTCGAAGGCGGTCAGCGCGCCGGAGTCCGGATCGAAGTCCCGGAGGGGCGTCCCCGCCTGGAACGACTCGGCCAGCGGCTCGCGCCGCGGGACGAGCGTCGTCGGCGCGCCGAGTTCGTCCTCGGCGCGGGCGGCGATCGCGCGGTCCTCGTCGGCGGTCGCCCTGTTGACGACGACGCTCGCGACCGGCGTGTCGAGTTCGCCGGCGAGGTGGCGCGTGCGGAAGGCGTTGAGCAGCGCCGGTCGGTCGGGCGTCGTCACGAGGACGACCGCGTCGGCGCCGTGGATCTGATAGCCCACGTCGCGGGCCAGCCCCGCGGGGCAGTCGACGACCACGCGACCGAACTGGCGGTCGACCAGCTCCAGCGCCTTCGGGAGCTCCGTCAGGTCCGCCGCTCGCGCCCCGGCCAGCGTCCGGCCGCAGGGGAGTAGGTCGATCTCGTCGACCGCCTCGACGGCCTCCAGCGGCGCCGCGCGCCCGGCGAGCACGTCGTGGAGGTCGGGACCGCGCCCGCGGGGCAGGTCCGGCGTCGCCAGGTCGGCGTCGACGGCGACCGCGTCGAGTTCGCGGGCGAGGTTCAGCGAGACGGTGGACTTGCCGACGCCGCCCTTCCCGCCGCAGACCGCGAGGATCATCGGTCCAACGCGTCGCTCGGCGGCGACCAGTCGTCGAGCGACGCGAGCACCGCCTCGGGGTCGGCGCCGTCGGTCTCGCCCGCGCGGGTCACCGAGACGACCGACAGCGGCGCGCCGTCCTCGCGCGGCGGCGCCGGCGTCGCGTAGCCGACCCCCAGCGCCTGGTCGGGCCCGACGCGTGCCTCCCACGTCCCGTCGGTCCACGCCGGCGCCGTCTGGTCGCCGAGCCGCGGCGGCCACACCGGCCCGTCCAGCCGGTTTTCCAGCCGGACGACCTGCGCCGTCCCCCGGTCGTGGGACACGGTCGCCGTGACGAACGTCACCCCGTTTCGCTCGACCGTCTCTCCGATCGCCTCCGCTTCCTGCATACCGTCTTTGGCCGCCCGTTCCCGTATAAAGTTCAACACGAGGGGTCCCGAAGTCGGGCGGTGAAACGTCTCAACGGCCGGTTTTCACCGATCGAGCGGGCCGACCGGGGTCGACCCGTTCGGGGTGGACCGACGGAAGCGACCGGGGCCCGACTCAGTCGTCGGAGAACATCGACGCGAGGCCCCCGTCGTCGCCGCCCGCCTCCGCGGCCGCGTCGTCGCCGTCGGCCGCAGGTCGCTCCGCGTCGTCGGCGTCCGCGGGTCGGTCGCCCGGTTCGCGTTCGGGTTCGTACTCGGCGAGGCGGTGCAGGCCGGCCGGCGTCCCGAGGACGTAGACGGTGTCGCCGACGGCCAGCGTCTCGTTGTCGGCCGGGAAGGGGATCGGCTCGCCGTCGCGGACGACGGTGAGCACGGAGACGGGCAGCCAGTCGACGAACTCCCCCTGGAGGGGGTCGCCCTCGTCGACGGTGACGGCGGTGACGGTCTCGTCGGCCTCCCAGACGGTCGCGACGAGTTCGTTCACGTCCTCGGCGGTGTCCGGTCGCGTGACCAGCCGGTAGGAGTCGTCGGGGTCGAACGCGTCGGCGTCGTCGGCGCCGACCGCGACCGTCGCCACGTCGCCGACGCTGGCCCGGAACTTGCCCGTCGCGACGAGGTCCCCGCCGTCCTCGCCGCCGGTCCAGACCTCCACCGGGTCGCCCGTGCTGGCGTCGGGCGCGGGGTCGCCGGAGACGGCGACGGCGACGGTCCCCGGGGGGAGCGACGGCCCGATCCCCGACGGGCGGCGCCCGACCGCCAGCGACGAGACCGTCAGGTCCGGCTCGATCGCGGCGTGGACGTGACCCACGTCGAAGTCCCGCTCCAGTCGCGCCGCCAGCCGCGACTCCAGTTTCGACTCGGAGAGCCGCCGCGGGAACCGCATCCGTCGGCCGGCCAGCGCGCGCTCGGTCTCCTCGTCGACCGGCGGGTAGCCGTCGATGTCGTCGACGGTCTCCGGGAGTTCGAGTTCGACGACCAGCCCGGCCGACTGGACGAGCCGCGCCACCTGCCCGCCGGCGTCGACGCGGGTCACGTCGAACACGTTCGCGGCGAGGTGGTCGCCGATGCGGCGACCCGCGTCGGCGCCGACGGCGCCGACGGCGAACACGCCCAGCAGGTACGACGCGGTGGCGTAGTGAAGCTTCGCCGTGTCGCCGATGATCGACGCCCGCGCGACGGCGTCGATGTTCAGCGACATCGTGACGAAAGAGAGGCCGACGACGACGCCGACGCCGACCGGGAGCGGGCGCGTGCTGTAGCCGCGATAGAGGAAGGAGACGCCCATCGCGACCACGCTCGCGTACAGCGCGAACCCGAGGATCCGCAGCAGCGCCGTAGTCGTCCACTCGGAGGCCAACTGCAGCGGGACGGCGACGCTCACGGCTCCACCCCCGCCCCGGCCGCCCACTCGCTGGCGGCTCCGGTCGGTGGCGCCTCGTCCTCCGAGAGCGCCCGGATGCGTTCGCTCCCGTCGGCACCGACGACGAACGCCTCGTCGGCGTCCTCGACGGCCACCTCGTCGGGGTCGAACCGCCAGCCGCGGCCGTCTTCGCCGGCCCGCCGGACGCCGACGGCCGACAGGTCGGGGTCGTCGGTCAGCGCCTCCCGGTCCGCCTCGCTCAACCGGACGCGCCGGACGGCCTGGCCCGCGCGTTCGAGCTGCGAGAACGCCTCGAAGACGTGGCTCGTCCCCTGGGAGGTGACGCGGACCGCGGCCTCGTCCTCGCCGAGGACCGTCCGCGCGTCGCTCGTGCGTACCGCGACGGTCACGCGACCGCGACCGCCGGCCGTCTCCGAGCGCGCCCGCTTGCGCGTCGTCGCCTCGCCCGCCCCCTCGACCGTCGCCGTCGCGTCCGACGCGTCGGTGTCGGCGTCGGCGCTCCCGCGGTCGGTATCGGTGCGCACGCTGAGTACGTGCCCGTCGACGGCGGCGTCGCCCGCGTCGACGACGGCTTCGTCGCCTGGCGACAGCCCCGTGGGCAACAGCGCCGAGAACGACACCGCGCGCCAGCCGTCGGGGACTCGCTCGGCCAGGTTCCGGGCGGGCGGCGCGGCGGCGACCGAAGCCCGGCCGCGCGCGTCGATCGACACCGCCGCGTCGGCCAGGTCGTGGTCGCTCCGGAGCCGGTCCTCCAGACGGGTCTCCAGTTCCGCGAGCGGCAGGTCCGCCGGCAGCCGCCAGGCACCCGTCTCCAGGGTCGTTCGCAGCGCCGGCGACAGCGACGGGTACCCCTCGATGTCGCGGATCTCGCCGCTGGCGCGGACGGTCACCTGCCCCGACCCGTCGACGTCCTCAATCGCCGCGGCGGAGAGCGTCCGCCGAGCGCGCGTCGCCTGCGAGAGGTCCCGCGGCAGTTCGGCGGCGAGGGAACTCCCCTGGCTGTTGGCGTACAGCGCGAGCAGCAGCGCCACGAGCGCGGCGATCAGCAGCCGCGGCACCTGTTCGACCGTCGTCCCGACGAGGCCGACGGCGTAGCCGTTCGCACCGGCCAGCGGCAGGGCGACCAGCACGGCCGCCGCCCCCGGCGCGGTGTACCCACCGTAGTACTCGACCAGGAAACTCCCCAGCCCCACCGCGAACGCCGGGACGAGCCCGACGAGCAGACCGAAGGAGATCCCCAGTAGCACTTCAACTGGTAGCGAAGCCATCCGTATCTGTCATGTATCGTGTGTCCGTCGTGTTCGTTCGTGCGTGACTCCTCACGGCCGTCGCACCGCCAGCACCGCCAGCGCCGCGACGGCCACCAGGACGGCGACCGGGCCGAACCCGGGACCGACGGCGAACGCCCCGCCCGAGGACGTCGGCGTCGGCGAGGGCGTCGGCGCCGCGGTCGGCGTCTGCGTCGGCGTGGGCGGCGCCGCCGTCGGCGTCGGCACCTGCCACTGGTCGAGCGGGTCGACGGCCGGTCGCTCCCACTGGTGGACCGGGTACTCCTCGGTCGTCGTCCAGATGTTCGCCGCGTCGAAACCGTCGAGGCTCGACAGCGCGCCCTCGCCCGTCAGTTCGGCCGTCGACAGCGCCGTCCCGATGCCGGCGCCGTCGCCGGCGGAGTCGTTCACCTCGGCGACGCCCTCGTCCCAGTAGGTCTGGCCGACGATGCTGTTGCCGTTCGTCCCGGCGATGCCGCCGACGGTGGCGTTGCCGTCGACCTCGCTCGCCGCGAAGGAGGTCCGGATCGTCCCGGAGTTCGTCCCGACGAGGCCGCCGGCAACCTGGTCGACGTCGACCGTCGCGGTCGCGTAGGAGGCCGTCACGGCGTTGCTGTTGGCGCCGACGAGACCGCCGGCCGTCCGGGTCGCGCCGACGGTCCCCGTGGCGTACGAACCGCGGATCGGGCCGTTGCTCGCGCCGGCGAGCCCGCCGACGACCTCCGACCCCGCGACCGACGCGTCCGCGTACGAAGCGACGATCTGGCCGTCGTTGACGCCGACGAGGCCGCCGACGTTCGATCCCGTCGCCCGCAGGGTGCCGGTGGCCGACGACCCCGTGATCGACCCCGAGTTGACGCCGGCCAGTGCGCCGATGTTCTGGTTGCCGTTGACGGTCACGTCGCGCAAGGAGACGTTCTGAACCGTGCCCGTGGTCAGACCGAACAGCCCGACGTTGGCCGCCTGCGGCCGGACGATCGTCAGCTCCGAGAGCGCCCGTCCGTTGCCGTCGAACGAGCCGCGGAACGCGCCGTTCTCGCCACCGACCGGGTCGAACCCGTTCCCGGCGTTCCACGTCTCGGTCACGCTCGCGTCGATGTCGCTCCCGAGCGCGTAGTGGGCGGTCAGGTCCTCGTTCATCGCCTGTAGCTGTTCGACCGTCGTGATCACGTACGGGTCCCGGGGCGTCCCGCTTCCCTCCATCTCCGAGAGCGGCGACGACGTGGTCCGTTGCTGTTCGTTCGCGGCCGCGAGCCCGACCGTCGGGCCGACCACCGAGACGACCACCAGCGCGACGAGCGCGAGGCCCCGCGCCGCGCGCGTCCGATTCATCCGTTCCCACCGAACCCAGTTCGTGTCATCTGTGTCTGTGTCCGTGTCCTCGAGTCGCGTCACCGCGAGCGTCGTCGATACCGCGTCGCCGCGACGAGCGCGAGCAGTGCGACCACCGCGGCGCCGGCGCCGAAGCCGGGGCCGTCGCCGCTGGTCGCCGTGGCGTCGCCGCCGTCGTTCGAGCCACCGTCTGCGGCCTCGCCGTCACCGCCGTCACCGTTCGACCCCGCGGTCGCGGTCGGCGTGGGCGTCTCGACATCGACCGCGGACGAGCCGGTCCACTCGGCGTCGCCAGCGGTCACGCTGTGGTCGATCGATCCGCTGTCTTCCGGTGCGGTCGCCTCGAAGGAGACCGTCGCGCCGTCGGCGGGCACCTCGACGGCCTCGGTGCCGACCGCACTGCCGCCGACGCTGTAGGCCACGTCCGACGAGAGCGCCAGGCCGCCGGAGTTTGCCACCGTCACCGTCACCTCGTAGGACGCGCCGGCTTCGACCGAGTCGGGGACGGAGACGCTCTCGACCGAGACCGACCCCAGCTCGGCGACGGTCAGCGTCCCGGCGCTCGTGCCGCCGACGGCGAGGTCGTACTCGCCGACCGAGTCGCCGGTGTAGTTGAACCGCACCGTGGCGCCGTCGGCCGGGACGACGACGGTCTTCGTCGCGACCGTCTCGCCGTCAGCGGTCAGTTCGACCGTGTGACCGGCCGCGGCGTCGCCAGCGTTGTCGATGGTCGCCTCGACGGTCGTACTGTTCCCGACCGCCAGCGGGCTCTCCGAGACGGAGGCCGACGCGACGCTCGTCTCGGGTTCCTCGACGACGGTGAGGTCGCCCAGCGAACTCCCGTTGACCGCGACCGGGTGGGCCCCCATCGCGGGCGCGGAGTAGTTGAGCTGGACCGTCGTCGTCGAGTGCCCCGGAACCGTCACAGTTCGGGTCTCCTCGACGGTGCCGTTGATCGACAGCACCACGTCGAAGGTGCCGTCGGCGCCGCCGTCGTTGGTGAGCGTCACGTCGACCGGCGCCGCCGTCTCCGATCCGACGCGGTCGTAGCGCAGCGAGCGGCTCTCGACGGAGATGTCCGGCGGCGTGACCACGGAGACGACCGCGCTGTCGGAGTGATCCGCGACCGCGGCGGTCAGTTCGGCCGTCCCCGTGCCGGACGTTTCCAGAACGCCACGGCCGACCGAGAGGAACGACTGGTTGGTATCGTAGTCCGCCGTCTCGGTCGCGGTGACGGTTCGACCGGCGGCGAGCGAGACGCGGACGGTCGCGGTCGTCGTTCGGTCGGTGATCACCTGGTTCGGAACGGAGAGGTCGACGCTATCGACTTCCGTTCCGAGTATCGGATAGCCGTCGGTCGCGGTCCAGACCAGTCCGAACGCCAGTGAATCCGCGTTCGAGCGGGCGTCCACACCGCTCATCCGGTCCGTCGACAACCCGGTTCCCGAGCCGCTCCCCTCTCCGACCGCGACACTTGTTCCGGACGTGTCCCGGTCCCAGTACAGGTCGGCCGTCGTCGCCTCGCTGTAGCCGATCAGACCACCGACGGGTCCGTCACCGTCGACGGCGCCGGTTGCGAAGGACCTCGACAGCTCTCCGCCAGCGGCCGTCCCGACCAGTCCGCCGACGGTCGCATCGCCGCTGACGGATCCGGTCGCGTACGAGCGCTCCACCGTGTTCCCTTCGCCGTTGGTACCGACCAGGCCACCGACCTTCCGTGTCCCCGTGACGGGGCCACTGGCGGACGAGAGGCCGATCGACCCTTCAGCGCTGAAACCGACGAGACCCGCTACGAGTTCCGTCCCGCGCACTTCGACGTCGGCGTGGGACCGGCGGATCGCGGTCGATTCCGCCGCCCCGAGGAGTCCCCCGCTGGCCCGCGCCTCGGCGGAGACGGAGCCGCTGGCGCTGACGCCGGAGACGTCGGTCGCAAGCGCGCGACCGGCGAGCACTCCGACGGCCCGCCGACCGTTGCTGGTCGCCCCCTCGAATCGAACGTCCTCGACCGTCGCCTCGTCGGTGGTGGCGAAGAGCCCGACACCGTTGGTCGACGGTCTGTCGATCGTGAGACCGGTTATCGTGTGATTCCGTCCGTCGAACGTGCCTGTGAACGCGTTCCGTTCGTCGACCGTTCCGATCGGATCGAAGCCGTCGCCGAGATTCCAGTCGGCGGTCGCGCTCGCGTCGACGTCTTCGACGAGGACGTAATGCGCGCCCCGGTCTTCGTTCATCGCCTGTAGTTCCGTCGCGTTCGTGATCTGGTAGGGGTCGTCCTGCGTGCCGCTGCCGGCCATCTCGTCGAGGGCGCCCGTCGTAGACCCGGGGGCCAGCGCTGTCACCGGCCCGACGAAGCCGACGCAGACGGACACTGCGACGATGACGGCGATAGATCCCCCCGTGAGATGGTCCCGTATTCGGTTCGATCCCGTAGTCTGAATGTCTGACAACATGTATCTGAGAAGTTTTCGAGAGTCCCCCGTCGCTACGTCCCCGGTCCGGAGGAGTCGACGCTACGGACCTCCCGTTCGGAGTGGTCCGAGAGGCACGACGACGCGGACGGTGGGGAGTCGCTCATCTGGTTCGCTACTGCGTGATGACGACGGTCGGGTTGTCTTTCTTGTCCTTGTAGTTGCCGTCGCCCTGCGTGACGATGTCGAACTTGATCGTCCCCTTGTCCTGGTCGGAACGGAAGTCGACCTGGGTCCCGGAGCTGCAACTGCTCACCGCGCACGGGACCTCGTGTTCGAGCTCCCCGTCTTCACCGGTCGTCGCCGCGCCGCTCGACCCGTCGTTCATTGGAACGGGGTTGTCCTCCAGAGTCAGCGTGCCGGAGGTCATCAACACCTGAGCGTTCGGAACCGGATCGCCGTCCTCGGTGACGACCGTGACCTCGATGTCGCTCGGACTACTACTCCCGGCTTCGACCAGCGACCCCGTCCGGATCTCCAGGGTCACTTCCTGCTGGGCGTTGAACCCGAGCCCCCCGATCATCTGCATCATGATGGCGAGACTCGCCACACCCACCACGAGGGCGATGACGAGCCTGATGGGTAATCCTTCGATGGCCCGTTCGTCCTGCGACAGCGTCGTTGTGCGCCGCATGCCGGTCTTGGTCCCGTCCTGGTATTTAAACCTTGAAGCGAAGATACAAGTGGGCCCGCGAGACTATCCACTGGCGTGACTGGTTCACCGACGGCCGAGGCGGAGTTCGTCATCGGGCGCGGAAAGGTGGTGCAGGCCGACGACGACGCCCCGGCGGGCCGTCTGGGCACCTACCGGGCGCGGGACGGCTCCAGCGGCGCGCCGCTGCACGTCGATCTGGACGGCCCGCACGCGACGCTGATCGTCGGGAAGCGCGGCTACGGGAAGTCCTACACGCTGGGCGTCCTCGCCGAGGCGCTCGCGCGGGCCGACGGGGTCGCGCCCGTCGTCGCCGACCCGATGGGCGTGTTCCCGACGCTGGGCGAGCCCGCCGAGGGCGAGCCCGTCCCCGCCGAGGTGATCGACGACCCGCAGATCACGGCGACGACGCTCGACCCCCGGTCGTGGTGCGCACTGTTAGATCTCTCCCCCGAGAGCGGCGCGGGCGGGCTCGTCTGGCGGGCCGCCCAGGACGAGGCGACGCTCGCGGACATGCGTGCGGCGATCGAGGAGAGCGACGCTCCAGGCGTCGACAAGCGCGCGGCGGTCAACCACCTCGAGCTCGCCGACTCGTGGGGCATCTTCGACCCCGAGGGGATGGACGCCCGAGAGCTGGGCAGCGGCGCGGTGACGGTCGTCGACGTGTCGGGGCTGGACTCGGCGCCGATGAACGCCGTCGTCCGCGGTATCGGCGAGGCGCTGTACCGCGCCCGGGTGAACGAGGCGATCCCGCGGCTGCCGTGGTTCATGATCGACGAGGCCCACACCTTCTTCCAGGGGGTCGGCGAGGCCGCGCTCGAGACGATCCTCACGCGCGGGCGCGCACCCGGCGTGAGCCTCGTGCTCGCGACCCAGCGACCCAGCGCCGTCTCGGAGGTCGCGGTCTCCCAGTCCGACATCGTGGTCTCTCACCGGCTCACTTCCGAGGCGGACCTGGCGGCGCTGGAGGCCGCCCAGCCGACGTACATGCAGACCTCGCTGGCCGAGCGACTCCCCACGAGCCCCGGCGAGGTGATCGTGATCGACGACGCGACCGAGACGGTCCACTCGGCGAACGTCCGCCGCCGCGAGACGCCACACGGCGGGGACAGCCCCAACGCCAGCGACGTGGAGATCGACGAGGAACGGCCCGCCGACGCCGACCGACCCGCCGCCGACGACGACTGAGCGGCCCCGCCGACGACTGAGCGGCCCCGCACCGTCGACCACACCGTCCGGTTCGGGCCTCGCCCGGACCCGCCGACGAGAGGCACCGAGACCGCCGAGAGCGGCGTTGTGGTTTAAATACGATGAGGCGGGCAAGGGGAGTATGACCGACATCGAGCGCCTGGACGAGCGGCTGACGGCGGTCGAGCGGGCGGTCGTCGACGGCGACTACGAGCTGGACGAACTCGCCGATCTGGCGACTCTCGCGGACGATTTCGAGCGGCTCGAATCCCGTATCGACGAGATCGAGCAGCGGCTCGCCGACGTGGAGGCGCGCTCGGAGTCCGTCGAGGGGTTCGTCGGGCGGGTCCGCTCGGTCAACGAGGACGTGGAGCAACAGGCCGACGCCGCCATCGCGGCCGTCGACCGGCTCGAACGCCGCGTCGGCGACCTCGAAGCGATCACCGAGGGGGCGGCCGCGGGCGGGGGCGGTCGGGGCCGCGGCGCGGCCGGGAGCGAGAGCGGTCGCGCCCGCGCGGCCCCCGACGACCCCGAACGGTCCGTCGACCGAGTGGTGAGCGGTCGCGACCGGGCCGGCGGTGCGGCGGGCGGTCGTGGCGGCCGGAACGCTCGCGGCGCGTCCGCGGGCGCAGGTGGTGGCGCGGACGCCGCCGCCGGTTCGAAGGGCAACGCGGGCACCGGTGCGAGCGGAGCGGCCGCGGCCGGGCGCGCGGACGACGACGGTGCCGACCTCGACCTGGGGTCGAGCGACGACGCCGACGACGGGACGCTCGCCGACACGTTCGACCGGACCGACGGCGACGACGAGGACGACCTCCTGACGAGGATCCGCTCGAAGCTCCCGTGATCCGCGTCGTCCTGGCGGTCATCTTGACCGTCGTCCTGGTCGGTATCGCGATGCCGGCCATCGACCACGCCGCCGGCGTCAACAGCGACCGGCGGGTCGGGAGTATCGCCGAGCAGTTCGAGCAGACCGCCGTCGCGCTCAACGAGACGGAGGACCTCCCGCCGAAGGGCGTGCGCGGTCCCCAGCGGGTCCTCGAAGTCACGTTCCCGACGCCGTCGCTGACGGCCACCTCCGTGTTGCTGTTTCAGATCGAACGCGAGGGGACGCGCGGTCACAGCGTCCTCACCTACCGGGTCGGGGGACGACCGAACCGCACCGTCCACATCGACGCTCCGGTCGTCAGCGCCGATGGCACCGATCTGGAACTGGGCCGAGTCTCCGGCCATCGGACCTACATCTTCCGACTGGGACGGGTGTCGTCGACGCGCGACCCGATCGTCCGGGTCCACCGCGTCGGCGGGTGAGCGGCTCCCGAAGCGTCGCCGTCACGGGATCGGCCGGCGTGTAGAAGTTTAAGACCGAACACGCGGCCACTCCCGGCATGGCAACGGGACGGTCGGGGCTGTCGCTGGCGTCGGTCCTCGACGCGGTGGGCCTGGACGGGCTCGTCGAGGACGACGGGGACGAAGACGCCCCGTGTACGTGCGATCTGACCATCGACGAGGGGGTGTTGCTGGTCGACGCGTCGGGGTGTGACAACAGTGGCGACCTGCGGGCCTCGCCCCACTGCCGGGCGGCCGTCGTTCGGGAGCTCGCCGACCACACGGTCGACGGGCTGGTCGTCCGGGCCAGCGGGCTGGAGTACCGCTACGGCGACCGGGCGCTGGACCTGCTCGGCACCGCCGGCCGGTTCGTCGATCTGCTGGGCGACCGCGACGAGCGCCTCGCCCGCGCGGCCGCGACGGACCCGCTCTCGGTCGTCGACGAGGTCGACGAGCGCGTCGGGCCGGTCGCCGACATCGCGACCCAGTCCGGGCTGGTCGGGGCGGCCGCCGGGGTGGAGACGTACGACGACGCGCTCGCGCCGACGGTCGGGCTCACGGTCGGTCACTACTTCGTCGACCGCGCCGTCGACGACGGCGCGCGCCTGCGGGACGTGACCGAGCTCTCGACGGGGTCGACCGCGCGGGTCTACGGCCGCGAGGACTCCATCCCGCTGTACTCGCTGGACGTGGTGGACGTGTCGCTGTCGGTCGCCCAGCGCGAGCTCCTGCTGGAGGGGTACGAGGCCATCGCGAAGGGGCTGGTCGAGGGCGACCGCCGCGCTTCGCGAGCGATCGAGTACGTCAGCGACGGCGAGGTCGACCCGATCCTGACGGCGATCCTCGGCAAACACACCCAGGGCTACGGCGTGCTGGAGGACCTGTTCGCGGACCCGCGGGTGACGGACGTGTACGCCACGTCGCCGGTCGGTTCGAACCCGATCCGCGTCGAGGTCGACGGCCAGTCGATGTCGACGAACGTCCACCTCACCGCCGAGGGCGGCGGGGCGCTGGCCTCGCGCATCCGGCGGACGAGCGGGCGGGCGTTCTCGCGGGCGGCACCGACCGTCGACGCGACCGCCGACCTGGAGAACGGGACCGGCCTGCGCGTGGCCGGCGTCACCGACCCGGTCGCCGAGGGCGTGGCCTTCGCCTTCCGCGAGCAGGCCGAGGACACCTTCACGCTCCCGGAGCTGGTCCGCAACGGGACGATGCCCGCCGAGGCGGCGGGCTTTCTGTCGGTCGCCATCGAGCGCAACGCCGCGGCGCTCATCGCGGGCACCCGCGGCGCCGGGAAGACGACGCTGCTGGGCACGCTGCTGTACGAGGTCACGCCCGACACCCGGACGGTCGTCATCGAGGACACCCCGGAGCTCCCCGTCAACCGGCTCCAGCAGTGCGACCGGGACGTGCAGCCGCTCCGGACGGGCACCGGCGGCGGACCGGAGATCTCCGCCGCCGACGCGCTTCGGACGGCGCTGCGGCTGGGCGACGGGGCGCTCGTGGTCGGGGAGATCCGCGGCGAAGAGGCCAAGGTCCTCTACGAGGCGATGCGCGTCGGCGCCAACGCCAACGCGGTGCTGGGGACCATCCACGGCGACGGCGCCGACGAGGTGTTCGAGCGGGTCGTCTCGGACCTGGGCGTGCCGCCGTCGTCGTTCGGCGCGACCGATCTGGTCGTGACGGTCCAGGCTTACCGCACGCCCACGGGCCGCAAGCGCCGGCTGTCGGCCATCGAGGAGGTGATCGTCGGCGACGACGAGATCCGCTTCGCGCCGCTGTACGAGATCGAGGGCGACATCGCTCGCTCGACCGACCGGATCGACCGCGGTGAGAGCCGCTTTCTCGACCGGCTGACCGGGCCCGCCGAGTCCTACGCCGACGTGCGGGAGGCGGTCATCGAGCGGGGGGATCGACTGGAGACCATCGCCGGGGACGGGCGGACCTCGCCGACGGAGGTGGCCGCGGCCTACGCCGGTCGCGGCGTCGAGTGAGCATGGGCTGGAAAGTCGGGGCCGTCCGCGGACTCGCGCGGATCTACCCCTACGAGGTCGAGACCAGCGACGACCTCGTCGAGGCGGTCGCGTTCGTCGAGTCGCCGGTCACCCCCGAGACGGTCGTCCGGGCGGGGTTCGGCGCCGGCGTCGTCGCGGCGCTGCTGGTCGCTCTCGTCCTCCTCGCCGTCGGGAAGCTCCCCTATCTCGTCCTCTCGCTCCCGGTCGGGGTCGCGGTGATCCACGGCGTCCACACCGCGCCGACCGTGCTGGCGGGGTTCCGTCGGACGGAGGCGCTGGGCGACACGCCGAACCTGATCGGCCGGGCGGTCCTGCGGATGCAGATCCAGCCGGCGACCGAGACGGCCGTCGAGTTCGCCGCCCGGACGGGCCGCGGCCCGCTCGCCGCGAGCCTGGAGAGCCACATCGACCGCTCGATCGGCTCGCCCCAGACCGGACTGATCTCCTTCGCGGAGGACTGGGCCGAGGAGTTCCCGGCGCTACAGCGGGCGGCGCACCTGCTCGCCACGGCGGAGAACGCGCCGCCCGAGGAGCGCGAGCGGACGCTCGAACGCTCGCTGCGGGCGATCCTCGACGGCACCCGCGAGGAGATGGCCCAGTTCACCAGCGAGATCCGCGGCCCGACGACGGGGCTGTACGCCTTCGGCGTGATGCTCCCGCTCGCGCTGGTGGCGCTGGTGCCGGCGATCGGGCTCGCCGGCGGGGCCGACGGCGGGTTCTCCCTCCCCATCGAGTTCTTCGTCCTGATCTACGACGTGGCGCTGCCGGCGGGACTGGTCGCGGCGAGCGTCTGGCTGCTCCAGCGGCGGCCCGTCGCCTTCCCGCCGCCCCGGGTGACGACCGCTCACCCCGACGTGGACGACCAGCGGCTGGTGGGGATCGGCGGCGGTCTCGCGGTCGGGCTCGCCGCCGCCGGCGTGACGGCACTGCTCGGGTTCGGCTTCCTCGCCCCGATCGCCGGGCTCGGGCTCGGGCTGGGGACCGCTCTCCTCGCGATATTCGGCCCGATCAAGGCCGTTCGCGACCACGTCCGGGACATCGAGGAGGACCTCACCGACGCGCTGTATCTCGTCGGGCGGCAGGTCTCGGAGGGCCAGGCCGTCGAATCCGCCATCGCTCACGCCGGCGAGCGCGTCCCCGGCGAGACCGGCGCGGTGTTCGAGCGGGCCGCCGGCCTCCAGGAGCGCCTGCACGTCACCGTCGACGAGGCCTTCTTCGGCGAGTACGGCTCGCTGAGCGACGTGCCGAGCCCGCGCGCCCACGGCATGGCGTCGCTGCTGTCGATCGCCGCCCGCGAGGGGCGACCGGCGGGGAGCGCCGTCGTCGCCATGGCCGACCACCTCGAGGAGCTCCAGGAGGTCGAGGCCGAGGCCAGGCGGGAGCTGTCGTCGGTCACCGGGACGCTGGACTCGACGGCGGCGTACTTCGGGCCGCTGGTCGCCGGTGCGACGGTCGCGCTCGCGAAGCGGATCTCCGACAGCGAGGGCACACGGGCCGCCAGCGACCAGGTCGGACAGGCGCTGTCGGCCGACCAACTCGGCCTCGTCGTCGGCGTCTACGTCCTCCTGATGTCGGTGATCCTCACGACGCTCTCGATCGGGCTGCGCAACGGGCTCGACCGCTCGCTCGTGGGGTATCACGTCGGCCGTTCGCTCGTCTCGGCGACGCCGATCTACGTACTTGCGGTCATGGGAACCGTCTTCGTCGTCAACCTGTGACCGCCCCGGTCGGAGCCGGCCGCACCTCCCCGTGGGACCGGTCCGGGCCCAACCCCTCGCGTTGCTATTTAAATGCGATGACGGGACCAAACCGGGTATGGAGCTGGAGTCGCCGGCCGACGCGTGGTACGTGTGGTTCGGCGTCGCGCTGGTGAGCCTGGCGTTCGTCGGGGTGGTCGCGTCGTTCCCGTCGGAGCCGCCGCCGGACACCGCCGAGGCGGCCGACGCTATCGACCGCGTGACCGCCAGCGGCTACAACGCGACGGCCGAGTACGAGCACAACGCCGACCGCTGGTACGTCGCCAACAAGACGATCGTCATGAAAAACGACGGCGGCACCACGCGGGCCAGCCTCTCGTACGCTCGGGTGGTTCCCGTGTGGGCCGACCGGGGGAGCGAAGAGCTCAGGGCGGTCCTGGAGGGGGAGTCGGTCGCCAGTCAGTACCACGGGGAGCCCCCGTCCTCGTCGTCGGGTCCGCTGACGCCCAGAGAGGAGTTCAGGCGCGACGTCGCCAACGCCTCGGAGTTCGCCGAGCGGAGCGTCGACGACCCGTCGGTCCCGAAGTGGCGTATCGCGGACGGGCGGCTCGTCGTCAGACACGTCAAATGGGGTGAGTACCGTGCGACGCTGGTCGCGGCGTGACTCGGGCCAGACAGAGCCGCTGGGGGCGCTGATCGCCGTCGCCGCGATGGCGATCGCGCTCAGCCTCTACGCCGGGTACGCCACCGACGTGCTGCCGGGCAGTCAGGACCGCGAGGTGGCCGAGTCGGCCATCGACGACGTGTGGAACAAGCTCCAGGACTCGGGCGTCTATCCGTCGGAAAAGGAGCTGGAGACGCTGTACGGCCCCTCGTCGTCGCCCGGGCCCGGCCCGTCCGGGCTCCCGGAGGGGTACTACGTCTACATCAATATCACCAGGACCGAGGTCGGTGACGGGGAGAGACAGGCGCTGTTCGTCTACGACAACCCCGATCCGTCGGTCCCGCACGAGGAGAACGTCCGGCACATCGTCTACGGGCCCCAGGGCGACCACGACCACGAGGACGTTCGCAGCGAAGTCAGGGATTCAGGCATGGGTATTCCCGACAGCGCGAGCACGGCGAGCCGTCCGATCCCGATCCAGCGCGGTGCCGGCGACGTGGTCGCCGGCCGCCTGCATGTCGCGGCGTGGGAGCAGTGACGTGCGGCGGCGTTCGCTCGGACGGCTGGGTCCGACGAGTGTCCGGCCGGCGAGGGATGTCTGACGTAAAATACAAACCGACAGCGGCCGGGAGAGAGTGTATGGGACTTATGAGCAAGATCCTCGGCGAGTCCGGGGGTAGCCGGCAGAAAGAGGACTACGTCGAGATCGAGAGCGACGGCGTCGACGCGGGGGCGACGGCGGCCTCCCGACAGGTCCGGATCGCGAAGATCGGCGACAAACAGGACGTCATCGACATCAAGGACGCCGTCTACGACGGCGACGTGGTGATCGCCGACATCACGCGCCACACGACCCAAGACCGGACGATGGAACACATCACCGACGAACTCAAGCAGGTCGCAAACGAGGTCGGCGGCGACATCGCCCAGAAGGGCGACGACCAGCTCATCATCACGCCCCACGGCGTCGCCATCAACCGCGACCCGCTCGGGCAGTAACGCGCCGCCGCCCGGGAGTCGTCGACCGCCCGGTTCCCGCGGAACCACGCCGTGTCGGCCGCCGCGTTCGCGACCGGCGGGTCATCGGGGGCGACCCGCCGGTCGACCGGACGGTCTCTCTCGACGCTGTCAGGTGCCAGAAAGCATTTACCGGAACCGCCGGATTCCGAGTGTGACCGCCTCGCGTGAGGTGGTTCGGACAGGAACTGTGGAGTGGCCCTACCCATGGCCACAGTTCCAGCGGCTCAGGCCGGGATACTTCGTGCTCGCCTCCGGGCGGGCGATGTGTGACAGTACGTCACAGCCGTATTTATGTTTGCCGCGCGCGGTCGCAACGGCGAGAACCGGTTTAGACCTCGTCGGCTTCGTCGGGGCTGTCCTCGACGGAGCGTTTCATCGAGTCGCGCCGGCTCTTGGCGTCGCGGCCGGTGGCTTCGAGCAGGAAGTCGTTTTTCGCGTCGACGGCGTCGGCCGCGGCGTCGGCCTCGCCCGCCGCGATGACCTCCTCGGCGGGGCGCTCCTCGAAGTCGACCGCGAGCTTGTCCTTCTTGCCGCTGTATTCGACCGTGCCGGCGGTGATACGCGTGAACACCGGATTGTCGGGATCCTCGACCACGTGCAGGTCACTCCCCTTGAATTCCTCGGTGGTCGAGATGGTTCCGAAGTAGTCCTCGATCGTCGCCTCCATGTCTTCGATGCGATCTTCGAGGTGCTCTCCCCGTCGCATCTTGTACTCCCGCATGGGCGACCCTTTGCGAGCACCGTTCTTACCTTTTTCGAGCGCGCGGAGCCACGCTCCCGGCGACCCCGACTGGGGCCGGACGGCGCCGCCGCTCGGTACCGCGGTCGCGGTCCTGAGTCGACGGCTGGGCCGAGTTCGAACGGCGGTGGGCGCTCGGACGGCCGAGCCGTCACTCCTCGGCGACGGTGTCGGCGTGTTCGAGGAGCGTCCCGCGTCGACACTCCGGACAGAAGTCGCCGGCGCGCAGCGAGGTGGCGTCGGCCTCCGTGGAGAAATCGCACTCCGAGCACTTGAACGTCCCCTCGGGGATGGTGATCGACGGCGTCTCCTCGCCGTCGAGCGATGGCCCGGCGGCACCGGGGTCCGTCGGCTGGTCGCGCTTGGTCTCCTCGGGCCAGTCGCCCATCGACTCGCCGCCGGTCGATGGCCCCTCCTCCTCGGGCCAGGCGCCGACGGCGCCGTCGTCGTCCGCCGTCCCACCGCTCGCTTCGTCGCTCCTGTCGCTCGCGGTGTCCCGCGAGCCCGTCGCGGAGGCGTCGGCGGGGTCGGGACCCGCCGACCCACCGTCCGAGGGGGACCCGTCGGCGTCGGTTTCGGTGTCGTCGCCGCCGCCGAGGATCTCGACCTCGGAGGTCTCGCCGGCGCGTTCGGCCGGGTCCGACGGCTCGTCGGGCCACTCACCGGGGTCGCGGTCGTCGTCGGCCGCGTCCGACCGTCGCTCGTCGGCGGTCGCATCGCCGTCGTCGCCGGCGTCTCCCTCGTCACCGGCGGGTCGCTCGGCTTCGGGCTCCTCCTCGTCGGGCCACTCGCCGGGGTCGCGGTCGTCGCCCTCGTCGTCGCCGATGATGACCGCGTCGTCCTCGTCGGCGTCGACCTCGGCCTCGGCGGTCGCCCCGCCCTCGGCGTCGGGGATGGTCGTCTCGGCCCCGCGGGCCTCGGCCTGGGCCGACGACTCGTCGGTGGCGTCGTCGTCGAGGATGACCGCGTCCGTGGCGTCGCTCCCGCCGACTCCCCCGTCGTCGGCGCCGACCTCGTCAGCGCTCGCGTCCGACACCTCAGCGTCGGCCGACCCCCCCGCCTCGGCCACGTCGGCCGACTCCCCAGCGTCGACCACGTCGGCCGACTCCCCAGCGTCGACCACGTCGGCGGTGTCGTCGGCGCCCTCGCCGGGCGTGGCCTCGAACTCGTCGGCGCCGCCCTCGGGCGTCTCGAGGGTCGTCACTTCCTTGTTCTCCGAGACCACGCGGCTCTCGCCGCAGCGGGAACAGGTCTCCATCTCCGTGATGGTGATGACGACTTCCGTCCCCTCCTCTTCGCGCTCCCGCTCGACGGTCGTCTCGCCGAAGCTGTGTCCCAGGAGCGAACACTTGATACTCATTACCACGTGTTCGACCCCTCCGAACCATAAGCGTGCTGTTTGTCCGAACACCGAGCAGTCGTGCGGTCCGACACCCGCCGAGCGGGGGCGTCGCGACCGCCGTCGCGGGGGATACACGTAAGACCCGGCCAGCCGAAGGGAGTGGTATGCAGGCGAAACCGGAGTACCGCGACCGCGACGACGCCGAGGTCGCGGTCCTGGACGCGCTGGCCGACCGGCGCGAGGAGGGAATGACCGTCTTCGAGCTCCGGTCGCGGGTCGACGTCGACATCGACACCCTGGAGACCGCCCTCGCCGACCTGAAGGAGGACGGGCTCATCGAGGCCCACCAGGAGGACCACCGCACCGTGATCGTCCCCGAGGACGGCGTCGTCGGCCCCGTCGACCCCGACGACGACTCGTTCATCGGTCAGATCCGCGAGAAGCTCCCGTTCTGAGCGCCCCGCCCTCGCTCTCGCCGACCCCTCAGCCCCGGACCCTCGACGAGCCCTCGCCGGTCGGTCCGGACGACCCGTTGCCCGTCTCAGTCGTCCGCCGCCGCAGCCGCGCAGTTGTTCGGCCCGAGTTCCAACTCGAACGCCGCGGCGTTGTCGGCGGACTCCCGACCGAGGTTGACGGCGATTATCTCCCCGTGATTGGCCGGTCGCGGCGGCGTCCGCTCGGTCACCCGCTTGACGAACTCGGCCTCGTCGAGGCCGAATATCGGCAGCTCCCGACACTCGTCCAGCCGGGCGGTGACGGTCCCGCCGTCGTCGGGGGCGGCGTCCCCGCCGTGGTGGCCCGGCGCGACGAGCGTCTCGTCGGGAAACCGGGCGAAGCGCTCGGTGAGCGTCCGATAGAGTTCCCGCGCGAACGCGGGCTCCTCGTCGGATCCCTCCTCCAGATCCGGACGAGCGACGCCTGCGAGGCGGCTCCGCCGCCTCGATCCGTCGCGGTCGGCTTTGCCGACCGCGCTGTCGGTGAACAGGCTGTCGCCGGACAACAGCGCGTCGCCGACGGCGAAGGCGGTCATGCCGGTGGTGTGGCCGGGCGCGTGGACGGCCGCCAGAGACGCCTCGCCCACCGCGATGGCGTCCCCGTCGTCGACCGTCTCCACGTCGTAGGTCACGCCGCGCTCGACGGCCGGCGCGGGCATCACCGGGGTCGCCCCGGTCGCGTCGGCCAGCGCTCGCAGGCCGCTGACGTGGTCGGCGTGGACGTGCGTGTCGACGACGGTCGTTATCTCCGCTCCCCGGTCGCCCACGTCGGCGACGTACCGGTCGGTGAACGCCCGGAGCGGGTCGACGACCGCCGCCTCGCCGCCCGCGACGAGCGCGTACCCGAGACAGCCGCTGGAGGGGCGACGATACTGGACGAGCGTCGCCTCGGGGGCGTCGGGGAGCACCCCCTCGATCTCGACGGCGAGCAACAGTCGCGCCCACCCCTCCATCCCGCCGGCGAGGTTCCGGGCCTCGACGCCGGCGTCGGCCAGTTCCTGCGCGACCTCGCCGCTGGCCTCGCCGCGAGCGCAGACGACGGTGATCGGCCCCTCGCCGTCGACGTCGTCGGCGAACCCCGCCAGGTCGTCCGTGACTCTCGCCTGCAGGAAGCGGTTGTACGGCTTCTGCGTGAGGGTGACGCCCGGGCCGGAGAGACGCCACCGCTCGACCTCGTCGCGGTCGCGAACGTCGAGCACGCGGACGGACCCTCCGGCGTCGATCCGCGTCTGGAGATCCGACGGGCCGATCTCGCCCGTGTCGTCGGTCATGCCGTCGGGTAGGGGCGCCGGCGAGATAAGCCCGCGGCCGACCGCCGTCGGCGCCCGCAGTGGTCCGGCCGCGCGGACCCACGCGTCGTATCGCTTAACCGTCGGCGCCGCGAGCGACCGGTATGCACCTCTCGGCATCGACGTGGCCCGAGGCCGACGCCGTCGAGACGGACCTGGCCGTCCTCCCGGTCGGCAGCACCGAACAGCACGGCCCGCACGCGCCGCTGGGCACGGACGCGTTGACAGCCGAGGCCGTCGCCGAGGCCGGCGTCGAGGCCTCCGACGGCGAGGTCGTCGTCGCCCCGACGGTCCCGGTCGGGGTCGCCGAGGAACACCGCCAGTTCGCGGGGACGCTGTGGGTGAGCGAGGACACGTTCCGCGACTACGTCCGCGAGACCGTCGGGAGCCTCGCCCACCACGGGTGGGACCGCGTCGTCGTCGTCAACGGTCACGGCGGTAACGTCGCGCCGCTCCGGGAGGTCTGCGGGCGGATCGCGCGCCACGACGACGCCTACGCCGTCCCGTTCACCTGGTTCGACGCCGTCGACCTCGACCGCGATTGGACCGGCGACCCCGACGCCCCGCCCGTCGACCTCGACGCGGTCCGGATGGGCCACGGCGGCCCCGTCGAGACCGCGCTCGTGCGCGCGGTGGATCCCGACTCGATCCGCGAGGAGCGCCTCGACGACGCCGCGGCGGGGGCCGCCGACGGCTGGGGGGAGTGGGTGAGCGGGACGAACCTCGCCTACGACTCGGCGGAGTTCTCGGAGAACGGCACCGTGGGCGACCCCCGGGACGGGAGTGCGGCGCTCGGCGAGTGGCTGCGCGAGCGCGCCGCCGAGCGACTGGCGACGCTACTGGACGACGTTGCGACGCGGGACGTGTCGCGACCCGAACGACGCTGAGCGAGCGGGGCGACCGGCTACCGCGGCGACGGAGGCGCGACGGTCCTCGGGACGCGGCGACCGAGTGCCGCGGTGGCTCTCAGGCCTCGGCTTCCTCGGCGTCCGCGTCGGCTTCGGCCTCGGCCTCCTCCTCGTCGCTCTCCTCGGCTTCGTCGTCGGCCTCGAACTCCTCTAGAGCGCTGCGGAGCTGCGGGACGGTGCTGGCGAGGTCGCTGACCTCCTCGTGGGCCTCGGTCACGTCGTCGAGCAGGTCCTCGACGGCCTCGATCTCCTCGGCCAGGTCGTCGGCGTCCTCGAAGGCGTCGGCGCGCTCGCCCATCGTGTACCACTTCTTGGCGTCGACGAGGTGGTCCTCGGCGTCCTCGACGTCGAGCGCCGACCGGAGCGCGTTGAGCACGCCCAGCGTGTTGTCGGCGTCGACTTCCCAGACCGCGTCGGCTTCCGGGAGCGCCGCGCGGGCCTCGTCCAGGCTCGCTTCCACGTCCTCGCGCATCTCGCTGGCCGCGTCCTCGAACAGGTCGTCGTCGTCGAAGGTCGCTTGACTCATGTCTCGTCCTTCGGCCCCGTCCGGTTTAAAAACACGCCTGGAACCGAAAGTGAAAACCGAAGAGAGAGCGGACGAACGACGCCAGCACGCCGACCCGACCGATCAGTTACGGTCCGGCGGTATCGATCGCGGCGAACGCGACGGCGTCACCACCGGTCGCCGTCGTCGTCGCGGTCGCGGTCCTCGCGACCGACGTTCCAGTCGTCGTCTCCGCCGCTCTCGCGGTCGTTCGGGTCCGCGGCGTCGCCGTCACCCGGTCGGTCGGGACCGTCGTCGCCGCCCGCTGCGGTCCCGCCGGTCCCGTCGTCGTCTGCACCGCCGTCGGCGCGGATAGCCGCGCGGGCGTCGGGGACCACGTCGAAGTCCGGATTCGCGTCCCCGAGGACGAACAGGGCGTAGTAACGCAGGAACGTCTGGAACGGGACCTGGATCAGCAGCGCGCCGACGAACACGAGCAGGGCGTACAGGAGCACGAGCACCAGCGCCACCGCGGCGGCGGCGGTACCGGCGCCCGCCGTCACGAGAGCGAACCCGAGCGGCGCCCCGACGACCAGGAACGGGACGGCCAGGGCGATCAGCAACAGGACGAGCAGGAACCCCACGGCCATCGAGACACCGATGCCGAGGAGGAACGAGAGGAAGAGATACGCGAGAAACTCCAGCGGTTCGTCGGTCAGCGTCCCCCAGAAGCGCCGCCAGGCCGAGAGGACGCCCCGGTCTTCGGCGAGCATCACCGGCACGACGAACACGGTGGTGAATCCCAGCAGCGTCCCGAGGACCAGGGCGCCGACACCCACCACCGGGATCGCGAGGATCACGACGGTCAGGATCGTCCCGTCGCCCCAGACGGTCGGCGGCCACCCGCCCATCGACGCCCCGACCCCCAGCAGTATCGCCGCGGCCGTCGCGATCGCCACGACCCAGACCGCCAGCCGGAAGGCGAACAGCCGGAGCCCGCGCCGCCAGTACCGCCGGACCGACCGTCGCAGCCGGACCTCCTCGTCGCGCAGCGCGGCGACGAACGCGAACTCCATCGTCGCGCCGACCACCGAGTACAGCAGGAAGGCGGCGAGTCCGACGGCGGCGATCCCCAGTATCAGCGCCACCAGCTCGGGCGTCATCTCGGGCGTGATGTCGGGTCCGGCGGGGTCGCCGGGCGTCGGTTCGACGGGATCGGTGTCGCCACCGAAGCCCGTGGTCGGAGCGCCGGGGAAGGTGAGACCGGCACCCCCGACGAAGAACAGCACGACCGCGAGCCGGAACCACCGCACGCGGTCGACCGGCGTGAGGAACCGCTTGGTCGCCTTGATGGCGTCCTCGATGTCGTTCAGGGCGGCGAGGGACATACCGGGTCGGTTGTCCGCCCAGTCACATATCTCCCGTGGTCGGTTCGACGCCCGACAGACCGTCACGTCGACCGAGCCGCGCCGCGGTCAGGAGTCCGAGCGCACGTCAACGACGCGCATGAGCGGGTAGCCGTCCTGCATATCCATCCGCGTGTGCACCTCGTTGCCCTCGTAGTCGATCGTCATCTCGACCTCGACGAAGCGGCCGGTCAGCTCCGTGTAGTCGGCCGTCGACTCGGCCAGTTCCGCTTCGAGTTCGTCGACCAGCACGTCGACGGTGACCGACTCGCAGTACGGTTGGTTCTCGATGGCCTCCTCCATCGCGCGGGCGAGGCTGTCGGCGCTCGCGGGGCTGACCGGCGTCCCGGCGAACTGGTGGTACAGCGTTCCGAACTTGATGCCCGCCTCGAAACAGGCGGTCTGGGCGTCCGTGGGGTCCATGGCGGTCGGTCGGTCGCCCGGGAGTAATGCCCTTCGGAGCGGGGCACTGGCCCACGACACGCCTGTCGGATTCTTGACAGCCCCGCTGGGAACCGTACGTTACTTACTGGCCGGTCGCAAGGGTTCACCTGAATGGACGAGCCGGTCTTACTCACAGGTGCAGGGGGCCGCGTCGGGCAGGCCGTGCTGGAGGGGCTCGCCGACGAGTACGAGTGGCAGCTACTCCTCCACAGTCCGCCGGACGACGAGCCGGACCACGAGTACCTCGTCGGCGACGTGACCGACGAGGAGACGGTCGCCGACGCGATGGACGGCGTGGGAGCCGTCATCCACCTCGCGGGGGACCCGCGACCGAGCGCGCCGTGGCCCTCCGTGCTGTCGAACAACATCGACGGCACCGAGAAGATGTACGAGGCCGCCGTCGAAGCCGGCGTCGAGAAGTTCGTCTTCGCCTCCTCGAACCACGCCGTCGGCGCCTACGAGACCGACGAGCGCACCCCCGAGATGTACCGCGAAGGCGACGACTACCGCCTCGACGGCACCGAGTTCCCCCGCCCCGGCAACCACTACGGCGTCTCCAAGGCCGCCGGCGAAGTGCTGGGTCGGTACTACCACGACGAACACGGCATCTCCGTCTGCAACGTCCGCATCGGCAACCTCACGCGGGGCCACCCGCCGATCGACTACGAGCGCGGCCAGGCCATGTGGCTGTCCTACCCCGACTGCGCCCGTATCCACCGCTGCACGCTGGAAGCCGACTACGACTTCGAGATCGTCTACGGCATCTCCGACAACGACCGGAAGTACTACTCGCTGGAGCGGGCGAGAGAGGCGCTGGGCTACGACCCCCAGGACAACTCAGCCGAGTGGAACGCCGACGAGCACGTCGCCGACTACGAACGAGAGAGCGTTTGATCGAAGAGGTTCTTTCCTTCTGTCGGCAGCATCGGTCGCTTGCTACCGTCGTCATCCACTTCGAGGACGCCCCGTTTGGCGAGTTCTCCACCTCCGTAACTTCGAGATCGTCTACGGCATCCTCGCGAGCGAAGCGAGTGAGGGCTCGACAGACGAGCGGAGCGAGTCTGTCGGTGTCTCCGACAACGACCGGAAGTACTACTCGCTGGAGCGGGCGAGAGAGGCGCTGGGCTACGACCCCCAGGACAACTCAGCCGAGTGGGACGCCGACGAGCACGTCGCCGACTACGAACGAGAGGCGTAGCGACCGCCAACCGCCGACGCTCGATCGTTTCTTCGACGGCGGACCGGACGAACCCGCAACTTCGCTGAGTGTCTGAGAGAGAACTGACTGTTTCGGAAGCCTTTACATTCCGGATTTGAATGGTCGAACCGAATGAACAGACGCTGGCCTGTCGTCTTGTTGGTACTGTTGGTCGCCTGTACGCCGGCCGCGGTGCAGGCGGACGAGGACGAGATTCCGGACAACTGTGACTACACGCCGTACGATATCGAGGACACGGAGGACAAATACGACGCGAACGCGACCGGACTCGGCGGGGCGATCAACTCCCCCGACGACGTCGACGCGGTGCCGTTTCAGGCCGAGAGCGGCGATTACTTCGCCGTGACCGTCCATCACATGGACGTCGGGGACGAGGAACGGCAGCTCACCTTCGCCCTCCCGTTCGACACCTCGATGAGCGAATCGCAGAACATCGAGGAGTACAACGACAGACTGGACTACCTCACCGTCTCCGACGATTCGAAGAACGCGTCGTTCAAGTTCTACGCGGAATCGGACGGCCCGCTCTGTTTCGAAGTGTTCGAAAACGGCCGGTTCCAGAGCGAGTACAACTGGAGCGTCACGATCAGTCAGAACAACGAACACCAGTGGTACCCTGCGACCGACGACTCGACGCCGACGCCCACGGCGACGCCGACCGCAACCCCCACGCCGACCCCCACGCCGACCGCGACGCCCACGCCGACGGCCACTCCGGCACCGACGCCCACTGCGACCGCCACCCCGACCGCGACAGTCTCAGCGACGGCGACCGAGTCGGCGTCGGAGCCGAGCGCGACGACCGCCGTCGGAGGTGACGACATCCAGGACAGCGACGGAGATGGCGTGATCGATTCGGAGGACTACGCGCCGAACGACCCGGACGTACAGGAGAAAAGCGATCTGGTGGACACGACGGCCAGCGGGTCCGGACCCGGCTTCGGCCTCGGACTGGCGGTCACCGCACTCGCGCTCGCGGCGGCCGCAGCCAGACGGCGGTCCTGACCGCACGGTATCGCGCCCCGCCGCTCGGAGCGACCGTTCGACGGGAGACCGGTGGCTGTCCGGAGCAGTGAGAGTCCCGACGCCGGTCCTCGGTCAAGGACCGAAGCGCAGGCGTTCAGTTTCGTTTGGTTCGCACGTCGCCCTTGTCGCGGGTCTTGTCCTCGCAGTTCGGGCAGACGCGGGGCTGGTCCATCCCGTTCGGCGCGAACACGCGAACGTACGATTTCGTCACGACGGCGTCGCAGTTCCGGCAAGTGGGCACACCGATACGTGTGCGAACAGACGGATAACGCTTGTTTTCGATCACTCGCTCGTCGTGTCGATCCCCAGCGTCCGGTTCAGCCCGCAGAAACAGGTCACGGCGTTGAACCCCAGGCCGAGCGCGGCGACACCCAGCAGGACGCCACGGGAGCGCTTGCCGCTGGCGAGCGCCTTCATCGCTCCTCGAAGAGTCCGTCCACGTCCGACTTGCGGTGCTCCCGCCGGTCGACGTGTTCGGCGAGTCGCTGGGCGACGATCGCCCGGCTGTCGGGGTCCCGGACGAAGTCGAGGACGAACGTGACGAACTGGCTCCCCTCGTCGCCCGCTTCGAGGTCCGCTCGGGCGTACTCGACCGCCTGCTCGATCACCCCTTCGTCGTAGCCCAACTCCTCCGCGAGCACCTCCGCGGCGACGGCGCTCGACTCGAAATCGAGGTCCGCGAGCGCGAGCGCCTCGCCCTCGTGAGTGAGCGCGGGCGCGGGCGCTCGCTCGATCCGTTCGGGGTCGCGGCCGAGAGCGACGAGGTACTCGCGGACGCGACCGACGTTCACGCCGCGGTAGTCGGCGGGGAGGTCGGCGAGGTAGTCGCCGGCGCTGTCGGCGAGGCCGGTGGCGCCCGACCAGTTGCGGTTCCGGGCGTGGTGGACGGCGGCGGTGAACTGGATGAGCCCGTGGAGCAAGCGCTCGTCGTCGCCGTCGTCGAGCGCGAGCCAGCGCTCCTCCCAGGCGTCGTGGGCGGCGTGGTAGCGGCCGGCGTTGTAGACGGCGACGCCCGCGCGGAGCTGTGCGTCCATGGCGACGAGTGAGGGCGCCGGGGCGAAAACACCTACGGGCCGGCGCCGTCGTCGGGCGTCCCGTCGGTCGATGACCCGTCTTCGACCGCGGCCGCGTCGGCCTCGGTCGCGGCCTCGTAGTGGCGGACGAGGGCGTTGACGAACGCGAACTTCAGCGCCATCGAGAGGGCGGTCAACACGGCGGTCGATTTGGGCTTGCGGCGGTAGGCGGCGTACAGCGCGCCGACGGTCACCGGCAGCGTCGCGGCGTCGAGCGACCGGAGGACGGCACCGTGTTTCCCGTGGTCGACCCAGTAGCGCTCGGCCTGGATCACGTCGCTCGTCCAGGCCTGGGCGTCGTCGGGCTGGGGGAGCACGACAGGGTTGACCGCGATGGCGGCGATAGCCGCGACCAGCAGACGCTTGCGCCGCGTCAGGACGGCGTACACCAGCACCGGGAACGCGAACACGCGCGTCCACCCGCTCCAGGGGTTGGCGTGCCGTTCCCAGAGGAACTCTGCGAGTCGTTCCGATGGCACTGTGGTCGACACGCCAGTGACTTGGTAGCATGGGCCAATAAGCGTGGGGTACGATCCGACGGATGGCGAGCGGGTCCAGTCACTCCGCGACCGGGTCGGACGAGTGCGGCGGCGCCGCCGGCCACTCGATCTCGTCCTCGTAGCGCCGCACCAGCGCGTCCACGAACGCGAGTTTCAGCGTCATCGCGAGCGCGCCCGCGACGGTGGCGCCACCCACGTCGCGCCGAGAGGCGGCGTAGACGGCGTACAGCGTCGCCAGCCCGTTTCCGACGTTGAGCGCCTGGAGCGCGCCCAGCCGGTCGCCGCTCTCGCGCCAGCGCCGCTCGGCGAGGACCACCTTCGTCATCCACGCGTCGGCGTCGTCGGGCTTCGGGAAGAGGACCGGGTTGAACAGGGTGAACGCCACCGTCGCGGCGAGCAGTCGCCATCGTCGGTGATACACCGCATACAGCAGCGCCGGGAGCGTCACGGTTCGGGACCACCCGCTCCACGGGTTGGCGTGGCGCTCCCAGAACAGTCGCTTCGCGCGCGCTCGGACGGAGTCGTCCCTGCGTTCGCTGTCGTCTGTGCGATCACTCTCGTCCATGCGCTCGCTTCGACTGCAAGGGGCAAAAACGTCCCCTGCTCCGTCGGTTACAGGTCCTCGACGAGTTCGACGCCCCAGCCCTCCGGCGCGGTGATGAACGCCACGCGGGAGTCGAACTCCTCCATCGTGATGGGGCCGTCGTCGACGCGGTCGTCGTCGAGCGATTCGAGTGCGGCGTCCACGTCGTCGACGGTGACCGCGACGTGTTCGAAGTCGCCGGTGTCGACGGGGGCGTCGGCCTCGACCAGCTGGAGCGCGGCCGGGTCGTCGGTGTCCTCGTCGGCGGGGTCGCCGATGAAGACGTTCCGGGTGCCGTCGTCGGTCTCGAACTCCCGCAGGACCTCGTAGTCGACGAGGTCGGCGTAGAAGTCGACGGTCGTCTCGATGTCCGCGACGCGGATCGACGTGTGTCGGAGTGTCATCGGATAGCTGGTCGCAGAGTCGGGGCTTAAACGCACCGCGACGGCTCGCGCTCGCGGACGGCCGCCGGTCCCGCCGATCACTCCCGGTCGGTCCAGAAGTCGAAGGGTCTCCCGGGAACGAAGATATCCAGCCCGGTAGCGCTCTCCTCGCTCTCGTTTTCGACCCGGTGGGCCTCCCACGGGTCGAGCCACACCGAGTCGTAGCGTTCGAGGCGCTCGCTCTGCTCACGGCTTCGCCGTTCGCTTCGAGGCGCTTCCTCCGGGCGCGCCTCGCTCTCCGTGTGGACCGTCAGTTCGCCGTCGAGGACGAGACACACCTGGCCGTTCTCGTGGTCGTGCATCGGCGAGCTGTGGCCGGGCGGCTTCTCGAAGTACTCCAGGCTCACGTCGTCGTCGCCCGCCAGCGCGACGCGGCGCCACCCCTCCTCGGGTTCGTACGTCTCGGCGTCGTCGAAGCTGACTCGCTCCATACCGGGAAGTCGGCCGCTCGGGACAAATCTCTGGGGGCGATCCTCACCGGCCCGTCCCCGACTCCCCGAGTCGTCCGACGGAGCGACTTAAATCGTTCGCCCCGCTTCCGGTCCCGAAGCGCGGCTCGTGGATATACGTGGTTGGCGCTCCTCGTTGCAGGTATGACGGACGTAGATACCGTACACGACGCCGGCCGACCGGCGACCGACGGATCGACCGAGGGACGCGACCCCGTGCCGGCGGCGGTCGACTGGCTGCTGGGCATCGTGACCGGACTGATCGGACTCGCGCTGACGGCGGTCGGCGCCGCGATGTACGCCCGCGTCGACCGGGCGCTACTCACCGACTTCGTCACCAGCGAGGAGGTGGAGGTGAACGGGCTGACGCCCGCGGAGGCGGTCACCGCCGGAGTGCCGTTCGTCGACTGGTTCGCGGCCGGCCTCGCCGTGACCGGTCTCGTGCTGGTCGCCGTCGCCGCGGCGTTCGTCGTCGCGCGCCGGCGCACCCGCCGCCGGGTCGCCCGCGAGGGCGGCACGACCGCGACGTTCCGCGCCTGCGCCGTCTACGGTGCCGCCGTGACGGCGCTGGTCTCGTTCATCCCCGGCGCGGCGGTCGCGGGCGGCGGCGCCGCGGCGTACCTGCACGGCGAGGACGGCTCCGGCCTGCGTATCGGCGCCGTGGCCGGACTGGTCGGCTGGACGCTGTCGGTCCCGCTGCTCGTGGCCGTCGCGGGCGGGCTCCTCGCCGGCGCCGACGCGATCGGCCAGCTGGCCGGCGGCGCCGTCCTCGTCGGCGTTATCGTCGTCGCGGAACTGGTCGCACTGGCTATCAACGCCGGGCTCGGCGGGCTCGGCGGCGTCATAGTCGAGCGGTTCGTCTGAGGGCGTGCGCCCCGACGAAGGGGAGACGCGACGCTCGGCGAGTTACGACCGAAAGGAGACGTCCGAGCGGAGTCCAGCGCGAGCGGAGCGGGCGCTGGGCTCGTCGGTCGTGAACGAAGTGAACGTCCGAGCGGAGATTCGAACTGCCGATAGACGGTCGCTCCCGCCGGTCGCGCTGCGTCTATCGTGCTCGAATCTCCGCGGGACGGTCGCATTCCTCAGCGATGACGAGCACACGCTACGCGGTGCTCGCCGAGTTGCTTCGGAGAGAAGACGTCCGAGCGGAGTCCAGCGCGAGCGGAGCGAGCGCTGGGCTCGTCGGCCGTGAACGAAGTGAACGTCCGAGCGGAGATTCGAACTCCGGTCCCTGGCTCCGCAAGCCAAGAGGATAGTCCACTACCCTACCCGGACTCACTTCTACGTACCGCGGTTGATTGTAAAGGGGTTACGATCCGTCCGGGCAGTGTCAAAGGGTCGCTTGACCGTCGACAAGGCCCTTTATCGGAGCGCTCGTCCCTCGGGTCGTGAAGCGACGCACCCTCCTCCGCGGCCTCGGCGCCGCGGGCACGCTCGCCCTGACCGGCTGTCTGTCCGACGGATCGGGCGGAGAGCCGACCGACACGGATGGGCCCGCCGAAACCGACGAGCCGACCGACACCGAGACGCCGCCCGGCGACCCCGCGAACACCGACCGGTCGGCGGCGACGCCGACCGACCGGACCGGCGATACGGTGACGGAACCCGACCCCGACGGAACCGACGGCCCGAGTGCCACCCCGAGCGACTCGCCGGGCGACACCGTGAGCGAGACGCCCGACAGCGAGCCGTCGGCCACGCCCAGCGGGGTCGCGGACTCCTCGCTCGACGTCACCGACAGCGGATGCGGGACCGAGACCGACGACGCGTCGGTCGATTTCGACGCGGACGGTGGGTCTCTCTCGGTCACCGGGACGATCTGGGGCGCCGACACCTGCCACACGGCCGTCCTGTCGGACGTGCGCCTCGACGGTGGGGCGCTCACCGTCGTCGTCGACTCGGAGTCCGACGCCGGCACGG
Source organism: Halosimplex rubrum (assembly GCF_013415885.1). Taxonomy (NCBI): domain Archaea; kingdom Methanobacteriati; phylum Methanobacteriota; class Halobacteria; order Halobacteriales; family Haloarculaceae; genus Halosimplex; species Halosimplex rubrum. Next base: position 63,614 of record NZ_CP058910.1, read on the forward strand.
ACACTGCCTGTGGACAGTGCATCACGGAGATCGACTACGAGGCGACGGTGGAACTCGACGGCGCCCTCCCGCGAGAAGTGACCGTCGTCCACCGCCACGACGGCGAGGACACGCGCGTCACCTCGACAGCGCGATGACCGCGCGCCGAGTAGGAGCGCCGCCGGAGACGACGGGCGTCGACAGCGCGCGCCACCGAACCGCTCACTGATTCGACCGTACCGAGCGGAGGCGACGAGTGCGCGAGGCTCGCGGGACACTGCGGACGACGAGAAGCGGAAAATCGTGTTCGGACGCGTTACGCAGGTGACCAACCGCATACCGAGCAGTCTGTGGCGGCCGAGTCGTGCAGTCCCCCGCAGTCGGGGCACTGCTTTTTGTTGTAGTTCTCTTCCCAGCCCGCCTCCTCGACGTCGTGTCCGCGGTCGGTCAGAAACTCGTCGAACATGTCGTCGGTGCTCGGTGCGGACGCCATACGTGCTACGCTATACCACACCAGCATATAGGTCTATTGGTATGCGAAACCTTTGCACACCAACTCGGGGCCGAGGGGAGCGAACCGGCCCGTCGGAGCGGGTACGCGCCGGGATTCGGCGACCGAACGAACCCAAGGACATATGCCACAGTTGTCCGATACACCGGCCATGGCACGGAAACGGGCGAGTCGTCGTCGATTCCTGGCGACCGTGCTGGGCGCGTCGACGGTCGGACTGAGCGGGTGCGGGTCCGACGGCGACGCGACGACGACACCGGGGGACGCGGGCACAGAGACGCCGAGGAACACGCCGACGCCGACCGCGGCTGCGACGCCGACCGACACACCGGAGCCGACCGACACGCCGACCCCGACCGACACGCAGACCCCGACCGACACGGCGGAGCCGACGGCCACCGCGACCGCGACGCCGGGCGCGTCGTCGTTCGCGTCGTGGCCGACGTTCATGCGCAACGACGAACACTGGGGTCACCACTCGGAGGCGGCGGGCCCCCACGAAAGCGTCACGGTCGACTGGCGGGCGGAGTTCGACCAGGACGCGGTGAACGCGACACCCGTGCTGGTCGACGGGACGCTGTACGTCGGCGCGGGCGGCTCCGGCGACGACGACGGCTCGTTCCACGCGCTGAACCCCGTGACCGGGGAGACGAAGTGGTCGAAGGACCTGGCTGCGCCGGTCACCAGCGCGGCGGCGATCGACAGCGGGTTCGCCTACTTCGGGACGACCGACGGCGTGTTCTACGCCCTGAACACCGACGACGGCTCGGTGTTCTGGGAGTGGGACCTGGGGTCGACGGAGGACTTCACGGCGCCCGTCGTCGTCGACCGGGGCATCTACGTCGGGTCGACTAGCAGCCGTCTCTACAAGTTCGACGCCCTCGACGGCGGTCTGGAGTGGAACCAGAACACCTACGGCGTTATCACGGCTCCGCCCGTCTACGTCGACGGGATGGTCTACGCCACGAGCGCGGACCACGAACTCTACGCGGTCACCGCCTCGGGAAGCCTCCAGTGGACGAAGGACCTCGGCGGGGCCGCCAACGGCGTCGCCCACCGGCGCCGGCGCCTGTTCGCCACCAGCGAGAACAACACGCTCACGCAGATCAACGTCCGCGGCAGCACCAGCTGGGAGACCTCCCGGGGCGAGGCGTTCGCGGCGACGCCGGCCGTCACCGAGGACCACGTCTTCGCCGGCACTCGCGACGGGACGCTGTTCGCCTTCGACGTCGGCGACGGCCGGGAACTGTGGCGAGTCACCGATCCGAGCGGCGGCGTCACCGCGCCGCCGGTCGTCGCCGACGGCACCGTCTACGTCGGCTCCCGCGACGGCAACGTCTACGCCGTCACCGCCGAGACCGGCGACCTGGAGTGGTCGTTCGCCACGAGCAACAACATCGAGGATGCCGCGCCGGTCGTCGCCGGCGGTCGCGTCTACATCGGCAGCCAGGACGGCACCTTCTACGCGCTCGGCGAGTAGGCGGGCGACTCGTCGAGCCGTTCACGTCCGTACACGCCTGTTTTCGCCGGTCACCACGTCGCCGCCGCGAGCGTCGCCCCGAGCCAGACGGCCGCGAGCGCGCCGACCAGGTTGACCACCGCGCTCGCCAGCGCGCGGCGGCGCTCGCCGGTCTCGAACAGCCGCACGGTCTCGAAGGCGAACGTCGAGAAGGTCGTGAACGCGCCGCAGAAGCCGGTCCCGAGCGCGAGCACCGCGGCGTCTCCCGCCGGCGCCGCCAGCATCGCCCCGAGCGCGAAGCTCCCGAGGACGTTCACCGCCAGCGTGTCGCCGGTGCGGGCGTCGATGCGCTCGCCGAGCAGGTGCCGGGAGAGCGCGCCCGCGACGCCGCCGAGGCCGACGAGGACGACCGGGTTCACGACGCCCACCTCGCGACCCGGCGGCCGCAGAGGACGCCGGCGATGCCGAGCGCGTAGTTCGCCGCGACGTTGGCGACCGCCAGCGTCGGTCCGGCCGACCCCGCCAGGACCGGACCAGACGATCCCGCCAGTCGCGTCGTCTCGACGGCGAACGTGCTGTATGTCGTAAACGAGGAGAGGAATCCGGTGGCGACGACCAGTCGCGTCTCCGCGCTGAGCGCGTCGGCGAAGTGACGTTCGTACAGGACGACACCGAGCGCGAAGCTGCCCAGGCCGTTGACCGCGAGCGTGGCCCAGGGGAACGCGCCCGGGAGCGCGAGCGCCACCACGTACCGCAGCGCCGCGCCCGCGAACCCGCCCACGGCGACGAGAACGAGCGGTTCCAGTCTGGTCAACGCGTGGTCGTCGGCCATGCGCCCGAACGGACCCACCGCTCCTACTCGTGTGTTTCCGTTCGACCCCGGCGGTCGGCTCCCCGTCGCCGCCGGCCGTAGAGATACCCGCCCGCTCCGCGGAAAACCTTCGCACGAGCGTTTATCCCCGAGAACGCGGCCAGGACCGCCCATGGAGCCACGAGCGCTCGCGGGAGACGAACGCGCCATCGAGGGACTGCCCATCAGACTCGTCATCGCCCTGGTCGTCGGGGTCGCCAGCCTGAGCGTGATGATGAACACGCTCGGGGGGATCCAGACGCTGGGCGTCACCGAACTCGACGTGAAACCGACGCCGGAGGTGATCGACGAGGCCAGCACCGACGTCACCGTCGAGGTGGTCAGTCCGAACGGCGACCGCATCGCCAACGCGACCGTCGTCGCCTCCGGCGGCACCGCGACCCTCGGGTCGGTGACGACCGCGCGGACGGACGCCAACGGGACCGCGACGCTGTCGCTGTCGCCGTCGCTCGGCCCCAATCAGCGGGAAGGGACGATACGGTTCGACGTGAAACCGCCCGCGGGCGGGCAGTACGCCGACGAGCGCGGGAACACGGAGGTACTGGTGGTCGCGGACGGATAGGGGTCGCCCGGTCGACTCAGCGCCGGACCGCGTCGTCCCAGTCGATCCACTCCTGCTCCCAGCCGGTGCGACCCTCGGCGTTGCGACGGGCGAACTCGCGGTCCTCGCGTCGGGTGCGGTTGCGCTCGACGGTGTCGGCCTGTTCGCCCTCGACGAGCATCGGCCGGAAGGCGACGCCGCCGAGTCGCTCGGCGACCTCCCCGCCCTCGACGACCGCGAGGTGTTGCTCGCCGGTGCCGTGGGGCATGACCAGCCGGCCGCCCTCGGCGAGCTGGTCGACCAGCGCCGCGGGCGGGCTGACCGCCGCCGCCTCCAGCAGGATGCGGTCGAACGGCGCGTACTCCGGGAGGCCCTCGGCGCCGTCGCGGCGGTCGACGAGCACGCCGCCGTAGCCCGCCTCGGCGAGGTTCTCCCTCGCCTCGATCACCAGCCGACGGGTGATGTCGATGGCGTGGACGTGTTCGGCGCCGGCGAGTTCGGCGGCGACGGCGGCGGTGTAGCCGACGCCCGCGCCGACGACGAGAGTGGAGTCGCCCTCGCGCACGTCGAGCGCTTCGAGCAGTCGCGCGACGGTGCTCGGGGCGAGGACGCGAGTCCCCAGCCGTTCGAACGGCCGGTCGGCGTAGGCGCCGCGGTCCTCCGCGACGAACGCCTCCCGGGGCACCTCGCGCATCGCGACGGAGAGCGCCTCGCTCCGGAGACAGCCCTTGCTCTCGTGTTCCAGGCTGTCGACCATGTCGTCGCGCAACACCGCGGGGTCCATGCTCGCCCGTCCGCTCTCGACGGTAATGAATGACGCGGACCGACCGCCGACCGGACCGCACCGAGCGGCGGCGTCCGGCGATCCGTCCGCTTACTGCAACTCGACGAAGCGGACGCCGCCGTGCTCCTCGCGCTCCAGCGATCCGTCGGCGCGGCGGCGGGCGCGGACGAGCGTCTGGCGCCGACTACCGATCGGCGCGAGCAAGGAGCCGCCGGGACGGACCTGCTCGACGACGGGCTCGGGGAACTCGGGGGCGGCGCAGGTGAGATACGCGCGGTCGTAGGGGGCGTGCTCGGGCCAGCCCCCCTTGCCGTCGCCCGCCCGTACCGAGACCTCGCCGTAGCCCAGCCGGTCGAGTCGCTCGCGAGCCGCCTCGGCCAGCGAGTCGTGGTATTCGACGGAGAACACGTGTTCGGCGCCGACGAGTTCGGCGGTGACGGCGGCGTGGTAGCCACAGCCGGTGCCGACCTCCAGCACGTCGTCGCCGGGGGACGGGTCGAGCAGGTCGGTCATGATCGCGACCATGTGCGGGGCGCTGATGGTCTGGCCCTCGCCGATGGGCAGCGGCGTGTCGCGGTAGGCGCCCTCGCGGCGCTCGTCGGGAACGAACTCGTGGCGCGGCACGGCGGCCATCGCATCGCGGACGCGGTCGCCGCCGAACCGGCCGTCCTCGGCGAGGCGCTCGACTAACCGCTCGCGGGCGGCCGCGAAGTCCACGCTACCACGCCGACCAGGCCGACGAGGACTCGTCGCGGGCGTACAGCCGGTTGATGTCCTTCGCGAACGCGCTGTCGCCGTCGAAGTCGAGCTTGTCGTACTCGTATCCGACGGCGTCGTCGCGGATGTGGATGCCCTCGACGGTGAACTCCTCGCCGCCGAGTTCGTCGGTCTCGCCGACGACGAACTCGTAGTCGCCGGGCACCTGGACGGTCATCGACTCCGTCTCGTCGTGCGTGCCGTCCTTGGGATGCAGGGTCAGGTTGACGCTGACGTTGCCGACCGCGCGGGTCCAGATGGTCCCGACCTCCTCGGCGGTCGTCTCCTCGACGCGCCGTTCGCCGTCGAGTTCGAGGCTGGTGATCCGGGCGGTCACGATCGCCTCCTCGGTGTCGAGGAGGAACTCCTCGCCGACGGCCAGTTGCTCGCCCTCGGGCACGTCGGCGGTCGCGGTGAAGGACTCGCCGTCCTGTGAGACGACCACGTCGCGTTCGTACTCGGTCGTCGACTCCAGTTGCTGCTTGTGGGTGTGGCCACAGTCGGTACAGCGGATCGTGGCGTGGCCGCCGCCGGTCGTGAGCACCTCGTGAACCGTCTCCAGCGAGGGCGAACACGACGGACAGGCGACGGCGACCCGCTCTGCGGACTCGGTCATACCTCCGTGTTGCCCCCCAGCGCGTAAAAGTCCGCTGAGTCGGCTCCCAGCAGCCCCGTGTCCGGATCCACCGTCGGCCCGGTCGAGGAAGGGAGCGTATTCGCCCTCGGCGATCCCGATACGGGGCGAATATTCACGGTGCCACGGATCGAACGAACGCGGCATGGTAACCGAATCGGGGGATCCGAGCGACGAGTGGCCGAGCGGGCTCGGGGACGGGGGACGACTGCAGCGACGCCGGGTCGGCGTCTTCCTCGGCGTCGCGTTCGGCGTCTCGTGGGCGACCGCCGCCGTCATCTACGCGTTGGGAGGTATCGGCGCCGGACCGACGCTGGCGCTCGGGATCCCGCTGTGGCTGGTCCTGCTCGCCGGCCCGTACATGTGGGGGCCGGCCGTCGCCCACCTGGCGACGCGGTGGCTCACCGACGAGGGATTCGACCGCGACGAGATGCTCCTGCGCGTGCGGACGCGCCCGCTCCCCTGGCTGCTGGGCTGGGTCGGCCCGCTGGTGCTGATCTTCGCCGGCGCGGCCCTGTACTTCCTCGTCTTTCCGGGTCGGTTCGGTGGGATGGGGGCGGTCGCGGACCTGCTGGCGACGCTGGAGGAACAGACGGGACAGGCGATCCCGCTGTCGCCGACGGCGTTTCTCGCGGTGCAGATCGTCCAGGCGCTCGTGGCCGCGCCGCTGCTGAACGGCGTCGCCACCTTCGGCGAGGAGTTCGGGTGGCGCGGCTACCTGCTGCCGAAGCTCGCGCCGCTGGGCTGGCGGCGGGCGCTCCTCGTCCACGGTGTCGTCTGGGGCGTCTGGCACTGGCCGGTCATCGCGATGGGGCACAACTACGGGCTGGCCTACACCGCCGCGCCGTGGCTCGGCCTGGCCGCCATGACCGTCGCGACCGTCGGACTCGGCGTGTTCCTCGGCTGGGTCACGCTCCGGAGTGGGAGCGTCTTCCCCGCCGTCGTCGGCCACGCGATGATAAACGGGAGCGCCGGTCTCGCGACGCTGTTCGCAACCGCCGTGCCGAACCGCGTGTTCGGCCCGACGCCCGTGGGCCTGATCGGCGTCGTCCCGTGGTTCGCCGTCGCCGTCGTCCTGTTCGTCCGGACCGACTGGCTCTATCCCGGCGAGTCGGGACGGGCGAACTCCGGGGCGGAAAGCGTCTGAAAGCGATCCGCTCGACCGACGGTATCGTAGAATTTGAAAGACATCGCCCGGATGACCGCACGCGGTCGTGCGGTCGACCGTGCAAACGCTTTCAAATTCTCCGATAGTTCGATCGGTTCGCCGTCGGCGGAGACACGGTCCGGTGGCACTCCCGTCGAGGTGGACCGGTGCCGTGGTGTCGCCGCCGAACCGGCGGTCCGCGGCGGCGGCCGGTAGGTACAACGGCTGTTTGAGTCTCGCGAAGGGGTTTATGAAGGGGGGTCGTACGACAGCACGCCTTCCGAACCCACCCCTTCCCGCTGTCGGCCCTCCACTCGCATCCCGTCCCCGTCTTCGCCCGCGGCCCCCACCCGGACCCGACCCGACCCCGTCGATCGCCGACTGTCTCGATGGCTGCTCGCGACCGCATCGGTTCCTGATGTTTTAGTGACCGGAGCGCGACCGCCGAGGTATGCGAGACCGCCGAGCCCTCCTCCGGCAGCTGGCTGCCGGGTCCGTCCTCCCGCTGGTCGGGTGCAGTCTCGGTCCCACCGAGGACGGAGTGGACGCCACGCCCGACGAACCGACCGCGAGCGACGCCCGAACCCCCTCCCGGACGCCGACCGCCACGCTCACGCCGACGATGCCGTCCGACACTCCGACGCCGACGCCCACCGCAACCCCGACGGCGACACCCACCGCAACCCCGACGCCGACGCCCACCGCAACCCCGACGCCGGAGCCGACGCCGACGCCACGGCTCGGCGAGCAGGTGGGGGAGTTCACCGGCGCCGACGCCGAGCAGTACGACGAGTTCGGGGCGGCGCTCGCGGCGGCCGACGACACCCTCCTCGTCGCGGCGCCGGGCGACGACACCTCCGCCTCCGAGTCGGCGGATGGGTCGGCGCTGGCGATCGGCTCGGCGTACGTCTTCGAGCGCGCGGACGGCGCGTGGACCCAGCGAACGAGACTCGTCGCCGACGCCGCCGCGCTCCCGTTCGATTACCGGTTCGCCGCCGACGTCGCCTTCGACGGGACGACGGCGGTCGTCGGCGCGCTGGAACTGGTCGGTCCGCACAGGATCCCGAAGGGGGGAGCGTTCGTCTTCGAGACGGTCGACGGCGAGTGGGAGCGGACGGCGACGCTCCGGGCCGACCGGGCGGGCGAGGACATCTACGACGGGTTCGGGCAGTCGGTCGCGCTCGACGGCGACACCGTCCTCGTCGGCGCGAACTGGGCCGACGACGACGCCGACGAGACGCCCGGGGCGACGTACGTCTTCACCCGTGGGGGAGGTTCGGACGCGAGCGAGAGCGGCGACGGAGCGACGGACGCGGACCGGTCGGTCGAGTGGACCCAGAGCGCGCGCCTCGTCCCCGAGGATGCAGTCAACAACAGCGACGTGGGCCGGGCGGTCGCACTCGAAGGCGACACCGCAGTGCTCGGTGCCCCCAACTACCAGACCCCCGACGGCGACAATATCGGGAAGGCATACGCGTACGAACGGAGCGGCGGCGAGTGGACCCATCGCGCGACGCTGACGCCGGCCGCCGACCACGACCACGAGGACTACGTCGGGAGTTCGGTCGCGCTCGACGGCGACCGGGTGCTGGTCGCCGCCTGGGGCGACGACGACCCGAACGGGTTCTACGCGGGGGCGGCGTACGTCTTCGAGCGGACTGACGGCGACTGGGAACTGGACGGGAAACTGGCCGCCGAGGACGGCGACCGGAAAGACGTGTTCGGCAGCGACGTGGCGCTGGCGGGCGATCACGCCCTGATCGGTGCCGAGCACGACCGCGCGGAGGCCGGGTCGGCGTACCTGTTCGACCGGTCCGAGGGCGAGTGGCGCCAGACGGCGAAACTCCTGCCGGACGACCACGACTCCTTCGACCTGTTCGGTACCTCTGTCGCGCTCTCGGGCTCCCAGGCCCTCGTCGGCGCCATCCACGAGGCGAGCGAGACGGCCGATCAGGTGGGTGCCGTGTCGGTCTTCTCGGTGTAGCTCAATCGCCCTCGATGTCGGCCGCCAGCCCGTCGAGGACGTACTCCGCGGTGGTCCGGGTCGTCGCCAGCGGCGTGTCGTGTACGTCGCAGATACGCAGGAGCGCGCTGATGTCCGGCTCGTGGGGCTGGGCGGTCAACGGGTCCCGGAGGAAGACGATCCCGTCGAGGCGGTCCTCGGCGACCTCGGCGGCGATCTGTGCGTCGCCGCCGATCGGTCCCGACTCCTTGCGTTCGACCGTCAGCCCCGTCTCCTCGGCGACTCGCTTGCCCGTCGTGCCGGTCCCGACCAGATCGAACGTCGAGAGCAGCGACTCGTAGCTCTCCGCGAGGTCGATCATCTCGGGCTTCTCGTCGTCGTGGGCGATGAGCGCCAGGCGCGTCATACCGACCGGTTCGCGCCCCGGGCGGTTAGGCCTGTCCCGCCGCTATCGACTCGGTCGAGTCGGACTCGGGTCGGCGGTCGGCTCGCTCCCGGCCGCTCACTCGGGGTCGACGGTGACGTGGCCGCCGCCGTCGATCGCGACCTCGTGGTCCTCGACCGCGAAGGTCAGCGACTCGTCCTCGCCGTCGCCGTCGAGCAGCGTCGCGATCTCGTCGAGGTCGACGTAGGACTCGGCGTCGTCTATCTCGTCGGGTTCGAGGTCCGTCGCGTCCGCCACGGCCGCCCGTACGGCCTCGTCGATCGGTCGTGGACTGACCCACCCGTCGCTCTCGTCCTCGCCCTCCCCTGGGGCGAGTACGTACAGATCCTCACTGGCTGGCATACCCCGTACGTCACCGTAGCGGTATATAGTACTACGACTGCGATTTCAGGCTCTGAAAGAACTGCCCCGCCGCGTCCGGCGACTCAGAGCGAGGACGCGCCCGTCGTCGGGGGCGTTTCCCACGTCCCGCTTCGGGGATCCGCGCCGTCCGTACCGGGACTGGACGGCCCTCTCGCGGACCGAGGAGTCACGGGCGAACGGGAGGGTCCGAGAGAAATCGGGGAATACCCCGATACGCCGGTGTTGGAGGCGTCGTCCGGAAGTTGGATGTCAGAGGCACGGTCCGGTTGGCTCCCCCCAACACCGTTCGTACCATTCTCCACAGCCTCGATTAATCTTTCGGCATGGTAGAACAAGCACGGTTAAATGCCGGACGGCGCCGACCGCCGTCGGTCGACGGTCTCGGAGCGGCGGCGAACGCCGGACTGCCGCCGGGTTCGACCCGGGCCGCACCGGTGAGGTCGGCCGAGCCTACTCGATGCCTTCGCGCTGATAGCTGCCGTCGTAGGTGTCGGCGTGGTTCGCCTCTGCGAGGACCAGCTGCGCGATCCGGGCGCCGGCTTCGAGTTCGACCGGGTGGTACACCTCCAGCAACCCCTCGCCGCGGCCCTCGTAGCCGGCGTCCCAGACGGCGGTGTCGAGCATGCAGGAGTTGCGCAGCAGCGACGACCGAGGGTAGAGGAAGCCGACGTGACCCTCCGGGATCCGGACGGTGTCGGCGTAGCCGGCGACGTAGCCGCCGGGGTCCAGCCGGTAGACCGCCGTCCCCTCGTCGCCGTCCCCGCCCTCGTCGGGGTCGAGTTCGCGGCGCTCGCCGACGGTCTTGCCGTCGGTCCCGATCCGGCCCGGCTCGACCTGTTCGTAGACGGCGCCGAGCCGCAGGTCGACGCCGTTGGGCTGTACCTGCTCGTCGTCCACGTCGCCGAGGGCGTCGGCGACGAACCGCCCGCTCCTGAACATACCGGCCGTGGACTCCTCGCGCGCATAGCCGTTTCGCTCCGGGTGGCGCCCGCCGCCGGGCGGTCCCGACGGCCGGACCACGCGACCGAGCGATGTCGATACCGTTCACCGAAGCCGAACGCCCGACGGCGACGTTAGTCGTGATAGCGAACGACGATGGTCGAAATCGCAAGACGGCGAAGCCGTGACATCTGACAACACTCGCGGCGACTCGCGGGTTTTATATCCGCTCGTGTGCCATTGTGGGACGTTATGGGACAGACACTCACCGAAAAGATCCTCGACGACCACCTCGTCGAAGGCGAACTCGAGCCCGGCGAGGAGATCGGGATCGAGATCGATCAGGTCCTCACACAGGACACCACGGGAACGCTCGTCTGGCTGCAGTTCGACGCGCTCGATCTGGACAACGTCCAGACCGAGGTCGCCGCGCAGTACTGCGACCACCAGACGTACCAGTTCGACTTCAAGAACACGGACGACCACCGCTTCCTGCGTTCGGCGGCGGGTAAGTTCGGCGCGCACTTCTCGCGGCCGGGCAACGGTATCTGCCACAACGTCCACAAGGAGAACTTCGCCGCGCCGGGCAAGACGATGCTCGGTTCGGACAGCCACACGCCGACCCCCGGCGGCATGGGCGAACTCGCCATCGGCGCCGGCGGCCTCGACGTCGCCGTCGCGATGGGCGGGGGCGCCTACTACATCGACATGCCGGAAGTCGTCAACGTCCGTCTGGAGGGCGAACTGCCCGAGTGGGCCACCGCCAAGGACGTCATCCTCGAGTTGCTCCGTCGCCTCTCGGTCAAGGGCGGCGTCGGCAAGATCTTCGAGTACACCGGCCCCGGCGTCGAGACCCTCTCCGTGCCCGAGCGCACGACCATCACGAACATGGGTACCGAGCTCGGCGCCACCTCCTCGATCTTCCCGACCGACGAGAAGACCGAGGAGTACCTCGAAGCGGTCGGTCGCCCCGAGGACTACGAGGCGGTCGCGCCCGACGAGGACGCCGAGTACCACGACGAGATCGTGGTCGACCTCTCCGACCTGGAACCGCTCATCGCCGAGCCGTCGATGCCCGACAACGTCGTGCCCGTCAGCGAGGTCGAAGGCACCGACGTCGACCAGGTCATGGTCGGCTCCTGTACGAACGGCGCCTACGAGGACATCCTCCCGGCCGCGAAGATGCTGGAGGACCGCGAGATCAACAAGACGACCGAGATGATCGTCGCGCCCGGCTCCAAGCAGGCTTCGGAGATGCTGGCCCGCGAGGGCTGGACCGCGGAGATGATGGCCGCCGGCGTCAACTTCTCCGAGGCGACCTGCGGCGCGTGTATCGGCAACGGTCACGTGCCCGCCTCCGATTCGGTCTCGCTGCGCACCTTCAACCGCAACTTCGAGGGTCGCTCCGGTATCGAGGACGACTCCGTCTACCTCTGCTCGCCGGAGGTCGCCACGGCGGCCGCCCTCAAGGGCGAGATCGTCGACCCGCGAGACCTCGCCGACGAGATGGGCGATCTGGAGGACCCCGGCTTCGAGCTCGGCGACAACTACGTCGGCGTCAGCAGTTCCGACCTCATCACGCCCGACGAGGCCGTCGACGACGAGCTCATCAAGGGCCCCAACATCGGCGACGTGCCGCTGAAGGACCCGCTCCCGGCCGACCTGGCCGGCGACGTGCTGCTGAAGATGCCCGACAACATCACGACCGACCACATCAGTCCCGCCAACGCGGACGTGCTGATGTACCGGTCGAACATCCCGAAGCTGTCGGAGTTCACGCTCACCCGCGTCGACGAGACGTTCCCCGAGCGCGCGCTCGAGAACGACGGCGGGCTCCTGCTCGCCGGTGAGAACTACGGTCAGGGCTCCTCCCGCGAGCACGCCGCGCTGTGTCCGATGTACCTCGGCATCGACGCCGTCCTCGCACAGAGCTTCGCCCGCATCCACAAGGCGAACCTCTTCAACTTCGGCATCGTGCCGCTGACGATCGACGAGGACACCTACGAGGACATCGATCAGGGCGACTCCGTCGAGATCGTCGACGACGTCGCCGAGGCCGTCCGCTCCGGTCAGGAGGAGTTCACCATCCGCGTCGACGACGACTGGGAGGCCACCGCCAACCTCGACGCCTCCGAGCGCGAACGCGAGATCCTCGCCGACGGCGGCAAGCTCACGCACGTCAAACAGCAGTACGAGTCCGACGACGGCGCCGCGACCGCCGACGACTGACCGGCTCGACACACCTCGAATTTTTTCGCGCGCCGTCCGGCGAGCGGTGGCGCTGCTCAACCGTCGAACCGCGGAAACGGAAAGAGAGTGGGTGGGGTGGGGAGGGTGGGGTGGCACCCATTTCGGGTGCGTTCCGTGCTGGGTGGGTGGCCGTTAAGAATTTTCCGGTCGTACCGGGGTCACGTGGTTTTTCGTGATGGACCGGTCGACGTCGGGTCGGCCACGTCCACCCCGCGTGCCGTCCCGTCCGTCCGGGATTCGCCCGCCGGCAGTAAACATTTGTAGGGTCACGACCTATCCCGCGACAGTGACGACCGTCCCAGCGGACGAGGAGTCGGGCTCGGACGTACACGTCCGCGAGGCCGAGCGGGCGGACCTGCTCGCCGTGTTCCACATCGAGCAGGAGGCGTTCCCCCAGCCGTGGCCCTTCTCGGCGTTCGAGCGGTTCCTCGACGAGCCGGGCTTTCTGGTCGCGCAGGTCCGCGACAACGCCGACTCCAGAGAGACGGCGACGGTCGGCGACGACGGCCGCGTCGTCGGCTACGTCGTCGCCGACGTGGTCCCCAACCACGGCGAATCCCTGGGTCACATCAAGGACATCGCCGTCGCCGAGGAGTGTCGCGGCCGGGGCGTCGGCCGCCGACTGCTCCAGCAGGCACTGACGGTCCTCGCGACCGAGAACGTCGGCTCGGTGAAACTCGAGGTCCGCGAGTCCAACGAGACCGCCAAACGGCTCTACCGCGGGTTCGGCTTCGAACACCACGGGACGCTCCCGCGGTACTACTCCAACGGCGAGGACGCCCTCGTGATGGTCCGGGAGTTCTGAACGGCGGGCGGCGCGGTGCTACTGTCCGTCGTCGTTCCGCAATTCCTCCGCGATCGCCTGCAGATCGGCTTTCCTGAAGCTGTCGCCGCTGCCCTCGCTCCCGCCGTCGAGCCCGTCGACCGCCGTGCGGATTGCGGTGCGCATCGCCGGTTTCGAGGGGCGACCGCCCGCGTCGACGTCTGCGTCGACGCCGTCGCAGATGGCCGCGAGCGCTTCTTTCGTGAACGAACTCGACACCTCGCGCTCGAACCGGCCGACCGAGACGCGGATCTCGTTGCGGAGCGCGTGGACTGTCGGTGACATGCTTCCCCAGTCGTCGGGGTCCGTGGTGTCTGTTGCGGTCGATGGACTGGAGTTGGTGGCTCGTGTGTCATGACTTCCGACGGTAGAGCCGCGACCGCAACGAGGCGCGCAACCGCGACGGGACTCCCGACCGGAAACAGCGTGAAATCCCCGACGCGTTCGACTCGGGAGGCTCGTTGCGCTCCTCGGTCGTTTCACTCCCTGCGGTGCTTACGTCGCCTGCCTTCGTCGAACGCGTCGCCCCTTTCATTCCCATCCGCACAGACGGATCACCAGCCGAAACCGGTGGGACTGAAAGGGGCCGACCGCTCGTCGCCGCCCCGACGAAGTAAGCACTGGAGCGAGCGTAGCGAGCGAAGTGCGCAACGAGTCGCGGCGGTACGAGCGGTCGGGGGCTTTCACGCTGTTTGCGGCGCCGATCGAGTCCGCTGTCGCGGTGACGGGCGCGCCGTTCCCCGTCTCAGAGTCGATTCAATTGCTACGTCAGACACGAACTCACCACGCAGCGAGCGCGTCGCGGCCGTGGTTGTACGAGAGAATTCCCAGAAACGCGAACACGCCGGTGAAGGCGAAGGCGCCGCCGAGGAAAAAGACCCAGTCGATGCCGACGTTGCTCGTCATCCAGCCGCCGACCAGCGGCGCGAGGACGGAGCCGGGCCGCCACACGAGGTCGCGGACGCCGAAACTGGAGGCGACGCCCTTGCCCTTGCCCTCGTCGGCGAACAGCGCCATGCTTGCGGGCTCGCGGATGGAGTCGGCGACGCCGAGCAGGGCGTTCAACGCGACGAGCGGGAGGAACGCCGCCGAGAGCGTCCCGAGGAACGGGAAGGTCGCGGGGAGCGCGAGCGCCTCGCCGATGGCGGGGGTGAACGGGACGATCACGGCGACGGTGCCGTAGAAGAGGCCGCCGATGAAGACGAAGCGGGCGCGGCCGAAGCGGTCGGAGAGCCCCCCCATGTAGGGTTGGCAGAGCATGTTGGTGAACTTCTCGGCGGCGAGGATGACGGAGACGGCGGTCGCGGCCTCGAATCCGAGGCCGCCGCGGGCGGCCTCCAGCCCCGCGTAGATGGGGACCCAGGTCCGGACGAGCGTCACCGCGACGGCGTACTGGGCGCGGAAGCTCGTCATCGTCAGGATGCGCTTGTTCAGCGCGAGATCGGTAAACGGGAAGCCGTGGACCCTGGTGTCGTCGGGCTCGACCCACAGCCAGACGACGACGAACGCCGCCGCGGCGATGACCATCAGGAGGGCGAAGACCGCCTCGAAGCCGAAGCTGTCGTAGAGGATGCCGGCCGAGAAAGTGCCGCCGATGGCCGCGGCGAACCGCCAGGCGTTCGACGTGCCGATGGTCGTCGCCCGCTCGGACTCCCTGGCCAGGTCGCCGACGAGCGCCAGCGCGATGAGCCCCGCCGCGGTCGCGGCGATGCCCTGGACCGCCCGGACGGCGATGAACTGCCAGCTCGTGCCGACGAACGCGAACCCGGCGTAGACGAACACGGAGAGGCCGAGGCCGCCGAGCAACACGGTGCGTTTGTCGTAGCGGTCGCCCGCCCACGAGATGGGGATAATACCGACCGCCTGGGCGAAGGTGAGTCCCGTAGCGAACAGGCCGAGCACGAACCCCTCGGCGCCGAGTTGGTTGATGAACGTCGGCAACAGCGTCAGGAGCGTCACCAGCCCGAACGAACTCGCGAAGCGCGTGAAGTAGAGCGCGCGCAACTGCTTCCCGGTGTCTGTCACTGCTCGGGCGTCTGCGATACGTGCCAAAAGCGGTTACGATAGTCGAAGGATTCGCTTCGATCTGGCCGGTTACGGCACCGGTGGGCGACGACCGCCCGCCTCACTCGGTGATCTCCCACCCGAGTCGCTCGCGGACGCGGCGGTCGCCGGCGACGAGACCGCCGAGACCGAGCAGGACGAGGAACGCCGCCGGCGCGAGGCGGTCAGTCCGACGCTTCGGCTGCCGCCAGGGCCTCGATGGCGATCTCGACGTCGATCCCCTCGACCTCCCAGGTCTTGCGGTGGCCGTCGGCCACGTCGCCGACCTCGGTCGCGCGCACCTCGTCGGCGATCAGGTCGGCGTGGTCGGCCACGAGGTCGGCCACGCGGTCGTCCTGCACGTCGTACTCCAGCCGGATGGACTCCTCCATGTCCAGGTCGAGTTCCTTGCGCATCTCCTGGACGCGGCGGACGACCTCGCGGGCGTAGCCCTCGCTCTCGATGTCCTCCGTCAGGGTGGTGTCGACGTAGACGACGCCCTCGCTATCCAGCGCATCGAACTCGGCGCCGGCGACGCCGTCGGGCGTGTGGCGGACGAACTCGACCATCTCCGCGTCGAGGTCGACGGGCTCCCCGAGCGCGTCGCCGACGGCCGATTCGAGCGCCTCGACGGTCGGCTCGCCGACGCGGGCGTCGTTGAGCGCGCCCATGACGCGGCCGGCGTCGTCGCCGAACGCCGGTCCCAAGAGGCTCATGTCGGCCTCGGCGGAGTAGGCGAGTTCGCCCCACTCGCCGTCGGGACCGACGACCTCGATGTCGCGGGCGTTGAGTCGGTCGGCCAGCAGTTCTGCGCGGCGTTCGACGGTGTCGGCCACGTCGGTCGCGTCGGCCTCGTCCGTGGGATCGGCGTCGACGACGACGCGCTGGACCGGCCAGCGGAGTTTGCGCTCGGCCTGCTGGCGGGCGTTCGAGCCGGCCTCTTCGACGGCACGGACGACCTCGATATCCTGTTCCAGACCCACGTCGCGGTACTCCTCGTCGGGTTCGGGCCAGTCGCACATGTGGACCGTCGGATGACCGGCGTCGCCGGTGAGCGAGCCGTAGACCTCCTCGGCGACGAAGGGAGTGAACGGCGCGAACAGGGCGGCGACCTCCTCGAGGACGGTGTAGAGGGTAGCGTAGGCCGCCTGCTTGCTGGGCGAATCCGCCTCGTCCCACATCCGTTCGCGGACGACCTGGATGTAGAAGCGCGACACGTCCTCGACGACGAAGTCGATCAGCGCGTTGGCGGCGCGGTCGTTCTCGAAGTCGTCCATCGCGTCGGTCATCTCTGCCTCGACGGTCTGGAGCCGGGAGAGGACCCACTCGTCGACGAGTTCGAGGTCCTCGGCCGCGTCCGCCAGGGTGGTCTCCTCGGGGTCGAAGTCGTCGGCGCGCATATAGGGGAGCGGGAACCGGGCGACGTTCCAGAGGATGTTGAGCCGGCGCTGCATCTCCTGGGTCTCGTCCCACGAGAAGTTCATGTCTTCGCCCTGGGCGGTCACCGACAGGAGGAACAGGCGCATCGGGTCGACGCCGTACTCGTCGATGACCTCGTGGGGGTCGACGAGGATGCCCTTGGACTTGGACATGCCGCGGCCGTCCGGCATGTTGGCGTAGCCGTGCATGAGCACCTGCTTGTACGGAATCTCGCCGGTCGCGGCGGTGGACATGCCGAGCTGGGACCAGAACCACCCGCGGGTCTGGTCGTGGGCCTCCATGATGAGGTCTGCCGGCCACAGCTCGTCGAAACGGCTCTGGTCTTCGGGGTAGTTCAGCGTGCCCCACGTCGCGACCGAGGAGTCGAGCCACACGTCGAACACGTCCGGGACGCGCTCGTAGGTGACGCCGCCCTCGGTGATCGTCAGGTCGTCGACGGTGTCCTTGTGCAGGTCGACGCTCTCGGGGTCGATCTCCTGGTCGACGCGCTCGGCGAGTTCCTGCCGGTCGCCGACGACGATGGCCTGCTCCATCGTGCCGTCCCACTCGTCGCTCGGAATCCAGATGGGGATCGGGATGCCCCAGTAGCGCTGGCGGGAGACGTTCCAGTCCGGCGCGTCCTCGACGAAGTCGCGGAAGCGGTTGTCGCGGGCCCACTGGGGGTACCACTCGCTGTCCTCGATGTTTTCGAGCAGTTCGTCTTTGATGTCGGTGACCGTGATGAACCACTGGTCGGTGACGATCTGGATGATCCCGGTGTCGCAGCGCCAGCAGTGGCCGTAGCTGTGAGACGTGGTCTCCTCGGCCAGCAGCGCGCCCGCCGCGTCGAGGTCGTCCATGATCGCCCGGTCGGCGTCCTTGACGAACTCGCCGGCGTACGCACCGGCCGACTCGTCGTAGACGCCGTCGGCGCCGACCGGACAGAAGATGTCCAGCCCGAGTTCGGCCCCCCGCTCGAAGTCCTCCTCACCGTGGCCCGGCGCGGAGTGGACGAGGCCGGTGCCGTCGCCCTCGGTGTCGACGTACTCGCCGGTGTACACTTCCAGCGCGCCCTCGCCGCCGGGCGCGTCGGGCACCTCCTCGCGGAGCGGGTGCTCGTAGCTCCATCCGACCAGGTCCTCGCCGGTCAGTTCCTCGACGACCTCGTAGTCGTCGTAGCGGCCGGCCGAGAGGACGCTGTCGACCTTCGCCGCGGCGACGTAGAGCCGCTCGGTCTCGCCGTCGCGCTCGGCGTCGACGCCGACGTACTCGCCCTCGCCGTCGACGGCGACGAACGTGTTGGCGGGGATGGTCCACGGCGTCGTCGTCCAGATGACGAGACTCCCCTCGCGGTCGTCGAGGTCGAACTTGACGTAGATCGACGGGTCCTCGACATCCTCGTACTCGACCTCGTTGTTGGCGATGGCGGTCTCACAGCGCGGGCACTGGGAGATTGAGCGCTGGCCCTGCTCGACGAGGCCGCGCTCGTGGGCCTGCTCGAAGCCCCACCACGCCGCCTCCATGTACTCCGGCGAGACCGTCTTGTAGGGGTCGTCCCAGTCCATCCAGACGCCGAACGACTGGAAGTCGCTCTGGAGTCCTTCGAGCTGTTCGTCGGCGTAGGCCTTGCACTCCTCGATGAAGGCGTCCTCGCCGAACTCCTGGATGTCCTTCTTGTTCTCGAAGTCCAGGCGCTCCTCGACGCGGGTCTCGATGGGCAGACCGTGCATGTCGTAGCCCGGTCGGTCGGTCACGTCGTACCCCTGCATGCGGAGATAGCGGATGTAGCAGTCCTTCAGGGTCTTGTTCCAGGTGGTGCCCATGTGGGCGGACCCGGAGGTGTAGGGGGGGCCGTCGACGAAGAAGTAGTCCTCGCCGTCGGCGCGGTGTTCCACTGTCTGCTCGTAGGCGTCGACGGCGTCCCAGTAGTCGAACACGCGGTCCTCGACCGCGTCGGGGTCGTACTGGTCGGGCACGTCCGCGAACCGCTCGTCGCGGGCCGCGGCGCCCTCTCCGTCGGCGTCGTCCGTGCTCATATCTCGATGGACCCGCCCGACGCTCTTGGAAACTTCGATTACGCGACCGCGGACACCGGCGGGGAAGCCCGAACCGATCCCGAGCGTATTTCACCGTCCTGCCCGTTCGGTGGCACGTGCGTCTCGTCCAGATCACGATCCCGACGGGCAAGCGCGAGGCCGTCACGCGGGCGCTCGACGACGAGGACGTCGACTACATCGTCACGGACGAGACCAGCGGCCGGGAGTACGCCGCCGTCGCGTACGTCCCGCTGCCCACGAACGCCGTCGAGCCGGTGCTGGACACGCTCCGGACCGCCGGCATCGACGAGAGCACCTACACGGTCGTCCTCGACGCGGAGACGGTCGTCTCCGACGAGTTCGAGGAGCTCGAGGAGCGCTTCGCCGAGGAGGAGAACGGCGACCGCATCGCCCGCGAGGAGCTGGTCGCGGCCGCCAAGGACCTGCTGCTCTCGACGCCGGCGTACCTCCTGATGACGGTCGTCAGCGCGGTCATCGCGACCGCCGGCCTCCTGCTGAACTCCCCGGCGGTCATCGTCGGGTCGATGGTGATCGCGCCGCTGATCGGCCCGGCGATGGCCGCCAGCGTCGGGACGGTCGTCGTCGACGACGAGCTGTTCGCCCGCGGGGTCAAACTGCAGGCCGTCGGCCTCGTCGTCGCGGTCGCGAGCGCCGCCGCCTTCGCGTGGCTCGTCAAGACCGTCCACCTGATCCCCCCCTTCACCGACGTGACCGCCATCCCGCAGGTCCGCAGCCGCCTCTACCCCGACTTCCTCTCGCTGGTCGTCGCGCTCGGCGCGGGCATCGCCGGCGCGGTCTCGCTGACGGCGGGGATCTCCTCGGCGATCGTCGGCGTGATGATCGCCGTCGCGCTCATCCCGCCGGCGGCGACGGTGGGCATCGGTCTCGCGTGGGCCAAACCCGTCGTCTCGCTCGGGTCGGGCGTGCTCGTGCTGGTGAACCTCCTCTCGATCAACCTCGCCGCGCTGGTCGTCCTGCGCTACAGCGGGTACCGCCCGACCAACTGGTTCCAACTGGAGGAGGCCCGCGGCGCCACCGTCCGACGGATCGGTATCCTCGTCGTCGCGATCGTCGCGCTGTCGGTGTTCCTCGGCGGCGTCACGTACGACTCGTTCCAGGGCGCCACGACCGAGGAACGGATCCAGGAGGCGACCAACGGCGCCCTCGACGAGTCCGGGACCTCCGCCGAGGTGCTCTCGATGGAGGTCAACCGCAGCGGCGGTCCGCTGCTGCGCCACCCCGTCGGGATCACGGTGACCGTCGGCGTCGACGACCACGACCACCCGGCGCTGGCCGAGCGGATCGACCGCCGCGTCGAGCGGGCCATCGACCGAGAGGTCCGGACGCAGGTCCGGTACGTCGTCACCGACTCGGCCTGACAGCGGGTTGGCGACGGTGGGGGACGAACGCCGGCGTCGCCCGTCCGACGCGCGTCAGACGCTCGATTTCGATCCTTCAAAGACGCGTTTGAGTTTACGTGGTTGGTATTTGAGCGGGGGTCGTTGGGACGAGTGCATGAACTCACGACACACACTCGCCGGCGTGGCGGTCGTCGCCGCGCTGTTGGCGACGGCGGGCGTCGGCGCCGCGTTCGCGGCCGGTGGCTCGCCGGTCGAGGCACAGCAGTCCGCACAGGCGGACGGGAGCGACACGATCACCGTCGGCGCCTCCGGACAGGTCCAGGCCGAGGCCGACCGCGCGGTCGTCCGCGTCGGCGTCGTCGCGACGGGCGACGACATCGAGACGGTCCGGTCGCACCTGTCGACCAACGCCAGCTCGATGCGCTCGGCGCTGAACGAGATGGGCATCGAGGACGGCCAGATCCGGACGGCCCACTACGACATCTCGACGAACCGCCGCTACGGCGGCGGCCAGACCGACGAGCCGACGTACCAGGCGGTCCACGCCTTCGCCATCACGACCGACGACCCCGACAGCGTCGGTCAGGTCGTCGACACCGCCGTGACCAACGGCGCCGACGAGGTCGACGGCATCGAGTTCACCCTCTCGGCGGACAAGCGCGAGGACCTCCGTCAGGAGGCGCTCACCGAGGCGATGAACTCCGCGCGCGGCGAGGCCAGCACCATCGCCGCCGCCGAGGACCTCTCGATCAACGGCGTCGACCGCGTCTCCACCACGGAGTACAGCGCCCGACCCTACGCCGTCGAGACGGCCGCGCTCTCCGCCGGCGGCGACGCCGGCACCTCCATCGACAGCGGCCCGGTCAGCGTCAGCGCCTCCGTCACCGTCGTCTACGAGACGGGCAACTGACGCGGTCGGCCCTCACCGATCCCCCTCTGACACCCACCGCCCGACGCCCCCTCGCTGATCCCACGGCCTCGGGCACCCATCCCACCCGCTGACGGTTCCGTTCTCCCGTCACCGGCCTCCCCGGTGACGTTCGTTCACTCCGAAGAGGTTCTACATTAGCTCACATACCCGTTCTTCGCTCCCTCGATTCGCTCAGTACAGCGACTCTATCCGACAGTTATCCGTCAACAACGAGTCACCATTGTGTTCTATCTACAGAGTTGATTAGGATTGGACAACTGAATGAAAAACGAGGGCGTTTTTATTGTCGAGTTGTTACCAGTTCGTAATGCAGCCCTTACCACTATTGAACGAGAACAAACTCGATCTCATGGTGTCCTACTCACTCAGTAGTGGAGAGGAGATGAGTGTGGCCGTAGTAAACGCCTTCCACGCGGCTAACGTCGATGTCTTCGAAAAACCGACACAGCTGAACGATTGGGTCAACGCTGACATGTTCAAGTCCGTCCAGTGGACCTCTGACCGCCCGCTGTATCTGAGTACACGGATCTGGGGCTATAGAGTCGTCATTACCTCCGAAGAGGTGCGAATCTACACCACCATGGATCTCAATCAGCGTCTGTGAGTTGAATCCGTTCTCTACTGTGGGTAATCGTCTTTGAGCTCGTAGACCGAGATTCGATTGTCTTGCCACATTCAGGACATTCGTAGTCGAGATAGGTGGGGTGGTCGTGAACAATCCAGTCCCCGTTAATACGATTGGTGTGGTCACAGTTTGGACAGTAGAGCGTTGCCTTGTGAGACGGCTGACGCTCGGCGTGGTTCTTGGAGGGAGTCATTTTCATGCCTACGACCCAGATATGGATAAGGGCGTCCCTCTCTATCTCTGTACACAATCAGTGATGTCCCTCCACAAAAGACGAATTCACCACCTTGGTTGGTCAAAGCGCGGTGCAAGATACGCACGCAGACGCAACGTTCAGTGCAGGGCATGAAGTTATCATTGCGACAGTGACCTCATCTATGCACCAGATTTAAAACCATGACTGTGGAACCTAGAGGTGACGTTTCGTCTTGGAGGGCCGAAGCGTCAGCGGGGACAAATTCAGAGCGGGAATTCGGCTGATATTTTCAGCCAATTCCTTTGTTCGACAACTCTTGTTGGAGAGAGCTGATTTTATCGATTCATTCGCAGACGCACTGAGGAGAAGAATCATCCGCGCCAGTCCCGAAAACAACGACCCAGCGAACAGTTCGATGGCACTTCTCACGCCGATAACCGCGGCTGGCGGTCTGCGAACGCCGAGACCAGCGACGCGGTCCCGGCGGCGGGAACCCGCGACGGGTAGCTCCGCCGTCAGGACCCGTCGTAGGGCAGTTCCGGCTCGTAGTCGATCGCGGCGATGACCGCGTCGAGGACGCCTTCGACGTTCTCGTCCTCGGTGACGCTCATGTACAGGTCGGCCTCCACGTCCCGCGAGCGGTCGGCCTTGTTGCAGACCGTGAGGACGGGCACGTCGAAGCGGGCTTCGAGGTCGTCGCGAAGCGCCAGCTGCGTGTCGAGGGGGTAGCCACACTCCCCGCTGGCGTCGACGAGCACGAGCACGCCGTCGGCGAGGTGTTCGAGCGCGCTGGCGGCCTGGGACTCCACGTCGTTGCGCTCCTCGGGCGCTCGGTCGAGCAGGCCCGGCGTGTCGACGATCTGGTAGCGGATGTGGCCGTGGCTGGCGGGCGTCGCCCGCTCGCTGTTGGCGGCCAGGTCCGCCCCGTCGAAGTGGCCCACGCGGATTTCCGTCGTCGTGAACGGATACGAGGCGGTCTCGTTGCGGGCGTTGGTGACCGCGTTGACGAAGGTGGACTTGCCGACGTTGGGGTAGCCGGCGACGACGACGGTCGGCTCGTCGGGGCGGATGTCGGGCAGGGTCTTCAGGTCGTCGCGGGCGGCGCCGACCGCGGCGAGGTCGTCCTCGACCTCCTCGACCACGTCCGCGATGCGGGCGAACGCCTGCTTGCGGATCTTCGTCGCGGTGTCGATGTCGCTGCTGGCGAGGCGCTCGGCGTACTCGCGGCGGATGTCGGCGGTCTTGCGGCTCGCCCAGCCGACCTCCGAGAGGTGCTGGCGGACGGCGTCGATGCCGCCGATATCGGGGGCGTCCTCGCCGGTGGTGTTCGACGCCATGATGGCGTCGGCGAGTTCGTAGTAAAACGGGTCGAGATCGTCGAAGTCGGGCCAGCCGGTGACGACGTTCTCCAGGTTGTCGGACGCGATATTCGAAGCGGTCTGGAGCATCGACTGCTGGGCGTCGAGGCCGTCCTTGGCCCGCCCCGCGCGTGCGGCCCGCGAGAACGCCTTGTCCACCAGCTCCTCGGCGGTCGGCGTCGTCTGCAGGTCCTCGAACGGTTGGCTCATTGGGGCTCGATACACGGCCGGCGCGTAAAAGGCCGTTTACTCGCGGACGCCCGTGCGAGTCCGCCACAGCCCGCGAGCGGACCGACGCCGTCGGTCGCGGTCCGCGGTCGCCCTCGGTCGCGGTCCCGCGGTCGTTGTCGTCGCTCGCCCTGCGAACCCCGGCGGATCGCATATCAACGCCGGCCCCCTACCTCACCTATGACCGACTGGAGCGCCGTCGTCTGGGGATTCGCAGCCGGTATCGTCGCGGGACTCGTCGCCTTCCTCGTCCCGGTGGTCGGCCACATCGGGGCCGGACTGATCGCGGGGTTCGTCGCCGGCTACCTCGCCGGCGGCGGCCTCGGTAACGGGCTCTGGCACGGCCTCCTCGCCGGCGCCTTCGGCGGGCTCGTGCTCGTCCTCGTCACCGCCCCCATCGCCGGCCTGCTCGGCGGCGTCCTCGGCGGCCCCATCGGCGGCCTGTTCGGCGGGCTCAGCGTCGTCGTCGTCGGCCTCGTCATCGCGTTCGTCTTCGCCCTCGACAGCGCCGTCGGCGGCGCCATCGGCGCGGTGCTGGCCGACTGAGCCGCCCGCGGAAGTCACCCTTTTGCCGATCCCGCCCCGAGGGTCGGCATGGCCGAGATCGACGCCGGCGAAGTCCTGCCCAACGAGCACGTCCAGAGCATGGCAGCCGCCGGCCGCGTCACCCAGATGCACCGCGGGCACAGGTACGCCGACGAGGGCGACACCTTCGAGATCGAGGGGACCACCTTCGAGGTGACCGACGTGACCCGCCGCACGCTCGGCGACCTCACCGACGAGGACGCCCAGCGGGAGGGGTCGGAGGACCTCGAAGCGTATCGGGAGCGACTGAACCGCGTCCACGACACCTTCGAGTGGGACGACGACAGCGAGGTCGTCCGCCATCGGTTCGAGCCGCGGGAGTAGTTTTCCGATCCCGGCACGCCGTCGATACGGAGTGGATCGGCGACACTCCTGCCGCGGGAACTACCGGCGAGAACAGCGTGAAAGCCCCGACCGTGTCTGCGGCCGCGGCGGGTGTGTTCGCGGTGGAAACGGTCGCAGTATCGGTGCCGTCGGCTGTGCGGGTAGTCGATCGGTGAACGACCGCGTTCGCGACTCCTATCTCCGTTCGGCCAGTTCGTCGCGCAGGTCGTCGAGATCCATGTCCTTCATGGCGAGCAGGACGAGCAGGTGGTAGACGATGTCGGCGGACTCGTGGGCGATCTCCTCGCGGTCGTCGTCCTTGGCCGCCAGCAGCAACTCCGTGGTCTCCTCGCCGAGCTTCTCCAGCACGGCGTTCTCGCCCTTCTCGTGGGTGAACAGCGAGGCGGTGTAGGAGTCGTCCGGTAGCTCGGCCTTCCGGTCCTCGATGACGGCGAACACCTCGTCGAGCACGTCGTCGGTCATTACCCGGGCTGTCGACGCGCTCCGGTAAGTCCCCTCGGGTTCGCGCTCGGGAGCGGTCGCGACTGACGACCGCGAGGCCGACGGCCGCTCACCGCCGGTCGCGCTCGGCGAGCCGGATCCGACGTTCTTCGAAGGCCTCGTCGTCGATCTCGCCGCGGGCGTAGCGCCGTTCGAGGGTCGTCATCGGGTCGACCCCGTCGGTCGCGTCGGCCGGTGCCGTCCCGACCGGGCCGTCGACCCGCGTCGCGAGCAGGTACACGGCGACGGCGAACAGCGCGACCGAGAGGACCACCCACAGCAGTCCCCAGGGGATCCCGAGTCCCATCCAGCCGCCGGCTCCCATCGCTCCGCCGTTCGGCCCGTGGTGCGGTCCGTGCTGGAGCAGGTGTGTCGTCGTATCGATCATCGTGTTACCCTCGTGTGAACGGAGGCGCTCCGGAGATAAACCACCGGCCGGGATTGTCACAACCTGAGAACGGTGACGTGGTCCCGCTCGCTTATCCGAGGTCGCTCCCTGTGGTCGCGACCGCGCTGCTCACGGCTCGCTTCGCTCACCGTTCGCCCTTCGAGGACTCCCTTCGGTCGTCCTCGCCCTGCTCGCGGGTCGTTACACTCCCCGCTCGCTTATCCGAGGTCGCTCCCTGTGGTCGCGACCTCGCTCTGAAAAAACGCCAGGTCGTGAATCCGCGCGTCGTCGGTCAACTCCGGATGGAACGAAGTCGCCACCACGGGGCCGTCGCGGACGGCGACGGCGCGGCCGTCCCACTCGGCCAGCACCTCCACGTCGCCGACCGAATCGATGACGGGCGCGCGGATGAACACGGCGGGGAACGGCTCGTCGAGGCCCGTCACGTCCAGCGGCGCCTCGAAGCTGTCGGCCTGGCGGCCGAAGGCGTTGCGCTCGACGGTCACGTCCACGAGGCCGAGCGAGTCCACGCGGTCGTCGTTGGGGTCGGTCGAGGCGACGATGAGGCCGGCACAGGTCGCCAACACGGGCTTGCCGTCGGCGACGTGGGCCTCGATTTCGGAGGCGATCCCCTCGCGGTGGAGGTGTCGGGAGATGGCCGTCGACTCGCCGCCCGGCAACAGGAGGATGTCGCAGTCGGGGACGACGCCGGAGTGACGGATCTCGACGACTTCGGCCTCGTCGCCGTGGCTGGCGGCGGCTCGTCGGATGGCGTCGGCGTGTTCGCTCACGTCGCCCTGCACGGCGACGACGCCCGCCCTGATGGTCATACCACCTCTATCGAACGTGCGGCGAAAAACCTCTCGCTCTCCGCAGGCGTTGCGCGCTGGCGATTCAGGTCGGGGCCGGACGGCGCGCCCGATTCAGTCGTCGGCCGACTCCTCGGCCGTCGGCTCTTCCTCTGTGTCCTCGCCCGGCGGGGCCGAGTAGAGCATCCCGCGGCTGGAACTGACTCGTGTCATCGCCTGCCACTCCCAGATTCGCACTGATAACCGTACCCCTCAATGGCGTATGGTGTGTTAGACTACACCTAGAGAATATAAGGTCGCAATGGGGCGAGGGGCACAGCGCCGGTTCACCGGTCGGTAGGGCCAAACTGTTAGGGGTAGCGAGGCCGACAGTCGACCCATGTCAGAGAGCCGGGACCCGGTCGAGGCGCGCGCCGACGGCGAGCGCGACCTATACGAGGTGTCGACGTGGGAGCCGCGGTCACTGCTGGACAAGCTGTCGGTGTTCGTGTACGGGACCGGCGTGTCGGCGCTGCGGCTGTTCGTCGTGGTGTTGGCGCTGGTCATCCTCGGTGCGCAGGTGGTCCTCGGCGGCCTCGGGGCGCTCGCGGACCCGATCGTCGGGACCTTCACGCTGCTGTCGGCGGTGCCGGCGCTGGGCCTGGCGGCGTACGTCTGGTACGCCGACGTGACCAGCTCCGAGCCGCTGGAGCTGCTCGTCGGGACGTTCCTGCTGGGCGTGCTGTTCGCCGGCTTCGCAGGCGTGGTGAACACGGTCGTCAGCGTCTCGCTGGAGAGCCTGGGGCTGCTGTTCTGGGGCACCCAGATCCTCTACTTCTTCCTCGTCGTCGGGCCGGTCGAAGAGACCGTCAAGCTGTTGGCTGTCCGGCTGTACGCCTACCGCAAACCCGAGTTCGACGCGGTCGTCGACGGCGCGGTCTACGGCGCGATGGCGGGGCTCGGCTTCGCGACCATCGAGAACGCCATCTACATCGCCGGCCAGACCGAGGGCATCGCCGACACCTTCAACCTCGTCGTGACCGGGACCGGCATCACGGCCGTCCGCGCACTCGCGGGGCCGGGCCACGTCATCTACTCCGCGTTCGCCGGCTACTACCTCGGCCTGGCGAAGTTCAACCGCGACCGGGCCGGCCCCATCGTCGTCAAGGGACTGCTGATCGCCACGCTCGTCCACGCGCTGTACAACACGCTGTCGGGCTTCCTCCCCGGCCTCGTCGCTGGCGTCACCGGGATCCCGTGGTTCGTCGCCTTCTTCGGGTTCATCATCCTCTACGACGGGATCTTCGGACTCCTGCTGATCCGGAAGATCTCCCGGTACCGGAAAGCCTACCACGAGGCCACCGACGAGGCGCCGGACGGCGAGCGGGCCGACATGACGGAATTCGACGGCTGAGTGTCACTCGCCGTCGGTCGTCGAGCGGCGACGCCCCAGCAGATACCCGGTCCCCGCCAGAGCGGCCAGTGCGCCGCCGGCGCCGAATCCCGGACCGACGACGGGGACCGCGCCCCCGTCGTCGCGCTCTATCGCTTCGGCCTGTTTGTTCGCCCACGAGTCGTGGTGGCCCAGCGTGCCCAGGCGCACCCGGGAGCCGTCGCTCGACCCGTCGACACCGGCGTCCAGCGCGTACACGTGGCCGTCGCTGCCCCCGACGAAGAGCGTGCCGTCGACCACCGTCGGCCCTCCCCGTATTTTGTCGTCGATTCTGAACCGCCAGGCCTCCTCGCCGGTCTCCGCGTCGACCGCGTACACGTGTTCGTCGTAACTTCCGAAGAAGACGGTGTCGTCCGCCACCGTCGGCGCCGAGTTGACGCTCTCCCCGGTTTCGAAGCTCCACGCTTTCTCGCCGGTCTCCGCGTCGATCGCGTAGAGGCTGTCGTCGCTACTCCCGACGTAGACGGTGCCGTCCGCGACCGTCGGCGACGAGAAGATCTCGTCCCCGGTGCCGTAGAACCACTCCGCTTCACCTGTCTCCGCGTCCACGGCGTGCAGGGCGGTATTCTGACTCCCGATGAAGACGGTGCCGTCCGCGACCGTCGGCGACGAGGCCGTGGTTTCCCCGAGGGTCTCGAAGGTCCACAGCTCCTCGCCGGTCTCCGCGTCCAGGGCGTACAGTCTACCGTCATCGTTGCCGACGAACAGCCGCCCGTCGACCACCGTCGGGGACGAACTACCGGATCTGTCGCCCGTCTCGACCTCCCACTCCTCCTCGCCCGTCGCCGCGTCCAGGGCGACGACGCGCTCGTGGCTGTTCGCGGCGAAGACGGTGCCGTCCGCGACCGTCGGCGCCGAGTCGAACGTCCACTCGACTTTGGTGCTCCACACCTCCTCGCCGGTCTCCGCGTCCAGCGCGGACACCTCGGCGTCGCCCGCTCCGACGAAGACGAGCCCACTGGCCACCGTCGGAGTGGACTGGAGTACGTTCCCGATCTTGTTCTTCCACTCCTGTTCGCCGGTCGCCGCGTCGATGGCGTACAGCCAGCCGTCGCCGTCGGTGACGAAGACGGTCCCGTCCACGATCGTCGGGCTCGTATAGATCGTGTCGCCGGTTTCGAAGTGCCAGACCAGTCGGTCGTCGGCCTGCTGCGCCGCGGCCGGCCGCCCCAGCGCGCCCGCCGCGGCCCCGGCGGCCGTCGTCTTCAGCAGGTGCCGGCGAGTGAGCGACGGTCCGGTCACGCGTCGCTCCCCGTCCGGTCTCTCCGTATCTCGCGACTATCGACCGCACAAGTGTTGACACACATGTTGTCCTGTCTGTAACTCCTGGGAGTCGATCCACCGGGAGCACAGGGAAGCGCCGGTAATGAAATCTTCGACAGGCAGACACGAACACCGGTTCACGCGGCGCTTTTCGGGAGTTCGGTGGGACCACAACGGGTTCGAGGGGGCGGCTCGCCACGCTCGGGACGGGCCGCCCGGCTACCGGTACTCCCCGAGGGCCTCGCGCACGGCAGCCACGTCGGCGCCGGCCTCGGCGTCCCGGTCGGCCATCCCGAGCATCCGCTCGACGTACTTGGCGAACACGTCCACCTCGACGTGGACGCGGTCGCCGGGTTCCTTCGCCGAGAGCGTCGTCTCGTGGTAGGTCGTCGGGATGATCGCCACCGAGAACGTCCCGCCGGCGTCGTCGAGCGTAGCGACGGTCAGGCTGATCCCGTCCAGCGCGACCGACCCTTTCTCGACGACGTACTGTTCGAGTCCTGCGGGGAGTTCGAAGGTGTACGCCCAGTCACCGTCGGACGACGCGTCGCCCGACGAGGTCCCACTCGCTCCGCTCGCGGGACCCTCGCCCACCCGCTCGATGTCGACGATCTCCGTGGTGCCGTCGACGTGGCCCTGGACGACGTGGCCGTCGAAGCGCTCGTCGGCGGCCAGCGCCCGTTCGAGGTTGACTTCCTGCCCCTCGCTCGCCGAGTCGAAGGTCGTCCGTTCGAGGGTCTCGGCGGCCAGGAACACCGAGAGCCACTCCCCGTCGGCGTGCTCCTCGACGGTGAGACACGCCCCGTCGACGCTGACGCTCTGGCCGCCCGTCAGGTCCTCGAACGTCGTCGCGATCCGGAGCCGCCGACCGGCGTCGCTGTCCTCTACCTCAACGATCTCGCCCGTCTCCTCGACGATACCGGTGAACATACCCGAGGCTTGGGACGATCGTCGCAAAAGAGTTACCGTTCCCGAATGTGTGATGTTCCACTCCGATTTCGCCTCGGGCGCTCGGAGACGGGGGGCTTTTGCCGGTCGGGGCGGTACCGGGGTGCATGGCGCGGAGTATCCTCGGGATGGTCGGGCTGGGGACGACGCTGGTGTTCGCGATCCCGGTCGCGCTGCTGGGACTGGAGTTCCTGCTGGCCCGGGGCCAGACGACCGTCGGCGGGGGCCTGCTCGTCGTCGCCGCGCTGATGGTCGCCATCGAGGAGTACGTCACGACGCCGGACGACCTGGCCGGCGAGGCCGTCGACAAGACGGTCGGCGCGGTCGCGAAGTCGTCCGACGACGACGAGGAGTGACCCGTTAGAGATCCAAGCGTTGAAATCGTGAGGGGGCGACACGGCGGACATGAGCCGCTCCGATCCCGAGTCCGACGCCGCCGGGTCCGGCGACACGGGGGAGTCCGCTGG
This sequence comes from Halosimplex rubrum, assembly GCF_013415885.1. NCBI lineage: Archaea > Methanobacteriati > Methanobacteriota > Halobacteria > Halobacteriales > Haloarculaceae > Halosimplex > Halosimplex rubrum. Next base: position 94,014 of record NZ_CP058910.1, read on the forward strand.
ACCCGAGACAGGCGTCGACGGTGACTCGGCCGACCCCGCCGACGAACCCACAGCGAGCGACCGAGACCCGCCGGACCCCACCGGATCGACCGGCCGGTTCGACGGCATCGACCGGACGACCCGCTGGGTCCTCGCCGTCGTCGCCGGCGGTCTGCTCGCTCGCCTCGCCCTCCTCGGCGCGCGCGTCGCCCACTACGACGAGGGGCGAGTGGCCTGGTGGTCGAGTTACTTCCTCGAGACCGGCCAGTTCGAGTACCGCTACATCATCCACGGCCCGCTCGTCCAGCACGTCAACAAGTTCCTCTTCGACGCGCTGGGCGCCAACGACTTCACCATGCGGCTGTTCGTGGCGCTCGTCGGTGCCTTCCTCCCGCTCGCGGCGCTCCTGTTCCGCGAGCACCTCGACGGCGACGAGGTGATCGGGACCGCCTTCTTCCTCGCCTTTAGCCCGCTGCTGCTGTACTACTCCCGTTTCTTCCGGAGCACGCTGCTGGCCACGGCGTTCGCGTTCGTCGCCTTCGGTCTGCTCGTGCGCGCTTACGACGAGTACTCGGTGTGGTACGTCTACGGGGCCGTCGTCTTCGTCGCGCTGGCGTTCACCGCAAAGGAGAACGCCGCGGTGTACCTGCTCGTGTGGCTCGGCGCGAGCGCCCTGCTGCTCGACCAGGCGCTGTTCCGGACCGGCGGCGACCGCTCGGGCTTCGAGTGGGCGCGCGAGCGTCTCGACGCTCGCACCCGACCGCTCGGGGACTACGTCGCCGACTTCCTGTGGCACGGCGCGGTCGCGGTCGTCCTGTTCCTGGCGGTCACGCTGTACTTCTACGCCCCGCGGTCGCCGGGCACCGAGGCCGTCGGCTTCTGGCAGGCGGTCACCAACCCGACGCTGTTCCCCGATCTCTTCGACCGGACGCTCGACGACGTGGTCGAGGGGTACAGCTACTGGTTCGGCGGGACGACCGACGCCGGCTGCCGCAAGGAGAACGTCGTCGACGCCTACCTCTGCTTCCTCGGGCAGGAGGTCCACGCGATGGCCCAGTCGGCGCTGGCGCTCACCCTGATGGCCGTCGTCGGCTTCCTCGCCGAGCGGTGGGGTCGCGTCCGCTCGCGCGGCGTCGTCCTCTTCTGTGCCTACTGGGGCTTCGTCTCCGTCGTCGGCTACCCGCTCGGGACCGACATCGCCAACGCCTGGATCGCCGTCAACGCGCTCGTCCCGCTGGCGATCCCCGCCGGCGTCGGCATCGCGCTGGTCGTCGACCGCGCCCGCGACTCCGTCCACACCGGTTCGGTCAGGTTCGGCATCACCGCGTTCGCCCTCGTGTTGATCGCCGGCTACATGGCCGGCTCCGCGGGCTGGTTCGTCTACATGAACGACACCAGCGACGGGAACGAACTCGTCCAGTACGCCCAGCCGGCCGACGACTTCCGCCCGTCGATGGCGGTGCTGGAGGACCACGCCGCCGACCACCAGGGTCCCGACGTGCTCTTCGTCGGAAACAGTTACGTCCGCAACACCCCGCGGGACGGCGGGATCGAACCACGCTGTTCCAGCATCAGCGAGACGCTCCCCTTACAGTGGTACGTCGACGCCTACGGCGCCACCGGCGACTGCATTCAGGACGAGGGAATCGCCGTTCAGCGACTCCAGGACGGCGATATCGATCCACTGGTCGTCATCGCGCCGAACTCCCTGGAAGAGGACCTGGCGCCCGGGCTGGAGGGGTACGACGCCGACACCTACCGTCTGCGGGTCTACGGCAGCGAGACGGTCTTCTTCAGCGACCGGACGCCCGACCAGTCGAGCGGGAACGCGAGCGCCGTCGAACCGCGGGCGCTCGCCGTCGGCAACTGACCGGCTCCCCGATCACCCCTCCTCGTCCTCCCGAAGGCCGCGCTCGCGCTCCCAGCCCCGGACCAGTGCCGTCAGCGTCTCGTTGGCCGGCACCGCCGCCTCGGCCCGGTCGACGACCGCGCCGTTGATCGCGTCGACCTCCGTCCGCCCGCCGGCGTCGACGTCCTGCAGCATCGACGACCGGTTTGCGCTCGTCGCCGCCGCCACGCGCTCGACCGCCTCGACCGCGGCGTCGTCGGACAGGTCGATCCCCCGCTCGCGCGCGACGCGCGCGGCTTCCCTCGCCGCGCGGCGAGCCGGCTCGCCCGCCGGCCCGTCGACCAGCGCGCCGTTCTCGACGCGCGCGAGCGCGGTCACCGCGTTGATCCCCGCGTTGACGGCCAGCTTCTCCCAGCACCGTCGGGGCATGTCGGCGGCGACGGTCGTCTCGACGCCGGCCGCGCGCATGGCCGGTCCCACGCGGTCGGCGACCGGCGACTCCCCACCGTCGGGCGGGCCCAGCGCCACCTCGCCGCGGCCGGTACACTCGACGGCGCCCGGTTCGGTCAGGCGCGCGCCGTAGGTGCAGGTGCCCGCGAGCACCGGCGCGTCGAGCGCCTCGGCCAGCACCGCCTCGTTGCCCAGCCCGTTCTGGACGGAGAGGACCGCGTCGAGGTCGGCGCCACCGAGCGCCTCGGCGGCGGCCGGCGTGTCGAAGGCCTTCACGGCGACGAGGGCCAGGTCGAACCGCTCGGCGGGTACCGTCGTCGTCGCCGCCGGCGCGACGCGCGCCGAGACCTCGCCGGCGATCCGGAGCCCCTCGGCGCGGACCCGCTCGACGTGGGGGTCGCGACCGACCAGCGTCACGTCGTGGGCGCGCGCGAGCAGTCCCCCGAGGAGGCTCCCGAGGCTACCGGCGCCGAAGACGAGGGCGCGCACGGCCGCCTCAGTCCTCGGCCCAGTAGTAGATGCTCTCGCGCTCGGCGCCGCAGGCGGGGCAGGTCTCGGGGATCTCCTCGATGTCGCCCATCTCACCGCAGTCCCAGCAGCGCCACATCAGCTCGGCCTCGCCGCTGTCGGCGGTGGTCGAGAGGTGTTGGCCCATGCCGGCGATCCCCTCCTCGGTCGTCACGTAGAAGCCGTGCTCGTCGAACCCGCGAACGGTCCCCAGTCGGTTCCCCTCGTCGTCGAAGACCGCCTGGCCGAATCCCAGATCGGTCTCTCTGTCTGGTTCGCTCACACGTGAACCGACGCCCGACCCGCGCATAAATGTGGGTGTCGACCTCGACGAGGGTACCCGGTTCGTTCCGCGAACCCGCCGTGCCGGCGGGGAGTCCCTCGCGGCCCTGGGGTCCGCCGCAGTCGCGCCGTCAGCCCGCCGCGGCGTCGAGGATCGCGCCGCGGTTGTCCACGTACGTCGAGTAGTGAGCGCCGTCGCCGAGGTAGAGGTCGGCGGCGGGGAGCAGGTCGCCGAACGTCCGCGCGAGGTCGGGACCGACCGTCGCGTCGGCACGACCGTGCCAGAGGTCAACCTCGTGGGGACAGCCGCGGGCGTCGAACCCCCAGTCGTCGCCCACCAGCGGCAGGTCGTGGGCCGGCCCCCGGGAGCCGTTGCGGAACGCCTCGGCGCCGTCGGCGAACAGCGTCTCGCCCGCCGGGCCGTCGAAGACCGCTCGGTCCTCGGGCGGTGACCCGACTTTCAGCGCCGTGCGGAACTGCGGCCAGGCGTTGTCGGCCAGCCACGCCGAGGAGGCGAACGCCGCCTGGGAGAAGCCCGGCACGAACCGCGTCGCCGACAGCACCGCCTCGTTGAACGGGTCCGCTCGGTCCCGCGTCTCTGGCGGCGTCACCGTACTCACCAGCGACACCCCCCGAACGCGCTCGGGCACCGCGTGGGCGCAGGCCATCGCGTGCGGGCCGCCGCCGGAGAAGCCCGTCACGCCGAAGCGGTCGACGCCCAGCGAGTCGGCCAGCGCGCACACGTCGGTCGGCCAGTCGAGCAGCCGGCGGTCGCGCTGGAACTCGGAGGCGCCGAAGCCCGGTCTATCGGGGGCGACGAGGCGGATCCCCCGTTCGGCGGCCGCGTCGTCGCACAGCGACCACATCAGCCGCGACCCGATGACGCCGTGGAAGGCGAAGACGGGCGTCCCCGCGGGGTCGCCGTACTCGGCGTAGGCGAGCGTTCGGCCGTCCGGAAGTTCCATCGTCGACGGCTCGTTCATGTGTTCGTACCTACGTCTCTGCGCACAAACGGATGTCGCTCCGAGATGTACCGGTTGTTACTGCGAATCCCCCGACCGCGAACTCGACCACGGCCGTGAACAGCGTGAAAGCCCCCGCTCGCTCAATGAAAGGGGCGACCCGTTCGACGACGGCCGACGAAGCAAGCACTGGAACGAGCGGAGCGAGTGAAGCGCACAGCGAGTCGCCCGAGTCGAACGGGTCGGGGCTTTCACGCTGTTCTGCGGTCCAGTTCGATCGGGCGTCGCAGTAGCGTGTGCCGTGTCGACTTCTCTCACATCCCCGATCGTCACGTATTCACATCGGACCGACACGCCTACTTCCCTCCATCGAGAACCGCCGACCATGCTAAGCAGGCAGTTCGTTCGGGAGAACCCCGAACGGGTCCGCGACGCCATCGAGCGCAAGGGCGTCACGGGCGTCGACCTGGACGAGATCCTCGAGATCGACGAGGAGTGGCGCGAACTCAAGTCCCGCGGCGACGGCCTCCGCCACGAGCGCAACGAGGTCTCCTCGACCATCGGCGAACTCAAACAGGAGGGCAACGAGGAGGAAGCCCAGGAAGCCATCGAGCGCTCCCAGGAGCTCAAAGACGAACTGCAGGAGGTCGAGGACCGGGCGGACGAGCTGCAGGCGGAACTGGAGGAGCGCCTTCTGGAGATCCCGAACGTCCCCCACGACTCGGTCCCCACGGGCGAAGACGAGAGCGACAATATCGAGCGCTACCGCGAGGGGTTCGACGACCTGCGGGTCGACCCGGACGACGTGACCCCGCACTACGACCTGGGCGAGGACCTCGACGTCCTCGACTTCGAGCGCGGCGCGAAGGTGTCGGGCGGCGGCTTCCAGTTCGTCAAGGGCGACGGCGCGAAACTGGAGCGGGCGCTGATCCAGTTCTTCCTCGACGTCCACGAGGAGCAGGACTACGTCGAGGTCGCGCCGCCGATCCCCGTCAACTCGGCGTCGATGCGCGGGACCGGCCAGCTCCCCAAGTTCGCCGAGGACGCCTACCGCGTGGAAGCCCGCCAGGAGGACGACTACGACGACGACGACCTGTGGCTGCTCCCCACCGCCGAGGTACCGGTCACGAACATGTACCGCGACGAGATCCTGCTCGACGACGACCTCCCGCTGAAGCACCAGGCCTTCTCCCCCAATTTCCGCCGCGAGGCCGGCGAGCACGGCACCGAGACGCGGGGCTACGTCCGCGTCCACCAGTTCAACAAGGTCGAACTCGTCAACTTCGTCCGCCCGGAGGAGAGCTACGACCGGCTGGAGGGGCTGCTCGGCGAAGCCGAGGAAGTCCTCCGGCGGCTCGGCCTTCCCTACCGGGTGCTGGACATGTGTACCGGCGACATGGGCTTCACCCAGGCCAAGAAGTACGACATCGAGGTGTGGGCGCCCGGCGACGACATGGAGGGCGGTCCCGACGTGGGCGGTCGCTGGCTCGAAGTATCGTCCGTCTCGAACTTCGAGGACTTCCAGGCCCGGCGTGCGGGCCTGCGGTATCGGCCCGAGCGCCACGAGTCGGCGGAGTACCTCCACACGCTCAACGGGAGCGGCGTGGCGGTCCCGCGAGTCATGGTCGCGATCATGGAGTACTACCAGAACGACGACGGCACCGTCACCGTCCCCGAGGCGCTACGGCCGTACATGAACGGCCAGGAACTCATCGAGGGCCACGAACCCGTCGGCGAGAGCGCCGTCGGGGCCGGCGAGAAGGAGTGACCGAGGGACGCCAGGAGTCCGTGACACCGGACGTCGCGCTCAGTCGGTGTACGTTTCGATCCGCTCGATCCCGGCCTCGCACACCGAGAACACGTCGACGAAGCCGGTGATCACCGAGTCGTCGGCGGCGAGCAGTCGCCCCTGGACGGCGACGCCCCCGTCGGCCTCGTCGTCGCCCTCTCGCCCGTCCCCATCGGTTCGACCCCCGAACACCGCTTCGACGCGGTGAGTAGTGTCGGTCTGCGGGCGCTCCTCGCGCATGAACTCGACGAAGCGGTCGCGACCGTCGATGGTCCGGTCCGGCCGGTCGTGGACGAACCCCTCGGCCAGCAGGTCGGCCAGCCGGTCGTAGTCGGCCTCGTCGAGCACCCGGTAGTACGCCCGCGCCCGCTCGGCGCCGTCGGTCATGCCTGCGCTTGGCGAGGCTCCGAAAAGAACGCGGCGGTCGCGGGTTCGCCGGATCCGCCGGACCCGCGACCCGCCACCTATCGCCCTGGAATGTCCCAGTTCGCCCGTTCGTCCTCGGCCTCGTCTTCGTCGTCGCCCTCGGTCGGGTCGGCCAGGTCGAGTTCCTCGACGGCCGCGTCGCCGTCTTCGCCTTCGGGGTCCGCAGCCGCCGCCTCCGGGTCGTCCGCCGAGTCGTCGCCGGCGGCGGGCGTGGTGTCCGCCGTCGCCCCCGCGGGTCCGTCCGTCGCACTCTCAGACCCGGCCTCGTCGGCGGCGTCGACGGCGTCCATGTCCATCTCCAGGTCGCCCTCGACGGTGTCGCCCTCGACGCTCGACTCCTCGGTGGCGGTGTCGTCGTCCGCTTCGTCGGCGGCGTCGACGGCGTCTAAGTCCATCTCCAGGTCGCCCTCGACGGTGTCGGGTTCGTCGGTCGGTTCGTAGTCGTCGGCCTCGCCGGCGACGGCGGCGTCCAGGTCGGCGTCGTCGACGGCCAGTCCGGTGTCGACGCCGCCGGCGTCGTCGGCCCGCCAGTCGTAGCCCTCCGCTTCCCCGTGGTCGACGACGACCGAGTCGCCGAGTTCGACGCCGTCGGCGGTCAGTCGGAAGGCGTCGGGTCCGGGCGGCTCGGAGAGGTCGGTGGCGGCGTCGAGCAGGCGCTGGGCGTCCTCGCGGTACTGCGCGCCCTGCTTGCCCCGGCCGCTGGCGAGCGCGTCGGCGGAGTCGGCCAGCCAGCTGGTCGCGTGGGCGAGCGTGTCGGCCTTCTCCTCGGTGCGGTCGACGACCGTCTCGAAGTCGGCGGTCTCGGCGAACCGCACGGCCGTGTCGAAGTGGTCGGCGGCGGCGGTGAACGCTGGTTCGGCCTCCTCGAACCCGCTGCGTGCGTCCATCCACTCGCGGTCCTCGTAGTCGGCCATCGCCGCCCGAAACGCCCGGCGACCCTCGGCGTAGTGGTCGTGGCCGACGCGGTAGCGCTCCAGCGCGGTGTCGTCGCCGCCGATACTTCCCACGGCCTCCTTGACGGGCGCCACGTCGAGCGGCGTCTCGAGGTCGTCGGCCGCCCGGGCGTACTCGACGGTGCCCCGGTGGTCGACGACGAAGACGGCCCGTCGGACGAGGCGCTCGCCGACCTCGTTCTCGGTGGCCACGCCGTAGGCCTCCGCGGCTTCGCCCTCGCGGTCGCTCAACAGCGGGACGTGCAGCCCGTAGCGCTCGGCGAACGCCTCGTGGCTGTAGGTGCTGTCCGGCGAGACCCCGAACACCGACACGTCCTTCTGCATCGTGAACAGATCCAGATCGCCCAGGTCCGACTCCTGCATCGTGCAGGCGGGGTTGAAATCCGCCGGGTAGAACGCGAGGACGACGATCCCCTCCCCCAGGTACTCGTCGAGATCGACCCGTCGGCGCTCGCCGTCGACGTACGCCGGCAGGTCGACCGCTGGCGCCGCCACACCCTCCGAAAGCATTGATACAGACAACTAAGTTATCGTATTTAGACCTTCCCAGCGTTTTCACGCGCTGTATACGCCGGATCGGCACGCGTTCGGGGCGGGTCCGCTCCGAGCGGCTTTTGTCACCGCGGGGAGTACCCCTGCCGTGGAGTTACACGTCCGCTACGAGGGCGACGACGACCCCGAGAAGTGCTCGGCCCGCCGGCTCGCGAAGTTCGACGACGCCGAGTTGCACCGCTCGACGCGGGCGACGCCGCCGGGGATCGTCCTCAACCCCTTCGCCGACCGGGCGCTCTCGCCCGCCGACCGCGAGGGGACGGGCGTCCTGCGGAGCGGAGCGACGCACGGCTCGGAAGACGAGCGCCGCTCGTCTTCCGGTGCGCGCCGCGACCGCCTCGTCGCGCTCGACTGCTCGTGGGAGACCGCCGAGCGCGAGGCCTTCGACCTGGAGGGCGTCCACCGCTCGCTGCCCTTCCTCGTCGCCGCCAATCCGGTCAACTATGGGACCGCCTTCCAGTTGAACACCGTCGAGGCGTTCGCCGGCGCCCTGTGCATCCTCGGCGAGCGCGAGCGGGCCGCGGAGATCCTCGACCGGTTCTCGTGGGGTCACACCTTCCTCGAACTCAACGAGGAACCCCTGCGCCGGTACGCCGACTGCACCGACTCGACGGAGGTACTCGCCGTGCAGGACGACTACCTCGCCGACGAGGACGAGGCGTAGAATCCGTCGAACCGGCCGTCCGGCGCCGCCGCTCGCGTGTAGCGGCGAGAACCCGGAGGACCGGGCGTCGGTTCAGTTCGACGCGGCGATCGGGCCCAGTACCGGCAGGCCGTAGCGCTCGCCCTGGTAGGCCTTGAAGACCAGCAACAGCCAGACGGCGAACGCGCCGAGGCCGACGAGGCCGTTCAGCGGCAACACCAGGAACGCGAAGATGTCGCCGACGACCGGTATCGCCGTGAGTATCCCCATGACGATGCCGACGGCGACCCACGCGGCGATGGCGACCGCGCCGAAGCCGATGCTCTGGATCGAGTGAAAGCGCACGAAGTCGTCCTCGTCGCCCTCGACCAGCAGCATGACGACCCCCGTCAGCGGCGCGAACAGGTACGCGATCGCCGCCGCGACGTTCGGCTCCAGGTCCGTCCCGCCCGCCGCGGGTCCGGTCATCTCGCCGCTCGGCTGCGTGCTCGCGGCTCGCCCGGCGGACTGTCCACCCGCCTGACCGCCCGTCCGTCCCCCGGATTGCCCGTCGGTCCGTCCGGTCCCGGCCTGTCCACCGGCCGACTGCCCGCCCGTGGACTGACCACCGGCCGACTGCCCGCCCGTGGACTGACCACCAGTCGACTGTCCGCCCGTGGACTGGCCACCGGCCGACTGCCCGCCCGTGGACTGACCACCAGTCGACTGCCCGCCCGTGGACTGACCACCAGTCGACTGCCCGGACGCCTCCTCGGTCGAGTCGCCGTCGGGAGACGTTCCGTTCGCGGACTGTTCTCCCGTGGACTGACCGCCCGTGGACTGGTCCGCGACGGACTGTCCGCCGGTGGACTGGCCCTCGATCGACTCCCCGTCGGTCGGTTCCTCGACCTGACCGCTCTCGTCGGACTCGCCCGCTTCGGCGGACCCGTCGTCCGTCATCGGTCCACCTCAGCGGCGCGCAGCCCCCGTCGATGCCCCGTTACCCTCGGTCGGTGGTTCCCAACCATGTCAGCACGGGCGAATGCCCCGCTTGTAATACTTTTCACTGTCGGATGATATTTGGAGGCTGCTCTCGGGGTCGTCCAGACGGAGTGAGCGCCCGGTTCGACGGCGGTACTCGACACTCGCGGCCGGTTCGAGAGCGAACCGCGCCAGCGCGAGGGGCAGCGGGGCGGCGTGGTCGATAGCGGACCCGTCCGGGCGTACGAGACCGTCTCGTCGAGCAAGCACCTCGCCGGCGCTCGGTCTCGGTCAACTCGTCGAGGCCGAGCGGCGGCCCCGCTCGCCGCGGGACCGCGCGGGGACGACCCGGACGCCAGGGCAACGCTTTACTCGGGCGGGGAGCACGGTTCGGCATGGAGACGGATCGACTCCGCGAGGCGCTGGAGCGCGCGGGCCTGACGGAGTACCAGTCGGCCGTGTACCTCGGACTGCTGGACCAGGGGACGGCGCCGGTCGTCGACGTGGCCGAGCGGGCCGGCGTGCCCACCTCGCAGGTGTACGACGTGGTGCGGACGCTGGAGGACCGCGGGTTCGTCGAGACCGTCGAGGGGGACCGCCTGCACGCCCGTGCGGACGAACCCGGCGACGTGCTCGACGAACTGCGCTCGACGGGGGAGCTGCTGGCCGACGCCGCCGACGAGATCGAGGACCGCTGGGAGCGGCCCGACCCCAGCGAACACCGCGTCAGCGTCGTCAAGCGCCGGCGGACCGTCGTCGAGAACGCCCGCGTCGCCATCGAGGACGCCGCGGTGTCCGTCGAGTTCGGCGGGAGCGCCGCGCAGTTCGCCGAACTCCGGCCCGCGCTGGCGGCCGCCGCCGAGCGCGGCGTCGTCGTCCACGCGTCGGTCAACGGCCCCATCTCCGACACCGACGTGTCCGCCGAGACGCTCGCCGACAGCCCCATCACCGAAGTCCGACACTCCCACTCGCCCGGCTCCTTCCTCACCGTCGTCGACCGCCGGCAGGGCTTCCTCTCGCCGAACGTCCACGCCGACGAGGAGTACGGCGTCCAGGTCGGCGACGACCTGCTGACCTTCCTCTTTCACTGGTCGTTTCTCACCTGCGGGTGGGTCCCCGCAGAGCAGGTACACGTCGCCGAGCCCGACGAGACGGCCTACATCAGCATCGAGGAGTTCGTCCGCCACGCCGCCGTCTGCTGGAGCGAGGGCGCGACCGTCACCGTCGTCGTCCGCGGGCGCGACACCGACACCGGAGACCCCGTTCAGATCCGCGGCGAGTTGGTCGACATTCGCTTCGGCCCCGACAACGGTACCGTCGCCGACCCCTCCTACGACGAACTCGGCGGCACCGTCTCTATCGTCCTCGATACCGTCGAAGGCGACGTCGAGGTCGGCGGCTGGGGCGCCGTCACCGAGGACGTAGAGGCCGAGGTCGTCCGCGTCGAAGGGGTCTCGGAGTAACCGGGCGAGCGGGCCGCCAGCGACCGTGCCCGCGGCTTCCCGCGCTCACGCCCTCACTCCCGCGACCACCGCAGCCCGACCGGCTCGGCGGGCGCGTCCAGCGGACTCGCCGGCACGTCCGCGTGCGGCTCGGGGCTGTGGTAGGCGCTGGGCGCGATGTCGTTCGGTCCATCGGGGTAGAACGCCGACGCGACGGCGTGGAGGTGTTCGCGGCCGACGCCGAGTTCGTACTGGCCGCCGCCGTACAGCGCGATGTCGCGCTCCAGGCAGTACTCGATCGTCTCCAGCAGGTCGGAAACGGTGCCGAACCGCGAGGGCTTGACGTTGAGCCACTCCGGCTCGATCGGCAGGGCCTCGACGCTTTCCACGTCGACGACCGGGTAGTCCCAGGAGAGTCGGTCGGCCACGCCGTCGAGGATCGCCCGGGTCTCGTCGGTGAACTTCGCGTCTTCCAGCACGGCGTCGGGGAACGCCTCGGCGACCTGCCGGTAGCGCTCGGGGTCGGCGTCGGTGTCGACCTCGGTCCCCTCGTAGTAGCTCTTCAGGTCGAGGATGCGCACGCGGTCGGTCGCCGCCAGGTCGTCCATCAGCTCGGGCGTCCACGCGTCGGTCGGGTCGAGCTTGAACTCCATGTCGGGGTCGACGTCGAGCCACTCGTGGATCCGCTCGGCCGAGGGGTCGCCGCCGGTGTCGAGTCGCGTCGAGACGACGAACCGAACCGGGTCGTAGCTCCGGTCGAGCGCCGCGGCGAAGGTGGTGTCGGCCTGTCGCAGTGCCAGGTCCAGCGCCGCGCTCTCGACGGCCCACCGGCGGTAGTGGCGCGACACCTCGCGCTCGGGCGGCTCGGGGAACAGATCTACGTCGTCCAGCGCCGTCGAGAACCCGTCGAAGGTGTACTCCCCCGCGAACGCCCAGTCGAGAGCGCCGCGCTCGTGGGCGTCGCGCAGGCGATCGTGGTCCTCGGTGTCGTAGGCCACGCCCTCGCCGCGGCCGACCGCGCCGTCGGGGCCGCGCAGTTCGACGACGGTCGTCACGCGCGTGAACCCGGCGGAGGTGTCCATCTCGTGGCGGTCGAGGTCGAACCCCTCGACCGCGAGGGGCAGATCCGCGATCCGGTCGTATAGGTCGCTCATACCGCCCCTTCGGACGGAACCCGGTTAACCCTGGTTCAACCGGCAGGGGGCCGCGACCGTCCGGACCCCGGTGGTCCGACCGGTCCGGAGAAGCAACGCTTAAACGCGGTGACGAGGAAGGGCGGGTATGCCCAAGTTCGAACCCGCGGAACGACGCGAGCTCGAGAAGCAGATCTGCATGCGCTGCAACGCCCGCAACTCCGTCGAGGCCGAGAGCTGCCGCAAGTGCGGCTACAAGAATCTCCGCCGCAAGAGCAAAGAGCGCCGCAACGCTTGACATCCTCCCCGCGCTGAAGCGCGAGGATTCCTCCGTTGGGGGTTCGGCTATGCCGATTCCACGGAGGCAACTTGCGGGTTTGTGCGCACTTCTTTGGGACTTTCGTGAGGGTGTGGTTTCCCCGACCAGTCGTGGTCGTCCCACTCGAATCGCACGGGCCGTGCCATCGGCCTGACTTCCGTATCACTGTGTTCTCGAAGGAACGTCTCTGACGCCGTGAGGTCGGCGTGCCCCTCGAAGCCACACGGACACGTCAGCGTATCCCCGTGGCGAACCGTCTCCTCGTGGTCGCCACATTTGGGACACGTCTGACTCGTCCACGCTTCTGACTCGGCTTCAAGGCTGATTCCGTACTCCTCACAGACACACGCGAGACGGTGGATGAACTTCTTGAACGCCCAGAAGTTGTGCGTCTTCTCGTTCACCCTGACCGACCAGTGCGTTTCCAGCACATCGGTCAAATCGCCCACGTACACCGTCGATACGCCCTCCTCGTACAGCCGTTCAACGAGGTCGCGCACTAGCGCGTTCTGTGCGTGGTCACGGCGTTTTGTCCGCTGTCGGTACAGCCGTCGAATCCGTTTGGAACTATAGCGTCTCTCACGTAGTTTCGACTGTAGGCGGGCGATTTCGTCAGTCGTTTCACGGAACCGTCCGAACAACTCCCGACCGTCGTAGAGGTACTGGGAACCAGTAGTCGTGGAACAGGCAACGAGATTGTTTGCGCCAACATCAAGGGCGGCTTCGTGAGAAGCCAGTGGTGAATCCAGTCGAGAATCAGGCACGGTGACTGGTTGAAAAGCCCTGAACGTGTCGCTCACCTCGTCGTACTCAAGTTCCAGACGACCTTGTTCGCCGTCCCACTTCGGGTTGCCTCGGACTCCGAGGCGGAGTCGTTCGTGGTAGCCGAGTCCGTATTCGTCTTTCAGTTCTTGCCCGACGGGGATTTCGAGACGCGACCGCTTGCCCCACTGAATCGTGTACTGGTTGCACCGAATATAGGTACGGAGTTCGTGTCCGTCCTCTTCGTTGCCCCAGTACGACGGTGGGTTAGCGCCCTCGCCTTTCTCTTTGAGGGCGAAGAACGACCGCCACGCTTCGCTGTTCTTGCGTGTGACCTGTTGGACGGTTGCGCTTCCGACGACGCCGTTGTAGCGTCCACGGTATTCGGAAGTGTCCCACACGTCGCCGTCACCGAAGTAGTTCTGACGGCGTTCGTAGGTCAGTTCGTTCCACAGAGAGGCGGACGCATCGAGTAGCCGTAGAAGGCACTCTTTGTCGTTTTCGGTCTGTGGCACCACCTCGAAGGTGTTGACTCGCTTCATTCGTCGCCACCTTCCTGTTCAGCGATGTATCGTTCAACAGCGTCTTTCGAGGTGCTTCCTGCTGTCCCGACATAGTAGGAACGAGTCCACTTCACGCGGTCGTCGTACCGCTGATTGTACTTCCGCGCCGAGATGCCCTTGACCCAGTTGACGATGAGTGAGGGGGCGTTCTTGGGTGGACTCCCGATGAATAGGTGTACGTGGTCAGGCATGACCTCGGACTCGGCCAGTTCGAGGTCTTTGTCCTCACAGATTTCCGCAAAGATGGTTTCGAGACGTTCCTTTGTCTTCCCCGTCAAGTGCGAACGCCGATATTTCGGCACGAACACTATGTGGTAGTAGAGTTCGTATTTCGCGTGACGGGTACTCTTTACCATCTATGTATACTATTGTGACCGAATGGCTTAACGATTGCGTTGGAACCCCGTCTATGCCGTAGTCGGTGGTTGAATACTATTGGTTGGCTTCATCCCCGCGCTGAAGCGCGAGGCTTTCGCCTTGAATTTCCGTAACTCGGCCGTTCTCTCTTTCGCTCTCTCCCTCTCGCCGCGTCAGCGACGCCACCGTTTCCGGTGGGGCGCGTTCGTACGATCGCTCGTCGAGCGGCCGGACCGTCACTCGTCGGGGTACTTCGGTTCGCGGCGTTCGGCCCGTCCGAGCGCCCGCTCGACGACCGCGCGCACGTCGCCCTCGAAGACGTCGCCGTGGCCGCTGTACATGTGCTTCACGCTCTCCGGCAGCCGCTCCAGGAGGTCCTCGATCGATTCGATGAGCCGTTCGCGGGACTGGCCGGCCATGTCGGTGCGGCCGAAGCTGCCGTCGTCGAAGGCGCCGTCGTCGTGGACGACCACGTCGCCGGAAAAGAGCGAGGCGTCCGAGACCAGCGAGACGTGGTCGTCGGCGTGGCCCGGCGTGAAGACGACCTCGCAGGTCTCCTCGCCGACGGTCACGGTGTCGCCGTCGGCGAGTTCGTCGGTGCGTCGCGGGTGGTCGGCGTAGGCGTACACCTCGGCGTCGAAGGCGTCGAGGACGGCGTCCAGTTGCGAGACGTGGTCGCCGTGCTGGTGGGTGAGGACCACGCGGTCGAGGTCGTCGGTGTACTCGGCGATCACGTCGACGACGCCGCTCATCGCGCCCGCGTCGACCAGCGTCGGCGACTCGCCGAGCGCGAGGTAGGCGTTGCTCGTGAACGTCTCGGCGTCGGCGGTGACGTTGACGACTTCCATGGTCGGTGTGTCGGTTGCCGTCCGCTTTAGTGTGGTGACGGACGAGGCGTCTCCGCTCGCCGCAGCCGCCCGCGGCGCTGCCGTTCTCGCCGCGGCTTCGACTCCCGAACCTCCGGAGAGGGTTTCGACCACCCACAGAGTCAAGCGGACGCCGCGTGCAAACGAGGCGCATGGGGCCCGAGTACGACTTCGACCTGGACGAGGAGCCGCGCACGCTCGACATCACAGATCTGGAACGCATCGAGCGGTACAAAGAGGCGGGCTACGGCGGCAGCGTCGCCGACGCGTTGTACAACGTCGGCGTCCGCCGGTTCGTCTTCGACCGGGACTTCTTCGGCGTCAACCGCGGCCAGACCCTCGCCGGGCGAGCGCTCCCGGTGAAACTGCACACCTACCCCAAGACCGACGAGGTCGAGGCGTACCTGGAGGAGAAGTGGGAGGAAGAGAACGACGGCGTCCACCCCCAGAAGGAACTGATGCGGACCGTCGAGGCGAAAGACGACGGGACGGTCCTCTGTTTCGACACGGGCGGGGACACCCAGCCGGCCCATTTCGGCGAGATGTCCTGCACGCTGGCGAAGGCCCACGGCGCCCGGGGGATGCTCTGTGCGGGGAACGTCCGCGACACCCGCTATATAAGCGAGATGGAGGAGTTCCCCGTCTACACGCGGGGGACGGTCCCGAACTGGCACGGCGGCTGGGAGATCATCGAGGTCGACCAGCCGATCCACGTCCCGGGCCACCTCTCCCATTACGTGACGATCCGGCCCGGCGACTTCGTGTTCGCCGACTTCGACGGCGCGCAGTTGATCCCCCGCGAAGTCGTCGACGAAGTGCTCCTCCGCGTCGAGGCGATCCACGAGTCGGAACAGGAGGAACGCCGGCAGATCGAGGAGGGGATGCCAATCGACGAGGTCTACGAGGAGTACGGCGTGCTCTGAGCGCGGTCGCTCGACGGGTCGGGGGCTGCCGACCGCCGAACGCGACCGGGGAACGAAGCGGATGATTTTTGATGGAGAGTGTCGTGGGCTGTGGTATGTCGACACAGAGCGCTCGCGACGGGGCGGCCGGGCGCGACGACGGCGGGCTCCCCGACGCCGTCCCCGTCTCGCTGGACCGGACGACGCGGCTCAGCTGGGAGCTGGGCGACCGCGTGACGAGCGGGGCCGACGCGACGCTGGCTGGCGAGTGGCGCTGTCACACGACACCGTGGGCGGTGGCCGTCTTCGACGTGACCGACCACACCGTCCTCGTCCGCGTCCGGACGCCGGTCGGCCGCGAACTGTTCTACGGCGCCGCCGACGCCGACCTGGCCGCGGCCCGCGACGCCCTCGCCGCGGCGCCAGACTGGGGTCGCCGGGACTGATACCGCGCCGCGGTCGACACCTCACAGCGGCCGCGCCGTCGCCGGCCTGTCGGCGACCGCTCGGCGACGTTCCGGGCGGAATCTCGCCGACTGCGCGCCTGCGCACACCTGCCCAAATCTTTTCGCCGCTTCGGCCGATATCGGGGTATGGAGTACGTCACGGCCGCAGGCGTCGACGTGCCGGCACTGGGATTCGGCACCGCCCGGATGGACGGCCACGAGGAGCGCCGCCGCGCCGTCTCGGCGGCGCTCGACGCGGGTTACCGGCACGTCGACACCGCCCAGATCTACGGGAGCGAGCCCGCGGTCGGCGAGGCCGTCCGCGAGTCGCCGGTCGACCGCGAGGAGCTGTTCGTCACGACGAAGCTCTCGCGGGACAACCGCGCGTACGACGACGCCGTCGCGTCGACCCGCGCGAGCCTCGACCGCCTCGACACCGACTACGTCGACTTGCTGCTCGTCCACTCGCCCAACGACGACGTGCCCCACGCCGAGACGCTGCGGGCGATGAACGACTGCCGGGACGACGGCCTCGTCCGCCACGTCGGCGTCTCGAACTTTTCGGTCGAACAGACCCGCGAGGCGATGGACGCCTCCGAGGCCCCGATCCTCACCAACCAGGTCGAGTACCACGTCCGGAAGCGCCGCGACGACCTCCTGCGCTTTTGCGTCGAGGAGGGCGTGATGCTGACCGCCTACAGCCCGCTCGACGTCGGCGGCCTCGCCGACGACGGCGCTCTCGCCGAGATCGGCGACCGCTACGGCAAGACCGCGAGTCAGGTCGCGCTCCGCTGGCTGGTCCAGCAGCCGATGGTCTCGGCGATCCCGATGTCCTCGAATCCCGAGCACGTCCGGGCGAACGTCGACGTCTTCGACTTCGAACTCACTGCCGACGAGATGGAACGACTGTTCGACCGGGGCGGCCCGATCGACGGGATCCGGTCGGCGCTCGGGCTGTAGGCGAGCGCTCGCTCCCCCTCCCGAGCGGTCGCCGGCCGAACGATTATCGCGTCGGCAGCGCAACCGGGAGCCATGGCCCGAGACCTCGACGACGTGGACCGGGGGATCCTCCACGCGCTGCAGGAGAACGCCAGGGAGGCGACGGCCGCCGAGATGGCGGACGCGGTGGGGGTCTCGGCCAGCACGGTCAGGAACCGGATCGAGCGCCTGGAGTCGACCGGCGTGGTCCGGGGGTATCATCCCGACATCGACTACGAGCGGGCGGGCTTCCAGCTGCACGTCTTCGTCGTCTGTCGCGCGGCGCCCCCCGACCGGTCGTCGCTGGCCGCGGAGCTACTGGAGCTGTCGGGCGTCGTCCGGGTTCGCGAGCTGTTGACCGGGACCGAGAACCTCCACGTCGAGGCGGTCGCCGCGGACTCCGCCGCCGTCGACGACCTCCTCGCGGCGATCACCGGCCTGGGGATCGAGATCGTCAGCTCCGACATCGTCAACACGACCCACGTCCAGCCGTTCGACCACTTCGGCGCCGACGCGGTCCCGGACGGCTGACGCCCACCGGTCGACGCGCGAACATGTCCGTGCGACGGCCAGTCGATCCCACGGGTCAGACCGGGGAGGGAACTGCGAATTCCGCAGATATATCGCCGCTCCCTACAGAATCTTGCGTACGCACCGCCACGGTTAAGCCGGTCGCTGTCGGACGGTCGCACGGTGATGGGTGATATGTTGAGCACCAAGGTAAGCACGGAGATCGCGGCGCGGGAAGGCGTCGACCCGCTGCAACTGGACGAGCCGCTCTACGACGTGATAGACGTCGGCGCGCTGGAACGGCTGGTCGAGACGGCCGGGCGACGGGGCGACGGGGAGTTCGAGGTCGAGTTCACGTACTACGGCTACGACGTGGCGGTCGACGGATCGGGCGAGGTTACCGTCACCGGCGGCCCGTCCGCCGCCGGCGACGCCGGCCGGGAATCGGCCGACCAGCCGGCCACCGGGCGATAGCCGCGAGCGCCTCGGTGGGTTGACCGCCGCGAGCGACTGCGCCGCCGTCGCGATGGGGGTGGCTCGGTGTCACGCGTCGGTCTCGACGCCGCGGATCTCGAAGCGCGCGCCGCCGGCCTCGCTCTCGACGATACCGACCGACCAGCCGTGGGCGTCGGCGATCTGTTCGACGATGGAGAGCCCGAAGCCGGTCCCCTCCGTCGCGGTCGAATAGCCGCTGGAGAACACGCGGTCGCGTTCGGCCTCGTCGATCCCCGGGCCGTCGTCGGCGACGAAGAAGCCCGACCCGTCGTCGAGTCGGCCGACCCGGACGGTCACGACCCCGGTCGAACCGTCGGTCGCCGGGTCGCCGGCCTCGGTCGCCTCGTCGGCGCGGGATCGGCCGCCGGTGGCCCCGTGCTCGACGGCGTCCTCGGGAGTTTGCGACCGAGGGCTCGTGGAACCGTGTTCCACGGCGTTCGCGAGCAGGTTCCCGAGCAGTTGCTGGAGGCGGCTCCGGTCGGCGCGGACGGCCGCGTCGGTCTCGATGACGAGGGTCGCCTCGGGGGTGCGGACGCTCCGCCAGCACGAGCGGGCGGCGTCGTCGAGGTCGACGGGCTCGATGTCGAGGACGGCCTTGCCCTCGCGGCCGAGCGTGAGCAGGTCCTCGATGAGCGCCTCCATGCGGTCGTGGGCGCGCTCGACGGCGTCGAGGTGGTCGCTGTCGCACTCCTCGCGGACGAAATCGAGCCGTGCCGTCGCGACCTGCAGGGGGTTGCGCAGGTCGTGAGAGACGATGCTCGCGAACTCGTCGAGGCGCTCGTTCTGCCGTTCGAGCTCCCGGCGGTGGCGCCGGGACTCGTCCTCGCGGGCGGCCCGGTCGAGGGCGGCCTCGACGGTGCTGGCGAAGACGTGCGCCAGCGACACGTCCACCTCGTCGAAGTCGGCGGGGTCGGTCGAGCCGACGACTGCGACGCCGTACTCGCCCAGCGGCAGGACGATCTCGCTCGACAGCGGCGTGTCGGGGTTGTAGCGGTCCGGCTCGTCGGTCAAGTCCTCGCAGACGACGATGTCGCCGGTCTCGAAGGCTTCCCAGGCGAGGCTCCCCTCGCCGTCGAAAGCGGGCATCTCGCCGAACAGCGCGTCGGCCGCCTCAGTCTGGACGACCGGGCGGAGCCGCTCGCCCGCGTCGTCGGCCAGCCAGACGCCGTTGACGTCGCGGCCGAGGACGGACCGGCCGATCTCGACGGCGTGTTCGGCGACGGTCTCGGGGTCCGGGGCGTCCATGAACCCCTCGGTCGCGTCCGTGAGCCCGGCGAGCGCGTCCTCGCGGCGCTTGCGCTCGGTGATATCCCGCGAGACGGCGAGATACCGGTCCGCACCGCGCAGGTCGACGCGGACCAGGTTGACCTCGACGGGGAACGTCGACCCGTCGGCCCGACGGTAGCGACCGTCGAACTTCCGCGACTCGCCGACGGCCATCCCGTCGAGCAGCGACCGCACGGCATCGGGGTCGGCCGTCTCGTCGACCTCCCAGACGGCCGTCCCGAGCAGGTCGTCCTCGTCGTAGCCCAGCGCGTCGCAGAGCCGCGGGTTCGCGTCGACGATCCGCCCCTCGGGGTCGAGCACGTCGATCATGTCCGGGAAGTTGTCGACCAGCGCCTCCAGGCGGGCGCCGGTCGCTTCGAGCTCCCGCTCGCGGCGCTCGGTCACGTCGCGGCCGATGGCGACGATGCCGTCGAACTCGCCGTCGATCTCCAGGCGGGCCAGCCGGTAGTCGACGATCGCCCGCCCGTGGCCGGGGAACCGCGCCTCGACCTCGCCGCCGACCGCCTCGCGCTCGCCCTCGACCAGCGCCCGGAACGGGTCGGCGTCGGCCCCGGCCCGGATCTCCTCGGCGAGCGCGCTCTTCGTCCCCTCCAGTTCCTCCGAGGTCGCCCCCATGAACTCCGCGAGGTGGTCGTTGACGACGGCGAAGCGGCCGTCGGCGTCGTAGATGCACGCGGAGTTCGGCATCGCGTTCACCATGCTCCGGTAGCGTTCGAGCGTCTGTTCGCGCTCGCGGCGCTCGGTCACGTCGGTGATGAACCCCTCGATGCGGTCGACGCCGCCACCGCCGCCGTCGGTAGTGATCGCCCGCCCGCGCTCCCACATCCACCGGGTCTCGCCGTCGGCGGTCCGGATCCGGTAGGTCACTTCGAAGGGGGCGCCCTCGCTCACCGCCGACTGGACCGACTCCCACATCTCCTCGCGGTCGTCCGGGTGGAGCACGTCCGTTCCCCAGTTCACGTCGCTCGACTCCAGCGTCGCGGCGGCGTAGCCGGTGATCTCGGCGCACTCGCCGGCGACGAACTCCATGGGCCACCCGGACTCGTTGCGACAGCGGTAGACGATCCCCGGGAGGTTGCTGATCAGCGTCTCCAGCCGGCGGTTGCGCTCCTCCAGCGCCCGCCGCGACCGGGCCGCCGAGACGGCGTTGTCGATCCGGTTGGCCAGCAGCGCGTACTGGTCGGCCCCGGTCCCCTTCTGGAGGTAGTCCGTCACCCCCGCCGAGACGGCGTCGCTCGCCACCTCCTCGCTCCCCTTGCCCGTGTAGAGGATAAAGGGGAGGTCGGGGCGGTCGGCGCGAACCCGTTCGAGGAACTCGATCCCGTTCGTCCCGGGCATGTCGTAGTCGCTGACGACGCAGTCGACCCGCTCGCCCGCGAGCCGTTCCAGCCCCTCGTCCGGGTTGGTCGCCGTCACCACCTCGAACCGGTCGTCCTCGCGTTCGAGCGCCGACGCGACCAGCGCCGACAGGTCCGGGTCGTCGTCGACGTGCAGGACGCGGATCGTCGTCGGTGTCGCGCTCATGGCTGGCCAGTCTACCCGTTGTTGGCGGACATCGACCATAAGCCTGTGACTTTCTTTCAGGTCGCTCGCCGGTCGATCACCCGTTGGCCTCGCTCGCTCCGTCGGCGGCGCCGTGAGCGCGCTCGACGGCCCCTCGGAGCCGCTCGCGCCCGGCGGCGCGGACGAGATGCGAGTCGCAGTCGCAGTCGGAGGCGCCGAACCCCGCGACGCGCTCGATGCCGTCCGCCCGGGCGAGCGTGCGACCGACCGCACACTCCACGTCGGCGTCGGCCGTCCGGACGACCGCCTCGACGGCGGCGTCGGGGTGGCCCAGCAGGTAGTCGATGTGCCAGTGGCGGGCGTCGCGCTCGCCGGCGGCCAGCTCGCGGTGGCGCTCGACGCGGGCGAACCCGCCCGGCCCGAACGCGCTCCCGGTGTAAGCGTAGGCGCCCGCCGCGAACGCGACCTCGCCCAGCGCCCCCACCTCGATCGTCGCCGGCGTCGCCAGTTCGACGAGCAGCGTGTACGTCCCCTCGGTCATCGCCGCCGGCTTGGGTCACCACCGGCAAGTGCCTGGCGGGTTCGGGCGAAGACACGGCTGCCGGGCCGACCTCGTCGCCGACTCATACGGATTAGTGCAAGACATTCCGGGATCGACCGCACGCGGTCGTGCGGTCGACCCGGTAAACGCTTGCACTAATCCATATCAGACCGCCGGACCGACCTCGTCGAGGGCGGCGTCGGCGAGCTTCGCCTCCGCCCTCCGGAGGTGTTCGCCGGCGGTCTGGGCCGAACAGCCCAGCACGGCGGCCACGTCGGCGTGTGTCGCCTCCCGCGGGTGCTCGTAGTAGCCCAGCTCCGTCGCGACGACCAGCGCCTCGCGCTGGCGGTCGCTCAGCGACCCGTCGGCGGACTCGCTCGCGGCCGGCGTCGAGGAGATCTCGTCGATCCGGACGTCGATATCGTCGCCCCGGCGCTCGAAGGCGGTCTGGAGCGGCCCGGGGTCGCCGACGATAGTCGCGTGGATCGCCCCCTCACGGAACACCACGGGCGTCCGAACGATCAGCCCGCCCGATTCGAGCGCGCCGGCGAGGCACCCGAAGATCGGGACCGCCGACCGTTCGACGCGGAGGAGGACGCGAGGGGCCGCGCCGTCGGCGTCGTCGCCGGCTCCACCGGCTCCCTGGCCGGTCGTCTCACAGCGCTCGACCCCGGAGGTGTCGAGGGCGGCGTCGACCAGGGGCGCGGGGTCACCGTCCACGGCGAGGAGGATCATCGCCTCGTCGGCGACGAGGTTCCAGTCGATCACGCGGGCGCGGTCGACGGCGGCCGCGTTCGCCAGCCGGTCGAACAGCGGCGGCGCCCGCGAGCCGTCAACGCTTGCGGTGACGCGGACGTGTTTCACGGTCGGACCGTCCGGCCAGGGGGTAATAAATCCCGGTTCTATACCGCCCGGAACGCCCTCCCGGGGGGCGCCACACTGACGGAGTACATGTCCGACGAGACATCGCGACCGACGCGGCGACCGGACCGAGACGACGGCAGCGACCGCCCGCTCGCCGTCGATACCGAGGGACTGGCGCTCACCTACGCCGACGGGACCGAGGCGGTCGAGGACGTGACGCTGTCGGTCCCTTCGGGGGAGTGTTTCGGCTTCCTCGGGGCCAACGGCGCGGGGAAGACGACGACGATCAAGGTGCTCTCGACGCTGCTCGAACCGACCACCGGGCGCGTCCGGGTCGTCGGCCGCGACGTGACGGCCGAGCGCGCGAACGTCCGAGCGTCGATCGGCTACATGGCCCAGGAGACCAGCGTCGACGAGGAGCTCACCGCCCGCGAGAACCTCGCGTTCGCCTGCGACGCCTACGGCGTCCCGACGGACGAGCGGACCGACCGCATCGCGGAGCTGCTGGACCTGGTCGACCTGGCCGACGTGGCCGACACGCCCGCCGGGAACTTCTCCGGCGGGATGAAAAAACGGCTGGACGCGGCGACGGCGCTGGTCCACGACCCCGAACTCGTCTTCCTCGACGAGCCGACGACCGGGCTGGACCCGACGGCCCGCGAGCGTCTGTGGGCGTACTTCCGGCGGATCAACGACCGGGGGACGACCGTCTTCCTCACCACGCAGTACCTCGAAGAGGCCGACCGGCTCTGCGACCGGGTCGCGGTCGTCCGGGACGGCCGCATCGTCGCCGACGACTCGCCCGAGCGGCTCAAGCGCCGCGTCGGCGGCGAGACGGTCGCGCTGGAGATCGATGGTGGCCCCGACGCCGTCGAGTCGGCCGCGGCGGTCGTCCGCGAGTCGGCAGCGCTCGACGCCGCTGCGACCGGCGACGCGGGGCGGCCGTCCGACGCCGGACCGACAGTCGAGACGACCGACGACGCCGTCCGCGTCACGGCACGGGACGCCAGCGACCTGGGGCCGGACCTGCTGCTCGCGCTCCGCGACGCCGGCGTCGCCGTGACGGGCTTCGCCGTCGCGGAGCCGACGCTGGACGACGTGTTCTTCGCCGTCGCCGACGAGTCGGTCGACGACCTCTCGGAGCGCGAGACGGGACGATTCGACCGCGATCGCGGGACGGGCCAGTCCGGCGACGACGGCCCCGAGCCGACCGCCTCGACGGGGGTGGACGCGTGAGCCCGTCCGATGCGGCGGGGGCGGACGCTCCCGACGCCGCGGAGGCGGCGGCCAGCCGGTCGACGCGGACCGCGACAGGGACCGGGAACACGTTCCTCGGCGACGTGTGTGTCAACGCGAAGCGATGGACGCGGAAGGCGGTCCACAGCCCGACCGCCTTCCTGCTGGAGATCGTCGTCGCGACGCTCTCGCTGGTCCTCTTCACGGCGGTCTTCGGCGACGTGGGCGGTGCGGCGATCGAACGCGCCGGGTTCGCCGAGGTGGACTACGTCACCTACCTCTTCCCGGCGGTGCTCATGCAGGCGACGATGGGGTCGGCGTTCTCCTCGGGGATGGGGCTCGTGAGCGACCTGGAGAGCGGGATGTTCGAGAAGACCGTCGTGACGCCGATGTCGTGGACCGCCGTCTTCGCCGGGAAGGCCGTCGCCGAACTCGCCCGCGTCGTCGTCCAGGTGCTGGTCGTGGTCGGTCTGGCCGTCGTGCTGGGCGCGCGCGTCGAGACCGGCGCCGTCGGCGTCGCGGGTGTCCTCGCGGTCTGTCTGCTCGTCGCCCTGCTGTTCATGGCCGTCTCGAACGTCGTCGGCCTGCTGGCTCGCGACGACGAGGTGGTCAACGCCGCCTCGATGCTGTTCATGTTCCCGCTGCTCTTCCTCTCGCCCGCGTTCGTCCCGCTCTCGGACGATATCGAGTTCGTCGCGACGTTCAACCCAATCACATACGGCGTCGACGCGGTCCGGGCGCTGGTCCTCGGGCGGGACGTGTCGACGGTGCTGTCGGTCTCGCGGTTCGGCGGGGTCGCCGACACGCTCGTGCCCGCGGTCGTCGTCCTGTCGGTGCTGAACCTCGTCGCCGGCGCGGTCGCGGTCGGACTGCTGGCGCGAGCGAGCAGCGCCGAGGCGGCCTGAACGGTCGAGTGCGGGGGTGGGGACGACCCCCCGGGGGGCGAACTCAGACCTCGGGCCCGAACTCGTCCATCGCGGCGTCGACGAGCTTCGACTCAGCGGCCTGGAGGTGGCGGCTCGCGGTCGAGGGCGCGCAGTCGAGAACGGCCGCCACGTCCGCGTGGGACGCCTCGCGCGGGCGCTCGTAGTACCCGAGGTCCTGCGCGACGGCGAGCGCCTCGCGCTGGCGGTCGCTCAACCGCGAGGCGGGGTGGTCGAGCGCGCCGCGGAACGCGCCGACCGCCTCGACGATCACGTCCATCGCCGCGGGCGCCGCCGCGAGCGCGGCCCGGAGCGCGTCGGCGTCCCCGACGACGCGAAACCGCATGTCGCCGTCGCGGTAGACGATCGGCTTGCGG
The DNA here is from genome assembly GCF_013415885.1 of Halosimplex rubrum. Classification (NCBI taxonomy): domain Archaea; kingdom Methanobacteriati; phylum Methanobacteriota; class Halobacteria; order Halobacteriales; family Haloarculaceae; genus Halosimplex; species Halosimplex rubrum. Next base: position 118,870 of record NZ_CP058910.1, read on the forward strand.
ACGACGAGCCCGGACTGGGCCCGCGCCTCGCGGACGGCGGCGAACATGGCGCTCGTCTTCGGCCGGAGTTCGACCAGCGCGTAGGTCCACGGCCCCCCGGCCGCCGAGAGCCTAACCGACTCGATCCCCTCCAGGTCCGGCGCGGCCGCGGCGAACGGTTCGGCGTCGCCGCGGACGGCGAACAGGACCGTCTCGACGGCGTCGGGCGTCGTATTCCACTCCAGCAGCTGCGTCTCGACGATCCCCGGCGCGTCGGCCAGCATCGTGTAAAACGCCGGCGCGCGCTCGCCGTCGACCGCCGCGGTGACCCGGAGACGTTTCATCGTCGGTCGGTGCCGATGCTCGTAGTTAAACGTATGCCACATACTGCACCGAACGCCGACGGGTCCGGCGACCGACGGTCGAACCATGACCGAGACGACGCGGACCGCGGGCGTCCTGACGACCGGTCGACCGCTCGACGACGACGGCCGAGTGAGCGAAGGACCGACGCTCGAACTCGACCGCGACGACCCGGCGGCGGCGCTTCTGGACGAGTCGCCGCGGGCGCTCGCCGCCAGCCCCGGCGCCGACCTCTGGGCGACGCTGCTCGAACGTCCCGGTGACGGCGAGACCGAGCGGCCGGTCCTCGCGCAGTGGCTCGGGGCCGACGCGCCGGCGCCGCCCGCTCATTACCATCCGAGCAGCGAGACCTTCGCGGTGGTCTCTGGGACGCTGACGGTCGCGGTGGCGGACGAGACCCGACGGCTCGGTCCCGGCGAGTCGGTGACGGTCGAAGCGGGCGTCGAACACGCGTTTCGCAACGAGACCGACGGGGTCGTCGCGTTCCGGGCGGAGCTGCCGTCGATGCGAACCGTCGCGTCGCTGTACACGGCGTGGGGGCTGGACACCGAGGCCGCCGTCGGCGACGGCGAGGCGGACGGCCAGCCGGATCCGCTGGACGCGCTCGCACTCAGCGCGGACGCGTATCCCGACACCGTGACGACGGTCGCGCCCGTCGCAATCCAGCGGGCGCTGTGGGGGACGGTCGGTCGAGCGGCGCGCGCGCTCGGCCGCGGTATCGACGACCGCTACCTCGACGACGCGTTCTGGGAGCGACGCGTCGAGCAGCCCAGCGGCGCGAGCGAGCCCGAAGGGCACAACGAGTGAGGCGCCGGCGGAACCAGCGAAGCGCCTACCCGAGCGCGTACGCGAGCACGTAGACCACCGCGGAGCCGATCATCAGGAACACCATGACGAGCGCCATGACCTGCTGGCGGTCCAGTTCGAGGGGGTTCATATCCGGTCGTTGTCGCCGTCACGGTTAGGGTTTTCGCGCCCGAGACGAGTGCGGTGCCGACGGTCGAAGCCGGTCGCGCGGCCCGAATCGGTCCGGCCGGTGACAACGTTCATTACTGACCCGTCCGAAACGACAGTATGGACCGATCGAACGGTCGCGAGCGACTCGCCTCGGTCGGCGGGACGCTGCTCGGCTACGGGCTGCTCGCGCTGGGCGTCGCGATGGTCGGCCTCACCGCGTACCAACTGCTGTTCGCCTCGGGGACGACGCTCGAAACGCCGGTCAGCGTCGGTCCGCGCGCCGGTGTCGGCCTGGCGTTCGGCGCCGCGGGGTATCTCCTGCTCAGGCAGACACTCGACGGGGACGCCGACTCGAACGAACCGACCGTCGAGCCCTCGGAGGCCCGCGCGGCCGACGCCTACGCGTTCGACACGTGACGGGCGGACCGGCCCGGGGTCGGCGGGTCGCCTCTCTCTGCTGGACGGTCGCCGGGCTCGTCCTGACGGTCGCCGGCGTCGCAGTGACGACCGAGACCGCGCTCAAACGACTACTGCTCGCCTCCGGGCGGTCGCTCGCGGTCCCGACGCCGAGCGCCTGGCACGGGGCCGTCGGCGCCGCTAGCGCCGTCGTCGGCTACGCGATCCTCTCGGCGGTTGGCGAGCGGGGCGGTCCCGATGCGGCCGCGGACGGCGGCGACGCGGCGCCGGGGGCAACACACGCCCGGGACGAGTAACTCGCCGGGCGTGGTGATCGGGTCGAGGTGCGACGGTCCAGTTTCGTCGGTCCGCGCCCGGCGAGGAACCGACGCGAGACGGGCGGAACCGGCCCACGGTGGCGGTTCCCAAACACGTTCGAACCCAAAAGGTCCTTTAGAGATTACTCGCAAGGTGCCGGCCACCATGACCCGTTCACCGGCGGTCGACCGTCCCGCGAGCCAGATCCGCTTCAACCCGACAACCGGAGGCATCACCTGAATGCGGGACCCGTTCGCCGGCTCGCCCGATCCGGTCGTCTCGGCGTCGAATCGCGCGGCTTCGCGGGGTGGCCTCGCGTGAGTTCCTCCTACAGCTCCGTCCAGAAGTCGTTTCTCAAGTACCAGCACGTCTTCGTGTTCGCGGCGCCCGTGGTCTTCGTCGCCGCCGTCCTCGCGTTCGCGCCGACCGACGGCGCCAGCGGGACGAGCTACTGGCTGGAGTACTGGTGGCTGTTCCCGGCGTTCCTGACCGGCGCGACGATCGTCAACACGGTCGGGATCAGCGGTTCGGCGCTGTTCGTGCCGTTCCTGATCTTCATCTTCCCCCTGTTCGCCCAGCCGCTGTCGCCGCAGACGATCGTCAAGGTGGGGCTGATCAGCGAGGCGTTCGGCCTGTCGAGTTCGTCGGTCGCGTTCATCCAGTACGGGCTGGTCGACCGCCGGCTGGCGCTGACCATCGTCGGCGGCGCCGTCCCGTTCGTGATCGCCGGCGCCATCCTCTCGTTCGTCGTTCCGGAACCCGTCTTCCACGCCCTGCTCGGGCTGGCGCTGATCGCGGCCTCGATACTCCTGTTCAAGGCCGACCTCGACCACGAGGGGGCCGAGTCGGACGCCGACGGCGGTCAGGAGGTGGCGGCCGACGGCGGACACGGAGCCGCGGCCGACGGGACCGCCGAGCTGCCCGACGACGCCGGCAAGCTCGGTCCCGCCGGCGTGCGCACCGACGACGACGGCACCGTGACGCGGGTCGACCGCGACGGCGACGACTACACCTACACCCGCGGCGGCTACCTCAGGCGGTTCGGCAACTACAGCATCGGCGGCACGTTCCAGGGACTGGCGGGCTTCGGCGCCGGCGAACTGGGCATCATCTCGATGCTCTCGACGAAGGTGCCCGTCCGCGTCGCCATCGGCACCAACCACATCATCGTCGCGGTGACGGCCGTGCTGGCCTCGCTCGTCCACGTCTTCGGCGGGAGCGTCCTCTCGGCGGTGGGCATCCACATCCCCGGCGTCCACGGCCTCTCGCTGGCCTCGACGCCGTGGAACATGGTCGTGTTCACCGTCCCCGCGACCGTGACCGGCGGCCAGATCGCCCCCTACGTCTCAAACGCCCTGGAGACCGACACGATCAAGACCTTCGTCGGCGGCCTGTTCGCCGTCATCGCCGTCGCGCTGTTCGGCATGGCGGTGGGGGGGATCTGATGTACGACGATATCCTGCTGCCGACCGACGGCAGCGAGGCGACCACCGCCGCCGTCGACCACGCCGGAGGCCTGGCCGAGGTCCACGGCGCGACCGTCCACGTCCTCTCGGTGGTCGACACGCGCAACCGCTTCGAGAGCCCCTCCAGCGGCCTCGCCCCCGACGCCTGGCTCGCGTCCGAGCGCGAGCGGGCCCGCCAGGCCGTCGACGAGGCCGTCGAGACGCTCCCCGAAGACGTGCCCGCCGAGCGCGTCGTCGAAGAGGGCGTCCCGAAGTCCGCGATCCTGGGGTACGTCGAGGAGAACGGCCCCGATCTGGTCGTCATGGGCACCCACGGCCGCACCGGGCTCGACCACTACCTCATCGGCAGCGTCGCCGAGAACGTCGTCCGCGAGTCGCCCGTCCCCGTGACGACCGTCCGCGTCGACGGGTAGCGACTCCCGCGGTCGGCGATGCACGACCGCCCCCCGTCAGTCGTTCGGCATCGATCGACGCGAGAGAAGGTTGATATGTCGAACGATCGAAGCGTCAGTATGGCATCTCGATCCCCGTCGAGCGGTCGACTCGTCTCGGCCGCGGGGACGGTCCTCGCGCTCGCGCTGCTCCTGGTGGGCGGCGCCGTGACAGCCGAGGTCGCCCTCGAACTCGTGATCGTCGATGGACCGGTGCTGGGGGATCCGGGCGTCGGTGTCCAGCGCGGGGCGGTCGGCCTCGTCGCCTTCCTCGCCGGCTGTCTCGTCCTCCGGAGCGTCGCCAGCCGGGACGCCTCCCCGCCCTCTGACGACGAGGACCAGGACTCCGACACGCCGAACAGGCTCGTCGGCGACTGGTAGCACCCCGATACTGCCGCCGCTCGCGTCGCCCGACCCGGACGGCCGCCGGCTCACTACGTGACTCCGGTTCGCGGTCCCGCCTCCCCTTCGAAGTAGTTCTCCCTCGCCCGATCCGTCCGGTAGCGACCGCTATCCCGGCGACGATCGGCCGGATCACCAACGCTTATTACTTGGTAGTATAACCTAGTAATTATGCCGACGCAACTACAGCGCGCCAGGGAGGGAACGGTCACCGCGGCGATAGAGCGGGTCGCCGAGCGGGAGAACCGCGACCCCGAGTTCGTCCGCGAGCAGGTCGCCGAGGGGCAGGCGGTGATCCCCGCAAATCACGGTCACGAGTCGCTGGACCCGATGATAATCGGTCGGGAGTTCGCGACGAAGGTCAACGCCAACATCGGCGCCAGCGAGACGACCAGCGACCTGGAGGAGGAACTGGAGAAACTCCACAGCGCCGTCCACTACGGCGCGGACACGGTGATGGACCTGTCGACCGGTGGCGAACTCGACCGGATCCGGGAGACCAACGTCGAGCACTCGCCGGTGCCGGTCGGGACCGTTCCCATCTACGAGGCCGTCATGCAGGTCGACGACGTGGCCGACTTGACTCACGAACTGCTGCTCGACGTGATCGAGAAGCAGGCCGAGCAGGGCGTCGACTACATGACCATCCACGCCGGCGTCCGGATGGAGCACCTCCCGCTGACCGACGGCCGCAAGACCGGTATCGTCTCCCGGGGCGGGTCGATCCTCGCCCAGTGGATCGAGGAGAACGGCATGGAGAACCCCCTCTACACGAAGTTCGAGGAGATCTGCGAGATATTCGCCGAGCACGACGTGACGTTCTCGCTGGGCGACGGGCTTCGGCCGGGGAGCCTCGCCGACGCCAGCGACGAGGCGCAGTTTGCCGAACTCGACACGCTCGGGGAACTCACCCGCACCGCCTGGGACCACGGCGTGCAAGTGATGGTCGAGGGACCGGGCCACGTCCCGATGGACGAAGTGGCCGACAACGTCGAGCGCCAGCAAGAGGTCTGCGACGGCGCGCCCTTCTACGTGCTCGGCCCGCTCGTGACCGACGTGGCGCCGGGCTACGACCACATCACCAGCGCCATCGGGGCGACAGAGGCCGCCCGCGCCGGCGCCGCGATGCTGTGTTACGTCACCCCGAAGGAACACCTCGGCCTGCCCGACGCCGAGGACGTGCGCGACGGCCTGGCCGCCTACCGCATCGCCGCCCACGCCGGCGACGTGGCCAACGGCCTTCCCGGGGCACGGGACTGGGACGACGCCCTCTCGGAGGCCAGGTACGAGTTCGACTGGCGCCGGCAGTTCGACCTCGCGCTGGACCCCGAGCGCGCTCGCGAGTACCACGACCAGACCCTGCCCGGCGACAACTACAAGGAAGCCCGCTTCTGTTCGATGTGCGGCGTCGACTTCTGCTCGATGCGCATCGACCAGGACGCCCGCGACGCCGACGGCGAGATGGAGACCATCGACGACGAGACCGACCTCGAATCCTCGCCTGCCGCCGAAGTGAACCGCCCGCCGGTCGGCGAACACGACGCCTCGGACGTGCCCGACCTCCCCGAGTTCGTCGAGTACCCCCACCCCGACCACGAGGAACCTGCGGACGACTAGCGAGGCGCGAGCGGAGCGAGCGCCTCGAAACAGCGAGCGGGGAGGAACGACCCGCGAGCAGCGTGAGCGGAGCGGAGCGAATCCCCCGCAGCAAACGCCCGACCCGTTTCCCGGCGTGCTACGCACCTTTTTGCGCCTCCGGCCCCCCACTAGAGGTATGGTACCTACCCGCGCGCCGGAGGCCGAGACGACCGACGGACCCACACGCCGGAGGCCGAGATGACCGACGGACCCACCCGCGACGCCTTCCTACCCGTCGCCGCCCAGCCGTCGGTCGACACCCTCGTGGCGTACGCACAGGAGGCCGAGGAGTTGGGCTACGACCGGGCCTGGATCCCCGAGACCTGGGGCCGGGACGCCGTGACGACGCTGACGGCCATCGCCGAGCGCACCGACTCGATCGGTATCGGCACCTCGATCGCCAACGTCTACTCCCGCTCGCCCGCGCTGATCGGCCAGACCGCCGCGACCCTGCAGGAGGTCTCCGAGGGCCGACTCCGCGTCGGTCTCGGCCCGAGCGGTCCCGCCGTCGTCGAGGGGTGGCACGGCGCCGACTACGACCGCCCGCTCCGGCGTACCCGCGAGACTATCGATATCGCCCGCCTCGTGCTCTCGGGCGAGCGCGTCGAGTACGACGGCGACATCTTCCAGCTCTCGGGACTGCGTCTACGCTGTGATCCACCGGATACGCTCCCGGGGATCGACGCCGCCGGGATGGGACCCAAATCCGTCGAGCTGGCGGGGCGGTTCGCAGACGGCTGGCACGCGCTCATGCTGACTCGGGAAGGACTGCGCGACCGGCTCGCGGACCTGAAACGGGGGGCGGACCTGGGCGACCGCTCGGTCTCGGACCTGCGCGTGACGCTCTCGCTGCCCTGCATCGCGCTGGACGACCGCGAGCGCGCCCGACAGTTGGCCCGCAACCACCTGGCGTTCTACGTCGGGGCGATGGGCACCTTCTATCGGGAGGCGCTCGAGCGACAGGGCTACGAAGACGAGGCCGTCGAGATAGCAAGCGAGTGGGCCAACGGCGACCACGAAGCGTCGATGGCGGCCGTCTCCGACGAACTGCTCGATGACCTGGGTATCGCCGGGACGCCCGCGGAGTGTCGCGAGCGCTACGCCGAGTGGGAAGCCATCGACGGCGTCGACGCCGTCTCCGTCTCCGTCCCCCGCGGCGCCGACCCCGACGAGATATCGGCGACGATGCGCGCGCTGGCGCCGGAGTAGGGACCGAGCAGGCGGCCTCGGGATCTGCGGGACCTGGCGGTATCAGATAGCGAAACAGGTCGGGCAAATTTATGTAATCTGACGGCAACCAACGAACAGCGATGGCCGCCGAGTCGAAATCGGAGACGGACGGAACCACCGACCGGGCCACGGCCTCAGTCCTGTCGGTCCTCCTGCTGGTCGCGGTGACGCTCGTGGTTTCGATGGTGCTCGTCGTGGGGACGCTGACGTTCCTGCCGAGCGAGGGCGAGGAGTCGGTCCGCCCCCAGGCCGACTTCGGCGTCGAGCGCGACGACGGGACCGTCGTCGTCGACCCGCAGTACATGGAGGAAGGCGTCCCGTTCACGCTCCTCATCAACGGCCGCGAAGCGTACTCGTGGGAGGGGGCCCACACCGAGGAGGTGCGGCGACTGCGCTGTCTGAACGAGGGCGACACCGTTCGGGTCCGCGCCGAGGCGGGCGACGACCGCACGTATCTGATCGAGGACTTCGACGTGCGGACACGGACCGAGTGCGACCTCTCCGGGTCGGCCGCCCGGTTCACTTACGCGCAGGTGGGGAGTCGACAGGTTCCGCTCGCCGACGCCGACCACGAGTTCACGCTCGCGATCGACCCCGACGGTCCGAACAGCGTCAACGGCGACACCGACTTCCCGACGACGAACCCGTGGGTGTACGTCGAGCGCTACGACCGGGCCCTCGAAGGGCTCGGGTCGCCAGTCTACCTCGTCGTCTTCGCGGACAACGTCGGGAGCGTCGCCGACTGGCGCTCGCCCCCATCGGACGACGAACGCGACGAGATGGCCGACGCCTTCGAGGTCGACGGCGACAGCGTGCGGGTGACCGCGGGCGGGGTCGAACCGACCGACGACGTGTACATGCTGTTCGAACCCGGCTGTTCGGAGAGCCGGTTCAAGTTCCTCCGGATGCAGGGCGGGTACAACAACCAGATCCTGATCGACGGCACCGAACTGTTCCGCACCGACGACGCCACTACCGGCCAGGTCTACACCGGCCCCGGCGTCGACTGTGCGTGACCCGGCGCCGCGTACTCGCGACGACCAGGTCCCGGGTCACTCCCCCTCGTCGGGGAAGACCTTCCCGGGATTCAGAATGCCCTCGGGGTCCAGCGCGTCCTTGAGAGAGCGCATGGCGGCGACCGACTCGGCGCCGTGCTCGCGCTCCATGAACTGGCGCTTGCCGCGGCCGACGCCGTGCTCGCCGGTCGCGGTCCCGCCCAGATCGATAGCGGCCTCGACGACGGCCGCGTAGGCCGCCTCGCCGCGCTCGACCATCGCCGGGTCGTCGGGGTCGGCGAGGATCTCGTAGTGGAGGTTGCCGTCGCCGGCGTGGCCGTAGCAGGCCATCGGGAGGTCCCGTTCGTCGGCCTCTCGGCGAGCCGCGCGGACGATCTCGGGGAACGACCCGATCGGGACGGTCACGTCGCCGGGGTGGAGCGGCCGGAGGTCCTCGCGGTACTCGTCGAGCGCGTAGGCCATCTCGCGGCGCAGTTCCCACAGCTGGGCCATCTCCTCGTCGGCGGCGATCTCGAAGGAGACGGGGTGGTAGTCGGCGAAGACGGTGCGACAGAAGTCGATCTCCTCGTCGATCCCGTGGTCGGCGTGGAACTCGACGAACACCATCGGCGCGTCCGGGAGGTCGGTGCCGACGTACTCGTTGGCGACCGCGGCGGCGAACCCGCCCATCAGCTCGATCTTCGCCACGTCGACGCCCGACTGGACGGCGTCGGCGATGGCGCCCGCCGCGTCGTCGAACGTCTCGAACACCGCGCGGCCGCCCCGGACCTGCTGGGGCCGACCGGCCAACTGGAGCGTCGCCCGCGTGACGACCGCCAGCGTTCCCTCGCTGCCGACGAGCAGGTCCGTCAGGTTGTAGCCCGCCGAGGACTTGGCGGCCTCACTCCCGGCCGTCACGACCGTCCCGTCGGCCAGTACCGCTTCGAGCGCGAGCACCCAGTCGCCGACGACGCCGTACTTCACGGCCTGCATCCCGCTGGCGTCGGTGGCGATCATCCCGCCGACCGTCGAGATGTCGCCCGACGACGGCAACGGCGGGAACGTCAGCCCGTGCTCGGCGGCCGCTTCGTCGACCGCGCTCCCCAGCACGCCCGGCTCGACATCGACCTGCAGGTCGTCCGGCCGAACCTCTAGGATCCGGTCCATCCGAGTCAGGTCCATGCTGATGCCTTCGTGGGCAGGAACGCTTCCCCCCTCCAGGCCGGTGCCGGCGGCGTAGGGCGTGACGGGGATCCCGCGCTCGTGGGCGCCGGCGAGGACGGCCGACACTTCCTCGGTACTCGTCGGCCAGACGACGGCGTCGGGGCGGACCTCGTCCTCAGGGTGGGTGCCCCAGTCGCCGGCGTGCTCGTCGCGGGCGTACTCGTCCGTCGAGACCCGGTCGGGGCCGACGGCGTCGCGCAGAAAGTCGAGGTCGGACATGGGCGAGATGCGGGGCCGCGGGGGCTTAGCTCCGTCGGCGTCCGTCGGGAGCGGCTCGCAGGCACCCGGTCCACGATCGACACGACTCGCCCAAGAGTTACGGGCGGACGGAGCGAACCGGCGGTCGAGACGATGGACGCGACCCGAGTTCTCGTCGGACGGGACACGGCGTGCAGGCGACGCTGGCTCGTCGCCGGCGTCGCGGCCGGCGCCGGCTGTTCCGCGCTACTCGGGGCGGCGCTACCGGTTCCCGGGGTGCCGTGGTACGTCGGCGTTCCCGCGCAGGCCCTCTTGATCGCGGCCTCGGTCGCGCTACTGGCGCTGGGCTTCGGCGTCGGCGTCGTCCTCCTCGCCGACTTCGCGCTGCTGTTGCCGGCGTACTACGTCCGGGCTCAGGAGGTCGGGGTCGGTTTCAGGACACCGATGGAGCACGCGCTCCCGCAGGCGGTCGCGGACGCGGCCGTACTCGGGATCGTCGGGGTCGGCCTCTGGCTCGTCGTGCGGCGAGTCGCCGATCCCGCGGATCTCGACCGACTGGTCGTGCGGGTACGCTCCGAGTAGGAACCGGGTCCACGGGGCCGCTTTGCCGCGCCGCTGTCGGCCGCCTCAGGAGTCCACACCCGGCACGCGTTCGGCGAGAAACGTCCGGTGTTCGGCCGCCCGTTCGTCGCGCTCGGCGGGCGTCGCGTCCTCGTACCACAGCGGCAGACAGGCCATCGCGTCGAGTCGGTCGGTCAGCCGGTAGACCGCCATCCGCTCCAGCGTCGGCTCGTCGAACGCCCAGCTCTCGCGACCCTCGGCGTAGGCCGAACGGAAGGTCTCCCGCAGTTCGGCCGTCCGCTCGGGGTCGTCGCGGACGGGCTTCAACAGCGAGAACTCGACCTTCGCGAGATTGTAAGCGGGGTCGGCCGACGAGAGGTTCGCCCAGTCGAGCACCGCGTTCGTCTCGCCGGTCTCGGGGTCGAGCAGGAGGTTGCCGTAGCGGTAGTCCCAGTGGTTGTACGTCGGTGGGTCGGGTTCGGACAGTTCGGGGATCGCGTCGCGCAGGCGCTCGCGGACGGGTTCGACGAGGTCGGCGAACCGCTCGGGGTCGTCGGCCAGGTCCGGGAAGTAGCCGCCCTCGGTGAGCACGTCCAGCGTCCGCTCGGCGTCCGCCAGCAGCCGCTCGCGGAAGTCGTCGGCCCGCGGGTGGTCGTCGGTGTCGAGCACCGTCAGCTCGCCGCGGGCGACGCCGACGCTCCCGACCGCCGGGAGCGGGCCGAGCTCGTGCAACTCGACGAGGTTCCGGCCGGCGTCGCGAACCACTCGCTCGCGGGCCGGCGGAGAGAGCGACTCCGGGTCGTCCTCCAGATTTACCCCGTCGACGTGCTCGACGAGGTAGAACGGAGCGGGAAAATCGTCGTGAGCGTCGCGGTACCCGAACACCTCGGGGACCGGGATCGTCGTCTCCCGCCCGACGAGTTCGAACAGCCGCGGTTCCGAGCGGGCGATCGGCGGGTCGACCAGATCGGCGGTGGTCGCCTTCAGGACGACGGTACGCGGGCCGTCGGGCGTCCGCACGTCGAGCGTCGCCACGAAGTCGGTCCCGTGCGGACTCCGCTCGATCGATTCGACCGACCACGCGGGTTCGAGCGCGGCGACCATCCCGCGGACCGCCTCGTCGGACACCTCGCTGTCGGTCGGCGAGCCGGGTTCGGGGGTCATGGATCCACTCGCGCGAGGAGCGACAGAAGGCTTGCGGTCGACCGACCTGCGTCGACGCGGACGACGGCTCGGTCGGCCGCACGCGGCCGACGACCGCGCCATCGCGACGCCGTCACACCGGCAACGCCGACTCGTCGATGCCGTCGCGACGGCCGTCCAGCACGGCGAAGCGGTCGCCGCGGCGGATCTCCAGCCACCTGAGCAGCCGCTCGGCCCAGGCGAGCTTGCGCGCTTTCAGCGGGTCCACGTCCGGGTCGTCGAAGTCCCAGCCAGCGAAGACGAGTTCGCCGGCGCCGCAGTGGTCGGCGAGGAACGCCGCGCGGTCGCCGTCGGTGAACCCACCCGTGTTGACCACCGGGCCGGCGGGCGCGGCCTGGGTGGTCGGCAGCACCCACTCGACCGCGAGGCGAGGGACCCGCTCGCGCAGCGCCGGGCGGTTGTCGCCGTGGGCGTGGACCGCCACGGGCGTCCCCTCGGCGGTCAGTTCGCGGGCCACGTCCCCCTGTTCGTCCAGATCGGTGACCATGCAGTCGACGGGCAGGCCGGCCGCCCGCACCACCGTCGCCGCGTCGGAGGCCGCGACGACGTTGTCGGCCGCTCGAACGACACCCAGTTCGTCACTGAGCGACGGTCCCGCGCCGACGACGGCGACCGTCTCGCCGCCGAAGTCGAGGTCCGCGAGCGCGAGCGGGGGCGCGTCCTCGCCGGTGCGTCTCGACGGATCGCCGTCGCCGTCTGACGCGGGCGCGCCTCGCCCGGGGTCGCCCTCTCCCCCGCCGGCGCCGTCGCTGACGAGGTCGGCGAGCAGGTCGCGAGCCCGTTCGTCGCCGCCCCGGTCGAACCCCATATCGGCCAGGATCGCGCCGTAGACGGGTTCCCAGTCGTGAAAATCCATAGCAGTGACTACCCGAGTTGCGCCCCAATAAACCGGATTAGCCGAAATGGCACGTACAAGGTACCCCTACCCAGGTGCCCTTTCGGCCTTCACCCACCCGTTTTGGCGCATCCGGTATAAGTTTTCTCACCTGTCACCCCAGCCGCCGCCCGGCAGCGTCCGGGCGAGCGCCCGTGGCACGTCGGTTCTGGTCGCCAGGTCGGCCAGCGCGCCGGCCGATCCCCACAAAAACCCCTCCTCGTCGCCGGCGACGAACCGGCAGTCCGTCGCGGCCGCGGCCGACCGCAGCGCCTCGCGAGCGGGCTCGTCGAGCCCACCGACCGCGTAGAGGCGGCCGACGGCCGCGGCGGGGTCGGCCGCGACGCCCGCTCGCTCGAAGTGCCGCGCCGCCTCTCCCGGCGTCGTCACGTCGAGTTCCGCCGCGCTGAGTTCACCGTCCTCACCGGTGCTGCGACCTCGTTCCGGGGCGAACGCGTCGCCGACGAGCGCGGCGTCGCGCGTCTCGCTCACGTCGTGAGTGCGGATGACGTGGGCGCCGCGCTCGACGGCCATCGACGTGGCCGCGAGGCTGACCGGCAACGCCTCCTCCGTCGAGCGGTCGGCAAGCGATCTGAGGAACGTCTTGCGGTTGATCGAGACGAGCGTCGGCGCGCCGAGCCCGCGGAACTCCCGCAGCCGGCGGAAGGTCTCGCGGTCGTCCGCGACGGTCTGGTTCTCGGACCAGCGGCCGAAGGCGGGGTCGACGATGGTCTTGTCCGTCAGCCCGTTCTGTTTGAGCGCCTCGTACACCTGGTCGACGTAGTCGGCCGACTCGGCCCACGACTCGGACGTGCGCTCGGCCCACGGCGTCGCCCGCACGGCCCCCGGTTTCGTGATGTCCGGCGGGCTGGCCATCTTCGCGACGGCCACGTCGTACTCGCGACACACCTCGGGCATCTCCGGGTCGGCGAAGCCCGCGATGTCGTTGACCATGTCGAACCCCCGATCGAGGGCGGCCTCGGCCACCTCGGCGTAGCGCGTCTCGATGCTCCAGACGGCGTCGCCGGACGTCGATTCGAGCGTCTCGACCGCCGTGTCGAGCCGGTCGATCTCCTGGGCCGCCGAGAGCACGTCGAACTTCTTGTTGGCCGACTCGAGGCCCACGTCGACGATATCGCATCCCTCGTCGATCAGCTCGTCGTCGACGTACGCCGCGGCCTCGCCGGGGTCGTCGAAGACGCTCGGGTCGTAGGGCGACTCCTCGCTGACGTTGAGCACGCCCATGATGCGCGGCGGGTGGTCGTCCCCGATCCCGAGGCCCGCGGCGTCGACGTTCTGCATGCGCGGGGGTGAGGACTACGGGTCCAAAAGCGGTGCGGTGCGTCCGCGGCCGGCGGCGCGGCGACCCGGCCGCCGGTCCATCGAGCCGATCCGGTCGCGGCCTCCGCGGCGACGCCCGCGCTACTGCTCGTCGAAGAGCGTGTTGACGGTCCGCGTGTCCCGTTCGTAGCGGGAGTCGGGGAGCTTCGCCGAGCAGTTCCGGCAGACGGTGTAGTCTGGGTCGTTGTTCGTCTCGCACTCCGGGCAGTAGCCCGGGTACTTCGACGGCGTCGTGTGGACGAGCGTCGAGTAGTGCGACGGCATCGACGCCTCCTTCCGCGGCGACAGCGACGCCAACCGGCCGAGCGCCGTCGCCCCCACGAACGCGACCAGTCCCAGCGCCAGCGACGCCAGCGCCGCGAACACGATGACCGCCACGAAACTGACCATGTGTGACAGTCTGAACCACACCGTCATAAATCGTCGGATCAGCTGGCTGACCGGACCGCGCCCGGCGGGTGTCGGTCCCAACACGGGCGCTTTTTGTCGACCGACCGTCTACGACCGGCCATGGGAAAGGTCTCGATCGGGCTCCGCGGCTGGCGGTTCGACGAGGAGGCGGTGTTCGCCGCCGACGGGACGATCCGTCCGCTGGCGAACATGGACGCCGAGACGCGCGAGCGGATCGTCCGCCTCTCGGCGATGATGGGCGAGCCCTGCGACTGCTGTTACCTGGTCCACGGCGATGAGGAGATCCAGCGGTGCAACCCCGCACAGGCCATCTACGGGGAGGCGCTCGGCGAGGTCCTCCTCTGTGACGACCACGAGGCCGACTTCGTCTACTGGTTCCAGGAGGCGGGCGGCAAGCGCCACGCCGGCGAGCGCGACCTGAAAGACCGCTTTCACCAGTGGTTCGTCGACGGCGGCCGCGCCCCCGAGGGGTTCGAACTCGAACACGTCGAGGAGGACCCCGACGACGTGCCCGAGGCGCCCGACCCCGACGAGGAGCTACCCGGGCTCGAGGAGGAGATCGAGGAGATGGACGACGACGAACTCGACGCGCTCGACATGGACCTGTCGGACATCGACTTCGACTGATGAGCGAGCATGACCACTCCGTCTCGGTCGCGGTCGTCGACGCCGAGACTTCGGGCAACGTCGGCACGATCGCCCGCTCGATGAAGAACTTCGGTCTCTCGGACCTCCTGCTGGTCGACCCGCCCGACATCGGCCCGGACAGCGAGGCCTACGGCTTCGCCGGCCAGGCCCGCGAGGACATCCTGCCGTCGGCTCGGGAGGTCTCCTTCGACTACCTGGTCGAGAACTTTCACACCGTCGGCTGCACGGCGGTCACCAACGAGGACGAGCGCAGCCACACCCGCTACCCCTTCAGGACGCCCGCCGGTCTGGCCGACAGCCTCCGCGGCGTCGACGCCGACACCTGCGTCGTCTTCGGCCGCGAACGGGTCGGGCTCACCAACGAGGAGCTCGCCCGCCTCGACGAGGTGTGTTCGATCCCCGCCTCCGGGGAGTACCCCGTCCTCAACCTCGGTCAGGCCGCCACTGTCGTGCTGTACGAACTCCGCGATCTGACCGTCGAGGAGACCCAGCACCCAGACAGTCGCCACCAGCGCGCAGACGAGCGCGCCGTCGAGGGGCTGCACGAGCAGTTCGGCGAGTTCCTCGACGCCGTCGACCACCCCGAGGAGAAGCGTGCGAAGGCCCGGCGGCTCTGGCGACGGTTCGTCGGGCGCGCCCATCCCACCGGCCGCGAGGCCAAGACCCTGCGGGGGATCTTCAGGCGGGCCGGGCAGAAGATCGACCGGAGCGAAGGCGACGACGGGGACCGGCGCTGACTCGGCGGTCGCCGGCCCGATACGGGCGGGAGTCGGCGCGGTCGGTCACCGCTCGCGGTCGACGGCCGACCGCTCGACCACGACGCCCGCCCGCGTCGTCGAGACGAGGTCGGCGAGGACGTGCGCGTACAGGGCTGCGGCGACCAGGCCGGCGACGTACGGCGACCGCAGCCACAGCAGCGGGACGGCGACGCCGCCGGCGAGCACGTGGCTCAGCAACCGATTCAGCGCGCCGACGGACCCCTCGTCGAAGATCTCGTCCTGTGCGACGAAGACGATCCGCGGGTCGCGGAGACAGCGCCGGACCGGGTCCAGGCTCCCGGTGTTGTACCACGCAAGCAGGAAGTGGTCGACGTCGATGCCGACGCCGACGACGAGCGCGACGGCGACGACCGCCCACGCGGGGATCGGCGGTGTCGTGACGAGGAGGGCGGCGACGGCGACGGCCAGCGAGACGGCGGCGTGGCTGGCCGATTTCATCGCGTCGAGCGAGAGTCGTCGACCGGCGCGTCGCGCCCGCGAGCGCCGGGTTCGGACTCGGGGACGGTCCGCTGGACGACCGAGAGCCCGACCGCGCCGGCGAGGAAGGCGCCGGTCGCGAGCAGTTGCGTCCACGAGTCCGGCGCGGGCCACAGGCCCATCCCGGCGGCCTCGACGGCGCCCATCGGCGTCACCGTCGCGCCGACGAGCGCCACGCCGAGCGCCGCGCTCAGGACCGCGACCGCGATGCCGCCGACGACGAGGACCAGCCAGACGACGGCCGTCCCGCCGACGACCGTCCGGATGTCCGCCCCGTCGACGGCGAGGACGAGGAACGCGACGGCCAGGATCCCGTAGTCGACGGCGCCGCCCAGCGCCGCGACGGTCGCGTCGGCGGCCGCCAGCCAGACGTACGGGACGCCCAGCGACAACTGCGTCGCGAGTTCGACGCCGAGCCACAGCGCCGCGACGACGCCCAGCACCCGCGCGACCCGGACCACCGCTCGGGGTTCGACCCGCGGGAGCCGGCGCTCGCTCGGCGCTATCGGCAGCCCCGCCCGGGCTTCGTCGCCGAGCGCCTCGCGGAGCGCCGCGCCGCCCGCCGCCGTCGCGGCGACGAGCCCGGCCGCGAACAGCCCGCTCTGGACCGCCTCGGCGCCCCCCTCCACGAGCGCCGTCGTCGCGACGGGGTCGGACTCGACGACGAGCCGCGCGAGCGGCGACGCCTCGATGGCGGCCGCGCCGACGAACACCGCGAGGGTCAGCCGGCGGACGCTCGCCCGCGTCACCGACCCGTCGCCGGTGGCGACGCGCTCGGCCAGCGCGAGCAGCGCGACGACGGCCAGCCAGTCGGTCGCGACCCGCAGCCCCAGCGAGCCGACGAGCGTCACGACGCTCCGGAGCGGCCGCGGCGGCACCGACGCCAGCGCCAGCGTCGCCGCCGCCAGCGCCAGCGTCGCGACGAGCGCGGCCAGCCCCCGGCGGCGGGTCGCCTCCATGTTACGCTCGCTCCTGGATCTCCTCGCGGAGGACGCTGCTGACCGTGTCCCCGTCGGCCTTCCCGCGCAGTTCGCCCATGCACTCGCCCATCAGGCCCGAGAAGGCGCCCATGCCCTCCGCCTCGACCTGCTCGGCGTTGCGCTCGACGACGCGCACGACCGCCTCGCGCACCTCGGCCTCGCCGACGCCGCCCAGGTCCTCCTGCTCGACGGCCGCCTCGGCGGTGAGTTCGGGGTCGGCCGCCAGCGCGCGCAGCAGGTCGTCGAGCCCCTCCTGGGGCACCTCGCCGGTGTCGACGAGCCCGAGCGCCTCGGCGAGGTGGTCGTCGGTCAGCCGGTCGACCGCCACGTCGTCGCGGCGCAGTTCGGTCAGCGTCGACTCGAACGTCGTCGCCGCCAACGTCGGGTCGACCCCTTCGCCGACGACCCGCTCGAACAGCGGCATGTACTCGCCGTAGGCGACCTGCTCGGCCAGTCCCGAATCGAGGTCGTACTCGGCCTCGTAGCGTTCGACCTTCTCGGTCAGCAGTTCCGGCCGGTCGACCTCGCTGGGGTCGGGTTCGACGGGGGGAACGTCCGTCTCGGGGTACATCCGCGCCGCGCCGGGCAGGGGCCGCAGGTAGCGGGTCGTCCCCTCCTCGGTGGCGTCGCGGGTCTCCTCGGGCACTTCCGCCATCGCCGCCTCGGCCCGCTCGACGACGGCGTCGATAGCCAGTTCGGTCGTCTCCGCGTCGTCGGCGACCAGCGCGACCGCGTCCTCGGGCCCGGCGTCGACGGCCTCGCGCAGATCCGCGACCTCCGCCTCGGTGACGCCGTAGGCCGGCAGTTCGTCGGTGTGGAAGATGCCGCCGGCGCCGTGGCGCTTGGCGTGGTCGGAGAACTCCGTGCCCAGTCGGCGGTCGGGCTGGATCTCCCGGCCGACGAGCCCGTCGAAGCCCTCTAATCGGACCGCCATGACGTTGCCCCCACTGGAGAGCGCGCCGCCGATGACTCCCGAGTCCGTGTCCTCGAACACGTCGGTCACGTCCGCGGGCTCGCCGACGCTCGCGTCTCGATCGCCGAGCTCCTCGGCGATGTCGAGCAGTTCGACCTGCCGGCGGACCTCGTTGCGGACGATGTCGTCGATGTCGTCGAGGCTCTGGACGCCCTTGATCTCGACGCGGGCGCCCTCGGCGATGGAGACGTTCACGTCCTGGCGAATAGTACCTAAGCCGCGCTTGACCTGCCCCGTCGAGCGCAGGAGCATCCCGATGCGCTCGGCGGCGTCGCGGGCCTGCTCGGGCGAACGGATGTCCGGCTTCGTCCCGATCTCCACGAGCGGGATGCCCAGCCGATCCAGGGAGAATCGGACGCCCGAATCGGTCTCCGCGACGCGCTGGGCGGACTCCTCCTCGAGCATGAGGTCCTCGATCCTGACCTGCCCCTCGTCGGTGCGAATCGCGCCCTCGCCGGCGACGCGCATCGTCCGCTGGAAGCCCGTCGTGTTCGAGCCGTCGACGACGATCTTCCGCATGACGTGGACCTGGTCGGCGACGCTCGCGTCGAGCAGCTGGGCGATCTCCATGGTCACGTCCATCGCCTCCCGATCCACGCGGTGGGGTGGCTCGTCGTCCTCTTCGACGAGGCAGGTGGTGTCGTAGGAGAGGTACTCGAACTCGCGGTCGACCATGCTCTCCTCCAGCGCCGCCTCGTCGATCTCGCCGAGTTCGCTCTTGGTCGGGTGGAGATAGCGAGTGAACGTCCGCTGGGCGTCCTCCGGCTCCCGGAGTTCGGTCGGACACGGGCAGAACAGCTTGGTCGCCGTGTCCAGCTGCTGGTGGATCTCCAGCCCTGCCACCAGCCCCAGGTCCTCGTAGTCGTAGTCGGCGTCGCTCATTGGGCGTGTCTGCGACCGGGTGGACAAAAAGGACTCCGTCTCGGCGCCTCGCCGCGGTCGCGGGACCGGAGCCCCCGGGACGCCCGTGTCCAGGACGTGCGACACGCGACAGAGCCATCGACAAGTCAGCGGAACTGATTTACGCGCTCGAGATCACTTCCGACGCATCCACACGATGTCGGAATCGGCGAAACAGCGGCTGATCACGTTCGTCGCCTCGGTGTGGGGGATACTGACCGCGTACATATCTACGTGGTGCTGGGGTATCCCGCCGAGTTCCCTCAGATAATGATACTCTTCAACCTAGTCGTCGTCTGCCAGCTCGCGACGTTGCTCCCGATCTATCGGTACGTCGGGTGGGAGTTCAGATGAGCGAACGAGACTACGACGGGACGGCCGGCGCGGTCGGGGGTGCGGCCGGCGCAGTGGTCGGAACCGTCTTCACCAACCTGACCTCGTTCACGCCCGGACACCTGCTCGCGGCCGCGATCGTCGGCGGAGCGACCGCCTACCTCGGCTATCGTCTCGTCCGCGCAGTCCGCTGAGTGTGGCCCGGCCACGCGACGACCGCCGCCGAGGTGTTTTGCCGGTCCGGGCCGTACCCGAGACCATGGACGGGCGTGCGCTGGTCGTCGTCGGCCTCGTCGTGCTGGCGGGCTGCTCGATCGTCGCCGACGGCGGCGAGTCCGAGGACCCCGTCGAGACGCTGACGCCCGCACCGGTGCCGACGACCGCGCCGACAGACACCGCCTCGCCCTCGCCGCTCCCGCCGGGCGTGACGACCGGCGGGACGATCAGCCCGAGTGCGCTCGCGTCCGCGCACGTGCGAGAAGTGACGGGCCGCTCGTACGTCTGGGCGGAGCGCCGGCGGACGCTGACCGCGACCGGCGACGGCAACTGGACCGAAGCGCGCAACCGCACTCGAACCGTGCGGCTCGAAGAGGGCGACACCTACCGCTGGAGCCGCTCGCGGCGGGTCGTCTGGACCGGTCTCACGCTCGGGTACCAGCCCGCGATCGAACGGTACGCCGACGGCGACACCCGCTACGTCCGCGAACAGGACGTGGACGGCCCCCTCTATCGCACCCGGCCTGCGACCAACGACAGTCAGGTCGTCGCGCTCGTCGCCGCCAACCGGATCCAGTCGTACCTGTCGCTCAGGAACGTCTCCGTCTCGGTCGGTCGGATCGACGGCGAGCGGCGCTACTGGGTCGAGAGCCGCGGCGGCGGCGTCGTCGACGGCGAGTACGCCGCCAACTACTCCGTCGGCGCCGTCGTCACCTCCGAGGGGTTCGTCCGCCGGCTCTCGGTCAGCTACACCACCGAACGCCATGGGACCGCGACCCGCATCGAGTACGAGTTCGCCTACCGGCAGGTTGGGACCGTCTCGGTCTCGCCGCCCGACTGGCTGCCCGAAGCCCGCGCGACCGTCGGGGAGGAGAACGGTTCCGCAGCGACCGCAAACGCGACCGCTCGGACCCCCTGATAGCTCGGGAGTTCGCCGCTCGCTATAACGTGGCCCTCACTCCGTTCGGGCCACGCTACTCGCGGTTCCCTGCGGTCACCGCTCGTGTTGACGAGGTCTCCCTACGGTCGACCTCGCTACTCGTCCCCGAGAATCACTCGCTCGGTCATCTTCGCCGGGTCGAGCACCTCGTCGGCTTCGTCCTCGCTCAGGTAGCCCTCGGCGACGACGACCTCCTTGATGGTCTTGCCCTCGGCCATCGCCTGCTTGGCGACCTTGCTGGCCTTGTCGTAGCCGATGGCGGGGTTCAGCGCGGTCGCCAGCGCCATCGACTGCTGGACGCGCTCCGCGCAGTGCTCGCGGTCGGCTTCGAGCTTCGCGACGAACTTCTCGGCGAAGACCTCGCTGCCATTCGAGATCAGCCGCGCCGACTGGAGGAAGTCGTTCGCCAGGACCGGCTTGTAGAGATTGAGGTCGATCTGGCCCTCCGCGGCGCCCGCCGAGACTGCGGCGTCGTTGCCGACGACCTGCTTGTGGACCTGGTTGACGGCTTCGGCGACCACGGGGTTGATCTTCCCGGGCATGATGGAGGAGCCGGGCTGGTTCTCCGGCTGGTCGATCTCGCCGAGCCCGTTCCGGGGACCCGAGGCGAGCAGCCGCAGGTCGTTGGCGATCTTGTTGAGGCTGCCCGCCACCGTCCGCAGCGCGCCGTGGGCCTCGCTCATCGCGTCGTGGGCGGCCTGGGCCTCGAAGTGGTTGTCGGCCTCGCGGAACTCGACGCCGGTCTCCTCGCTGATGTACTCGGCGGCCTTCGCGGGGAACTCGGGGTGAGTGTTGAGGCCGGTCCCGACCGCCGTCCCGCCGAGCGCCAGTTCGCTCAGGTGCGGGCGGACGTTCTCGACGCGCTCGATGCCCTTCTCGATCTGGGTGCGGTAGCCCGAGAACTCCTGGCCGAGGGTAATGGGGGTGGCGTCCTGCAGGTGGGTGCGACCGGTCTTGACCACGTCGTCGAACTCGTCCGCTTTCTCGCCGAGCGCGTCGGCGAGCGTCTCGAGAGCCGGGAGCACGTCCTTCTCGACGGCTTCGAGGCTCGCGACGTGCATCGCCGTCGGGATCACGTCGTTGGACGACTGGCCGTAGTTGACGTGGTCGTTGGGGTGGATGGTTCGAGAGCCGACCTCGGCGCCGTAGATCTCGCTGGCGCGGTTGGCGATGACCTCGTTGGCGTTCATGTTCGAGGAGGTGCCCGAGCCGGTCTGGAACACGTCGACGGGGAACTGGTCGTCGTGTTCGCCGGCGATGACCTCGTCGGCCGCCTCGACGATGGCCTCGACTTTCTCCGACTCGACGAGGTCGAGATCGTCGTTGGCCAGCGCCGCCGACTTCTTGACGACGCCGAGCGCGCGGACGAAGCGCCGTCCGAACGTCTCCTCGCTGATCGGGAAGTTCTCGACGGCGCGCTGTGTCTGGGCGCCCCAGTAGGCGTCGGCCGGGACCCGCATCTCGCCGAGGCTGTCCTCCTCCGTTCGGAACTCGTCGTCTGACATACCCGGAACGTCGCGGCGAGAGGCGTAAAAGCCACCGAAGACACTTGACGCCGGCCGCCCACCGCCCCGCCATGGATCGGCCCGCCCTCCACCTCGCGATCGCCGCCTGCCTCGTCCTCGCAGGCTGTTCCGCGCTCGGTCCGGACCACACCCGCGACGACCGCGCCGAGTCCGCGCTCGCCGACGCCCGCGACGCCGTCAACGCGACCGACACCTACCGCTTCGACGGCGACCTGCGCGTCGTCGCGACCGCCGACCGTCGGACCGAACGCGTCGCGATAGACGTGAACGGCAGCGTCGACGCCGCCGAGCACCGGATGCACTCGACGGCCGTCCGCGACGGCGAGGCCTACGAGTCCTACGTGATCGACCGGACGGCCTACCGCCAGTGCGGCGGCCCGATGGGGATGGACCTGTGGGGCGTCGAGAACGTGACCGCCGACGACTGGACGACGCAGACGCCCGCCGCGCGCCAGCTGGCGCTGCTGGAGTCCGGGTCGATCTACTACAACGGCACTCGCACACTCGACGGGCGGGAGGCGGTCCTGCTCGTCGGCCGACCGACCACCGAAGCGCTCACGAAGTACCAGGAACGGCGCGACCGGTCGCTGCTGAGCGGCCCGATCGTCGAGAACGCCACGGTCCGCGTCTGGCTCGACCCCAAGACGAGCCGCCCGCTGCGGTCGGCGGTCCGGTTCGAGGTGAGCCAGGGCGACAACGCCGCGAGCGCGACCGTCGACGTACGGTTCGACGACTACGATTCCGGTCTGTCGGTCGACGTGCCCGTGATCCCTTCCGAGAAGCGGTCGGACCTGGGCTGCCCAGGGTGAGACCGTGGGGCCGCCGCGGCGGGGCCGCCCCGTCAGGTCCAGCGGTCGAGGCCGGTCTGGACGACCGACTGCTCGATGCGCTCGAAGCCGCGTTCGACCTCCTCGGCGGCGACCTCCCACTCCTCGCAGACGAAGGCTCGCGCCGCTTCGAGGTCGGGTTCGACCTCGCGGTCGAGGTCGTAGTCGTCGGTGACGGCGGGGTTCAGGAACAGGTCACGGATGCGGTCGGCGTTCTCGACGTACACGTCCTCGGCCTCGAAGACCGTCCAGATGTCGCCGTGTTCGCGGACCGCCGTGACGGCGGTCTTGGGCCCGTACCCCGAGACGCCCTCGTTGAAGTCGGTCCCCATCAGGATCGCGGCGTCGACCAGTTGCTCCCAGGTGATCCCGTGGTCGTCGAGGGTGGCCTCGAAGTCCATCAGCTCCGGGTCGCCCTTGCTGGTGAGCTGGCGCAGCGTCAGCGGCGCCCCCAGCAGGAGCGCGTCGTAGTCCTCCGTGCCGACGTAGTCGACCGCACCCTCGCGAGCCATGTGCGTCGCCTGGGCCTCCCCCTCCGCAGGCGCCTCGATAACCGGCACGTCGAGCAGTTCGAGCACCTCGCGGGTGGTCGAGAGGATCGTCTCGGTGAGCCGCTGAGTCTGGGACTCCAGTCGCGCGACGGCGATCGCGTCCCCCTCCTCGCGGGCCTGTTCCAGCTGTTCCTCCCGCTTCTCGCGTTCCTCCCGGCGCTGCTCGACCTCGTCGTCCTTGAGCGAGACGACGCTCCCGTCGAAGACGAACACGGGCGTGATGTCGTGTTCGAAGAACTTCGGGAGCCCCTGGACGACGCCGACGAGGTTCGCGACCTCCTCGCCGTCGGCGGTCGTGTATATCGAGTCGTTCGTCCAGCGGACGGTCGTCGTCAGGTACCGGTAGAGCCAGTTGTGCGCGTCGACGGCGACGACCGACCCCGACAGGTCGTCGAACGGCACCTCGTCGATGGCGGCCAGGTCCCGGAGGTCTGCGTTTCCCATCACGCCCCGTTAGGTCGACCCCCGATTTGAATCCCCCGACCGCCCCCGTCCGCCGGCGGTCG
The DNA here is from genome assembly GCF_013415885.1 of Halosimplex rubrum. NCBI lineage: Archaea > Methanobacteriati > Methanobacteriota > Halobacteria > Halobacteriales > Haloarculaceae > Halosimplex > Halosimplex rubrum. Next base: position 142,513 of record NZ_CP058910.1, read on the forward strand.
TGATCGCGCGAGAACCGATCACCCGTTTATCACGATCGTGTTTTCAGCCGTCCGTCACATTCAATTCGGTCGGGCGTGAACGGGGAGGTATGCTGGGGTCACTCGTGACGCGGCTGCGCCGCCCGGAGTACACGGGCGAGAACCGCTGTCTGCCGTGTACAGTACTCAACGTCGGGATCGCGTCGGCCGGGGCGACGCTGCTGGGGGCCTGGCTCGTCGCCGCCGGCTACGAGACGGCCGCCGCCGGGGTCGCGACGGCCGTCCTCGTCGTCTCGCTGGCGACGATCTGGCTACGGGGGTACCTCGTCCCCGGGACGCCGACGCTGACGAAACGGCACCTGCCCGCCCCGGTGCTGGCGGCCTTCGGGAAGACGCCGGACGGGTCGCCCGAGGGGATCGCGGCGGGCGTCGACGCCGGCGGAGAGACGGGCTCGGCCGCGGGCGGCGAGACAGCCGGTCCGAGTGACCCGGCCGAAGCGACCGAGGGGGGCGCCGCAGGGGCCGCCGAGGCCGAGCCCGAGCGGCTCGATCCGGAGGCGCTGCTCGAACGCGCCGGCGCGATCGAGCCGTGTCGCGGCGACGACCGCTGCCTGACCGACGACTTCGAGCGGGCGTGGCGCGAAGAGGTCGACGCGGTCCGGGACGGCGACGACCTCGGCGCCTGGCTCGAACGGTTCGGCCTGGACGACGGCGAGGTGACGACGAAAGCGGTGGGCAACTCCTTCGCGGTCAGCGTCGACGGCGGGCGGGTCGGCTCCTGGGAGTCCCGGGCGGCGTTCCACGCCGACCTCGCGGGGGCGGCACTGCTCGGTGACCGGCTCCCAGACTGGGAATCGCTGTCGGCCCGGGACCGCGGGCAGGTCTGCAACGGCCTGCGGATCTTCCTCGAGACCTGCCCCGACTGCGACAGTCCGGTGTCGTTCGGCACCGAGACCGTCGAGTCGTGCTGTACCAGTCGCACCGTCGCCGCGGTCACCTGCGACGACTGCGGCGCCCGCGTCTTCGAGTCGCCCGTCGACGACGGGGAAGTCGCCGCCTGACGCGGGACCGACCCGCGACTCGTCAGCCCCGGGAGTCGACGGGCACGGGCGGATCGGACCCCGCTTTCTCCGCCAGGAACTCGCGTTCGTCCGCCGAGAGACTCGGGCCGTCGTCGGCGTCGGCGCGCTCGCGGTAGATATCGAGACCGGTCTGGTACGTCTCGCGCGCGCGATCGCTCGTCTGCTCCTCGGCGCCGCTCCCCTCGCCCAGCGGTCGGTCGAGGACGAGTTCTGCGACCCCGGTCTCCTCCCCGGTGAACCGGAAGCCGGCCCGGTACAGCGCCTGGTAGGCGAAGGGGTTGTTGACGGCGATGCGAGCGCGGTCGTATCCCCGGTCGCGGGCGCGAGCGGCGACGAACGCCGCCAGGTCCGGACCGATCCCCTCGCCGCGTCGGTCCTCGCGGACGGTGATATAGCGGATCCAGCAGACCGACGAGTCGGTGCGGTCCTCGTTGAACGCCGCCGCGGCGACGATATCGGCGGCCGCCGCCCCGTCGTCGCCCACCGGCGGTCCCGTCGCCTCGCCGGTCCGGACGAGGGCCTTCCCCGTGTTCGACATCACGAACTTGCCGGCGTAGCTGAACGACCGCCAGTCCAGCGTCAGCGTCGGCCCCGCCTCGGGCCACCCCAGCAGGACGTGTTCCATCGGTCGCGACTACCGGACGCGCCCTCTTGTAGGACGCGGTGGACGGACGGCGACCGTCGTTCCCCCGGCGCTCATCGTTATCCCGCGGGCGACCGTAGTCGCCGGTATGGCACTCGGCGACGTGGGCGTCTTCCACCGGTTCGCCCGTTTGTACGACCGGGCGATGTACGCGGCCGAGCCCGAGACGCTGACGGCGGGGCTGGATCTGGCCGAGCGGCCGGTCGAGCGGCTGCTGGACGCGGGCGGCGGGACCGGTCGCGCCTCGCGCGCGCTGGACGTACCGCGACCGGTCGTCGTCGACGCGGCCCGGGGGATGCTCCGGGAGGCGCGCGGTCACGGTCTGGAAACCGTGCAGGGCGACGCCGCTCGGCTCCCGGTCGCCGAGGAGTCCGTCGACGCGGTGGTGGTCGTCGACGCGCTCCACCACATGGCCGATGTCGACGGCGTGATCGAGGCGGCCCACCGCGTGCTTCGGCCGGGCGGCGCGCTCGTGGTCCGGGAGTTCGACCCGACGACGCTCCGGGGGCGAGGGCTGGTCGCGGCCGAACACCTCGTCGGCTTCGACTCGCGCTTTCTCGCCGCCGACGCGCTGGCCGAGCGCGTGACCGCCGGCGGGTTCCGCGCGTCGATCCCCGACCGCGGGTTCGGCTACACCGTGGCGGGCGTCAAACCCGCGGTCGGTGAGGGAACCGCCGGCTCACCGAACCAGTGAAGGGGCGGCGACGCCTCCGTCCGAGTGATGACATCCGTCCGCACGGCGCTCGGCCATCGCGTGGACCCGGCGCCGTTCACGGCGCTGGTCGCGCTCGGTGACCTGGCGTGTATCGCCGCGTTCGTCCTGCTGGGCGTGACGGTCGGCCACGAGAGCATCGACCCGACGGCGAACCCGGGCCGCGTCGCGGCCGTGGTACTCACGTTCGCCGCGGGTTGGGCGGTCACCGCCCTGCTCGGCGGACTCTACGCGGCCGAGACCTACAGCTCCGCGAGACGCGCGGTCGCGCTGACGGTGCCCGCCTGGATCGGCGCGGCGCTGATCGCGCAGGCGCTCCGGGCGACCGCGGTCGTCCCGGGCGGTGCCGCGGTCACCTTCTTCGTCGTCTCGGTCCTCGTCACGCTCGCGCTGCTGGTCCCGTGGCGCGTCGCGGTGAGCGTCCTCGCGCCGGACGGCTGACCGCGTCGCGTCACCGGACGCGTGCAGCGTCACTGAAGCGACGGGAAAAGCGGCGCGGCGAACGGCCGCGCCCGACAGTACCGCACAGGGGTGGAAAACGCAGGGGGTAGACCGCAGGGGTGGGGGTGGATGTGGGGGGTCAGTTTGCCTCGCGATACCGGAGGGTGACGCCCGCGCCGGGGGCGGCCCCGTCGGGATCCGTCGTCACTGCGACTCCTCGACCGGAACGGCGACTGTCGACTGGATCCACGCCTCGTGGTTCTCGCGGTCGTAGATGACGAACTCCTCGTCGCCGATGTTGAGCTCGGCGTAACGTCGCCGTTCCTCGTCCGATTCGGTCCGTCCGTCGGGGTCGTCCGTTGCGTCTGGCGTCATTGTATCGTAGTCGGCGCACGCCGACTCTCCCTCCACCCCCACCTTGCCGGTACCCCACCATAAGCACATGTGCCAGAGTATCACATAGAATAACGAGCGTCCAAGCGACGCTACGGCGGACACGGGACGTTTAATCCGCCGAGAGGACCGGTTCACGAACCGGTCCCGAACGCAGTCACTTTCGATGGCGATAACGGATGTGCGGGGCGCGCGACGCCGCCGGCCGGCGACGGCGTCGCGCCGACGGTCGACAGTCGAGCGCTCGGTCGACTCGGTGACACCGCACCTCGATCCCTCGCGGCCGAGAGGTCGACATCCGCGGACACGCGGCCGCCGATCTCGCGGTCCTCGTGGGGTTCGCACCGCCGATATCGCTTTATAAGTTATTAAAATATTTTGAGTTAGTTACGAGGGGGCGACAGAACAAATATACAGGGGTAATATAGAATGGTATCCACGCATTTTGGGAAATGCTTATGTATTACTACCCTGTATTTTCTCGTAAATTATGACTGGATACTACGACCTCGTTCTCGGCCTGATCCCGCTCGCGCTCGGTGGCATCACGACCCTGCTCACCGTCTTCGGCTTCGCGCTCACGACGGCCATCCCGGTCGCGTCCGTCGTGGCCGTCGGCCTCATCGGTCACGCGATGTTCGTCAACGGCCCCGTCGACTCGACCCCGCGCTCGGCCGCGGCCGACGACGGCGGCTTCCAGGCCGCCGACTGAGCCGTTCGGACCGCCGTCTTCTTCGCTCCTTCTCGACTCTCCCTTCTCTCACCGTCTTCGCGTTCCCACACCCATAAGCCGCCGCTGGTCCTATCGGGCGATATGACGGACGACGGGACGCTGTTCCTGACCAGCGACGATGTGCGCGGACTCGCGACGCCCGGAGAGTACGTCGACGCGGTCCGCGAGGGGTACCGCGAACGCGGCGAGGGCGCGCCGGCACGCCCGCGCACGCGCCTCACCGGCGGCGACCCGCCGGGGATGCTCACCGGCTACACGGCGATGCTCCCCGAGACGGGCGCCATGGGCGGCTACATGTACACCGGCGGCTTCGGCTCCGGCGACGCCCACTTCGTCCTCCCGCTGTTCGACGCCGACACCGGCGCGCCGCTGGCCGTGTTCGACGGCGCGAGCCTCAACCCGTTCAAGACGGGCGCGACCGGCGCGGTCGGGATCGACGCCCTCGCCCGCGACGACGCGACCGATCTCGCGGTGATCGGGAGCGGCTCGCAGGCCCGCGGTCAGCTGCGGGCGGCCGTCACCGTCCGCGAGTTCGACACCGTTCGCGTCTTCTCGCCCACGCCGGAGAGCCGCGAGTCGTTCGCCGCGGCGATGGACGCGGAACTCGATCCCGCGGTTCGGGCCGTCGACGCCAGCGCGGACGCGGTCGCCGACGCCGACGTGGTCGTCACCGCCACGACCGCCGCCGAGCCCGTGTTCGACGGCGAGGATCTGGCCGACGGCGCCCACGTCACCTGCATGGGACAGTACGACCCGGAGAAGCGAGAGGTCGACGGCGAGACGGTCGCCCGGGCGACGTACGTCCCGGACCTGCGCGAGCGCGTCGAGCGCGACGCCGGCGCGTTCCTGCTGGCGCGCGCCGAGGGCGCGATCGGCGACGACCACGTCCACGCGGAACTCGGCGAGGTCGTCGCCGGCGTCGAACCCGGCCGGACCCGCGACGACGAGGTGACACTGTTCGACAGCGGCGGCACCGCCATCGAGACGGTCGCCGCCGCCCACATGCTCTACGAGCGAGCCGTCGACGCCGGGCTGGGTCGCGAGATCGAGTTCCTGCCCGCGAGCCGGGCGTTCGAGGAGTGAGCGGGTCGGAACGGCCGAGTCGGTCGCCGACACGCTCGGGGGCCGACCGCCGATAGTCGTGCTGTGTCCCTCTGTCAGGCCGCTTCGCCGCAACTCCGACAGCGGGCGCGGTCCGCACTCGGGTCGAACGCCAGCGCCACGTCGCCGCAGTGGGGACAGCCGCGGTCGCTCCCGGCACGGAAACTGAGTCGCGGCGCGGCCGAGCGCTCCGGACCGCTCGCAGTCGATAGTTCGCTCTTGCTCATCGTGTCTGTCGCGGGGTCTCACACCCCCTAAAGCGTTGTGTGCATACGTCACCGAACTCCCTAATATTCTGTATATTCGTATTCAGCTGTCGCAGAGACCGGGAGGATCGATCCGTTTCGACCGTCGAAACCGACCGACGGGGTCCGGCGGGCAGGCCTACAGATACGGGGCGATCCCGGTCGCCTGGGCGAGCGAGAGCCCGCTGGCGACGGCGCCGAGGAGGTAGCCGGCGATGGTCCCGCCGTTGAGCAGGGGGAGCCCGGCGTGGGCGCGACCTTTGAGGACCATCCACAGCAGGACGACCAGCCCGGCGGTCGTCCCGACCATCGCGGTCAGCGCCGGGACGGTCGCGGGGATCCCCAGCAGGTCGACCGTCGGAACGCCATCCGGCGCGAAGAAAGCCGCGCTCGCGACCAGCACCGTCGGGATGACGGCGTCGCCGAGGCCGATGAACAGCGCCTCGCGGTCGAGTTCGAGGTCGGCGTCCTCGGCGTCCGCGTCCGTCTCGGAGCGGTCGGCGGCGCCGCCGTTGGCAGCGGCCGCCGTGTCCGCGCCGCCCTCGTCGCCGTCGACCGACCGTCGCTCGGCGTCGCCCTCGTCGCCGACAGCGGCGGGCGTCCCGGAGTCGAGGTAGGAGTACGACAGCGACAGCGGGACGACGAGGACGATCGGGACCTTGAGTTCCATCACGCCGGAGGCCAGCGTCAGCATGTGCTCGGTGCCGTAGACGCTGATGGCGTCGTAGACGGCGAGGACGACCAGGAGGACGAGCGCCGGGAGGACACCGAAGCTGATGCCGAACAGACCCGCCGCCCCGGCGCCCATCACGATCCCCGCGGCGTCGATGACGTACCACTCGGGGTGGACCCACAGCGCGACGCCGAGGAGCAGTCCCCCGCCCCAGGCGATCGCGTTGAGCGAGAATCCACCGACGGGGACCGTCAGGACGGGCGGGACGAGCACCCGGAGGACGAACAGACCGATGTACGCGCCGGTCCCGACGAGCAGGAGCCGGAGCAGCCAGTCCACGTCGAAGCGGATGATCGCCAGCATCACCCCGGTCATCACGAGGATGAAGGCGACGTAGACGAGGCTGTTCGTCGGGTCCTGGGGGTCGGCGGTGGCCTGGTAGCCCGCCGACTGGAACGGGCCGACCAGCGCGAGCGCCCCGAGCTGGACGAGCAGGAAGATGCCGACGATGGCCCCCGAAGCGACGTACGCGCGCGACCGCTGGTCCATGCCGATACCTCGGCCACGACGCGTTTGAGGGTTACGTTGCGCTCACACCGCGCGCTCGCCCAGCAGCGGCGCACCGACGGCACCGCCGACGGCGACCGCGGCCCCGGCGAACACGAGCGCCAGCGACGGCTCGAACGCTTCGAGCGCGGCGAACAGGAGCCCAGCACCCGCGAGGACGGCGAACCCCGCGAGGACCTCGCCGCGGTTCGTCGGACGGGCCGGGGTCGAGTCGGCGACCGCCCGCCAGACGACCCAGCCGCCGAGAGCGCCGCCGATCGCCGCCACGCTGTCGAACGTGAGCCCGTTGAACAGTCCGAGGACGCCCACCCCGACCGCGACCCCGAGGACGCGACTGGGGTCGGTCCCCGACTCCGAAAACCGGTAGAGCGCGCCGAGCAGGACCACGCCGACCGCGCTCCCGACGACGACGTCGACGAGGTAGTGGACGCCCAGGACGAGCCGCGAGAGCGAGACGAGCCCGATAACTCCGGCGACGCCGACGGCCCGCTGGCGGGCGGTCCCCCAGTCGACGACCAGCGCCAGCCCGCCCCAGACCATCGTCGTCCCGAGCGCGTGGCCGCTCGGGAACCCGGGGCCGTCGGCCGTCGTGGCGCTCTCCAGCAGCGGCGCCAGCGCTGCCGGGACCCAGGCCAGGTCCAGTGGCTCCATCGCCCCCGGCGGCCGACCGAGCCCGAAGAAACCCTTGAGCGCGCCGATGACCGCCACGTAGGTGAGCGCGAGGCCGAAGACGAACAGCGCGCGACGGCGATCGATACCCAGGACGGGGAACTCCTCGCCGGCGACGAACAGCGCGCCGCCGAGGACGAACAGGAACCAGCCGTCGCCGAGCTGGGTGACCAGCCCGAACAGCAGTATCGCGGGCCACTCCGCCAGCCCGTGGAGCGCTTCCGTGACGCCGACGCTACGCCCGTTCGGGAAGGGTCGCATCCGCCCCGGCGTTGGGCCCGGAGCCGTGTAAGCCGTGTGGCGTCAGACGCAGGGGAGCGCGGCGCTCGAACGGGCGCGATCGGTCGTCGCGACTCCCGGCGGACCGCCACGCGGGACGGACCGTTCAGCGGGCGTACAGCGCCGACCCGACCAGCGCCGGCAGATGCACCTCGTCGTCGGTCGTGACGGCCAGATAGGGCCGCTCGACCGGACCGAACACGTCGACGACCCGACCCAGATCGTCGAGGTCCTCGTCGACGACGGGCGTGCCGATGTCGACGTGGTCGGCGTCGGGCGCGCGGACGACCGCGAGGTGCTGGGCGATCCGGACGACCTCGCCGACGCGTTTCACCGCGATCCCTCCACCGCGGTCACTCCCGGATGACGCCGAGGTAGGCGGCGACGGCCCCCAGCAGGTCGGTCTTGCTCGCGTCGTCGGCGTCCTTGACGAGGACGCGTCCGCGGGGTTCGTACTCCCGAGGATACGTCTTCTCGCGCTCGATGACGGCGTCGTAGCCCACCTGCTGGACGGCCTGTGCGATCTCGTCGACCGTCGGCTCCGGGACCGCGAGGTCCGACGCCACCCGACGCCCCTCGCTGCGCGTGCAGGAGGCGTCGAGCGCCGCCGGCCAGATGACGTTCTCGACCATACCCGACGGTGAGCACCCGGCTACGTAAGGGTCTTTCCGGTCGCCGCGATGGAACGTACGGGTTCGATCGCTCGGCGTGGATTCGGACGTGGTGCAACAGGCCGCAACGAACGGGGTCCAGCCACCGCGAACGGCGTCGATCCTGCAACCGCGAACCGCGACGATCCTGCAACCGCGAACCGCGACGATCCTGCAACCGCGAACGGCGTGAAAGCCCCGACGCGTTCACCTCCCGCGGCTCGTTGCGCTCCTCGGGCTTCGCCCTGCGGTGCTTACGTCGCCGGGGTTCGGCGAACGCGTCGCCCCTTTCGTTCCCACCCGGTTCGGCTGGGCGGGCAGTCTGTGCGGGCGGGAATGAAAGCGGCCGGAGGCTTTCACGCTGTCTGCGGTCGCGGTCACTCGTGATTCGTCGCGGTACTCGCGCGCTCCGGTCGAAAAAATCGCAGTTCGGTCGCGTTCTTACCGACGGTGTCGAGCGACGAGCGCGCCCGCGAGCAGTGCGACGAGCGCGGTCATCGGGCCGAAGCCGGGGCCGTCGCCGCTGGTGGTCGTCCCGACGGGCGAAGCCGCGCCGTCCTCGGACTCGGCGGTCGGCGTCGCGGTCCCGTCGGCGTCCATCATCGTCGCCGTCACGGTCCCGTCGGCGTCCATCCCGGCCGTCGCGGTCGGCGTCACGTCCTCGGTTCCGCCGGGCGTGGGCGTCGCGGTCGGCGTCGGCGTCGAACACGTCGCTGGCTGGGGCGTCTCGACCGCCGAGAAGTCGACCGCCTCGTAGGCCTCGGGGTGGAGCGCCTGGGCGATGGTCTTCAGCGCCTCGACGTTCTTCGGCCCGTTCTGGGTCATGAAGTTCCGGTTCACCCGGACGACGTTCCCCTCCCGAACCGCGGTCGTCTCGTTGAACGTCGGGGTCTTCGGGACCGACCCGAACTGGCCGTTCTGGACGATCCACTCGGGGTCCTTCTGGGTGATTATCTCGTTGCTGAGCGTGCCGTAGTTGTTGCTGGTGTTGATCTCGCCGGCGGCGATGTTGTCCCCGCCCGCCGCGGCGACGATCTGGCCGACGAACGTGTCCTCGGCGGCGGTCCAGCCGCCGCCGAGGTGGAAGAACACGCGTGGGTTGTTCTCGTCGCCCACGGCGTCGCGGATCGCCTGCACCTGGCCCCGCATCTCGGCGCTCGTCTGTCCCGCGGCGTCGTAGTTACCGGTCAGCCGGCCGTACAGCTCGATCTTGGCGGCCACGTCTTCGAGGTTCGACGCCGCCTCGAACTTGTAGACCGTCAGACCGCTGTTGCGCAGGGCCTGGACGGTCTCGTTGGGGACGACGTTCGGCGCGAGCACCAGGTCGGGCTGGGCGCCGACGACCGCTTCGGTGACGACCGAACCGTCGTCGTTGACCACGTCGGTCTTGCCCTCCGTGTCGTTCAGATAGTCGAGGTAGTAGTCCTGGGGCATCGCGACCGTCTCGTCGTCCGCGCCGATGCTCCAGAGGATCTGGGCCGCACTGGGAGCCAGCGCGGCGAGCCGGTCGGGGTCCTCGTCGATCGTTACCTCCGTTCCCGTCGCGTCGGTGACGGTCATCTCGTACGTGCAGTGGGTGTCCGCGAGCGTACCCGCGTCCGCGCTCGCCGCACTCGCACCCGATGAACCCGTCGCCGCGCCGGCGCCGGCCGCGGCGGGCACCGCGCCCACCGCCGCCAGCACGACCAGCGCGGCACCGACGACTGCCGTCGCGTCTCTCATGGCGTCTGTGGCTGTGCCCCTTTGCAATAAATATTTACCTACTGCAACCAGACTTGATGTCAGCATGGCAGTCCGGACGCGGACCGTGGGGTGGTCGACGGGACTGACCGGCCTGCTGGTGGCCGTCGCGCTCGTCAGCGCCACGGTCGGCCCGGTCAGCGTCCCCCTGTCGACGGTCGCGAGAGCGGCGCTCAACGCCGTCGGCGTCCCGACGGGCGTCTCCGTCGGCAGCGGGACCGTCGCGCTGTTCGGCGCCTCGGCGACCGTGCCGGTCCCGGACCTCTCCTACACCTACCTGTTCTCGTTCCCGGTCGACGCGACGAGCGAGACGATCGTCCGGCGGATCCGCTTGCCACGGATCGCGCTGGCGGCGACGGTCGGCTTCGCCCTGGCCGCCGCCGGCACCGTGATGCAGGGGTTCTTCCGCAACCCGATGGCCGACCCCTCCATCATCGGCGTCTCCTCGGGCGCCGCCGTCGGCGCCGTCGCGACCATCGCCCTCTCCTTCTCGGGACCGTACGCCCTCCAGACGGCCGCGTTCGTCGGCGCCGTCGTCAGCGCGTTCGCCGTCTACCTGATCGCCACCGAGGGCGGGCGAACGCCCACCGCGACGCTGCTGCTGGCGGGCGTCGCGATCCAGACCTTGCTCGGTGCGGTCGTCTCCTACCTGCTCCTTCGGGCCGGCGAGAGCCTCGAACAGGCGCTGTACTGGCTGATGGGCGGGCTGCTCCGCAACGCCGTCTGGACGGACGTGGCCGTCACCGTCCCCGTCGCGGCGGTCTGCTTCGGCGTCCTGCTGGCCTACGGTCGCGATCTGAACGTCCTCCTGCTCGGCGAAGCAGACGCCCACACGCTCGGCATCGAGGTCGAGCGCACCAAACGAATCTTGCTGGCGGTCTCCAGCGTCGTCACCGCGGCGGCCGTCGCCGTCGCCGGCTCGATCGGGTTCGTCGGCCTCGTCGTCCCCCACGTGATGCGGCTGCTCGTCGGCCCCGACCACCGGATCTTGCTGCCGACGAGCGCCGTCGCCGGCGGCGCCTTCCTCGTCGCGACCGACACCGTCGCCCGCTCGGGGGGCGTCGAGGTCCCCGTCGGCATCGTCACCGCCGCCCTGGGCGCGCCCTTCTTTCTCTATCTCCTCCGCACCCGGGAGGTGCATTCGCTGTGACACCCGACCTCGCGACCGACGCTCTGGACGCGCTCGGCGGACTCGTCGGCGACGACGAGGACCGCCCGACGGACGGTACGGCGGCGACCGGGAACGGGGCGACCGGTGCCGACCCGACGGCGACCGCCGCCGGCCCCCTGATCGAGGTCGAGGACCTGTCGCTGTCTTACGGTGACCTGTCGGTCCTCGCCGAGGTGTCGCTGTCGGTGGAGTCGGGGGAGTTCGTCGGCCTCGTCGGGCCGAACGGCGCCGGGAAGACGACGCTGTTGGGGGCGATCAACGGCGTCCTCGAACCCGGTTCGGGGCGCGTCCGCGTCGGCGGGGAGCGGGTCGCGGACCTGTCCTCGCGGGCGGCGAGCCGCCTGGTCGCGACGGTGCCCCAGGACACGACGGTCGCGTTCGACTTTTCGGTCGAGGATATCGTCGAGATGGGCCGGACGCCGTACCACCGACGGTTCGGCGGCGACCCCGACGCCGCGGCGGCGGTCGACCGCGCGCTCGAACGGACCGAGACCGAGCGCTTCCGCGACCGGTCGGTCGCCTCGCTCAGCGGCGGCGAGCGCCAGCGGGTCGTGCTCGCCCGCGCGCTCGCTCAGGAGACGCCGGCGCTCGTCCTCGACGAGCCGACGGCCAGCCTCGACGTGAACCACCAGGTCCGGACGCTCGAACTCGTCGCCGACCTGGTCGACGCCGAGGGGAAGGCGGCGCTGGCGGCGATCCACGACCTGGACCTCGCGGCTCGCTTCTGCGACCGGCTGGCCGTCCTCGCCGACGGCGAACTGCTCGCGGTCGGCCCGCCCGCCGAGGTGCTGACCGCCGAGACCGTCGGGACCGCCTTCGACACCGACGCCGCCGTCCTCCCGAACCCGGTGACCGGGACGCCGGCCGTGACGCCCCTGCCGGCGCCCGGCGAACTGGACCTGCGGGTCCACGTCGTCGGCACCGGCACGGCCGCCGCCCGGGTCGTCTCGACACTGGTGGCCGCGGGCGCGACGGTGACCGTCGGCGCGCTCCCCGACGGGGACGTGGCCGCCGAGACGGCCCGGGAACTCGCCGCGGAGGTCGTGACCGCGCCCGCGTTCGGCGGGCTCGACGGCGAACCCGAGGCGGCCGCTCGCGACTGCCTGGCGGCGGCCGACGCGGTCGTCGTCGTCGACCCGCTCGCCCCCTCGCTCCGGGCGCTCGTCCGCGACCAGGAGCCGGTCGTCCGCGTCGCGGCCGACGACGCCGCGAGTGCGGCGGCCGAACTCGGCGGCGGGACCGCGGACGACCGCGGGCGCGACCGGTCGCCCGGCCCCGGTACGGGACGAGGCGCCGAGCGCGACTCAGCGACGGTCGACGCCGCCGCGCGAGCGACGCCGGAGACGGTCGCGCTCGGGGTGCGACGGGCGCTCGACCGGCCGGCCTCGGCCGACGACTGAGGCGACCCGGACGCCGAGTCGAGCGTCGCGGGGACACTCCCGAGCGCCGGCCGTTCTCGTTCGTCCCGTGGACACAACAGTTATTGGCGGCCGTACAGACTCCCGACTATGGTGGACGTGAACGTGAACAAACCGACGCTGCTGGTCGCGGGGGGCGGCGCGGTCGCGCTGGTCGTCGTCGCGGTACTCGTCGGTGCCGCCTTGAGCCAGCCGAACGCGCCGGTGACGGGGGACCCGTCGACGGCGACGGCGGTCGACGCGACCGACTTGCCGACGCTGGCGCCGACGACGACGGGGACGGCGGCGGGGACGGCGGCCGCGACGACCGGGACATCGACTACGACGCCGACGCCGTACCCGACGCTCACACCGACGCCGACGCCGACACCCACGCCGACCGCGACGCCGGCGCTGACGGACCTGCCGGCCGACGCGTTCGACGAACGGGAGATCGAACGCCTGGTCGGCGAGTACATCAACGACCGGCGGGCGAGCGAGGGGCTCGACCCGCTGACAGTCGAGGGCCAGGGGGTCGACCGCCTCACCGAGATGGCCAGGGGCCACAGCGTCCAGATGGCCGATCAGGGCGAAGCGATCCACAGGATCGACGGCGTGACCAGCGCCGAGCGCTACCGCGACCACCAGCTCTACGACCGCTGCAAGTGGTCGTCGCCGGACGGTAACACGCTCCGGACCGCCGACGACAACGCCTTCGAAGCCGTCGGGCGGACGGTCGCCGGTGACCCGGACCATCGGGTCAACGGGAGCCGTCAGTTCAACGGCGACGAGAGCGCCGTGGCCCGCGCGGTCGTCGAGTCGTGGTGGAACACCTCGACCTACCCGCCGCGGCTGACCTACCCGAACGCCGACGAGGTCGGCGTCGGCGTCGAGATCACCCGCCGCAACGACGTGTTCGTCACCGCCAACGTCTGTTGAACGGCCGCTCACTCGGCGTGGCGGCTGATCTCGTTGAACGCGGCCTGGAAGTCGTCGAACTCGGCGAGCGCCTCGTCCATCTCGGTCTGGATCGACGCGGCGCGGTCGCGCAGCCGGGCGACCTCGTCGCTGTCGTCGAGTTCGGCCTCGGTCTTCTCGGCCTCCAGGAGGGCGATCTTGGAGGTGATCTCCAGATACTCGGTGAGTCGGTCGTCGTAGCGGCTGGCGGTGAGCTGCTGTTCGATGGCGGCGACCAGGTCCGCTTTCTGGACGGGCTTGCAGAGGTAGTCGTCGAACGGCATGTCGACGATGTCGAAGTCCGGGTCGACCGCAGTGATCATGATGACCCGCGTGTCGAGTCCGCGCTCGCGGATCGTCGACAGCACGTCGTCGCCCGACACCTGGGGCATCCGGCGGTCGAGCAGGACCACGTCGACGGCCTCGTCGACCGCTTCGAGCGCCTCCTCTCCACCGTACGCCGTCTCCGTGTCGTACTCGTCGCGGAGGCGCAGCGCGTACACGTCGGCGACCTCCGCCTCGTCGTCGACGATGAGGACCCGCGGCTCGGTGCTCGTCTCGTTCACGCCGTGATCTGACGCAGTGGTCCTATGTAAGTGCGTGGGTGCCGGCCAACGGTCACCGGTTTTCAGGCGTTCTACGGGCTGTCCGCGCGGGGCGGGCGGCCCCAGAGGGACGAACAGGTTCGTCACGGCGCCGCGCGCCCGGCTGGCCGGGCCGGCCCGATCGGCAGCGTCGCGAGGGCGAAGCGGGGTCTGGCCGCCAGTAGGGTGATCCAAACACAATCCCTTTGCCCGTACCCTTCCAAGACCGGGTAATGTCGAGGTGCGACGAGTGCGGCAAGCAGGAGAACATGCCGTACCAGTGTCGCCACTGCGGCGGCACGTTCTGTGCGGAACATCGGCTCCCGGAGAACCACGGCTGTCCGGGGTTGGACAGCTGGGACGACCCCGGCGGCGTCTTCGAGAGCGGCTTCGACGACAGCGTCGCCGACGACTCCGGCGGCGGTGGCCTGAGCGACCGCCTCGGGATCGACACCGGCCCCGGCGGCCCGCTGGGCTACTTCCGCGGCAACATGACCTACGCCTTCCTCGGGCTCATGTGGATCACCTTCTTCCTGCAGCTGGTGACCCAGGTGGTCGCGCCCGGCCTGGTCGAGCCCATCTTCGTGCTCTCGCCGGCCCACCCCGAGTACGTCTGGACCTGGTTCACCTCCATCTTCGCCCACGGCGGCTTCGGGCACATCGCCATCAACAGCATCGTGATATTCTTCTTCGGCCGTCTGGTCGAGGACTACGTCGGCTCGCGCGATTTCACCGTCCTCTTCCTCGCCAGCGGGGCGCTCGCCGGCCTCGGCCAGGTCGGCTTCCAGATCTACCAGTACGGCGGGATCCCGGCGCCGGGCCCCGGTGTCGCCGGCGTCATCGGCGCCAGCGGCGCGGGCCTGGCCATCATGGCCGTGCTCACCGTCCTCAACCCCAACCTCACGGTGTACCTGTACTTCCTGCTCCCGGTGCCGCTGTGGCTGCTGACCGTCGGCTACACCGGCTACACCGCCTTCCTGATCCTCTCGACCGGCATCGGCGCCGGCGGCACCGCACAGCTCGCCCACCTCCTCGGGCTCGGGATCGGCCTGTTGTACGGTCAACACGTCAAGGGTCGCCGTCGCGTCCCCGACCAGTTGCAGTTCGGCGCCGGCGGTCGCGGTCCGGGCGGCCCCGGTGGCCCGGGCGGCCCCGGCGGTCGCGGCCCGTTCTGATGGAGGTCCGCTGATGGAGGTCGTCCGCCCCGAGTTCGTCCCCGACGCCTCGCTCTCCCACGAGGACATGGAAGCGCTCCAGCGCGGGATCGCCGAGACCGCCGTCTTCGAGGACGACCTCCCCGTCGACCCCGCACGAGTCTGCGGTGGGAGCGGCGGGGCCAGCGAGCCCGCGACCGACGACGCACAGACCAGCCTCGCCGACGCGACCGACAGCGGGGACGCGGCGACCGCGACCGACAGCGGAGTGCCGGCCGAGGCCCCGCCGCTGGTCGCTGGCGTCGACCAGGCGTTCGTCGACGACCACGCCGTCAGCGCTGTCGTCCTCCTGCGCGGCGGCGAAGTGATCGAGCGCGTCTACGCCGTCGAACCCGTCGAGATCCCCTACATCCCGGGCCTGCTGAGCTTCCGGGAGGGGACCGCGATCCTCTCGGCGTTCGACGCGCTCTCTCGCGATCCCGATCTCGCCCTCGTCGACGGCAGCGGCCGCATCCACTTCCGGGAGGCCGGCATCGCGACTCACGTCGGCGTCACGCTCGACCTGCCGACGGTGGGCGTCGCCAAGAGCCTGCTCTGTGGCGCCCCACGGGAGTCGCTCGACCGGAAACTCCCCCAGGGCGCACGCGTCGCCATCGAGGCCGACGGGGACGTGGCGACCGCCGAGCCCGGGACCCGGATCGGCGACGCCGTCCAGACCCGACAGTTCGAGAACTCGGATCGATACGTGAATCCCCTGATCGTCAGCCCCGGCCACCGCGTCGGCGCCGACACCGCCGCCGACGCGGTGCTGGCCTGTGCGGCGGGCTACAAGCTCCCCGAACCCACCCGACTGGCCGACCAGTACGCCGACGAGGTCAAAGCCGAGGTCCGCGAGGAGCTGGACTGACCCGTCTGACCCGTTCGGTCAGTCCCCGTCGAGCGTCGCGACGAACAGGAACGTCTCCGAGCGAGTCGCTCGAAACGCCACGGAGAAGCCGGCCGCCTCGAACGCCGCGGCGGCGTGGTCGGCGTCGTAGCGCTCGTCGGCCGGCGGCCCGCGCTCGCCCGGCCCCTCGGCGGTCCAGTCGACGACCGCGACCCGCCCGCCCGGTCGCAGGACGCGAGCGAGTTCGTCGACGGTTTCGGCGGGGAGTTCGTGGTAGGTCATCGTCGCGAACGCGCCGTCCAGCGCGTCGTCGTCGAACGGCAACTCGTCGGCGCCGCTCGTGACGAGTTCGACGTTCTCGGGGACGCCCTTCTCGCGGTAGCGGTCGTGCATCGCCGCCTGCACATCGAGGGCGTAGACCGTGCCGGCGTGCGGTGCCACGTCGTCGGTGAAAAAGCCCGTACCGCTGCCCACGTCGACGACCGCGTCGTCGGGAGCGGGGTCGAACGCCCAGAGCAGTTCTTCCGCCGAGCAGCTGCGATAGCGGCGCGCGGCGTCCTCCAGTCGGTCGGCGTCCGCGGCGGGGAAGGTGTGGTGGCCCATCGCTTCGAGGTTGCGGTCGCCCGGGGAAATAGGTCCGGTCCCGGCCGGCGACGGGCTCGGTCGTTCGCGTAGCGGGTGCGATCCGGGCCGGTCCCGCTCAGAACTCCCCGTCGACGATGTCCGCGACCACCCCGCGGTCGAACAGCCGTTCCTCGGCGGGGATGTCGGGATAGGCTTCACCGTCGACGTAGCCCGGCCACTCGCCGAACCGCTCCGGATAGAACTGCTTGGCGGTCATCTCTAGCTGGAAGAGGTTCATCAGCGGGCCCTGCCGCGGGTTGCCGGACGCGTAGAGGCGGTCGTTCCGGACGGCCGCCAGTTCCGATCCCACGCCGTGGTCGCGGATGGACGCTTTCGCGTCGGCGACGTCGTAGTACGACGAGATCCCGTGGTTCATGATGACGACGTCCGGGTCCGCATCGAGCATCGCCTCGTAGTCGACGAGCTTGCCGCCGTACTCGCCCGTCTCGATGTCCGCGAAGACGTCGACGGCGTCCAGCGGGCGAGTGTGCGCGAAGAAGTACCCCGGCTGGTTGAGCTTGTGGACGTAGAACGCGTCCTCCGAGAGCCGGGGGTACACCATCCCGACCGTGGGCCGGTCGTCCGGCGACGGGAGCTTCGATCGCACGTGGCGCAGGAGCCCCTCTTTGACCTCGTGCAGTCGCTCGAATCGGTCCCGTTCCCGCAACACCGCGGCGTACTTCTCGGTGAGCTCCCACAGCGTGTAGTACCGATACGAATCGCGCCAGGACTCGGGCGGTCGGCGGTGTTTTCGACTGTACATGTTACCGAAGAACGGTCCGACGGTCCCCGCGACCTCGTCGATGTCGGATCCGCTCCACCCGTCGAGCGAACTGACGTACGCCGGATCGAGGAAGTGGACGTCACTGTCCAGTTCGTACAGCGTCTCCTTGCTGAAATTGCCCGCCTCCCGGAAGTCGATCCAGTCGTTCGAGGTGTCCAGCGCGGAGTAGTAGAACTCCAGCGAGGGGACGGACGACGACGGACGCGACGTCGATTTCACCGCAGCGCCGTGGCCGAGAGCCGCCGCGATATCGATTTCGACCGTCGAACTCGCCAACACGTCCCGCGGAACGGCCTCGAACGTCACCGTTCCCATCGGCGCCATCGTCACCGAATACGAGCCGTCGTCGGGCGCGTCCGTCTCGGTGGTCGCCGGCGTCTCGGTGGTCGTCGCAGTCCCGGTGGCCGCCGCCGTCTCAGCCTCCGTGTCGTTCGAAGTTGACGCCGATCCGCGGGCGTCACTCGGACACCCCGCGAACAGGCCACCGCCGATGACCGCGCCGCCGTATTTCACGTACTCCCGCCGCGTCGGTGCTTCGTGACCGCTGTCGTCGTCTGCCATGCGAATTAGGCTCGCCTAAAGACTGATAATGGCTTCGATTCTTAGGCAGGCCTAAAACGTGTGAACGGTCGAACGTTCGCCCGCCCCGAACGGGGGGACCGGGCGGTGACCGGCCGCGCGGTCGACCCCCACCCTTAACCCTCCCTCCGGCGAACCCGCAGTCATGGCCGACCTGCTCGTCTACGGTTCGTACGGCTACACCGGGCGACTCGTCGTCGACGAGGCGACCGACCGCGGGCTCGACGTGGTCGTCGCCGGTCGCGACCGCGACGCCGTCGAGAACCAGGCGATCCGGCAGGGCTGCGAGGAGCGCGTGTTCGCGCTCGACGAGCCGCGACTGCTCGACCTGGCGCTGGAGGAGGTCGAAGCCGTCCTCAACTGCGCGGGTCCGTTCGCCCGGACGGCCGAACCGGTGGTCGAGGGGTGTCTGCGGACCGGCACGCACTACCTCGATATCACCGGGGAGATCGAGGTGTTCGAGCGCCTCGCCGCCGAGGACGAGCGGGCCGAGAAGGCGGGGATCACGGTCCTCCCCGGCGTCGGTTTCGACGTGGTCCCGACGGACTGCCTGGCGGCCCACCTCGCAGAGCGACTCCCCGAGGCCGACCGGCTCGCGCTCGGGTTCGAGGCGTCGGGCGGGATCTCACCGGGCACCGCGAAGACGGCCGTCCGCGGGCTCGGCGGCGGCGGCGCCGTCCGGCGCGACGGGCGCATCGAATCGGCACCCATTGGCGGAGACACCCGCCGGATCGACTTCGGCCGGGGCGAGCGGACCGCGATGGCGGTCCCCTGGGGCGACGTGTCGACGGCGTACCACACCACCGGGATCGGCGACGTCGCGGTCTACACCGCCGTCCCCTCGTGGGCGCCGCGCGCGGCTCGCGTCGCCGGGATCGTCGGTCCGCTCGCCGGTTCCGGCCCGGTCCAGTCGCTGCTCGAATCGCTGATCGACGCCCGCGTCGACGGCCCCGACGAGCGCGTGCGCCGCGAGGGCGAGAGCTACGTGTGGGGCGAGGCGCGACGACTGGACGCGCCTCGAAGCGAGCGGCAGGGCCGCGAGCAGGTCGAGACCGACGACGGCGAGCGGGCGGTCTCCCGGCTCGTCGCTCCCGAGACCTACCGGCTGACGAGACTCGCCGCGGTCGAGATCGCCGAGCGCGTCGTCGCCGGCGACGCGCCGACCGGCTTCCGGACGCCGGCGGGCGCGTTCGGCCCCGACCTGGTCCTCGATATCGAGGGCGTCGAGCGGACGGACGAGCCCGTCGAGACGGGACCGTAGCCGAACTACTCCTCGGTGGGCGCGTCGCCGTCGGTGGCTCCGCCACCGTAGTGTTCGCGCTCGACGCGCTCGTCGAACAGCCGCGAGAGCAGTCGCGTCATCGGGCCGACGCTCACGTCGATGCCGTCGACGCTCGTGACCGGGCGGATCTCCCACGTCGAGTTCGTGAGAAACACCTCGTCGGCGTCGCGCAGGTCGTCGAGCGTGTATCTCCCCGTCCGGACGGAGAACCCCTCCGATTCGGCCAGTTCGATCGCGGCCGACCGGGTCACGCCGGGGAGGATCGGCAGGTCGTCACTGGGGGTCTTCAGCGTCCCGCCGTCGACGAAGAAGAGATTGCTCGTCGCGCCCTCGGCGAGGTCGTCGTCGGTCGTCCGCATCACGGCCTCGTCGGCGGCGAAGTCGTCGGTGGCGGCCCGCCGGAGTTCGAGGCGAGCGAGGATCCCCGGGAGGTAGTTGTGCGTCTTGGCGTCGGCCGGCAGCGACTCGGCGGGCGGGCGCCGGGTTCGGACGGTCTGGACCGTCGCCGGCCCGTCCCACACGGGGTCGCCGTCGACGCCGCCGCGACCGAGCGGCGCGACGTAGACGACGACCGTCGGGTCCACGTCGGAGTCGGGCGTGAGTTTCCCCGGCTGGACGCCGCGGGTCACCGACACCTTGCAGTAGGCCTCGTCGAGGTCGTTGGCCGCGAGCGTGGCGTCGACACGCTCGCGCAGATCGTCGGGGACCGCCTCGCCGAACCCCAGCGTCTCGGCGGTCCGCCGGAGTCGGTCGCGGTGGGCCGCCCACTCGAAGGGGTCGCCGCCGTACACGCGCAGGGTCTCGAAGGCGCCGTCGCCGTACATGAATCCGCGGTCGCGGACGGAGACGGTCGCCACGTCGGCGGGGACGAGGTCTCCGTTCACGTGGTAGGTGAGGGGGTCGTCGCCGCGGTCGGCCGCGCCCGTTCCGTCGTCGCCGTCGCCCGGCTCGTCGCTCTCCGGGGTCGCGTCGTCGCTCACAGCGACCCCTCCAGCGCCATCCGGCAGAACGTCTCGACCATCTGTTTGCCGTGTTCGGTGAGGATGCTCTCGGGGTGGAACTGGACGCCGACGTGGGGCCGTTCGCGGTGGCGCACACCCATGAGGACGCCCGCTTCACCGTCGAACTCGCTTCGCTCGTCAGACGAGCCTCCGGTCGCTTCGCTCCCGGAGACGCCGCCGGTGTGGGCCGTCTCGATCAGGGAGTCGGGCAGGTCCGCACGCTCGACGGCCAGGGAGTGATAGCGCCCGACCTCGAAGCGGTCGGGGAGCGCCCGGAAGAGCCCGCGGCCGTCGTGGCCGATCGTCGAGGGCTTGCCGTGGACGACCGCCTCGGCGTGGCCGACCGGCGCACCGGCGACCGCACACAGCGCCTGGTGGCCGAGACAGACCCCGAGCGTCGGATAGTCGAGTTCGCGGAAGATCGGCATCGAGACGCCCGCCTCCTGCGGGGTCCCCGGGCCGGGCGAGACGACGATCGCGTCGGGGTCGATCTCGCGGACGCCCGCTACGTCGACCGCGTCGTTCCGGCGGACGAGTACCTCGCCGTCGACGACCTCGGGGAGCCAGTCGGTCGTCGTGACGACTTCCCCCACGTACTGGACGAGGTTGTAGGCGAAGGAGTCGTAGTTGTCGACGACGAGCACGGTCAGCCCCCCGGTGCGGTCGACCGCGGTCGCGTCGGCGGCGAGGCGGTCGTCGTCGGTGGCGGAGCCGGCGTCGGGATCGACCGACGGGACGCTCCCGACGCCGGGCGCGGAGGGCTCAGTCATGGTCCCCCACGGTGAAGGCGGCGCGGTCGCCGAGCGCCGCGTCGACGGCGGTCACGAGCGCCCGCCCCTTGTCGAGCGTCTCCTCGAACTCCCGGTCGGGGACGGAATCGTGGACGATCCCTGCCCCCACGCGGAGGTGGTACTCCTCGCCGTCGCGCACGAGCGTCCGGATGACGATGTTCAGCGTCGCCCGGCCGTCGAACCCGAATATCCCGACGCTCCCGGTGTAGGGCCCCCGCCGTGTCGATTCGACCTCGTCGATGATCTCCATCGTCCGGGGCTTGGGCGCGCCGGTGATGGTGCCGCCGGGGAAGACCGCCGCGATAGCGTCGCCGAGGTCGTGTTCCGGCCGCAGGCGGCCCTCGACGAGCGAGACGAGGTGCATCACCTCCGAGTAGCGGTCGACGCGGCGGTACTCGCTCACTTCGACGGAGCCGTACTCGCTGACCTTCCCCAGGTCGTTGCGTTCGAGGTCGACCAGCATCGCGTGCTCGGCGCGTTCCTTCTCGTCGCTGGTGAGGTCCTCGGCCAGAAAGTCGTCTTCCTCCGGCGTGTCCCCGCGCGGGCGCGTGCCGGCGATGGGTTCGGTCAGGAGTCGGTCGCCCTCGCCGCTCGCGGCCGTGTCGCTCGTTCCATCCGAGGCCTCACTTCGTTCGACCTCGCGCTCCAGCAGGAGTTCGGGGCTCGCGCTCACCAGGTCGACGCCGGGGAACTCCAACAGGGCGGAGTAGGGAGCGGGGTTGACGGCCCGGAGCGCGTCGAAGGCGGCGACCGGGTGGACCGCGGCGGGTGCGGTGAGCCGCTGGGAGACGTTCGCCTGGAACGTGTCGCCGTCGCGGACGTACTCCTTGACCCGGCGCACGCGGTCGGCGAACGCTTCGCGGCCGCAGTCGCTCTCGAAGCGGGCCTCGTCGGTCTCGACCGGCGGGTCCCCGACCGCGGGGTCGCCCTCGACGGCCGCGCGGGCGAGTTCGAGCGCCCGCTCGCGGCCGCGCTCGTAGGCGTCCGCGGGGGTATCGCCGACCGCGCCGGCGGCGCCGTCGGCCGCGGCGCCGTCCGCGCCGACGCGCGGACAGGCCGTGATCCGCAGCGTCGTCTCGTCGCTCTCGCGTGGTTCCTCCCACGCCGCGATCCGGTCGTAGACGCCGAGCTGGAGGCGCGGCAGCTCGCGGTCGCGGTCGGCCGAGTCGGGCAGGCGCTCCAGTTCGCGGGCGACGTCGTAGGAGAGCCAGCCGACGGCGCCACAGGGGTAGGGCACGTCGCAGCCGCCGCGGACCAGCGACTCGTCGGCGAGTCGGTCGACGAGCGCGTCGATGCTCGGCGATTCGCCGACGGGAGCGCCGGCGGTCTCGTCGGCGGCGACGGTGAGGCGGTCGATCGGGTCGACGCCGAAGTAGCCCCAGCCGGACTGGCCGCCGGTGGTTTCGAGGTGGAACCCGCCGGGGCCGTCGCGGGCGCGCCGGTAGGCGTCGAAGGGGTCGACGACGGGCACGCGGACCTCGACGGGGACGCGGGCGCCGGCCGGCGCGTCCGCCGCGGTCCGCTCGAAGGCGACCCGGTCGGTCGCGACCCTGGGCGTCGTCATTACGTCGGGACAGGCGCGGGGAGGGTAACCGGTTTTCGGTCCCCGCAAAGGGAGTCGTCAGTAGAGCTTCGCCTGTTCGACCCAGTTCTCGACGCGCGACTCGGCGATGTCGGTCTCCTCGGCCAGCGCCGCGGGGTCGGCCTCGGCCAGGTCGCCGACGCCGTCGACGCCCGCCTCGCGCAGGCGCTCGGCGTAGGTCGGCCCGATCCCCTTGATGTCTTCCAGCTCCGCGTCCGGCGCCGGGTCGGTCGGCGCGTCCGCCGAGGAGTCGTCGGCCTCCGCGTCGGCACCCCCCGCGTCGCCGGCCTCGGCGTCTCCCGGCTCTCCGGCCTCCGCGTCGTCCGTCTCCTCGGCTCCGGCCCCGTCGGCTCCCGCGTCGTCGGTTCCGGTGTCGACGCCGACGTCGGTCGAGTCCGTCGGTTCGGTCGCGGTCGTCGACCCGCCCTCGGTCGCGGTGTCGGTGCCCTTGACCGCGTCTTCGCTGGCGGTCGCGGGTTCGTGCTCGACGGTCACGTCGACGCCGTCGTCGGACGCGCCGTCGCCGGTCGCCCCCGGATCGTCGCCCGGGGACGGACCGTCGGTGGAGGACGCCGCGGGCTGAGAAGTCGAAGAGGACGCGCCCAGCCCGAGTGCAGACTTGATACGCTCGATGAGCCCCATAGGGAGCAATAGCGGACCCCATCACTTAACGTCTTTCTGCGCTCCGGACGGCGACGAGACCGGTCGTTCTCGCCGACGGCTCGCCCGTCGGCCGGGCGTCGGCCGCCGGAGCCACCCCTCCGGACGGGCCGGGGGAGCCCACGCCGCGGTTCGGAGCCGCTCGCGTCCCGACTCAGAGCCGCCCGCGGAGCGCCTCGTCCATCGCGTCGACCGGCGCCTCGCGGCCGGTCCAGCGCTCGAACGCCGCGACGCCCTGGTAGAGCAGCATCCAGGCGCCGTCGACGGTCGTCGCGCCCGCGGCGGCGGCGTCACGCAGGAGGCGCGTCTCCAGGGGCCGATACACCGCGTCGAGCACGCCCAGGTCGCCGTGGAGCGCGTCGGCCGGGACCGGCGTCTCCTCGGACTCCATCCCGACGCTGGTGGCGTTGACCAGCACGTCCGCGTCGGCCAGCAACTCGGGTACGGCGTCGAGTCCGTGGCCCGTCGCGTCGGCGCTCGCCTCGCCCGATTCGCGCCCGTCGCCGCGCACGTCCGCGGCGAGGGCGTTCGCTTTCGACTGGGTGCGGTTGGCGATCCGGACGGCCATCCCCTCGTCGGCGAGGCCGAACGCGACCGCGCGGCCGGCGCCGCCGGCGCCGACGACGACGGCCGTCCCCGACAGGTCCACGTCGTGTGCCCGGAGCGCTCGCGTGGCGCCGACGGCGTCGGTGTTGTGCCCCGTCGGCCGCTCCCCCGAGAAGTCGACCGTGTTGACCGCGCCGATGCGGCGCGCGAGCGGGTCCGGGTCGACGGCCGCAAGCACGTCCTGCTTGAACGGGATCGTGACGTTGAGCCCCGCGACCCCCAGGTCGGCGGCGCCCTCGACCGCCGTGGCGGCGCCGTCTTTCGGCGGTTCGAACGTGACGTAGCGGGCGTCGAGGCCCAGCGCCTCGTAACCCGCCTCGTGCATCGGCGGCGACAGCGAGTGGCCCACCGGGTTGCCGATGAGTCCGTAGATGTCCATACCGACTCCAGCGCTCGGGGGGACATAAACGGCCGCGCTCCGGGCCGGCGGGCCGTTCCGCAACTGTTTCAAACGGACGTGGTGAGTGTTGAGCTAGTGAGCCGACTCAGTCACCCACTGGCGCAGGTCGCGGGGGCGCTGGCGCTGACCCTCGGCTGGGTCCTCGTCTTCTTCGGCGGCGCCGCGCTCCCGGTCGTCCCGACCTACGAGCAACTGGGCGTGGTCCTGACGGTCGGCGTCAGCGGCGTCGCGGTGCTGGGCGCCTCCTTCCTGCTCGCGTGGGGCGCAGAGACCGCCGAGAAGGACGTGCCGCGGGCGTTCGCCATCGCCGTGCTGGCGGTGCTGGCCGTCGCCCCCGAGTACGCCGTCGACGCGCTGTACGCCTGGAACGCCGGGGCCGGCGGCGCGACGACCGCCGCCTGTGGCGACCTCTCGACCGCGGCCGTCCAGGCCGGCGAAACCGAACTCGCCCGCGCCTGCCACGACGCCAACCTCGCCGTCGCGAACATGACCGGCGCCAACCGCATCCTCATCGGCATCGGCTGGGCCGGCATCGCCGTCTTCACCGTCTACCGGGCCGCCAAGACCCAGGACGCGGCCGTCAGGGATCGCGAGGGCTGGCTGGCCGACGCGGTCACGCTCGACCGGGACATCGCCACGGAGATCACCTTCCTGTTCATGGCGACCGTCTGGGCGTTCCTGGTGCCGCTGGGCGGCGGCATCGACATCCTCGACACGCTCGTCCTCGTCGGGATCTACGTCCTCTACATCGGGATCATCATCCGCGGCGACGTGGAGGCCACGGAGGATCAGGTGGGCGTCCCCCACTACTTCCAGCAGTGGTCGCTGCCCTGGCGGCCGCTGGTCGTCCTCGGCCTGTTCGCCTACTCCGGCGTGATGATCTTCACCGCCGTCGAGCCGTTCGCCCACGGCCTCGAGACCATCGGCCTCAACAACGGCATCCCCGAGTTCTTCATGATCCAGTGGATCGCGCCGCTGGCCAGCGAGTCGCCCGAACTCATCGTCGTCGTCGTCCTCGTCAACAAGGCCCGCTCGACCGCGGGGTTCAACGCGCTGATCTCCTCGAAACTCAACCAGTGGACGCTGCTGATCGGGACGCTGTCGGTCGTCTTCTCGCTGGCTTACGGTCAGTACGGCGTCCTCCCCTTCGACTCCAAGCAGGCCGCCGAGATCTGGATCACCGCCGCCCAGTCCTATTTCGCGCTGGCCATCCTGGTCGACTTCGAGATCAGCGTCCGCGAGGCCATCTCCATCTTCGCCCTGTTCATCTCGCAGGTGATTCTGGAGTTCCTGCTCATCCGCGAGGCCATCGCGCTGCCGGTCGACAGCGAGGAGTTACTGCTCGTCTACACGGCCGTCTACGTCGTCATCGGGACCGCGCTGTTCGTCAAGCGCCGGGCGGCCCTGCGTGAGATGATCGGCCTCGCCGCCGACGCGGGCCGCACCGCCATCGGCCGCGACCCCGTCCACACGGAGTTCGCCGACTGAGATGCTCGCGATCGCCGTCTCCCGCGACGACTCCGCGTCGGTCCACATCGGCGAGCGCCTCCGCGATATCGCCGACTGGACGGAACACACCGACGGCTCCCGCCCCGGCGCCGACGGCGGCGGGACCGTCTACCGGACCGACTCGGTCGAACTCCGCGAGTTCGACGACCTGCACCTCGAACTCGACGGCGTGGCCGACGCGTTCGGCCGCGTCGACGGGGTCGAGGGGCGGACCGACCCGACCCTGCTCGTCTTCGCCTCCCGGCACGCCGGCGAGACCGGGCCGCTGCTGACCGCCCACCACACCGGCAACGTCGGCCCCGCCGAGTACGGCGGGGAACCCGGCGCGTTCGCCCGGGCCTGTCCGAACGCCCACCGGCGCGTCCTCGCGGCTCTGCGCGAACACTCGCCCGACGGCTACGAGGTGGGGATGGAGGCCACCCACCACGGACCGACCGACGTGGGCGTCCCCTCGATGTTCGTCGAGGTCGGCAGCGACGAGCCGCAGTGGGACGACCCCGACGCGGCCGGCGCGGTCGCGCGCGCCGTCCTCGCGCTCGCCGACACCGACCCCGACGCCCCCGACGAGAACGGGACGCGACGGCACCTCGTCGGGTTCGGCGGCGGCCACTACGCGCCGCGGTTCGAGCGGATCGTCACCGAGACCGACTGGGCGGTCGGCCACGTCGCTCCCGACTGGGGGCTCGACGCGATGGGCGACCCCGACGCGAATCGCGACGTGATCCGCCGCGCCCTCGAGGCGAGCGCCGCCGACTACGCCGTCGTCGAGGGCGACCGTCCCGACCTGAAGCGCGTCGTCGACGACCTGGGCTACCGCGCGGTGAGCGAGACGTGGGTCCGCGAGACGACCGGCGTTCCCCTGCACCTCGTGGAGACCGTCGAGGACCGACTGGGGAGCGTCGACGACGGCGTCCGCTTCGGCGAGCGCGCGAGCGAGTACGGGAGCGGTGCGGACGGTGACGGCGGCGCCCTCGGGGTCGTCGCACTCCCCGACGACCTCCTCGCCGAGGCCCAGGGGATCGACGGCGAGGCGGCCCGCGCGGCGGTCGAGCGGGCGACGGTCGCCTTCGAGACGAGCGAGAGTGGGACTCGCGCCGGGGGTCGGGCGCTCGTCGCCGCCGATGAAGACGGGGCGGCGTCCGTCGCCGCCGATGAAGACGGGGCGGCGTCCGTCGCCGCCGGTGAAGACGGGGCGGCGTCCGTCGCCGCCGGTGAAGACGGGGCGGCGCTCGTCGACGACCTCGCGGCCGTGCTCGACGCGAAGTACGAGACCGTCGAGCGGACCGACGGAGCGGTCGTTGCCCGCGAATCGGCGTTCGACCCGGAACGCGCCCGCACGCTCGGCGTCTCCGACGGCCCGAAGCTCGGCAGACTCGCCGAGGGCGAACCGGTCACCGTCGGCGGCGACGAGATCGACCCCGCCGTCGTCCGCGTCGAACGCGAACACCGCTTCCCCGTCGACGACCCGACGGGGTGAGACCCGGCGGTCGACGCCCACCGTTCGGCGGTCGACCGGCCACCGCTCGCGACCGCGCCCCGTCGCTATCCGATGGCGATCCGGTACGTACTCGAAACGCACCCGAAACGCACTCCGCGAGTACCCCGGCGAGCCATCGTTTCACCTGGAGATCGGCCGAGACAGCCACTCGCGGGAGTAAGGGGCGCTTACGCGGGTGAACGGCGGAGTACGGGCGTGCTACCGTGCGTCAGTCAGGCGTCTGACGCGCGGGAGAAGCTTAATAAATGTTGGCCAGCAACGGAAACTTAAAATATGGACTCTATAATCGATGACGCGATCGACGAGGCCGAGGCCGAGCGGGAGGAGACGGCCCAGCAGGACGTACAGGGGGGACAGGACGCGGCGGGGTCGACGGGGACAGACGAGATGTCCACCTCGGGGCAGATGTCCGACGAGGAACTGGCCGACGTCGTCAAAGACCTGGAGACGAAGATCACCGTCGTCGGCTGCGGGGGCGCCGGCGGCAACACCGTCACGCGGATGATGGAAGAGGGGATCCACGGGGCGAAGCTCGTCGCCGCCAACACGGACGCCCAGCACCTCGCCGACGAGGTGAAAGCCGACACGAAGATCCTCATCGGGCGCAAGCGCACCGGCGGCCGCGGCGCCGGGTCGGTCCCGAAGATCGGCGAGGAGGCCGCCCAGGAGAACATCGAGGACATCCAGCAGTCCATCGACGGCTCGGACATGGTGTTCGTCACCGCCGGCCTCGGCGGCGGGACCGGCACCGGTTCGGCCCCCGTGGTCGCCCAGGCCGCCCAGGACCAGGGCGCGCTGACCATCTCGATCGTCACCATCCCCTTCACCGCGGAGGGCGAGCGCCGGCGGGCCAACGCCGACGCCGGCCTCGAACGCCTGCGTGCGGTCTCGGACACCGTCATCGTCGTCCCGAACGACCGCCTGCTCGACTACGCGCCGTCGATGCCCCTGCAGGACGCGTTCAAGATCTGCGACCGCGTCCTGATGCGCTCGGTCAAGGGCATGACCGAACTGATCACCAAGCCCGGCCTCGTCAACGTCGACTTCGCCGACGTTCGGACCATCATGGAGAACGGCGGCGTCGCCATGATCGGTCTCGGCGAGTCCGACAGCGAGAACAAGGCCCAGGACTCCATCCGCTCGGCGCTTCGCTCGCCGCTGCTGGACGTGGAGTTCGACGGCGCCAACTCCGCACTCGTCAACGTCGTCGGCGGCCCCGACATGTCCATCGAGGAGGCCGAGGGCGTCGTCGAGGAGATCTACGACCGCATCGATCCCGACGCCCGCATCATCTGGGGCGCCAGCGTCAACCAGCAGTTCGAGGGCAAGATGGAGACGATGATCGTGGTGACGGGCGTCGAGAGCCCCCAGATCTACGGCAAGAGCGAGGCGGAGCAGGAACGGGCTGCCAAGGAACTCGGCGACGACATCGACTACGTCGAGTAATCGCTCCCGGGATTCTCCGCGGTTTCTTTTCCTGAGCGTCTGCTCACGTCTTCCAGCCCCGTAGCCTCGCGAGCGGCGGACTGACTAATCAGCCACAAGACACTTCCCGGGTGGTAGTGAACGCGGGGCTATGGTTGCCGCTCGTTCGCCCTCTCGTCGCGGAGTCGTTGCGACGCTGTTCGCCGCCCTCACGGTGCTCGCGGTCACCGCCGGCGGTACCGCGGCGACCGGCTCGCACGTCGCCATCGAGGAGGACGCGGTCGAACAGGCCCACGGGGACGTGGCGGAGTTCACGGTGTCTGTCCCGCGAGGGGAGTCGGCCACGCTGGTCGTCGGGAACGGTTCGGACCGCCACCGACTGACGCTCACCGACAGGATCGCGGACGGCGAGGTCTCGGTGTCGGCGAACACCCACCTCGCCGGACCCAACGCAACCGCGAGCGAGGTCTACGCCGCCGACGGTCGGGACACGGTGACGGCCGTCTCGAACGGGACGGCGGCGCTCGGGCCGGGCACCCATCGAGTCGCGGTCTACGCCAACGAGACCGACGAGGAGCCGGCCGACACCGCGACGCTGCGGCTGACGGATCCGGGGCCGGTGAACGCCAGCGTGTTGGTCGCGCCGGGCGAGGCGGCCGACCGCCTCGATTCGCTGTCCGCCGTCGAACGGGGTCGCGAGGGCGGCTGGGTGACCCCGGCCGACCGGGTCGCCGAGACCGACACGGTCGTGCTCGCGCTGACGGTCCCGGGCATCGCCGGCGCGGTGGCGAACGAGACGGGCATCACCACCGAGATGCGGTTCCGGAGCTTCCTCGACCGGCCGAACGTCTCACTGACGGCCGTCCAGCGCACGCACGGCCCCGAGCGCAACCCCCAGCACTTCCTGTTCGACGGGACGAACGTGAGCGCGGTCGCCGCCGACCCCGACGACGACACCTACTACGTGTCGGCGCGACTGGTCGACCTGCCGTACTTCTACGCGGACTCGGACCGGTGGACCGACGACGGGGACCTGCGGACCGACCAGCCGAACCTCTACGACGACGTGCTGGTCCCCCGGTTGACGGTCGACGGGATCCACCGCCTCAACCCCGGGGACCTCTACGAGGGGAACCACACGGCCGCGTTCGCCGCCACCTGGCCGGAGGCGACGCTCTCCCGGTCGAAGGATCACCTGCTCGAACCCGGCTACGCCGCGGGACCGAACCAGACCGTCGTCGGCTACACGAACGTCGCGCCCGGGACCGAAGTGACCGTCAGCGTCACCGGCGCCGTGGGCATCGAGACCCCCCGGAACGCCACCGGCGTCGTGACCCGCGAGCGCGTTCCGATGGTCGCCGACTACGAGCCACCGCGGTACGTCGTCCGCGCGTCGCTAAACCTCAGCGGCGTCGAACCCGGTACGGAGATCGACCTCGCGCTGGCGCCGGCCGACCGCGACCGCGCCGGCGAGTACCGGTTCGACGAGCACCGCGCGCCGGTCGACTCCCCGCTCGCCGGCCTGTCGCTGGCCGACGACCCCCTGGCCAACGGGACGGTCCGCGTCGCCAACGCGACCCTCCCGAGCGGCGGGTTCGTGGTCGTCGAGCGGGCCGACGACGGCGTCGTCCTTGCCAGCAGCGACCGCATCGATCCGGGAACTCACGAGAATATCGCCGTGAACGTGAGCGGACAGGTCTCGGGGTCGCTCCGTGTCTCGCTCGCCCACGACTCCGACGGGAACGGTCGCTACACCCGCGAGGCCGACCGATCCTACGCCGACGGGATGGAGTCCGTCGGCGTCACCGTCCCCGACCCGACGAGTGCGACGCCCACACCGAGTTCGGCGTCCACGTCGACCGAGCTACCGACGGCCACCTCCTCGCCCACCCCGTCGTCGACGGTGGCGGACCCCACCGTGCCGCCGACGTCGACGGTCACCGTTCACTCCGATCCACCGCTCACGGCCACACCCACGCAGGCGACCGGCACGGGTAGCCCCGACGGGACGACCGCGAGCGACGGCCCTGGGTTCGGCGCGGTCGCGGCGCTGGCCGCCGTCGCCCTCGCTGGAACGTTGCTCCTCGCCCGCCGAGGGAGAGTGACCGATGACTGACCGACGCTCCCGGCGAACCGTCGCGGTCGCGGCGGTGGTCGTGCTCTGTCTCACCGCCGTCGCGCTCGCCGCTGGCGGTACCGCGGCCGCGGACTCACACGTCACCATCCAGGAGGACGCGGTCGAACAGGCCCACGGCGACGTCGCCGAGTTCACGCTCTCGGTCCCCCGCGGCGAATCGGCGACGGTCGTCTTCGAAGGCGCCGGAACCGGTCGCACACGGCTGGGCCTCACCGACGCCAGCACCGACGGCAGCGTCACACTGGCCATCAACACCTACCTCGCCGCGCGGAACGCCAGCGCGGGCGAGGTGTACCGCGTCGCCGGCGAGGACGAACTCTCGATCGGCGACGACGCCACGAGTCGACTCCCGTTCGGATCCTACCGCGTCGCGGCGTACGCGAACGGGACCGACGGCGAAGCCGCCGACACCGCCGGGCTCACGATCACCGACCCCGGCCTCGGCAACGCCACGGTGATGGTCGCGCCGAATGGATCGCGAGAACGGCTCGACTCGCGGGCGGCGGTCCGCCGGGCGCAGGAACGGGGCTGGCTTACTCGGACGAACGAGGTCGCTGTCGGCGACACGTTCGTCCTCCGACTCGACGTGCCCGGGATCGCCGGCGCCGTGGCGAACCGGTCGGGCGAGACCGACGAGGCGCGCTTCCAGCGGCTGCTCGGAACGCCGAACGCGTCGCTCCTGGTGAGCGAGCGGATGCCCGGTCCCTCGCGTCCGCGCCAGCACCTCTCGCTCGACTGGGCGAACACGACGACGGTCGTCGCCGACCCCGACAACGACACCTACTACGTCGCGGCCGACCTGCGGGCGCTCCCGTGGGGGTACGGTCACGACCGCGAGGTCGACGAGTGGTCGTTCGGCGAGTTCGGCTTGATCGACGGGACCGACTACGTCCCCCGGTTCGTCGTCGGCGACCAGCGGCTGAACCCGGGTGACATCTCCGAGGGGGGTCGGACCGGGGGGTTCGTCGCGGTCGAACCGGACGCGGTCGTCACGTACCCTCCCAAGCGGAGTGGGACGCTTCGGGTGGCGCCGGCGTCCGACCAGGTCGTCGCCGGATGGACGACCGTCGCGCCGGGGTCGACGGTGACGGTCGAACTGTCGAACGGCGAGGGCGAGCCGTTCCCGGCGACCCGGACCGTCCAGGTCGTACGAGAGCGGCCACCCAGCGCGGAGGGGGCCGTCTACCGCTATCGGGCCGAGTTCGACCTCCGCGAGGCCGCTCCGGGGACCACGTTCGACGTCGACATCCGGTCGAACGGGACGCAACTCAATCCGCGAGACTCCTGGGACGAGGGGGACAGGGGCCTCGTCGACCCCGGACTCGCGCCGACGGCAACCGAGACGCCGACGACGACTCACTCCCAGACCGCGGCTCTGACTCCGACCGATCCGTCCGCACAGGCGCCGACAGCGACGAAAACACCGACGGCGACGCCCCACGTGGACCCGCCCGTGACGCCGGACTCGACGGAGAGTCCGACCGCGACCGAGACGACCGCCGGTGACGGTCCCGGATTCGGAGCGCTCGCCGCGCTGGTCGGACTCCTGGCGTTCGCCGCGGTCGGCGCGCGACGACCCGACCGTCGGCGTCGGTGACCGACGGTTCCAGCGGCCGTCCGACCTCGGCCGCTCGCGTCGGAAGGTTTACCCGCCCACCACGGGACCGGTCGCGCATGCACGCTCACAGTGAGACCGACGCCGCCGGCCGGAGGATCCGATGACGATCACCAGCGACTGGGGCGAGTGGTGGGCCCGCGAGGAGCTGTTCGGCCCGGACGTAGAGGGCGTGTCGCTGTGGTTCCTGGGCGTGACCGGGTGGGCGATCCGGACGCCCGAGACCACCCTCTTTATCGACCCCTACTTCAGCACCGAGCGCGACCGCGAGTACATCGCGCGGATGCCGCCGGTGCCGATGGAACCGGCGTGGGCCGAGGCCTGCGACGCCGTCTTCTGCACGCACGACCACCGCGACCACTTCTGGCCGCCCTCGTTCGGCCCGCTGCTCGACCACGACGGGGCCGCGGTCCACGCGCCCGCGGCGTGTTACGAGAACCACGACGTGAGCGACATGCCCGACGACAGTCAGGAAGTCGTCGAACCCGGCGACAGCTACGAGGTCGGCGACCTGACGATCCACGTCCGGGGCGGGCGCGATCCCGACGCGGACGGCAGCGTCACCTACGTCCTCGAACACGAGGCGGGGACGATCTTCCACGGCGGCGACAACCGCCCCTGCGACGCCTTCGAGGCGGTCGGCGAGGAGTTCGACGTGGACATGGGGATGCTCTCCTACGGGACGAGCGCGCGCCTCTACCAGGACGGCGAGGTCGTCCGGCGGAAGCTGTACAACGACGCCCAGGACGTGATCGACGCCGCGAACATGGTCGGGATCGAGCGGCTCGTCCCGACCCACTGGCGGCGCTGGCGGGCGATCCAGGCCGACCCCGGCGCGCTCGCGAAGGCCGCGACGACCTTCGAGTACCCGCGGATCATCGAGGAGATAGAGGTCGGCGACCGCCTGCGACTGGACCGGCCGGGGGTCGTCACGCCGACGCGTCTCGACGGCGAGTGACCGACCGGATGCGGCCGGTCGGGCGGTGCGACCGCCGCGGGGTGGCACTCACCCGAACACTTCGGTGAACCGATTGGTGGCCTCGTCGGGGCCGGCGACGACGAGTTCGTCGCCCTCGCGGACGCGGAAGTCGGGGCCCAGGTCCGTCACCACGTCGCCGTCGCGCTCGACGGCGACGACGGTGACGCCGGTGCGGGCGCGCACGTCGGCGTCGCCGAGCGAGGTGCCGACGAGTCCGGACGCGCGCGTGCGGACGACCTCGACCTGCGTATCGAGCGAGATCACGTCCTCGTCCTCCAGCACGGCGGAGGCGACCATGCGACCGGTGACGGTCCCGAGCGCGAGGACGTAGTCGGCGCCGGCGCGGTACATCTTCTGGACGGCCTCGGCCTCCTCGGCGCGGGCGACGATCTCGACCCGCCGACTCTCGTCGCGGACCACGAGGGTGGCGAACTCCGCGGCGGTGTCGTCGGGGATAGCGAGGATGACCGACCGCGCCGACGCCAGTCCGGCCCGCTCCAGCACCTCGGGGTCGGTGGCGTCGCCGACCACGTCGACCCCCGGCGCCTCGTCCCTGTCGACGACGGTGTAGGGCAGGCCGGCGTCGTCGAGCACGTCGGTGACCGTGCGGCCGACCTCGCCGTAGCCGACGACGATGGTCTCCCCGGACGTGTGGCGGCGCACCTCCGAGCGCGTGCGGTCGGCCAGCGCCTCCAGTCGGTCGTCGCGGCCGGTCATCAGCAGGACCGTCCCGGGTTCGATGACCGAGTCCGGTTCGGGCGGGCTCTCGAACTCGCCGTCGAACCAGGCGCCGATGACGTTGACGCCGGCCCGCTCGCGGAGGCCGCTCTCGGCGAGGGTGCGCCCGGCCACGTCGGCGCCCCGGTGGACCGGGAGTTCCGCGATGTCGAAGTCTTCGCCGACCTCGACCGTGCTTCCCAGGTCGGTCGAGACGCTGGCGGTGATCTTCCGGGCGAGACTCTCGCCGAGCAGCGGGCGGGGGGAGAGCACCGCGTCGGCGCCGGCCAGTTCGTGGTAGCGCGACCGGTCGGGCTCCTCGACGACGCTGACGACGCGGACAGACTCGTCGATCTCCTTGGCGGTGAGGACGATGCTGGCGTCGACCTGGTCGGACACGTCGGCCACGAGCGCCCGCGCGTCGGTGAAGTTCGCGGCGCGGAGCCCGTCGGCGGAGTCGGGGTCGTTGTGGATCACGTCGTACCCGTCCTCGTAGAGGTCCGTCGCGCGGTCGCGGTCCGGTTCGACGATGACCCAGTCCACCCCCCGAGAGTCGAGTTCGCCGATGAGCGTCTCGACGCGGGGCGTGTAGGTGGCGACGATCACGTGGTCCTCGTGGCCGTTCTCGACCGCCGTGGGGACCGTCGTCGACAGCGCCTCCTCGAAGGCGGGGAACGCCACCACCGGCAGCGCCAGGAAGATCATCACGGTCCCGGTGACGTCCATGACGATGACGAGCACGAGCATCGCGGCCGAGTCCCACCCCGCCTGGGAGCCGTAGCCGGTCGTCGTGAACGTCTCGACGACGAACTGCAGCGCCTCCAGGAACGTCTTGGGGTCGCCCTCGAAGGCCGCCATCCCGTACTGGTAGACGACCGTGAACGCGTACATCGAGAGGGCGAGCACGCCGGTGTAGACGACCGACCGGCGCTGCCACGTGTTCATACCCGCTTGGTTACCGCTTGCCCGTAAAACGGTTCTGGGAGGCGGGTCCGGACCCGCCGGCGACGCCGTCCGGCGGCCGACCCGATCGCCATCAATAGATAGAAAAGCCCGCGGGGGCAACTGCCGGTCATGAACGTTCCCTACGACCTGAACTCCTACGTCCGCGTGCTGAAACTGGCCAGCACGCCGTCGTGGGAAGAGTTCTCGCAAGTCGCGAAGATCGCCGGGGCCGGCATCATCCTCGTCGGCATCCTCGGCTTCCTGATCTTCGTGATCATGAACTTCGTGCCGGGGGGGCCCTGAGATGGGCATCTTCGCCGTCAAGACCACGGCCAGCCAGGAGCGTACCGTCGCCGACATGATCATGAACCGCGAGGAAGAGTCGATCCACGCCGCGCTCGCCCCGGACTCGCTGACCTCCTACGTCATGGTCGAGGCCGACGAGTCGGCCGTCTTCGAGCGCATCTCCGACGAGATCCCTCACATGCGCGGCGTCGTCCCCGGGAAGTCGGGCATCGCCGAAGTCGAGCACTTCCTCTCGCCCAAGCCCGACGTGGAGGGTATCGCCGAGGGGGACATCGTCGAACTCATCGCCGGCCCGTTCAAGGGCGAGAAGGCCCAGGTCCAGCGCATCGACGAGGGCAAAGACCAGGTCACCGTCGAGCTGTACGAGGCAACCGTCCCGATCCCGGTCACCGTCCGCGGCGACCAGATCCGCGTGCTGGACTCCGAAGAGCGGTAGACCCGCTCTTCGTGCTCTCGTTCGCTTCGCTCACGAGAATAGCGAGGAACGCTGAGCGCAGCGAAGCGTTCCTCGGACCACGTGAACGGGCGCACCGCGCCCGTGAACTGACTCCGAAGAGCGGTAGACCCGCTCTTCGTGCTCTCGTTCGCTTCGTCTTCGCGCGGCAGTACCGCGCGAATGGCCCGAGAGACCGACGGTCTCTCGCGACTCACGAGGACGCAGCGAGTCGCGCTTTTGCGCTTTTTGCCCCATCTTTTTCGAGGCGAGTACCCGCGGTGAGTGCGGGGCCGACCGAAGGGAGGCTCCGAGGCGAACGGCGAACGGAGTGAGCCGTGAGCGGCGCGCCCGCTTCACCGTCGGATCCACGCGGCGACGCGGTCGGTCCAGCGCGCGTCCGGGCCGCCGGACGCCGAGCGCGACTCGTCGGCGGCGCCGGCGACGAGACCGCCGACCGCGACCGCGACCGCCGCGAGCACGGCGCCGGCGACCACGTCGGTCGCCCAGTGGATGCCGAGGTACATCGTCGAGACGGCGATCGACGCGGCGAGGGCGGCGGCGACGGGGTACCAGCGCGGGAAGCTGTCGCGGTAGCGAGCGGCGACGAGCGCGACCGTCACCGACAGCGAGGTGTGCAGCGACGGGAAGACGTTCGTGTTCCGGTTGACGCGACCGGTCAGCAGCTGCGCCTGGGGCCAGTTCGCGTACAGCAGCGACTCGACGGCCTCGGGCGTGACGTTTCGGGGCCCGTAGGAGATGAAGAGGACGTAACAGACGAGCCCGAGCGCGTAGTTGACCGCGTAGGCGACCAGCAGCGTCCGGACGGGGCGGTCGTCCTCGCAGGCGAGGTAGGCGACGACGGGGAACGTCAGCAGGAAGGCGTAGCCGAAGACGTAGACGGCGCTGAAGTAGGCGGTCAGCGGCGGCGAGGCGAACGACTGGAGCCAGGCGACGAACCCGCCTTCCAGCGCGTAGATCGCCCCGGTGATGTTCACGCCGATGAGCCAGGAGAGCTCGACGCCCACGTCGCGGACGACGCCGTTGACGGCGAGGACGACGACCAGCAGGCCGAGCGTCGGCGCGACCGACCGGAAGTTCGCCCGAACCCGTGCGGGGGCGCCGAACAGGCCGTCGCGGCCGACGACCGCGACGAGTCCGAGCAGGTGCAGCGCGACGACGACGGCGGCGACCTGCGCGAGGACGGTGACCAGCCCCATCAGTCCCGCTCCACGAGGGTGCCGTCGTCGTACTCGTAGCCGGCGTCGCGGAACGCCGCCCGCGCGGCGTCGGCGTCCACCGTGCCGTCCGATCCGAAGAAGGGCGTCACCGGGTGTTCGCCGTCGAACTGGAGGTCCGAGGGGACCAGCCCGGACCCGACCAGCGCGCTCGCCGCGGGCCAGGCGTAGCCGTCGAACACGTCCTCGACCAGCGCCCGCCGGTCGATCAGGTGCCCGAGCGTGTGCCGGAACCGGGGGTTCGTCAGCGGCGGCCGGCGCGTGTTGTAGCCGACGACGTACGGCGAGGGGGACCGCCCGACGACCAGGTCGACTCCCTCCGAGCGGCCGATCCGCGGGATCGTCTCGGCGCCGACGGCGGTCCCGGTCACGTCCGCGTCGCCGCTCGTGACCATCGAGACGGCCGTCTCGTCGGCGCCGACGACGGTCACGTCGATCCGCTCGTACGGTGGAAACCCGTCCACGCCGCCGGGGAGGTCGGCGGGCGGATCGGTCGCGAGGAAGTGGTCGTCGAAGCGCTCGAACACGAGGCGGTCGCCGGGGACGTTGCGTTCGAAGGCGAACGGGCCGCTCCCGACGGGCGGGACGTTGTTGGTCACGAGCGCCTCCGAGGTGGCGCCGAAGTCGACGCCGCCGACCGAGGCCGGACCGGTCCGCTCGCGCCAGACGTGCT
This sequence comes from Halosimplex rubrum, assembly GCF_013415885.1. Classification (NCBI taxonomy): domain Archaea; kingdom Methanobacteriati; phylum Methanobacteriota; class Halobacteria; order Halobacteriales; family Haloarculaceae; genus Halosimplex; species Halosimplex rubrum. The sequence continues at coordinate 180,353 of NZ_CP058910.1, forward strand.
CGGGCAACACCGGGACCGTGAACGCGCCCGCCGCGACCGCGGCGGTGCAGTCGGCGAACCGGACCTCGACGGTCCGCCGGTCGAGCACCTCGGCGTCGGCGACGAGACTGCTCCGGCCCCGGAAGCGGGGGGCTGCCACGGCCGCGTCGCTGTCGGTCGCGGTGTCGGTCCCCTCGGTGGTCCGACCGAGCGTCACGTCAGAGAGCAGCGCGTAGGTGAGCGCCACGTCCGCTGCCGTCACCGGTTCGCCGTCGTGCCAGGTGAGCCCCTCGCGGAGCCGCACCCGCGCCCGGGGTCGCCCGTCGACGGTCTCGAACTCCCAGCCGTCGGCCAGCCACGGCTCGACCCCGCCGGACTCCGTCTCGTACCCCAGCGGGTCGTACAGCAGCCCGGTGAGGACGCCGGCCCACCGGAACTCCGCGGCCAGCGGGTTGAGGTTCTCGGTGGGTCGCCGGTCGGTGATAACCGTCCGGAGCGTCGCGGGGTCGGCGGGGGTGGCCGTGGCGGTCGCGGTGGCGCCCTCGCCGGCGGACTCCCGCCAGCCCTCGTCGAGGGAGAGATACCCCAGCGGCGAGCCGTAGTCGCTCCGGTGCCACCCGGTGAACCGCTCGCCGCGGACGGCCCGGATCTCGTCGGGGAACGCGACCAGCGAGAACGGCTGGGTCCGGGCGACGCTCCGCTGGATATCCGCCAGCGCCTCGCGCCGCGTCTCGCCGGTCGCGGTGCGCTGGTCGGCCAGCCGGTCGTCGACGTCGAGGTTCGCGTAGCCGAAGGGGTTCTGCCAGCCCGGCTCGGAGCCAAAGCGCGAGTGCAACAGCGCGTAGAGGCCGTCGCCGTCGCGGAGGCGAGCGGGGACCCGCCCGACGAACGCGTCGAAGTCGTTCCGGAGGAGCACCTGCCGGTACAGCTCCTCGGGGGCGACGGGCGTGACCGTCGATTCGAGGCCGCCAGCCCGGAACCACTCGGCGACCGACTGGGCGACCCGGAGCGCGTAGGGGTCGGCGTCGGCCGGGAGCGTCTTGATCCCGACCGACACCGGCGCCACCGACTCCCAGCCGGTGGCCGCGCGCAGCCGGCGCATGCACCCGGCGGTCCCGAGGGTCGCCCCGGCGGCCAGCGACCGGAGCAGACGGCGACGGCGGCTCGAGGTCGGTTCGGATGACTCCCCCATCTCCCCGCGGGTTCGGGAGCGACGGCTAAGTTCCTTCGGTCTGCACACGACGAGCGACGCCGTACGCCGGCCGCAGCCGCCAGCGATCCATCTTAGTAGCCCGGCGTCGTCCAACCGAGCATGTCCGACCGACGGACCGTCCGACTGTCGCTGGCCGCGGTCGTACTCCTCGCAGCGGGGACCGTCGCGGTCGGATACGTCGCGGCCGAGCGGTCGAGCGACCGGGTGACCGGCGACCCGTCGGTCGAGCAGGCGCTGCGGTCGGGAGACAACTCGCCGGTCGTCGGCCCCCGCGACAACCGCACCGTGGTCGCGACCGACTCGAACGCCTTCGTCAGCGACGAGAACGACGGCCCGCGCGCCCAGGCCGAACTCGTCGCGTTCGACCGCGACGGGAGCGTCTACTACCACGAGAACGACCACACCCGCTACTGGGACGTCGACCCCGTCGCCGGGACGAACTCGACGGTCGAGTTCGTCTACGCCGACCACCTCGACGCCGAGGAGTGCGACGGCTCCGTCTGCACGCGCAACGGCGTCGAGCGCGTCAACCTCACCACCGGCGAGTCGACCGACGTATTCAGCCGCGTCACGCCCGGCAAGCACTCGACCCGCTGGCACGACGTCGACCGGATCGACGACGAGCGCCTGCTCGTCGCCGACATCGACCGCGACCGCGTCTTCGTCGTCAACACGACGACGGAGCTGATCACCTGGGAGTGGGGCGCCCAGGCCGCCTTCGACGTCGACAGCGGCGGCCCCTTCCCCGCCGACTGGACGCACCTCAACGACGTGGAACACGTCGAGATAGCGGGTCGCGACGCCGCGATGGTCAGCCTCCGCAACCACGACCAGGTCGCCTTCGTCGACTTCGAGCGGGGGCTGATGGAGAACTGGACGCTCGGCGAGGACGGCGACCACGACACCCTCTACGAGCAGCACAACCCCGATTACGTCCCGCCCGAGCGGGGCGGCCCCGCCCTCCTCGTGGCCGACTCCGAGAACGGCCGCGTCGTCGAGTACCAGCGCGAGGACGGGGAGTGGAACCGGTCGTGGACCTGGAGCGACGCGCGCATGCAGTGGCCGCGGGACGCCGACCGCCTGCCGAACGGCCACACGCTGGTCACCGACTCCAACGGCGACCGGGCCTTCGAGGTGGACCGGTCGGGCGAGGTGGTGTGGACCGCCACGATCGGGTTCCCCTACGAGGCCGAACGGCTGGGGACCGGCGCGGAGAGCGCGGGCGGCCGGAGCGCGGCCACGCTCGACCTGCCGAGTCGGGAGCCGGACCGGGCGAACCTGTCGCTGTCCGGCCGCGCCATGGCGTCGCTGCCGCCGTCGGTCGAAAACGGGATCGCCTACGTCTTCCCGCGCTGGGTCGGCCCCCTCGAAGGGGTCGCCGTCGTCGCGCTCGTCGCCGCCGTCCTCCTCTGGGCCCGCCTGGAGTACCGCTGGTCGAACGCGTCGGTCGGGATCCGGAACCCGCTCCGGATCGAACGGAGATGACGGCGGCCGACACCATCGACCGCGACCGGTCGCTCGCGCTGGCCGCTCGACTGCGCCACGCGACACCGCTGGACGGGCGCGACGCGCGGTGGCTGGGACTGGCGCTGCTCCCGGGCGTCGTCGTCGTCGCCGTCTACCTGACGACCAACCCCTATCCGGCCTACGGCGGCGGGCTGTACGCGCGGATCGCCGCCGCGATCGCCGCGAACGGGTACGCCCCGCCCGCGACGGTCGACGGCTACGCGGTCACCGTCCCCTTCGCGTACCCGCCGCTGGGGTTCTACGTCTTCGCGCTCGCCCTCGACCTGGGGTTCGACCCCGTCACCGTCACCCGGTTTCTGCCCTCCCTCGCCGTCGTCGCGGCGCTGGTGCCGGCGTACCTGCTCGGACGGGACCACACCGACTCGCGTCCGGCCGGGACCGCGACCGCGGCGCTGATAGCGCTGAACCCGCAGGTGCTGGAGTGGCACGTCTCCGCGGGCGGCGTCGTCCGCGGGTTCGCCTTCCTGTACGCCCTGACCGCGGTCTACGCCGGGTATCACGTCTTCACCGGCGGCGGTCGGCGAGCGCTGCTGGGGGGCGCCGTCGCGGTCGCGCTAACGGGGCTCACCCACCCGACCTACACCCTGTTCGTCGTCGCGAGCTATCTCGTGTTCTGGGGCGGGCTCGACCGGACGCTCGGGGGACTCGCCCGGGGGACGGCCGTCGGCGTCGGCGCGCTCGCGCTGGCGAGCCCCTGGCTCGGCTGGGTCGTCGCGACCCACGGCCCCGGCGTCTTCACCGCGGCCGCCGGGACCCACGGCGGGCTCGGCGGCGGCCTCGACGCCCTCCTCGCCGGTCCCTCGTGGGTCAGGCTCGTTCCGCTCGCGCTCGCCGGCGGGGCGCTGGCGCTCCGCCGCGACGCGACGGTGGCGGCCTGGGTCGTCGTCGCGACGCTGCTGTTCTTCCAGGTCCGGTTCGCCTACGCCGTCGGCGCCCTGGCGGTAGCGGTCGCGGGCGTCGGCGTCGCCGAGCGCCTCGCCCGGCGGGAGGGGAGCGCGTTCGCCTCGCCGGACCGCCGCGCCGCCGCTGCCGCGGCGCTCGTCGCCCTCGCGACCGTCGCCGGCGGGGCGTCCTTCGCCGCGGCGACGACGTCGACGACCGACGCGACCACGCCCTCGTTCCTGGACGACGAGTCGGTCGCGGCCGCCGAGTGGGCGGCCGCCGAGACGCACGCTGGCGCGCGATTCCTCGTGCTCGGCGACGCCGCCGAGTGGTTCCCCGCGCTGTCGGACCGGTCGATCGCCGTCGGCCCGTGGGGCGTCGAGTGGGTCAGCGCGACCGCCTACGACCGCCAGTTGGCCGCGTTCAGGGCCGCCTCGACGTGCGACAGCGCCGCCTGCGTCGCGTCGGCGGTCGCGACCGTCGACGCCGACCCCGACTACGTCGTCGTCCCGAAGGGCCGCTACACCGTCCGCGGCGTCGGTGTCGTTCAGTTCGGCACGCTCGACCGCTCGTTCGCGGTCGCCGACGGGTGGACGCGCGTCCACGGGAACGACGGGGTCGCGATCTATCGAGCGACTCCCGACGCCGACGAGTGACGGATCGGTACGGCGCCGCCCAATCGCGTCGGCGCTCGCCCAACGAAAAAACACTTACATCGGCCCCGTGTTCCGGGTGACGAGTACGACACATGCCCTCCATCCAGACGAACGGACTGACGAAGACCTTCGGCGAGGACGTGGTCGCCGTCGACGACCTCGACCTCACTATCGAGGAAGGCGAGATCTTCGGCTTCCTCGGGCCCAACGGCGCGGGGAAGTCGACGACGATCAACATGCTGCTCGACTTCATCCGGCCGACCGCGGGGTCGGCCCAGGTGTTCGGCATGGACGCCCAGCGCGAGTGCGCCGCCATCCGCGAGCGCATCGGCGTCCTCCCCGAAGGGTACGGCTTCGACGACTACCTCACCGGCCGCGAGTACATGGAGTGGGCCGTCGAGACCAAGGACGCCGACGACGACCCCGAACGGCTGCTCGACCTCGTGGGCATCCGCGACGACGCGGGCCGCGTGGCCGCCGGCTACTCGAAGGGGATGCAACAGCGCCTCGCGTTCGGGATGGCGCTGGCCGACGACCCCGATCTGTTGATCCTCGACGAGCCCTCGACGGGGCTGGACCCCAACGGCATCCAGCACATGCGGTCGGTCATCCGCGACCGCGCCAGTGAGGGGACGACCGTCTTCTTCTCCAGTCACATCCTCTCGGAGGTCGAGGCGGTCTGTGACCGCGTCGGCGTGATGAACGAGGGGGAACTGGTCGCCATCGACTCCATCGAGGGGCTGCGCGAGAGCGCGACCGGCCAGGCCACCATCGAACTGGAGTGCGCCGAGGCGCCGCGAGCCGACGGGGTCGCCGACATCCCGGGCGTCTCGGCGGTCGACGTGGCCGACACGACGCTGACCGCCGAGTGTTCCGACCCGAGCGCGAAGGTCGAGGTGGTCAAGCGAGTCGACGAGCGGGTCGAGGTCGTCGACATCCTCGCGGACAACACCTCGCTGGAGGAGCTGTTCAACCAGTTCACCGGCGGCGGCCGCGACGGCGACGGCTCGGTCGGCGAGGGGATCGACCTCGAAGACGCCCAGGGGGCCTCGGCATGAGTACGGTCACGGTCGCCAAGAAGGACTTCAAGGCCGCCCGCCGGTCGAAGCTGCTCTGGGCGGCGGCGATCGTCCTCGGCCTGATCGCGGCGTTCGTCGGCTACGTCTCCGGGAACGCGTCCGGCGGCGACGCCGCGCAGGTCCGGGCGCTCTTTCGCGTCCTGACGCTGCTGCTCGCCGTCCTCCTGCCGATCGTCGCGCTGGTGGCGAGCTATCTCGCCATCGCGGGCGAGCGCGAGGGCGGCGGGATCAAGTTCCTGCTCTCCCTGCCGAACACCCGCCGGAGCGTCTTCGTCGGGAAGCTGCTGAGCCGCAACGGCATCGTCGCCGGCGGCGTCGCGTTCATGTACGTCGCGGCGATCAGCACGGCGCTGACCCGCCACGGGGCGTTCCCGGCCGCCGTCGTCTTCGGGACGCTGCTGATAACGCTCGCCTACGGGTCGACGTTCGTCAGCATCGCGCTGGCGATGTCCTCGGCGGCCGCCTCCCGCAGCCGCGCCATCGCCGGCGCCTTCGGGACGTACTTCCTGCTGGTCATCCTCTACGTCTTCCCGGTCGCGTCGGTCGGCGACATCGCCCGCTGGCTCCACACGACCCTGCTCGGCGCCAGTCCGAACCCCGACCTGTACAACGCCGTCCAGTACACCAGCCCGTATCTGGCCTACCGCAAGGCCGTCAACCTCGTGATGCCGGCCGAGATGCGCCAGATCGTCTTCTATTCGAGCCTGCCCGACGACATCAGCTACGGGTCGCCGGCGGCCAACGAGGTGTTGCCGCTGTACCTGCAGGACCAGGCCTCGCTGGTCGTCCTCGCCTTCTGGCTGGTGGTACCGCTCGCGATCGGCTACGCGCTGTTCGAGAGGGCTGATCTCGAATGAACCGGCGAAGCCAACTCGGCACGGGGCTGGCGGTCCTGGCGGTCGTGCTGTTCGCCGTCCCCGCCTTCTTCCCGGTCCAGCCGATGCTGACCCACGACACCGGGGAGACCGCGCCGGCCCCGCCGGACGAACTGCGACAGCAGGGCTACGAGATCGTCGCCTACGAGAACCTCTCCGAGCGCGGCCAGGAGCTGTACGTGACGACCCTGGAGAACGACGGCGAGTACCGCGTCGCCCTCGGCGAGGGCGCCGACGACTTCGGCTACCCGACCGACGGGGAAGTCCGCGCGATGTACGACAACGGGACCGAGCCGGGGATCGTCGTCGAACGCCCCGAGGACGCGGAGTCGCTGCCGCCCTCGGACGAGCGGTTCTACGGCTACCCGAGCGACGACGAGGGGCTGAACGAGTCCCAGGCCGAACAGCGCAGACAGCAGATCGAGCGCTACGACGCGATGAGCACCCGGACCGCGGAGCCGCCGCTGGGCGCGACCCCGCAGCTGATCCGCCTCGTCTCGGTCCTGCTGGCGGTGCTGTCGCTCGGCGTCGGCGGCTACCTGCTCTCCTCGAAGTAGGCGTCGCCGACTCCGCCTGTTTTCGGTCCGATCCGGTACCAGGACACGGTCGACCCCAAGGGATTTCACCGGCGGACGCGAGTCGGCTATCGACTCAGAGATGTCCACCGAACGAAACGAAGACGGCAAACGGAACTCGCGGATACTGCTGGCGATCTACGTCGTTCTGTGCGGAGAGTTACTGTTCGGCGACGGGTGGCCCGTCGTCTACTCGCTGTTGGTCCTCTCGGTGAGCCTAGTGATTCTGGTCACGGCCTACTTCGACTGACCCGGTCGCGGGTCTCAGATAGCGCCGCTACCGCCTTCGAGTCGGTCGATGACCTCGCGGATGTCGGCTTCGTCCTCGATGGTCTCCTTGGCGTTTTCGCGGCGGCGGACCTCCTTGGCGGTGGCGTCGTAGGCCCGGACGTACTCCGCGCGGCTGTGCTCGTCGAAGGCGTGACGGATCGCGAAGTAGCCGTCCGGGAGGACGGTCCCGCAGACCTTGCACTCGATGCGCTCGTGTGCCGTCGACTGATGGACGATCAGGTCCTCGACCCGCTCGAACTGTTCGTCGTCGCCGTCGATCGCACACTCCCAGGAGGCCATGATACCCGAGTGATGCCCGCCGCTCAGTAAAAGCGTTCCCCCTCCTAGTCGATAGACGCTCTCGAATACTCCCAACTCGCTCTCTAGGAGGAACCGTGACTGCAGTCGACAGCAAGCGCTGAAAGCCCTCGACCCGCTCGCTAGGAGTTGGATCTGCCGCCGAGAACAACAGGCGTTGAAAGCCCTCGACCCGCTCGCGGTCGCTGACCGGGATATCCGCGCTCTCCGCACCGCCCGCGCGGATAGTGCCCGCTCAGACGACTAAACTGTACGCGAGCGCGCCTCGCCCTTTCAGTCCACCAGGGACAGCACCGCCCCGCACGGCACCGCAACCGGCCACGATCCTCCCCAGCCGATTGCGTTGCTCGTCGCTTCGCTCCTGTGCTACTCATCCCTCGCACGGCTATTTCGAGCGGCCCGCCAGGAGGCGGGCACGCTCGACAGCGCGCGCCATAGTATTCGATCGATAGCTGTCGTGACCCGAAGATGGAGTCCGAAAAGCGCGAGAAGGGTCAAAACGGCAGCGCGACGCCCTCGGGGAGGTAGGCGGGGAGGACGTGGACGAGGCCGGCGGCGACGACGAGTTCGAAGGCGGTGACGGCGAGCATCATCGCGCTGGAGTAGTCGCTGCTGACGGGGACGCCGACGGGCGCGCCGAACTCCTCGTCCCAGAAGGGGTAGAAGAGGGCGAGCCCGCGGGTCGTCCCGAGCGCGTCCAGCACGTAGTGAGAGAGCACGCCGAGCCACACCCAGTGGAGGTTCCCGAAGTAGATCGGGTAGGCGGCGACGATCGCCAGCACCGGGAGGTTGTGCAGCGTCTTGCGGTGTTTCCCGAAGTGGGTGTCCACGTCGGGGAACAGCGCGCCGAGCACCAGCGGGACGAACACCGCGGCGATCGTCCGGAACGTCGCCACGTCGCCCGCCGGTTCGAGGATGAACCCCAGCCCCACGGCGAGAAAGACCGCGTTCAACACGTGTCCGCGCTTGTCCATGGAGCGATTCGATGGACCCGCGGGTCACAAGTGTTGTCCTTCGGTGGGCGACGAGTCGATGCACCGACTGGTCGGTCCACGGGGGGTCCGGGGCGAGGGGCCGCTACCGGTCGTCAGTCGGCGCGCGAACTGACCGCGGTCTCGAGGTCCCGCAGCGCGCGGCGGGCCAGGCGCTCGCGGACGGCCGTCCGACCGCCGTCGAACTCGTAGCGGGAGACCCTGGCGGTCGAGTCGCCCGATTCCCAGGGGGCGGCGTACGCGACGCCGACGAACCCGGTGCCGACCGGTTTGGCTTCGGTGCCGCCGTCGGGGCCGGCGACGCCCGCGGTGGCGACGCCCCAGGTGGCGTCGGCGGTGTCCCTGGCCGCCCGCGCCAGGTCGCGGGTGACCGGCTCGCTGACGGCGCCGTGGTCGTCGAGCGTCTCGCGGGGGATAGCGAGCGTCGCCCGGAGCGCGTCGTAGTCGTAGGGGACGACGACGCGGTCGAGGAAGTCGCTCGCGCCCGGTGGGCTCGTCAGCAGCGCTCCGACGAGCCCCCCGGTGGCCGTCTCGGCGACCGCGACGGTTTCGGCGCGCTCGGCCAACAGGTCGCCGACCCGCCGCTCGACCGGCGGGTCCTCGGCGAACTCGCGCATACCGTCACCTCGGGCGGCCCCCGGAAAAGCGCAGGGGACGGGTCGACTCGCGGGAGCGTCGGGCGACGGGGTGACCGAGTCCCGAACCGGCGACGTGACACCCACGTTCTTGAGGCGCGGGGTTCGAGATGGGGGTAGATGACGCCGCGACTCGTCGTGCAGTGCGGGCTGCCGGGGGTCGGGAAGTCGACCGTGGCGAGGGAGATCGCCGACCGGCTCGGCGGCGAGCGGATCCGCAGCGACGCCGTCCGCCGGGAACTGGTCGACGACCCCACCTACAGCCGCGCCGAGAAAGAGTGCGTCTACGGCGCGATGCTGGAGCGGGCGCGCGAGGCGCTCGCCGACGGTCGCCCCGTCGTCCTCGACGCGACCTTCGAGCGCCGCGTCCGCCGCGACGACGCGGCCGCGCTGGCCGAGGAGGCCGGCGCGAACCTGACGCTCGTCCGCGTGGTCTGTGCGGACGAGGTCGCGCGGCGGCGTATCCGCGAGCGGGAGGACGACCCGAGCGAGGCGGACGTGGCCGTCTACGAGAACGCCCGCGACCGGTTCGAGCCGCCCGAGCGCGACCACGTCACCGTCGACAACTCCGGGGACCTGGCGACGACCCGCCGACAGGTCGAGGTGCTGTTCTGAGCGGACGGGGGCGTCCGGTCGCGTGTCGGCCCGCCCCGCGGCCGCCGCCGAGCGCCAGGGTTTACGTCGCGGGCGGCTAACGGCCGGTGATCGATGGACTACGAGACACCCCAGTTCTTCCGGGTGATGCAGTACGCGGCCGGCGCCGACCGCGACGTGGTGGACATGGTGAGCGGCAACCCCGACTGGGAGCCCCCCGAGGCGCTCCGCGAGGGGCTGCGCGACTACGCCGACGGCGACGTGAGCGAGTTCCAGTACCCCCCGAGCGTCGGCCTCGCGGAGCTACGGACGGAGATCGCCGAGCGCCGCGGCGTCGACCGCTCGCGCGTCGTCGTCACCAACGGCGCCGGCGAGGCCAACCACCTCGCGACGACGGGCGCGCTGGACCGGGACGAGGGGTCGGAGCTGATCATGACCGACCCGGTCTACCCCTACTACGCCGGGCGGGCGAACCTGCTCGACGCCGACGCCACCTACGTCCCGGCCGACGAGACGGGCCAGCTCGACCCCGCCGACGTGCGTGCGGCCGCGAGCGACGACACGGCCGCCATCGTCGTCAACTCACCCAACAACCCCACCGGCGCGGTCTACCCGCCGGAGACGATCGAGGCCCTCGTCGCGGTCGCCGAGGAACACGACGCCGTGCTCGTCGCCGACGAGGTGTACGACCACTACGACTTCACCGGCGCCTTCGAGAGCGCGCTGGCGACCGGTTCGGACCGCGTCGTCGCCACGAACTCCTTCTCGAAGACGCTCGCGATCACGGGGCTGCGGGTCGGATACACCGTCTTCCCGCCGGCGGAGGGGCCGCTCGGCGACCTGGTCGAGCGCGCTCGCACCAGACACATGATCCAGAACGTGACGGGCAGCCGGCCGGCCCAGGCGGCGGTGCTGCGGGCGCTCCGGGCGACGCCGCCCGAGTACTACGAGCGCAACCGCGAGCGGCTCCGCGAGCGCATCGACCGGTTCACCGACGCGCTCGATCGGGCCGGCGCCGAGTACACGACGCCCGGCGGCTCGTTCTACGTGATGGCTCGCTTCGACGGCTTCCCGGGGACGATGGAAAACGTCGAGCGGCTGATCGACGAGGCGGGCGTCGCGGGGATGCCCGGCGAGGCCTTCGGCGAGTCCCGCGCCGACTGGATACGGTTCGCGCTGGTCACCCCCCGCGTCGAGGAGGCCGCCGAGCGGTTGGCCGACTACCTCGGTTGATCACTCGACAGCCACGGGTTCGCCCCGCTCGGCCGACTCGTAGATCGCCTCGACGATGGCGACGGCCTTCCGGGCCTCGGGGCCGTCGAGCATGAACGGCTCGCCGCTCGCGCGGGCGTCGAGGAACTCGCGGACGTTGGGGAGTTCGAGCGGGTTCGGCTCGTCGGCGCCCGCGTCCGGCCCGGAGAAGCGCTCGCGCGTCGCCTCGTCGGTCTCGCGCTCCTCGCGGAACGTCCACGTCGTCAGCTCCTCGCCGCGGATCTCCGCGGAGCCGTCCCTCCCGCCGAGTTCGTACCGTATCTCGCCGCCGGGGTAGGTCGCCGTCGTCGCGAGCAGTTGGCCGAGCGTCCCGTCGCGGTAGCGCAGCGTCGCGACGGCGGCGTCCTCCACGGCGAGGTCGGCGTCGTGGCCGCGGACGCCGGTGAACGCCGACACCTCGGCGACGGGGTTCTCGTCGGGGTCTATATCCATCCCGGCGCCGGCGATCCACTGGATCGCGTCGACGCTGTGGATGGCCTGGCTCATGACCGCGCCGCCGCCCGCGACCGCGGGGTCGGCCTGCCAGGTCCCGTCGTAGTAGCCGTCGTCGCGCCACCACGGGAGCGCGGCGCTGGCGACCGCCAGCGACCCGAACCGCCCCTCGGCGACGGCCTCGCGGACGGTCCGGACCACCGGTTTGTACCGCCGCTGGAAGACGCCGCCGAGCCGGATCCCCGCCGCCTCGGCCGCGTCGATCAGCCGGTCGATCCGTTCGGTCGTGGTCTCCAGGGGCTTCTCGCAGAACACGTCGACGCCGCGGTCGGCCGCCGCGAGCGCCGGGTCGAGGTGCGCCCCGCTCGGGGTGCAGACGTCGAGTACGTCGGGCTCGACCGAGTCGAGCATCGCCGACACGTCGAGATACGGGTCGCAGTCGTGTTCGTCGGCGAACGACCGCACGCGCTCGTCGTCGCGGCTCGCGGTTTCACCGCTCGCTCCGTTCGGGGACTCGCTTCGCTCGTCTCCGCGGCCCGCGCAGGCGACGACCGCGGCGTCGTCTAGCTGTTCGTAGGCGCGCATGTGGGTCTCGGCGGCGCTACCGACGCCGACGACGGCGATCCGGTGGGTGGGCATGGGCGAACGGACGGGCAACGGCGGGAAAAAGGCGCGGGTCGGGGGAACCGGGACCGACGAGTTCGACCGCGGCGAATCAGCTCACGTCGTCGGCGTCGCCGGCGTCGAGGCGGACGGTGACGGTCGTCCCGTCGTCGCCGGTGTCGAAGTCCAGCTCGCCGCCCGAGCGCTCGACGACCCACGACACGAGCCAGAGGCCGACACCGGTGCCGTGCTTGAGCGGCGTCTCCTCGCGGTCGGCGAGCACGTCGAGTTCCGACTGGGAGATGCCGGGGCCGTCGTCGGTGATCCGGAGTTCGACGGCTCCCTCGTCGACGGCCGCCGTGATCGTCACCGACGGAGTGCCGTCGCCGTGGGAGACCGCGTTTTCGACGAGGTTCTCGACCGCGTAGGGGAGCGCGCGGTGGGCGCGGACGGGTACCTGCTCGGTGATGCGCACGTCGTACTCCGCGTCGCCGTGGGCTGCCGCGACGTTGGCGACGCTGCGGTTGACCACGGACCTGAGATCGAGCGTGACCCGCCCCTCGTCGCTGTCGATGACCCGCTCGATGGCGCGGGCCTTCTCGGTCGTCTCGACGAGCTGCTCGCTGCGGTCGACGATGGTCTCGGCCATTCGCTGCTGCTCGCCGTCCGTGCGCTCGGCCAGCACCTCCGCCTGTCCGCGGACGACGGTCAGTCCCGTGCGCACGTCGTGTCTGAGCACGCGCGTCAGCACCTGCTTGAGCAGGTCGAGCTCGCTCTCGCGGCGCTCGCGGGCGGTCACCTCGTGGAGGATCCCGACCGACCCGTCGGCCTCGTCGGCCGGGCTGAGATCCGCGACGGTGGCCTCGAACCGCCTGACCTCGCCCGTCGGGGTCGGGAGGTCGAACCCGCGGGTGACGCTCTCGTCGGCCGCGCTCGCCCGGGCGAGCGCCTCGTCGATGCGCTCGGCGGCCGCCTCGGGGAGCAGTTCCGACAGAGCGGTGCCGACCAGCGACTCGCGGTCGCCGTCGAACAGTTCGACCAGCGCGTCGTTGCAGATCTCGACGCGCCCGTCGTCGTCGACGACGTACATCGGGTCGCCCGCGCTCTCGACGAGCCGGCGGTACTGTTCGAGCGTCCGCTCGCGGTCGCGGCGCTCGGTCACGTCGCGGGCGACGTTGACCAGCCCCTCGTAGCCGTTTTCGCCGTCGCGGACCGAGAAGTGGACGGCCAGTGTCCGTTCCTCGCCGTCGGCCGTCTCGAAGGTCATGTCGATGACGGCGCTGTCGCGGTCGGCCGTCCGCAGCTGCTGGAGCGTCCGCTGGCCCGACTGGAGTTCGCCCTCGGCCATGTAGGTCGCCGTGTGCTCGCCGACCATGTCGTCGTAGCCCAGCAGGCCGGCGAACGACTCGTTGTGGTACTCGACGCGGCCGTTGGCGTCGACGACCGAAATGCCGTCCTGGACGTGCCGGTCGAGCAGGTCGAGCAGTTCCAGCCGGGCGCTCGACCGGGCCGACCAGGTCACGTCCTCGACGATGACCAGCCGGAGGGGCCCGACCGTGTCGGGGAACTCGTGTTCGGTGTAGCGAAATCGGGCCCGCCCCTCGGCGGTCGGGACGGAGAACTCCGTCGGTTCGGCGGGCACGTCCGGCCCGCGGATCGTCCGGATCGCGTCGGGGTCGTGAGAGAGCGCGGCGGTGAGCTGCCGGTAGAAGTTCGGCGTCTCCGGGACCGCCACGGTGACGCCGCGGCGGTCGAAGTACTCGTCTAAGGGCGTCGACTCCCAGATGACGGTGCCGTCCTCGTAGACGAGGGAGGAACACGACGACTGTGTGTCCGGGTCGACCCGGTCGAACGCGCGGGAGAACCGCGAGGCGACCTCCTGCGTGCGTGCCGCCCGCAGCAGTTTCTCGACGACGAAGTCCAGCCCCTCCTCGGCCGTCCACTTCTCGACGAGCGTGTCGACCGCGTCGAACACCGCCGGGTCCACGTCGCCCGGATCGACCCGCGTGTAGAGAGCGACGGCCGCCCCGGCCGCCCCGGCGTCCTCGACCAGCGACGCCACGTCCGCCGGCGCGTCCGGCTCGACCACGAACACGTCCACGTCGTCCGCTTCGATCCGGTCGCGGACGCGGTCGGGCTCGCTCGTCCCATCGTAGTCGATGCGCTCCGCGCCGTCGGTCTCCGCCGTCAGCCGCGAGATCACCGTCTCGTCGGGGTCGAGGTGTACGATTCGGACGCCCGCGTCGTCGGTGTCGTCCGGCGCCGCGGACGGGTCGCCTCCCGGGTCGCCGTCGGCGCCCTCGTCAGTTCCGCCGGCCGGGTCGCCGTCGTCGGCCGGGTCGCCGTCGTCGTCGGAAGCCGTCATCTCTCCGTCCCTCGTAGACCCTGCCGTCGAGATCGCGTGCCAACCCGTGTCATCGGCCGTAGTGACGGAATTGCAGTCTCCACCAACTTAAGTCTCCCGTGGGGACGGGCGAGCGATCGCCCGACAGCGGACGGAAGCACCGCGGCGGGCGGGTCGGGAACGGGCGCGGGCGGTCCCGCCGTCGGCGGTCGACCCACCGCGGCATCCGTGCGTTCATACGCGAGGGCGACACAGGGATCCACGATGGCCGACGACCGGGTCGCGAGCGAGGGCGAGGCGACCGAAGCCGGGACGGGGAGTGCCGACGCCGCGAGCGCCGCCGGGAGCGGCGACGAGTCGGCAGACAGCGACGGTGCTGGCGCCGGTCCCGAGGGGTGGTCGAGCGGCGACCCCGCCGAGGCCTGGCGCGACGTGTTCGGGTTCGACGAGCCCTACGAGAGCCAGACCGACGCGATCGAGACGGCGGTCGAAGTGGGCCAGCGCGGCGGCTACTTCGCGATGGAGGGGCCCTGTGGGACCGGCAAGACGATGGCCGCGCTCACCGCGGGCGCGACGCTCGTCCGGACGACCCGCAAGTACGACCGCGTGGTGGTCGTCACGCCGGTCAAACAGCAGCGCAACCAGTTTGTCGAGGACCTGCGGGCGATGAACGCCCGCCTCGCCGCCGACCCCGACCGACCGGAGCCGCTGGACGGCGTCGCCCTGGTCGGGAAACGAGACCTCTGTCCGTACGGCCGCGAGGGCGCGTTCCCCGACGACGCCTCGACGCACGACCGCTGCGAAGACCTCCGCGAGAACACCGCTGATCTGGTCGAGGCCGACCGCCGGTCCGGCGACGAACCCGCCGCCGACGCCGCGCTCGCTTCCGACCCCGAGGACATCTGGTGGGACCCGAGCCTCGCGAGCGAGCTGGTCCGGGAGGCCCGCATGGACGCCGACACCTACCGCACCTTCGACAGCGCACTCGAAACGGGGGGCGCCGAGTCGCCGTACCCGCGGAGCCAGCCCAGCGCGCCCGAGTCGATGACCGCCGGCGACGACGAGCCGCTGTACTGCCCCTTCGAGGCCGACTGGTTCGCCCGCAACAAGGGCTCGCCCGTCGACTTCTCGGTGGGCGAGTCCCAAGTCGTCACCGCCGACGACTACCTCCCAGCCAGCGTCGAGCGGGGCACCTGTCCCCACCGGGCGATGGGCGTCATGCTCGAACACGCCGACGTGATAATCGGCAACTACAACCACGTCTTCGACCCCGGGTCGCGCCCGCTCGTCGCGGCCGCGCTCGACTCCTCGACGTTCCTCGTCGTCGACGAGGCCCACCGGCTGGAGGAACGGGTCCGCGACCTGCTCTCCGACCGGGTGGGACGCTCGACTGTCAAGCGGGCGCGCAACGACTGCAATCACCTCCTCTCGCGCGCCCGCGAGAGTCGGGACAAGAAACAGCAGGTCCGCGACCGGCTCGCGAGCCACGACGTGCCCCTCTCGGCGCTCGACCAAGCGCGGGAGTTCTACGACGACCTGCTCGGGTGGCTCGACGAGCGGGTCGAGCGCTACCTCGACGAGGAGGTCGAACGCGACTGGCGCGTGGGCGACCCGACCGAGAGCGTCCCCGAGCGGGACGTGGAGGTCCCGCTCCGGGACCCCGACGAGCCCGAACCCGACGAACTCACGAGGTGGGCCGAGCGGCAGGGCTACGACGGCGAGCTCTGGCGGACGCTCGCCACGGTCGGCGCCGCCGTCGAGGACGCCATCGACGGCCTCGGACTGACGCGCCAGCCGGTCTGCGCCGCCGTCGGCGCCGTGATGGGTCACTGGTGGGAGCGCGGCCACGACCGCTATCTCCGGGAGATCGAACTGGAGTACGCCCCCAAGACCGGGCAGGCCGCCGACGCCGTCGACGAGGACTACCTACGCGTGTACACACCCGGGCTCGTCCTGTTCGACTGCATGCCCGCCGAGTCGCTCAAGGAGATCTTCGATTCACTTGGCGGCGGGGTGCTGATGAGCGCCACCCTCTCGCCGCTTTCCGTGTTCACCGAGGTCTCGGGGCTGGAATCCCTGCGAGAGGGCGACCCGAATCCCGGGCCGACGCCGGACGACGGCGACCCTGGCCGCCCGGTCGAGGCGACGAGCTACCCGCTGCGGTTCCCCGAAGACAACCGCGCGAGCTGGACGGTCGACGCCGAGCCGTTCACCGCCCGGAACCGGGGCGACCCCTCCGAGATGGACCCGCTGGGCGACGGCTGGAACCGGACCCGCGACGAGTACGCCCACGTCCTCCGGTCGGTCGCGCGCTCGCCGGGGAACGTCCTCGTCGCGATGCCCAACTACCGGGAGGCCGAGTGGGCCGGCGCCTACCTCGACGAAACTATCGACAAACCCGTCCTGGTCGACGAGAGTTCGAGCAACGAGGCGACAGAGGAGCTGAAAGCCGACTTCTTCCGCGGCGACGGGAAGGTGCTCGTGACGAGCACCCGCGGGACGCTGACGGAGGGCGTCGACTACGACGGCGAGAAGCTGGCGGCGGCGCTGGTGATCGGCGTCCCCCTCGTGAACGTCGGGTCGCCGCGGGTCCAGGCGGTCCGGCGGGCCTACGCCGACGAGTTCGGCGAGGACAACGCCTTCGCCTACGCGCTGACGGTCCCGGCGGTCCGCCGGGCGCGCCAGGCCATCGGTCGCGTCATCCGCGGCACCGACGAGGTGGGCGTCCGCGTGTTCGCCGACCGCCGCTACACGGCGGGCGCCCCCCGCTCGGTCCACGAGTACCTCTCGCCCGCCGAGCGCGAGGAGTTCGTCCGCATGACCGCCGAGTTCCTCGACGGCCAGCTCGACCGGTTCTGGACCGACCGGTCGCAGTGACCGGCGGCGTCCGCGCTCGGCGACCGTGACTCTCCCGCGACCGATATCGGGCCCACCGAAAGCTGTGGTCCCGCCGTCACGCGGTCGCCCGCTCGTATCAACCCGGTTACCGGTAGCGCGGTGGTACCCTCGGGAAGTGGGGTCCTGCCGGTTCGAGAGGGGGTGTTAATCGGTCTATACCGCCGTCCACGGCCGGAAAGCATATGCCGGAGGATTACAGTTAGTCAAGGGATGCCAGAGTGTCAGAACTGTGGGTCGTTCGTGACAGAGGCGTACGTACGCGTATTCACGCCCGACGGTCACACCGGCCCCCGCGTCTGTCCGTTCTGCGAAGACAAACTCCGCGACGGCGCCGAGGTGCGCGAGGCTCGGTCGTCGCGGTCATAGGCATCTCGCCTGTCCACCGCTCGTGCCGGCCGTCCGGGGGGACGGCCGATCGTACTGTTTCGTGCGGACTCCGTTCCCCAGTCGCCGCGCTCGTCGACGAGTGAGTCTAACTCGGGCGCGGAGCGAGAACGGGAACGCGGCGAGAAAGGGCGTCAGTCGGCGGCGACGGCGTCGCCGAGTTCCTGCGCGTTGGCGAGCACGTCCTCGATGGAGTCGCCGGTCGGCTCGTTGTTGAGCAACACGTCGATGGGCAGCGTCGGCGCGCCGTCGACGAGATTCTCCATGATGACGAGTCGCTCGCGGGCGCGGGACATCCCGACGTAGAAGACGCGGCGCTCGTTGTCGGTGAGCGTCGGGACGGGCGAGGTGCGCTTGGTGAACTCCTCGTCGCCCGGCACGTCGCGGTCGGACTGGTCGACGGTCGCGGCCATCTGCTCGACGACCTTCTCCGTGAGGTCGGTGGCGACGAAGACGTGGTCGGCCTCGCGACCCTTCGCGCTGTGGATGGTACCCAGGCGCACGCGATCGGTCTCCATGCCCTCGTACTGGCCCGAAAAGTACGCCTCGACGCTGCGTTCCTGGAAGCTGGTGACCTTCCGGAGCATGTCGGCGGCCGCCTGGGGGTCGGGAGCGAACGGCGCGTAGTCGCGGATCGTCTCCGGTTCGACCGACAGCTCTTCGAGGTCCTCGACGTCGGCGGCCTCCTCCATCTCGTCGAGTTCGTCGAACAGGTCGTCGCGCTCGCTCGTCCCGAACGCCGAGTCGGCGAGCATGTCCGCGAGGCGGCGGGCCTCCAGCCCGGTGACGGACTCGTCCTCGTCGAGTTTCTCGATGGCGCGGACGTACTGGGTGAGCCGGTCGGTCCACATCCGCTGGTCGGTCAGGCAGGTGAAGGGGATCCCCTCGCCGATGAACTCGTCGATGAACTGGAACATCTGGTAGCGCGCGCGGAAGAGGATCATCGCCGTCCCCTCCTCGTCCTGTTCGATCGTGGTGCGGACGTTGCGAACGAGGTCGATCATCGAGGGGTTCTGGACGCCCTCGACGCGACCGCCCTCCTTGCGCGGGTTGAGGTCCTTCTCCTGTCGTTTCTCGATGTGGCTGACCTCGCGGTTGACGACGTTGAGGATCCGAGAGGGGAGCCGGTAGGAGTTGGGGAGGATGTTGTCGTCGGTGACCTGCTCCTCCAGCAGCAGGTCGGGGTCGGCGCCCTGCCAGGCGTAGACGACCTGGTCGTCGTCGCCGGCGATCAGCACCGTCTCCATGTGCGGGCGCCACTCGCGATACACGTCGTACTGCAGGGTCGTGATGTCCTGGAACTCGTCGATGACGAGGTACTCGACGTTGGGCATGAGCGAGCGCTGGGCGACGCGTTCGAGCATGTCGGCGAAGCCGACCACGTCGTTCTCGCCCTTGAACTGGCGCCAGGCCCGGATCGTCTCGGGGACGCTGATGCGGTCGTCGTCGCTGGGCCAGGTCGGCGTGTACTTGTTGCCGGTCTGGGCGTTGTCGTCGATCTCCGGCGGGAGGCGGACGACCTCGTCGTCCCACTTGAAGGGGACGTCGTACCAGTCGGCCACGTCACGGCGGGTCCGCTGGAGCCACTGGCTCGTGGCGATGATCTTGTTGCCGATCGTGGTCGAGCGGGCGGTCCGGCGTCGCGACCCCTCGTACTCGTCCTCGTACTCGACGCCGTACTCCTCGCAGAAGTCCTCCTTGTCGGACTCGCCGACCACGTCCCCCCGCGAGAGGTCGAGGAGTTCGTACGCCTTCGCGTGCATCGTGCAGACGTTCCCCTTGAGCGCGCGCGGGGACTCGCCGAGTCGCTCGGCGAGGCGGTCGCGGATCTCCGCCGCGGCCGCGCGGGTGTAGGACACCACCAGCACGTCCCGGAACTCCAGATCGTCGTTCTCTTCGAGCAGGGTCTCGACCCTGTCGAGCAGTGCCGTCGTCTTCCCGCTCCCGGGACCACCAAACAGGCGCGTCACCTGGGTGGACGGTTCAGTCATTGGACCACTAGTGGGACCCGTGGGTCATAAACGGCGTGGCTTGGAGCCGCACCCGCGACCCGGGCGCCGCCCGCCCGCTCAGTCCCGATACAGCGAGATGTACAGCATCGTGAACCCGATGATGAAGGGGATGGACTCGGTCATCCGGAAGAACAGCCGGACGGTTTCGGTCGCTTCGCGCACGCCGATCTGGGCGATGACGGTACTGGCGACGCCCATACTGATGAAGGCGAAACCCATGAAGGCGTACTGCAGGCGCTCGGAGGGGCGCTGTCGGTACGCCTGGAAGCTGATCAACGTGATCCCGAGCGAGAGCCCGAACACCGCCATCCGCATCAACGCCAGGACCCCCCGCATGACCGCGACGACTTCTACCATTCGTCGTCTGTCCGGGAGGACGCTCCGACATATAATTTCGCCGGTCCGACGCGCGCGGTCGGTCGAGCGGGCGCTCGCGTCGCGGTGGTATCCGGTGCCGTGCCGCCGCGCTCACTCGGGGTTGAGGTCGTCCCAGAGCTGGCTGAACCGGTCCGGGAGGTTCTCCTCGCGGTAGATGCGCACCTTGTACTCGTCGTCCTCCAGCGAGATGACCGTCGACTCGAAGTTCGACTCGTAGACCTTGTAGTGGTTGCCGTCGTCGGCCACCAGTGTCTGGTCTTTGATGAGGTCGTACTGGGTGAGCATCTCGATGCGGCGGTAGACGGTCGGCAGCGACAGGTCGCACTCTTCGCTCAGGTCCTTCGCCGATCGGGGCTCGCGGCTGATCGCGGCGAGCACCCGGCGGGCGTGTTCGTCTCCGATGGTATCGAGGATCTCCTCGATTGCCCGTTCGTCGTCCACTACCAGTGTGATCTCTTGAGGTCTTACAAAGACCTTTCGAGCGGGCGGCTCTTTCAGGCTCAGAAAACGCGCCTCCCCCCTTATGGGAATCCCCCCACAACGCTGGAATACGGACCAAGTGCGAGCCCGAACGGCCCATCGCACCGTGCGCATCCGTGTGTGCCTGGTGGGGTGTGGGTTCGACCGGCCCCCGGCGGGAGCCCGACCGCGCCATCCGGCGCGCGGCGTTCCCTCGCGGGCCGGCTCGGGTCGCCCGGGCTCGCATGCGGTCCTCGCCGGTACGAGCGCGCTGCCGGAGGTCGTTCCCGGCGCATCCCCCCAACGCGTCTCCCCCGACGCAGCCCGGGAACGAACGGGTCTCCCGACCCGCCGGCTCTCCCCCCCTGCCGGCCTCCGTTGCCCGCCTTCCGGTGGACTTCCCCCCCTACTTTCCCCCCAACGTTCCCCCTTTTCGACCGGCCGGTCAGCACCGCGAGCCGACCGAGCCCCCGCGGCCGCCCGGGTCCGTGGCCTGCGACCGCAAGGGCGGTTTACAGGTGGTCGAGAGCGCTACGTCCGGTCGCTATGGCGACTGATACCGAAATCACCGACTCGGACGAGGGCAAGAAAGTAATCGGCCAGGACGGCGACGAGATCGGCCGCGTCGTCGAGGTGAGCCACGGCACGGCGCACGTCGAGCCCGACCCGGACATCTCGGACACGATCATGACCAAACTCGGCTGGGGGAGCCGGGGCGAAGACACGTACCCGCTCCAGGAGGAGAAGGTCGAATCCGTCACAGACGACGAGATCCGACTCGGCGCCATCTGAGAGGGGTCTCGGAGTCCGTTTCTGCCGGCTCGTCCCGCCGAGCGACGGCGGCGGGCCGACCGCGCGACGCGAACCCGCGAACAGCGCCCCGCTCGCCGACGGCCCCGCTCCCCCAGTCAGGAGCGCGAAACCACGTACAGCGCGGCGACCCCGCCGGCCAGCACGGCGAAGACGTAGCTCGCCAGGCGGTAGACGATGGCGATGGAGAGCCCGGTCGCGAAGGAGAACCCACCCAGCGTCCCGAGCAGGCCCGCCAGCGCCGCCTCGACGCCCGCGAGGCCGCCGGGCGAGGGGGTCAGCCCGGCGAGCGTGCTCGCGGGGACGATGAAGAAGACGAGGAAGATGGAGATGGACTCGCCGATGGCCTCGACGGCGGCGTACAGCGGCAGGGCGAAAAAGAGCCAGCCGACGAAGGAGTAGACGAGCGCGTGGGCCAGCGCCGTCCGGTCGGCGGCGATGCGCTCGAAGGCCGTGTTGAGTTCGCGCAGTCGCTCGCGCAGCCCCTCGACGCTGAGAAAGCGGGTCCGTCGGACGACCGGTGCGGCGACGCGCAGCGCGAACGACCCGACGCGGCGGCGCGAGCGCCAGCCCACGACCGCGGCGACCGGCACCCCCACGGCGAAGACGACGAGGATACCAGCGACGCCGCGGACCTGCTCCGAGAGCGTCGTCCGCACGACGAGGACGACCGTTCCGATGGCGGCGAAGGTGAAGAAAGGCAGGAGGTTCAAAAGGTCCGCCGTCACCACGGAGGCCAGCGAGTCCTCGTAGGACGCCTCGGTGTCCCGCGAGAGGACGTAGGCGATGAACGGTTCGCCGCCGGCCTGGCCCAGCGGGGTGACGTAGTTGGCGAACGTCGCGGCGTAGTAGGTGACGACGAGCTTCCGGAACGGGATCCGGTAGCCGACCACCCGGAGCACTATCTGCCAGGCCTTCGCCCAGGCGACGAGGCCGACGGCCGTCGAGAGACAGCCGAGGGCCAGCCACGCCGGGTCGGCGCGGGCGAGTTCCGCCCGGATCTTCTCGATGCCGATACCGTACGCGATGAGGCCGAGCGCGACGAAGGCGATGGCGAACCCGCCGACGATCTTGACGGCCGTCCGACGGTCGACGAAGTCGAAGAGGTCCCGTCCGGTGTCGGCCACGGTTACTCGATGTACCCCAGGTCAGACAGGCGGTCTTTGGCCTCCTCGCCCATGTCGTCCAACACGTCCTCGTCGGTGACGTCGTCCCACTCGCCGTCCATCTCCGACTCGAAGGTGACGAGGGCGTCCTCCGTCGCGGCGATCACCTCGTCGTCCGACTCGGCGAGGTCCTCCAGTTCGTCGGGGTCGGTGTCGAGCCGGTAGGCCTCGTCGGGGATGCGCTCGTTGCGGATGTACTTCCCGTCGACCCGTCGGCCGGCGCGCATCCGCGAGTAGAACCGCGAGTCGGGGTCGAGTTCGATCCCGGCCGCGCTGGCCTTGCTCTCCAGTTGGTTCAGCTCGACGACCGGCCGGTGGTAGTCGACGAACGCGTAGTCGTCCAGTTCGCCCTCGTCGTGGGCGGCGAAGCGGGATTCGGCGCCCCGAGGCGCGTCGACGCTCGCGAACTCGCGGTAGTCGGCGTCGAGCAGCGAGCGGGCGCGGTCGAACGGCTCCCCGCCCGCGTCGGCCGCGACGCCCGCGTGGTCGAGGACCGTGTGATAGAGGTCCTGTAGTTCGACCTGGGTCTCGGTGTCGCGCTCGGCCTCGACGTCGGGATGTTTGACCATGAGCGGGACGTTGACGAGCGGGTCGTAGATGCCGAACTCGTGGCCGTAGAGGCCGTGTTCGCCGAACAGCTCGCCGTGGTCGGCACAGACGACGACGAGGGTGTCCTCCCAGCGGTCGGTCTCCTGCAACCAGTCGAACAGCCGCCCGAGGTGGTGGTCGATGTGGGCGATCTCGGCGTCGTAGAGCCCCTGAATCGCTTCCCACTCGTCGTCGTCGATGTCGCGGGCACCGGAGTTGTACTCCTTGGAGTTCTGGCAGACCTCGGTGGAGTCGACGCCGGGGGCGAACTCCTCGGCGAACGCCTCGGGCGGGTGGTAGGGCAGGTGGGCGTCCATCAGGTTGACGAAGGAGAACCACTCGTCACCGCGCTCCTCGCTCTCCTCGACGAAGTCCTGAACGCGGTCGACGATCTCGGGGGTCTTGGTGTCGCTGCCGCCGCTCTCGGCGAAGTACTCGTGGGCGGTGTTGCCGAGTTCGACGAGGCGGTCGGCGAGGCCCCGGAGCGTGTCGTTGTCGTTCATCGTCTTCCAGATCTTCGACAGGGGGCCCGACAGCAGGTCGCCGGGCATGACCTGGAAGAAGTTGTCCTGGTCGTCGAAGCCGTCGGCGAGGTTGGTGTAGGGGGTGATCCAGGCGTTCGAGGAGTAGCAGGCGGTGGCGTAACCCGCGGCCGACAGCGACTCGGCGAGCGTGGTGGCGCCCTCCAGATAGGGGTTCTCCTGGGTGGCGCCGTGTTGGGTGGGGTACAGGCCCGTGAACAGCGAGGCGTGGACGGGGAGGGTCCAGGGCGCCGGCGCGACGGCCTCCTCGAAGACCCGCGCGTCGTCGGCGAAGTCCGCCAGGTTCGGCGTCGTCGGCCGGTCGTAGCCGTACACCGAGAGGTGGCTCTGGCGGACCGTGTCCATGACGACGAACAGGACGTTCCCCGGACCGTCTGTCTCGCTCATGGCTGGGGAAGCGACTCGCACGGAATTAAACTCCGTGATTCCGCGACCGCTCCGCGCCCGGTCGCGGACCGCCGCCCGCGCCGG
Organism: Halosimplex rubrum; assembly: GCF_013415885.1. Taxonomy (NCBI): domain Archaea; kingdom Methanobacteriati; phylum Methanobacteriota; class Halobacteria; order Halobacteriales; family Haloarculaceae; genus Halosimplex; species Halosimplex rubrum. The sequence goes on from NZ_CP058910.1 coordinate 204,307, forward strand.
CGAGTCCGGGAGGTATTTGCCGGCGGTAGCCGTCCGACCCGAACATGCACCGGCTGGCAGCCCACGGGGAACCGACGACCGACGGGGGGACCGGCGGATGAGCGAACGGACCGCCGACGGGACCGAGGACGCGGGCGCCGCCGGCGACACCGACGCGGCCGAGTCGACGACCGGCATTCCGTCGGGCACCTACGCCTACGCGGGGATCGTCGCGTGCTATACGGCGACGATCGTCCTCGGCCTCTCGCTGACCGACGAGATAGCCGCGATGGGTCTGGCTATGTTTCAGGACCCCGGAAACGTCGGGAACGTCGGCGTCTTCGCGGTACTGTTGCTGGTGGCCACCGGGGGGATGGTCGCCGCCTTCCGTTACGGGTACGGCGAGGCGCTCGTCCGCGTGTTCCTGCTGGGGTCGGCGAGCACGCTCACCGCCGTGGCGTTCGTCGCCCTGACCGGGGTCGGGTCGATCGCCGCCAGCGGGAGCGTCCTGATGGGGCTACCCGACAGCCCCGCCTCGATAGCGGTCGCCGCCGTCGCCTTCGCCGTCCTCTGGGGCTACCCCGAGTGGTACGTCAACGACCTGGCGGCGGTGGTCTTCGGCGCCGCGGCCATCCCGATGCTCGGGCTCGGGTTCGGGCCGCTCCCGGTGGTCGTCCTGCTGGTGGCCTGGGCCGGCTACGACGCCTACGCCGTCTACGTCTCCGGCCACATGCAGGAACTCGCCGCGGGCCTGGGCGACCTGAGAGCCCCCATCGTCTTCGTCGTCCCCCACTCGCTCGATTTCTCGATGCGCGACCCCGAGTTCGACCTGATCGGCGACGACGAGGAGACCGACGCCGAACCGGCGGACGAACGCGGCGACGACGCCGGGTCGCCCGCCCGCTCCGAGATCGCCCTACTCGGGCTCGGCGACGCGATCATCCCGGGGATGCTCGCGGTCAGCGCGGGCCAGTTCCTCGACGCGCCCGCCGTCGTCCCGGCGCTCAACGCCAACGCGCCCGCCCTCGGGGCCCTCGTCGGCGGCCTCGTCGGTATGGGCGGCCTGCTGTATCTCGTCCACCGCGTCGAGGGCGCCCACGCGGGCCTCCCGCCGCTGAACGCCGGCGTGCTGGGCGGGTACCTCCTCGGCGCCGTCGCGGCCGGGATCCCGGTCACGACGGCGCTCGGGCTGTAGACGGTTCTCGCGGCCGCTCGTCGACCGCGTCCGTCCGCTCGGCTGCCGGCGTCGCGACTGGACGACGGGAAAAACACGAGAAGGTGAACCGAGGGGACGGCCTCAGAAGGGCGCTTCGGGGCCTTCGTCGTCGTCGCCGCCGATGTCGCCGCCGCGGGAGTCGCCGGGCATCGAAGGGCCGGTGTCGCCGCCCATCATGCCTTCGCCGCCGCCCATGCCGCCGCCCGTGCGGGCGTTGACCGTCTCGATCTCGGGGATCTCCTTGGTCATACGGGTCTTGATGGCCTGGATGGTCATCGGGGAGATGCCACAGCCCGAACACGCGCCGCCGAGCTGGATCGTTACGGTGCCGTTCTCGCGGTCGATCTCCTCGATGGCCGCGCTGCCCCCGTGCATCTGGATCTGCGGGAAGTTCCGCCGCAGGAAGTTCGAGATGCGCTCGCGCAGGTCGTCGCCGTCCTCGGTTTCGGTGCTCATAGTAGTTCGTGGTTGGCGACGACGGTGCTTAGACCTTTGGACTCACTGGTTCGCTTCGGCGAGACCGCGTCGGCCGGCGGCGACCCGGTCAGTCCATCCAGTCCGGGTTCGCCCGCGGCGGCGCGAACACGTCGATGCCGTCCAGCGGCTCGTCGCCGGTCGCCTCGACGCTGTGGGGCTCCCCGCTCGCGAGGTGGTAGGAGTCGCCCGAACTCACCGGGAACTCCTCGCCGTCGACGACGAACACGCCCGACCCGCTCGTGATGTAGCCGACCTGCTCGTGCTCGTGGCTGTGTTCCGGGACCACCGCGCCCGGCTCGATATGGACGTGTTGCATGCTCGTCCGCTCGCCGACCGCCAGCTGTGTGAGGTGGACGCCGTCGGTGACCTCGACCGTCTCGTTCGCCGAATGTGCTTCGACCTGCATGGATCGGCTGTGGGCGTCCCCGCACCTAAGCGTGTGTGATACTCGGGACGATACCGGTCAGTACGTGGTGTTCGTTTGTCGGTGGTTTCTGTTCGATTCGGTGTGGAAGGAAGTGAGTCAGGAGTGGCCGAAGGAGACAGCAAGCGCCGAAAGCCCTCGGCTCGCTCGCGGGCGCTGTGCGACATATCCTCGCTTCGCTCGGATAGGGGTCGCGCAGCGCCCGCCACCGCGCCTCGCCTTTTCAATCCACCAGGAGACAGCACAGCACCCCGGGCAGCCACACACCTCCCCAGCCGACTGCGGTGTCTGCGGGCGGCCCGCGAGCCGCCCGCATGGCCCGAGGGAGCTTCGCTCCCTCGCTGCTCGCTAGCGCTGCGCACCTCGTCCACTGTCAGAGCACGCTCTGACAGGCCTTCGTTCACACGTTCACAAAGACCTCGCACGGTGCTGTCGCGCGGCCCTCACCGTGTTCGGGCACGCTCGACAGCGCGCGCCACGGTGGATCGATCAGTCCATCACCTGTACCGAACGTGACCGACACGTCAGTCGACTCACTCGCCGGTCGGGAGTCGTCCGGCGCGGGCGAGAACCAGCATCCCGACGGCGACGACGCCCACCAGCACCGCGTACCCGCGGAAGACGCCGTCGTAGGGGATCCCGAGCTGGTAGAACGCGCCGACGGCGACGCCGCCAGGGGCCTGCATGAGCATCATGACGGCGCTGTAGCCCGAGTAGGCGCTCGCGCGGTTCTCGTCGGGCAGCGAATCGAGCAGGTAGGCGTCCGCGACGGGGAACAGGCCGTGGACGACCAGACTCATCGCGATCGAGACGGCGGCGACCGCGGCCCAGGAGCCGACGAGCGTGAGGGCGAACAGGGTGACGACGAACCCGCCGAGGATGGCGAGCAGGACCGAGAGGTACGAGAAGCGGTCGGCCAGCCGGCCGGCGACGACGAACGACGGGACGCCGGCGGCGAAAGTGATCGTCAGGAGGGTGTTGGCCGGCCCCGCGTCGAATCCCTTCGCGCCGAGGTAGGTGACGTAGAAGTTGAACACGCCCTGCCAGACGAACCCGGTGACGCCGACGAAGACGACGCCGGCGGCGACGAGGCGCCACTGGGCGCGGATCGCCCCCAGCAGGTCGCGGTCGTCGACGCCCGCATCGGGGAGGTCGGCCCGTCGGACCGCGAAGACGAACAGGACAGTGACGACGACGGCGAGGACGGCCAGCGCGCGAAACGAGAGCCGCCAGGAGCCGCGGGCGATGGCGACCGAGACGAGGAACGGGGCGGTGACGGCGGCGATCTGCGAGGCCATCCCGCGGAGGCCGACCGCCAGGCCCACCCGGTCGGGATAGAGTTCGCTCACGAGGGGGTTGGCGGCGATGAAGAACACGCCCGAGGCGAGGCCGACGAACAGCGCGCCGGCGACGGTGACACGGATGTTCGGCGAGAACGCGGTGAACGCGGCCGCGGCGGCGAGGCCGACGCCCATCCCGGTGACGACGCGGTGGCGCGAGACGAGCGTGAGGAGATAGCCCGTCGGCAGTCGCGGGAGCGCGCTGCCGACCCAGACGGCGGTGGCGGCCAGGCCGGCCGTCGCGGGGCTGACCCCCGTGCGGATGAAGTAGTCGACCAGCGGCGCGAACGCGATCCGGCCGAAGTTCACGAGAAAGGAGAAGGCGCAGATGGAGACGAACACGCCGGCGCGGCCGCGGGGCTTCGCTGCGGTCGTCGCGGTCGCGCCCGAGCCCTCGCTGGCGGTCACGGTCTCCGGTCGCGGCCGCTGTCGGTTTAACCCCCCGCTCGCGGCCAAAGGTTCCCGTTTGCGGTGCGGTCACAGTGGACGGGGCGAGGGCGAACCGGCGGGGAGCGGAGCCGATCCGAGGCGCCGACGGTCACCGCAGACAGCGCGTCCGGAGGTCGCGGACCCGTCCGAGGCAGTCGGCGACGGCGGCCAGCCCGGGACACCGCCGCTCGCGGTCGCCGTAGAGGAAGTTGATCAGGCTCACGCCGTCGACGCCGGAGAGGGGGACCGCGGGGCGCCCGTGGACGAGTCGCTGGCGCTCGTCGGCCAGGTCGGCGCAGCTCGCCTCGGCGTCGGCCAGCCGTTCGTCGAGGCGGCCCAGTCGCTCGGGGTCGGCGCCGTCGAGTTCGGCGTCGATCTCGTCGAGCCGCCGCTCGCAGGCCGCGAGGCCGTCCCCGACGGTCGTCAGCGAGTCGCGCTCGCGTTCGAGGGAGCGACGGAACCGCGACCGTTCGTCGACGGCCCGGTCGGCGGCGGCGGCGAGTGCGCGGTACAGCGGCGGCGTCAGCCGCGTGCCCTCGACGACCTGCGCGGCCACGTCGGCGCCGCACTCGGCGGCGAGGTTGGCCCGGAGCGTGTCGTCGTACTCGGCCTCGAAGTGCGGCACCGCCATCACGGTCTCGCGGTAGGCCCTCCGGACGGTCCGGAGTCCGGTACCGACGGGCGGCTCGGACCGCGCCGCGGCGAGCGCCGGGGCGGAACCGGTGGCCGCCGAACCCGCGCCGATGCCCGCGGCGTCGGTCGCGGGTCCGTCGGCCGTCGCGGGGGTCCACGGTTCGACCTTCGAGAGACGGGCGCGGAAGCGGTCGAACGCCGCCCGCTCGTCGGTGATGTACTCGATCTCCCTGTCGACGGTCTCGACGGCGTCGGCGACCCGGTCGTGCAGTGTCTCCGTCATGTGTCTCAGGCGTGGTGGTATCTGTCCGCCAACCCGTGTAACCGGTTGCTATGTGGGGCACGTAGCGCTCCCGACGGCTATGTAGCGGCGTCGCCCCGCGGGGCGCGGGCGGACGGCGCCGGAGCTATCGCTGGGGCGACCGAAGAGACGTTCAGCGAACCTTTATTCGGTCGGTGCGTCGATCCGAGTACATGACCCGCCCCGACGTGGTCGCCGTCTGCGGCAGTCGCCGCGAGGGCAGTTACACCCGCCGGGCCCTCCGGACCGCGCTCGACGCGGCCGCCGAGGCCGGCGCCGACACCGAGTTGCTCGACCTGCGAACGATCGACCTGCCGCCGTTCGACCCCGACGCCGAGGAGGGAGAGGCGGTGACCGAGTTCAAGCGGCGCGTCCGCGAGGCCGACGCCGTGATCCTGGGCTCGCCCGTCTACCACGGCTCCTACTCGGCGACGCTGAAGGACGCGCTGGACTACTGCGGCAAAGACGAGTTCACCGACGCGACCGTCGGCCTGCTCGCGACCGCCGGCGGCGGCAGCTACGCGAGCACGTTCGACCACCTCCGAACCGTGGTCCGGTCGGTCCACGGCTGGACGATACCCACCCAGGTCGGCATCCGCGGCGCCTACGACAAGTTCGACGGGTCCGAAGTCGTCGAGCCGGGCCTGGAAGACCGGATCCGAAAACTCGGCCGCGAGGTCGCCGCCAACGCGGACGTGGCGCCGGCCGCCCGCCGCGAGCGAGGCGTCGTGGCCGCCGTCGACTGCGACGACTGAGCAGCGGGCTGTCGGGCGGAGACGACGAGCGACGCCCGCGGCGCTCAGATCAGGTCGAGCGTCCGCAGCGTCCGTTCCAGTTGCACTTCCTCCTCCTCGCTCATCCGCTGGAGCGGCCGTCGCATCGGGCCGGGGTCGAAGTCGACCTCGGGATGGAGGTCGAGGGCGGACTTGACGCCGCCGAGGTAGGGTCCCTGGTCGATGGCCTTCCACACGTCGAACACGCGGCTCTGGAGCTCGCGGGCGCGGGTCTCGTCGCCGTCGACGTAGGACTCGTACAGCTCGACCGCCATCTCCGGGAAGACGTTCGAGACGGCGCTCACCAGGCCGGTACAGCCGATCTCCAGTTCGGCGAACAGCAGCGAGTCCAGCCCGGCGAGATACGTGAGTTCGGGGTGGCGGTCGATGGCCTGGCCGAGCCACGCCACGTCGCCGCTGGAGTCCTTGACGCCGACGATCCCGTCGATGGCCGCGAGCCGGTCGAGGGTGTCCAGATCGAGCTTGTTGCCCATCCGCGCGGGGAAGTGATAGATGTACACCGGGACGTCGACGGCGTCGGTGACCTCCTCGTAGTGTTCGACGACGGCGTCGTTGTCGATCGGGTAGTAGTAGGGGACTCCCACGACGACGGCGTCCGCGCCCGCCTCCGCGGCGTCGCGCGAGTAGGAGACGGTGTTTCGGGTGCTCGGTGCGCTGACACCGGCGATCACGGGCACCTCCTCGCCCACTTCGTCGACGACGGCCTCGACGACCGCGGCCCGCTCGTCGGGCTTGAGCATCGGGAACTCCCCGTTGGTCCCCAGCGGGAACACGCCGTGGACTCCCCTGTCCACCACGAACCGCGCGTGAGCCGCCGTCGCGTCGAGCGCCAGCTCCTCCTCGTCGGTGAAGGCGGTGATCGTCGGCGGGATCACCCCGTGTATCGATACGTCGTGCGTCGGGCCAGTGTTCGCCATCTGTCGATCACTGCACGACCCGCGAATATGAAGCTGTCGCCACAGGTCAGTTCTGACACCGTTCGAGAGCGGCGAACGGGCGGTCTACACGACGGAATCGGAGTTCGGGAGGTCGGCCATCCCGCCGGCGCGGGTGGTCGCCGCGGCGGCGACGGCGTTCCCGCGTTCGAGGACCGCCGAGAGGTCGCGTCCACCGCCGGCCAGCGCGTCGACGACGCCGGCGGTGAAGGCGTCGCCGGCCCCCGTGGTGTCGACCGCGTCGACGGCGTAGCCGCCGTGGCTCGCCGCGGCGGGGCCCCAGGGCGCGTCGTCGGTCGCCCGGGCCGCCGCGCCGCCCTCGCCCAGCGTCAGGAAGACGGTGTGTGGACCGCGCTCGTGGATTCGGGGCGCGACGGCGTCGATGTCGTCGGTATCGCCCTCGATCCCGGCCGGTCCCAAGTCCTCAGGAGAAGCCTTGACGGCGTCGACGGCCGGGAGTATCCGGTCGGCCTGTCGGGCGAAATCGGCGTCGCCCCACAGCTCCGGCCGGGCGTTGAGGTCGAAGACGACGGTGCAGTCGCGGGCGTTCGCGCGGTCGACGAGGTCGTGGACGGCGCTGCGGGCGGGGTCGCTGGCCAGCGGGACGCTACCGACGACGACCCACTCGACGGCGTCGAGGGCGTCGGCGGGGACGCGGCCCGGCTGGAGGCGGGTGTCGGCGGTGCGGTCGCGGTAGAAGGTGAACCGTGGGCCGCTCGTCGGGTCGCCGCTGACGAACGCGAGGGTGGTCTTCGCTTCGGGGTCCCGCTCGACGAAGCGGTCGGGGACGCCGCGGTCGGCGAGCGTCTCGGCCAGGAAGTCGCCGAACGGGTCGTCCCCGACGCGGGTCCAGAACCAGGCGGGGCGGTCGAGTTGGGCGAGGCGGACGGCGACGTTAGCGGGGGCCCCGCCCGGCCGGCGGGCGAACGCGTCGGTGGTCGCGAGGGGCGAGTCTCCCTCCGGCAGGAAGTCGACGAGCGTCTCGCCGGCGACGAGAACGTCGGGCATACGCCGGGCTACCGGGCCGACAAGGAAAAGTCGCGAGGGTCGACGGCGAGCGGGTGCCGTCGCGGTCGGGCGGGTCGGTGCGCGGTGGGCGGTCACCCGGAGAGCACGCCCCGGTCGGTGCTCACTCCGGCGGTTCGAACTCCTCGTCGGTGCTTGCCTGCGTGAGTCCGGTCAGGGTGGTCCCGATCGGCATGTTGACGTTGCGCGCGTAGTCGAGGGCGCGGGCGCCGTCGTCCGGCCACTCGAAGTCCCGGACGTTGCCCCACGTCCCGGACAGCGACTGGGCGAACACGAAGTCGGGGAGGTAGTAGTTGTAGTACTGCGCGCAGGTGCGGTACAGCTCGAGAACCTCCTCCTGGGAGGCGCCGGGCTCGCGGATCGCCTGGACGACGTCGAACATGTCGACCTCGCGGCCGTTGTCCAGGTCGGGGTTGATGCCGGCCTCGTCGGGCGCCTCGATGGAGCCGACCTCCTCGGGCAACTGGACGTGGACGGGCTTGTTCTGGGTGTCGCGGTCGTCCTCCTCGGTGAGTTCGAAGACGCTGCCGGCGGTGGGGCTGCCGCCGAGCAGGGCCTCGCCCCACCAGGCGCCGCGGTCGTTGTACTTGCCGAAGATGGTGGCGGTGTCCGACCAGAAGATCGACGTGTCGTAGTTCAGCCCGCTGCCTTCCGGGTTGAGGCTGTCCGACCACGTCGAGAAGCCGGGCGTCGAGAAGTTGACGCCGAAGCCCCAGTTGGCGAGGTTCGCCCGGATGGTCTGGGCGGCCTGGACGTAGCTGCTGTTGCCCGACTGGGCCGTGAGGTCGATCGTGGCCTGGTTGCCGTTGGGGTCGACCCACTGGCCGCCCTGCCTGCTGTACCCCGCGTTCTGCATGTACTGGTTCGCGGTCTCGACGTTCTGCTCGCGGGAGTAAGTGTGGAGGCTGTTCAGGAACTCCTCGGAGAAGGTGGACTCGTTCTCCGAGTCCATCAGGAACGTGTCGTAGGAGGTGGTCTGGCCGGTCTCCTGGCCGAAGCCGTTGGCGACGACGGCGTTCCAGTCGACCGCCTCGACCAGGGCCCGGCGCACCCACAGCCGCTGGAGGTGCGGGTTGTGCCAGTTCATCAGCCACTGGGTGCCCAGCGTGGAGTTGAGCCACCGCGTCAGCTCCTGCATGTGGTCGGGGAGCATCTCGCGGTTGAAGTCGGAACTCGGCGTGACGGCGCCGCCGTTGAAGTCGATCGAGCCGTTGCTCGCGAGCGTCTGGCGCCGGCTCGCGTCCGCCCAGAAGATCTCGACGTTCTCGACGTTCGTGTGGCCGGCGTTGGGGTGGTCGTCGTTCTTCCGGAGGACCATCGACTCCGAGCCCACGTCGTCCATGTTCTCGAGGACGTACATCCCCGACCCCCAGCCCTCGCCCTCCTCCATGGCGATGCGCTGCAGGGAGACGCGGTCGCTCGCCAGTTCGTCGCTGACCGACGAGACCTCGTCGGCCGAGGAGGCGTCCTGGAACTGCTCGTGGTACGGGTCCGTGAAGTCGGTGTGCAGCGGCGGGTTGAAGAGTAGGCCCTTCGCCTGGGCTTCGATGATCGGCTTGGCGACGGGGTTGGGGTCCTGCGCCGGGATCGTCCCTTTGTCGAACCAGCCGTGGCGGGTCCACTGGTCCTCGGCCTCCTCGTTGAACGTCGCGCCCTCGGTGTACTTGTTGCCGTTGAAGAACCAGGCGGTGTGGTTGTGCTGGACCAGCGTCGGCGCGTCGTAGGGGTCGCCGTTCCAGAACGACGCCCGGTCGTCGAGGTGGTGGCGCCAGTCGTAGGGCTCGTTGACCGACCAGTCCTCGATCCACGTCATCAGCTCGACCTCCTCGTGGTCGGGTTTGTGCGGGGTCGGCACCGTCGTCCCGCTGTAGGCGTTGGTCTTCGTGTGGACGTTGTTGAGCCCGTTCAGCTCCGACATCCAGTTGTCGCCGTAGGTGTTGTCCTGGGGCGTCCAGGGGTTCCAGTTGAACACGTCCGGGGAGTTGTTGACCGCGACGCGGACGGTGTCGGTGACCGCCGGGCGGTCGGTGGCGGTCTCGCTCCCGCCGTCGTCCGACTCCGTCGGCGTGTCACCGCCGTCTCCCCCCGCGTCGGTCTGGGTGTCCTCGCCGCCACCGCCACCGTCGGTCGGCGTGTCGCCGCCACCGCTGCCGCTGGGACACCCCGCCAGGCCCGCCGCACCCAGGCCCGCGAGTATCTGTGCGTACTGTCGACGTGACAGGTCCGAACCACTGCCATTGGGATCGCGTGGCATACCACACAGGTCCAGCGACTCGTATATAATGGTTATCCACGTTATCGTAACAGATTCCGGCTCGCTAAATCCGAACGGGCCAGAATACGCCGGAAACGCGCTATCGACGCCTCGAAGGCACACACTTATATCAAGATATCGCGGTCGATTTTGTTTGACAATAAAGAACATGCAACACGCAGCGAGTCGGACCGCCGCGTCGAGAGGACAGTGTTGCTGGTTCCCGGCGACGGGGTCCGCGTCGGTTCGAGCGGGACCGATAGCGAGACGCGCTGACCCTCGGTGACGGGCGTACGATCCCGCTTCCAGTGGTCGGATCGGGGTTCCCCTCCACGGAACGCGATGGGATCCTTCCAACATGGCTGGAATGCATTGGCCGCCGAAACGCACCGCAGGTCCGTCCCGAGCGGGAGTGGCGTGGGGTTCTACCCGCGATCGACGTGTCCAACAGTAGTGGATCGCTTCGACGTGACAGCGAACCGGTGACTGTCCGACGGACACACCCATGTCGGTCGGGACGGAACGGCGGGTCATGGGAACGACCGACTTCGACTTCGCGGGCGAGACGGCCCTGGTCACCGGCGGGGGTTCCGGCATCGGGCGGGCGCTCGCGCTGGCGTTCGCCGACGCCGGCGCGGCCGTCGTCGTCGCCGACAGGCGCGAGCGGCCGCGGGGCGACGACGCGGCGGTCCCGACGCACGGGGCCATCGAACGCGACGGCGGCCGCGCCGAGTTCGTCGAGACGGACGTGTCCGACCCGGTGCAGGTCGAGACCGCCGTCGAAGCGGCGCGGGCGCTGGGCGGCGTCGACGTGATGGTCAACAACGCCGGCGTCCACCTGACCGAGTCGGTGCTCGACATCACTCCCGAACAGTTCGACCGTCTCCACGCCGTCAACGTCCGGGGCTGTCTGTTCGGCTGTCAGGCCGCCGCCCGGGACATGCGCGAGCGCGGCGTCGAGGGCGCGATCCTCAACATGTCCTCGATCTCCGCGACGATGGCCAAACCCGGACAGATCGGCTACGAGTCGACGAAGGGAGCGATCCGGATGATCACCCGGAGCGCTGCGCTGGAACTCGCCCCCGACGTCCGGGTCAACGCCGTCGCGCCCGGGCGGACGGCGACGGGATTCGGCGACTCCTCGGCCGCCGAGAAGCGTCGTTCGGTCGAGACGGGCGACCTGCTGAAACCGATCCCGATGGGTCGAGCCGGGACTGTCGACGACGTGACCGGCGCCGCGCTGTTCCTCGCCAGCGACGCCGCCGGCTACGTCACCGGCGAGACCGTCCACGTCGACGGCGGCTACCAGGTGGTCTGAGCGTCGGTCGGGACGGTCGCGCGGTCGGAGACGGCTAGGACTCGTCGTCCGTCGCTGGCGCGTCCTCGGGGCCGGTGACGCCGTCGAGGTACGCGAAGAAGGCCTTCTTGCGGGGCGTGTTGGCGTCCCAGCGGACCGGCGGCGACTGGTAGCCGTGCCAGTAGTCGTTCTCGCCGGGGTCGAAGTAGCCCCAGGAGGCGCCGGCCTCGACCGCGGCATCGAGGTTCGACGCCGAGCCGAACGCGAAGTGGTCGTCCTCGTTGAAGACGACCGGCATCGGCTCGTAGGACGGGCGTTCGCGGACTTCGGCGACCATCTCGCGGATGCGGTCGGGGTCGTCGACGCCGTTGCCGTGCAGCAGGGCGAAGTCGGAGGCCCCGACCACGTCGTCCGGCGGGACGACGCCGCCGCTGGTACTGACGCCGACGGGGTAGCCGAACCCGTCGCGTTCGATCCCTCGCACGCGCTCGACCAGCTCCGTCACCCGCTCGACGTCGATGATGTCGTGGTCGTAGTTGATGTCGCACTCGTTGGCGACCTCGACCAAGACGTTCGTGTACTCCCGGTCGAGCAGCCACCCGACGGCCTCGTCCACGGCCCGCTTCACCGCCGCCTCGTCTTCGAGGACCCCGTCCTGACCGAAGTAGAACAGGCCGAGGACGACGACCATCCCGAGGTCGTCGGCGCGGTCGAGGACGCGCTCGACGCGGGCCATCCAGTCGGGTTTCAGCGAGCCGTCCGGGCGAAAGGCCGAGACGGTCCACGGCTGGGTCTCCGAGTAGCCCTCCGGGCTACCGCACTGGAGGTTCGCGGCGATCGCGCGCAGACCGCGGTCGCGGTAGGCGGGCAGCGCCGCGCAGAACTCGGCGACGTTGCGCTCGGGGTCCCACTCCCCGGTGTCGGGGTAGGCCCACTCGTCGCGGGTCTCGGGGTTGTCGTCGTCGAACCACGCGTGGACGAGGCGGGCGTTGAACAGCCGCCCCTCGATCGAGACTCCCTCGTGGCTGGCCCCCTCGTAAGTCGGGCGCCCGTCGATCGTGAACCGGTCGCCGTCGATACCGACGCGAGTCGACCGGTCGCTGCCGAACATGCCCCCACTGGCGCGACCCGCCGACAAACCGTTTCGGGTGGGGATCGATTCCGCCCCGACCCGGGGGATCCGTCCGGACGGACCGACCCCGCCCGACTCACTCGTCGTCGAGCACCGAGAGGTACGCGGGCGGCACGCGCTCGGTCGTGTAGGTCGTCCGGCCGCGGCGGGCGATCTCGCGGCCGTCGTCGAGCATCCGGGCGGCGCCGATCTCGAACACGACCGGCTCGGTGGCGTGGCGAGCGCCGACGCGCCGCGCTTCCGCGACCGTCCCGGAGAGGTGGACCAGCTGGCGCGACATCGGCTGGAGTCCCTCCTCGCGGATCGCGTCGACGGTCCCGGGCGCGGTACCGTGATAGAGGGTATCGGGGACCGAGTCGTCGCCCGAGTCGAGGTCCACGTCGACCGAGTGGCCGTAGGCCGCGCGGACGCGGTCACCCGCCCCCTCGACGCGTGAACTGCCGCCCGCTCGGGACCCGCCGGTGCGCTCGAAACGGCCGTTCGGGTCGGTCGCGACGACGGCGGCGACGGCCTCGCGGTCGGCCCAGTCGTACTGTCGTTCGACCGCGGCGACCAAGTCGTCGAAGGCGGTCCAGCCCGCGCCGTCCAGCGTCAACCCGGCGTCGTCGGGGAAGTGCCGCAGCGCCCCCGACAGGAACTTCGAGAGCCGGCGGCGACGCCCGCCGGCGAGGACTGCGTCCCCCTCGCGGTCGCAGACGGGACAGGTCCCGCCCTCGAAGTAGCCGTGGTCGTCACAAGCGCCAAGGTCGGTCATCGGGCGGGCGTTCGTCCGGGCGGGTGAAAACACGTTCGCGGTGGCGGGCCGAAACCGGTCGACGGGACGCCACCGGGCGGACGTGCGAAGCGGTGACACGTCCCGGAACGGCTCCCGACCGCACGGTTTTTCACTCCGATCCCGCTAGGGTGGTCCACAATGGGCTTCGGGAGCTACGACGAATCCGAACAGGAGAACCAGAGCGGGGACGCCGACTACGACGAGGACGACGCCGTCAACGTCCACGAACACGACCACGAGGGGGAGGTCTCCGTCGAGGGCGCCGACGAGGCCGACGAGCTCGTCGACCGGCTGCAGGACATGAAATAGCGCGGCGACCGACCCCATCCGACCGCGCGGAGCGCTCCGGTCGTCCCTACCGCCCCGCTCAGTGCGCGGGCGCGTAGGCGTCCGAGAACGCGTTCAACACGGCGACGCCGGCGACGACGAGGGCCATCCCGACGACTCCGGCCGCGTCGAGATTCTCTTCGAAGACGACCACGCCGACCAGCGCCGTCGCCACGATGCCGACGCCGGCCCACGTCGCGTAGACCAGCCCGACGGGGAGTTCGTCGAGCGTCAGCCCGAGCAGGTAGAACGAACCGACGTAGCCGACGACGACGGCGGCGGTCGGGAGGGGGTTCGAGAACCCCTCGCTGGCCTTCAGCGCGGTCGTCCCGGTCACCTCCGCGGCGATAGCGAGCGCGAGCGTCAGGTACGGTCGCATGGGCGGGGCGACCCGCGCGACCGGAAAAGCCGTTGTCGAACCCGCCGCCACTTCCTGTCCGTTCCCGAGTACTTTAGTCGCGGCCGCGCCCACCGCCGGGTATGTCTGACCTGGGGGAGCTGGGGCTGTCGAGCTACGAGGAGAAGGTCTACCGGACGCTGCTGTCGCTCGGATCGGCGACGGCCCAGGAGGCCTCCGACGCCAGCGGCGTCCCGATGGGGCGGATCTACGACGTGCTGAACGGGCTCGACGCTCGCGACGTGGTACGGAGCCAGTCGACCGAGCCGACGCGGTACGCGGCGGTCGACCCGGAGACGGCGGTCGATCGGTTGCTCGCCGAGTGCCGTCGGGAGCTCGACGCCCGCGAGGCGCGCTACGAGGCGATCGCCGAGGGGATCGGACCGGAACTGGCGGCGACGACGCCCGCGGAGAGCCGGTTCTGGACGGCCCCGTTGGGCAGCGACGCGGCCGTCTCGCTGGAGCGGGATCTGTTCGCTTCGGCGGGCGAGGCGGTCCGGTCGGCGATGAGCTACCCCTACGCAGGGGCGCCGTGGGACCGGTACGAACCCGAGGTCGACCCCTTCTACGAGGCGGTCGGTGACGGCGTCGAGGTGCGACTACTCGGTCACGCGGCGATGCTCGACGCGGCGCCACCCGGGGCAGCCGAGCGGGTGGCCGACGCACCGGCGAACGTCTCCGTGCGCGTCACGACCGACCTGGGGACGACCTTCGATATCGTCGACGGGAACGAACTGACGCTCCACGTCCCCCACCCGACCGAGCGCGGCGAGCGACTGGGCGTGATCCACGTCCGCGACGAGTCGATGGCCGGCCGGCTGGTCGAGGTGTTCGACCGCGCGTGGGAGGCGGCGACGCCGCTGTCCGCCGTCGCCGAGGGCGAAGTCCCGGTCGGGGAGTGAGCGCTCGGGGGGATTCGACCGTCGCTACTCGTCCCACTCGTCGCTGGACCAGGCGTCCTCGTGGTCTTCGACGGACGACTCGCCCGCCCGCGGGAGGACGCGCGAGAGGACCACGTACTCCGCCATCGCCAGCGTGAGCGCGACCGCGACCGGGAGGAGGAGGCTCTCGAAGACGAACAGCAGCGCGAGGACGACGACGCCGGCCCCCGACAGCGCGTAGCCCGCGGCGCCGGGGTGGAAGCTCCGCGCGAGGTTCCGGTGGGCGTCGCGCACGTAGTCCTCGTCGGCCCGGCGGATCGTGTAGGGGACCGTGTAGAAGATGCCGACGCCCGAGAGCGCGCCGACGAGGACCGCCACGGCGATCCGGTCGAACAGGAGGACGGTCACGGAGGCGAGCATGCCGAAGGTGACGACCCCCGCGGCGCCGCCGACCAGCCCGGGCGATATCGGGGCGTCGTCCATCGCCGTCTCTGACATGTCCGGGTCGTCGCGGCCGCGGGGGATAAACGGTGGGGGCGGCGAGTCGCTCCGCGACTCCGTCACCCCGTCCGGAAGGACAGATCGAGCGTCGGCGCCGAGTGCGTCAAACTTCCCATCGAGATCACGTCGACGCCGGTCGCGGCGTAGTCGGGCACGGTCTCGACGGTGATCCCACCCGAGGCCTCGGCCAGCACCTCCCGACCCAGGTCGTCGGCCGCCGTCCGCAACAGGTCGACCGCCTCGGCGGTCGTCTCGGGGTCCATGTTGTCCAGCAGGACGATGTCGGCGCCGGCTTCGGCGGCGCGGGGGGCCTGCTCGACCGTCTCGACCTCGACCTCGACCTTCGTGGCGAACGACGCCCGTTCGCGGAAGTGCTCGACGGCCGGTTCGAGGCCCATCTCGGCGACGTGGTTGTCCTTGACCATCACCATGTGCGACAGATCGAGGCGGTGGGTGTCGCCGCCACCGGCGACGACGGCCCGCTTCTCGACGCCCCGCAGTCCGGGCGTCGTCTTGCGGGTGCCGGCGACGCGTACGTCGTCGCTCTCGCGGCTCGCGGTTTCACCGCTCGCATCGCCCGAGGTCTCCCATCGGTCGATCTCGCGAGCGGCGTCCACTGCGCGTCGCGTCTTCGTCGCGACACCGGAGGCGTGGCCCGCGATATTGACGGCCACCCGCTCGCCGCGCAGCACCTCGCGAGCGGAGCCCTCGACTTCGAGGACGGTGTCGCCGGCGTCGATGCGGTCGCCGGCGGCCGTGCTGTCGACGACTTCGACGCCGAGGTACTCGAAGACGGCCCGGGCGGCGTCGAGGCCGGCGACGACGCCGGCCTCCTTGGCGACGAGGCGACCGGTCGTCCGGCCGGGCACCTGATTCGTCACGTCGTGGTGGCCGACGTCCTCGCGGAGCCACGTCTCGATCTTCGAATCGGGGATCATGCGAGAGCGCCCCCGTCAGTCGGCCCGCGAGGGCGCGGGCTCCTCGACGAGGTTGTGCGTCCCCACGGACTCGCCGTTCTCGGCGGCCGCCCGCGTCACGAGCAGCGCCGTCACGGAGGCGTGGCGGAGTTCGTACAGCGACCGCGCCGTGCGCGTCCGGACGTAGGCGTCGACCTCGCCTTTCAGCCGCCGGAGGACCGCCTGGGCGCGACCCAGGTCGTCGGGACTCCGGCGGAGGCCGACGTACTCGTCCATCGTGCGGCGCAGGCGGTGGAACTTCTCGCGGGCGAAGTTGTCCGGAAGTGCGGGGTCCCGGTCGAGGAGTTCGGGCGCCTCGACGACCGCGGGGTCGAAGTCGGCGGCATCTTCGCCGGCCCGGAGGCCCCAGACGAGTCCCTCCAGCAGCGACGTGGAGGCCAGCCGGTTGGCGCCGTGGACGCCGGTCCGGGAACACTCGCCGACGGCGTACAGCCGGTCGAGGGAGGCCCGACCGCGGGTGTCCACGTCGACGCCGCCACAGAGGAAGTGCTCGGCCGGGCCGACGGGGATGCCGGACTCCCAGTCGACGCCGCGGGCCTCGCACTTCTCGGCGAGGTCGGGAAACTCCCCGCCGAAGTCGAGCGGGCTCACGTCGAGGACGACCTCGCCGGTCTCGTCGATCTCCGTCTGGACGGCCCGGGCGACCACGTCCCGGGGCGCGAGTTCGGCGTCAGCGTGGTAGTCGGGCATGAAGCGCTCGCCGTCACCGTTCAGGAGGTGGGCGCCCTCGCCGCGGACGGCCTCGCTGACGAGGAAGGGGCCGTCGTCGGGGTCGTCACCGGACTCGACGGGTTCACCGTCTCGTTTCGATGCGCTTCGCGCCTCGCTCCCGGGGTAGACGGTCGGGTGGAACTGGACGTACTCCATGTCCGCCACGTCGGCGCCGGCGAGCGCGGCCATCGCGATGCCGTCACCCGTCGACCCGTCGGGGTTGGTCGACCGGGTGTACAGGTCGCCGATGCCGCCCGTCGCCAGCACCGTCGCGCCCGCGAAGGTGGGCGTGACGTCGCCCTCGCGTTCGAGCAGGGCACCGTGGACGCGGCCCTCGTGGGAGACGAGTTCGAGCGCCGCGGTGTCGTCGCGGACGGTCACGTCGTCGCGGTCGTCGAGGTAGTTGAGGAACGGCACGTGGATCGCCTTGCCGGTCGAGGCGTCGACGTGGAGGATCCGCGGCTCGTCGTGGGCGGCCTCGCGGCCGAAGTCGAACGCCTCGGCGTCGTCGGCGCTCGCTTCGGCGGCGCCCGCCTCGGTCTCGTCGCTCGTGTCGAACTCCACGCCGAGGGTGTCGACGAGCACCTCGGAGACGGCGTCGTTGGCCTCGTCGACGAGCACGTCGACCGCTTCCGGGTCCGCGGTGTCGGCACTGGCGGTCAGGATGTCTTCCTTGAACTGGTCGGGGTCGTCCCGAGAGACGGCGATACCGCCCTGGGCCCACCACGAAGACGCCCCTTCCGGCCGGGTGGCCTTCGTCGCGACGGTCACCTCGGCGCCCTCGCGGGCCGCCCCGAGCGCGGCGGCCAGCCCGGCGATGCCGGATCCGACCACGAGCACGTCCGTCGTGCGGTAGTCGTCGTAGTCTTCGAGTTCGGAAGTCATATTTCGAGCATCCGGTCGAGGGCGACCTGCGCGAGCTCCTTCTCCTCCGGTGCGACCTCGATGACGTTGCGCTCGCGACCCGCGACGAGCTCCTCGAGCACCCACGTCAGGTAGTTGGGGTCGATCTGGCGCATGGCGTTGCAGTCCATGCAGGCGTCGCCACAGAGGGGCAACACCTCCACGTCGGGGTGCCAGCGGTCGAGGTGCTTGGCGAGGTGGATCTCCGTGCCGATGGCCCAGGCGTCGCCGGGGTCGGCCTCCTCGACGACCTCGCAGATCGTCGCCGTCGAGCCGACCACGTCGGCGGCCTCGACGACCTCGCGGCGGCACTCGGGGTGGACGACGACGTTCGCGTCCGGGCGGCGCTCGCGCAGGTCTTCGATGTGGCTCTCGCTGAAGCGCTCGTGGACCTGGCAGTAGCCGTCCCAGAGGACGATGTCGTTCTGGACGACTTCCGCGGCGTCCTTGCCCTCGGGGTCCCACGGGTCCCACTCGGCGATCTCGTCTTCCATGCCGAGCCGGTAGGCCGTGTTCTCGCCGAGGTGCTTGTCGGGGAGAAAGAGGACCTTGTCGCCCTTCTCGAAGGCGTACTCGAAGGCCTTGTGGGCGTTCGAGGAGGTACAGACCAGCCCGCCCTGCTCGGCGCAGAAGGCCTTCAGGTCGGCGTAGCTGTTCATGTAGGTGATCGGGATGATCTCCTCGTCGGGCGCGGCGCCGGTGATCTCGGCCCACGCGGCGTCGACCTGCAGCGCCTCGGCCATCCCGGCCATCGGACACGAGGCCTCCATGCTCGGGAGGATCACCGACTGAGAGTCGTCGGTGATGATGTCCGCCGACTCGGCCATGAACGTCACGCCGCCGAAGATGACGTAGTCGGCGTCCGCGTTCGCGGCTTCCTTCGAGAGCTGGTAGGAGTCGCCCACGAAGTCGGCGTGTTCGACGATCTCCCGGCGCTGGTAGTTGTGGCCGAGGATCACTACGTCGTCGCCGAGTTCGTCGAGCGCGGCCTCGATGCGCTCCGTGCGTTCGGCCTCGTCCAGATCGCGGTAGGCCGGCGGCAGCTGTTCCAGGTTGTCGTACTTGAAGAGACTGAGGTCAGTCTCGAACTGCGCTGTTTCCATTTCCGGCACGGGTGGTCACTTGGGTTGGCGATTCTATGGACCACCGTATTGAAAAAGTTTTGTCTTCAATACACCCGACCGGTGACTCGGTCGGTTGAAACGGGCCGTCCGACAGGCGTATCGGAGACGATATCCGGGATTGTTGGTTCGTGATGTGTGCTACCACGGGCCGATATCAGCCGGAGATAGGTGGCCGCGAACCGGGAGAAGGGTGAGCCGTTCAGACGACCTGCTCGCCGTCGTCGTCGTAGACTTCGATGGCGTCGACGGGACAGGAGCGGGCGGCGAACTTCGCGTCCAGCTCGGCATCTTCGGGCACCTCGCGGACGAACAGATCCTCGTCGGTCTCCTCGCCGTCGACGAGGACCGCCTTGCCGGCGTCGCTGTCGCGCTCGAACCCGTCCCACTCGGCGACGCACTGGAACATTCCGATACAGGTGTCGCGGTCGTACTCGATGCGCATACTCGCGGTTGGCCGGCGACCGGCATAGGGATGGCGGGACGACGGGGACGGCCGACGGCCCGAGCGCAGTCCACGCGGTTTTCTATCTGCCCGCCCACGTCACGGTCGATGACCGACGGGTCCCCGACGGAGCGCGACGCTCGCCGCGCGGTCGCCGACGCGGTCCCCCGCGAACGGGTCCGTTCGACCGCTCGCATTCAGGGCGGGACGAACACCCTCTACCGCGTCGAGACCGACGCGGGCGGGTACGTGGTGAAATTCAACACGTTCGTCGGACCGGAGATCACGGCCGCCGAGGTCGAAGTGTGTCGCCTGCTCGCCGACACCGACGTGCCCGTCCCACGAGTCGTCGACGCCGTCTTCGACCGCGCCGAAGGACCAGGCTACTTCGTCACGACGGCACTCCCGGGCGACCCGCCCACCGACGTGTCGCCACCGCTCGCGCGGCGGATGGGCCGGGTTCTCCGCGAGTTCTCGTCGGTGTCCGGCGTCGACGCCATCGACGGGTACGGCCGGCTGCAGCGCGCATCCGAGGAGACGCCGCCGCTCGCCGGCTCGGCCGACACCTGGCGCGAGTACGTCGCGTGGTACGTCGACATGCTGCTGTCGAAGCCGAGCGACCGAGTGGCCGACCTGGTCGACCCCGTCCGCGGCGTCGTCGACGAGACGCTCGACGCGGTCCCCCGGCGACCCGACCCCGCGGTCGTCCCCGACGACTACCGGCCGGCGAATATCCACGTCGCCGAGGGCGAAGTCGTCGGCGTGGTCGACCTCGAACGCGCCGCCCGGGGTGACCTCCGGCTCGCGCTGGTCAAGAGCGGCTACCTCCTGACCCGGGAGCGTCCCGCTGGCGGCGGCGATCGGCTCCGGACGGCGCTGTACGAGGGGTTCGACGCCGACGCGCCCGACGCGCTCGGGCGGTGTTACCGTGCGGTGGCCGTCGCGAGCGAGATCCGAGGCTTCGACATCTGGTGGAACGACGCCGACGAGGCGGCCGAAACGCTCCGTAGCATCGTCGACGAGCTGGCGGAGTGACAGGGAGTCGGTCGCGTTCAGTTCGTGGTGTTCGTTTGTCGGTGGTTTCTGTTCGATTCGGTGTGGAAGGAAGTGAGTCAGGAGTGGCCGAAGGAGACAGCAAGCGCCGAAAGCCCTCGGCTCGCTCGCGGGCGCTGTGCGACATATCCTCGCTTCGCTCGGATAGGGGTCGCGCAGCGCCCGCCACCGCGCCTCGCCCTTTCAATCCACCAGGAGACAGCACAGCACCCCGGGCAGCCACACACCTCCCCAGCCGACTGCGGTGTCTGCGGGCGGCCCGCGAGTCGCCCGCATGGCCCGAGGGAGCTTCGCTCCCTCGCTGCTCGCTAGCGCTGCGCTCCTCGTCCACTGTCAGAGCACGCTCTGACAGGCCTTCGTTCACACGTTCACAAAGACCTCGCACGGTGCTGTCGCACGGCTCTCACCGTGTTCGGGCACGCTCGACAGCGCGCGCCACGGTGGATCGATCAGTCCATCTCGTGTACTGAGCATCCGCGCGCCGGAGGCGCGCGGTTCCACGCGGCCGAACGGAGTGAGGCCGCGCCTTTTTCACCCATGTTTTTTGCGAGGGGGTCGCCAGCGGCGACCCCCTCGCGAAAAAGATGGTCCCGACAGTTTAAATCCCGAAGGGCGCAAGGCGTCGGTAATGGACGTCGCGGACATCCCGGGCGTGCCCGAGTGGTTGCCCGAGCACCTGCAGGGCGACGGCATCGAGTCGCTGTACCCGCCCCAGGCCGAGGCCGTCGACGCCGGCGTCACCCAGGGCGAGAACCTCGTCGCCAGCGTCCCCACGGCCAGCGGGAAGACCCTCGTCGCCACGCTCGCCATGCTCGCCAGCGTCGAGCGCGGTGGGAAGGCGCTGTACATCGTTCCACTGCGCGCGCTCGCGAGCGAGAAACGCGAGGAGTTCGAACAGTTCGAGCAGTACGGGCTCGAAGTGGGGGTCTCGACCGGCAACTACGAGTCCGAGGGCGGCTGGCTCGCGACGAAGGACATCGTCGTCGCCACGAGCGAGAAGGTCGACTCGCTGGTCAGGAACGACGCGCCGTGGCTGGACGAGTTGACCTGCGTCGTCTCCGACGAGGTCCACCTCGTCGACGACCCGAACCGCGGCCCCACCCTCGAAGTGACGCTCGCGAAGCTCCGCCAGCTGAATCCCGACCTGCAGACCGTCGCGCTCTCGGCGACCATCGGGAACGCCGAGGCGCTGGCCGAGTGGCTCGACGCCGCCCTCGTCGACTCGGACTGGCGCCCCATCGAGCTGAAGAAGGGCGTCCACTACGGCCAGGCGCTCCACCTCGAAGACGGCTCCCAGCGCGAACTCCCGGTCAGGAACTCCGAGAAGCCGACCGCCGCGATCGTCCGCGACACGCTCGAAGACGAGGGGTCGACGCTCGTGTTCGTCAACTCCCGACGGAACGCCGAGGCCGCTGCCGGGCGGCTGTCTTCGACGGTCGAGCCGCATCTCACGCCCGAGGAGCGCGACCAGCTCTCCGAGGTGGCCGACGAGATCCGCGACGTGAGCGACACGGACACGAGCGACGACCTCGCCGACGCCGTCGAGGGCGGTGCCGCCTTCCACCACGCCGGGCTGTCGAGCGGCCACCGCTCGCTCGTCGAGGACGCCTTCCGCGACCGACTGATCAAGGTCGTCTCCGCCACGCCCACGCTCGCCGCCGGCGTCAACACGCCGTCGCGGCGCGTCGTCGTTCGCGACTGGCGACGCTACGACGGCACCGCGGGTGGGATGCAACCCCTCTCGGTGCTCGAGGTCCACCAGATGATGGGGAGAGCGGGGCGGCCCGGCCGCGACCCCTACGGCGAGGCGCTCCTGCTCGCGAGCAGTCACGACGAACTCGACGAACTGTTCGAGCGCTACGTCTGGGCCGAACCCGAGGAGATCGAATCGAAACTGGCGGCCGAGCCGGCGCTCCGGACGCACATCCTCGCCACCGTCGCCTCCGGGTTCGCCAACTCCCGCGAGGGCCTGCTGGAGTTCCTCGAACAGACGCTCCACGCGAGTCAGAACGCCGACCGCCAGCAGCTCGAACGGGTCATGGACGACATGATCGAGTATCTCGAGGTCAACGAGTTCTTAGAGCGCGAGGACGACGGCGGGCTCGCGGCCACGTCGCTCGGACACACCGTCTCGCGGCTGTATCTGGACCCGATGAGCGCCGCGGAGATCATCGACGGCCTGCGCGCGTGGAAGCGCGGCGACGGCCGCGCGCGGGCGGACGACGGGGCGAGCGGGGCCGACCGCCCGGCCGCCGACGGCGAGGAGCCGCCGGGGTTCACGACGGCGGGCGAACTGGCCGACGACGCCGACGAGGAGGCGGCCGAACGGCCCGACCCCACGGCGATGGGGCTGTACCACCTCGTCGCGCGCACGCCGGACATGTACGAGCTGTACCTGCGCTCGGGCGACGAGGAGGAGTACCAGATGCTCGCCTTCGAGCGCGAGGCGGAGTTCCTCGGCTCGATGCCCAGCGAGTTCGACCCCGCCTTCGAGGACTGGCTCTCGGCGCTGAAGACCGCGCGCCTGCTGGAGGACTGGGCCAGCGAGGTCGACGAGAACGAGATCACCGACCGCTACGGCGTCGGCCCCGGCGACGTGCGCGGCAAGGTCGAGACCGCCCAGTGGCTGCTCGGTGCTGCGGAGTCGCTGGCCGGCGAACTCGGGCTGGGGCTCGCACCGGCCGTCCGCGAGGCTCGCGTCCGCGCCGAACACGGCGTCCGCGAGGAGCTGACCGAACTCGCGGGCGTCCGGAGCGTCGGCCGCAAGCGCGCCCGGCGGCTCTACCAGGCGGGCATCGAGGACCGCGAAGACCTCCGCGAGGCCGACAAGTCCGTCGTGCTGGGCGCGCTCCGCGGACGCGAGCGCACGGCGGAGACGGTCCTCGAAAACGCCGGCCACCGCGACCCCTCGATGGACGGCGTCGACCCCGACGACAGCGCCCGCCCGGACGACGGCGGGAGCGGGGCCGGCGGCGGGGACGGGGGGACGGGCACCGAACCGGACGACGAGGAGGACCAGTCGAGCCTGGGGGACTTCTGATGGAGCTGGTCGAGGGGGTCGCGACCGTCGACGACCTCGACGCGTTCGTCGCTCGGCTCGGCGAGATCGGCGACGAGCACGGCGCCAGCGTGCAGGCGTTCGACGCTCGCACCGTCGTCGACCGCGCCCACCTCGACCGGGCGGTCGAACTCGCCGACCGGGCGCTCGCCCGCGGCGAGAACGTCGCCCGCGACCGCGCGGTGGAGGTCCTGCTGTACGCCGCCGGCACCCGACAGATCGATCGGGCGCTCGAACTCGGCGTCAACGACGGGGAGTGCCCGGCGGTCGTCCTCGTCGACGCCCGCGAGCACTCGGACGACCCCTCAGCGGCCGAACAGCGGGCGGCGGCAGCCGTCCGCGACCTGACGGGGCCGGGCCGGATCGAACCCGCGGAGACGCTCGGCGAGTACGACGGCGAGCGGGTCCGCGAGTACTTCGCGGTGAGCGACGCGGAACTCGACGCGGTCGAGGGGTCGCTGGCCGACGTGGTCCGCGAGCGGGTCGCACTGCTCGACGTGGCGAAGTGAGCGGCCGGGGCGGTCGCAGCCGTCACCAGTTTAACCCCGCGAGTCGAACCGTCACCCATGTACGAGGACATCCTCGTTCCGACGGACGGGAGCGCGGGCGCGAGCGCGGCACTCGAGGAAGCCATCGAACTTGCCGACCAGTTCGACGCGACGATCCACTCGCTGTACGTCGTCGACCTGGCGTCGCTCGGCACCGAGGCCGGTGCCGTCGACATGGTCGAGTCCTTCGAGCAGACGGGCGAAGAGGCGACCGAGGCCGCGGCGACTCGGGCCCGCGACGCCGGCGTCACGGCGGAGGCGTCGGTCGCGACCGGCAGTCCCCACCGCGAGATTCTCGAGTACGTCGACGACCACGGGGTCGACCTCGTGGTGATGGGCACCCACGGCCGCACCGGGCTGGAGCGGTACCTCCTCGGCAGCGTCACCGAGAAAATCGTCCGTGCCGCCGACGTGCCGGTGCTGACCGTTCGAGCGGACGAGGCGGGCGACGGGGAGTAGCGACCGCCCGGGAGAAAGGCTCAGGGCCGTCCGTGCCGTACGGTACCACATGCGATTCGCAGTAGCGATCGACGGTTCGAGCGAGAGCGATCGGGCGCTCGACCACGCCGTCGAGGTGGTGACCGCCGCGGGCGCCGCGCTGACCGCCGTCCACTCGGTCGACCCCGACGTGTACGACACCGGTGGTACCGAGCCGCCGACCGACCGAGCCGAGTACGACGACCGGCTCGTCGTCGAGAGCGTCGACGACGCCGAGCGGCGGGGCGAGCGTCTGCTGGACGACGCGGTCGAGCGCGCGGCCGACGCCGGGTTCGATATCGACGCCGAGCTGCTGTACGGCGACCCCGTGCGGACGATACCCGACTTCGCGACGACGGAGGGGTACGACGGCGTCTTCGTCGGCCACCGCGGCCTCTCGGAGGCCCACGAGCGCGTCCTCGGTAGCGTGGCGAAAGGGATCGTCGAGCGGTCGTCGCTGCCGGTGACCGTCGTCCGCTGAGGTCGCGTCGCCGGCGTCAGCGGTCCGGTCGGGAGTCGACGGCCGCCCCGTCGGCGGACCCCTGCTCACCCGACTTCGCGGGCGCGGCGAGCTCGCCGTGTTCGTCGATCTCGCCGCCGACCAGCCGCGTCGAGGAGATGCGTTCGCCGTCGGCCGCGCGGACGAACGGGACGACGAACCCCTCCATCGGGGCGAGGTTTCGGCGGACGCGCTCGGCGTTGATGTCGGCGATCTCGTGTGCCGTCTCGGGCGAGACGACCAGCGCGTCGAGGGTCGGTTCCGTCGACGCGATACCGTGTTCGTCGTGTAACTCCCGGATCTCCACGTCGCGGCCCCACTCGTCTACCCGGTCGAGCTCCGCGCGGAGTCGCTCGCGGCGGTCGGTGAAGTCGGGGACCGGGCGCTCGCGCTTGCCGCGTGCGAACTCGTCGCTCGTCAGCGCGACGAGGACCCCCTCGTCGCCGCGCTCGAGCGCCTTGCGGAAGAGCGCGCGGTGTCCGTCGTGGATCGGTCCGAACGTGCCGGCGACTGCGACGCGCATACCCCGATCTGGAGCGCGGGCGAGAAGTGTCTCACGGGTGGATACGCAACCCGAGTGGCCTCCGGTCGACGAGTGCGTCGGCGCCGGGCGGTCACCGCCCGACGAGCGCACCGGGCGCGACGACGGTGTCGGCGACCCGTTCGAGTTCCTTCCGGACGCGACCGGGACGGCGCCGACCGGCGAGCACGACCGTGTCGGCGTCGATCTCGGCGGCGTAGGCGGGCAGTTCCTCGTTGGGTCGCCCGTGACAGCAGCGGGTGAGCACCGTGACGCCGCGCTCGCGGCCCCGCCGGTCGACGGCGGCGAGCAGGTCGTGGCCCGCGTCCTCGGCGTCGTCGACGAAGATCTCGGCGCTCGACAGTGCCGGCTCGCCGTACCGTCCCGTGTCGACGACGTACAGCGCGTGGACGGTCCCGCCCGTCCGCTCGGCCGACGCCAGCGCGTGGTCGATCGCCCGGTCGGTCGCCTCCGCCCCGTGCCCCTCGGTCGCGCTCCCGTCGAGCGAGAGCAGGATGCGCTCGGTCATCGATCGGATGGAGTCGGATCGGCCGTAAATAGCTTCGAGACGGTTCGTGCGCCCGGTCGGCCGGTAGCCCCCTTCGACTGGGAGTAAGCTTATCCTGCGGACTCGGCTAAATCGACCATGCCGACGCTCGACGACCCCGTCTCGATCGGCGGGGTCGACCTGCCGAACCGTCTCTACCGCGCGCCGCTGCTGGAGTGCGCCGGCAACGGGCCCGACGCCGTCGACACCCTCCTCGACGAACTCGAACCGACCGCCGCCGCCGGCGTGGGTCTGATCTTTCAGGGCGCCAGCATCGTCACCGCCGAGAGCGGCTGCGCGGCGCCGAACATGACCCGCGTTCACGACCCCGCGTTCGTCGACCGCTGTTCGCGGCTGACCGACGCCGTCCACGACCGCGGCGGCCGGATCTTCGTCCAGCTGGGCCACGGCGGCCTCCGCAGTCTGGCCGTCTGGCACGCCGAACAGCGCGCCCGGAACCCCGACCACGAGGAGCTGGCCGTCTCCCGGCCGCCCCCGCAGTTGCGCGCGCTCGACCGGCTCGGGCTCGTGGAGTTTCGGCCCCGCGTGATGACGACGAGCGAGGTGTACGAACTCGCCGAGCAATTCGGGAAAGCTGCGGGCTACGCGGCCGACGCCGGCTACGACGGGGTCCACCTCTCGGGGGCGAACATGGGCATCGTCCAGCAGTTCCTGTCGCCCTTCTACAACCGTCGCGACGACGAGTTCGGGACCGACCCCGACGAGCCGCCGGGCAGCGGCGGCGTGGCCTTCCTCGAAGCGGTCCACGACGCCGTCCGCGAGCACGCCGGCGATATCCCGCTGGTGACGAAGGTGCCCGCCGAGACCGCCGCGCCGCGGTTCGTCCGCCGTCGGCTCTCGCGAACGGACGCGATCGATATCTGCGAGCGCGTGGCCGAGATCGGCTACGACGCCGTCGTTCCCGTCGAGGTCTCGACGTTCTGGGACATGAGCGTCGTCCGCGGGGCTTATCCCGAGCGGGCGTGGGACCACGCGGACCTGCAGTCGGGGTACGCGGGGGCGCTTGGGAGTCCGCTGAAGGCGCGGGCGGTCGCGGCGCTCAATCGGCTACAGAGTCGGCGGTTCCCCGAGGAGCCCGGCTGGAACGCCGCCCTCTGTCGGCGCGTCCGTCGGCGGGTCGACGTGCCCGTCCTCTGCGAGGGCGGGATCCGGGAGCGCGAGACCTGCGAGGACCTGCTGGGCGGCGGCGCCGACGGGGAGCCGGCCTGCGATCTCGTGGGGATGGGCCGACCGTTCTACGCCGAGCCGCGGCTGGGGGCGCGGCTGCTCGGCGAGACGGGGTCGAACGCCGACGCGCGGGCGCTCTGCGAGAGCTGCAACAACTGCACCGTCCCGCAGGTGACCGGCGCGCCCGGTCTCTGTCGGACCCCGTCGGTGGTGCGCGAGCGGGCTCGACTCGAGACGGAGGGCGTCTACGAGCGCGGGGAGTGACCGGCGGCTGGCGGCGCCGGCGGAGACGGAGAAGCGGGGAGCGGACGGGATTGGCCGAAACGGAGCGCGGCCGCGGCTTACTCGTCGTCGGGGAGTTCGTCGACGAGGACGACGGCCTCGCCGTCGATGATGGTCTCGCCGTCGTCGACGACGCGGGTGGTCAGGCGGTACTGGTCGTCGCCCAGGTCCTCGACGATCTCACAGACCGCGGTGAGCCGATCCCCGAGGCGGACGGGGTTGTGGAACTCCAGATCCTGAGAGAGGTAGATCGTGAGGCCGGGCAGGCGCGCGAGTCCGGCGGAGATGAGGCCGCCGACGAGCGTCCCGTGGGCGATGCGGCCCCGGAAGCGGGTCTTGCTCGCGAACTCGTCGTCGAGGTGCAGCGGGTTGGTGTCACCGCTCGCGGCCGCGAACGACTGCACGTCGCGGTCGGAGATGTTCTTGGTGAACTCGACGCGGTCGCCGACGCCCAGCCGGCCGCGGTCGTGCTCCGTCAGCTCGACGTGCCACTCGGGGAGATCCTCGTCGGCCTCGATGCGGTCGACGGCCGCCGGCCCCTCGTCGTCGTCCGACGGCGTGACGCCGAAGGCCGCGAACGCCGCCCGGTTGGCCGCGACCACGCTGTTGAACATGTGCGAAGAGGTCTCCGCCCACGTGTCAAGCAGCGCGTTTCGGTGCGGTTGAGAACTCATCGATACCCGCGTTTGGGTTTGATGCTATTAAAGCGTAGTGGTACAGAACGGGCGATATCGCGACAGAAACGGCTTCTCAGCCCGCTACGCGGGATACGCGCCGCTTACTCCCGGCGGATTTCGCGGTGACCGAAACCGGGACCTTCCGGTTCGACCATCCCGGTACAACCCGGTCGGTAACCCCGGGCTACCGCACTCCTCGCCCCGTCTCGTCGCCGTCGTCCACTCCACCCGGCCCGATCGCGGCTCGACCGACACCCGCTCCGGCCGCTCGGACGCCTCCGGACCCGCCCGGTTCGGGGCAGCGATCCATCGTGTGGTATCGAATGGTATCAAATGGTGTTGAGCGCAATCCTTATGTAATTGAGGGGTGTAGGTGTATTCGACCGATGACCGACGAGAGCGACGGTCCGACGTGGCCGCCGATGTTCAGCGGGATGCAGGAGATGAGTGAGCAGGCGATGGAGAGCCAGCAGGAGATGCTGAGTCAGATGATGCAGGCGGGGGCTGGCGGGCTGGACATGAACCAGCTCGGCGCGATGAGCCAGACGGCGACGTTCAAGACGCGCGTCCAGTCGGGCGGACGGATCTCTATTCCCGACGCCGAGCGCGAGGCGCTGGACATCGAAGAGGGCGACATCGTTCAGACCGTCGTCATCCCGGTCAAGCGGAACAGAGAGTGATACACATGGCATACACGACCCCCATCACCACGGCGTTCGAGATGCAGCGCGCGACGATCGAGCAGAGCCAGAAGGCCTTCGAGCAGAGCCTCGAGATGCAGCAGACGATGAGCGAGGCCGTCGTCGACAGCTTCGACAGCCAGGAGTCGGCCCAGCGTCGCGGCGTCGAGCTGACCCAGACGATGGTCCACGGCTACCTCGACGTGATCGAGTCCTCGATGCCCGGCGCCGCCGGCACCGTCGACGAGGTGCGCGCGGCCGTCGACGAGCAGTACGACTTCCTGCTGGAGAACCACGCCGAGGTCTTCGAGACCGTCGCGAGCGAGTACGAGCAGGGCATCGACGCCTACGACGAGCTGAGCCACGACTACGTCGAGGCCGTCGACGAACAGGTCGCGATGCTGGTCGAGGCTCACGAGGAGCTCGAAGCGCAGTCGGTCGACGTGGCCGAGGAGTGGGGCGACCAGCTCGAGGAGCTGCAGGGCCAGGTCGAGGACCTGCAGGACCAGGTCAGCGACGTGCAGGAGCGGGCCGCAGCGGCCGTCGACGCGTAGGAACACGGTTTTTTCTTTCAGGACACCCGAGACATACCCATGAGCAACACCAACGAGATGCAGGAGCAGTGGACAGAGATGGTCGAGGAGATGAACGACGCGGTCGCCGACTCCCTCGAACAGAACATGAAGGCCCAGGCCGCCTTCGTCGAGTCGTGGGCCGAGGCCGTCGAGGACTCCGTGCCCGAGGACGAGGCGATGGCCGAAGGCATCCAGGGGTACAACCGCGCCTACGAGGTGTGGATGGACGCCGCCGAGCAGATGTTCGAGCGGACCACCGACGCCGCCCAGGGCGACGACGTCTCCCCCTCGGAGTACCGCGACATCTGGCTGCAGTCGGCCAACGAGGCGTTCAAGGAGGTCATGTCGACCAGCGCCTTCGCCGCCGCCAACGGCCAGCTCGTCGAGCGCATGATGGAGATGCGCCGCGAGGCCGACGACGTGAGCCAGGAGACCATCTCACAGCTCGGCTTCCCCACCCGCGACGACATGGACGAGGTCGGCGAGCGACTGGTCGAACTCGAACGACGCCAGCAGGCCGTCGAACAGAAACTCGACCGCATCATCGACCACCTGGAGGAGTAAGATGGCGAGCGAACGCGCCGAACCGTTCAACCCCATCTCGCTCGCGCTCGACGCCCAGCGCACCGCGCTGGAGACGATGACCGACGCGACCGAGCAGAACGCCGAGCTCCCCGAGGCGCTGGCGACCGTCGAGACCGTCGACGTGGGCCAGACCCCCAGCGAGGTCGTCTACGAGGAGAACAAGCTCGAACTGCTGCACTACCAGCCCGAGGAGGCCGGCATCGAGCCCGACGAGACCCACGACGTGCCGATCCTCATCGTCTACGCGCTGATCAACAAGCCGTACATCCTCGACCTGCAGGAGGAGCGCTCCGTGGTGCGGCGCCTGCTCGAAGCGGGCCACGACGTGTATCTCATCGACTGGAACGAGCCCTCGCGGATGGACCAGCACCTCACGCTCGACGACTACGTCAACCGCTACATCGAGAACTGCGTCGACGTGGTCCGCGACCGGTCGAGCCAGGACAAGATCAACATCCTCGGCTACTGCATGGGCGGCACGATGTCGGCCATGTACGCCGCCTTGCACCCCGAGAAGGTCAACGCCCTGGGCCTGATGGCCGCGGGGCTGTGTTTCCAGGGCACCGGCGGCGTCCTCGAACAGTGGGGCTCCGACGAGTACTACGACCCCGAGGACGTGACCGACACCTTCGGCAACGTCCCCGCGGAGTTCCTCGATGTGGGCTTCGCGCTGATGGACCCCGTCGACAACTACGTCTCGAAGTACGTCCGCTTCTACGAGAACCTCGACAACGAGGACTTCGTCGAGAACTTCGGCCGGATGGAGCGGTGGCTCTCCGAGGGCATCGACGTCGCCGGCGAGGCCTACGACCAGTTCCTCACCGACCTCTACCAGGAGAACAAGCTCTACCACAACGAGATGGAACTGGACGGGGTCCACGTCGACGTCGAGAACATCGACATGCCCGTCCTGCAGATCATGGGCGAGTACGACCACCTCATCCCCGCCGACGCCTCCAAGCCGTTCAACGAGGTCGTCGGCAGCGACGACGTGACCACCATCGAGTACGCCACCGGCCACATCGGCCTCTCGGTGTCCTCGTCGTCCCACGAGGAGGTCTGGCCCGAGGTCTGCGAGTGGTACGCCGACCGCGCCCCGGCGACCGACGAGGAAGCCGCCGAGGAGGAGGCCGTCGCCGAGACGACCGCCGAGGACGAACCCGACAGCCCCGACGTGGACACCGTCGACGGCGTCGGCCCGACCTACGCCGACCGCCTGCGCGACGCCGGCATCGCCACCGTCGCCGACCTGGTCGCCAGCGAGCCCGCCGACGTGGCGGAGATCACCGGCGCGCCCGTCTCTCGCGTCGAAGACTGGTTCGAGCAGGTCGAGTAAGGCCGCTCTCTGTTCCGCTTTTCGCGTAGATCGTCAGGTGTGTCCGGGCGAATCCGGACCAGCCGCAGCCCGGAATTCGCGTCGTCGAGAGAAGAGAGAATCGGCCGAAACTGATTTGCCCGGGGCCCGATCAGTGGGAGGTATGGGAGTCCAGTCCCGCGAACCCGACGAGTTCGACACCGTCACACTCACCGAGAGTGACGGCTACGTCGTCGCGCGTGACGACGATTCCGGGGTTGCGAGCCAGGGCGACACCAAAGCGGAGGCACTTGCCAACCTCGCCGAAGCGCTCGAACTCCACGAGCGACCGGACCCCGACGACGCGGAACTGGAAGAAGCCACTGCGCCATGGCTGACCGACGAGTAGTTCTTTCGAGCGACGAGTGCCCGCAAACCAAAGCGTTATTTTCGACCCGGAAGCATCGCCTCTGTGTCTCGGCCCTATTCCGGACGGGAACTGATCAACGCGCTTCGGAAGTGGAACTTCCGGCGCGTCGATCAGACCGGGAGTCACGTGAAACTCCGGTACGTCGACCCGAACACGGGCGAGAAACGGACCGTCACGGTCCCGTTGCACGACGAAGTCGCGACCGACACGCTCCGTTCTATCGCGGACCAGGCCGGTGCCGAGGACTTTCAGTCGTTTCTCGACGCGATCGACGACCTCGTGTAGAGTTCAAGCGGCCCGGCCGGGACTGCCGCTCTCGGTTCCACGGATCCATTTCGCCGGAGATCCGGTCAGACGAAGTCGACATCGAGTAGCTCGTCGATCCCCTCGACATCGAAGTCGGAGTCGGCGACGGCAAGCGGTTCGTCGAGGTGTTTCGCCGTCCCTGCGATGAACGCGTCGCGGGCGTCGGGATCGAACACGTCGAGACACCGAAACAGGCAGTGGAGTCGATAGAGCGGCGCGTCTGAGCGGGCCCGCGGCCGCCGGGCGGCTACGCGGCGTCCAGGGCGGCCAGCGCCTCGTCGACGGCGCCGGGCGTCGCGCGAGCGAGGGCCGCGAACTCGACGTAGTACCTGCCCCGGTCCGCAACCGCGGCCCGCTGGAGGGTCGGCTGGTCCCACTCACGGAGCGACGCGTCGGTGCTCGCCATCCGCGCGACCGGGTACGCCAGCAGTTCCCGCGCCAGTCGGCGGTCGGCGCTGGCTTCCAGCGCGTCCTCGACGGCGGCGATGGCCGCCTCGCGGCGCTCGCGCAGGGCCGCCGCACTGTCGACCGACAGCGACTCGCCGCCAGCGACCCGCTCCCGCAGCGACAGGAAGGCGTCGGCCGTCGCGATCCCGTCGTAGCGAGCGAGCACGTCCGAAGCCGGGTCCGCCGTCGCGCCGCGGTCCGCGAGGTAGTGAGCGTCGCCGTGGAGCTGTCGGAGGGCGGACTCGACCGCTCGACCGAGGCCGTCCGCGTCGGTCCCGGCCAGTCCGGCGGCGTCGGTCGCGTCCGGCCCGGGGAGGGCTGCGATCCGCGAGTCCAGCGCCGCCGTCAGCGACTCGCGGGCGTCGACGAAGGTCGACGCCAGCGACCGGGAGTCGGTCAGCGCCTCGGAGAACCGCTCGTCGACGTGACGGGCGTCGTCCAGCCGCGCCAGCCCCTCCGCGATCGTCCCGGCTCGCTTCCCGACCGCGTTCGCGTCGGGTAACCGCTCGGCCTCGGCGTCGGCCGCCGTCGGCGCGTCAGACGACGCCCGCTCGTAGTCGTCCCACTCGGGCGTGGCCGCGTCGGCCGCCCCCTCGGCCAGCGTCTCGACGATCCCGTGGACGAGCAGCGCCCGAACGGGGTCGGCCGGGTCGCCGTCGAGCGCCCGGTCTTCGCGGAACGCGCCGGCCTTCCGTTCGAGCGTTCGCCCGCGCGAGCCCACGTCGTGGCGGGAGCGGTCGCCGGTCGCGAACGCCCACGTGCTCGCGGCGCGCTCGGCCGAGTAGCGCGCGTCGCGGAGGTCGCCGAGCCGCTCCCCCGTCGCCTCGGCGTCGTCCGCGGTCGAGAGGGTCTCTCGGGCCCGCTCGACGCTGCGCTCGACCAGCGTCCGCGTCGTCTCGTCGGGCGCCGCCTCGGCCGGGAGCGGGTCGGGAACGCCGTCGAGCGTCGACCGGACCGCCCGCCGGGCCCTGTCGAAGTGCGACGGGGAGACCAGAACGGGAAACGGCTCGGTCACCGTCGGGAACGACCCCGAGACGGCCGTCGCGACCGCGGTCGCGTCCAGCGGTGTGGGCTCCGCGTCTCCGCCGCCGAGGCCGCCACAGCCGCCGAGCGCCGCCGCTCCCGCGACCGCCAGCACGCGCCGCCGCGTCGGTTCGGTCATTGACACGGCTGGTGAGGTAGCGGCGCGGTAAATGTCTCGTGGTCGCGGACGGGACGGCGGCGGTGGCGGTGGCGGTGGCGGTCACGGCCGAGGGCAGCGGGTCACTCGACGCCGAGGGCGGCCAGCGCCTCGTCCACGGCCGCGGGGACGGCGCCGGCGATCACCTCAATCTCGAGGTAGATGGCGATCTCGTCGGCGACCCGTTCGAGCTCGACCGGGTCGTCGCCGGCGCGTCGGTCGATGTCGCGGGCCGCGTAGTCGAACCAGCCCGCGAGCGTGGCCAGTTCCGTCCGCGCGAGTCGCTCGTCCGCGCTCTCGGCCAGCGCGTCTTCGACGGCCGTCACGGCCGCCCGCCGCAGTTCCTCGACGTCCTCGGCGCTCTCGACCGTCCGGTGCTCGTCGGCGGCGATCCGCTCGCGAAGCGTCTCGAAGCCGCCGATCTGTGCGAGCGTCTCGACCTGCCACAGGATCCGCCCGGGCAGTTCGGTCTCGGGGACGAACTCCCCCTCGTAGGGAAGGTCGCCGTGTAGTTGGCGCAACGCAGCGCCCGCGACCGTCCCCTCCAGATCGCCACCACCGTCGACGAGACCTGGGAGGTCCGCGTGCTCGCCGGGCTTGTCTGTCATTCGCGAGTCGATGGTGTCGGCCAGCGAATCGCGGGCGTCGGTGAACGTCGCCGCCAGCGACCGGGCGTCGGACAGCGACGCGGTGAATCGCTCGCCGACGTGGCGGGCGTCACCGAGCGCGGCGCGGGCCTGTTCGACCTCGCTGGCGCGCTCGCCGACGGTGAGCGGGGTGACGGGCGAGGACTGGTCGTCGGGCCGCCTCCGACTCAGGTCGTTCTCGCCCTCCCGGACCCACTGCTCGACGAGCGCGTGGACGACCACCGCGCGAACGGGGCCCTCACCGACGTACTCCCAGTCGTCGCGGAACTCGCTGACGTCCTCGCGGACCGACGCCCGGGCCGAGCGCACGTCCGCGGCGGTCAGCTCGTCCTCGATAGCGGCCCACGCGGCCTCGACCGCGCGGGCGGGCCCGCGAGCGTGGGCGAGCAGTTCGAGCCGGTCGCGGGCCCCGGTCGCGCGGGCGGGCCCGCGAGCGTGGGCGAGCAGTTCGAGCCGGTCGCGGGCCCCGGTCGCGCGGACCGCCTCCGCGAGGTGTTCGCGGGCGTGGTCGGCGTGATCGGCGATCTCCTCGCGCATCGCGCCGTTCGGGAGGTCGTCGGCGGTCAGCGGCAGCGGCGCCGCGCCGAGCATCGCGTGGGCCCGGCCGCGGGAGTCGGCGACGTGGTCGTCGGTCACGTCGACCGGGAGCGGGTGGTCGATCGTCGGCCCCTCCCGGCCCGCGATCCGCGTGAGGGCCGCCCCGTCGAGCTCCACCGGGTCGGACCCGAGCGGGTTGGGCAGGGCACCACACCCCGCCAGCAGCGTCGCACCGCCGAGCGCGAGGGCGCCGCGGCGGGTGAACCGCGGGTCGTCCGGTATCGGATCGTCCGTCATCGGTCCCCCCCGTCGGTGCCGGTCGCGGCGTTCGTCGCGGTCCCAGTGGCCGAGCGTGGCCGGGGCGTCGAGCGAGCGCGCTCGCGCTCGCGTCCCACCCGGAAACACCGGCCGCTGGCGACGCCGGTGGCGCCCATTTCGAACGCCGCGGGGTCGAGCGCGGCCGGGAGCCGGGCGATGGTGACGCCGGCGTCGCGTTCGCCGCTCTCGCAGACTACGTCGGCGTCGCGGAGGAACCGACCGTAGCGGGTCTCGACCTCGCCGCTGTCCCAGGTGACGTAACAGAGCACCATCCGGTAGCACTCCTCGACCTGGTGCCCTTCGACCAGCAGCGTCTCGCTGTCGAAGTCCGTCTCGGCGACGAACGCCCGGGCGGTCTCGGCGCTGTCGGAGACCTCGGTCTCGGTCACGCGGTCGGAGACCGCGAACGTCTCGGCGGTCGCCGCGTCGGCGACGAGACCTTCCCACTGGCGGTCGTCCGGGTCGACGGTCCCGCCGTCGGTCGCTCTGTCGGCGGCGTCAGGGACGAACCACGCGAGCGGATCGCGGTAGTCGGCCTCGTCGGCGCGGAGGGTGACGTAGTCGGGGTCGTCGACGCGGTCGTCGCCGACAGAGGGAACCGGCTGTGTCGGCGACCCGACGGGGGTGCCGGCGTCGCCTCGGCCGGCGTCGCCGTCGGGACAGCCGGCCAGGCCGGCGACCAGCCCGACAGCTCCCTGGAGGGCGCGGCGGCGGGTGAGTCGGGGCATCGACACGTCCTGCGTGCGTCGGCGGTAAATATCTCGTGGCTCGCCTCGCCCGAGTGCCTCACGTTCAAGTACCGGGGCGGTCGAACGAGGTGGTATGTCCGGCTCCGAACTCGCGGCTCGCGTCCGGGAGGCACAGGCGGTCGACCGCGAGGCGTTCGACCGACGAGCCGCCGAGGAGGCCGAGCGACTCAAAGCCGAAGTGACCGACGGCACCTTCGACAACACGGAGGCCATCGTCGGCCTCGAACTCGAGCTGTACGCCGTCGGCGCCCGCTCGGGCTCGCTCAAGCGGGTGCCCCGCGGGTTGCTCGACCTCATCGGCTTCGAGAAGGAGCTGGGACTGCACAACGCCGAGATGCAGACCAGCCCCCAGCCGCTCAACGAGCACGGTCTCGTCGCACAGGAGCAGGAACTGAAGGCGAACCTCGCGCCCGCCCTGAAGCGGACCGCTCGCGACGAGATCCGCCTCGTCAGCGACGGCATGTGGACGGTCCCCCCCACTGGAGAGACCGCGACCGACTACCTCTGTGACTCGGTCGAACAGGACGGCGTCCGCATCGCGACCAACATGTCCGACGCCGCCCGCTACCACACGATGGCCAACACGGACTATCCGACGGGGATGCGCGTCGAGGCGCCCCACGTCTCGCTGTCGGCCGACACCGTCATGCCCGAGAGCCTCATCACCTCCATCCAGCCGCACTACCAGATCCCCCACGCGCCCGACCTGCCCGAGTACTTCCGCTACGCGCTGCGCGTGGCCGGTCCGCTGCTCGCCCTGGGCGTCAACGCCCCCTTCTTCCCGCCGGACCTCTACGACGACGCCGACGACGAGGCCATCGTCGACGACGCCTGGCTGGAGAACCGCATCATCGTCTTCGAGGACGTGCTCAACCCGGCTGCCGACGACGCCCCCGACAAGGTGCGGTTCCCGCCGGACTTCGACAGCGTCGAGGAAGCCATCGACGACGTCGTCGCCGACGAGACCATCGTCCCGATGGACGTGGAGGCGGGCCAGCGCTTCGACGACGCGTTCGTCCACTTCCGGCACAAACACGGCAGCTACTGGCGGTGGATCCGCCCGGTCTTCGACGGCCCCACCGAGCCCCAGGCCAACGCCCGCATCGAGTTCCGCCCGCTGCCCGGTCAGCCCACCGTCCGCGACGCAGTCAGCTTTCAGGCGGTGTTCGCCGGCCTGCTCACCACGCTCACCAGCATCGAACACCCCGTCCGCGCGATGGACTGGGAGACCGCCCGCGAGAACTTCTACGCCGCCAGCCGCGAGGGGCTGGCCGCGGACCTCACCTGGATCACCTCCGACGGCGAGGAGACGACCGACCTCGACCACATCTACGGCGAACTGTTCGAGGCCGCCCGCCAGGGCCTCGAAACCCAGGGCCTCTCGACCGACGCCGCCCGCCGCTACGTCCGCCCGCTGCGCGAGCGGGCCGACCGACGGATCACCCCCGCCCGCTGGAAACACGACCACGTCGCCGCCGCCGTCGACCAGAACGTCCCTCTCGCCGAGGCCATCTGGGGGATGCAGTCGGCCTACGTCGACCATCAGGAGGAGACGCTGCTGGAAGGCACGTTCGTCGACTGGCTGTGAGGACGGCGTCCGTCGTCGCCGACCCGCTCCGAAGCCACGTCGTCGACCGCGTCGCCGACCGCGTCACTGCCCGGCTGAACCACTCAAAAGGAGAAGCGTTTCAACGGCGCCTCAAACCCGCCCTCACCGCTCCGACGCCGCAACGTACTGCTCCGGGTCGGGGAGGTCGGATTCTAACACTTCGACGCGCTTGCCGGTCTCCGGGTCGATCCGGAGAATCGCTCGTCGAGAATCGTTCGGAACGACCGTCTCGACGAGGAGGTCGTCTCTGATTTCGAATCCAGAGCGCCCGTTCTTTCGCCAGCGGCGAGAGCCATCGGT
This sequence comes from Halosimplex rubrum, assembly GCF_013415885.1. NCBI lineage: Archaea > Methanobacteriati > Methanobacteriota > Halobacteria > Halobacteriales > Haloarculaceae > Halosimplex > Halosimplex rubrum. The sequence goes on from NZ_CP058910.1 coordinate 242,088, forward strand.
TTCGAATCCGTGGACCGAAGCCCCGGATACTCCTTCCTGAACTACGACGAGGTCCCCCAACTGGAAAACATCCTGTATCGGAGAGACGAACGAGACGACCCGGTCCCCGATGGGCAGTTCAGTCTCCGTCCACCTATCGACGATCTCACCGGTCGACGGTTCGATCTCGTAGTGGTGGTCGTCGCTGTTGGTGGCGATGAAACGTCCTGAAACCGTCTGCAGATCCATGAACCCGTCGTTGGGCCCACTGTGCTTCGGTTCGCCCACGACCCAATCGTGTCTCCCGCGTTCGTCGAACCCGATGAGGTTCTGATTCGTCGCCGGGAGGTCGATGTCGGCGTTTTCCGCGAGCTGTGCGTGGTCACCGACGATTTGTTCCGGCGGTATGATACTGACTACGAGATGGTGCGCAGACTCCTCGGCGTCTCGGATCTTCCCTGGGACGGCCCACTCTCGCGAATCGATCGTCACAGAACTTCTGTTACTCTCGTAGGTAGCATCCATGGGTGATATTTGGTACGTACCGTCCGGTTTGAAGCTACAAAACAGTTGTTTCGTGTGACCGATGCTCGAACCCTTACGGACTCACGTTACAATCGTGTCCCGAGGAAACGGGGAGAGGGTCTCCCGGATCTCCGACCGCTCCCCATCGACCGTCGAATTCACTCTTCTTTGTGAGTTCCTCGATCGATCCGAGCGGTCGCCAGTGGTCGTCGGGCACCTGACCCGGGCTCCCGACGATCTCGTACTGGATCTCCCCGCCACTCAACTCACCACCGTACTCGGCACTTGCGAGCGCTTCGTCGTCCAGTTTCGGATAGTTGTTCGGATGGAACCCGCCCGAATAGCTCACTCGCATGTCGACCCCCTCTGGAACGTACGCCTTCGCGATGCAACTGTAGTTCCCCCAGGCATCGTTCCCATCACCGACGACGTCTCCGTCCCAGAGAGCGAACGTATCGATTAGGGCAGTCCTGTCGTAGCTACGGACTTCCGGCTGGCGGGCCAACCAGCTACCACTGGGGCCATAGCCGCTCTCGTTGTCGAAGATCCGCACGAACTGGTCTTCATCGATGTCCGTCGTGAATTCCGTCACGATCCCGGGCTCTCTGTGCGAGTCGACACCACCGTGACTGGCGAATTCAACGTCGTTCGTATACCGGGCGGTCATGAACCGCTGGATGTCGTGTTCCTCGGCGAGACTCATTCCGTTGCCGTTCTCGTCGCGCAGGAGGTAATCGAGCGCGTTCTCGATGTTCTCGTGGTCGTAGCGGGTCAGGACGATCGTGTCCCGCCAGGTGGTGGCGACGTCGTCGTCACCGGCGTCACCGGGTTCGTCCCCGTTGATGAACTCCGCGTAGCGACCCTTGTACCGGTCGGTAGGGAGCTGACAGAACTGCCCCCTCCAGAGCCGCTCTTGGAGCGAGTCCGAGAGCCCGTCGTACCACTCCATCCCGCTGGTGGCCGAATCGAGCTCCGAGTCACTGTCCTCCTCCAGTTTCTCGGTCAGATCGTCTTCCTCGCAGTTGTCCGGCCCGGGCGCGTCGAATTCGAATTCCCCGTCGTCGTCGTCCCACTCCAGGGGAACGTCGCTGACCGCGCTGCTCCCCGGCACGTAGTCCGCCAGCGACGCTTCGATCGGTCCGCCGCCGTCGTTGATGTTGCTACACTCGTCCGGGTTGATCGCCCCGGGGTTGAACCCGGGCCCGACGTGGCTCCACGTCGCCGAGCACATGTTCTGCCAGGGCTTGCTGTTGGGACCGCCCTTGATCCGCCAGTCGTCGCCCACCCCGTACCGGGGCTTCGGGTAGACGGTCCCGCCGGGCACCGGGATCACCACGGCGGTCGATCCGGAGAAGTTGATCGGGTCGACCTGCCCCACGCGGCGTTTCTGGCCGGCGATCTCCAGGTCGACGGGCATCGCCTGGCGGACGTACGTCGTCGTCTTGGGCGACGCCGGCGCGCTGTTGTCCGCCGTCACCTCGAAGCGGCCGTACTCGCCGTTGACCTGGACCGACCAGTGGTCGACCGACAGGTACCAGTAGGTCGGCCAGGGCACGATCGGCACCCCGGGGTAGCCGAACGTGTTGTGCTTCCTGACGGCCATCGGGACGTGTTGGGTGTCGCCCGCCTCGGTGACGGTCGCGTAACTCGGCCGCACCGCCGGCACCGTCGCACGGCTGACCGGCCCCGTCGTCAGGTACGTCGGCGAGGCGTCGACCGTGTAGCGGATGTCCCCCAGCAGGTCCGTGTCTGACATCGTCCCCGGGCTGTACAGCGGTCCCGACCCGTCGATCTGGTTCGACGCGAACGCCAGTCCCTCGTTCATCACGTCCGTCACGCCGTCGACCTCGCTGGAGATTTCGTCGTTCACGTCGCTGGAGGACTCCGACCGCGCGCTCTCGACGCGGTCGACCCACCGGTGGACCGCGTCGACGTACTCCATGCGCGCCTCGGCGATGGCCTTCTCGCGGGCGCTGTCGTAGCTCCCCGACGTGTCGTAGTAGACGTGGTGTGACGTGTTGGTGCGCTCGCGCAGCGGGCCGAACACGTCGCTACCGGTCGCCATCTCCGTCGGCGAAACTTGCAGGTCCGAGACGGGTCGAGGCGGCGCCGACTCGTCGCCGACCACGTGGTCGTGGAGGCCGACCACCTCGTCTTCGAGCGCGGTCTCGAGGTCCGAACGCTCGCTCGCCGAGAGGAACGTGTCGGAGTTCAGTGTCGTGATACCGGATATCTGGTCGGAGACCGCCGATTCGAGGTCGCCGGCGCTCTCGATCGACCCCGTCGAGATGGCGTCCCCGAAGTTGCCGTCCGGATCGCCGGGGTCGACGTTCAGCCCCCCGCGGATCGACTCGGCGATGGCCTCCTCGAAGTTCGGGCTCGACCCGGTGTAGGCGCCGTCGGTCCCGTTGTGCGAGACGTTGATGTCGGGATCGTCGCTGTAGGTCCCGCCGACGGTCACGTCCACCTCCCAGGTGACGCGCTCGTAGTCGGTCCGGTCCTCGTACTCGTAACACGGACCGGTCGGCGTGGCGGTGCTCGACCCGGACCCCGACGAGCACGGCTCCTGGCGCCTGTATTCGTCCGTCTCCTTCAGGACGTTCGTCACCTCGACGCGGAACTCGTGGAGGTCGCGGGTCCGCGCCGTCGACTCGTCCCAGACCTCGGTGTGGTCGACGGTGACGTCGGCGGTGCGGTCGACTTTCACGTTCCCGTCGTCGAAGACCGACCAGCCGCTGCCGGGCGGTGCGGACGCCTCGGGCATCTCCCCGGAGACCTTCGCGGCGCCGCCGGTGCTCGTGGAGACGGAGTAGGAGTAGATCCGGTCGATCAGCCGCTCGAAGGTGTTGCGCCCGGAGAAATCGGAGGGAAGGTCCTCGTCGATTTCGGGGGCCTCGTCGGTCCCGTTGGGGTCCTCCTGCTCGGTGTCGTCGCTGTACTCGGGGTCGTAGTCGACCGACTGGGCGAGCACCTCGTCGAGCGCCGGCTCGGCGAACTTGTCGATCTCGACGGTGCTCTTCTTGTTGAACGCCCGCTGGGCCTGCTGGCCGATGAACTGGTTGACGACCTCCTGGACGGAGCTTGGCGGGGTCCCGCTCGCGCCGCCAGTGAGCATCGACGCGGCCGCACAGAAGTCCTTGGCGTTCAGGCCGGTCGGCGTACTCCCGAGTCCGTACCGGCTCTTCCAATCGCTGGTCGACCCCTGGTCGTCGAGACTGCTCCCCCCGGCGCCCTCGGTGTAGTCGTCGCTGGAACTGCTCGCGCCGGGCCCCGACCGACTGAACGCGCCCGCGTCGTACAGCTTCTCGACGTTCCGGAGGGCCATACAGGCGTAGGCCGACCCCATTACGCGCGTGTAGCCCGGGTCTCGCGTCCCGAAGACCTCGCCCTGGACGGCGAAGTTGGCGCTGTTGGCCAGCACCTCGATGTCCTTTTTCATCACCATCTTGTCGAACGCGTCGGCCTTCCCGGGCGGCGCCATCCGCTCGTAGTAGGCCTTGGCGTACATCAGCGGGTACAGCCGGGCGGCGAACTGCTTGCCGAAGCCGCTGGTCCCGGAGTCGAAAAAGCCCTTCGCGAGCCGGTCCTGATACTTCTGGGTCTTGTGCTGGAGCAACAGGCTCGTCGACGCGACGGAGACGGTGATCGACTCGGTCTCGCTGGCGCGGATCTCGCCCTCTTCGACGACTTCGGTCGTGAGCCCGTCTATCGTCGCGGTGATCGTCCCGTTGCTCAGGTCGTCGGAGCGGTCGTCCATCCCCGCTTCGAGGTCGACGCGACCGATCGCCGACTGGATCGACGACTCGGTGTAGCTGACCGGCGGGAGCGACGTGCGGGTGACCGACCCGTCGCTCAGTCGCTGGCGAGAGCTGTCCAGTTGCGCCTGCGTTTCGAGATAGGCCCGCAGTTTCAGGTACCGCCGGTAGACGGCGTCGGGGTCGGGATCGCTGGCGCCGGCCGCCAGCGCTCGGCCGGCCGGCGTGTCCGCGGGGACGGTGACCGGTTTCTGTGCGGCGGCGCTCGCCGCGTCCGAGACCGCCTCTCGGACGACCGACTGGGCGGACGCCCGGGACTGATCCACCGCGAGCGCGATATCCGTCTCGGTGTCGGCACCGTCGCGCGACTGTATCACCCCGACGACGGTGGCGCTGGTGATCAACAGCAACACGCCGACGACGGCGAAGGGGATCCGCGCTCTGTTGCTCGTTGCGATCGACAGTGTCTGTGGTCGTCTCGGGCTCATTCGTTCCAGGTAGTCACGGTAACGGTCACTTCACCGACCGAGACGGCCGACGCGATGCGTTCGGCGTCCGCGCTCGGGTACTCGTGCTGTAGCTCCTCGCCGATCATCGTCGCCAGGTCGGCCTGCAGTTCCGCGTTGGCCGTCGCGGCGTCGGCCTGCGTCCGGCTGACCGGGTGGGACCCGACCGCGCCGAGCGCGGGGTCGGTCTCGAACTCCGGGTGGTCGACGAGTTCGGCCATCCGCTGGTAGCGGTAGACCGCCAGCGCCCGACCGAGCCCGTCGCGCTCGAGCGCCAGCTGGGTCTCCCCGGTCGGGAAGTACCCCTCGACGATCGCCCCGGCGATCAGCTCCGAGACGCCGCTGTAGCCGTCGACGCGGAAGGCCCGTTCGAGATCCGCCTCGTCCGGCGCGGGCATCTTGCTCGGGACCGTCAGCGTCGCCGTACTCGTGTCGCCACCGGGGGGCAGGTCGGCGCCCGCCTCCATCCGCCCGCGGATCGCCGAATCGGTGTACGGCGTCCAGACCGCGACGACGTGCGCGTCGGTGCCGGCGCTCGTCAGCGTCCCCCTGACCGCGCCGTCGACGGCCGTCGCGAAGTCCTCACCCGCTCTCGTCAGGTGCGCCGGCCCGTCGGGGTCGTACGGGTCGCCGTCGCCCCCGTCGGGGAACTGCGCGTTCGTGACCGCCCCGTCGGCCAGCAACCCCGTCAGCGCCCCGTGGGTCGACCGCTCGTAGTCGTACCCGCCGTCGTTGAACTGTGATTCGCTGCGGACGGGGTCGAGCGTGTACTCGACCGTCCGGGTCGCTGCCGCGAGCGTCTCGGCCGTCCGGTCGGCCTGGAGCGGGTCGCTGGCGGGCTCGTCGTCGGTCAACGCCACCGCCAGGACCGCGATCGACGCGCTGACCAGCAACAGCGCGAACGTCACGTCCACGACCGTACTGATCGCTCTGTCCGGTCGTCGTCCCGTCACGGGCGACGCCCCCGGACGACCTCGGAGTCCCGGGCTCGGCTGCTCCCCCCGAGCGCAGACAACCGAGACAGCATACCCCCATTGGCCTCGTCATGTTATTTAAACGTAACACGGGAGCCGACGGTGGCGAGAGGGACGTGCAGCCGACGGCGCGCTCACTCCTCGTCGATCTGGGCCTCGACGCGGTCTCTGAGGGCGTCGGCGTGTTCCTTGGCCGCCGCGGCGTGGGCCGAGTCCTCCGTCTCGACGAGGCGGTCGACCGACTCGCGCAGCGCGACGAAGTGTTCGGGTTCGCTCTCGAAGAAGTTCCCGAGCTGGTCGACGTGTTCCTGGGCCGCCGAGGCGTTGGTCTCGTTGTATCCGACCTCCAGGCCGGCGAGACGGGCGTCTAAGTCCTCCAGTGTCTCCAGCACCCGTTCGTACGGCCCAGGCGCCATGTACGGACTGTTCCTCCCCACGGGATAAAAACTACTGTGGTGGCGGCGACCGACAATCGCCCCATGCCAGCGGGACAGGTCAGTCTCCCAACTCGATCGATCACTCGACGCGCGCGTCGACGACGACGTGGGCCACGCCCTCGCTGTAACCCTTGACGCGGCGCGTTTCGAGGACGTCGACCGACCGGCCGCGCTCGGCGGCGGCCGCGCGCAGTCGCTCGACGGGGCGGTCGGGCACCAGCGTCTCCGGCGTCGCCTCGTGCATGTGGACGACGCCGCCGGGTTCGAGCGCGCCCAGCGCGCTGTCGAGGTACTCGTGGGAAGCGTCGGAGGGACTCCGACTGTCTTCCGAGCGCGGCTCGGAAGCGTCGTAGTGGCCCATCACGACCCGGTCGGCGCGCACGTCCGTCGCCGAGTCGACCTGCGCGGGGTCGGCGTCGCCGACCTCGTCGGTCCGTGGCGGCTCCGCCGCCACGCGCAGCACGTCCCGACAGTCCGCCCGGTAGGGCTGGACGCGGTCGGTGACCCCGTTGCGCCGGACGTTCTCCAGCAGGAATTCGAAGGATGCGGGGTTTCGCTCGATGGCGGTCACGTCCGCCCCGGCGCGGGCCATCGGCAGCGCGAAGTAACCGATCCCGGCGAACATGTCGACGACGCGCTCGCCCTCGCTCACCTCATCGCCCATCCGCGCTCGCTCGGCCTTGTTCCCCGGCGAGAACATCACCTCCGCCAGGTCCATCGCGTAGGTGGTACCGTGCTCGCGGTGGACGGTCTCGGTATCGCCCTCGCCCGCCAGCACCGTCACGTCGGGCTCGCGGTGGGCGCCGGTGACCGGTCCCCGGGCGAGGACGGTGTCGGCGGCGCCGTGCAGGTCCAGCAGCGCCTCGCCGAGTTCCGCGGGCCGGGGCGCGTCGCCGATGTCGACGAGGACGACCGTCCCCAGCACCGCCCAGGACGACGGCGCCAGTTCGACCTCCTCGTCGGTCCAGCCGCGCTCGCGGAGGTGGTCGGCGAGGTCACGCAGACGCGGCTCGCCCACCTGTCGCACGACCTCGCGGTAGTCGACGGCCTCGGGTACCGCCGTCACCGGGAGCGAGACGCTCCCCTCGTCGAACTCGCGGACCGAGCGGTCGGCGTCGTAGACCCCCGCCCGTTCGAGGTCGTCGATGACCGCCTCGGCGCGGGGCTTGTCGACGACGACCGCCAGTCGGTCGTCACGCTCGTCCATCTACTCGTCGGGTGGGGACCGACGGCCGAAACGGTTTCGGGTCGGGCGCGACCGGGCGAGCGGACCGCGGCGGTCCGGCGACGGCACCGGGCCGCTCGCTCAGGTCGACTCGGGTTCGCGGTCGCGGCCGGGCGCGGACGGTCGGTCGTCCGCCGGCGACCCGCCGCGCGCCGCCTCGCGTTCGACCGCCCGGCCGGGTGACGTTCCGCTCGGACCGTCGAGCGGCCGGTCGTCACCCGCCTCGCTCGCCAGCAGCGCGTCGAGGCGGCGCTCGAACTCGGTCTGGTCGATCTCGCCGCGGGCGAACCGCTCGCGGAGCGTCTCGACCGGGTCGTCGCCGCCCGAGCGGTCGCCGCCCGACCCCGAGCCGTCGAGCATCGACGGGAGGTCGACGCGACGCTCGCCGAGCGTCCCCGGCAGGTCCACGGGCGAGAGGCCGAGGACGACCCACACGAGCAGCGCCGTCACCGGCGTCGCCAGCAGCCAGCCCGCCACCGCGACCTCGATCGCGGTCACGACGCCGGCGTTGAACAGGACCAGCAGGACGGTCGGCAGCGTCGCGACGGCGATCAACACCGGCAGGAGCGCGACGAACCGGCGAGTCACGGTCCGTGCCGAACGGAGGGCTTCGAACATGTGTCGGCCAACCGGCCGAACCACGAAAAAAGTTGCCGCTGTCGGGTCAGGAGTTCGGTCCCGGCGGGGCGACTCCCGTCAGTCCCCGCCGGCGTCGACGGCCTCGTCGGGGAGGACGTGCAGGCCCTCGCGGTGCTTGATCACGGGCACCTCGTCGGCGTCGGTGTCGAAGTAGTCGGGCCGGGGGATCGTCTCCGCGGCGTAGGTCTCGGGGTCGAGCACCTGCACGGCGTTCTCGTCCTCGACGGCGACGACGGTCGTCTCCGCGGCGTCCTCGCGGGTGCCCAGGCGGCGCGCGTCGGGCGCGTCGCCCTCCTCGAAGCTCGCCTCGTAGTCCTCGCCGGTGGCGAGTCGGGTGCCCTTGAGGTTGCCCCGGACGCTGCGGACGAGGACGGGGCCGTCGCCGTCGCCGGGGTCGATGACCTCCCCGGCCCGGTAGCGCGGCAGGCGGACGGCGAAGGTCACCCGATAGACCTCGTTGCCGTCGCCGTCCTCGGTGACCAGCGTCTCGTAGTCCTCGAAGGAACCCCCCTGCTGCTCGACGATCCGCTTGGCGATCCCCTGGCCGAGCTGGTTCGTCGAGATCTTCATGTTCAGCCCCTCGTCGACCTCCGAGACCTCCGTCACGAAGGCGTTGCGGTCGCCCGTGGCCTCGCGCGTCTCGACGAACGACTCCGCGGTCTCCTGTGCCCGCTCCATCTCCTCGGCGGTCGGGGTGCGTTCGTCGGCGCGGACCTGCACGATCGCGGCGTAGGAGCCGCCGGCGATCCGACCGCAGCGCTCGCACGTCTGTCGGGCGATCTTCACCGGGACGACCACCTCCTCGGAGACGAGCGTCCCACGCACCACGCCGGAGAACTGGCAGTGCATCCTGATGTTGTTCTCGTCGACCTGTTCGGGGGCGACCTCCCAGCTCACGTCCGTGGCGTCCAGATGGACGCCGAGCGCCTCCGAGACCTCCTCGACGGCGATGTCGGTGTAGTCCTGGGCGCCCACGTCGACCCAGCGGTTCCCCCGGTGGACGGCGCCGCACTGCGAGCAGACCCGCACGTCGATGCGGTCGGGCGCGTCCACGAGGTCGAACTCGTCGAAGTAACAGTCGTCACAGAGCACGCTGTCGCCGTCGCGCGGCCCCGCCGCGCCCGGCGTCGCCGGCCGCGCGTCGAGGTTCGCCTCGATCTCGTCCCCACAACGGGGACAGAACTCGCCGGAACGACTCATTGGCCCGCCCTACTGGCCTCGGGCGGTTAAGCGTCGCGTTCCGGGCCGAACGTGCTCCTCGGCCCGCCGCCCGTCACCAGGGCTCGTCCTTCGCGCCGATGAGGTAGGCGATCCCGTTGGTGACGACGTGCAACAGCGGCGTCACGACCAGAACCGTCGCGAGCACCGGGACCGTGAACGTCGCGGTCACCCACTCGAAGTCGAGGACGGCCGCCAGCGCGAGCGCGCCGACGACGAAGTCCAGCTGGTCGAGCCCGGGGAAGGGGGCGCCGCGCTCGCGGCCGCTGCGCCGCTTGACGAACGAGGCGCCGATGTCGCCGACCATCGCGCCCAGCGCCAGCCCGACGGCGGCGGCGAGCGGGAACTCCACCGCGGGGACGCCCAGCAGGTCCGCGATCGGTCCCGACGCGGCGTTCAGGACGAGCGCGAGCGCGACGCCTGCGGCGGTGCCGGCGGCGGTCCCGCGCCAGGTCTTCCCGTCGCCGAGGACGCGCCGACCGCCCCAGGAGCGGCCGCCGTCGATGGGGCGGCCGCCGCCGGCCAGCACCGCCGCGTTGTTCGGCACGTACGCGGGCAACATCGCCCACAGCGCCGTCGCGACCACCGTGACCAGGTCCATACCGACGCCGACAGCCCCGCGCTTCTTAAGTCGCCGTGGTTCGCGCCGCCGCCCCGCCCCCCGCGCTCGTCGAGAGCGGCCCCACCGTCCCCGCCCCGTCCCGCTCGACGCCCGACGCGACGCCGGTACCCATTTCACACTGGCAGCAATACTTGCCAGCATGCTCCCGCCGATAGCGAGTCGCTTCGTCGCCGGTGAGACGGCCCCGGTCGCGCTGGAACACGCCCGCGAGACCAACGAGCGGGGGGTCGGCGTCATCCTGAACCTCCTGGGCGAGCACTACCACGAGCGCGAACCCGCCGACGCGGACGCTACGGCCTACTGCGAGCTGATCGACGACCTGGCGCGGACGGGCCTGCGGGCCCGTATCTCCGTGAAACCCTCGCAGTTGGGCCTCGATGTGGGCGAAGAGGTCTTCCGCGAGAACCTCGCCCGGGTGGTCGAGCGGGCGGCCGAACACGGGGAGTTCGTCTGGATTGACATGGAGGACCACACGACCACCGACGCGACGCTCGGCGCCTTCGAGCACCACGCGCGGGAGACGGGCGGACAGGTCGGCGTCTGCGTCCAGGCGAACCTCAGGCGCACGCGCGAGGACCTCGAACGGCTGGCCGACCTGCCGGGGAAGGTCCGGCTGGTGAAAGGCGCCTACGACCCGCCGGCGGAGGTCGCCTACCGGGAGCGATCGCGGGTGAACGAGGCCTACCGGGACTGCCTCGAGTACATGTTCGAGGCGTTCGACGACGGGGTGGCGGTCGGGAGTCACGACCCGGCGATGGTCGCGCTGGCCGAACGGTTGCACGACGACCACGGGACCCCCTACGAGGTGCAGATGCTGATGGGCGTCCGCGAGGACGCCCAGCGGGAACTGGCCGCCGACCGCGAGGTGTGGCAGTACGCCCCCTACGGGTCGAAGTGGCTGTCGTACTTCTACCGGCGGGCGCTCGAACGGAAGGAGAACCTCGCCTTCGCGCTGCGGGCGGTCGTGAGCGGGTGAGATTCGACGCCGCCGTCAGGACCGGCGGCGCCCGACCGCGACGCCACTCGTCGGCGCCCGTTCGGTCGCTGGCCGTTCGTGTCCGCGCCCTGAAGGAACACGCTTACTACGTTCCGGCGGGCAGATACCCGCAGATGAGTTCGGCATCCTGGAAGCGCGACTTCGCCAGCGGCCTGGTGATCCTCGTGCCGTTGCTGGTGACGGCATACATCATCGTCTGGATCTACACGGCGCTGGCGGGCCTTCCGTTGCCGGTTCAGAACTACAACGTCACCGTCGGCAACGGCGACGTGCCCGTCGGCAGTCCGCTTCGGGTGTTCCTGACGCTCCTGATCTTCGTCCTCGTCGTCTTCTCGCTGGGCTATCTGATGCGGACCACGTTCGGCGACGTCATCGAGGACGGCATCGACCGCGTCATGAACCAGCTCCCCGGGCTCCGCGTCGTCTACAACGCCTCGAAGATGGCCGTCGAGACGGTCGTCTCCGGCGCCGACGAACTGCAGGAGCCGGTCAAGATCGAGACCTGGCAGGGGATGCGGATGACGGCGTTCAAGACCGGACAGACGACCGAGGACGGCCGCGACGTGCTCTTTCTCCCGACCGCGCCGAACATCACGACCGGCTTCGTCGTCGAAGTCGACCCCGACTCCTACGAGGAGACCGACGAACGCGTCGAGGAGGCGCTGACGCGCGTTCTCAGTGCCGGGTTCGGCGAGGCCGAACAGACTTCGATCCCCGTCGACGTCACCGCGGACAGCGACGACGACGAGGCGTAGGGGCCGCTACCGGAGACGGGGCGGCGAAGGAGACGGCGGACCGGCACGCGGAACGCGAGGACGGACGAGTGCGGCGGGGGAGGCCCACGGGGCGGTGCGGGCTCAGCTGATGTGTGCGGCGATGTCGGCTTCGGTGATGATCCCGACGGTCTCGCCGCCTTCGACGACGAGGACGGCGTCGTTGTGGTTGAGGTAGTCGTTGATCTCGTCGATGGTCGCCCCGGGTTCGACCGTCGCGATGGACTCGCGTTTGAGGTCGTCGACCGGGTAGTCGCCGAGGTTGTCGGCCTCGGACTCCCCGGACCGCTGGCGGATGTCGGAGTGGCCGATCAGTCCGAGCGGCGTCCCGTCTCGGATGACGGGCACCTGCGAGAAGCCGCCCTGGTCCATCAGCTCCTCCGTCTCGTGGACGGAGTCGTCCGGCTGGGCGCTCACGATCGGCGAGTTCATCAGGTCCTCCGCGCGCAGGATAGCCCCCTCGGCCTCCTGCAGCGCGTTGACGATCCGCCGGAGCGTCGACAGCCGCGGGTCCACGTCGCCGCCCTCGATCCGCGCGATCAACGGCTGCGATACGTCCGCCCGGTCGGCCAGGTCGCTCTGGGTCAACCCCAGCTCGTTCCGCCGCTCTCGCAAGTCCGCCGGCGTCGGTAAATCCATACCCGTGATAACCATAGGTTATATAAAAAACCTCCGCCGACGTACGCGGCGGAATTACGGCTACTCCACCCGTCGGCCGACGGTTTCCGGTCGAACCGGGGCGGGCGGACATCGAGAGGCGACGGCCGGGGCCGTCGACGGCGTGCGGTGAGGCGCTCGGGTACTCCCGCGGTACCGGGTTCGGTCGGGTCGTCGCTCGCTCGGGCAGTGACGGGGTGTCGGTTCCGGAGTCCGTAAGTGCGTACGGGCCCCAGCGGAGGGTATGACAGACGACGCGGACGGGGGCGGCTGGGTGTCGCTCTTCTCGGGCGGGAAGGACTCCTCGTGGGCGCTGTATCGGGCGCTCGAACGCGGGCTCCCGGTCGAGCGGCTCGTGACCGTCCACCCCGAGGGCGACTCCTACATGTACCACGTGCCGGCGACGCGTCTGGCGGGTCTGGCCGCCGAGAGCATCGGCATCCCGCTGGTCGAGGTCGAACCCGACGACTTCGCCGCGGGCGAGACGGTCGACGCCGGCGCGCAGGGCGACGCCGAGCTCGAACCCCTGGAGGCCGCGCTCGACGACCTCGCCGACGACCTCCCGGGCGGGCTGGCGGGCGTCACCGCCGGCGCGGTCGAGAGCGAGTACCAGACCTCCCGGATCGAGGCGATGGCCGAGCGGCTCGGCGCCGAGGTGTTCGCGCCGCTGTGGCAGCGGGACCCGCGGGAACTCGCCGAGGCGATGCTGGCGGCGGGCTTCGAGATCAGGATCATCCGCGTCGCCGCCGGCGGCCTCGACGAGTCCTGGCTTGGACGCCGCCTCGACGCCGACGCCCTCGACGACCTCGAAGCCCTCAACGAGCGCTACGGCGTCCACATCCTCGGCGAGGGGGGCGAGTTCGAGACACTCGTCACGGACGGACCGCACATGGATCGCGCGATCGAGCTGGAGTACGAGACCGAGTGGGACGGAACCCGCGGAACGCTGCGGATCGAAGACGCCCGGTTGGAGTAGCGTCCGCGCGCCCAGGGGCGCGCGGTTCACCGGCGACGCCGTCGAAGACGGTGGAGGCGACTTTTTCGCCCACGTTTTTGCCGCCCGGGTTCCCCGCAGCGCGTGCGGGGCCGACCGGCGGGAGGCCCCGACGCGAGCGGCGAGCACGCGAGCCGTGAGCGCGCCAGCGGCGCGCGAGGAAACCCGGGCGAGAAAAAGGTGGTTCTGAGACACTCGTCACGGACGGGCCCCACATGGATCGCGCGATCGAGCTGGAGTACGAGACCGAGTGGGACGGAACCCGCGGAACGCTGCGGATCGAAGACGCCCGGTTGGAGTAGGTGTTCGATGCTACCGGGCGGTATCTTCCGCGATGGGGGTGGTTCAAGGGTTTCGGGGTACTATCGTGGCGTCGTGAACCGGGAGCGACTGGAGTCGGAGCTCGGACGCTTCGAGGGCGACGCGGACGCGCGGCGGGTGGTCGCCCGGCAGGCGCGGGACCTGGCGGACTCGGGGCGGGTCGCCGAGGACCTGGAGTTCGAACTCACCGTCGAGACGGTGCTGGAGAACCTCGCCGACGCGCCGGCGGACCACTCGCTCGTCGAGCGGTGGAACTGGTGGATCGGGTCGCTAGAACTGTCTCACGGCGGCTACGAACGGTTTCAGGTACGGGTGTACTGACCCGCGGCGCCGGTCCAGCCCGAGGCCGGCGCGGGGTCTAGAAGACGCTCAGTCCGTGCGACTCTCGTGCGTGCTCGAGAAGCCCCTCTGTGGTTTCGAACTGTTTCCCACAGCTGCACGTGTGATATGTCGGAGTCGCGCCCGACGTGGACTGGCGTGTTGCCATACACGACTGTTCGAGCCCTACCTTAATAATTGTTTATCCGGTATGTGTTGGCAGGGCATACGGCCCGTGCGAACGCCACTCACACAGCGGCTGGAGGGGTGCGATCCGACGAGAGCCGTACGCCGCTTCCGGGACCGGTGGAGCTAACCCGGGGAAGGCCGACGGCTCCGACATGACACGTGTGCTCGTGCTCGGGGAGAACACCTTCCCGTTCCACGCTATCGACGAGAAACGCGACGCCTTCGCGGCCGCGCTGGAGGGGTACGACGTGACGATCACGACCGACCGCGACGCCCTGACCGGCGAGTACGACGTGCTCGTCGACTACCTCACCGACTCGTCGCTCACCGACGAACAGCTCGACGCCCTGCTCACTCACGTCGAATCCGGCGGCGGCTACGTCGGCGTCCACTGCGCCTCGGACCTGACGTCCGTCGCGGCCGACGACCCCGACGAGGTGCTCGACCACAACGAGGAGCCGTTCCCGGAACTGCGCGAACTGGTCGGCGGGCACTTCCTCACTCACCCCGAGGACTCGGAGTTCGGCGTCGACGTCGTCGCCGAGCACGCCATCACCGAGGGCGTCGACGACTTCAGCGTCTTCGACGAGCCCTACCAGGTGGCGGTCGACGACGACCTGCAGGTGCTCGCGACGATGGACCACCCCGACCTCGACGAGTACCCCGTCGTCTGGACCAACGAGGACGAGGGTCGGGTCGCCTACATCTCGCTGGGCCACACCGACGAGGCGCTCGCACACGACTCGTTCGTGACGCTGCTGCGCAACGCCGTCGACTGGGCCGACGCGAACTGAGCGTAACGCGGGGGTCGCCGCTCGCGACCGGCGCCGGAGTCGGCATCAGTCGGCAGGATTGACGTACAGCCCGTAGCGGTAGTACTCCTCGCCGAGCGCGAGGTACAGGCCGTTCTCGGCGCGAGGGCCGCGCTCACTCCCGGCGTCCAGCAGGTCACCCAACCCCAGGTCGGCGAGCAACTCGCGATACCCCGCCGAGAGCGGCGTCGTCTCCTCGTAGTCGTCGCGCACGAGCATCAGCCGCTGGTCCTCGGAGAGGGCCTCGGGGTCGAGGCGGGCGTCGACCATGTCGCCGTCGAGCGCGCGCTCGAACTCCGCCTCGGAGTCGGCGACCGGGATCGCGACGCCGGTCCTGGCCGGCTCGGCGAACTCGCGGCGCTCGACGGAGACTTCGAGGACGCTCCCGTTGTACTCGACGTGGTCGTGGATCGGGTCGGGTGCCAGCGCGCTCTGTGGCCCCTCGTACCCCCGACGGTAGACGTAGCCGCCCGCCTCGATCACGTCGCCGGGGGCGGTCCCGCCCATCTCGCGGTGGCGGGCGGCGACGTACGCGATCTTGACCGCGCGCTGGTCCAGCCGGGTCAGCGCCGGGAATCGCACGCGGTCCGGTGGGTCCTCCAGTTCGTCGAGTCGACCGACCCACCCCAGCCGGAGGACCGGTCGTTCGATCCGTTCGAGGCCCGTCGTCACGACCGCGAGGCGGTAGTAGGTGCCGTCGCGCTCGACGTACTCGCCGTCGGGGACCGGCCGGTACCCGTGGGTGGTCGGGCGCTCGCCCGCGACCGCGGCGTCGACGTTCGCCGCGTAGTCGGCAGTCCAGGGGCGGGGCTCCTCGGGCGACTCCCACATCGCCAGCGGCGCGAGCGACGTTCCGAGGCGGTCTGCATCGAGCGTGTAGGTCAACTGCTGCTCGCCGGAGAGCCCCTCGACGGCGGCGCAGCCGGAGAGGGCGGTCCCGGCGGCCAGACCGGCGGCTGCGAGGAACTCGCGACGCGATGGGGAGGGCATCGTCGGATATCGTCGAGTCCGGAACAAGTGCTTTCGGGTCCGGTCCGGGTCGGATACCGGCCGACGCGGCGGGAGACGATGGTTACAAGCCGTCGCCCGCCGACGCTTCCGACATGGATTCACAGGAGTTCGTCGAGGCGGTCCGCGAGGAGTCGGCGACGCCGCTGTCGCGGCTCGGCTCCTCGAAGGCGCTGTACGCCGACACCGAGGGCGAGATGGACGACGACGCCGTGCTGGGGGCCGTGGCCGACCGCGCGCGGTTCGCGGCCGAGCGCTTCGACGCCTGGGCCGACGCGGAGTCGGGCGACGTGAGCGAACTGTTCGCCGACGCCGCGGCGACCGAGCGCGACCACGCCGAGGCGGCCGCCGACGAGCGCGGCGAGTACGAACCCGGCGAGCCGCCCGCGGTCGTCGCTCACCTCGAAGGTGTCTCCGGAACCGCCGAGCGACTCGGCGCGTTCGTCGGCTGGGCGCTCGCGGCGGGCAACAACGCCGACCAGGTCGTCGGCTACTTCGTCGGCCAGGCCAGCCCCCGCACCGCGAGCACGTTCCGCGCGTTCGGCGACGACTACGACGAGTACGTCGAGCGCGCGAGCGAACTGCTCGCCGCCGAGACCGAGGACCCTGAAAACGCGGTCGCCGCCGCCGCCGCCGCCATCGAGGCCGACTACGAGGACTACTTCGAGACGCTGGAGGAGCTGGGCGTCAACCCGAAACCCGTCTGCTAGTTCCCGGTGTCCCCCATGACACCGTTCGTTCGCCGGTGACCGCCCGGTCCGCGCGTTCACGTCGCATGAACAACTATTTTGACGGTGGGGGTTCACAGGAGGCGTGTGCGACGGGTCCTGGCGATGGCGTTGCTGGGCATGATACTCGTCGCGGGCGTCGGGGCCCTGGGGGCCGAGACCGTGGACGCTCGCGACGGACCTGCGGCGACGCCGGCGGACGAATCGAACGAGTCATCCTCGCTGGGGGGCGGGGACGCGAGCGACGTGCTCGTCGAGAAGCTCGAACAGCTCGGCGTCCCGTCGACCGGCGATACCGCCGACGAGAGCGACGGGGCGAGCGGGTCGAACGCGACCGAAGATAGCGACGCCGACCCCGAGACCGGTCCGCCCGCCGACGGAAACGATACCGCCGGCGCGCTGGACTCCGACGGCGACGGTCTCACCGACGAGCGCGAACGCGAGCTCGGGACCGAGGTGTTCGACCCCGACACGGACGGCGACGGCCTCGTCGACGGCCGAGAGATCGACCTCAACACCGACCCGCTGAACCCCGACACGGACGGCGACGGCGTCTCGGACGCCAGGGAGCTCGAACGGGGAACGAGCCCGCGCTCGGTCGACGCCGACGCCGACGGCCTCACCGACGAGCGCGAACTGGAACTCGGCACCGACCCGTTCGACCCCGACACCGACGACGACGGCCTCGACGACCGACGCGAACTCGAACTCGGCACCGACCCCACGGTCGCCGATACGGACGGCGACAGGCTCCTCGACGGCTGGGAGTTCCGCGAGGAGACGCCCTCGGGCGCCGCCCTCCCCGACAGCGACCCGCTGTCGATGGACCTGTACGTCCAGGTCGACTACGCCCGCGGGGTCGAGACCGCCTCGCCCGCGTTCTACGACTACGTCGAATCCGAGTTCGCGGAGATGCCGGTCCGGGGGCAAACGGGGACCGGCATCGACGTACACCTCCGCGGGGGCGGCCGCGTCAACGAGACCGCCGTCTTCACCGGCGAGAACTTCGGTGACCTCAGAACCGACCTCTACCGCGACCGGCTCGGGCCGCGCGCCGGCACCTACCACCAGGTCGTCGTGACCGATTTCGCCTCCGACGAGGTCGGCTACGGCTCGGTCGGCGGTCGGTTCGCACTGGTCGACGCCGGGGCCGCCGACCGGACGCAGCGTCACGTCGTCGTCCACGAACTGCTCCACAACGTCGTCGGCCGCATCGACTCGTCGGGCGCCTGTCGGGACGACCCCCACCACTACTGCGAGGGCGGCTGGCTCACCCCCGCGATCACCCCCGGAGAGGGCGAGTACCTCCCCGGCTCCCTCGCCGACGAGATCGAACACCAGGGCTTCCAGCCCTGACCTCGGCGGCAGTTCGACGACACGGAATCTCTACGATACGTCAGTTCGACGAGATGCCGTCACTGCCGCGGCTGCGGTTGCGGCCGCGTCCCCGCGCCCTGTTGGCCCTGCCCCGGCGCCGACAGCCCCGCTTGCGGCGTCACCCCCTCCGGCAGCACGTACCACAGTCGGTCGTGGGGGACGAACCCCACCTGCTGGGAGTCGTTCGTGTCGTAGCGCTCCCGCTCCTGCTGGTTTTTCGTCCCGTAGAGGACCAGCCCGTACTCGTTGACCTCGTATCTGGCACAGTCGACGACCGTCCCGTCGGTGCAGTACACTTGCATCGGTTCCCCGTCGTCGATTGGGCCGCGAACCGGTTGAACCTGCCGTCGGTCCCGGAGCCACGTTCGGTAGCGGTCGCAAACCCACTTTTTCCAGCGGAGCGTTCCTCGCGGCGCTTCGCGCCGGTGCGGGGATCGTCCGTCTGCTCGCGGCGCGACGCGCCGTCTGCTCGCGGGCCTTTGGCCCGCTCGCAGCGCCCGTGGGAGCGAAGCTCCCACGCTGTGCGCATGGTCCGAGGGACCGCCGGTCCCTCGCTACCGCAAAAACGTGGGGAAAAAGGCCGGACGGCGCGCTCGCTTCGCTCGCTTGCGTCCGGTGTCTGCGGGAGTGAGCACCGCGAACGACCGCAGGCTCGCCAGAGCTTGCTCTGGCGGCGAACCGCCTCGCTCGCTCCGTTCGCTCGGCGGATACTGGCGTGATCACTACACCACCTGTACCGAACACGGCCGAGTTTCCGAGCGGACGGTATAAACGCCTGGAGTGGCTATGCGGGGGTATGTCAGAGCACGATGGGAGTCTGCCGAACTCCGACGAGGAGTGGCGCGAGCGGCTGACCGAGGAGGAGTACAAGATCCTGCGCGAGCGGGGGACCGAGCCGAAGTTCAGCGGCGAGTTCCTCGACGTGGACGAGGAGGGGGAGTTCACCTGCGCCGGCTGCGGGGCGGAGCTGTTCTCGACGGACCAGCAGTACGACGCCGGCCACGGCTGGCCGAGCTTCTTCGACGTCGTCGAGGAGGGCAACGTCGAGACGAAGCTGGACACCAGCCACGGGATGCGCCGGACGGAAGTGGTGTGTGCGACCTGCGGCGGGCACCTCGGCCACGTCTTCGACGACGGCCCCGACCCGACCGGGAAACGCTACTGCATCAACTCGGCGGCGCTGGACTTCGAGAGCGAGGCGCGAACGGAGTGAGCGCCTCGAAAGAGCGAGCGGGGAACGAAGTGACCCGCGAGCAGAGCGAGGGCGACCGGCAGGGTGCCCTCGGAGAGCGAACGTCTCGGAATCGCGAGCGGTAACCGCAGGGGACTGCGACCGGCGGCCCGGGCGAAGCCGCCGCCCGGTGGCCGGCTATCAATTCGATCGAAGCGGGCGGAAGCCTTTTTGAACTGCTGAGCGCGTGGACAGGTGTGACTTCGGACCAGGCGGACGAGTCGACGGGCGAGGAGGGGTCCGGCGACCGGACGGTGTCGGTCCTCGGGACCGAGGTCGTCCTGGAGGAGGCGTTCGTCTCGTTCCCGTGGCGGGCGGGGATGGCGCGAGCGCCCGGCGCCTTTCTCGCGGTGTTCGTGCTGACGGCGGCGGTCGCCGCGATCGGCGGCTTTGGCTCCGGCTCGCTCCAGCGGCGCTTCGCGCTGCTCGGCATCGTCGTCTTCAACGCGCACAACATCCCGGCGACGACGGGCGTGATACCTCAGGTGCTCGCCCCGGTCGCGAACCCGATCGTGGGGATCCCCGGTATCGGTCGGCTGCTGCGCGGCCTGTTCACGTTCGGTACCGGCCACGCGGCGCCGCTATCCCACGTCGGCGGGATCGTCGGCGGGCAGACCGCCGAACTCGGCCATCTCAACCTCATCACCCAGCAGGGGGAGACCGACGTGCCGGCCGCGGTCTACTACCTGCTGGCGCCGGTCGCGCTGGTGGGCGCCGGCTACGAGTTCGCCGACAGCTACTGGGCGGAGACGACCACCGAGTCGTTCGCCGAGGTGGCTCGGTTCGGGATCGCCGTCGCCGCAGGCTACCTCGTCGTCCTGTTCGTCGGGTCGGTGATCTTTACCGCGGTGCTGGTCAGCCCGCTGACGGGCGAGGTGACGATCCTGCCCGACAGATACCTGCTGGTCGTCTACGGGTTCGCCTACCCGACGATCTTCGCGACGCTGGGGGCGTGGCTGGTCTACCGGGACAGAACGTGAACGGCGGCGCGGTCAGGCGTAGCTGGCGTCGAGGTACTCGACGATCTTCGCCGATTCGGCCATGGTGACGCCGCGGTCGTCGTCGACGAGGACGGGGACCCCGCGCTGGCCGGAGACGCGCTTGACCTCGTTGCGCTGGGAGTGCAGCGCGTCGACCCAGACCGTCTCGTAGTCGAGACCCAGTTCGTCCATCCGGTCGGCGACTTTCTCGCAGTACGGACACCCGTCGAGCTGGTAGAGCGTGAACGCCATACCCGGGCGTTCGGAAGCGACCGGCAAGTGCGTTGCGCCTATCGGTCGAGTTCGACACCGTCGAGCTCTGCTCGACGAGCCCTCGGTCACGTGTTCCCGAGGACGCCGTCGAACTCGAAGCGGGCACCCCGCGACACGCCGTCGGTGGCCGCCCGAGCGTCGGTCAGGCGGACGGTCCAGCCGTGGGCGTCGGCGATCTTCCGGACGATCGCCAGGCCCATCCCGGTGTTGTCGCCGTCCTTCCGGGTCGAGTAGCCGGCGTCGAACACCCGCTCGCGGTCGGTGGGTGCGACGCCCGGCCCGTCGTCGGCGACGAAGAAACCGTCCGCCGTCCCGCCGACCGTGACCGCCCCGCCCCCGCCGTGATCCAGCGAATTTCCGAAGAGGTTCTCCAGCAACTGCGCGAGGAGGCTGGCGTCGGCGACGACCGTCACGTCGTCGCGCACCTCCAGCGACGCGTCGCCCGTCTCGACGTGTGACCAGGCCTCGCGCGCGGTCGCACCGAGCCGGACGCGTTCGGTCTCGACGGTGTCGGCCCCGCGCGCGAGGACGACCGCGTCGTCGACGATGGCGTTCATCCGCTCCAGCGAGGACAGTATCGACGCCGCACTGTCGGCGACCGTCTCGGCGTCGGCTCCGGGATTTTCGACCAGCTGGTCGGTTCGACCCATCGCGACGTTCAGCGGGTTCCGCAGGTCGTGGCTGAGGACGCTCGCCACCGTCGACAGCGTCTCGTTGTTGGCCTCGACCCGGAGCTCGGCCTCCTTCCGGTCGGTGATGTCGACGTGCATGACCAGCGCGTGGGGGTCGTCGTACTCCGACAGGCCGATCGCTCGCATCAGGAACCACCGCCGCTCGTCCGGCGAGTGGCAGGGGTACTCCAGCGTGAACTCCGAGCGCTCGCTCGCGAGCACCGACCGGATGCCCGCGGCCGCCTCCGTCGCCGACTCGTCGTCGGAGGCGTCACAGACCGAGAGGTAGTTCTCGCCGACCATGTCGGGGTCACCCTGGATGTCGTTGGCCAGCCCGAACTCCCGCCAGGCGCGGTTGGTCGTCAGGATCACGCCGTCGGCGTCGACCACCGCGACCTGTGCCGGCAGGGCGTCGAACGCCGCGGCGACGAGAGGGGTCTCGTCGCCCTCCGCTCGCCGGTCGTCCCCGTGGCTGTCGACCATCTCGTCCGAACCGACGGGTTCATCGGATAAAAACTCGCGTACGCCGTTCTCACGAACGGATCCCGTGGTGGAGGGGTCGGGACGCTCGCCTATTCGTTCATCAGACCGTCTTCCTCGACGCGCATGACGGCCTCGCCGTCCGGGAGGTTCGGGGCGTCGACGAGCTTGACGATGCGCTTGTCACCCTTGGACTTGCGGAGGTAGATGCGGAACGTGGAGGTGTGTCCGAGGATGTTCCCGCCGATAGGCTGGGTCGGGTCGCCGAAGAAGGAATCGGGGTTCGAGGCGACCTGGTTGGTGACGACGACGGCGGTGTTGTGGAGGTCGCCGACGCGCATCAGGTCGTGGAGGTGCTTGTTGAGCTTCTGCTGGCGGTCGGCGAGCTCGCCGCGGCCGACGTATTCGGCGCGGAAGTGGGCGGTCAGCGAGTCCACACAGAGCAGGCGGATGGGGAACTCGTCGTCCTGCGTCTCGCTGGCGAGGTCCTGTGCCTGCTCGGCCAGCAGGATCTGGTGGTTGGAGTTGAACGCCTTCGCGACGTGGATGTTGTCGAGCATCACCTCGACGAGGTCGTCGAGCAGGTCCTCGTCGGTGGCGTCGGCCGCTTCGTCCTCCTCGACGACCCCGTGGAGGACCATCGTGTCCTCGAGGACCTCGTCGGAGAGGCCCTTGACCATCTGGTCGATCCGCTCGGGGCGGAACGTGTCCTCGCTGTCGATGAACATCGCCGACCCCTCCAGCCCGCCGTGCTCGCTGGGGAGCTGGACGGTGACGGAGATCTGGTGAGTGACCTGGGACTTGCCGGCGCCGAACTCGCCGTACACCTCGGTGATCGACTGGGTCTCGATGCCGCCGCCGAGCAGGTCGTCGACCTCGTCGACGCTCCAAGTGAGCTTGCCGATCTGCTCGCGTCGTTCGAGCACCTGTGCACCGCTCTCGAAGCCGCCGATGTCCGCGGCCTCGCGGGCGGCGTTGATGATGTCCGCCGCACTGGACTCGCCGATGTCCGCCGTGTTCGACAGCTCGCCCGGTGACGCGACCGCGATGCCCTGATAGCCGTCGAACCCGTTCTCCCGGAGCTTCTCCGCCGTCGCCGGACCCACGCCCGGCAGTTCTTCGAGGTCTTCTGTCGCCATGGACATCGATTGCGCCGCCCGTCATATAAACCCTCGTTAACACCGTAGTGAAAGTGAAATCGCAGTCCGAAGCGGGACGCGACCGTACCGGTCCGAACGTTGATACGTGAACGAGCGCTCGCCGGGTCGAGTCGAGCCGGTCCGGCCGGGCGGGGTGGCGGGGCGAGACGGTGGGTCGGTCCGCCGAGCTAACCGCGGGCACCGAGGTAGACGACGCCGAAGACGCCGAGGAAGTAGACGGCGGTGAGCCACGATTCAGGGACCGAGAGGACGCGGTGGCCCTGGTGGCCGACGACGACGAGCGCCAGCGCGACGACGGCGAGAGCGGGACGGGCCAGCAGGCCGGCGACGAACGCCCGGAGGTTCCAGACGACGCTCTCGGCGAACCGGCGCACCCGCTCGCCCAGCGGCCGGTTCCCGTCGGGGTTGTCCGCGGGAGCGAACGCCGCCAGCGCGTCGCGGTCGACGGTCGCGACCTCGCCGGTGTTGACTCGATATCCGTCGGCGTCGCCGACTCGCAGGAGCGTGACCGTCCGCTCGCCGACGCCGACGACGCGGTAGACGCCCGGCGAGAGGGCGGAGTCGGTGTCGGACGCGGGCGGACGGACGTGGTCGTAGACGGCGGGTTCGGTCGGCGTCACAGGGGATCCGGCGCCCGCGCCCGGAATAAGCTTACTCCCAGGGGTGGCTTCCGGGTCGGTCGGGCCAGAGGGGGTACCAGTACTCCTTGTCCGGCTCGACGGTCAGCTCGCCGTCGAGGACGCTCTGGAGTTTGATCTCCGTCTGGTTGTGCCGGTCGTGGTCGCCCTCCGGCGCGAACGGGTAGTACTTCCCCCGGCGGAACGAGTACACCCAGTAGGCCAGCCGGTCGGCTCCGGCGGCATCGCCGCCTCCGTCTCGATGCCTGCCGGCATCGCGCTTCTCGAAGGCGAACAGCGCGGCGAGCAGTCGCGAGCCGTAGCCGCGCTCGATGAACTCGTCGGCGGCGAAGTGGACGCTCGTCACCAGGTCCTCGGGGTCGTCGTCCTCCAGCACGACCCACTCGTAGCCGTGGTCGTCGGTGGTGAACCGCGCGTTCGTCCCCGTCTCGACCTCGCCGGCTTCGAGGATCGCCTCGACGTTCTCGACGGCGTCCTCGAAGTCGGTGCTGTCGACCTCCGCGAAACAGAGGGCGGCCGCATCTGCCGGGACGAACCCCAGGTCGGCCTCCATCGTCATGTAGGCCGTGCTCATCCCGAACAGGTCCTCGGGGTCGGCGTCCCGCGTCGCGTCGGCCTCCGCTTTCATCCCAAGCGCGGACTTCAGGCCGTCCAGCAGTCCCATGCCCGTCTCTTCGGCCGAGCGCGTAAAAGTCGCTTCCCTCCTTCGTCTGTCGAGCGAGCGCCCGCTCGCGCCTCGGGTCGAACGCGACGGCCGGCCTCACTCGTCCCAGGGCGCGCCCTCGAAGTCGATCTCCCGGTGGCCCCGATCCAGTTCCGCGATCCGACTCAGGTCCTCCTCGTCGAGGTCCACGTCGTAGGCGCCCCAGTTGTCGCGGATGTGCTCGGCGCTGGTGGCCTTCGGAATGGCCGCCACGCCGTCCAGCGACAGGAACCACGCCAGGGTCACCTGGGGGACGCTCGCGTCGTGTTTCTCCGCGATGTCCTGCAACACGGAATCGTCGAGCACCTCCGTCCGAGCCAGCGGCGAGTAGGCGACGACGTGGTGGCCGTGCTCGGCGGCGTACTCGCGCAGTCGCTCCTGCTGGAGGTACGGGTGCATCTCGACCTGGTTCGCGTAAACCGGCGCGTCCAGCACCGTCCGGGCCTCGTCGAGGTGTTCGGGTTCGAAGTTCGAGACGCCGATATGGCGGATCGTCCCCTCGTCGTACAGTTGCTGGAACGCCGACAGCGTCCCCTCGGCGTCGTAGGCTTCGGTCGGCCAGTGGACGTACAGGAGATCGAGATAGTCGACGCCCAGTCGCTCCAGGCTCTCCTCGGTCGTCGCCAGCACGTCCTCGTGGGCGAGGTTGGCCGTGTCGACCTTCGTGGCGAGGAACAGTTCCTCGCGCGGTACGTCGGCTTCGGCGATGCCGCGACCGACGGCTTCCTCGTTCCCGTAGGCCTGTGCGGTGTCGACGTTCCGATAGCCGAGTTCCAGCGCCGTCCGGACGCTCTCGGCGCACTGCTCGGGGTCGGTGTTCTGCCAGGTGCCCAGTCCGAGTGCGTGCAGATCGAGTTCGCTCATAGCGTCCCCAACTTGGCTCGCAGGCCCCTAACGGCTGTGGAAGCGGTCGCGCTCTCCTGTGTGTGCCGCCGACGGGACATCGAACCGGCGCCGACGGCTACCGCTCCATCTCGGCCGCCAGCTCCCGCAGTTTCCGGATCCGCTTGTGCGTGGGCGGGTGGGTCCCCGGGAGCCCGAGCGACGGCGACGGGACGATACAGAAGGCGTTGAAGCCGGCCATCGAGCGCATGTCCTCGTCGGGCGGCTCCGAGAGGTCGTGCAACTCGGCCAGCGCTTCGGCGAGCGCGACCGGCTTGCCGGTGATCGCCACCGCGCCGCGGTCGGCGGCGTACTCGCGGTACCGCGAGAGGACGAGCGTCCCCGGCAGGCTCACCAGCAGGAGCGGGAGGCTCAGTACCGCCAGGAAGGCCGCGACGCCGAAGTAGCCCAGCAGGATGGCCTTCCCGTCCATGCCCTCCAGCGCCGTCGAGAGCATCGCAAGTGCGACCGTCGCCGGGAAGCCGGCCACGGTCAGCACCGACGAGTCGCCGTTCTTCACGTGGGCGAGTTCGTGGGCTATCACGGCTTCCAGCTGCTCGTCGTCGAGTTCCTTCAGCAGGCCGAGCGTCACGCAGACGACGGTGCGGTTGCCGGTCCCGGCCGACATCGCGTTCGGTTCGTCGCTCGGGATCACGGCGACGGGCGGCCGCGGCAGGTCGGCCTGCCGGGAGAGCCGCTCGACGATGTCGAACAGTTCGGGGTGGTCCTCGCGGTCGATGGCGACCGCTCTCGTCGCGAGGTAGGCCAACCGGTCGGCCTCCAGTACGAGACCGCCGAGAACCGCCAGCAAGAGCCCGCAGACAACGAGCGCCCCGGCGGGCGGGAGGAGCCAGACCACCGGCCCGAGGAGGACGGCGTAGCCGAGGAGGGCGAGGGCCAACGCCATCGCCATCCGCCGGGTCAGGCGGCTGTCGATCTGCCAGTCCATACGAGACGTTCGCTCTCGCTGACTAATGAACCTTCGGTCGAACGCCGCTCAGGCGGATTCCATCTCGCCGGCCAGCTCCTGCAGGCGCTCGACGCGGCGCTCGGTGGTCGGGTGCGTGCGGAAGAGGTTCGCGATGACGCCCGAACTGATGGGGACGATGAAGAAGGCGTTCATCTCCGACTGCTCGCGCAGGTCCTCCTTCGGGACGCGGTCCATGCGGTTGTCGATGGTCATCAGCGCGCTCGCGAGCGCGGCGGGCTTGCCGGTGATGGCGGCGCCGCCGCGGTCGGCGGCGTACTCGCGGTACCGCGAGAGCGCGCGGATGAGCAGGAACGAGACGACCCAGACGACCAGCGAGGCGACGATGGCGACGATGATACCGGCGCCGCCGCCCTGGCGGTCGCGGCCGCCGCCGCCGAACAGGAACCCCCACCGGAGGATGAACATCGCGATGGTCGCCAGGAACGACGCGATCGTCATCACCGCCACGTCGCGGTTCTTGACGTGCGCGAGCTCGTGAGCCATCACGCCCTCCAGTTCGTCCTGGTCGAGCGTTTGCAGGAGCCCCGTCGTCACCGCCACGGTCGCGTTCTTCTGGGAGCGCCCGGTCGCGAAGGCGTTGGGCGTCCGCGTGTCAGCGACCGCGACGGTCGGTTTCGGCAGGTCCGCCTGCTGGGAGAGCCGGCCGACCATCCGGTGTAAGTCGGGATACTCCTCCTCGGAGACCTCCCGGGCGCCCATGCTCCGCAGCGCCAGTTTGTCGCTGAAGAAAAACTGTGCGATCAGGAAGACGCTCATGAAGCCGACGATGAGCACGAACGACTGGTTCGTCCACAGCAACACCCCGAGGAAGGCGATGTACAGGGCGGCCAGGAGGAACATGGTGAAGAACATGCGCCCGCGGAGGCCCCAGTCCGTTTTCCACTCCATACGGGAGATAGGGGGCGGACGCCATATCAATCGCTCGTGTCACTCCTCCACATCGCGGCTCGTCGGTGGCGATCCGTCACACTCTCTTCGGTAGCGGTCCGCACGGGTGGTGGAGTTATCGTAGAATTTGAAAGCGTCCGTGCAAACGCGTTCATGCACGGTCGACCGCACGACCGCGTGCGGTCGTCCGAGCGATGTCTTCCAGATCCTACGATAGCGAGCCAGCATCCGCCGAGCGGCCGTCGGGAGCGAGGTGGTACCGCCGAATCGGCCGGCCCCGTAGTTTTATCCCGGCGAGCGTGCCACTCACGCGATATGACCGAGGAACACGAGTGGCTCTCGCTCGACCCGGACGAGTCGGTCGTCTGGACGGGGCAACCGCGCGTCTGGCGCATCGTCGGTACCGCCGCGGGGGCGGCGGTCCTGTCGATACTGGCCCTCGCGGGCGCCGTCTTCGTCACGACACAGGTGACGCTCGACCCCGCCGACTTCCCGGCGAGTCCCGGTCTCGTGGTCTGGGCGGTCGCGGCGCTGGTCGTCGCCTCGCAGGTCGCGACCGTCGTCTGGGCGTATCTCACCGTCGAACACACCGACTACGTGCTGACCGACCGGCGGATCTACCTGAAGACGGGCGTGGTCTCGGAGACGGTCACGACCGTCGGCGTCGACCGCGTCCAGAACACGACGCTGCGCAAGGACGTGACCGGCAACCTCTTCGACTACGGCACCGTCGCCGTCTCGACCGCCGGCAGCGGCGGGGCGGATCTGGCGATTTCGGACCTGGACGACCCCGAGGCGTTCCGCGACGCGCTGCAGGAGCAGGTCCGCGCCGCCGACGAGCGCGGGACGGGCGAGGACGGCCCGGCGCCCGCCACCGGCGCGCTCGACGACGCGACCGTCGAGGCGCTGCTGGCGGAAGCGAGGCAGTTGCGTGCGGTCGCCGAGCGCATGGAGGAGAGCGCATGAGCGGCGATTCCGACGCGAGTGCCGAGAGAGCGACGGACGACTCGCTGACCGACCGCGCCGCGGCGGCGGCCGACTCGGACGTCTCGGAGTGGCTCTCCCTGGAGCCCGGCGAAGAGGTCGTCTGGGTCGGCGAGCCGACCAAACTGCGGATGGTCGGCACGCTCGTGACGGGCGTGGTCCTGATCCCCTTCCTCATCGGGATCGTCATCCTCCTGTTCTCGCCGCTGTCGTACCTGGGGATCAAACACACCGATTACGTCGTCACGAACCGCTCGCTGTACGTCAAACAGGGGATCCTCAGCACCAACATCGAGAGCGTCGACCTCGACCGCATCCAGAACACGGAGTTCACCCAGTCCTTCTGGGGCACGCAGCTGGGATTCGGCACGATCGAGATCAGCACCGCCGGGAGTTCCGGCGCCGACATCTCCTTCGACGACGTGGAGGACGCTCGCGACGTGCGCGAGGAGATCTCGCGGGTCCAGCGGGAGTTCGGCGGGGGCGGCGGCCGCGACGGAACCGGTGGGGGCAACGGCGACCGCTCGTCCGACGGGCGGGCCGCGAGCGCCGACCAGCTCGAGGAACTCGTCGCGGAGCTACGCGCGACCCGCGAGGCGCTCGAACGGGTCGAGGCGCGGATGAACGAGCGGTCCGACGGTCGATCCGACGACTCCCCGGGCGAGGCGACCGACGGCGCCGACGCGTTCACGTCGGACCGCGAGGGGAACTGAGCGCGCGCCCTCGACACCCGGTCCGCCCCGCTACTCCCGCGAGAGCGTCGCCGAGACCTCCTCGACGGGTTCGTCGCAGGACGAACAGGTCGACTTCTCCTCGGCGACGTAGACGGTCCCGCAGGCGGGGCACTCGAACAGGCCCGCCGTCGGTTCCGCGGTCGACTCGCCGCCCTCGGCCGGGTCGTCGGTCGTCGCGGTGTCGCCGCCACCGGCGCGCTCGCGGGCGTCGCTCAGCACGGACCGCAGGCGGGTGGTCAGCGCCATTCGCGGACCACCCCTGTTCGCGTCCCGTCCTCGCAGCCCCGTACGCGCCAGTCGCGACTACCGGTCGTACTCGTCGGTTGCATCTATCCGACCTCGGGCGTAAACGCCCGTGACAGTTACCCCTAATTGTTTAGCCACCCCCCATCGAAACCGAAATTTTCGGGACTGATAGCCGCTCTGTCTACCGATCCGGGACGGCAGTCAGACGTACGTGAACCAGTCGTCGTAGCCGTCCAGTCGGCCCTCGACGAGGTCGAAGAACTGGTCCTGAAGCTCGTCGGTGACCGGCCCCTTCGTGCCCTCGCCGATGACGTTGTCGTCGACGCTGCGGATGGGCGTGACCTCCGCGGCGGTGCCGGTGAAGAACAGTTCGTCGGCGGTGTACAGTTCGCCCCGGGAGATGGTGGCCTGGTCGTGGACAGTATAACCCATGTCGCGGGCGAGTTCGATCGCGGTGCGGCGGGTGATCCCGTCGAGGATGGACTCGGCGAGGCCGGGCGTGTAGATCTCGCCGTCCCGCACCAGAAAGAGGTTCTCGCCGGGCCCCTCGGCGACGTTGCCCTCCTTGTTGAGGACGATCGCCTCGGTGTAGCCGTTGCCCTTGGCCTCCTCGGTGGCGAGCATGGAGTTGACGTAGAGGCCGGTGGTCTTCATGTTCGTCGGGATCTGGCTGGAGGCGTGCTTGCGCCACGAGGAGACCATCACGTCGACGCCGTTCTCGAGGGCGTCCTCGCCGAGATAGGCGCCCCACGGCCAGGCGCCGATGGCGACCGTCGTCGGGCAGTCGCCGGGGCTCACGCCCAGCGAGTCGTAGCCGTAGAAGGCGATCGGCCGGATGTAACAGGAGTCCAACTCCTCGCGGCGGAGGAGTTCGACCGTCGCCTCGGTGAGTTCCTCGCGGTCGAAGGGGATGTCGAGATCGTAGGGCTTGCCGGACTGGTAGAACCGCTCCAGATGTTCTTCCCAGCGGAAGATCGCGGGGCCGTCGACCGTGTCGTAGCAGCGGACGCCCTCGAAGACCCCCGAGCCGTAGTGGAGGCCGTGGGTGAGGACGTGGATCTGTGCGTCGTCGAAGTCGACGAACTCGCCGTCCATCCAGAGTTCGTCGACGCCCTGGAACATCTCTGGGCGCTCGCTCATGGGTCGTACCTCCCGGTGAGGGGCGCTCCCGATTTATAGGTTGTCAGTCGTCCGGCGTCGCGGCCGCGCGTGCTGACCATATCGAACGTTGCGACTCCGCTGGTAAGAGTGTTGACGGTCGCGTGCGAGCGCGTGACACAAACAGTCGCTGGGCCCTCGGGAGGGTTTTTCACCGAGAGCGCCCACCACTGTAGGAGACGATGACTGTCGAACGCAACCGGAGCGGTACTGACGGGACGCGACGCGCCCGCGACACGCGGCCGGCGCCCGCGGACGGACGGACCGGCGCCGTCTCGCCGATCGGAGTCGGGACGTGGTCGGCGTGAGCGACGGTTCCGGGCTCTCGATCGACGGGCCGGAGTCGCTCCGCGGGGCGTTGCTCATGCTCCTCGTGGGGCTCGCGATCACCGGCTACGGCGGCTACGACTACGTCCAGCAGTCCGAGGCGGTGCGGGACTCCGTCGAGGTGACGGCGACGGTCGAGGCGGTCGGCGTCGAGACGGCCTCCGCGAGGCGCGGCGTCGACTACGAGCCGACGGTCCGGTTCACCTACGAGTACGAGGGGACGACCTACGAGAGTTCGAGCGTCTTCCCCGCGGCGATATCGCAGACCTACGGCACGGAGTCGGCGGCTCGCTCGGTCGTCGCCGAGTACGAGGAAGGGGCGACGACCACCGCCTACGTCGCGCCCGACCGGCCGGGCGACGCGTTCCTGCAGAACCGGACGACGAACACGCCGCTGATCGCCGCCGGGTTCGGGCTGTTCTTCGTCCTGGGCGGCGGGTGGTTCTCGCTGAAACACCTGTAGGTGCTGGTTCCTCGCGGATCGCCGTCCCGGAGCGTCCCGGGTTTTCAGTTCTGACGCTCCTTCCCGTAGCTATTTCAGGATCGATCGCCAGAGAGACGGTATGACGCAGTCGATCCGTGTGTTGCTCGTCGACGGCGACCGGGCGTTCACGGAGACGGCCACCGAGCGGCTCGAAGCGGCGGCGAGACCGTTCGACGTGACCGCGGTGGAGCGGGCCGACGAGGCGCTCGACCGACTCGACGCCCGACGGGTCGACTGCATCGTCACCGGGAACCGGCTCCCCGACCGGAGCGGGCTGTGGCTCCTCGACGCCGTCCGCGAGCGCCGTCCGGAGATCCCGGTGATCCTCGCGGCCCGGAAGGGCGAAGCCGTCGCCGAACGAGCGATCGACGCCGGCGCGGCCGAGTTCCTCCGGAAGGACACGCCCGACCAGTACGCCCTCCTGGCCCACCGGATCGACGACGCGGTCGGGTCGGCCGGGCCAGTCGACCGCGGTCCGGTCGGCGCCGCCGAACGGGTCGACGGCGGGACCGCCGAGCCCGTCGACGGCGCGGCCGAGCGCGCCGACGAGGTCGACTGGCCGCGGCTGGTGGTCGGGCACATGAGCGAGGGGGTGTACGTCGTCGACGGCGACTACCGGTTCCGGTTCGCGGACCACCGGATGGACCAGCCGCCGGCGGCGATCGACGGCGGGCTGGAGGGGGAGCGACTGCCGGTGCTGGCCGAGACGGGCATCCTCGAACCGGAGGACGTGCGGCGGGTGACGGAGGCCGTCGACGACGTGGTCGGGGACGGCGCGGCCGAACGCCACGTCGAGTTCGAGTCGCCGGTCGAGTCGCCGACCAGAGCGGTCGACCTCAGGGCCGTTCCCGTCCATACCGGCGAGGGCGAGCGGTTCGCGCTGCTGACGACCCGCGACGTGACCGAGCGCCGCGAGCGCGAGCGGGAACTGGCGCGCTACGAGACGCTGGTCGAGGAGGTCACCGATATCGTCACGGTCCTCGACGAGACGGGAGTCATCGAGTACCAGAGCCCCGCCGCCAAGCACGTGCTGGGCTACGAGCCCGGGGAACTGGTCGGCGAGACGGTGTTCGAGTATATCCACCCGGAGGACCACGAGACGGTCGCCGAGCGGTTCGCGGCGTTCGTCGAGCGACCGGGCGCGACCGAGGGCATCGAGTTCCGGATGCGGACCGCCGCGGGCGAGTGGCGCTGGATCGAGTCGAAGGCGACCAACCGGACGGAGACGGCTTTCGATGGGTACGTCGTCACCTCGCGGGACATGACGGAGCGCAAGCGCCGCGAGGGGCGGCTGAGCGCGCTCCACGAGGCGACGCGGGCGTTCATGGAGGCGCCCGACCGCGGCTCGGTGGCCGAACGGGCCGTCGAGACAGCGCGTGACGTGCTGGACATGCCCGTCAACGGGCTCTGGTTCTACGACCCGGAGACGGACGCCCTCGAACCCGCGGCGATCACCGACGAGGCCGCCGACCTGCTCGGCACGGCGCCGACCTACGACAGCGGCGAGAGCCTCTCCTGGGAGGCCTTCCAGTCGGGGGAGGTCCGCGTCTACGACGACCTCTCGACGGCCGAGGGACTGTTGAACCCCGACACGCCGATCAGCAGCGAGCTGATACTCCCCCTGGGCGAGCACGGCGTGTTGAACCTCGGTGCGACCACCGAGCAGGCCTTCGACGATGTGGACGTGTCGCTCGCCCGGATCCTCGCGAACACGACCGAGGCCGCGCTCGCGCGGGCCGACCGCGAGAGCGAACTCAGACGCCGCCGCGAGGAGCTGGCCCGCCAGAACGAACGGCTCGAGGAGTTCGCGAGCATCGTCAGCCACGACCTCCGGAACCCGCTGAACGTCCTCGCCGGCTGCCTGGAGATGATCGACGCCGACGACGACGACTACCTCGACCTGTGCGAGCGGTCGGTCGAGCGGATGGAACAGCTCATCGAGGACATCCTGACGCTGACCCGCCAGGGCGAGCGCGTCGACGCGGTCGAACCGGTGGACATCGCGACGGTCGCCCGGACGAGCTGGGGGACCGTCGCCACCGGCGACGCGACACTCCACGTCGACGCCGGGACGGTCGTCGAGGCCGACGAGTCGCGGCTCCGCCGGCTCTTCGAGAACCTGTTCCGCAACGCCGTGGAGCACGGCTCCACGAGCCCTGCTTCGCAGGCTCCCGAGGACGCTGTCGAGCACGCCGGCGACGGCGTGACCGTCCGCGTGGGCGCCCTCGACGACGAGCCGGGCTTTTTCGTCGAAGACGACGGGCCGGGCATCCCGGCGGACCGCCGCGACAGAGTGTTCGAGAGCGGCTTCTCGACCGCGTCGGGCGGCACCGGACTCGGCCTCTCTATCGTCGCACAGACCGCCGACGCCCACGGCTGGGACGTTCGCGTGACCGACGCCGACGGTGACGGCTCGGGCGCGCGCTTCGAGGTCGTCGGCGTCGACGAAGCGTGACGCCGGCTACGCCTCGACGACGACCGTCCCGACCATCCCCTGGCGGGAGTGGGGGATGCAGACGTAGGTGTACTCGCCGGCCGTCTCGAAGGTGTGCTCGTAGGTCTCGCCCTGCGGAACCGTCTGCCCGACCGCCCCGTCGTCGTAGCTTGCGAACGGCTCGGCGCCCTCCGGCAGGGTGACCTGCGGGGCGTCGCCGGGGCGACAGCCGACGTTGTGCGTCGGGCTGTCGAAGTACCAGGTGACCGTCTCGCCGACCGAGACGGTGTACTCCTCGGGGTCGAAGGCGTAGGCGCCGTCCGGGCCGGCGACGATATCGCCGGAGTCGGGTGTCCCCGTCGGACCGTCGGTATCGTCGTTCGTACAGCCGGCGGCGGCACCGACGGCGGCGAGGCCGGTGGCGCGGAGGAGCGAGCGGCGCGAGAAGCGTGCCATGGTCGGCGCTGGGGCCGGACGGGCCTTCAGTAACCCGGTACCGTCACCCGAGCCGTTCGACGACGGCGCTGCCCTCGACGTAGACGAGCCCCTCGCGGTCGGCGTAGGCTCGGGCGGCGGCCGGCGAGAGCGCGGCGCCGCCCTCGTCGTCGAGCATCTCGCAGACGACCATCGCCGGCGGGAGGTCGGCGGCGTCGGCCAGCGCGACGGCCAGTTCGGTGTGGCCCTTCCGGTCGGCGAGCAGGTCGGGCGCCGCCCGGAGGACGTGGACGTGACCGGGCGCGCGGAACTCGCCCGCGAAGTCCGTCTCCTCGGGTGCGGCCGCGGCGGCGGCGAGTTCGGTGATCGTGAGCGCCCGGTCCTCGTCTGTAATCCCGGTGTAGGTGTCGCGGTGGTTCACGGTGAACGAGAACGACGACCGCTCGTCGTAGCCCAGGTCGTGGTCGGCCGCGGCGGGGTGGTCGATGACATCCTGAACGTACGGCAGGTCGAACGCCACCGCGACGGCGTCGGCGAGCGCGACGCAGACCAGCCCGCCGGCGTCGTTGCGCATGCGGGCGACCGCGTCGGGCGTGACCGCGCCCGCGGGGTAGACAACGTCGACCTCGCCCTCGCGGTCGGCGGCGTCGTGGACGAGGATCGGGTCGCCGCGGCGCAGCGCGTCGACCGCCCGGTCGACGGTCGCCGTCGCGGTCGCGGTCGAAGTCGATGCGTCGCCGGTCATGCTATCGCTGTTCGGTGACATGGATGGTGAGAGCGGAGCCGTCCGCCAGCCCCAGTTGGTCGCGGAGTTTCACCGGCGCGATGATCTCGAGCTGGTCGTCGCCGTGGTGGGTGCGCTCAGGGCTGATGACGTGGGCGTCCTCGAACGTCTCGCCGTTCTCGGCTTCGACCGTGGCCGGGTAGCAGTACGCGGGCCCGTAGGTGCGCTCGTCGTCCTCCCAGCCGTCGATGGTGACGGGCTCGAACGAGGAGAGCCGGCCGCGCTCGCGGACGCTCTCCTCGCCGAGCTCGACGTTGAGCGTCCCGAGGAACGGCTCGTAACCCAGTTTGTCCTCGAACTGGCGCATGTAGCCCGGCAGCGAGATGTAGTGGCGGCCCTCGCCCATCCCGCTGGTGATCGACCCGTGGAGTTCGACGCTGGCGTCCCGTTCGAAGATGCGCCGGTAGTCGGCGTACTCGCGCTGGAGCGCGCGCTCGCCGGCCTCCGTGACGGTCACCCACTGGCCGTCGCTGACGATCTCCCGTTCGACCAGGTCGGCCTCCTCCAGCCGCTGGAGCCGCCGCGAGGCCGTCTGCGTCGAGGCGTCGAGCCGGTCGGCCAGCGCCGAACAGGACACCTTCTGGTCGCCGTCGAGGCCGCCCGACAGCGCCAGCGCCTTCAGCGTCGCCAGCTCCGCGTGGCCCACCGGCGCGCTCGTCGCTTCTGACATACCTCCCACTAGTGACCACTCGCCGATAAGGATACCGGATATGAGATGCGTACCAGAATTAAGTAAGACGATCGTGACGGATCGGTCCGTCGGTCGTGCCTGACGGGAGTACGGGCCGGCGCGTCAAAACGGCGGCGGGTCGCGACCGGCCGCGGGAGTCACTCTCCGGGGTCGAGACCGCCGTCGGTGGCGGCGGGGGTCGCGGCGTTGCCGCCGGTCGCGGCGTCGCCGACGACGAACTCGTCGAGCAACTCCCGGAGGTCGTCGGCCCGGTCGGCGAGCGAGCGGGCGTTGTCGGCGGCCTGGGTGAGCGAGGCGGTCTGCTCCTCGGCGGCGGCCGACACCTGGTCGGACTCGGTGTCGATCCGGCCGGCCATCTCCGAGACCTCGTCGACCATGCTGGCGACCTCCTCGGTGGAGGCGGCCTGGTCGTCGGTCGCGGCGCTGATCTCGGTGATGCTGTCGTGGGCGGTCCGGACCGTCTCGGCCATCTCCTCGAGGGCGTCCAGCGCTTCGCCGGTGGTCGCGGCGCCCGAGTCGACCCGGTCGGTCATCTCGCGGATGTTCGTGACCGTCCCCTCCGTCGACTCCTGGATGTCCGTGATGAGCCGCTCGACCTCGTCGGTGGCCTCGGCGGCCTCGGCGGCCAGGCCCTTGATCTCGTCGGCGACGACGGCGAAGCCCTCGCCGGCCTCGCCGGCTCTGGCGGCCTCGATGCTCGCGTTCAGCGCGAGCATGTTCGTCTGCTCGGCAATCTCGGCGATCATGTCGACCACCTCGCCGATCTCCGACATCTCCGCGGCCAGCGTCTCCACCTCGTCGACCGTCTCGTCGGCCTTGGTCTCGATGGCGTCGAGTTCGTCGATCGCCTCGCCGGCGGCCTCGCGGCCGGCCTCCCCGACCGCGACGGCCTCGCCCGTGGCGTGGTCGAGTTCGTCCGCGGAGGCGGCCACCTCCTCGACGGCGCCCGAGAGCGTGCTCATCTCCGTGGCGACCGACTGGAGGCGGTCGTTCTGCTCGTCGGCGTCGGCCGAGACCGCCTGCATCGACTCGGCGACCTGCTCGCTGGCCGACTGGCTCTCGGTCGCGCCCGCCTCGACCTCCTCGCTCGACGCCCCGACCTCGTCCGCGAACGACCGGATCTCCCGAACCGTCTCCTCCAGGTCGTCCATCATCCCGTTGAACGACGCGGCGATCTCCGCCATCGCCTCGTTGTCGGCCTCGGCGTCCATCCGCCGGGTGAGGTCGCCCGCCGCGGCCGCGCCCATCACGTCGCCGAACTCGGTCGCCTTCCGTTCGAGCGTCTCGCTCAACTGCCGGGCCTGCTCGCGCTCGCGTTCGGCCCGTTCTTTCGCCTCTTCGGCCGCTTCGCTCGCCTGTTCGGCCTCCAACCGTGCGTCCTCGGCGTCCTCCTGTAACTCGACGGCCTCCCGGCGCGCCCGGTCAGCTTCCTCCGTCGCGGTCTTCATGTCGTCGACGACCGCCATCGTCCCCGTCGACCCGACGGCGTAGACGCCGATCGTCGTCCCGAGGAACATCATGCTCAGGGCGTTCATCAGCGCCGGCGCGACGCCGAGCCACTCCAGCAGGACCGAACCGGTCCACAGCAGCCCCAGCGTCGCCCCGAACGTGAAGTTGACCCAGAACCCGCGTTCGAGGTCCGTGTCCCGCCAGTTCAGGACGCCGACGACGACCGCGCCCGCGAACGCGGCCGCCGCGACGAAGTCGAACAGGACCATCAGCGTTATCTCAGCCACCGTCGGGCACCTCCGGTTCGATCTCCCGTTTGCGGTGGACGTACGCGGCGACCAGGAAGGCGATCCCCGCCCCCATCAGCCCGACGGCGTGTTCGGTCGCGTTCAGCAAGTCACCGAGGAACAGGTCCTCCAGGTTGGTCGCCAGCGCCGCGACCACCAACAGCCCGTAGCCGACCGCGAACCACCGCGACCGCTCGCGGTACTGGATCGCGACCGGGACGATCCCGACGAGCCCGACGACGGCCACCGCGACCGTCAGCGGACTCAACGTTGCGAATATGCTTGCCATTCGAATCTCCGTGAGAACACTTCACACAGCATCCGGTATCAACGTACCCCACGAAATACGATAAATGATAATCGGAGATCCGCCCGCCCGGCGGATGCCACCGAGAGGGGGTTCGGAGTCGCTCGACTTCGGCGGGTCGAACGGTCGGGACGGGATGGGGGTCGGGCCAGGACGGCTCAGTCGCTCGCTGCGGCGTAGGGGTCCCGTTCCCAGAACTCGCTATCTTTTCTGAGTTTGGGCACCCAAGTGTCCTCGGTCTTCGAGAGCAGCGTGACGTGCGAGACGGGCACGTCGTTGAGGTAGTCGTGTTCGGGCACGTGTTCCATCACGTCCTCGGTGAACGCCCGCACGCCCTCGTGGTCGGGCATCGCATCGCGGTCGAGGCGGCCCCGCGAGTGGCCGACGACCCCTCGAAGCGAGGGCCCCAGTTGGGGACTGTAGATCTCGGGCGGACCAGAAATAGTAAATAACGCAGGTACTAATAAAAACACACATATCAGATAGAATGATAGACAGAGGAATCGTCACTCTGAGCCACAATCCGCTACGAATTCGACCATTGAGCGGTATTTATCTGCATTTTAGCCGCCAAAAGCGTGAGATCCGAACTCGAACCGCGAGCTCCAAGACCACACCACTCGACCGTAGACGAGATCTGAAGTATTGATATAATTGGGGAGAAAATAAAAATATAGTTGATTTGTGTGCCGGAAATTTTCTATATAACTAGATAATCCAGTATCTGGCGAAATAAGAGGGCCCGACGACGGATAAAGTGGCACAAATTCTAATTTATAACAATTTGAACTGCTATTCTTACCTAACATTGAAATTATGGTTGTTCGCTGGAGAGGCCCCTAGCCAGTAGGGCGGTGGAGATTACAATCATACACGTGTTATATACTGGTCTGATCTCTACGTTCCGATACATAGTAGAACGTCCGGCGAGATAGTGCGCCGTCGTCATCACGACCCGAACCCACACCGTCGGCTACCGGATTTGTCCCGAGCGAGCCTGAGCGCACAATTTCATTCGTGGGATGCACAATATATTTATGCCAGGTCAGACAACCGGTTTCCATGGCGGTACGCGTATTCGGGGATCCGGAGCCGTTTATCCAACGCAAAGCAGCGACGGGACGACTCGTGATACCGACCCTCATCGTGAGCGCCGTCTCGGTCGCGATGAGCCTGCAAGCGGCGGCGGTGTACATCGCGCTGGGCCCCGCCGTGTCGGAAATCATCAACGCCGTCATTCTGCTGGGCGGGTACTACTTCCTCGAGGGCTTTCTCCTCTGGCTGGCCTTCTCGTTCGCGCTGTACGTCCTGACGCTGGCAGCGGGCGGCCACCCCCTCTTCGGGCACATCACTCGGATCGTCGGCTGGGGAATGGCGCCGTTCGTCGGAACGGGACTGGTCTGGACGGCTGGCCGCTACTACGCGTTACAGGACGCCACGCCCCCGAAACTGGCCGTCAACAGCCGGATCGAACACGAGACGAACGGGCTGGCGGAGTTCATGAGTCACGCAGCCGGGGAACCGGCGTTCGTCGCCGCGATGGTCGCCGGGGGTCTCTTTCTGGCCGTGAGCGGGTACCTCTGGACGCTCGGCCTTACGAAAGCGGGAGAGCTCAGTAAGGCCCGAGCGGCGGTCGTCTCGGCGATACCACTCCTCGTCTTCTTCGGCTGGCGATTTCTCAACAGCGCCGTTTGACGGACAGGGCGGGCGGTCCGCATCTCGCCGACCGCGTGTTCCGAACGATGTTTCCGCCCCACCGCCCGACGGAAGCGCGGGCGAGTTCGGTCGCCGTCCCGTTGTTCACCGATGACAATCATTAAACGAGTGTTATTCGAACTTCCAGTATGGGCCTCGTTCGACAGGTGTCACGGATCGTCCTCACGCTGGACGTTCTGTTCGTCCTGCTGCTCGGCTTCTCGTACGCGTTCGGCACGTTCGACGCCGAGACGCGCGTCGTGACGACGCTCGCGGCGATCCCGATCGCCCTGTCGTTTTTGAGCGCGGCGGTCGTCGTCGCGGTCGATTGGGACCCGTTGTAACCGGAGAGCGGGTCCGCTGTGAGGACTCTCGAAGCGGGATCACCGACTTTCCGCCGAACTACTCCGGTCGATCCGATTCGAGGAAGCAGGCGACACCGCGGTCGGGACCGTCCTCGGTGACTGACACGGTCTCCGGGGACCGGGCCTGACAGACCGTCTCGAACTCGGTTCTGAACAGCTCGTCAGCGGCATCGGTCCGCCCCTCGGCGATGTGTTCGAGGCCCGTCGACAGCACCCGTTCGGCGTCGGGGTCGCTCAGTTGCTCCGGGATACCGAAGTGGTCCCGCATCGCCGCCGGAAGGGACTCGGCCGACCCGTCGGCAGTCGGTTCGCCGTTCGCATCCTCGAGAGCCTGCGCTTCGGCCTCCGTGCGGTCGAACCCCTCCCGCTCGACAGCGACTTTGAGGTCCATCACCGCGTTCCACGCCGATTGCTCGAAGTCGTACTCGGCCGGGGGGATCACCTCCGAGCACCTGGTGTGATACCGACACCCGCGAGGTGGGTCGGTAGGATCGGGAACGTCGATACGGCGCATCGGTCCGTCGCCGGCCTCGACCGACTCCCGGGACCCGAGATCCAGTTCCGGCGTCGCCCACCGCAGCGCCCGCGTGTATGGATGTCTCGGGTCGCTCATGATCTGGTCGACCGTCCCGACCTCGACGATCTCGCCGAGGTACATGACGGCGATCCGGCCGTCGGTCTTGCCGGCGATGTACCGGGCGTTCGAGAGATCGTGCGAGACGAACAGGTACGACGTGTCGAACCGCTCCTGCAGCTCTATCATCAGGTCCATGATCTCCACCCGCAGGCTCACGTCGAGCGCGCTGACCGGTTCGTCGGCGAGGATGACCTCCGGGTTCATCAGGAGCGCACGGACCAGCGCGACCCGCTGTTTCTCGCCGCCGGAAAGTTGGTGGGGGTACCGCTCGACGTAGTCTTCGGGGGGCGCCATGCCGACGTATTCGAGCATCGAGAGGATGAGTTCCCGCCGCTCCCGTTCGGATTTGTCCCGCTGCCAGCGTTTCAGCGGCGCTTCCAGCATCGAACTCACCCGTCGCATGGAGTTGAGCGAACTGCCCGGGTCCTGGTGGACGATCTGGAGCGACCGGCGGATCCGTCGATACGGCGTCTCGATCTCGCCGAGGCGCTTTTTCGCCCGCCAGACGTCCTGTCCCCTGTACTCGACGCGTCCGCCGGTCGGTTCCTGCAGCGCGACGCCGACTTTCCCGAGCGTCGTCTTCCCGCAGCCGCTCTCGCCGACCAGCACCAGCACGTCGTTCTCGTAGATGTCGACGTCGACGCCGTCGACCGCCCG
Organism: Halosimplex rubrum; assembly: GCF_013415885.1. Taxonomy (NCBI): domain Archaea; kingdom Methanobacteriati; phylum Methanobacteriota; class Halobacteria; order Halobacteriales; family Haloarculaceae; genus Halosimplex; species Halosimplex rubrum. The sequence continues at coordinate 282,713 of NZ_CP058910.1, forward strand.
GACGACCTCCGGCTCCGAGAGGATCGAATCCAGCGGCCCGTCGTCCTCGAAGTGGACCTCGACGTCCCGCATCGAAACGACCGGGTCCGTCGACGGTTCGCGTCCGGGGCCGCCGTCGTCGTCCCGTTCGACGGGCGTGCGCTCGCCCGCGCGATCCCCGGCACCGCCGCCATCGCTCGGCATGGGGACCGCATCCGCCGCGTCCTCCCAGTGATGACAGGCGACCACGTGGTCCTCGGACACCCGGTTCCCGCCGGGGTCCTCCCGTTCACACCGCTCGTCGGCGAGCGGACACCGCGGATGATACGAACACCCCGTCGGCGGGTCGACCGGGTCCGGGCTCGACCCCGCGATCGGTTCCATCGCGTCGAGCGGCATCGACGGGTTGGGCGTCGACTTCAGCAGCGACCGGGTGTACGGATGGGACGCATCCCGCAGGAGCGTCTCCAGCGGCGCGGTCTCGACCAACTCGAAGCCGTACATGACCGCCAGCCGGTCGACGAGGCCCGCGACCAGCGGGAGGTCGTGCGTGATGAACACGATCGTGAGGTCGTACTTGTCTTTCAGCTCCTCGATCATGGAGATGATAGAGCGCTGCATCAACAGATCCAGCGCGGCGGTCGGTTCATCCATCACGAGGACTTCGGGTTCGAGCACGAGCGACAGCGCGATGAGCGCGCGCTGTTTCATGCCGCCGCTCAGCTCGTGCGGGTAGGCGTCGAGCACCCGGTCGGGGTCGAGATAGAGGTCCGAGAGCAGCTGGCGCGCTCGCTCCATCCCCTCCGAGACGGGCTCGTCGTGAGCGCTCAGCGTCTCGACGAAGTGGGTTCTGATCTCCCGGACGGGGTTGAACGAACTCATCGCCCCCTGGAACACCATCGAGACCTCCTCCCAGCGGTATCGATTGCGCTCCTGTTTGCCGAATTCGAGCACGTCGACCGGCTCGCCGGAGTCGGGATAGTACGTGATGTCGCCGGTCACCACGCCCGGGTCGACGACCGCGTCGAGCAGCGAATCGGCGAACATCGACTTCCCGCTCCCGGACTCGCCGACGACACCGAGTATCTCGTTTCGCCCGATCTCGAGGGTCACGTCGTCGAGAACGCGCGAGACGCCCCGGTCCATATTGAACCGGACCGTCAGGTCGCTGACCGCCAGGATCGGGTCGGACACCGACAGCGGGTCGTCGGGGTCCGTCTGGGAGACCGTCATGGCGACCCCCGGTAGGCGTCGCCACCGGCGGTCGGCGTTGGTTGGGCCGGTTCACCGGCGGCCGGCCGTCGACCGCGCCTCCGCGGATCGATCCGCCGACCCGACGGAACGACCGCGCGTGTCCGGACCGGGCGTCCGCTTCCCGGCCCGAGACGCCGTCCCGGGAGCCGGTCGCGGCTCGACCGCACTGGACGCAGATGACACTTGGCCGTCGTACACTGTCGGCGCTCGTTCATTCGTAACGTGCGGGTGGTAACCTGGACGCGATTTAACGGTTTCGGGAGCCCGTGACCGTCGCCCCGCCGCGACAGGCGGACCGCACCGGGGCGGTAGTCCCAGTCAGAACCACGAGGACGCGGACGTGTCCGTCTCGTCGACCTCCTCGGCCGAGACCTCCTCGGCCGTCTCGGCGTGGCTCGCCCTGACGCGGGGGTTGAACACGCGGTCCAGCGACTGCGAGAGGAGGATCATCCCCATCGAGAGCCCGGTGACGGACACGATGGGCACGATCAGCCAGTGGACGGCCTCCATCCGGTAGTGGGCGCCGTACTGGTAGGCGAGGTTCATCGTGACCCCCCAGTTGGGGTCCGAGAACGGGAGGACGCCGATGAAGTACAGGCCGACCGCACCGAAGATCACGTTCCGGCTCGCGTGGACGAGGTTGACCGAGATGTACGTCATGAGGTGGGGCAGGACGTCCTTCGTGATGATGGCGCTCGTGGGGATCCCCATCGCCCGCGAGGCTTCGGCGTAGGACTCCTCGCGGATCGTGAGCACCTGCGACCGGATCGAACGGGCGAGACCGGCCCAGGAGGCGACCGAGAGGAGGAGCCCGATCAGCCACGGGCTCTTCGGGGAGAAGATGGCCGCGAGCACGATCACCAGCGGGAGGCCCGGGAGGTTGATGAACACGTCGGTGACCGTGCTCAGCAACGTGTCGACCAGCCCGCCCTTGTACCCCGCGACGGTGCCGAAGAGCGTGCCCACCGTCACCGTGAACAGCCCGCCGGCCGTCATCATCTTCAGGATCGGCGCCGTCGAGTAGACGGCCAGCGAGAGGAGGTCCGACCCAGTGTTGTCGGTGCCGAGCGGATGCTCCCAGCTCTCGAACGGCCCAAGCAGCGGCTCACCGTCCATGACAGTCGTCGGTTCGACGACCACCGGACCGAGGATCCCCATGGCGAGATAGAAGAGGATCAGCGCGCATCCGATACGAGCGCGCCAGTCGTCCCACAGCACCGAGACGGGCGTGTAGACGTAGTACCGGTAGAGCGTCTCCAGTCGGTCTCGTCGCGTGTTCTCGACGGTGTGGTCCGATGTCTCGCCGAGCGCATCGAGCGGCGAAGCCGTCCGTTGTCCGCCGTCGCTCCGGGGACTCGCAGCGCTCGTCGTTTCCGCCCGGTCCGACTCGGCCGTCGTGTCGTCAGTACGTGTCACTGTTAGTGCCCTCCACGCGGGGGTCGATCTTGCTGTAGGTGAGGTCGGCGACGAAAAGCGCCACCACGACCGCGATCGTGATCACCATGAAACAGCCCAGCATGACCGGATAGTCGCGGTGGTCGACGCTCTGGACCAGGATGAACCCCATCCCGTAGTAACTGAAGACCGTCTCGAGTATCACCGCACCGCTGAACATGCTCCCGAGGGAGATCATGAAGCCGGTGTACATCGGGAGCAGCGCGTTCCGAGCGACGTACTGGACGGCGATCGTCCTGTCGGAGAGGCCCCGCAGTCGAGCCACCCGCAGGTAGTCCTCGCCCAGCACACGGATGCTGTTCCCGCGCATCGAGAGCGATGCGATCCCGCCCGACAGGACCAGCGAGAACACCGGGAGCACCGCGTGGTTGATCACCCCGGAAATGTACGGCCAGGTGAACCCCGGTGCCATCCCGTTCGGGGCGCGTCCGCTGGTGGGGAATATCTGGTACCGGTAGGAGAGGAACAACACCAGCAGGACGGCGAAGACGTAGTAGGGGATCGACCCGGCGACCATCGCGTACGACGTGAGCCCGAGGTCCAGCCGTCCGCCCTCGTAGTACGCCATGAGCGCCCCGAGCGCGATCCCGACGAAGAAACTCAGGAACGTCGCCCAGCTCAGCAGGAAGACCGTCCAGGGAAGCGTGTCCGCGATCATCACGCTCACTTCCTTCCCCGACCACAGCGAGGTCCCGAGGTCGCCCCGCAACACGTCCGTCACGTAGTCGATGTAGGCGATGTGGATCGGATCCTCGGGGTTGATCCCCGCGAGGTTCGTCACCTGCGCCTGAATCTGGCTCGCCTCCACCCCCTCTGTCTCCAACTGTGCGATGAGCGCGTCGACAACGTTCCCGGGCATCAGCCGGATCAAGACGAACGACAGGGTGATAACCACGTAGATGGTTATCACCACCTGTCCGAGTCGCTTGAGCAACCATCTCATGTGCCGACAGTCCAGAGCAATACTATTTGAAGGTTACGCTCGACCGCCGCGAGTGCTGCCGGCCGACCACCTCCCGAGCAGTCGGGCGGCGGCCGTGTGCGATCGACTCCCGGGACGCGGGCTGCTGTGGGTTCGAGCCGTGGCCGATAGCCGAGGCTCGGGACCGGAGATCCGGCTGACGGATCCCCTACTGGGTCGTCGCGATGTGACCCTCTCGGAGGAGCCACCAGTTGGCACTCGGGCTGTCGCGGGGCGCCGGCTCGTCGGTCGTGATCTCGAACCCGTCGTTGTGCAGCGCGCCCATCCAGGGCCGCGAGCAGACCCAGGTGGCCATCTGATACTGGTTCCAGACCCACCCGAGCTTGGTGAGCACCTCCCGCTGTGTCGCCGTGTCCGTCGTCGACTCCATCGTCCCGATCACCTCCGAGAGGTCGACTGTCTGCAGGGAGCCGTTGTCGGGGTCGAGCACCGCTTCGCCGACGCTCGGGACCTCCACTTCCGTCGGGTAATGGAACCGTCGCTGGTCGTACCCCAGCATGGCTCCGGACTTCCAGTTCTCGAGCGAGTCGTCGATGCTGCTCGGGTCGATGTACGTGTCGAACTCGCCGTTCCTGCGCCGGTCGACGAAGGTCGGGTCGTCGACGATGTCGAGGGTCACGTCCCACCCGAACGAGTTGAGGTCGGCCGCCATCGATCGGGCCGCGGGCACGCGCGACGGGAAGTCCGCGGTCAGCAGCACCAGTTCGGCCTGTTCCCCGTTCTCGTCGAGGACCGTCCCCCCGTCGTAGGAGTACCCCTCGGAGGCGCGGATCATCTCCTCGGCGCGGTCGAGTTTGGGCGACCCGTCGTCCGAGTGGGCGGTGAACTGGTCGGCCGGCAACCAGTCGCTCTCGATGTCGTTGAAGTGCAGGTTCGTATCGACGTGCGTCCAGGGCTCCCAGATGCCCTGGCCCTGTGCCGCCGCGGCGTTGGCGCGGTTGATGGTGAACGAGATGGCGTGGCGGATCTCCCGTTCGAAGGTCGGCCGGTTCTGGCTCTCGGGGAGGTTCGCGCCGGAGTTCATGACGAGTCGCAACAGCCGGTTGTTGTCGCGGCTGTAGTTCTGGTACCCGTCGTCCGAGGGCATCTGGTTCTGCAGGTCCTGACCGAACGGGAGCCCGGCGTCGACCATGTCGACCTGTTGTTCGAGCCACGCGAGCCGCTCGTCCTCGTGGGTGTTCCACTCGATGCGGTCGTACTCGATGTCCTCCGCGAAGCGGTGGTCCTCGTACACCGAGAGTTCGAGGTAGGTCGGTTCCACGGTCTCGAACTCGTACGGACCGTAGCCGACGAACCGCTCACCGTCGACGGTCACGTCGGTGTGTTCGCCCAGTTCGGAGAGGACCTCGCCGAACTCGTCGGTCCCGGGACCGGCGCTGTCGAGTCGGTCGCGCCACTCGTTCCAGTGCGACGGGTGGAACGGGTAGAGGTACTCGTCGAGCAGGACCTTCGCGAACCACCGGGGGTTCCACTGCTGGGTCAGGTCGAACCGGATGGTGTGGTCGTTCTCGACCTCCCAGTCGGTGAAAAACCGGTCCATGTTCGTCTCCTGGTCGTTGTGCTCGTTGATCATGCTCTGGATGTCGTATCGCAGAGCGATCGACTCGGCCGTGTAGGGGTCGCCGTTGTGCCAGGTCTGCTCGCGCAACTCGACGTACGCCGTCTGGCCGTCGATCTCGAAGTTGCGCGCATGGACCGGGTGGATCTCGCCGGTGTTCACCGAGTACTTCACCAGCGGGTCGAACAGGATGCGCCCGAACCGAGCGCTGTTCGTGATAGCGTTCGCTGGACCGAACGCTCCGTTCATGTGGAACTGGTCCATCTGGTTCGTCCCGACTCTCACGATGGCCGTCGACTCGTCCGTCTCGGCGCTCCCGTCACCGCTAGTGTTACCGTCCTCGCTAGACCCACCGCTACTGCCGTCACCGGAGCCGCCGCCACCGCTACCCGACCCGGCGTCACCGTCGCCGTCGCCGGAAGTGCTCGCACCCGAACTGTCGTTGCTGCAGCCGGCGAGGAGCCCCGCCGCGGCCGCCCCGGCGCCCTGGAGCATCCGCCGCCGGGTCAGATAATCGTTGATCTCTGCAACTCTCGGATCGTCGGACTCGGGAGCCACAGCCGGGCCTTCCCCTCGATGGTATATAAAAATTTCTAACTAAGGAAGATATATCTGGAGGCGAACCGGTAACGATCCGACAAGCGGTTCGTCCGCACCCCGTCGGGGAGCGGCGAGTGCGACGGCGCCGGTCCCGGTGACGCCCCCGCCGACTACCGTCTCGTTCGCCGGATTAGCGCGTAGCTGACGGTTCCGACCGACAGGAGACCGATACCCCAGATCGGGAGAAGCGCCGCGTAGACACCCGTTTGAAGGAGAAATCCCGACAGGACGAAGCAGAGACCGGCGATCGCGAGTTTGAGCGAGAGCGACCGCCGTATGGTCCCCGCTACTGCGGTCGTCACTTCGACGGCATGGTTCGACGATATCGCGTCTGGTGCTGCCATCTCTCGATCGGGCGTCGAACACCACACTTAAATAAATTTTGTCGGCGGCGAATCGCTCGCTGGCCTCCGCGGCCGGTCCGCCGTCCGTCTCGGACAGCGCGGGGTCGGACACGCGCGGGGCGACCGAACGACACCCCCTGATTACACTCGTACGACTGTTATGTAGTGCTATAGGGGAGTGGTGACGAGAAAGTCATGGGGGTATAAACGGCGCAATCTCGCGACGCCCCAGACGAGTTCGCGGAGACCCGACCGCCGTCGTCGGTTCGTCGGGCGCTCGACACGGGCGCCCGGCAGGGCTGATCGGACGGTGGTCCGACCGAGTCCGAAACCCGGATCGAGCACCGTCGACCGGCCAGCAGTTCGGACGGCGATACCCCATCCGGAGCGGGGAAGCGGCTCCTCCCGGCTGCCCCGAATTACAATTTTAGGAGTGTTATGTAGCGCTACAGTGGCCTGGGTAGCGCTGGTTTCCCCGGGCATAAAGACGACACTCGCACAGCTGTGTAGGGGCGACCGGCGGATAGCCGCGGCTGACGGGTGAGTGGTTCGCGGTCGAGGAGCCGGGAGACGGTCAGCGCGGTCGGTACCGTGATGGCCGGACGCGTCGGGAACGGCGTCCGGTCAGGCGAACGGGGTAAACCGGGTGTACTCGGTCACGTCGACGGGCGACCGCGGCGCTGCCCACGACACGCCGAGTTCCGAGGGGAGCGCCCGCTCGGCGAACGCGTCGCTCAGGAGGTCGACGACCCCGTCGGCGACGTGATTGACGGCGCCGTCGTCCGTGGTTTCCGTGTGGACCGCGTCGTCCGGGAGGGGGACGACGGGTCCCGACGACTCGAAGGAGCCGTCAACGGCGACGACGAACTCCCGGGAGTTGTCCGGCGTGCAGTACAGTTCGCTTCTCCGACCCTGCTCGTACCGAGCGGCCGTCCGGAAGACCTCCTTCCCGAGGTCGACCCCCTCGTTGTCGAACTCGAACCGGTTTCCGTCGGCCGTCCGGACCGTCGCCGTCCCGTCGTAGTGCCACTCCGCGGTCCCGTCGGTGCCGGTGATCTGTATGCTGGGGTCGCGTCGCTCGGCCGACGCGTGGGTGACGTACAGGCCGATCTCGACGTCGCGCTCCGTCGTCGCGTGGACACACGCGATGTCGGCCGCCCGGATCGCCGGGTTCGCGCGGTATCGCTCGGCCCCGACCTCGGTCAGCGAGGCAGTCTCGTGGAGCCCGTCGCCCGCGAGGAACAGCATGTTCTGCAGGAAGTGCGCGAAGGCGTTGTTGACGGGGCCGTCCAGCACCACGTCGCCCTCGTGCAGGAGTTCGCCGGCCCAAGGGGTCCGTTTGTAGTACGCGTCGTCCCGCGGCCAGCAGCCCATGCATGCGATGGATCTCAGTTCACCCAGGCTCCCGTCGAGGATCGTCCGCTTCAGTCGTCGGATCGACGGGGCGTGGAGGTGCTGGAACCCGATCGAACAGAAGTTACCGGTCCGGTCGGCGGTCCGGCAGAGCGCATCGAGTTCGTCGATGGTGGGAGCCGGCGGTTTCTCCAGCAGGACGTCGTACCCGTGGGTCATCCCAGCGATGCTGAGCTCCGCGTGCGCGGGGATCGAGACGGGGAGCCCGATCACGTCGACGTGGTCGTGTCCGGTGCGGAGCAACTCCTCGTAGGAGTCGTAGATCCGGAACCCCTCTGACCTGAGTTCCCTGGCGCGCTCGGCTTCGCCTTTCCCGTCGGCCACGACGACGCCCGTCAACCGAAGGCCTTCGTCCCGGAGCGATCGAACGCGCGAGATGTACTCCGCGGCGAAGTTCTGTGCGCCGACGACCGCAAAACCGGTTCGGTCCATTGGTTGGGTCTCGGTGGGACAATCTGCGGGTGCCGGTATCAAGATTCCGGCTGGGCGATCCGAACGGGTAGCCGGCCGGGGGACACCGTTCGCACCTCACGACGGGTTCAGAAAGTCGATCCGGCCCCGGAGGTTCCCGTTCGTGGCGACGACGTCGCCGTCCAGGAGCGTCTGCTCGGTCCCGTTCCCGTCGAAGTCGGTGACGGTCCCGCCGGCCTCCTCGACGATGAGCGTCCCTGCCGCGACGTCCCAGGCGCTCAGGTTCCGGTGGAGGAACCCCTCGAAGGTCCCGTCGGCCGTGTAACACAGCTGGAGCGCGGCCGACCCGTACCGGCGCACGCCCAGCGTCTCGTCGAGGAGGTATTCGAACGCGGACCGGAGCGTTCGGTCACCGGTGTCCTTCCGTGAGAAGCCGATACCGAACAGCGACCGGTCGAGCGCCGTCTCCGTCGAGACGGAGATCGGGTCGCCGTCACGGTACGCGCCTTCCCCCCGCACCGCCGCGTACGTCGTGTCGGACTGGAGGTGGTGGACGATGCCGACCTCCCGGGTGCCGTCGACGACGAGCGCGAGCGAGATCGACGAGTGGGGCAGCCCGTAGACGAAATCCGTCGTTCCGTCGATGGGATCGATGTACCAGACCGCGTCCGAGTTCCCGACGGCCCCCTCCTCTTCGCCCACGAACGCGTGCGTCGAGAACTGCTCCGAGACGTGTTCCTTGATGCGCTGTTCGACCTCGAAGTCGACCTTGGTCACGAGCTGCTGCGGGGATTTCAGTTCGGCGCTGTCCCACTCTAGGTCCCGATGGATGACAGCCGCCTGCTCCACTGCTTCCAGTCCAACACGTAGCGGATCGCTACTCTGCCGAAGCGACTCCATGAGGGGTAGATACCGTGAAGTGTTTAAATAACCTGTGACTTGGTACTTGTGTGTTGCTGTTCGATCTGGGGGACCGATAGCGAGGGCCCCACCGGAGCCGTCGGTTCACCTGGATTCGACGGCACGGAGTGCCAGGGGCGGTGGCGACGAGTCGCCGCCCTCGCCGATCCACCCCGGCTCGCGAGCAGTTGTCACCCCTTTCCGTCGTGCGGTCACGGTTCGTCGGCGCCGACCGAATGTGACTCCGGATATGTTCTCTCAGTACCTGAAGAGAGCGTATCGACGTATCGTGTCCCCCATGTATAGAAATTATAAGATGTTTTGTCCAAAACCGAATAGAATGATATGCGGTCAACGCATGACAGACAGCACTGAGACTTCGGTTACCAGGCGAACAGCACTGAAAGCGGGAGTCGGCGCCCTCGGCGGCGGCGCCATCGCGATAGCGGGATCGAACGGGACCGTCCGGGCGGCCTCGGAGTCCCACCAGTTCCTGTGGGTGAACTCGTGGCTGACCGACGGGATCGAGGGCGTGCTCGGGCTCCCATCCGACGTGGCCGCGAAACCGGCGTACCAACAGCGGGCGGCGGAACTCGGGACGCGCCTCGGCGAGGACGGGTACGACATCGTCGGCCTGGCCGAGGTCTTCAACGACGAGCAGGACACCGTCGCGGACAACTACACCGCCGCCGCGGGCTCCGGCGAGTCCGTCCCGGGCCCGGCGGCCGACGGCGGTGAGAAGGGCGCAGGCCTCCTGGATCTCGTCTCCGGGGTGAGCGTGACCGACCAGGCGACCATCGAGTACGCGGCGGAGCCGTCGGACAACCTGACGTACGTCGACGCCCACGTCGGCAAGGGCGTGAACTACGCCGAGCTGGACCTCGGACCGGGGAAGATCGACCTGTTCTCGACGCACCTCGTCACCGGGTCGCTGCTCCCCTGGGCCGACAGCGGTGACGAGGACATCCCGGCCCTGCGGGAGGACCAGGTCGACGAACTCGGCGACTTCGTCTCCGAGCAGGCCAGCGACGAGAACGTGACCGTCGTCGCCGGGGACTTCAACATCGAGCCGACCGAGGACGCGTTCGACGCGGTCGCGGACCTCAAGTCGACCGTCGGCCTCTACGACGCCTGGGAAACCCACGGGACCGGACACGGCGGCACCGAGGACAACGCCATCTTCGACGGCTGTGACTTCCAGCCCAGCGAGGCGCCGCCGGCGTACTGCCCGAACGACGACGCCGGCGACCGCATCGACTACGTCTTCATCGAGGAGGCGACGTCCGCACACGCGATGTCGGTGACCGTCGAGGACATCCGACGGCGCGTCTTCTGGCGGGAGCTGGCCCCGCCGGAGCAGTTCTACGTCGACGACGACGAGACGGAACCGAACTACCTGACCGACCACGTCGGTCTCGACCTCTCGCTGAGCGTCGCCGCCGCCTGAGTCCCGGACCCCTCCGGTTCCCCTTATTTCGAGAGCTCGGGAGCAGGTGGCGTGCGTGGACCGAGGGGACCGCCCCACAGTGTCGAACGAGAGAGCGCTTTATAGCGGGGCTACTGATAGCTCTATACCGCACATAGCAATTTAATTACGCGAGAGGCGACCGATCCCGCGTATGGTCGAGCCGAAAAACGGGGTTCTGTGGACGGGCGTTCGGGCCGCGCGTCTGGCCGGCGATTCGCTGTCCGAGGAGTTCTTCGACCGGGGGAACCCGGCGACTGTCGAGGCGGGCGACCGGGATATCGACCGGTGGATCGAGGAGCGGGTCATCGCGGTCATCAGCCGAGAGTTTCCCGACCACAACATCGTGTCCGAGGAGAGCAACCCGGAGTTCGCGGTCCAGCCGCGGTGGATCATCGACCCGCTCGACGGGTCGATCAACCTCAGGAACGGGATTCCCCACTTCGCCATCTCGATCGCGTTTCAGGGCGCCCGGGAGCCGGACGTCGGGATCGTCTATCACGTCCCCAGCGACACGATGTACACGGCGGTCGAGGGCGAAGGCGCCTACGCGAACGGGCGGCGACTCTCCACGTCCGACACCGCCGACGTGTCCGAAGCGGTGGTCGTGACCGGGTTCGACCCGGCCACGATGCGTGCGAGCGACTTCCAGCAGTTCCAGTCCCTGCTGGCCGAGACGGGTGGCGTGCGACGGTTCGGGTCGGCGGCCAGCGAGCTTTCGATGGTCGCGGCCGGGCAGTTCGACGCCTTTTTCGAACGGATGCTCTCGATGTGGGACACGGCCGCGGGGACGATGATCGTCGAGGAAGCCGACGGGAAGGTGACGAGGGTCGACCTCGTCAACGACAACAACGAGATGATACTCGCGTCGAACGAGGAACTCCACCAGGACCTCATCGTCCTCATCTCATCGAAGGCGAAATCGAAGCAGTGAGGCGCTGTCTCGGAGTGACGAGCGGAGTCGGCCCGGCCGGAGAGCGCCGCTGGGGCTCGCCCGGACGGAGCGACTCCGGTTTCGGTGGTGGGCGACGGCGGCTTCGGCTGGGGTAAATTTATTACCCGGTCGGGTTTCTGGGGACACATGGGACCCGATCCAAAAGCCCCTGGTACCAGCGCCAGCAGTGCGTCGGTAACGGCCAGAACGATCACTGACGAGGCCGGTCGCAAGGCCGCCCACGACAAACAGAACCCTCAAGCGGTTTATCGGGCCGAACGGGAGACGACGTACGTCGTGTTCCGGGGTGACGACGCCGACCCGTTCGCGACCGAGTACGACCACGCGACCGGCGAGTTCGGGCCGCTGACGCGGGTCGGTCGGAACCCGATCCCCGACGACGACACGCACGGCGCTCCCGCACTGACCGTCGACGACGACGGCTACCTCCACGTCTTCTACGGCGTCCACAACGACCCCATCTCGTACGCGAGAAGCGCCCGACCCTACGAGACGACCGAGTGGGAACTGCTCGGCGACCCGGTCGACTGCGATGCCGACGATGTGCTCGCCTCGCCTGGATGGGACACCGACCGAGCCCTCCTCTCGGTCCCCGGCGGCACGTACACGTTTCCCCTCACGTATCAGAACGACATATATGTACTGTATCGGACTGGAACGGAACCGAACGCCCATGGCGCGGACCCGAAACAGGGGGGCGACCGGACGACCTACCCCTCTCACGAGTTCGCGACGATACTCAGGAGCACCGACCGAGGGGACTCCTGGGAGGACCTCGGACCGGTCATCGACACGAGGGGTGCGCGCGGACGGCCGGAGACGGACGCGTACGTCGAAGATTTCGACGAGCGGGGCGGCAACCTCCACATCACCTGGACGGTCGCGACGGGGGACGCCGAATCGCAACCACCTCGCGGACACGACGGTCCCCGGAAAGGCGGGTTCCACGCCTACTACGACGTATCCGACGGCGAACTGTACGATCTAGCCGGGAACAGGTACACGACACCGATCACGTGGGAAGACCACAACCGCGGCGCCGTTCGCATCGCGAACGACGAACACGTTACTGAAAGCGGGTGGGTGTACAAGCACCTGATCGCGAATGACGAAGTGTTTGTAGTCTTTCAGTCGAAAGATAACATCGGAAATTCGATAAACCATCCACAGCACGTGATCGCCACCTACGACGACGGCTGGCAGTTCGAACCGATCCCCGGCGGGCAGACTGCGAGCAGTCACGGTCACATTCGCACCGACGACGCGGGGGACCTGGAGGCGCACCTCGTCGAGCGGAACGCCGAGCGGGGCGACGGGGCGAACTACACCCGCTTCGTCCGTCGCGACGGTTCGTGGGAGCGCACGCGCGTCATCGAGAACGAGGCCATCGAGGGCATCAACACGGTCCGCGACGGGACCGACGAGTTCGCCGCCGTCGCGAACGAGTGCTCGGGCGAGAACGACGAGTTCTCCGAGCGACTGTGGGGCGTGGGGAGCTTCGAAACCTGAGACGGGGTCGCTCGTCCCGCGGACGGCCGGCCCGGAGGGACCTCCGGGGAACGGTCGTGCCCGTCAGTCGCTCGCTTCGGCGTAGGGGTCCCGTTCCCAGAACTCGCTGTCCTTCTGCAACTTGGGAACCCAGGTGTCCTCGGTCTTCGAGAGCAGCGTGACGTGCGAGACGGGCACGTCGTTGAGGTAGTCGTGTTCGGGCATGTGTTCCATCACGTCCTCGGTGAACCCCCGCACGTCCTCGTGGTCGGGCATCGCATCGCGGTCGAGGCGGCCCCGCGAGTGGCCGACGTGCATGTACGCCTTTAGCTCGACGAAGTCGGGGTCGGCCCGCTGGAACATCGACGCGTACCACTCGGGGTGGTGCATGTTGTTGCCGTTCACCAGCGTCGTCCGGAGGACCGTACGGGTCTCGTCTTTCTCGGCGAGCACGTCCAGCGTGTCGATCAGCCGCTCCCAGGCGTCGTCCTCGACCGCTTTGACCGTCTCGTCGAAGGTCCACCGGTCGGGCGCGTCGACACTGACGTACAGCTGCGTGGGGTCGCACTCGGCCAGCACCTCGGGTTTCGTCCCGTTCGAGACGAGGAAGGTAGTGATGTCCCGGTCGCGGAACTCCTCGATGAGTTCCGGCAGATAGGGGTACAGCGAGGGCTCGCCGTCCAGCGAGATGGCGACGTGACGCGGCTCCATCGCCTCCTCGAAGCGCTCGCGGGGCACCTCCTCGTTGCCGCCGAAGCCCGAGAGGATCTTCTTCTGGAGTTTCAGCGAGGCGTCGGCAACGGCGCTGGGGTCGTCCCACTCCACGTCGCCCAGCTCGTAGGCGTGGCCCGCGTGATCCCGCCAGCAGAAGACACAGCGCTCGTTGCACTTGACGACCGGCGTCATCTGGATACAGCGGTGTGACTCGATCCCGTAGAAGGCGTACTTGTAGCACTTGCCCTCTCCCCGGAGCGAGTTGGCCGTCCACCCGCAGGTCTGGGCGGCGGTGTGGTTCTCGCTGTGGTACTCCGGGTCCGACACCTGCTTGGGACCGTCCGATTCGCTCATTGGCAGTGGACAGGACGGCGATTCGTATACATCTGTTCCTCGCGAGGCCGACCACGGGACCTCCCGGTGGATGAGCTTATCCGTCCGGGCTTCGAGCACCCGACAATGGGACGAACCATCGAGGTGTCGGGCGGTTCGCTCCGGTTCACCCTCTACGCCCTCCAGCTGGGGGCGCTGGCGGCGGTCCTGCTCTTCGTGGTATCCCCGTTCGATTCGGCCGCCGGTGTCCCGCTGGCGCTCCTGTTCGGGGCGCTGGGAATCGCAACGGTGTACGGCCTGTGGCGCCGGCGGACCGACAGCGGCTGCTCCCCGCAGGCCCGGACCGCCGAAGACATCACGTACGACCCGATCGCCGACCCCGGACAGGCGGCCAGACACCGGTGGGAGAAGACCGTTCGGCGACTTCCCGGCGGAGACGACGAGGACTGAGACCCAGACCGCCAGCAGCGACCCAGGTGCGAGCGGCATTTTTGGCGGGCGCTCGGACACAAAGCGCATTACCCACCTGTGCAAATACCGGGACCATGCCCGACCTGACCCGCCGCCGAGCCCTCCTCGCGGTCGCGTCGGGGGCCGTGACGCTCGCCGGTTGCAGCGACCGGGAGTCACGCCCGACGATCGGACGGGAACGACGGAACCGACGGATCGAGGACTACGAGGTGCGCGCCGTCCGGAGCGAGGACGACGCGGTGCTGTTCGCCCAGGGAGAGCAGTTGCCGACGGCGACCGACGAACGGCGCCGTCGATACGCCCGCTCCGGCCGAGAGGTCGTCGTCTCCGCGGACGACATCGCCGAACTCACGTTCGGTGACGGGCCCGAAGCCGAGCGGCTCCGGTCGTTCGTGGACGGGACGGACTTCGACTCGGCGTCGGTCTACCTCCTCGCGATGCCGGTCGAAGCCTGCTACGAGATCCGTCTCCAGTCGGTAAGCGTCGAGTGGGACGACATCGACACCGACGACCTGCACCCCTCCGCCGACTTCTGCCGGGCCTACCGTCCCGCCGACGTCGAGTGCGACGCCGACGGGGAACACACCGTCGGGTTCGCGATCCGGCTGCCCGTCGCCGCCGAGCGGTCGTCGGGGAGCGGCCGCGGCATGTCGAGTTCCTGCCGTCCGAACCCGGAGGGCGAGTCCTTCCACGCGACCGTGACGCCCGCCGAGGGTGGTGAGGAATGAAATCGCGGCGTGCAGTCCTCGCGGGCCTCGGGACGGTCGGTGCCGTCGGCCTGACCGGGTGTTCGGCCCTGCCGTTCGGGGACGACGGGAACGACCGGGAGGACGTGACGCTGCCGGCGGACGCCGTCGAACCGGTGTCGTGGCCCGAGTCGCCGTTCCCGGTCGCCGTCCCCGGGGCGCTCGCGGACACTCACCGCGAGCGCGCACAGGAACTGCTGGCGGAAGTGCCGGCCGACCCGAACGTGCCCAACGGTGCGGTCGCCGAGGAACTCCGGTCGGACCGCGAGCGCGCCGCCGACCGGCTCGGTGACGCCGCCGAAGACCCCTGGCCGATCGAACGGCTCTCGGCGTGGCGCAGCCGACGAGAGGCGGCGGCGACCGTTCGCGGGGCCTACCGCGCGGCGACCGGCGAGGGCGACGCCGAAGCCGTCACGGAGCGGCGGCGGACCGTGCGCGAGCGCCTCGGTTCGTTCGTCGCCGCGAGCGAGTACCGCGCGTCCTCGCCGCTGGAGGCGGCGCTCGTCTACGCCGCGGTCGAGGAACTGGTAACGGACTGCCGTCGCTACCTCCGACCCGATCGGCCGTACCCGTCCGACCCGGTCGCACGCCCCTTCGAGGCCGGCCAGGCGCTCGGACAGGTCGAACGCGCCCGCGCGACGCTGGGCGACGCCCGCCGGCTGGAGGACGCCTACCTGGCCGAGCGTTCGGACGCCTCCTCGCAGTGGAGTGCCCTGATCGACGCGTCGGGCCGCCTGCGGTTCGCGGTCGCTCGTACTCGCTCGACCGTCGACGGGTTCCTCGACGTCGGCGAACCGCCCTTCGAGGCGAACCTCGACGGGACGGCGGCCCGGACGCTGTTCGTCGAGACCAGCAGACAGGTCTCGTCGACCGTCCAGAGCCACGAGGAGTACCGCGACGACGGAGACTACGCGCGCGCCGTGATCGAGGCCGGACAGGCGGTAGCCGCCGTCGAAGCGCTCCGGACGGCCATCGACGGGATCCGCGACGGCGCCTACCAGGGGGAGGTGACCGTCGACTCCGTCACCGAGGCGGCGGCCCGGGCGCGAGAGGCGATCGCCGCGGTCGAGGCCAGCGAACACCGGCGGCTCGCGACCCACTTCCTCCGTCCCGCGCTCCAGACGTTCGAGTACCTCCCCCGGCACATCGAAGAGGGGTACGCCGACGCGCCGCGCGTCCAGGGCGATCTGGCCCGGGTCGAACTCTACGCCCGCGCCGTCCCCGCCGCGACCGCGTTCGTGGCTCAGCGCCTCGAGTAGGGGATCGCGTACCGACCGACGACGGCGCTACGCCGCAGGTCGAGCGCCGGGAACCAGCTCACAGGGCAGCGACTCGAGGCCGTAGAGACTGGACAGCGGCTCCAGGTCCGAGCGATCGGCGTCGATCCGGTCGAAGCGGAGCAGTTGCGAGATGGCCACGTCCGGGCCGTCGCGCCACACCGGGTTTCGAGCGACTCAGCGGCTGTGGGAGCTGTTCCGGACCGTCAGTTCAGGTCGGGCAGGTACTCGGCGTTGGCCGCCAGTAGGTCGTCGACCATCTCGTCGATCGCGTCCAGGTCGAGCGCCGCGGCGGTCAGCGGATCGAGTTTGATCGCGCGCCGGAGCGCGCGCTCGTCGTTGTCGAGGCCGGCCCGGACGGCCTGCTCCTGGACGTTGATGTTCGTCCGGTTCAGCGCCGCCAGCTGCCCGGGGAGGGCGCCGACCGTCGTGGGGTGGATCCCGGTCCCGTCGACGAGACAGGGGACCTCGACGCAGGCCTCCTCGGGGAGGTTGGCGATCGCGCCGGTGTCGTTGCGGACGTTGAGGTTCATCCGACGGGTCGTGTCCGTCTCCCGCGAGTGGATGATGTGGGAGCCGTACTCCGAGGAGCGGTCCAACGCGAGGTCTTCCTCGGCCGGGTCGAACTCGGCGTCGAGGTCGGGCTGGTAGGACTGCCAGTGCTCGAAGTACCGGCCGGTTGGCATCCACTCGATCGTGTAGTGGCCGAACTCCGCCTCGGGCGTGTACTCGTCGATGATCCCCTGATCGGTCCGGAAGTAGGGGAGGTACTCGCTGAGGTGGTGACTCGACTCGGTGATGAACGCGCCGAAGTGGTCCATCACGTCGAACCGGACCGGGTCCTGCTCTCGGATCTCGGGGTCGTCGGCCGCCTCGCGGAGGTCGGGGTAGAGGTCCTCGCCAGCGTGGGTGAGCTCCAGGTACCACGCCATGTGGTTGATCCCGGCGACCTCGTGTTCGATCTCCTCGGCGGGGACGTCCAGATACCGACCGAGCGCGGCGGTCGTGTGCTGGACGCTGTGACAGAGGCCGACGATCTCCACGTCCGTCGCCTCGTCGACGGCCCAGCACAGCATCGCCATCGGGTTCGTGTAGTTCAACAGGACGGCGTCGGGACAGAGCTCCTCCATCTCGCGGGCCATCTCGAGCATCATCGGCATCGTCCGGAGCGCCCGGAAGACGCCGCCGGGGCCGAGCGTGTCACCGACGGCCTGGTTCACCCCGTGTTCCTGCGGGATCCGGACCTCGTTCTCGAACGGTTCCTCGCCGCCGACGTTGACCATGTTCAGCACGTAGTCGGCGCCGTCCAGCGCCGCCCGCCGGTCGGTCGTCGTGTGGATCTCGGCGGGGAGGTCGTGTTCCTCGACGATCGCCTCGCCGACGGCAGCCGTCCGGTCGAGCCGTCGCTCGTCGATGTCCATCAGCGTGATCGTGCTGTCCTGCAGCTCCTCGAACGAGAGGATATCCGTCATCAGGTTCTTCGCGAAGATGATGCTTCCTGCGCCGACGAACGCGATATCGACCATAAACGGGTCGTCCGAGAGCGGCGCCTAATAGGTTACTGACGCGGACAGTGTAACTCACCACGGTTGACACACGCTCACCCTCAGAGAGTCTGCAAACTCTGAGATCCCAGCGCCTGGGATCCTCCGGCTTTAGTGCGTGCTTCAACCCCAAAGGGTTCGTCTGGAACTCGTCGAAGACGGCACGAGCGAGGTCGCCGCACAGCAGGCTTCAACCCCACAAGGGTTCGTCTGGAACCGGTCGTGGGTGAGAGGGACATGATATACTTCGGATGCTTCAACCCCACAAGGGTTCGTCTGGAACACGCGATCCACGACCTCTCGCTGCTGACGGTTCGGCAGCTTCAACCCCACAAGGGTTCGTCTGGAACGTTCTCGTCTGTTCCTCGTGGCCGTTGAGTGGCGGGCTTCAACCCCACAAGGGTTCGTCTGGAACCAGATTGAGAAGCTCGCGGACACCCGCGCGAAGTGGCTTCAACCCCACAAGGGTTCGTCTGGAACCGCCGCGAGTGTCGTTCAGCAGTTCGTAGACGATGCTTCAACCCCACAAGGGTTCGTCTGGAACACCCTGGTCGGGGTGGCCGTCCTTGACCGCCTCCTGGCTTCAACCCCACAAGGGTTCGTCTGGAACACTCACATTCGGGTAGACACTATTGGCCGCATTGACCGCTTCAACCCCACAAGGGTTCGTCTGGAACCTGGACATATCACCACCACCCCTTTGTATCCCGCAGCTTCAACCCCACAAGGGTTCGTCTGGAACCACCTACAAAACCGGCCAGGAGGGCGTCAGAGCCGAGCTTCAACCCCACAAGGGTTCGTCTGGAACGGTGGTGGCCCACTACGGCCGCCCCGAGCGGAGCCAGCTTCAACCCCACAAGGGTTCGTCTGGAACCAGATGTACGAGCCGGACCGGACGCCTCGACCGGAGCTTCAACCCCACAAGGGTTCGTCTGGAACGTGTTAGTCGCGGATGTACTCAAGGATCTAATCCAGCTTCAACCCCACAAGGGTTCGTCTGGAACAACCGCCGATAGGATTGTTTCAGATAGTTCATACGGCTTCAACCCCACAAGGGTTCGTCTGGAACACCGACAACACCGCCACCGACGCCGCTACAATCCCGCTTCAACCCCACAAGGGTTCGTCTGGAACGTCTCGGTACGCGCTTCGGTCCAAGAGCATCCGACAGCTTCAACCCCACAAGGGTTCGTCTGGAACTAGGGCGCGACTCCGATGATATGCCAGTGCGGACTGCTTCAACCCCACAAGGGTTCGTCTGGAACGACCGCCGACCGTTGAGGACTCTGACGACGATCTCGCTTCAACCCCACAAGGGTTCGTCTGGAACACGTTGTAGTTCCCGAGGACGGCCTCTGCCTCTTCTGCGCTTCAACCCCACAAGGGTTCGTCTGGAACCAGTCACTTCCCAACAGTAAAACGTGGTATCGTGGCTGCTTCAACCCCACAAGGGTTCGTCTGGAACAGCCGCCTCCCGCTTCGCTGGGTCGTCGTACTCCTGCTTCAACCCCACAAGGGTTCGTCTGGAATCACGATCACCGTCCAGGACCGCAACGGACGGTTCCAGCTTCAACCCCACAAGGGTTCGTCTGGAACCGCTGCTCGCGATCGTGATGAGGCCGGCGCTCGCGACGCTTCAACCCCACAAGGGTTCGTCTGGAACTACATCGCGGCCGTACCCAGGATGAGTAGCGCCGGCTTCAACCCCACAAGGGTTCGTCTGGAACATCGCGTACTTGATGATGTCGTCCGGGTCGAGGTCGCTTCAACCCCACAAGGGTTCGTCTGGAACTGACTCAGGACCACCGCCACCTGCGGGTCGGACACGAGCTTCAACCCCACAAGGGTTCGTCTGGAACCTCACGTCGGTTCTCGCTCGGACGCAGGCGGACCTGCTTCAACCCCACAAGGGTTCGTCTGGAACTCTCGCTTCCCGGAGGACATACAGAAACGAACCAACGGCTTCAACCCCACAAGGGTTCGTCTGGAACAACCGATCCCAACTGGATACGGAGGCAACGAAGCTCGCTTCAACCCCACAAGGGTTCGTCTGGAACTCGATCTGGTAGCCCTGGATCTCTGGCGCGTTACTGCTTCAACCCCACAAGGGTTCGTCTGGAACGCGGATGACGACGGTCGTCATGTTCGTCGCCGCGTCGCTTCAACCCCACAAGGGTTCGTCTGGAACCCGCGCGCCCTGGACGACATCGACCAGTTGCCGCTGCTTCAACCCCACAAGGGTTCGTCTGGAACTTGCTCAGTGTGTACGCCTATCGATCAGACCGGCTTCAACCCCACAAGGGTTCGTCTGGAACCGGTTCCCGACAACGAGTGGCGATACCTCCCGAAGATGCTTCAACCCCACAAGGGTTCGTCTGGAACCCACCGTCAGATTGGCCTCTGCGGGAGCCTCGGGGCTTCAACCCCACAAGGGTTCGTCTGGAACCTCCAGGGCGCCACGACCGACGCCGGGGCCGACCCCGGCTTCAACCCCACAAGGGTTCGTCTGGAACTCGGTCGAGAATCGACCGTATACGCCACAGAACACCGAGCTTCAACCCCACAAGGGTTCGTCTGGAACGCAGTCTCACCCCATCCACGACGCCGTTCCGTAACCGCTTCAACCCCACAAGGGTTCGTCTGGAACGAGGGTCCATACCGGCAAATCTGGTCCTGGCGGGGGCTTCAACCCCACAAGGGTTCGTCTGGAACAATCTTCGTGCGGCGTCGGGGGTCGATTGCCGAGCGCTTCAACCCCACAAGGGTTCGTCTGGAACTCCGACGCGGACGACGCGGCGGAATTCATGGCCGGGCTTCAACCCCACAAGGGTTCGTCTGGAACCATGGCCGGTTCACCGGCCTCACGCGTGTTATGGAACCGTTCTCACTTCATCGTTTCCGTCGACCCTCGATACCCCGCTGACCCCCCGGGGGTCGACGGCCGAGTCGCGTGGGAACGGGTCGATCCCGAGCGGCCGCGCTGTACTCGGCGGCGATCACTCGCGGGTCGCGGGAACGCTCGATAGAAGCGCTACGGTCGTCGGCCCGAACGCGGTGACGGGGACGCGCCGGCGGCGTTCCTCGCGTCCACACCGAGGGATCGGCCCCGTATCGCCAGCGCGGGAGGGCAAGCGAGGAGTGACGTTCACACCACTCGGCGGGAGAGTCCGGCGGGACTCAGTCGCGATAGCGCTCGATCGCACTGGCGGCGCCGTCGGCGGTCTTCCGGTAGACGGTCCCGTCGGGCGTCCGGACGGCGAAGGCGTAGTGGTCGCTGTCGGGACGGTACCAGGCGCCGGGGTTCGCCGAGAGCGCGGTCGGGAGGTCGCCGTTCGTCGCGACCGTCGAGGCGGCGCCGTCGGTCTCGGCGACGGTCGCCGCTCCGTCGGTTTCGACCGACATCCCCGTCGGTTCGCTCGCCGAGCGGACGGCATCGGAACCGTCGTCGCTGTCGCCGACCGCTGCGTCTCCTCCGTCGTCCGCCGACCGGCGCTCGGAGTCGGAGCCGACGGCGTCGACGAGCAAAGTGGTCTCGTCGAAGGCGTCGGCGGGGATACCGCGGTCGATCTCGTCGTCGGTGGCGGCCCGGCGGGCCTGGTCCGCGAGGACGGTCTGGGTGCTGATCTCGGGCTCGCCGGGGCCGGGCTGGCGCTGCTCGTAGGTGCCGTCGGCGTTCATCTCCCAACATTTCCGGTTGTCCCGCAACAGCAGTTCGAGGACGAACCGCAGTTGCTCGCGGATCTCGGGGTCCTCGACGGGCGCAACGGCCTCGACGCGGCTGTCGAGGTTGCGGGTCATCCAGTCGGCCGACCCGATGTAGTACTCGGGGTGGCCACCGGGCGCGTCGGTCGGGAGGTCCGGGTCGCGGGCGCCGTTCTCGAAGTAGTAGACCCGCGAGTGTTCGAGGAAGCGGCCGACG
Source organism: Halosimplex rubrum (assembly GCF_013415885.1). Taxonomy (NCBI): domain Archaea; kingdom Methanobacteriati; phylum Methanobacteriota; class Halobacteria; order Halobacteriales; family Haloarculaceae; genus Halosimplex; species Halosimplex rubrum. The sequence goes on from NZ_CP058910.1 coordinate 304,521, forward strand.
ACGCTGTAGACGTCGACGGTCTCGCTGACCCCCTCGATTCCCGGCCGGAGCCGACAGATGTCCCGGACGATCAGGTCGATATCGACGCCGGCCATCGCGGCCTCGTACAGTTCGGCCACGAGGTCGGGGTCCTCCAGCGCGTTGACCTTCGCGACGATGCGGGCCTCGCGGCCGGCGCGGGCGTGGTCGGCCTCCCGTCGGATGCACTCGGTCAGCCGGTCGCGCATCGTGACGGGGGCGATCAGCAGTTTCCGGAACTGCTCGTCGAGCGACGGCCCGGTGAAGAAGTTGAACACCTTCACCAGATCCTGGCCGATGTCGCGGTCGGCGGTCAGGAGCCCGAGGTCGACGTAGCCCTTCGCCGTCTCGGAGTGGTAGTTGCCGGTGGCGACGTGGGAGTACAGCTCGACGCCGTCGTCCTCCTCGCGGACGACGAGGGCGGTCTTGGTGTGGGTCTTCAGGCCGATGGTGCCGTAGGCGACGTGGATGCCGTTCTCCTCCAGGCGGCGCACCCACTCTAAGTTGTTCTGCTCGTCGAAGCGGGCCTTCAGCTCGACCATCACCGCGACCTGCTTGCCGTTGTCGGCGGCGTCGATGAGCGACTGGATGATCCCCGAGTCGCTCGCGGTCCGGTAGATAGCGGCCTTGATGGCGAGTACGTCCGGGTCGGCGGCGGCCTCCGCGAGGAAGCGCTGGACGGTGTCGGTGAACGAATGGTAGGGATGGTGCAGGAGGATGTCGTCCTCGCGGATGCGCGCGAAGATGTCCGCCTCGTCACCGGCCTCGCCGAGCGGCGTCCGCCGACGCTGGAGCCGCGGATGGGGCTGGGGCGTCCACTCCGGGAGCTTCAGCTCCGGTCGGTCGAGGTCGAGCAGGCGCGTGAACTCCCGGTAGTCCAGCGGTCCCGGTCGCTCGAACACCTCCCGGTCGTCCAGATCGAGCTGGTCGACGATCGTCCGGCGGGCGCGCTCGGACGTGCCGGCCTCGACTTCGAGGCGGACGACGGTGGCGAACCGTCGCTGTTCGAGCACCTCCTCGATCATGTCGATGAGGTCCTCGGCGACCTCCTCGTCGCGCCGGACCTCGGCGTTGCGAGTTAACCGAAAGAGCGACGCCTCGACCACCTCGACGTTCGGAAAGAGCAGGTCGAGGTTCGCGCGGATAACGTCCTCGATGAGGACGTAGCGCTCGCCGTCGACGACCTCGACGAGCCGTGGGAGGTTCTGGGGGATCTTCACGCGGGTGAACGTCGCCCCGTCGCCGTCGGTCTCGCGGGTGACCACCGCAAGCGAGAGGCTCAAATTCGAGATGAAGGGGAACGGGTGGGCGGGGTCGAAAGCGAGCGGCGTCAGCGTCGGCAGCACGGACCGCTCGAAGTACTCGCGCATCTCGGCGCGTTCGTCGGCCGAGAGGTCGTCGTAGTCGAGGATGTGGATACCCTCCTCTGCGAGCGCCGGGCGAACGACCGACTCGTAGCAGTCGGTCTGTCGGGCGAACATGGGACGGGCGGCGTCGAGCACGGCCTCCCACTGCTCGGCGGGCGTACGGCCGTCGACCGTCGGCTCGGTGACGCCGGCCTCGATCTGCTGTTTGAGCCCGCCCACCCGCTTCATGAAGAACTCGTCCATGTTGCGGGTGAAAATCGACAGGAAGCGCACCCGTTCGAGCAGCGGGTTGCGCTCGTCGATGGCCTCGTGGAGGACCCGCCGCTGGTAGGCCAGCTCGCTCAGCTCGCGGTTGAGGTAGAACGCGGGGTTCGACCGGTCGAAGTCCGCGCCGTCGACGGCCGCGGCGCCGGCCGCGTCCGGAATGTCGACGGTCGTCGACCCTGTACCGTCCCGGCCGTCGGCGTCTGACTCGTCGGCTCGCATCAGTGGACCGTTCGGGGGGAGACGATGCTGTCGTCGCTTCGCTCCCGATAGGTCTCCTCGGGCTCGACGGTTCGAAACTCGCCAGAACCGACGTGGTAGGCGGTCAGCTCGCCGCCGTAGACGCAGCCGGTGTCGAGGCCGACGGCGCCCGCGGACTCGTAGGGCTCGGCCAGAACGGTGTGGCCGAAGAACACCCGGGGGCTGTCGGCGTACTCCTCGAACCAGTAGGGGCGGTCGTAGCTGCCGTCGGGGACGAGCGACCGCATCGTCAGCAGCTCCCCCGGCTCGTGGTCGCCCAGCGACTTGCGCGGGTCGACCCCGCCGTGGACGACCAGGTGGCCGTCCCAGGAGATGGCGTGGGGGAGCGACTCGATGTAGGCGCGGTCGGCGCCGGTGAGACCGGGGACCTGCTTGTCGCCCCGGATCACCTTCGCCTCGTTGTTGCCGCGGACGCTGACGACGTTGTCGCGCTCGCGGACGAACTCGACGACGCCGTGGCTGTCCGGCCCCTTCCGGACCAGGTCGCCGACGACGACCAGCAGGGTGTCGTCGTCGGGGTCGATGCGGTCGACCAGCCGTTCGAGCGCCGGGAGACAGCCGTGTACGTCGCCCACGACGTAGATGTCGTCCCACCGGTCGGCGTCGACCCGATGGTGGCTGTCGCGCAGTTCGGCCAGCGCCCGGTCGCCCGTCACCGGCGGTCACCCCTGCCGTCGAAACTCATGAGTAAGGGATTCCGACCGACTATGTAGGCGGTTTATATTACTGTTACCGGCGGGTACGTAGGTCTCAATAGTCGAATCGGGGGCGGCGAGGCGTCGGCCGGTGGGTCGACACGCTCGATGTGGAAAACGAGGGCGGACGCGGGTAGCGTCCGCGGTAGACCGGCGTGGGGAGTCCGAGCGGACCGCGGGAGCGTCGGACCGCCCGGGAGATGGTGCATGCCTGACAGCCCGGACACGCCATCGGCGTGTCTCGCGCCGGGCGGCAAGTATCTCGCTAAGAACGGCCCGTGACACTACGTCGACCACCCGAGCGCTACGGAGCGCTCCCGATATCGGCCGCGGCCGCCAGCACCGCGTCGTGGACCGCACCGTTCGACGCGACCAGGCCCGTGGCGTCGTGGTGCCAACGGTCGCCGTCGATGTCAGTCACTCGGCCGCCCGCCCGTCGAACGAGGTGGACGCCGGCGAGGCTGTCCCAGGGGTTGACGGCGACGTTTGTGATCGCGCCGTCGAGGCGGCCGGCGGCGACCTGCGCGAGCGCGACCTGGACGGAGCCCGGCCGCCGGAGGTCGCCGAAGCGGGTGACGACCGCCTCGGCGGCGCGGGCGAACTCGTCGCGGCGGTCGCTGGGCCACCAGACCGTCGGCGCGACGCTGCAGGTCGCCGGGTCGGCGCGCTCGCTGACCGAGACGACCTCGCCGTTGCGCTCGGTCGGACCGTCCCCGGCGACGTAGGCGTCGCCCAGCGCGGGACAGACCGTCGCCGCGGCGACCGGCTCGCCGTCGCGGACGGCGGCGACGCAGGTCCCCCAGACGCGCCCGCCGCGGACGTAGTTGTGGCTCCCGTCGATCGGGTCGACCACCCACGCCGGGCCGCGCTCGGGGACCGCCTTCGCCGCGCCGTCCTCCTCGCCGACGACGGGCTCGTTCGGGTAGCGCTCGCCGATGACATCGACGATCTCCGCCTGGGCCTCCCGGTCGGCCCGGGTGACGTAGTCGGTCTCGTTGGCCTTGGTCTCGACGGTCAGATCGCCGCGGAACAGCGAGCGGGCGACCGCGCCGCCGGCCTCGGCCGCCCGCTCGGCGACCGCGGCGCGGTCGGCGGCGTCACTCACGGCCCAGGTCCCCCTCGCGGTCGGCGACCGTCTCGGCGACGCCGCGGTACTCGTCCTCCGCGCGGAAGCACCGGCTCTCGCCGCCCCCGACGGCGTACGCTTCGGGCAGTTCCGCGTCGCAGCGCGAGCCGAACGCCTCGCGGAGTCGGTCGGCGGCCGCGCGGTCGTCGCCGCCCTTCGCGAGGTCGACGGCCTCGTCGACGACCCGCCGGGCGTCGGCCGGGAGTTCGCGGTCGCCCAGCAGTTCGTCGACCGCCTCGTCGACGGCGTCGGCGTCGACGTCCAGCCCGAACCCGGCCTTCACCCGGGCGAGCGCCGACTCGTCGCCCCGAGCGCGCGTCCGGAAGACCACCCGGAGCTCGTCGAGCGCGCGCCAGGTCGCCTCGGCCAACTCGAACTCCTCCGAGCGGATCTTCGCCGGACAGCGGGTGGCGAACGGGCACCCCGACGGGGGGTCCCGCGGGCTGGGCGGCGCCCCTCGCAGGGTCACCCGCTCGCCGTCCCACGGCGAGCCGCTCCCGGGGATCGCCGACAGCAGCGAGAGCGTGTACGGATGTGACGGGTCCCGGAACACCGACTCGGCCGGCCCGACCTCGACGACGTTGCCCAGGTACATCACGGCGACGCGGTCGGCGATGTGGCGGACCAGCGAGAGGTCGTGAGCGATGAACAGGTAGGTGAGACCGAACGCCGCCTGAAGCTCCTCGAGGAGGTTGATGATCCGCGCCTGGACGCTCACGTCCAGCGCGCTCACCGGCTCGTCGAGCACGAGAAAGTCCGGTTCGAGCGCCAGGGCCCGGGCGATGCCGACCCGCTGGCGCTGGCCGCCCGAGAACTGGTGGGGGTAGCGGCGGACGTGTTCCTCGTTGAGCCCGACGCGGGTGATAAGCGCCTCGGCGCGGTCGCGGCGCATCTCGTCGACGGACTTCTCGACGGTCACGGAGACGGTCGGCCGGTCGCCCCGGTCGACCGAGACCGTCACGTCCGACGGGTCGAGCGGGAGCCGCTCGCGGACGGTCACCTCGGGGTCGCCCCCGGACAGCGCGACGGTGAGGTCGGCCTCGTCGGGGTCGGCCACCGCGTCGCCCGCCGTCCGGTCCGCGACGGGGCGGTTCCCGGTGACGGTCGCCTCGTCGACGCCCGCGACGGCGACGGTCAGCGTCGGCCAGTCGTGGGCTTCGAGTGGTTCGCGGACGATCTGACCGACGGTCTGGCGGTCGTTGAGGCTCTCCTGGGGGTCCTGAAACACCATGCCGACCCGGCGCTGCCACGCCTCGGCGTCGCCCCCCGAGAGGTCGGTCACGTCCCGACCCTCGGCGGCGATGGTCCCGCCCGTCGGCTCCTCGAGGCCGACGAGCGTCCGGCCGAGCGTCGTCTTGCCACAGCCCGACTCGCCGACCAGGCCGATCGTCTCGCCCTCGAAGACATCGAAGGAGACGCCGTCGACGGCCTTGACCGGCGGCGACCGCGAGAACATCGACCGCTCGTCGTAGTAGGTCCGCAGGTCCCGCACCGACAGCAGCGGCTCGCTGGTGGGTTCCTGCTCGCGGCTCTCGTGGCCGACGGTCCGGCCGGTCGCGGGATCGGGCGTCACAGCGACTCACCCCCGTCGGGGCTGACGGGGCTGTCGGTGCCCGGATCGCCGTCGAGGTCCGTCTCGTTCGGGTAGCGGTCGTCGTGGAGCAGGCAGGCCGCCGTCCGGTCGACCGCGGCGTCGCCGACCGGCTCGTGCTCGGGGTGGACCTCGTCGCAGGCGCCGAAGGCCGCCGGACAGCGCGGGGCGAACCGGCAGTCCGTCGCGGGGCCGGTCGGCGTCGGCACCTCGCCGTCGATGGTTGGGAGCTGCTCGTCGGGGGGCGTCCGCCCGGGGATGGACCGAAGGAGCGCCTCCGTGTAGGGGTGTTTCGGGTCGTCGAACAGCGCCCGGGTCGGCGCGCGCTCGACCACCTCGCCGGCGTAGATGACGTTCACGCGGTCTGCGGTCTCTTCGATGACGCCCATGTCGTGGGTGATGAGCAGGATCGCCAGGTCCTCCTCGCGCTGGAGGTCGTCGAGCAGGTCGAGGATCTGCGCCTGGATGGTCACGTCCAGCGCGGTCGTCGGCTCGTCGCACACGAGGAGATCGGGGTCGCAAGCCAGCGCCGTCGCGATGACGGCGCGCTGTTGCATCCCGCCCGACAGCTGGTGGGGGTACTCGTCCACCCGGCTGGCGGCGTCGGGGATGCCCACGTCCTCAAGCAGTTCGACCGCCCGGTCGCGGGCCTCGCGCCCGCGGAGGTTCTGGTGGATCTTCAGCGCCTCGCGGATCTGGTTGCCGACGGTATAGACGGGGTTTAGCGCGCCCCCGGGGTCCTGGAAGACGATGGCGATGTCGCCGCGGTGGGCGTCCCAGGTGCCCTCGGTGAGGTCCTCGCCGCGGAAGCGGATCGACCCCTCCTCGACGGCCCCGGGGTCGTCGACCAGCCCGAGGATCGAGCGGGCGGTGACGGACTTGCCCGAGCCGGACTCGCCGACGAGCCCGACCGTCTCGCCCGCGGCGATCTCGAAGGAGACCCCGTCGACGGCGTGGATCTCCTCCCGTTCGGTGTAGAAGACCGTCCGGAGGTCCTCGACGGCCAGCAGGGGGGCGGCGTCGCTCACGCGCCACCACCCCGCCCGGCCGCGCCGCCCTCGGCGTCTGACTGGGGGTCGATCGCGTCGCGGATGCCGTCGCCCAGCGCGTTGAAGCCGGTGACGACGACGGTGATCAGCAGGCCCGGGATGAGCGAGATGTGCCACGAGCCCGTCGTCACGTAGTCCTGACCGAGGTTGATCGCCCGACCCCACTCGGGGGTCGGCGCCGAGACGCCGAGCCCGAGGAACGACAGCCCGGCGATGGCGATGATGGCGCCGCCGAGCGTCATCGACCCGTAGATGAGCAGGTAGCCGGTGATGTACGGCAGCATGTGCCGGCGCATGATCACGCGGGGTTTCTGTCCGAAACTGCGGGCGGCGTCGACCCACTGGCGTTCGGACACCTGGAGAGCGGGGCCGCGGACCGACCGCCACATGTAGGTCCAGCCGGTCCCCGCGAGTATCAGCGCGAGGACGAACGCGCCGCTGTAGATCCCCCCGACCCAGGTGTCGGCTAGCACCGTCGTCAGCATGATAATAAGCAGCAGTTGTGGCATCGCCATCACCGCGTCGGAGGCGAGCACCAGCCCGAGGTCGACCCGTCCCTTGTAGTAGGCGGCGGCCAGTGCGAGCGACCCGGCGATCAGGACGCTCAGGCCGACCGAGAGCACGCCGATGATCAGCGATATCCGCGACCCGGCGGCGATGAACGTGAACAGGTCCCGCCCGGTCGGGAGCGTGCCGAACGGGTGATACCGGCCGTAGTCGTCGTAGGTGAACGGCATCACGCGCGACTGGGTGCCCGTCGACTGGGTGTCGAGGTTGGCCTGACCGACCAGCGTCGTCTCGACGGACTCGGCCTCGGCGTCCCAGTAGCTGATCTCGTTGCTGTAGGAGTTGCGCATGTTCTTGTCGACGGTCGTCGGCCCGAGCGCGGGCGCGAACACCGCCATCACGACGAACATGAAGACGACCGCGAGGCCGAACAGGCCCCAGGTGTGCGAGCGGAACCGGTCGACCATGTCGTCGCGGGGCGTCCACGCCAGCGAACGGATCTCCCGGCGGTAGAGGCGGTATCCGAGCATCGCCCAGCCGGCCCAGGCGAACGCGTAGGCGTAGACGAGCGCGACGCGGACCGCCCACGCGTAGGCGGGTTCCAGCCCGAGGAACGTGTCCACCCACCGCTGGCCGTTCCAGTACCCCCCGTTGGGGACCGTCTCCCGCGAGAGCAGCGTCGGGACCGACTCGGCCATCGAGCGGCCGGCCTCCAGCGCGTCGACGACCGGCGCGGCGGCGGTGGCGACGCCGGCGAGCGACACGGCCGTCCCCAGGGCGTCCGCGAGCAGGCCGACGGCGAACGTCGCGAGCGCGCCGGCCTCCAGCGCCAGCAGGACGACCCCCGCGGCGAGCCAGACGGCCAGCGGCGAGCCCGTGGGGAGGACCGTCGATTCGCGCGCATCGGCGGCGTCGGCGTCGTGTGCGCCCGCCATCTCAGGCGCCCTCCAGCCCGACGCGCGGGTCGATCACCGTGTACAGCAGGTCTTGCAGCAGATTGATTCCGACTATCATGAGGATGAAGACGTACATGAGCGTGCCGACGAGCGGCAGGTCGCCCTGGTTGGCCGCCTGGAAGAACAGCCAGCCGATCCCGTGGATGCCGAACACCGTCTCGACGAGCACCGACCCGCCGATGAGCAGGAACGCCTCGCTCGTGATGATCGGCACCAGCGGCACCAGCGCGTTCCGGAAGATGTGCTTCCAGACGAGCGCGAAGTCCGAGACCCCCTTGGCCTTGGCCATGTCGACGAAGTCCTCGTTGCGCACTTCCAGCACCGCGGTGCGACCGATCCGCATCTCGTTGCCCATCGAGGCCGACCCGAGCACGACGGCCGCCGGCAGCACCTTCTTGGTCGCGGCGAGGAAGCCGTCGACGCTGCCGAGGCGGGACATGTCCGGGCTCCCCGAGATGGCGTCGATCGGGACGAGCAACTGCTCCCAGCTCACGCCGAAGACGGCCTGGGCGCTGCCGAGCACCGCCAGCAGCATGATCGCCAGCCAGAAGTTCGGCATGGCGCGCCAGACGATGCCGCCGAACGAGGAGACGTAGTCGGAGACGGTGTTCGAGCGCAGCCCGGCGAAAAAGCCCAGCGGCACGCCGACCATGATGGCGATGAGCACCGACCAGAAGCCCAGCCACAGCGTGCGCGGCAGGAAATCGAGGATGAGCGCGTTGACGCTGGATCCCTGGTACAGCAGGAACGTCTGCCCGAGGTCGAACGTGTACAGGTCGAGCAGGTAGTTCGCGTAGTGTTCCAGCGGCGGCTGGTTGAGGCCGAGACGCTCCTGGGCGGCGGTGTAGGCGTCGGTGTTTCGCGTCTGCCCCTCGCTGAGCAGGCGGGCCGCCGGGTCGATGGGTCCCATGAAGATGATGAACCACGTCAGCGACGTGCCGAGCCACACCACCGGGACCGACAGCAGGAGGCGCTTGCCGAGGTACTTCAGCCGGCTCACGGACGGACCCCTCCGTCACCCGGCGGTCGCTGCCGCTCGTCCCGGTGCCTGCACCCGCAGGGCCGACCCCGCGCGCAGTCGTTTACGTTCATCGTGATCAGATCCAGATTGGGGGGAAACGGGCGTCGTCGGTCCGTCGCCCGCGACCGCCGGACCGGCGCCGCCGGGAACGGACCGCTACTCCAGCGTGACGTCGTCGAACGCCTGGTTCTCCATCACGCCGTACATCTCCACGTCGACACCGTCGTGCCAGAAACGCTGGCTATTCGGATGGAGGAACGGGAGCTCCTGGACCGACGCCCAGTTCATCTCCTCGATGGTCTGGAACGCCTCCGCGTGGTCGGCCTCGGTCGTGCCCTCGGCGGCGTAGTTGTCCTCCCAGGCCTCGATGGCCGTGTCGCGGTACTCGTCGGTGTAGTAGCTGCCCTCGGCGCCCCAGCGGGTGAACTGCGTGCTCGGGCTGTCGCCCCAGAGGAACCGCAAGAAGTTCTGCGGGCCGGGGTACTCCATCCCGTCGCCCAGGCCGAACACCTCCATGTCGCCGGAGATGGCCTGGCTGATGATCGTCCCGAACTCCGCCTCGGTGATCTCCATGTCGATGTACGCCGACTGCAGTTTCGGCTGGAGCCGCGTGAACACCTGCCGGTAGCCGCTGTCGCCGGAGATAGTCGTCGCCGTCACCTCGAATCGGTTGTCCTCGCCGTAGCCGGCCTCCTCCATGACGGCGCGGGCCTCGTCGAGCAGCGTCTCGCCGTAGCCGTAGGGGTAGCCGTCGGCCGCGAACTCGGTGTTGGAGGCGGCGCCGCTCTCGGCGTGGGCGTCGTAGGACTCCTCGCCGGACTGGCCGTCCTCGAAGGTGGGGTAGGGCGCCGGCGGCGTGATGTGGTAGGCCGCCTTGCCGGTGCCCTTGTAGACGCTCTCGGCGATGTCGTGCTGGTTCATCGCGTAGGCGAACGCCCGACGGACCGGCAGGGGGACCTCCAGCGTGTTGAAGACGATGTATTCGGTGGTCAGCGCCGGGATCTCGCCGTAGTTGACCGTGTCGCCGTTCTGGAACTGGTAAGTGCCGAGCGAACGGTTGCCCTGGCGCTCCTCGATGGAGACGTTGTCGGGGTTGAACGAGGCGGTCGGCATCCCCTCGTCGAGGATGTGTGCGTTGCCGTTGCGAAAGCGGCTGAGCCGCGTGTTGCCGTCGCCGACGACCGTGAACGTGATCCCGTCGAGTTCGGGAGCCTCGCCGTAGTAGTCCTCGAAGGCGGTCAGCTGGATCTGGCTGCCCTTCGTCCAGGAGTCGACCGCGAAGGGGCCGACCCCGGCGAAGGTGGGGCCCTCGCCTTCCGTGCTGAAGAACTCGTTGTAGCTGTACTCGCCGTCGTACCCCTCGATGTCGCCGACCGACCCCTCCGGGAGGACCGCGAACGTCCCGCCGGCGATCTGGAAGAGCGTGTACTGGAAGGGGGAGGCCAGCGTCATCTCGAAGGTGTAGTCGTCGACCGCCTCGACGGCCAGCGACTCCGGGACGACGTCGCTGAGCGTCTCCTCGTCCGTGGGTTCGCTCAGGCTCGCGTCCTTCTCGTGGTCGATCGTCATCGTCTCGCCGATGATGTCGTCCCGGTTGCGGGAGTTCTCGGACTCGGCGAGCCGACGGTAGGTATAGACCACGTCGTCGGCGGTGAGCTCCGTCCCGTCGTGGAAGGTCACGCCCTCTCTCAGCGTGAACGTGTAGGTCAGGCCGTCCTCCGAGACCTCGTAACCCTCCGCGACGGCCGGCTCGGGCGGGTACTGCCCGTCCGGAAACTCCATCAGCGGCTTGTTGTACTGGTTGTACCCCGCGCCCGACCCCTTCGCGTTGATCGGGTCCAGCGTCTGGATCGACCCGGTCGCCATCATCTGGAGCGTCCCGCCGCTCGCCGGCGACCCGTCGTCCGCGTCGTCGTCCGAGGAACCGTCACCCGACGACCCGTCAGACGACGACCCGTCAGACGACGACCCGTCACCCGAGGAACCGTCACCCGACGACCCGTCGTCGGATGTCCCACCGCCGCCCGACTCCGACGGGTCGTTGTTGGAACAGCCGGCGAGCAGGGTCGCCGCACCCGCGCCCGCTGCAGTGAGGAACCGACGCCGAGTCTGTTTTTCTGGCATCGGTGAGTGTGTCCGATTGAACAATTAAATAGGTTTTGACTCGTGATACGTTTAGATACATCCTAGAATTATAGGTATATTCATCAATATAGTCTATTTAGCTACCGCTTCGTAACACCCATACACCAGCAGCGAGAGGGACGGGTATGTCGGTCGATACGGACGGCGACACGTCCCCGTGGGGACGGACGGTACGGGAAGCCAACGAGATGGCCGAAGCGCTGCGGACGGACGGCTGGGAGGTCGTCGTCGTCCGCGCGGGCCACGTCGCGCCGGTCTCGCCCGAGGGGCGCAAGACCGACCGCGCCGGGCTGGTGTATCTCGCGCCGGACGGCGTCGCCGAGTCGCTGTCCGAGCTCGCCGAACGCGGCGAGTTCGGGCGGTCGACGGCGTTCCGGCGCCGCGTCGGTACGGATCTCTTCCTCGTGACCCGCGCGAGCGACCCCGAGCGCCGGCTGGCCGTCCTGTTGGTCGGCGGGGTCGACCTCGGACAGCCGGCGGCGGCCGATCTCGCCGCCGCGGCTCGCGAGCGCGGCCGCCTGCAGTCGCACGTCGAACTCCTCGACGGCACGCACCTGGCTACCTTCGGCCACGACCACCCCGAGGACTTCTTGCCGGAGGACCTGTGAGCCGGCCGATCGGTCCCGGCGGGTCCGGGACGGTACTGGCGCGACTGGCGCGGCCGACCGGCGATCCGACTCGGTTCGCGGTGGTCGCCGACCCGCACGTCGCGACCCGGGCCGAGGGCACCTCGAAGCTGTTCGAACGGACGCGAGCACACTTCGAGGCCGCGCTCGCGGACATCGCCGGCCGCGACGTGGACGCGGTGCTGTCGCCGGGGGACCTGACCAAGGACGGCGAGCCCTGGAACTACGAGGCGGTCGACGAGGCGCTGGCCGACCTCGACGCGCCCTTCCACGCCGTCCCCGGGAATCACGACGTCCCCAAGGAGGGTGACGACCACGACACCCCCACCCTCGGACGGTTCGTCGAGCGCTACACGCCCGAGGACCCGGTCGCTCGCGGACCGGACGGGCTCTCCTATCGCGTTCAGGTGGGCGACCTCGACGTGATCGGGCTCAACAGTGCTGGAACGGCCGAGCGGCTGACCGACAGTCACGAGGGCCACGTCGATGCCGACCAGCGGGCGTGGCTGGCCGACCAGCTCGCGCGCGCGGGAACTGCTATCGTGTTGGTTCACCACAACCTCCCCGAAGTGACCGGCCAGCTCGACGCCCACCGCGCGGCCGTCGAGCCCGACCTGGCGGAGATCCCGGCCATGCGCGACCCCGAGCCGCTCGTCGAGACGCTCGGCGAGGGCGACGTACCGCTCGTCCTCAGCGGCCACTACCACCTCCCGACGACGGCGGTCTCCGGCGGCTCGGCGGAACGCGGTTCCACCGGCGCCTCCGTGAGCGAAGCGAACGGAGGCTCGTCAGAGCGACGCTCTGACGGTGTCCGCGAGATCGCGGCGCCGACAACCTGTTCGTTCCCCCAGTCGTACCTGCTCTGCGACGTGACCCCCGAAGGGACGACCGTCAGGCTGGTGCCCGTCGCCGACAGTATCGGCCTGGAGACCGCCCACGCCCGCCGGGCCGCCGATTCGGCGACCGCCCGCGGCCTGACGGGGATCGCCGCCGCCCGCCTCGCCGCTGCTCCCCTGGTCGACGAGCGGTGAGCCCCCGCCCGCCCGGACATCTACTGGTGGCTATATACCGGTACGTACCGACCCCTGCAAACTGTTCGCACACCCACCGGAAAGTACCGCTCAGAGGGGTCTCGTACCGGGTGGTACCCCTATTATAAACCCGTTTAGTTAGGTCCCGACTCGACTGAAGTGATGACGCGAGATTCGGAGCGACCGGCGGACAGGGTAACGCGGCGCAAGTTCCTGCTGACATCCGGTGCCATCGGTGCGGCCGGGCTCGCGGGCTGTTCGGGCGGCGGCAACGACGAGACGGACACGCCCGAGCCTTCGGGCGGCGGGAGCTCCTCGGACGGCTCCGACGGCTCCTCGGGTGACGGCTCCGACGGTTCCTCGAGCGACGAGGAGACGAGCGGCGACTCCTCCAGCGGCGGGTCGAACGAACCGTCGCTGCTCACCGGCGAGGGGTCCTCGACGGTCTACCCCATCGGGAACAAGGGCGCCTCCTACTGGAACGGGAACGCCCCGCCGAGCGACGGCGAGTACTGGGGAAGCAACGACTCGGGCTCGGTCCCCGGCTGGTCGGAGATCGAGACGGACATGCACCTCGCGGACTACTTCGCGAGCCAGTACGGCTTCGAGGCGACCGGCGAGCGCTCGAACCCGCCCTTCCGTGCGACCATCGGCCTGAGCCACTCCGGGACCGGCTGTGAGGCGGTCACCGGCGGCCTCGTCGACATCGGTAACTCCTCGGGCCCGATCACGGCCGAACTCGACTGGAGCGAGGAGGAGGCACAGGAACGAGTCGTCGACCACGTCGTCGGCCGCGACGGCCAGCCGATCGTCGTGAGCAGCGACATCTACGACGCGGGGATCGACCAGCTCACCGCCGAGCAGGTTCGCAAGATCTACCAGGACGAGATCACCAACTGGTCGGAGATCGGCGGCCCCGACCAAGAGATCTTCTGCATCGGCCGCGCGGTCGGGTCGGGCACGGACACCTCCTTCCGCCTCAACATGCTCGGCGACGCCGAGGCCGAGATGCCGGGCGTCGACACCCGCCAGGGCCAGAACCAGGGCGTCGCCCAGCTCGTCCGCCAGAACGAGGGCGCCATCGCGTACATGGCGCTGGCCTTTACCGGCGAGGCGGTCCGCCCCATCGCCCTGGAGTTCGACGGCACGGTCTACCAGACCAGCAAGGACGCCGAGAACACCATCTTCGACAGCGCCTACCCGCTCAACCGCGACCTGCACATGTACACGCAGATCACCGAGGAGACCCCGAGCGGGACGGACATGCGCGAGGGCGCGTTCATGCGGATGTTCCTGACGCAGTTCGGCCAGCAGGTGTTCGTCGAGGACAACAACTACATCCCGCTGCCGACCGCCGACATCGAGGCCGAGATGGAGAAGCTCCCCGACACCGCCTGATCCGGGCCGCCGCGCGGTTTTCCTTCCGATACCATGGCAACAAACCAACAGAGAGACTCCGACGGGTGGCAGTCCCGACTGGCGTCTCGGTTCGCTCGGTTCGCGGCGTTCGTACAGGACACAGATAGCGACGCGGTAGCTGCAGGCGCTCTCGGGGCGCTGTCGCTGGTAGGCGCGTTCGCCGGCTTCCTCGTGACCTCGCCGTACACCTCGGTGTTCCTCGGCGGCTTCCTGGTCGCGGTGGCGTACGGCTGGGTGCGCCACCAGGAACTCGCGGCCCGCGGCGTCACGCTCGCGATGACCGTCTCGACGGTGGTCATCCTCGCGCTGATAACCGTCTTCATCTTCTACGAGGCCTGGCCGGTCCTGGCCGACCGGAGCGGCACGGTGTTCGGCGTCACCGTCCCCGGGCTACAGCTGTTCACCACCTCGGCCTGGACCCCCGCCGAGGCGACCCCGAAGTACTCGATGCTCCCGATGATCCAGGGGACGGTGCTGGTGACGGTCATCGCCACCGCCGTCGCCGGCCCGCTCGGCGTCGCGGCCGCCCTGTTCATCTCGGAGATCGCCCCGCCGGCTGTCCGTGAAGTCGTCAAACCCGGCGTCGAGATCCTCGCCGGCATCCCCTCGATCGTCTACGGCTTCCTCGGATTCACGGTTCTGAGCCCGTGGGCCTCCGACGCGTTCGCCCTCGTGGGTCAGGGCACCTACCTGTTCGTCGGCATCGTCGTCGGTCTGATGGCGCTCCCCACCGTCGTCTCGGTCGCCGAGGACGCGATCAACAGCGTCCCCGAGTCGATGAAGAGCGGCTCGCTCGCCCTTGGGACGACCGACTGGCAGACGATGACGGCGGTCACGATCCCGACCTCGTTCTCCGGCGTGTCGGCGGCCGTGTTGCTCGGTGTCGGTCGCGCGATCGGCGAAACGATGGCCGCGACCGTCATGCTGCGCAACACCCCGACGATCGCCGAGCCGCTGTACAACGCCTTCTACGGCTTCGAGACGCTCACCAGCCTCATCGCGGCCAACTACGGCTCCTCCAGCGGGCTCCAGAAGGACGCCCTGTTCGTCGCCGGTTGCATCCTCTTCGTCTCCGTGCTCGTCCTCAGTATCGGTTCGCAGCTGATCGAACGTCGCATGGACCGGAAGGTCGGGGGTGTCGAGTAATGGCGAGCGCCACCGATTCGTCGGTCGTCCGCGGCGACACCTCGACCTACGAGACGGTCGCCGCGCTGACCGTCGGCCTGGCCGCCGTCCTCTTTTTCCTCGGGCTGGCGGCCACGGTCGAACTCGTCTCGATCACCGGGACGCTCGCCGGCCTCCCGACGCTGACGACGCTGGGCCTGCTGCTGGTCTTGATGGGCGTCGCGGTCGCCGGGTTCGGGTTGGCCTCCTACCGAGGGATCTTCCCGACCGACCCGCGCGCGAGCGCCGGACTCGTCGCCGCGGGCCTGTTCGCGGGGCTGTGGGGACTGATCGGCTTGCTCGTCTTCGCCGAGACGCTCGGCCTCGGCCCCATCGGCGGCGTGGTCGGTGGTCTGGGCCTCGGCGCCGCCGCCTTCTTCGCGACCGCCCTCCCCCGGGAGGACATCGGCTCGACGCTGCCGGCCGGCGCGCTGGCCGCCTTCTTCGGGCTGGTCCTCCTACTGGGGATCGTCGGCCCCGAGTGGTCGTGGTCGCCGGCGAACTTCCCGGACGCCCAGGCGGTGACGTTCTTCGCGCGCACGGTCGCCCCGTTCGCGGTCATGGCGTCGTCGCTGGTCGTCGGCTGGGCCGCGGCCAAGGCCTACGGCGGCTTCGGCGCCCGCGGCCGACACCTCGGCGCGTACCTGCTCGTCTACCTCAACGTCGTCGCCATCATCGCGATCCTCGTCGCGCTCGTCGCCTTCGTCGTGTTCAAGGGCTTCAACCCGGTCACCGAAGGGATCGAGGTCGGCCTCGGCGTCGGCCCGACGACGACCATCGGGCTGTTCGGGCTCGGCTTCGACGTGGCCTGGCCGGTGTACTGGCCGTTCCTGATGAACGGCGCCTCCCTCTTTACCGACATCACGGGCGTGTTCCCGGCCATCGTCGGGACCGCCTGGCTGGTGATCGGCGCGGTCGTCCTCGCGGTGCCGCTGGGCGTCGGCGCGGCCATCTTCCTCACGGAGTACGCCGAACAGGGCCGGTTCACCAACGTCGTCGAGGTCGCCACGAACGCGCTGTGGTCCACGCCCAGCATCGTCTTCGGCCTGTTCGGCGCCGCGTTCCTGGTGCCGCGATTCACCCCCCAGCCCCAGAAGTCGCTGCTCTCGGGGATGATCACGCTGGGGTTCATGCTGCTGCCGCTGGTGGTCATCACGGCCCGCGAGGCGATGATCGCGGTGCCCGACGAGTACCGCGACGCCAGCGCCGCGCTGGGCGTCTCGAAGTGGCAGACGATCCGCAGCGTCGTCATCCCGGCGGCGATGCCGGGCGTCGTCACCGGCGTCATCCTCGGCGTCGGCCGCATCGCCGGCGAGACCGCCCCCCTGTTGCTGACGATGGGCGGCGGGTCGTTCGTCGCCGCCGGCCAGCGGGCGAAGGTACTCGACAGCTTCCAGCTGTCGTGGTCGCCGCCGTTCGTCACCAACCCCGAGCTCACGCAGGCGACGACGGCGCTGCCCTACCAGCTGTACCAGGTGGTCCTGACCGGCACCGGCGAGACCGCCGGCGTCAACGACGTCACCGCCTTCGGTTGGGGGACCGCCCTGGTCCTGCTGGGCGTCGTCCTCGCGTTCTACGCGGTCGGTATCGCCACGCGACAGTACTTCCGGAGCAAACTACAGTATGAGTGAGACAGAACCGAAAGCGGAGAGCACAGCGCGCCCGGCGGAGACGACCGCGGGCGAGACCGACGAGCGGATCCGCGAGGAGTGGCGCGACTACGAGTTCGCCGGCGAGGCGAAACTCGCCGTCTCCAACCTGGACGTCCACTACGGCGACGACCACGCGCTGAAGGGCGTCTCGATGGACATCC
The DNA here is from genome assembly GCF_013415885.1 of Halosimplex rubrum. Taxonomy (NCBI): domain Archaea; kingdom Methanobacteriati; phylum Methanobacteriota; class Halobacteria; order Halobacteriales; family Haloarculaceae; genus Halosimplex; species Halosimplex rubrum. The sequence goes on from NZ_CP058910.1 coordinate 321,574, forward strand.
CCGAGGAGAGCGTCACCGCGCTCATCGGCCCCTCCGGTTGCGGCAAGTCGACGTTCCTCCGGTGTCTCAACCGGATGAACGACCGCATCAAGGCCGCCAGCATCGACGGCTCCGTCGAACTCGACGGCGAGGAGATCTACCAGGACGGCGTCGATCTGGTCGAGCTCCGGAAGTCGGTCGGCATGGTGTTCCAGGCCCCCAACCCCTTCCCCAAGTCGATCCGCGACAACATCACCTACGGCCCGCGCAAACACGGCGACCTCGACACGGGGTTGCTGGCGCGGCTCACCGGCCGCGACGACAGCGAGGACGCCGACGCGCTCGTCCGGCGCGCGCTCGAACAGGCGGCCATCTGGGACGAGGTCGAAGACCGGCTGGACGACAACGCGATGGGCCTGTCGGGCGGTCAGCAACAGCGGCTGTGTATCGCTCGCTGTCTCGCGGTCGACCCCGACGTGATCCTCATGGACGAACCCGCCTCCGCGCTGGACCCGATCGCCACCTCGAAGATCGAGGACCTCATCGAGGAGCTCGCCGAGGACTACACCGTCGTCGTCGTCACCCACAACATGCAGCAGGCGGCGCGCATCTCCGACCAGACGGCCGTCTTCCTCACCGGCGGCGAGCTCGTCGAGTACGACGACACCGACAAGATCTTCGAGGACCCCGAGAGCCAGCGCGTCGAGGACTACGTCACCGGGAAGTTCGGGTGATCGCCGTGACGCGCGAGGGATACCGGGCGTCGCTCGACGACCTGCGGGCCGACGTGCGCGCGCTGGGCGACGACGCGCTCACGCAACTCGACGACGGCCTGACCGCCCTGGAGACCGGCGACGACGACCTCGCCGAGGCGGTGATCGACGGCGACGCCGAGATCAACGACCGCTATCTCGAACTGGAAGGCGACTGCGTTGACCTGCTGGCGCTCCAGCAGCCGGTCGCCTCGGATCTCCGGTTCGTCGCCGCCTCGTTCAAGATCCTCACCGACCTCGAACGGGTGGCCGACCTGGCGACCAACCTCGGCCGCTACGCGCTGGCGGCCGAGCGACCGGCCGACGAGGTGGATGTGCGGGCTATCGGCGCCGACGCCCGCGATCAGGTGGCGGCGGCGCTGGACGCCTACGAGGCGGGCGACGCCGAGGCCTGCCGCGCGGTCGCCGCTCGCGACGACGAACTCGACGCCCACTGCCAGCGCGCCAGCGAACGGGTCGTCCGCGACCTCCTCGAAGGCGAGGCCGGGGAGGACTCGTGGGCGGTCGAACGGGTACTGGACGACGTGTCCCGGCTCCTCCTCACGATCCGGGACCTCGAACGCGTCGGCGACCACGGGGTCAACGTCGCCGCGCGGACGCTGTACATGATCGAGACGGACCCCGAGTTGCTCTACTGATGCAGACGCGCAAACTCCAACAGGTCGGCGGCGGCACGTACACGGTGTCGATCCCCAAAGAGTGGGCGAACGACCACCAGCTCGAAGCGGGCATGGAGCTGTATCTCAGTACCCACAGCGACGACTCGATCGTCGTCCGCGCCGCCGAGAAGGACGTCGACGAGCTGGCCACGGCCACCGTCGCCGTCGACGGCGACGAGCGCGCGCTGGTCCGGCGAGCGCTCCAGGCCGCCCACGCCGTCGGCTTCGAGACGGTCACGCTCGAACCGGCCGACGCGTTTACGGACGAACAGCGCCGGGCCGCCCGCTCGGTCGTCCGGAACCTCGTCGGGACCGACCTCCTCGTGGAGAACGACGGCGAGATCACCGTCCAGCACCTGCTGGACGCCGCGAACGTCTCCGTCCGCCAGTCGGTCGTCCAGCTGCAGTTCACGGCGCTGTCGATCCACCGCACCGCGACGGACGCGCTCGTCGCCGCCGACGCCGACGCCTACGAACGGCTCCGCGGGCGCGCCGACGAGGCCGACCGGCTCTTCCGGATGGTCGCCCGCCACCTCTCGCGGTCGCTCGTCTCGCTGGAGGAGATCGACTGCCTCGGGCTCACCCGCGCGACGCTGTTCGACTACTACGTCACCGCCCGTCAGCTGGAGGGGGTCGCACGTCGGGGCGTCGGCGTCGCCCGCGCCGCCCGCCGGCTCCCCGAGCCGCTCCCCGGCCCGGTGGCCGAGAACGTCCGCGAGGCCGCCGAAGCCGCCCGGACGGTCGTCGACGACGCGACGACGGCCGTCCTCGACGACGCCGACGAGGGCCTGACCGCGATCGCGCTGGACGGACACGAGCGAGCAGTCGCCGAGATCGAGGCCATCGACGAGGCGCTGTTCGACGAGGCGACCGCCCCATTCGACGGCTCGACGGCCGCCACCGTCGCGCTGGCCCGCGCGCTCGACCACCTCACTCGCACCGCCGACCGCGGCGCCGCCGTCGCCGACGTGGCCGCCCGCGCCGCTATCCGCGAGCGAAACGTCTGACCGCGAGACGTTCGCAGCCGTACTAACCGCTTCTCGACATCATCGTCTCGTTTTCCGCCGCATTCGGCGGTGAGATGCCCGTACGAGACGAATCTCGGGATCCAGACGCGTCGACCGCTCGGCGGTTACGCGCCCGATTCGAGGCCGTCGCGGTGCTCCTCCAGAACCGACCCCACGACGCCCCAGTCGACCGGCGGTTCGCAGTCGGCCAGGCCCGACTCGACGGCCGCGACCGCCTCGCCGAAGCGGTCGGTCCACTCGGGCTCGGCGACCGCGTCGAGTCGGTCGCCCAGCCCCTCGCGGCGACGGTCGAGGTCGTCGAGCCGACCGGCCAGGTCGTCCAGACCGCCGTCGTCGACGGGATCGGCGCCCGCGCGGTCGGCCCACGTCTGCAGGTCGTCGAGTTCGGCCCGCAGGTCGGCGACGGTGAGGCCGGTCGCGCGGTGGCTGAGCGTCGCGTCGAACCAGACTCGGGCGGGGTCGTCCGGGTCCCTCCCGGCCGCTTCGGGGTCGTCCGCGACCGCCGCCTCGATAGCGTCCGCGGCGGTCGCCAGGTCGTCGAGCGAGGTCGCGAGCGCGTCGACGTCCTCGCCGAGTTCGCGGACGCGGACGGCGTGGTCACCGAGCCAGCGCTCGAAGTCCTCCAGATCGAACTGGATCTCGTCGGCGGTCCGCTGAACCGCCCGCGCCCGTTCGTCGACCCGGCGGAGGCCGTCGGCGACGGCGAACCGCGCGGCGGGGTCCTCGCGGTCGTCGACGACCGACTGGAGCTCCTCGCCGAGGGCGGCGGCGCGGTCGGCGACGGCGGCTACCTCGGCCTCGAAGCCGTCCAGGCGAGCCTCGACGGTCGGCAAGTCCGGGGCGTCCTCGGCGGCCGCTCGGGCGTCGTCCAGCGCGATCTCGGCGAGTTCGACCCGCGTCTCCGCGGTCGTGAGCACCTTCGAGGTGAGCTTCAGCGACTCCCCCAGAGCGTCGCGGCCGACGACGCCGTCGGCGGCGGCGAACGACAGCGCGGCCCGGACGGTCTCCGGGTCGCGGTCGGGCTCGCGGGCGCGGACGCGCTCGACGGCCGTCTCGACCGCGAGGCCGTCGAGTTCCGCACCGTCGGTTCCGTCGCCCGTTTCGATCGTTTCTCCGGCCGTGTCGGTGTCGTTCGTGCTGTCGTGCATAGTGGCCCTCGACGCGTCGAACCCTGGTTCGGTCGCGTCAGATACCCGTCGCTACCGGAGCGGCGGATAAGACGGTGACTAAGTTCGCTATAGCGATCGGTCGAGAGGTACGGAGTGATACCGAGAGCTATGTATCAGCGTCGGTCGGCGCGGGGTCGGAGGGCTTCGCGCCGAAGCCGCCGGGGCCGTCGGGGATGCGGACGGTGACGACGGTGCCGTCGTCGGTGTCGAAGGAGACGGTGCCGCCGAGCGAGTCGACGCTCCACTGGACGACCCACAGGCCGATACCGGTGGCGTGTTCGAGCTGGGTCTCGGTGCCGGCGTCGAGCGGTGCCAGCTCCCCGTCGGGGATTCCGGGGCCGTCGTCGGCGACGGTCACCCGGAGCTCGCCTCCGTCGGCGGTCGCCGTCACGGAGACCGTGGGGTCGTCGACGTGGTCGACCGAATTTTCGACAAGGTTGGCGACGACGATCCGGAGCAGTTCCGGGTCGGTCGCGGGGGTCGCGTCGCCGTCGACGTTCACGTCGACCCTCGCGGCCGCGCCGCGGTAGTCGGCGACCGCGTCGGTCAGGACGGCGTCGAGGTCGACCGTCCGGTAACGCGGCCCGTCGCGACGACACTGCTCGAACGTGCGGGCCTTCTCGCCGATGTCGATGAGTTCGCGGGCGCTGCTGTCGATGATGTCCGCGATGTCGGTCAGGCGCTCGTCGTCGCTCCGGTCGGCGATGAGTTCGGCGTTGCCGGCGACGGCGGTCATCTTGTTGCGCAGGTTATGTCGGAGCACGCGGTTGAGCACGTCGAGCCGTTGCTCGCGCCGGCGCTCGCGGGTCACGTCCTGGAAGACGAGCGTCGTCCCGACGGTCGCGCCCTTCGGGTCGGTCAGCGTCGACCGCGAGACGAGGAACTCCCGACGGCGCCCGCCCGAGCGGACGGTGACGAGTTCGTCGGCCTCGCCGGGCCCGGCGCTCGTGGGCGCACTCGCACCGACCCCGGCGGCGGCACCGCCGTCGGGGGCCGGGTCGGCGCCGACGTCGACCAGCGACGAGATGGGGGTACCGAGCAGGGTCGTCCCCTCGCGGTCGGCCTCCAGCAGGGGGTCGGCGGCGTCGTTGTAGTCGACGACGCGGGCGTCGGGGTCGAGCACGAGCACGGGCGTCCCGATGTCGTCGATCGCGGTGCGGTCGGCGGCCCGGCGGGTCGTCGGGTTCGTCTCGAACATCCCGCTCTCGACGAACGCGTAGGCGTCCAGCAGGACGTGGGGGACGAACAGCACCGCGACGAACGCCAGCGAGGGGTCCGACCCCAGGCCGAACGCCCACATCACCACTCCGATCGTCGGCGTGACGGTGCTGAGCGCGACGGCGGCGGCCTCGCGTCGATAGAGGGGGCCGTAGCTCAACACGGTGTCGACCATCAGGGCCACCGCGATGCCCGCGGTCCCCGTCCCGAGAGCGAACGCGAACAGCCCCCACGGTTCGAGCGCGTAGCTCACCGTCACCGCGGGAGCGACGGAGTCGATCCGGAACGCCCGCAGGACCACGCCGTTGACCGGCGCCGTCGCGACGACCACCGAGGTCAGCGCCGCGACCGGCACCATCGTCCACCCGTCGAGCAGCCCGCTCCGGCCGGTGTACTCCAGCGCGAACGCCAGAAACAGCGGCCCGACCCACGCCAGCGCCGCCCAGGTCAGCGACTCCATGACGAACCGGGCACCCGGCTCCGAGACGGCCAGCGACGCGCCGGCCAGCAGACAGAACAGTCCCTGTGCGACCAGCGTCGCGACGAGCCAGCCGGCCCCCGGCTTGCCGAGGTGGCGCCGCAGGTAGGCGACCAGCGCGAACGTCCCACCCGCCGCCGCCAGCGACCCGACCGCCAGCCACGACGAGAGTGCGGCGAATCCGCTCACACTCGATCCACGGACCCCGCCGGGGTCAGCGTCGTACCTAACCAGATTGGTACCGACCGGCCAGCAGGTATGAGTCAGTTCGCTGTGGATTGACTCGGCGATGGCAACGACTGGACCGCCCCTCGCGAGAGCCGGCGCCGTCGCGGTGATCGGGCGACGAGCGCGCGCGACGGCGGGGACGAGGGCGTGCCCGGCCGGTGGATACTCGTCGTTCTCGTGCTCGCACTGGCGACGCTGGCCGGCGTCCTGGTCGCGCTCGGCGGGCCCTGAGCGGGAGCGAGTCGCAGCCGTCCGGTCGCGGACCGCGTCGAAGTCCCGCCCTACATCGAGTCCGGCGCGGCGACGCCCAGGAGGCCGAGGGCGTTGCCGACGGTCTCGCGGGCGGCGGCGACCAGCGCGAGCCGGGCGCGGCGGGTCGCCTCGTCCTCGGCGGTCAGGACGGGACACTCCCGGTAGAAGGCGTTGAACTGCTCGGCGAAGCTACGGGTGTAGGTGGCGACGCGGTGGGGTTCGAGCTCCTCGGCGGCCTCCTCGACGACCGCGGGGAAGCGGGCGACCGTCCGCAGGAGGTCGCGCTCGGCGTCGGTGGCGAGCAGGTCCGGATCGATACTCTCGGCCGTTTCGAGCCCCTCGCCCTCGGCCTCGCCGAGGATGCCGCAGGCCCGGGCGTGGACGTACTGGACGTACGGCGCCGACTGGGCCTCGAAGTCCAGCGCGCGCTCCCACTCGAAGGTGATCGACTTGGTGGGTTGCTTGGAGACGATGTCGTAGCGCACGGCGCCGGTCCCGACCTGTTCGGCGATGCGTTCCACGTCCTCGCTGTCGAGGTCGTCGTCGCGCAGGCGGTCGTCCAGCCGGTCCTCGACCTCGCTCCGCGCGCGGTCGATGGCCTCGTCGAGCAGGTCGTCGAGGTCGACGCCGGTCCCCTCGCGGGTGGACATCCCCTCGCCGCCGGGGAGGTTCACCCACGAGTAGAACACCTGGTCGAGCCGGTCGGTGTCGTGGCCCAGCAGTTCAAGCGTCTCGTTGAGCTGCTCGAAGGTGAGCTTGTGGTCCTCGCCGATGACGGTGACGGCGCGGTCGTAGTTCTCGAACTTCCACTCGTGGTGGGCGATGTCGCGGGTCGTGTAGAGGGTGGTGTCGTCCGAGCGCAGGAAGACGAGGTTCTTCTCGAAGCCGTGGTCGGACAGATCGAGCTGCCAGGCCTCGTCCTCGTAGACGGCCTCGTCGAGGTCCTGCAGGCGCTCGACCACGTCGTCGGTCGCGCCCGAGCGCATGAACCGCGTCTCCTTGACGAACTCGTCGAACTCCGCGGGGAGTCGTTCCAGGGTCTGGGTCATCCCGTCGAGCACGCCGTCGACGACCTCGCCGACCCGCTCGTAAGTTTCCTCGTCGCCGGCTTCGAGCCCCTGCATGATGGCCTCGATCTCCGCTTCGGCGGCCTCGGCGTCCTCGTCGTCGGCGTCTTCGAGGTAGGCGTTGCCTTTGCGGTAGTAGCGGACGAGTTCGTAGTCGGATTTGTCGCGGTCGGGCTCGGGCAGGTCGGACTCGTCGAAGGTCTCGTAGGCCCAGGTGAACACGGCGACCTGGCGGCCGGCGTCGTTGACGTAGTAGTGGGTGTCCACGTCGTAGCCGGCGAAGTCGAGCACGCGGGCGAGCGCGTCGCCGACGATGGGGTTGCGGGCGCGACCGACGTGGACCGGGCCGGTCGGGTTCGCGCTGGTGTGTTCGACGACGACGGAGGTGTCGCGGTCGTCGAGCCGGCCGTACTCGGCCGACTGGGCGCGCTCGACGGTGTCGGCGACGTAGCGGTCGGCCGGGAAGAAGTTGATGTACGGTCCCTGGGTGTCGACGCGGCCCAGATAGTCGTAGCCGGCGGGGTCGATCTCGCTCGCCACGTCGGCGGCCACCTTCGGCGGCGGCGCGCCCACCTCGCCCGCCAGGCGGAAGGCGACGCTGGAGGCGACGGCGGCGTCGACGTCCTCGGGCGGGCGCTCGATGCCCAGGTCCTCGGTCGGCAGGTCGAGGGCCGAGAGCGCCGCCTGCAGGGCGTCCTCGACCTCCGAGCGCAGGGAGAGATACATACCTCCCGGTTTTCGAGCGGCGGATATAGGAATGACGAATGCCGCCGGGGCGAGCCCGGCGGCTCCCGCGACGTGTCTGTCGCCGGGGCGATCTCGGTCGGCCCCGTTCGTGTCTATCGCCGGGGCGTCACTGCCCGCCCGGGCCTTCCTCGTAGGGCTGGACGACGACGAAGCCGTCCGACCCCTCGAAGTCGAGCTGGTAGGTCTCGCCGGAGGACTGGCCGATCGCGTCGCTGAGGCTGCGGTCGGTCTCGATGCCCGGCGAGAGGTTCGCGCTCCAGGCGACGGTCGCGTCGGGGTCGGTCCGCACCGGCGGCTCCAGCACGAGCGGGTCGCCGTGAGTCGTGACCGCGACCGTGCCCGGTCCGGAGAGGAAGACGTTGGTCAGCCCGGCGGCGGAGGCGCCGCCGATGCTGCCGATCGTGTTGATCTCGTAGTCCACGTCGGCCCCGAAGGCGAGCACGTCCTCGCCGTTGACCGAGATGGACTCGCCGGCGTCGAGGTCGAGGAGCTGGATCCGCTTCTCCCGGTCGGCCACGTAGACGTGGCCCCGGCCTTCGACCTCCATCACGGGCGTCCCCTCGCTGGAGGCGGCCTCCTTGATGAAGCCGGTGAGCCCGCCCTCTGCGGAGGACTTGCCGGTGAACGAGAGGTCGCCCTCGTAGGCGACCATCGCGCCGGCCTTGGTCATCACCGAGCCGTCGACCGCGATGTCGAGCAGCTTGCTGTTCTCCAGTTGGAACGAGTCGCCGCCCTCGTCGGGGGCGTTCTCGCTGACGAAGTCGTCGAGTTGCATGGACCAATCCAGAGCCGCGTGCGCGGCTCTGGACGGGCGTTCGAGCGCCCGCGACTAATAACCTGCCGTCAGCCGAACAGCCCGAAGCGGCCGCCCGAGTCGTCGTCTTCGTCCTCGTCGTCCTCGTCGTCGACGAACCAGTCGCGGTCGACGGCGGTCTCGATCTCGTCGATCTCCGTGCCTTCGAAGAAGATGCCGATCAGGTGCTCGGTCAGCCGCACGTAGGCGTCGGCGGCGGGGCTGGGCGGGGCGTTGAGCACGAGCGGCTCGTCGGCGGTCGCCTCGATGTCGTCGGGGACCACCGCGAGCAGCTTCGAGTCGAAGCGGTCGGCGATGGCCTCCACGTCGGTCTCGGTGGTCGTCCGGTTGAGGACGGTGCCGATGACCTCGCCGTCGACCCGCTCGGCGAGTTCGGCCGTCTTGATCGCGTCGCCGACGGCCACGTCGTCGGGCGTCGTGATGAGGACGACGCCGTCCGCGAGGCCGAGGGGGACGGTCGTCTCGTGGCTGAGGCCGGCGCCGGTGTCGATGAGGACCACGTCGTAGGCGTTGCGCAGCGTCTTGATGACCTTCTTGAGCTTCGCGGGGTCGGCGTCGGCGAACGCCTCCAGGCTCTGCTCGCCGGGGATGATCGTGATCCCGCCCTGCACGTCGGTGAGCGCGTCGCTGACGGCGCGACCGCCGGCGAGGACCTGGTGAATGCTGGTCTCCGGCTCGACGCCGAGCATCGCACCGAGGTTCGCCATTCCCAGATCGGCGTCGACGACGACCACGTCGTAGCCCTCCTCCTCCATGGCCGCCGCGACGTTGACCGCGGTCGTCGTCTTGCCGACTCCACCTTTCCCACCGGCAACTGTACAGACGTAGCCCGCCATTGTGCTAGGTCAAATCACGGGGACCACATAAAGCCGCCGTCCGTTCCGACGCTCGTCGGACGCTCGTCGGTCGGTTACAGGCGGTCGCGAGGCCTTCGAGAGGTGGATCGCGGCCGCCGCCCGGAGAGGTCAACACTTACTTAGCCCCGAGCGCCCGAACCATGGACAATGAGTGAGCAACAGGAACAGTCGGACAAACAGAAATACGAGTTCCGCAAGGTCATCGAGGAGCTCAAGGGCTACAGCGGGTCGGGGACGCAACTGGTCTCGATCTACATCCCGGAGGACCGCCAGGTCAGCAGCGTCGTCGCCCACGTCACCCAGGAGCACAGCGAGGCGGCCAACATCAAGTCCAAGGACACCCGCACGGCCGTCCAGGACGCCCTGACCTCCATCAAGGACCGGCTGCGCTACTACGACACCTACCCGCCGGACAATGGGATGGTCGTCTTCTCGGGGTCGATCGACACCGGCGGCGGCCGCTCGGAGATGATCACCCGCACGCTGGAGAGCCCGCCCCAGCCCATCGAGTCGTTCCGTTACCACTGCGACTCCGATTTCCTCACCGAACCGCTCGAGGAGATGCTCGCCGACAAGGGCCTGTTCGGCCTGATCGTCCTCGACCGACGCGAGGCCAACGTCGGCTGGCTGCGCGGCAAGCGCGTCGAGCCCGTCAAGTCCGCCTCCTCGCTCGTGCCGGGCAAGCAGCGCAAAGGTGGTCAGTCCGCCCAGCGATTCGCCCGACTGCGCCTCGAAGCGATCGACAACTTCTACCAGGAGGTCGCGGGGATGGCCAACGACCTCTTCGTCGACGAACGCCACGAGATGGACGGCATCCTCGTCGGCGGCCCCTCGCCGACCAAAGACGAGTTCCTCGACGGCGACTACCTCCACCACGAACTCGGCGACATGGTCCTCGGGAAGTTCGACGTGGCTTACACCGACGAGTCCGGCCTGCACGACCTCGTCGACGCCGCCCAGGACGTGCTCGACGAGCACGAGATGCTCCAGGACAAGAAGTACATGGAGCAGTTCTTCGACGAACTCCACGACGGCGACCAGGCGACCTACGGCTTCGGTCCCACCCGCGAGAACCTCAACATGGGCGCCGTCGAGACGCTGCTGCTCAGCGAGGACCTCCGTCAGGACGTGGCTATCTACGACTGTCCGGAGGGCCACACCGAGCGGGAACTGCTCGGACAGACCGAGAGCCTCGACGACGACCGGGCCTGTGATCGCTGCGGCGAGGAGATGGACGGCGAGCGCGAGGACGCCATCGACCACCTCATGACGCTCGCCGACCAGCGCGGCACCGAGACCTACTTCGTCTCGACGGACTTCGAGAAGGGCGAACAGCTCCTCTCGGCGTTCGGTGGCATCGCCGGCATCCTGCGGTACTCCACTGGCGTCTAGATCCCGCGTCGCTCACCGGTTCTCCGTCGATTTTCCGACCGACCAGCCGCGGTGCCGTCCGCGGACGGCCGACGGTCGAGCGACTCGCGAGTAACCGGTCGGTATCGAGCGAGAGAGAGAGTGTCGCCGGCGTACCCGGGAGGCGGGGGGGGGAGTGCCTCCGTCGGGCCACCACCGGCGACGCGAAATGGGTGCTGGTGGTTAGGGGGGATTGGGGGGAGACGACGACGGGTCCTACGTGTCGTCGCGGCGGCACCTGGCGTCGATGCCGCGATATCTAGTACGACCCCGTGATGTAAATGCGGTGTACCTAACAGAGTAGGCGTCCGGGGAGAGCGAGCGGAAAGCATGGCCTACCAGGGGTTGGATCGCCGGACAGCACGGTCACAGCAACTGTTCGAGCTGCCGTCGGCGCGCCCGCAGGTCCGCCTCGGCGTCGACGCTCGGGTCGTCGGCGAGGCGGTCGAGCGCGAGTAGCGGGTCGGTACCGGCGCGCTCGACGCTCGCCAGTAGCTCGGAGATCTCCGCGCGGTTGGTCGCCAGCGACGGGATCAGCCCGACCATGAGCACGAACGGGACCGCCGCCTCGTCGTTCGACGGGACGGCGTCGCCGACCGTCGTGAAGTCGGGCACCTCGGCGGGCGGGTCGGCGACCGGTCGAAGGACGAGACAGCGGGTGCAGATCTCGGCGCCGGGGCTCTCGCCGGGCAGGGCGTCGCGGTACTGCTCGGGGACGGCGAAGGCGAGCGTCGGCGCGCCGCAGTCGGGACAGGTCACGTTCGTGCGTGCGCGCGGGCGTGACTAAACGCTGCCGGGGGAGAGAACGGAGACGGCGCTGGAAAACGGGTGGGCGGCGGCCTCAGTCGTCGGCCGGGACGGCCTGCTCTGCTTCGTCTTCCTCCTCCTCGGCTTCTTCGGCGGCCTCCTCGCGTTCCTTCTTGTCTTTGATCTTCTTCATGCGGAAGATTTCCTCGCGCTCCTGCTCCTCGAGCTTCTGCTCGATGTACTCCTCGTTGGCACGCAGTTCGGGCAGCAGCTTGAACTCCAGGGCGTTGACGCGCCGTTTGGTGGTCTCGATCTCGTCGAGCATCTTCTTCATCGCCGTCTCGACCTCGGCGGCGAGGATGATCTGGTCGAGCAGCTCCTCGTAGGCCTCGGCGGCCTCGTCGATGCGGGCGCTAGTGCCGAGGACGCCGTAGCCCCGCTCGTCGAGACTCTTGGAGACCTTCGTCGAGTCGATCTGGGGGATGTAGACGCCCATGACGCTCTTGGACTCGGTGGTCAGCTCGGGGTGTTCCTTGAGCGCGGCGGCCGCGCCCCGCACTGCGACGTCGCCGTCGAGCGCGCGGGCCATGTTGATCGCGTTCTGGGCCTCCTCGTACTTCTCGTCGAGGTCCGCGCGAACGTCCTGGGCCTCGTCGAGGATGTCCATGAACTCCATGATGAGGCCGTCGCGTTTCTGCTCCAGCGTGTCGTGCCCGCGCTCGGAGAGCTCGATGCGCTCCTCGATCCGCATGAGCTCCTTGCGAGTGGGTTTGACGTCCTCGGCCATTTGATCCCCGGTTGTCGGCGTAGGCAGTTAACCGTTTTCAGTCGGAGCGAGGTCGAGCGTAGCGAGACCTCAGGAAGCGAACGGCGCGAAGCGCCGTGAGCCGCGGGGTCGAACGGAACGAGCGCCGCCGAACGAGCGATGGCACTCCGGTCGCGCCTCGCTACCAGTACCCCGCGATCCGGTCGAGCCACGTCACGACGACCACGTGGGGCAGCGTCAGCACGGCGATAGCCACGAGGTAGACGCCGGTCGCACCCGCCAGCGTGGGTTCGGGCGCCGGCGCCGCCCACCACAGTGCCCCACAGCCGACCAGCGCGACGAGCGTCGGGAGTGCGGCCTCTCGGGCGAACCGGCCGAGCGCGGGCGCGAGCCGGCCGCCTTCGAGCGCGGCGACCGCCCGGTCGTCCAGCGTGAGGACGCGCGCGACGTGACGGGGGGCGTGCCAGCAACAGAAGTACAGCCCGACGGCGAACACGGGCGGGACGACGAGGAAGTAGGCCCACAGGAGGAGCGTTTCGCCGGCGTCGACCGCCCACCCGCGTCGGTGGCCGGCCGCCCGATAGCCGACCGCGAGTGTCGCGAGCGTCAGCGCCGCCAGCGCCGCGCCGAGCGCCAGCCGCGCGTCGGTCGTAAACGGCCAGGCGGGCACCGACCCGCCGAAGGGGGCGACGAAGGAGGTCAGGACCGCGCGGTAGCGGTCCGGGAAGGCGAGCAGCGGGACGCCCATCGGCAGCGCGCCGCGGACGGCCAGCGTCAGCGCGCGCCGCCACCGCGCGTCGAGGTGGTCGGCGTCCAGCAGTTCCCGGAGCGGGTGGATCTCGCCCTGGCCCCAGTGGAACCACGTCAGCGCGAGGAAGGCGACCGCGGCGGCCAGCGGTACCGTGAACCACGCGACGGCGTAGGCGCCGCCGCCGAGCAGGTAGACGACGCCGACGACCGCGAGCCACCGGGGGGCGAGTCGCCCGGTCGCCGCCCGGGGGAGCGCCGCCCAGTCGACGGCGCCGTGGGGCAGGCCGAAGGCGACGACGCTGACGACCAGCGGGGCGTAGCGCCACGTCGGCGGGACCGACAGGCCGCCGGCGAACGCGAGCGTCGCGGCGGCGACGGGGATCCACGGTATCCAGACCGCGAGCGCGCGCAGGGGCGCGCGGGCGGCCGGCGGGACGCGGTCGTCGGCCCGGTCGCGGGCTAGCGCCATCGGTGGACCACCCAGCGGAACAGGACGACTCCCTGGACGACGAAGCAGTTCGTCACGACGAAAAACAGCATCTCCTCGACCGGGAGGCCGGCGACCGCCAGTCCCGTGGTGTAGGTGTCGGCGATGGTCCACACGCCCGCCTGGATGGCCAGGCGGTCGACCGCCCAGAGGTACGCCGACGGGACCATCACGGCGACGGCGACGCGGGCGCGGGCGCCCCAGAGATACCGCCAGCCGACCGCCCACTGCAGCGCCAGCACCGGACCCGCCCACGCGAGGATCGCGCCGAGATACGTCGTCGCCGGCGCGGTCAGCGCGAGGAGTCCGACGGCGCCGACGGCGAGGCCCGCCGCGGCCCCGAGGAGGCGCTCGCGCCGCGTGTGGGTGACGCCTTCGAGGATCGGGCCGGCGACGTGCAGCGTCCACAGCGTCGTGAGCGCGGGCTGGAGGACGAAGAAGGCGATCTCCTCGTAGGGGACACCCCACAGGCGACCCGCGACCGTCCCCGAGCCGTAGGACCACACGCCCATCGAGATGAGCAGGCGGTCCCACGGCATCGTGTAGGCGACCGCGAGCACCGTCACGACCGCCAGTCCCGCCGCGCCGACCCGCCAGTTGACACTGTCGCGACGGTGGTGAGCCGTCGCCGTCAGCGCCGCTAGGACGGGCAACACGTACAGCGCGTGGAACTGGACGTAAGTCAACGAGCTCATCGAGTCGATCTCCGGAAACCGCGACCGTAGTCGGTTCGGGCCGATTCTCGGCCGTGATACTGTTCGGCTGCGACGACGGCCCGCGGGGGCGGGCCGGCTCGGCTACCACCAGGTCGACGTCGAGCGGCGTCGTGTCGGCTGCGGCTCGGTGCGCGGCGACCGCGTTCGGTCGCCGTAGCGGCTCGTCGTCAGTCGTCGGCGGTCGCGGCCGCGCCGGTGCCGCTCGCGGCGGACACGTCGTCGAGGACCTGCCGGCTCGACAGCAGCAGGAACCCGAAGCCGACCTTCGCGACCAGGTCGAGTACCATGAACCCGGCTGTCTCGACGAACAGGACGCTCCCGCTGACTTCGGGGAGCAGCCCCAGCCCCTCGGTACCGGCCAGCCACCACACCGGGTAGACCAGCCAGACCGCGACGATCAGGTTGCGTAACTGTGCGAACTTCGCACCGACGTCGCTACCCAGCTCCTGGGCCTGCTCGGTGAGCGTCCCGAACAGGAAATACAGCAACACCAGCAGGAAGCCGGTGCTGATACCCCACCAGACCAGCCGGCGGGCGCCGTCGTCGAGGCCGGCCGCCACGAAGTTCCCGCCGGCCAGCGTCGCGATCGCGCCGGTACCGATCATCAGCGCGTCGAGGCTGACCAGCGTCGTCAGCTGGTTGCGGTTGGCCCGCGCCAACAGTCCCAGGTCGATCAGCAACAGCGGCGTCGTGAACAACCAATCGGTGTACCGCGCCCAGTAGATGCTGAGCTCCTCGCCGGCGACGGTGACCGTCGTCAGCCCGAAGCCGGTGGCCATCGCGAGGTAGTTCACCCCCGCGATCGCCGTGATCAGTATCGTCACGATGTAGAATTCCTGGCGCTTCTGGTCCTCCTCGCCCCAACCGCGGGCGATGAAGTACAGCATACCCAGGAACATCCCTATCGTCCCGATCCACAGCCAAATTTGTTCGCTCCCTGGTGATGGCATGACTACAGTAGACACTGGGGATTTTTGCCCCAAAAGAAAGATACCCAACTAGTTGGAGAGCCGTGACAACTGCGCGTGAGAGTCACAAACACTCTCTAGAAGAGGGCTCAATCGTCGTCACTCGCCCGATCGCTAAATCCGGGTCGATTCCGATGCCGACGGCGGGACGCATTCGGCTGCGTCTCCGGTATAAAAACAGCCGTGTGTGCGAGCGATGGCTACCCGTACAGTTCTTCGAAGACCTTCCGCTGGGCGGCCCGGAGGTGCTGGTGGAACGTCGAGCGGCCGATGTCCATGGCGGCGGCGAGATCTTCCCCGTTGGTCTCGCGGGGCCACTCGAAGAAGCCGCCGACGATGGCGGTCTGGAGCGCGGTCGACTGGCGGTCGGTGAGCCGGTCGTCGATGCGAGCGCGCACGTCCTGGCGGCTCTCGGCCGGGCGCTCGTGCTCGCGGTAGGCCGACAGGTCCGCGCCGTCGATCCGGTCCTCGACGACCTCGACGACCGTCCGCGGCTGGGCCTCCGGGGGGATCTCGACGGTCAGGTCGCCGGTGCCGCCCGCCGCCGACATCGCGGCGACCCGTCCGCCCCGGTCGACCAGGAGGTCGACCAGCGGCGACTCCCCCACGGTGAACTCGACGACCGAGCGCCCGTCGCTCGTCGTCACCGGCGTACACGCGGTCACGTCCTCGCGGGCGCTCGCGGCCTCGACGACCGCCTCCGGCTCGGCGTCCGTCTCGAAGAAGAACGTCGTCGCCCCGGCCTCGCGCGTGACGGTGCCGGTGTGGACGAACTCGGCGTCGAGGGCGGCCGAGAGCCCGACGAAAAAGGGGTCCTCGCCGGTCAGCGAGAACGCCAGCTCCGTCACGTCGTCCGAGCCGAGCAGCCGCTGGGAGGTCAGGGCGTGCAGCGCCATCGCGGTCGACTGTGCGACCGCCGCGAGCACGCGCTGTTCGGGC
The DNA here is from genome assembly GCF_013415885.1 of Halosimplex rubrum. Lineage (NCBI taxonomy): Archaea > Methanobacteriati > Methanobacteriota > Halobacteria > Halobacteriales > Haloarculaceae > Halosimplex > Halosimplex rubrum. The sequence continues at coordinate 337,626 of NZ_CP058910.1, forward strand.
TCGGGCAGGTCGGCGCCGGTCCGGAGGCCGACGACGAGGACGCCGTAGCTCACGTCGCCGTACTGCAGCGGCAGGGCGGCCAGCCCGCCCGCCCCGCCGTCGACCAGCCCGTCGTAGACCGACGGGACCGCGTCGGCGACGACGAACTGCGCGTCGCCGGTCCGGGCCGCCCTCGCCGCCGGGTCCTCGCCGTCCGTCGGGAGGTCGATATCCGGCGGGTCCGCGACGCCCGCCCACGTCCCCGGACGGATGGTGTCGGTCGCGGGCTCGGCCTCGCCGACCCACGCCAGCGCGTACTCCTCGGTCTCGACCAGCCGGTCGGCCACCGCCCGCTCGACCGCCGAGCGGCTCCCCGCGCTCAGCAGTTCGCTCGTCACGTCCGTCACCAGCCCGTCCAGCCGGTCGAGCAGCGCCTCGACTTTCTCGCGCTCGGCCCTGGCCCGCTCGGCCTGGCGCTGGGCCTCCCGCTCGGCCTCGACGCGCTCGGTTACGTCCTCCTGGAACCCCACGTAGTGGGTCACCTCGCCGGTCGAATCGCGGACCGGCGCGATGTGGACGCGGTTCCAGAAGCGCTCGCCGTCGTCGGTGTAGTTGACCAGTTCGGCGGTGACGGGCTCGCCCGCGTCGATCGCCGTCGCCATCGCGGCGATCTCCGACTCCGCCGAGTCGTCGCCCTGCATGAAGTTGCAGTTGCGACCCAGCACGTCGGCCGTCTCGTAGCCGGTCAGCTCCTCGAAGGCCTCGTTGATGTAGATCAGCGGCGTGTCCCGCCGTTTCCCGTCGGCGATCGTGATCCCCACCGGCGCCTCGTCCATCGCCCGGTCTTTCAGCTCCTCGGTGACTTCGGCAAAGCGGCGGTCGCCCGCCTCGATCGCCGCGTCGAGGGCGTCGACCAGCGCGCCCAGTTGCTTCTCCGGCGGGTCGCGGGGCACGTAGTCGGTCACTCCGGCGGCGATGGCGTCGCTGGCCAGGTGTTCGTCGCCGACCGCGGTGAAGACGAGAAATGGTAGGTCCTCGGTCCGGTCGCGAACGTCGGCCAGCAGGTCCAGCCCCGACCCGTCGGGCAGCCGCCGCTCGCTGACGACGGCGGCCGGGGGGTCGGTGGCGACCGCGTCCAGCGCCGCCGCCGCGTCCCTGGCGCGCTCGGGCGTGTAGCCCGCGTCGCGGAGCGCGTCGACGACCGGCGCCGCGCGCTCGTCGTCGGGGTCGACGTAGAGGACCCGCGGCCCCGCAGTGGAGCGAGTCATGTCCCGGAGTACCGGTCGGGCCGCCAAGAGCGTTGTCCTCGCGCGGAACCGTGGCCCGCCCCCGACCGCAACCCGGTCCCCTCGAGTGCGGTCTCGCCACTGGGCGAGCGGCGACCCGAAAAAGTGCGTCGGCGAGCGCGTCAGTCGGCGGCGACTTCGGCCTCGACGTCCTCGCGGTAGTACTCGTCGATGTTCTCCTCGTCGATGCGGTTGAGCTCCTCTTTCGGGAGCATCGAGAGCAGATCCCAGCCGATGTCCAGCGTGTCGTCGATGTCGCGGTCGGTGCCGTACCCCTGCTCGATGAACTCCTCCTCGAACTCCTCGGCGAAGTCGAGGTACTTGTTGTCGCGCTCCGAGAGCGCCTCGCGACCGACGATGTTCACGAGGTCGCGCAGGTCCTCACCCTCCGCGTAGGCGGCGTACAGCTGGTCGGAGACGCCACCGTGGTCGCCGCGAGTGAGTCCCTCGCCGATCCCGTCGTCCATCAGGCGCGACAGCGACGGCAGCGGGTCGATCGGCGGCTGGATGCCCTGGCTGTTGAGGTCGCGGTCGACGAGAATCTGCCCCTCCGTGATGTACCCCGTCAGGTCCGGGATCGGGTGGGTGATGTCGTCCGAGGGCATCGTCAGGATCGGGATCTGCGTGATGGAGCCCTCCTGACCCTTGATTCGGCCGGCCCGCTCGTAGAGCTGGGCGAGGTCGGTGTACATGTACCCCGGGTAGCCACGACGGCCCGGGACCTCCTCGCGCGCGGCGCCGATCTCGCGCAGCGCCTCACAGTAGTTGGTCATGTCCGTCAGGATGACCAGGACGTGATAGCCCTTGTCGAAGGCGAGGTACTCGGCGGTGGTCAGGGCCAGTCGCGGCGTGACCGTCCGCTCGACGGCGGGGTCGTCCGCGAGGTTCATGAAGACGACCGAGCGTTCGAGCGCGCCCGTGCGCTCGAAGTCGTCCATGAACTCGTTGGCCTCCTCGGCGGTGATACCCATCGCGCCGAAGATCACCGCGAACTCGGTGTCCTCGTCGTCGCCGCCGTCGCCCTCTTCCTCCGGGACGGAGGCCTGACGGGCGATCTGCAGGGCCAGGTCGTTGTGCGGCAGGCCCGACCCCGAGAAGATCGGGAGCTTCTGGCCGCGGACGAGCGTGTTCATGCCGTCGATGGCCGACACGCCCGTCTGGATGAAGTCCTCGGGGTACTCCCGGGAGTAGGGGTTGATCGCTTCGCCGACGATGTCGCGTCGCTCGTCGGGGACGATGTCCGGGCCGCCGTCGATCGGGTTCCCGGAGCCGTCCAGCACCCGTCCGAGCAGGTCCTCGGTGACGGGCATCTTCATCGTCTCGCCGAGGAACCGGACCGACGAGTCCGTGTCGATGCCTTCGGTGCCTTCGAACACCTGGATGGCGACGTGGTCCGACGAGGAGTCGAGCACCTGACCGCGGCGGGTCTCGCCGTCGCCGGTCTCGATCTCGACGATCTCGTCGTAGCCGATCGGCTCGTCGGTCTCGACGTGGACCAGCGGGCCGCTGATTTCCGTGATTGTCTGGTATTCTTTCATCGTTAGTACAGGGAGCGCAGTTGTTCCGCGATGTCGTCTTCGAGGTCGTCGACGAACTCGTCGACCTCGTCGTCGGGCGTCGTGCCGATGCGGTTCAGGCGCGGCGCGGCGTCGATGCCCGTGATCTCGTCGATCGGGACGCCCGCGTCGAGGGCGTCGATCGCCTCGTCGTTGAACGTCCGGATCGCGCCGAGGATCCGGTAGGTCTTCTCCGGCGGGCAGTAGCGGTCGACGTCGTGCAGCGCGTTCTGCTGGAGCCACGCCTCCTTGATGAAGCGGGCGACTTCCAGCGTCAGCTGCTGGTCTTCGGGCAGGGCGTCCTTGCCGACGAGCTGGACGACCTCCTGCAGTTCGCCGTCCTCGTCGAGGATGTCGATCGCCCACTGGCGCTGCTCGGGCCAGTCGTCGGCGACGTTGTCCTCGAACCACGGGTCCAGCTGGTCCCGGTACAGCGAGTACGAATCGTTCCAGTCGATCGCCGGGAAGTGACGTTTCTCCGCCAGGTCAGAGTCCAGCGCCCAGAACGTCTTGACGATGCGCAGCGTGTTCTGGGTGACCGGCTCGGAGAAGTCACCGCCGGGCGGCGAGACGGCCCCGATCGCCGAGATGGAGCCCTCGGTGCCGTTGATGTTGTCGAAGTAGCCGGCCCGCTCGTAGAACTGCGACAGGCGGGCGGCCAGGTACGCGGGGTAGCCCTCCTCGCCGGGCATCTCCTCGAGGCGCGAGGAGATCTCGCGCATGGCCTCGGCCCACCGCGAGGTGGAGTCGGCCATCAGCGCCACGTCGTAGCCCATGTCGCGGTAGTGCTCCGCGATGGTGATCCCCGTGTACACGCAGGACTCTCGGGCGGCGACGGGCATGTTCGAGGTGTTGGCGATGAGGCAGGTCCGGGCCATCAGCGCGTTGCCGGTCTGGGGGTCCGGAAGCTCCGGGAAGTCGTCGATGACCTCCGTCATCTCGTTGCCCCGCTCGCCACAGCCGATGTAGACGACGATGTCGGCGTCGGCGAATTTCGCCAGGGACTGCTGGGTGACGGTCTTGCCGGAGCCGAACGGCCCCGGGATCGCGGCCGTCCCGCCCTTCGCGAGCGGGAACAGGCCGTCGAGGATGCGCTGGCCCGACGTGAGCGGCTCCGTCGGCGTCTGCTTGTCCTCGGTCGGTCGGGCCGAGCGGACCGGCCACTCCTGGCGCATCTGGACTTCCTCGCCGTTGTCGAGTTCGGCGACCGTCTCCTCGACGGTGAAGTTGCCCGACTCGATGGCGACGACTTCGCCGCCCTCGTAGTCGGGCGGCACCATCACCTTGTGGTCGATACTGGGCGTCTCGGGGACGACGCCGACGATGTCGCCGGCCTCGACCTCGTCGCCCTCGGAGACTTCGGGGGTGAACTCCCAGGTCTTCTCGAGGTCGATACCGGGGGCGTCGACGCCCCGGTCGAGGAACGCCGACCCCATCTTGTCTTCGAGGACGTCGAGCGGGCGCTGGACGCCGTCGTAGATGGAGTCCAGCATGCCCGGCCCGAGGTCGACCGACAGCGGCGAGCCCGTCCCTTCGACGGGTTCGCCCGGGGCGACCGCGGAGGTCTCCTCGTAGACCTGGATCGTCGTAATCGCTCCCTCGATCTCGATGACCTCGCCCATCAGTCCCTCTTCGCCGACGTAGACGACGTCGTTCATCTTCGCGTCGAGGTTCTTGGCCGTGACGACCGGCCCCGACACGCTCTCGATGACGCCGTCCTCGCGAACGGTCGTGTCTGTTGCTTGGCTCATGTTAGTCTTCCTCCATCAGGTCGATGCCGATGGCGCGTTTGATCTGCTCGCGCAGTCCGCTGGACCCGGCCTCGCCACCGAGGGTGACCAGCACCGGCTCCACGCTCGTTTCGACGTCCGAACGGACGCCCCGGGAGAGGTGGTCCAGATCCTCGTCGTGCATCACGAGGATGCCCACGTCGTCGTCGTCCAGCATCTCCCGGACCGCGTCGTCGAGCTGTTCGTCCTTGTCGTCGTCGGGCACGTCCGCGAACTCCCGCACCCCGGCGAGTCGGAAACCGGTCGTGAAGTCCGGGCTGCCGACGACGGCGATCTCCTGGCTCATTGTACCACCAGTTCGTCCCGGATCTGCTCCGGCGAGAGACCCGCCTCTCGGCCGCGCGCGACCGCGCGGATGTTGTTGATCTCCCGCTCCTTGGCGAGTACGTACGACAGCACCGGACAGACGGATAGGGGATAGCGGTTGGAAAGCGTGTCGGCGTACGCCAGCAGCGCCGCGTCGAGCGCGTGCTCGAACTCGATGAGGCTGTCGGCCTCGTCGAGCACGCGCAGCGCCTCGTCGAGGTCGTCGCCGTAGGTGCTGTCGCGGATCCGCTCGACCAGCGCCGCCTCGTCGTCGACCAGCTGGCGCAGCTCCTCGGCGTCGAACAGCCGGCCGCCCTCGATGAAGTACTCCGCCGGGTCCATATCCGTCTCGGTGCGGGCGAGCCGGAGGACGTTCCGGACGTTCCGGAAGTCGATCTCCGCTCGCAGGAACTGCACGTACAGCTGGGTCGGACGGTTCGGGTTGGTCGGCAGCCCCTCGATGAGCGTCTCGTAGAACCGCCGGTCGACCGCGTTCTCCAGCGGCACCAACAGTCCGGTGTCCTCGTAGTCTTCCATGGCCGCCTCGAGGGACTCGCCGAAGATGGTGCCCTCCAGCGCGGCGACGATGTCGTCGACGGACTCGGCCTCGACCAGCCGTCGTAGCAGGTCCTCGGAGAACTCGCCCGCGCGGATGAGGTCGTCCTCTACGTCGGCCGCCTCGGCGCCCGAGTAGACGCCGCGCAGGACCGTCTTGACGTTCCACGCGTCGAACTTCCGGAGGTACCGGACGACGTAGTCGTACAGTCGCCCCTCCGACCACCGCAGCAGGTCCTCGAAGTGCTTGGCGAGGTTCTGGTTCAGCGCGTACTCGATGAGGTCGACCCCGTCGTGACGGGCGCCGAGCCGGTTCATCTCGGTCTCGTACTCCGACTCCTCCATGAAGCGGGCGATCTCGCCCGGCCCCATGCGGATCAGCTTCCGGTAGTCGTCGCTGTCGAACAGCGACGCCCGACGGGACCGCACTCGGGCGTTGACGTACTCGTAGTTGCTGGTCTCGTAGTCGGGCGCGCTCATTGGTCTTCGAACAGGCGGGTGCTGATCTCCCGGAGTTCGTCCTCCCAGACGTCCTCCAGCACCGAGTCGAACGTGTTGTTCACCCGGACCCGCGAGGTGTCGCTCTCGACGACGACGCCGCCGAGACACTCGCGCTCGCCGGCGAACTCGTAGCCGTACTCCTCGGCGAGGTCGGCCAGCAGCTCCTCGTCGTCGGCGCGACCGTACACGCGCACGTCGTCGCCGTCGTCGAACTCCTCGCTGGCGGCGTCGAGCAGGGTCCGCGTCAGCTCCTCGCGGCGCTCGCCGTCGAGGTCGGCCAGCTCGGCTTCGACGGCCGCGCGGACCTCCTGGAGCACGTCGCGGCGGGCGCCGAGACGCTCCTGTTTGGCCTCGAGGTTCGCGCTCGACAGCATCTGCTCGCGCTCCTGTTCGATCGTGGCCTCGACCTCCTGGGCGCGCTCCTCGCGGATGGCCTCGGCGTCGGTTTCGGCCTCCGAGATGAGTTCGTCTTCCTGTGCCTCGGCGTCGGCCCGAATCTCCTCCGCACGTGCGCGGGCCTCGTCTCGAATGTCCTCTACGACTGTATCGAGGCTCATGTGTGATAGTAAAGTTCGGTGCGGTCAGTAAGCCGACGGGACGATGAAGATGGTGACGAACGCGATAATGATCAGCGTCTCGGGCAGGGCCGTGAAGATCAGCGCCTGCACGAACATGTCATCGTCCTCGGCGACAGCCCCGATGGCTGCGGAACCGATACCACGCTGGGCGTAACCGGTCGCGAGCGCGCCGAGACCGACGGCGATCGCCGCGGCCGCCTTGGGTGTGAGTGCGGGACTACTGGACGCCTGCTGCAGTGCGAGTGCGAGAGTGTCGATCATTGTTGTATAGGGTGTGTCGCGACGGTTCCGTTCCGTACACGGTCGAATTGCTCTATCGTGGGCATAAAGCTTCCCAAATCAACCGAATACAAACCCACGCCAACCGTTTCCAAGGATCACTCTCTCCGGTGGGGCGGCCCCGGCCGCCGAACGGCGCCGGTCACCGACCGATCGGCGTCGCCACTCGCTGCGTGTCGGCGAACGCGGAGAGCGAAAGCGCGGGCGGCTCAGGACTGGTCGTCGGCGGTGTAGGTCCGCTCGGTCCCGAACGGCTGGTAGGCCGTGCCGTTGCCCTCGTAGAACTTCTCGAAGAACTCGAAGAACTCCAGGCGGATCGACTGGATGCCCGAGGAGGTGACCCCCAGGATCAGCACGACGAGGTTCCCGACGATCAGGACGAACACGCCGAAGACCGCCATCGCCGGGCCCATGTGGACCATCCCCGGGAAGAGGATCGCCGCGCCCTCGTAGTGTTCGAGGGCGTACTCCGGGCCGTAGGTGAGCATGAAGTGCCACTCGGCGCCGTACTCGGTCGGGATCTCGTAGGCCCCCCAGAACAGGAGGTTCACCGCGAAGGCCATGCCGGCCTTCGCCAGGAGGACCGCGGCGATCCGCAGGTACGACAGGGTGTGAGCCAGCACGACGTGGATCTCGATGAGTTCGTGGACCGGCCCGATGGCCAGCAGTGCCATGCCGAGGCCGACCATGCCGAGGCCGACCCAGCCGATCTCGGCGGGGAACCCGGCGAAGCCCAGTTCGAAGGCGGCCGCGTGTCCCTCGTCGAACGTCTCGAACAGCAGGTCGGGCTTGGCGCCGTCGAACAGGCGGCTGAAGATGAAGATCCACAGCCCGTTGAGCGCCAGTATCCACGACCCCGTCTCGAGGATCGCTTCCTTCACGCCGTGCAGCGAGACGTTCTCGACGAACTCCAGCACGTACGCGGTGTTGAGGTGCAGCAGGCCAAAGAGTGCGGTGACGAGGAACCAGGTGTTGGCCCAGTAGCTCGTCGCCGGCGAGAGGCCCTTCTCGATGGGCGCGTGGTTGAGCCCGACGACACCCTCCCAGAACTGCGAGGCGACCAGATGCAGACCGAATATCTCGCCGTAGAGGAACCCGAATATCGCCGTCGCGACGCCGCAGACCGCGGTGATGACGCCGAAGTTCTTGAACGCGTCCGAGTCGTAGTTCCGGATCATGTAGTAGCCGACCCCGGTGTAGATCAGCCCGTAGCCCACGTCACCGATGATGAACCCGAACATCAGCGGGAAGGTCAGAAAGAGGATGAGCGTGGGGTCGAACTCCGAGTAGTTGGGTCGGCCGACGGCCTTCGTGAGGAGTTCGAACGGCTGGCTCACTCCGTTGTCCTGGATGACCGGCGGGTCGTCGTCGCCGCCCATCGTGACCGTTCCGCCGTCCGTCCGGGCCGTCTGCGGTTCGGCCTCGTCCTCGTCGGCCGCAGCGGTCGCCCCTTCCTCCTCGACGCCGCCGGTGCCGGCACCGGTGGCCTCGGGCGTGTGGTCGACCGCTTCGGTCGTCGCGGCGTGGCCGTGGCGGTCGTACTCGGCGACCTCGAGCTCCTCGACGTCGACGTGGTCGTCGACGGCGTCGGCCAGCGCGCGCTCGAACTCGTCGGCCCGCTCGCTCGGGATCCACCCCTCGGCGACGAAGGCGTTCTCGGTCGTCGCAAAGGAGAGCGGCGCCTCCGCCTTCCGGGCGCGGATCGAGAGCTTCTCCTCGGCGGCCAGCAGGAAGCCGGCCACGTCGTAACGCAGTTCCTCGAGCCGGTCTTCGACCGTATCGAGCTTCGACTCCAGTTTCTGCTCGCGGTGTTCGAGCTCGGCGAGCACGTCCTGCGGGTCGCCCTCCTCGTGGGGAACGTCGATGGCGGTGAAATCGGCCTCGACGACCGCGCTCTGGAGGGTGTCCTCGTCGGTCCGCGCGAACGCGGCGACGACGCCGTCCTCGGCGAACACCTGCGTCGCGACGTCCAGGTCGGCCAGGGCCCGCTCGACGCCGTCGGCGCTGCCCTCGCCGACCGCGACCGAGAGCGAATCGTAGCCCCACAGCAGGTCCAGGTCGATGCCCAGCGTCGCGAAGGGGTCCATCGCGGCGATCTCCTCCTCGACCTCGCGGAGCTCGCTCTCGGTCTCGGTGCGTTCGTCGTCGAGCTCGTTGGCCTCGGTCCGGATCTCTTCGAGCTCCGTCTCGAGGGTCTCGTCGGTGACGATCCGGCTGGGGCCGGCGTCCTCGGGCTCGACGCCGAGGATGCTCTTGAGCGAGCGGACGGTGACGAGTTTCTCGGAAGCCTCGTCGCCCCCCTCCATGGGGTTGCCGTTGTCGAAGCCCTCCCAGCGGCCGTCGTAGTCGGTGAAGTGGACGAGGTGCAGGTCGTGGACGGTCTCGATGACGTCGTCCATGACGGCTTTCGAGCCCGTCACGGACACCTTGCTCATTCGCTTAGGTCTGAACATTCACCGCCTCCTCGAACTGTGTCACGACGTACTCGACGACCGCCTCCTCGCGTTCCTCGGCGCGCGCCTCGAGCGCCTCACGCTCCTCGGCACCCTCTTCGAGGATGCGTTCGCGCTCGGTCTCGATCTCTTCGCGCGCGTCCTCGAGACGCTCTTCGGCCTCCGCGTCGGCCGCTTCGCGGGCCTGCTCGCGGATCTCGTCGGCCCGCTCGCGGGCCTCGGCGATCGTCTCCTCGGCGTCCTCCTCGGCCTCGGCGACGATCTCGTCCGCCTCCTGTTCGGCGTCTTTGACTCGGTCGAGAACCTCTGGCCTTGGCATTTGCTAATCGTGGGGAGATCCGTTCAGGGCCTATTTGGTAGTTGCGAAGTGTCCCCGGTCGAACGTCCCGAAACGCGCCCACACGACCACGCTGGAGAGCCGGACCGCCCGCGGGGTCGGGCGAACGGGACCGACCCGCTCCGCGCGAAGCGTCGGAAAACGGGGGAACTATGCCGATCTGGACCCAACCACCGCCAATGGCCGTCCAGGACAAGACGCGCGCCCGGATCTTCTACAAGTACCTCTCGAAGGTGTACGACCAGGTCAACCCGTTCATCTGGACCGAGGAGATGCGGACGGAGGCGCTGGATCTGTTGGACATCGGCCCCGACGACCGCGTCCTCGACGTGGGCTGTGGCACCGGCTTCGGCACCGAAGGCATCCTCGAACACACCGACGACGTCCACGGCCTGGACCAGAGCGTCCACCAGATGGAGAAGGCCTGGGAGAAACTCGGCAAGCGCGACCCCGTCAGCTTCTACCGCGGCGACGCCGAGCGCCTGCCGTTCAAAGACGACACCTTCGACGTGGTGTGGTCCTCGGGCTCGATCGAGTACTGGCCCGACCCCGTCGCCGCGCTGGCGGAGTGTCGCCGCATCGCCAAGCCCGGCGGGCAGGTCCTCATCGTCGGCCCGAACTACCCCTCCAACACCGTCTTCCAGAAGCTCGCCGACGCCTTCATGCTGTTCTACGGCGAGGACGAAGCCGACCGGATGTTCCGCGAAGCCGGCTACGAGCGGTTCCGCCACGTGACGATGGGCCCCTCCTACAGCCCCGAGGTCGCGATCACGACCGTCGCCGACGTGCCCGAATAGTCGCTCGCGAGCGGAGCGTGGTCCGAACGAAGTGAGGACCGCGGCGGCGAACGGCGAGTGGACCGAGCCGTGAGCGGAGCGAGCGCTTTTCACCCACGTTTTTCGACGAGCGGTACCCGGAGCGAGCGAAGCGATCGAGGATACCCGAGGAGAAAAAGGTGGATGCAGGTTCCTCCTACAGCCCCGAGGTCGCGATCACGACCGTCGCCGACGTGCCCGAGTAGTCGGCTCGCGGGCGGAGCGCGGTCCGAACGAAGTGAGGACCGCGGACGGCGAACGGCGAGTGGACCGAGCCGCGAGCGGAGCGAGCGCGGGGTTCGTCAGTTGGCGAAGAACCGTTCGCGGACGGTCCGGCCGCCGGCAGTCGTCACTTCGATGCGGACGGCCTGTTTCGGGGTGAGCGTCCAGAGGCGCCCGTCGTCGCCGGTCGACCCCACGTCGTCGCCGTTGATCGTGACGTTCGCGGCGAGGGCGTCGCCGGTCAAGTTGTCCCTGACCACGATCTGCATCGGGCCGGTCGCGTGCGTGCGATTGACGGTCAGTTCGACGCCCTGGCTCGTGTTGGTCGTGGCGGTCAGGGGCGTGTTTTCGAGGGGCTTGGTCTGTAACTCGCGGAACGGCGACTCCGTGCGTCCGTCGAGGTAGGTGTCGAGCGTGCCGTGGGAGTGGCGCAGCGACACGTAGTAGATGGAGGTGTTGCCGATGGGCTCGACCGTCGGTCCGGAGCGAGCGTTCAAACTCGCCCAGGGGTAGAGCTGAGTCATCCGCCCGATGGCGTTTCCGACCCCGTTCGGGTCGGCGTCCGTGACGAACCGGTCCCGGCCGACCTGCTCGCGGTTCTGGCCGAGATAGGCCTCGCGGTAGTACTGCGACCGCTCGATCGACGAGAGGACGGTCCCCGTCTGGGACGTGACGGTGTAGGCGGGGACGGACGTGCGCTCGCCCGCCATAGCGCTCCCCAGCTGGGCGCGGACGGGCCCGTGTAGCGAGAGGAGGTCGCCTTCGAGGTTGTTCATCTTCGTGTCCAGGTCCGAGGGCAGTTCGAGCCCCGTCGCGCTGCGGATCCGGGCGAACTGGTCGCCGGTGGCGCGGGCGGTCGCGTCGAGCGCCGCCAGCTCCCGCAGGAACTCGCGGGTGTCGATCTCGCCGGCGTTGTAGTCGTCGATGAGCCGGTTCCGACGGAGTTCGAGCCGCTGGACGCGCTCGCCGAGGCGCTCGACCTCCTCGTGGAGGAGCCTCGACCGCGCGCGCTCGCCCGTCGTGTTCTCGTAGCGCTCTTCGAACGTGAGCGACGCGTACCGACCACGGAGACCGGCCACGTCCCGCTGGAGGGCGCCACCGATGTTCAGCCCCACCCGCTGGTGGTCGGCGGCCTCGACGGACCCGTCGCTGATCCCGAGATAGTTCGAGGTGTTCTGTTCCGCGGTGTCCGTCGACAGCCCGGCGGCGTCGGCCGACGCGCCCAGCGGCGGTCCGGCGCCGGACTCGAGGGCGCGGTCGGGAACGGCCCCAGAGTCGGTTCCGAGCGACCCCGCGGCGACCGCCTGTGTCGCCGGTGCCGCGACGAGCAGGGCCAGGACCGCGAGGAGGACAGGGCGGTTCGGAGACATCGGATACACTCTTTCGTCGCCGGTTACAAAAACCCATCTACTCACGATACCGCCGCGAGACGTGGAGAGAGCCGCAGACGTTTCAAAAGCAACGGAGACGTTTTAATGAAAAGCGTTTTCCGCTCCGGCCGAAATGAGTCGAGTATGTCCCCGCGGTCGTTCGCCGTCGTCGTCACCGTACTCCTCCTCCTCCCGGTCGGGGTCGTCCCAGCCGCGACGCTCGGGGACGAGGTGGGCGCGAGCCCGGCGGACCACGCCGGAATGGTCGACGGGAACGCCGCCCCGCACAACGGCTCAATCGACCCGGGAGAGTTCGAGATGCGGGTCGAGATGGCCGCCGATGGCGACGCGCGGTGGCGCGTGAAGACCGTCGTGTCGGACTCGATCACGACAGGCGACGAGCGGCGGGCGTTCCGCGAGTTCGTCGACGAGTTCAACCGGAGCGAGTCGCCGCTCACCTTGAACTCGTTCGTGGAGGCCGCGGACAACGCCAGCGGCGTGACCGGTCGGGAGATGACGATCCGGAACGTCGAGCGCCACCACGCGCTGCACGACGAGACCGGCGCCGTCTGGGTCACGTTCACGTGGACGAACTTCGGGCGGACGAGCGGCGACCTGCTCGCCATCGACGACGCGTTCAACACCTCCTCGGGCGTGTGGCTCTCGTCGCTGCCGGCGGGCGATACGCTGGTCGTCGTCCCGCCGAGCGGGTACGGTATCAGCAGCGCGCCGACGAGCGGCCCCGCCGCGGCGTCGAGTCTCGCGGGCGGTGTCGCCAGGTGGGAGGGGCCACAGGACTTCGGCCAGCGCGGGCCGTGGATCGTCTACTCCGGCGACGCGGCGTCCCCGACACCGACGCCCACGGCCGGACGACCGCCGACGGTGACGCCGACCGGCACCCCCGGCGGCCCCGCGACGGGCACGGGAACGTCACCCGGTGGCCCCGGCAGTGACGGCGACGGCATCGCGGGCGCGCTGCCGTTCGTGGTCGTCGCCGTCGTCGGCGGGGCGAGCGCCGCCGTGCTCGTCGCGTACATGCGTCGCGAGGACGACGGGCTGGGCGGACTCGTCGGCTCCGGCGACGAGCCCGACGCCGGCGCGGCGGCCGCCGACGGCGCCGTGGCGGACGGCGAGACGGCCGATACCGCCGTCGGCGGCGCATCACCGGCCGACGACGCGGCCACCGCCGGTACCGGCGGTGCCGCGGGGGCCGCCGGGAGTGCCGCGGGCGCCGGCGGGTCGACCGCCGACGCCGACACCGACGCGGAGAGGGCCGACGAAGCCGACGACGGCATCGACGAGGACCTGCTCAGCGACGAGGAGCGCGTCGAGCGGTTGATCGAGCGCAACGGCGGCCGGATGAAGCAGGCGGCCATCGTCCAGGAGACGGGCTGGTCGAACGCGAAGGTCTCGCAGTTGCTCTCGGCGATGGACGACGACGACCGGATCGACAAACTCCGTATCGGCCGGGAGAACCTCATCTCGTTCCCCGACGAGGACGTGACCGATCTCGACTCCGAGTAGGCCGAGTGTTCTCGCGGTAGCGACCCGTTTCGCGGCGAAAACGCCGAACAACGGTCGCCCCCTCGGAAACGTTTAACCGCCGAGCGGGCCAACCCTCGGGGCATGAAGGTCCTCGTCACAGTCACGGACGTGGCGGTCGTCGACGACGAGTTCGAGATCGACGGACTCGACGTCGACGAGCGGTATCTCACCTACGAACTCAACGAGTGGGACGACTACGCCGTCGAGGAGGCCGTCCGGATCGCCGAAGACGGCGAGGACGTGGAGGTCGTCACCGTCACCGTCGGCCCGGAACGCTCCGAGGAGACGATCCGGAAGGCGCTGGCGAAGGGCGCCGACCGCGCGGTCCGGGTCTGGGACGACGCCATCGCCGGGCGCGAGCTGCTCGACGCCGAGACCAAAGCCGAGCTGCTGGCGGCGGTCGCCCGCGAGGAGGAGCCCGACCTAGTCCTCTCGGGCGTCCAGAGCGGCGACGACAGCTTCGCCGCGACCGGCGTCACGCTCGCCGAGAAGCTCGGCGAGGAGTGGGCGGCGGTCGTCAACCAGCTGGACCTCGACGCCGACGCGGGCGTCGCCTCGGTCCACCGCGAGCTGGAGGGCGGCGTCGAGGAGCTGACCGACGTGGAGCTGCCCGCCGTCCTGACCATCCAGACGGGGATCAACGAGCCGCGCTACGCCAGCCTGCGGGGCATCCGCCAGGCCCAGAACAAGCCCCTCGACGTGCAGACGCTCGGCGACCTGGGTCTCGACGAGAGCGCGCTGGAGACGCCGCTGCGCTGGACGGCGACCTACGAACCGGAGAGCGAGGGCGAGGCGACCGTCTTCGAGGGCGGCGCCGACGAGACGGCGGGTGAACTCGCCGCCGTCCTCCGCGAGGAGGGGGTGGGTCAATGACGGTCCTGGCCGTCGCCGAACACCGCCGCGGCGAGTTGCGCGACGTGAGCCACGAACTCGCGGGCGCCGGTCGCGAACTGGCCGACGCCACCGACTCGGAGCTACACCTCGCGGTCGTGAGCGGCGACGTGGATGCCTTCGGGGAGGCGTTGGTCCGCGAGGGCGTCGATCGGGTCCACACCGTCGACTACGGCGAGGAGTTCAACCACGACGTGTCCGTCCAGGCCGTCGAGCAGCTTGCGGGCGAACTGGACCCCGACTACCTGCTCGTCCCCCACACCGTCAACGGCCTCGACTACGCGCCCGCCGTGGCCGAGCGGCTGGGCCTGCCGATCGTGACCGACGCCGTCGATATGGCGGTCGACGGTAACCTCGCCGTCACCCGCGAGATGTACGGATCGAAAGTCGAGACGACCATCGAGGTCGACGCCGACCGGGCGGTCGTGACGCTCCGACCCGCGGAGTGGCCCCAGGCGCCGACGGGCGGCGACGCGACCGTCGAGCCCTTCGACGTGAGCATCGACGAGTCCGCGGTGCGCTCGACCGTGACCGGCTTCGAGGAGGTTGCGGGCGGCGACGTGGACATCTCCGAGGCCGACGTGCTCGTCTCGGTCGGCCGGGGCATCGAGGAGGAGGACAACCTCGACATCATCCGGGACCTGGCCGAGGCGCTGGACGCCACCGTCTCGGCCTCGCGTCCGGTCGTCGACAGCGGCTGGCTCCCGAAGAACCGCCAGGTCGGCCAGAGCGGAAAGGTCGTCACGCCCGACGTGTACATCGCCATCGGGATCTCCGGCGCGGTCCAGCACGTGGCGGGGATGAAAGGCGCGGACACGATAATCGCCATCAACACGGACCCCAACGCGCCCATCTTCGACATCGCCGACTACGGCATCGTCGACGACCTGTTCGAGGTCGTGCCGGCGCTGACCGAGCAGTTCGGTGGGTAGGGGCCGTCGCCGCTGGCGCCGAAAGGCGCGACGCGCCGTTCGAGCCCACGCTCGCAGGCTCGCGACGCCGGTTCACCGCGCCGAACCGTGTGAGGCGCGGTCTTTTTCGCCCACGTTTTTGCCGCGAGTGGTACCCGCAGGGCCGACGGCCCGAGGATACCCGAGCGGGAAAAAGGTGGTACTGGCATCGTCGACGACCTGTTCGAGGTCGTGCCGGCGCTGACCGAGCAGTTCGGCGGGTAGGGCCGGTGTCTGCGGCGTCGTGCGCGACTCTGTTCTCGCAGAAGACATTTACCGGCGATGGGCCACCGGGCCGCCAACGGACTCCGTCCCCTGGTGTTCGGCGCCGCCGTGGCACTGACCGGGTGGCGGTTTCGTCAGCTACTTGCGGGGCTGTTCCTAAGCGTGGGGCGATGGAGTACCTGGAGAGTCGTCGGGGACGCGTCGAGGAACGGCTGGAGGCGACCCTCGACGCCGTCGAACCCGACGAACTCGGCGACGAGGTCCGCCACGTCGTCCTCTCGGGAGGCAAACGGGTGCGGCCGACGGTGACGGTGCTGGTCTGCGAGGCGCTGGGCGGCGACGTCGATACCGCCGTGGAGTTCGCGGTCGGCATCGAACTCGTCCACAGCGCGTCGCTGGTCGTCGACGACATCATCGACCGCTCCGAGCTGCGCCGCGGGACGCCCTCGGCGTGGGCGGAGTTCGGCCACGGCCCCGCGATCATCGCCAGCGACGGCCTGCTCGGCGAGGCGTTCGCCCTCTTCTCTTCGAACGAGCGGGCGATGCAGGCCGTCTCCGAGTCGATGGTCGAACTCGGCGAGGGCGAGGCGACCGAACTCGTCGCCCAGCCGGCCAGCGAAGCGGAGTACATGGAGCTCGCCCGCCGGAAGACCGGCGCGCTGTTCCGCGCCGCGGCGGAACTCGGGGCGATCGCCGCTGAGGCCGACGCCTACACCGTCGAGAACTTCGGGAAGTACGCCGAGCGCGTCGGCGTCGCCTTCCAGATGCGCGACGACGTGCTCGACGCCACCGCCGACTCGGAAGAGTTGGGCAAGCCCACCGGCCACGACGCCGCCATGGAGCGCCCGTCGCTCGTGCAAGTCGCGGATCTCTCCCCCGAGGAGGCCAACGACCGCGCCCACGAGCAATCGCAAGTGGCGCTCGACGCGCTCGGGTCGGTCGACGCCGAGGACTCGAAAGCGATGGACTACCTGCGCGACCTGGCGGAGTTCGTCGTTGTTCGGGAGCGGTAGCCGGAGCTTCTCGCGGCCTACCGGGAGCGGTCCCAGTCGAACCGACGGACGGTTTCGAGGACACCGGCGGAGAGTATCGACAGCGTGCCGACGGAGACCGCGTAGCCCGCGGTGGTGGCCGTGTACGGGTCGAACACGACCCCGACGACGGTCACCGCGGAGCCACAGATGCCGCCGACGAGCGCGGCCGCGGCGCGGACCCGCGGCGGCGCGACGGCCCAGACGAGCGCGAGACAGGCCGCACCGACGGCGAGCGCCCACTTGAGCACGGGACGGACCCCAACGTGCGCGAGGCGCGGGTCTATCCACTGCGCCCGAGCGAACGCGACGGCGAGAACGACACCGAGAGCCAGCAGTAGCGCGGGACGGGTCGACCATCGCTCGTGCTGTGACCACAACTCCTCGGCGGGTGGCACGCTTCGACGGTCGTTCCGCGAGCCGATAAGACCACCTCCGGTCTCCGGTCGAAACGGGCCTACTCGTCGTCCGCCGCGGGCACGACCGCCTCGGCGCCGCAATCGGGACACTCGTCGTACTCGGTTGAAAAGCGAGCGTCGCAGGCCTCACACCGGTAGTCGTGACTGTCCTCGGCCGCCTGCTTGGCGCTCTGCTTGAACTCCTCGACCTCCCGGCCGAGCCTGTTGAAGATGCCCATCGGTCGTCCCATAGGAGGGTGCCGATCGGGATAAGCCTCGTGGCGCCCCCGTCCGGTCGCGGTCCCCTAGCCGCCGTCGAAGTGTACGTCGGCGAAGTCGAGGACGGCGTCGAGATACCCCTCGTTCAGGGTGTGACCGGTCTCGCGGCGGTAGTGACAGAGCGAACCGACGGTCTCGTCGCCGATCGCGTCATCACCGTACAGCGGGAGGTCGTCGCCGATCCCCTCGGCGCCGAGCAGTTCCCAGACGGGCTCGGCGGCGCGGACGGCGTCCAGGGCGCGGCCGGGGTTAGTCCAGTAGTCGCGGGCGCCCGCGGTATCGATGAGCGGGCGGGGCGCGACGAGCGCGGCGAGGGAGTGGCTGTCGACGGGGAGCCGGTCGACCTGGCCGTCGAAGGCCGCGTAGGTGTCGGCGAACCACCCCGGGAACATCCCGGTGATGTCGCCGATCCCCTCCTGATCGTTGTCGCGGTCGAGCGCCGTCCCGCCCGTCCCCGACTGGTGGGGCGCGACGAGGCCGACCCGCTCGTCGGTCGCGCCCGCCAGCAGCGCAGCCTTGCCACAGCGGGAGTGGCCGAGGACGGCGATCTCGCCGGCGCGGACCGCCTCCATCGGACGGAGCGCGTCGACACAGCGCTGGAGCCCCCAGGCCCACGCCGCGAGGACACCCCACTCGGTACCCGGCGGGCCGGGCAGATCGTCGTCGTAGTACGGGCGGATCCCGTCGGCGGGGTCGCCGCTGTCGGGGTCGACATCGGCGAGTTGGTAGGTGGCGAAGCCGTAGCCCCGCGAGAGGATCTGGTCGACGCACCAGTAGTCGGCGGCGACGCCGCGCTCGGCGGCCCCGTCCCCGCGGCCGCCGTGTTCGCGGGCGGTGTCGGTGATCGTGACCGCCGGGTCGTCGACGGCGGCGTGGTTGCCCCGCCAGTTCAACCCCAGCAGGACCGGGACAGACCGACCGGCGTCGACGGCGTCGCTCGGCAGGAAGACGGCGAGGGTTATCGAGGGCGCGTCGGCCGGCAGGGCCGCGAACGCGATCTCGGTCTCGACGAGCGTCGCCGCACCGTCGAGAACGTCCGCGGTGCGCTCGGTCGCCGTCTCGATCTCCGGTGGGTCGGGCGCGTAGCCGTAGACGTAGTGGCGGAGCGACCGGCGGAGTTCCGCCCGGCGCTCGCGCCAGTCGGCGGCGGTCTCGACGGGGGAGCCGTCGCGGAACTCGAGAAGCGGGGGCAACTCGTCGGTCGGCCGACACCGCGACGGCGGGGGTAACTCGTCGTCGTCTCGGGACACGTCCGCCCCGGTCGGCCGCCAGCGACAAGGCGTTTGCCCCCTGTGCGGGGGCGGCGGGCGTCGGGAGACGCCGGCGGGCTACTCGTCGGCGTACTCCTTGCGGAAGCCGCGGAACTCGGTGCGGTGGGCCTCCTCGTCGGCGAGCAGGGTCACCGCCAGGTCCTCGGTGAGCGGGTCGTCGGCGTCCTCGGCGGCGTCGATGAGGTCGTGGTAGGTCTCGATGGCGTCGGACTCGGCGTCGAGGACGCCGTCGATGACGGCGAGCACGTCCGTCGAGTCCTCGGGCGGCTGGAGGCTGTCCTGGTGCGCGGTGAACTCCGCCGAGCCCGGAGGGCGAGCCTCCAGCTGCTTGAGTCGCTGACCGATCTCCTCGGCGTGGCCCAGCTCCTCCTGAATGTCGGTCTGCAGGCTCGCTTTGACCTCTTCGGCGTGGATGCCGTCGAGGACGATCGCGTTCGTCTGGTAGTTCATCACGGTCTCGATCTCGTCGCTGTAGGCGCGTTTCAGCAGGTCGACGACGCGGTCTGAGGTCATAACAGTCGGAGGTACGGTCGCCAGCGTGATAGGGGTGTCGCGGGAGACGGTCACGCGGTCGCGCGAAGCGAGGAGCGTCCACGGGCAGCGACCGAGTCACCGCAGTCGACCACAGCGAGCCGTTCCGGGAGGCCAACGGCTTTCGGCGTGGGCGACTGGTCCGCGTCGATGACACGCTCGGCCGTCCAGCTGTACGCGCTCCGCGACGTCGACCGCCCGTTCACCGAGGTCCTCGAACTGGTCGCCGACGCCGGCTTCGACAACGACAGCGAGTGGCTGATCTACGAGTACGAGGGCGCGAACCGTTGACTCGCTGGAGCGGGCGGGCGAGCGGACGAACGGCCTCGTCTGAGCGGCGGCGACCGACCGCTACGCGTTCCAGGGGCCGAACGCGGGGTCGATGACGCGGTGCTCGCGCTCGACGTCGTCGATGCGGGCGATATCCTCGTCGTCGAGTTCGAGGTCGCGAGCGGCGACGTTCTGGCGCATGTGCTCGCGGCTGCTGGCCTTGGGGACGACGGCGACGTTGTCCTTCGAGCAGAGCCAGGCGAGCGACACCGTCGCGGGCGTGGCGTCGTGTTTCTCTGCCACCTCGCGGACGGCGGGCACGTCGAACACCGCGCCCTGCGCGAGCGGGGAGTAGGCGACCAGCCAGTGGTCGTGTTCGCGGGCGTAGGCACGCAGTTCGTCCTGCTGGAGGAGAGGATGGCACTCGACCTGGTGGGCGGCGACCGGTGCGTCGAGGGAGTCGCGGGCCTCGTCGAGCAGGTCGGGCGTGAAGTTCGACAGCCCGACGTGGCGGACGACGCCCTCGTCGCGCAGTTCGTCGAGCGCCCGCAGCGTCTCGTCGGGGTCGTAGCTGTCGGCCGGCCAGTGGACGTACAGCAGGTCGATTGCGTCGACGCCGAGGCGGTCGCGGCTCGCCGCGGCCGTCTCGAGCACGTCCGCGTAGGCGAGGTTGCCGGCGGCGAGCTTCGTCGCGACGAAGACGTCCTCGCGGTCGACGGCGGCGTCGGCGATCCCCTCGCCGACGTAGGTCTCGTTGTCGTAGTCCTGAGCGGTGTCGACGTGGCGGTACCCCTCGTCGAGGGCGGTCGCGACGTTGTCGCGCCACTGACCGCGGTCGTCGTCGGAGTACGTGCCCAGCCCGATCCGTGGGAGCGCGTCGGTCGGCATCGTCCGCCCCGTCGGACTCGGCCGTCTTCGGGGTACCGGTCGCGGCAGCGTCTCGAGAGACTGCGACGGATCGGTGGACACATGGGCGACGACGGTCCAACCCAGCACGATGGACATCGACTGGCGGGCGCGGGCGAGCGAGGTGTGGACCGTCCCGAACCTGATCTCGCTCTCCCGGCTGCCACTCGTGGCGGGGATCGTCCTCGCCGTGGACTCCCCGGTTCGCTACGCGCTGTTCGCGCTCGTCGTCCTCTCGGACGGCGTCGACGGCTGGGTGGCCCGCCGGCTCGACCAGACGACGGAACTCGGCGCGCTCATGGACCCGGCGCTGGACAAGCTCACCGCCCTGGTCCTCGTCGTCGCCCTCTTTCCGGCGACGGGGCTCGACGCCGCCTATCTGGTCTTCTTCTTCGCGCGGGACGCCTTCGTCGTGGCGCTGGTTCCCCTGGTCCCCGTGCTCGCCTTCGAGACCGAGAAGGTGAAAGCGCGGCTGCCGGGGAAGGTCGTCACGAACCTGCAGTTCCTGGCGATGGTGGCGATGCTGGTGCCGGCCGTCGCGGCGACCGAGGCGCTGCTCTGGGCGCTCGCGGTCGCCTCGGCGGTCGCGATCACCGACTACGTCGTCTTCGTGGCGCGCGAGCAGACCGACCGCGGGTGGGTCAACGACTGGCGCGGGACGGCGGTCGCGGCCGTCGCCGTCACCCTGACGTTCGCCGTCGTCGTGCGGCTGCTGCTCGCCGATCAGCTCGCCGAGGCGCTAGCGGCGCTGTAGACCCGGAACGGCGCTGTGGGGCGGGAGACCGGCGACGGCTAGAGGAGGCCGCCGTCGCTCCCGTAGGCGTTCATGTCGGCGAAGCGGTCGGGGTAGTCGCCGGCGGGGTGGGTCGGCTCGTCGCCGGGGAGGACGACGCGCTTGAACTTGTCGTGGGAGTTCTCCCAGCCCAGATGGGCGAACTCGACGCGCCGTTTGAGCTGGTGGACGAAGCCGTCGCGGTGGTACATCCGGCGGGGGGCGCCCGAGCGCAGCGCCGCGACGAGGTCGGACGCGGTGTCGACGGGGCGGTCGAAGGCGACCCAGGCCTCGCCGATCGTGGCCGTGAGGTGGGCGTACGACGAGAGGAAGGTCGGCAGCCCCGACTCGCGGGCGATCTCGCGGGCGCGGCGGTCGTCCCACGGCCAGTGTTTCGGGTTGTACACCTCGACGGCGTCGATGTCGTCGGCGTGGCCGGCGATGTCCCCTTCGGTCATGCTGAGCGTGAGGAACTCGGGGTGAGGGACCAGCACGGCGGCGTCGTGGCCGGCGATCTCGGCCATGGTGTCCTCGAAGCTGAGGAAGTCGGGGACCGGTTCGTCGGGGTCGACGGCGAGGACGTGCTTGCGGGTGGACCACTTGCCGGTGAAGTACTCCCGGCCGGGCACCACCAGGAGGTCGTCGTCGGAGAAGCGAGCGGCGCGCTCGCGGATCGTCGAGAGGTGGGTGAAGTGGGGGGCGTAGACGATGGCGTCGAGGCCGACGGCCTTGGCCCGGCGGACGACCCCCTCGTCCAAGACCTTGACGTGGAGGTCGACGCGGGACTCCCCGTCGGTCGATGCGCCACCCTGAGCCATGCCACGAACTACGCAAGCCGGACTTTATGTGTTACGAAGCCGGGAAGCGCGCAGTCGGGCGACTGCGGGCCGGCGGCGCGTCGCGCGGTGCGCGGCCGGCTCGCCGGCGGGACAGCTACCGGAACTTCCGGGCGAGGTCGGCCAGTCCGGCGGCCTTGCGGCCGGCGGCGAGGAACGAGCCGAGGACGACCATGAAGACGTAGAGGCCCAGCGTCGAGAGCCAGACGACGAGCATGGCGGCGACGGCAGCCCAGTTGTTCAGGTAGTAGAAGGCGCCGATGGTCATCGCGGTGCCGTAGAGGAGCACGAGGTAGGGACCCCACCCGGTCGCGTGGCCGCGGCGCTGGCGTTTGCGGACGTAGCGGCGGAGCTCCTCGCGGATGTCGTCGCGGTGGACCGTCTTCTCGTCGATGCGGGTCCGCAGCGCATCCAGTTCCTCGCGGAGCTCGTTGACTTCGGCGTCAACCCCCGCCTCTTCCGACCCCGGACTCGGGGAGGCCGTGCGCTCGTCGCCCGCGGCGGAGTCGTCGTCGGCACCAGTGTCGGCGGTCATGGGCGCGTACCTCCACTGTCGCCTGGCTCCCCCTTGGTGTTGGTGGTCCGGCGCCCCCGGTCGGCCAACACCGCGTTCACCGCCGCCCCCACCAACAGGACCGTCGCCCCCGCGTAGTACCACGTCACCAGCAACAGGACGACCCCCAACACCCCGTACACGTCGAACTGGCCGGCCATCCCCGCGTAGAGCCGGAATCCGGTCCCCAGCAGCGTCCAGCCGACCGCCGCGAAGACGGTCCCCGGGAGCGCCTCGCGGAGGTCGGCGTCGGTGTCGGGGAAGATCACGAACAGCGGGAAGAAGACGACGCTCAACACGACGACCAGGGCGACGGTTCCGAGGGAGCCGGCCAGCGCGACCCCGGCGTAGCTGACGGCGACGCCGACGCCCACGAGCGCCGCCAGCCCGAACCCGACCGCGCCCAGCGCGACCGCCGCGTCACGCACTTTGCCCACCATCGACTCCGCCGCCTCCGTCCCGTAGATCCGCGAGAACGCGATGTCCAGCCCGCGGAACACCTTCAGCGTGCTCCAGGCGAGCAGCGCGACGCCGACGAGCGTCGCCGGCGTCGCCCCCGCGGCGTCGACCAGCGTCGACCGCACCAGGTCCTGGCCAACCGGCGAGAGCGCGCTCCCGGTCGCCGCCACGACCTCGGCGGCCAGTTCCGGGCCGCCCAGCGTCGACGCCACGACCAGCAACAGCAGCAGCGCCGGCAGCAGCGACACGAACGCGTAGTAGGCGATGCCCGCCGCCAGGAAGGTGACTTCCCGCTCGCGCACGAGCGCGACGACGGCCCTGCCGACGGCGACCGCTTCCCGGCCGCCCGCTCGCGCCCGCTCGCCGACCGACTCCGGTTGCACGCTCTCGTCTGCGGGCCTGGGCCACTAATAGCCGCGGGCTCCGGCCGTCGGTCCCGGTCCGACGGGCGGCGCTCGCGTCTCAGTCCGGTGGTCAGACCGCGTGACGAAAGGACCAAGGCGCGCCCGCCGTCCCGTAGGTGTATGGACCGGGGACTCGACGAGGTCGTGATGCGCGGGACGGTCGTCCTGCTCGCCGGGGGCTTGCTCCTGGTCGCCGCCGGATCGGCGGGCGTCACCGGCTCGCTCGCGCTCGCAGTCGCGCTCGTCCTCGTCGGCCTCGCCCTCTATCTCGTCTCCGAGCGGGTCGGCTCGACCGAACGGGACGGCGGCCTCGGGCCGCGCGAGGTCGCGACCGACGTCTGGCTCGGCCCGTTCCTCGCGGCCGCCGTCGTCGGCGTCTACCTCGGCGCGACCGCCGGCGAGGTGCAGGCGCTGGGCGGCCTCCTCGGCCTCGTCGGCATGCTCAACTACTTCCTGCGACCGTTCTACCACCTGCTGTACGGCTTCACTCGGCGCGTCCGCGCGCTCTGAGAGGACCTGATCGCCACGGTCGCCGAGGACCTGTCGGTCGAGTTCCGCCAGGACGAGTGCTGAGGGGTATCCACGGGACGAGTGCTGAGGGGTATCCACGCCCCGCCTCGCCCCCGGCCGCGCCGCGGTCAGTCCTCGACGGCGGCGGCGCGCATCTCGGTCACGTCGGCGTCGGTCTTGAACGTCGTCCCGCCGTAGTGAGTGCGCGAGGCCGCGTGGCCCGCGTCGCGCAGTCGCCCGACGAACTCGTCCATGGCGACGGCGCCGACGCCCCAGCGCTTGCACAGCCGGTGCTGGTCGTAGTGGGTCGGCTCGTCGAGCTCCGCGGCGACCGTCTCGCAGAGCTCGCGGGCCCGTTCGGCGGTGCCCATCCCGTCGTCGACTTCCTCGCGGACCGCCTCGGCGAACTCCGGGTCGCAGGTCCGTCCCAGCCAGATGGGGCCGGCCGTCTGGATCGCCTCGCCGCACTCGGGACACCACTCGGTCGGGTCGGCGATCAGCCCGGGCGTCGCCTCGCGGTAGAGGCAGTGCTCGCAGTGGTCGACGTAGCCGAGTTCGTCGACGAGAGCGTTGGCCGCTCGCGCGCCCGAGTCCAGCCGGAGGTAGGTGCGGGCGTAGTGTTTCGTGGCGTGGCTGAACACGGGCCGGGCGGCCAGGTCGTAGCGGGCGGCGGTGCGCACGAGCGCCGAGAGCAGCACGCGCATGCCCATCTCGGCGTGGTACTCGGTGTTTCGCGGGACCGCCGAGTAGTGGCGGACGCCGCTCTCGAAGTGGGCGCCACAGAGCGGTGCGGTGTCGGTCGCGGTGATACAGACCAGGCGGCTCGCCCCCCTGAATGCGGCGTCGGCGAAGGGGATGGGGGTGCCGAACGGGTCCACGTCCACCACGTCGAACGTCTCCTCGTGCATGACGGCGTTGGCGTCGCGGTGGAGGACCCGCCCCTCCAGATCGTTGCGCGCCATGTTCTCGCGGGCGAGGTCGACCGCGTCGGGGTCCACGTCGCAACAGGTCGCGTCGAACCCCTCGGCGGCGGCGCGAACGCCGCGGATCCCGGAGGCGGCGTTGGCGTCGAGGTAGCGGGGGGTGCGGTCGGCGTCGTCCGTCCGCTCGGCCTCCATCGCGCGCAGGACGGCGACGGTCAGGTCGCGGTTGAGCTCCTGAACGGGGTTGAAGAACACGTTCTCTCCCACGCCGGCGTCGGCCTGTTCGGGAACCTCGACCGTCACGTCGCCCTCGGTCACGCGCATACGCCCACGACTCCGGCGACGGCGAAAAGCCATGCGTTTGCCGCTCGTCCCGGCCTGCTCGGCTCAGTCGCCGAGCCGGCCGACCAGTCGCCGCTCGGCCAGTTCGCAGACGACCCGCCCCAGCGGTTTCCCGTCCCGCGCCAATCCGTGGGCCTCGGCGACGCCGTCGGGGTCGGCCAGCGGGACCAGCCGGACGGTCGTCCCCTCGGGGCCGACTTCGAGGTGGACCGAGGTCTGCGGGAACGAGCAGGTCGCGGGCGCGAGCAGCTCCGCGGGGCCGCCGTGGGAGACGACCGCGGGGACGTGCTGGTGGCCCGACAGCGCGAGCGGCGCATCGTGCTCACAGAGCAGGCCCGCGACCGCGTCGGCGTCCCACAGACGGAAGTTCCGCCAGCGGTCGCCCTCCGGGCGCTCGGGCAGGCGAGCGACGGGGTGGTGGACCGCGACGACCGGTCGCTCGGCGTCGGCGAGCCGCTCGGCGAGCCAGGCCCGCTGGGCGGACCCGACGCGCCCGCCCCAGGTGTCCCGGAGGTCGTCGCCGGCGGCGGTGTCGAGGCCCAGCAGCGTCACGTCGCCGACCTCCCACGCGAACGGCAGCGGGCCGTAGCGCTCGGCGAACCGCTCGACCGACGGCGTGGCGTGGTCGTCGAAGGCCTTCGGCACGTCGTGGTTGCCGGGGATCGCCCGCCACGGCACCGAGAGGTCGGCGAGCGCGTCGTCGACGGCGTCGAACTCCGCCGGGTGTCCGTCCCGCGTGAGGTCGCCGGCGATCAGCGCGGCGTCGGCCCGGGCGTTCGCGACCGCGACGGCCGTCCGCAACCGCGCGAGCGTCCGGTGGTACACCTTCCAGGTGCCCCGCTCGGCGACGGCGACGTGCGGGTCCGCGATCACCGCCAGCGTCACCGCGGGGTCGCTGCGCGGGCGGTCGAGCCGCGCGAAGACCGGACCGGGCGCGGCCTTCCCGTCGGCGCCGCCCGCCCCGCCAGTCGCCTCGGCGCGGTCCGCGCCCGTCACGGCTCCGAGAGGACGTGGACGCGGTCGGTGTCGAGGCCGAGCGACACGCGGTCGCCGGTCGCCGGCGCGTCGGCGGGGTCGACACGGAGCGTGACCGACTCCCCGTCGGGCAGGTCCGCGACGGCGCGGACGTGCTCGCCGAGGTAGAACCGCTCGCGGACGGTCGCCTCGAACGGTCCCTCGCCCACCTCGAACGCCTCCGGCCGGGCGACGACGGTCACCTCGCCCTCGTCGCCGTTGGGCGCGGGGGTCGTCGCGTGGCCGAAGTTCAGCCGGCCGTCCCCGGCGGTCGCGGCCAGTCGGTTCGACGTGCCGACGAAGTCGGCGACGAACCCGTTGGCCGGCTCCTCGTACACCTCCGCCGGGGTCCCGACCTGCTCGACGCGGCCGTCGTTCATGACGGCGATGCGGTCGCACATCACCATCGCCTCGCTCTGGTCGTGGGTGACGTACAGCGCCGTCACGTCCAGGTCGTCCAGCAGGGCGCCGATCTCCTCCTGCAGGCGGGTCTTGAGCTTGGCGTCGAGACCGGTCATCGGCTCGTCCAGCAGGAGCACGCGGGGTTCGATCGCCAGCGCCCGCGCGAGGCCGACCCGCTGTTGCTGGCCGCCCGACAGCGTCGTCGGGTCCCGGTCGGCGAGTTCGCCGATGTCGAGCAGCTCCAGCAGCTCGGTCGCGCGCTCGGCCCGCTCGTCGGCGGGCACGTCGCGCATCTTCAGCCCGAACTCGACGTTGCCCCGGACGGTCATGTTGTCGAACAGCGCGTACGACTGAAAGACCAGCCCCACGTTGCGCCGCTCGGGCGGGACGTTCGTGATGTCGTCATCACCGAAACGCACGGCGCCGTCCGTGGGCGTCTCGAAGCCCGCGACGGTCCGCAGGGTCGTCGTCTTCCCGCAGCCCGACGGCCCGACGAGGCCCAGCGTCTCGCCCGGTTCGACCGTCAACGACACGTCGTCGACGGCGGTCGTCTCCCCGAACACCTTTCGTACGTCGTCCAGTTGCACTCGTTCTGCCATTATCTGACGCCTCCGATGGAGAAACCGCGCTGGCCGGTCGCCTGCAGCGCGACGGTGACGCCGGCCACGATCAGGAAGTACAGCGAGACGGCCGCCGCCGTCTGCAGGATGCTGCTGTTGGTGATGTTGTTGTAGAGGAAGATGGAGAACGGCCGCGGGCCCCGCGAGTACACCATGTACGAGAAGTTGAACTCCGCGGCCGCGAGCGTCCAGCAGACGATCGCCCCCGAGAGGATCCCCCGCTTGGCGCTGGGGACGATGACGGTGAGGAAGGTTCGCGGCCAGGAGGCCCCGAGCGAGCGGGCGCTCTCCTCTAACTGGCGCAGGTCCATCGACTCGAACGACGACTGGACCGCGAGGATCATGTAGGGGATCTTCAGCAGCGAGTAGCCGATCACCAGCGCCGCCGCGCTCGGGAGGCCCGGGTAGGTCCGCAGGAAGGCGATGCCTAAGATTACGCCCGGGACCAGCGGGAGGACGGCGGCCGTGTTCAGCCAGCCGACGCCGGGGAAGTCGTAGCGGGTCACGGCGTAGGCGATCGGCACGCCGACGACGAGGTTGATCAACACCCCGCAGAGCGCGATCACGAGGCTGAACACCAGCGAGGCGCCCATGATCGTCACCGAATAGCCGCCGGGTAGGGCGATCGTCGCGCTGCCGAGCGCCCGCTGTGCGCCGACCGTCTGCTGGAGACCGAGGACGTGGCGCCAGTTGTCGAGCGTGCCCAGGCCCCGCGGGAGGACGCCCGTCCAGTCGCCGGCGAACGAGGCGACGAGCGTGAGCGCGACCGGGGCGACGAGGAAGACGACGGTCACGCCGATCAGCGCCGTGACCGCCCGGCGACCGACCGCCGTCGAGAGCCGGGCGAGCCGGCCGGGGTCGCGGTCGGGAACCGCCCGCGCGGTGTCCGCGCTCGCGCCGGTCGTCCCGGTGTCGGGACTCATCCGGTCACCTCCGCGCTGGTGTACCGGAGCCCGACGAACGTGAAGGCGAGCGTGAACGCGAAGAAGACGACTGCCAGCGCCGACGCCATCGACAGGTTCCACCCGGTCGACAGCTCCTGGTCGAACCGGAAGGTGACCACCGACAGCGCCTTCAGCACGAGGACGGTCCCGAAGATGGCCAGCGCCGTCCGGAACGTGAGGATGAGCGCGCCGACGACGCCGGGGCGGATCTGCGGGAGCGTCACGTACCGGAACGTCTGCCAAGGGGTCGCGCCCAGCGCGCGGGCGGCCTCTTCGGCGTCGGTGTTGACCTCGGCGTAGCTGCCCCGCAGCAGGAAGGTGGCCCGAGGGATCATCGAGTAGCAGTACCCCAGAAACAGGCCGGCGATCGCCAGGGCGGTCCCGGGTGGCTGGCCGGTCAGCGCCAGATCGACCGGGTCCATCCCCGAGACCGCGGCAAAGAAGTTCGTCAGCACGCCCGTCCGGGCGAACCACACCATGATCATGAACGCGACGACGATCCCCGGCAGGCTGATGGGGAAGGAGATGAGCGTGACCAGCAGCCCCTCGCGGGGCAGGTCGTAGTTCTCCAGGCCGTGGGCGACGGCGATCCCGACGGCGACGCTGACGACGGTCGTCGCCGCACCGAACCACAGCGAGTTCCAGACCACCTCGCCGTAGACGGGGTCGGCGCTCACGCCGCCCCCGACGACCGGCAGGTACGCCAGTATCGACAGCGCGAGCGTCCGGAAGTTCCCGAACTGGAGGCCCTGGATCGCCGCGGACGACTCCGAGAGGCTCATCCGGACCAGATACACCAGCGGGACGAACGCGCCGACGACCGCCAGCAGGAGGAACGGGGCCACCAGCGCGGCGATCCGTCGGCGCTCGCGGTCGCGCTCGGTCACCGGCGCGAGGAGCCGCTCGCTCCGGGTCCGGAGCCGACCGACCAGTTTTTCGTCGTCGAGCGTGGACATCAGTAGCCCGTCAGGCCGACGCCCTCGCCGATCTGCTGGATGATGCTCTCCTGGTTGTCGACCATCTTCTCGTAGTCGACGCCGAACTGCGTCTCCTCGTAGCGGCTCTGGTCGGGGAACTCGTCGGGCATGTCGAGCTCGGAGGCGCGGATCGGGCGGACGTAGGCGTCGAGGAACTGCCGCTGGCCCTCCAGCGAGAGCACGTAGTCCATGAACAGCTTCGCCGCGTCGGGGTTGGGCGCGTCGGCGAGCATCCCGTAGCCGTAGGGGTTCTGCATGGCACCGGGCTCGCCGTCCGGCCCAGCGAGGAGGCTCACTCCGACCTGGTCCTCGCCGACGGCGTCGGAGTTGTACTTCAGGTCCAGCCCGGTGTAGTCGTACTCGACGAAGGTCACGACGTTGCCGGAGGTGAAGTCGCCCTCGAGGTTGCCCCGGAAGGTCGCGCCCATCTCCTGCAGTTCGTTGTAGTAGTCGACGACCGGCCCCACGTCGTCGAGCGAGCCGCCGTAGGCGTTGTTGATCGACAGCGCGCCGGCGAGCCCGACCGCCGCCTCGGGCGGCTGGAAGACGAGGTCCTGGGCGATGTCGGGGTTCTTCAGATCCTCCCAGGTCTCGGGCGGCTCGATGCCGCGCTCCTCGTAGATGTCGGCGCGGTAGGTGACCGTCGTGGTCATCTGCCGCGTGGCGGTCATGTGACCGTTGTCCGTCTTGAGCTTGTCCGGCACTTTGTCCCAGTTGGCGGGCTTGTAGTCGGTGGTGAAGTCGTCCTGCATCGCGAGGATGCCGTAGGTGTACCCGCCGTTGTACGCCGAGTGGGTCGGGTCCTGGGCGTTGGCGCGGATGTCCTGGAGCGCCTCGCCCGACGACCGCTGGTCGTCGTTGAGCGCGACGCCGTACTCGGACTCGAACGACTCCATGATCGCCCCCCAGTTCGACCACCCGGTCTGGACCGCGTAGATGTACAGCGTCTCCGGGAAGTTGGAGGGGCTAACCGTCGTCTGATAGTCGCCGTACCCCACCTCGTAGCCCTCGGGGGTCGCCGTCCCGCCCGACCCGCCGGAGACCGAACAGCCGGCCAGGGCTGCCGCCGCCGCGCTCGCGCTCACACCCGTCAGGAACTCGCGTCGTGACCGTGACATACAGGACAGACTGATAGTCACCCCCGAAAAGAGGTTGCTAAGACCCCTATATTCCGGACCCCGAACGTCCCCCCGCCACACACCGATCGGTAACGGTCCGGACGGCTATTGACAGCTACCGAGACGGGCGCGTCGAACCGACCGCGACGCTCACTCCGCGTCGACCGCCGCGACGACCGCCTCGGCCAGCGCCTCGAAGTCGGCGACTTCGGGGACCACGTCGACGGCGACGCCGGCGTCGGCCGCCGTCTCGGCGGTGGGGTCGCCGATGACGCCCACGACCGCGTCGGCCAGCCCGTCGATCGCCTCGTCGCGGACGCCCCGCTCGTCGGCCGCCGCGAGGAAGTGCCGGACCGTCAGCGACGAGGTGAACGCGGCGCCGTCCAGCCGGCCCTCGGCAGCCAATTCGGCCGACTCGCCGGCGTCTGCCGGGCGCTCCAGCCGGTAGAGGACGGTCTCGTGGACGTACGCGCCGGCGGCTTCGAGCCCGGTGAGCAGGACCGCCGAGCCGTGGTCCGAGCGGGCCACCTCGACGCGGGCGCCGCCCACCTCGGCTTCGAGTTCCTCGACCAGACCCGACGAGGAGAACTCCGCGGGCACCCGATCCACGTCGTAGTCGTGCGCCCGGAGCACGTCGGCGGTCGGCTCACCGATGGCGCAGACGGTCGCCTCGCCCGGCTCCCAGCGCTCGTCCGGTCCCCCGTCGTCGGCGCGTTCGCCCGCGACCAGTTCGACGCCGGTCTTGCTGGTGAACACCACGTAGTCGGCGTCGGTGCGAGGGTGGGCGCCGGTCGGGTCGACCGTCAGCATCGGGTCGGCGACGGCCTCGGCGCCCAGCGATTCGAGCAGTTCCACGGCCGCGTCGAGCCGCTCGTCGGGCGGCCGAAACACGGCGACCCGGGGGCGGTCCGCGGCGCTCACCCGTCGATCCCTCCGTTCGATTCGATCCCCGCCGCCTCACCGTCGGGCGCGTCGCCGCCGTACCCGCGGAGGAACTCGGCGAGTCGGTCGCGCTCGCCGGCCACGTCGCCGATCACGGTGATCGCGGGCGGGGAGATCCCGACCTCGTCGCGAGCGTCGACGATGGTGTCCAGCGTGCCCGTCGCGACCTGCTGGTCCGGCCAGGTCGCCCGCTCGACCAGCGCGACCGGGGTGTCCGAGTCCATCCCGGCCTCGCGGAGCGCGGCGGTGTAGTCGGGCAGTTTGCCGACGCCCATCAGGACGACGATGGTGCCGCCGGTCGCAGCGAGGGCCCCCCAGTCGACCGCCGACTCGTCCTTGGTCGGGTC
The DNA here is from genome assembly GCF_013415885.1 of Halosimplex rubrum. Taxonomy (NCBI): domain Archaea; kingdom Methanobacteriati; phylum Methanobacteriota; class Halobacteria; order Halobacteriales; family Haloarculaceae; genus Halosimplex; species Halosimplex rubrum. The sequence continues at coordinate 369,113 of NZ_CP058910.1, forward strand.
CTCGTGGCCGGTGACGAACGACACCGAGGAGGCGTGGTCGCGGTGGGTGACCGGGATCCCGGCGACGGCCGGACCGGCGATGGCGGAGGTGACCCCCGGGACGACCTCGAAGGGGACGCCGTGGTCGGCGAGGTAGGCGGCCTCCTCGCCGCCGCGGCCGAAGACGAACGGGTCGCCGCCCTTCAGGCGGACGACCGTCTCGCCCGCCTCGGCGAGTTCGACCAGCCGCTCGTTGGTGACCGACTGGGGCGTCCGGTCGCCGCCCGCTCGTTTGCCCACGTCCTCGCGTTTCGCCTCGGGGATCAGCCCCAGGATCTCCGGGCCGGGCAGCTTGTCGTGCAGCACTACGTCGGCTTCCTCCAGCAGGCGCCGGGCCTTGACGGTCAGCAGGTCGGGGTCGCCCGGGCCGGAGCCGACGAGGTAGACGGTGCCGGTCACTTCTCGTCACCCGCGCTGTCGTCGGCACCGCCCCCGTCGCCCCCCTCGGCGGCGCGTCCGTCGTCCTCGTCGGGCGTGTCCGGCGAGGCGCTGGCGGCGCCGCTCTCCTCGTCGGCAGTCCGTCGCGCCTGTTCGATCAGGTCGGCGGCGCCGGCGTCGGCCAGGTCCGCCGCGAACTCCCGGGCGGCCTCGGCGTGGTTCTGGACGGGCAGTTCGCGCGCCTCGCGGACTTCCTCCTCGCCCTCGCGGTCGAGCACGCGGACGCTCGCGCGGACGACCGAGCCCTGAAGGACGGCGTAGATGCCCACGGGCGCGACGCAACCGCCGCCGAGCTCGCCCAGGATCGTGCGCTCGACGGTCGCCTCGACCCGCGTGGGCGAGTGGTCCAGCACGCTCCGCAGGTCCTCGGCGAGGTCGCCGTCGCGGGCGGTCACCGCGAGCGTCCCCTGGCCCGGCGCCGGGACGAACCCGTCGGGGTCGAGCTGGCGGTGTTCGACGTGGTGGAGCAGGCCCGCCCGCTCCAGACCCGCCTCCGCGAGGACGATGGCGTCGTACTCGACGTCGGGGTCCCGTTCGAGCGCCCGCCGCTGGAGTTCGGTCAGGTCCTCGAACCACTCCTCGACCGTGCGGTCGTACTCCGAGTCGTCGTCCGCGTCCTCGCCGTCTCCGTCCGCCTCCCCGTCCTCGTCGCCGTCGTCGAGCTGTTTGTACTCGGCCATGTCGTCGATCTCCTCGTCGGCCTCGGCGACGACGCGCCGTTCGTGCTCGGCCAAAAGCGGCGGCGCGAGCAGCTTCTGGACGCGCGTGTCGACGTTGCCCCGGAGCGGCTGCACGTCCAGGTCGTCCCGTTCGGCGAGCAACTGCGCGCCTCTGCGGAGGCTGGAGGTGCCGACCGTCGCGCCCTCGGGCAGGCCCGAGAGGGAGACGCCGTCGCGGGTGACCAGCACGTCCCGCGGCGCGGCCCGCTCGGGGACGCCCGCGACGACCATGTCCTCGGGCATCTCCGTGGGCATGTCCTTCATCGAGTGGACGGCGGCGTCGCAGTCGCCGTCGAGCACCTCCTCGTCGAGCGCGCGGACGAACGCCCCCGTCTTCCCGAGTTCGTGGATCGCCTCGTCGGTGATCTGGTCGCCCGCGGTCTCGACCTCGACGAGCTCCACGTCGAAGCGGCGGTTCTCCAGCCGTTCCTTGATGGTAGCGGCCTGGCGAAGCGCCAGGTCGGACCCGCGCGTCCCCAGCCGCAGCGTCGTACTCATTACCCCTCAGTGGTCGGGCCGTGGTGAAAAGCACACCACTTCCGCGCTCGCTCGACGTTCGGTTCGAGCCGGTAGTTGGTCTCGCTGCTGGCGTCGTGAAACGGAGTCGAGCGACAGCGACCGCCGGGGATAGCACTCGATGGACGCCTTCGACGCGCTCGCGGTCGCTGTCCGTGGGCGACCCGAGCGTCGCCCGCGTGGTCCGAGCGACCAGCCCTCGCCGCTCGCAGGCTGCGCTTCTCGTCCACCGTCGGAGCGTGCGTCGACAGTGCTCTCACCCCGTCTTTCGCGGCGGCGTCGGAAAACCCACCGTCCACCCCGCCGCGAAAGAGACGGTGGAGCAACCTTGATTGGGCCTCGCTCCGACGCCTCGCACATGAGCGACGATTGCATCTTCTGTTCGATCGTGGCCGGGGAGATCCCGAGTCGCACCGTCTACGAGGGCGACGACGTGCTGGCCTTCCTCGACGCGAACCCGCTCGCGCCGGGACACACGCTCGTCATCCCGAAGGCCCATCACGAACACGTCCAGGACATGCCGACCGACCTGGCCGGGGACGTGTTCGCGGTGATGCAGCGGTTGGTCGACCCGGTCGAATCGGCGGCCGGCGCCGACGGCTCGACGGTCGCGTTCAACAACGGCGAGGTCGCGGGCCAGGAGGTCCCCCACACGCACGGCCACATCGTGCCGCGCTTCGAGGACGACGGCAGCCGCCCGATCCACTCCATCTTCGGCGAGCGGCCCGATCTGGACGACGACGAACTCGACGATATCGCGGCGGCCATCGCCGAGAGCGCCGAGTGAGTCCGGCTCCGGACGGACCACCGGTTCGGACCGGCCGCCGGCCGACGCATAGGTTTTTCAACCAGTAGGCGGCCAAGCGGGGACATGACCGGAACGCAGGGAAGCGGCGAGTGCTACGCGGTGGTCGGGGGCGTCGGCGGCGCGGGCGCGACGCGGTTGTCGGTCGAGTTCGCGGCGACGCTGGCGCGGGCCGGCCGGGACGCGGCGGTCGTCGACGCGGCGTTCGCGACCCAGGGGCTGTCGGCGTTCGTACCCGAGCGGATCGAACCGGACGTGACGCGCGTGCTGACCGACGACCGGCCGCTGGCCGAGGCGGAGACGCGGCTCGGACTCGACGTGCCGGGGTCGGTGACCGTCGCGCCGGCGCGGACGCCGTTCGAGCGCCTCGCGCGCGCGAAGACCAGCGAGTGCGCCCGCCGACTGGCCGAGCGGCTGTCGGCGGCGACCGACCGCTACGACGCCGTCTTCGTGGACGTGCCGCCCGTGGGGGCCAACCAGGCGGTCGCGGCCGTGACCGCCGCCGACGCCGTGGCGCTGGTCGTCCCCGACGCCGAGCGCGGCAGCGACGCCGTCCCCCGAACCCGCGACCGACTGGCGGACGTGGACGCCGCGGTCGACACCGTCGTCGCGAACCTCGCGGGCGAGGACCGGACCGTCGAGGCGGCCGACGCGGTCGTCCCGGCGGGCGAGACGAAGGCGCTCTCCGCGGCACCGGCCGCCGTCGAACCGATCGAGTTCGCCGTCGCCGTCGCGTCGGCGGTCGAGACGCTCACCGGCGCCGACCTCGACCTGCCCGAACCGGAGCCCTCGTCGATGACCGATTATCTGCCCGGGTAGCCCCCGCTCGATTCCCGCCGCGCTCGAATCGTCCACGCGTCGGCCCGAACCGCACACCGGCAGCGACGGGGTCGAAGCGACGGAACTGACCGTCCGTTTCGATCGTGTCGGTATGTGTTTTAATCATTCAAGGGATAGTGTTTAGTGTAGGACGTATAGACTAGTAGACGACAGAATGGTTTGTGTTCGTCTACATTGTCGTGGAAAATCGGGACAAACCGAAACGCCGGCGCGGTCGGGGGCGGTCGAGTCGTGAGCGACTGGGTGCCGACGACGTGTATGCGCTGTGCGGTCGGCTGCGGGCACCTCCAGCGAGGGGCCGACATCGGGAACGGGATCGACGTGGTGCGCGGCGACGCGGCCCACCCGGTCAACCAGGGGCTGGCCTGCCAGCGCGGCGTGCGCGAGACCTCCGACCCCGAGGGGGAGTGGCTGACCCGACCGATGGTGCGCCGCGACGGCGAGCTGGTCTCGACGACCTGGGACGTGGCGCTGTCGGAGGCGCTGAGCGCCTTCCAGGGGATCGAGGAGTACCCCGACGGCGAGGTCGCCGTCCTGGGCAGCGGCCAGCAGACCAACGAGGCCGCCTACGCGCTGGGCAAGCTCGCCCGCGGCGGCTTCGGGACCCGCTACTACGACGCCAACACGACGCTGTGTATGGCCAGCGCCGTCACCGCCTACTACCAGGCGTTCGGGAGCGACGCGCCCCCCTGCAGTTACGACGACATCCCGGAGGCCGAGGCCCACGTCGTCTGGGGGGCCAACCCGGCGGCGGCCCACCCCGTCATGTTCCGGTGGATCCGCCAGGCGGCCAGCGAAGACGGCGTCGAGCTGATCGCGGTCGACCCCGTGGCGACCGAGACGGCCGACCACGCCGACGCCCACGTCGCGCCCGAGCCCGGACAGGACCTCGCGCTCGCGCGGGCGGTGCTCGCCCGGGTCGTCGAGACCGACCGCGTCGACGAGTCGTTCGTCGCCGAGGCGACCGAGGGGTTCGACGAGCTGCGGGCGGCGCTCCCCGACAGCGAGACCGCCGCCGAGCGGGCGGGCGTCTCGATGGACGACGTGGACCGTCTGGCGGACGCCTTCGCTCGCGACGCGCTGTGTTACTGGGGGATGGGCGTCAACCAGCACGTCCAGGGGACCGACATCTCGCGGGCGCTGATCGACGTCTGTCTCGCGACGGGCAACCTCCGGCCGGGCAGCGGCCCGTTCTCGCTGACTGGACAGGCCAACTCGATGGGGACCCGTGTCTGCTCGTGCAAGGGGAGCTGGCCGGGTCAGCGCCCGTTTCAGGACCCCGACGAGCGCGCGTTCGTCGCCGACGAGTGGGGCGTGCCCGTCGACCGGCTCCCCGACGACGCCGGCCCCGGTCCGGTCGGGACGTTCGACGCGTTCGACGACGAGGTCGCGGTCGCCTACACCGTCGCGACCAACCCGGTCGCCGGGATGCCCGACGCGAGCGCGGCGAAGGCGGCGCTCGAGGACACGTTCCTCGTCGCCCAGGACGCCTTCCGGACCGAGACCACCGAACTCGCCGACGTGGTGTTGCCGGCGGCGACGTGGGGCGAGTCCGAGGGGACCGCGATGAACATGGAGCGGGCGGTCTCGCGCGTGCGGGCCGCGACCGAAGCGCCCAGCGGCGTCTGGACCGACCTGCGGATCGTCTCGACCATCGGCGCGCGGCTGTTCCCCGAGCTGTTCGACGACCCGAACCCCGACCCGGAGACGCTGTTCGACGAGTTCGCCGGACTGACCGCCGGCAGTATCGCCGACATGTCCGGGATCACCTACGACCGACTCGAGGACCTCAAGGCGCTGCGCTGGCCCGCGCCCGACGCCGAGACGGACGCCGGCTATCGCTACTACGACGGCGACGACGGCAACCGCGGGTACGTTCCCCGCGAGGGCGACAACGGGGTCGAGCCGGAGCCGGACACCGGCGAGGAGTCGTGGTCGTTCCCGACGCCCAGCGGGAAGGCGGGCTTCTCGACGGCCCGTCAGGAGGGACTGCCCGAACCGGTCGACGACGACTACCCGCTGACGCTGACGACCGCCCGCGAGTCCGAGCAGTACAACACGGGCGTCCGATCGCGGGACGTCGACGACCTCGACCCGGTCGTCGCGCGGATCAATCCCGAGACCGTCGCCGCGAGCGACGCCGTCGACGAGGGCGCGGTCGTCGTCGAGACCCGACGCGACGCCGTCCCGGCGACGGTCGACCCCGACCCGGCGGTGCCCGAGGGCCTCGTGTGGCTCCCCATCCACCACCCGGCGACCAACCGCCTCACCGTCGACGCCTTAGACCCCCAGTCGAAGGAACCGAACTTCAAACAGTGCGCCGTCCGGCTCGTCGCGCCCGCCGACCGGGTGACCGCCGCGGCCACCTCGCCCGCGCGCGCCGACGACTGACCGGGCGAGGGTCCCGTTCTCCGCGTTCGTCTCACGCCACAGCGACGGCCACAGCGGGGCAGTACGGCCGATCGTCCGGACCCGCGCGGCGCGCGCCCGACACGCACCCCGCTCGACGCCGCCGCCGCGACCCGAGAGCGACCGCCGGCCGAAACTCGACGCCCGTCCGGTTTTCGAGCCGCGGAGTCGACGTATTACATCCTTATATCTTCAGTATTCATCCTAATATCTCCCGTTCGTCCACTCGCCGGCAAAGTGAGTTTATTTTCTAAACGACTAGGGTTATATGACACGAGTGTCCAACTCATATCCGTGCAAAGGTGGACGTTCGAAATGGGATTCGATAAAATACTGGACGAACAAACGGAAATGATAGTTAATTATGGTTCGGCGGTCGTCGGTGCGGCCGCCGGTGAGGGGGAGGTGCCGGCATGGGGCTGATCAAGATGACCAAGTGGCGGACGCTGGTGCTCGCCACGGTCGGGTTCAACTTCTCGTTCCTGATCTGGTTCTCCTTCGCGCCCTTCACGGGGCCGATGGCCGAGGAGTTCGGCCTCTCGCTGGCGGAGATCGGGATCCTGGCGAGCGCGGCCATCTGGCTGGCGCCGTTCGGCCGGATCCTGACGGGCTGGCTCTCGGACAAGTTCGGCGCGCCGGCGGTGTTCGCCATCGTGCTCACGTACGTCGGCGTGTTCTCCATCGCGAGCGCGTTCGCACAGAGCTACGCCGTGTTCTTCGTCGAGCGGCTCATCGTCGCGACGGCGGGGATCACGTTCGTCATCGGCATCCAGCACGTCTCCGAGTGGTTCGAGGAGGAACAGCTCGGGACGGCCGAGGGCATCTACGCCGGCATCGGCAACGCCGGCGCGGCGGGCGGCGCGCTCATCCTCCCGCGCGTGTTCGGCTCGAACTGGAGCGGGCCGCTGTTCGAGACCAACTGGCGCGCCGCGTTCTTCTACACGGGCTGCGTGTCGATCCTCCTGGCGGTCGTCTACTACGCGCTCGGCGAGGCCGCCAAGAGCGACGAGAAGCGCCAGGCCACCGCCGACAACGCGAGCTTCAAGGGCTGGTTCTACACCGCCACGCGCTACGGGACGGTCGTCCTCGCGCTGGCGTACGTGATGACCTTCGGTCTCGAACTGTCGATGAACGGCTGGCTCGCGACCTACTACCGCGAGGGCTTCAGCACGGACAACCTCGTGCTCGCCTCGACGTTCGCGGCGACGTTCTCGGTGGCAGCCGGGCTGCTCCGCCCGATCGGCGGCTACGTCAGCGACGTGCTCGCCCGCAAGGAAAAAGACATCATCCCGCTGTTCGAGGGCCGCTACCGCGAGCAGTGGACGTTCGTGACGCTGTGTTTCGTCGTCCTCTCGATGTTCGGCATGACGCTGGCCGGCCTCTCCGGCGAGGTGCTGATCGCGGTCGGCGCCGGCTTCCTGGTCGGGATGGGCTGTGCGTTCTCCGAAGGCGCCATCTTCGCGCAGGTGCCGGCGATGTTCCCCAACAGCTCCGGCGCGGTCGCGGGCGTCGTCGGCGGCGTCGGCACGGTCGGCGGGATCGTCTACCCCCTCGTCTACTCGGCGCCGTTCCTGGCGAGCCTGCACATCGGCTACTCGATCGTCGCCGTCTCGATGGTGCCCATCGTCCTGCTGGCGGCGTGGGTGTTCCAGCCCCACATCGCCGAGATCGCGACCGAGAGCGGCTTCGTCGGCGCCGGCGGCACCTCGGGGTCGGCCGCGCCGGGGGACGACTGAGATGCGCTCGGCACTGCTGCTTGCCGGCGTCGGCGACGCGCTCGACCCGTCCCCCGCCGACGCGCCGCTCGGCCGGGTCGCCGACGCGGTCGCGCCTGCGGTCGACGAGGTCGTGGTCGCCTGTTCGGCCGACGACCGGACCGCGGCCTCCGAGGCGGTCGGCGACCGCCCCCACCGGCTCGCGGTCGACCCGATCGCCGACGAGGGGGCCGTCGCGGCCATCCGGACCGGCGTCCGCGTGGCGAGCGGCGACGCGGTCGCCGTCGTCGCCGGCGACGTGCCCACCGTCGACACGTCGCTGCTCGACGACTGCTTCGCGGCCTGCGCCGACGCGGCCGCGGTACCCCGCAGCGACGACCGGCTCCACCCGCTCCACGCCGCCTACGACGCCGACGCGGCCCGCGTCGCCTGCGACCACACGCTCGCGGCCGGTTCCGGCCGCCTGTACGACGTGCTCTCGCGGCTCGACCCCGTCGTCGTCGACGCCGAGGCGCCCGACATCGACGCCCACCCGCTGACCGTCGGCTCGCACGCGGACCTCGCCCCGGCCACGGACGGCCTCGGCACCTGACCGCCGGCCGGACCCACCACCGGACCCGCTCGCCGACCCCACCCAAATGCGTTTAAGGTCATTGTATTTCGAGCGTTCGTCCGGATATACCACTCGTAACGCGAATTGTTAAACGATTATGCTTATGTGTATCGCAGTCAGCTAGCTAAAACGTAAATCAGAAGACGAACGTTTGAGTATTTGCCGAAATTGCGGACAAAACCAAAACGGAGGAGATCAATGCCACACAAGAAGGAAGCCTGGAAAGAGGAGATGTACGGCGACGAAGTGCGCGAGAAAATCGAGGAGTTCGCGGAGAAGGGGTGGGACGCCATCCCCGAGGACGAACGCGACGAGTGGTTCGCCCGGTTCAAGTTCTGGGGGGTGTTCCACCACCGGGGCGGCCAGGAGTCGTACTTCATGATGCGGCTGACCAACTGCGGGGGCGTCCTCGAACCCGACCAGCTGCGGGCCATCGGCGAGGTCGCCCGCGACTACGCCAGGGGGCCCGTCGAGAACCCCGAGTTCGGCAACGGCTGGGTCGACTTCACGACCCGTCAGTCGATTCAACTGCACTGGCTCAAGCTCGAAGACATCCCCGAGATCTGGGAGAAACTCGAAGCCGTGGGCGTCTCCTCGCGGTCGGCCGGCGGGGACACGATGCGCAACATCTCCGGCTGCCCGGTCGCCGGCAAGGCCGAGGAGTACGTCGAATCCCGGGAGCTGCTCGACGAGATCCAGGCGGAGATCCGCGGCGACGACGACCTCTGTAACATGCCCCGGAAGTTCAACATCTCGGTGTCGGGCTGTCGCCAGGGCTGCGCCCAGGACTCGATCAACGACATCGGGCTCGAACCGGCCCACAAGTTCATCGAGGGTGAGGAAGTGAAGGGCTTCAACGTCCGCGTCGGCGGCGGCCTCGGCGGTCGCGAACCACGGCCGGCCCGCCCGCTCGACGTGTTCGTCACGCGCGATCAGGCCAAGGAGACCGTGCGGGCGTTCGTCGAGTACTACCACGAGGCGGGCAACCGCGAGAACCGCTCGAAGAACCGCGCCCGCTTCTTCGTCGACGAGCACGGGACCGACGAGATCCGCGAGGCCATGGGCGAGCGCCTGGAGTTCGAACTGGAGCGGGCGGGGACGGACTTCCGCGGCGAGTACACCTACAACGCGGGCAAGTCCGCCGAGCGGGGCGCCCACGACCACGTCGGCGTCTACGACCAGGCCGACGACCGGAACTACGTCGGCCTCTCGGTCCCGGTCGGCCGGATGCCCGCCGAGGACGCGATCGAGCTGGCGGACCTGGCCGACGCCTACGGCTCCGGCGAGATCCGGCTCTCGCGGCGCCAGAACCCGCTGATCATGGACGTGCCGGACGGCCAGCTCGCGAACCTGCTCAACGAGGACCTGCTGGAGACCTACCAGCCCGAGCCCAACCCGTTCGTCCAGGGGGCGATGGCCTGCACGGGCACGGAGTTCTGCTCGATCGCGCTGACCGAGACGAAGGCGCGGATGGCTCGCCTGCTGCAGTGGCTCGGCGAGGAGGTCGACGTGCCCGACGACGTCGACCGCATCAAGATGCACTACTCCGGTTGCACGGCCGACTGCGGGCAGGCGATGACCGCCGACATCGGGATGCAGGGCATGCGCGCCCGGAAGGACGGCGAGATGGTCGAGGCGATGGACGTCGGCGTCGGCGGCGGGATCGGCGAGGACCCCACCTTCATCGACTGGGTGCGCCAGCGCGTCCCCGCCGACGAGGTGCCCGGCATGATCGCCAACCTCGTCGAGGCCTACGCCGCCCTGCGCGAGGAGGGCCAGACCTTCCGCGAGTGGGTCGACGCCACCGGCCACGAGACCATCGTCGAACTGGCGGAACCGGCGGAGGTCGAGGGGTACGAGGACCCGTGTCTCACCGATGCCAAGCAGTCGTGGTACCCCTTCGCCGACAGCGAGAGTCCCGCCCCCACCGACGCCGAGGGCCAGCCGCTCTCGGCGGACGACTGAGATGGTCGACGACACCGACCGCGACGCCGCGGGCCGCCCCGTCGGCTCCGCGACCGACCGCGACGCCGAGCCGGCCGACGCGGCCTTCGACGTGGCGCCGGAGCTGTTCGGCGCCGACGACGCCGAAGCGGTTCGACGCTCCGACGACACCGCCCTGTAGCGCGCCCGAGTCCGCTGGTTTTCGACGCCGATCAGGTGACCGCCCGCACGGCGACCGCTTCGAACAGCAACACCACGTCGGAGGTCGCCGTCGCGAGCGCGCCCGCGAACCGGGTCGCCCTTACGGCGACCGCGCCAACGAGTGAGCCATGACAGTCGTCACGAACGGGGGCGTCGATCTGTACTACGAGGCCAGGGGCGACCCGCGCCTGCCGGAAGACGCCGACCGCGCGGCGGACACGGTGGTGTTCGTCGAGCCGGCGGGCTACGGCGCGTGGGTGTGGGGCTGGCAACACGCCGCCCTGGCCGAGGGCTTCGAGACGGTCACCTGGGACCTGCGCGGGACCGGCCGCTCGGACGCCCCGGAGGGCCCCTACGAGGTCCGGACGCTCGCGGGCGATCTCGAAGCCGTGCTCGCCGACCACGGTGTGGCCGACGCCCACGTCGTCGGCGCTGGCCTCGGCGGGATGATCGCCCTGGAGTACGCGGACCGGTACACCCGCGCCGCCTCGCTGACACTCTTTGGCACCGCCGCCAGCGGCGACCGCGTCGACGCCGACGCGCTGGAGTCGCTGTTCGCCCCTCGCGACGACCCCGGGGCGCTCCGCGCGTCGCTGCGCAACGCCTTCGCGGCGGACGTCGACGCCCACGCGGACGTGGTCGACGAGATCGTCGGCTGGCGCCGCGAGGAGGACGCCGACCGCACCGGCTTCGACGCCCAGACCGCCGCCATGCGGTCGTTCGACCGTTCGGACTCGCTCTACGAGATCACGACGCCCGCTCGGGTGTACCACGGCGTCGACGACGCCGTCGTCCCGACCGACGCGGGCCGGGATCTGGCCGAGGGGCTGCCCCGCGGCGAATTCACCGCCGTCGAAGGCGGACATCTCTGCTTCATCGAGGAGAGCGCCGCGGTCAACGACGCGCTGCTCGGCGACTTCGAGGACGCCGCGTGAAGCGGAGTCGAAACCTCGGGTGACGGCCGCTCGCCGGCGGGAATTCACAAGCCAGCGGTAGTTTTACACGTACGACACGCGTCGTCGGGGATATGTCGAACGACGAGCGCGACGATCCGGACGACCCGAACGGATCCGACCCCGAAGAGACAGAGTCCGGTGAGGCCGGCGACGGACAGCCGCCGGCGGACGACGCCGGGAGCGACGACAGCTGGGTGAGCGACAGCGTCAACGAGGGCGACGAGTCGACTGTCGGCGACACCGGTCCGACCGACCCGAGCGGTACGGGGACGGACGGGACCGACGACGCCCCTGCCACTCGCGGCCAGTCCGCCGATGGATCCGGGGGCGGACGGAAGGGACCGAACGAGAAGTTCTGTTCGGAGTGTGGCGCGGTCATCAACGAGAAGGCCGAGATCTGTCCGGAGTGCGGCGTCCGCCAGCCCGGGATGGACTCGGGCAACGACGAGCGCATCGTCGCGGCGCTGCTCGCGATCCTGCTCGGGAGCTTCGGCGCCCACAAGTTCTACCTCGGAAACAACAAGCTCGGGATCATCTACCTCTGTTTCTGCTGGACCGGGATCCCCGGCATCATCGGGATCATCGAGGGCGTCATCTACCTCACCAAGGACGACGACGAGTTTCGCCGCCAGTACATGGACGAGTGAACCGGCCGATACCGGCCGAACACCCCGCCCTCGGGGCGCCCGCGCCCGCCGCATCGCCCGCGAACTCCGCACCGGACTCGCGCGCACCGGTCGGTATCTCCTCAGCCACCACGAACCCCACGAGTACGACCGCTGTCACCGCCTCGCCGTCGGCGGCCGGACGGTCCGCCTCTGCGCCCGCTGCAGCGGTGTCTACCCCGGCATCCTGGCGGGCGTCGCGCTCGTCCTGACCGACACCGCACCGGCCGCGTGGCCGTGGCTCGTCGCCTGCGGCCCGGCGCCGGCGCTGGTCGACTGGGCGGCCACGACGTTCACGCTCCGGCGGGGGTCGAACGCCATCCGGACGGCCTCGGGGGCGCTCCTGGGACTGGGGTACGGGGTCGCGGTCCCGTGGTTCCTGACGGCGCGGCCACTCTGGCTGCTGGCGGTCGCGGCGGGCTACGGCGGGGTCGCCGCGGCGCTGCTGGTCCGGTCGCGGGCCGAGAGCGTCGACGAAGAGACCGACCGCGACGGCGAGAACGCGGGCGAGAATCGGTCACAGGGCGCGTAGTCCTGCCACGGTGGACAGGCTTTTACTCGCCGAGCCGTTGGAACGGAACGATGACACGGCCGCGCATCGCTCTGTTGAACGCAGCCCACGAGGCCGAGGGCAACCGCCGGAACTTCCGCCGGGAACTCGACGCCGACCTGACGGAGTTTCACCTCCCGACGGGACAGCACCCGGAGACCTTCGAGTTCGACGGCGCGGTGGTCACCGGCTCGCGCGCCTCGGTCTACTGGGACGAGGAGTGGATCCAGCCGACCAAAGACTGGGTCGGCGAAGCGATCGACCGCGGGCTGCCGTTCCTGGGCGTGTGTTACGGCCACCAACTGCTCGCGGACGTGCTGGGCGGGACGGTCGAGCCGATGGGCGAGTACGAGATCGGCTACCGGACCGTCGAGCACTCGGGCGACTCGGTGCTGTTCGACGGGATCGACGACGACTTCACCGTCTTCACCACCCACTCGGACTACGTCGCCGAGATCCCGCCCGGCGCCGAGCGGCTGGCCGCCAACGACTACGGCGTCCACGGCTTCCGCAAAGAGCGGGTGTTCGGCGTCCAGTTCCACCCCGAGTACGACATGGACACCGCCGCCGAGGTGACCGTCGGCAAGGAGGGCCAGCTCTCCGAGGAGCGCATCCAGTCGGTCCTCGACGGGATCACCCCCGAGAACTTCGACGCCGCCTGCGAGGCCAAGCAGGTGTTCGACAACTTCCTCGCGTTCGTCGACGCGGTCGACGCGAGCGGCGCCGTGCCCGCCGACGACGCGGTGGCCTCCGGCGACTGACCGGCGCCGGACCGAGCCAGCGAGCGTTTTTCACGGCTCACGCCCAAGAGCCGTCATGCTCGACTACGTGGATCTGGAGGCCGACCTCTCGGCGGAAGAGCGGCTCGTCCGCGACACGGCCCGGGAGTTCGTCGAGGAGGAAGTCCGCCCCGACATCGGCGACCACTTCGAGGCCGGCACCTTCCCCGAGGACCTGATCGCCGAGATGGGCGAGCTGGGCTTCTACGCCCCGAATCTCGACCACGAGGCGACGGCGGGCCTCGGCGAACGGGCCTACGGGCTCGTGATGCAGGAACTCGAAGCGGGCGATTCGGGCGTGCGCTCGACGGCGTCGGTCCAGGGGGCGCTGGTGATGTACCCGATCCACGCGTTCGGCTCGGCGGCCCAGCGCGAGCGGTGGCTCCCCGACCTCGCAGAGGGGTCCGCAGTCGGCTGTTTCGGCCTCACCGAACCCGACCACGGGTCGAACCCCAGCGCGATGGAGACCCGCGCCGAGCGCAGCGACGACGGCGAGGGCTACGTCCTGAACGGGTCGAAGACGTGGATCACGAACGCCCCCATCGCCGACGTGGCGCTCGTGTGGGCGAGGGACCGCTCCGCGGAGGGAGACCCGGTTCGGGGCTTTCTCGTCGAGACGGACCGGGAGGGGATCACGACGAACCACATCGACGGGAAGCTCTCGATGCGCGCCTCCGTCACGGGGGAGATCGGCCTGAACGACTGTTACGTCCCCGAATCGGCGGTGCTCCCCGACGTGTCGGGGATGAAGGGACCGCTCGCCTGTCTCACGCAGGCCCGCTACGGCATCGCGTGGGGCGCGGTCGGCGCGGCGCGGGACTGCTTCGAGGTCGCCCGCGAGTACGCGACCGACCGCGAGCAGTTCGGCGGGCCGATCGCCCGCTTCCAGCTCCAGCAGGAGAAACTCGCCGAGATGGCGACCTCGATTACGACCGCGCAGCTGCTGGCCTATCGGCTGGCCGACCTCAAGGAACGGGGCGACCTGCGCCCCCAGCAGGTGTCGATGGCCAAGCGCAACAACGTCGCGGCGTGGCGCGACGTGGCCCGGACCGCCCGGGAGATGCTCGGCGGCAACGGCATCACGACCGACCACTCGCCGATGCGCCACCTCGCGAACGTCGAGACGGTCTACACCTACGAGGGCACTCACGACATCCACACGCTGATCCTCGGGGAAGACCTGACCGGGATTTCGGCCTTCGAGTGACGGGCCCTCGAAGCCGCGCGGGATAGACCCTCGAACTTATCACGGGCCGCGCCGACCACTCGGCGATGGAAACCGGGTTCGTCGGGGCGGTCGCGCTGGTGGTCTCCTTCGGGCTGGTCGTCGCGTCGCCGGTCGTCGCGCTCGCGGCGTGGGCGCTCTCGGCGCGTCGCGACCGCTTCGGAGACGCGCTGGGGACGGTCGTCGCGGGGTCGGTCGGCCTGCTCGCCGCCGGCGCGGTCGCGCTGGCCGTCCTCGTCGACCCCGGCGCGGGGCTGACCTTCGGAGCCGTCGCCGTCGCGGCGGCGCTGGTCCTCGCGGTCTTCCCCGTGTTGTTCGGCCGGCAACTGCTCGGCCGCTGGACGCTGCTGGACGCCGACGAGGCCCTGGAGTACGCCACGCTCGGCTGGCCGGTCGCGATGGTTCTCAGCGCCGCGCTGTTCGTCGCCCCCGGCGGGTTCGCCCGCTACAACGTCCTCTTCCTGGAGGGGCTGGCCGCCACCGTCGCCTGGCTGACGCTCGTGCTCGTCGTCACGCTCGGGCCGGCGCTGGCCGGGCTGGGGCTGTACAACCTGATCGAACGGGTCGCCTGACGCCGCCGGTCGGCTCGCGCTCGGAGCGCCAGCCGGTCAGTCGAACCGGCCGGTCTCGGCGCCGCAGTCCGTGCAGCGAGTCACGAGCGTCGCGCGGTCGTCGGCCATCTCGACTGTGTTCTCGGTGCGGCCCTCGCAGTCTGGACACGCCCGGAGCATCTCGGTCCGCCGGGCGTCTTTCGGGGCGCCCATCGCGATGGCGACGCACGGCTCGTCGCCGGCGTTGCGGCCCAGTTGCCACTCGCCGGGGGAAAAGCGGACGGCCTCGCCCGCGGAGACGGCCACATCGCCGTCCTCGGTCTCGAAGGTGGCCGTCCCCTCGACCAAGTAGAACACCTCCTCCTGGTCGGGGTGGCGGTGGTAGCCGAAGCCGAAGCTGTCGCCCGGATCGAGTTCGTAGTAGTTCAGCGCCAGTTCCTCGGCGCCGAGGGCGTCGGCGAGCGCGCGCTTGTCCGCGGCCGGTCCCATCCGCCGCTCGACATCCTCGCGGGCGACGCGGTCCATACCCACGGCTACGACGGCGAGTCAGTAAAGCCTCGTGGGGGCGACGCGAACCGCGCGGGGGGAGCGACCGGGGCGAGAGTGGAAGCGGCGAGAGCGGAGACGGACGCGAGCGGGGCGGACGGCGGGCGACCTACGGGGAGAGCGCGGCGCGGGCGGTCACTCGGCGCGGTCGATGTCGAGGTCTTCCTCGATCCCGTCGAGCCAGTCGGAGTCGGCGATCTCCTCCATCTGCTCGCGGAAGTGCGTCTTACAGACCCCGACCTTGACGCCGTCTTTCTCGACCGCGATCTCGGCCTCGCGGTCGCAGTAGTGGCACTGCATACCCGTTCTTGGGTCCGAGGGGCATTGAACCCTGCGGCCGCGGAGACCGACGTGGCGGCGTTCGACGGTCACACGCGTCCGAGCCGGGGCGGCCTCGACGCCCGGCCGGTCACGGGGCGACGCCGAGCGCATCGCGGAACCGCTCGTACTCGTCGGTCGACAGGCCGGTCTCGCCGAGCGAGCGCCCGTGAGCGTCGCTCCCGCCGGTGACGACCAGGTCGTGGCGCTCGGCGACCGCGCGCACGTTCTCGACGGCCAGCTCGCCGTTCGCGCCGGTGTGCCCGCGGGCGCCGTACGGGTAGGCGACCTCGACGGCGTCGAGCCGGGGAGCCAGCTCCAGCGCCGCCGCGGGCTCCGGGTACCGGAGCGGGTGGGCGAGGGAGACGAGCGCGCACGCGTCGGTCAGGAGGTCACGGCCGCGCTCGAACGACGGGATGTCGCGGGCGACGTAACAGGGCCCGCCCTCGCCGATGAGGCCGTCGAAGACGTCGGGGATCGAGTCGTAGCCGTCGTCGCTCTCGATCACCGCCCGGGCGATGTCCGGACGGCCCAGCCCCGGCTCGGGTTCGGCGGGGATCGCGTGACCGAGGCGTTGCTCGACGCGTGCGATGATCTCGCGACCGCGCTCGACGCGGTCGCGCTGGAGCCGGTCGATCTCGGCGACGAGCGCGTCGGTCGGGGCGACGCCGTACCCCAGCACGTCGACCCGCTGGTCGTCCGCCTCGACGCGGAGTTCGATGCCGTGGACCACGGTGACACCGTCGCGCTCGACGACCGGCGCGTCCAGATCGGGGTGGACGCGGTCGTGGTCGGTGACCGCGACGGCGTCGAGCCCGGCCGCTCGCGCGGCGGGCGGGACCTCCGAGAGACGGAAGGTTCCGTCGGAGTTGTCGGTGTGGACGTGTAGATCCGCGGCGACCATACCTGTCAGTCACACCGGGTGCTCAAGCCGGTTGCGGTCGACGCGAGTTCGACGGCCGGCCCCGGTGCGACGAGGAGCGCGAGTCCGACGACCGGTTCCGACGCGGCGAGGAGCGCGAGTCGGCGATCGACTCGCGGTCGTCGCCGACCGCCGGCGACGGTCGTCTACTTGTCGAGGAAGTCGGGGCGGTCGGTCGCGTCGATCTCGTCGGGGTCGGGCCGCTCCAGGCCCTCGAACTTGTCGACGGCCTCGGGGAGCCCGTCGCGACCGCCGGTCGGCAGCTCGTCTTCGTCGACGGTGACGACATCCCCCTCGACGAGCTCGTCCCACACCTGTGCCTCGTCGGCGTCGCCCGCAGGGGCGGCCTCGCGGCCCTCGTTTTTCCCCTCGCGGAAGGCGAGCTCGACGATGCTCTTGGTGTAGGCGGTGTCCATCTCGTCATGGACGGCCTCGAACTCCTCGCGGTCGTACTCGCCGAGCGACTCGGCGACCCCCAGCGCGTAGGCGCGTTCGGTCGCCTCGTCCCTATCGAGGCTCGTCCACGACGTGCCGTACTTCTCCTCGTACAGACCCATGGGTCAGGCCTCGACTTTCTGCTCCGGCCGCACCCGCAACCCCCTGTCGGAGAAGTCGATCGCGCGGATGTCGCAGTCGATCGCGGTCCCGCGCATCTTGATCACCTGGACGCCGCGGGTCATGCCGCCCTGCTCCAGGTAGTTGTGGAAGAAGATCACGCCGTGAGCGAGGTAGTGCTCGTCGGCGTACGACGAGGGGTCGGTCATCTCCGAGATGAGGACGGTGGTCGTGTCGGTCTGTTTCAGCGCGGAGAGAAAGCCCGTGATCTCGTCGGACACGTCGTTGAAGAAGTGCTGGAGCAGCATCGTCGAGTCGATGACCGCGCGGTCGATGTCCTGCTGTTCGAGGAAGGCGACGATGCGGTTCGTGAGTCCGCCCTCGGTGCCGAACTGGGTGATCGTCCGTTTTCCCCCGTCGGTCATGAGGTTGAGGAACTGGACCTTCCCGGAGGCCATCACCTGGTCGAAGCCGAACTCGTAGCCCGACATGTCCTGCATCAGTTCCTCTTTGGTCTCGTGCATCGTCACGTAGAGGCAGTTCTCCCCCGCCTTGGCGCCCTGCGTGATGAACTGCGTGGAGAAGGTCGTCTTCCCGCTCCCCGGGGGACCGCTCACCACGTAGAGCCTGTCTTTCAGGAGGCCGCCCTGGACCAGCTCGTCGAACCCAGGGACGCCGCTTGAAACGCGCATACAGTCGGATCGAGGCTTCCGATATAGACCTTTGCCCCTCATTTTTCACCGCTGATAACAGCACGTGCCGCGTCGCCGCCCCGTCGGGACCACCTCGGTCGGGTTCGGTCGGCGACGGCGTCCGCTCAACCCAGGCGGCCGAGGCACGAGCGACAGAACGTGACTTGAGGGGGGCGACAGTATCGACGGCGATAGCGGCTCGCCGGCGGCTCACCGGATCTGTGCCAGGCACTCGCGACAGTAGGTGTAGCTCTGTTCGTCGGCGTTGGCCGTCCCGCACTGGTGACAGCGGACGCTGCCGTCGCCCTCGTCGGCCTCCTCGGGCGAGCGCGGGTCCCGTTCCCCGACCGACCGTCCTCGGTCCCCCGACTGCGGCGGCGAGGCCTCGTTGGACTCCAGCGAGACGCCCCCCAGCGACCGGTCCTCCGAGAAGTACCGGACCAGCAACAGCTGCAGGAGGGTGAACCCGGCGAGGTAGACGAGGATCCAGCCCCACGGTTCCATGTCGTGCTATACGTTGTCACGGCACTTGGGTGTTTGGCCGGGAGGCGAAACCGGCCCCGACCGGCAAGAACCGGAAGCTGGCCCTGTGACCGCCACGTTTTTGCCGGACAGACGTATCGGTTCGAACGAACGATGTCCCCATCCGCCCCCTCCTCCGAGCGGCCGGTCGATCCGTCTTCCCACCCGTCGCGCCGTCGCGTGCTCCGGGCCGGCGCCGGCCTCGCCGGCGTCGTCGGCCTCGCGGGCTGCGTGCTCTCGACCGAACCGTACACCGAGAGCGTCGAGCGGTCGTTCGACCCCGGTGACGCCGAGGAACTCGCCGTCCGGACCGACTCCGGCGACGTGACCCTCTCGGCCGAGGACGGTGACGCCGTCACCGGCACCGTCCGCAAGGTCTCGCGCGCCGGCGAGGACGCCCTCGACGAGGTGACCGTCGAGGGGAGCGTCGACGACGGCCGGCTCACCGTCGCACCGCAGCGGCCGGACTCGAACACGAACGTCACCGTCGACCTCGACCTGGCGGTCCCCGAGGGCCTCGCGGTCGTCGAGGCCTCGTCGGGCAACGGCGATATCGAGGCCGACGGCGTCGCCGGCGACGGCACCTACAGCTCGACCAACGGCGACGTCGACGTGACCGGCGTCGACGGCTTCGTCACCGTCGCGTCGACCAACGGAGACCTCGCCGCGACCGACGTGGGCGGTCTCGACGGCGCCGAGACGACCAACGGCGACGTGACCGTCGACGTGGCCGCGATGCGCGGGGACGCGACCTGCCGGTCGCGCAACGGCGACGTGACCGCCGCGGTCGCCGACGACCTCTCGGCGACGGTCACGCTGGCGACGGACAACGGCGACGCCACGGTCGAGGGCGTGCAGCTGACCGTCGAATCGTCGGGCGAATACCGCGTCGAGGGGACGATGGGCGCGGGCGACCACGCGCTCGAACTCCGCTCGACCAACGGCGACGTGACGCTTCTGGGGCTGTAGAATCGCTCGCTCGCTACGAGCCGCCCGGCGGCTGGCGCTCGCGCTGGAACTCGTCGAACACGTCCAGGTTCTCCGGTAGCTCGTACGCCAGTTTTCGCTCCGCCCGGCGGTCGACGTTGGCGTCTTCGAGGTCGTCGGCGACCGGCTCCCAGCCGTCCTTGACGGCGATCGATTCTGCGGGCGTGCCCGCCGCGATGTGGTGGGCGGGCACGTCCTTGCCGGCGATGGACTTCGCGGCGAGGACGGAGTTCTCGCCCATGCGGACGCCCGCGCGGACCATCGAGTCGTAGGTGACGCGGGCGTCGTCCTCGATGACCGTGTGGTAGTTGTCGACGGCGGTCTGGTCGTTGACATCGTGGTCGTGGCTGTAGACGTGAGCGTCGTCGGAGATGGAGACGCGGTCGCCGATGGTGAGCATGCCGCGGTCGTCGAGGTGGACGTCGTCGTGGACGACGACGTTGTCGCCGACGGCGATGTTGTGGCCGTAGGTGAAGGTGATCCCCTTGAAGAAGCGGCAGTCCTCGCCCACCTCGGCGAAGAGGTGGTCGGCGAGCATCCGCCGGAACCGCAGCGCGAACTCGACGTTGTCGGCCATCGGCGTGGCGTCGAACTGCCGCCAGAGCCACTGGAGGTACTTCGTGCGCTCGAACTCCCCCTCGTCCATGTTCTCGACCTCGGCGTAGTACTCGCTCTCGAGGGTGACGTTGCAGGGGTCGTACCCCTGGAGCCGCACCCGTTCGGCGGGGGTGACGTCGCCGCCCGACTGCCAGCGCTCGTAGGCCTCCCGGTCGCCGAACAGGTCGACGAGCACGTCCTCGACCACGTCGCAGGTGTCCTCCTCGCCCGACAACCGGTCGTCGACCTCCGCGATGAACGCGTGGATGCCCTCCTCGCCGCCCGGCGGCAGCGAGACGTGGCGCTTTGTCATACCCCGTCGAACGGCCGCGGCGACAATAGGGGTTTCTGTACCGGTCCGAAACCCGGTGACACCGGTGTCACCACCCCGTCGCCCGACGTGGCTTTAAGTCGCCGACGGCCGACCCTCCGCCAATGTCACCGTCCGAGGGGCGGGGCCTCCGCGGGGTCTTCTGGAACGACCGCGAGCGGCGGCCCCGGGCACCCTGGCGGCTCGCGCTCGCGCTCGTCGCCCTCCTCGGCGGCGGCGTCGGGGGCGTCCTCGGCGCGTCGGCCCTGGTCGCGCTCGCACCCGGTACCGCCGGAGCCACGCTGACCGCGCTCGTCACCGTCGCCGCCCGCACCCTCCAGATCGCCGGCTTCGTCGCCGGGGTCCTCGCCGCGGCGTGGCTGGTCGACCGCCGCCGGCTCTCGGACATGGGCCTCGACCGCTCGCCGGCGTGGTGGGCCGACCTCGCGTTCGGACTCGCGCTGGGCGTCGCGCTCCCGGGGCTCGTGTTCGCGGTCGAACTCGCCGTCGGCTTCCTGCGCGTGACCGGCACCGTCGTCGCCAGGGCCGACCCCACGCTCGCCGTCGGCCCGGGCGTCGCACCCGCGCTCGCGCTCGCGCTCACCCTCGCGTACTTCGTCGGCGTCGGCGTCTTCGAGGAGTTGCTCTTCCGCGGGTACCTGCTCACCAACGTCGCCGAGGGGCTCGCCGGCTGGCGCGGGATCGGCCTCGGCGGCGCGTTCGCCGGCGCGACCGTCGTCTCCAGCCTCGCCTTCGGCGTCGGCCACGGCCTGAACCCGAACGTCACCGTCCTGGCGCTCGTCAACATCGCGCTGTTCGGCGGCCTGTTCGCCGCCAGCTACCTCCTGACCGGCCGGATCGCCGCCGCCGTCGGCCTCCACGTCACCTGGAATTTCTCGATCGCCTCCCTCTTTGGCTTCCCCGTCAGCGGCTTCACGACCCCCGTCACGGTCGTCGCCGTCGAGCAGTCCGGCCCCGCGGTCCTCACGGGCGGCTCGTTCGGCCCCGAGGGCGGCCTGATCGCGCTCGGCGCGCTCGTCGTCGGGTTCGGCGCGCTGGCCGGCTGGGTCCGCTGGCGCGAGGGGGAGCTGCGGTGGCGCGAGTCGGTCGCGCGGCCGGCGCTCAGGGGAGCGCCGGGCGACGGTGCTGGGACCCCGACGCGGGACGACCTCGAACGCGCCGACGAACCGTCGACCGAGTAGCCGGTCGTCGGCCGCGCCCCCGCCCGCGGAGCGGCCGCGCTATCGGTAACCGAAAGACGCGTTTCACCCATCGAAACCACGTTACGGGACCCCTCGCTACCGCGAGGTATGACGGACCAGTCGAACGACGGCGACGGCGAGAGCGCCACCGGGTCGGCGCCGGTGTCCAGGCGCCGACTGCTGGCCTCGGTGACGGCTGCGGCCGGCACGAGCGCGGTCACCGGGCGTGCGTACGCGACGGCGGTCGGCGACACGGACGGCACCGCCGACGCCGGCGGCGCGATCCGGGAGGAGGCCTGGGTCGAGACTGGCGTCGACACGGACGACGACGGGACCGCCGACCGCATCCACGTCAGGGTGTCGTACCCCGAGGGGGCGACCGACGGCGAGCGACCGCCCGTGATCGCGATCGCGAGCCCGTATCACGGCGAGCAGACCCACGGCGACGCGACCGCGGCGATGTACTACGACCGGTCGATCGCGCCCGCCGCGGACGACGCCAGCGGCGCAGCGACGAGCGCGAGCGAACCCGCGACGCTCGGCGATCCGTCGACCGGCGGGGGGCCGGGACCCGGGCACTCGCCGATCGGCGACCCCGCGACAGCCCGGCGGGCCGAACGTCGGTACGTCCCCCAGGGATACGCCCTCGCTCGGGTCTCCTCGCTGGGGACGGCCCGCTCGACGGGCTGTTACACCGCCGCCGGGCCGCCGACGGTGTCCGCGCTCGAATCGGTCGTCGACTGGTTCAACGGCCGCGCGACGGCCTACGACGCGCCTGAGGGCGGCGCGGAAGTCGCGGCCGACTGGACCAACGGCCGGACGGGGATGATCGGCGCGTCGGCGCTGGGCGAACTCGCCAACGGCACGGCGACGACCGGCGTCGACGGCCTGGAGACGATCGTCCCCCAGTCGGCGAACGTCGGCCAGTACGGCCTCTTCCGCTCGAACGGCACCCCGATATCGGTCGTTCCCGACGGGAGCGAGGGGATGACCGACATCGGGACGTGGATCCAGGCGAGCAACGCCAGGCGCGACGACTGCGCTCGCTGGACCGAGCGCGCCGAGGACGGGCAGGACCTGGCGACGGGCGACTACAACGACTTCTGGCACGAGCGCACGTTCCTCGCCGACGCCGACGCGGTCGACTGTTCGGTCCTGATCGCCCACGCGGTCGACGACCCGATCGTCAAGCCGAACAACGCCGCCGACTGGTACGAGACGCTGGCCGCCCGCGACGTGCCGCTGAAGCTCTGGCTCTACGAGGGCGGCCACAGGGGCCCCGCCGGCGAGGCGTGGGAGCGGACCCTCGACCGCTGGTGGGCCCACTGGCTGAAAGACGAAGACACCGACGTGATGGACGAGGACCCGGTCACCGTCGTCCACGGCCGGTCGGCGGCCGAGGGGTCGATGGAGACCTACGCCGAGTGGCCGGCCCCGGCCGCCGAGCCCGCGACCGTCCGGTTCGGGTCCGGCGGCGCGACGAGCGGCGCCGTGACGACGGGCGAACCGGGCTCCGGGACGGAGTCGCTCGTCGACGACCCGTCGACGCCGGCGACGGACCTGGTCGCCGCCGAGGAGTCGTCCCACCGCCTGCGTTACGAGACGCCGCCGCTCGCGGAGCCGGTCCACGTCAGCGGGCGGGTCGTCCCGTCGCTGTCGCTGTCGCTCGACGAGCCGACCGTCGTCAGCGTCGCCCTGGTCGAGTACGGCCGCTACTCGGCCGATATCGTCACCCGCGGCTGGGCGGACCCGCTGAACCGACCGTCCTACCGCGACCACGACGCGCCGCTGGCCTACCGCCAGTCGCTCCGGGACTCGGCCCCGCTGCCCGAGGACGGGTCTGTCCGAGTCGAGTTCCCGCTGCAGGCGACCGACCACGTCTTCGAAGCCGGTTCGCGGGTCGGGCTCGTCGTCTACGCCAGCGACAACCAGTTCACGCTCCACCCGCCCGGAAACCGGACCGTCGAGCTGTCCCTGGCCGACAGCGCCGTCGACCTGCCCGTCGCCGGCGGCGAGTCGGCGCTCTCCGGCGCGTTCGCGGACGAGTCGACCGACACCGCGCGGCCGACCGGCACCGCGACGGCCACCGACTCGTCGGCCGGGACGACGGCGGGCGCCGAGCCCACGACCGATTCGCCGACCGCGACCGCGGGCCGGCCGACCGGGACGACCGACGGACCGGTCGAGTCCACCGTGGTCCCGGAGGGTGACGCGACGGTCGGCGGGACCACGAGCGGCGACGGGCCGGGCTTCGGCGTCGGCGGCGCCCTGGCGTCGATCTTCGGCCTCGGTGGCCTCATTCGACGATATTCCGACGGGGAAGACTGAACGGCGATCCGCGAGTCCGCGGGCACACAGCGGCGAGTCCAATTCTTTACTCGAACCCGACTCAGAGGGGGCTTATATGTCCGACCGCCCACGTCACTGGTAATGACGCACCTGTACGCGATCCAGCGCGAAATCCTCGAGTTCCTGGACGACCGAGCCAGCGCGGACACGACCGCGATCCGCCGACAGCTCGCGTACACCGCCGACGTGACCGTCACCTACGACGCGCTCGAACCGCATCTCGATCGGCTCGAAGACAGCGGCCACATCGAGTCGGTCGGCGCGGACGAGCCCGGCGCGACCTACTACCAGCAGGCCGACTCGGCGGCCGTCCAGCCCCAGACGGCGAGCGACTGAGCACCGGAGTACCCGCGCGACCGACCGGTGCGGCGCGCAACCGCGGCGGCTAAGTGCGACGACGCCCAATCGCCGGCCATGAACCAGCGCGAACTCGGCGATTCGGGCGTCGAAGTCAGCGAGGTCGGTTTCGGCGCGTGGGTCGTCGGCACCGATTGGTGGGGCGACCGCACGCGCGAGCAGGCCGTCGACATGCTCCACCACGCCGTCGACCAGGGGATCACCTACTTCGACACCGGCGACGTGTACGGCCACGGCGACAGCGAGGAACTCGTCGGCGACGCCCTCGGCGAGTACCGCGACGAAGTGACGGTCTCGACGAAGGTCGGCTACGACTTCTACAACAACCCCCAGGCCGGCCACGGCGAACTCCCCAAGCGCGTCGACCCCGAGTGGGTCGAGACGGCGCTCGACCGCTCGCTCGACAGGCTCGACATGGAGTACGTCGACCACCTGATGCTGCACAACGCCAACGTCGACGAGGTCGACGAGAGCGTGCTGGAGACGCTCGATTCGCTCGAAGAGTCGGGCCGCGTCGACTCCGTGGGCTGGGCCCTGGGCCCCTCGATCGGCTGGCTCGCCGAAGCGGAGGCGGCCGTCGAGGAGGGCTTCGACGCCGTCCAGCTCGTCTTCAACGTCTTCGAGCAGACGCCCGGTCGCCACACTATCGAGGCGATCCGCGACCTCGACGCCGAGACGAGCGTCGTCCCGCGGGTCCCCCACTCCTCCGGACTGCTGAACGAGCAGGTCACGCCCGAGACGGAGCTCGGCGAGGGCGACCACCGCGCCCACCGGCCCGACGAGTGGTACGAGACGGGCTGGGAGAAGGTCGAGGCGCTGCGGTTCCTCGAAGATCCGGCGGGCGTCGAGGGCACGCGGACGATGGCCCAGGCGTCGATCCGCTGGCTGCTCGGCCACGACGAGGTCGCGTCGGTCACGCCCACCTTCCGCACCACCGACGACATCGACGAGTGGGCCGGCGCCGCCGAGGTCCCGCCGCTGTCGGACGCCGAAATGGAGCGCGTCGAGGAACTGTATCGGGACAACTTCGGCGTCGACCGCGACGACGGCATGGACGCGCTGCGCTCGTCGGTCGGCGGCGCCGACCTCGAAGGCTTCGACGAGCAGGCCGCCGGCGACTGACCGCCGTCGGCGCTCCCAGCGGACGGCGAACCCCCCTTTCGACACCAGATCGGCAACCCCCTCGTTTCACCTCAAGCCGGCGCTATCCCGCGATTCTCTCCGAACCCCCTCGTTTCGACTCGAACCCCACTCACGTCTTGCGATTCGATGGCACGGACTTCACTTTCACCCCGCCCCGTCAGACGCTCGTCACACGACCGCAGTCGTGCGGTTTCCGATCGTGGGGGCTCCGGGGTGCGGTCCACGCGAAACGGGGGTGTTCGCGGCGGGGTCGGCGGCGGAGCCGTCAGTCCAGTCGGTCGAAGGTCTTCTCGGCCCACTGGACGGCGTAGTCGGCGCCGTACTCGCGGTAGGCTTCGGTGTCGAGCGCGCCGAAGGGAGTCGGCGGCTCTCGCCCGTGTTTGACGGCTGCACAGGCCAGCTCGGCGGCGTCGCCGAATCCCGTCTCGCCGCGGGCCAGTTCCGTCGCGAGGTCGGCGAGTCGGGGTTCGAGGCGTTCGCCCGCGTCGGCCCACGCGTCGAAGAGGTCGGGATGGTCGTCGGTCCAGTCGGCGAACGTCTCGCGGGTGGACAGACCCAGGTAGGCGTCGTAGAGCGCGACGGCCAGTTGATAGGTGCTCGTCGGGTCGAGGCGCCCCTCGCCGGCGGCGGCGAGGTCGCGGTAGCGCTCACCGAAGAAGCCGAGGAAGTGTTCCGGCAGGTCCAGCCCGACCTGGACGAGCGCCTCCGCCACGAGGAAGTCGACGAACGCGTCGGGCGACCCCTCCAGGCGAGGCTTGACGAGGACGACCGGCGGGTCGGTCTGGCGCGTCCAGGCGACGCCGCCGTCGCCGGGCGCGCCGACGGTCAGCTCGTCGCCCGCGTACCGCCGGAGCAGTTCGGGGGCGTCGGCGGGGAGCCACTCGTCGGGGTACGACCGGGGGTCGAGAGCGTCGGTGACGAGCGCCAGGTCCTCGGCCTGGGCGGCGGGGAGCGTCTCGAAGTCCCGCGCGCAGTCGAGCACGAGCGCGTCGGGCGCGTGTTCGTCACGGACCGCAGCGAGCTCCGCCGAGAGGTCCCGTTCGCTGAACATCAGCGGTCACCCCCCACGGACCGGTCTCCGGGAGCGCGACGGCGGTCGCGGACCGGCGCGGCGCTCGGCGCGGTGGTCATGTCCGCCGGGAGGGGCTGTCGGGGGTAAACCCCATCGGTTCCCGCCCGGACCGGGCGAGTCGACCACCACGGCCGCGGTATCGCGGTGGCACCGGCGCGAACCTTTAAATCGGATGGCGGGGCCAAGCGGTGATGTATGGTCGACGACGTTTCGCGGCGGGGCGTCCTGCTGGCAGGGGGCGCCGCGCTGTCGGGGGGTATCGCGACGAAACTGGGTTCCCGTTCGGCGGTCGCCCGGGGAGATCGGGACGGGGCGCCGGCGATTCGCTGGCAGGCGCTCGTCGAGAACGACGACGACGTGACCAGGCCGGTGTCGGTACGGGCGGACGACGGGCGCGTCCACGTCGGCGGGTTCTCGGGGGACGAGTCCGATGACACGGACCCCTGGCAGTTCGGGGCCGACGCGGTCCGCGGAACGGACCGCACCGGGACGACCGCCTACGTCGAGGGGCAGTTCCTGACCGAGGGGGCGGTGCCGGCGGCCGACGGCGGTCGCTTCTTTCTCGGGCGGTACACGGCGGACCCGGGTACCGACGACGCCACGACCGAGCCGACGGTCGTCAGGACGACCGCCGACGGCGAGGTCGACTGGCGCCGAGCCTACGAGCCGCCGTTCGACGACTTCCGCGTGACCGACGTGACACCGGGTACCGACAGCGGCGCGGTGTTTGTCGGCTACTCCGAGGCGTGGCGCGACCCGAACACGTGGCTGGTGGCCGTCGGCGGCGACGGCTCGGTCCGCTGGCAGCGGCGCCTCGACGAGTTCTACGCGACGTACGCGTGGGGAGTCCAGCGGACGGCTTCCGGGTCGTACCTCGTGTACGGCGGCGCCCGGAGGGGGTCGGAGCGCGATTCCGGTAGACAGAGCGGGTGGGTGGCGAAGGTCGGTGCCGACGGCGAACCGACGTGGTCGAAGCTCTATCGGCAGCGCTCGGCCGGCGAAGCGAGCGACTTCCACTACGTCGAGGACGCCGCCGAGACCGACGACGGATACCTGTTTGCGGGGTACGTCTCGCCCGCTGCGGAGGACGCGGAGGGGCGCGCGTGGGCCATCTCGACCGACGCCGCGGGCGACCGACTGTACAGCGCGCTTCGCCGACCCGGTGGCGACGGTGCCGGCGAGTTCGTCGCGGTCGTCCCGCACGGCGACGGGTACGTCCTCGCGGGTTCGACGTTTCCGACCGGTGACGCGGAGGTCGGCTACGCCTGGCTCCGCGGCGTCGACGCGTCGCTCTCCTCGAACTGGGAGCTGATAGACCCACTCGACCAGCCGTCCGTGCTCACCGACGCCGTGGCGACCGGCGACGGCGGGTTCGCAGTCGTCGGCAACCACCTCAACGCCGGCGGATGGTCGTCTCCGCTCGCCGCCAAACTCGGCGGCGACCCCGCCGAGACCCCGACCCCGACACCCACGGCGACACCGACCCCCTGGCCGACGCCGACCCCGACACCCACGGCGACGCCCACGGAGCCCCCGACCGAGACGCCGACCCCGCAACCGACGACCGCCCCGGCGCCGACCGGGACGGTGGAATCGGCGCCGGAGAGCCAGTCGACCGCGGCGTCCGAGGACGGTCCCGGATTCGGCCTCACCGGGACGCTGGCGGCGCTGGGCGGGAGCGCGCTGCTGGCCCGGTTTCGGGGCGAGTCGACGGACGGGAACTGACCCGCCGCGGCGGACCCGCCGGGCTCGGCCTACGCCAGGAAGACGACGACGAGCGCGAGCGCGAGCAGTGCAGCGATGCCGATCGTACCGAGCGTGAACTTCGTCGCGTAGCTCATGATCGGCGGTTCCGCGGCCAGCGACCTAAAGGCCCCGTTCCCGCGCGGCGGAACCGACCGCCGTGACTCACGACCCCGTCGCAACCCGCCGACCCGGCACGGCTCCTCGGCCCGGCGCGGCCTCGCGACTTCCGCGGTCGAATGTGGGCGATTTATCAGGACGACGGGGTTACTGACGGCCGTATGACGAGTGGTCTCTCGAGACGGCGGCTGTTGAGCGGTGCCGGGGTCCTGGCGTCCGGCGCTGTCCTCGGTGGAATCGCGGGAGCGTCCCGCGGAGACGGTGTGAACGACGCCGGCGCGGCCGAGGAGTTACCCCTCCGCTGGAATCGGACGTACTCGGACGCCACGTACAACGGGGCCGCCTCGGTCGTCGAGGACGGCGACGCGTACGTCGTCCTGGGTCAGTCGGGATCGGAGGCGTCGGGGATCCCGGGCTGGCTGTTCGGTACGGACGCGACGGGCGGGGAGGGGGAGTGGACGGCGACGGTGGCGAGCGACGGCCGCCAGCCGCCGACGTTCCAGACGCATCTCCCGGCCGTCGACGGCGACGGCTACGCACTGCTCGGCGTCCGCGCCCAGGCCGGGTCGATGTCGCTCGTCCGGACCGACGCCGACGGGGCTATCCAGTGGTGGGAGACCTACGAGGGGGACGCCGACGGGGGCGCGAACGCGAGCGTCCTCGCTCGCGACGCGATCGCCGCCGGGGACGGGTACCTGATTGCCGGCGCGCGCGCCGGTGGGCAGGGTACCGACTCGCACGGGCTCGTCGTCAGGGTCGGACCGGACGGGAGCGAGCGGTCCCGGACGCGGCTGTTCACCGACCAGCAGTCCGAGATCCGGAGCGTCGTGCCCGACGGCGACGGCTACGCGGGGGTGGCCGTCGTCCAGTCGTCGTCCGGCGACGGCGCGTCGGTCCGGTCGGTCCTGTTTCGCGCGGACGCCGACGACGAGATACAGTGGCGCGAGGAGTTCACCGCATCGACCGACGGCGGCCCGCTGGCGCAGAATCAGCTGGTCGACCTCGCGGTCGACGGCGACGGCTACGTCGCGGCCGGGTACGCCGCGAGTAGCTCCTTCGACACGGTCGACGGCTGGGTGCTCTCGGTCGACGGATCCGGCGAGGGGCGGGCGACCCGTCGGCTGTCGCCCCGACCGGTGACGCTGTTCACGGGCGTCGCGACCACCGACGACGGTGTCGTCGTCGCCGGCCAGGGCAGCGAGTCCCCGTCGAGTCAGGCGGCGGTCGGGCTGGTCGGCGAACTCGGCGACGGCCTCGAAGCCAACTGGAGCAAGAGGGTGTCGGTCGGGGCGGTCAACAACGTCCGCGACGTGATCGCGACCGGCGACGGCGGGGTCGCCCTCGCGGGGATCACGCAGTACCGGTCCCGGACCGCGGACCCGCGGAGCGAGGCGTGGCTCGTCAAACTCGGCGGCGAAGACGCGCCTCGGGTCACCGCGACGGCGCCCGACACGGACGCCCCGTCGTCGACCGCGACGGCGTCGCCGACCCCCGAACCGACGGCGACGCCGTCCCCGACCCCATCGCCGACGCCCGAACCGACCGACGACCCGACGGCGACCGCGACGGCGACCGTCCCCGCGACCGCGGCCCCCGACCCTACCGAGACCACCGACGGTGACGGCTCCGGCTTCGGCGCCGGCGCGGCGCTGGCCGCGCTGGGCGGGACGGCGCTGTACGAACGGGTTCGCGACGAGGACTGATTCGCGACGAGGGCCGGTCCGGGACAGAACCGTTCAGTCGTCGGCGCCGGCGCCCACGCCCGAAGCGCGGGCCACCTCGCGCCACTTGCCCGACCGGAACCGGCCGGTGTTGACCGCCGCCTTGACGTCGAACGTCCCCTCACCGCGGGCCGTCTCGGTCGAAGACGACTTCGCCACCGACCAGCGTCGTCCGCACGTCGATGGCACCGATCTCGTCGGGGTCGACGGCCCACGGCGACCGGTCGAGGACCACCAGGTCGGCGAGCGTGCCCGCCTCGACGGTGCCCAGTCGGTCCTCGTCGAACCCCGCGTAGGCCGCGCCGCTCGTGTACGCTCGCAGGGCCTCGGTCACCGAGAGCCGCTGGCGGTCGTCGGGGGCGGTCGCCGCCTGCCCGACGCCGAACAGCGGGTCGAGCGGCATGCAGTCGCTCCCGAAGGCCAGGTCCGCGCCCGCCTCCTGCAGGTCGGCGAACCGGTTCGAGGCGCGTCGGCGCTCGTCACCGAGTCGGGCGGCGTACAGCCCGTCCGCCCGCGCCCACTTCAGGAAGTTCGGCTGCATCGACGCCACGACGTCGCTCTCGCCGATTCGCTCGACCAACTCGTCGGTGAGCACCTCGGCGTGTTCGATCCGGTGGCGGGCGCCGTCGGCGGCGGCGAGCGCGTCCAGCGTCTCCCGGATCGCCTCGTCGCCGATGGCGTGAACGGTGACCTGCAGGTCGGCCGCGTCGGCGCGGGCGACCAGGTCGCGGAGCTCCTCGGGGTCGACGACCCACTGGCCGGTGGCCGCTTCCGATTCGTTATCGTCGGGATCGGCGTCGGCGTACGGTTCGGAGAGCTTCGCGGTGCGGCCACCGATGGAGCCGTCGGTGTAGGTCTTGATCGCGCCGGCGCGGACGCGGTCGCTCCCGTGGTTCGTCCGGAGGCCCAGCTCCTCGACCGCGTCGAGGTGGTCGCTCCAGTAGTTGAGCCGCACCCGGATCGGGAGTTCGTCAACCCGGTCGAGTTCGCGGTAGACGGCGGGCGCCACCGAACGGCGGACCATGTCGTGGACGCCGACGACACCGAGTTCCGTCGCCCGCTCGGTCGCGGCGCGGATCGCCCGACCCATCGCGGACCGGTCGGGTTCGATGGCGTCCCAGACCGCGTCGAGGGCGCGCTCGACGACCACGCCCGTCGGCTCGCCGGCGCGGGTGCGCACGTCCGCGCCGGGCATCGACCCGCGCAGGCGGTTCAGGGCCACCGAGTCGAGCGACGCGAGGTGCATGTCCTCCCGGACGGCCGCGACCGGGCGGTCCGTGTCCACGCGGTCCAGGTCGTCGGCGGTGAGGTAGCGGTCGTCGGCCCACGCGCTCTCGTCGTAGCCGAAGCCCAGCACCCACCGGTCCGGTCCCTCCTCGGCGTCGAGTTCGGCCGCGCGGGCCGCGAGCAGGTCGACGGCCGCCCCGGGCGAGTCCGCCGCCGAGAGGTCGGCGTTGACCAGCCGGCGGCCGACCATCGGCAAGTGGGTGTGGGCGTCGACGAAGCCGGGGAGGACGACCCGGCCCTCGCAGTCGCGGACCGTCGTCTCGACGCCGGCGAGGTGTTCGACGTCGAAGGCCGAGCCGACCGCGACGATCCGCCCGTCTCGAACGGCGAGGGCCTCGGCCGTCTCGTCGGGGTCGGTCAGCGCGTGGATCTCTGCGTTCGTGAGCACCAGATCCGCGGCCGCTGTCATAGTGGGAACTGGCGACCGGAGCGTCCCTAAGCGTTCGGGCGCGAACCGGACAGCAACTGTTAGGGGCGTCGACCGCGAGGCTCCGGGCATGACCGACGACTCCGACGCCGACGGTGCGGACGCGGACGGAGGGAGCGACCCCGAGGCCCTCGCCGACCGCGTCGCCGACGGCGACCTGCGACTCTACGAACTCGAGGACCACGCCGACGCCGAGACCGCGGCGACCGCCCGCCGGCTCGTCGTCGAGCGCGACACCGGCGTCGACCTCTCGGCGACCGGCGACTACGCCTTCGCGGCCGACTCGGCCGACTCGAACATCGAGAACCTCGTCGGCGCCGCGCAGCTCCCAGTCGGCGTCGCCGGCCCCGTCACGGTCCGCGGCGAGGCCGCGGACGGCGACTTCTACCTCCCCATCGCCACTACCGAGGGGGCCCTGGTCGCCAGCGTCAACCGCGGCTGTGCGGCCATCTCCGCCGCCGGCGGCGCGACCGCTCGGGTGACCAAGCGCGGGATGACCCGCGCGCCCGTCTTCCGCGTCGACGGCGTGGCCGAGGGCGCCGAGGTCGCCGAGTGGGTCGAGGAAAACGAGGACCGACTCGCCGAGGCGGCCGAGTCGACGACCGGCCACGGCCGCCTGCAGTCGGTGACGCCCTACCTCGTCGGCGACTCCGTCTTCCTGCGGTTCTCCTACGACACGGGCGACGCCAACGGGATGAACATGGCGACCATCGCGACGCGGGCGGCCGCCGAGGTGGTCGAGGACGAAACCCCGGCCTCCCTCGTGGCGCTGTCGGGCAACCTCTGCACGGACAAGAAGCCCGCGGCCATCAACGCCGTCGAGGGCCGCGGCCACACCGTCACGGCCGACGTGACCATCCCCCGCGAGACCGTCGAGGAGCGCTTGGGCACCACGCCCGAGGCCGTCGAGGAGGCCAACACCCGCAAGAACCTGATCGGCAGCGCCAAGGCGGGGAGCCTGGGGTTCAACGCCCAGGCGGCCAACGTCGTCGCCGGCGTGTTCATCGCCACCGGCCAGGACGAGGCCCACGTCGTCGAGGGGTCCAACTGCATCACGACCGTCGAGGCCCGCGACGGGGTCTCCGCGAGCGAAGCGAGCGGAGGCTCGGGAGAGCGGAGCTCTGCCGGTGAACTGTACGCCAGCGTCAACCTCGCCAGCCTGCAGGTCGGCACCGTCGGCGGCGGCACGGATCTCGCGACCCAGTCGGAGATGCTCGACGTGGTCGGCGTCGCCGGCGGCGGCGACCCGGTCGGGTCGAACGCCGACGCGCTCGCGGAGGTCATCGCCGCCGGCGCGCTCGCGGGCGAACTCTCCCTGGTCTCGGCGCTGGCCTCCCGGCACCTCTCCAGCGCCCACGAGGAACTCGGGCGGTAGGCAGTACCTGACTCCCGGAAATCTTTTCAGCGGTCACACCCCGTTTCACGTTCACTTCCGCTCCGGTGACGGCTGGCGTTTACGTATCGTCCCCCGGTAGTTCGACTGCGTCCGACCGGGAGCCCCGGCGGACGCGCCCACACCCATGCCTTCGAACAGCACCGCGGACCGCAGGGTCCGCACGACCGACAGCGGCGCCCCTCCGGCCGAGGGGGACGGCGACGGTGACGACGACCTGCCGGTGCGCCGCGCGACCCGGGTCATGCGCCTCCTGAAGCTCGCGGCGACGACGCTGGCCGCCCTCGCCACCGCCGCGAAGGCGCTCGGCCTGGTCTGAGCCGCCGGTCCGGGCGGCGCGCCGGCCGCCCGGGACCGCGTCGACCGCCCGGGACCGCGCCGACCGCCCGGGACCGGGTCGGCACCGTCACCGGTGCCGGAGAAACGCCTATTGCGGTCGCTTCCCTCGTGTCCGACGATGGACGACCGGGCTCCGATCTACGCGGCCGCCGCTGGGGTCATCGCGCCGGTGGCGACCGTCCGTCTCGTCGGCGGCGCGGTCGACGCTGGCGTCCTCAACCCGCTCGTCGGCCTCGTCGTCCTCTTTCTCGGCCCCGTCCTCGGGATCGTCTGGGTCGTCTCGGCGGCCTGGAAGCTCGGCCTGACCGACTGGGACCCCCTCGACCGCTTCCGCACGCGGGCCACCGTCCGCGAGGACATCCCCGCGCAGTTCCACGACGCCATCGACCACGAGACGCTGGACGCCGAGAAAGAGGAGGGGAAGATCCCGACGAACCTGTTCGTCTACGGCCTCGTCTACCTCGTCGGCGTCCCGATATTCGCGGTCGTGTTCATCCTCTAGAGTAGTCGGTAGGTCCCGCGGTTCTCCGTCGCCTCGCCCGCCCGGACGAGCTTTTCGAGCGTCTTTCGGGTGTACTCGGCGTCGACGCCCCGCTCGGCGGCGTCCTCGACGACCGCGTCCTCGGTCGCCTCGTCGACCTCGCGAACGGCGTCGCGGACGCGCTCTTTGCGGCTCTTCGACCCGCTCGACTCCATCGCCCGCTCGCCCGCCTCGGCGACCGCGTCGGCGTCGAGTCCCGACCCCTCCAGATACTCGGTGTCGGAGGGCCCCACGTCGTCGAGCTGGCGCTCCATCTCCGAGAAGGAGTCGAGTTCGGCGAAGGCGTCGCCGTGGCCCTGGCGGTTGGCGAGCATCGACGCGCGCACCTCCCGGGCGTGGTCCTCCTCGTCGGTGGAGACGAACTTCTTGCGCTTTGCGTACTGGCGGGTCGTCCCGCAGCGGGGACACTGGCTGGTCTCCGGGCGCCCCTCGACGACCCAGAGCATCGAACAGTCGCTACAGCCCACGACGGCGTACATCACTGATGGCTATCGCGCCCGCCGGTATCAACGTTCGGCAAGCGCGGCGGACGTGGTTCCGGCGTATCGCGGCGGCACATCGGGCCGCGACGCTACTCCCCGACCGCCGCGACCGTCTCCCGGATCGCCGCGACGTACTCCTCACGAGAGTATCCGAGTCGACCGATCCACACCTCCTGGTAGGAGGGATGCACGAGCGGGACGAGCCCACTCGCTCCAGCGACGACTTCATTCACGGCGTGCTCGAGCGGCTCTCGTGGGCCACCGAGCACAGTCCTCGTCGTCCGACTCAAGTTCAGCCACGTCGAGGTAGTAACCAATACGAAGAGATTAGTGCCAAGGGACAGGATGACCATAATACAGTGAATCTGTCGTCACGGGCCGTTTCACCAGTCATAGCGAACATTCTAATGGTCGCTACTGTGGTGATACTCGCTGCGACAGTTTCGGTGTTTGCGCTCGGTTTCGTCGACGAGGCTAACCAGCCCGGCCCCGTTGTTGGTCAATCGAGTGGTGAACTCCTGACACAAGACGGGTTCGATGGCGGAATCGTTAACATCACACACGTTGCAGGTGACACCTTATCCGCATCTGCCCTCGAAATCGCTGTCGATGCACAGGGCGCCTGCGGGAAGTCCGGTCGGTTAGTGAACCTGCCAGCGAGTGGTGGCGACCCGGTACCGACGAGCGAGTATGTTCGAGGCGACGATATTTTCGACAACTCATATAACTCAGTGGGCGGGCCAATTGGCGAAGCAGGCGGTCAGTGGCAGGCAGGCGAGACGGCAACGTTCCGAATCGCCGGGACGCCATGTCAACTTGATAGTGGTGATACGATTACCGTTCGCGTCGTCCACACGCCGACGAACTCGGTGGTAATCAAAGAGACACTGACCGTGACGTAGGTCAGTCCGATTCAGTCTTCGTCGTTCGGTTCTCGTCCTGCCACCCGTGAGAGATGAGACAAGCACGACGCGACCCACTGCATAGACATGCCTGAACAGAACGTCGGTGGCTGTGACCGACTTGCCTGCGCACTACTCGCCGCCCTGCTGACTGTCGTGGCCATCAGTAGTACCGCATTCGTAGAGTAGGCGTCGCTGGCGTAGCCCGCGTCGGGCGCTTCGCCGCCAAGGAGCACCGTAGAATATGATAGACATCGCTCGGACGACCGTATGACAGCCTGCGATCGACCGTGCAAACGCTTTCACATTCTACGATAGCCCGGTATCCCCGGGGCCGTTGCCCCAGGCGATGCGCTCGCGACACTCCGTGAGCGCGGGGCAGCGCCGGCAGTCCTCGGCGAGCGCGTTTCGGGTGTCGGGGTCGGGGAACTCGGGCATCGATCGGCTGGGTCACTCGGCCCCGGTGACGCCGCGCCAGGCGCGACCGGGCAGCGCGAGGACGGTCGCGAGGCCGGGGTAGCCGTCGGCCCGCCAGACGACGGCGGCGACCCCGACGAGCAGGAACTCGAAGGACAGCTCCGGCGAGAGGTCGACCAGCGCGAAGTGCGCCGCGAAGCTCTGCTCGACCTCGGACTCCAGCGGCGGGACCGCGGGCCACAGCATGAACCCGGCCTCGCGGAACTCCAGGGCGACCAGCGAGTACAGCGCGTCGCCGAACGTGTGGACGAGCGCGCCGATCCCGAACGCGACGACGAGCGGCTCCTCGCCCTCCTCGCGGGCGGCGGCGACGGTGTACAGCAGCGCGACGACCGGCCCGACGACCAGCAGCGAGTGGGCGAGCGACCGGCCGGTCGGCAGGATCGACAGCGTCCACGCGAGCGGCTTGTCGACCAGATCCGGAAACTGCGACCCGAACGCGACGACCAGCGTGGCCGCCGCGGTCGGGCGGTGACCGCGGCCGAATCGGGCGTAGAGACTGTAGACGAGATACGCCATCGCGAGGTGTCCCCAGGGCCACATCACCGGAGGGGAGGGCCGTCCGGTTCTTACGTGTGTCGGCTCTTCGACCGCGCTCCGGGGTGGGACGCCGTCGCGGTCGGTCGCCGCCCGTCGCCCGCCACCCTCGACCGGTTCTGAAAGGCATATGCGCCTCGCGGCCGTCGGGGCGGGTATGGGCTACGCGTGTCCCGTCTGTGGCGACCCCCAGACCGACGCCGAGCACCTCGCCAACCACCTCGCGTTCACGGCCATGCTCCGCGGGGGCGACCACGAGGCGTGGCTCGACGACCGCGTCGACGACTGGGCGGAGATGGACCCGCCGGATCTCGCCGAGCGCGTCGTCGACCACGCCGACGAGGCGGAGTTCCCGCAGGTCTTCGAGGACACCACCGGCGGCGACCACGACAGCGGTCACGGCCACGACCACGGACACCAACACGGGGGCGGGAACCGCGGTGACGGTCGAGGCCCGGGCGCCGCCGACGCCGTCGAGAACGCGGCGCCGGGCGGCGTCGCCGACCTCGACGAGTTCGAAGGCGAGACCGACGACGTACTCGCCGAAGCGAAGGAGCTGACCCGCCGGCGCCGGGAGAACGCCGGCGACGACGGCTCTGGGGACGGTGCCACCGACGACGGCGACGCCGCGGACGCGGCCGACGCCGACGCCGACGGCGACGAAACCGGGGACTCCTAAGTCGCGGCGGCCGAACTGGGGCGTATGGACACCGAGGGGACGATCGCGCCGGCGACCGCCGCCGCGGCCCGCGAGCGCTACGAGGCGCTCGGGCCGACGGCGCAGGTCGTCGTCAAGGAGACCGCGAAGGCCATGGAAATGGACGCCGAGGAGTACCGCGACCGCGTGACGAGCGAGGTCGTCGAGACCGCCCGCGACGCGCTGTTCGCCTCCATGCTGGAGGTCCGCGTCGGCTCGCGCGAGGCGTTCGACGAGTGGGTCGCCGACAACGACGGCTACGAGGTCCACGAGGTCGGCAACGAGAACGTCGACCGCGTCGTCTGGCACGCCGCGCCGGCGGCCGACACCGTCGTCGCCGCGACCTTCCACGAGGAGCGCGAGGCCGCCGTCGGCACGCTCCGCCGGCAGGCGTTCGGCCGGATCTACCGCGAGATGGTGACCGACGGTGACGCCACTGGAACCGACGAGCGCGGCGAGGGGGCGGACGGAGCGAGCGACGAGTAGCGCGCTCGCCCGTCGCCGTCGCGTATCCGTGTCGTTTTCACGCGCACGGCCGTAGCGAGGGGTATGCGTCGGGTCACTCGCAACGCCGTCCTGTTGATCCTCGGAGTGGTGGTCGCGCTGCTCGCGCTCGGTGCCCTCCCGTCGCTGCTCGCGAGCGGCGACCCCTACTACGTCACCGCCGAGCCCGTCGACGGCAACGGGTCCGCCGACGGGTCCGGCGCGGCGGCCGTCGACGCCAGCGCCGCCGTCAACGGCTCCGCGCTCTCGGAGCGACAGTACCCCTACACCACGCAGGCACTCCGCAACGGCACCTCCGACGGCTACCGGGAGGGACCGTGGGGGTTCAAGGAGGCGTTCACCCACTCGCCGTTCGACGAGCGGTCGGCGCTCTCGGCGCGCAACGCGACCGCCGTCTCCGAGTCGGGCGTGCTCGTCTCGTACAACGGCACGCTTTACCGGGTCGCGGTCGGACAGCGACCATGAGCGACCCCGACGACGGCGACGGCGTCGACGGTACCGACGCCGACCGAGAACGGACCGACGACGGTGCGCCGACTGTCGACCCCGCGGCGGACGGACCGGTTCGCGAACCCGACCACGAGTGGCGGGTCACCGACCGCGAGGCGGAGTACGAGACCGGCTGGTACACCGGCGGCTACGACCGCGTCGAGCAACCGGACGGCACCGAGAAAGAGTACTACTGGGCCGAGCTCCCCGACGCCGTCGTCGTCGTCGCGCGGTCCGGCGACGACCTCGTCCTCGTCGACCAGTACCGGCCGGTCATCGGCGAGCAGTGCCTCGAACTCCCCGCCGGCATCGTCGAGGACGGCGAGTCGTTCACGGCCGCCGGCGCGCGCGAACTCCGCGAGGAGACCGGCTTCGACCCCGCCGGCATCTCGCTGATCGAGGACTTCTGGTGTTCGACCGGCGTCCTGCGCCACCGCCGGGGCATCGTCTTCGCCGAAGGCCTCGAACCGGTCGAGCGCAAGCTCGACGGCAACGAGTTCCTCTCGGTGACGACGGTCCCCATCGACGAGGCGCTCGAGGTGGCGCGGCGCCAGCCCGCCAACGACGCCACCATCGAAGGGGTGTTGCTCGCGAAGGAGGACGGGCTGCTGTGAGCGGGGACGACGACCCGGGAGCCGACTCGGCGGACGAAACCGGGACCCACCCCTGGGAACGCGAGGACCCGGCGTGGCCCGTCCACGGTCGCGAGGTCGTCTGGGAGACGGATTTCTTCGAGGCCGGTCAGGACGTGGTCGAGCGGCCCACCGGCGAACGGGCGGAGTACTACTGGCTCGAACCGGGCGACGCGGCCGTGGTCGTGGCCTTCACCGACGACGAGGAAGTCGTCGTCGTCGAGCAGTACCGCCCGCGCCTGCGTCGCTACTCGCTCGGGCTCCCCGGCGGCGGCGTCGAAGCGGGGGAGGACCCTGCGGTCGCCGCGGCCCGAGAGTTACGCGAGGAGACCGGTTTCGTCGCCGGCGACCTGCGGAAGCTCGACGCGTACGTCCCGACGCCGTGGACGCGCTACACCCGCCACGTCTTCGTCGCCACCGACCTCGACCGCGGCGAGCGCGACCTCGACGACGCGGAGTTCGTCGAGTGGGAGACGGTCCCCGCCGACGAAGCGGTCGGCCGGCTGCGCGAGCGCGAGGGACCGGCGAACGGCATCTCGCTGCTGCCGCTGTTACTCGCCCGCGAGGAGGGACACCTGTGACCGACGGCGGGAGGCCGGCCGAGCCGACTCCCGCGAGCGCCGCCGACCTCGACGACCCGCCGGCCGACGCCGGCGCCGGCTGGACCCGCCTGGACACCGAAGTCGTCTGGGAGAACCCTTACTTCGCGGCCGGCTACGACGAGTACCGCCAGCCCGACGGCGCGGTGAGCCGCTACTACTGGATCGACCCCGGCGACTTCGTGGCCGTCGTCGCCGAGACGCCCGACGGCGAGGTCCTCTTGCTCGAACAGTACGACGCCCGGCTGGATCGGTCGCTGCTCACCGTCCCCGGCGGTGCCGTCGACGACGGCGAGTCGTTCGTCGACGCGGGCGTCCGCGAGTTGCGCGAGGAGACGGGGTTCCGCGCCGGCGAGGCGGAGCTACTGGAGGTGTTCGAACCGACGGCGTGGACCCGGATGACCCAGGCCGTCGTCTACGCGACCGGCCTGGAACCCGGACGCGCCGAGCGCGAGGGCGGCGAGGACATCGAGGCGTTCGCCGTCCCCGCCGACGAAGCCGTGGCCGCGGTCCGCTCGCGCGAGGTCCCGTTCGCCGCCTCGCTCGTCTCGCTGCTGGTCGCCCGCGACGAGGGGCTGCTGTAGTCGGGGACCGCCGGGTGCTCCCGGCGAACTCCGACGAACATATGCCGTCCGACCACCGATCGCGACCAACGATGGACGGCGAGATCTCCGGCGATGAACTGCAGGAGCTACTGGACGAGAACGGGGAGCAACCGCCCGAGGACCTCCGGATCGTCGACATCCGGAACCCCGGCTCGTTCGAGCGCGGGCACATCCCCGGCAGCGAGAACATCCCGGCAAACCAGCTCACGGACCGCGTCGAGGAACTCGACGGCGCCGACCGCGTCGTGACGGTCTGCCCGATGGGCAAATCCAGCGTCCAGGCCGCGCGGCTCGTCGGCTCCTACGAGGGCGTCGACGGCCCCGTCGAGAGCCTCCACGGCGGGCTGAACGACTGGGACGGGCCACTCGACGCGGCCGACGCGAGCGAGTCCGACGAGGGGCCGGCGTCGCCGTTCTGACCGGTCGTCCGACTCAGAGCCAGCGTTCCAGCGCCGCCGCTCGCGGGCGTGAGACGGTGGCTCGGTGAAAGTCCTCGTCACAAGGGGCTCAGTGGGGGTAACTGCTCGTCATCGCCACCGTGAACAGGTAGCCGAGCGGGCCCCAAAAACCCGTTTATCGGAGACAGGTCCGACACCGAGGGAGTGATTCTCCGGTGAGCGTATTGCGAGCTATCCCGACCTTCGACGACAGGTAGTGGTAATACTGCAAATTGCCAGTCCGCTATTTGGATTTCGGATAAGAAATAACAATAACGGACCGTGTATCTGTGCGCGTACGACTACTGATGGATCGAGACGACTTCGGCGAAGCGGCGCCCGGCGAAATCGTTCCAAGTACGACTCCGAAAGGGACATACTCGGCATTCCGGCCGGCCTCACTGCCGCCTTCGATCAGCACTGACGACCTCGTTACCCCGCTGGCAGAAGCGACGCAAGCGCTCGGTCGACTTCACGGAATCGGGCCGCGTGTCGGTTCGAGAGAGATCCTCATCGAACCGTTCATTCGGAAAGAAGCACTGGAATCTTCGCAGATTGAGGGGACACACGCTACGCTGTCAGACATCTACGCATACGAAGCCGGACAGGAAGCGCTCATCGACGAGGACAGGCGACAGGGCACCCAGGAAGTCGTGAACTATCTCCGGGCGCTCACACACGGATTAGACGCGATAACCGCCGGTGATCCCATCACTACCGAGCTGTTGTGCGAGATGCACTATCGCCTGCTCTCTGGAGTCCGTGGAGACAGAGCCGATCCCGGCGAACTCCGGACGACGCAGAACTTCATCGGTAGCACTCCGTATATCCAGGACGCGCGATACGTCCCCCCGCCACCGAGCGAGATTCCGGAGTTACTAGAGGACCTGCTCGAATACGCCAACGAGGACACCGACCTCCATCCGTTACTTCGCATCGGACTGATCCACTACCAGTTCGAGACGATTCACCCGTTCCTCGACGGGAACGGACGGCTGGGACGGCTCCTGATCAGTCTGCTCCTGCAGCGCGATGGACTGCTACCGGAACCATATCTCTATCTGAGTTCGTATTTCAACGCACGACGCTCGGAATACGTCGACCACCTGCTGGCGGTCAGTCAGCGTGGAGAGTGGGTGGAGTGGCTGCTGTTCTTCCTGCGTGGTGTCCAATCGCAGGCCGACGAGGCACACCGGCGGGCGGACTTACTGGTCGATCTTCGCGAGGACTACCAGCGACGCTATCAGAGCGAACGGTCGGGGAACATTCTCGAACTGGTTATGCGTCTCTTCGAGGATCCGTACCTCGACGTCAATACGGCAGCCGAGTGGCTGGAGGTCGAGTACAGCACGGCTAACCGACTCGTCGGGCGGCTCGAAGACGACGGGGTACTTGAGGAACTCACCGGGAAGGATCGCAATCGGTTCTACCGCGCCAACGAGGTTTTCGACATCATCAACAAGCCGATCGATCGACTCTGACAGCCTACCCAGAGAAAATCTATTACTAGAAATCGGGCCTCAGTGGGGTAACTGCTCGTCATCGCCACCGTGAGATATTACTCCGGCACAGGTCAAAAGCTCGTTTATCCGGGACGGGCACAGCGGGCCACAGCGTGAGCGCCGCAATTACCACGGACGGGCTCTTGGCCCACAGTATGGACCGCACTCCGGAGTCGTTTGCCGAGGCACTCGCTTCCGGCGACACCGGCCGCGTGAACGAGGCAATCGACACGATCGAAGCAGTCGATTCGGCTGTGCGCGCCGAACAGTATGCGGCGCTGTTCGACGCCTGCTATCCGGTCTACGAGAGCGACGACGGCTACGTCCGCCAGTCGGTCGTTCGGTTCTTGCGCGATGCCTATCCGATGCTCGAACTTACGATCGCCGCCAGCGAAACAGAGCGCATCGACGGCTACACGATCGACGACCTGCGCGAGAACAGGACTCGTCTCGTCGAGTTCCTGCTCGAAGCACTCGAAGACGACGACGGACGAGTCCGGACAGCCGCCGTCGACGGCTTCGACACGCTCGGCGTCGCGATCGACCTGGCGGAGATCGACGCCGAGAAACAGGTGCTACTCGAAGAACTCGACGACCGTACCAGCGACCTCCCCGAGGAGAAAGCCAAACACGTCGAGGAAGCGAAGCGGTCGGTGGCGCGAATGGATTTGGTCGGCAGTCTCGTCGCAGACCTCGATCTCGATGTCCCGTGAGTGTGACCGATCTACTGTCGCAGGAGTGGCGCCTCCGTGTGCAAGATTTGTGCATTCTGACGCAATCCTTATCAATCTGTGTGCAGAATATGCACATCGAATGAGCGCGAGTGACGATCCCCGACGAGTCCACTTCCAGTCGCCCGAGTCCCTCGTCGATCAGCTTGACGCCATCGCGGACCTCCTGGGTACGGATCGGACCGACCTGCTCGTCGAAGCGATCCGCGAGTACATCGAAGAGACCGCGCACAGCGACCAGTTCCAGGAACTCGTCGCCCAGCGGTACTACGACGACGAACTGGACTTCGAGACGGTCAAGCGACTCGTCGACCCCGAGACAGCCCAGCGGTTTCGGCTCCTCAAGGCCGACCTCGACGGAGAGCCCCACGATCTCGCCGCGCCGGAGGAAACTGACATCTACAACGGTGATCGACGGTCCGTGTCGCCCGAGGCGTCTGACGAGTCGGCAGACCAGCGATGAGCGGCCGGCCACGCCTGCGGACGGTCGTCGCGGACACGAGCGCACTCGTCAGCCTCGCCGTTCCCAGCGCCGACGAGACGTACGACATAGAGACGGGGCCGGACCCGCTCCAGTACGTGCTGACATCGTGTGCGGTGTCGGTCCCGCCGTCGGTCGTCACCGAACTCCGGGAGATTGCACAGTACAGTGACATCCACGCGGCGGCGGCCCAGAACGTCCTCGCGGCGCGAGCCCACTACGACATCGACGACCCGTATCAGCGTTCGGCGACACCGGAGTCACGGCCGACGTTCGGACTCGACGACGGCGAGACGGACGGGATCGCCCTCGCGAACGCGATCGAAGCCGACGGCTTTCTCACGGACGAGTTCGGTGGGAACAACTTTGCTCTCGTCCACGCCGCGCTGGCCGGACCGCGGATCGTCCCAACGCCCCGGTTGCTCTGTGACTACGCGCGCGACGGGCACATGACCGCCGAGGAGGTACGCGAGCTGATTCGGACGATCAGTCCGAACCGAAGCTGGGACGATAGCCCCTACGTCGCACAGTTACTCGATCAGCTCGAGTGATCGTTTTGGGTGTCCCCGGTGTCCATCTATCAACAGAAGACGGGTCTCAGTGGGGGTAACTGCTCGTCATCGCCACCACCCGCGGGTTCGCCGTCGCTCCTGAAAAGTCCACGTATTCGCACCGT
This sequence comes from Halosimplex rubrum, assembly GCF_013415885.1. NCBI lineage: Archaea > Methanobacteriati > Methanobacteriota > Halobacteria > Halobacteriales > Haloarculaceae > Halosimplex > Halosimplex rubrum. Next base: position 412,972 of record NZ_CP058910.1, read on the forward strand.
ATCCGAGGTAAGACAGCGCAAACGCGCACGTTCGGTCGACAAGCACCCGACTTATGTGCGCCGAGACGCGTAGGGAGACCAATGACCGTGCGCCACGACGGGATCACCGTCGAGTGGCTGGGCTACGCCACGCTGCGGTTCGCCGGCGAGGAGACCGTCGTCTACACCGACCCCGGCCGGTACGGCGTGCTCACCGGCGAGTGGGAGCCGGACACGGAAGGGATCGGCCACCCGCCCGCGCGGGACTACCGCCCGGAGGACGCCGACGTGGTGTGTCTCACCCACGTCCACCACTACGACCCCGACGGCGTCGAGCGCGTCTCGGGCCCCGACACGACGATCGTCGCGTTCGAGGCCATCGAGGACGGCGTCGAAAACCGCGAACTGCCGCCGCTCTCCTCGCTGCCCTACGAGGTCGTGACGGTCGGCGACACGGAGTCGCTGACCGTCGGCGACGTGCCGATCTGGACGGTCCCGGCGTACAACGAGGAGGACGGTCCCCACACCAGACCGGACGGCACGCCGTTCCACCCCGAGGGGTTCGGCTGCGGGTTCGTCGTCGACGTTGAGGGCAAGCGGGTGCTCTACCCCGGCGACACGGACGCGCTCGGTCCCCACCAGAACGTCGAGGTGTCGGTGTTCTGCCCGCCGATCGGGCCGCGGTTCACGATGGACCGTCACGAGGCCGCCGCCCTCGCCGCCGCGATGGAGCCCGAACTCGTCGTCCCGGTCCACTACAACACCTTCTCCACGCTGGAGACGGACTCCCGGGAGTTCGCCGCCGGCGTGGCCGAGGCCGGCGTCCCCGTCGCCCTCGACGAGCAGTGAGCGCCGGGTCGGTCAGTCGTCCCCGATCGCGGACTCGCCGCCGTCGCGGGGGAGGAAGTCGAACTCGGTCGTCTCGCCGACGCGGTCGCCGCCCTCGACGGCTTCGACGGTGAGCGTCACGTCCGCGGTGGCGCCGCAGCCGCGGCTGACGAACCCCTCCCACTCGTCGCCGACGGCGACCGGTCCCGACTCCGTCCGTCGGAGGTAGGCGCTGTATCGCGAGGTCACCAGTTCCTCGGAGATGCGGTCGGTCACCGGTGCGTACCGGACGACGACGCGCTCGGCGACCGGACCCGCGGCGGCATCGGTCGTCATCGGTCGATCCGAGGACGGTCTCGGTCAAAACGGTTTCGCGGGACGACGCCTGAACCGACGCGACTGCGCTGCGACAGCGTGTTGTACCCGGGCATCGAAGCGACGGCACGCTCGGATATGTCGCTAGCGATCACGCACTTCGCGGTCGGGGCTGCATGCACCGCGGTCGTTCTGACGGTGATCCCGCGCGTCCCCTTCCAGCGGACGCTGGTCGTCTGCGGCGGGATCTGGGCGATGCTCCCCGACGCGTGGCGATTCTTGCCGACCGCCGGCGCTCGATACGCCCACGAGTTCCACGCGACGGCGCTGGCGAACCTCTTCTGGTTCCACAGCGCCCTCGACCGCGCCGACGTGGGCGACTCGCAGGCGACCGGCGTCGCGCTCCTCGCGGCGTTTCTCCTCGTGACCGCGGTCGTCGAGTACCGCGACTACCGCGCGCCCGAGCCGCTCCGGGAGGCGCTGTCAGACGGGAGCCGCGAGGACGACTGAGCGCCTCGGCGGCGGTCACCGCCAGCCGGCGAGACCGGCGTGTTCGACCGCGACCTCGCGGACCCCGTCGGCGTCCAGCGCGCCGCGTTCGGTGACGACCGCGTCGACCAGCTCCGGGGGCGTCACGTCGAAGATCGGGTTCGCGACCGCGACGGCGGCGTCGCCGCCGTACACTTCCCGGGCGTCGCGCTCCTGGCGGTCGGCGCCGTCGGTCTCCGCGCGGTCGGCGCCGTCCACGCCGTCGCCGCCGTTCGCTTCAGCCGCCGCGATCTTGTCGCTCGCGGCGACGACGTAGCAGTCTGCGCCGGCGGTCGCGGCCGCAGCAGCGGCCGCTCGCGTGCCGACCTTGTTGAGGACCCGACCGTCCGGAAACACCGTGTCGGCGCCGACGACGACCGCTTCGACGCCCGTCGCCGCCAGCCGGTCGGCCAGCGCGGCATCGGTCGTCAGCGTCACCGCCGCGTCGGTCGTCTCGGCGACGCGCTCGGCCGTCCCGACCCCTTCCCGACCGGGACGGGACTCGGCGACCAGCACCGCCTCCGGGTCGGCCCGCTCGACCGCCGCCGCGACCGTCCCCGACCGCGAGACCGTGGCGATCCGGTCGGGCAGTCGGTCGGCCGCGAGGGCGGCGGCATCGGCGTCTGCAGCCGTCGCTCGCTCGATACCTTCGAGGGCAGCGGCTTCGATCGCCGCCGGTGTGGTCGCTCCGACCGCGGCGTCCATCGCTCGATTGACCCGGTTCGCGACGACGGCCATCGACGGGCGGGCGTCGAGCAGGTCGCGGGCGACGGCGGTGAGGGCGTCCCAGCTCGCGGGACCGTCCCCGATACCGGCGCCGCGGCCGTCGTTCGCCCGTTCGATCGCCAGCGCGGCTTCGTCGCGGAGGACCTCCAGCGCGCGCAGCGAGAGCCAGGCCGCCCCGTGGGCGGTATCACCGGCGACCGTCTCGACGGTCGGTCGCACCCGGTCGTAGGAACGCCAGAGGTCTGGGACCGTCTCCCGGCGGCGGAGCGCCGTGGGCGGGACCCACTCGAACTCCGCGGTCTCCTCGTTCGGGTCGACGGCCCGGGCGTCGCAATCGAAGAGATAGGGGTGGACGACCCAGCGCCGGCCGAGGCCGTCGTCGACGACTTCGAAGGGGTCGCCCCGCCGGACCAGGGCAGTCTCGGCGTCGGGGTCGATCCCGGTCTCCTCGCGGATCTCCTCGCGCGCGGCGGCGTCGGGGGCGCCCTCGATCGCGGGTCGCTCCGAGCCGCTCGCTCCCCGCTCGCGTGGGCGAGACGCCTCCTGCGGTCGCGTCTCGCCATCGGCGTGGCCCGCCACGGCGCCCCACCGCCCGCTGTAGGAGCCGACCGCGTCGCTCCGGCGGAGGAGGAGCACGTCCCCGCCGTTGCGGAGGAAGACCGTCACGACGTGGGTCTCCGCGGGTTCGTCGTCCCCTCGCTCGGCGGCCGCTTCGTCGTAATCGGTCATCGGTCCGACGTTGGACCGCGGGTCGTATCAGCGGCGGGGTCGCCGCGAGCGCGGACGCCGGGCGGTGCGACCGGCGCGGTCCGCGAGGGGAACCGACTTGCGTGCCCCGGCCGAACTCGCCCCCATGGAACTCGCCGTCATCAGCGACACGCACATCCCCTCGCGGGCCCGCGGGATCCCCGACGCGTTCCGCGAGCGGATCCGCGCGGCCGACCACGTCGTCCACGCCGGCGACTTCGACTCGGAGGGGACGCTCGCCGACGTTCGGGACCTGGCGCCGGAGCTGACCGCCGTCGCCGGCAACACCGACCCCCGGGTCGGCCTGCCCGAGCGGGTAACCGTCGAGTTCGGCGGCGTCACCTTCGTCGTCCTCCACGGCACCGGCCCCAAGCGCGACTGGGATGACCGCGTCGCGGCCGCCGTCCGCGAGGAGGCCGACGAACCGCGCGTGGGCGTCGCCGGCCACACGCACCGGGTTTTCGACCGGGAGGTCGGTGGCGTTCGCGTCCTGAACCCCGGGAGCGCGACGGGTGCCGCGCCGGCCGACCGGGCGACGATGCTGACCGTCGAGGCGGCCGACGGCGACCTCGACGTGACCGTCCGCGAGGCCTGATCGGGGTAGATACGATGGGGAGAATCAGAGCGCGTCGGTGGCGGCGTCGAACAGCGCGTCGCGGATCTCGCGGTCGGCCCCGAACACCGTGAGCGGCCCCTCGGCGCGAGCGACCGCGCCGGCCTCCAGGGCGAGCAGCGACCCGGCGACCTGCTCGCGCTCGGCGGGGTAGTAACAGACGAACCCCTCCAGTTTCCCGCGGGCGAGCAGCCCCCAGTAGACCACCGGCGCCCACGTCTGGACGGTCCGTTTGGGCACCTCGGCGACCGCGTCGGCGACGGCGTCCCACTCGCGGCGCTCGGCGCCGCCCGAGACGACTTCCGGTCCGATTATCATCGCGACCGTCGCCTTCTCCGGCGGGAGCGTCGTCCCGTCGGTCACCTCGGCAGTGGCGCCGTTGTACCGGACGCCGTTGCCGCGCTCGGCGACGTAGGTGTCGTCGAGGACCGGCACGTGGACCGCGGTGGCGACGGGCTCGTTCTCCGGGCCGCCCCGGCCGGTCCGCTCGCAGGCCGTCGCGGCGACGCCGAAGGTGGGGATGCCGGCGGCGAAGTTGTTCGTCCCGTCGAGGGCGTCGACCACCCAGCGGTACTCGCCGTCGCCGTCGTAGTCGCCCGACTCCTCGGCGGAGATCCGGTGATCGGGGTGTTCGTCGGCGATGGCGTCGAGGACGCGCCGCTCGGCCTCGCGGTCGGCCTCGGCTTTCACGTCCTTCGCGGTGTAGTCGGCCGGCGTGCCGCCGTTCTCGAAGGCCTCGCGGAGGTAGGCGCCGCCGGCCTCGACCGCCCGGACGGCCGTGTCGGCCAGCGTCGCGGCGTCGGCTGCGGGGTCGTCGGGCATAGGCTGGCCTGTGCAGCGGTGGCCTACCAGGGTTTCGGATCGGCGTCCGTCACCGACCCGGGCGAGCCCTGCTCGTAGCGGGGCGCTTTTGGCCGGCCACCACCCAGAGCGGGTATGGAACTGTTCGCGGTCGACGGGCTCCCCGAGGTGCGCCCCGGCGACGACGTGGGCGAACTCGTCGCCGAGCGCGTCGACCTCCGAGAGGGCGACGTGGTCTGTGTCTCCCACTCGATCGTCTCGAAGGCCGAAGGCCGCGGCGCCGACCTCGACGAGTTCGACCCCGACCCGCGGGCGCGAGCCATCGCCGAGCGCATCGGCGAACTCGCCGGCGAGGAGAAAGACCCCCGCTTCGCCCAGGCGGTCCTCGAAGAGAGCGCGGAACTGCTGACCGAGGAGCCGCTCATGCTCGCCGTGACCCGGTTCGGCCACATCTCCGTCAACGCCGGCATCGACCGCTCGAACGTCCCCGGCTCCGATCTACTCCTGCTCCCCGAGGACCCCTCCGCCAGCGCCGAACGGATCTCGGCGACCCTGGACGCGCCGGTCGTCGTCACCGACACGTCGGGGCGACCGTTCCGCCAGGGCCAGCGCGGCGTCGCCCTCGGCTGGGCGGGGCTGCCCGCGGCCCGCGACTGGCGCGGCGAATCGGACCGGGACGGCCGCGAACTCGGCGTCACCGTCGAGGCCGTCGTCGACGAACTCGCCGCCGCCGCGAACCTCCTGACCGGCGAGGGCGACGACGGCCTCCCCGTCGTCGTGATTCGAGACTTCGAGTTCGGCGACCACGAGCCCCACGACGGCCTCTTCCGGTCGCCCGAGGGCGACTACGTCCGCGACGCGCTGCGGGAGTGGGAGTACGACAAACAGCGACTGCGAGAGAACTCCGAATGAGAGCGATAGAACTCACGCCGGAGCGGCCGGTTTCGACGATGGCACAGCTGGGCGCGACCGCGGAGTCGGTCGGTTTCGACGCCGCGTTCGTCAGCCACCACTACAACAACCGCGACCAGTTTTCGGCGCTCACGGCGATCGCCGGCGAGACCGACGGGATCGACGTGGGCCCGGGCGTCGCCAACCCCTACGAGACCCACCCCGTGACGCTCGCCTCGCGGATGGCCACGCTCGACGAGTACAGCGGCGGCCGCGGCGTCTTCGGCGTCGGCCCCGGCGACGCCTCGACGCTCGCCAACCTCGGCATCGACCCCGACAGCCCGCTCCGGCGAGTGCTGGAGACGTTCAAAGTCGCCCAGCGCCTCTGGGACGGCGAGCGCGTCGACCACGACGGCACCTTCGAGGCCGACGACGCCGGCCTCAACTACGACGCCGGCTCGATCCCCGTCTACGTCGGCGCACAGGGCCCGCACATGACCCGCATGGCCGCCAAACACGCCGACGGCGTCCTCTACAACGGGGCCCACCCCCGCGACTACGCGTGGGCCAGCGAGCGCGTCGCCGAGGGGCTGGGCGAGCGGCCCGACGGTCGCGGCGACTTCGACTTCGCCGCCTACGCCTCGGTCAGTGTGGCCGAAGACGGCGACGCCGCCCGCGAGGAGGCGCGCTTCCCCGTCGCGTTCGTCGCCGGCGGCGCGCCCCCGCCGGTGCTCGAACGCCACGACATCGACCGCGAAGCCGCGAGCGAAGTGGGTGATGCCGTCTCTGCCGGCGAGTTCCGCGAGGCCGCCGGCAAAGTGACCGACGCGATGCTCGACGCCTTCTGCATCGCCGGCTCGCCGGAGGAAGTCGCGGACGACATCGACGCCGTGCTGGAGTACGCCGACAGCTTCGTCGCCGCGTCGCCGCTCGGTCCCGACGCGGAGCGAGCGATCGAGTTGCTCGGCGGGATGGACTGAACCGCGAGAATAGCGGGCGGCCGCGACGGGTTATCGCGCTTCCGGCGGCGGCGAACTCGCGCCGGTGAACAGCGAGAAGAACGCGCCCAGCGAGAGGTAGCCGAACACCGCCGACGCGGCGGCGACGAACAGGGCGCCGAAGGCGATCAGGACGTAGTTGACCGGGTCGTGGGCCGCCACTTCCGCGAACTCGCCCGGCATCTGGACGATACTGTCGACGAGTTCCGTCGCCGACTCTGCGAGAGTTACCATGCGCGAGTCTTTGCACCCTCCCTACTTCGAGGTTTCGTGTGCGAGTCGCCCCCGGCGTGGACGGTTTGGGAGTTCCGCCGTCGACACCGCCGACCTCGGGACCGTCACGACCGCAGAAAGCGCAACGGCCGCAGAAGACGCAAACAGCGTGAAAGCCCCAGCCTGCCGGCTCGACCGTCGATTCGGGAGGGAATGAAAGGGGCGCCGCGTTCGAGCCGTCCCGGACGACGTAAGCACCGCAGCCCGAAGGGCGAGGAACGCAGCGAGGCCCGGCCGGTCGAACGCGGCGGGGCTTTCACGCTGTCGGCGGTCACGATCGCGTCCGCGGTCGCGGTGGCTGTCGCGGCGGTAGCTGGAACGGTCGGCGCACTCCGGTCTCCAACACCCACCGTCAACTCACGGCGAGCGCGAGCCGCGTCGCCAGAAACAGGGCGGCCATGCCGAACACGTCGCCGGCGGTCGTGACGGCCGGGCCGACGAGGTCGTCGGGGTTGGCACCGCGGCGGTAACCGACGAAGACGACGACCAGGATGGTCCCGACCAGCGCGACGCCGGCCATCGCCGCCCCGGCGAGAGCGACCAGCGCGAGCGTCGGCCACGGCGCGACCGGCCGTCCGAGCGCGCGCAGGAGGCCGACGGTCAGCGTCGCCGCGACGAGGCTAGCCCCCAGCCCGTTGAGCAGGGCGGCGGCGACCGCCCTCGCGAGTCGGTCGTCGTAGGCCAGTCGCGGCTCGAGTAGCCCCTGGTGGAGCGCGCTCGACAGCCGCGACCCCAGCGAGCCGTAGACGCTCCCGCGGATCGCCAGGAACGCCGGAACGACGACCAGCAGGCCCGGGACCGCGGCGAGTTCCCCCTCCATCCCGCCGAGGATGGCGCCCGCGAGCAGGCCGCCGAGGGCGCTCACCAGCAGCGGCGGGAGCGCGCTCCGGTAGGTCTCGACGGCGACCGAGCGCAGGGTCACCGGTCGTCACCTCCCGGCGGACCCCGGGAGGGGCGGGCGTCGCGGCGACGACCGCTCACCCGACCACCACCCGGACGGAGCCGAACAGGACGAGCACGCCGAGCACGTCGCAGACGTTCGTGACGACGGGGATGACCACGTCGTCGGGGTCGGCCTCGAAGCGGTAGGCGCCGTAGGCGGTGACGACGGTCACGAGGACGGCCAGGACCGAGAGCACCACGCCGCTCAGGAGCGCGACCGCGACGACGGTCAGGGCCGGTAGCGCCGCTGTTCCGGTGGCCCAGGTGACGGCCCAGGCGCCGGCGCCGACCAGCGGGAACACCGTCACCGCGAGCGCGAGGGTCGCGAGGGCGTTGCCGCCGAGGCGCTCGTCGGTCGGCTCGAAGGTGAGCAGGCCGAGGTGGAAGGCCGTCGAGAGCCGCGCCGAGAGGACGCTCCCGAGGTTGCCGGCCGTCCCGATGGTGGCCGGGACGAGCACGAGCAGCGAGGGGTAGCGGGTCAGCGTCGCCTCGAAGGACCCGAGCGTGAGGCCCCCGAGTAGTTCGAGACAGGTGAGCGCGACCAGCAGCGGGAACAGCCGGCGGGTGATCCCGCGGACCGTCCAGTCGCCGGCCATCGTCACCGTGACCCGGGTCCGGCTCCGGTCCCCTCCCCGACGCCGGCCAGCGCCCGCAGGCGTTCGGCGCCGGCTCGGGTCCCCTTCGCGATGAGGGTGTCGCCGGCGCGCAGTCGCGTCTCGGGCGACGGCGTCAGGACCCACTCCGTGTCGCCGTCCGCCCGACCGGTGCCCGCGTCGCCGTCACCGTTCGCTCCGTCCGTCCCGCCCGCCGCCTCGCCCTCGCGGCGGACCGCGATGACGAGGGTCCCCGTGGTCGCCCGGAGCGCCTGTTCGCCGATGGTCGTGCCGTCGAGGTCGCTGCCGGCCGCGACGGGGACGCTGACGAGGATCTCGTCGGACTCCTCGACGGCCGCCCGGACGACCGGGTGACTCCCCAGCCCGCGGAGGACGCCCTCGCTGATCTCCAGGGCGGCGTCGCTGATCACCTCCGTGCTCGTCGCGATGTGGACCAACCCGCGGATCGCCACCGGCTCCGCGAGTTCGGCCGCCGCCCGGAGCGCCCACGCCTCGAAGCGCTCCTTCAGCGCGTCGACCTCCACCTCCAGTTCGCTCACCTCGCGGGCGAGTTCGGGGTCGTCGAACAGCACCGACCCGTAGGCCAGGTCGACCGCGAGTTCGCTGACGTTGCGCATCAACACGACCGTCTCGACCGCTCGGTCGAGGTCCGCGATGTCCGACTCGGGGACCGCCGACCGTTCGTAGGGGTCGCCGGTCATCGTCTCGAAGACGCCCTGGATACCGTCGTCGGGGCCGCGACAGAACGACACGTCGCCGGGTCGCAGCGTCGTCTCTCGGCCGGGGTCGAGCAGCCACTCGTCGCCGCGACGGACGGCGAGCACGCGTACGCCCGTCTCCGTCTCCAGGTTGATGTCGCCGAGCGTCCGCCCCGCGTAGGGCGATTCCCCGGCGAGTTCCGCCCGGGCGAGCGTCTCGACGGGGTCGGGGAGGCCCGCCCGCAGCGACGCCGGCAACCCCACGTCGTCGAGGACGACCTTCGCGATGTCGCCGGCGGCGTCGCTGATCGTCTCGGCGGCGCCGACGATGCCGAAGATGGGCGCCAGCTCCTCTGCCTCCTCGGGCGAGCGCCCGGCCATCACGAGGCTCATCCGCGCGCGCAACTGGAGCACGTCCATCTCCGACTCCAGTTCGAGCACCTCCGCGGCCAGCGCCGGGTCGTCGAAGAGGACGGAAGAGTAGGACAGATCGACGAGCAGCTCGGCGATGTCTTTCATCTCGCCGAGCAGTTCCTTGACGCTGACCGGCTCGTACTCGACGCGGTCGGCGGGGTGGGGGTCGACGGTGTCACCGTCGCCGCCGCGTCCGCGGTCCGGCGTCATCGGTGCCACCGCACGCGTCGACTGCTGGTCATGTTCGAGAGTCCGTGCGGCGAGCCCTTAGTCCATCGGGCGTCGCGGGGTCGGTCCGTCCCCCGTCGGTCTCCGGCGGGGGCGACCCGTCGCCGCCGAGGGCGAAGCCTTTACCGGGCCGGCCGCGTACTCCGCGGCAAATGGTACTCGACGATCTGGGAACGTCGCTCCGGAGCACCCTCGACGACCTCCGGGGCCAGTCCCGCATCTCCGAGGAGGACGTCGAGGAGGTCGTCAAGGACATCCAGCGGTCGCTGCTGCAGGCCGACGTGGACGTGGACCTGGTGATGGAGCTGTCGGACTCCATCAAGACCCGCGCCCTAGAGGAGGAGCCGCCCGCCGGCACCTCCGCCCACGACTGGGTGCTTCGGGTCGTCTACGACGAACTCGTCGGCCTCGTCGGCGACTCCACCGACCTCCCGCTCAAATCGCAGACGATCATGCTCGCCGGTCTCTACGGCTCGGGGAAGACCACCACGGCGGCCAAGATGGCGTGGTGGTTCTCGAAGAAGGGCCTGCGCCCGGCCATCATCCAGACCGACACCGACCGCCCCGGCGCCTACGACCAGTCCAAGGAGATGGCCGAGCGCGCCGAGGTCGACTTCTACGGCGACCCCGACGCCGACGACCCCGTCCAGATCGCCCGCGACGGGCTCGAAGAAGTCGAAGACGCCGACATCAAGATCGTCGACACCGCCGGTCGCGACGGCCTCAACGAGGAGCTCATCGACCAGATCGAGGACATCGAGGCCGAGGTCCAGCCGGATCGGGACCTCCTGGTGCTGGACGCGGCGATGGGTCAGTCCGCCAAGGACCAGGCCCAGGAGTTCGAGGACTCGATCGGCATCGACGGCGTCGTCATCACGAAGCTCGACGGGACGGCGAAAGGTGGGGGCGCGCTGGCCGCCGTCAACGAGACCGGCTCGTCGATCGCCTTCCTCGGGACCGGCGAGACCGTCAGCGACATCGAGCGCTTCGAACCCTCCGGGTTCATCTCGCGGCTGCTCGGGATGGGCGACCTGAAACAGCTCACCGAGCGCGTCGAGCGGGCGATGGAGGAGACGGGCGAGGAGGAAGACGACTGGGACCCCGAGGACATGATGGAGGGGAAGTTCACCCTCCAGGACATGCGCAAGCAGATGGAGACGATGAACAAGATGGGTCCCCTGGACCAGGTGATGGACATGATCCCCGGGATGGGCGGCGGGCTCATGGACCAGCTCCCCGACGACGCGATGGACGTGACCCAGGAGCGCCTGCAGGACTTCGAGGTCGTCATGGACTCGATGACCGACGAGGAGCTGGAGAACCCCCGGACAGTGGGCAAGAGCCGCATCGAGCGCATCGCCCGCGGCTCGGGCAAACCCGAGGAGCGGATCCGCGAACTGCTCGAACAGTACAACGCGATGCGCCAGATGTTAGACCAGTTCCAGGGCATGGGCGACGCCGACATGGAGCGGATGATGAAGCAGATGCAGGGCGGCGGCGGTGGCGGCGGCATGGGCGGGATGGGTGGCATGGGCGGCGGTGGCGGCCCGTTCGGCGACTGAGTCGCCCGTTCGGCGGTGGCGGCCTGTTCGGCAGCGGTGGCCCGAACGGGTTGAATATCTGATACACGAAACGGGTAACGGTGGGTCGGCCCAAACGGAGGCATGCGCGTCACCCTCATGGGGACCGGCGACGCGGTCGGCGTGCCCGCGCCGCTGTGTGACTGCGAGTACTGCGCCGCCAGCGAGCGTCGCCGCCGCCCGGCGGTGCTGGTCGAGGCCGCCGGGCGGCGGCTCGTCCTCGACATCGGTCCCGACATCGCCGACCAGCTCCACGAGGTGGAGGTCTACGACGTGGACGCCTTCTTCGCGACCCACGCCCACTTCGACAACTACTGGGGGATCAACGAGTTGAACCAGGCGGCGATGGACACCCACGTGCGGAACGAGTCGGAGTTCGACCACCCGACCTTCGGCAAGGATATCACCGTCTACGGGAGCCGCCCGGTCCGGACGTTCACCGAAGACACCTTCCCGCACATCCTCGACAACGTCGAGTACGTCCCGCTCGACGCCGACGAGGCGGTCCGCACCGACGAGTTCGACGTGCGGGCGTTCGACGTCGACCACGGCACGCACGCCTTCCCCACGCAGGGGTACGCCGTCTCCGCCGAGGGGTCGACCGTCGTCTACGCGCCCGACGTGGACGGCGTCGACGCCGTCCCCGACTTCTGCACCGGCGCGGACCTGCTCTTCTTCGACGGCTCCGTCCTGGGCGCGGAGTTCCACGGCGACGCCGAGGAACTGCGCGCCGACGCCCGCCGGTTCGACGCCGACCGCGTCGTCACCACGAACGTCTCCGAGCACATGCTCGAACGCCACACCGACGACCTCGACGGCCGCTCGGAGTTCGAGGTCTGGAGCGACTTCGACCGCGTGGCGCTGTAGCCCTCCGTTCGCCCGGCCGCCGGCACTGCCGGCACCCGCACTTCGCCGACAGCTTTTCCGCCGACCGCGACGCCTAGGGAGCCATGAGCAGTCAGTCATCCGACGGCGGCCCGGTCGGGACCGTCGAGGGGACCGTCGTCCCGCTGGTCGTGACCGCCCTCGTCGGCCTGGTCGGCGTCGTCGCCGCCTGGTACGTGTTCGTCCGCAGCACCGACTCGCTGGTCGACCTGTTTGGCCTCCTCGTCGTCGCCGGGGTCGCCCTCCTCGCGCTGTGGGTCGGGAGCCGGATCGCCGGGTCGCTCGTCTCGCCGTACAACGTCGCCGAGGTCGCGGTCGAAGGGCCGATCGCGCGCGAACGCGCGGGCGGCGTCCCCGGCTCGCCGACCGGCGCCGGCGCCGACGACGTGGTCGAACAGATCGAACTCGCCGACGCCGACCCCGCCGCGGAGGCGCTGCTGGTGAAGCTCAACACCCCTGGTGGGGAGATCGTCCCGAGCGAGGACATCCGCATCGCCGCCGAGCGCTTCGACGGGCCGACCGTCGCCTACGCCACCGACGTCTGCGCCAGCGGCGGCTACGACATCGCCAGCGGCTGCGACGAGATCTGGGCCCGCGAGGGGTCGCTGGTCGGCTCCATCGGCGTCATCGGCTCGCGGGTCAACGCCAACGACCTGGCCGAGCGGCTGGGGCTGTCCTACGAGGGGTTCACCGCCGGCGAGTACAAGGACGCCGGGACGCCCCTGAAGGAGCTGCGCCCCGACGAGCGGGCGTACCTCCAGGGCCTCGTCGACGACTACTACGAGCAGTTCGTCGAGACCGTCGCTGAGGGTCGGGACATGGAGCCCGCGACCGTCGAGGAGACCGAAGCCCGCGTGTTCCTCGGGAGCGAGGCCCGCGAGCGCGGCCTCGTCGACGAACTCGGCACCCGCCGGGCGGTGACCGACGCCCTCGAAGACCGACTCGGCGAGCCCGTCGCGGTCCGCGAGTTCGAGCCCGCCCACTCGCTGCGCGAGCGGGTCAGCCTGGGCGCCCAGCGAGCCACCTACGCCTTCGGCGCCGGGCTCGCGAGCGCCGTCGACGGCGACGCCGACGGGCTGCGCTTCCGTCGATAGGGCTCGCGCGGGCGTCGAGTCCGTACCGCCCGAGCCCACGCCGTCCCCGCGCCGGACGGTCCCTTCGGAGCTCCGCGTTCGGGCGATTCGGCGCTCGCGCGGGCGGAAACGGTCGCGAGGATTTTTATCCCGTGACCGCCTCCGTCGATCCGTGACAACGCTGGTCGTCTGTATCGACCGCGCGGGCGACCTCGTGGCCGGGACGGACCCGCCGATGGTGGGGCGGGAGGCCGTCGAGTCGCTCGTCGTCGACGTCGGCGTCGAAGACCCCGAGGACAGCCAGGTCAACTGCCTGCTCGAAGCCCTCCGCGTCTCCCGTGACCTCTCGGAGGCCGGCGACGAGACCGTCGTCGCGGTGCTCGCGGGGACCGACGACACCATCGGCGCCGACCGCGCCATCGCCCGCCAGGTCGAGGAGCTCATCGACGGCCACGACCCCGACTCGGCCGTGGTCGTCGTCGACAGCGCCGAGGACGAGCGGCTCGTCCCCATCGTCGAGTCGCGCCTCACCGTCGACGCCGTCGACCGCGTCGTCGTCCGCCAGGCCCGCGACATCGAGTCGACCTACTACCTGCTCAAGCAGTTCCTCGCCGACGAGGAACTGCGCAAGACCGTCCTCGTCCCCATCGGCGTCGCGCTGATCGCCTACCCCGTCCTCTGGTGGGCCGTCAGCCCCGGCGTCGCCACCGGCGCCATCGTCGCCGTCGTCGGTCTCTTCTTCCTCTACAAGGGCCTCGGCATCGACACCTACCTCGCCTCCCTCCCGGGTCAGGTCCAGGAGGCGCTCTACTCGGGCCAGGTCGCGCTGGTCACCTACGTCGTCGCCGCCGGTCTCTCGCTGGTCGGCGTGTTCGCCGGCGCCATCGGCGTCTCGGAACTCGGCTCGGAGAGCCCGCTCATCCTCGCCAGCCGCTTCGCCTTCGACGCCATCCCCTGGCTGACCGGCGCCGCGCTGGCCGCCAGTACCGGTCGCCTGCTCGACGAACTCATCCGCCGCGAGGGCGTCCGCAGCGCCTACCTCAACCTCCCGTTCGGCGCCGTCGCCGTCGGCCTCGTCGTCCGCGGGTTCTCCGCGTACTTCCTCGAACTCGCCGACGTGTTCAGGCCCTACCGGATCCGACCCATCGACGTCGGCCCCGTCGCCTTCGAGGGTGCCACCCTCGAACCCCCCGGCACCCGCCTCGCCCTGTTCATCCTCGCCGGCGTCTTCGTGAGCCTCGCAGGCGTCCGGTTCGCCGCCTACTTCAGCGGCACGACCGTCGAACAGGAGTTCGCCCACGGCCGCGAGGGCGGCGACTAGGGGTCGGTTCCGTTCGAGACAGCTCGAACGGAAGTGACGAGCCGGCGACTGCACTCGACGGCACGCGATGGAATCGCTCGCCGCGCTCGCGCTGTCGCCGGCTCGGCGCGTCAGTCCGCGGAGTCGTCGTCGGAGTCGTCGGGGAACGGCACGTCGAACCGGTCGCCGTCGTCGGGGATCCAGGCGTCGCCGTCGAAGTGCTCGCGGGCCTCGCGTTCGATGGGCGAGTCGTCGCCGGCGTAGCGCGTGGAGATGTGGGTGAGCGCGAGCCGTTTCGCGCCGGCGCGGTCGGCGATGGCGGCGGCCTCGCGGGCGGTGGAGTGGGCGGTCTCCGTCGCGCGGTCGGCCCAGTCGCTCGCGAAGGTGGCGTCGTGGACGAGGAGATCGGCGTCTTCGGCGGCGGCGGCGACGGCGTCGGTCGGTCGGGTGTCGCCGGTGTAGACCATCCGGCGGCCGGGTCGCGGCGGGCCGACGACCTCCTCGGGTTCGACGGTCCGGCCGTCGTGTTCGACGGCCTCGCCGCGGTGGAGCTTCGAGTACTTCGGCCCGGGGGAGATGCCGAGCTCCCCCTCGGCCTTCTCGCGGTCGAAGCGGCCCTTGCGGTCGTCCTCGACGAGAGCGTAGCCGACAGCGTTGGTGCGGTGGTCCGTGCGGACGGCCCGCACCTCGTACTCGTCGCGGTCGAGGACGACCTCGTCGGGGCCGACCTGGTTGATCCGGACGGGGAACGACGGGTCGTTGCCGGCGGCGTGGACCAGGTCCTCGATCTGGCCGCGGGTGCCGTGAGGGGCGTGGATTGCGAGCGGGCGCTCGCGGTCGTTGAAGTCGAAGGTCTGGACGAGCCCGGGGATGCCGAGGACGTGGTCGCCGTGGCAGTGCGTGACGAAGACGTGGTCGACGGCGAAGCCGGTGGAGAAGCGCATCATCTGGCGCTGGGTCCCCTCGCCGCAGTCGAACAGCAAGCGGTCGCCGTCGCGGTTGACCAGCAGCGCGCTCGTGTTGCGTCGAGTGGTCGGGACCGCGCCGCTCGTGCCGAGAAACGTCACGCGCATGTCCGCCCCTCGGCGGGCGCCCGGTAAACGCGTGTCGGATCCCGTCCTCCGCGCTCCAGCGACCGTCGGCGCCGCGCCGTGTCCCCCTATTTAACCGTTTCGTCCGTTCAAGCGCGTCGGTCGGGATCGGCCGCGAGCGAGTCTCCGGCCGCCTCGAAACTCGACTTGATCCGTCGAAATTCGGCTTCGGCGACTCCCTTTTATATGGGCGTCCCGCCGAAAGACGGGGACACGATGTCACGGATGCACCGACCGACTGCGACCGCGACGCGACCGAGCCGACGAACGAGTCCGCGAGCGGAGGTGTCGGTATGAGGCGAGCGGTCGTCGCGGTGGCGACGGCGCTGCTGGTCGTCACCGCCGGCTGTGCCGGAATGACCGGCACGGCGACCCCCGGCGCCGGGAGCGGAACCGGCGGCGACGGCGGGAGCGCGACCGACGGCGCCGACGCCGGGACGGTCAACTTCTACGTGAGCGACCAGCCCAACGACATGGACGACTTCGCGCACCTGAACGTCACGATCACGCAGGTGCAGTTCCACCTCGTCGACGCCGCCAACGAGTCGGCCGACGAGACGGACAACGAGTCCACGGCCACGTCCGTGAACGAGACGGGCGAGAACGAGACGACCGCCAACGGGACCGCGATCCCGATCGAAACTGACGACGAGGAGACCGAAGAACCCGAAACCGAGTCCGACGACGAGGCGGACGAGATGGACGACGACGAGGACGGTCGCTGGGTCACTCGCGACGTGAACGCGACCTCGGTCGACCTCTCGCAGTTGCGCGGCGCGAACGCGACGCTGCTGGAGCAGTTCGACCTTCCCTCGGGCGAGTACGACACGGTCCACATGGCGGTCAGCGAGGTCGAAGGGACGCTGAAAAACGGCGACGACCAGCGGGTCAAACTCCCGAGCAACAAGCTCCAGCTCGACACGGAGTTCACCGTCGAGAACGGGTCGGAAGTCGACTTCGTCTACGACGTGACCGTCCACGAGGCGGGCAACAGCGGGAAGTACATCCTGAAGCCGGTCGTGAGCGAGTCCGGGACCGACGTCGAGATCGAACGAGTCGACGACGATGACGACGAGCGCTCGATCAGCGCGTCGTTCGTCGGCAACGTCTCCGCCGGCGAGAACGTCACCGTCCGGGTGACCGAGAACGGCTCGGCGGTCGCGAACGCGACGGTGAGCGTCGACGACGGCGCGGACGGGACGACCGACGCCGACGGCGAGTACGTCGTCAGCGTCCCCGCCGGCGCCGAGGAACTCGAGATCGAGGTCGGTTCGAACGACGCCGAGGCCGAACTCGAAGCCGAGTTCGGATCGGACGGGGACGACGACCGTCCCGGTGACGGCGGTCCCGGCGAGGGCGCCGGGAACGGCCAGGGCAACTGACGCGAGCGACGGGCGCAGCGACAGCGATCGCGGTCAGTTCCCGCGTTCGTCCGCGCACGGGCGGTCGCGCTCGGCGACGTCGACCGTGCGCGAGGCCGAGGCGACGGTGGTGTTCTCCGTCGTGACGGTCGCGCGGACGGGGACGGTGTCGCCGCCGTCCAGCGACGGCGGACGGTCGGCGGTCCCGAACAGCGTCAACCGCTCGGAGCCGCCCGTCGAGAGCGCGAGGGTGTGGGTCTCGACGAGCGCGCCGTCGTCGACGGACACGGTCACGCGGAACGACGGTTCGGGCGGCCCGCCGTCTCGGAGGGGACGTTCGACGACGAGCGACCCGCTCAGTCCGGCGTTGCCCGGCATCGGTCCCCGGTCGTTGCAGGTGACGACTCCGTCGGAGTCGGGGTAGGGGTCCGCGGACTGGTTGCCGACGGCCACCCGCGGCTCGAAGGCCGAGACGGTGGCGTTCGCGGGACGGTCCTCCGACGTGAGCGCCGAGAGGCCGGCCGCGGCACCGACGACGACGGCGAACAACAGGACGAATCCGGCGATGGCGAAGCGACGCATGCGTCGTCGGTGACCCGGAACCGGTATGTGTCTTGTCACCGGCACGCCGGAACCAGTCGGTCGTCGTGCGAGCGGGCGCGGCGACCGCGATCGGACGCGAGTGTCCGTGAGAGCGGGGGTCGTACCTTCGGAACTGTTTTAGGCGCCGCTGGGCCAAGACCTAGCAACGAATGAGCGACCTCGAACAGGAGTATCGACTCGACTACTTCGAGGAGCACGGCTTCCACCGGAAGGAGTGCTCCGAGTGTGGGGCCCACTTCTGGACGCTCGACGGGGACCGGGCGACCTGCGGCGAGCCGCCATGCGAAGAGTACGGCTTCATCGACGACCCCGGCTTCGACGAACAGCTGTCGCTCGAAGAGACCCGCGAGGCGTTCCTCTCCTTCTTCGAGGAGCGGGGTCACGAGCGCATCGACCCCTACCCGGTCGCGGCCAATCGCTGGCGCGACGACGTGCTTCTCACGCAGGCTTCTATTTACGACTTCCAACCGCACGTCACCAGCGGCGAGTCCCCGCCGCCGGCCAACCCGCTGGTCGTCTCCCAGCCCTGCATCCGGATGCAGGACATCGACAACGTCGGCAAGACCGGCCGGCACACCATGGCCTTCGAGATGGGCGGCCACCACGCGTTCAACGCCGACGAAGGCACCGACTACGCCTACGAGGGCGAGGTCTACTGGAAGGACCAGTGCGTCGAGCACTGCGTCGACCTGCTCGATTCGGTCGGCGCCGACGTGGAGGATCTGACCCTCATCGAGGACCCGTGGGTCGGCGGCGGCAACGCCGGCCCCGCCTTCGAGGTCATCTACCGCGGGCTCGAACTCGCGACGCTCGTCTTCATGCAGTTCGAGCAGGATCCGGAGGGGGAGTTCGAGATGAAAGACGGCAACACGTACAGCCGGATGGACCGCCGGGTCATCGACACCGGCTACGGCATCGAGCGCTGGACGTGGATGTCCCAGGGCACCCCCACCGTCTACGAGGCCGTCTACCCCGAGACGATCGACTTCCTGAAAGAGAACGCCGGCCTCGACTACTCCGAGCGGGAGGCGGAGATCGTCCACCGCGCCGCGAAGCTCGCGGGCCACATGGACATCGACGAGGCCGAGGACATGGAGTCGGCCCGCGACAACATCGCCGACCAGCTCGACGTGAGTACCGGCGAACTCACCGACCTGCTCGAACCGCTGGAGGACATCTACGCCATCGCCGACCACTGCCGGACGCTCGCGTACATGCTCGGCGACAACATCGTCCCGTCGAACGTCGGCACGGGCTATCTCGCCCGGATGGTCCTCCGCCGGACCAAGCGCCTGGTGGACAACGTCGGCGTCGACGCGCCGCTGGACGAACTCGTCGACATGCAGGCCGAGCGGCTGGGCTACGAGAACCGCGACACCGTCCGCGACATCGTCCGGACCGAGGTCGAGAAGTATCGCGAGACCCTCGACCGCGGGGGACGGCGCGTCCGCCAGCTCGCCGACGACTACGCTCAGCAGGGCGAGCCGATCCCGGTCGGCGAGCTCATCGAGCTGTACGACTCCCACGGCATCCAGCCGGACATGGTGGAGGAGATCGCCGCCGAGAAGGGCGTCGAGGTGGAGGCGCCCGACGACTTCTACGCGCTCGTGGCCGAACGCCACGGCGGCGGCCAGGCCTTCGAGGAGGAGGAGGGCCGACCCTACGCCGATCGACTGGCGGAGCTCCCGGACACCGACCGGCTGTACTACGAGGACCAGCAGCGCACGGAGTTCGAAGCGGTGGTACTGGAGGTGTTCGAGCGCGACGACGACCGCTACGACGTGGTGCTCGACCAGACGATGTTCTACCCCGAGGGCGGGGGCCAGCCGCCGGACCACGGGACGCTGTCGACCGACGACGTGACCGCCGAGGTCACCGACGCCCAGATCGTCGACGGCGTCATCCTCCACACGGCCGACGAGGACCCCGGGAAAGGCGAGTTCGTCCGCGGCCAGATCGACGCGACCCGGCGCCGTCGGCTGATGGCCCACCACACCGCGACCCACATCGTCATCCACGCCGCCCGGCAGGTGCTGGGCGAGCACGTCCGCCAGGCCGGCGCCCAGAAGGGCGTCGAGTCCTCGCGCATCGACGTGTCCCACTACGAATCGATCTCCCGCGAGCAGGTCGAAGAGATCGAACACCGCGCCAACGACATCGTCCGCTCGAACGGGCCGGTCACACAGGAGTGGCCCGACCGCCACGAGGCCGAGGACGAGCACGGCTTCGACCTCTACCAGGGCGGCATCCCCGCCGGCGAGAACATCCGGCTCGTCCACGTCGCCGAGGACGTGCAGGCCTGCGGCGGCACCCACGTCGCCCGCACCGGCGACATCGGCACGATCAAGATCCTCGGCACCGAGCGCGTCCAGGACGGCGTCATCCGCATCGAGTTCGCCGCGGGCGACGCCGCCGTCCAGGCCACCCAGGACACCGAGGACGCCCTCTACGCGGCCGCCGACACCCTCGACGTGGCCCCCGAGGAGGTGCCCGAGACGGCCGAGCGCTTCTTCACCGAGTGGAAGGAGCGCGGCAAGACCATCGAGGACCTGAAGGAGGAACTCGCCGAGGTCCGCGCCGCGGGCTCGGGCGGCGGCGAGGAAGTCGAAGTCGGCGCGGAGACCGCGGTCGTCCAGCGTCTCGACGGCGACATGGACGAACTCCGCGCCACGGCCAACGCCCTCGTCGAAGAGGACAAGATCGCGGTGCTCGGATCGGGTCGCGACGGCGCGACCTTCGTCGTCGCCGTCCCCGACGGCTCCGCGGTCAACGCCGGCGAGGTCGTGAGCCAACTCGCCGCGAAGGTCGGCGGCGGCGGCGGCGGCCCGCCCGACTTCGCGCAGGGCGGCGGCCCCGACGCCGACGCGCTCGACGACGCGCTCGACGAGGCCCCCGACGTGCTCCAGCAGGTCGCGAACGCGTAGGGACCGCCGGGGTCACGCATCCATTCGATGGACTGAAACGATCTCTCCACTAACAATTCTCCGTGAGAGCAGTGCGACTCTTCGGGCGCGTACCGCACTGGCGGCGCTGGTGGGATCTGGCGCAGGTGTCGTTCGCCGGGTGGCTGCTCCTCGTCTTGCTCGGCGGTCCCGACGCCGTCGTGGGACTGACCGGACTGGGCGCGGTAGCGCGGCCGCTCGAACTCGTGGCGAGTTGGGGACTGCAGACGGCGCTCGCGTCGGGGCTGGTCGGGTTCGTCCTGCTACACGCCGCCGACGAGCGAAAGCCAGCTGTCGGAGGTTCGAGCGGGAAGTAACGCCGTTTATCCGCCGCTGACCGGCGGAAAAAGCGCGAGTTCGTCGCCGTCGTCGACGCTCGTCTCGAAGCCATCGGCCTCGGCGAACGGATCACGGCCCTCGTGGAGCAGACGGACGTGGCCGTACAACTCGCCGTCGTCGTCGAGGACCTCCGATTCGAGGCCGGGGTGAGCGTCCAGCAGCGCGTCGAAGGCGTCGCCGACGGTTTCGGCGCCGGTGTCGACCTCGATCTCGGTGTCGCCGGCCGTCTCGGCGAGCGTGGCGAACAGTCGCCAGTGCATACCCGAGAGAGGGCACCGATACCCAAAGAGCGTTCCGCACTCGGGCGACCACTGACCCGACCGCGTTCGCTACTCGTCGTCCTCGCGGCGCTGGTCGACCGCGACCGTCCAGTCGCTCCCGTTCGACGCCTCGTCGGCGGCTTCCCCATCGTCGTCGTCACCCGACTCCGCTTCGTCCGCGCCGTCGTCTGACTCGACATCGTCCGCCACCTCCCCGGGAGCGCCCGACTCGGCGATGGTCTCCGAGTCGTCGCCGACGGTCTCGTCGGCGGACGCGTCAGGGCCGGTCAGCTCGTCCACGTCGGTACCGGGGAGGTCGGCGAGCTCCTCGCGCGCCGGCTCTCCGGACCGGTCGTCCGATGCGCCCTCGGCCCCGGGCGTCGCGTTATCGGCCTCCGAATCTTCGGCCGGGTCCGCGGCGCTCTCGCCGAAGTCCGCGGCGCCGTCGTCCGGGTCGGTCGCCTCGTCGTCGGCCGACTCGCCGTCCGCCGGCGCGTCCGACCGCTCGGCTTCGAGCGCCTCGATGCCGGGGGCGTCCGCGTCGACGAGGGGGTCGGCGGCCGACTCCGCCGACTTCGTCCCGTTTCCGACCGACCCCGACGCGTCCGGCGGCGTCTCGCCGTCGACCGACTCCTCGCCGACCGTTCGCCCGGGGTCGATCTGTTCGTCGGGGGTGAGCGCGGCGCCGGCGACGCCGGAGGGCTCCGGCGTCGCACCGTCGCGGGGCGTCGCGGCCGCTTCGACCTTGCGGATGGCCTCCGGGGCGGCGACGACGTAGACGGCGTCGCCGGGGGCGAGCGTCCGGTCGCGGGCCGGGAGCGGTTCGACGGGCCCCGAGTCGGGCCGGATCGCGACGACGGTCACGTCGAGGGCGCCGACGGGCTGGCCCGCGAGGTCGCTCCCCGCGCCGACGGTGACGGCGGCCATCGTCTCCTCGGCGACCCGGAGGATCGACGCGAACTCCCGGTCGGGGCGCGTCTCGACGGGCAGGGTCACCAGTTTGTACTCGCCCTCGCCGTCGAGTTTCCGCGTGTCGGCGGCGTCGATGGCGAGCGTCGCCACGTCGTCGACGACCCCGCGCAGCTCCGCGGTGACGACGCGCTCGAAGGGGTCCGTGCGCCACACCTGGACGAGGTCGCCGGCGCTGGCGGCGAAGGCGGGGTCGGCTCTCACCGCGACCGCCGAGGTCTCGGGGGGCAAGGTCGGACCGATACCGGCGGCGCGGGAGCCGACGGCGAGGTACTCGACGCTCCCGTCGTCGGCCAGTTCGAGGTCGACGTGGCCGACGCCGTAGTCGGCCTTCAGCCGCGTCACGAGGCGCTCGCGCAGCTCCTCGACGGTCAGCCGCCGCGGGAAGACGAACGTCTTGCCGGCGAGTTTCTCCGTAGTCTCGGCGGGGACGGGGTCGTAGCCGACGATGTCCTCGACCTCGTCGGGGAGCTCGACGGTGATGACGCGGCCGACGGCCTGGACGACGCGGCTGACCTCCGTCTCGACGGCCCGTTCGCCGGTGGCGACGGCCACGTCGCTGCCGAGGCGGTCGCCCACGTCGGCGCCGGCGCGGGTCGCGGCCAGTGCGACGAGGAACGTGACGACGTGGAACAGGATCCCCGCCTGGTCCAGGGGGTCGCCGCTCCCGTCGGGCGCGATGACCTCCCCGAGCGCCTGGTCGGTGTTGAGGACGACCGCGACGGCACTGAGACCGAACAGGGCGGGGAGTTCACCGGGGACGCGCTCGCGGACGTACCAGCGATAGAGGAGCGCGACGGCCGCCGCCACGCCGGCGGCGAGGACGGCGAAGGCGAGCACGCGCACCGCGTTCGTCAGCGCCCGCTCGGTGAGCGAGCCGGACTGGCCGACGACCGCGCCCGCGAGGTCGCCAGTAGCTGCGGCGTCGGCGACGAGCGCGATGTCGCCGACCGCCGCGAACGCGGGCCAGACGCCCGCCGCGAGGCCGTTCACGCCACCGCCTCCCGGAACGCGTCGAGTTCCCCGCGCGTCCCGACGGCGAACACCTCGTCGCCCGGGGAGAGCGTCGTCGACCCCTTGGGCGCGACGACCCAGCCGCTCGCGCCCCGCACCGCCATCACGGCGACGCCGTAGGCGCCCCGGACGTTCGCCTCGCCGACGGTCGCGCCGTCGAGCGGCCCGCCGGCGCCGACCGTGACGCGCCCGAACCGGCGGCCCGCTCTGCGGAGGAGACTGAGCAGTTCGTACTCCCGGCGGACGCCGCGGGACTCGACGACCACGCGGGCGCGGTCGGCCTTCAGCAGCGGCTCGGCGTCCGTCCGCGTGACCGCGACCGTGATCCGCCCCTCGCCACCGGTCGTCGTCGGCGCCCGCACCGGCTGTGGGACGCCGTCCTCGTCGTCCCCGTCGGCGTCGGCCTCGTCGTCGTCGCTCCCCGTCGCCTCGGGGTCGGGCCCGGCGGCGGCGGTCGCCTTCTGGGTCTTCGCGCTGACGACCGTCCCGCGGACCTGCGCGTCGGGCGTGATGAGCGTCACCTCGTCGCTGCGGGCGACGCCCGTCGGGACCAGCGCGGTCACCGAGACCGCCCGCTTGCCGTCGGGGACCCGTTTGGACAGGCCGGAGAAGGGCGGCGCGGCGACGACCGAGGCGCGGCCGCGCTCGTCGACGGTGACGGCGGCGTCGCCCAGGTCGTACTCGGTCTTGAGCCGCTCGGCCAGCCGCGATTCGAGCTCGGAGATCCGCAGATCGGCGGGGAACGTCCACTCGCTCGCGCGGATCTCGGCGCGCAGCTCGTCCGGGAGCGGCGGGTACCCCTCCATGTCGGCGACCTCGCCGACGACGCGGACCCGCGCCTCGTCGCGGCCGGCGAGCGCGCCCCGCACGTCCGCGGCGAGCGTCCGCTCGCGGAGTTGCTTCAGCGAGAGCCGCTTGGGGAAGGTCATCCCCATCTGGTCGCCGCGGCTGTGGGCGTACAGCGAGATCATCAGGACGACCAGGATCGCGGTCGTGATCGTCACGGCGTTGGCCGATTCGGAGATCGTCGGGTCCGCGAGCGCGAGCAGGCCGCCGTTGACCCCCGCCAGCGCGACCGAGAGGACGACCACACCGAACCCGGGGATGGTGACGCCGGTGAAGTACTTGAAGACGAACCCGAGCGACCACGCGACCAGTCCCGGGATGATACCCGTGAGGATACCGAGATAGATACCGAACAGCAGTTCGACCGGGAACGAAGCCATGGGCGGTGTGACGGAATCCTCTCGTAAACCCCTATCGGCGATGGATCGGAGGACCGGCCGGCGGGAGCGTCTCCGACAGTGACAGGACCCATCCCGGGTCGGTGGGATTTTAGCCGCTCGGGCACCTGCGGTGGGTATGGACCCGAGGCGGCTGGCGCACCATCCGCAGACGGTGTTCGTCGGGACCCGCGCAGCCGTCTGGCTACCGACCGTCGTCGCCATCCTCTCGTTCGGGACGGGCGTGGCCAACATCAGCGCCACGTCGGTCAACCCCCTCATCGAGACGTACATCGATATCCCCCGAGAGGTGCAGCGCGCTGCGGGCTTCACCGGCGCGCTCACCGGCTTCCTGATGCTGCTGAGCGCCTGGGGGATGCGCCGGCGGCTGCGCGCGGCGTGGTTCTCGACGGTCGTGCTCCTCCCGGTGACGGCCGTCCAGGGGCTCGCCCAATCGAGCCGCTACTCGCTGCCGCTGATCGCCCTGTCGCTGCTGTCGCTGCCGACCGTACTGGTGAACTACCGGCGGTTCGACCGGCGGGCGGACCTCTCGACGACCCAGCTCGCCGCGGCCGCCGCGCTGTCGGGGACGCTCGTCTACGGCACCGTCGGCGCCTACCAGCTGCGCGAGGAGTTCACCAACCTCTCGACGCTGACCGACGCGCTGTACTACACCATCGTCACCGCCAGCACCGTCGGCTACGGCGACGTGACGCCCGCGAGCCAGCAGGCGAAGCTGTTCGGGATGAGCGTCCTCGTGCTCGGCGTCGCCAGCTTCACCGTCGCGCTGGGGTCGCTGCTGGGCCCCGCCATCGAGGCTCGCCTCTCGCAAGCACTCGGTACAATGAACGAATCCGACCTGGAACTCCTGGACGACCACGTCGTCGTCCTGGGCTACGGCGACCTGACCGAACCGCTGCTCGAAGAACTCTCCCACGCCGCCGAGTTCGTCGTGATAACGCCCGACAGCGACCTGGCGGCCTCGTTGCGAACCCGGGACCTACACGTCGTCGTCGGCGACCCCAGCGACGAGGACCCGCAGAGACAGGCCGGCGTCGAACACGCCCGCGCCGTCATCGCCGCGACCAACGAAGACGCTCAGGACGCGCTGTCGATCCTCACCGCCCGACAGTGCCACCCCGGCGCCCGCATCGTCGCCGCCGCCACCGACCGCGAGAACGTCGAGAAACTCCGTCGCGCCGGCGCCGACGCCGTCATCAGCCCCGCCGTCATCGGCGGCCACCTCCTCGTCGAGTCCGCGCTGGGCAGCGGCGACATGGAGGGGCTCGCCGAGCGCCTGCTCGACGCCGAGGACGACGACGGGGCCGACGACTGAGGCCCGTTCCGGCCGCCGACCCGCTCACGACCGGTCGACGATCACCACGTCGGCGTCCAGGTCCTGGATGCGCTCGAAGGTGGGCGGGGAGATCAGTCGCGAGGCCGTCGAGCGGTCGGTGCTGGCGCCCATGAAGAGGAGGTCGAAGTCGTCGGCGTTGTCGGCGAGGTAGCGCTCGATGGTCTCGACGGCGACGCGCGTCTCGAAGCCGCCGTCGAACGCCTCGACCAGGTCGGCGAGCATCGCCTCGGCGCGCCGGCGCTCGCGCCCGCCCGAGACGCACGAACAGACGCTGATCCGACCCGACCGGCCGACCAGCCGGCGAGCGAAGTCGAGCATGCTGTGAGCCACGTCGCTCGCCCGGCGGACCGGCACCAGCACGCGCTTCCAGCGGGTCCGCCCGGCCGCCGAGCGGTGGACGACCACGTCGACGTCGCCGCGGAACAGGTCGTAGATGTAGGGCGTGAGCGCGCCGTGGCGCTGCTCGTAGGCCGCCGCGACCAGATCGCAGTTCGTCTCCCGGGCGGTCTTGAGCACGGTGGCCGCCCGCGAGCGACCCCCCACGGCGACGACCACCTCGCAGGGTACCCCGACTCGCGTCTCGATCTCGCTCGCGCGGTCTTCGAGGTGCGCCGCCGCCTCGGCGACCGCTCGCTCCTCGGCGCGGTCCCCGGGCGAGTCGCCCTCGCCGTCGTCCTCTCGCCCGTCGGACGACCCGTCGCGGTCACCGTTCGAGACCGACTCGCCGTCGGCGACGCGCCGGTCGGCTCGCCGGCCCTCGTCGAGGAGGTCCCGCTCGGCGCTGGCGACGGCCCCGTCGTCGACCACGTCCAGCAGGACGACCTTCCCGGCGTCGTGGGCGGCGGCCAGTCGGGCGCCGAGCATCGCCGTGGCGTCGGGGTTGTCCCCGCGCATCGGGACGAGGACGTGGTCGTCGCTGCCCGTCGACTCGTAGAGGAACTGCGCGCGCCGGTCGTAGAAGCGCTCGCGCCAGACGACGAACACCAGCGCGACGACGCTGCTGGCCAGCAGGACCGACAGCGCGAACACCAGCTGGTCGCCCGGGCTGACCAGCAGCCCCAGCAGCGCCGTCGAGTAGGCCGACGGCTCCTCGATGTCCAGCGCCCAGGTGCTCGCCCCGGCGAGGAAGACCGCGACCGCGGCCTGAAACGCGCCGACGGTCAGGCCCTCGACCGCGACCCCCGCGACGGCCCCGCCGCCGCCGAGGCCGAGCGCCGACGCGAGACCGAGCGCGGCCCAGCCACAGAGCGCGCCGGCGGTGAGTCCGGCGACGAACCGCGTCGGCGAGGCGTACTTCCCCTCCGGGTCGGCAAAGAGCGTGTAGGTGCCCGACGCCAGCGGCGGAAAGAGCAGAAAGGACAGCTGCTCGATGCTGTTGAACAGAAGCGTCACGACCGCGATCAGCAGCGGGACGAACGCGAGGACCGAGACGTGGACGAGGTTGCTCGTCCGCTCGACCCAGCGACGGAGGGCCCGCAGCTCCCGCCGCTCGAGCCGCCGGAGCCGCGCGACCGCCGCGTAGATCCGGTCGCCGAGCGGGCCGCGCATGGCCGCCACTATCCAACCCGCGGCACAAAAATGATCGTCCGACCGCCCGGTCGACGCGGGGTCGAGCGGTTCGGCGTCCTCGACGCTCGCCGGCCGGAGGAACCGCCGCTCAGAGTCGCGTCGCCGCTTCCAGGGAGATCTCGATCGCTCGCTCGACGTTGTTCTTCGCCTTCTCGGGGAGTTCCTCGTCGTCGGTCTCACCCTTCTGGGTGCCCTCGACGAGGTTGCCGTCGACGGTGCAGATGGCGCCGGCGGCCAGCCCCTTCCGCCGGGCGAGCGTGAAGACGGCGGCGGCCTCCATCTCGACGGCCAGCAGGCCCGCGGCCTCCCAGTCCTCGACGTACTCGTCGGTCTCGGCGTAGAAGGCGTCGTCCGTCGCGATGGCGCCGACGTGGACGTCCTCGCCGCGCTGTTCCGCGCTGCGGACGAGCGTGTCCAGCGTGTCGTAGTCGGCGACCGCGGGGTACTCCACCTTCTCGTAGCGCTTGGTCGTCCCCTCGTCTTTGGCCGCGCCCGTCGCGACGACCATGTCGCCGATCTCGATGTCCGACTGCAGCGCCCCCGTCGTGCCGACGCGAACGAAGGTGTCGACGCCGACGTTCGCGAGCTCCTCGACGGCGATCGTCGCGGAGGGACAGCCGATCCCCGTCGAGCAGATCGTCAGGTCCCGGCCCTCGTAGGTCGCGTTGACCAGCTTGTACTCGCGGTTCTCGGCCACGGGTTCGACGTTCTCGCAGTGGCCGGCGATGCGCTCGACGCGCCCGGGGTCGCCGGGGATCAGCGCGATGTCGTGTACGTCGCCCTCCTCGACCAGCAGATGCGGCTGTTTCGCCATGGGCGACTCTGCGTCCGGGCGGGGCAAAACGGTACCCGTTCGGGCGGCCGCGTCCGTCGCCGACCGGTTCCTCCGGAACGGTTCGGACGGATGGGGAGGGCTCCGGAGCCGAACGGGGGAGCGTTTCGGTAGCGATTCGAACCCCGAAAACCGCACGATTCCGGCAGGGTTCGACCCGAAACGAGGGGGTTCGCCGTGGGATAGCGGTTCGACACGAAACGGGGGTGGTGGCGGGCGTCGACCGAGCGGCCGTTCGGGTCGCGGGCGGTCGAACGGCGGCGGCCGACCGACCGGAGGGCGGTGGTCGAGCGGGCGGAGGGCGGCGGTCGAGCGGGCGGTCAGAGCGCGGGACCGATCAGGAACAGGAAGAGGTTGTTGGCGGCGGGGCCCATGCCGACGGCGGCGACGAAGGCGAAGAGGAGGTTCCCCTGGGTGGGGTCGTCCTCGACGAGGTCGGCCAGGAGGACGACGATGCCGGCGGCGACGACGAGCTTGACGACGGCGAACAGCCAGCCCTTGCCGATGTAGGGGTAGGTGGGGAGCGTCTCGGCGAAGTCCATGACCCGGCGGGGGATGGGGGTACGCTCGCCGGTGCCGATCACGTCGACGCCGACGGCCGTCGAGAAGCCGTCGAGGGCGTGGGCGAACACGACCAGCGGGCCGGCGACGCCGGCGCGGTCGACGGCGGCGGTCCACTTGAGTGCGAGCAGGTAGTACACCGGCGCGGTGAGCACGCCGGCGCCGAGAAAGCCGATCGGGAGCCAGACCAGCGCGGTCGTCGAGTCGACGCGGCCGGCGGCGAAGACGTACGCGACGGCCGTCAGCGCGAGGACGAGCGCCGTTCCGAAGAACCCGAGGTTCCGGGCGATCCGACCCGTGTCGTCGAGCATCTGGGCGCGGATGACCGAGGGGAGCCAGACGGCGGCGCCGAGGAGGAACGTCGTCACGTACACCGCCGGCGCGGCGAAGAAGGGTCTGAGGACCGCGGGGAAGAGCCCGGCCTGCTCGAAGGCGTGGAACGCGCCGCCGGCGATCATCCACGGCGCGAGCGCGAGCACCTGCCGGGACGTGACCGGCGGGTCCAGCAGGTAGAGGCCGGCCACCGACGCCGCCGTCAGCACGACCAGCGTGATCGCGTACGGCAGCGGCGGGATCACCAGCCCGCTCGGGAGGATCTGCATACCCTGTGGCGCGGCGTCGACCGACGAAAGGGTTGCGGTCGGTGCGGTGTCGTTCGGTGGCGGGGTCCCGGTCGGAAACGACGAGCCCACGCCGCGACCGCCGGCGCGACCGCCGCCGCGCGCCCCGACGCCGCCGATCCGGGCGGGCTTTAGTGGCGGGGGTGCGAGGAGGGAGCTATGACCACGGACGCCGCGGACCTGACGGGTCGCATCGAACACACGGTCCTCGGGCCGGAGACGACGCCGGACGACGTGATCGCCGTGCTCGACGCCGCCATCGAGTACGGCCTGCGCGCCTGCATCCCGCCCTGTTACCTCGAACTCGCCGACGGCTACGCCCCGACCGTGCCGCTGTCGACCGTCGTGGGCTTCCCGCACGGCCAGCACACGCCCGCGACGAAGGTCGCCGAGGCCGAGGACGCCTGGGAGGCCGGCGCCGACGAACTCGACGTGGTGATCAACGTCGGCCGTCTGCGGGCCGACGAGGACGGCGCCGTGACCGACGAGATCGAGGAAGTCGTCGCCGCCGTCCCGGTCCCGGTGAAGGTGATCGTCGAGACGCCGCTGTTGTCCGACGCGGAGAAACGCCGCGCCGCCGCCTGCGCCGCCGAGGCCGACGCCGACTACCTCAAGACCGCGACCGGCTTCTCCGACGGCGGCGCGACGGTGCCGGACGTGGAGCTGTTGAGCGAGTACCTGCCCGTCAAGGCCTCCGGCGGGATCGGCTCGTGGAGCGAGATGGAAGCGATGCTCGACGCGGGCGCGGAGCGGATCGGCGCCTCCAGCGGCGACGCCATCGCCCGGGCGTTCCTCGACCAGCACGAGACCGCCGAGCGCTCGGACGTGAGCGGCTGGGACGACTAGCGTCCGTTCCGTCGACGGCCGTGGCGAACGCTCCGAGCCGCGCCCCCGATCCGTCGCGCTTTTGACCGCGAGCGCCAAGAGGATACCAACGCGATGGCCCGCTATCACATCGAGACCTACGGCTGCACGGCCAACCGGGGTGAGAGCCGCGAGATCGAGCGGTCGCTGCGCGACGGCGGCCACCACCCCGCCGACGGCCCCGAAGAGGCCGACGTGGCGATCCTCAACACCTGCACCGTGGTCGAGAAGACGGAGCGCAACATGCTCCGCCGGGCCGAGGAACTCGACGCCGAGACGCCCGCCGACCTGGTCGTCACGGGCTGTATGGCGCTGGCCCAGGGCGAGGAGTTCGAGGCCGCGGATCTCGACGCCGAGGTGCTCCACTGGGACGAGGTCCCCGAGTACGTCCGCAACGGCGAGTGCCCGACGACGACGCCCGACACCGAGCCCGTCCTCGACGGCGTGGTGGGCATCCTCCCCATCGCCCGCGGGTGCATGAGCGACTGCTCGTACTGTATCACCAAGCACGCGACCGGGAAGATCGACTCGCCTTCGGTCGAGGAGAACCTGGAGAAGGCCCGCGCCTTAGTCCACGCGGGCGCCAGGGAGATCCGCGTCACCGGCCAGGATACCGGCGTCTACGGCTGGGACGAGGGCGAGCGGAAGCTCCACGTCCTGCTCGACCGCATCTGCTCGGAGATAGAGGGGGAGTTCCGGGTGCGCGTCGGGATGGCCAACCCCAAGGGCGTCCACGGCATCCGCGAGGAACTGGCCGAAGTGTTCGCCGAGCACGACGAGCTGTACAACTTCCTGCACGCGCCGGTCCAGTCCGGTAGCGACGACGTGCTCGGCGACATGCGCCGCCAGCATCAGGTCAGCGAGTACGTCGAGGTCGTCGAGACCTTCGACGAGTACTTAGAGGAGTGGACGCTCTCGACGGACTTCATCGTCGGCTTCCCGACCGAGACCGACCGCGACTTCGAGCAGTCGATGGCCCTGTTGGGCGAGACCCGCCCGGAGAAGATCAACGTGACGCGGTTCTCCAAGCGGCCGGGCACCGATGCCGCCGACATGAAGGGCCTCGGCGGCACAGTGAAAAAGGAACGGTCGAAGGCGATGTCCGAGCTGAAGATGGACGTGATGGACGACGTCTACGAGTCGATGGTCGGCGAGGTGCGCTCGGTCCTGCTCACCGAGGACGGCACCGACGACTCGCTGGTGGGCTACGACCGCGCGTATCGACAGGTGGCGGTCCCCGACGCGCAGAACCAGGGGGTCGAACTGGGCGACACCGTCGACGTGGAAGTCACGGGGCACAACACCGTCTACGCGCTGGGCGAACTGGCGTAGCCGGGGGGACGCCGGGTGGCGCCGGGCGCCGCGGCCGACGGGTGTCAGAGCCCGAAGTGGCCGGCCAGGTCGGAGACGTACACCAGCAGGAGCGTGACCGGGACGACGACCGCGACGGCCGGTCGGTGCGAGACGCCCGCGCCGCGGCCGACGGCACCGGTCCAGAGGAGACCGCTGACCAGCGTCGCCGCCGCGCCGACGACGCGGGTCGCCGCGGTGAGCGCGGGGGCGTCGTCGACGACCGAGACGAGGTGACCCGCGGGCGTCACCCTGATGAGGCCCTCGGAGGCGTCGGCCCCGCCCGCGAGCGCGGCGACGAGGGCCCCGCCGGTGAACAGCGTCGCCGCGAACTGCGGGCCGAACCCGACCGCGACAAGTCCGTAGGTACGCGCGAACGCCTGCCCCCGCCGACGCGCGACGCCCACCGGATCGCTCGCGAGACGCCCCGGGACGGACGCCTCGCCGCGGCGAACGGCGGCGAGCGCGGCGAGGACGGCGGTCGGGACGTACGTCAGGACCGTCACGTAGAGACAGAAGACGAACGGCACGGCCAGCAGGAGCACGACGACCTCGACGAGTTGTCGGGGGAAGGTGACGACCTGGTCGCCCAGCGCGTAGGTGATCAGGCCGTCGTCGGGCAGGCGCCCGGGTCCGATGAACAGGACCGGCGCGAACGCGGCGACGAGCGTCGCGACGCCGAGGGCGAACAGCACCAGCGCCGGCCGGCCCAGCACCGGATGCCGCTCGGCGGCCTCCCAGGCGGCGGCCTCCGACGGGGCGACCACCAGCGATCGGACCGTCCGGAGCATCCGTCGGTCCCCCGTTCGATCAGGACCGGCTTAAACCAGTGGGGTCGACCGGGGACGTATCGCCGCGACCGAAACCCGTTTTCCGCTACCGGGCGACGAGCGGGCATGGCCGACGTGACCGTCCACCGCGACGTTGTCTTCCACCGTCCGCCCGACCGCGAGTCGCCGCTGGAACTCGATGTCTACGAACCCGCGGACGGCGGCGCGGACCGCCCGGCCGTCGTCGCCTACCACGGCGGCGCCTGGATCGAGGGCGAGAAGGGGCAACTCGAAGCGCTCGAACGCGCCCTCGCCGAGCGGGGCTACGTCTGCTTCGACGCGAACTACCGCCTGAGCGGCGAGGCGACGTTCCCGACGCCCGTCGAGGACGCGGCTGCGGCCGTCCGCTACGCGGAGGAACACGCCGAGGAGTACGGGATCGATCCCGACCGGGTGGCGACGACGGGCCACTCGGCGGGCGCGCACCTCGCGGCGCTGGTCGCCGCCGCCGGCGGCGGGTTCGACCCCGCGGACGCGGCCGTCTCCTCGACGGTAGCGGCGGCCGCGCCGATCAGCGGGGTCTACGACCTCCGCGACCGCACCTCGGAGACGGCCAACGATATCGAACGGCAGTTCCTCGGCGGCGGTCCCGACGAGGTGCCCGAGCGCTACGAGCGCGTGTCGCCGGCGGCTCACGTCGACGAATCGACGCCGCCGACGCTCGTCCTGCACGGCGACGACGACGACCTGCTGCCCGCCGACGGCGCCCGCGAGTACGCGCGGACGCTCGCCGCGGCGGGGCGGCGGGTCGAACTCGGCATCCTCCCCGGGGGCGGCCACGGCATCGTCGTCGACCCCGAGGACTGGCAAGCCCGCGGGATCGAGACGGTCGCCGACTTCCTCGACCGCCGCCTCTGACCGAGCGGGGGCCGCCCCCGCTGCGATGGAGTGCGACCGCCACCGTCCCGCCCGGGAGGGGACGATCGCCGGCGCATCCTCGCAAGGACGGTCGGCGGAGACGTTCGGACGGACCGGACACGCGGGTGTATCCATCCCGCACGGACCCGTCACGTAACTGCGGACTACGCTTTTGGAGCGGTCGTTCGAACGTCACCGCGCGGCATCCCCTGTTTCGCTGACACTCTTACAGCCGTCGGCACCGGCGGGTGTCACCGTCGAGATGGTCGTGGTGGGGCTGGTGGTCCTCGGCGCCGTGGTCCTGTTCGTGACCGAGTGGCTCCCGGTCGACGTGACCGCGATCGCGATCGTGGTGTCGCTGGTCGTCCTCGAACCGTGGACGGGGATCTCGCCGACGGAGGGGATCTCGGGATTCTCCAGCCCGGCGACGGCCACCGTGCTCGCGATGCTGATCCCGAGCGCCGGGATCAGTCGGACGGGACTGGTCCAGATCCTCGGGCGGCGGATCGCGGCGTTCGCGGGCGACAGTCTGGACAGGCAGCTCCTCGCGACGGTCGGGGCGGCGGGGCCCGTCTCGGCGTTCGTCAACAACACGCCCGTCGTCGCGGTGCTGGTCCCGGTCATCTCCGAAGTGGCCAACGAGGGACCCACGGCCGGATGGGGCTCGACCGGCTGGTGATGGGCAGCGTCGCGACGAGCGTCCTCCGGACGGCCGACCGGCCGGTGCTGACGGTGCGGCCGACTCCGCGAGCGCAGGCCGTTTCGGGAGGAGTCAGTCGTCCTCGGCGTCGAACCCGTCGAATCGTCGACGAGTGACTACCCCTCGCTCCGGTTCCCGGGTTCCCGATGCACGTCCGAGAGGCCCTCGACGGAGGACGCGTTGACGACCGTGACCGTCTCGTTTGCCACCCGCAGTCGGAAGGCGTCGCCGAAGCCGGCCCCCGCTTCGATGCGCCAGGTCCGGTCGCGGCCGTCGACCCGCTCAACGCGGGCCATCGTCCGCGCGACCAGCGCCGACCGCTCGCTCTCGGAGAGGCCGTCGGTCTGGTTCACGTCGATCGTCTCGTTGTACCAGTACCCCCCTTCCCACCCCAGACGGTCGGTCTCCGGATCCGGGGGGTTCTCGGCCATCGCGCCGTCGCCGTCGGCCGTCCGGTTCGGCGTCGTCGGTCCGGTCGGCGTCGCGGTCCCCGTTCCGGCCTCCGGCGTCGCAGTGGCGGTCGGTCCGGCCGTCGCCGTCCGGTCTGCCCGGCGTTCGGTCGGCGGACTCGGCCTCTCCGTCGGCGATACCGGCTCGTCGGTCGGCGACGCCGGTCGCCCGGCGGAACCCGGACCGCCCAGAAATCCCGAGCAGCCGGCGAGCAGCGCCGCGACCGCGATCGCTACCGTCGCGACCGTCCTGCGTTGCATGTGATACGTCTCGGCCGCGACGCCGAAACGAGCGGACCCGGCATTTGCGTGCCGGTCGTCCCGAGACCGGGGGACGGCGACGGCCGCGGAGCGCGGACTGGAGTCACCACTCCGGGAAGTATCGCCCGTGGAAGCCGAACGGGACGGCGTGGGGTAGCGGCGCCCGCGCCCGCTCGTCGAGCGTCTCGCCGTCGAGCACCAGCAGGTCGGTCCGCCCCTCGGTCGCGTTCAGCGCGGTCACCAGCACGCACCCCTCGTCGCTCGGCCGCTCGGCGTCGGGCGCGCGGACGAACACCGGCTCCTCGACGAACAGGCCCGGCTGTTCCCACCGACGGGCGTCACCGGTCCGCACGTCGACCTTCGCGACGTGGTTGCCGTCGCGCTCGGCGGCGCCCTGCGCGAAGGCGTAGCGGTAGGGTTTCGTCCGGTCGCCGCGGGCGACCCGGGGGAGTTCCAGGCCCTCGTACAGCGACTCGCTCGTGACCCGTCCCCGGTCGAGGGGGATCCGGAAGCGCCGGAGCTGCCCGTCCTGACCGCTCTCGAACCAGTCCTCGGCCGCCGAGAGATACAGCCCGTCGACCACGCCGGCGTCCGGGTAGGCGACCAGGTCGACGACGAGCTCGTCGGTCTCGCCGGCCGATCCGTCCGCCGCCGGGTCCCCCGCCTCGGCCTCGAAGGCGTTGACGTGGTGGAAGACGAACCAGGGGTCGGTGACGCGGGTCGCGACCACGTCGCCGGTGTCGCGGTCGACGACCCGGAACCGCGTCCCGCGCTCGGGCTCCCAGTCGTAGTTGTCGACGAAACTGTCCGACCCGGGCAGGAGAAAGGAGGCGGGGTTCGTGACGAACGGGTGTTCCGTGAGAACGGCGTACCGCTCGGTCAGCGCGAAGCTGTGGACGTACGCGGGGTCCCTGGCCGGCAGCGTCGCGATCCGCTCGCGGGAGCGCGAGCCGTCGGGGAGCCGGTAGAGCGTGTACTCGCTGGGGCGACCGAAGGCGGTGAGGAGGCCGACCGTCTCCCCGCGGTGGGGGTCGGGGACGACGTGCGCGCAGTTGATATGCCCGGTGAGCGCGTCGGCGAAGGCGAACTCGCCGAGCGTCTCCAGGGTCTCGGGGTCGCAGTTGAGAAACCGCGGGACCTCGGTCATCGCGACCAGCGAGTCGCCGACGCGGGCGACGTGGACGTTGCAGTTGTCGGTCGGGTCGTCGAAGAGCAACTGCCGGACCCGCTGGAGGTAGCCGCCGCCGGTGGCGAACTGCCCCGATATCTCGCCGGTCGCCGTCGCACGGCGGTAGGTCTCCGAGCGCAGCGCGCGGTTGGTGTAGCGGACCGCGTCGGCGCCGCCCTCGAAGGAAAACCGGTGGAGCATCGCGAGGCCGTCGAACCAGTGAGCGACGCGCTCGCCGCCGACCTCGAAGGCGGCGGGGCCGTTGCGGACCAGCGCGCCGTCGAGCCAGTCCGGCAGCGACCCCTCGACGGCGAGCGAGCGGTCGGCGACCTCGTCGTCGAGCGTCGCGAACCCCAGTTCGAAGCCGGCCTCCATCGACATACCGGCCGTAGGGCCGCCAGGGGGTAGTGGCTGGCGGTGGGACGGGGTGCCAGTCGCGTGTTCCGAGGCGCTCGCCGCTCGCGGGTCACTCCGTTCCCCGCTCGCAGATTCCGGGGGCTCCCTATCGGTTGCCCTCGCCGCTCACGGCTCGTTCCACTCGCCGTTCGCACGTTCCGAGACGCTCACTCCGTTCGCGTCTCGCCCTCGCCCGCCAGCTGGTCGATCTCCTCGTCGGCCTTCCACTCGTCGAGTTCGCGCGGGTCGACGTGGACGAACACGTCGTCGACCTCCGGGAGCTCGCGGATCGAGTCGACCACGGCCGACTCGATGTCGTGAGCCTCGTACAGCGTGCGCTCGCCCTCGACCTCGATGTGCAGCGACACGTCGATCTCCGGGCCGACGTAGTGGGCGATGGCGTCGTGGGCGCCCTCCACGTCGGGATGTTCGAGCGCCCGCCGGATGATCTCCCGGCGCAGATCCTCCGGCGGCGCGCGCCCGAGGAGGTAGCCGAGGTTGTCGCGGACGACCTCGATCCCCGTGTAGACGATGCCGACGGCGACGACCATCGCGGCCAGCGGGTCGAGGATCGGGTAGCCGGCGCCGGCGCCGAGGACGCCGACGATGGCCGCGCCCGCGGTGAGGATGTCGTTGCGGTTGTCGACGGCGGTCGCGGTCAGCGCCGGCGAGTTGTGCCGGTCGGCCGCCGCGAGCACGTAGCGGTAGAGGGCGAACTTCGCGACGGCGGCGACGGCGAGGACGGCGATCGCGGTCGGCCCCCGCGAGACCGTCACGTCGCCCGACAGCAGCGCGGTCGCCGACTGGTAGAGGACCGTGCCGCCGGCGACGAAGATACCGAGCGCGACGAACAGGCCGACGAACGGCTCGATGCGCTCGTGGCCGTGGGGGTGTTCGAAATCGGGCGGGCGCGTCGTCAGGTAGAGGCCGGCGACGGTGACCAGCGAGTAGACCGCGTCCGAGGCGCTGTTGACCGCCTCGGACTGGACCGCGAGGCTCCCCGTGGTGACCCAGGCGCCGCCTTTCAGCGCCGCGAGGGCGACGTTCGCCACGAGGAGCAAGATTCCCACACGTCGGAGCACGCGCGGCCGGTCGTCTGTCATCGTCGGTGGTTGACGGGGGTGGGTCAAAGCGGTGTCGGGACGGGCCCTCCGCTCACTCCGCGAAGACGACCGCCTCGTCCTCGCCGTCGACGGTCGCGCCCTCCTGCTGGGCGAAGGCGTCGCGGAGCCGGTCGTAGGTCTCGTCGACGGCCTCGACGATGACCTGGGTGTCCGAGACGACCGGCATGAAGTTGGTATCGCCTTCCCAGCGCGGGACGACGTGGGTGTGGAGGTGGTCGTCGATAGATCCGCCGGCGGCGCCGCCGCCGAGGTTGAGCCCCGCGTTGTAGGCGTCGGGGCCGATCCCGTCGTCCAGCGCGTCGAAGGTCCGCTGTTTCAGCCGGGCGTGGTCGAGCAGAGCCTCGTCGTCCAGGTCGCGGTAGTCGCCGGTGTGGGCGTGGGGGATCACCATGACGTGACCGGGGTTGTACGGGTAGTTGTTCAGGAGGACGAACGAACGGGCCGAGCGGGCGACGACCCGCCGGTCGCGGTCCTCGGCGAGGTCGCCGTCGGCGAAGGCGCAGAAGACGCAGCCGTCGACATCGTCGTTGCCGCCCTCACGTTCGACCCACTCGATGCGCCACGGGGCGAAGACCTGGTCCATGCCGGTCCTGCGAGGTCGACCCACTAAACCCCGACGGGCCGTCGCCGACCGGCGGACGGGAGTAGCGAACGGCCCGCACGAGGAGGAAAAGACGTATTGGAACGGGCGAGACATCCGGGGGTATGTCCCCCTCTCTCCAGACCGACCCCCTCCGGGCGGCCGCGGCGGCGTTCGTCGCCGGTGCCGTGGCAGTCACGCTGTTCGGCGTCCTCGTCGCCGGCGACCCCCTCGAACGAGCGGCGCTCGGTAGCCTCGGCTACGCCGTCGGCAGCGCGATCGGCGTCTACATCGCCTACGCCGGCCCGAACTGGTGATCAGAGCTCCCGCTCCAGCACCTGTCCCCACGCGTCCAGCCCCTCGGACTCGTAGAACGCCCGCCCGTCGTCGTTGCCCGCCCGGCACGCCAGCGACAGGTGCTCGCAGTCGCGCTCTCGGCCCCACTCGACCAGCCGGTCGAGCAACTCGCTCCCGAACCCCTCGCCGCGCCGCGGTTCGTCGACGACGAAGTCGTGGACCCAGCAGTGGCGCTCGTGGTGGAGCACCCGCTGGACCGAGACGCCCGCGGCCGCGACGAGCGCCTCGCCGCCACCCGTCGCCTCCGGCCCGGCGTCGGTACCGCCGCTCTCGTACAGACCGAACAGCCGGTAGTCGTCCTCCGCGCGCCACTCGCGGACGAACGCGTCGTCGACGTGGCTCCACAGCTGCCGGAGTATCGGGACCGCCTCGTCCCACCCCTCGTCGGTCGTGACTTCCCTGACCTCGGTCGGCATGGGCGAGTCGTAGCCCAGCGACGGGAAAACGGTTTTCGCACCGCGGTATCGCGGCGCACGGCCGACCGCCGGCCGTCCGACCCGCCGGCGGAACGGCTATTGCCGCTCGGGGCGTCCTGTCACTCATGGGACTGCTCGAAGCGATCCTGGTGTTCGCGGTCGGCTACGTCTGCGGTGCGGTCACGCGGATCTTCGCGGGGATCGCGGCGATACTCGCGCTCGTCCTGGCGATTCTGGGGGTCGCGCTTCCGACCGCTATCGTCGGGATCGTCGACCCGATCCTGGGGGTGTACCTCGGCAACGAACTGCTCTTCCTCTCGGGGTTCCTGTTCGCCATCGCGCACGACCCCGCCGGCGAGGACGACGACTGAACCGCGTCCGGGCGGTCGGCGACACAGCCGACGCGTCCGATCAGACCGTCGGCCCGTCCACGTCTTCCGCTGCGGCGTCGCGCCAGGAGTGTTCGGGTTCCCAGTCCAGTACCTCGGCGGCCTTCGCGTTCGAGATAGAGGCGTCGTCGCCCGACAGGTCACACGGTTCGGGCACTTCACCGAACAACTCCGCGAACAGCTCGGTCGTCTCGCGGTCGGCGTAGTTCTCGTCGGCGACCGCGAAGACGGCCTCGTGACCCTCGATATCGGCGTCCAGCGCCGCGGCGACGATGCTCGCGATGTCGCGCACGTCGACGTAGCTCCAGAAGTTCCCGACGCCCTCCGCGGGCGGTTCGTTGCCGAGACAGACGTACTCGCCGGGGTACTGGATCCACGAGGGGCGGATCGAGACGACCGGCACGTCGTGGCGTCGGACGGTGGCCCGGGCGAGCGCCTCGCCGGCCTCCTTCGAGACGCCGTAGGGGTCCTCCGGTCGGAGGGGGTGTTCCTCGTCGATGGGGAGGTACTCCGGCGCGGGCGTCTCGGCGGCGAAGGGGAACCCGAGCGCGCTCTCGGAGGAGGCCCAGACGACGCGGGCGTCGGCCCGGCCCGCGGCTTCGAGGACGTTGTACGTCGAGACGATATTGTTCTCGAACACCTCGCCGCCGGGGTGGTCGAGCGGGTCGGGGATGGCCGCCCAGTGGACGACCGCGTCGGGGTCGAACGCGCCGACGAGGTCGAACACGTCGCCGCGGTCGGTCAGGTCGGCGACCCGAACGTCGACGTTCCCGCGCTCGCTCTCGGCGAATCGCTGGTCGACGCACATGACTTCGTGGCCGTCTTCGGCCAGTCGGTCGACGATCCATCGGCCGGAGCCACCGAGCCCGCCGGTGACGAGTACGCGTGACATGTCCGATCCGACGGTCTCGCCCGTGATAAACCCGGAGAAAGCGGATCAGACGGGGACGAGCAGGACCGGCACGGCTCGCGTCTCCAGCACCGCCTCGGTCATGCTCGGCAGGACGAACCGCTCGACCGCACCGTATTCGACGTCGCCCATCACGACGTACGTCCAGTCGCGCTCGGGTTCGGCGGCTACCTCGGCCAGTCGGGCCTTGGTCGACGGGCCCGCCTCGTCGTCCTCGGCCGTCTCCACGGCCACCTCCACGGCCACGCCCGGCGCCACCTCGTCGAGCACCGTCTCGACCTCCGCCCGGACGTCGATCGATTCGCCGACCAGTTCCCGGAGGTGGTACACGTAGAGCTCCTCGCCCGTCTCGCGCGCCCGTTCGGCGGCGAACTCGAGTACCGATTCGCGGCCGTCACCGCCGTAGGCGACGAATATCGTGCCCATGTGTGGCGTGTTCCTACCGACTCCGCGTCGTCACTTCGCAGCCGTCCTCGGTCACGATGATCGTGTGTTCCTTCTGGCTGACCATCTTGCCGTCCTCTTCCTTGAGCACGGGGTAGCCGTGGACGATGTCCTGGCGCTGGAGGCGACGCAGGGCCATCTTCGGGCGGCGAACGTCGAGCCAGCGGGCGGCAAAGGGCAGCGTCCGGAACTCCTCGGTGATCTGTTCGAGGGCCTTCCGGGCGGTGCGGTCGCGGACCGAGCCCTCGCGTTCGAGGGCGAAGATCTCCTCCTGACTGCCTTCCTGGACCTTGCCGCCGCCGTCGGTGGCGAACGGCTCGACCGCGACCACGTCGCCGACTTCGAGTTCGACGCTCTGCTCGACGGCCCGGTTGGGGATGTTCGGCGTCGTGTGCTGCTCCCAGTGGCCCAGACCGTGGCCGGTGAGGTTGACGACCGGGTTGTAGCCGTAGCCCTCGATGGTCTCCTCGATGACGGCGCCGAGCTCGCCCGTCTCGACCCCCGGCTCGACCACGTCGAGAGCCGCGTCGAGCGCCTCGGCCGAGGCCTCGGTGAGTTCGTCCTCGCCGGCCAGGTCGACGGTGACGGCCGTGTCGGCGAGCCAACCGTCGATGTGGACGCCGATATCGAGTTTGACCAGGTCCTCGCCGATCTCGCGGTCGTCGTCGGGGCCGGCGGCGCCGTGGGCGGCCTCCTCGTCGACGCTGACGTTGACGGGGAAGGCGGGCTCGCCGCCGAGTTCGCGGATGCGGTCTTCGGCCCACTCGCTGATCTCGAGGTAGCCCGTCCCGACCTCGCACCGCTCGGCGGCCTCGTCGCGCACCTGCGCGAGGATCTCGCCTGCCTCGCGACAGCTCTCGTACTGCTCGGAGTCCAGATCGACGCTCATGGCTCGCGGTTTGCGCCCTGCGGTCAAAGGGTTTCTGTGTCGGGCGGGGCCGGTCCCCGCGGGCGCCGCCAGGCGGAACCGGACTGAAATAGATTACGGCCGGCCACACCGCCTGCGGTCGGCCGCCACGGCTTATCTCCCCGCCGGTCGCACCTCCGGGTATGGCACCTGCCCTCCCAAACGGTGCGGAATCGATCGCGATCGGCGGCGCGCTCGCCGCCGTGGGATACCTGATCGCCGTCCGCGGCTGGACGTTCCTGGTCGCCGGGTTCGACCGCACGTCCGCGGCCGACCCCGAGGCCGTCGGGGACATCGTCGGGAACGCCGTCATCCGGGTCGGGGTCGCCCTGGCCGTCGTCGGGGCGCTCGCCGCGGCGGGCCGCGCACCGGACCTGCTCTACACGGCGCTGGCCGCCGTGATCCTCCTCGTCGTCGCGCGCACGCTGTACCGCGTGAACGTGGTCGTCCCCCGCCAGTCCGGGGAGGGAAACGGCGCGTGACCGCCGAGCGTCCGGCGGCGCCGCCGAGTCGCGACGGCCGCGCCGAGCCCGAGGTGCCCGGTATCGTTTAGTGAACCGGCCGCACACGCCCCGACCGTGACGGACGAGGACGTCGAGTCGGTCGCGACGCTGCTGGCGGACGACACCGTCCGGTGTCTGCTCCTGGCGACGCGCGAGGGGCCGCTGTCCGCCGCGGAGCTCGCCGACCGCTGCGGCGTCTCCGAGACGACGGTCTACCGCCGGATCGAGGACCTCGCGGCCCGCGACCTCGTGGCCGAACGCACCGAACTCGACGACGGCGGCCACCACAGCACCTACGAGGCGACGCTGGACCGCGTGACCGTCGACGTGACCGACGACGGGTTCGACGTCACCGTCGAGCGCCGCGACAGCATGGCCGACGCGTTCACCCGACTCATCGAAGACCTATGACACCGACACCGCTCGCGACCGCGTTCGCGCCGCTCCAGAGCAGTCTCGCGACAGCCGAACTCGCGCTGCTCGCCGTCGATCTCACCTCGGCGCTGCTGGGCGTCGTCATCAGCTACATCGCCTACCGGGGGTACCGCCGCACCGGGAGCCGCGCGATGGCGTTCGTCGCCGTCGGCTTCGTGCTGATCATGGTCGTCCCGTGGCTCGGGTTCCTCGCCACCCTCGCCGTCGGCTCCTCGCGTCCGGTCGAACTCGCCGTCGGCGCCGTCTCCGAGGTGAGCCAGCTGCTCGGCACGCTCGCCATCCTCTACGGGATCCGTCTGGAGACGGCCGGGTAAGCGGTCGAGCCGATACTTTTTCCGTCTCTGTAAACGACGTATACGCATGGGGACGAAGACGGTCCGCCTGGACGACGACGTCTACGAGCGGATCAAGAGCCGAAAGCAGCCCGACGAGACGTTTTCGGACGCTATCGAACGGCTCACGAGCGAATGGACGCTACTCGATTACGCCGACGGCGAGTCGCCCGTCGACCCCGACCGACACCGAGCACTCATCGAGCGGTCCGAGCGAGCGGGAGCCGAGAAATCCGAGGGACGCCTGGAACGGCTCGGTGTCGACACGGATGCCGACGAGTGATCCTCGATACGGACTTTCTCATCGCGCTCGACGAAGCTGACGATGCCAGGGAGAAAGCACTCGAACTCGAAACCGCCGACGTTCCGTTGCGGGTTCCAGCGGTCGTCTTACAGGAGCTATACGTAGCCGTCGGTGCCGGCGAGAACGCGAACGAGAACGCGAGGAAGTTCGAGGCGCTGATAGCGAACAAACCGCTCGTCGACGTCGACGCGAACATCGCACGTCGTGCGGGTGTGCTGGAAGGACAGCATCTCGTGAGCGACGACAGACCGTCGCTCGGCCCCGGCGACGCGCTCGTCGCCGCGACCGGCCTCCAGTTCAACGAACCGGTCGTCACCTCGGACGGCGACTTCGAGACGGTCGACGGGCTCGTCGTCGAGTCGTTCTAGCGATCGTCCGTCCGCGCCGTCTGCATCGCCGGACTGTTGTACGCTTCCCCCGTCCGGCCGTCGGCGTCGACCACGACAATCCCAGCGTTCCCCGCCGCCGCGTCGTCGAACTCCTCGACCGCCAGCCGCGCGGCCGCCTCGGCGTCGGCGCCTCCTTCGAGCAGGTCGACGGCGCGGCGAGCGAGCCCCTCGCGGGCAATGTCTTCGCCGGCGCCGGTCGCGCTCGCGCCGCCCGCTTCCGAGGCGAAAAAGCCCGCGCCGACCTGGGGCACGTCGCCGACCCGGCCGGCCAGCGCGAACCAGCGCCCGCCCGTGGAGGTGGCGGCGGCGATCTCCTCGCCCTCGCGAGCGACCGCGCCGACGGTGTCGTGGTCGTGGGGGTCCGCGGGCGAGACCTGCTGGTCCCCCGCCCGGTCCAGATCCTCGTCGCTCGCGAAACGCTCGCGGACCCACCGGAGGTGGGCCTCGGGGTCGCCGGTAGGCGGTTCGGCGTCGCCCCACCGCTCGCGGGTGCGGTCGGCCCACAGGTCCAGGCCCGTCTCGACGCCGACGGCGTGGGCGAACGCGACCGCCCGTTCCCCCGCGAGCATGACGTGGGGCGTCTCGGTCATGACCGCGCGGGCGACTTCGACGGCGTGGCAGACCTCGGGCATCGCGCCCGCGGCGCCGACCTCCCCGTCGGCGGTCATCAGCCCGGCGTCCGTGCGGATCATGCCGTCGCTCTGGACGGCGCTCCCCACCCCGGCGTTGAACGACGGGTCGACTTCGAGGACGCGGACGGCGGCGCACACGGCGTCGACCGGGTCCGATTCCTCGGCGCCGCGGGCGACGGCCTCGTCCAGCACTGCCTGGCGCTCGGCGGGCTCGTCCGGCGGCGACCCCGCCCCGCCGTGGGCGATGAGTTGCATGTCTGGTCGTCCCGACCCCGGCGTCATAAGTTCGGTGTCCCGCGATCACGCGGTGTTCAGATAAGGTTTGAAGGGTGAGGCGTAGCGTTTTCTGAGTGATTCATGCCCGAAAACGCTAGCCTCGGCGGTAATCTCGACCAATTCGACTTAGATTTTGTGGAGCGAGAAGCGACACCACGACTGTTGATGAAGCTGAGTATTCAGTTGCATCTGGCTGGACTCTCACTTTCGAATACTGTTTCTATTCTTGAGGTATTCGGTGTCAAACGTGCTCGCTCAACTATTCATAATTGGGTTCACAAAGCTGATTTACAGCCCGAAGGTGGACACTCACCGGATCACGTCGCGGTTGACGAGACCGTGATCCGACTCAACGACG
Organism: Halosimplex rubrum; assembly: GCF_013415885.1. NCBI lineage: Archaea > Methanobacteriati > Methanobacteriota > Halobacteria > Halobacteriales > Haloarculaceae > Halosimplex > Halosimplex rubrum. Next base: position 457,378 of record NZ_CP058910.1, read on the forward strand.
AGCAGTATTGGCTGTACGCTGCTGTCGATCCGGAAACGAACAAACTGCTGCATACAAAGCTAAGACCAACTACAACGAAGGTTCTCGCCCATTCATTTCTCGCCGAACTCAGCGAGAAACACGATGTTGACGACGCCGTGTTTCTCATCGATGGCTCCAAATCGTTAGAAGCTGCGTGTCACCGACATGGCTTCGATTTCAGATACGAAAAACATGGAAATCGGAACGCTGTTGAACGTGTCTTTAGAGAAGTAAAACGACGAACTGTATGTTTCTCAAACTGTTTTAGCAATGCCGAAGCAGAAACAGCCGACGATTGGCTCAGATCGTTCAGCTTCGCATGGAATCAGCTTATCTGAACACGATGCGCGATCAGGATCCGGGTGTGAGACAGCGACCGACGACTCGACCGCGACCGCAAACGGGGCGACCGCTACCGCAACAGCCGACAGCACCGCCGACTCGATCGGAGTACGAGACAGCGTGAAAGCCCCGACCTGCTTCGGTCGCGCGCCTTGCTGCGCTCCTCGCTCGCTCCGCTCGCTGCGGTGCTTGTGGCGGCGGGCTTCCCGAAGCAGGTCGCCCCTTTCATTCCCGCCCGTATCGGCTGGTCGGACAGTCTGGGCGGGCGGGAATGAAAGGGGCGGCCGTCTCGACGAACCCCGGCGATGTAAGCACTGGAGCGACCGGAGGGAGCGAAGCGCGCAGCGAGCCGCGGGAGTCGAGACGCCGGGAGAGCTTCGCTCTCCCGAGCTCGCGGCGGCAAAGCCGCCGCGAACGGCCGGGGCTTTCACGCTGTTCGCGATCGCTGCGGAGACGGTCGCTGCGGAGACGGTCGCTATCAGCCGGCAGAAGCCCCGTCTCCACCCTGTCACTCCCCGTCGAGTTCGACGGCGGAGACGTGGTCGAAGGTGGCCTCGCAGTAGGCGCCGATCATGGTCGAGCAGGCGGCGAGGCCGCCGCAGACGGGGTCATCGAGGTCGGCCGAGCGCTGGTCGACGGCGTGCCACTCCTCGCGGTCGGCGGAGACGAAGGCGGTGACGCGGTCGCCGGTCCGCTCGACGGCGAACCACTCGAAGTTGCGCTCGCCGCTCTCCAGCAGTTGCGCGCGGGTGGGCTCGCCGTCGGCGGTCCGCCAGCACACCTCCGTGCGGCCGTCGCCGGTCCGACCGACGTAGCCGAACGTCGCCGACTCGCCCGTGTCGTCGCGCAGCATCACCCCGGCCTTGCTCCGGTCGGCGGGCGCGTCGAACTCGTCGAGACGCGCCTCGACGCGGCAGGGGCCGCGGATCGAGGCCCACCGGAAGTGACACTCGTTGACCCGTCCGAGGAGGTTGTCGCCGGCCGCCCGGAGCGTCCAGCGGTCGACCGACTCGTCGTGGGCGGACTCCCCGGCGTTGAGCACCTGCCCCACGTCCCGGCCGGTCGTCAGCGGCCGCGGGGTGCCGGTCCCCGGGAGCGGGTCGGGGTCGGTCACCAGCAGGACGTTGCCGAACTCGAAGCGCGCGCCCCCGTCGCGGCTCTCGTCGATCCGGAGGTCCCAGCCGTGGGTGTCGGCGACCTCCGAGACGATGGCGAGGTCGGCCCCCGTCGCGGCGGTGTCGTAGCCGGCGTCGAGCAGTTCCTCGCGCTCGGCGGCGGGGACGGCCGGGCCGTCGTCGGCGACGAAGAAGCCGTCGTCGGTGGCCCCGACGTGGACGGTCACGCCGGGGCCGGTCCGCTCGAGACAGTGCTCGAAGCAGTTCTCGAACAGCGGTTTCAGCTGCAGGCGGTTGGTGTAGAGGACCGTCTCGGCCGGGAGGGCGACCTCAAGCGTCGCCGCGGCGGTGGCGACCTCGTCCCAGACGACCTGGAGAAACGAGCCGACCGCGACGCCGCCGACGGGGGCGGGCGCGGTGCCGCTGGAGGCGGCGAGTTCGCTCACGTCCTCGACGAGTTCCGCCATCCGGTCGAGGGCGTCGCTCACCCGCTCGGCGGCCTCCGGGTCGCCCTCGCGGGCGAACTCCTGGTAGGCCATCGCGACGTGCAACGGGTTGCGCAGGTCGTGGGCGACGAAGCTCGTGAAGTCGTCGAGCCGGCGATTCTGGGCCCGCAAGTCGCGTATCTGGCGCTTCTCGTCGCTCACGTCCAGCGTGACGCCGACGAGTCCGCGGGTCCGGTCGCCGTCGCGCCAGGGCACTTTCGTCGTGCGGAGCCAGCGACCGGCCTCGGGGGGGCCGTGGCACTCCTCGCGGTCGCGGATCGCCTCGCCCTCGTCGATGACGAGCCGGTCGTCGCCCAGCGCCTCGACCTTCGCCGCCTCGTCCCAGGAGTACAGCTCCCAGTCGGTCTTGCCGACGGCCTCGACGGGACCGGGAGCGCCGTGTACGTCGGCCATCTTCAGGTGTCGCGCCCGCTCGTCTTTGACGTAGATCGGCAGTTCGAGCTCCGAGAGGATCGCGTCGAGCATGTCGCGGTCGGTCGCCGCGCGGTAGCGCCTGTCGTGAGTGGTCAGCGCCTCCGCGACCGTCTCCAGCAACTCCTCGTGCGTCGAGACGGCCGGGCCGCCCGGCTGGGGGAGATAGGCGAACGCGCCGGCCCGCGTCGCCGCGCTGGCGAGCGATTCGTCGCCGTCGGCGGCGTAGACGACCACCGGGAGGTCCGGATACTCGTCGACGGCGGCGGCGACGCAGCCGACCGGGTCGGCGAGCACGTCGTCGACGACGAGACAGCCGACTGACTCGTCGTCGGCGAGTCGGTCCAGCGCGCTCGCGCAATCGGCTGCGGCGGCCGCTTCGACGGCGGGGTCGGTGTCGGTCGCGGCCGCCGCGCGGACGACGTCGCTCGTCACCGGCGACGGGAACGACCACCGCTCGACCGCGTTCGCGACGGCCGCGCCCACCTCGTCCTCGCCCGCCGCTATCACGACCGTCGACGGACCGTGCAGGTACTTGCTCACCGCGTCACCCCCAATAGGCGCCCGTTCCCCAGTCTCGTTGATAAATCTTCCCCCGGGGCGCGGGGATCGTCGACACACCCCTCGCGCATCGTCGAAATCACGTTCGACGATCCCGAACAAATTCGGGTCTCACGGGGTCTCGTTCGGCAGAAACCGCCTCAGTGAAAACGGCAGTCCTTTAGGCCCGACCGTGGAAGGGCGGATCATGGGATACGACTACGACAAGGTTGAGGTTCCGGCTGACGGAACGCCGATTCAGGTCGTCGACGAGGACGCCGACGAACTCGACGTGCCGGAGAATCCGATCGTGCCGATCATCCACGGGGACGGTATCGGGAAGGACGTGGGGCCGGCCGCACAGAAGGTGCTGGAGGCCGCCGCGAACGCCACGGGCCGGGACATCTCCTGGATGCGCGTCTACGCCGGCGAGTCCGGCCGCGAGAAGTACGACGAGAACCTGCCCGACGACACCGTCAACGCCATCGACGAGCACCGCGTCGCCATCAAGGGCCCGCTGACGACACCGGTCGGCGCCGGTTTCCGCTCGCTGAACGTCGCGCTGCGACAGACACTGGACTTCTACTCGAACGTCCGACCCACCTACTACCTCGACGGCGTCCCGTCGCCGATGAAGGCGCCCGAAGAGATGGACATGGTCACCTTCCGCGAGAACACGGAAGACGTCTACGCCGGCATCGAGTGGGAAGAAGGCACCGAGGAGGTCGAGCAGGTCCGCGAGTTCGTCGAAGACGAGATGGGCTTCGACGACGTCATGCACGACGGTCCCATCGGCATCGGCATCAAGCCGATCACGGAGTTCGGCTCCAAGCGTCTGGTCCGCAAGGCCATCGACTACGCCCTCGAACACGACCGCGACAAGGTCACCCTGGTCGGCAAGGGGAACATCATGAAGTTCACCGAGGGGCAGTTCACCGAGTGGGGCATGGAGGTCGCAGAGGAGGAGTACCCCGACGAGGACGTCTTCGCCGCCCCCGACTCCCTGTGGGAGGAGCAGGACGACATCGACGTCCCGGAGAATGCCGTCATGGTCGAGTCGCGACTCGCCGACGCGATGCTCCAGTGGATGCAGCTGCGCACCGACGAGTTCTCCGTGCTCGCCATGCCGAACCTCAACGGCGACTACCTCTCGGATGCCGCCGGCGCACAGATCGGCGGCCTCGGCATCGCGCCGGGCGCCAACTTCGGTGACGCCCGCGTGCTCGCCGAGCCGGTCCACGGCTCCGCGCCCAAGCGCGCCGGCCAGAACAAGGCCAACCCCAGTGCGATGATCCTCTCCGGTCGCCTGATGTTCGACTACATGGGCTGGAAGGACGCCGGCGACCTCGTCCGCGACGCCGTCGAGGAGACCATCTCCTCGGGCAAGGTCACCTACGACCTCGAACGCCATCTCGACGACGCCGAGAAGCTCGGCACCGACGAGTACGCCGAGGCCATCGTCGACAACATCGAAACGCTCTCCTAGAGAGCGTTTCGTGCGCCCGGAAATCGGAGATTTCCGGGAACATCGAGGAACTCGCGTAACGAGTTCCTCGGGCTCTGGCGGCTGCGCCGCCAGAACTTCGAGAAACTCTCCTGACGATACAGCCGCTTTTCGCGCCGTTTTCACAGCTTCGCACTCACGCCATCGACCAGCGATAGTGCTGTGCGACGTGCAGCGTCGAGTCCGGCACCACGATGTCGACGCCCGGCGCGTCCGAGGCGTCGCCGACTGACAGCAGATAGGGCAGCCACAGCTCCCCGGCGGCGACGTCGCCGCCGAACGCCCGATGTTCGTCGAGCGGTCGCAGGCCGCCGTCGGCCGCCGCGTCCTCCGCGAACACGCGGATCGAGCGGCTCACCAGGTCGAGGACGAACACCCGGCCCTCGCGAGCGGCGACGGAGATGGGCAGGAGGAACGCGCGGTCGCCGCCGTAGCCGGGCTCTCCGACGGGGTGCCAGTCGTCGCCGTCGAACCGCTGGAGGCGGTTGTTGTTCTCGTCGGCGACGTAGACGCCGCGCTCGCCGACGGCCACGTCCGAGGGGTTCCAGAAGCCGCCGTCGAGGTGGCCGAAACAGCCGCGGTCGCCCCGCGCCCGTGCGCCGTCGAGGACGCGGTCGTAGTCCCAGACGCCGATGCGGCCGTTCGCCGAGTCGGCGACCCAGACCCTGGCCACGCCGTCGCCCTGCGGCTCGACCGCGATCCCTCGCGGGAGCTTCGCCTCGCCCTCGCCCATGCCCCAGGGACCGAAAGAGTCGACGAGGGTGAGCGAGACGCCCGCGTCCGCGCCAGCGACGGCACCGGCACCGCCCTCCTCGTCGCTCCCGCCCGCGGGCGCCTCGTCGACGGCGTAGACGTGGATCTGCCCCGTCCGGTCGGCCTCGCGGTAGTGAGCGGTGTAGTCGGTCACGAACAGCCGGCCCCCGCCGCCGGTGCCCGCCGGCCAGTAGGCCAGGCCGAACGGGAACCGCGTCGCGGGCAGGGCCACCGGGTCGACGCGGCCGCCGGCGTGGCCCCCGGCGCGGTCGCCCCCGGTACCGGCCGCGCGGCCGCCGTCGGTCACGGCGGTAGATCCGTCGGTCCCGCCGGTCGCGTCGGTGAACGCGACGCGCTGGAGGCGCCCGTTCCCGCCGTCGCCGACGAGCGCGCAGCGACCGAGCGGCGAGTCGGGGTCGGCGACGACGACCGACCCGGTCGGGGACGAGAACTGCCCCGGGCGGTCCCGCGGGGCGCCCACCGACCCGAGCCGCCGGGCGGATTCGGTGTGGATATCGACGGCGTAGGCGCCGACCCGCCCCGCGAGCGCCTCGCTCGTCAGCACCGCCAGCGTCGGGTCGTCGGCGTCGGAGTTCGGCACCGAAACCCCCTCGAAGCCGGCGATTCCGACCGGGCCGCGGAACCGATCCTGGCCGGCGGCGTCGGTCGGGGCGGAGTCGTCCCCCCGCCCGCGCCCGTCGTGGGGGACCCCGATCCCGTCTTCGAGGGCGGCGTTCGCGCGGATGTCTTCGCCGTCCTCGGGGACGACGCCGTCGGCGATGCCGACGCTCGTGTAGGCGTGGACCCGCCCGGTCGCCGCGTCGGGGACGAAGACCTGGGCGTCGGCGCCCGACCCGACGACGGCCACGTCGCGGGGCATCGGCAACTCGGCGAGGGTCTCGTCCGCGAGCCCCTCGAAGGGCGCCGCCGCGCCGGTCCGGTCGCAGCGGACGACCGTCGCGAGCTTCGGCGGCCCGGTCGGCCCCTCGTGGAGCACGCCGTAGCCCGTGTTGGCCACGTAGATCCGCCCCTCGTCGTCGGTGTCGAGCCCCTGAGGCCAGTACAGCGGCGTCGGGTTGTCGTCGCCGACCGCGCGGATCGACCGGACCGGCTCCCCCGACTCGTCGAAGACGGCCAGCCGCCCCCGGAGGTCCGACCCCTCGCGGTAGAACTCGTCGGCCGCGACCACCCGGACGCCGTCCCAGTACTCGTGGGCGACGACGCCGTTGGGGTGGAACGGACCGTCCGCGGCGAACGCCTCGGCAGCGGTCACCCGCGGCGTCGCCCCGTCGTACTCGTAGTCGAGCCGCTGGAGCCGGCCGTTGCCGGTGTCGGCGACGTAGAGCGAGCGGTCGGTCGGGTGGTGAGCGAGCCGCATCGGGAGGTCGAAGCGGCCCGGCGCCGTCCCGACGCCGCCGACCACGGCGAGCAGCCGCTCCAGTCCGTCGTCGACGACGAGCAGGCGGTTGTGCCCCGCGTCGGCGATCCAGACGTTGTCCTCGCGGTCCTGAGCGGTCCCGACCGGCGACGCCAGCCGGGGGTCGACCGCCGCCAGCGGCGCCGGGAGCGACGACGCTTCGTCGGCCGCCCCACCGCCACCGACCGCTCCGTCCGTCGCCCGCGACCCGTAGTACCCGCGGTAGGTGAACCCGACCATACAGGTAGATCGGTTGCCACGTGCATGGTATTTGCTATCGGGAATCGATCGGTCGGGCGGCGTCACTCCGTCGGGGACTCGCCGGCCGCCGAGTCGGCGGCGGGCAGGGAGACGACGACCGCGGACGAGTCGCCCGAGTCGTCGACGCGGGCGGACCCGTCCGCGCGGTCGACCACCCAGGCGAACAGCCAGGCGCCGGCGTCGCGGTGGCGGTCGAGGGCCGCCTCGGGCGGCGCGACGAACGGGTCGACGGTCCCGCGGTCGACGCCCGAGTCCGGGAGCGAGACGCGGCACTCGACCCGCCCGTCGGCCTCGCTCGCTCGGACGCGGACGGTCGGGGCGTCGGCGGCGCTGTCCCGGGCGAGCGCGCCGAACAGGGCTTCGAGTCCCGTCACGAGCGACGGCGGGGCGACGACCGCCCGCTCGGCCGGGAGGGTCGCCGAGACCGACACGGGCCGGCGACGCTCGGCGGCCGCCTCGGCGGCCGCGTCGACGACGGTCGAGAGCGACTGGGCTCGCTCCGCGTCGCCGGGCCCGACCGCCCGCTCGGCCGTGCGGGCGGTCGTCGCGGTCGCAGCGAGATCGTCGCTCGCGCGCTGGATCGACCGCGCCAGCGCGAGCGGGTCGTCTGTGTCCTCGGTGTCGTCGGCAGTGTCGAGACCGGTGTCGTCGGTGTCGCCACCGGTCTCGTCGCCGTCGGCCAGCGCGTCGGCGACGAGCTGGGCGTGGCCGGTCACGAGCGTGAGTTCGTTGCGGAGGTTGTGCCGGAGGACCCGACCGAGCACCCGCTTGAGCCGGGCGAGTTCCGCGGCGCGGCGCTCGCGGGCGGTGACCGCTCGACAGGTGCAGACGGCTCCGTCGAAGGCGTCGGGGTCGGCGACGGTCAGCTCGTAGCGGTGGCGGTCGCCGTCGGCGCCCCGGACGCGCGCACAGAAGGTCCGGTCGACGCCGACGGGTCGCCACCACTCGTCGGTGTCGACGGCCGGGTCCCGGTCGCGGCCGCCCTCGTCGTCGCTGCCGTGGCCGCCGTCCGGGCCCCGAGCGCCGTCGACGGGCCGGTCGCCGTCCGCGGTGACGGTCGCGAAGGCCGCCTCGACGTGGGTGCCCCGCAGCGCCGACCGGGGGCGACCGAGCAGGCGTTCGAGCGCCTCGTTGACCAGCGCCAGCCGGCCGTCGGCGTCGACGACGAACATCGGGTCGCCGGCGCTCTCGACGAGCGTCCGGTAGCGTTCGAGCCGCGGGTCCGCGGCCGCGCCGGTCACGTCGCGGGCGACGTTGACGACGCCGGCGTACTCGCCGGCCTCGCGCCGGACGGCGAAGTGCAGCGCCAGCGTGACCCGCTCGCCGTCGGCCGTCTCGAAGGCCACGTCGAGCACCTCGCTGTCCAGCTCCGGCGTCGCGAGCAGCCGCTGGACGGCCAGTTGCCCCTTCTCCAGCTCGCCCGGCGCCATGAACTCCGCCGAGTGGACCCCGACCATGTCCTCGTGGCCCAGCGCGTCGGCGAACGCCTCGTTGTGGTACACCACCTCGCCGTTCGCGTCGACGACCGAGATGCGGTCGCGGGCGTGGTCGACCAGCGCCGACAGCAGCGCGCGACGGCGCTCGCGCGCGACCGCCGGCGTCAGGTCCCGCGCGTAGCGCACTCGGAGGTCGTCACCGTCGACCGACAGCGTCAGGCCCCACTCGCCGACGCGGCGGCGGCTCGTCCCGACGGTCGCGGTCGTGACCGCCGCGCTCTCGCCGTCGGCCGGCGGGTCGGCCGCGTCGGCGAACCCGGGGTGGCTGTCCGGCACGCGGGTCGCCGTCCCCGCGTCGGTCGCGACGCGGAGGGCCGCGCCCCCGGACGGTTCGACGGTCTCGCCAACGGTCGGATCGGCGGCCCCATCGGCAGACGGACGGACGGCCTCGCCAGCGGACCGATCGGGGGCTTCGCTGTCGCTCTCGGCCGCGTCCGCCCCGGCGTCCCGCTCGCGGGGCGCGTCCCCGTCCGCGCCGGCGAGCGCGAGGACCTTCTCGACCAGGAACGCGGCCGGGGCGGTCCCCGTGCCCTTCTCGACGAGGCTGTCGACGGCGGTGAGACGCGCCTCGTCGCCGGCGTGGGCAACACCGGCGTAGCAGACGACGGGGACGTCGGCCGCCGCGGCCGCGTCGGCGAGGCGGTCCCAGCCGGGGTCGTCGAGGCGGTCGGTCACCAAGCAGTCGACGCGGCCGGTCGCCAGCGCGTCGACGGCGCCGTCGACGCCCCCGGCGCGCTCGACCGCGACGGTCGGGTCGACGCCGGCGGCGGCCTCGCGGATCCGCGCCGTCGCCGAGCGGTCCGGGTCCAGGTGACAGACGCGCACGTCGGCGCCGCCGGGGTCGGCCGTCGTCGCTCCCCGGTCGCCGGAGCCGCTCAGCGGACCGTCGGCGGTGTCGGCGCGGTCGAACCGGATCGTCGCCCGGGTGCCGTCGTCGGTGGCGAACGACAGGTCGCCGCCCGATTTGGCGACGACCCACTCGACGAGCCAGAGGCCGACGCCGCTGCCGTGTTCGAGCGGCGTCTCCGCGCCGCGTTCGAGCGCCGACAGCTCCGCGTCGGGGATCCCCGGACCGTCGTCGGCGACCGAGAGGGTCACCGACCGCTCCGCGAGCGTCGCCGTCACCGAGACCGTCGGGGCCTCGCCGGCGTGACGGAGCGCGTTGTCGAGGAGGTTGCGGACCGCCAGGTCGACGACCGGGACGGCCCGAACGTCGACCGACGGCACGTCCACATCGACGGCCGCCGCCGAGCCGCCGTCGACCGACGCGACCGCGCGGTCGACGGCCTCGTCGAGGGCGACGGTCGTCGGCCCGGGGTCGGTGTCGACGATGCGGTCGACCGCCGCGGTCTTGGTGACCAGCGCCGACAGCGCGTCGGCGCGTTCGCGGATCGCCGCCGCGAGCGCCGCGGGCTCGCCGTCGACGGCCTCGGCCAGGCGGTCGGCCAGCTCGCCGATCTCGCGGACGCCGTCGGCGACGTCCGTGCAGACGACGCCGGCGAGCAGCCGCCGGAGCCGTTCGAGTTCCGCCCGGCGGCGCTCGCGCTCGGTCACGTCGCGAAAGGTGCCGACCGTCCCGACGACCGCCCCGTCGGCCCGCACCGGCCCGAAGGTGGCCTCGAACCGGCGGTCTCGGCCCTCCGCGTCCGGGAGCCGCAGGTCGGTGTCGTGCCACCGGCGACGGTCGCCCGCGCGAACGGTCTCCAGGGCCGCGGCGATCCGCTCGGCCGCCTCGGACGGGACCGGGTCGCTCACCGCCAGCCCCTCCAGGTCCGCGGGGTCGGCGCCGAGGAACTCGCCCATCGCCGCGTTGGCGAGGGCGATCCGGTCGTCGACGTCGACGACCCACATCGGGTCGGCGGCGCTCTCGACGAGCGTCCGGTACTGCTCGACGCGGTCGGCCCGCTCGGCCTCGTGGCCGGGACGACGGACCGCGCCGAGGACGCCGCCGCCCGACCGTCCGGTCAGCGCGACCGAGAGCACGACACGCGACCCTCGCCACCGGAACTCGAACTCGCGAGTCAGCTCGGTCTCGGGGTCGAGGTCGCCGACCGCGGCCGTCCACGCGGGGCGCTCGCGCTCGGCGACGACCCGCTCGACCGACCGCCCGACGAACGGCGCCGGGTCGGCGCCGAGCCAGGCCGCGAACGGCTCGTTGCAGTAGGCGATCCGGCCCGCGCCGTCGGTCGCGAACAGGCCGTCGCGGGCGCGCTCGGCGAGCGTCTCGAACAGGTCGAGCCGGTCGGCCCGCTCGCGGGTCCGCGTCACGTCCTCGAACAGCGCCAGCCGGTCGGCGGCCGAGTCGGGGGGACACGCCAGGCCGGCGTGGCGGACGACTCGCCGACCCGCGTCGGTCTCGACCGCCAGTACGGTCCCGCGGGTCGCCGCTCCCTCGGCGGCCGCCGCCGCGACCCGCTCCATCGGCGCGCCGTCGGTCGCCGCGGCCGCGAGGCCGTCGTAGAAGTCCGCCTCGCCGGTCGCGACCGCCGGCTCTACACCCAGGGCGGCGTCGAGCGGGGCCGTCGCGTCGACGACGCGGCCGTCCGCGAGCGCCACGGCGACACACCGGCGCTCGCGGACCGCGTCGGCGACCGCCCCACCCGCCGCTCCGCCGTCCGTCGACCCGGCGTCGGCCGGCGGCTCCGCTCCGCCGTCGGCTGCCCCCGAATCCCCGTCCGTCATCGTCGGTTCCGAACCTCCCGAACGAGCGGCGGCGGCCACTGTCGCGGCCCCTCGCGGGTCGCCCGGCGACACCCTCGTCCGATCGTTGACACGAAAGCGCGTAGCGGGGCGGACGCGATAAAAGTACCGTCGCCGGGGGCGAGACCGGCGCAGACGGCGGTCGCGGCCGCGCCCCACGTCCGGGACCGGTCGAAACGTTCACCACGGTTTGGCCCCGACGGCACGCTGTGACCGACGCGCTCGACCTCGAACCCGGGCCGGCCGCCGTCGGGACGCTCGTCGGCCTCGCGGGGCTGACCTTCCTGCTCGAACCGGTGGTCGGTCCCGTCCCGGTCGGCGGGCTGCGCGTGCGGCCGGTCGCGCTCTCGGCAGCCGTCCTCGCGGCCGCGCTGGTACTCGGCGCGGTCGTCTTCTACCGGCGGGGCCGGCGGCTGTTCGCGCTGGCTCACGGCGTCTTCGGCCTCGCCTGGACCGGAATCGTCCTCGGGACGGCGACCGGGAGCGGGTCGTTACTGCTCGGCGGCGTCCTCGTCCTGATCGCCGGTTGCGGCTTCCTCGCGAGTCGAGCCCGAGAGCGATAGGGGCGGCGGGCGGGCGACCGCTAGGTCGGATTGACGCGGCCGCCGAACCGCGACTCGGCGAGCGCGAACGCGAAGGTGCTGGCCAGGCCGAGCAGCGTCGCGCCGGTGAGGGTGAAGGCGAGATACGACAGGTCGCCGTACGCGAGGAGGAAGCTGGTGACCCCGTGGAGGATGAAGGCGATGGCCAGCACGTAGACGGGCGCGTTGAGGTGGCGCCACTCGAACTCGCCGTCGATGTAGCCGTCGACGACGCGGCCGAAGCTGCTCGTCACCCCGGCGGCGGCGAACCAGCGCAGCGACCCGTACACCATCGCCGCGATCACTTCGATGACCGTCAGGGCGTCGCCCGTGTCGGCCTGGAGACCCTGGACCGTCTGGACGCCGGTGAACCCGCCGATCATCAACAGCAGGCCCGCCACGAAGTACGTCACCAGCGAGACGCGCCCGGCGTACAGCCCCTCGCGGATCCGCTCGACGAACGCGTCGAGGCGCTCGCCCAGCGCCAGTCCCCGCGACAGCAGGTAGAAGCCGATCAGCGCCGAGGTGACGCCGAACACGGCGCCGGGCATATCCAGCCGTTCGGCCAGCAGCGACAGCGGGTAGATGAGCAGCAGGATGCCCATCGGGATGAGGATCGTCCCCCGCGTCTCGGGGTCGTCGAGCACCTGCTTGATCGTGTAGTACATCGATTCGAGGTCCTGGGCCTGGCGGACGACGACGCGCTGGACGCCGTCGATGGGCACCCGCGAGCGGATCACGGGCAGCACCGACTCGTCCTGGGCGCCGTCGGTGACGACCATCGCGCGCACGTCCTCGCCCGTGACGAGGCCGGCGAGTACTTCGTCGAGTTCCTCGCCGACGGCGCGGTTGGCGGCCACGTCGCTGCCGTCGACGCCGGTGACCGCCGCCACCTCGACGGACTCGTCGGTGATCCGGTCGGCGACGTGCAGCCCCTCGAAGAGGACGTTCACGTCGCTGTCCTCGGGGTCGGCGGTCGCCAGCTCGACGGCCGCGTTCTCGACGGCGTCGCGGCCGACCACCGGCGTCTCGACGCCCGTCTTCCGACCGAGGTCGTCGTCGAGGTCCACACACAGGACCAGCAGCATCGGTCGAGGGTAGGCAACGGGCCTGTATCAGTCTTCGGGGCTCTGGGTGAGATCGATGTCCGTGGTGTGGGTTGATACTGAGGGGCGCCGGCTCTCGACCCGCTCGCTAGGAGTTAGATCTACCACAGGAATCAGGAGACGCTGAAAGCCCTCGGCCCGCTCGCGGGTGCTGTGCGACATATCCTCACTCGCTCCGCTCGTTCGGATAGTGGTCGCGCACCACCCGCGAGCGCGCCTCGCCCTTTCAGTCCACCAGGAGAGCAAGCTCTTCTGAGCCCGCGCTCACTCCGTTCGCGTGGACACCAAGGACCGCCCCGCACAGCACCGCACCGCGCCACACACCTCCCCAGCCGATTCGCTCGCCTTCGGCTCGCTCATCCCTCGCACGATGCTGTCGCGACACGAGAGTCGCGACAGCGCGCGCCACCGCAGTTCACCCACCTTCAGTCGGCTTCGTCAAGGATGGGCCCCATGATCTCGACCTCCTGGGCGAGCGCCTCGTCGCCAATGGCGTCCATCTCCGCTCGGAAGTACTCGCGGAACGCCCGGATGCGCTGCTCGTAGGTGTCGCTCACCGTCAGCGGCACGGACTGCTGTTCCCACTTGCCGAGTTGCTCCTCCGGCGGAGGCACCTGGATGCCGTCGTCGGGGGCCGGAGTCTCGTCCTCGCGCTCGCGCTCGTCGACCATCCAGTTCTTCAGGAGGTCGGCGTACCGCGAGAGGAGGACCGCCTTCCGGACGCCGCTGTTGGCGTAGTAGTCCGGTTCGGCGTCGGGGAAGCGGATGCGGGTCGCGTTCTCGTGGCTGCGGCCGCGGCGGTCCGTCCAGGTGACGGTCAGATCGAGGACCGCGTCCGCCGACTGCCGGTCGACCTGTACGAGGACGACGCCGCCGCGGGACTTCCCGCCCTCGCTGGGCGACGCGAACAGCGTGTTGACGTGCATGATCCGCCCGGTCGCCTCCTCGGCGGCGGTGGTGCCGTAGACCCGCTCGATGTCGTACCCGGCCGCGTCCAGGCTGAGTTCGAGGTCGAAGACGAGCGGCGTGACCATGTACTTGAACTCCTCGCCGAGGCGGCGGGTGAACTCGTCGGCGGAGTGGACGCTGTAGTAGTTCGCGCCTTCGATCGACGTGATGGCGTCGACGAGTTCGGCGTTGAAGTCGACGCCGACGCCGACGAACGTCGTGTATCGCTGCCGGTCGGCGTTGTCGGCGAGGCGCCCGCGCAGGTCGCCGGCGTCGGTCTCGCCGAGGTTCGGCATCGCGTCGGTCAGGACGATGGTCCGGTTCTCGTAGACGGCCCGGTCGGCGTCGTCGTACTCGCGGAGCATGTCGGTCGCGTCGGCCACGCCCGCCGAGAGGCGCGTCCCGCCCCCGGCCTCGATGTCCTCGCGGATGTGGTCGCGGATAGCGTCCATGTCCGTCGCCTCGACCGGTCTGAGCGGCTTCGCGACCGTCGACTCGTCGTCGTAGAGGACGACGCCCAGACGGTCGCCGGGTCGGAGCTGTTCGGTCAGCGCGACCAGCGCCTCGCGGGCGACCTCGATCTTCTTGCGGTCCGTGTCGCCCTTCGGGGTCTGCTCGTTCCCGAACTGGTCGTAGTAGTAGTCGTCGAACTCATCGGACATCGACCCGGAGACGTCGACGACGACAGTGAGGTTGAGCCGTTTGCGCTCGAACTCGTCGGCGGCCAGCCCGGAGTTCAGCCCGACGGTGAGATAGCGCTCGGTCTCCCCGGAGAGCGGGTCGGCAGTCACCGCCGGCGAGTAGGCGGGCCCGAAGGTCGCGCCGCAGAGCCGGCCCGGGTCGCCGGTCTCGAAGTAGTAGTCGTAGAACATCCCCTCGTAGCTCAGGCTCTCGGGGAGCGGGAGATACCCCTCCTCGACGTTGCGGCGGAAAGTTCCGATATCCTTCGCGCCGCCCGCTGCGAGACCGACGCTCCCGTCGGCGGCGACGGCCGTGGCGGTCGGCATCGGCGTCGGGGTCCCGCCGCCTCCGCCCCCTCCTCCACCGTGGCCCGGTGTCGGCGTCGGGGTCGGGTCGTACTGCCAGTCGTCGATCCGTTTCCGGTCGGTGTCGACGGGCGGGGCGGTGCCCGTCGGCGTCGGTGTACCGGCGCAGGGCGTCCCCGTCGCCGGCGTGGTGATGTCAGTGCCCGAATCGGTTCGGTCACCGCTGCGATCCGTCTCCCCCTCGTCGGCGCGACAGCCTGCGAGGGCGGCCGCGGTCGAGGCGGCGGCCGCGCGCAGTAGCCACCGCCGTGATCTGTCTCTCGGCATACGTCCGGCTTCGGGGACAGTTCAAAAGGCTGTGATGAACGATCAAAGAGCGGTTTGAAGCTGGTCGGCCCCGGGAGGTCCGAGGACTGATTCGAGATTCATATCTGTCCGCTAGTCAGGGAACTCTCTCAGTAACGTCCCGCAGGTCCTCGGGGTCGGTCCACGGGAGACAGCGCCCGTGGAGTTCGAACAGTCGGAACTCGTTCAGATGCACCCAGCTGTAGGACACTGCCTCGTGCTCTGCATCCTCCCGATCCTCGATCCGGTCGACGATCTCTTCGTGCGAAACCTCGACACCGTTCCGCCGAGCGCGTGTGACCAGCGAATCCAGCTCTGTCTCAGTGTCTTCCTCGTCAAGGTCGTCATTGAAGTAGACGTTCACCGCGGCGGCGAGAAGGTCGGCCACGGTTTCGATATGTCTGTCGGTCATCCAGGCGTAATCTCGGGGGAGAACCGTCGATCGCTCGAAATACGGAGTCGCGCTGATCTTTCCGAGTTCGGTCACTTCACCGCCGGCGTCCTGCTCGTGGACCGCGACGATATGGTCGGCGTAGGTGGCCAACAGCGTGAACCGGATCCGGAACACCGGAAGACGATCGATCTCGATCTGCGGGAGATCACCCATCAGGAACGGATAGGTGCCGAGCCGTTTGTCCAGTTCGTTCTCGACGATCCGCAACCGGCGGATGTACGGGTCCCGATAGCTACCCAGGATAAAGTACGACTCCTCTGGGGTCTGCAGATGTGACACTTCCCGATTGGCGAAGCCAAGGATCTCGGCGGTCTCGTGTGGTTCGAGTTCGAGGCCCTGCAGCGCTTCGTCGACCGCTTCCATGATCTCGGCGTCGTCCCCTGATGTCTCCGACCCGGTCATCGGGCGTTGTTTTCAGCTACGAGAACAAATACCTTTTCGACTGGTTTGGGAAAATAGCGTTTCTACCAAACCAGTTGTCCCAAAGTGTTTTGCGCGTCCGCGAGAAGTATCGAACATGAGCGATGCGCCTGCCGCGGAGGACGGTGGTCCCTTCGAGGAGCAGCGGCAGATCTACGAGTTGCTGTCCCAAGAGACGCGACATCTGGTGTTACAGTACATCCTGGGGCATCCAGCGCATCTCCCGTCGCTCGACGAGTTCGCGTACCTGATCCCCAAAAACAAGGCCGCGATCCGGGACCAGTTACAGGTCCTCGAAGATGCGGACGTGATCGCGTGTTACGAGCATCCGCCCAACGAGCGTACTCGGGGTCTCCCATCGCAGTTCTACGGCCTCACCGAACACGGTGTAGATGTCCTCTCCGAGTACAACTACCTGCGAGGGCTCCCCGTCGCCCGCGCACTGTACGACAACACGCGGCTCTCGGAGAAAGTGCAACGCCACCTCAACGCGCCGCGCCCGGCGCTCCCCCCGAGCGTCGGCCGATCACTTACTATCGGCGAAGAACCGACCGATTTCGACCGAGTAGAGAGCTACATTCGGGAGCGACAGGGTGGCGTTCCCAGTACCGACGACCAGGTCCTGCTCGCAAAGGCGTTCTTCGAAGCGGAGATCGGTCCCGACCACGAGGGGATCAAACGAACCGATCTGCTCGACGAGTTCGGAGTCGAACTGGAGCATCGCGCAGAAACGGTGCTCGACAACCTCGTCGATACGGGTCTGCTCGAAGCGACGAAGCCACCGGGACCGGACATCTTCGCGATCAGCGAGCGCATCGACGAAATCGTCAACGGACGCGTTACCGAGGAGGCCCGGGAAAATCTCGACGGGCTCGTCGCCCACATCGACGACGAACTGCAGTCGATCGAACTGGATGACGGGGCCGCCGAAATCAGCGGCTCGGAGACGGTCGCGTCGGAGCCGTCGGTCGCACTCGCCGACGGGGCCGGTCGCACGATACGGAGTATCCTGGCGAGCGAATTCGGCGTTGCACCGGAGCGTGTCGTCGAACACCTCCGTTCGGGGGACCCGATCGACCGCCTCAATGCGGCCGTCGAGGCGATCGACTCCTCCGAAGAGGTCGCCAGTTCCGAAGAATACGGACGGATCGTCTTCCTGAGTCAGGCGTACCGCTATCGGCTGACGGAGCGGGCGATGGAGCTGCAGTAACTGTCTCGAACGGATCCGGATCGATGGCTACTGCACGGGCATCTATGTCGGCGCGCCGCGCCGAGCCTGAGACACCCGCGTCAGCACGGCGACGACGAGCATCGCGACCAGCAGCGCGGGCAAAATTCCGAGCGCCCCGCGCAGGCCGACGCGCTCGGCCAGGAGTCCGACCACCGGCGGCACCAGCGCGATGCCGACGTAGCCCGCGCTCGTCGAGATGGCGTTGACGGGGCCGCTGTACTCCGGCGCGGCGTTCATGCCGAACGCCGACAGCGTCGGGAACGTCGCCGAGATCACGAGCCCGAGCGCGAAGACGGCGACGAACAGCCAGCGCCCGCTCGCGAGGTAGATCGTCGCGATCAGTGCGGGCATCGTGAGCGTCAGCGTCACGAGCACGATATCGAGTGTGCGGCCGGTGCGGTCGGCGAGGTAGCTGTAGGCCAGCCGCCCGGGGACGTACGCCGCGAGGAAGGTAGAGAGGACGAGGTTCGCCTCCGCGGCGGGGAGCTGCCGAGCGGCGAAGTAGGGGAGCCAGGTGAAGAGGGTGCCCTCGATGCCGCCGTTGAACACGAGCACGCCGGTCATCCCGGCGACGGCGGGCTTGCGGAGGACCGCCCGCAGGTCGTCGAGGGTGAGTTCCCGCTCGGTCGCGACGGAGTCGGGGAGGTCCAGCCGGACGAGCAGCGCCGTCGAGACGGCGAAGCCGACGGCGACGACGCCGTAGGCGAACCGCCAGTTCCCGGCCGCCAGCGCCGCGGTGACGACCAGCGGGCCCGCGGCGGCGCCGGCGGCCCAGACGAGGGCGTAGCGGTTGAAGATCCGCGCGCGGCCGTCGGGGTAGAGGTGGCTCAGCACCGCCCGGTCCAGCGCGCGGAACGGCCCGGTGGCGACCCCGCGGAGAAAGAGCGCGGCGAGGAAGACGAGAAAGACCGGCGCGATCCCCGTCAGGACGGCGCCGACGGCGACGACGGCGGCGCTGCCGACCAGGGCGCGGTAGATGTCGATGCGGCCGGCGACCAGGCCGACGACCAGCACGGAGGCGACGAAGCCGAGCGTGCCCGCGGTGGCGACGAGCCCCAGCAGCGCCTGGGAAACCTGGAAGCTCTCCTCGATGCTGGGCAGCAGGGCGCCCCGTAGCTGGAAGCCGACGGCGTCCGTGGTGACGAACGCGAAGATGGCGACCGTCCACAGCAGGCGCTCGCGGCGATCGGTGGCCTCAGCCATGTGAGTGTCCCGCCGTGGTCGACGGCTCGTCCTCGTCGCGCGACTCGAACCGATGCACTTGGTGTGTCGATCGGGTGAATCGCCTAATAGCTTCGCGCTCGCGGTCGGTCCTTCCGGTTCGGTCCACCGGCGGGCGTCAGCGGTTGACACCCCCGGCGAGGGAACGCACGACTTTTGCCGCTCGACGGGATAGATAGGGGCAATGATATCCGAGGGCTGCGAACAGTGCGCCAAGGGCGGGAAGATGGTCCTGTTCGTCTACGGCTACTGCGACCAGCGCGACTGTTTCTACTGTCCCCTCGGCGAGAACCGCAAGAACGTCAATCAGGTGTACGCCAACGAGCGGCCCGTCGAGTCCGACGACGACGTGCTCGAGGAGGCCGAGCGCATGGACGCCCTCGGGGCGTCTATCACCGGCGGCGAACCCCAGGAGGCGATGGGGCGCACGACGCGGTATCTCTCCCTGCTGAAAGACGAGTACGGCGAGGACTTCCACACCCACCTCTACACCGGTATCACCGGCGGCCGCGAGAACATGCGCCGGCTCTCCGAAGCAGGTCTCGACGAGATCCGCTTTCACCCACCCTACGAGCAGTGGGGCGACCTGCACGGCACCGAGTGGGAGGAGATCCTCTACATCGCCCGCGAAGAAGGGCTGACCCCGGCCTTCGAGATCCCGGGCATCCGGCCCGAACAGGAGTTCGTCGACTTCCTCGACGAGGGCGCCGCCGACTTCTGTAACATCAACGAGTTCGAGATGTCCGACGGCAACTACCGCCGGATGCAGGAGGAGGGCTTCGAGCTGCGCGACGAGCACATGAGCGCGGTCGACAGCCCGCGCGAGGAGATCCTCGATCAGATGGGCGACCACGAGAAGGTGTACTTCTGCACGAGCGTCTTCAAGGACGCCGCCCAGCACCGCCGGCGGCTCAAGCGGATGGCCCGAACCCTGCGCCGTCCGTTCGACGAGATCACCGACGACGGGACGCTGGTCTACGGGAAGGCGTGGGCCGACGCCGAGCGCATGGACGCGCTGGGCGTCCCCGAGGAGTACTACACCGTCAAGTCCGAACACGTCGAGGTGGCGTGGTGGCTGCTGGAGGAGATGGTCGAAGACGGCGACATGGAGAGCGGCGAGATCGTCGAGCAGTACCCGACCTACGACGGCACCGTGGTCGAACGGACGCCGCTGTCGGGCGGTAGTAGTGGTGGTAGCGACAGCGGCCAGTCCGCGGCGGGCGACTGAGTCTACGGGACCGACCGGGTCGTACTACCCGTCGAGCGTCGGCGGGAACGGCCGGATACGCGCCAACATGACGCTCCTTCCGTCACAGGCGTTCGTCGAGTCGCTGAACGCGACGGTCCCGGTCGAGCGCTCCGACGACTGTCCCGCCGAGAGCGAGCGCGAGCGGATCGTGGTCTTCGTCGGGTAGCCGGCGCGACCGCGCCTCGACGGGAGTCGGGGCGACCCTCTCCGGGAAGCGCGCGTTCTTTTCCGTCCCCTCCGATCGACGCCCATGACAGTCGAGATCGGTATCGTCGGCGCGGGCAATCGCGGACAGGCCCACGCCGACTCCTACGGCGACGTCGACGGCGCCGACGTCGTCGCCGTCGCTGACATCGACGAAGAGGCGGCGGCCGAACTGGCCGACGACCACGGCGCCGACGTGTACGGTGACTTCCGGGACATGCTCGACGACGCGGGCGTCGACGCCGTGAGCGTCTGCGTCCACAACAACCTCCACCGCCCGGTCGCCGAGGCCGCAGCCGACGCGGGGGCGCACATCTTCACCGAGAAGCCCATGGCCGCCACCTACGCCGACGCGAAGGCCATGGCCGACGCCGCCGAGACCGCCGGCGTCCACATCGGCGTCCAGAACTACGACCTCTTTAACGACGAGACCCGCGCCGCAAGCCGCCTGGTCGACCAAGGCGAACTCGGCGAGCCCTACTACGCCCGCGGCGTCTTCTCCCGGCGCCGGGGCCGCCCCTACATCGACGGCTACGGCACCCCCGGGTTCGTCTCCAAGGACTCCGCCGGCGGCGGCCCGGTCATCGACATCGGTACCTACGTCCTCGGGCAACTGCTCTACCTGCTCGGCAACGCCGACGTCGAGCGGGTCGGCGGCGCCACCTTCGAGAAGACCGACGACGCCTACGCCGAGGAGCAGGTCGGCGAGAACCGCGACACCTACACCGGCCGCCTCGAGGAGTCGGGCTACGACGTGGAGGATTCGGGGGTCGGGATGGCCCACCTGGCCGACGGGTCGGTGCTCGAACTCCGGGCGGCCTGGCACATGTACCTCCCCGACCGCCCCAGCGTGGTCGCCGGTTCCCAGGGCGGGCTCCAGCTGGACCCCTTCGAGTTCTACACGACGACGGGCGACTACGAGGCGACCGTCTCGCTGGATCTGGACGAGTACGAGCGCCGCCAGGGCCTCATCGCCGGCGACGGCTACGAGACCGCCGACACCGGCGACCAGTTCGCCCACTGGATCGACACCATCGAGGGCGACGTGGACGGCGAGCCCATCGACACCGGCGACCTGGCGCTCAACTCCATGCGGATCATGGAAGGCATCTACCTCTCGCAGGCAGCGGGCCGCGAGCTGACCGCCGAGGAGATCGCCGAACAGTCCGAATCGACCGCCGTGGAACTGTAGCGCCCGATTTTCACAGTCGGCGCGCGCTGGAGCGCGCTCTCGTGCGCGCGACGTAGCCGCGCGAGGGATGACTGAGCGAGTATCGCGAGCGAAGGAATCGGTTGGGGAGGGTCGTGGCCGTCTGCGGTGCTGTGCGGGGCGGTCTGCTGTTTCTGTGGCTGTCCTGGCGGACTGAAAGGGCGAGGCGCGCTCGCGTTTATGTAGTCGCCTGAGCGACCGCTACCCGAGCGGAGCGAGGGTATGTCGCTCAGCGACCGCGAGCGGGGCGAGGGCTTTCAGCGCTTGCTGTCTCCTGCAGTTACAGCGGTTCGTAGCGAGCGGGGCGAGGGCTTTCAGCGCTTGCTGTCTCCTGCAGTTACAGCGGTTCGTAGCGAGCGGGGCGAGGGCTTTCAGCGGTTACCGAAGACTGCGGTCGCTCAAACTGCGAGCGAGCGGGTCGGAAACGAATCAGAACAGACTGCTCAGACTACAGCTCGACGGTATCGAGGCTCTCGGAGATCTCGGAAACGTGGTCGTTGAAGGCGTCGACGAACCCCGAAAAACCGTCGGCGTGGGCGCGCAGGTCCTTCGGGGCGGGGGGCTGGTACTGCGAGAGGAGGTAGACGCCGCCCTCGCCGCCGACGCGGAGGTAGCTGGCCCTATTTTCCTCCCACTTGAGTTCCCAGCGGGAACTGCCCACGCGCGCGGAAAAGGTGCCGTAGTCGTTGCCCTCGACGCGGTTGAGTTGCTCGGCCATCAGGTCACACACCTCGCGCATCCGCGAGAGGATGCGTTCGCGGGCCTCGACGACCGAGTCGACGGACTCGATGGCGGGTAGCTCGTCGGCGGTGTCGTCGAGGACGCCGTCGAGCGAGCGGACGTACTCGTTGAAGGCGTCGACGAAGGCGTCGTAGTCGGCCATCGCTTTCGCGAGCGCCTCGGGGTCGGGCGGTTGCTTGGTGGAGACGACGTAGACGTCGTCGCCGCGGCCGTCGAAGCGGAGGTAGTCGACGTCGCCGCCCTCGTACTTGAGCGTCCACGTGGCGCGGTCGGTGTCGAACTCCCGCTGGCCGTAGTCGCCGCCCTGGAGGCGGGCGAGTTCGCGCGCGATGCGGCCGGCGTGGTCGGTGACCTGCGCGACCAGTTCGTCCCGGCGGTCGGCGGCCGCGTCGGCGCCGACCACGTCCGCGTCGAGCCCTGCTGTCATCGGCGGATCGACGGGCGCGAGGGGCATAACCCTCCTGTTCCGACCCCCGCTGGGACCGCACCGCACCGAACCGTATCGACACCTACTTTCCGTCCTAAGGCCGACGGTTGCCCATGTACGTCGGACGCTTCGTCGTCGTCGCACCGGAGGTCGGCGCCTACCGCGTCTCCTCCCGTTCGTTCCCGAACAGGAAAGCGACCGGTCGCGAGCCGGGCACCGTCACCGTCGGCCCGACGGCCGACGCTCCCGAGACCGACAACCCCTACGTCGAGTACAACTGCCTGCGGCTGACCGACAACGGCGCCGTGATCGGCAACGGCTCGCACGTCGACCCGATCGCCGAGAAGCTCGAACTGGGCTACCCCGCTCGCGACGCGCTGGCCGAGCCGCTGCTGGCGCTGGACTTCGAGAAGGACGACTACGACACGCCCCGCGTCGCGGGGGTCGTCGGCGTCGGCGCCGCGGACCCGAGCACGAACGCCGACGGCCCCGGTGCCGTGATCGGGACCGTCCGCCGCGACGCGCTGCTGGTCGAGGAAGTGACGGAACCGACGCTGGTCGCGACCTACGAGAAGGACAGCCCCGAACCGGTCGACTTCGACGCGACGGGTGCCGCCGCGGCCGCCAGCGAGGCCTACGGGATGGATCTGGAACACGAGGTCTGCGCCGTCGGCGTCGCCGGCGACGGCGAGGGCGGGTTCGAGACGGCGATCTTCAACGGCGAGGAGTAGACGCGTCGCCCGCCGCGCCTCGCCGCTCTGCCGGGATTTTGCCGTACTACTAAGAGCGAGGGGTGCGCAGGCCAGTCCATGAAGGTGGGCGTCATCTCGGACATCCACGGGAATCTCGTGGCGCTGGAGGCGGTGCTGGAGGACATGCCGCCGGTCGACCGGCTCGTCTGCGCGGGCGACGTGGTCGGGTACAACCCCTGGCACGCCGAGTGCGCGGCAGCCATCCGCGGCGAGGGCGACCACGGGCTGAGCGACGAGGCGGCCGCGATGTTGCCCGACGGAGCGGTGCCGACGGTGATGGGCAACCACGACCGGGCGGTCGCGTCCGACCAGGCCTACGGGTTCAACGACATGGCCGCGGCCGCGGTCGACCACGCCCGCGAGACCTGCAGCGACGACCAGCTGTCGTGGCTCGGCGAACTCCCCGAACAGCGCGTGGTCTGCGACCGGCGGATGCGACTCGTCCACGGTCACCCCCACGACCCCGACCGCTACACCTACCCCGAGGAGTACAACCCGGACATGCTCGGCGACGAGGACGTGCTCGTCACGGGCCACACCCACGTCCAGGGCCACGAGTTCTTCGACGAGGGGCTGATCTTGAATCCCGGCGCCGTCGGGCAACCCCGCGACGGCGACCCCCGGGCCGCCTACTCGCTGATCGACTTCGACAGCCGGGAGATCGAGGCCCGCCGCGTCGAGTACGACGTGGATCGGGTCGTCGACGCGGTGCGGGAGGCCGACCTGCCGCTGCGGATCGGGACGCGACTGCGTTCGGGGCAGTAGACGTCCGAGCGCGGAAGGCGGAGGGCGGAGGGCGGCGCGTCGGCGCCGCTCAGAACACGTCCTGGACGAGCTGGAGCGTCTGTTCGCGGTCGTCCCAGGGGACGAACACGGAGACGGAGGTCGCGGAGGTGATCACGTCGTAGAGGTGGATGTGGGCCTCCGAGACGGGGTCGATGGTGCGCTTGACGATGCCGGGCTGGTTGGGGAGGTCGCTGCCGGTGACGCGGACGACGGCGATGTCGTCCTCGACGGTGACGCTGGAGAGCGCCTCGCCGTCGACGACCTCGTCGTGCAACAGCGCCTCGGCGTCCTCGGCGTCCTCGGCGTCGACGTAGAAGGTGATCGAGTCCATGCCCGAGGAGTTGGCGTCGATGTTGATCCCCTCGTCACCGAGCGCGGCGGCGAGGTCGGCGAGGATGCCCGGGCTGTTGCGGATCGCGCGACCGGCGACGGTCACGCAGGCCAGCCGCTCCTCCTGCAGGTCGATGAGGTTCTGGAACTCGCCCTCGATAGAGGTCCCACCCGTCAGCAGGTCGTCGTGCTGGTAGTGGACGACGCGAACGCCGAGATCGCTCCCCTTGTACGACAGCGCGGAGGGGGCGACGACTTCGGCGCCGCGGAACGACAGCGAGCGGAGCTCGTCGACGGTGATCTCGCCGACGTTGCGGGCGCCCTCGACGACGCGGGGGTCGCCGGTCATGACGCCCTCGACGTCGGTGACGATGACGACCTCGTCGGCGTCCATGAACTTGCCGAGCATGACGGCAGTGGTGTCCGAGCCGCCCCGGCCCAGGGTGGTGACGTTGCCCTCGTGGTCCTGGGCGAGGAAGCCGGTGATGACCGGGACCACGTCGGAGAGCTGGCCGCCGAGCGCGCTGGCGCGTTTCTTCGTCTCGTCGACGTCGACCTCGCCGTACTCGTCGGTGATGATCGGCCACCCCTCGCTGCCGGGCTCGAAGAAGTCCGACTCGATACCGCGGGCGGCCAGCGCCCCCTTGAGCATCCGGACGGACGTGCGCTCGCCCATGGAGACGATCTCGGCGCGGTCGGCGTCCTCGGCGTCGTAGTTGATGTCGTCGAGCAGGTCGTCGGTCGTCGACCCCATCGCGCTGGCGACGACGGCGACCTCGTGACCGTTCTCGATGGCTGCCGCGATAGAGTCGGCCGCGCGCGTGACGCGCTCGCCGTTGCCGAGACTCGTGCCCCCGAACTTCACTACGACTCGCATCGGATCACCCGCAACGTGGTTGCGTGACGCATGGCTGGTGGAGCGGTGTTATCCCTCTCCCCGAATAACTGTGTCCATTGCGCGGCGGCGAAACTCCGCTATCGTTCGATCTCGGCGGCAAGTTCTGCGACGGCAGTGGACACGTCGCCGGTATTCTCGTAGCGGTGCTCGGCCAGCGTCCGCGCGGGGTACCGCCCGACCTCGGCGTCGGCGAACTCCGGGACCGTCGTGACCGAACTCGTCGCCATCGTCGACGCGATGGCCGAGGTGTCTCCCCACGCCGAGATCGGCGGACTCCAGAAAACCGGGCGCGAGTGGCTGTGATGGCGAAGACCGTCACCGCTCGAACCGCGCCGCGAACCCGCCGTTCTCGGGGACCACCACGTCCAGCGCCTCCTCGCCGGTGACGGTCCACTCCTCGGATTCGAGGCCGCCCTCGCCGTCGTCTCGAACGACGTGGGCGGTCCACTCCTCGTCGGAGACGGCGTCGCCCTCGACGAGGAACGCGCAGTCCACCGTCACGATCCGCTGTGGCCCGGCCGTGATCGACCCGAGGAACCACTCCTCGCCGTCGCGGCGAGCCACGGTCGCTTCGACGCCGGGATACCCACCCACGAAACGCGTCTCGTCCCAGGCCGCCGGAACCCGCTCCAGGAACCCCTCCGCTTCGGGTCGAGCGGCGTACTCGTCGACGGAGTCGGCGAAGTGCTGGAGCGCCGACTCGAAGACGACCGAGAGCGCGAGTTCGTGGCCCGGCGTCGTCCGGGCGGCGTCCGCCGAGAACGTGACCGGCGTGTAGTCCATCGGCCCGACGACGTTGCGGGTGAACGGGAGGGTGCAGTTGTGTTCCGGCGTGACGGTGGACCACTTGTAGTACTCGGCGCCCATCACGCCCTCGTAGGTCATGACGTGGGGGTACCGGCGCTGGAGGCCCGTCGGAACCACGGAGCCGTGGAAGTTCACGAGGAGTTCGTGGTCTGCGGCCGCTTCGGCGAGGTCGTCGTAGAACTGCATCCGGCCCTGGTCGTCGGCGTCCATGAAGTCGACCTTGACCCCCGCGGCGCCCCAGTCGGCCCAGGTCGGGAGTCGCTCGGCCCGTTTGCTCTCGGTGTTCACGTCCGTCCAGTGAGTCCAGAGGATCACGTCGATCCCGCGCTCCGTCGCGTAGTCGATCAGGTCGGGCATCGCCGCGCGCTCGCGGGGCCAGCCGGCGTCGACGAGGACGTACTCCCAGCCGCGGTCGGCGGCGTAGTCGACGTACTCGCGCTGGCGCTCGAAGTCGTCGGGGCTGTCGGACTCGGACCACCACGACCACGCGACCCGACCGGGTTCGACCCACTCGTCGTCGAACCCGGCGTCGTCGACGAGGTCGGTCACGAGCGTCGACTCGACCACGTCGGCCAGGTCGCCGGTGATCGCGACGCGCCAGGGCGTCTCCAGCGGGAAGTGGGCGTTCATCTGCGTCTGCGGGAGCCCGAAGGTCATCCCCGGTCCCGAGTCCTCGGCGCGGAGGCGGGCGGCGGCGTAGTCGCCGTCGGCGCCCGCTTCGGCGAGCAGCAGCCACTCGTCGTCGACCCGAAACAGGCCGGGCGTGCAGTACTCCCCGTCGGTCTCGACGATGGGCTGCTGGCGGGCGCTGGCCTCGTGGGCCTCGTCGAAGGGGGTCAGCCACGTGGCGGTGTCGCGGGGCAGCGAGAGGGTCGTCTCGTCGCCGGTGTGCCGTTGCATCGCCGTGCCGGTGACGCGGAACCGGAAGGCGACGCCCTCGGCGGCGGCTCGGAGGTCGACCTCGACGACGCCGTCGGCGTCGGGATGGTCGTAGGTGACCGTCCGCTCGACCGCCCGATGGGTTCGCTCGCGAGCCTTTCCCTTCGGGAGGGCGTAGGTCTCGGCGACCTCCGCGGGGTCGTCGACCGACACCGCGGCGCCGGTCCAGTCGACGCCGTGGAGCTGTCGGGCGAGTTTCTCCACGGGGAGTTCGGAGGGCGTCACGAGCGTCGTGCCGTCGCGTTCGACGGCGAGTTCGGCCGTCTCCGGGTCGAAGACGACCGCGTTCGCGTCGGCGGGGCCGGTGAGTCGCATGTACGTGGGGGCTCGCGGCCGTCGCAAAAAGTTGCGGGTGCCGGAACGAGTCGCCCGATCCGTCGCCGGGTGTGCAGAACTGTCGATGGCGTTCAGTACAGGTGATAGGCTGATCAGTAGCATTCGCGCGAGCGGAGCGAGCGCGATTCACTGAATCCGAGCAGAGCGAGGATTCAGCCTTTTTCCCCACGTTTTTGCGACGGAGGATTCCCGCAGGCGCGCGAAGCGCGCCGAGGAACTCTCCGTCGCAAAAAGTGGGTTCGCACGCGAAACTGATCGCTGTCGACCCCGCGACCGAAGCTATATCGGACCCGACACCCCGAACGGAAGTATGACGGACGACGCAGCCGCCGCGGTGCGACCCCTCTCGGCCGACCGCTACGACGAGTTCCGCCGGATCGTCGACTACGCGTTCCACCCCGAGGAGGGGCCCCAGCGCTACGACGACGACCCCGAGCGGATCGCCGACCGCTACGGGGCGTTCGTCGACGATGCCCTCGTCAGCGTCTGCGGCCACTACGACCTCCGGGCGACCCTGCGCGGCGAGTGGGTCCGGCTCGCGGGCCTGGCCGCCGTCGCGACGCCGCCCGAACACCGCCGGGAGGGGTACGTCGGCGCTCTGGTCGCCGACGCGCTGGAGCGGTGGCGCGGCGAGTACCCGCTCTCGGCGCTGTGGCCGTTCGCGCGGTCGTACTACGAACAGTTCGGCTGGGCGACCGCCAACACGGCGACGACGTAC
Source organism: Halosimplex rubrum (assembly GCF_013415885.1). Classification (NCBI taxonomy): domain Archaea; kingdom Methanobacteriati; phylum Methanobacteriota; class Halobacteria; order Halobacteriales; family Haloarculaceae; genus Halosimplex; species Halosimplex rubrum. Next base: position 485,133 of record NZ_CP058910.1, read on the forward strand.
ACGTGCCCGCCCGAGCAACTGGCGTTCGCCCGCGGGGCGGCCGACGGGCGCGCTCGACCGGTCGAACCCGACGAGTGGCGCGCGCTCCGCTCGGTCCACGAGACGGCCGCCGCGGAGACGACCCTCGCGCTCAAGCGTCGGTCGGAGGCGTGGTGGCGCGAGCGCGTCCTCTCCGAGGGGGGCGACGACCGACCGTGGGCGTACGTCTGGGAGCGCGACGGCGACGTGTGCGGCTATCTCGTCTACGACTTCGAGGACGCCGGCGAGGGGTTCGAGAACCGGCGGCTGGCGGTCGACGACATGGCCGCCGCCGACCACGAGGCGCGGCTCGGCCTCCTCGGATTCCTCGCCGACCACGACTCTCAGGTCACGGAGATACGCTTCGAGAGCGACGCCCGGACGGAACTCCTCGACCTCGTCGACGACCCCGACGCGGTCGACTGCGGGGTGGAGACGGGGCCGATGGTCCGCGTCGTCGACGCGGTCGACGCGCTGGAGACCTGCCCCTATCCGGCGGACGCGAGCGCCGACTGCACGCTCGCCGTGACCGACGAGACGGCCGACTGGAACGACGGCGTCTTCGACCTGGCAGTCGCGGACGGCGAGGCCGACTGCGCGCCCCGCGAGGCGGACGCCGAGACTGTCGACCCGGACGCGACCCTCGACGTGGGGACGCTCTCGCAACTCGTCGTCGGGTATCACGACGTGGCGACCGCCCGTCGCGTCGGCGGCCTCTCCGTGGCCGAGGGATCCGTCGCCGACACCCTCGCGACGCTGTTCCCGCCCGAGCGGGTGTATCTGCGGACGTTCTTCTGAGCGAGGCGGCGCCGGGCGCGGCGCCGGCCGGTGGCGGAGCGAACCGCCGCGGGGCGCCACCCCGAACAAGGCACTTCGGTGTCCGGACCCAACCGTTCGCATGTCCAGACCGGACGTGAACGACATCGCGCAGGTCGCGGCCGAGGAGAGCAGGGAGGCGCGTCGGGACCTCAGGCAGACGCTGCTGTCGGGGCTGGCGCTGACGGTCCCGTTCCTGATCACCGTCCTCGTGTTGATCTGGGCGCTGGGGTTCGTCGCCGGCATGCTGGCGCCGCTGGCCGACGCGCTCGTCGCGCTCGGCCCGGGCAGCCAGATGAGCGACTGGGTCGTGCAACTGCTGGCCGGGGCCATCGTGTTCGGGCTCGTGTTCCTCGTCGGGGTCGCCGCCCAGCACGGCCCGGACACCCACGTCGCCCGCCGATTCGACGTGCTGATGGAGGACCTGCCCGGCATCGGCTCCATCTACACCAGCGTCGAGCGCATGAGCGACGTGCTGGTCGAGGGCGACACCGAGAGCTTCCGCGAGGTGAAGATCGTCGAGTTCCCCCGCGAGGACTGCTTCGCGCTCGCCTTCCTCACCGCGAGCACGCCGCCGACGGTCGAAGCCGCCGCCGGTCACGACGCGATGGAGACCGTCTTCGTCCCGATGGCGCCCAACCCCGTGATGGGCGGGCACCTCGTCAACCTCCCGGAAGAGCGCATCTTCGACGTGGATCTCTCCGTCGAGGAGGGGATGCAGGCGATCATGACGACCGGCATGGCCATCGACGAGAGCGTCGAGGACGGCGGCCGCGGCGCCGACTGACGCCCGGGCGGGCCTATCGCCGCCGATCGGCGGGCCCGGATACTGCCGGCCGCCGACGTACACCGCTCGCGCCCCTCGCTCCGGTATGAGCCTCGACGGCGAATCCGCGCCGGAGTTCGAACTGCCGAGCACCGCCGGCGACACCGTCGCCCTCGCCGACGAACTGGCGCAGGGGCCGGCGGTGGTCCTGATCAACCGCGGCGTCTGGTGTTCCTTCTGCGCCGAACAGCTCCAGACGTTCGGCGAGGTGTCCTACGATATGTGGTTCCACGACGACGTGAGCGTCGTCCCGGTCGTCCCCGACCCGCTCCCCGAGGTCACGGAGATGCGCGACCGCTACGACCTGTCGATCCAGCTCCTGGCCGACCCCGAGGGCGAGGTCTGCGAGCGCTACAGCGGCACCGAGGAGACGAGTCACGGGCTCACCGGCAAGGCGGCCACCTACGTCGTCGACGGGGGCGGGACCGTCCGGTACGAGGACCGCTCGGACACCCCCGCCGACCGCACCTACGGCAACTGGGTGCGCTACTACGTCCGGAACGGCTACGAGCCGCCGTTCGAGGGGTGAACGACGGCGGCCCCTGGCGAGGGTCGCAGCCGGAGCGCTCGACGACCGGTCGCTCCGCTCCACCCGAAACGGTGGCCTTTTGCTCGCGCTCCGCGGGGGATCCACCATGACCGACGGGGACGCTGCGGACGGACCGGAAGAAGCGGACGGGACCGACGAGGAGGGACTGACCTACGCCGAGGCGGGCGTCGACATCGCCGGCCAGGAGGCCGCGACGGCGGCGCTGGTCGGCGCGACCGGCGACTTCGAGGGCGACTTCGCCGGCCTGCTCGACATCGGCGACCGCTACCTCGCGCTGGCGGCCGACGGCGTCGGGACCAAGCTCCTGGTCGCCGAGGCGCTCGACGACTACTCGACCATCGGCATCGACTGCATCGCCATGAACGCCAACGACCTGGTCGCGGCGGGCGTCGACCCCGTCGCGTTCGTCGACTACCTCGCCGTCGAGGAGCCCGACGACGCCACCGCCGAGCAGATCGGTGAGGGCCTCGACGAGGGCGCCGAGCGCGCCGGCGTCGCCCTCGTCGGCGGCGAGACCGCGGTGATGCCCGACGTGATCAAGGGCCTCGACATCGCCGGCACCTGCGCGGGACTCGCGCCAAAGGACGCCATCTTCCCCGGCGAGGCCGAGGCGGGCGACGTGGTCGTGGGGTGGCCCTCCTCGGGTATCCACTCGAACGGGCTGACGCTCGCCCGCGAGGCCGCCACGCGCGACCACGAGTACACCGACCCGTTCCCGCCGAATCCCGACAGGTCGATCGGCGAGGAACTCCTGGAGCCGACGCGGATCTACAGTGACCTGCTGGGGCCGCTCCGCGAGGTCGACACCCACGCCGCCGCCCACGTCACCGGCGGCGGCTGGACGAACCTGACCCGGATGGGCGAGTGCCACTACGAGATCACGGACCCCTTCGACGCCCAGCCGGTCTTCGCGTTCGTCCAGCGGGAGGGCGACGTGACCGACGAGGAGATGCACCGCACGTTCAACATGGGCACCGGCTTCGTCGCCGCGATGTCCGAGGCCGACGCCGAAGCGGTCGTCGACGCGACCGACGACGGACGGATTATCGGCCGCGTCGAGGACGGCGAGGCGTGCGTCGCGGTCCGCGGGCTGGAGCTGTAGCCGGCCGACCGTCGCCCCGAGAACGTATCTCACGACACCGGTCGATTCGGCGACACGATGGGGTCCGAGAATCTACCGGGTGACGACGTACCGACAGCGAGCCCGCCGTCGACCGACGGCCCGCCGAACGTCCGCTGTCTGCGATTCCTGAAGCCCGCGGACCCGGAGTGAGGTCACGTCTCCGGCGCTCGTTCACCGCCGGTACCGACGACCTCGGCCTCGTCGAGACCCAGCCACGCGACGCTGGCCCGCCAGAGGTCCCGCTGGGCGTCGCGGTCGGCGGCGGCCTCGGCCGGGCGAACGGCCTCGCAGTCGTCGAAGTACTCGCCGGTCGTGTCGGTCACCGCGGGCGAGATCGCCAGGTAGGTCCCCGTCTCGGCGGACTCGGCCGCGGTATCGACCGTGCCGGTCAACCGCCCGACCGCGCCGAACAGTTTCCAGCCGAGGCCGGCGACCAGCGAGCCGTTTCGCGACAGCCCGGTCGACGGCGACACGCCCGGGTGACAGCAGTTGGCCGTCACACTCCCCGGGAGCCTCCGGGCGAGTTCGTACGTGAACAGGACGTTCGCGAGCTTCGAGTGGCCGTAGGCCCCCACGCCACTGGGCCCGTCGGGACCGCGGACGCCGTCGAGGTCGAGTTCGGCTCGCCGGTGGAGGTCCGAGGAGACCGTCACGACGCGAGCCGGGTCGGCCGCGTCGGCGTCGTGGCCGCGTTCTCCGTCGTCGCTCCGCTCCTGGGCCCGCCGTTCGCCCGTCGCCGCGAGGCGGTCGACCAGCGCGTTCGTCAGCAGGAACGTCGCGAGGTGGTTGACGGCGAAGGTCGACTCGACGCCGTCGTCGATCCCCGGCACGTCGACCAGGTGGCGGTCGCCCTGCCACGTCCCGGCGTTGTTGACCAGGCAGTCCAGTCGGTCGAAGTCCGCGAGCACGGCGTCGGCGAGCGCGCGCACCTCGTCGAAGTCGGCGTAGTCGGCGGCGTAGAAGGCGTGACCGTCGCCGGGGAGGTCGGCGACCAGTTCCTCGCCGGCCGCGCGGTCGCGACCGTGGACGACGACGGTCGCACCGGTCGCGGCGAGGTTGCGCGCCGTCTCCGCTCCGATACCGCTCGTCGACCCGGTCACGAGCGCGACGTGTCCCTCGCCGAGCACCGAGTCGCTCCCGCCTGCAGCTGTCATGACACGTCGTTCGGTTCGGACCGAGTTAACGGCGCCGCCGACGCCGTGCCGTCGGAGCCGGGCCCCGTCCACCCGGTTCGGTCAGCCGATCAAGCGTCCGACCGTCGCGGTCGCCCGCTCGTAGCCGGCCTGGATCGCGTCGATGGCGGGTGCGGGGAGCCAGTTCGCCCACCGGACGAAACGGGCGAACCGCCCCACGGGGTAGCGGGCCTTCGGGTCGTCGGCCTCGGCGGCGCGAACGACGGCCGCGGCGACGCGTTCCGGTCCCACGGCCAGCGGGTTGCCGTCGAGGACCCACCCGTCATCGAGGCCGGCGTAGGTCCGCGTGTAGGCGGGCGTCCGCTCGCGGCCGGCCAGCCGCCGGCGCGCCGCGTCGGCGAAGTCGGTCTCGACCCACGCCGGCTCGACCAGGGACACGTCGACGCCGCTCGTGCGCAGTTCGACCCGGAGCGCGTCGTGGAGCGATTCGACGGCGGCCTTCCCCGCGGCGTAGGCACCCAGGCCCGGCGAGGCGAGCAGGCCCATGACGCTGGAGACGGTGACGATCCGTCCCCGACCGCGCTCGCGCATGTGCGGGAGGGCGGCGCGAGCGAGCCGGTGGGGACCGTGGACGAGCACGTCGAATCCCTCGCGAGCGGCGTCGACGGGCACGTCCTCGACGGGCCCGGCTTCGGCGTAGCCGGCGTTGTTGACCAGGCAGTCCAGCCGCCCGGCCTCGGCGACCACCTCGTCGACGACGCGTTCGCACCGCTCGTCGTCGGTCACGTCCAGCGCGCGGGTCTCACAGCGGGCCCGGACGCGCTCGGGTAGCGGCGTCGCCACGTCGGTCGCGTACACGCGCCACCCCCGCTCGGCGAACCCGAGCGCGATGGCCGACCCGATCCCCCCGCCTGCGCCCGTCACGAGGACGACCGGCCCGCCCCCGTCGCCCCCGACCGCACGAACCGACTCGTCGTTGCGTGACACGGCCGACCGGGCGCGTGCCGGCGAAAAAAGCGTTCCGGGCCGGTGCGAGCGGGTCGGATAAATCGACGCCACGGGTGAGGGGAAGTACCTTTGCCGGTCGCGTTCGCACCCGTTCCTGTGAGCGAGTTGCCCTCTCCTCGGGTGACGAACGGGGTGTCCGGCCGCGAACCGACCGGCGGGGTGACGGGGGTGCGTCCGCGGTGACGCTCGCGGCCGTCGACCGCTATGACCCCGGTCGCGTCGGTGACGTGGGCGGTCGCGCGGTCGTCCTCGGAGGGAGCGTCGCGGGACTGTGCGCGGCGCGAGTGCTCGCCGACGGCTTCGACGAGGTGGTCGTCGTCGAGCGCGATTCGCTGCCCGACGCACCGGTCGCCCGCGACGGCGCCCCCCAGACGAGCCACCCCCACGCGTTGCTGTCGGCCGGCCAGGCGGTCCTGGAGGATCTGTTCGTCGGCTTCGGCGAGGACCTGGTCCGGGCGGGGGGACTCGTCGTCGACACCACGCGCAACTTCCTCGAGTACCAGCGCGGCGGGTTCGTGGCGCCCGGTACCGAGCGGACGCCGACCTACTGCGCCACCCGGCCGCTGTTCGAGCACGTCGTCCGTCGCCGTCTCCGCGAGCGCGACGCCGTTCGCCTGCTGAGCCCCTGTCTGTTCGTCGACTACCGCACCGACGACGCCGGCCGCGCGGTGACCGGCGTCACCGTCCGCGAGGGCGACGGCCCGACGGAGTCGCTCGCGGCCGACCTCGTCGTCGACGCCACCGGCCGGGCCAGTCGGACGCCGGAGTGGCTCGACGACGCCGGGTACGACGCCCCGCCGACCGATCGGGTGGAGATCGACCTCCAGTACAGCTCCGTCCGGATCGACCGCCCGCCGGGCGACCGCCGGGTGGTCAGCGTCCCGCCGGACCCGCCGCGGCGCCGCGGCGCCGCGCTGATACCCGTCGAGGGCGACCGATGGGAGGTGATCCTCGCCGAGATGGGCGCCGACGGCGGCCCGGCCGACCGCGCCAGCGTGGTGGCGTTCGCCGAGGACCTGCCGGTCGATCTGGTGGGCGAGCTCCTGCGCGACCGCCCGTGGGTCTCCGACGACGTCGCCCGCTACCCCTTCCCCGCGAGCGTGCGCCGCCGCTACGAACGGCTCGACCGGTTCCCCGAGGGGCTGGTCGTCACCGGTGACGCGCTCGCGAGTTTCAACCCCGTCTACGGGCAGGGGATGTCCGTCGCCGCCCTCGACGCGTTGGTGCTCCACGGCGCGCTGGCCGACGGCGGCCGCGACCGACTCGGCCCCCGCTTTTTCGACCGGGTCGCGCCGGTGCTGGACACCCCCTGGCAACTGGCGGTCGGCGCCGACCGCGGCTTCGCGGCGACCGACGGCTCGGCCTCGCCGGCCGAACGGCTGTTCGAGCGGTACTTCGACCGCCTGCTCCGGCGGGCCCACGAGGACAGCGCCGTCGCCGCGGCCTACCAAGAAGTCGTCGGGCTGGAGCGACCGCCGACCGCCCTGCTCCGCCCCTCGGTCCTCGCCCGGGTCCTGCTCCCAGTCGGTGGGGACGCCGAGCGGACGGGGCCGCCGCGGACCGCCCCGCCCGCCTCAGACCGGGGGCCGCCCCTCGGCGATGACGAACCGCCCGTCGAACGCGACCGCTCCCAGCGACCGACCTAACCCGAGGCCGCGCAGCCGCTCGGCCAGCGGATGGGTCCCCAGCGAGTATCGTCCCCCGAACGGTCGGGCGCCGAACCGCCCGGACAGTTCCAGGGGTTGGCGTCGGACGGCCGTTTCGGGCCGCTCGGGACCGCTCTCGGTTCCGTCCCCACCGGTGTAACTCGCCGTCTCGACGGTCGTCCGAAATCGCGGGTTCCACGGCGCGTCGAGCGTGAGGACGTGCCCTCGCTCGTCGCCGACGGCCGTCCGCCGGCGGTCGCCGCGGTCGGTGATCCCGATATCGGCGACGGACTTCGGGTACCCCCAGATCTCGACGCCGAGGGCGCGGGCCGGTTCGGTCGTGACCGGGAGCGCCGCGACGTAGCCGCCGAGGCCGTCCCGAACGGCGCCGAGTTCCGGGACGGGGCCGTCGGCGGGCGTCGCCGCGAGGAGGACGCCGAACTCCTCGTAAGGCGCCATCGCGTCGTCGCCGATCCGACGGTAGTCCACCGAGAGGAAGGTGACCGCGGTCCGTCCCGGGGAGAGACGAACCGGTGTGAGGCCCTCGGGGAGCCACTCGCCGGCCGCTCCCGCGTCGGCCGCGACGGCGACCGCCGTCGCCTCGGCCTCGGTCTCCAGCGGCACGGCGACCTCGTGGCCCGTCGAGAGCGTGTGCGTCTTCGGCGTCCGGTCGGACACGCCGATCCCTTCGGTCGAGTCGGCCGAAAGAATGTCGGTGGCGCCGTCTCCGAGAGCGGCCGCGGCGATGGGAGTCACGGCGATGGGAGCCGCGACGGTGGCGGTCCGTCCCACTCGCCGGTTTCGCGTCCGAGCCGACTACTCGTGGCCGTAGACGGGGACGGGCTCGTAGGGTTCTTCGAGGTACTCCACGTCGGAATCCGACAGCGACACGTCCAGGGCCTCGACGGCCGCTTCGAGGTGTTCGATACTGGACGTGCCGACGATCGGCGCGTCGACGTTGTCGTTCTGGAACTGCCAGGCCAGGGCGATCTGGGCCATCGTGACGCCCTTGTCGTCGGCCAGTTCCTCGACGCGTCCGTTGATCGCCTCGCTACCGGGCCCCTGGTGGTAGGGCGTCCCGTAGTCGATCTCGTGCTCGCCGCGGTCGGTCGAGGTGAACTCCTCGTGGGGACGGGTCAGGTAGCCGGCCGCCAGCGGGCTCCACGGGAGGACGCCGACGTTCTCCCGGTCGCAGACGGGGTACATCTCGCGTTCCTCCTCGCGGTAGGTCAGGTGATAGAGGTTCTGCATCGTCTCGAAGCGAGCGAGCCCCTCCTCGTCGCTGACCTGCAGGGCTCGCTGGAACTGGTGGGCCCACATCGACGAGGCGCCGATGTGGCGGACCTGCCCCCGGGAGACGGCGTCGTCGAGCGCGCGGAGGGTGGTCTCGATCGGTGTGTCGTAATCCCAGCGGTGGATCTGGTAGAGATCGACGGTGTCCATGCCGAGTCGGTCGAGCGAGTGGGTGAGTTCCTGCTCGATGGTCTTGCGCGAGAGGCCCTCGGCGTTGCGGTGGTCCTTGGCGCCCGAGAAGCGAACCTTGGTGGCGACGACCTGCTCGTCGCGGTCGTAGTCGGCGAGCACGTCGCCGAGAATCTCCTCGCTCTCGCCCGCCGAATAGGTGTTCGCGGTGTCGAAGAAGTTGACACCCAGGTCGATGGCCCGCTCGACGAGTTCGCGGCCCTCCTCCTCGTCGAGCATCCAACTGTCCCCGCTCCCGAAGCTCATACAGCCGAGACAGACCTTCGAGACTTCCATGCCCGTGGATCCGAGCGTGGTGTACTCCATGGCGAACGGACGGCGCGACCGGACGTAAAACGCCCGCTCTCGGAAGTCCGCGGGCGCTCCGACGGCCGCTACTTTGACAATGCGAGACTCGAAACGTGTCGTGTATGGTAACCGATGACGAGGGTGCGCTGGTCGAGGCCCTCCGGGGGCTGGCCGGGGACGCCCTCCGCGTGGTCGCCACGTACGACCGGGACGGCTGCGACCCCGTCTACGTCGCGCCGGGCGCGGAGGACCGGGTCCGCTCGCAGGCCGAGCGAGTCCACGACGAACTCGTCCTCCAGGGCCTGGGCCGGGGCCACCTCGAGGAGCTGTTCGCCGCCGGCGACCTGCACTGTTCGATCCACCGCTTCGACGACCTGACGACCTTCCACTTCGCGTCCGGCGAGTTCTCCGGCCTGTTCGTCAGCGTCGACTCCGAGGCGGACCTGCCGCTGGCGACGTTCTCCCAGACCTGCAAGGAGTACGTGTAGCCGGGTCGGGCCGGCCCGCCTACGGCGCGGTCGCGCGGTCCGGACGACCGGCGACGGCGGGCCCGTCCCCGCGCCGGGTTTATATTCGCAGATTGCATACGCGTGCGTGTGAGCACCCGTACGAGTGCGCTGGACGCCGTCGTCTTCGGGGTGGATGTCCAGAGCGGCGACGTGCGCGGGGACGTGTCCTACGCGCTGGTCGCCTTCGACGGCGAGCACGTGGATCGGGACGTGGTCTCCCGGCGGAAGCTCCGCCGACTGATCCGCGACGAACGGCCCGCCATCGTCGCCACCGACAACATGTACGAACTTGCGGAGAACAAGGACGCGCTCGTCCACTTCCTGGGCGAACTCCCGGACGAGACGACGCTGGTGCAGGTCACCGGCGCCGAGCGGCCGGAACCCCTCTCCCGCGTCGCCAACCGCCACGACGTGCCCTACGGCAAAGATCCTATGAAGGAAGCGGAGGCCGCCGCCCGTCTGGCCGCCAACAACGTCGGCCAGGTCGTCTCCGCCTTTACCGACGAGACCGAGGTGAAGGTCTCGCGCGGGCGCTCGACCGGCGGTGGCGGCGGCTGGTCCGAGGACCGCTACACCCGCCGGATCCACGGCTCGGTCAAGAAGCGCACACGCGAGGTCGAATCCGACCTGAAAGAGGCGGGGCTGGAGTTCGAGCGCGAGGAGACCGAGAAGTACGGCGGCTTCTCCAACGCCATCTTCACCGTCGAGGGCCGCCCGCGGGACATCCCGGTCTCGAACGAGCGAGCGGGCGACGTGCGCGTCGAGGTCGAGCGCGTCCGCCGGGACGGCATCGAGTTCCGCCCGCTCGCCAAGCGCCGGGACCACGTCGTCGTCGGCGTCGACCCCGGGACGACCACGGCGGTCGCCATCGTCGGCCTCGACGGCGAGGTGCTGGACGTGCTGAGCACGCGGACGGCCGACAGCGCCGATGTGACCGAGTGGATCGTCGAGCGCGGTCGGCCGGTCATCGTCGCCGCCGACGTGACGCCGATGCCGAACACGGTCGAGAAGCTGCGCCGGTCGTTCGACGCCGCCGGCTGGACGCCCGACCGGGACCTGCCGGTCGACGTGAAACAGCACCGCACCCGCGAGGAGGGCTACGACAACGACCACGAACGCGACGCCATGGCCGCCGCCTTCGGCGCCTTCGACGCCCGCAAAGACCAGTTCGAGCGCATCGCCGCGAAGGTCCCCCCCGGCCAGGACGTGGGGCCGGTCGTCGCCCGCGTCGTCGCCGGCGAGGAGTCCGTCGAGACCGTCCTCGACGACCTCCGGGACGACGGCGGCGAGGACGGCGAGGAGCCCGACCGGCCCGACAACGAACAGTCCCCCGAGCAAAAGCGCATCTCACAGCTCGAATCGCAGGTCGCCCAGCTGCAGTCGCACGTCGAGAGCCTGGAGGAGACGGTCGACGAGAAGGACGACCGCATCGACGACCTGGAGGGGAAGCTCTCGGAGGCGCGCAGCGAGACCCGCGTCGAGGCCCGCAAGGACCGCGAGGTCACCCGGCTGGAGCGCGAGAACCGCCGCCTGACGGGCGAGGTCGACGAGCGCGAGGAGCGCATCGACGACCTGGAGGGCAAACTCGAGCGGCTGAAGGCGCTCTGGAAGCTCGATCACTCGAACTTCGCGGACATCTCGGAGAAAAAGAAGGGGCTCGTCCCGGTCAAGGTGGTCGAGCAGTTCACCAGCGACGCCATCGACGACGCCGACGAGCGGTTCGGGCTCGCCGAGGACGACGTCGTCATGTTCCGCGACGCCTCCGGCGCCGGCGCCTCGACCGCCGACAAGATCGTCGACGTCGATCCGCAGATCGTCCTCCGCGACGGCGGTCTCTCGGATATCGCCGACGAGATCCTGTTCAAACACGACATCCCCGTCGCGCCGGTCGAGATGGTGACCGTCCAGGAGGTCGACGAACTCGCCGTCGCCCGCGAGCGCGAGGTCGAGGCCGCCATCGAGGACTGGGAGGACCGCGCCGAGGAGCGCGAACGGGAGCAAAACGCCCGGATGGTCGACCGGCTCATCAGCGAACACCGCGCCGGCGACCGCGGCGAGAGCGACTGACGCGGCGGCCGACGCGTCGTTCCGGCGCACTGCCGTCCCCCCACCGCCGTCTGTACGCGCGGCTCTTTCACGACGACTGTCGTGTCAAGTTTTTTTCCGGTGGGGCTCGTCCAGACGCTGCTGTTCGAGTTGCTCGGGCCGTCGTTCGACCCGCGGGTCGGCCTCCTGCTCGCGCCGCTGCCGGTAGTGCTGTACTTCCTCGGGTTCGTCCTCGCCTTCTACCTCTACTCCGAGACCGACATCGCCGACGGCCGAGGCGGCGAGACGACCGCGTAGGAGAGAGGAGCGGACGGCCGCGTTGGACGGTCGCGTGGGTTCGATACCCTCGTTCAGACCATGCCGCCCATGCCGAACGAGGCGAGGACGTTCGTGACGACGCCGTAGAGTATCAGGCCGACGCCGGCGACGACGAGGCCGATCCCGGCGGCGATCAGCGGTTCGACCGACGCGATGAGTCCGATACCGCCCAGGATCACGAGGATGCCGACGATCCCGGCGGCGCCGAGTTTGTCTATCACGTCTCCGCCTCCACTCGGCCGGGCCTTAACCGTTTCAGTCTCCGCGCTCGGCGGCGTCGTCGGCTTTCGCCGTCAGTACTCGAAGTCGGCCTCGACGGTCTGGGCCGCTCGCACGAGTTCCGTGACGGCCTCGCGGTTGCTCAGTAGTTCCATCTCCGAGCCCTCGAACTCCAGGGAGTCGCCCATGACGGCCTCGGTGATGTCGAGGTCGTCCTTCAGGAGGTCGACCCACACCGCGTAGGGACCGGCCAGCCCGAAGTCGTAGTCGGCGTCGGGGTCGTGTCCGCGGGCGGCCACGCAGGCGCCGTCGGCGACGACGACGGTGAGGACGACGGGGTCGCCGTCGTAGCGGTCGTCTGGGAGGATGGCGAACCGGAAGGTGGCGTCGAAGCCCGCCGCGGCCTCCGCGAAGGCGTCGCGGTCGTTGAGTCGCGCCTGGAGTCGGTCGGCCCACTCGTCGGCCTCGCCCGGCAGCGTCGGTGTCATCGTGTGTGGTGTGGACCCCTCCGCGGCTTTGACCTTTCGGGTTTCCCGGGGCGTCTCGGCGTCCCCAGGGCTGGGCCACCCGCGCAGCCTCACACGTCGCCGTTCTCGAACTCGAGGACGACGGGGCGGTGGTCGGAGACCTGCACGTCGATCACGTCGCAGCGGGTGGGCTCGATGTCGGGGGAGGCGAGGAAGAAGTCGAGTGTGCGGGTCTCGGAGACAAGCGAGTCGAGCGGCCGCGGCGGGACCGTCTCCCCGGGGTTGTGGAGGACCAGGCCCGTCTCTTCGAGCGCCGACTCGACCTCCTCGAGGCCGTCGTAGGCGTTGAAGTCGCCGGCGACGACGACGCGGTCGCGCTCGGCGACGATGGCGGCGATCTCGTCGAGCTGTTTGCGGCGACCGCGGCCGCTCATCGCGAGGTGGACCGCGAAGATGGACAGATCGCCGATGCGGACCTCCGTGACGAGACGCTTGGGACCGGTCTCCAGATAGTGCGCTTCGATGACGGCGTCGATGTCGTCGCGGACGAGCAGCCCGTTCGAGAGGTGCGAGAGCACGGGGAGCCGTCCGAGGACGTTGCCGTCGCCGTACTTGGCGTCGGCGCGGGCGTGGTAGGCCAGCCCGCGGTCGGTGAGCGCCTCCGCGAGTCGGGTGACCTGGCCCTCGGTCATGGTGCGGGCCGACCCCTGGTCGACTTCGAGCAGGCACACCACGTCGGGGCGCTCGTCGGCGATCACGTCGACGAGGCGCTCGGTGGCGCGCTCCTCGGCGGCGTCGTCGCCGAGTAGTCCCCGGTGGGGCTTCAGCGCGTAGTCGCGAAGCGATCCGTCGTAGTCGAGCAGGTAACCGGCGTTACACGAGAGTATCTTCACACGTTCTCCGTCGCCGTAGGTGGCGACCGACCGTCCGTTGGGGGGACAGAGCCGGTATGGGCTTATAAATGCGACGGTGACCTGTCGGCGGGCGAGACTGACGCCGGCGCCACCGGCGCGAGGGCGCGGCTGGCGAGAAGCGAAACGCGAGTCGGGCGGCGCGCCCGCCGCGGGCGGCGGGACCGCGGCGAGCGACAGACCCGAAACGATCGCGGCCGACGCGGTGTCGGACCGTTAGAAGGTTTCGAGGTAGCGGTCGAGTTCCCAGTCGGAGACGTCGACGCGGTAGTCGTCGAACTCCTGGGTCTTCGCTTCGACGAAGTTCTCGTAGACGTGCTCGCCGAGGGCGTCCTGGACGACCTCGTCGGTCTCGAGGGCGTCGAGGGCCTCGCCGAGGTTCGTCGGCAGCGTGGTGATGCCGTACTCCTCGCGTTTGGCCTCGTCGAACTCGTAGATGTTCTCGCGGACCGGGTCGTCGCAGTCGAGGCCGCGCTCGATGCCGTCGAGACCGGCGTGGATGAGCGCGGCGAAGGCGAGATAGGGGTTACACGACGGGTCCGGGAACCGGGCCTCGATGCGGGAGGCGGTCGGGACGCGCGCGGCGGGCTTGCGGATGAGCGCCGAGCGGTTCCGGTCGGACCAGGCGACGTAGACCGGCGCCTCGTAGCCCGGGACGAGTCGCTTGTAGGAGTTGACCGTCGGGTTGGAGACGGCGGCGATGGCCGGCGCGTGGTCGAGGATGCCGGCGATGAACTGCTTTGCCGTCTCGCTCAGGTCGAACTCGTCGTCGCCGTCGTGGAAGGCGTTCTCGCCGTCCTCGAACAGCGAGAAGTGCGTGTGCATGCCAGAGCCGTTGATCCGCGGGATGGGCTTGGGCATGAAGGTGGCGTGGAGGTCGTGTTCGGCCGCGATGGCGCGGACGACCGAGCGGAAGGTTGCGACGTTGTCGGCCGTCGACAGCGCGTCGTCGTACGTGAAGTTGATCTCGTGTTGACCCTGGGCGACCTCGTGGTGGGAGGCCTCGATGTCGAAGCCCATGTCCTCGAGCCCGAAGATGATGTCGCGACGCACGTCCTGGGCGAGGTCCTTCGGCGCGAGGTCGAAGTAGCCGCCGGCGTCGTTGGTCTTCGTCGTCGCGCGACCCTCTTCGTCCTCCTCGAAGAGGAAGAACTCCGGCTCGGGCGCCGCGTTGACGGTGTAGCCCATCTCCTCGGCGCGTTCGATGGCGCGCTTGAGCACCCCGCGCGGGTCGCCCGAGAAGGGCTGGCCGCTGGAGGTGTCGATGACGTCACAGATGAGGCGACCGGCCGCGCTGTCGTCGTTGTTACGCCACGGCAGCACGGCGAACGTCGAGGGGTCCGGATCCAGACGCATGTCGGACTCCTGGATGCGGACGAAGCCGTTGATCGACGACCCGTCGAAGTAGATGCCCTCTGTGAACGCCTTCTCGGCCTGGTCGGCCGGTACCGAGACGTTTTTCACTGTCCCCAGAATGTCCGTGAACTGCAGGCGCAGGAAGTCGACGTTCTTCTCCTCGATCTCGTCGAGCACGTCCTGTGCCTCGGCGGAGAGACCCCCGTCCGGTTTCGCGTTTTCGCTTGTCATGATTATCGACACCTGAAGGGAATACCCATAGTATTAAAATCCTATCCATCTGCGCAAATCTTCCCCTTCGAGAGACGGAATTGCATATTCGTAAAATTCTAATGCCCCGGTGTCGTGTGTGGACGTAATGACGTACGAAAATCTGGACCGCAAGTTGGTGAATGCGCTGCTGGGCGACGGGCGGGCGAGCCTGCGCAGCCTGGGTGAGGACCTCGACGTGTCGGTGACCACGGTGTCGAACCACCTCTCGGACCTGGAGGAAGACGGCATTATCGAGGGGTACACCCCGAAGGTCGACTACGACAAGCTCGGCTACGACGTGACCGCCATCCTCCAGCTGAAGATCGAGGGGAGCTCCCTCCCGGAGGTCACCGACTCCCTGCGCGAGCACGACCAGATGATCTCCGTCTACGAGGTGACCGGCGACTACGACATCATCGCCATCGGCAAGTTCACCGACACGGACGGCATGAACGAGCACATCAAAGAGCTGCTCGTCGACCCCGAGATCAAAGAGTCCAACACGAGCGTCGTGCTCAACGCCGCCTCCGAGCACGAACAGTTCGAACTCGAGACCGAGTGAGTCGGCGCCGAGCGACCCCGCCCGTTCGGGCGGCGTGACACCCACCGGGTGTGGGTGCGCGGGAAACCACCGCGTATTTTCCGCTTTCGAAACGGCCGTCAGCGGCCCGTCTGACGACGGTCTGACGGGTATTCTTGTGGGGTGAGTGGCCTTCTCACGGGTATGGACAGCCGGGGATCGAGCCGGCCGCCGGTCGCGGTCGAAAGCGACGGCGACGCGGCCGACCGGGACATCCGGGACGTGCTCGCGGGGCTGGTCGTCGGCGACGGCGCCGGCACCGACGAGTCGATCCGGGCGGTCGCCCGCGCCGCGGGCGGGAGCGACCGCCTCGTCCCGGAACTGCTCGACGCCCTCGGCGACGACGCGACCGCCGTCCGGATCGGCGCCGCGTGGACGCTCTGTGCGCTGGCCGACGACCAGCCCGCCGCCGTCGGCTATCTCGCCGAACGGCTCGCCGCCTGGAGCGACCGCGAGGGCGGCGCGGAGCCGTTCGAGGTCGGACAGGTGCTCGCGTACCTGCGCGGGAAGTATCCGGGTCGCGTCGCCGACGCCGTCGACTCCGCCGCGGCGCTGGGCGCGCTCGACGCCGAAGGCGGGCGACCGGGCGACGGACGGTCCCGGGGCGGCGGGCGGTCGGCAACCGACCGATCCGGCGGGAGATCGGCCGGGGGCGGCGCGCCGGCGGGTTCACCGTCGTCGGTCGACGGCGCCGCGGACGCCCCTGGACGAGTCGAGACAGACGGCGGCCTCGGCGGGACGGCGGTCGCCGACCTGGGCGACGGACGGCAGATCGTCAGGTCCTCGGGCCGGCGCGGCGGCGTCCACCAGCGGCCCGTCGGCCCCGGATCCGGACCCGAGCGGACGCCCCGACCCGAGCGAGCGGCGGACACCGGGGCGGTTCCGGAGACGCATCCGACTCATCCGGATTTCGAAGGGGGCGACGCCGAATCGATCCCCACCGAACACGCCGCACCGGCCGAGTCCGAGGACGCGACCGGCGCCGCCGAACGGGCGCCGACGATCGGCGGACAGGAACCGGGGACGCCGGAGACGTTCGCGGCCATCGGCGCCCTGAGTTCGTTCGACCGGCTCTCGGCGGTCGCGGAGGGCTGCGAGGCGCGGTTCGCGACGGGGTACCGGTGTCGCGCCGTCGACGAGGACGAGGAGCGCGGCGTCGCGACGCGGCTGTTCGAGCGTCCCGACGAGCCCGACCGGCTGGACTTCGCGGCCGATCTCACGAAGCGGCTGAGCCGCTGGCGGGCGCTGGCCGACGGCGAGCGCGTCGTCGACGTCGTCGAGTGGGGCGACCGGCCGCGGCCGTGGGTCGCCACCCAGCCCGTCGACGAATCGCTGGCCGAGCGCGACCGCCCGCCGGTCGACGAGGCGCTCCACCAGGCCGAGCAACTCGCCGACGCGGTCGCTCACTGCCACCGCCACGGCACCGTCCACGCCGGCATCGACCCGAAGAGCGTCGTCTTCCGCGGGGACGCCCTCTCGGGGCTCGAACGGCCGATGCTCGACAACGTCGGCCTGATGCACGCCTTCCGCGAGTACTTCCAGCCCGCGAACTACCTCGACCCGCGTTTCGCCCCGCCGGAGTACTTCGACACCGACTTCGGCCGCGTCGACGCCGCGACCGACGTGTACGGCCTCGGCGCGACCTGTTACTACCTCTTCACCGGCCGGCCGCCCTACACCGGCACCTACTGCGAGGTCCGCGAGGGCGTCCTCGACGGCCGCCCGCCGGCGCCGAGCGCGGTCAACGAAGCCGTTCCCGAGGAACTCGACCGCGTCCTCGGCAAGGCGATGGGCAAGGAGAAGATGAAACGCTACGACGCCGTCGAGGGGTTCACGTCGGACCTGGAAGCGGTCGGCGGCTGAGACCCGCGGCCTACGGCCGACCGGACGATCCCGACGGAGCCGCCGCTCACCGGTCGAAGACGGAAGAATCGCGAACTGCGGACGCCCGGTTCGGGAGGGGTCGCAGTGGTCGGACGCGGTGCGGCAGTCGACGGGTAAGCATCCGGCGCCGAAGGCGCCGGTTCCCCGTCAGAGCGGTGCTCTGACGAGCCTCGCGTCGTTGTACTCCGCGAGACACCGGACGCGAGCGAACGGAGTGAGCGAAGCGTCCGGCTTTTTCCCCACGTTTTTTCTGGAGAGGTTCCCCGCAGCGAGGCCGAAGGCCGAGCGAGGAAACCCCTTCAGGAAAAGTGGGCTTGCCTCGCGGGTCACTGCGTGCGAGGCGGCGGAGCCGCCTCGACTTCGCGGCGCTTCGCGCCGCGCGTTCCCCGCTCGGCTTTCAGCGGTCTCTCACTTCGTTCGAGCCCGCTCTTACATCATGCCGCCCATGCCGCCGCCCATGCCGCCCATGCCGCCGGGCGCGCCGCCGGGGCCGCCTTCCTCGTCGCCGCCCTCGGTCGAGAGGTCGCCGGCGGCGATGATGTCGTCGATCTTCATGACGAGGTTCGCGGCCTCGGAGGCCGAGGAGACGGCCTGCTCCTTGGCGTGGGCCGGCTCGACGACGCCGGCTTCGAAGGTGTCGACCACGTCGCCCGAGTGGACGTCGAGACCGGCGTGCTCGTCGCCGTCCTCGTGGGCGGCGCGCAGGTCGACCAGCGTGTCGATGGAGTCGAGGCCGGCGTTCTCGGCGAGCACGCGCGGGACGAGCTCCAGCGAGTCGGCGAACGCCTCGACGGCGAGCTGCTCGCGGCCGCCGACGGAGTCGGCGTAGTCGCGGACGCGACCGGCGAGTTCGACTTCCGTGGCGCCGCCGCCCGCGAGGACGCGGCCGTCGGCGACGGTGGAGGCGACGACGTCGAGCGCGTCGTTGATGCCGCGCTCGAGTTCGTCGACGACGTGGTCGGTCGAGCCGCGCAGCAGCAGCGTCGCGCCGTGGCCGCTGCCCTCGACGTAGAACAGCTCGTCGTCCTCGTCGCGGGTGACCTTCCCCTCGGCGACGTCGTCGGCGGTGACGGAGTCGATGTCCGAGACGATCCGCGATTCGAGGATCTCGGAGACGAACTCGATGTCCGACTTCTTGACGCGGCGGACGGCGAGGATGCCCTCCTTGGCGAGGTAGTGCTGGGCCATGTCGTCGATGCCCTTCTGGCAGAAGACGACGTTGGCGCCCGAATCTTTGATCGTCTGGACCATCTCCTGCAGGCGCTGTTCCTCCTGCTCGATGAAGTCCTGGAGCTGGTCGGGGCTGTCGAGGTTGAGCTGGGCGTCCGTCTCGGTCTCCTCGACCTCGATGGGCGTATCGAGGAGGAGGACGTTGGCGTCCTCGACGGTGCTGGGCATGTCGCTGTGGACGGCGTCCTTGTCGATGATGCCGCCGGTCAGGAGGTCAGAGTCGGAGACGGCGCGGCCCGTCTGGGTCTGGAGCTTGAGGAACTGCAGGTCCGGGACGTGGCTGCCGTCGTCGGCCTCGACGGTGACCGCCTGGATGGCCTCGACGACCAGGTCGACGAGCACGTCCTTGTTGAGCTCGGCGCCCTTGCCGGTCATGGAGGTCTCGGCGACGCTCTCGAGGATCTCCTCGTCGCTCGGGTCGACGGCGGTGGCGATCTCGCCGATCTCCTTTTTGGCCTCCTTGCTGGCCATGTTGAACCCGCGGATGATCGAGGTCGGGTGGATGTCCTGCTCCAGCAGGTCCTCGGCGTTCTTCAGAAGCTCGCCCGCGATGGCGACCGCGGTCGTCGTACCGTCGCCGGCCTCGTCCTCCTGGGCCTCGGCGACCTCGACGATCATCTCGGCCGTCGGGTTGTCGATGTCCATCTCGGTGAGGATGGTCACGCCGTCGTTGGTGACCGTTACATCGCCCAGGGAGTCGACGAGCATCTTGTCCATCCCCTTCGGCCCGAGTGTGGAGCGGACCGACTCGGCGACGGCTCGCGCCGCCGAGATGTTGTGACTCTGCGCGTCCTTGTCCTTCATCCGCTGGGAGTCCTCGCCCAGAATGATCATGGGCTGACCCTGCATTCGCTGCTGACTCATGTTCACCCGAGAGTATGAATGTGCTTCTATATAAATGTGGGTGTTCGAGGCCGCTCGTCCACCCCCAAGTAGCAACGCTGTATCACCGGATTCCCGGCATATCGGGTCCGCTACCTCGTTTGCGTGTGTGGGGTGTTACCAACGTATCCGAACCCGTGATGCTGGGGTTTATATGTCGGCGACGAAAGGCGAGCGGTCGGCGCGGAGCGGGTCGTCGGGCGCGGTCGATCTGCGTCGCGTTCGACGCGCGCGGGTCGGTCGGGACGGGTCAGACCGGTTCCTTCCAGTGGACGACGACGACGCCGACGACGAACGCGTCCGTGGTGCCGGTGTCGCGTTCGAATTTGATGGTGTTCTCGCCCTCGGCGAGGTCGATGCCGGAGAGGGTGTCCATCCACTGCTGCCAGCCGTCGCGGGGCGGGATGTCGAACCCGGAGAGCGCGACGTCGTTGACGCGGATCTCGTGGCCGTACTCCTCGACGTCGTAGGCCTGGAGTTCGAGGTAGGCGTCGGTGGCGTCGTCGGTCGGGACCTCGAAAGTCAGCTCGTCGGTCTCGTCGCCGACGAACTCGGCCCACGGCACCGCGAGGCTCTCCTCGTTCTGTCCGAGGTGTTGCTGGAACGGGACGAGCGCGTAGTTGGAGCGGCGGTCTCCCATACCGGACAGTGGGCGTCAGCCGATTTATATTTCGGGTCGCCGGACGGTCGATCCGGCCGCCCGGTCCCGACCGCGACCGGCGGCGTCCGCGGCCCGGTGGCCGAACGTGTTCGGCCACAGGCCGACGAGTTCGGCGGTCGTACGGTCGGGTATGAGCGCGATCCCGGGCGAGGTCGACACCGACCGCCAGCCCCCGATGACGGTGCCGCTCCGGCACTTTCTCGTGGGGCTGGCGCTGCTCGTCGCCGGCGGCGCCGCGGGGGTTCTCGACGCCGTCGGGCTGCTGTCGGGGTTTTCGGCGCTGGCGCACGTCCACCTGCTGCTGGCTGGGTGGGTCTGCGTGACGATCATGGGCGCGATGGTGCAGTTCGTCCCCGTCTGGTCGAACGTCCCGTTGCACTCCCGTCGGCTGGCGACCGCCCAGCTGTGGCTCGTCGCCGCCGGCGTCGGCGGCATAGCGGCTTCGTTCGCGACCGGCGCGCTCGGCTGGGTCCACGCCTTCGGCGGCCTCGCCCTGATGGGGTTCTGGACGTTCGTCTACAACGTCGGCCGGACCCTCCTCGACGCCCGTCCCTGGGACGTGACCGAACGCCACTTCGCGCTCGCGCTCGCCTGTTTCGCCGTCGTCCCCGCGATGGGGTTCGCCCTCGCGATGGACTACTCGATCCCCTTCCTCGCCGACTCGCCCGTCGGCCGCGTCCGGTTGACGGCCGCTCACGCCACCCTCGCCGTCTTCGGCGCCGTCCTGACGACGGTGCTGGGCGCGCTCTACCAGCTCGCGACCATGTTCACCCAGACCGAGTTGCACGGCGTCGACAGCCACCTCCGTCGCGTCGAGGAGGTCGGCTACCCCGCGGGCGTCCTCGCGCTCGCGACCGGGCGTCTGGTCGGGTCGGCGCCGCTGGCCCGCGTCGGCGGGCTCCTCGTCGCGCTCGCGATCGGGGGGTTCGCGGTCGTCCTCGGGCGCAGGCTCGTCGAGACGACCGTCCAGCGGACGCCGATGCTCTCGCGGTACGCCGTCGCCGCCGTCGCGATGGCCGCCTGGGCCGTCCTCGCCGGCCGCGCCTGGCTCGCCGACCCGCTCGCGCCGTCGGCGCTGTTCGGCGGCGGCCCGCCCCACCTGCTCGTCTTCGGCGTCGTCGGCTTCGTCGTCCTCGGGACCCTCTACCACGTCGTCCCGTTCATCGTCTGGGTCCACCGCTACAGCGACCGCCTGGGCTACGAGGCCGTCCCGATGATCGACGACCTCTACGACGACCGCGTCGCCGCCGTCGACTTCGCCTGCGTCACGCTCGGCGCGACCGGGCTCGTCCTTGCGAGCGCTCTCGGTCTCCCCGCCGTCACGGCCGTCTCGGGCGCGCTCGCGACCGTCGGCTTCGCGCTGTTCGCGACGAACATGCTGCTGGTCGTCCGCGAGCACAGCCCCCGCCCGCTCCGTGCCGTCCTCGTCTCCCGGCTGGGCGACGGTGGTGACCCGCCCGGCGAGTCCGCCAGCGATGGGCCGAGCACCGCCGAGGACACCGCCCGCTGAGGCCCTACCCTCCGTACTCCTCGCGCGCACTGGCGACGAGTTCGGTCACGTCGACGGTCGTGCCGGACTCGCGGGCGCGGTAGGCCGCTTCGGTGAGCGCGGTGACTCGCAGCCCGAACTCCGGGGGGACGGGGTTCTCGCGGCGCCCCTCGACGGCGTCGAGGAAGGCGACGACCTTCTCCGTCGTCTGCTCGGCGTAGGTGCCGGCGTCGAACTCGCGGTGGTCGGGCTCGCCGCCGGAGCCGTCGAAGACGGTGAGCCCGTCGTGACCGAACTGGAGGTGGCCGTCGGTGCCCCAGAGGACGAGCGACTCCTCGAAGCCGGTGCCGTCGCCGCTGACGCCGACGCTCGCGGTGATCGGACCGTCCGGGCCGTCGAGCGTCGCCGACAGGGCGGTGTTGACGTCGACGGCGTGGTCGCGGTCGTCCATCACGGCGGCGACCTCCCGGGCCCGGGAGTCGGTCGTCCACAGCAGCGCGTCGAGCAGGTGCGACCCGGAGTCGCTGAGCTGGCCGCCGCCCGACAGTTCGGGGTCGACGCGCCAGGTGCCCTGCGTGTTCGCGATCCAGTCCTGTGCGAGGTGGCAGGCGGCCATGTGTACGTCGCCGATCTCGCCGCTCAGGACGGTCTCGCGGACGGCCCGGTAGCCGGGGTGGAGGTGTCGCTGATAGCCGATCTGGAGGAGGGCATCGCTCTCGCGGGCGCGACGGACGAGGTCGACCGCGTGGCCGGTGTCGGTGACCATCGGCTTCTCCAGGAGCACGTCCAGCCCGCGCTCCAGGCAGGCGACGGTCTGCTCGTAGTGGAGGGTGTGGGGCGTGACGACGGTGACGGCGTCGATCGCCTCGGAATCGAGCATCGCCTCGTAGTCGGCGTAGGCGGGGGCGTCGTACTCGGCGGCGAAGGCCTCCCGGGCGTCGGCGGCCACGTCGGAGCCGGCGACGACCGCCACGTCGGCGTCGGGGTGGGCCGTCACGCCGTCGAGCTGCATCCGTCCGAGGTCGCCGAGGCCGATCGCCGCGAGTCGCGTGGTCATGGGGTGTGCCACCGCGTGTCGGGTCAAGAAGCTACCGAACGCGGAAGCGCGGCTCGGCCGCGGCGGGATACCCGGCCCTCGGAACGAACGAGTTCGGTCGCGGCGCGGAGCCGAAACCGGAAGCGTGTGCGCACCTCGGTACGCCTTTGGACGACGAGCGAGAAGCGGGGGGTATGAACCACGACCGGTCACGGGACCTCTACGATCGCGCGCTGTCGGTCATGCCCGGCGGCGTCAACTCTTCGGTGCGGGCCGCAATCGAGCCCTACCCCTTCTTCGTCGAACGCGGCGACGGCGGCCACGTCGTCGACGCCGACGGCAACCGCTATATCGACTGGGTGATGGGTCTGGGCCCGCTGCTGTACGGCCACGACCTGCCCCAGCCCGTCGAGTCCGCTGTCCAGTCGCGGGTCAGCGAGGGCCCGATGTTCGGCGCGCCCACCGAGATCGAGGTCGAACACGCCGAGTTCGTCACGCGACACGTCCCCAGCGTCGAGTCGATCCGGTTCGTCAACTCCGGCACCGAGGCGACCGTCTCGGCCTGCCGGCTCGCCCGCGCGGCGACCGGCCGCGACAAGATCGTCGTCATGCAGGGCGGCTACCACGGCGCCCAGGAGACCACCCTCGTCGAGGGGGAGTACGACGACGTGAAGCCATCCAGCCCGGGCATCCCCGACGAGTTCGCCGAGCACACGCTCGCGGTGCCGTTCAACGACGAGGAAGCCGCCCAGCGCGTCTTCGAGGACCACGGCGAGGACATCGCGGCCGTCCTCGTCGAGCCCATCCTCGCCAACATGGGCGTCGTCCACCCGGTCAAGGGCTACCACGAGACCCTGCGCGATCTGACCGAGGACAACGGTGCCCTGCTGATCTTCGACGAGGTGATCACGGGCTTTCGCGTCGGCGGTCTCCAGTGCGCCCAGGGCAAGTTCGGCATCGACCCGGACATCACGACCTTCGGCAAGCTCATCGGCGGCGGCTTCCCGGTCGGCGCGATCGGCGGCCGCTCGGAGCTGATCGAGCAGTTCACTCCCTCCGGCGAGGTGTTCCAGGCCGGCACCTTCTCGGGCCACCCCGTCACGATGGCCGCCGGGCTCGAATCGCTGCGGTACGCCGCCGAACACGACGTGTACGAGCATATCAACGGACTGGGCGAACAGTTGCGTACCGGCCTCCAGGAGATCGTCGAGGACCAGGCGCCGGAGTACACCGTCGCGGGGACCGAGGGGATCTTCAAGGTGCTGTTCACCCGCGACGCCCCCGAGACCTTCGAGAACCACTGCGAGGGCGGCTGTTCCCAGCGTCCCGACTGTCCGCGCTTCGAACACTGTCCGAAGAACGCCGCCGACGTGGCGGCCGGCCAGACCGACCGCTGGCGGCGCGTCTTCTGGGGCGAGATGAAAGACCAGGGCGTGTTCCTCTCGCAGAACCAGTTCGAGGCGCAGTTCGTCACCTACGCTCACACCGACGACGACGTCGAGGAGACGCTCGAAGCGTACAAACGAGCGCTGTAGCGGCGTCGGTGACCGGTCGCGCTTCGTGACGGTGGTTTGATCGTAACTGGTCGCGAGACAGCGATCCGCTCGGGCGTCGAGATGTCAGTGGTTGAAATGGCTCGGAACGGTTTATAGTGGTTCCGAGCGGGAAGGGACACACGATGGAGATCCCCACGGCGTCGCCGGCCGTACTGGACGCGCTGGCCGACGCGACGCGGCGGGCGGCGCTCGCCGAGCTGGTCGCCAGCGGCGCGACCGCGACCGTGGAGGAGCTGACTGCGGCGCTCGCGGCGGGCCCGGCGGGGGACGGTTCCGACGCCGCGGCCCCCGACACGACGGCCGACCGGGCGGATCTGCGGACCGCGCTCCACCACGTCCACCTCCCGGCGCTCGCCGCGGCCGGTGGGATCACCTTCGACCCCGAGACCGGACTGGTCGCGGCCCCCTCGGCCACCCCCTTCGACCGCGAGTGGGCCGCTCGCCTGGTCGCCGACCACCCCGACGCGGCCTACGACGCGACGCTCGCCGCGCTGGCGAGCGCGCGCCGTCAGGTCGTCCTCCACGAACTGCTCGCCGAGAGCCCCGCGACCGACCGCGATATCGCCGTCGCCGTGGCCGCCCACGAGCGCGGCGTCGAACCGGGCGCCGTGCCCGCCTCCGTCGCGGAGGTCGTCGAACTCTCGCTGACGCACACGCACCTGCCGACGCTCGTCGACGCGGGCTTCGTCACCCGCGAGCCCGACGGGACCCTCGTCGCCGCGTCGATGCCCTGGCGGTCGGACCGCTGGGTCGCCGCGAGCCCCATCGGCCCGTGGGCGGCCGTGGAGTGAACGGGGGGCGCTCCGAACCGGTGGGGCGGCAGGTTTTCACGGCCGGGCCGCCCACTTCCCGTATGAGCGCCATCGAGGAGAAACGGATGTACGGCGACCGCCGCGAGGAGACGGTCGCCTACCTCGCGACGGCCCGGGGCGTGGCGACCGTACGAATCTCGGGTGACCAGGTGGGCCGCTTCGGACTCGCCAACCGGACGGACGCCCGCGACGTGGCGACGGTCGACGGCGCGGTCGTCGTCGCCACCGACGAGGACGCCGTCGTCGGTCCCGAGACGTTCGAGCCGCTGGGGTTCGGCCCGGCGGTCGCCGTGGGGACCGACCGCGGCGACGACGTGCTCGCGGCCGACGAGTCGGGCCGGGTCGCCCGCTACCGCGACGGCCAGTGGACCGACCTGGGGACGGTCGACGACGTGCGCGCCATCGCCGACGGGTTCGTCGCCGCCGCCGACGGAGTCTACCGCGTCGACGGCGACGCCCTCGCGACCGCCGGGCTGGAGGCCGTCCGCGACGTGGCGGTCGCCGACGGCGTCCCGCTGGCGGCGACCGACGACGGGCTCTACCGGCTGGGCAACGGCTGGCTGTGCGAACGCGAAGGGGCCTTCCGCGCGGTCGCCGCGGGCGGGGGCCACGCTCACGCCGCGACGGCCGACGAGTTCGTCGAACGCGACGGCGAGGCGTGGGCGCCCGTCGACCTGCCGGTCGAGGAGTCGGTCGTCGACGCCGGCTACGGCGAGTGCGTCTACGCCGTCACCGCCGACGGGACCTTCCTCGTCGAGGCCGACCCGGAGACGACCGCCGACGGCGCCGGCGGCTGGCGCTCGCGCTCCCTCGGCCTCCCCGGCGTGGCCGCGCTCGCGGTGGTCTGAGCGCTCGCCGTTCGACGGGAGGCGGCGCGGAGAACCGACGGCCGGCGGAGGTCGACGACCGGTCAGTTCCCGTCGTCGTCCCGACCGCGCGCGAGTATCCCACCGACGAGCGCCGCGGCCGCCGCCAGGAGGCCGAACCCGGCGCCCGCCCCGCCTGTCGTCCCGGAAGGCCGCGTCGGTGACTCCGCCGGCGCGTTCGTCGCCGAACCGGTCGGGGAAGCGTTCGGTGGGGGCGTCGGCGTTCGACTCCCCGTTCGCGTCCGCGTGGACGCCGGGTCCCGCGCCGGGATCGGACTCCGCGTCGGGGTCGGCGTCCGCGTCTGGGTCGGGGTCGACGACCGCACCGGCGTCGCCGCCGCGATCGGGTACGTCGCGGCGACCCCGGCGTGGTCCGAGGGCCAGACGGTGACCGTCTCGCCGTCGACCGTCGCCTCGACGCGGTCGGCGGGGTCGGCGCCGAGCCGTTCGACGGCGGTCGGGTCGGGGCCGCGCGCGAGCACGTGGTCGACGCGACTGCCGAGGCGCGGGCGCTCGTTTCGCAGGTCCGACGGTTGACAGCAGGTGTCGCGCGGTTCGGGCGGCGCGAGGCTGGCCGCCGCATCGGTCAGCGGCGCGGTCACCGTCCCGTAGGCGTCGCCGCCGGCCGCCGGCCCGCTGTTGAGGTCCGCGCCGACGACAACGGTGCCCGCAGCGGGGAGCAGGTCGACGAGTTCCCCGGCCTGTCGCCGTCGGACCGCGGCCTTCGACGATTCGAGGTGGGTCGAACAGGCCGTCAGGACCGCTCCGTCGACGGCGAGGTCGGCCAGGCAGTACCCCCGCCGGAGCGTCACCGTCAGGTCGTCGCCGAGCACCGGGTACCGCGCCCGCGCGTCGTAGCGACCCGAACGCGTGTCGCGAACGTCCACCCCCTCGCGGACGAGCAGCGCGACGCGGTCGGTCAACTGCACGTCCAGCCACTCGTCGTCCGCCTCGGCGGGCACGGACACGTCGGTCGTGACGGTGGCGGCCGCCACGTCGTAGGCGGCGCCTCGGTCGGCGAGCGCCGCGGTCACGAGGTCGAGCAGGTCGACGACCGTCTCCGCGTCGCCGTCGGCGAACAGCGGCCGCGTCCGCACGAGCGCGGCCTCCTGGAGCGCGACCACGTCGGCGTCGGCGGCGAGCAACCGCTCGGCGATCGCGTCCGCCCGGGCCGCGTACGGGTGGCGCCGCGCCTCGGCGACGAGGTCTCCGGCGATCGACCGCGCCTCGGCCAGCGAGTCGGCATCAAACAGGTCGAACAGGTCGACGCCGAGATAGCAGTTCCAGGTGGCGACGGTCGCCCCCGCGGCGTCGTCCGCGTCGGTCGCGGCGCCCGTCTCGCCGGACGTGTCGCCCGTCCGCTCGCCGGACGCGGCCGCCGACCGACCGACGGCGGTGGCCGCGGCCCCCGCCGCACCGGCGAGAACCGCCCGACGCGTCGGTGAGCGGGGCGACGAGTCGTCCCCTCCGTCCCCGTCGCTGTCGTCACCGTCGCCGCCGCCACCGCCCTCGATCGCATCGGTCGTCGCGGGCATCGTCGGCCCGTATCCGGCTGTCCCCCTTGACGATGTCGAACCAGTTCTCAGCGTCGATTCTGGCGACGCTCCGCTCCGGTCGCCGCCCCGGTCGCCCGGCCGCGAGCGACCGGCCGGTGCAACCGAAACGGTGTTTACCGGCGAACGCGACGGCCCGCACATGATCGTCAGCGGGTCCACGTCACAGGGGTTCGCGGCTGCACTGGCCGACGCGACCGGCCGGGACCTGGCCGCCGTCGAGTACGACCGCTTCCCCGACGGCGAACTCCAGGCCACGCTCGCCGAGTTCGCGGCCGAGGAGGCCGTCGTCGTCGGGTCGACCGTCTCCAGCGACGCCCACGTCGAACTGCTCCAGCTCCAGGACGCCGTCCGCGAGGCCGGCGCTCACGAGGTGACCACCGTCCTCCCGTACATGGGCTACGCCCGCCAGGACCGCGCGTTCTCCGGGGGCGAACCCGTCTCGGCGCGCGCCGTCGCCCGCGCCGTCTCGACGGGGACCGACCGCGTGCTCACGGTCAACCCCCACGAGACCGCTGTCTGCGACTTCTTCACCGTCCCCGCCGAGCCCGTCGACGCCGCCGGCCTGCTGGCCGACCCGCTACCCGACGAGCTGGCCGACCCCCTGTTCCTCTCGCCCGACGAGGGGGCCATCGACCTGGCGGCGACGACCCGCGACGCCTACGGTCGCGGCGACACCGACTACTTCGAGAAGGACCGGGACTACGACACCGGCGACGTGACGGTCGAACCGAGCGACGCGGCGGTCGCCGGCCGCGACGTGGTGCTGGTCGACGACATCGTCGCGACGGGGTCGACGATGAGCGAGGCCATCGCCGTCCTCGCCGACCGCGGCGCCGCCAGCGTGTTCGTCACCTGCGTCCACCCGATGCTGGCCGCCGACGCCCGGACGAAGCTCGAACGCGCCGGGACGACCGCCATCTTCGGCACCGACACGATCGAACGCCCGGTCAGCGCCGTCAGCGCCGCCCCCGCCGTCGCCGACCGCCTCTGAGCCCGTCGCCGCGCCGAACTGTTCCTCGAAGCACGTGTCAATACCAAAACCTATAAATTGGGTGTACGTGAGGTAGCAGATAACACGGAGCAATGACGGGACACACGCAAGGCACTTCGGGGACGACGGAGGGGCCGCCACTGGGGACGCTCGATCCGGAGTCGGTCGAGCGGATAGACGTGCATCTCGAGCGGGCGCTCGACGCCGAGGACTCCGATCGGAAGGACTTCCACGTGCGCCACGCCAGGCAGTTGCTCGAAGCCTGTCGGGAGTAACTCACTCCGAGCGGGTTCTGACTCGGATCCGACCGTCGCCCGTGACGGTCACGTCCGTCCCCGCGTAGTCGATCGTGACTCTGACCGATAGCGGGTCGCCCGAGCGGACGAGCATGTCTAGCGCGTCCGCGTCGGCGACCTCCTGGACCGGCGGGAGCGCCGTCACGCTCCGGTTCGTAACCGCCGCGACGGCCTCCGCGACCGCGATACTCGGGGAGTCCTCCCCGTCCCAGTCGTAGTGGTCGAACGTGACGGCGTTGGACCCGTCGCTGTGCGCGTCGCCGCTGTCGTCCCCCTGCTTTTCGTCTCTCATGTGTCGGTACCCGATTGACGATGCCGGCCGCCCGAATATGTGACCAGCAATATACGTCACTACGTTCCCCTGTCGCATATGCCTTGTGTCGCCAGATCTCAGTAGTGAAATTAACTCTCGACGGCTCAGAACCCGTCAAACGGCTGCAAATTGGCGCCCCAGTATAAATTGTTGATGTAATAGTAATTGGATTTCGAGGTGAAAGAAGCCGGCCAGACGAACTGGGGTCGCCCCCTCGCGTCGGCCACCGAAGGTCAGGTCCGCGGCCCCGCGGCCCCCGCTAGTCCCACTTGGCGCCGGGGTTCGTGACCGCGCCGTTTGCCGCAGACCCGAAGTCGCGGTGGTACTTGGCGAGGACGCCCGACTCGTAGGTCGGGTCGGGGTCGTGGTCCTCGAGGCGCTCCTCGAGTTCCTCGTCGGTCAGGTCGACGGAGAGTTCGAGGTCGTCGATGTCGATGGTGACAGTGTCGCCGTCCTCCAGCGCGGCGATGGGGCCGCCGACGTACGCCTCGGGGGCGACGTGGCCGATGGAGAACCCGCGGGTCGCGCCGGAGAAACGGCCGTCGGTGAACAGCGCCACGTCCTCGGCGTGGCCCTGACCGGCCACCGCGCTGGTGACGCCGAGCATCTCGCGCATGCCGGGGCCGCCGCGCGGTCCCTCGTTGCGGATGCCGATCACGTCGCCGGACTCGACCTCCCCCTCCTGGACGTAGCGCATCGCCTCGCTCTCCTCGTCGAAGATGCGGACCGGTCCCTCGTGGTGGAGGTGGTCCTCGCCGGTGATCTTGATGACCGCGCCGTCGGGCGCGAGGTTCCCGGTCAGGATGCGGATGGCGCCCTGCTCGTTTTTCGGTTCGTCGACCGTGTAGAGGTAGTCGGCGTCGAGGTCCTCGATGGCGGGCGGGTCCACTCGTTCGAGCTCCTCGGCGATGGTGTTGCCCGTCACCGTCAGGGCGTCGCCGTGGAGCAGGTCGCTGTCGTGCAGCTCCTTCAGGACGACCGGGACGCCCCCGACCTCGTGGAGGTCGTTCATGAAGCGCTCGCCGCCGGGCTGCAGGTCGGCGATCTTCGGCGTGCGCCGGCTGATATCGTTGAAGTCCTGGATGTCGAGGTCGACGCCGGCCTCGGCGGCCATCGCGAGCAGGTGGAGGACGGCGTTCGTGGAGCCGCCCACGGCGACCTGCATGGCGATGGCGTTCTCGAAGGACTCCCGGGTGAGGAAGTCGGAGGGGCGGCGGCGCGCCTCGACGACCTCCGTCGCGAGTTCGCCGGCGCGGCGGGCCACCTCGTAGCGCTCCTCGTCTTCGGCGGGCGGCGAGGCCGACCCCAGCGGCGCGAAGCCGATCGTCTCCGAGACGGAGGCCATCGTGTTGGCGGTGAACATGCCGCCGCAGGAGCCCGCACCGGGACAGGCCTGGCGCTCCATCTCGTCGAGTTCGTCCTCGGTCATGTCGCCCTCGGCGACGGCGCCGACGCCCTCGAACATGTTCTGGATGGTGATCTCCCGGCCGTCGTGCTCGCCGGGCATGATCGACCCGCCGTAGAGGAACACGGAGGGGAGGTCCGTCCGGATCGCGGCCATCATCATCCCGGGCATGTTCTTGTCGCAGCCGCCGACGGTGACGAGGCCGTCCATGCGCTCGCCGAAGCTCACGAGCTCGACGGAGTCGGCGATGATCTCCCGGGAGATCAGCGAGGCCTTCATCCCCTCGGTGCCCATCGAGATGGCGTCGGAGATGGTGATCGTGCCGAACTCGATCGGCATGCCGCCGGCGTCGTCGATGCCCTCGTAGGCGGCGTCGGCCACGTCGTCGAGGTGGACGTTACACGGTGTGATGTCCGCCGCCGGGTTGGCGACGCCGACCATCGGCGACGAGAGGTCCTCGTCGTCGTAGCCCATCGCGCGGAACATCGCGCGGTGGGGCGCCTTCTCGACGCCCTCGGTCACTTCCGTGCTCGGGAAGTCCTCCGGTTTCCCGCCGTCGTCTCCGTCCGCACCGTCGTCACGCGGTTCCGGCTCCTGTTGGCTCATATCCCTGAGTCGTCGCCAGCGCCCTAAACCGTTTTCTACCGCGTGGTGACCCCTCGCACTCGGCGGCCGAACCGGTTCGGACCGGGTGGTAGCCGCGGGCGGAGGCGGGCGGCCGCACCGTCGTCCCCTCCGGATCCCCGTGCGGGTCGGTAGCGTGCTCGCCCGCGGGCGCCGTCATGCGCGCGTCTGACGGGTAGTTTTGTAGGACGGCCGACGAGGATCGGCTATGCCCAGTCTCTCGGAGGCCTACGACCGCGGGGAGTGGACCGGGCGCGACCCGCGGCGCGTGTCGGCGGGCGGGGGTCTGTTCGCCGTCGGCGCGCTCGCCGTCGTGAGCGCCATCCTCGTGTTGACGACGGACTTGGCCGCCGTCTTCGACGCGACGAGCACGACCGACGCCCGACGCGTCGCCGGCGCCCTCGCCGGCCTGGGGATCCCGGCGATGTTCGTCGGCGTCGTCGCCGTCCTGCCCGCCAGCCGCCGCGAGCGACTCGGCGCGCTCGCCGGCGCCGCCGTCACCGTCGCCGGCGTCGTCATGTACTGGCGCGTCTACCCCCAGCAGTGGGTCGAGGCCAGCGACTCGATGGCTTTCCCGACCGCCATGCTGTACTTCGTCGGCGGGAGCGTCGCGCTGTGGTTCGTCCTCTCGGCGGTCGCCTCGTTCAAGCTCCGCAACAACCCTCAGGGCACCGTCCGCCTGGAGGTCACCCGCCAGGGCGAGACCGAAGAGATCCACGTCACCCGAAGCGAGTACCAGCGCTACAAGCGGGCCGTCCAGGGCGACGCGGACAACAGCGAGGCCGTCGCCGAGGAACTGCGCGCGCTCCACCGGGACTGACGCCCGCCGATTCGACCGACCGCCGGTTCTGCCGCCCTCGCCACCGCCGACAGCGACGCGAGCGGCGCCGCCACCGGACTAGATTATCAACTTTTATGATAGACACGATGTAACACGACCGTGTGATGAGTCTCAGGGATCGACCGTCGAGAGGGTCGAGTACGGAACGGACCGCGAGGACGACGCTGTCGCGCGCGCTGGCGCGGGTACAGGACCACTTGCGAACGTGGCCGGAGCGATTCGTGGAGATGCGGACGGCGGCCGTCCGCGAGCGGTAGCCGACCGATTGTCCCCCGAGTTCGAGCGCCGCACAGCCGCGGCGTCGGGTCGCTGACCGTCGGCTTTATTCGACGGTAGAAACAACGAGCGCTCGATGCGAATCGAGCCCATCCACGCCCGGTACCCCTGGCGGGAGGAGTCGCGACAGGCCGTCGGCGAGGCCGGCGTCGACCTGTCGGCCGTGGTCGCCGAGGACGACGCCGTCGTCTCCCGCGGGGTCGAGCGCGTGGTCTGGGCGCTGGAAGACGGCACCGTCGGCGACCCCCACGACGTCGACCGGATCGAACTGCTCTCCTACCCGGTCGCGCGCGTGCTCGTCTCGCTCGTCGACGAGCACGTGCTGACGCGCAAGTACGCCCAGGCCGAAGCTACCGCCGCCCGCGAGCGGTTCACCGCCGACTTCGCAGACACCACGGAGTTCAAATCCGCGAGCACCCCCCGGCTCACGCTCCCGGAACTGCTCTCGGAGTTCGATCTGTCCGGTCCCGTCCGGGCGGTCGACGGGGCGGTCGGCGACGGCTCGGCCGTCGTCAGCGACGGCCAGTCCAGGGAGTTCCGCGTCGAGGTGGGGACCTACCTCGACCTCGCCTCGGACCGGCGCGGCGACGAGTGGCGGCTGGTCAACCGGGCACTGTCCGACGGCGAGGTGCTGATCGACGGCGAGGAGCTGGTCGCGCTGTTGCGCCAGGCCGTCCGCCACCGCGTCGACGACGGACTGCCCCTCTCGGTCCCCGACGCCATCGCCGACGAACTCGCCGCGGAGGCGGAGGAACTGCGCGAGCGACTCTCCGAGCTGGACCTCACCCGCGACATCGACACCGTCGTCCCCGAACTGTTCCCGCCCTGCATGAAACACCTCCTCGACCGGGTCCAGCAGGGCGAACACCTCGAACACCACTCGCGGTTCGCCATCGCCTCGTTCCTGACCAGCATCGGGATGACGACCGACGAGATCGTCGATATCTTCCAGGTCAACCCGGGCTTCGGGGAGGAGGCGACCCGCTATCAGGTCGACCACATCCGCGGGGCGACCAGCCCCACCGACTACTCGCCGCCCGCCTGTGCGACGATGCAGTCCTACGGCGACTGTATCGGCAAGGACGATATCTGTACCGAGGAGATCAACGAGTCCCATCCGCTGAACTACTACGAACACCGCCTCGACGAAGAGGACGAGGACGACCTGACCGACTGGCGCGAGGGGTGCGAAGACGGCGACGCGGAGGGCGCCGAGGCCGAGGACGCCGAAGCCGAGAACGAAGACGCCGAGACCGAGGACGCCGAAGCCGGAGACGCGGAAGCCTGAGCGGCCGGGGAGCGGGGTCGGACCGGCCAGCGGGAACTGCGCTACTCCTCGTCGAAGTTCGCGCGGTACAGGATCAGTCCGGCGAGCGCCATGATGAGGACGAACAGGCCGACGACGCCGACCATGACGAGCCCGCCGTCGGGCTGGAGCACGGGCGCGGCCGAGCCGTTGCCGGTCGCGTTGCCAGGGGCGGCGTAGTTAGCGCTGACGACGTAGGCCGCACCGACGAACAAGACGACCGAGGCCGCCGAGATCCCGAGTTCGACGGCGAACTTCCGGTCGATTTCCATGGCCGTGGCTTTCCCCGGCCCGGGCAAAAGCGCTTCGAAGCGCGCGCTCACCGGTCGCCGACCGGAGGCGGACGCGGCCGAGTCGCTCGTCGATAGTCTTTCGCGCGCGCACACCCGCGACGGACTTAGGTACGCTCGTCACCTACGTTTCCAGTGGACGCAGTCGCGAGAATCACCAGCGTCCGAACGCCTATGTCCGAAACACGTCCCCCTACCCAGGTCCGGAGAACTGCACTCGCACCGGACGTTCGACGGCTCGACGAGCGGGCCGCGCGCGCCTGGACCGAGCGCATGGCCGTCCGCCCGCTGGGCGGCGGCCGCTACGCCGTCGACAGCGCGAGCGGCGCGACCTACGTCGTCGACCTGCCCGCGGGTACATGTACCTGCCCAGACCACCAGATCCGCGGCGAGCGGTGCAAGCACCTCCGCCGCGTCGGTATCGAGATCACTACTCGCCGCGTGCCCGCCCCCGGCAAGCGCGCGGCCGTCTGCGACGCCTGCGGGATCGACACCTTCGTCCCCGAAGACGAGGGCCCGCCCGACCTCTGTCCCGCCTGCCGGCTCGAACCCGGCGACGTGGTCAGCGACCGCGAGACCGACGACCGCCTCGTCGTCGCCCGCGTCACGCCCGAGCGCGCCTACGACGCCGTCATCGAGGGCGTCGGCGAGACCGTCGCCGACTACGCCACCAACGAGGGCTACCCCGCCGACGATCCCGTGGTCGAAGCGGTGTATCTGGGCGACCTCGCCCGCCGGGAGTCGCCGCGCCGGTACTCGTTCCCCCTGTCGCGGCTCGAACGGGTCGACGACGCCGCGGTCGTCGACCGGAAGCTGCGCGAGCGCGTGACGGCCTGACGGCGACGACACCCCTGCGGGAACACGTCGATTTCGTCGTTCCTACAGCATCTCGGCGGCCTCTTCCTTCGAGAGGTCGCCGCGTTCGAACGCCGAGAGCACGTCCAGCGTGCCCTGGTCGGGGCCGTCGTCGGCCACCTCCTCGAGGGTGACCTTCTCGGAGTGGCCGACGAGTTCGTCGAAGTCGGTGCCGTGGGCCAGCGCGGTCTCCTTCTTGACGCGGTAGTTGCCGCCGTCGGTGACGTGGACGGCCTCGTCGCCGGGGTGGAAGAAGTACCAGTCCTCGCGGTCGAAGCGGACGCCGATGCGGGGTTTGGCGCCGAAGTTCCGCGAGAAGAAGAGCAACGCCTCGACCTCCTCGCCGTCGAGGTAGATGGGGTCGCCGGCGGAGGATTTGGCCTCGACGGCGTAGAAGTCCGTCCCGTCGCCGGCCAGCACGTCGGGGAGTTCCCGCTCGGTGGCGCTCCCGCTGGCGGGCGCGCGCATCACCGCGAAGCCCGCCGCGTCGAGTTCGTTGACGAGTTCGCGCTCGCGGCGGTCGCCCTTCGCGTTCGAGTTCGCCATCTGCCCGAAAATCGCCGCTCGCCGGCTAAAGGCTGTCGGCACCGGAGCGGAAGTGCTCACCCGACCGCGCGGGACCGACTCGCCGCCTGCGACCGCGGTCACTCCTCGTCGAGACCGGAGACGACGAACTTCGCGCCGGCCTCGTACCCCTCGTCGACGGCGATCCGCCAGCCGTGGGCCTCGACGATCGTCTCGACGATGGCCAGCCCGAGCCCGGTGCCGTCTTCGGCCGTCGTGTGGCCGTACTCGAAGACGGCGTCGGCGTCCTCGGGCGGGATGCCGGGGCCGCCGTCGGCGACGTAGAAGCCCGTCTCCGCGAGCCCCACCTCGACCGAGAGCGCCGAGTCGCCGGCCCGCGACGCCGGGTCCGCGGAGCCGTGCTCCACGGAATTGCGGAAGAGGTTCTCGAAGACCTGCCGGAGGCGGTCGGGGTCGGCCGCGACGGTCCGGGACCCGACGACCGACAGCGACGCTCCCCCGTCGTCGACCGTCGCCCACGCGTCGCGCGCGACGGTTTCGAGGTCGACCGGCTGGGTCTCGTCGATGGCCTCGCCCTGCCGGGAGAGTGCGAGCACGTCCTCGATGAGCGACTCCATGCGGACGTGCGCGTCGTCGATCGTCTCGACGTGGGAGGCCAGCGACTCGGTCGCCTCCGCGCCGAGATCGTCGAGTTTCCGCTCTAGCAGTTCGAGGTGCCCGCTGGCGACGTTCAGGGGGTTGCGCAGGTCGTGGCTCACCGTGCCGGCGAACTGGTCGAGCCGTTCGTTCTGGCGCGCGAGGTCTCGCCGGGACCGCTCGGCGCGCTCGCGGGCGGTCTCGGCCTCGCGTATCTGTGTCCCGAGCGCTCGGCGCATGCCGTCGAACGCGGCGAACAGCCGCCCGATCTCGTCCTCGCGAGCCGTCGACAGGTCCACGTCGAGGTCGCCGGCCTCCATCGCCTCCGCGCGGCGCCGGAGACGCCGGAGCGACCGCACCGTGCCCGAGCCGAGGACGACCCCGACGGCGGTGAGCGCGAGCACCGACGAGACGACGAGGACGATCACGTTCCGGCCGACGGTCCGGCTGGCCTCGTAGAGGTCGGCCTTCGCGGCCACCGTCATCACGACCCAGTCGACGCCGTCGACGGGCGCGAACGCCGTCACGTTCGCGGGGTCCTCGTACACCCCCTCGACGCCGTCGACGGCCCGAGAGAACGCCGTGGACTCCGTCGAGTGCGGTCGGCCAGTGTCGTTCGGAGCGAAGACGTTGTCGCCCGCCGGGGTCAGGACCTCGGTGGCGACGACCGACCGCGTCCCGTCGATCCGCTCGTGTTCCTGCGGGATTTCGGCGGTCACGACGAGCGCACCGTCGTAGACGGGCACGACGAACGCGAGCAGGCGCCGTCCGTCGCGCTCGTAGGCGGTGTCGGCGACCGAGACGCCCCACTCCTCGGCGGTCGTCGCCGCCTGGATCGGCGCCCCCCAGGACTCGCTCATCGATTGCACCGATCGCCCCTCGTAGTCCCGGGTGGTGCTCACGACGACCGCGTCTTCGTCGGTCTCGACGTAGTGGAACCCGGTCACGTACGGGCTGGCCCGCTGGAGCGACCGCGTCAGGTGCCCCCGTATCTGAGAGCGGTCCCGGCCGCGGAAGACGTTGGAGGTGGCGCCGCCCCGGGCGTCCGCGGACACGCCGGCGGCCCAGTCGCCGACCGAGTCGGCCTGCAACTCCGCGGTCGACTGGAGCGTCCGCTCGGCGTCCGCGCGGGTGAGGTCCTGTATCTGGACGTAACTCAGGGCGCCGACGCCGGTGATGAGCAGGGTTATCAGGAGAAAGGCGACGGCGAACTGCAGCGCGTAGTTGCGCCGGACGACCCCCGGGACGAGGGCTCGCCCCGCCCGGGCCAGCGGGCCGGAACGCGACCGCTCGTCGCCCGCCCCCGACGCCTCCTCGGCCGAACGGTCGTCCGTCACAGTTCCCTGTAGCTCTCGGGTCAGCCCTCTTGACTGTTGTCCAACCGCGACCGACGAGCGACGGGTATTTATATATCGACTGGCCATTCAGTCAGATATGTCCGGCGACGAGTCGACGCGCGCGGCGATCATGGACGCCACCTTCCGCGCGCTCGCGAAACACGGCTACGCCGACTTGACGGTCCAGGCCATCGCCGACGAGTTCGAGAAGAGCAAGTCGCTCATCCACTACCACTACGACTCGAAGGCCGACCTGTTGGTCGCGTTCCTCTCGCACCTGCTCGACGAGTTCATCGGCGAAGTCGAGGACGGCGGTCCGGACGACCCCCGCGAGCGACTCGTCCGGATGGCCGAGATCGTCGTGGTCGGCCTGGGCGACCGCGAGGACGCCCGCGACTTCCACACCGCCCTGCTCGGGATGCGCGCTCAGGCCCCCTTCGAGCCGGACCTGCAGGAGCAACTCGTCGAGAACGACCGGCTCATCCGCGGCGTCGTCGCCGACATCGTCCGCGAGGGGATCGAGACCGGCCAGTTCCGCGACGTCGACCCCGAGCGCTACGCCGCGCTGTTCCGCTCGACCATCGAGGGCGCCCAATCGCACGACGTGATCCTCGGCGACGCGGCCCCGACCGACGAGGCCTTCGCCGGGATCGAACAGTACCTGATCGACGACCTGCTGATGGCGAGCGAGGGCGAGCGAAGCGAGCCCTCGAACGCGAGCGGGGAGAGCGAGGCGCAAAGCGCCTCGAAAGCGAGCGGCGGAGCCGCGAGCGAGGAACGACCCGCGAGCAGCCGACCGTCGGACGCGACCGACGGCGCCGAGGACGGGGAGGCGTGACCGCGTGACGGACACGGCGGACGAGTCGTCGGACGGCGAGCCGGACGCCTCGTCCGAGGATGCGCCTGACGACCGCCCGGCGGAGGACACGCCGGGCGACCCGGGCCGCGACAGCGACTACGACCTCACGGAGGGGTCGCTGTTGCGCCCGCTCGTAGCGCTGTCGGCGCCGATCGTCTTCACGCAGCTGCTGCAGGTCGTCTACAACCTCGTCGACACCTTCTGGGTCGGGCGGCTCGGCGGCGACGCCGTCAGCGCCCTCTCCTTTTCCTGGCCACCCGTGTTCGTGCTCATCTCGCTGGGCGGCGGGCTCACGCTGGCGGGGAGCGTCCTCGTCGCCCAGCACAAGGGCGCCGGCAACCTCGAACGGGTCAACGAGGTCGCCGGCCAGACGCTGGCGTTCGTCACCCTGTTCTCGCTGGCGCTCGGTGCCGTCGGCTACCTGCTCGCGCCCGCGTTCCTCCGGCTCATCGGCGCCGAGCCCGGAACCACGGTGTTCGCCTACTCGCTCGAGTACATGCGGGTGATCTTCCTCGGCGTCTGGTTCATGTTCGGCTTCTTCGTCTTCCAGTCGCTCCTGCGCGGGTGGGGCGACACCCGCACGCCGATGTACCTGATGGCCGTCAGCGTCGCCGTCAACGTCGTTCTCGACCCCGTGTTCATCTTCGGGTTCGCCGACAACCCCCTGTTCGGCATCCTCGGCGCTCGCGGGCTCGAAGCGGATCTGCTCGCCGCGACGGGCTTCCGTGGCCACGGCGTCGAAGGCGCGGCGATGGCGACCATCCTCTCGCGGGCGCTCGCGACGGTACCCGGGGTCGCGCTCCTCTTTTCGGGGCGACTCGGCCTCTCCCTGTCGCTCGCGGACCTGCGCCTGGAGCGGGCGACCGTCCGGAAGATCATCGAGATCGGCTATCCCGCGAGCATCGAGCAGAGTTCGGGCGCGCTCTCCTACACCGCGATGACGGCCATCGTCGCGGTCATCGGCTCGACGGCCGTCGCCGCCTTCGGCATCACCGCCCGACTGACTTCGTTCGTGTTTCTGCCCGCCGTGGGACTGGGGATGGGCGTCGAGACCGCGGTCGGGCAGAACCTCGGCGCGCGGCGGGCCGACCGGGCGCGCAAGGCCGTCTACCTCGCCGTCGGCATGCTCGTCGCCGCCTACGTCGTCGTCAGCGCCGTCGGGATCTACTGGGCCCGCGACATCGTCGGCGTGTTCATCTCCGGCGAGGAGGCCGGCCGGATCGTCGACATCGGCGAGACGTACATGCTGATCGTCGCGCCCACCTTCGCGTTCATGGGCACCTTCCACGTCATCAAGGGCTGTTTCAACGGCGCCGGCAACACCCGCGCCGCGATGGTCATGTCGGTCACCGCCGTCTGGGGCATGCAGGTCGTCCCCGCGTGGATCCTCGTGACGAACTTCGACATGGGCACCACCGGCGCCTGGTGGGCCATCGCCATCATGCACGTCGGGAGCGCGCTGATCGTCGGCGCCTGGTTCCTCCGTGGCACCTGGACCGACACCGTCGTCGAGGAGGACGAACCCGCGGCCGCACCCGCGGACTGACTCCCCGACGCGGGGGCCGGCAGTAGGGGTCGCCGCTTCCGCGACCGCCAGCCATTTATTTGATTGAGTACTCAATCAAGAGCATGACGGACGACGCCGCGGACGCGAGCGCGACGACAGAGGCGGATCCGCCGGACGACGGCGGTAACCGATCCGACGACGGATCGGCCGACGCGACGACGGGCGGCGGTGACGCGCCGGCGGGCGGGGGCGAGGACGAGGAGCCCTCGACGGCCGACGAGATCCGCTGGGCGGCGTTCGACGTGCTGGTCGAGCGCGGCTTCGACGAGTTCACGACGCAGGCCGTCGCCGACGCGGCGGGCGTGAGCCAGTCGCTCGTCCACTACTACTACGACACGAAAGAGGACCTCGTCTTCTCGATGTTCACGAACGGGCTGGACCACCTGACCGACGAGGTCCGCGAGCGGGCCGACAGCGACGACCCCCGCGAGCGGCTGCTGGAACTCGCCCGGTACATGCTCAGGACGCCGGAGGGCGAGGAGTTCGAGGAGGCCGTCGAGTTCTCGCGGATGCTCCTGGAGATCGAGGCCCAGGCGCCCTACGACGACCGGCTGCGCGAGGCCGTCGAGTACGATTCGGAGTTCCTGGAGAGGTTCGTCGCCGACGCCGTCGAAGAGGGGATCGAGTCCGGGCAGTTCCGCGCCGTCGACCCAGAACCGTTCGCGGTCACCTTCGTCGCGGCCGTCCGCTCGGGCCAGAACCGCCACGCCATCTTCGCCGACGACGAGCGCGTCCGGCCGGTTCTCGACGGCCTGGAGGCGATGGTCGACGACTACCTCGCGGAGGATAGCGCGTGAGCCGGCCGACCCGCTCGCCGACGAGCGGTTCCGTCGCGTGCGCTAACGACACTCACACCACCGGTAGCGATATGGGTCGCCCGTCGGGAGCGGATCGTACCCCGCGCCACCGCCCCCGAGGTGATCCACCGTGAGTGACACGCCCGAGTACGAGGCCCCCGACCACGTCGGCAACCCGCTGGTCCACCTCGTCCGCCGGTACGCCCGCCCCTACGGCGCCCG
Organism: Halosimplex rubrum; assembly: GCF_013415885.1. Taxonomy (NCBI): domain Archaea; kingdom Methanobacteriati; phylum Methanobacteriota; class Halobacteria; order Halobacteriales; family Haloarculaceae; genus Halosimplex; species Halosimplex rubrum. The sequence continues at coordinate 525,793 of NZ_CP058910.1, forward strand.
CTACGCCGTCGCCATCGTCGGCACGGCGCTGGCGCAGGTCCCCCAGCGCGTGCCCGCCCTGGTCGTCGGCGTGGCGCTCGACGCTATCCTCCTGTCGAGCGCCTCGTACTCGCTCCCGCTGGTTCCCGACGGCGTGATCCCGACGACGACGGAGGGGCAGGTCACCTTCACCGTCGGGCTGCTCGTCGCCGCCTTCGCGCTGGACGGCGCGCTGAGCTGGCTCTCGGGACGGGTCGCCGGCACCGCCCGCCTGCGGACGCTCCACGACGTCCGGGTCGACACCTTCGACGCGCTGGTCGGCCGGGAGATGGACTTCTTCGACCGCCGCCAGACCGGCGACGTGATGAGCGTCCTCAACAACGACGTGAGCAACCTGAACGGCTTCGGCAACAACGCCGTCCAGGGGCTGCGCTTCGTCACTCAGATCGCCGTCGCCTTCGCGTTCATGGCGACGCTGCACGTCCGGCTGGCGGCGCTGTTGCTCGTCCTCCCGGTCGGGCTGGCGCTGCTCGGCCGCTGGTACACCACCCGCGTCGAACCCGTCTACGAGGACGTGCGCGAGAGCGTCGGCCGGATCAACGCGCGCCTGGAGGACAGCATCGACGGGATCGCGACGGTCAAGAGCTTCGCCCGCGAGGACCGCGAGCGCGACGCCGTCGCCGGCGCCTCCCGGGAGTACCGCGACCGCAACTGGTCGGTCATCCGCCTGCGGCTCATCTTCAACTACAGCAGCTGGTCGGTGTCGTCGTTCTCGTTCGTCGGCCTGTTCGCGATCGGCGCCTACATCAACCTCAACGGGGCGCCGCCGGTCTTGGGCCACTCGCTGACCGCCGGGACGCTCCTGACCTTCCTGCTGTACAGCAAGTCCTTCTACGGCCCGATCCGCCAGCTCATGCTCGACGTGCTCGACAGCTACGAGAACGCGCTGGCGTCGAGCAAACGCATCGTCGCCGTCCTCGAGACCGACCGGCAGGCGAACGAGACCGGCGCGGACCTCGACGTTCGCGAGGGCCGCATCGAGTACGACGACGTGAGTTTCTCCTACGAGAGCAGCGACGAACAGCAACTCACGGACGTGAGCTTCACCGCCGAACCGGGCTCGCTCGTCGGCATCGTCGGCCCCACCGGCGCCGGCAAGTCGACGATCACGAAGCTCCTCTTTCGCTTCTACGAGGCCGACGCGGGCAGCGTCGCCGTCGACGGCCGGGACGTGACCGACGTGTCACCCCGCAGCCTGCGCGATCACCTCGGCTACGTCAGCCAGGACCCGTTCCTGTTCTACGGGACGATCCGACAGAACATCGGTTACGCGGTGGACGACCCCGACGACGAGGAGATCGAACACGCCGCGAGACTCGCGGGCGCCCACGAGTTCGTCACCGGCCTCGACGACGGCTACGACACGCAGGTCGGCGAGCGGGGCGAGAGCCTCTCGGGCGGCCAGCGCCAGCGGGTCGCCATCGCCCGCGCCCTGTTGCGCGAACCGGAGATCCTCGTCCTCGACGAGGCGACCAGCCACGTCGACAACGAGACCGAACGACAGATCCAGGAGAGCATCGACGCGCTCGCGGGCGAACGGACGACGCTGGCCATCGCCCACCGGCTGTCGACCGTGCGCAACGCCGACCGGATAGTCGTCGTCGACGACGGCCGGGTCGTCGAGCAGGGGAGCCACGAGGAACTACTCGAGCGCGACGGGCTCTACGCCGACCTGTGGCGGGTGCAGGTGGGCGACACCGACGCCGTCTCGGAGGCGTTCCTGCAGCGGGCGCGCGCCGAGGACCGCCCCTCAGAGCGCATCGAGTCGGCGGTCGACGGGGAGGTGTCGCGATGAGTGACAGCGAGGACGACCGAAGGGAGTCCTCGGACACCGCGAGCGGGGAGGGCGAGGCCGACTCCGAGGCGGCCGCGGACGGCCCCGAACGCGGGCGCATCGCGGCGGCCGCGGAGGACGTGCGCCGGCCGCTCCCGTCGCTGCTGCGCGACGGCGGCCGGGGGAACCTGCGGTGGCTCGGCGCCGGCGCCGCGTCGTCGGTGGCCGCGCAGTTCCTCTCGAACCTCGACATGTTCATCGTCGGGCTGGCCTTCGACGCGATGTTCAACGGCATGAGCTACGACCTGCCGCTCGTTCCGGCGGGGTGGATCCCGGCCGACCCGACCGGGATGCTCGCGTTCACCGTCGCGCTGCTGGTCGGCCTGAAGCTCGTCGACATGACCTTCGGCATCTTCGCCGAGTACGCCCTCTTCCTGTTCGCCCAGCGCACCCTCCACCGCATCAGGGTCGACGCCTTCGACCGCGTCCAGCGGCTGGACATGGGCTTTTTCGACACTCAGCAGACCGGCGAGGTGATGAGCGTCCTCAACAACGACGTCAACTCCCTGGAGCAGTTCCTCGAGGTCGGACCGAACCTCGGGGTCGTCGCCGTCGCGATGTTCGCCAGCTCGGTCGTCTACATGGCCCTGCTGAACTGGCAGCTGGCGCTCATCTCCGTCGCCGTCGCACCGGTGTTGCTGGCCGCCAACGTCTGGTTCGGCGCCCGCCACGAGGCGCGCAACGACGACGTGCGCGAGGAGACCGGGATCCTGAACGCCTTGCTGGAGACGAACATCAGCGGTATCCAGACCGTGAAGGCCTTCGGCGGCGAGCGCCACGAGACCGAGCGGGTCACCGACCGGTCGGCGACCCACCGGACCGCCAGCTGGCGCGCCCACATGGTCGGCGTCGGCCACCAGCCCGCGCTGCGGATGCTCGCCGGTGTCGCCTTCGTCGCGACGCTGTTCGTCGGCACCGAGTGGGCCATCGACAGCCGCTTCTGGCTGTTCCCGGGCACCATCACCGCCGGCGAACTCGTCCCGTTCATGTACTACACCCAGCAGCTCGTCATGCCCGTCCGTTTCCTCGCCTGGGTGACCGGCCTCTACAAGGGCGCCACCTCCTCCGCCAAGCGCATCCTCGGCGTCCAGCGCATGGAACCGCCCCGCGAGGAGGGCCGCACGGAACTGGTCGACCCCGAGGGCCGCGTCGAGTACGAGGACGTGTCCTTCGCCTACCCCGGCACCGACGAGCGCGTCCTCAGCGACATCGACCTCGACGTCGAACCGGGTGAGACCGTCGGCCTCGTCGGCGAGACCGGTGCGGGCAAGTCCACCCTGCTCAAGCTCCTGCAGGCGTACTACGACCCCGGCGAGGGGAGCGTCCGCGTCGACGGCACCGACGTGCGCGAGATCACTCGCGACAGCCTCCGCACCTCGATCGGCTACGTCGCCCAGGACCCGTTCCTGTTCACCGGGACGATCCGGGAGAACATCGCGTACGCGGTGAGCGAGGCCGACCGCCGGGAGGCCTCGGAAGACGCGAGCAGCGCGGAGCAAGACTCCGCGGGCCGTTCGAGCGGGCGGAGCCCGCGAGAAGACGGCGATAGCCGCGAGCGCGGCGATCCGACCGACGAGGACATCGAGGCCGCCGCTCGCGAGGCCGGCGCCCACGAGTTCATCGGCGACCTCGAGAAGGGCTACGACGCCGAGGTCGGCGAGCGCGGCGTCATGCTCTCGGGCGGCCAGCGCCAGCGGATCGCCCTCGCTCGGGTCCTGCTGGCCGACCCGCCGATGTTCATCTTCGACGAGGCGACCAGCCACGTCGACAACCGCACCGAGGTGCTGATCCAGCGCTCGCTCGACGCGGTGACCGAGGACCGCACCACCTTCGTCGTCGCCCACCGCCTCTCGACGGTCCGGGACGCCGACCGCATCGTCGTCATGGACGACGGCCGGATCGTCGAACAGGGCACTCACGACGAGCTGCTCGATCTGGACGGGAAGTACGCCGACCTCTGGAAGGTGCAGGTGGGCGCCGTCGGGACCTGAAGACGGTCCCGACCGCCCCCGTCGGGGGCTGCCGGGGGCGAAGCGCTTACCCGGCTGTTGGCCCTACCTCCGGCCAGATGAGCGACCCAGCCATCACGCTCTACCGGCTGCAGGCCTGCCCGTTCTGCGAGCGGGTCGTCCGCCGGCTGGAAGCGTACGACCTCGACTACCGCTCGCGGTTCGTCGAGCCGATGCACAGCGACCGCGACGCCGTCCAGCGACTGACCGGCAAGCGCTCCGTGCCGGCCATCGTCGACGAGTCGACCGGCGTCACGATGTCCGAGAGCGGGAACATCGTCGAGTACCTCGAGGCCACCTACGGCGAGCGCTCGAAGGGGGGCGCCTGAATGGACCTGCCCTTCGAGGTGGTCGACCTGCCCGAGACCGACCACCCCGAGGAAGGCGACCGCGTCCCCGACTTCGAGCGCCCGCTCGTCGGCTCCGAGTTCTGGGAGGACGTGTCGCTCTCGACGCTGACCGACGAGGCGCCCGTCGTCCTCCTGTTCCACTCGATGGACGGCGCGTTCCCCGCCACCTACGTCTGGAACGAGGTCCGCGACCGCGGGTGGCTCGACCGCGACGACTGCCAGGTGGTCGGGCTGTCGATCTCCTCGCCGTACGAGCACGCCGACCTGATCGAGGACCGCGGCGTCGACGCCCGGCTGTACTCCGACCCGAGCAACGAGGTCTCAGAGGCGTTCGACATCGTCAACGACCTGGACGGGATGGCCGGAATCTCCGAACCGCGCCCGGCCGTCTTCGTTCTCGACGAGGAGCGCGTCGTTCAGTACGCCTGGGTCGCCGGCGAATGGCCCGAGTTCCCCGACTACGACGAAGTCGAAGCGGCGATGGACGAGCTGTAGACCGGGGGGAGACCGACGCCGCGCGCGGTACGGACACCGGCGGGACCCGGTGACATCGATGTCAGCGCCTATTGAAGTATCGCGAGTCCCTACCGGGAGCAATGGCAGATCCGAACCCGACACCGGGCATCCACCACGTGACGTGTATCGCGGGCGACCCCCAGCGCAACATGGACTTCTGGGTCGAGACTCTGGGCTTGCGGCTCGTCAAACGGTCGATCAATCAGGACGACCCCGAAACGTACCACTTCTTCTTCGCCGACGCGGAGGGGACCCCCGGCACGAGCATGACCTTCTTCCCCTGGGAGGGGATGTCCCGCGGCAAGGTCGGCTCCGGCCAGGTCTCCCGGACGGCGTTCCGCGTGCCCGAGGGCAGTCTCGGCTACTGGGAGGACCGCTTCGACGACCACGGCGTCGACTACGACGACCGCGTCGAGCGCTTCGGTGAGACGGTCCTCCCCTTCGAGGACCCCGACGGCCTCCCCGTCGAACTGGTCGAGACCGAGATCGGCGACGACGACCCGACCGTCCCCTGGACGGAGTTCGTCCCCGAGGAGGCCGCCATCCGCGGGTTCCACTCGGTGACGCTGTGGCTCGCCGACCCCCAGCCCACCGAGGAGTTGCTGGAGGCCATGGGCCTCGAACGCGTCGGCACCGAGGAAGCCGAGGGCGACACGCCCGGCGACGAGCGCACCCGCTTCGAAGCGACCGGTACCGTCGGGCAGTACGTCGACGTGCTCCCCACGATCCAGGGCGGCCGGCAGGGCCACGGCACGGTCCATCACGTCGCCTTCCAGACGCCCACCGACGACGACCAGGAAGCCATGCGCTCGGCCGTCCGATCGCGCGGGCTCAGCCCGACCCAGCAGATCGACCGCCACTGGTTCCGCTCGGTGTACTTCCGCGAGCACGGTGGCGTCCTCTTCGAACTCGCCACCAGCGAGCCGGGCTACACCAGCGACGAACCGCTCGACGACCTGGGCGGCCGGCTCGTCCTCCCCGGGAAGTTCGAGGACCGCCGCGAGGAGATCGAAGCCAACCTCACCGACGTGACCGTTCCCCGCGCCGAACAGGCCGAAGCCGACGACTGAGAACGAGTTCGCGACTGGCGAATCGGACCGGGAGATACCCGCTGTGGCGCGCGCTGTCGAGCGTGCCCGCCGCTTGGCGGGCCGCTCGAAACAGTCGTGCGAGGGATGACTGAGCGAGCACCGCGAGCGAAGGAATCGGTTGGGGAGGCTCGTGGCCGTCTGCGGTGCTGCGCGGGGTGGTCTGCTGTTGCGGTGCCGTGCGGTCCCTGGCGTCCTCGTGAGCGAAGCGAACGAGGGCTCAGGAGAGCTTGCTCTCCTGGTGGACTGAAAGGGCGAGGCGCGCTCGCGTCCATTTTAGTCGTCTGAGCGACCCCTATCCGCGCGGGCGATGCGGAGAGCGCGGATATGTCGCCCAGCGACCGCGAGCGGGTCGAGGGCTTTCATCGCTTCCCGTCAAGTGCGGTCCCGACTCCAGCTTAGCGAGCGGGTCGAGGGCTTTCAACGCCTACTGGAATCTACGGCAGAGGTCGCTCCGACCGATCGAGTCGCGTCACGCTTATCCCGTCGACCCACAGAAATCCGACAATGAGCGACGTGGTGCGGGCCGCACGAGCGATCGAGGCGGGCGACCTCGTGGTCTATCCCACCGAAACCGTCTACGGGATGGGGGCGAACGCCGTCGACGCCGACGCGGTCGAGCGGGTCTTCGACGCGAAGGGTCGCGACCGCGACAAACCGGTCTCGCTGGGCGTACCGAGCGTCGAACGGGCCACCGAGTACGTCGACCCGACCGACCGGGAACTGGCGTTCATGCGCGAGTTCCTGCCCGGTCCCGTGACCGTGGTCGTCCAGCGCCGCGAAGTCGTCCCCGACGTGCTGACCGCCGGCCGCGAGAAAGTCGGCGTCCGCGTGCCCGACCACGACCTCGCGCTCGACCTGTTCGAGGCGGCGGAGACGCCCGTGACCGCCACGAGCGCGAATCTCTCGGGGACCGGGAGCGTCCGCGAACTCTCCGAGCTGAGCGACGAGGTCCGCGAACGGGTGAGCGCGGTCCTCGACGGCGGCCGCACCGAGGGGATGGAGAGCACCGTCGTCGACGCCGAATCGGGCGAGATCCACCGCCGCGGCGCGATGGCCGACGAGATCGGAGCGTGGCTCTCCGAGCACGCCGACGCCGAGTAGTTCGACCCGAAACCGGGGGGTCGAACCGGCCCGGCGAGTCGCCGGTGATCCGAGCGCGACCGACCGCGCGGCCGCTCACAGCATCGATTTCAGCGACCGCGTCGTCACGCCGCACTGGCCCTGATAGTCGCACGGTGAGCACTTCTCGCGGTTGGCGGTCCGGGAGGGCGGACCGTCGATGGCGTCGGCGGTGCGGACGGCCGAGCGGTAGGTCGCCTTCCGACGCGTCGTGAGCGGGACCTCGCGGACGACGCCGAAGGCGGGGTACTCTGCGAAGGCGCTCTCGACGGTCGTCTCCCGTTCCCAGGCCAGCGCCTTGGCGGCGGCGACCAGCCGGACGGTCTGGGGTTCCCAGACCCCCTGTTCGGGCGGAGCGCCCGCGAACACCAGCGACGGCCGCGGCGGCCCGTCCAGCACCTTGTGGGCGATTCCGCGACACTCCCGACCCTCCAGCAGCACTTCCCGGCCCGCCGGGTCGACCAGGCCGTCCCAGGCGTCGAGGCTCGCCCGCATGCGGCCGAGTCGCGAGCGGTACTGCGTGGGCGTCACCTCGATCGGCGCGGCCTGGATCTCGGGGTCCGACTCGAGCAGTTCCGGGTAGCGGAAGGCCAGGTCCCGGCGAGCGCGAACCTCCTGGGGGATCTCCTCGTCGGCCGCGGGGTCGCGGTGGCGGTAGTAGAGCTTCCGCGGGCAGTACGCCGCCGTCGCCACGTCGCGAAACGTGTGCATAGCCGGCGGTGGTCCCGCTTTCGGTCTTAAACTCTCGCGCCGCCATCTTTCTCCCCGTTTTTGCGGTAGCGAGGGACCGGCGGTCCCCCGGACCATGCGCACAGCGTGGGAGCGAAGCTCCCACGGGCCGTGCGAGCGGGCCAAAGGCGCGAGCAGACGGCGCGTGGCGCCGTGAGCAGACGGCGGATTCCCGCAACGCGCCCGCGAGCGCGAGGACCCCTCCGCCGCAGAAGTGGGTTCGCAACACGGACCGAACGGGTGCGAACGCCCGGACCCAAATTCCGAAGTAGCTGTACTCGCTGTACTACCCATGGTACTCTCGCCGTGGCCGGTGGTGGCGTCGTTCGCGGCCGCGGGCGGGACGGTGCTGTTGATCCGCCATCTCTGGCGCTATCGCGGCAAGCCCGGCGCGGACTGGTTCCTGGCGAGTCTGGGCGCACAGGCGACCTGGAGCCTGGCGTACGGCGTCGCACTGGTGACGTTCGCCGAACCGATGCGGTGGGCGCTGGAGGTACTCTCGTGGGCGACGATGGCGGGGACGGGCGTCTACTTCCTGGCGTTCGCGCTGGCGTACACCGGGCGCGGGGGCGTCGTCGACCGAGCGTGGTGGGGGTTCGCCGCGTTCCCGATACTCGTCGGGCTGATCGGGGCGACGAACCCGGTCCACGGGCTCGCCTGGGGCGACTTCGAGGTGGTTCGGGTGCTAGGCGTCGCGGGCGCGGCCTACGACATGCAGTTGTGGGCGCTGCTGGCGGCGACGGCGGGGGTCCTGCTGATCACGGTGGGGAGCCTGTTGCTGTTCGACACGGTCGTCAGCTACGGGCCGCTGTACCGGCGGGAGGCCGTGGCGGTGGGGCTGTCGACGTTCCCGCCGGTCGCGGCGGTGCTGGCCTGGCTCTACGGCGTCGGGCCGGTGCCGGCGGTGAGTTTCGTGACCGTCGCCTTCCTCCCGCACGTCGCGCTCGACGCCTACGCGTTCGTGGGGAGCGACATGTTCGAGTTCCACCCGGCGACGCGGCGGGTGGGCGAGCGGGCGGCCATCGACGACCTGGGCGCGCCGGTGGTGATCGTCGACGAGCAGCGGCGAGTGGTGACGCTTAACGGCGCGGCCGAACGGGCCTTCGGCGTCGGGAAGTCGGCCGCGCTCACGCGACCGCTCGCGGCGTTGCTCGGCGAGGACGGGACCGACCCGACCGAGACGGACGCCGTGACGGTGCAGTCCGGTGGGCGGCGGCAGATTTTCACGGTGACGACGACGCCGCTGTCCGACGCGGGAGGTACCCACGTCGGCTACACCGTCGTCTTCCAGGACGTGACCGCCGAGCGCCGGCGCGAGCAACGGCTCGGCGTGCTCAACCGCGTCCTCAGGCACAACCTCCGCAACGACATGACCGTCGTCCAGGGGTTCACCGAGGCCGCCGCGAAGGAGGTCGACGACCCCGCCGTCCGGGACATGCTCGACCGCGCCGAGTCGAAGGCGGCGGAGCTGGTCGCGCTCGGGGAGAAGGCCCGGACCGTCGAGCGCGTCCTCGACAGCGACCCGCGCTCCGAGCGAGTCGACCTGGCGGCCCTGCTGGAGACGGTCCGCGCCGAGCACGCGAGTGACGGCGACGGCACGGGGACGGTGACGGTCGAGGCCGACGCGGTCGCGGTCACGGCCGATCCGGCGGTCCTGCAGGTCGTCGTCGGGACGCTGCTGGAGAACGCGCTCGAACACGCCGGCGAGGCGCCGACGGTGACGCTGTCGGCCGAGCGCCGGGGCGGGGCGGTGGCGGTCACCGTCGCCGACGACGGGCCGGGCGTGCCCGACCACGAACTCGACGTGCTGAGCGCGGGGGCGGAGTCGGCGCTCGAACACGGGTCGGGGCTGGGCCTCTGGCTGGCCAACTGGGGCGCGACGGCGCTGGGCGGCGACCTCTCCTTCGACACCCGCGAGGGGACGCGGGCGACGCTGACCGTGCCGGACGGCGAGAAACGGGGGCCGGCGGGAGGATCGTAGGTCCGCGGCGTTCAGGCGCTCGCGTAGCCCGACACCTCGCGCTCGTCGAGCTTCCGTTCGGCCTCCGCGACCGAATCGGCGGTCTCGCCGCTGTATCCCACGTCCTGGGAACGCCGTTCGAAGGCGTTGACGACGACCTGACTCGTCTCCTCGTCGGTGACGCGGACGACGCGGTCGACGCCCATCTCCTTCAGTTCGGCCTGGGCGCGCTTGATCGGCTTGGCCGCCTCGGGCGACGGCGGCGTGAACCCCGAGAGGTCGTTGACGATGTCGAACCCGTCGCGCAGGCGCTCGGCCGCCGCGACCGTCTCGTCGGCCGCCGTCTCCATCTCCTCGCGCTCCATCCGGCCGGTGAAGCTCAGGTGGAGTCGGTTCGTCCGCTGGTCGGCCTCTATCTCGTACATACCTGTAGGAACGTGGCCAGTATCAATGATGGATACACCTTACTAGTTAGGCACGCCGGCACCGCCACCGAACACCCCGATACAGCCACCGAACGGCCCGATATCCCCTCAGAGCCGGTCTTCGAGGACGGCACCGAACCCAGCGGCACCGATACAGAACGCGATAATGCCGCCGACGCCGGTGAGGACGAGGCCGCCGTTCATCGCGGCGGCGACGACGAGCGCCGTCGTCCAGTCGTCGCCCTCGCGGTCGACGACGCGGTCGGCGATGGCGAGGAAGGCGACGGCCGCGCCGACCGCCCAGACGACGTACGCGAGCAGGGCGAGCGGGAGCGCGACGACGACACCGATGATCGTGACGAACAGGACGAGGATGGCCAGCGCCAGGAATATCAGGACGAGGACGCCGTAGACGAACGAGCCGACGGGGTCGTCGAGTACCGCGGCCATCCGGTCTTCGAGGAACGCGGGCGCGATAGCGACGAGGATGGCACCGACGATCAGCGTCGTCAGGAACGTGCCGACAGCGCTCCCCACGACGTTGGCGACCGGGTTGAAATCGACGTTCACGTCGACCTGGAACAACGGATCCGCGACGGCCGCCAGCGCTGGGAACATAGTGAGCGGAGACGACAGCGAGCGGTAAGTAGCCACCGGCGCGAGCGGCCGCGTCTCGTGCGGCTCAGACCCCGTCGACGCAGATGTCGACGAAGTTCCGCAGGATACGCAGGCCGGTCTCGCCGGACTTCTCGGGGTGGAACTGCGTGCCGAAGACGTTGCCGCGTTCGTTCGCGACGACGGAGGCGAAGTCGGTGCCGTAGTCGGTGGTGGCGACAACCGCCGCTTCGTCGTCGGGTTCGGCGTAGTAGGAGTGGACGAAGTAGGCGTGCTCGCCGTCGACGGAGCCGCCGGCTCCGTCTGCCCGTGGCGCCTCCGACGCCACGCTGTCGACGCCGTCGACGATCGGGTGCTCGCGGGTGGCGTCGAGTTCGTTCCAGCCCATGTGGGGCACCTTCAGGTCGCCCCGGAAGCGGACGTTGCGGCCCGGAATCAGGTCCAGCCCCTCCACGTCGCCCTGCCCCTCGCGCTCGGCCTCCTCGCTGGTGGTGAGCAGCATCTGCATGCCGAGACAGATGCCGAACAGCGGCGTGCCGGCGTCGGCCTGCTCGACCAGCGCGTCGCGGAAGGGGCCGGCGTTGTCCATCCCCTCGGAGAAGGCGCCGACGCCCGGGAGGACGACCCCGTCGGCGCCGTCGAAGTCGGCGGGGTCGTCGCTGAGTTCGACCGCGGCGCCCGCGCGTTCGAGCCCGCGCGTGACGCTACGGAGGTTTCCCAGCCCGTAGTCGACCACGACGACCTCGGCCGCGGTCTGTCGCGTGTTCATACCCGCCGATACGGCGACCCCGGTAAAGTCGCTTTCCGTCCGGGCGAGGACTGCGAGTGCGGCCGCGGACCGTTCAGAACTCGCCGAGACGGGACTGACCGCTGGACTCGTCGGTGAACTCCGCCGCTCGCTCGAGCGTCGACGAAAAGGTGTCGCGCTGGGAGGGGTCGTACAGCGTGGCCGCGGGGTGGACGCAGACCAGCACGCGCCGGCGCTCGCCGGCGATCTCGGCCTCCACGACGTCGCCGGCCTCGCTGGTGACGGCCACGTCCCGTTCCAGCAGGTGCTCGGCGGGGACTTTCCCGAGCGTGACGACGACCTCGGGGTCGACGCGGTCGATCTCGGTCTCCAGGTAGCCCCGACAGTTAGAGAGTTCGTCGTCGGTCGGGTCGCGGTTGTCGGGCGGGCGACAGCGGACGCAGTTGGTGATGCGCACGTCGCCACGGTCGAGTCCGGCGTCGCGGAGGGCGTCGTCGAGCACGTCGCCGGAGCGCCCGACGAACGGCTCGCCCCCCTCGTCCTCGTGCTGGCCGGGCGCCTCGCCGACGAACAACAGATCCGCGTCGGCCGGGCCGACGCCGTTGACGATGCGGCTGCGGCAGTCGACCAGGTCGGGACAGCGCTCGCAGGCGACCACGTCGAGTCCGTCCATCTCGGCCTCGCTCATGAGACGGGAGTCGCCCGGCACGACCATAATCGGGTCGGTCTCGGCGACCGACTCGCCGTACCGCGCGGCCGACGACTCAGGCGTCGCCGCCACCGTCCGCGCCGTCCGCGCCGTCCGCACCGTCTACGCCGTCCGATTCCCTGCCGCCGACGAACCGCTCGTCGGCCGCGCGGGCGGCCAGCCGGGCGACCCGCAACGGCTCGGGCCGACCGCCCTCGGGGGTGAACGCCCGAACCACCTCGGCCGCCTCGTCGGGGTCGAGGCCGGCGGCGCGGACGTAGACGGTGTCGTCGTCGAGGGCGACGGCGTGGCGCTCGGGCTGGCGGCGATAGACGGCCAGCCGCTCGTCGAGCGCCTCGCCGTCGAAGGCCTCCCGGAGCGGCCCCTCCAGCCCCTCGCTGTCCTCGAAGGCCACCGAGACGACGGGGCGGTCGACGCGCTCGCGGATCTCGGGGAGGTCGAAGAAATTGAACCACGCGGGCGCGACGCCCGCCAGCAAGAGGTACCGCGCGTCCCCGCGGTCGAGTCGGTCGACCAGCGAGACCGCCGTCTCGGTGGCGTCCGTGCCGCCGACCGCGCAGGTGTCGAAGGCGAGCCCGTCCGCGACGCGGCTCGCGCGGACGACGGCGGCCGCCAGCGTGCTGTGCTCCGTGCGATAGGATTCGGCCACCCCGATGGCGCGAACCCCGCGTTTCACGTGTTCTCTTTGATGTCCTGTAGCCTGTCGAGCAGTTCGTCGTTCGACGCGTCGAACTCGTACTCGACATCGCCGTCGTGTGTGTTCTCCGCTGTGTTGACGCCGTCGTCGTCCTCGAGGTCGGCGTTTAGCTCCTGGTTCTCCTGTTCCGATTCGTCGTAGCTCCCGAACCCCATACGAGTGATCGTTATACACTGATCGTGAAAAATCATACGCCCCATCGGGAGTAACCGGCAATTAACTGATCGAACATCGAGTAACGTCGATCAAACGGGACGGATCCGTGACTGTTCCGGCCGTCACGAACGTTAGTCAAGATCCGGCCGCGATAACTGGACGGCCGTGCGTCGGGTTATCGTGGCACTGTGGGTGGGGGACGGTCACGTGGATCGTCGCCAGTGGCGCCACTCGGTGGCGCTCGCGCCGTTTCGTCGTTCGACTACGACGGGTTCGACCGGTGTTGTATCTCGAGAGACAGGTCGACGCGGCGGCGGCGAGGGCGAGCGACGAGCGCGGTGGGCGCGGGCGAGCGCGGGGCGGGGGGTCGGCGGGCGGCCAGCGAGGGGAACGACGCGGGCCGTTCGCCGGGCGGCGGAAGGACTCTCCGGGAGTGGGCGGGAGACGCGACAGGTGGCTGATGGGACGCCCCGACGTTGATTACGGAGGCCTCGAAAGGGGGCGCTATGACCGACGTGGAGATCACGGACGTACAGGCGACACAGGTCGACGCGGACTGGACGTGGACGTTCGTCCGCATCTATACGGACGCGGGCGTGACGGGCACCGGCGAGTGTTACTGGGGCCCGGGCGTCGGCGATATCGTCGAGGACTCCGCCGAGTGGCTGGAGGGCGAGGACCCCCGCGATATCGAGCCGCTGGTCCACAGTCTCTACGAGATCCACTCGGCGACGGGGTCGCTGGCGGGCGCGACCGTCAGCGCCATCTCGGGCATCGACATCGCCCTGCACGACCTGGCCGGCAAGCTGGAGGAACAGCCGGCTTACCGACTCCTGGGCGGAGCCTACCGCGACGAGGCGCGGATCTACGTGGACTGTCACGCCGGCGCGCACCTCGGCGGCGCCTTCGAGGGCGCGAAACAGGACGAACACGACCGGGACATCTACGCGCCCGAGAGCTACGCCGAGGCCGCCGAGCTGGTCGTCGAGGAGGGCCACGACGCCATCAAGTTCGACCTCGACGCGAGCAAGCGCTACGAGAAAGACAGACACAACCGCCACCTCAACGCCGAGGCCATCGACTACAAGGCCAGCGTCGTCGAGGCGGTCACCGAGCGGGTCGGCCACGACGCCGACGTGGCCTTCGACTGCCACTGGAACTACGCGGGCGACAGCGCCCGGCGGCTGGCCGCCGCCGTCGAGGACTACGACGTGTGGTGGCTCGAAGACGTCGTCCCGCCCGAGAACCTGAAGGTACAACGGGAGGTCACGCAGGCCACCGACACCACCATCTGCGCCGGCGAGAACGTCTTCCGCACCCACGGCGTGCGCGACATGGTCGAGCGACAGGGCATCGACGTGCTCCAGCCGGACATGCCGAAGTTCGGCGGCATGCGCGAGACGGTCAAGGCCGCGAACCTCGCCGACGACTACTACATCCCGCTCGCGCTGCACAACGTCTCCTCGCCGCTGGGGACGATGGCCGGCGCCCACGTCGGCGTCTCCGTCTCGAACTTCCTCGCGCTGGAGTGGCACGGCCGCGACGACCCCGACTGGGACACCTTCGTCGAGGAGGACGTGATCGAAGGCGGTTCGATCCCCGTCTCTGACGAACCGGGTCTGGGCGTCACGCTCGATCTCGACGCCGTCGAGGAGCACATGAAAGACGGCGAGACGCTCCTGGACCCCGCGTGAGGACCCGCGCCGGCGCGGTCTGACGCCGCTCGCCGCACGTCCCGTTAGCCGCACGACTTTTTCCCTCGGCGGTCGTAGCGACCGCGTATGAACCGACCGCTCCTGCACCGGCTGCTCTCGGTCGCGCTGGGCGTCGCGACGGGCGGCGGGCTGTGGTTGTTCGACGCGAATCCCGGTATCGCCGGGGCCGCCGGCGCCAGCGTGCTCGTCCTCGGACTCGTGACGGGCCGGATCGTTCGCACCCACCCGGAGTTCACGAGTTCGAGCGGCCGCTGGCAGGACAGCAAGTGGACCGCGGCCGGACAGTTCTTCGTGATCGTCGTCGCCTTCCAGGCCGTCTTCTCCGCGGCCGTCGACCTCCCCGACCAGATCGGACTCCACGTCGTCGTCCTCGCCACGTACATGGTCGGCTACTTCGTCGGTGGCCTCGACGCGCTGGAACGGGGCGGTCGGGACGCCGCCCGCGAGGGGTCGGCGGGCGCCGTCGACCCCGCGGACGACTGAGCGGTTAGTACGTCTCGACGTCGACGCCCGGTAGTCGTTCGAAGTCGGCGGCGTTGCGAGTGAGGACTGGCTCGTCGACGACGACCGCCGTCGCGCCGATGATCACGTCGCCGTCGGCCACAGTGTTCCCGTCGGCGGCCAACTCGCCGGCCAAGCGTCCGGCTTTCCGCATCACTGCGGTGTCGGCGGGATGGATCGGCTTCGATTCGAGGACCGTTTCGATCTCCTCGCGTTCGGCTTCGGATTGATCCGCTCGGCCGATGCCGTAGTAGAGTTCGAACAGCGTCATCGACGAGATCCGCTGCTGGACGAGGTTCGTTTCCAGTGTTCGCGCCCGCTCGACCGCCCCGTCGTCTCCGTTCAGCAGGTCGATGAGAAACGCGGTGTCGAGCAACACTCACGACTCACCTAACTTGTCGGCAACGGCGTCGAGGTCCCGACTGCGGCGCTCGCGCCGCTCGGCGACGGCCTCCCGAAGCACGTCGGCCTCCTCGTCGGAGAGGACGCCTGCGATGTCCAGCAGCGAGCGCTCGCCGGCCAGTCGGAGCACCACATCGGAGAACGTCTCGTCCTCGCGCTTGTGCGCGGCGAGACGCGCGTAGGCGTCTTCCGAGAGTCGGATACTCTTGGACATGTGCATACGGTCGTATGCAGCGAGCAAAAGCCCTTCGCTGCCCCGACTGCTACTCCCCGCCCATCGACCGATACTGGTCGCGCAGCCCCTTCAGATACCCCACGGCGAACAGCCGGCCCTTGTCGTGATACCCCGGCGAGGCGTTGTCCTCGCCGGCCATCGTCGGGCAGTGGTCCGGCCGCAGCGGCCCGTCGAAACCGATCTCCTCGTAGGCCCGGATCGCCGCGGCCATGTCGGTCGGTCCCTCGTCGTGCCACACCTCGGTGAACGACTCGGCGGTCCCCGCCACGTCCCGGAAGTGCGCGAAGTGGATCCGCTCGTCGAACTCCCGAATGGGCGCCGGTACGTCCGCGCCCATCGCCGCGAAGTTGCCCTGACAGAGCGTGACCCCGTTGTACGCCGAGTCGTACAGGTCCATCGCGCGCCGGTAGGCCGCCGGGCTCGTGACGACGCGCTCGACGCCGCGAATCGGCGAGTGGGGCGGGTCGTCAGGGTGGAGCGCGAGTTTGACGCCGGCCTCCTCGGCGACGGGGACGACCTCCTCGAGGAAGTGTTCGAGATTGGCCCACAACTCGGCCTCGCTGGCGCCACGGAGTTCGGGGCCGCGGTCCATCTGGTCGTGGTCGTAGCGGGTGACGAGCGACCCGCCGCGACCGCGCACCGACCGCGACGTGCGGAGCACCTTCAGCGGCGCCATCCAGACGTAACACCACACGTCGATGCCGACCCGCCCCATGTTCCGCAGCAGCGTCTTGACGGTCTCGATCTGCTCGTCGCGGCCCTCCCGGCCGAGGATGGCGTCGTCCAGCGGTGGCCGGTCCTCGATCACGGCCAGGTCGAGCCCGGCGTCGGCGAACCGATTTTTCAGTTCGAGCAGCGGTTCGAACGCCCAGGGGTCGCCGTCGGCGCCGCGCGGCAGTCCCGAGACGGCCCGCGAGAGTCCCATCTGTTTCGCGAGGTCCCACCGTTCGGTGGGCTCGGTCGACATGAAGACGGTGTAGTCCACGTTCCCGCCTGCGACCGGCGGGGCAAAACCGTTCGGTTGGTCGCGGTCGCTCCGGTTTCAGCGGACGCGAGCGGGGGTCGTTCGGCACGCCCCCGGCGTTGACGGGTCGCTACGCGGTGTCCTCGGAGACGCGCTCGGCGAGGTAGACGTCGGCGTCGGGGTTCTGGTCGGCGTCCTGGACGATGTCGCCGCGGTCGCCGGCGGCGGTCAGCGCCTCCCGCGCGGTCGGGCGGTCGACGCCGCCCACGAGCTGGAGCGCCTGCAGGACGGCCGGTTTCGGCACGCCCTGACCGGGACCGCCCAGCGCCAGGTCGTCGAGGTACTCGGGCTCCTCGTCCTGGATGAAGGCGACGTACTCGGTGACATCGGTCGACCCGCCGAGCTCCTCGTGCCACAGCTTCGGGAAGAGACTGATCCGGTGGTCGTCGACGTCGTCGCCGATCTCGTAGTAGCCGCCGCCCGCCCAGCGGTCGGCGTCGGTGGTGTGCTCGTCCACGTCGGCGAGGAACGCCTCGGCGTCGAAGGCGTAGTCGTCGCGCGCTTCGAGTTCCGCCGCGTAGGCCTCGATAGTCTCGGGCTCGACGCCCACCCCGTCGTGGTGGCGCTCGATCAGCTCGACCAGGTCGCGCCCGCCCATCGACTCCCCCTCGCGGACCGCCTCCTCGACGGCCGCCCGGTTCGGTTCGGTCACGTCACCGGTTCGGTCTTCGGGCGAATAAGTCGCCGGCCGGCGAGCGAAGGTCGACGGACCGGTTAAGTGCGAGCGAGCGGAAGCCACGCCAATGCCGAACGCGCTGGTCGTCGCCGACGACCTGACGGGAGCGATGGACACCGGCCACGGCTTCGCCGCCCGCGGGCGGGAGGTTCGGGTCCGCCGGTCGGCCGACGCCGGTCGCGCCGACACCGACGCCGGATCCGACGTGCTCGTCGTCGACACGGACACCCGCGACGCCGACCCCGAGACGGCCGCCGCGGCGGTGACCCGCGCGGTCGAGAGCCACCCCGCCGACCTCGTCTACGAGAAGGTCGACTCGACGCTGCGGGGGAACGTCGTCGCCGGGGTCGACGGGGCCGTCGCCGCCGCGGGCACCGACCTCGCCGTCGTCGCGCCGGCGTTCCCGGCGACCGGCCGCACCACCGAAGGCGGGCGCCACTTCGTCGACGGGACGCCGCTGGCCGAGGCGGGCTACGGCGTCGCCGACTCCGACCTCCGCGAGTACTTCGCCGCCTCGGAGTACCGCGTCACGCGCCTCGACATCGACACCGTTTCGACCGGCGCGGCGGCCGTCGCGGAGCGTCTCGCCGACCGCGCCGCGGGCGACCGGCCGGCGCTCGTCGTCTGCGACGCCCGGACCGACGACCACCTCGAAGCGATCGCGGCGGGCGCGGCGTCGCTGGACGAACCGGCGCTGTACGTCGGCAGCGGCGGGCTCGCGGCTCACGTCGGCGTGCCGGGCGACCCGCCCGAGGGGGCGGCGGGAAGCGCGGACCCGGCGGCCGATCCGAGGAGCGCGGGCGTCCTCGGCGTCGTCGGGAGCGTCAACGAGCGAACGCTCGATCAGTTGGGGACGGTCGACGACGACGCGCTCGTCCGGTTGGACCCCGCGGCGGCCGTCCGCGAGCCCGAGCGCGCGGGCCGCGCGGCCGCCGAATCGCTCTCCGCGCTGCTCGATTGGCGGGGGCGGGCGGTCGTGACCGCCGCGACGGATGCCGAGGACGTGCGTGCGGCCGAGCGGGCGGCCGGCGAGATGGGCGGGGACGCGACGGCCGCCGACCGGGTCGCGACCGCGCTGGCCGCCGCCGCGCGGGCGACCGTCGAGGCGTCCCCGCCGGCGGGACTCGTCCTCACGGGCGGCGACACCGCGGGGGCGGTCCTCGACGCGCTCGACGCCGAGGCCATCGATCTCGCGGGTGAGGCGGTCGCGGCGGGCGTGCCGATCGGAACGGTCGCGACCGGGCCGGCGACGGGGACGCGGGTGGCCACGAAGGCCGGCGGCTTCGGAACGGAAAGGGCCATCCTCAACTGTCTGGACGCGGTGGGTCGGTAGCATGGAGCGACCGACCGTCGCCGTGACGATGGGCGACCCCGCCGGCGTCGGCGCCGAGGTAGTCGTCGAAGCGTACCCGGCCCTGTGCGACGCCGCGACGCCGCTCGTCGTCGGCGACGCCGACGTGATGCGTGCGGCCGTCGAGATCTGCGAGGCCGACCTGGCCGTCGAGGCCGTCGACTCGCCGACTGCGGCGAGCGCCGACCCCACGACCGTCCCGGTGATAGACCTGGACAACGTCGACGCCGCAGCGCTCGAATATGGGGAGGTCCGCGAGGACTACGGCGCGGCGAGCCTCGAATACGTCGAGCGCGCCATCGAGCTGGCGACCGACGGGGCCGTCGACGCCATCGCGACCGCGCCGATCAACAAGCAGGCGACTCGCTGTGCCGGCAGCACCTACGCCGGCCACACGGGGATGCTCGCCGACTACACCGACACCGACGAGTACGCGATGATGCTCGTCGAGGGGCTGGGCGAGGCCGCCGACGGGAGCGTCGACGCGGACCTGATCGTCACCCACGTCAGCACCCACGTCCCGCTGACCGAGGCGTGCAACAAGGTGTGTCGCGGGCGCGTGCGGACGACGATCGACGTGACCCACGAGGGGCTGCGCGACCTGGGGATCGAGGAGCCGACCATCGCCGTCGCGGGGCTGAACCCCCACGCCAGCGACGGCGGCATCCTCGGCATCGCCGAGGGCAGCGAGATCGAACCCGCGGTCGACGACGCCCGCGCCGACGAGCTGGACGTGTACGGGCCCGAATCCCCGGACACCGTCTTCGCGCAGGCGGCCGGCGGCGCCTACGACTGCGTCGTCGCGATGTACCACGACCAGGGCCACATCCCGATCAAGATGCTCGGATTCGCCAGCGACGACGCCGTCTCCGGCGTCAACGTCACCGTCGGCCTGCCGATCGTCCGCACGAGCGTCGACCACGGCACCGCCTTCGACATCGCCGGCGAGGGCGTCGCCAGCGAGAAGAGCATGGTCGACGCCGTCGAAGTCGCCGCACGCATCGCCCGCAACCGCGCCGGACGCGACGCGCGCGCCCCCGACGAGTCCCCCGCCCCGGACGCCGGGAGCGACTGATGGACGTCGAGTTCCCCGACGGGGACGCGTTGGCCGACTGCAACGACCACACCGTCGACGACCTGCCCGAGTTCGCCGTCGCACACCGCGAGCGCGACCCCGAATCCGTCGACGACGTGGCGGCGGCCGCTCGCGAGGCTGTCGACGCGATCGCGGCGTTCGACGGGCTGGACGAGGGATCCGAAGTCGCGATAACGGCCGGGAGCCGCGGGATCGAGGACGTGCCGGCGGTCCTCGCGGCGGCGGTCGACCGGCTGTCCGAGCGGGGGTTCGAGCCGTTCGTGATCCCGGCGATGGGGAGCCACGGCGGCGCGACCGCCGACGGCCAGCGCGAGACGCTCGCGGCGCTGGGGATCACCGAGGAGACGCTCGGCTGTCCGATCCGCTCGTCGATGGCCGTCGAGGCGGTCGGCGAGGACGACCTGGGCCGGCCGGTCTACGCCGCCGTCGACGCCCTCGACGCGGACGCCGTCCTGCTCGCAAACCGCGTCAAACCGCACACCGACTTCCGCGGGGACGTGGAGAGCGGCCTCGCGAAGATGGCCGTGATCGGCCTCGGCAAACACCGCGGGGCCGAATCGCTGCACAACGCCGCCATCGCGACGGAGTTCGCCGACGTGATCGCCGATCGATACGAGGTGTTGCGCCGGGAGACGCCGGTCGTCGGCGGGATCGCGCTCGTCGAGAACGCCCACCACCGCGCCGCGCGGATCGAAGGGATCGACGCGGCGGCCGTGCTCGACCGCGAGCCCGAACTGCTCGCGCTCGCTCGCGACCACCTCGCGACGCTCCCGGTCGACGACCTGGATCTCCTCGTCGTCGACGAGATGGGCAAGGACAAGTCCGGCACCGGGATGGACACGAACGTCCTCGGGCGCTACGACTTCCACGGCGAGGCCGAGCCCGACAGTCCCTCGATCACCCGCGTCTACGCCCGCTCGCTGACGGAGGCCTCCCACGGCAACGCCGTCGGGATGGGCCTCGCGGACTTCGTCCACCGGGATCTGGTCGCCGCCGTCGACTTCGCGGACACCTACGTCAACATCGTCACCAGCGGCGAGCCCCGGCGGGCGAAGCTCCCGTTCGTGGTGCCGGACGACGCGACCGCCCTCCTGCTCGCCGCCTCGACGACGGGCGTCGCCGACCCCGCCGAGTTGCGCGTCGCGCGTATTCCGAGCACGATGGACCCCGACTCGCTGGTCGTCTCCGAACCGGTCGCCGCCGAGTTGCGCGACCGGCCGGACGTGACCGTCGGTCCGCCGGCCCCGCTCGAACTGTCGGACGGAACGCTCGAAGCGGACCCGTACTGAGGACGCGACCGCTCGCCGGCCGAGTTCGGATCGCGGGCGTCAGTCCTCGCGCGTCGGAGTCTCGCCGGGCGGGAGGACCTCGCACTCGGGCATCTCGGCCAGTTCGGACTCCGGACCCGGCGGCGCGTAGACCGCGAGCAGTTTCAGCGTCTCCCAGCCGGTGTTCTGCGTCCCGTGCTCGACCCCTTCGGGGATGTAGACCATCTCGCCGGCGCCGACCTCGCGCGTGTCGCCGTCGACGGTCTGCTCGCCCTCGCCCGCGAGGAAGTAGAGGATCTCGTCGCTGTCGGGGTGTTCGTGGAGGTCGTGGCCCTCCCCAGGTTCGAGCTGGACGACGCCCGCGCTCAGCCGCTCGGAGCCGTTCACTTCGGGCGTCGCCATCCACTTGAGCGTCCCCCAGTCGAACTGCTGTGTCGATACGTCGCCGCCCTCGACGAAGTGCTCGTCTGCCATTGTCGCGTGCGAACCGTTCGCATCGTCGTCGCTTATGCGTTCGTACCTGTCAGGTTTCGCATCTGATTCGCGGACCGACGGATTCGGGAACCACCTCGAAGGTATCCGGATCCCGCCGTCTCGCCGGGGCTGGGGCCGGACTGGATACCTCCCCGACATCTTGATTAGGTCGTTGGTCGTCTGTCGAACCATACCATGGAATTCAGCCGTGCGGACTCCCTGGCGCGACTCGAATCGGTCGTCGAGAGCGGCGAACCAGTCATCGGCGCGGGCGCCGGAACGGGGATCTCGGCGAAGTTCGCCGAGCGCGGGGGCGTCGACCTGCTGATCATCTACAACTCCGGGCGCTACCGGATGAACGGTCGCGGGTCGCTGGCGGGCCTGCTGCCCTACGGCGACGCCAACGAGATCGTCGTCGAGATGGGTCACGAGGTGCTGCCGGTCGTCGAGGACACGCCCGTCCTCGCCGGCGTCAACGGGACGGACCCCTTCCGCGACATGGGCGTGTTCATCGAGGACCTCAAACGTCGGGGGTTCTCCGGCGTCCAGAACTTCCCGACGGTGGGACTCATCGACGAGGACAGCGGCTTCCGCCAGAACCTCGAGGAGACGGGGATGGGCTACGACGAGGAGGTCGAGATGATCCGCGAGGCGAGCGACCAGGGGATGCTCACCTGTCCGTACGTCTTCAACGAGGACCAGGCCCGCGCGATGACCGAGGCCGGCGCCGACGTGGTCGTCTCGCACATGGGCCTGACCACGTCGGGCGACATCGGCGCCGAGACCGCGCTCGACCTCGAGACGGCCGCCGAGCGCGTCCAGGCCCACTGCGACGCCGCCAAGGAAGTCAACGAGGACGTGATGGTCATCTGCCACGGCGGCCCGATCGCCTGGCCGGACGACGCCGAGTACGTCCTGAACAACACCGAGGGCGTCGTCGGCTTCTTCGGCGCGTCGAGCATCGAGCGCCTGCCCACCGAGGGGGCCATCGAGAACCAGGCCCGCGAGTTCAAGGAGATCGACTTCTGATGGCCCCCCACAGCTTCGGGAGGTGGCGACCGTGAGCGTCGTGATCGTCGGCACGCTCGACACGAAAGGCGAGGAGATCGCGTTCGCCCGCGACGTGATCGAAGCCCAGGGGCTCGATATCCACGTCGTCGACGTGGGCGTCGTGGGCGACCCGGCGTTCGACCCGGACACGGCCGCGAGCGAGGTCGCCGAGGCCGCCGGGACGACGCTCGCGGCGCTGCGCGAGGCGGGCGACCGCGGCGCGGCCATCGAGACGATGGGCGATGGCGCGGCCGCGGTCGCCACGCGGCTTCACGACGAAGGAGTCCTCGACGCGGTCCTCGGTCTCGGCGGGTCGGGGAACACGTCCATCGCGACCGCGGCGATGCGGGAGTTGCCCGTCGGGGTCCCGAAGGTGATGGTCTCGACGATGGCCTCGGGCGACACCGAACCGTACGTCGGCGCCCGCGACGTCATGATGCTGTACTCGGTCGCCGACATCGAGGGGTTGAACCAACTCTCGCGGCGAGTCATCTCGAACGCCGCGCTCGCGGTCGTCGGGATGGTCGAAAACGAACCGGACGTCGAGGTCGAGGACCGGCCGACGGTCGGCGTCACGATGTTCGGCGTCACAACGCCCTGCGTCCAGACCGCCCGCGAGTACCTCGAAGACGCGGGCTACGAGGTCATCGTCTTCCACGCCACCGGGACCGGCGGCCGCGCCATGGAGTCGCTGATCGAGGAGGGCGTCGTCGACGGCGTCCTCGACGTCACCACGACTGAGTGGGCGGACGAACTCGTCGGCGGCGTCCTGAGCGCGGGGCCCGAGCGCCTCGACGCCGCCGCCGAGGCGGGGATCCCGCAGGTCGTCTCCGTCGGCGCGCTGGACATGGTGAACTTCGGCCCCCGCGACTCGGTCCCCGCGGAGTTCGAGGGGCGGCGGTTCCACGTCCACAACCCGCAGGTGACGCTCATGCGGACGACGCCCGAGGAGAACGCGGACCTCGGTGAGATACTGGCGGAGAAGCTGAACGCGGCGACGGGGCCGACGGCGCTCGCGCTCCCGCTGGGCGGCGTCTCGATGCTCGACGTCGAGGGCGAGGAGTTCCACGATCCGGAGGCCGACGCGGCGCTGTTCGACGCGCTCCGGGCGGGGCTCGACGACGGCGTCGAACTGGTCGAGGTCGACACGGCGATCAACGACGAGGCGTTCGCGCGGACGATCGCCGAGCGGCTGGACGAGTCCATGCGCGAGGCCGGCGTCGTCTGACGGGGGACCGGCCCACTCGCCGTCGTCGGGCGACCACCGCAGTTCGAGGGTGACCGGGTCGGTGACGAACGGGAGCCGCGACTCGTCGGTCTCGACCTCGACCGTATCGGGCGGGGGGAGGTCGACCGACTCGCCGTCGACGGGCGGGGCAAAAGGCTCTCCGCCGCGGTCGACCCCGCTCGACCGCCCCGGGGTCGGCGATGTCGGCGCGAACGTTTATTCGCGCACCGACACAACGTGTCGTCCATGATCGGGTCGTCCGCCGACAGGGGGTCGTTCACCGCCGAGTGGGGACCGTTCGTCGCCGACAGGGGGTCGTGAACGTGGTCGCCGTCGGCTTCTGGGCGCTGGTCGTCCTCGCGACGGTCGTGAGCCTCGGCACCGCCTGGACGCTGGGCGCCAACAGCAACTCCCCGCCGTTCGCCCCGGCCATCGGCGCCAACGCCATCTCGACGATGCGCGCCGCCTTCCTCATCGGCATCCTCGCCGCCGCCGGCGCGCTCACGCAGGGCGGATCCATCTCCGAGACCGTCGGCGCCGGCCTCATCGACGGCGTCGCGATCACGTCGCTGGCCGCCACGGCGGGCCTGCTCACCGCCACCGCGTTCATGGCCTTCGGCGTCTACAGCGGCTACCCCGTCCCCGCCGCCTTCGCGACGACGGGCGCGATGGTCGGCGTCGGCCTCTCGCTGGGCGGCGACCCCGCCGTCGGGACCTACCGCCAGATCGCGACCTTCTGGGTGCTCGTCCCGCCCGTCTCGGGCGGCCTCGCGTATCTCACCGCGACGATCCTCCGCCGCGACGACATCCCCGAGACCGTCGGCGTCCCGCTGCTGGCGGCCGTCGTCGGCGCCATCGTCGCCAACGTGCAGTTGAGTGTCATCCCGTCGGGCCCCGACGCCACGCAGAACTCGCTGGCCGGCCTCGGCGCGGATCTGGTTGGGCTGTCGCCGGTCGCGGGGGTCGAACCGACCGTCGCCGTCGTGACGGTCGCCTTCGCCGCGCTGAGCTTCCAGTTCATCCGCCGGCGGACCCAGGACTCGGTCGACAAGGGGATCCGGACGTTCCTCGTCGTCCTCGGGAGCGTCGTCGCCTTCTCCAGCGGCGGGAGCCAGGTCGGGCTGGCCACCGGCCCGCTCGAGAACCTCTACGGCGCCGAACTGGGGCTGCCGGGGATCGTCCTGCTGGCCATCGGCGCCGTCGGCATCCTCGGCGGCGCCTGGATGGGCGCGCCGCGACTCCTCCAGGCGACCTCCCGGGAGTACGCCTCGCTGGGCATCCGCCGGTCGATCGCCGCGCTGGTCCCGGGATTCGTCATCGCCCAGCTCGCCATCGCCCTGGGGATCCCCATCTCGTTCAACAACATCATCATCTCCGGCGTCATCGGCGGCGGCCTCGCGGGCGGGTCGGCCGGCGTCTCCCGCCGGAAGATCGGCGTGACGCTGGCGTTCTGGATCGTCACCCTCGTCTCCTCGATCGCCGTCGGGTTCGGCCTCTACCGGGTGTTCGAAGCGGTTCTAGGCGGCTGACGCAGGTCCGGCGGGAACGCGGCGCTCGCCGTCGAAGCGCGGACCGGAGTCCCGGGGTTCGACACGAAACGGAGGGGGAAGCCGCAAGTTAGTCGACGCGGATCCCGGAGACGGCGTCGTGGAGCCGGTCGGCCAGATCCGCGGCGCGGTCGGCCGAGCGAGCCTCGGCGTACACGCGGACGACGGGCTCGGTCCCGGAGGGGCGGGCGAGCGTCCAGCCGTCGCCGTAGTTGAGGCGGTAGCCGTCGGTGGTGTCGAGTTCGGCGACGGACTCCTCGGCGGCGCGCTCGATGGCGTCGAGCATGGCCTCCCGTTGGCGCTCGCTGTCGTAGGCCACGTCGCGCCGGACGTTCACGTAGTCGTCGTAGCGGGCGACCACGTCGCTCGCGGGCTCGCCGCGGCGGGCCAGCAGTTCGCAAAAGCGCGCGGCGGTGTAGGCGCCGTCGCGGGCGATCCGGTAGCCGGGAAAGAGGATGCCGCCGTTGCCCTCGCCGGCGACCGGGACGGACTCCCCGGTCGCCAGGAGGTCGCGGATGCGCGAGACGATGTAGGTCGACCCGATGGGCGTCAGGGAGAGCTCCGCGCCGGCCGCCTCGACCACGTCGACGAGGCGCTGGGAGGCGTTGACGGCGGAGACGACGGTGTCGCCCTCGCCGAGAGCGTCGGCGGCCAGCGCCGCGAGTGCGGCGCCGCCCTCGACGTGGTCGCCCCGCTCGTCGACGAAGATGGCGCGGTCGGCGTCGCCGTCGTGGGCGACCCCCAGGTCGGCGTCCGTGGCGCGGACGAATCGCCGGAGGTCGCCGAGGTTACTCTCGACGGGCTCGGGGTCGCGGCCGGGGAAGTGGCCGTCGGGCTGGGCGTGGATCGTCCTGACGCGACAGCCCAGCCGCCGGAAGAAGTCGGGGCTGGTGACCGCGCCGGCGCCGTGGCCGGGGTCGACGGCGACGGTCAGGTCGGCGTCGGCGACGGCGTCGCGGTCGACCGCGGCGAGGAGTTCGTCGACGTAGGCGCGGGCGGCGCCGTCGACCGAGCGGCTCCGCCCGGTCTCGTCCCAGGCGACGCGGCGGGGGGCCTCGTCGAGCAGCCGCGACTCGATGGCTTCGAGGCGTTCGCGCGGGAGCTCGACGCCGTCGGCGCCGACGAGCTTGATGCCGTTGTACTCGGGGGGGTTGTGCGAGGCGGTGACCATCAGGCCGGGGACGCCCTCCCGTTCGGCGTAGGCCTGGAGCCCGGGCGTGGGGACGACGCCGAGGCGGTCGACGGAGACGCCGACGCTGGCGAGGCCGCTGGCGACGGAGTCGACGAGCATCGGGCCGGTCCGACGGGTGTCGCGGGCGACGGCCACGCGGTCGACGCCCCCCGCGCGCCAGACGGTCCCCGCCGCCTGCGCCACGTCCGTGGCGTCGCCCGGCGTGAGGTCGTCGTTGACCACGCCGCGCACGCCGCTGGACCCGAAGACCCTCATTGGGGACTAGTCAGCGGTCCGGCCGCATAGTGGTTCCGGAGCGCGACGGGCGGCTGCCGCGGCGCCGTCACAGGCTGTGGCTTGCCCTCGCAAGCGGCCTCGCGACCGGCTTCGACCCCGGCCGCGTCGTCACCGCCGACACGTATCGAATCGGCTAAACCGCCGGGTGCCGACACCGGAGGTATGGACACCCAGGGACTCATCGACGCGCTCCGGGCGGCCGACGCCGTGAAGTTCGGCGAGTTCGAGCTCTCCCACGGCGGTACCTCGAACTACTACGTCGACAAGTACCTCTTCGAGACCGACCCCGACTGCCTCGAAGCGATCGGCGAGGCGTTCGCCGACCACCTCGCGGCGACGACCGACGGCGAGACCAAACTCGCCGGCGTCGCGCTGGGCGCCGTCCCGCTGGTCGCGGTCACGAGCGTCGAGTCGGCCAGTCCCTACGTCATCGTCCGCAAGCAGCAGAAAGAGTACGGCACCGCCAACCTCGTCGAGGGCGAGCTCGCCGACGGCGAGGAGGTCGTGGTGCTGGAGGACATCGCGACGACCGGCCAGAGCGCCGTCGACGCCGCCGAGGCGCTCCGGGAGGCCGGCGCCGTCGTGAATCGGGTACTCGTCGTCGTCGACCGCGAGGAGGGCGCCGCCGAGAACCTCGCCGAGCACGACCTCGAACTGGAGTCGCTCGTGACCGCGTCGAACCTGCTCGACGACGCCCCCGAGGACGTCGACGCGGCCTGACGCCGACGAGTCGATCCGCAGCCTGTCGGTTGCCGCGAAATTCGCCGGCCGGCCGACGGCGGTGTCCGGCCGCGACGCGCCTGGTAATGACTCGCACGGTCAGAACAGGTCGGCGCACGTCACAACGCTTTTATCCGAAAGCGCGTTAGCGGAGAGCAAGATGGCAGGTGACTGCTTTACACGCGGGCCTCCCGCCCCATAACCAGTCACTGCCATGTTCTCGCGCTCGACGCTCGCTGCCCGACAGCGGTGCGTGGCGCGGTGGAGGCAGATGACATGTCACAGCAGGAATCCTCAGTCACGGTGGAACTGCCCGATGGAAGCACGCTCGACGTTCCGTCGGGCGCCACAGTCGAAGACGTGGCCTACGAGATCGGTCCGGGGCTCGGAAGCGACACCGTCGCCGGCAAGCTCGACGGCGAGCTCGTCGCCAAGGAGGCGCCGGTCTACGACGACGCACGCGTGGAGATCGTCACCCCCTCGGCCGACGAGTACCTGCAGGTGATGCGCCACTCCGCCGCACACGTCCTCGCGCAGGCGATCCTCCGGGAGTACCCCGACGCCAAACTGGCCACCGGTCCGCCCACCGAGGAGGGGTTCTACTACGACTTCGACGGCATCGACGTCGACGAGGGCGACTTCGACGAGCTGGTCGCCGAGATGGAGGCCATCGTCGACGAGGACCTCGACATCGAGCGCGAGGAGGTCTCGCTCGACGAGGCCCGCGAGCGCGTCGCCGGCGACCCCTACAAGGAGGAGATCCTCGAGGATCTGGCCGCGGGCGACCGCGGCGCCGACGACGACATCGAGACCGTCTCCTTCTACAGCCAGGGCGACTTCTCGGACCTCTGTGCCGGGCCGCACGTCGCCTCCACCGGCGAGATCGGCGCTATCGACCTGCGAGAGATCGCCGCCACCAACTGGCGCGGCGACGAGGACCAGCCGCGACTCACCCGCGTCTACGGCACCGCCTTCGGCTCGGAGTCCGACCTGGAGGACTACTGGGAACGCAAGGAGGAGGCCGAGCGCCGGGACCACCGCCGCATCGGCCGCGAGATGAACCTCTTCTCCATCCCGGAGCACTCCCCGGGCTGCGTCCACTTCCACCCCGACGGGATGGCGATCCGCCGGGAGCTGGAGGACTACATCCGCGGGAAGAACGACGATCTCGGCTACGAAGAGGTGTGGACGCCCGAACTCAACAAGGTCGACCTCTGGAAGACCTCGGGCCACTACGAGCACTTCTGCGAGGAGGACGAGATGTTCCACTGGGACCAGGCCAGCGCCCGCACCGAGGGCGACGAGGCCGACGAGTACGGCCTCAAGCCCATGAACTGCGCCAACCACGTCCACCTCTACCAGCGCGAACGCCGCTCCTATCGCGAGCTCCCGAAACGCTACTGCGAGTTCGGCACCTGCTACCGCAACGAGCGCTCCGGCGAACTCTCCGGGATGCTCCGGGTGCGAGGGTTCACCCAGGACGACGGCCACGCGTTCGTGACTCGCGACCAGATCCAGGGCGAGGTCACCCGCACGCTCGAGGTCATCGACGAGGTGCTGGCCGACTTCGGCCTCGACGTGACGTTCAAGCTGGAGACCCAGCCCGACGACTCCTTCGGCGACGACCAGCTGTGGGAGCGCGCCGAGAGCGACCTGCGGAGTTCGCTCGACGCCCTGGGCGAGGGCTACGCGGTCGAGGCCGGCGAGGGCGCCTTCTACGGCCCGAAGATCGCCGCCGACGCCGAGGACGCCATCGGCCGCGAGTGGACCGTCGGCACCGTCCAGTTGGACTTCGTCCAGCCCGACCGGTTCGACCTCGTCTACGTCGGCGAGGACAACGAGGAACACACGCCGGTGATGATCCACCGCGCGCTGCTGGGGACGTTCGAGCGGTTCATGGCTGTCATGATCGAGCACTTCGCGGGCCGGTTCCCGCTGTGGCTCGCGCCCGAGCAGGTGCGCGTGCTCCCGCTGAACGAGGAGGTGCTGGGCTACGCCCACCGCCTGCGCAACGACTTCGAGGAGAGCGGCTTCCGCGCGACCGTCGCCGACGGCGACGACACGCTCCAGCGCAAGATCCGCGCCGCCCACGACGAGAACGTCCCCTACATGTGCATCGTCGGCCCCGACGAGGAGGAGGCGGGCACCGTCTCGGTGCGCGACCGCGCCGAGCGCGAGGCCCGTGACGTGGACCCCGAGACCTTCCGCGAGCACCTCCGCGCGGAGCGCGAGGAGAAGCGGCTCGAACCGGACTTCCTCGACGACTAGGTCGACACCGCACGCTCTTCTCCCGCCCAGTCCCGCGCAGCGAGCGCGACCGGACCGCGTCGAGGCGACGCGAGTCCACCGTGCTGGGACGGAGGCCCGTCCGACGGGAGCGACCGTCGGCGGAGCGGCGTCGGGTCGTCACAGTCCGAACGGCTCAAATACCTGCCGAACCGACAGGGGACCGTGTCACAGCAGGTCGGCGAGGTCGGGACGCTGTTCCTCCACGAGTACGGCGACGACGTGCGCGTCGCCGTGGTCAAAGAGGGCGAGCGGCGCCTGCACGCGATACTGGAACTCAAGGAGACCGACGCCGGGCCGCGGCCGGCGCGACTCCGCGTGAAACAGGGCGCCAGCGAGGAGCCCCGCCCGCCCGACCTGTTCGTCGAACTCGCCCGCTCGGCCTCGCGCATCCGCATCTCCGAGCAGACCTCCCCCGCCGTCCGCGGCCGGCTCCAGGAGCTGCTCGACGCCTACCAGCTGGAGGCCAAGGCCGTCCGCACCTGCCGCTACTGCGCCAGCGAGGGGCAGTACTCCCCCGTCACCTCCGAGACGGCCATCGAAGCCGACGGCGAGTACATCTGCCCCGACTGCGCGAAGGCCGAACTCGACCGCGAACTCGCCTACAAGGGCGAGATCACCAGCGGCGCCCGCGACCGGCTCTACGATCTGCTCACCGAGGTCCAGGACCTCGAACGCGTCTCGAACCTCCTCAAAGGCGACCTGGACCCCGACCTCACGAAGTTCGACGAGATCTCGGCGACCGTCGACGAGGTCGACCCCGTCCCCGTGGACTCGCTGGATCTCCACCCGGGCATCCAGGACCACCTGGAGGGGCGGTTCGACACGCTCCTCCCCGTCCAGAGCCTCGCCGTCGAGAACGGCGCCACGGAGGGCCGAGACCAGCTGGTCGTGTCCGCGACGGCGACCGGGAAGACGCTCATCGGCGAGATGGCCGGGCTCGACCGGGTGCTCAACGGGAAAGGGAAGATGCTCTTTCTCGTCCCGCTGGTGGCGCTGGCCAACCAGAAACACGAGTCCTTCGAGGAGCGCTACGGCGACATGGTCGACGTGTCGCTGCGGGTGGGCGCCAGCCGTATCAACGACGGCGGCGGCCGCTTCGACCCCGGCGCCGACGTGATCGTCGGGACCTACGAGGGGATCGACCACGCGCTCCGGACCGGCAAGGACCTGGGCAACATCGGTACCGTGGTCATCGACGAGGTCCACACCCTCGGCGAGGACGAACGGGGCCACCGCCTCGACGGGCTCATCTCCCGGCTCAAGTACTACTGCGGCGAGCGCGCGGACAACCACAGCACCGACGGCACCCAGTGGATCTACCTCTCGGCGACCGTCGGCAACCCCGGCGACCTCGCGGAGAAGCTGCGCGCCCAGCTCATCGAGTTCGAGGAGCGACCCGTCCCGATCGAACGCCACGTCACCTTCGCGGACGGCCGCGAGAAGATGCAGATAGAGAACAAGCTCGTCAGGCGGGCGTTCGACACGAAGTCGTCGAAGGGGTATCGCGGGCAGACCATCATCTTCACCAACTCCCGGCGGCGCTGTCACGAGGTCTCCCGGAAGCTGGAGTACGACTCGGCGCCGTACCACGCGGGACTAGACCACCGCCGGCGCAAGAAAGTCGAGGGGATGTTCGCCGACCAGGACCTGGCGGCCGTGGTCACCACGGCGGCGCTGGCGGCGGGCGTCGACTTCCCCGCCTCGCAGGTCGTCTTCGACTCGCTGGCGATGGGCATCGAGTGGCTCACCGTCCAGGAGTTCCACCAGATGCTCGGCCGCGCGGGCCGGCCGGACTACCACGACAAAGGGACCGTCTACGTCCTCGTCGAGCCCGACGGCGCGTATCACAACAGCCAGGAGATGAGCGAGGACGAGGTGGCGTTCAAGCTCCTCAAGGGGGAGATGGACCCCGTCGTCACCCGCTACGACGAGGGCGCGGCCGTCGAGGAGACGCTCGCCAACGTCACCGTCGGCGGGAAACACGCCAAGCGGCTCAACGAGCGGATGATCGGCGAGGTGCCGACGACACACGCCGTCGGGAAGCTGCTGGAGTACGAGTTCATCGACGGGCTGGAACCGACGCCGATGGGCCGGGCGGTCACCTCACACTTCCTCTCGCCCGACGACGCGTTCCTGCTGCTCGACGGCATCCGGAAGGGCGACGACCCCTACGACATCGTCGGGACGATGGAACTGCGCGACGACGAGCGGTGACGAACGCGGACGGAACGGTGACAGATCGCGGTAGGGCGAGCGTACTCCGTGGTAGCTCGCCGCACGCGAGCGCCCACAGACTTATCCTCGTGGACGGCCTGGAGTAGGCAATGACTGCCGGAACCGGAACCGACCCGACCCGGACGATCACCCTGGACGCCCACGTCCACACCGACGCCTCCTACGACTGCTCGACGGCGCCCGAGCGCGTCGTCGACGCGGCGCTGTCGGCCGGCCTCGACGCCGTGGCGATCACGGACCACGACGCCGTCGACGGCGCGCGCCGCGCGGTCACGGCTGCCGAGGGGACCGACCTGCTGGTCGTCCCGGGCGTCGAGGTGTCCACGGCCGAGGGGCACCTCCTCGCGCTCGGCGTCGACCGGGCGCCCGCGCCCGACCGGCCGTTCGCCGAGACGGTCGAGACCGTCCGGTCGGCCGGCGGCGTCGCGGTCGTCCCCCACCCCTTCCAGGTCAGCCGCCACGGCGCCCGCCGAGCGGCGATGGCCGACTGCGAACTCGACGGCGTGGAGACGCGCAACGCCGTCGCCGTCACCGGCTACGGGAACCGGCGCGCCCGTGCCTTCGCGGCGAGCGAGGGCTACCCGACGGTCGGCGGCAGCGACGCCCACCGCCCGGGCCTGATCGGGCGGGCGTTCACGAGCGTCACGCTCCCCGCGGGCGTCGACTGGACGACCATGACGGCCGCGGACGTGCTGGCGGGGATCCGCGCGGGCGACGCCGCCGCACAGGGGACCATCACGACGCCCGTCGAGTTCGCGACGACCTACGCGTGGCACGCTCGCGACACGGCCGCGACGGCGGTCGACTCCGCCCGGACGGCCACGGCGACCGGGCGCTCGGCGGCCGGCTCCCACCCCGCGGTCGGTGCCGGTGCGGTACTCGGCTCCGCGCTGTTGCTCGGCTCGCGCGCGGGGCGCTTCGGTCGCGTCCCGAGACGGATCGCCGGCCGCGTCCGGTAACCGGCCCGCTCCCGGCCGACCCCCGCGTCGCACCGCACGGGCGATGAGTGGCCTTTTTCCCGTCTCACCGCAACAATTCGGACGTGCCATTCGGGATCACCGCCGGCGCGACCTTCGTCTTCCTCGTCATCCTCGCCGCGCTGATCCTCTTCGCCACCGAACCCGTCCCCGTCGACATCACCGCTATCGGCGTCCTCGTCGCCCTACTGCTCGTCGAACCGCTGTCGGCGACCGCCGCCGACTGGGGCCTGCTCGCCGAGCCGCTGGTCGTGTTGAGCGACCCCGCCGAGGGCGTCTCGGCCACCGAGAACGGTCTCTCCGGGTTCGCCAGCTCGGCGACGCTGACCGTCCTCGCCATGTTCGTCCTCTCGGAGGGCGTCCAGCGCACGGGCGTCGTCCAGATCCTCGGGTCGAAGATCGCCGCCGTCACCCGCGACAGCGAGTCCCGCCAGCTCGGCGCCATCATCGGCGTCGTCAGCCCCATCTCGGGGTTCATCAACAACACCGCCGCCGTCGCCATCCTCCTGCCGATGGTCACCGACCTGGCCCACGAGGGGAAGACCTCCCCCTCGAAACTGCTCATCCCGCTGTCGTACGCCTCGATGTTCGGCGGGATGCTCACGCTGATCGGCACCTCGACGAACATCCTCGCCTCCGAGCTCTCCGGCCGGCTCATCGGCCGGACGTTCACCATGTTCGAGTTCACGCAGCTGGGAGTCGTCGTCTCGATCGTCGGCGCGGCGTACCTGCTGACGGTCGGCCGCTGGCTGACGCCCGAGCGCATCCCCGTCGCGCGTGACCTCACCGCCGAGTTCGAGATGGGCGAGTACCTCACCGAAGTCGTCGTCCGCGACGACTCGCCGCTCGTCGGACGGACCGTCAGAGACGCGCTCCGCGAGACGGACTTCGACATCGACCTCGTCCAGTTGATCCGCGGCGACCGGGCGTTCACCGAACCGCTCGACCCGAAGACGATCCAGGCCGGCGACGTGTTCGCGGTACGGACCGACCGCGACACGCTCGTGGAGATCTCCGACGCCGAGGGGCTCGACCTCCTCCCCGAAGTCGAAGTCACCGAGGCCGAACTCGAAGAGCCCAACGAGCGCGACAACCTCGTCGAAGTCGTGATCGCGCCGGGGTCGAACCTCGTCGGCGAGACGCTCCGGACGACCAACTTCCGCCAGCGCTACGACGCGACCGTCCTCGCCCTGCGGCGCGGACAGGAGCTGTTCCGCCAGCGCATGGACGACGTGCGCCTCCGCGTCGGCGACACCCTCCTGATCCAGGGGCCGCCCGACAGCATCGAACGCCTCAACGTCAACCGCGACTTCATCGTCGCCCAGGAGATCGACCGCCCCGACTACCGCCGCTCGAAGATCCCCGTCGCCATCGGCATCGTCGGCGCCGTCGTCGGCGTCGCCGCCATCGGCGTCCTCCCCATCGTCGTCGCCGCGCTGACCGGCGCCCTGTTGATGGTCCTCACCGGCTGTCTCAAGTCGACGGAGGTGTACGACGCCGTCCAGTGGGACGTGATCTTCCTACTCGCCGGCGTCATCCCGCTCGGCATCGCCCTGGAGAACACCGGCGGCGCCGACCTGATCGCCGACCTGGTCGTCCAGTCGGCCACGTTCCTCCCCCCGCTGGGCGTGCTCGCCCTGATGTACCTCGTCACCGCCCTCCTCACGAACATCATCAGCAACAACGCCAGCGTCGTCCTCATGATCCCCGTCGCCGTCGAGGCCGCCCGGCAGCTCCGCGTCGAGACCTTCTCCTTTATCCTCGCCGTCACCTTCGCGGCCTCGACGGCCTTCATGACCCCCATCGGCTACCAGACCAACCTCTTCGTCTACGGCCCCGGCGGCTACCGCTTCTCCGACTACCTCAAAGTGGGGACGCCGCTCCAGCTCATCTTCGCCGCCGTCACGACGCTCGGTATCTACGCGTTCTGGGGGCTGTGAGAGTCCGTCCGCGGCTGACGGCGCACTGACGAAAGCGACGGCGGGCCGCAACGAAACGCTTTACCCTGCGTCGCACCGAATATGGAACGCGGGATCGTGGGGTAGCTTGGTAACCTTCAGCGTTTGGGACGCTGTACCCCCAGTTCAAATCTGGGCGATCCCATCTCTCTTCCCGTCCGTGTCGACCTCGACGTGCGGAGTACGACATCCTCGCGGACGCGGACGGGACGACCGTCCGGCTGGGCGCCGAAACGGGATAGGTCGAAGACGGCCGAATTCGAGAAGCGCTAGCCCACTAAACCCGAAACCACGCGAGTCGACAGAGATAGATTCGACCGACTCCGCTCAGACCCTCTCGTTGCGCGAGTAGCCGCAAGTGGTACAGTAGTACTTCTTCGGCCCGTCTTGCACGAGTTCGGCCGAACAGTCCGGACACGTCTTTTCGCCTGAGGATTGCCCTTGACCCGACATCAAGTCTGTGTCATCGATTCACACACAAAAATACATCGGAGGGTTATCACGGCGCGAAACAACCGACGAAGGGGCGAACGGACGATCAGTTCCCCCGATATTGAGGGCAGTGATTGATACTGTGGTGGCCCCTACTGCCGAGTGGCCGAGGGGCGCTCGGCCGCGGGGCGGACAGCGAGGGCGACCGTACCTCTGGTATCTCCTACCCTCCGATATCTCTCTCCGGAATCTGCGGGCGGTCCGCGCTCCTAACTGGTTTGGCCGTGTGCATTTTACGTACGAGGGACTCCCTAGAAGTATGAATCCCGCACGCGGCGACCGACCCGTCACTGGGATCGAGGTGAGCGGGGAGTGGGTCCGGGCGGTCGTCGCCGGCGTGGAGAAGTTCTCGGCCGACTCGCGGGAGTCGGCGCTGCTCGTACTCGAAGCGGCCGGCCTCGCCGACGCCGAACCCGGGGAGTGGTACGCGCTCGCGGGCTACGTCGACGCCGTGGCGGACATCCACGACATCGTCGGCGACCAGGCCGTCCACGCGCTCGGCCAGCGCATCGCCCGGGCGGTGTCGTTCCCGGACGGCGCCGGGAGCGTCCCGGCGGGACTGACGGCGCTCGACGACGTGTGTCGCGCCGGCCACCGCGGCGGCGACCCCGGTGGCTACGCGTTCCGTCAGATCGGCGACGAGGACGGTCGCGTCGAGTGCCGGACGCCGTACCCCTGCGTGTTCGACCGCGGCATCGTCGAAGGGGCCGCCGTCGCCCACGCCGACGGCTTCGTCTGCGTCTGCGAGGTCGGCGCCTGCCGGACCGACGGCGCGGACCGATGCACCTACGAAGTAAGTTGGTGAGCGCGCGACTGCGAGGGCCTCGCCGACCGGGGGGTTCACTTCCGCTCCGGTTTGCGAACCTTCTTACCCGAGGGAGGGGTAAGCTGGGTTCACCCAATGGCGCGCGCCGAGAACACCGAACTGATAGACTCCTTCGAGGAGCTCTATCGGGACTACTACCGCAACGAGATCGGCGAGCTCGCCCAGAAGTACCCGACCGAGCAGAAGTCGCTGTATCTCGACTGGGGGGACATCTATCGGTTCGACCCCGACCTGGCCGACGACGTGCGCTCCCATCCCGAGGACCTGCGCGACTACGCCGAGGAGGCCCTGCGACTGTACGACCTCCCCGTCGACGTGAAGCTCGGGCAGGCCCACGTCCGCATCCACAACCTCCCCGAGTCGACGGACATCCGCGAGATCCGCGCCGACCACCGCGGCCAGCTCATCGCCGTCCAGGGCGTCGTCCGCAAGGCCACCGACGTCAAGCCCAAGATCACCCAGGCGGCCTTCGAGTGCCAGCGCTGTGGCACGCTCACGCGCATCCCTCAGCAGTCCGGCGACTTCCAGGAGCCCCACGAGTGCCAGGGCTGTGAGCGACAGGGCCCCTTCCGCGTCAACTTCGACCAGTCGGAGTTCATCGACGCCCAGAAGATCCGCGTTCAGGAGTCTCCCGAGGGATTACGCGGCGGCGAGACCCCACAGAGCATCGACGTGAACATCGAGGACGACATCACCGGCGAGGTGACGGCGGGCGACCACGTCCGCGTCAGCGGCGTTCTCAAGCTCGACCAGCAGGGCAACGACCAGGACCAGTCGCCCATGTTCGACACGTACATGGACGGCTTCTCGATCGAGATCGAGGACGAGCAGTTCGAGGAGATGGACATCACCGAGGAGGACAAACAGGAGATAATCGAACTCTCGGGCCGCGAGAACATCTACGACGAGATGGTCGGCGCCATCGCCCCCTCGATCTACGGCTACGAGCGCGAGAAGCTCTCGATGATCCTCCAGCTGTTCTCGGGCGTGACAAAACACCTTCCTGACGAGTCGCGGATCCGTGGAGACCTGCACATGCTCCTGATCGGTGACCCGGGTACGGGTAAGTGCGTGCGCGGGGATACGAGAGTGACGCTCGCGGACGGATCGGAAGTACCGATCCGAGAGCTCGTCGAGGAGAACCTGGAGGATCCCAAGCCCGTCGACGACGGGGTGTGGGACACCGTCGACTTCGAGGTCCCGTCACTACAGGAGAACGGAGCTATCGCTCCCCAGCAAGCGACGAAAGTCTGGAAGCGAGAGGCCCCTGACCGGATGTATCGCATTCGTACGTCGACGGGTCGCGAACTCGACGTGACGCCGTCACATCCGTTGTTCGTCCAGTCCGGTGGCCGGTTCGAGCCGACGAAAGCGGAGGACCTGACAGAAGGAGACTTCGTCGCCGTTCCTCGGCGGCTTCCGGCCGAGGGCCAGACGGAGCTCGACGTGGATTTCAGAGAGTCTCGGGCACACAACCGGATCGATCTCGATCTACCCGACGGGTGGACACCGGACCTCGCGCGGCTACTGGGCTACATCGTCGCCGAGGGGTACGTCGAACAGCGTGATGACAACACGGGATTCGTCTCGATCACGAACAACGATCGGGAGGTGCTCGACGACGCGACAGCGGTCATCGAATCGCTCAACCTGAACGTCACCGAACGAGCGTCCCACGACGGGAAAGATGCCAGGGAGTTGCTGTGCTCTGCCGGTGAGTTCGTCAGTTTCCTTCGGCAGTTGGATGAGACGTTGCTCGAGTCTTCCAGCCAGCAGCGTGTACCACGGCCGTTAATGCAGGCGACAGAAGAAGTCAAGGTCGCGTTCCTCAAGGGGTACATCGAGGGCGAAGGCCACGTCTCGGCGTCACAACGGGAGATAACCGTTGCTTCGATGAGCCAGCGACTTGTGGAAGAGGTCCGCTCGCTACTCCTCTCTCTCGGGATCTCCTCGCAGTTGCAGCCACGGGAGAACGGGAGCTGCCGTCTCAGGATCTCCGGTGAGTCGTTCGCGAAATACGTTCAGTGCGTCGGGTTCATCACCGAACGGAAGGCCGAAGCCTGCGCCGAATACGATGACCATTCGGGCAACACGAATCTCGACGTGATCCCCGGCATTGGTACGGACCTCAAGCGGATCCGAGACGGGTTAGGTCTGACCCAGCACGACTGCGGAATCCCGCGGGCGACCTACCAACACTACGAACGTGGTCGAAGAAATCCCAGCCGCGAAAGTCTCTCGGCGGTCGTTCAGGCGTTCAAATCGAGACTCGAGGAGATCGACTCGACCGACGGTTCGGCACCGGAGGCCCACGCGGACGGCGGGGGTGCCACCGCGCTAAGACAAGATCTCGAAGCTCTCGAAGCATTGGTCGAGGGCGACACTTCGTGGGACTGCATCGAGTCGATCGAACCCATCGAACCGAACGAGGAGTGGGTGTACGACCTCGAAATCGAGGGGACGCACAACTACGTGTCGAACGGCGTCGTCTCGCACAACTCACAGATGTTGTCGTATATCAAAAACATCGCTCCGCGTTCGGTCTACACCTCGGGGAAGGGTAGTAGTTCGGCCGGGCTCACCGCGGCCGCCGTGCGAGACGACTTCGGCGACGGCCAGCAGTGGACGCTGGAAGCGGGCGCGCTCGTGCTGGCGGACCAGGGCATCGCGGCGGTCGACGAGCTGGACAAGATGGCCGCCGACGACCGCTCGGCGATGCACCAGGCGCTCGAACAGCAGGAGATCAGCGTCTCGAAGGCCGGTATCAACGCGACGCTGAAGTCTCGGTGCTCGTTGCTCGGCGCGGCCAACCCGAAGTACGGCCGC
Source organism: Halosimplex rubrum (assembly GCF_013415885.1). Classification (NCBI taxonomy): domain Archaea; kingdom Methanobacteriati; phylum Methanobacteriota; class Halobacteria; order Halobacteriales; family Haloarculaceae; genus Halosimplex; species Halosimplex rubrum. The sequence continues at coordinate 565,148 of NZ_CP058910.1, forward strand.
TTCGACCAGTACGAGCCCATCAGCGAGCAGATCGACCTGGAACCGGCGCTCATCTCGCGGTTCGACCTGATCTTCACGGTCACCGACCAGCCCAACGAGGAGAAAGACCGGAACCTGGCGGGCCACATCCTGCGGACGAACTACGCGGGGGAGCTGCACACCCACCGAGTGGAGTCGAACTCCTCGAACTTCAGCGACGAGGAGGTCGAGAACGTCACCGACGACGTGGCGCCGACGATCGAGCCGGAACTCCTCCGGAAGTACATCGCCTACGCGAAGCGAAACTGCTACCCGACGATGACCGAGGCGGCCCGCGAGGAGATCGAGGACTTCTACGTCGACCTGCGGACCCAGGGCGCAGACGAGGACGCGGCGGTGCCGGTCACCGCGCGGAAACTGGAGGCGACGGTGCGACTGGCCGAGGCCTCTGCGCGGGTCCGCCTGTCGGACAAGGTGACCGCCGAGGACTCCCAGCGGGTCATCGAGATCGTCCGCTCCTGTATGGAAGACGTGGGCGTCGACCCCGAAACGGGCGAACTCGACGCCGACATGATCGAGGCCGGGACGACCAAGAGCCAGCGCGACCGCATCAAGAACATCAAGCAGCTCATCGAGGACCTCGAAGACGAGTACGACGAGGGCGCGCCGGTGGACGTGGTGGCCGACCGCGCCGAGGAGATCGGCATGGACCAGACCAAGGCCGAACACGAGATCGAACAGCTCAAACAGAAAGGCGAGGTGTACGAACCCCGCACGGACTACCTCCGGACCACGTGACCGGCCATGGACCGTATCTCCGCGCTTCGCAACGTCGAGGACGCGCTCCGCCGGTTCGAGGACGGGGAGATGGACCTGTCGGGACTGGAGCGCGAAGTGCGGGGGACGCTGCGGACCTACGCCACGGAGTTCGAGGGCGACCTGGCGGCCTACCGGGTCGAGAGCGCCGAGGAGGCCGGGAGTGGGGACGGGAGCGCGGCGGTCGACGGGACGGTCGTGCTGGCGGGGTCGAAACAGGGCGCCCGCGAGCGGGTTCGCGAACTGGTCGACCGGCCCGGTCGGTTCGCCGTCGAGCGATTCGACGGGGAGTGACGGGCGCAACCGTCGGGAGCGCCCTGCAACCCCCGGAACGGAAGGATTTTGAGCGCGCCGCGGCTAAGTCGGCTGAACGGACACTGGGATGACCGACCTGCACACAGAACTGGCCGACGCCCGGAACGTCCTGCTGTGCGCGCCGTCGATGAGCGGCGGCGAGGCCGAGGCCTGTACGGACCTGCTGATCCCGTCGAACCCGGCGGGCGCGACCGCGCTGTGGGTGACCTTCCGGAGCGACGCGACCGACTGCGTCGACCAGTGGGTCGCCGAGACCGACGAGCGGCCAGCCGAGGCGGCGGTCGTCGTCGTCGGCGAATCGCCGGGGAGTCGGCCCGACGGCGTCACCGTCGAACACGTCTCCTCGCCGAGCGACCTGACGGGTCTGGGGATCACTATCGGCGAGTTGCTCTCGGGATGGGAGACGCCGCCGGTCGTCTGCTTCGACTCCCTGACGGCGTTGCTCCAGTACGTCGACGTGGAGACCGCCTACGAGTTCCTCCACGCGGTCACCGGCCAGCTGTACGCCGCCGACGCGCGGGCGCACTTCCACATCGACCCGACCGCTCACGACCGCACGACCGTCGACAGCATCGCCTCGCTGTTCGACGCCGTCGTCGAGTTCGGCGACGACGGCCCCGAGACCCGCAAGCGCCACCTCCTGCAGTAACTTCTGACACCCGTTCGTTCTGTTCTTTCGATAACTTTATGTCGGGAGAGGATACAATCGCCGCCCGTGCTACTGGTGGTGACCTATTCGCGGGCGGCGCGGGGGACGCTCCGGAACATCTGCCGAACCCACGAGGAGGTCGTCGTCCGGCGGTTCGGGCGGGTGGCGCTTTTGGCCGAGACGGAGTTCGCGGCGTTCCAGGCGCTGCGGCTCCGCGAGAAACACGGGGGCGACGTGCAGGTCGAGCGGACGCGGCCGTTCAACGAGTACGAGGCCGTCGACGAGTCGATCAGGGAGGCCGCGACGGCCTACGAGGGTCGCGACCGGCCGGCGCTGCCCTACGCGACGTTCGCCGACGGGAGCGCCCATCCCGACCCCGATCGGATGCGCGACGTCGAATTATGAGCGAACGGGTGCGATTCACGCCGGGACCGGACGGCGAGTCCGCGAGCGGCCGGGTCGTGGACCTGCGCGACCGAGGGCTCGATCGCGACCGGGTCGCCGCGGCGGTGCGGCGCGAGTCGCCGACCGGCGACGGCGAGGCCGAAGAGCCGCCCGGCCCGGTCGTCGACTGTCCGCGGCCGCGACCCGTCCACGACCACGTCGGACTCCTGGGCCCGTCGATGTGTGTTCGGGTCCGGACCGCGCTGGCCGCGGCGGCGCGGTCGCGGGGCGGGGAGACACCCCAAGACGAGGCGCTCGCCGACGTACGCGAGGAACTGGCCGAGCTGACCGTCCCGGAGCCGCCGGATCTGGACGCGCCCAGGGAGCGGCTGGCGGGGACCGACGACGCCGTCGATCGGATCCGCGAGCGGGTGGCGGCGCTGCGCGGGCGGATCCAGGCCGGCCGCGAGGCGGGCCGGGACGTGAACGACCTGGAGGCCGAGCTGGCCGAGGCGACCCGCGAACTCAGCGAGCGCGAGACCGAGCGGGCCGCCGCGCGGGAGGCCGTCGAGCGGGCCGAGCGACTCGCTCGCGAGAGCCGCGACGCCCGCGAGCGCCGGCGGCGACTCGAAGACCGAAAGGCGAACCTCGAACGGCGCGCCCGCGCGCACCTCGTCGAGCGGATCCGCGAGGAGTACGAGCGGGCGCTCGCGGCGGTGCCCGGTGGGCCCGACGATACCGAGGACGAGGACCCGTTCGCGGTTCGGGGGGTCACCGCGGCGCTCGCAGTAGGGCGGGTCGCCGCGTTTCGAGCGCCGGTCGTGGTGGCCTGCGACCGGTTCGAGAGCGGTGCGGCGGCCGTCGAGTGGCTGGACGCGACCGTGATCCGGGTCTGAGCGGAGGCGGTCGCGCGGGCTCCGCCGGGAGGGCACGGAGTCGGGGACCGTCCGTGAGTTTATATCGGAACGGGCGACCAGCGCCGCCATGGTCACGCTCGAGTGGAGTTGCGAACGGAGCGACGGAGTGACGCTCGTCTCGCTCGTCGTCGCGGCCGACCGTCCCTGTCGGGTACGCGTCGAGAACCGGCTGGACGGCCCGGTGTGGCCGCCGCGACGGCGCGGACAGCCGGCGGCCGGCTGGGACGGCGACGCGTTCGCCGGACGGGTCCCGGCCGACGGGCGGCTGACGGTCGGCTACGCGACACCGGCCCGGCCCGCGGACCCGCCCGCGGAGGTCGTCTCGACGGTCCCGGCGGCGGAAGTCGACGAGGAGTCCGAGCCTCGGTCTACGGAACCGGCGCCCGCGGTCGAGTCGACGCCGGCCGGCGTCGTCCGCGACCTCGGCGACCCCGTCGTCCCGCGGGACAGCGTTCCCGTCCCCGAAGTCGTCCCTCCGGAACCCTCGGACGGAGCCGCCACGGCACGGGAGGTCGGCGGTGAGGGCGGGACGGCGCGTGGACGGACACGGGCGGCCAGCGACACGACGCAGTCGACCGACGCGGCCGGGGACTCGGAACGGTTCGTCGTCCCGGGCGCCGTCCGGGCGTGGCTCCGCGATGTCGACGAGCGACTCGACGCGACTCCCGTCGAAACGGGACGACCGGACGGTGACGCGAGCGCAGACGGTGGTCTCGAGGCGGCCGTCGCGGCGGACCGGCGAGCGTTGCGGCGGGTTCGCGACCGGATCGACGAGTTGCTCGCCCGTGCGGGTGAGAGCGGCCGTGACGGCCAGACCGCGGGTCGAGCCGGCGAACGGGTCGGCGGAGGCGGGGCCGACGGCCGCGAGACGCGGGTCGACGGCGGGGGGCCATGATCCTCGCCGTCGTCGGCGGGAAGGGCGGCGTCGGCAAGTCGACGGTGGCGTACAACCTCGGTGCGGAGCTGGACGCGGTCGTCGTCGACGCGGACCTGGCGATGGCGGACCTACCGGTCGACCGGGGACCGGACCTGCACGACGTACTCGCCGGCCGGGCCGACGCGGTCGAGGCCGTCAGGGAGAGCGGGCCGGTCGCGCTGCTGCCCTGCGGGCGCTCGCTGGCCGGCGCGCGGGCCTGCGAGCCGACGGAGCTCGTCGCGGCGGTCGAGACGGTCCGCGACGAGTACGGCCGCGTCGTCGTCGACTGTCCGGCGGGGATGTGCGGCGACGTGGGGCTGGGCCTGCTCGTCGCCGAGGCCTGCGTCCTCGTGACCCAGCCCGCGCCGCCGGCGCTGGGCGACGCCCTCCGTGCTCGGGCGCTCGCCCGCGAACTCGACGCCGGGCTGGCCGCCATCGTCCTGAACCGCGCGAGCGAGACGTCGCCGACGGAGCTGGTAGCCCGGGAACTCGGGGGTCCCGTCGCGACGGTCCCCGAATCGACCGCGGTCGCCGACGCGCAGGCCGCCGGCGTCCCGGTGGGGGTTCACCGCCCGGAATCGCCGGCCGCGGACGCCTTCGCGGACCTCGCCGAGACCGTCGAACGAGCGTGTCGACCGCACGGGAGGGTCGCTTGAAGCGGGCGAGAACGGACGAGGAACGTGAGACGCGCCCGGTCAGTCGTCGAGCGCGTCGGCGCGGCGTTCGATCCGGTCGACGAACGCTTCGGGCAGCGACTGCACGTCGCCGACCTGGACCTGCCAGAGCGTGGCGTAGAGACCGTCGCGGCCGAGCAGGTCCTCGTGAGAACCCTGCTCGACGACTTCGCCGTCGTCGAGGACGACGATGCGGTCGGCGTCCTTGACCGTCGAGAGGCGGTGAGCGACGACGAGCGTGGTGCGGTCGGCGACGACGGACTCGATGGAGCGCTGGATGAGCGCCTCGGTCTCGTTGTCGACGTGGCTGGTCGCCTCGTCGAGGACGAGGATCGCCGGATCGTGGAGCATGACGCGGGCGAGACAGATCCGCTGGCGCTGGCCGCCCGAGAGTTTCACGCCGCGTTCGCCGATGGTCGTGTCGATGCCGTCCGGCAGGTCCGCGACGAACGCGTCGGCCTCGGCGCGTTCGAGCGCCGCCCGGACGGCGTCGGCGTCCGCCTCGGGACTCCCGTAGGCGACGTTCTCGCGGATCGTCCCCGAGAAGAGGAACGGGTCCTGGCCGATGAACCCGACCGCGCCGCGGAGGCTCTCCAGCGTCAGATCGCGCACGTCCGTCCCGTCCACGCGGACCGACCCCTCGTCCACGTCGTAGAAGCGGACGAGCAGCTTGAGGAGGGTGGACTTGCCGGCGCCGGTCGGCCCGACGATGCCGACGGTCTCGCCGGGTTCGACGTCGAAGCTCACGTCCTCGACGACGGGGCCGGCGGCCGCGCCGTCCCCGCCGGGCGCGTCGTCGCGCTCGCTCTCCGGATAGCTGAAGGTCACGTCCTCGTAGCCGACGCGGCCGCGGACGTCGGTCAACCCGGTGGCGTCGTCGCGCTCCTCGACGGACTGGGCGGCGGTCCGGACGCCCAGCAGGCGCTGGGCGGAGGCGTCGGCGCTCGAATAGCTCTCGACGACGCTCGCGACCTCCTGGAGCGGCCAGCTGAGGTGCTGGACGTAGATCAGGTAGGTGACTAAGGCCCCGGTCGTCAGCGGCTCGGTGAACGGTCCGGGCGGCCCCTCGACCACCCAGAACGCACCGACGCCGAAGGTCAGCGCGACGGCGACGCCGGTCAGGAAGCGCATCATCGGGTAGTGGTACGACCCCAGGTCGATGGCGTCGAGGAAGGCGTCGACCACGTTCTGTGAGGACCGCTCGACGCGCTCGCGTTCGTGCGGTTCGGCGGTGTAGGCCTTCACGACCGAGATCCCGCTGATCGAGGCGCGCAGCTGGGCGTTGAGTTTGCCCTGGGTCTCGCGGACGCGGCCGTAGATCTCGCCGATGTACCGCGAGAAGACGTAGTTGGCGACGACGATGACGGGCGTGACGGCGAGCGCGACGATGGCGAACTGCCAGTTCAACAGCGCCATGAGGACGGCGTAGGCGGTCAGGCGGGTGACGACGGTCAGCGCGTCGTCGATGGTATCCGTGAAAAAGCCCTCCATCGCGTCGACGTCGTTGTTGAGGATGCTCATCACTTCGCCGGTCTGGTGGTCGTCGAAAAAGTCCATCTCCAGGCGCTGGACGGTGTCGTAGGCGTCGACGCGCACGTCGTGTTGGAGCCGGTAGGCGAACACCCCCCAGAGCAGCGAGCGGGTCCACTCGACGGCCTGCCCCACGACCGATATCGTCAGGATCAGGCCGACGAGGAGGGACAGCTGGCCGAGTTGAGTCTCGGGGACCAGCCCGGAGGAGACCAGCGGGAGCGTGAACGGGGTGGTGTCGCTGAAGACGGTGTCGAACAGGTAGCCGACGATCAGCGGGTTGGCGTGGCCGGGGAGCATCCAGAGCAGTCGGACGACCAGTCCGGCCAGCGCGTAGGGGAGGTGCGGACGGCCGTACTCGCGCAGGAGCGCGAGCACCGGCCAATCGGCGTCGGCGCGGTAGGGGTCGCCGCCGTCCTCGGTGGCGCTCATGCCGACTCACCTCGACGAACGCGCTCTAAGAACGCGTCGGGCAGCGCGGTCACGTCACCGACCTGGACGTGCCAGAGGTTGGCGTAGAGCCCGTCCCGCTCCAGTAGTTGCTCGTGTGTGCCGCGTTCGGCGATCTCGCCGTCGTCGACCACGAGGATGCGGTCGGCGTCGCGCACCGTCGAGAGCCGATGGGCGACGACGAAGGTGGTGCGGTCGGCCGCGAGTTCGTCCAGCGTCCGCTGGATCAGGACCTCGGTCTCGTTGTCGACGTGGCTGGTCGCCTCGTCGAGGACGAGGATCGCCGGGTCGCGGAGGATGGCGCGGGCGATGGCGATCCGCTGGCGCTGGCCGCCCGAGAGTTTCACGCCGCGTTCGCCGACCATCGTGTCGTACTCCTCCGGAAGGTCGACGACGAACTCGTGGGCGCCCGCGAGTTTCGCCGCCTCGACGACCGCCTCGTCGGCGGCCTCGGGCCTGGCGTAGGCGACGTTCTCCCGCACCGTGCCGTAGAACAGGAACGGGTCCTGGCTGACGTAGCCGATCGAGTCGCGGAGGCTCTCGACGGTCACGTCGCGCACGTCCGTCCCGTCGACGCCGATCGTCCCCCGGTCGGCGTCGTAGTACCGGAGCAAGAGCTTCAGGACCGTCGACTTGCCCGCTCCCGTGGGGCCGACGATCCCGACCGTCTCTCCCGGGTCCGCGTCGAAGGAGACGTTCGAGAGCGTCGGTTCGTCACGGCTGGGGTAGGTGAACGTCACGTCGTCGTAGGTGACTGCGCCGTCGGGGTCGGCCAGCTCGCGGGTGTCGGGGCGGTCGACGACGGCGTCGTGTTCGACGACGCCCTGTAGCCTGGTCGCGGCGGCCTTGCCGGTCTGGTAGGCGTCGACCACCTCGGCGACGCCCTGCATCGCCACCATGAGCGAGCCGACGTAGCGGTAGAAGACGTACAGCGCGCCGGGCGTGAGCACGCCGGTGAAAAACAGCGGCGGGCCGGAGATGACCCAGACGCCGCCGAGAACGAGCGTGAGGACGCGGGCGAGCTGTGAGACCGCTCGCGTGACGGGGTCCATCGTCGCCGACGCCCAGTGGGCGTCCCACTGGGCCGCTCGGTGGTCGCGGGAGGCGTCGCGGACGCGCTCGCGCTCGGTCGACTCGGTGCCGAACGCCTTGATGACCGAGACGCCGTCGATGTTGTTGTTCAGCCGGCTGTTGAGGTCGCCGACGCGCTCGCGGACGGCGAGCTGTTTGGGCTCGATCCACCGCGAGAAGCCGTAGCTCATGCCGAACAGGACGACCGGGACGAACGAGAGGACGATCGCGAGTTGCCAGTTGAGCCACAGCAGGTAGGCGTAGGAGGCGACGGCGACGGTCACCAGCGAGAGCCCGCGCGCGAGGACGCCGCCGACGAGCGACTGCAGCTCCTGGACGTCGTCGTTGAGGACGCTCATCACCTCGCCGGTGTCGTGGCTGTCGAAGTACTCCATCTCCAGGCGCTGGACGGTGTCGAACACCTCCGTCCGGACCTCGTGCTGGAACGCCTGGGTGAACCGACCCAACACTCGTCGGCTCGTGAAGTTCAGGACGGCGACGGCCGCGAAACTCCCGAACAGCAGGGCCAGCGACAGGCGCAACTGCGCGCCCTGTCTCGTCGGCAGCCAGGCGTCCGGCACCAGCGGCAGTCGGAACGGGCCGCTCCCGAGCAGGACGGCGTCGATGGCGACGCCGATGAGCACCGTCTGGAGCCGGGACGGGAACTGTTCCGACGTCGACAGCGCCAATCCGCCGGCGAACGACTTCCAGTAGGGCCGCGCGTACTCGTCGAACAACCACACCACCGGATGCCGCGAGTCGTCGCCCGCACCGTCGCCCGGCACCGGCTCGCTCGACCCCTCGGCGTTCACGCCCATATCGTCACTCGATTGATACCCGCGTGGTTTAACAGGATCGGCGGTGTGCGACACCGTCTCAGGCCGGTGGGGCGGTCGCGGCCGGGGGCTCAGTCGTCGGTCAGCGCCTGGTAGGTCGCCCGCAGCGTGACCGGCGTCACGTCGGCGGCGTCGGCCGCTTCGGCCTGGGTGAGCGGGTAGGTCCGCTCGTCGGCGGCGGTGTAGAGACAGCCGGCGGCGACGCCGGCGGGGTTGCGGCCGTCGACGTGGCCCAGGTCGCGGGCGCGCTCGACCAGCTCGCGGGCGCGGCCCTCCAGATCCTGCGGGAGGTCCAGCTCGCTGGCGAACCGCGCGAGGTACTCCGCGGGGTCGATCGGGCCGGTCGGGAGGCCGAGTTCGCGATTCAGGGCGTCGTACGCCGCCGAGAGTTCGGCCTTCGACGCACGGGCGTCGGCGACGACCTCGTCGACGGTACGGGAGACCTCGGCCGTGCGGCAGGTGGCGTAGACGGTCGCGGCGGCGAACCCCTCCAACGAGCGCCCGCGGAGCAGGTCCTCGTCCTGGGCGGACTCGAAGAGGACACAGGCCCGGTCGCGGATGTGGTCGGAGAGGCCGAGCGAGCCGACGAGCCGGCGGATCTCCGTGAAGCCGTACACCTGGTTGCGCTCGGCCTTCGAGCCGACCTTCGTGCGGTTGTGCTGACGGCGCAGGCGGGCCATCCGCCGGCGTTTGCGACCCTTGAGACGGGTCGACCGGCCGATCTCCGTCGAGAGTCCGCGGTCGTGGCGCGACCGGGTGAGCGGAGCGCCCGTGCGTTCGCGGTTGGTGTCGTCGTCTTCGAACGAGCGCCACTCCGGGCCGTGGTCGATGTTGTCCTCGGCCACGACGAGGCCGCAGTTGGCACAGACCGTCTCGCTGTCGTCGCTTCGCAGACTCCCCTCGCATTCCGGGCACGCGGTCACTGTCGTGCTCATACACGACGGTTGGCCCGGAAGGGGGTTAATAAACGGTGCGGTGACCCCCCGTCTCGGCCCCTGTCGCGGCCGATCCACCGACCGGTTACCGGTAGGTGGTGAGTCGACGGGGCGACCGGCAGCGCGAGCCGACGGCGGGCCGGTGATCGGTCGGGGCTACTGCTCGTCGATCCACTCGCGGGCCTCGCCCATGTCGCCGGCCATGACGTTGGTGTACGGGTGGTCCTGGGTCTGGTCGACGAACTCCTCCATCTCCATCTCGGAGATGACGCTGTCGGAGGTGACGGTGACGCTGTACCCGATACCGGCCTCGATCACCTTGGGGATCCACTCCTCCTGGAGCCACTCTTTGTCCGCGTCGTCGTGGGCCTGGATCCCGCTGGTGTCGATGATCATCTTCGACTTGTCGTTGCGCCGGACCACGTCGAGCAACTCGTTGCAGCCGTCGCGGAACGCCTGACCGGCCGCGAAATCGTCCCACGTGTGGATTATCGCGTCGATATTCTCGTCGATCTCGATCGTGTACTTCTCCGTGTCCGCTGCGACCTGGCGCGGCATACCTCACTGACTCCGATGCCCGATATTCAAACCTCCCCTCACAGTATCAGAATCGATAAAACTGGCGTTTCAGGCGATGATGTGGGCGATATTAACGGACACGCGGAGATGACATCTCTTCTTGTGATGCTGTAGACTGGAATGGCGCGATCAGTCGCTCCGGACCTCGTCGAGGGCGACGCGCTCGCCGGTTTCGGCGGAGCGGTAGGCGGCGAGGACGATGTCGACGGCGGCGCGGGCCTCGCGGGCGGGGGCCTCGGGTTCGCGACCCTCGCGGACCGCGTCGACGAAGTCCCGGACGACGCCCTCGTGGTCGGTGCCGGCCGGGTGCGCCGCGCTCTCGACCGCCGGGTCCCGCGACTCGGTCTCGGCGCCCCACAGCGTCTCCTCGCCGGTGCCGACGCGGACCTCGATCCCGTTGCCGCCGAGCGCGAGCGACCCGTCGGTACCGTTGATCTCCGTGCGGTCGGTGCCGCCCTTGGTCGCCATCGTGACGGCGACGGTCCCGACGGCGCCGCTCTCGAAGCGCAGCGTCATGGCGCCGGTGTCCTCACATTCCAGGTCGCGGGCGAGCGCGGCCGCTTCGGCCTGCACGGACTCGACGCCGCCCATGACCCACTGCAGGGCGTCCAGCGAGTGGATCCCCTGGTTCATGAACGCGCCGCCGTCCATCTCGCGGGTGCCGCGCCACCCCGACGAATCGTAGTACGCCTGCGGACGGAACCACTTGAGGTGGGTGTCCGCCAGCACCGGCCGGCCGATCTCGCCGTCCTCGACCGCGCGCTTCGCGCGACGGACCGCCGGGTCGAACCGCCGCTGGAAGACGCCGGCCAGCGTGACGCCCGCCTCGTCGCAGGCCGCGACCATGCGATCGACCCGTTCGGCGGTCACGTCCAGCGGTTTCTCGCAGAGGACGTGCGCCCCGGCGTCGGCGAGGTCGGCCGTCACGTCGGCGTGGGTCCCGCTCGGCGTGCAGACGCTCGCGGCGTCGATATCCGCCTCGGCGACCATCGTCGCCGGGTCTTCGAAGGTGCGGGCCACGTCGTGGTCGTCGGCGAACGCCTCGGCGGCGTCGGCGTCCAGATCCGCGCAGGCGACCAGGTCGGCGCCGTCGACCTCGGCGACCGCTTCGGCGTGGGTGTTGCCGATGCCGGCGCAGCCGACGATCCCGTATCGCAGTGAGTCAGCCATGGACTCTCTCGGCGCGGCCAGCCGTAAGTATCCCCCGTCGCCGGAGAGTCATGCTTCCGCTTCCGTCGACCGTCCGGCCGAGTGTCGTGTTCGTTTCCCAACTATTAAACCGGAGACGGGCGAAGCCGCTGGCAATGGGGCTGTCGGACATCGCCGCGGGGATCGAGGTCGTCGACGAGCAGCGCGCGGGCGGGGTCGCCACCGTCGACCGCGTCGACGACCCGCTGGCCGACCGGCTGGAGCCGTTCGCCGAGGAGTTGCCCTGCTCGCCCGGCGAAGCCGCGGCGCTCGTCGACGCCTACGCCGCCGGCAAGCGCGTCGGCGCCGCCGCTCGCGTCGCCGGCGTCGCGCCCACCGACGGGGCGAAGGCGCTGCACCTGTTCGGCGAGCACGTCTCCCCCGTCGGCCCGATGGGCCGGGAGATCGTCGCCGACTGGCTGGCCGGGGAACTGCCCCGCACCGAAGCCGTCGAACTCGCCGGCGTGTCGGACGGGGAGTTCGCCCTCGCCGCCTTCGTCGAGACGCACGACCCCATCGACGGCGCGATGGAGGCCGTCGCGGGCGCGCTCTCGGTCGACGACGCGGACACGCGCGAGGCGCTCGGCGAGACGATGGACGGCCCCGGCGAGACGGACTTCTGACCGCGTCTTCGGGCTGACAGCCACTGCGGGAGACGCGTGCGCCACCGCACCCACTCCGGCGATCGCCGACCGCTCACCGAACGACGGTCACGGTCACGGGCGCCTCGCCGACGACGGTCGTCGCGACGGTCCCGAGGAGCCGGCGGCCGATATCGGAGCGGTCGCCCCCGTGGCCGCCCATGACGATCTGGTCGACGTCCATATCCTCGGCGGCCGCCAGGATCGTCTCGGCTGGGTCGCCGGTCTCGACGACCGTCTCGACGGTTCGGTCGCCCTCGGCGGCGGCCCCGCGGGCGCTCTCGACCAGCGACTGAGTACGCTCGCGGGCGTCTTCGCGGCGCCGCTCGTCGGGTTCGAGGACGCCGCCCTCGCTCATCGAGGCGTCGAGCGGCGTGACGACGTTCAGGACGGTGATCCGGCAGTCGAACGTCTCCAGCGCGTGGGCGAGCGCCTCGTCGGCCAGCGGTGACCCGTCGAGCGGGACGAGCACGTGCGAGGGGGTCATACTCGACCAATGTACGCCCGAACGGAAGTACCTGCGCCGGCGGGGACAGCGGCGGCACGGATCGCCGCCGACGCCGGACTCTTGCCCGCAGACCACGGATCGCCACCCATGCGAGCCGCAGCGTTCACCGACCTCGTCGGACCGGAGGGCGTGCGCGTCGTCGACCAGCCCGACCCCGAACCCGCCCGGGGCGAAGCCGTCGTCGACGTCGAGGCCTGTTCGATCAACCGCCACGACCTGTGGATCCTCGAAGGCGACTCCGCGATGGTCGACGCCGACGACCTCCCGTTCGTCTCGGGACTCGACGTCGCCGGGACGGTCCGCGAGGCGGCCCCCGACGTGACCGGCGTCGAACCGGGCGACCGCGTCGTCCTCTGTCCCAACGAGACGTGCGGGCGGTGTCGGTTCTGTCGCGAGGGGCCGGAGAACATGTGCGAGCGCTTCTCGCTGTACCACGGCGGGCTGGCCGAGCGGGCCCGGGTGACGGCCGACCGACTCGTCGCCCTCCCCGACGGCGTGGACACCACGACCGCCGCCGCGCTCCCGACGGCGTACATGACTGCCTACCGGATGTTGCGACGCGCCGACGTGACGACCGGCGACCGCGTGTTCGTCCCCGGCGCGACCGGCGGCGTCGGCGTCGCGGCGGTCCAACTGTGCGACGCCCTCGGTATCGAGACGGTCGGCACCTCTCGCTCGGCCGCGAAACTCGACCGCGTCCGCGAGGTCGGGCTCGATCGCGGGATCGAATCGGCCGACACCGACGAGATCGAAGCCGCGATCGACGAGCCGGTCGACGCCGTCGTCAACCACCTCGGCGGCGAGTACTCGAACCTGGGCCAGTCCGTCCTCCGTCGGGGCGGAACCATGGTCGTCTGCGGCCGCACCGCCGGCGGGACCTCCGAGTTCGACGTGGCCGACCTCTTCCTCGGGCACAAGCGGATCGTCGGCTCGACGATGGGCACCCAGTCCGACCTGGAGCGGCTGGTCGCGTTCGTCGAAGACGGCCGTCTGGACCCCGTGGTCGACGAGACCTACCCGCTGGCCGAGACCGGCGCGGCCTTCGCGGCGATGCAAGAACGGGAGAGCGTCGGGAAGCTGGTGGTGGTATCGTAGCGGGCCGACCGCTCCTCTCAGAACGTGACAGATGCCGAAAAGTATAGTCCCGGGAAGATTCGAACTTCCGTCGTTGCCCCCAGAAGGCAACAGGATTGGCCACTACCCCACGGGACTTTGACATGTTTTCCGCCTGTTCGCTCAGCGACTCTACACCAATCGTAGGTGGGAGCCGCACTTGAGTGTTGCGGAGCAGCAGTCATTCGAGGGATGGTAACGTGCATACAGCACTACGGGTCTGTCGTGGCCGAGGCCGGAACTTCGTAGTGTTCCTTTCGGTGGCAGTTGGCACAGAGCACTTCGCAGTTGTCGATCTCGTCGCGGATGCTCTCCTCCGCGTATCCGTAACTGATCATCTCGGAGACGCCCAGTTCCTTCTCGGTCGAATCGGTGTGGTGAAAGTCGAGACAGGCCGGATGACCGGCACCGCAGCGACGACACTCGCAGTGCTCGCGTTTGAACTCGTGGAGCCAGGCGCGCAGCGTCTCCCGCCGGTCTTCCTTCTTCTGTATCTCGGACTCCCTGTTTTTGTAGTACCAGCGCTGGTATCCCGACAGGTCTTCCCACACTTTGTCGTCCGGAAGGTCTACCCCGTTCGGTTTCGGCTGAACGGGGAAGCCACCGTTTTCGCCCTGCGAGTAGGTTTCCAGTCCTGCCCGCTCCTTGGCTTCGTTCCAACCGCCGAGTATCCGCATTATCGTCGAAGCCGCCGGCGTCAGTCCGAGTTCGACGTACTCCTTCTTCGTCGGAGAGTCACCCAGCCGCTTTGCGGCCTCCCGGAGCGATTCGATACACTCCCGTTCCGTTCTCGCCATGGACACGTCCGTTTGCTCCCGGTTTCCGTCAAGTATCTACGGACCCGAAGCGACGCCCCGGCTACAACTCCCGCTCGTAGAAGGTCATCGTCACGGCCGGCGTCGACTCCCGATGCGTCTCGGCGTACGGCACACCGAAACCTCGGTGGGACGAGAGAAACCGACGGTTCGAACGGCAACGTCTGGCGGACTTCGTCGGGGTCGGGCGCGCGTCGCCGGGAAAGCGCTCAGATCTCATCTGCGGTCGGGTAGTCGGTGCCGAACACGTCCTCGACGGCGGAATCGTCGTCGCCGTCGTCGTCGGTCTCCGGTTCGTCGGGTGCTTCCTCGTCGGCGGGGCTGACGCTGCCGGTGCGGTAGCCGTCGAGGTCCAGCGTCACGTGGTCGAAGCCGAGTTCGCCGATGTACTGGCGGGCGGCGCGGACGAACTCCGGGTCGAGCGCGTCTTCGAGTTCGTCCTCGCCGACCTCGATGCGGGCGATACCGTCGTGGTCGCGCACGCGGAACTGCTCGAAGCCCCACGTCCGCAGGACGGTCTCGGCCTGCTCGATGCGGCCGAGCCGCTCCTCGGTGACCTCCAGGCCGGTGGGGATGCGCGAGGAGAGACAGGCCATCGAGGGCTTGTCCGCGACGGAGAGGCCGTAGTCGTCGGCGATCTCCCGGACTTCCGACTTGACGAGGTCGTGCTCCAGCAGCGGCGAGTAGGCGTCGAGCTCCTCGACGGCCTGGAGTCCCGGGCGGTGACCCTCGCCGGGGTCGGAGGCGTTGGTGCCGTCGCAGACCACGTCGATGCCCAGTTCCTCGGCGTGGTCGAACATCGCGCCCAGCCGCATGGTGCGGCAGTGATAACAGCGGTCGTCACCGTTCTCGACGAACGCCTGGCTGTCGAGCTCGGAGAACTCGACGACCTCGTGGCGGATGCCGATCTCCTCGGCGACGCGGCGGGCGTCGTCGAGTTCGGCGTCGGGGAGCGTCTCGCTTTTGGCCGTGCAGGCGACGGCGTCGTCGCCGAGCGCGTCGTGGGCGATGGCGGCGACTGCGCTGGAGTCCACGCCGCCGGAGAAGGCGACGAGGACGCCGTCGCGGTCGGCCAGGTCGGCGCGCGCGGCGGCGAGCTTGTCGGCGACCGAAGTGCTCATCGCCGGCGATTCGGTGTGAACGGGCAAAAGCCCGTTGTTCGCCGCCGCGCGGGCGCCGTCGAACGCGACCGGACCGGCGAGTGCCGGGTCCAGACCTTTCGGTCCGGCGGTTCTCCCTCGGGTATGGAAGTCCCTTCTCGCGGTCGAGTACGGAGCCGACGGCTCGGGGCCGACGCCGCCCGGGATCCGTCGCGGGAGTCACGGCGGACGGTCGGTCGCGGTCGCCGGGCCGCGGTGGACGATGGCCGGTAGCGAGGGGTCATCGGGCGGTTCGGACGCCGGGACGAGCGGCCTGCGCCACTGGGTGTTCCTCGACGGGAACCGCTGGCTGATCACCGCCGTCGTCTGCGTCGCGGTCTTCGCCGTCACGCGCGGGCTCGTCGCCCTGGGGGTCCTCGCGGTCGGGCCGAGCGGCAACGTACCGACGGTGTTCGGGAGCGGCATCACTTCCGGGGTGTTCACGCTCGTCACGCTGACGCTGACGGTCAACCAGCTCGTCTCCTCGCAGGTGTTCGGCAAGCCCGACTCGCTGCGACAGCGCTACGAGAAGGGCGCCCGGCTCCGCGACCGCGTCGCGGAGCTGAGCGGCCGGTCGACGGTGCCGGTCGACACCGCCGACTTCGTCGCGGTCGTCGGCGAGGCCCTCGACGACCGCGCCGACTCGCTCCGCGGATCGCGGCAGGGGACGGCGAGCGCCGACGCCGGGGGAGCGGGCGACCTCGCGACGCTGGCGAGCGACCTCGGCGACTTCGCCGACCGGATCGCCCGCGTCTCCGGCGAGATGAAACCGGTCGAGGCCATCTCGGCGACCGCCGGGTCGGACTACGCGCGCTTCCGGCGGCGCGTCCGGGCCGAGACCGCGGGCGCGGAGCTGTCCGACCCCGTCGCCGACGACCTCGACGCGGTCGAGGAGTTACTGGGCCACCTCTCGGTCGCCCGGCAGTACTTCAAGACGCTCGCGCTCCACCAGGAACTCGCGAAGCTCTCGCGGGAGATTATCTACCTGAGCGTCCCCTGCCTGCTCGTCGCGGTCTCCGTCCCGCTGCTGTATCGCTCGAACGGGGCGGCGGTCCCCGAACCGGCGCTCCCGTGGGTGATCAGCGCGGCGGTCGCGGTGGTGCTCGCGCCGCTGGTCGTGCTCGTGGTGCGACTGCTGCGCGTCTCGACGGTGATGCGCTACACCGTCTCGACGGGGCCGTTCGCGCCGCCCGAGGACTGGCCCTGGAACGAGTGAGGACCCGCCGGCGCCGTCGCTCGCGACGCCGCTTCGGCGGCCGACCGACGGTCTCGATGGCTCCCAGCGACCGGCCCGCGGCCGGCCGCGGGATTTTTCTCCGCCGGTAGCAATGTGGCGGGTAGATGGACATCGAGACGATCCCCGGGGTCGGCGAGAAGACGGCCGCGGCGCTGTCGGAACTCGACGACCCCGAGCGGGCGCTCCGCGACGGGGACGTGGCCGCGCTGGGCCGGGCCCCGGGCATCAGCGACGGCCGCGCCGCCCGCATCGCCCGCGCCGCCATCCGCCGCGAGCACGGCGATCCGGGGGGGTTCGCCGCCACGCCGCGCGCCCAGGAGATCTACCGCGACGCCCTCGATCTGGTCGGCGACCACGCCGTCACCCGCTACGCCGAGCGCCGCCTGGAGACGTTCTACCCCTCCCCCTCCCGCACCCGGGTCGAGGAGGCCCGCGAGTTCGCGGCTCGCGCGATGGAACGCGACCCCGACGACGAGGTCCGCGGCGCGCTGGCCGGGGTCGAACCCCTCGAATCACCGCCGAGCGTCCGCGTCCGGGACCGCTGTCTCGCCACGACCGACGCCGAGACCTACGCCCGCGCCCAGGACGCGCTCCCCGAGGTCAGCGTCGAGATCGTCGACGACGCCCGCGGCCTCGCTGACCTCGCCCGGGGGTACGCCACCGTCGTCGCGCTCGACGACGCCTTCACCGGCGTCGAGGTCGACGGCGACGTGCGCGTCGAGCCCGACGCGCTGGACGACCCCGCCACCGTCGTCCCCGAGCGCACCCTCGCCTTCTTCGCCCACAACCGCGATCGCCTGCGGGCGGCCGTCGAGGTCCACCGCGTCGCCGAGATGGACCCGCCCTGCGACCTGGACGAACTCGCCGACGCGCTCGCCCGCATCGACGACGACGGCGACGTCGCCGACGACGACCGTCTCGAGCGGTTGCAGACCGCCGTCGACGACCTCGACGCCGCCGTCTCGACCGCCGAGAGCGTCGCCAACGACCGCCTCCGGGCGGCCATCGAGGAGCGCGACGTGACCATCGAGGGCGCCGACCTCCTCTCGCTGGTCGAGCAGGGCGCCGGCGTCGACTCCCTGCTCCAGCGCGAGCTCGCCGACGAGTACGCCGAAGCGGTCGACGACGCCCGCGACCACCTCGTCGACGCCCTCGGCCTGGACGACTACGCCGACATGGCTCGTCGGGCGTTCCCCGACCAGCCCACCTTCCCCGTCGAGCGCGACGAGGCGGTCGTCTCGCGGCTGCGCGAGGAACTCACCACCGCCCGCGACCGCCGCGCGACCCGCCTCAAGCGGGAGGTCGCGACCGACCTGGCCGACGCCCGCGAGGACGCCGAGGCGCTGGCCGAGGCCGCGCTCGAACTCGACGTCGAACTCGCGATCGCCCGGTTCGCCCGCGAGTACGACTGTACGATGCCGGAAGTCGGCGGCGAGGGGATCGCCATCGAGGGCGGCCGCTCGCCGCTTTTGGACGTGGCCTACGGGGAAGTCGACCCCGTCGACTACGGCGTCGAGGGCGTCGCCCTGTTGACGGGCGTCAACAGCGGCGGGAAGACGTCCGTGCTCGACCTGGTCGCGCTGACCGTCACGCTCGCGCACATGGGGTTGCCCGTCCCCGCCGACTCTGCCCGCGTCGAACACGTCGAGGAGTTGCACTACCACGCCAAGACTCAGGGGACGCTGGACGCCGGCGCCTTCGAGTCCACCCTCCGGGAGTTCGGGAGCCTGGTCGACGATATCCGGTCGGGCGACGGGGGGAGCGTGGTCGTCCTCGTCGACGAACTGGAGAGCATCACCGAGCCCGGCGCCAGCGCGAAGATCATGGCCGGCATCCTCGAAGCGTTCGACGCCACGGACGCCACCGCCGTCTTCGTCACCCACCTCGCCCGCGAGATCCGGGACGCCGCCCGCACCGAGCTGGCCGTCGACGGCATCGAAGCCGAGGGCCTGGTCGACGGCGAACTCGTGGTCGACCGCTCGCCGGTGAAGGACGTGCTCGCCCGCTCGACCCCGGAACTCATCGTCGAGAAGCTCGCCGACGAGCGCGACGGGTTCTACGTGGAACTGCTGGAGAAGTTCGAGTGAGAGGGTTGGCAGTTTTGATCTCCGACGTGGTGCGGTTGCGGTGGCGTGCGCTGTCGCGCGCTCTCGTGCGCGCGACGACAACCGCGCGAGGGATGAGACGCGCAGGAGCCTGCGACGAGCGTCGAATCGGCTGGGGAGGCTCGTGGCCGTCTGCGGTGCTGTGCTGTCCTGGTGGACTGAAAGGGCGAGGCGCGCTCGCGCCAATAGTCGCCTGAGCGGGCACTATCCGCGCGGGCGGTGCCGAGAGCGCGGATATCCCGCCTCAGCGACCGCGAGCGCGGCGAGGGCTTTCAACGCCTGCTGTCTCGTGCTGTCGATCCAACTCCTAGCGAGCGCGGCGAGGGCTTTCAACGCCTGCTGTCTCGTGCTGTCGATCCAACTCCTAGCGAGCGCGGCGAGGGCTTTCAACGCCTGCTGTCTCGTGCTGTCGATCCAACTCCTAGCGAGCGCGGCGAGGGCTTTCATCGTCTGTCGTCGAGTGCGGTGGAGTCAGTTCAGAGCGAGCGGGTCGACGGTGTCCACCGATTACCGTCTCCTGCGGTCAGAGCGAATCCGACGCTCCGAACTCACTCCGAGCCGGCGTACGCGGTCGCGGAGGCGGTCTTCCGCGAGCGGACGGCGGCGACGACGGCGTAGACGAAGGGAGTGTCGGCGACGGCGACCAAGAGCTTGAAGAGGTACTGTCCGGCGACGAGCGCGACGGCGCCCGACAGCGGCGTCGAGCCGAGGAAGTAGAAGCCGACGAAGACGAATATGACCGTGTCGACGAGCTGGCTGGTGGCCGTCGAACCGATGTTTCTGAGCCAGAGGTACTTCCCGTCGGTGGCCTCGCGGATCCAGTGGAAGACGAAGACGTCCCAGTTCTGGCTGACGACGTACGCCGAGAGGCTGGCGACGACGATGGCGGTGCTGGAGCCGAGCACGTTCCGGAACGCCGCCAGGTCGATCTGGCCGGGTTCGGTCTGGGGGAGCGCCGGCGCCTCGATGGTGGTCCAGACGAGCACGAGCATGACGACGTTCATCGCGAACCCGACGTTGACGACGACGGTGGCGGCCTTCCGGCCGTAGAGCTCCGAGTAACAGTCCGAGGCGAAGAAGGTCAGCGCGTACGCCAGCGCCGCGCCCGGGAGGACGAGGGCGCCGCCGACGACCGGCAACTCGAACGGGAGCCCGAACTGCAGCAGCTTCGAGGCGGTCAGCTGCGCGGTCACGATGGCGGTGACGAACAGGCCGATCAGGCCGACCTGTGCCGGCGAGAGCGCGGGACGGGGCTCGCTCACTCGTCGTCCTCCAGGCGGCCCTGCCGGGCGTCGATGTCGTCGAGCATGTCGAGGGTCTTTCGCATCGACGCCCGGATCGCCTCGCTCCGGTTGACGAACTTGCCGTCCTCCCCGACGTGCTCGTCCATGTCGTCCAGCAACTCCTCGGGCACCTCCACGCTGATCTTGGGCATTAGTTTCTCACCTTCTAGAGACTCTATTATCTACTACCTGAACAACGACGGTTCGTGCTGGCTGTCTGAATGCTCGCATAGTATTCTCGTGGGAATATCTACGGTGGGTGATTAAAAGCTCGCCGCTCGCCGACGATGACCTCAGTCTTCTAAATGCCAAAGAATCCGGTTGTCCAGTTGCGTACTCATATCCTCTAAGTCAAGCGAATATTGTGTCTGTACCACTTCTCCATCTGGATCCTCTCCTCTGACTTCTATGATGGCTTCGTCCCACTGTGTGTCTTCTATCGTCTGCTTCGTCAGTTCTGTTTCCGTAGTCGGTGTATCAAGACCCAGATTGTGGATCTGAATCCGTGAAGGCTCACTCCATCCCCCAGCGGCAGGGAAAATGACTTTGAAGTCCGACTCCGGATCGAACCCTCGTCCAGCTGAATAATCTTGAATCAGTCGAAAAACCTCAACCCATTCAGCTTCGCCACCAATGAGATCTATCGATTCATTCGAGTTCTCTCTTGCCCACACACAGGTCGTGTCTACTGTTATTTCAGTATCTGAATCGTCAGATTCCCGAGTCCCTGTCAGTCTAAGCTTAGGCGTACAATTGTAGACAGTCTTCCGTCCGAAGTTTTCGACTCTCGCTCGATAAACGGCGGAGAGGACTTCCTTTTCCGCAAAGTCACTTCCGTAGAGGGCTATCCCGCGTGTCGAGGTCACCCCGAGTGATCCCCGTTTGAATCGGCCAACGAGAATTTGGCCCAATCGAAGGAGCGGAGAGAGAAGCTTTGCTAGGATTCCGCCGTCCATAGACGACAGTTGTGATGACGAGTTATAGTACCAACTGAACTCAACTACGTATTGCCATACCCAACAGCCACGTGTTCACTGACTCGATCTATTCGATCCCGAGCGTCCCACTGAATCTCGAATTGCCAAGTCTCTTCTGCCGGAATATCGGTCTCCTGATCGTGGCCTCCTGCGAGAACGACACCATCTCCATCGTAGATCTTACTATACGCTGAAGCAGAGAGCAATTCTTGTCCGCTGGTGTTCGCAAGCTCCCCAGTTATTGTGACGGTCGTTCCGTTGGTCTGTAACTCGCTATTTTGGACCTCAACGTTTTCATCGGAGGGGATGGGGTAGCCTTCGGCGTCGATTTCGATCTCGGCGTCCCCAATTGAAGCTTGTTCTTTGCTCGCGTACACTCGCGCCTCCCACGTCTCCTCTACAGCAAGCGAGACAAGTTCTGCTTGGCCGCCACCCTCATAGAGGAAATTACCATCGTCATCGTACCAGCGTACGACAAGTTCTGCTGGACCTGATTGCCCATCCCCACGGTTCACGATAGTAGCAGCCACGTACGGCGCTGGTTCATCACTACTATCATCGACCGAAAACCCACGGCTCACAATCTGGAGATCGGACGTAGGTGTCTCCTCCGAAGTTTCTGTCTCTGCCGAGCTTGGTGTCTCCATTGGCGTCCCTTCATCGAGAGGAGTGTAGGACTCCGTTGGTCTGCCCAATATCCGATCCAACAGTTGCGCAGGAGGAAGCGGGGAGTCAGCCCGTTTTGCTTCATTATGTCGTTGGGTAAACCAGTCCCTCGATGGACCACCTAAGTCACCAAACATACTGAGAGCATCAAGATGTGCCTGAGTCCAGTCGACGGCACGTACACACGGCTCGTTGAACTCTGGAGATTCGCTTAGTTGTCTGGATTCTTCGAACAGGTCGGCTGCTTCTCCGAAATATTCAGACGCACTCTCCATTGTATCCGATAGGGTCTGCCAGTCGAACGGGTAGTCCTCAAGATTGGACTCCCCCTCAGGTAGATTCTCAAAGAACAACTGTCGGCCAGTATTGTACTCAGCAAGTGCATCCTCCGAGAGGTTGTACGCTTCTTCGTATTTCTGTAGTCCCTGCTCGTCGTGTTCGGAGAGATCGGAGCGACCACTACTCTCCATCGTGTCTAATGACCCAGTACAGCCCGCAATGGTAACGATCCCGACCGGGATAACTGACCGTATCGCGGTTCTGCGCTTCATATATGAATATTGAAATTTATATTTCTATGAAATAAGTAGCTTGCGTTCACTAACGTGGATGGAAACGAGGAGAGTACCGTCATTGGATGATACAAGAGTACAGAATTACTTATAGCTGGCCACAATATATTGTGGCTCTAAATCAGGATACAGGATATGGACTCCCGTCTTCTTTCGATGACAAGTGTTGCGTTAGTACGGTTAGCGTATTCTCATTAACCAAAGTCCTGTCAAGACAACATCCGAACTATCGAGGACTCATAATTCGATGTACGAGAGCTAAGACTGCGTAAAATGAGCCGCTATACGGTCAATCTGCGATTTGAAGATCTTCGGCGTCAAGTTCTCCCTTGAGATACCGTTCACCTTTCTCTGTGATCCGATAATTCGTAGCATCGGCTCGTTGAACGAGTCCTGCGTCGGCCAGCTTCCGACATCGTCGAGAGATGTATTCGCCGGTATAGTCGATGTTTGCGCCGATGACGCTGGGTGACGCGATTATCTCCTTCTCGTGGAGAAACTCTAAGACACGTTCATCGGCCTGAGTCATCCAGTCTACGCGAGCCCGCATCCAATCCATATCTATGCTTGAACCGGCCTAAGAGGGAGCGAGGATGTGTCTAGAGACACCTGAAACTGACCTGTAGACACAAGATTTTGTGGACAGGTTCAAGTGAGGCGAAGGAGTACGCGAATCCAATCGCCTTTCCGACATCAATGAGTACCCCTGCTAACAATCCAGAAGAGGCGCTTTTGAGTATTGTAGACGACTACGAGCAGTCACAGGCTCTCTTTGAGAAGAAAGACCCAGAGGATGATGTCGATCTCCCGCTCAAAGAGGCCCTACACGAACTAGATACAGCGGGTGAATTTGCCGATGACCGAGCACGGTGTCTCTATCTGACCTTCACTCTAACACTCAACTTCAGTAGGCCTGCTGATCGTCTCAGCCAACGTCTTCAGAGTCTCTGGGTCGCTGAACCGTGGGTCTTCGATCCGCAAACAATTGTAGCAGAGCAGAGATACCACGATCTATTGGACCTGTTCAAGGGACACAACGACTTCCAAGACCACCCCGTGATGAACGAGTACGGGCTAATGGAGTACGGGAAACAGGACGCCGCCTTCTGGTACACAGTCGCGCACACCCTCTATCACGAGTTCGAGTCTAATCCTCTGTCGCTTATTGATGACCACGACGGCGACGCCCACGCTATATATCAGTATGTGAGCAACGAGCGATTGGATGAACCCGCCCACGAGGAGATCCAAACGACAAAGAAGTTTCCTGGTCTCGGCGGCGAGAAGATCGCTCCGTTATGGCTTCGTGCGATTGATGACTATATCCGTCCGCTCGATAACATCGCTCTGCTTCCGATCCCGGTGGATGTCCAAGTTGCTCGTGTTACGAACAGTCTATTCGGAACCAAGTACACGGCGGACAGCGACGAAGATCGAGAGGCGATCCGAAACCTATATCGGCAGTTCTGCGAGGAGTACAATCGGACATCGACACGACTCGATAAGGCGATCTGGCTGATTGGGGAAAACTGGAATGACGGCGGCCGCGATTATTTGAATGAAAAGAGAGGTCAACACTAAGGACTGGAGGGGTCAGCCTCTGTTTTCCTTATCGCCTTTCTCACGAGCGTTCTGGAAGCCCTCGGTCACCGCCCACCCAAAGTCCTCCTCCATCCACTTGGCTATCTCGTCCGCGCCAGCGTCGGAATCGGGGCGGTCAGGACGAGTCATCACCTCTTGTTTCGGAGGGGGCGCACTTATCAACTGGGCTTCAGCATTCGTCGGGGGCGACATAATCTGTCAGAAGCGCGATTTGTCTAAGCCGTCCGCCAACGTCAAGATCGGGGCTCTATTCAAGATTCTTTCTGGCGTCTAAAGCTCTGAAGTCTCCAAGGAGGTTTGTATAGGCCCTAACAGCGTTTGTACACTGTTCCGGGAGACTGAGGTTAAAGCCCTATGCGTAGCGTTGGACCACAATCTAACCCCCACTCCACGCTGTCTACACGCTGTCTGCCAGTTAGCGGTTGTTCTGACTCGACAACTTGGGACGGCACTTATATTTTTTATTGGCCAACGACACTTACAGACGACCAGTAGAGATACCACGAATTAGAAGCCGCAGATTGGGGTTTTGCTAAATTGGTGAGATCGTCTCAAGGGTGGCCGAACGGGAATCTGAGATCGATGGATTGGCAGAGAACCCCTACCCATAGGGATCGAAGTCAAAACGCCGTATAACTCACCCTCTGTCTCGATACCACAAAATCAAGGAGGTACTATTTGATCGCCTCAGTAATCGACTGAAGGAGCAATAGTCGGCATTCCAGTCCTTGATTTGGGTCTCAAAAAGTTATTTTGGAGACCGGAAGACACACAAAACAGCTACGACTCTCAAATTACTTTCTGAGATCCCAATCAAGGACTAGTCGATTAAATCGGTAGATGTCGCGCGATTTATCGAATCAGGTCCTTGATCTTCTACTGTCTTAGATGCCGAGATCTTGTACGACTTCTTTTGAATCGAGGTCACGGAGCATTATCCCTGTGAAGCAACCGGCAGAATTGCCTTTTCGAGGATCCCACTCTCTCGTGTACTCGGCGATACCGCGCTCTTTGAGTTCTGCCGTGAGTTGATGCTGTTCTCGAGCTACTTCCCGTCCAGTCCTCGCACAGAACTCTTCGTAGTGGCTGTGGAGGTCATCAGTGAATACAGTGCTTCCTGATTGATTCGCAATAGCAACGTCAATAAACTCACTAACTACGTCTCCAAATCCAGTCCAGAGTTGGTGTGTTTCGCTCGGACTTCGTGAATCAGTAAAGCTATCTTGAGCGCGAAGTCGATCAAGCCCGTCTAACGCCCAGTTTAGGATACCCGCAGCCTCATCCTCAAATTGGGATATGATTTGATCCTGAGAGACCCGATTGTCCTTTGGAATCTGTTCTTCAAACACAACAGTAACCCATCGACTCCAGAATGCGTCCTCTGTGATAGATGCCTTGAGTGATTTGTTCGATGCGAAAATGTGCTTACAGGTCGGGGTGAAACGATATTCCTGTTCGTATTTCGGTTCAGCAGCCATGGGATCACCTGAGATAGCCTTCTTAATCTTGTCAGTTCTGTTGAGGTGATGGCCATCTAGCTCGTCAACGATATTGACCGTCTTATGCTCTAAATTTGCGGCTGTATGCTTACTCAATTGTAACTTCTCGGGAGAGACACTTGCGATGTCTTGATCTCTGAAGAGTTGCTCGATGGCCCGCAGGAACGTCGATTTTCCTGTACTTGTCTCTCCCAACAGCATTAGCCCCTTCTTGTACGGAACCTGTGGCAGCAGACAGTACCCTGCGAACTCCTGTAGTTTCTGTTGTTTCTCTGCCTCCGGAACTACTGTATCTAGGAGGCTCTGAAACTCTGGACACTCTGCTTCGGAGTCGTACGAGATTGGAAGCTGCTCAGTGATATAGTCGTCCGGTTGGATTGGTTTCAATTCGCGGTTGCGTAGCTCAAAGAGGCCATTCTGAAGAGGAAGCGTCCCGGCAGGAACACCGAATCTCTGCCGCGGAATCGCCCAGTTAGCCCGGATATTCACTTCCGCTGCCGAGAGCACGCTCTTAGAATAGGAGCGGTCCATATAATCGGACAACCTCTCGCGAAGTACCTGTTCACTGTCGTTATGCCAAACACCACTATGGCAGGCGTACAATTCGCCTGTATCACGGAGCGCAACTATCTGAAGCTCATTGGATAGTTCTTCTAATGCGTAGCTTGCTCGCTCGTTCGCTCTCGTCGGTTCCTCCTGAGCTACGACCTGTTGCCAACTTCGTTCTGGACCTCTTGGTTCGAGCCAGATTTCGCAGTTCCTTGGATCAGATTCATCCGTTGACTTGACCCAGCCGTCTAAAACGGCCTTCATTAGGAGTGTTTGATAGGGTATCTCCGAGAATCCCTCCTCAACGAGAGCCGCACGCAGTTGGTCAAACGGAACTCTCTCGCCGCGGTTTAGATCAAGTCCATTGGTGTAGATCCATCTCAGATCTCGCTCGAACGTCTCAACTTCGTCCTTGTCGGCTGAATGTTTTTGTGCCGCCTCCACTATGTTTCGACTGGGTCGTTTAATTGACATTGTTGTCATACCGCTGGGATGTACCAGTGAAGATCGGAGCTACGCTCGGCATTGGTAGGTGAGTTACTGCTCCGATTGTAACTGGTCTGTATCTTCTATATCCGATTCCTCAAGAGCAGCATTAACCAGCTCATCGAAGGTCATACCCTTCGGCTTCAGGGTCTTCAGTCGTTCGTGGGTCTCTGCTTGAATCCAGATCGTTGTCGGATCACCCGTCACGAGCAATTGTCTATAGAATCCCCAGCCAATAAAGTATAACGAGTTTTACAAATTTACATTTCGATATATTTATACGGATTTTGTATCGCCGAACTGCTGGTAGGCATCTTTGACATCATCGTCGAGGATTCTGAGATAGCGTTCAGTCGTATCGAGGTTCTTGTGACCGAGATGCTTCTGGAGCGTCCGAATGTCGACACCGGACTTCAGAGCGTGGATCGCGTGTCCGTGGCGTAAGCTATGAGTCGTGATTCGCCATTTCGGCTTCCCGCCGGCGTCCGTGTACATCTGCTCTTGACAACCCGCGTTCTTGGCTGCCTGAACGACTAACTTCCCGATTGTCTGTCTCGAAATCTGCTCTGACCGCTGACTGGGAAAGAGGTACGGCGACGTGGTCGATGGCCCATACGCATCACGATACCCGCTATCGATCCACTGGTCGAGAAGGAAATCAAGAGATGGCTGGTAGTAGACCGTCCGCCAGTCGTCCGTCTTACTGGAATAGACCCGAATGCTCCGCTCTTCTCGGTCGATATTCTCTAGCTCCATACCGGCGAGTTCGTGACCTCTGACTCCGGTCTGCCACAGCAGTCGGATGATCAGTCGGTTTCGGAGCTGTGGCGACGGAGCGTGTTCGACCATCGCCTCCTTCTCGTCCTCGGTAACGTAGACGACATCGGCTTCATTGTGCTTCTTCGTCCCGTTCGTGAGCGACCGTAGGTTACTCTGGTCGATCTCGTCGGCCGGGTTCTCCTCGATGACGTCCTTCCGGTCGAGGAATTTGTAGAACAGGCGAACACCGGACAGGGAGCTGTCGATTGAATTGGGTGCGTACCCCTTGTTCGCCAAGTGAGCGAGGAAGTCCTCGATTTCGAGCGGTCCGATCTCAGTCGGCTCGTATCCCGTCTCCTCTAACCATTCGTTGAATCGGCGAAGCGCGTTCTTCCGTGCTTCGTGCGTGCCCGCTGACTTCATGCCCTTGACCCGCTTGAGAAAGCGGTTCATATGCTCGTTCTCGAACTCGGACATCGATCACACCTCCTTGTAATAGCGGCCGTCGTCGGTCTGGCTGACTGCGTAGGTCGTCTCTTGTAGGTGGTCGAGAGCGGCCTGTATCTGATACCGAGGGACGTCAAGCCGCTCTGACAGCCACTCAATCGACCCTTGTTCCGGGGCAGGGACACCGTCTGCCGTTTCGGAAATGACCGGCTCCGTATGGGCCTCCTTCTTCGAGGGAAGCATCTCGAAGATGTCGTCCGCAAGGGCCTCCGTTTCGGGTCCAACCGCCTCGCCAGTGACGGCTTCCCGAACGTCCGTGAGTTGCCCTTTGATCCCGTCGAGATGTTGTGCGAGTTGCTCCTGTTGGGTGTTTAGTTCCGTTAGCTGTTCGTGAATCTCCTGTGAGACCTCTCCGCTGGAGCCGTTAGCTCGGTCGCGGAGGTATCGATTGACGGCTACGCGAACGAGTTGCGAAAGCGAATCGGCGTCGGGATCGTCCTGTGCCGCCGACTCCCACTGGTCTTTGGTGTCGGGATATACGGCGAGGGTGACGATCTCGTTTCGACGATCCTCGTCGCTCATTCTGACTGCCCCACGTTGTAGTCCTGTTCGAGATCGAAACACTCGAAGCACGGGAGATCGTCGCCGGTTGGCCCGTCGCACCATTCCTCACCGTTCGGACAAGTATCGTCTTCCTCGTCAATAACTGGTTTAGCGAACTGGTCGATAGTCGTGACAGCGCGGCCGCTGTAAGGCGTTTCTGAAGCCATCTCTACATAGCATACTAAGACTGATAGGATATTAATTGTATTGGATAGTTGACACTATATCTTGGGCATGATAGTATCCAGGGGTTCGTCGAGGAGTATAGGCGGTTCGATCCCGCCGATGGGGCCCGCCGCCTCCGAGAGGACGACCGCGAGCGATCCGCGGGCGTCCGCGGACCGCTCGGCGCCGCCGCTCCGTGGACAGTTCGATCGATCACATTTCGAAGCGGACTGTCCGGTCGGGAAGTATTTCACAGGGCCGAGCGAAGACGCGGCAAATGCAGGGGACGCGGGACGAACCAGTCAGGACCGCGGTGGTCGGGTCGGCCGACGACCGCGAGCGCCTCGCGGCGGCGCTGTCGGGGGACGACGCCGTCGCGGTCGTCGAGCACGGGGGGCTCGACAGGCTCGCCGAGGGTTCGACGACCGAGGTCGATTGCATCGTCTGTCCGACGGGAGCGGACTACGAGCGGACCAGAGAGACCGACCCGGCGGTCGGGGTCGTCGTCGTCGCCGAGGGGGTGGAGCGGGCGGTCCTCGAGCGGGTCGTCGGCGACCCCCGCGCCGTCCACGTCCACCCGGGCGGCGACCTCGCGACGATACTCCCGTTGCAGGTCGACCGACTCGCCGACCGGCCCGCCTCGACGACCGCCTGGCGACTGGCCGACTTCGCCGACGAGGCCGTCGTCGAGTTCGACCCCGAGACGCTCGCGCTCCGGGACGCCAACGAGCGGTTCCACGACCGGTGGGGGTGGGACCCAGCGGACCTGACCGACGCGACCGTCCGGGACCTGCTCGTGACCGACATCACCGAGGAGCTCCGCGGCCGGGGCCGCGGCGCCGACGGCGAGGAACACCTCGAGTGGATCGACCCGGACGCGGACCCGGTCGAGACGATGGTCGAACGCGCGCGCGGCGGCAACTACGAGACCCGCGAGTGGCACTGCACCGACGCCGACGGTGCCGCGTTCAAGACGGCGGTCGACCTGCTCGTCGACGACCGCGCGGGCACCGGCTACCTCGTCGCCGACGTTCCCACGCCCGAATCCGGGCGGGAGGCCGACCCGCACGCCCGCGACGAGGCCGCGATGTTGCGCTCGCTCGTCGAACACGTCCCGATGTCGGTGTACTTCAAGGACACCCGGAGCCGTCACGTCCTCGTCAGCGAGGACGTGGTCGAGCCGTTCATCGAATCGCCGGAGGGGAAGATCCTCCACACCCCCGAGGACGTGGTGGGCAAGACCGACTTCGACCTCTACGAGGGGGACAACGCCGCCGCGGCGGTCGCCGACGACCGCGCGGTGATCGAGAGCGGGGAGCCGATCCGCGACCGGGCCGAGCACGCACAGCCGCCGAACGGCCAGGATCTCTTCTTCCGGACCACCAAGGCGCCGTGGTACGACAGCGAGGGCCGCGCCCGGGGCATCGTCGGCGTCACCGTCGACGTGAGCGAGCAGAAGCGCCGCGAGCGGGAACTCGACCGCCAGAACGAGCGGTTAGAGGAGTTCGCCGGCATCCTCAGCCACGACCTGCGCAACCCGCTCAACGTCGCCAAGAGCCGGCTCGACCTGTACTGGCGGTCGGGCGACGAGTCGGAACTCGAGGAGGTCGCGGCGATGCACGACCGCATCGAGGCCATCGTCGACGAGGTGCTCACCTACGCCCGCGAGGGCAGCCACATCGACGAGCTGGAGTGGATCACGGGCGTCGACCAGGCCGAGACCGCCTGGAACGCCGTCGACACCGGCGACGCCGCCCTGACCACCGACTGGGCGTACTCGATCCGCGGCGACGCCGACCGCCTCGGCCGCCTCTTCGAGAACTGCTTCCGCAACGCGGTGGAACACGGCTCCACGAGCGGTCGACCGGGGGGCGACGACGCCGTCACCGTCCGCGTCGGCACGCTCGCCGAGACCGATCCCGGGTTCTACGTCGAGGACGACGGCCCCGGCGTCCCCGAAGACGTGCGCGAGCGGGTGTTCGAACGCGGCGTGTCGAGCGAGGAGGGCGGTACCGGCTTCGGGCTCGCGATCGTCGCCGAGATCGCCGACGCTCACGGCTGGGAGGTGCGGGCGACCGAGAGCGAGACCGGCGGCGCCCGGTTCGAGGTGACCGGGGTCACGCGCGGCGACGAACTGGAGTCGTAGGGGTCTTCGACCCGGCTACGAGAGAGGACCGACGACCCGTCAGTCGGCGGCTTCGCCCTCGCGGCTGGGTGTGCGGCGGCCGCCGAGGGTGTACAGCCACAGCAGTCCCAGACCGATCATGTAGGCGACGGCGACGGGGATGGCGAACACGAGCATCGTCAGTAGGCTGGAGGGCGTGATGAACGCGGCGACGACGACGATGGCCATGACGACGGTCCGCCAGCGGTCGAACATCGTCTGGAAGGAGATCAGGTTGCCGCGGTGGAAGAGGAACATCGTCACCGGGACCTCGACGAGCAGGCCGAAGCCGACGGTCGTCAGCACGACCAGCCACCCGAACTTGTTGATCCGGTAGTAGATGACCATGCTCGACTCGATGGCGTCGGCCGCCAGCCAGGAGATGATCGCCGGCGCGACGTAGAGGAAGCCGACGATCGACCCGCCGACGATGCCGACGACTAAGGTGACGGCCCACGCGCCGAGCACGCGGCGGTCGCCGCCGACCAGCCCGCGCTCTTTCAGCCGGGGCCAGGCGTAGTAGAGGATCAGCGGGAACGTCGCGACCAGGCCCAGAAGCGTCGCGAACTTGATCTCGAAGATGAGCGCCTCCGCCGGGTGCAGCGTCACGATGTCGGCCTGGGCGATCTGGCTCTCGGGCATCTGCCCGAAGAAGGCCTTCCGCAGCGTGTTGATCCCGCCCTGGTAGAGGAAGACGAACGTGGCGGCCATGATGATACCGAACAGGCCGACGATGCGGAACGCCCGCGAGGTGAGGCTCTCGAGGATGAACGCGATGTCGTAGTAGTAGCCGCCGATGTCGTCCTCGGTGGTCTCCTCCTCGGTGAACGAGTCGACGACGCCAGCGGTCGTCGAGGTGAGGAGCCCGCCCTCCTCGTCCTCGGTGGCGGCACCCTCACCGTCAGCGGCGTCGCCGCCCTCCTCCGCCGTGGCTTCGGCGCGGGCCTCCTGAGCCTCTTGGACCTCGTCGAAGCGGTCGAGGATGGCCTGGGCCTTGTCGGGGTCCTCCTGTTCCTGGAGGGCCTCGCGGGCGAGTTCGGTCGCCTCGCTCTCGTCCATCTCCTCGAAGCGCTCGGGCGGGGCGGCGGGGATGGCCGCCGCCGACAGCGCCAGCAGGTCGATGTCGGTCGGCGAGCCCTGCGGTTCGGCGGGGTCCCGCGCGGCGTCGAGTTCCTTGATCGAGAAGTAGAAGATCGCGGCCCCGGCGGCGACGGCGGCGACGACCAGACCGACGAGCGCGGCGACGAGCTGGGTGTCCAGCCCCGTGAGTTCGGTGAGCGTCGGGTAGGGCCCGTACTGGAAGTTCTCGGGGAGGGTGGCGAGGGTCTCGTTGACGGCGGCGACGCCGTAGCGGGTGACGAAGAGGTAGCCGGCGCCGGCGGCGACCAGCGCGACGGCGAGGAGCTTGTTCCAGTAGCGGCGGGCGACCATGCCGGCCGAGACCTCGTCGGCCGAGCGCCGGAGCAGTTCGGCGAAGCGGGCGAGCGCGAGGCTGAAGCCGTAGAGGCCGATCAGCGGGATGGCCCACATGAGCTGGGTGAGCGGGTCCGGCGGCGAGAAGAAGGCGCCGAACGTGACGATCCCGAGGACGGCGTAGCGCCAGCGGTCGCGCATCGCCTGGTAGCTCACGATTCGCAGGTAGGCGAGCGAGCTCATCGCCAGCGGCAGCTGCGCGGCGAGGCCGAAAGAGAGGCCGAGGAAGGCGATGAACTGCGTCCACTTGACGATCGACCACGCGGGCTCGAAGCCGGCGTTGACGGCGTTGCCGGCGAGGAACCCGAGCATGAGCGGGAAGAAGAGGTAGTAGGCGTAGGCGAGGCCGGCCGCGAACAGGACCACCGAGAGCAGCGTCGGGACCGCGAGTTTCCACCTGGGCACGTCCTCGGCGGGCCACCAGCCCCGCGCTCGCAGGGCGTCGCGGCCGAAGTAGACGACGACGGGCAGTGCCATGAGGACGCCGACGAACATGCCGATCTTCGCCTGCAGGAGGATCACGTCGAACGGCGTGGTCGCGACGATCTGGATGTCCGGGTTCTGGTTCAGGTCGGCTTTGAGCTGGTCCCAGACGTAGAGCCGAAGCGCGTAGAACGTCCCCATGAACCCGATGACGAAGACCATGAACGCCTTCTGGAGGTCCTCGCGGGCGCTGCCGATCATGGACCCGAGGGTCGCGCGACCCTGTGCGACGGTCCGCTTCGTGTCCTCGTCGATCGCGGCAGCCATCTCGGGGAGTGGTAACCGAGTGACTGTTATCAATCTATTCATCACGAGAGCGCGCGCGGGCCGAGACGGCCGTCCGAGCGCCCGAGCGCCGACCGCTTCGCCCCGCCGACGGGACGGGCGAAAAGAAGGCTTACAATAGGGGAGCGCAAACCCGGCCACGAATGACTGACGAGCGGCCCGGCGACGGCGACGACGAGGAGGGAGCCGCCGGTCCGCGCGACGACGAACGGGGGTCGGACGGCTCCGTTGACGAAACAGCGGAGCCGTCCGACGACGGACGGGGGGCGAGCGACTCGCCCGACGAGTCGATCTCGGGGAGTGCCGACGACCCCGATCGCTACGACCCGGCCGCCGAGCGGCGGACCGACGCCAACCCCTCGCCGCGGCCGGACAACCTCCCCGGCGACGACGACCGGTCCGACCGGGACGACGGCGAGGGCGACACCTCGGACTCCCTGGGCTACCCCGGGGCCGACGATGACGAGACGCCCGGCGACCCCTCCGAGTGGGTCGACGACGGGGAAGACACCGACGCCGACGCCGGCGACACCGACGCCGGCGATACCGACGCCGTACCCGCCGACACGGTCGAGGGCGGCGCCGCCGCCGACGGCGGCTCGGACGCCACCGAGTTCGGCGGCGACATCAACCCGCACGCAGACCCCTCCTCGGGCGGGCCGGCGGAGGGCGCACCGACCGCACCGGTCGACGAGGGCATCGGCGGCGCCCCGGACGACCAGGAGATGCCGCTGGCCCAGCACATCGAAGAGATGGTCCGCCGGCTGGGCGTCGTCGTCGTCGTGATGGCGCTGGTCAGCGGGCTCACGTTCCCCTTCGCCGACCGACTCATCACGTTTCTGTGGTACTCCTTCCTCGAGGGGTCGCCGCAGGTCTGTCCGACGACTTCCCCGTCCGCCGACGCGGCCTGTCCGTACCTGTTCCAGCCGCTCGCACTGATGTTCGCCCGGCTGAAGGTCGCCTCGCTGGTCGGGTTCGTCATCGCCCTACCGGTCACCGTCTACGAGTCGTATCTGTTCATGCGCCCCGGCCTCTACCCCCGCGAGCGCCGCTACTACCTCGCGTCCGTCCCGACGAGTCTGGTCCTCGCCGGCGTCGGCATCCTCTTCGCGTACCTGCTCGTCCTCCCGACGCTGTTCGTCTACTTCACCGGCTACACCGCACAGGCCGCCGAGGTCACCTTCAGCCTCACCGAGACGTTCAACCTCATCGTGATGATGCTGGGCTTTTTCGCACTGGTCTTCCAGATCCCGCTGCTCATCATGCTCGCGGTGATGATGGGCGTCACCTCCCGCGCGTGGCTGGCCGCCCGCCGCATCTACTTCTGGGGCGGGTTCGCCACCGTCGCCTTCCTCTTCAGCCCGGACCCGACCGGCATGGCGCCCATCCTCGTCGCCGCGACGATGATCGTCCTCTTCGAGGGCACCCTGCTCCTGCTGTACTGGACCGGCGAGGCCGCGGGGGTCACGGCCGAAGACCTCGCCGCTCGACGGCCGTTCGTCTGGCTCGGCGCTCTCGTCGTCGGCTACGTCGTCTCCACCGCGCCGCTGCCGAGCGGCTACTACGACCAGTTGCCCGCGGCGTTCACGTCGATACTCGCCGACCTGAGCGCCACCCGGTTGACGCCGCTCGTCATCGGCCTCGGCCTCGTCGCCGTCTACGAGGCGGTCCTCTACCTCGACCGGAACGTGGGCGGGCGGTCGAGCGTCTACAGCTACCTCGCCCGCGGTCGCGTCGCCGTCTGGCCGCTCTCGCTGTTCGTCGGCTACCTCGGCAGCCCCGACCCCGCGCTCCTCCAGCGGATCGACGCCGTCGACCTCTCGACGGCGGAGTCGGCCGGCGTCGTCGTCGGGCTGATCGTCACCTACGAGTTCCTCCTCGTGGTCGTCGACTGGATCGAGAACCGCGGATGACCGGGCGGGCACCGTGACCGGGCGGGTGCTGTTGGTCCGCCACGGCGAGACCACCTGGAACCGCGCCGGCCGGATCCAGGGGTGGGCCGACGCCACGCTCACCGAGACGGGCCGCGAACAGGCCCGTGCGGTCGGGTCGCGTCTGGTCGACTCCCACGGCGTCGACCGACTCGTGGTCTCGGATCTGAAGCGGACGCTGGAGACCGCCGACGTGCTTCGGGCGGTCGGCGTCGGGGCCGACCCCGAGCGCGCCCGCGCCTGGCGCGAGCGGAACTTCGGCGAGCTACAGGGGCTCACCCGGACCGCCATCGCGAGCCGTCACCCCGAGTACCACCGCGGCGGGTCGCTGCTGAGCGTGCGCTCCGTGGCGGGCGGCGAGTCGCTCTCGGCGTTCGAGACCCGGGTCCGCGAGGGCTGGAACCGGCTGGTCGACGGACTGGGTGAGAACGAGACCGCGGCGGTCGTCACCCACGGCGGGCCGATCCGGGCGGTGTTGGCGGCTGTGAGCGACCGCGAGTTGGCGACGCTCGCCTCGGAGTTCTCGCCCGCGAACTGCGGGCTGACGGAGATCGAACTGTCGGCGTCGGGCCCCGAGGTCGTCGGCCGGGACGGCACCGACCACCTCCCGGTCTAGCCGTCCGCTCAGGTCGCGGTCTCGACCTTCGAGAGCCGCCAGAGCCCGTACAGCACCAGCGCGAGAATCGACGCTGCGAGCGCCAGCCAGACACCCCCAGGACCGCGGCGGCGACGTTCGAAGGACGAGCCACTGCCGGGTCGCGCTCACCGTGGCCCGACACACGACCGCACCCGTGAAATCGGTTGTGGCGGCCGGAGTCGACCCTCAGTCCGCGTCGAGGCCGAGCGCGGCGAACGCGCGGGCTGAGTCCCCGTCCATCCGGCCGAGGAGGTCGACGACGCGCTCGCGGGTGTCGGTGTCGACGGTGACGTGGACGACGCCCTCGCCGGGCTGGCCGTAGCAGACACTGGCGCCGTCTGGCGCCGCGGCGATAGCGGGCAGGGCGGCCAGGTCCTCCTCGCCGTCGACGCGGACGAGCGTCCGCTCGCCGGACGCGAGCGCGTCGTCGAGCGCCGAAAGCAGCGCGGCGGTGAGCGTCCCGGGCGGGTTGTCGATGGCGCGGACGCGGTCGAAGCGGTCGTCCTCGATCCCGGCGCTGACCTCGTCGTCGACGGCGGCGCGCTCGGTGCGCTCGTCGACGAACGCGAGGTCGGGCACCCGGCCCGCGTCGAGGATGTGGTAGGTGACGATGTCGCCGACGGCGACGAGCGGGTCGCCGGCGGCGTCGAGAACGGCGGCCGTGTCGGTGGACACGGGCCCGAAGGGGTCTTTGAGCTCCGAGCGGAGCGCGGACTGGAGTTCGAGGACGACGGTCACGTTAGCGGACCTTCAGCGCGTACCGGCCGGCCTCGGTGACGCCCATCTCCTCGGCGATCTCGCTGCGGTCGGGGTGCGTGATGACGACGAAGCCCGCCCAGTCCTCCGTGAGCGACGACGACCCGCAGGAGACGCAGGTCTCGGCCTCCTCGGAGTCCTGCACGCGGTGGCACTCGCGACAGACCAGTCGGTCGGCCATCAGTCCTCACCCGCTTCCGTCGTGGGCTCGCGCTTCTGGCGGTCCTCTTCGAGCCAGCCGTGCTTGCCGAGGCCGACCTGTTTCGCGGTGAGGCCGATCTTCGAGTCCCGGGGGTTGCGCTCGTCGATGCTCTTGGTGACGATGCGCGCCCGGACGGCGTCGCCGACACCGAGGGTGCGATTCGAGTCCCGCGAGGAGAGCATCTGGCCCTCCTCGTCGTAGGCGAGGTACTCGTCGGAGATCTGCGAGACGTGCAGCAGACCGTCGACGGGGCCGATCCCGACGAAGGCGCCGAAGTTGACGACCTCGACGATCTCCCCGTCGACGACCTCCTGCATCTGCGGATCGAAGGTCAGCGCGTCGAACTCGGCGGTGAAGTAGACGCCCTCCTGTCCGGGGACGACCGCCCCCTCGCCGATGTCGTCGACGTCGATCACGGAGACGACCGAGCCCACGTCTTCGTCCATCCGTCCCTCGAGCTTGTCCTGCAGGAGCCGTTTGACCAGCCCCGGCGTCACCTCGGCCAGGTGCGCCGGCGGCACTTCGACCGTGTCGCGGAGTGTAACCCGTTTGTACATGTTATGGTTGAGTGACTGTGAGTTTGTTCTCGGCCCGTAAACTAACTACCGGAACGCCGGCGTCGAGCAGCCGGCGCTTGAGCGGACCGTCGTTCGTGACCGCGTGCGTGACGCCCTCGCGCCCGGCGACTTCGACCACCGCGTCGTCGGCGTAGCCCTCCTCGTGGCCGACCGACTCACAGCGGTCGGCCGCGAGATCCAGCCCGACGCTGGCCGCCGTCGCCTCTTCGCCCCGCCCGTCGGCGAGCTTCGCGAGCTCGTCGCGGACCGCCTCGGGGACCAACAGATCGGACCCACCGAGCAGCCGCTCCAGCTCCTCGAACACGCGAACGTCGCATTCGACGGGCATCATCAGTGCGTTCGTGTCCATGACGACGCTCATTCCCGCAGCGTGCCGATGCCGATGAGCCGCCAGCGGCCGCCCAGCCGTCGGTTGATGGCGATCTTCGCGCCCTCGCGGGCGCAGACCGGTCGCTGGAGCGCGACCTCGGCCTCGCCGCCCCGGGCGCTGGTGACCGACCCGACCGTCGTGGCCGTGCCGATGGTCATCATCAGCGGCTCGCCCGTCGAGATCTCCTCGACGTCGCTGGCGTTCTCGCCGACGATGCGGTCCAGGAGATCGACGTCCATCGTGAACTGCTCGTGGGTCGGCGGCAGCGTCCCCGGCGGTCCCGCGACCTGCCCGGCGAGCGCGTCGCCCTTCGTGATGGCGGGGTCGAGTCCCGTGCCGACGCCCAGCAGGCCGCCGGGCGTGGCCGTCTCGACGGTGTCGCCGCCCGCTTGCAGCGACCTGACGGTCGTCTCGACGGGCTGCCACTCGGACTGGCCGCCCTCCTCGACCTCGCGGCCGGGGCGGAGCTGGATCTCGTCGTCGGCCTCGAGTTCGCCCTCGACGAGCGACCCGCCGAGGACGCCGCCCAAAAGCGAGTCCCAGGTCGTCCCCGGGCGGTTGATGTCGAAGCTGCGGGCGACGAGCATCTCCGCGTCCGCGTCGGGGTCCCGATCGGGCGTCGGGATCTCCCGCTCGACGGCGTCGATGAGGAGATCCATGTTGACGCCCTGTCCGGCGCTGATCGGGACGATGGGAGCGTCCTCGGCGACGGTTCCCTCGACGAACTCCTGGATCTGCTGGTAGTTCTCGCGGGCCTGCTCGGCGTCGACCAGGTCGATCTTGTTCTGGGCGACGACGATGTTGTCGATGCCGATGATGTCCAGCGCCATCAGGTGTTCCTCGGTCTGTGCCTGTGGGACGTCCTCGTTGGCGCTGACCACCAGCACCGCGCCGTCCATGATCGCCGCACCGGAGAGCATCGTCGCCATCAGCGTCTCGTGACCCGGCGCGTCCACGAACGAGACCGTGCGCAGCACGTCCGTCTCCGTATCGTGCTCGCCGCAGGTCTCGTCGACGGTGTACGCGTCGGGGACCTCCCCCTCCGGACACTGCCGGAACGTCGCGTCGGCGTAGCCGAGGCGGATCGAGATCCCGCGTTTCATCTCTTCGGAGTGTTGGTCCGTCCATTCGCCCGACAGAGCTTGCACCAGCGTCGTCTTGCCGTGGTCGACGTGACCGACGAGTCCGATGTTCACCTCCGGTTGTGTGTTCGTCGTCATCTCGAGAGTAATCTTGGGGAATCTTCGCCCTCTGCGACTGATAAACCTACTGTTTGCGCCCGTGGAACGCGCCGCGGTGGCACCCGCCACCGCCCGCGCCGCCTCAGTCGTCGAGCGCGTCCTCGACGGCCGCGACCAGACCGTCGAACCCCCCCGCCGAGACGCCTTTCCGGACGAACTCCGCGCCCCGCTCGCGAGCGCGCTCGGCGAGACCGTCCTCCGCCGCGCCGGTGAACAGCACCAGGTCCACGTCCGGGTGGGCCGCGTCGACGGCGTCGAGCAGCGCGAGCCCGTCCATGCCGGGCATCTCGTAGTCGCTCACCACGCAGTCGACCGTCTCGTCGACCCGGGCGAGCGCGTCGTTCGCGTCGGTCGCCGTCCGGACGGCTACGTCGTCGATCCGACCCAGATAGGCGCCCGCCAGCGCCGTCAGATCCGGGTCGTCGTCGACGACCAGTACCGTGCGCGTCTCACAGCATCCCGTCGACCGGTAGCGGGGCCCCGACTCACGCGATGCACACATCACTCGCCGATTGACCCCTGTCCGTGTTAATGATCCACGAGCGTTTTCTGACGCTGAAGTCGCCGTCTGACGGGTGACATATAGGTTACAAAAAACCGCTTCAGGGAACGATTTAGGTCGGTCCCGCCGATCGATCGGGTATGAGCGGAGCCAGCGACGAGGCCGGCGAAGAGGGCGACGCCGCCGAGGTCGACCCCGCGGAGGCGTTCGGCGTCGTCGCCAACGAGACCCGTCTGGACATCCTGGAGGCGCTGTGGCGCGCCGACGACCGCCCCGTGAGCTTCTCGGCGCTGCACGACGACGTGGCGATGCGAGACAGCGCGCAGTTCAACTACCACCTCCAGCAGCTCACCGACCAGTTCGTCGCGAAATCCGACGAGGGCTACGACCTGCGCCACGCCGGCGCCCAGGTCGTCCGCGCGGTCCGCGCGGGCACGTTCACCCGCACGCCGGACGTCGACCCCTTCGCGGTCGAGGGCGCCTGCACCCGCTGTGGCGGCGGCCTCGAAGCCCGCTACGCCGACGAGCAGTTCCGCGTCGACTGCGTCGACTGCGGGAAGTCCCACGGCGAGTACGAGTTCCCGCCCGGCGGACTGGTCGACCGCACCGACGCGGAGATCGCGACCGCCTTCGACGAGCGGGTCCGCCACCTTCACTGTCTCGCGGCCGACGGCGTCTGCCCCGCCTGCGCCGGCCGCATCCACACCGAGATCGTCCGCGGTGGCGACTGCTGTCTCGACGTCGCCCTGCGCGTCGAACACGTCTGCGAGCGCTGTCGCAACGAACTCTGTTCGCCGGTAGGGCTCGTCCTGCTGGACGAATCGGTGGTCTCGGCGTTCTACGAGGACCACGGTATCGATCTGTCCTCGCGTCCGTACTGGACGCTCCCGTGGTGCGTCGACGACGAGTACACGACCGTCGAGAGCGTCGACCCCTGGCGGGTCACCGTCGAGATCCCGCTGGCCGACGACCGCCTGACGGTCACGCTGGACGGCGACCTCGACGTGGTCGACAGCCAGTGCCACTCCTGCGAGGGGTGACCACCCCCCGTCCCGCGCCGTGTCCACCGCCCCGTTTCGACGCGGTCCCCGCCACTGGGCGGGAGAAGGGATCCGTTACTCGCAGTAAGCCGGCGTTACTAGCGAACCGACGTTACGCCGTAACAATCATACTGGTGGACATCAAACCCACGCGGTATTCGAATGGTGGATCGCGAACGGAGACAGGCGGGGGAATCGCCGGGAGGGGGGTCGCGACTCGGGGCGGCCGACCGGGGGCAGACACTGCACGATTACACGGTCGGTATCAGTCTGTTCATCATCACCGTCAGCACCGTGCTCGTCGGGCTGTTCGGCTTCGTCGGCCCGCTGTCGACGGGCGTGGGGAGCGAGGAGGTCTCGCAGTCCGAACGGATCTCGACGGCGCTGGTCCAGAACCTCTCGACCGGCCGGCAGCCGAACGAACTGCGGGCCGGCCTGTTGACGACGGCCCTCTCGCGCCCGGAGACGCAGTTGCGGACGCGATGGGGACTCGAACGGTCGACGCGGTTCAACGTCACGTTCACGACGCTGAACGGGAGTCGGATCGTGACCGGCGGCGGGACGAAGCTCGCGGCCGGTTCGAACTACGAGGGGAACGCGGCCGGCTCCACCGCCCGGATCGTACAGTTCGACGACGGAACCTGTCGACCGGCGTGTCGGCTCACCGTGAGGACGTGGTAACGTGTTCGACGACGCGCGCGGACAGGCGTTCACGCTCGAAGGGCTCGCGGCGTCGCTCGTGTTGCTCGGCGCGCTGCTCTTCGCGCTCCAGGCGGTCGTCGTGACCCCGACCACCAGCGGCGATGTCGACCAGTCCAGTCAGGTCGACCTCCGGCAACAGGCCGACGACATCCTCCTGTTGAGCGCCCGCTCCGACGACACGGACCTCTCGTCGCTCGTCCGCAACTGGTCTCAGAGCCAGCGGACGTTCGCCGGTGCCGTCAACCCCCGGATCGGGTACGGTCCGGAGCCGCTCCCCGGGAGAGTCGGGGTCATGCTGAACCGGACGTTCACCCAGCGGTCGCACTTCTTCAACCTCGAGATCACGTACCGCCCCGGTGACCTCGGGAACGAGACCGAGTCCATCCCGGTGGCCTACCGCGGCGAACCGTCCGACGACGCCGTCTCAGCGAGCTACACCGTCACGCTCTACGACAACCAGACGCTGACCGCGCCCAACGTGTCGCGAAACGTCGAGCTCTGGCAGTACGACACGAACGCCACGAACAGCGCGGACGGCTACTACCCGATCCCCAACGCCGTCGAGGGACCGATCTACAACGTGGTGGAGGTGCGCATCGTCGTATGGTGAGCGAGGTCACGCGCCGGCGAGCGCAGATGATACTGATCGGCGCCGTCACGTTCGCGGCCGTCATCATCGGACTGACCGTCATCATCAACAGCTACTTCGTGACCCAGAGCGGCGTCGTGTCGGACGTCTCCCCGCAGATAGACGAGGCCAACGAGTTCGAGTACGAGTCGCGCAAGGGCGTCCGCTCGCTCGTCGTGCGGCTCAACCACCGCCACCGGAACCTCTCGGCGACGGACCTCGCCACGGTCATCTCCCGCAACACGACCGTCTACAGGGACCTGATGGCCGAGTCGTACGCGAGTTCACGCGGCGAGTACGTCACGGTATCGTACGTCAACGACAGCTCCCAGTTCGGGTCGCGGGTCGTCCAGAGCGCCGACGCCAACGTCACGTCGAACCCACCCGCAAACCAGAGCGAGTGGGTGATCGGCCGCCCCGCCGAGACGAGCAACCTCGGCTGGTTCACGATGAACGTGAACGTCCAGGAGACGAGCGAGACGCCGATGTGGATCAACGTCACCAACGCGAGTTCCCACTGGGTCAACGTCTCGATGCACAGGACGACCGCGGGGTCGGGGGAGAACCTCAGAGTCACGTCGAACGTCAGCAGCGCGGGCAACACCTCGACGCTCTGTGACCCCTCGCGCGACCGCGTGCTGCTCGACCTGGTCGACGGGTCCGCGTTCACCAGCGACTGCCGGTTCAACGCGACGACGGCCATCGCGCCGCCCTACCGGGTCTCGGTGTCCGGCGGCGAGAACGCGGTCGCCAAGTACGAACTCGTCTACAACGAGACGGCCGACTCCGCGCACTACGAGGTGTGTGACTCGTCGGTCGCGCGGACCCAGCCCTGCCGGACCCCGGCGGTCTGGGTCGCGAACGTGACGACGCAGTTCAGCGGGAGCGAGCTCACGTACGCGAACGAGTACAACATCACGGTGTACGAGGAGGCACGATGACCCACGGATTCACCGATCGAGGCGTCTCGACACAGATCTCGCACGTGTTCGGTATCGCGATCACCACGCTCCTCATCGTCGTGCTGGTGAGCGGCGTCACCGGGTTCGTCCATGACGAACGGGCGACCATCGCCGACTCGCAACTCGAGACGGTCGGAAACCAGCTCGCCTCACAGGTCGAACGCGTCGACGAACTCGGACAGCACGGCGGGAACGTCTCCGTCGAGACCTCGGTCGACTCGACCGTCGTCGGGACCGACTACCGGGTGCGGATAGCCGACGGGGAGGCGTGTCAGACCGGCACCTTCCACACCGATTCCTGTCTCGTCCTCGCCGGGACCGACATCGACGCGAGCGCGAAAGTCCCGCTGAATCTCACGACCGACGTGGGGATCGAGGCGAACGCCGGCGGTCGGTTCCGGCTCAGCGTCGTCGACTCCCCCGCGAGCACCGGGACGGTCCAACCGCTCGTCGACCGCCAGCCCAGGATCGGGATCGGCAGTTCGTTCGAGGTCGACCGCTTCGGGACGGTCGTCAGCCCGGTCAACCGCCCGCCGATCGCGAAGTTCACGTTCTCGCCCGGGATGCCCCGGAGCGGCAGCGAAGTACGCTTCGAGGCGGGCGAGTCGTTCGACGCCGACGGCGAGATCGTCGCCTACAAGTGGGACTTCGGCGCCGACGGGACGTTCGACGCCCTCGGGCGGAACCTCTCGCGGTCGCTCGATCCCGGCCCCCACGAGGTGACGCTGCGGGTCGTCGACAACGAGGGCGGGACCACCAACGTCACGCGGCGGCTCAGGGTCTCCGGCCTGGCGTACGGCGGCGACCTGGACGACACGAACGACGGCGCGGACGGCGGCGGCGAGAGCGCGCTCACGTTCTCCGTCACCAACGAGTACCCCGACACGGTCGACACGTCGGTCGAGATCGTCGAGATCCTCGTCGACCCGAAAGACGACTCGCTGACCGAGCTGGAGAACGACTGTGACGACGGGGGTAACGACTGCCTGTTCGGCGAGTGGGACAACGACGAGGAGATCCTCGTCGACGACGGAGACGACGGGACCGTCGATTCGAGGACCGCGACGGACGACTACATCCCCGCTGGAGGGCAGATCATCGAACTCGAGGACCCGGTGCGCGTGTCCGACGGCGATAGCGCCCGGTTCTGGATCGGGCAGTTCGCCGAGGGCGACCTGACCGACGCCTTCGATATCGGGGTCAGATACCGGGTCGACGGCCGGATGAACTCGACCCTGGTCACCGACGTTCCCGGGAGCCCCAACGTCGACGACGTCCAGATCGAACACGAGGCCGACGACGACGTCAACCTCGTCGTCCTCGCGGACCGGCAGCTCGATACGGTCGAATTCGACCTCGGCGGCGACCTGAGCGGGACCGCGACGGGTATCGACAGTACGACCGCTACCGGCGACCTGTACCGCCACGAGCTGAACGTCGTCGGATCGCTGTCCAGCGGGACCGTGAAGGCGAACCTCACTGTCGCCGAGGCGGGCGGCGTCCCCGCCTTCGAGACGCGCGGGTCGAAGACGATAAACGAGTCGCTGGCGGTCCTGAGTGGTGACTACGTCTGGCAGTCCCCCGGCGACTGGGACGGGGCGACCGACTCCGAGGGCGTCGTCCACGCGTCGTTCGGCGACCGCCAGAGCGACCGGCTCGCGCTGGGCTACCCCGCCGCCGACCAG
The DNA here is from genome assembly GCF_013415885.1 of Halosimplex rubrum. Classification (NCBI taxonomy): domain Archaea; kingdom Methanobacteriati; phylum Methanobacteriota; class Halobacteria; order Halobacteriales; family Haloarculaceae; genus Halosimplex; species Halosimplex rubrum. Next base: position 609,192 of record NZ_CP058910.1, read on the forward strand.
TTCGGGTCGGGGCTCGCGGGCTACTGGTCGCTGGACGGGACCGCAGACGATGCCACGGGGTCGGGACTCTCGGGTTCGATGGTCGGCGGCCCGGGAAGCGACCTGGGTGTCTTCGGGACGGCGAGCTACCAGTTCGACGGGGACGACGACTACGTCGACATCGGAGACGACCTCGGGGACGTCCACCGAGGCACGTCGTCGCTCTCGGCGTGGGTCCAGACGGCCGCTTCCGGGAACCCGCAGACGTGGCAGTCGCCCGGTATCCTCGGCATCGAAGAGAACGGGGGCACTGACGACATCTTCTGGGGATGGGTCGACCAGTTCGGCCAGATAGGCATTCAGGCGGGCGACAGCGCAGCCGCGATGAGTTCGACGGAGATCGACGACGGGCAGTGGCACCACGTCGCCATGACCTACAACGCGTCGACGGGCCAGGAACAGGTGTTCGTCGACGGCGACCTCGAGGACTCGGTGACGACCAGAACGGGACCGACAGGTACCGACTTCGGCAGTATCGGCCGCATCGAGGACACCGCCGGCTCCGAGGAGTACTTCGACGGGAACCTCGACGAGGTCCGGTCGTACGACAGGGTGCTTTCGGCGTCGGCGGTCGAGGAACTCGCCGACCTGAACGGGACGCTGACGACGGGATGGCAGTCGGGGACGCAACCGCTCGGCCCGTCGAACGCCTCGCTCCAGTACGCGGCGGACATCCCGTCGGCGACGGGTATCAACGTCACCGTCGCGGCCGATTACGACGGCGACGGCACTGCGGAGGAACGCAGCGACGTGATCGAACTCCGCGACGGACAGAACGCGGTCGACGTGACCGGCCTCTCGGGCACGGCCCGTGACTTCCGGATCGAGGTCGAACTCGAGACGGGGTCTGTGGTCAAATCACCGACGCTCAAGCGGGTCGGCCTCACGGAGGACGCATGAGACTCCACGACGACGACCGCGGCGTCCGGAACCTGGTCGGATTCACGCTCACGTTCGCTATCATCGTCGTCGCCGTCGGATTCGTGGCGACGACCGGGTATCAGCAACTCGGCGACCTGAGCCGGAACGAACAGCTCGACAACGCGGAGTCGGCGATGGAGCTGGTCGCCTCGGACGTTCGGCAGCTCGAGGGGAGCCAGGCCGTCGTCCGGACGAACGACCTGTCGCTGTCGGGCGGGTCGCTGACGGTGCTCGACGGACCGACGATGCGCGTCAGGGCGGAGAACACCGACTTCGACCGGACGTTCGACATCGGTGGCCTCCAGTACGCCTACGGACGGTCGACGATCACCGTCGAGAACGGCGGCGTGTTCTGGACGAACGGCGAGGGGAACACGGCGACCGTCGACCGCCCGGCGCTCACCTGCACCGACGAGCACGCGATGGTGTCGGTCGTCCGCCTGACGCCGGCGTCGACCGCCCAGACCGGCGCCGACTACGTCTCGGTCACCACCGAGCGCCAGTCGAGCGAGCTCCGGTTCCCGATGAACCGGACCGGACCGGACAGCGCGGCCGCCGCCGACGAACTTCGGGTGACGGTCTCGTCGCCGCGGTCGGCGGCCTGGGGACGATACTTCGAGAGCGCGGGGAACTGGACCGCCGCGGCCTCGCCCGACACCTATCGCTGTGACGGGATCGACGCCATGTACGTCCGCGAAACGGTCGTGTCGGTGTCGATCCGATAGCCGAGCGGAGCGCGCACGAGCGGATAGCCCGTCGGTGGGTCTCGATCCGGTGGCCCGCGGTAGAAGCGCCGATCCGGAACCCCGGTGGTTCTCAGCCGGCGACCCGAACGTCGTTGACTCTGACGTTGACGATCCCTTCCGGTGTCGCCTCGGACTCCGCCAGCCCGACCTGATACAGCAGGACCAGACGGTTCGTGGAGTTGGTCCCGTCGGGGTACTCGAGGACGACCAGCGCCTGGTTGCTCTTCATGTGGGTGATGTTGGAGGTGGTGTTGAGTCGCACGTCCGACCGGGAGTCGATCGCGTCTCTGACCGACTCCTGCCACCAGGCGGGGTCGTCGCGCTCGAAGAACGTGGTCATGTTTTTACCGTCGAGGAACACCGACGCGTTGCCGGCGCCGACGGCGTCATCGCGCGTGGTCATGTTCGAACATCTGGTGACCTGATAGGTCGAGCCGTTGTGCGACCGGGTGATCCCCGTCCCGCGCCACTCGGCGCAGTTGTACGTCGAGGCGTTGAACGAGACCGTCTCGTTGTCGGTGACCGCGAAGGCGTGACTGAACAGCGTCGGTGACGTCGGGTCGTTGATGTTGAGGTACCGCGTCCCGTCGGTGACGTTGACCGCGACCCGGTCGGTGTCGCCGGCGATCTGGGGCGCGTACGCCCCCCCGGCGCCGGTCTGGAGACTCGTCGACGTGGGGAGCCGCGCGATCTGCTTGGTGCTGGAGATGCGGGTCGCGATATTGACGAACACTTCCGAGAGGTCGTCCTTGTCGCTGGCGTAGTAGTACTCCCCGCCGGTCGTCGTAGCAATCTCCTGTAGCACGGATTCGTTGAAGTCGCCGGTCGACTGCCCGAACCCGACGGTGTACACAGCTGCATCCTGCTGAGCGGACGTGGAAGCTCGCTGTTCTGCCGCCTCGTTGGGATCGCCTGAGTCGATCCCGTCCATCGTGTGCCCGTTGAACTCTCCGTCGGAGAGGAAGACGACGATGCTTTCTCGGGTTTGGTTGCTCTTGAGGTGTTGCAGGACGTTCGCCACGTCAACGCCGGCGCTCCCGTAGGTCGACACATACGAGTTCGCCGGTCCGGTTGTATCGACAGTCGAGTTGAACGCGTCGCTCGGCGGGGTCAGGTATCTCCCGTGAGTCAGGTACGGCCACGCCGCATCCGATCCGTCGGTGTACGACGGACCGGCACCCGGCTGGGAGTAACCGACCAGACCGACTCTGTCCTTTGACGCGTTCAGTTGCCCGGTGAACTGTTTTATCGCGTCCTGTGCGGCTTGGATCTTTCTGACCCCGTCCGATGTCGTACTCAGCATCGATCCGGACTCGTCGACGACGAACACCACATCCAGCGGCGGTCCGGTGACGTTCTGGGCGTCCTCGATGCGTCGGATCTGGCCGATGTCGACGCGGTTCTTCGAGAGCGCCTCGACGTAGACGCTGTACTGGTTGCTGGTGTTTTTAGTGACGCGGACGGTGTTGCCGTCGATCTCGACGTCGTCCATGTACGGCGCCCCCGACATGTTGATGACGTGGTTGCGGCTATCGTCGACGCGCCGGGGGAGTCGATCCTGCGTCAGCGTGACCCGGACCGTCCGGTTCGAGTCGAACGTCTCGGGTTCGGTCCCGAGTTCCGCCGCCAGATACTGGCCCCACGCCTCGTAGAAGTCGCTCCGGACCTCGACCGTGACGTTGTTCGGCCGGGCGCAGGTTCCCGTGATGACCTGCTGGGACCGCCGCACCGACTCGCGCTGGGAGGTCGTCGCGTTGTAGAACGCCCGGTTGTTGGCGTTCGAGACCTCGCCGGTCATGTTCGTCACCGCGATGTCGAGGCTCCCGTTGCGGAACTGGAAGTCCGGTGCCGTCTGCATCGCGCTCCCCTCGTCGCCGCCGACCCAGACGCCGCCCGCCTCGTAGGCGACGGTCTCGTCGTCGGCGTTCTCGTATCGTATCGAACTCAGCGGGATGTTCGTCGCGCACGTCGCGTTCTCGTTGACGGTGACGTTCAGGAACCCGTCGCGGACGAGTCGGGCCCTGTTTCGTTCCAGTTCGCCGAGCGAGAACCGCTCGCGGGCCGAGTACTCCGAGTTGGTCAGCGTCGCGAGTTTCGAGTCGGCCCCCTCCATGACGACGCGTGCGCTCGTATCGGCCCGGTCCTGCTGGAGCGACTCGATGACCGTCGATCCGCCGTACAGGACCAGCATCGCCCCCACCAACACCAGCCCGATCAGTATCACCATCCCGATGATGCCCGTCTGCCCCCTCGCGTCCGCGCTCTTCCGGTTCGTTCCCATATGACCCAAATCTTGTTCCCAGTTGCGGATGGCCGATCAAAAGTGTATCGGTGAGATGACTCGTCCCCGCCTGCGTCGCCGACGGCGCGGGGATCGCCGTCAGCGCGCTTATGTCCGTTCGCGCCAACCACTGCCCGTGCAGGAGTTCGCGTTCGAACTCGCGCTGTGTGCCCATCTGGAAGGCCCCGAGCGGGTGGTCGGCCGCCAGCTCGGCGCCGCGGTCCACGGTCGCCGCGTCGCGGACGTGTGTCTGGTCGAGCCGGGCCCCGAGTTCGAGGGCCGCGCGGCGATCACGCCCGAGACGATCCCCCCGTTGGCGATCGAGAGCGCCGTCGGGCCGGGCACCGCCCGGTCGGTCACCGACGCCTTCGACTGCCACCCCGACCGCGCCCGCGCGGTCGCCCAGCGGGCGGTCGAACTGGGCTTCTTCGAGCGCGAACGGGCGGGCGCGAGCACGGCCGTCCGCGCGACCGTCCGCTATCCCGACGACTGGTTCGACTCGCTGGTCGGCATCGAGAACAAGCCCGACCTGAACCGGCCGGGCGACCTCCGGGACCAGCTGCGGATCGACGCCTCGCTGGGCGTCTTCGACGAGGTGATACTCGCGACGGAGACGTACGTCACCGGCGCCCACCTCAACCGCCTGCCCGACGCGGTCGGGGTCTGGCGGTTCGACCCCGAGACCGGCGAGCGCGAGGTCGTCCGCGAGCCCGAGTCGCTGGAGACCGACGGACCGGGCATCGAACTCCTCGACCGCGAGCCGGGCCGCGCCGAGGTGCGGCCGGTCACCGCCGCCGAGAAGCGCCGCCAGCGCCGACGGATCGCCGAACGGGCCTACGGGAAGGGATGGCGGACCTACGAGCTGCCCGACTGCGAGCGGTGCGCCCCGGGCGACGCCGAACCGGCCGAAGTCGCCGACGCGGGGCTGCCGTGGTGCGCGTGGGGCGAGGAACTCGTCCGCCCGGTGGCCGACTGCGGGCCGGCGTGTCCGGGGTACGAGCCGGTCGACGGCGACGGCGAACACGGAGACGCGGGCGACGACCCGCCGACGGGCGACCGGGACGCCATCCGCGCCCGGCGGAGCGCCTGGGAGCCGGACCCGGCGGGTGTCGACCGCCGACAGGCCGGCCTCGACCGCTTTCTCTGAGTCACTCGGCCGCGTCGCCGGTCGCGTCGTCGCCGGTGTCGTTCGTCCGCTCGCGCAGGTAGCGGGCCCCGGCGACGTACACGAGCGTGAAGATCAGGACAAACGACGCCGTCTCTGCGGGCGCGACCGCCCCGTCGAGGACGAGTTGCACCCCGACGTAGGCCACCGCCGCGACCGCCGCGACGACGACCGTCGCGAGGACGGGGCGCTCGACCGCGATATCGTCCGATTCCATGTTCATGGCACGCCCCACGGCCTCGATCCGCATAGCTGTGTGGGAGCGTGCTCCCCGGCGCCGACGGCCCGTACGCTCGTTCCATGCGAAACAGGGGGCGCCGCCGCGAAACGCTCGACGCCGCCGTGTCGCGACCGTCGAGCCGCACGGGACGGGCCAAGCGTTTAGACGTGTGAACACGACACACATCACATGGACAGCCGCGAGTACGCGTTCGAGGGGCAGCGACCGGAGGTCCACGGATACGCCCACGTGAGTCGGGAGGCGACGCTGGTCGGTGACGTGACCGTCGAGGCGAACGCGAGCGTCTGGCCGGGGACGGTCCTACGCGGGGACGTGGGACCGGTTCGAGTCGGTCGCGAGTCGGCCGTCGGCGACAACGCCACCGTCCACGCCTCGGCGATCGGCGGGAAAGCGATGGTCGGCCACAGCGCGGTGCTGAACGACACGACCGTCGAGGACGGCGCGCTGGTCGGGTTCAACTCCACCGTCAGCGACGCCGTCATCGGCGCGGGGAGCATCGTCGCGATGGGTACCGTCGTCCCGGCGGGCTACGAGGTGCCGCCGGAGTCGTTCGTCCGCGGGACCCCCGCCACGGTCACGCCGCTCTCGGAGACGAACATCGACCCCGGCGCCGTCTTCGAGGCGTTCAGCTCCGGCGACTACGCCAACCTCGCCGACCGCCACGAGGAGCTGTTCGGTGGTCCCGACCCGGGCGGGGAGTAGTCACTCCCGGTCGGTCGAGCGCCTCGACGACGGTCCGGACCATCCCCTCGTTGACAATCCAGCGGAAAACGACGCGGCCGCGCGAGGACCCGGTTTGCGACCCCTCAGAGGCCGTTCGTGTTCACCGCGGTGGTCACGTCGCGCCAGTTGCGGACGGTCCAGTAGCCGAGGCCGGAGGCGATCATCGCGGCCGACAGCAGGTACACCGAGAGGTGCGAGGCGACCACGGCGTCGGGGTGGGTCAGCCCGTAGACGACGCCTTCGGTGCCCAGCCCGATCATGACGAAGCCGACGACGCCGACGCCCGCCGCGGTGACGAGCGCGGGCCGCCCGTAGTACTCGGAGTGTTCGGCCGCCAGCACGGCGGCGACGAAGCCGACCGACCCGGCGAGCACGTAGAGGGGCAGTCGCCCGACCAGCCCCGCCGCGTCGCCCGACGCGATCCCGACGATCCCCAGAAAGGCCGCCGTCAGCGCGAGCGTCGTCGCGCAGATGAGCGGCCCCGCCCGTGCCAGTACGTCCCGTTCGAGATACCCGTTCGCCGACGTAGCCATCACTACAGAGACGGCCGTCTCCCTACAAAAACACCCGTCAGCCGGGCGTCTGACCCCTGTGAACGGAGTGATGGATCTCGTTCGTCGTCCGACCGCCCGTACCAGCCCCTTCCCTCCGAAACCTATTTGCCCGCCAGCGGGCTACCGGTAGGTGATGACGCGGTCCGCTCTCGCGTGGCGCTGGCGCTCGCCCGCTCCGAGAGCGGACGGTACCGCGAGCGCGGTCGGTCGGGCCTAACCCGGCCGCCCGGGACGCGGTGCTCACTCGTTCTCCCGCTCGCTCGCCCGCCAGCCACCGCACACCCACCGACACACCCACCGACACACATGCACGACGACAGCGCCACCGACGCACAGCCCGCCGACCAGTCCGCAGATTCGACCCAGGAATCCGACGGGACCGACGGCGACGAGCCCGCCGACGCCGACGAGTTCACCGTCACGCCCTACGACGTGGACGGGACCGTCGACTACGACCGCCTGCTGGAGCAGTTCGGCGCCGACCGGCTCACCGACGAGCAGGTCGAACGGTTCCCCGACCACCCGATGCTGCGCCGACGGGTCTTCTACGCCGGCCGCGACGCCGACCGTTACCTCGCGGCCGCCGAGGCCGGCGACACGCACTCGATCGTCACCGGGATCGGCCCCTCCGGCCCGATGCACCTGGGCCACGTCCTCGTCTTCTACCTCGCCAAGCGACTGCAGGACGAGACGGGAGCGCACGTCTACGTCCCGCTCTCGGACGACGAGAAGTTCTACGCGAAGGACCTGTCCTTTCCGGAGATCGAGGACGCGACTCGCTCGAACCTGCGGGACCTCCTGGCCGTCGGGTTCGACCCCGAGCGCACCCGTATCGTCGTCGACCGCCTCGACGCCGACGCGGTGTATCCGCAGGCCGCCCGCGTGGCCGCCGACATCACGCAGTCGACCGTCGACGCGACCTACGGCGACCCCGACAACGTCGGGCTATCGTTCTACCCGGCGGTGCAGGCCACCCACCTGCTGCTCCCGCAACTCGTCCACGGTCGCCACCCGACGCTGGTCCCCATCGCCGTCGACCAGGACCCCCACGTCCGGGTCTGTCGCGACGTGGCCGCCAAGGAACGGTTCGACGTGGACAAGCCGGGCGCCCTGCTCGGAAAGTTCCTCCCCGCGCTCGACGGCCCCGGGAAGATGTCCTCCTCCTCGGACGCACCGGCCATCGAGCTGACCGACGACCGCGAGACCGTCCGGGCGAAGATCATGCAGCACGCTCACTCCGGCGGTCGCGTCGATATCGACGACCACCGCGAGCACGGCGGCGACCCGAGCGTCGACGTGGCCTACCAGTACCTCCACACGTTCTTCGAGCCCGACGACGAGCGCGTCGAGGGGCTCGCGGCCCAGTATCGCTCGGGCGAGTTGCTCTCCGGTGAACTGAAGGGGATCGCCGCCGAGCGGATCGGCGACTTCCTCGCCGAGCATCGCGAACGCAGGGACGCGCTCGGCGACCTGGAGTCGGAGCTGGCGCCGTATCGGTTGACCGAAAAAGAGCGGTCACGGCTGCGACCGTCGGTGTTCGCGTAGCCGAGCCGCGCTACGTCGCGACCGACTCGGCCAGCGCGACAAGCTCGTCGCGCGGCAGGTCGGCGACCACGGCGCGCGTCACGCCGTCGTCCTCCCAGACCACGGCCGCCCCGTCGTCGCGGTCGACGTAGGTCGCGTTCGCGCCGGCGACGGTGACGGACTCGCCGTCGGTCGCGTTCCCGCCCGCGGTGGCGTTCAGCATCGGCAGGTCCTCGGCCGTCGCGACGACGGTCACGTTCGCCGCGCCGACGTAGCTCCCGGCGGCGACCGTCCGGCCCGCCCGGGTCACGACGACCGCTCCGTCGAACTCGTAGCCCTCGCTGTCGAGGCGCTGGAGGGTCACGTCGGTACCCGCTTGCGCGGCGTCGAACGTCTCGTAGCGCTCCTGGCCGACGGTGTTCACCGACGCGGCGTCGGGCGGCCGGAACGTGCTCTCGTGGACGCTCGCGTTGAACTGGAGGGTGTCGAAGGCGACGGTCGTCCGGTTGTCGCCGTAACTCGCGCGCAGTTGGTGGACGCGATAGTCGGCGGTGTCGACCCACAGCGTCGCCTCGCCCCGGTCGGACTCGTTGGTCGGCTCGACCCCGACGACGTACACCTCCGCGCCGTCGAGCGTCGTCGTCTCGCGCAGTTCGGCGGTGACGTTCTCGGCGAGCCACTCGGAGACGGAGGCGTTCGCCGAGCCGTTCCAGTCGGCCCAGGAGGTGCCGTTCCAGGTGTGGTTCCCGGCGTCCGACCAGTTACCGGCCCGAGCGGTGTCGTTGCCAGCGAGCGCGGCGCCGTCGGCGGCCATCGCCGACCCGTTCCAGTCCGAGGCGTTGTCGGGCAGGTCCCAGACGCGGGCGGTGTCGTTCGCGCCGTCGTAGACCCACGCGACCGAGCCGTTCGTGCCGGCGGCGTACTCGCTGCCGTCGTAGCTGGTACTCAGCTTCGTCCGATTCGGGCGGTCGAGGACGAACGAGACGGGCTCCGAGCGCTCCGCGGTGGCGTTGGCGACGGTGACGGTCGCCTCGCCGGTCAGCGTCTCGGCGCTCTCGTAGCGCTGCTCGACCCGGTCGAGGACCTCGTCGCCGTCCGGCTGCGCGTCGCCGTCCAGGCTGCCCGCGGGCATCGCGCCGGTCGCGACGGCCGCCGCGAGCGCCACGGCGAGGACGCCGACGGCGACCAGCGCGGACCGCATCGGGAGGGACCCGCTGTCGTCTGTCATTGACGCCGCTTAGGGTCGGAGACTCATAACGGCACGGTCGCCGGTGAGCGCGGTGTTCAGATAAGGTTTGAAGGGTGAGGCGTAGCGTTTTCTGAGTGATTCATGCCCGAAAACGCTAGCCTCGGCGGTAATCTCGACCAATTCGACTTAGATTTTGTGGAGCGAGAAGCGACACCACGACTGTTGATGAAGCTGAGTATTCAGTTGCATCTGGCTGGACTCTCACTTTCGAATACTGTTTCTATTCTTGAGGTATTCGGTGTCAAACGTGCTCGCTCAACTATTCATAATTGGGTTCACAAGGCTGATTTACAGCCCGAAGGTGGACACTCACCGGATCACGTCGCGGTTGACGAGACCGTGATCCGACTCAACGACGAGCAGTATTGGCTGTACGCTGCTGTCGATCCGGAAACGAACAAACTGCTGCATACAAAGCTAAGACCAACTACAACGAAGGTTCTCGCCCATTCATTTCTCGCCGAACTCAGCGAGAAACACGATGTTGACGACGCCGTGTTTCTCATCGATGGCTCCAAATCGTTAGAAGCTGCGTGTCACCGACATGGCTTCGATTTCAGATACGAAAAACATGGAAATCGGAACGCTGTTGAACGTGTCTTTAGAGAAGTAAAACGACGAACTGTATGTTTCTCAAACTGTTTTAGCAATGCCGAAGCAGAAACAGCCGACGATTGGCTCAGATCGTTCAGCTTCGCATGGAATCAGCTTATCTGAACACGATGCCGGTGAGCGTCGAATCGCTGCGGGCGGACGCGACCGAGGCGCCCGTGACGACCCTCGGCAGGCTCGCCGTCCGCCTGCACCCCGACGACTGGCACTGGGAGCTCGTCGACGCCGACCGCGAGCCGGTGGCGACCGGCCGCGTGACCCACGACTCCCGCGAGGCCGTCGAATCGGCCGTCTCAGACCTCCAGGCGTCGGCCGCCGAGACGACCGTCTACGAGATCCGCGACGCCGCCTTCGACTGCTATCGCTCCGAGAGCGGCTGGACGTGGCGGCTCGTCGACGCCGACCACGAGCCGCTGGCTCGCGCCTCGGCGACCTACGACGACCGCGCGGCCGTGCAGTCGGCGGTCGAGCGCGTCAGCGCGCTCGCGCCGGACGCGGACGTGGTCGACTACGACGACGTGGCCTTCGAGCTGCGGTCGGCGGCCGACGGCTGGACGTGGCGCCTCGTCGACGAGGACGGCGAGGAACTCGCCCGGAGCATCGCGACGTTCGAGAGCCGCGTCGAGGCCCAGGAGGACCTCTCGACCGTCAAGTCGCTCGGACCGGACGCCTGGGTCTCGACGGCCGAGTAGACGGGCCGAGTAGGTCCGTCTCTCCTTCGAGCGACGACAACCGCTTTCCCGACGGGCGTCGAACCCGCGACCGTGAACGCGGACGCCGGAGCGGGCGCGACGGTGAACGTTCGTGAGGTCGCGGTCAGTGCCGTCTTCGCCGTCGTCACGGGTATCGTCCTCTGGCCGCCCGGGGCCGTCTACTGGACCGCGGTGGCCGCGGCGGTCGGCGAAGCCGCGACGCTGGCGCTGGTCGTCGTCGCGGCGCTGGCGCTCGGCGCCGCGTTCGGGGCGCTCACCGGCGTCCGAGTCCGCGAGTTCGCCGCAGGTGGCGCGGTCGCCTACGCGGTCGGTATGGCCGCCGTCGCAGTCGCCGTCTCGCCGGACAGTCCCGCGCACCTCGTCCTCTACGGCGCCCTCGCCGTTTGCCTCGTCGTCGGCGTCGCCGCCGCGCGCGTTCGGGCCGTCCCGGCGCGACCGTCCGATCATTAATCTCCGTGCGCCCCCTGGGACGGGTGTGACCGACGCGACCGACACGGAGGCGGCAGGGACCGACTCGGTGGGTGGAGGGCGGTCGACACCGGCCGAGGGCGAGCCGGTAGTCGATCTGGCGGACGTGACGAAGACCTACGAGGGCGGCGTCGCCGTCGAGGCGCTCTCGGACGTCTCTCTGTCGCTCCCCGCGGGTTCCTACACCGCCGTCATGGGCCCCAGCGGCTCGGGCAAGAGCACCCTCCTCAACCTCGTCGGCGCCCTCGACACGCCGACGAGCGGCACCGTTCGGCTCGACGGCCAGGACATCGCGGCGCTGTCCGAGGCCGAGCGCGCACGCGCTCGTGGCCGGACGGTCGGGTTCGTCTTCCAGACGTTCAACCTCATGCCGCGGCTGACCGCCGTCGAGAACGTCGCGCTCCCGCTGGTCTTCCAGGGCGTCGACCGCGGGCAGCGCCGCGAGCGCGCCGCGGATCTGCTCTCGCGGGTCGGCCTCGGCGACCGCCTCGACCACCGCCCCTCGGAGCTGTCGGGCGGCCAGCGCCAGCGCGTCGCCATCGCCCGCGCGCTGGCGGCCGACCCCGCGCTCCTGCTCGCCGACGAACCCACCGGCAACGTCGACACCGAGACGGGCGCGCAGATCATGGAGCTGTTCGCCGAGTTGCACGAGGCCGGCAACACCATCCTGCTGGTCACCCACGAGCGCCGCATCGCCGAACACGCCGAGCGGGTCGTCCACTTCCGCGACGGCGTGATCGAGGACGTGGAGGTCCTCTGATGGACCTGACCGAGACCCTGCGGATCAGCGTCCGCTCGCTGCGCTCGCACCGGTTGCGGGCGGCGCTGACGGTGGTCGGCATCGTCATCGGCATCGCCGCGGTCGTCACCTTCGCGACGTTCGGCGCGAGCCTGAAGGCCGACGTGGTCTCGGAGATCGAGGGGTCGAGCGCCAACGAGGTGTACCTCGTCGCCAGCGAAGCCGACGAGGGCGGCGGGTTCGGCGGCGCCGGTCAGCCGGTCTTCACCGAGTACGACCTCTCGCAGTTGCGCGAGATCGAAGGCGTCCAGCGGGTCGTCCCCCGCGGGATCGTCCCCGTCAGCGCCGTGAGCCACGACAACGAGACGATTGCCCAGCGGCAGGTCACGGCCACCAACGCCACCGCCTTCGACACCGCGACCTTCGAGTCCGGGCGAGCCTTCGAAAACGGCGCGAGCGAGGCGGTCGTCAACCGTCCGGCCGCGCGGCTGTTCCCGGGCAATCTCTCGACCGGCGACGACCTCTCGATCACCCGTTCGTCGGGCGAGGAGTTCGACGTCACCGTCGTCGGGATCGTCAACGGCACCGGCGGGCAGCTGCCGTTCAGCTCCTTCACCGACCAGCCGCGGGTGTTCGTCCCTGCCGACCCGTTCTACCAGTCGGTCGTCGAGAGCCCCAACGCGGTGAGCAACCAGCGAGTCTACTCGCAGGTGACCGTCGTCACCGACCCGGCCGACACCACCGCGACCCAGGAGCGCGTCCGCGAGTACTTCGCCAGCCCCCGCTCGGACGCCGCACAGCTTCTCCCCCAGGGCTACGAGGTGAGCGCTCGGACCAACGCCGACCTCGTCGACAGCATCGAGCGCATCGTCACCAGGCTCACCCGTTTCGTGACGGGCATCGCCGTCATCGCGCTGATCGTCGGCGCCGTCGGCATCGCCAACATCATGCTCGTCAGCGTCACCGAGCGGACCCGCGAGATCGGGATCATGAAAGCCGTCGGCGCGCGCAGCCGCGACGTGATGGCGCTCTTTCTCGCCGAGGCGGTGCTGCTGGGCGCGCTGGGCGCCCTCGTCGGCGTCCCGCTGGGGGTCGCCGCCGGCTGGGCCGCGACGCGGTACGCCGAGATCCAGCTGACCCTGGCGCCCGGGTGGTTCGCCGCCGCCGTCGCCGTCGGCGTCCTCACCGGCGTCGTCGCCGGCCTCTACCCCGCCTGGCGGGCCGCCCGCGTCGACCCCATCGACGCGCTCCGGTACGAGTGAACGGGGGGCGGCGGTCGCCGCTCCGGCCGCGGTTACCCGCCGGCGGCCACCCTGTGGCGCTGGCCGCGGAGGACGAGCCAGCCGCCGCCGATCCCGGCGACCCACTGGAGGCCGATCACGATATCGCGGCGTTCGCCCGTCGTCGTCCGGGACGCTACTTCGGTGACGACGTAGTAACTCCCGTCGTGGGCGACGAGTTCGTCGGCGTCGTCAAGCGGGTCGCTCGTCCGGTACTGTCCGGTCTCCAGCGCCCCGCGGACGCCGCGGGAGGCGTCGTCGCTCGACACCGCGACCGAGTCGAGCACTCGCGACTTGGGCACGGGTTCCAGCCCGTACTCGACGGAGCCGTTGGCCAGTTCCTCTGTCGCGGTCTCGAAGAAGCCCGCTCCCCAGACGTGGACGTACGGGTAGCGAACGTCGCGGACGACGAAACGCGGGTACTCGTCGTACGTGACTCCGCCGTTTGCGTGGACCGCCCGTTCGAGCGCACACGACCTGCTCGGCAGGGTATCGAGACACGCGACCCCCGGGTCGATTTCGTCGACACCGATCGGCGCGTCGTAGGTCCCGTTGTCGTGGAACGTGATCTCCTTCGGCTCGTACGTGTAGCTGTCCGGGTCGCCGATGTCGAGCGCGCCGACGACGAACGGGTTCAACAGGAGGGCGAATCCGACGAACACGTAGAGCCCCCCGCGCTGTCTCCGCGTCAGCGACCGGACCATGGACAGTTGTTCAGTCTCGCCGACAAAACGATGTCGGTTCCGCGGGCGGTCGACCGTCGCGGGCCCCCTCGCGGGTCGGCCCGGGTGCCCGTCACACGGTCGCGCGGCCAACAAAGGCTTAAACCGGCGGAGACTCCTACGGTCAGGTATGCAACACGTGAAGATTCCGCAGGACCGGATCGGCGTGCTGATCGGCGAAGGGGGTGCGACGCTGCGGGAGATCGAGGACCGTTCGGAGGTGCGACTCGATGTCGACAGCGAGACGGGACAGGTCAAGGTCGAACAGACCGGCGACCCGCTCACCGCGCTGAAAGGCCCGGACATCGTCAAGGCCATCGGCCGCGGGTTCGCCCCCGAGGAGGCCATGCGCCTGCTCGACGACGAGATGATGATGTTCGACATCATCGACATCGACGCCGCCGCGCGCAACCGCAACGACCTCCAGCGCCACAAGAGCCGGCTCATCGGCGAGGACGGCCGCACCCGCGAACTCATGGAGGAACTGTCCGGCGCTTCCGTCGTCATCTACGGCTCCACGCTGGGCATCATCGGTGGTCCCGAACAGGTCGACACCGTCCGCGAAGCCGCCGAGATGATCATCGAGGGCGCCCCCCACGGCACCGTCTACTCCTTCCTCGAAGAGAAGCACAACGAGATGAAACACAAGGGCCTCGACTACCACAAGTTCTCCGGCTAGACGTTCTCGTCGTTTTCGTCTCTTTTAGGCTGTTTTTGCACTACGATCCGCCCAGCGGTGCTGTCTGCCGTCGTAGTCGCGGAGGTTCGCGGGTCGTTCACAGCCCAGCGATCGGTACCGACAGTCGTCGCAGCGGTCCACTCGGTCACTACATCGATCCACACGACACCGACTCGAACGGCTTCAGGTACGAGGGTATTTCACGGGCGCTGCCGATAGCCCGGGTATGCGCGCAGCAGTCTTCACGGACTACGGCGAACCGCTGGAGGTTCGGGAGGTCGACGACCCGGAACCGGAGCCACACGGTGCGGTCGTCGCGGTGGAGGCCTGCGGGGTCTGTCGCAGCGACTGGCACGCCTGGCAGGGCGACTGGGAGTGGCGCGGCCTCGACCCGGTGCCGGGCCACATCCTCGGCCACGAACCCGCCGGCCACGTCGTCGCCGTCGGCGACGAAGTAGCGGGCGTCTCCGAGGGCGACCACGTCGCCGTCCCGTTCAACCTCGGCGACGGCTCCTGTCACCTCTGTCGGACCGGCCACTCCAACATCTGCGAGAACCGCGAGGCGCTGGGGCTCCAGCCGAGCGCCCCGGGCGCGTTCGCCGAGCAGGTGCCGGTCCCCCACGCCGACCACAACCTCGTCACGCTCCCCGAAGGCGTCTCCTCGGTCGACATGGCCGGGCTGGGCTGTCGGTTCATGACCGCCTTCCACGGGCTGGCCCACCGCGCCGACGTGGGCGCCGGCGACTGGTTCGTCGTCCACGGCTGCGGCGGCGTCGGCCTCTCGGCGGTCCAGATCGCCGACGCCATCGGCGCCAACGTCGTCGGCGTCGACCTGATGGACGAGAAACTCGACTTCGCGGAGGAACAGGGCGCCGTCGAGACCGTCAACGCCGCGGAGGTCGAGGACCCCGCCGCCGAGGTGCGGGCGATCACCGACGGCGGCGCCGACGTGTCGATGGACGCGCTCGGCATCGAGACCACCTGCCGCAACGCCGTCGAGAGCCTCGGCAAGACCGGCCAGCACGTCCAGGTCGGGCTGACGACGAAGGAGGCCGGCGGGACCCTCCCGCTGCCGACCGACGAGATGGTCACCGCCGAGATCGACTTTCTGGGCGCGCTGGGGATGCCGCCCGAGCGCTACGACGAGATCTTCCGGATGGTCGCCACCGGGAAGCTCGATCCGGCCGCGATCATCACCGAGCGCATCGGCCTCGAAGATGTCTCGGGCGTCCTCGACGACATGACCGACTTCGAGACGGTCGGTATCCCCGTCATCGACGAGTTCTGAGAGACTTGTGTGGATCGGGGGAAGCGAACTCTCGTGAGGCGCCCGGCCGCTGTGGGTCAGATTCGGTCGAGCAGTTCCCGCTTTTTCTCTTCGAACTCTTCGTCCGAGAGAACACCCGATTCGTGAAGATCTGTGATATTTTTCAACTGTTCAGTGGGATCCGGTTCCGAGCTTTCGGTCTGTACAACTGTTTTATCTGCTTCTTCGGCCATATCTCGGACGAACCGTAGCGCCGTCCGGAGCTCGTCTTTTCCGACGCCTTGTGCCTGAATGTGATAGGTCGGTCCTTTGGTCTGTAACGACACTCGCTTTGCGACGAGTCCGGTGTCGAGGTCGCACGAGACGATAGAGGAGTAGGGAATGTGGCGCTCGTCGTCCCCGAGGAACTGCGGGATATTGATCACCACTCGTTTGTCCGTTATCGCGGTGAAAATGCCTTTCAACGATGACTTCCGGTCGCGGTCGTTACCCCAGAGTGATTCGCCTGATGTCGACCCTTCGACATCGATTGTCCCTCCTTTGAACATGTAATGAACGTTCTCGTCCTCATCGAGCGTGTCCCCCATCTTCTGTATTCGTTCCGGTGTGACCCAACCGCCTTGCGGATCGGCGTTCATGTGTTTTTCTGGGTCGGCGAGTTCGTCGAACCCCTCAGCACGTTGGGGCTCATTCTCACTCGAGATGTCGTTCCCCCATAACCGCTTCAGCCCTGTTCCGTCCGCGCTACTGTGCTGAACGAGCCACGAGTGAACCGCGTCGATCTCCTCGTCGTCGTACATGTTCCCGATTGGAACGACGACACCGAACTCCTCGGTGGTGAACGACACCTCGTGAGTCCCGAACCCGCCCGTCTCGACGGTGACACCGTTGATAGATTCAATCGGGACGTCCATCGATTGGTCTCCGTCCTGATTGGCTGCGACAGTCAGCCAGCGCTGATCAGTCACCATATGCATGACCATTCCGGTGCCCTTCTGGACCGGTTTCGAAGGGGCACCCGGTCCCTCGAGTTCCACCGTCTTGTTCCTCGCCGCGAATATGAAATGTGGTTGCTCGTCGGGCCGCAGGTACTCAACCAGTGATTTCGAGTGTAAGTATCGAGTTGTCAGGCCCGGCTTGATCTCGGTGAGGCGTTGGATGGTGACCGATTCGTGGTCGGCATTTTCGACGAGCGTCGTGTCTTCAGAAGAGTTAGCCATTCTAACGGTGCCTCACTCTCGAATCCGATCACTTAACGATTGCTTAAGAAATCATATCATTATGCCCGTCTTTTAACCGGTTCGTCTCTCGATCCGAGATTGTCGAAGGTGCCAGTACCCTCGATTCCCGTGCATGGCACGTGTAACGAACGCACCGATGCGCACCCGTGGAAACGTAAGATACACCTTAGAGAGCATCAGATACCCGTGGGTAACTGTCGCTATCTTGCCGTCAGAACCGAACGCATCGGCCTCGAAGACGTCTCGGGCGTCCTCGACGACATGACCGACTTCGAGACGGTCGGCATCCCCGTCATCGACGAGTTCTGACGGCGTTCCGACCCGCCGGACGACGACAAAGCACTTCCGCGCGACGGACACAGACGAGTGCATGGACGACAGCTTCGAGCGGTGCGGTCCCGGCATCCGCGGCGTGGCGATGGCGATCGACGCCGTCGTCTGGTTCGCCCTCCTGTTCGTCGCGATCTACCCGATCGCGGCGGTGACGGGCGACATCACGACCACGAGTGAGGGCGTCGACGCGTCGCTCAGCGGGACGCCGGGGCTCGTCGCGTTCGGGCTCTGGTTCGCGCTGGCGCTGGGCTACCACACCGTCGCGGAGTGGCGATACGGGCGGACCATCGGGAAAGCACTCGTCAAGATCCGGGTGACTGACGGCGACGGCTCGCCGCCCTCGCTGCGCGCCGCGGCGGTGCGGAACGTCCTCCGGCTCGTCGACTGGCTGCCGGCGTTCTACGTCGTCGGGATCGTCGCCGTGTTCGCCTCCGACGGGTCGCGACGGATCGGCGACCGGGTCGCGGACACCGCCGTCGTCAGGTGACGCTCCGGTCCGCCCCGCGGTCAACACCGCGGGCGCTCGCCGTCTCGCCCTCTCGAAAACAGTGTCGGTGACTGCGCGGCCGGCCGCGAGACCGCGCTACCGCCGACTACCGGTCACCGCCGGCTCCGTTCCCGCCGTCGTTGCCGGCGTGGTCCGGCGGTCCGCCGGACTCGTCCTCGTCGTCTTCGTCCGCGTCGTCAGCATCGTCTTCCTCGTTCGCTTCGTCTTCGGCCTCGTCACCCGCTTCGTCGTCTTCTTCGTCCTCTTCGTCGTCGTTACCGGCGTGGTCCGGGGGTCCGCGAGTCTCGTTGCCGTCGTCGCCGGCGTGGTCCGGCGGTCCCCGCGTGTCGTTGGCCGTCTCGTTGCCGGGACCAGCGTGGTCCGGCGGCCCCCGGGTGTGGTTGCCGGTTTCGTTCCCGGTGGCGTTGCTCGGACCAGCCCACGCGGGCGGCCCGCCGCCGTTGCCGGGATTGTTGGCCGTCACCCACGACGCGATGGCCAGGCCGCGCGGCCCGTCCGTGTCGTCCATCCCCGACATGAAGCCGACGAGCTGCAGCCCGAACGGGGCCGTCTCGTTCGCATCGCCCGTCTCGTTGGACTCGCCGGCCGCCAGGTCCGCCGTGGTCGTCGCCGAGGCGTTGTCGAACGTCGCCGTCACCGACACCGTCAGCGACTGGTTCGGCGCCTGAAGCGTGACAGTCCCGTTCTCACCGGTAGTGTGCGTCCCCGCATCGGCGTACGTGACGTTCTCGGTGACCGTCGTCACGTTCACCGACGCGTTCGCGACCGTGTCGTCTCCCATCCCATTCCCGACCGTCTCGTTCGTAACCGTCACCGTGACGTCGTCGTCCTGTTCAACATCGACGCTCAGCGACTCCGCCGACGCTGTCGCCGCCATCGCCGGCGCCGCCACCGAGACGACCATCAGTACCGCCACCAGCAACGCCCGTGTGCGCTGACTCATACGTCGATACTCCACGGCCTATTTCCACTTAGTCGTGGGTTACCCTCGTCCGGAATTTTGCCGAATTAACGCGAATTTTCGGCCGATAAACGGTCTACCCGTCGGTTATCCGTACTGAGAACGCCGCACAGAGACCGGCATGGGCCGACGCCAGCGGACGGGAAACGATTTCCGGACCGGTAGCGAGACATCGGTATGAACTTCCGCGAGGTCACGACGGACTCGTACGCGCTGTGGCTGGTCGCCTTCCTCGTCCCGGCGCTGGTCGTCGGCGCGCTGACCGACGCCGTCGTCGAGGCGTCGGTCGCGGCGTGCGTGCTGGCCGGCGTCGGGTACCTCTACTTCAACTACCCGTTCTGAGCGGACGCCCGTCGTCGGGGCGTGCTCACCCGGATATCACGACGCACACGCCGTAGACCGCCACTGTCCCGTCCACGAGGCGCACGGCCGCGACGTCGGCGCCGAAACTGCCGCGCCCTTCCACAGCCGAACCGGCCCGCGCCGCGACCGCCGGCGCCACGTACGCGACGTAGAGTCCGATGCCGACGACGAACAACCCCGTCAACGCTACCATGCTCGAAAAGCTTGATCCTGACTGACACGATTCTGCGATGCGACTCGGTGTCGACCGGCCGCGCTACGCGTCGCCCTCGGCCCGAGCGATCAGGTCGCGGGCGTGCTCGCTCGCCCGCTCGCGCACGGCGGCCTCGTCGAGGGGCAGCACCCCGCGGTCGCGCATCAGGACCTCGCCGTCGCAGACGGTGTGGCGCACGTCGCTGCCGCGGACGGCGTAGGCGAGGTGGCTCACCGGGTCGTGGGCGGGCGTCAGGTGCGCCGCTTCGAGGTCGACCACGGCGAGGTCGGCGTTGGCGCCCGCTTCGACGCGGCCGCCGTCGAGGTCGAGCAGGTCGGCGCTCCCCCGCGTGACCATCTCGACGACAGCCTCGGCGGGGACGGCGCCCGCGTCGTCGGCCACGAGCTTGCCGATCATCGCCGCGTCGCGCACCTCGTCGAAGGCGTCCAGGTCGTTGTTCGAGGCCGCGCCGTCGGTCCCGATACCGACGGTGACGCCGGCGTCTCGGAGGCGCTGGACGGGCGCCATCCCGCTGGCGAGCTTCATGTTCGACGCCGGGCAGTGGGCGACGCCGGTCCCGGTGTCGGCCAGCAGGTCGATCTCCGCCTCGTCGACGTGGACGCCGTGGGCGACGTAGGTGTCCTCCCCGAGCAGGTCGAGGTCGTCGGCGTACTCCAGCGGGCGGGCGCCGTGTTCGTCGACGATGGGGTCGACCTCGTTCTCGGTCTCGTTGGCGTGAAAGTGGATCGGCAGGCCTGCCTCGCGGGCCTTCGGGACGAACTCCCGGAGATACGCCTCGCCGACGGTGGTCAGCGAGTGGGGCTGGAACGTCGTCGAGACCCGACCGTCGGCGGCGCCGTCCAGCTGCTTCGCCACGTCGATGCTCTGCTGGAGATCCGCGCGTGCGGCCTCGTCGTCCTTGCCGACCGTGACGGCCGTGTGGCCGAGGACGGCCCGCACACCGGCACGGTCGACCGCGTCGGCGATCCGGTCGACGTGGAAGTACATGTCCGAGAACGCGGTGGTTCCCGACCTGATCATCTCCACGATACCGAGTTCCGCTCCCGCCTCGATGTCGTCGGCGGTGAGTTCCGCCTCGACCGGCCAGATGTCCTCCTGCAGCCACGCGTCGAGCGGTTTGTCGTCGGCGTACCCGCGCAGCAGCGTCATCGCGACGTGCGTGTGGGCGTTGCCCAGCCCGGGGATCACCAGCCCGTCGCTCGCGTCGAGGGTCTCGGCGGCGTCGACGGTGCCGGGGTCGACCACGTCGGCGATGTCGCCCGACTCCCGGTCGACCAGCACGTCCGCCCGCTCGACGGTGAGATCGGGTCGCAGTACCTGTCCGCCCGCGACGAGGAGGTCGCTCATGGCGGCGAGTTCGGCCGGGGGGTGCCTGAATGTGCCCCTTCGCGACCGCGTCGGATCGCGGGGTCACTCCCGGGCCGCGCGGTCCCGGATCCGGTCGATCCGCTGGGTCAGCGACGGCTCCATCCGCCGGAGCGAGGCGAGGCGGCCCCACTCCATCGGCGCGTCGTTCAACTCGGCGTAGCGCTCGATGGCGGCCTCGACGGCCTCGCGACTCGTTCGCTCGACGGCCGCGATGTCGGCCCGATAGACCAGCCACTGCCCCGCCCACAGCCCGAGGAGCCCGGCCGACAGCGCGACCAGTGCGACCGCCCCGTCGGCGACGCCCGGCACGGAGAGGACGCCGAGGAGCGGCCCCAGCGTGAACAGCACCGTCCCGACGGCCAGGGCTAACCGCGCTTCGAGGTGGTTCCTGTCCGTCCGTGCGGCCTGGAGGGCGAGGGACGCCCGAAGCGTCTCGTCGTCGAGCTCGTCGAGCAGGTAGTCGGTGACGAACAGCTGTCGACGGCGGGGCGGGCCGCGCACGAGCGCGAACGCCTGTTTCGCGTCGGTCGCTTCGAGGACGCGGACGCCGTAGGGGTCCAGCCCCGCCTCCTGGCACAGCCGAGCGAGCCGTTCGCGCTCGGCGTCGGTCGGCGACCGCGTCGAGCGGGTCAGCCGGACCAGCCACGGCGCGGTGACCCAGACGGCGAGGAGCAACAGGAAGAGGACGGCGACGAACGGGAGCGCGGTCGTCGAAGTCGTCGTCAGTGCGTTCTGTACGACGACGAGCACGGTGAAGTACAGTGCCGCACCGAGACCGAACCGGCCGAGGCGGAACGCGGCCGACACCGGCGACACGTCCGTCCCGCGGAGCGACTGGGCCGCGGGGAACGCACCGAAGTACGCGCCGATGGCGGCCGCGAACGGCGTCGAGACGCCGAGAAACAGCGTGGCAGCGCTCGCGAGTTCCGTGTCGATTCCGACCAGCGGTGCGGCCGCCGCGTCGACGACGCCGAACCAGCCGGCGTCCAGCAGCGCGAGGACCGTCCCCGCGTAGACGACCACCAGCACCGCGCGGACCGCGCGGCGAAGCCGAGCGAGCGCGGCCACGCGGTCGTCGGCGCCGCGAACCCGCAGACCGTACAGGTACAGGACGAGCGCGCCGATGGCCGCACCCGCGGCGAGCGCGCCCAGCGAGTCGCGGACCGCACCGCTGTCGACGCCCGACTGGAGGGCGACACCGGCGTCGATCCCAGACTGGAGGAGATGGAGGGCGAGCACGTCCGCCGATCCGACCGGCCGGTCGAAAACGTTTGCGTGTCGTCACGTTCGATCAGACCGCGCGGCTGTTCCCCGGCGGACGCCGTCGGCGATCACCTTGTACAGTAGCCCCATCGATCCGGCGTACAGCGTCAGACCGCCCGCGAGCGACAGCGCCGCACCGAGGAGGAATCGCCCCAGTCCATACCCCCTCCGTAGAGGCCGTACGTCCGGGCCGTCATCGCCATGTTTGTCCCGACGACGGTCAACACGGCGGCGACGGTCAGGAGGATCCCGAACACCGCCACCATTCGAAGCCCGTACGCGAGTCCGTCGGTCACGCTGACTGTCGTCATGGAAGCCGGTGGTCGCGCTCTCGGGGATAAACCTACGGGCGGTAACCGTCTCGGGGACCCACGTCGCCCGGAGAGGGAAAGACAGTTGCCCGCGGCCCGCGCAGTAGGCGTATGCGCATCGCCGTCCCCAACAAGGGTCGCCTACACGACCCGGCGATCGATCTGCTGGACCGGGCCGGCCTCCACGTCGTCGACGGGGCCGACCGGAAGCTCTACGCTCAGACCGTCGACCCCGACGTGACCGTCCTCTACGCCCGCGCCGCCGACATCCCCGAGTACGTCGCCGACGGCGCCGCCGACGTGGGGATCACGGGGCTGGACCAGGCTCGGGAGTCGGACACCGACGAACTCGTCGACCTGCTCGACCTGGAGTTCGGCTCGTGCCGACTCGTCCTCGCGGCGCCCGAGGACGGCGACATCGAGGCCGTCGCGGATCTGGACGGCGGCACCGTCGCCACGGAGTTCCCGAACGTGACCCGCGAGTTCTTCGCCGAACGCGATATCGAGGTGGACATCGCCGAGGTGTCGGGTGCCACGGAGCTCACACCGCACGTCGACATCGCCGACGCCATCGTCGACATCACCTCGACGGGTACCACCCTGCGGATGAACCGCCTGGCGGAGATCGCCGACGTGCTGGAGTCGTCCGTCCGCCTGTTCGCCCGCGACGACGTGGCCGACGACGAGAAGGTCCAGCAGATCCGCATGGCGCTCGAATCCGTGCTCTCCGCCGAGGGCAAGCGCTACCTGATGATGAACGTCCCCGAGGACCGACTGGAGGAGGTGAAGGACGTGCTGCCGGGGATGGGCGGGCCGACGGTGATGGACATCGCCGGGAAGGAGGACGTGGCCGTCCACGCCGTCGTCGACGAGCGAGCCGTCTTCGAGACCATCAACGCGCTCAAAGAGGTGGGGGCGAGCGACGTGCTCGTCACCGAGATCGAGCGGCTGGTGGAGTAGTCAATCGGCGGCGGGCGTCCTCAGAAGAAGCCGAAGATGTTGTTCAGCGCGAAGCCCAGCACGGCCGCGAAGGCGAGGTGCAGCGCCGTGAGCACCGCGGCGGGTCGCCAGGAGATCCGGTAGGAGACGCTGATAGCGATGGCGTCGGCAGCCAGGGTGGCCAGCAGGACGATGACGATCCCGAGGCCCGGGGAGACGAACCCGATGCTCTCGACGCCGTAGCGGCCCAGCAGGATGGAGACCAGCGCCGGGACCGGGCCGACGTAGGCGGCCCGCTGGCTGGGCACGTCGCCGATGAAGAAGGTCGCGGCGAGGTGCAGCGTCACGGCGTAGAAGACCGCGGTGAGCAGGAAGGTGACGACCAGCGCGAAGATACCGCCGCCGGTCGCGTCGGTCTGGAGCGGCGCGAGCGCGGTCGGCGTCTCGACCGAGAGCGGCGCTACGAGGTCCATGGCGGCGATAGGCAGGGCGGCGGTTTGTAGCCTGCTATCGCGGACGGCCGGGCGTCGCGAGCACAGGTGGTTCGGGCGCGGGACGTGTGGGGCCGAGCGCCGCAGTGTCGCGACTACTCCAGCAGACCGAGGTCTTCCAGCCGGGAGACGATCTTGTCGACCGCTTCCTCGGCGTCCTCGGGCTGTTTGCCGCCGGTGATGACGAGCTTCCCGGAGCCAAAGAGCAGCGCGACCACGTCGGGGTCGTCCAGCCGGTAGACCAGCCCGGGGAACTGCTCGGGCTCGTACTCGATGTTCTCCAGGCCGAGACCGATGGCGATCGCGTTGAGGTTCAGATTGCGGCCCAGGTCCGCGCTGGTGACGATGTTCTGGACGACGATCTCCGGGTCGTCGTCGACCTGGATGTTCAGGTCGCGCAGCTTGTCGAAGACGATGCGCAGGCTCTCGTGGACGTCGTCGGTGCTCTTGGCACCGGTGCAGACGATCTTGCCCGAGCGGAAGATCAGCGCCGCCGATTTGGGCTCCTGCGTGCGGTAGACGAGGCCGGGGAACTGCTCGGGGTCGTAGTCCGCCCCTTCCAGGTCCATCGCCACGCTCTGCAGGTCGAGCTCCTGCCCGATTCCAGTCGAGGCGACGACGTTTTCGATATTGATTGTCTCCTTGGGGTCAACCATGTCTCGACTTAAACGTTGTATTTAAGGCTTATAAACTTTCATACGGGACGTTGATACGTCACGAACGCGGACGGGTCACCTCGCTTAGGTTCTCGGCCCGGACGACGCCTAAAAACGCCTTTTAGTGGGGGTGAGGAGCGGTTTTATCAGGGGTCGGGGTCCGGCGAGCGGACGGTCGGGGTGGGGAACGGTCGCCGGCGAGCACCGGTGGGTTCTTGGCCGGCGGCGGGCGACTGTCGGGCGTGTACGTCCTCGAACTGGGCGGGCAAGACGACGATTTCGCGGCCTGTGAGGCGGCCAGCGCCGCCGCAGGGGTCGAGGTCGTCGGTGCCGGGCTGGCGACCGCGCGCGCGGTGACCGACCGCGTCCGCGACCTGGCGTTCGTCCACCGCGCGAGCGAGGTGGTCGGCCACTGCGACCCCGACGTGGCGAGCGCGCGGGCGCTGCTGGACGCCTCGACGGTCGACCGGGAGGGGAGCGTCGCCGTCCGCGCCGTCGACGTGCGCGCCACGACCGGCGTCGACACCCAGCGCGTCGAGCGCGAGCTGGGTCAGGTGCTCGTCGACCGCGGGTTCGCCGTCGACCTCGACGACCCCGACCACGAGCTGCGCGCGCTGTTCGCCGGGCCGCCGGGCGCCGAGAGCACGGCGGCGAACGGCGAGTCGGCGGACGCGGCCGACGGCTCCGACGCCGACGGCACGGGCGTCTGCGTCCTCGGCTGGCTCGAAGCCGAGAGCGAGCGCGGCTTCGGCGACCGCCGACCCACCGACCGCCCGTTCTTCCAGCCCGGGAGCATGGACCCGATGCTCGCCCGCGCGCTGGTGAACGTCGCCGGCGCGCGAGAGGGAACAACCGTCGTCGACCCGATGTGTGGCACCGGCGGCGTCCTTCTGGAGGCGGGACTCGTCGGCGCCCGCGCCGTCGGGAGCGACGCCCAGGCGAAGATGGCCCGGGGCACGCGGGCGAACCTGCGCGACGCGCTCGGCGCCGACGGCGATTTTGCGGTCTGTCGCGGCGACGTGACGCGGCTGCCGTTCGCCGACGGCGTCGCCGACGCCGCCGTCTTCGACGTGCCCTACGGCCGCCAGTCGAAGATCGAGGGCGACTCGCTGGCGGACCTCGTGGGGGACGCCCTGGCGGAAGCGCGTCGCCTGGCCGGCCGCGCGGTGGTCGTCGCCGACCGCTCGTGGGAAGCGCAAGCCGTCGACACTGGGTGGCGCGTCGAGGAACACTTCGAACGGCGCGTTCACCGGTCGCTGGTGCGGCATATTCTGGTGCTGACGGAGTAAGCCGACTGCGAATGGCCTCCGGGGTACACGTTTAATACTAAACGAACTGTCTTAGCATTCATGACCACTGAGACGGTTCATTCGGACGACCCTCCGGAGGGGGCATACGTTCGACTTCCCGTCCCGCTCGGAGATACGGACGCGTTTCGTCACGGAGCGACCGGAGATGTCCTTCACGTGCTCGTCGACAACCCCGAGCGGACGTTTACGAACCGCGGATTACATCGAGTGACGGGGCGGGGCTTGGGCGGTGTGAACGCGGCGGTCGATACTCTCGAAGCGCTCGGGGTGGTCGATGTCGACCGTTCGGGCCGAGCGAACGCCGTCCGGGCCGACCCCGAGATGCTCGTCACGCCCGACGATCCCGTGACGGTCGTCCCGCAGTCGGAGTTCCACGCACCGATCAGAGCGGTTCTCTCGCGACTCGACGCGCGGATCGGGGAACCGATCGGCGTCGTTCTCTTCGGAAGTGTCGCACGGGGCGACGCCGACCGAACGAGCGACATCGACCTGTTCGTCGTGGTCGAGGACGGACGGATGGACGCTCAACGAGCCGCACACGACATCGAACGGGCGATGGCCGACGAGCGGATCGACGGCGAACGGTACGAACCACACATCGTCGTCGAGACTCGCGAGTCGGCACCAGGCCACGACCGGATCGACGATGTTCTCACCGAAGGGGTGACGCTCCGAGAGACGCCAGCGCTGGACGCGGTGAAGCGGGAGGTGTTCGACAGTGGGACTGACTGATGTCGTCGCCGCGCTCGAACGCGTCGAACAGTTGCTCGAAGACGACGAGACCGGACCGGTGCAGGATTCGCTGTCGTGGCAGCGGCCCGACGACGACGCGGACATTCAACTGGGAAAGGCCTGCGCGATGCTGGGGACGTGTCGACAACTGCGGCAGGGCACCAACAACTACGTCAGTATCGTCGAGCTGTCGTTCAACGCGATCGAGCGGTCGCTTCAGTTCTACCTCGTCGAGATGACTGCGGCGGAGTCGGCGGATTATCGGAAACACGGGGAGGTGTTCGACGACATCGCGTCGCGAAACGTGTTCTCCGGCGAGGCCGTCGCCGACCGGATCGACGCCTTCCGTGCCGAGCACCGGTCGCGCTTCTACTACGACCTCGACAGGCCGGGTCGGGAGTTCGCCGGGGCGATGCACGACCTCGCAGAGGAAGTTCACCGATACGTTGTCGCGTTCGCCGATGCCCACTCGCGGTGCAACTGCGACCCCGGCGACCGATGACCGGACCCGAGTAGTCACCTTTTAGCGCTCCCGCACGGTGGTACGCCCAAAGATGCAGCAGTACCTCGATCTCGTCCGGGAGGCCATCGCCGACGGCACCTACAAGCCCAACCGGACGGGCGTGGACACCCTCTCGACGTTCGGCGCGCACTACGAGGTCGACCTCCAGGAGGGGTTCCCCCTCCTGACCACGAAGGATCTGTCGGGCTACCGCTGGAACTCCCTGATCCACGAGCTCCTCTGGTACTTCTCCGGCGAGGAGCACGTCCGCAACCTCCGCGAGGAGACGAAGATCTGGGACGCCTGGGCCGACGAGGAGGGGCGTCTCGACACCGCGTACGGCCGCTTCTGGCGCCGCTATCCCATCCCCGAGGAAGGCCTGGAGGGCGAGTCCTGGCCCGACGACGCGGGCCGCTGGGTGAACGACGACGAGAACACCTTCGACCAGTTCCAGTACGTGCTGGACACGCTGCGGGAGAACCCCCGGTCGCGGCGCATCGTCGTCAACGCCTGGCACCCCGCCAACGCCGCCGTCAGCACCCTCCCGCCGTGTCACTACACCTTCGTCTTCAACGTCCAGGGCGACCGCCTGAACCTCCACCTGACCCAGCGCTCGGGCGACATCGCGCTGGGCATCCCGTTCAACATCGCCGCCTACTCGCTGGTGACCCATATCGTCGCTCAGCGGACCGGCTTCGAGGTCGGGAGCTTCTCCCATTCGGTCGTCGACGCCCACGCCTACTGCGGCGAGGGGGCCCGCGGCGAGTGGTACGAGGCCAACCGCGAGGAGTTGCGCGAGCGGATGGCCGCCGTCGACGACCGCGCGGGCTACGCCGGCGTGCGCGACTGGATCCTGACGGACGCGCCCGCCGAACCCGGCGAGGAGAACGCCGACCACGTCCCGAACCTGCTGGAGCAACTGACTCGCGAGCCCCGCGAACGGCCGACCATCGAGGTGGCCGACGAGCCGATCGACGACCTGACCTACGAGGACATCGCGGTGCGCGGCTACGACCCCGCGCCGGGGCTGGACTTCGCGGTCGCCGAGTGATGGCGGGCGACTCGGCGTCGTCGATGGAGATTGCGCTGATCGCCGCCGTCGCGGAGAACCGCGTCATCGGCGACGACGGCGGGATGCCGTGGCACTACCCCGCCGACCTCGCTCACTTCAAGGAGACGACGATGGGCCACCCGGTTATCATGGGTCGAGTGACCTACGAGTCGATCGCCGGCCAGCTGGGCGGGCCGCTGCCCGGGCGGACCAACGTCGTGGTGACGCGCTCCGGTGTGGACGCGCCCGACGAGGTCGTGCAGGTCGGGAGCGTCGACGCGGCCGTCGAGGCCGCCGCGGAAGTCGCCGCCGAGACGGGCGCGGAGACGGCGTTCGTCGCCGGCGGCGCGACCGTCTACGAGGCGTTTCTGGACCGGGCCGACCGTCTGGTGCTGACGGAGGTCCCCGGCGAGCCCGAGGGCGACACCCGGTTCCCGGAGCGGGACCCGGCGGCGTGGACCGAGGTCGAGCGCGAGCGCGAGGGGGAGCTGTCGTTCGTGACCTACGAGCGGCGGTGACCGTCGCCCGCGTGGCTCGAGGGGCCGTGTTTGGCGAGCCCGATCAGTGAGCCTTACCGGTGGGAGTTCTAATCCCGGGTATGGACGATTCAGCGGACGCGACGAAAGTCGAGTGGCGCGAGTGGGGCGACGAGGCGTTCGCGACCGCCGAGCGGGCGGGCAAACCCGTCCTCCTGTCGCTGTGGGCGCCCTGGAGCGAGGACTGCCGGGAGATGGACGAGACGACCTACTCGGAGCCCCGCATCGCCGCCAACGTCAACGACGGTTTCGTCCCCGTGCGGGTGAACGTCGACCGCCGGCCGCGCGTCCGCGACCGCTACAACATGGGCGGGTTCCCCTCGACGGTCTTCGCGACGCCCGACGGCGAGGTCATCACGGGCGCGACCTTCCTCGGGGTCGACGGCTTCCGCGAGATCTTAGACGCCGTCCGGCGCACCTGGGACGGGAAGGGCGCCGACGCGGGGTCGATCCCCAGACAGCTCGGCGACGCCGACCCGCCGGCGGGGGAGCTGTCGGCCCGCGTCGAGGAGCACATGGTCGAGCAACTGCTCGCGGCCTACGACGAGGAGTTCGGCGGCTGGGGGACGGACGTGAAGTTCCCGCTGCCCCGCACCATCGAGTTCGCATTGGTGCGGGCCCGCGACCAGGCCACGCGGACGCTCGAAGCGGTGCGGACGCGACTGTTCGACACCTACGACGGCGGCTTCTACCGCTTCTCACACAACCGCAACTGGGGGTCGCCCCAGCGGGAGAAGCTCGTCGACGAGAACGCGGCGCTCGTGCGGGCCTTCGCCCACGGCTACCGCTACACCGGCGAGGACGCCTACCGGGAGACCGCCGAGGACACCGTCGAGTACCTGACGACGGACCTGTGGACCGGCGACGCCTTCGCGGCGAGCCAGGGCGGGAACGACGCCTACTACCGCCAGGAAGCGACCGAGCGCGAGGACTCGGCGGCGCCGCCGGTCGACGGGACGGTGTTCGCCGGCCACAACGGCGTCGCCGTCGACGGGTTGCTCACGCTGGCCGCCTACACCGACGACGAGCGCGCCCGCCGCTACGCCGAGCGCGCCCGCGACCACGTGCTGGCCGAACTCGTCGGCGAGGACGGGAGCGTCGTCCACTTCGGCGACCCCGAGACGGGCGAAGTGGGCGAAGCCGGGCTCCTGCCCTCGCAGGCCCGCGTCCTGTCGGGACTGACGACGAGCGCGTCGGTGCTGGGCGAACCGGGGTCGATGACGGCGGTCGCCGACTACGCTCTCGACCACCTCCAGGGCGAAGCGGGGGCGTTCCGCGACGGACCGAGCGAGGGCGCGGGCCTGCTCGACCGCCCGCTGTACCCGCTGGACACGAACGTCGACGTGGCCGACGCGCTGGTCGAGACCTGGCTGCTGACCGACGACGACCGGTATCGGGAAGCCGCCGAGGCGGCGCTGTCGGCGTTCGCCGGCGCGACCGACCGGATGGGCGTCGAGGTGGCGACGTACGCCTCGGCGGTCGCCCGACTGCGCGACCCGCGGCTGGTCGCCGTCGGGACCGACGCCGGCAGCGACCTCCACCGCGCCGCGCTGCGGCTGGCCGACCACGAGACCGTCGTCGCGCCCGCCGACGACCGCGCCGACGACGGCGAGGCGGTCGTCCTCGCCGACGGCGACGCCGACGAGCGCGCGAGCACCCCCGACGAACTCGAATCCGTCCTGACCGAATCGCGCCCGTAAATTCACCCGTTGTTTTTTGTTTGGCCGGCGCCAGGGTGGGATAATGGCGAGTCTGAGAGATCTGGGCCTCTCGGAGTACGAGGCGCGGGCCTACCGCGCCCTGCTGGAGGCGGGGCCCACGACGGCGAAGGAGCTCTCGCGGGCGAGCGACGTGCCGATGGGCCGGATCTACGACGTGCTCAACAGCCTGGAGACCCAGAGCCTGGCGCGCAGTCAGACGGCGAGTCGGCCGAAGAAGTACGTCGCCGTCGAGTCCGACACGGCCTTGGACCGGCTGCTGGACGCGAAAAAGCGCGAGCTCGAACAGCAGGTCGAGCAGTACGAGGACATCGTCGACGACCTGACCGACGAACTCGACGGGACCGACCCCGTCGAGGAGCCGTTCTGGACGGCCAGCGTCGGCCCGGGCGAGGCGCTGGATCTGCTGGTCGAGCGGCTCACCGCGGCCGACGAGCGGATCGTCGTCGTCGCTTCCGCCCCGGTCCAGCAGTTCGACATGGACGACGTGGCCGCCCGCATCACCGCCGCGCTGGAGGACGCCCTGAATCGGGGCGTCTCGGTGTCGATCCTGCTGACGCCCGAGATGGTCGACGCGCTCCCCGAGGCCGTCGGCGAGCGCTACCGCGAGGCGCTCCAGCCCCACGAGAACTTCGAGACGCGGACGAGCGCGAACGTCACCGGCACCTTCGAGATCGTCGACGACACCGAGGTCTGCATCGAGGTCCCTCATCCGCTGACCGACGACGAGACCCTCGCGGTGATCGACCTCAAGGACCCCGAGTTCGCGGCCGACATCGCCGCCGAGTTCGCGCCCCGGTGGGACGAGGCCCGCCGGTTGCGGCTCTGACCGGCGGTCGCGGCCGCGTTCGGCGCACGAGAGATCCTGTCGCGGCTGTAACCAATCCTTAAGTCGCTCGCCGCCGCGGGACGGGATACATGCGGCTACTGCACACCGCGGATCTGCACCTCGGGCGCGGCGGCGAGCGGTCGCTGGACGCGCTCGACGCCCTCCTGGCCGCGGCCGAACGCGAGGCGGTCGACGCCCTGACCGTCGGCGGCGACTGCTTCGACTCCGCGGCCGCCGCCGACGAACTCCGCCCCGAGTTGCGCGAGCGGTTCACCGACAACGACTTCGACGTGCTGGTCGTCCCCGGCAACCACGACGCCGCGGTCTTCGACGGCAACGTCGAGTTCGGTCCCG
Source organism: Halosimplex rubrum (assembly GCF_013415885.1). Taxonomy (NCBI): domain Archaea; kingdom Methanobacteriati; phylum Methanobacteriota; class Halobacteria; order Halobacteriales; family Haloarculaceae; genus Halosimplex; species Halosimplex rubrum. Next base: position 640,795 of record NZ_CP058910.1, read on the forward strand.
ACTTCCGGGCGCTCTCGACCGACCCCGTCGAGGTGGCGACCGTCGGCGACGGCGAGGTCCTCGGCGTCGCCGACCGCGAGCGACTGGGCGAGGACCTGTTCTTCGACGTGCGCGAGCGCGCCCACGAGGAGGCCGTCCTCCTGATGCACTGCACGCTCGACGCCGGGTTCGGCGCCGGCGCGACCGGCGACGAGGCCGAGCCCACGTACTGTCCCGTCCAGACGGAGACGCTGGGCGAACTCGGCTACGAGTTCGTCCTCGCGGGCCACGTCCACAGCGAGCTCTACCAGCGGAAGCTCCCCAACGGCGGCCTGTTCATCTACCCCGGCTCGCCCGTCTCCCACTCCTGGGCCGAACTCGGTCGCCGCCACGCCGTCGTCGTCGACACCGACGACGCCAACGTCCAGCCGGTCGCGCTCGACACCTTCTACCGCGACCGCTTCGCGGCGACGGTCGCCCCCGGCGACGGCTACGACGCCATCGAGCGCGTCGAGGGGTGGATCGACGGCCAGGAGACCGACCGCAGCGACCTCGAAGTCCGCGTCGACGGCTTCACCGAACTCGACGAGTCGACCTTCGACGAGCGCCTGCACGCCGCCGCGGGCCCGGCGACGGTGGTCAACGAGACCCGCGGCGTCGCGGCCGTCCTCGACCACCCCATCTACGCCGACTTCGTCGACCGGCTCGACGACCGCGACCTCGACGAGTTCGACCGCGTCGACGACTCCGAGGTCGTCGAGGAGCGACTCGTCGAGACGCTCGCCGAACTGCTGGCCGCCGGCGAGGTGACCCACGCGTGAAGCTGCGCGAGGTCCACGTCGACCGCTACGGGCCGCTCCGGGAGACGCTGCAGTTCGGCGACGCCCACGTCGTCTACGGTCCCAACGAGTCCGGGAAGACGCTGCTCGTCGAGTCGCTGCTGCGGTCGCTGACGGGCGACCGGCGCGTCGCCCAGCCGCGAGTCGACGAGCCCCCCGAGGGATACGTCGTCCTCGACGGCGACGAGGGCGAGCACAAACTCGCGAACGGCGAGACGCTGCTGGACCGCTACGCCGAGCGGTACAACTTCGAGCTGACGCCGGCGGAGTTCCGCAACGTGTTCGTCGTCCGCGACGGCGACCTGCGCGTGCTCGACGAGCAGGCCTTCTACCGCCGGGTGACCGACCGCGTCGTCGGCATCTGGACCGGCGATATCGAGACGGTCCGCGACCGCGTCGTCGAACGCGGCCGCCTGACGCCCGACGAACGGGACCTCTCCGGCCGGGACGACGCCGCCGACCAGCGCGACCTGGCGACGGACCTGCTCGCCGACGTGGAAGCGTACCTCGACCGGGCCGACGACGAGGGGCTCGACGCCGCCGAGCGGGCGTGCTACGAGGCCGCCCGCGAGCGGCGCGAGGCCGAGGCCGAGGTCGAGGCGCTGGAGGCCGCGAAGGCCCGCGAGGACTACGAGCAACTGGTCAAGGCGAAGGGGTCGCTGGAGCGCAGCCTCGACGAGCGGGCCGAGCTCCCCGACGAGCGCGACCTCGACGAGCTGTCCGAGCGCTTGGACGACCTGGCGACCGGGAGCGAGGACGAACTACGGCGGCGCAAGGCCTGGTACCGGCGAGCGACGCTCGCGGCGCTGCTGGCCGGCGTCGTCGCGGCCGCGGTGCCGCTGGGACTCGGGGTCGACGAGCCGCGACTGGTCGCTGCCGGCCCCGCTGCCTTCGGCGTCGTCACCCTCGTCGCGCTCGGGGCCTACCGGTCGGCGAGCAACGCGGTCGGCGGGCTGGAACGCGACCGCGAGGCGGTCGTCGAACGGGCCTCCGAGGTCGGCATCGACGCCTACGACCCGCCGGCGGTCCGCGGGGCCATCGCCGACTACCGCGAGGAACACGACAACCACGCGGAGGTCATCCAGGGTAACACGGAGGTCCTGCGGCAGTGGCTCGACATCGACGCCGAGGACCCCCGCGAGGTCGTCGCCGAGGCCGGGGACGCTCTCGACACCCGGCGGGCGGAGATCGACTTCGACGCCGACCGCGAGTTCACCGAGGAGACGCTCGAAGACGCCCGCGAGCGCGCCCAAGCGGCCGACGAGCGCGAGCGCGAGCGACGGGAGACGCTCCGCGACCACCGCCGACAGATCGAGCGGTTCGCCGAGCGCGCCGGCGGCGTCCGCTTCGAGGCGTTCACCGGTGACCCGCTCGATCTGACCGTCGCCAACCTCGGAGCACTGGCGGATCTAGCCGACCGCCTGCGGGCGGTCGTCGACGCCATCGAGACCGACGCCGACGTCTCGCGGGCCGCGGCGACGGTGCTCGACCGGATGGCCGCCTCCGAGCACGAGAAGATGGCGACGCTGTTCGCCGACGGCGAGGCCGCCGACGTGTTCCGGCGAGTGACCGACGACCGCTACGTCGACGTGGGCCTGGCCGACGACTCCCGGCTGGTGGTCGAGCTGGCGAGCGGCGAGCGGCTCTCGCCCGCGGAACTCTCCCGCGGGACGCGCGACCAGCTGTATCTCGCCGTCCGCGTCGCGCTCGGCCGTCGCCTCATGGAGGGCCGCGACGGCTTCTTCCTCATGGACGACGCCTTCCTCTCGGCCGATCCCGAGCGGCTCCAGCGGCAGGCCGAGGTTCTCGGCGACCTCGTCGAGTCGGGCTGGCAGGTGGTGTATCTCACCTGCAAGCCCGACGCGAGAGACGCGCTGGCCGAGCGGGCCGGCGCGGACGTGACGGAACTGACGCCGCTGTGACGAGATCCAGTCCGCGGTGAACGTTTCTAACGGTGGTTCACAACCGAATTCGGACCGGAAAGTCGCCACTGCTCGACTCGATTAATCCGAAATGCAACGGAGACCGTACCCGTGTCCGATGAGCTAAAACCCGTGAGGAGAGGGACGAATCAGTCGCTGGCCGACAGACGATCGTAGGAGTCAGTTCGGCCTTCGCCGAGTACGACATCGAGTTCGTCCCGCTCGAACCGGACGAAATCGTCTTCCCGGGATGCCCCGTCAAGTCTATCTAAAACAGACTTGAATCCTTCCGTACCCCCCTCCAGCGATTGGAGGACACGGGCTTCACTCGGGTCCATACCCACACCAAGTAGCAACGTAGATAAAAGTCTGGTGGTCGGTTCAACTTTTCACGGCGTCGTGTACGTCCGGGGGCTGATGGTGAACTGAACAGGCGTCTCGATCTCAGGCAACGTCGTCTCGCAACTCTCCGAGCCTCGTTCGCCGGCTTCGTAGTTCGTGGGCGTACCGTTCTTTGGCATCCTGAAACAACCACCCGTAGAACTCTTCGTTCGCGTTTCGATACTCGACGACCTCCGAATGGAGACAGATATACGCGTCGTCCCTGTCTTCCAGATATCCGATCGCGGCTTCCCTGTCCCGTGACCCGCGGACCCAGTCGAGAAGGAGTTGCCGGTCTATCACGACACCGTCGGACTCGTCGATGTCGAAAAAGTTGTATTTCGTATTTGTAAGCAGACTCGGGGTTCTGATCTTCTGGACGACCACTCGCAGCGAGTTCATATACGCACCCATCTCAGTGAGGCCGCTCTCCCGAAGGTTCGAGAGGTACGGCTCGAACTCGTCACAGGAATCCGGAGAGCAATTTTCGTTGGTGCAGTCGCAATAGAACCGTGACTGGAAGTCCTGTGCTTTCGAAAACACGCCATACGAGGCGGAGAAATAGTCGTGAAGACAGATGAGGAATCGATCGTTCTCGTCTTCTGTGATAGCGCCTCTCCCGTCGGACTGAACGTCCGAGCGGAACTCGAGCAGCAGATCCTCCAGTCGGTCGGTGTGGTGGAAATAGATTTGGAGGGCACGCTGGAGACTGTCACGCTGCCAGACGAGGCGCTGTCCCGGGTGATCGGAGAGTTCTTCGAGGAGTTCTCGGACTTCGTCATCAGCAGCCATCGATGGGAAAGTCAACAGGAAGCGATGATGTCGTCGGTAGTTACCGTGTCGGTTCGTCGGTGTACAGATCGCAGGCTCGTCTGACTGCCACAGATCGCCCCCTCACTCGTGGTTGACGAGACACTTCGAGAGCCCGATCAGCTCCACGGGCTCGGAGTTGTCCGGCGAGTAGACGACTTTCTGGCCCTTCTCCATGTAGGGGACCTTCTGTTCGAGGTTGGCGGGGATGTTCACCGCCGAGATGGCGTCGTCGTCGCCGAGGTTGAGGACGACCGTCGAGTTGATCTGCTTGAAGACGGGGTCGGCGATGTCCTGGGGGTCCTGCGTGATGAGAAAGAGGCCCAGCCGCTCTTTGCGGCCCTGTTTGGCGGCCTCGGTGAACTTGCCGATGATCTGCTCGCCCTGGACGCTGTCGACCTCCGAGAGGAAGTTGTGGGCCTCGTCGAGCCCGAGGACGAGCGGTGTGTGCTTGATGCGCTCGTACTCGGGGTCGTTCGAGAGCTTCTGGTCGACGATCAGGGCGGCGAGCGCGAGGACCACCGTCACGGTCGTCCGGGAGTTGTTGATGTGGTAGGTCGGGACGACGGAGACCCCACCCGCGCGGACGAACTCGTGGACCCGCTCGGTGATCGGGCGGGCGTCCTGGTCGAAGATGCCGTCGAAGCCCAGCGCGCGCCGTTTGACCGCGTTGAAGGTGGCCTCGTGGACCCGTCCCGTCTCGTCGAGTTCCTCCCGGAGCGCCGGGTCGTCGAGGAACGTTTTAAACTGCTGATAGGTGCCGTCGGCCCCGTAGTCCCGGGAGAAGCGGTTGAGCAGCAACTGGAGGGCGTTGTACTGGTTCCCGTTCAAATTGGCGCCGGCGATGAGCCAGGGGTTGTCCTGGACCATCGAGAAGGGGATGGTGAACTCGACCTGCTCGGCGCGGTGGTCGCCGGTGGCGTAGGTCGCGCCCTGGACTTTCGGGACGAACGCGATGGTGTCGTCGACGCCGCCGTAGGCGATCCCCTCCCGCTCCAGGCGGCGGGCGAAGTCGCTGTCGAGGTCGGGGTTGTCGTCGTGCATCTGGGCGTACTCGTCTTGCGGGTCGAACATGACGAGTCCGGGCGACACGTCCCGACTACCGTCCTCGACGGGGTAGGTGCGGTCCTCGGCGAGGTACTGCCGGAGGACGTTCTTGGCGCTGTGGGTCTTGCCCGACCCGGTGCCCCCGGCGACGAGCGTGTGGCGGAAGACGAGCGGGTCGCCGTCCTCGTAGTCGTCTTTCAGCCGGTAGTCGATGTGGGGCGGGTCGGCGGCGGTCTTCACCTTCTCGCCGCCCACCGAGAGGTGACCGAGGAAGACGCCGTCCTCGGGGATCTTCAGGCCGGTCTTGATCTCCGACTTGTCCGTGGCCTCGCGGACGACCGTCTCGGGTTTCGGGACGCGGTCGGTCATCCGCCGCTTGAGTTCGTCGCCCTCGGAGTACAGCACCGCGACGGGCTCCAGCGTCGCGACGAACTTGAAGTCCTGCTCGTCGATGTCGCCCCTGCGCATCGCGCGGCGGGCGTGGATCTCGGTGGCGTCGTCGGCGCGGAACTCCTGGGCGTACTCCAGGGCGGTGATCCGGCAGAACAGCCGCTCTTCGTCTTGGTAGGGGACGAGCAGGTACTTCCCGATCCGCACGTCCGAGCGGTTCTCGACGGTGACGTACGCCCGCAGCTCCGTCTCCTCGCCGTCCTCGCTGATGCGCAGGCCCTCGGTCGCGGAGACGACGCCGACGCCGCGGTCCTCGCCGGCGGGCGTCACGTCCATCGCCTCGAAGTCGTCGTCGGCGTCGCCCGCGTCGAACGCGTCGGCGTCGGTCGAGTCGGACGCCGATCCGTCCGCGGCGGCCTCGGTATCGACCGCCGCCGCGTCCGCGCCGTCGGCCGCCCCGCCGTCGCCCTCGTCGCTGCCGTCGAAGTCGGTGAAATCCCCGAGATCGGACATACCCGCCACGTCGTACTGGGAGGGTATGGGTCTTGCCCACCGCCCGTCTCGCGGAGAGCGGGCACACCGCACCCACCTCGCTGCCGGAGACGCGGGTCCGAAGGGCGGCCTCCGCGGTGCTCCGCCCCGATGCGGTGGACGAACCGCGCGCCGACGGCGCGCGGACGCCGACGATACGTGAGCACGCGTTCCGGATCGACGTCCCCGGGCGGTCGGGTCCTGCCGACCGCGGTAGTCTCAAGACCCCCGGCGCCCGAGAGACCGGTATGAACGGCGAGGCGGTCCGGGTACTCACGTACAACGTTCGCCGCGACACGGCGCGCGACGGGGAGTTCGACTGGGCGGGTCGGCGCGACGCCGTCGCGGGCACCATCCGCTTTCACCGCCCGGACGTGGTGGGCCTGCAGGAACCGCTCGCCCACCAGTACGCGGATCTGCGCGAGACCGTCCCCGGCTTCGAGTGGGTCGGCGACTCGCGGGAGGCCGAGGAGGGCGACGGGGAGTTCTGTCCCGTCGGTTACCGCGGCGACCGCTTCGACCGGCTCGATTCGGGCACGTTCTGGCTCTCGCCGACGCCCGACGACCCCGGCAGCGTCGGCTGGGACGCCGCCTACCCCCGGATCGCCACGTGGGTTCGCCTGCGCGACCGCGCCGCCGGCGGGACAGTGCTGTACTGCAACACCCACCTCGACCACGAGGGCGCCCGCGCCCGCGTCGAGGGCGCTCGGGTGCTCCGCGAACGAGCGAGCGAGATCCGCGAGGACGACGAACCGGTCGTCGTCGGTGGGGACTTCAACTGCGTGGCCGGCGACGAACCGTACCGGGCACTCGCCGACGATAGCGGCGACGCCCCCGAAGCCAAACGGGGTGGACAAGGCGGGCTCCGGCTGGTCGACGCCCGCGAAGCGAGCCCGTACCCCGCACACGGCCCGGACACCACCCGGACCGACTTCGAGTCGCTGTTGCCCGACCGGGGGATCGACCACGTCTTCGTCGCCGGCGCGGCGGTGGAGGGGTACGGCGTCGCCGCCGACGCGGTCGGCGACGGCTGGTTCCCCTCCGACCACCTCCCCGTCGTCGTCGACCTGGATCTGTGGACCTGAGCGGGCGGCCGACCGCCGTCAGCCGTCCGGGACCGCCGTCTCGGCCTCGAACCGGTCGAAAAAGTCCTGCATGAACGCCCAGCGGGACTCGCCGCGCCGGCGACCGGGCGGCGTGTACAGCGCGTCCAGTCGCTCGCGCGCCCACTCGCGGAGGAGCGTCAGGTCCGGCACGCCCGCGTCGTCCGCGCCGCTGGCGCCGACCGCCCCGGGAGCCGACCCGGTGTCGATCGCCGCGTACTTCTCGCCCGCTCGCCCCGAGCGCTCGCCGACGATACAGGCCAGGCGGACGAGACCGACCGCTCCGGCCGCGTCAAGCTTGTCGGCGTCGAAGAGCAGTTTCGCCGCCGTGGTCTCCGGTTCGGGGGAACTCGGCCGGATGCTGTGACTCCGCAGACAGTGGACGACCGCGTCGACGCGGTCGGCGGTCACTCCCTCAGAGGCCAGCAGGTCCGACGCCTCCACGGCCGCCCACTCGCCGTGGTCGTCGATCTCGCCGGTCCGTTCGAGCGGCCGGCCGACGTCGTGCAGCCAGGCCGCCGCGGCGAGGACGCCGCTGTCGACGGACCGGTCCCAGTCGCCGGCGAGCCGAAGCGACAGGTCGCGGACGCGCTTGGCGTGGAACGCGTCGTGAGCGGGGAGGGCATCGTCGTAGTGCGGCACCGCCAGCCGGCGGGCCAGCGAGTCGAGGTCGGAGGGCATTGCCGAGCGGTCCGCGCGCCGACAGGATAGCCGTTCTGGAAGCGAACGCCGAGTCGTCGGTTCCCCGGAGCGCCCGGCGCGCTTTTGCCGTTCGGCCCCCTACCGTCGGGGATATGCTACTGGTACGCGGCCACGCGGGCGGGACGGCGCTGACGGGGACGCTCTACGAGCGGGGCGAGCGGCCGCCGACCTTCGAGGGCGCGCCGGACGAGGGCGCCCCCTACGTCTGGATCTGCGACGAGTTCTACGAGGTGGAGTCGGGCGGACAGCTCCAGCGGATCGACGGCACGGAGCGGCGGGTCGCCTTCGAGGCGCCCACCACCCGCGGGTTCGACACGCGCGAGGCGGGGCTGGCCGCGGCGAAGGAACACGTCCGCACGCAGTTCGCCCGGCTCGGACTCCGGGGCGAGGACGTCGAGATCGAGATAATCGAGAACCCGGACAGGGAGGAGCCGGAGCTGTAGGAGTCGCCTACTGCACGTCCGACGACGACGCGCGGTTGAGCAGGTAGACGGCGATCCCGCCGAACAGCACGTCGAGCGCGAGCAGCACGGCGATCGCGGGGACGAGCGTGTTCCAGATCCCCGTGAAGCGAGTGACCTCGACGACGGTCATCACGTCCTGGTCGAGCATCAGCGCGCGAGCGGCGTCGACGCCGTAGGTGATGGGGTTGAAGGTAGCGACGGTCTGGATCCAGCCGGGCATCGCCGACAGCGGGAGAAAGGCCGTCGAGACGAACAGCAGGGGGAACTGCAGGAGGTTCGCGCCGATAATCGTCGACTCCTGGTCGCGCGTGACGACGGCGAAGATGTTCGAGAGCGCGACGAACCACAGCGAGAAGAGGATCCCGACGAAGACGATCCCGACGGCGCCGACGAACCCGGTGGCGACGTTCGCGCCGAGGACGGTGCCGAGGCCGAGGATGATGGCGATCTGGACGACGATGCGGAGGATCTCGGCGGCGGTCTTGCCGAGGAACATCGCCGAGCGACTCATCGGCATCACGAGCGTCTTCTCGAACAGCCCTTCCTCCATGTCGTTGACGAGGCCGATCCCCGACCCCGCGGCGGCCGCCAGCGACACCTGCATCGCGATGGCGGGCAACAGGAACGTCTCGTAGGTGATGCCGCCGGTGGCGCCGCCGCTGATCGCGCCGGTGGCGATCTGGCCGAACACCTGCGTGAACAGGACGAGGAAGATGATCGGCTGGACGAGCGACCCGACGACGACGAAGGGGTTGCGCACCGCCTTGAGGTTCCAGCGGACGAAGTTCACCCAGAAGTCGCCCAGGAAGGAGTTGCCCGACAGCCGCTCGTCCGTCGGACGGGCGGTGCCGCCGTCGGTGCGAACGTCCCCGCCGTCGGTCTCCCGCGCGTCGTCGACCGACCGATCGCTCATTCGGCGGTCACCTCCCCGGTCACGTCGGCGGCGTCGGCCGCCCGGTCCTCCGAATCGAGCTCCTCGCCGGTGATCGCGAGGAACACGTCGTCCAGCGTCGGCGAGCGGATGTTGAAGCCGGTCACCGTGATCCCGTCGTCCCGGAGCGCGACCAGCAGGTCGGTCCCGTGCTGGCGGGCCCGCTCGGCGGTGACGCTGATGCCGTCGTCGGTGACCGCCACGTCGGCGTCGGCGTCGAACACGTCGCCCGCGCGGGCGATCTCGGCGGCGCGCTCGCGGGCGGCGGCGCTCCCGTCCCCGGTCGCGTCGACCGCCTCGCCCTCGATCTCCACGTCGAGGATCTCCCCGCCGACGCGGCGTTTCAGCTCCATCGGCGACCCTGTGGCGACGATCTCGCCGTCGAGGATGACCGAGAGGCGGTCGCAGAGCTGGTCGGCCTCCTCGAGGTACTGCGTGGTCAGAAAGAGGGTCGTCCCGCGCTCGTTGATGCGCTCGAAGTACTCCCAGAGGCGGTTTCGGGCTTTGGGGTCCAGTCCCGTCGTCGGTTCGTCGAGGAAGACGAGCGGGGGGCTGTGGACGAGCGCGGTCGCGGCGTCCAGCCGCTTTTTCATCCCGCCGGAGAACTCGCCGGCGCGCTTGTCGCCCACGTCGGCCAGGTCGACCAGGTCGAGCAGTTCGTCGATGCGGTCGGCGCGCTGGCTCTTGGGCACGCCGTAGGCCCGCGCGGCGAAGCGGATGTTCTCCCGGGCCGTGAGTTCCTCGTCGACGCTGGTCTCCTGGGCCATGTAGCCGATCGTCTCGCGGACGCGGCGCGCGTCGTCGCGCACGTCGTAGCCGTTGACGGTGATCGAGCCGCCGGTCGGCGAGAGGAGGGTCGCGAAGGTCTTGATCGTCGTCGTCTTCCCGGCGCCGTTCGGGCCGAGGAAGCCGAAGAACTCCCCTTCCGGCACGGTCAAGTCGATCCCCTTGACCGCCTCGGTCCCGTCGGCGTAGGTCAGTTCCACACCGCTGGCTGCGATGGCGTTCCCGCGACCGTCCCCGGCGTCGCCGCCGTCCGGTCGTGGCTTCCGTTCTCTCACGCGAGTGAGTTACGGCTACGCGCCCGTAGCCCTGGCCCTAATCCATTCGGGGTTTTATGTGTGAGTCGGCGTTGCGGAACTGCGCGACGAGGTGGCTCTGGGCGCGGCGCAGTCGCTCGGAGCACGACGCGGGCGTGACGCCGAGTTCCTCGGCCACGTCGGCGGTCGACGCCGTCCGCGGCACGTCGAAGTAGCCCATCTCGTGGGCGAGCACGAGCGCTTCGCGCTGCGGTTCGGTCATCCCCGGCGGGCCCGGGGAGTCGCCGTCGAGAGCGCCGAAGGGGCCGGGTTCCTCGGCGTCGCGGGCGCCGTCGCCGTCGTCGACCTCGACGAGGCGGTCGAGGCGGAAGGTGTAGTCGTTGGTCCGACAGAAGTCGCGGAAGGCGTCGAACTCCTCGCGGTCGGCGAACCACCGTCGCTCGGTCCACCCCTCCGGCGTGACCGTCACGCGGTCGGGGACCGACCTGTTGTTCGCGAGCGCCTCCAGCCCCTCCGGCGGCCCGCCGGTCGGACGACACTGATACCGGCGGGCGTCGCCGTCGGCGACGACCAGCGAGTGGTCGGTCACCGAGTCGGCCGCGGCGAAGGCGGCCTCGACGGCCTCGCGACTCGCACCGACCGTCCGCACGACGAACTCCGGCGGCCCCGACGGCGCGGCCCCCACCGACTCGAACTCGACGGTCGCCTCGGGCACGCCGGCCGCCACGTCGACGAGCGCCAGGTCCTCGCCGGCCAGCCGAAACTCCGCGATCAGTCCCATGGGACTCGGGAGGGCCCCGAGCGTGTTAATCGATCGGACGGCGCGGTGGCCGGTTCGGTCGACGGGGCGCCGATCCCGGGGAGCGACCCGGGTTGCGGGTCCCGGGGTTCGCCGGCGCGCTCGTCGGACCCGGCGAACGGGTGCGGCCGATCGCCTCAGTCGTCGGCCGCCGACTCCGCGGGACCGCCGCCGACCGCGACCGCCTCGCCCTCCCGGACCTCGATCGCCTCGATCAGCAACTCCGCCACGTCGACGACCTCGATCTCGTCCTCGAAGCCGCCGGTCTTGCGGCCGTCCTCGAACATCGTGGTACACATCGGGCAGGCGACGACGAACTTCTCGACCGCGGGACCGACGGCGGTGTCCTCGACGGCCTCGCGCAGCCGTTCCTCGCTGGGTTTGGGCTCCTCGTCGAACTCCATCCAGAGGCCGCCGCCGCCGCCGCCACAGCAAAAGGAATCGCTCCGGTTGCGCGGCATCTCCGCCAGCTCGCAGCCCGTGGCGCGGACCAGCTCGCGGGGCGCCTCGTACTCGCCGTTGTACCGCCCGAGGTGACAGGGGTCGTGGTAGGTGACGGTGTCGTCGAGTTCGTCGCCGCGCAGGCCGAGCCGGCCCTCGCTCACGAGGTCCTCGACGACCTGGGTCCAGTGGAAGACCGGCGCGCCCGCCCAGTTCTCCTCGGGCACCTCCATCATCGGGTCGTCGGCGTACGCCTCGAAGTCCACTTCGGGGTACTCGTTTTCGAAGGTGTTCATCGCGTGGGGGTCGGTGCAGACGATCCGTTCGAACTCACAGTCGTCGAACGTGTCGACGAGGGTCGCGGCCTGCTCGACGAAGAGGAACTCCTCGCCGACCCGGCGGGCGTCGTTGCCGTCGTACACCTCGTCATCGTAGAGAATCCCGTAGTCCACGTCCGCGCGCTCGAAGATGCGGGCGAGCGAGCGAGCGACCTTCCTGTTGCGGTCGTCGAAGCTCGGGTAGTCGCCGACGTACCAGAGGTACTCCACCGACTCCTCGCGGGCGTCGGTCGGCTCGGCGTCCAGTTCGTCGGCCCAGTCCGCGCGCTTGCGCTGTGACTCCCCGAAGGTGTTGCCCTGCTGCATCACGTTCTGGAAGACGTCCTGAACCGACCGGTCCAGGTCCCCCTGGTCGACGAGCTGGCGGTTCATCCGGGTAAAGGAGTCGAGGTGTTCGATCTCGACGGGGCAGGCGTCCATGCAGGCCATGCACGACATACAGGACTCCATCGTCGCGGCGTCGACGACGGAAGTACCCCCGTCGGCGACGATGTCGACCGCCTCGCTGCCGGCGTCGCGACTCTCGCGGTAGCGCTTGAGGTCGAGGATCACGTCCCGCGGGTCGAGCGGGCGACCGGCGGCCTTGGCCGGGCAGGCGGTCGAACAGCGGCCGCACTTGGTGCAGGCGTCCTGGTCGAGCAGCTCCTTCCAGGTGAAGTCGTCGATGGACTCGGCGTTGGTGGCGTCCAGATCGGCCGGGACGCCGGGGAGCCGGCGACCGGCGTCCTCGTCGCGGGCGACGACGTTGGCCGCCGAGGCGAGCATGTGGAACGGTTTCCCGAGCGGGAGCGCGGCGATAAAGGCCAGCGCGAGGACCGAGTGGCTCCACCAGACGAGCGGGTACGCCGCCTCGGCCGCGGCGGCGCTCACGCCGGCGCCGTCGAGGGCGACGGCGACCGCCCAGCCGACGAAGCTCACCGTCTCGAAGTCGGGGAAGTTCTGCCCGAGGATCCGGACCCCCTCGGTGAGGTAGCCGCCGACGCCCAGCAGGAACAGCGCCCAGACGAACAGGTCGTCCTCGGCGGAGGTGTGACGACCCCACAGGCGGTCGTCGCGGGCGGCATAGCGCCGGTAGAGGAGGACGCCGAGGCCGACGACGAACAGCAGCCCCATCGCGTCGACGACGAACGAATAGGAGAGGTAGAAGTCGCCGACGAAGAACGAATCGCCCGTGAGCGGGCCGTAGATGTCCATGTCGATGCCGAGGACGGTGGTCGCGATGAGAAGCGTGAGAAAGCCCCAGAGGACGAAGGCGTGAGCGAGGCCAGCGACGAGATCGCCGTCGCGCAGGGTCCGGTTCGACAGGACGGTCCCCGCCGCGCCGACGACCCGCTGGGGCAGGTCGTCGAGCCGGTTCAGCGGGTCCTCGCGACCCTCGGCGTAGCGGGCGACCCGGCGGTACGACCCCAGCAGGAAGACGGCGATGGCGACGGCAGCGAGGTAGTAGAACGCGGCCTTCCCGACCGGGCCGATCCCCCAGAACGTCGGGCGAGTCACCGCGTCGGCCTGGAGCAAGCGCATACTAGAACCCGGTCGGACGCCCCCTTAACGTTTGTCACGATCCCACACGGATTCGGTTCACAACCGTTGTGCCGTTTGTCGGTTTTCGGCGGTCGCGAGTCGAGCGCGACGGTGACGACGAGGCCGCTCGCCGCAGATGTCAACAATTATTTAGGTGTGCGTCCCCGCAATGCGGTTCGGGCAATGGACGAAAAGACCGAGGAACTGCGGGACATCTTCATGGACGTTTCCGACGAGGAGACGGTCACGGAGACCCAGGAGGAGCCGCGGGGCTCCATCGCGGACCAGCCGGACGAGGCGACGATCCGCGAGCGCCTGCGGGGGGTAATCGAGGCGCTCGCCGACCGCTACGACTTCGACTCGGCGTTCGAGACGGAGACGTACGTCGACCTGGTCCGGGGGTTCTACGACGACGGGTCCGACGAGGCGATCGCCGACGACCTCGGCGTCTCGCCCGACGAAGTGTTCCGCGCACGCATGGATCTGCACCTGTTCCGGGGGGACGACACGGCGGCGCCGTTCGACATCTGCGAACTGCGCCGCCGCCGCGACGCCGACGACGCGGCGCTGGCCGCCGAGTTCGGCGTCGACGAGCCGACGCTGGCCCACTACCGCCGCGTCGTCGACGCTCAGGACGCCGCCCGGGCGGCGAACCACCGCTATCAGACCGAGTTCGACGAGATACTCACCGACGCCGCCATCTCGGGGTCGCTCACCGAGTCCGTCACCGACGACGGCCTCGACGAGGCCGCCGAGGACATCGAGACTGACGTGTCGTTCTGAGCGGGGACTTCGATCCGATCTCCTCGGCACCGGGGTCTCCGTCCGCGTTCGATTCGTGCCGATCAGTTTCGCGTGCGAAACCATCCTTTTCCGCCTCGGGTTTCCTCGCTCACTCCGTTCGCTGCGGGAACCACTCGGCGCAAAAACATGGGTGAAAAAGGCCGCCTCCGCCGTCTTCGACGGCTCCGGCGGTGAACCGCTCGCTTCGCTCGCGGACGATCGACTAGGGATCGACCACTAACTGCACCGCCTGTACTGAACGTCGCGACTCGTGTCCCACCGTCGGTCCCGTCCCCGCCGAACGACCCCGCAACAACACTTAGGCCGGCGGCGGACGCCCGTCGGGTATGCCCGGGGCCGACCGGCCGAACGTCCTCTGGATCGCGATGGAAGACACGACGCCGCGATTGGGGTGCTACGGCGACGAGCTGGCCCGAACCCCCGAGATCGACGGGCTCGCGGCCGACGGCCGGCGCTACCCGAACGCCTTCTCGACCGCGCCGGTCTGTGCCCCCAGCCGCTCGGCGGTGATGACCGGCTGCCATGGGAACGCCATCGGTACCCACCACATGCGGACGACCCACACCAACGACGACGCGCCCGAGCTGCCGACGCCCTACGACGCCGTCCCGCCCCATTACGTGACGGCGGTTCCCGAGTTGTTCCGGCGGGCGGGCTACTACTGCACGCTCGACTCGAAGGCCGACTACCAGTTCGGGACGCCCGCGACGATGTGGGACCACCACGGGTCGGACGCGGACTGGCGCGACGACGCCCGCGACGCCGACCAACCGTTCTTCGCGATGGTCACCAACGGCGTCACCCACGAGAGCGGCCAGTGGGACCCCACCGAACCGGGGACCGACGACCAGTTCGGCGGGGCCGTCGCGGACCCCGAAACCGACCCGTCGGCCGTCGAGGTCCCGCCGTATCTCCCCGACACGGAGACCACGCGGCTGGCAATCGCCCGGCAGTACGACAATGTCGCGCGCTCGGACGCGTGGGTCGGCGACGTGCTCGACCGCCTCGCCGCCGACGGGCTGGCCGAGGACACCATCGTCGTCCTGTGGAGCGACCACGGCGAGGGGCTCCCCCGCTCCAAGCGCTGGCCCTACGACGGGGGGATCCGCGTCCCCCTGATCGTTCGCTGGCCCGGCGCTATCGACCCCGGGAGCGTCGACGACCGACTCGTCAGCACGATGGATCTGGGGCCGACAATGTTGGCCGCCTGCGGCCTCGACGTACCGCAGTATATCGGCGGCCGGCAGTTCTTCGGCCCGGACGCCGACGAACGGGAGTACGTCTTCGCCACGCGGGACCGCTACGACGAGTCCTACGACATGGTCCGGGCCGTCCGCGACCACCGGTTCAAGTACGTCAGACACTACCGGCCGGGGACCCCCTACCGACAGTGGATCCCCTACCGGAATCGCCACCCGGTGATGCGGGAGATCCTCGAACGCGCCCGCGAGGGGGAACTCGAGGGCGCCGAGCGGTGGTTCGACGCCGACCGGCCCGCCGAGGAGCTATACGACCTGCACAGCGACCCCTGGGAGGTCGACGACCTCGCCGGCGATCCCGAGTACGCCGACACGCTGGACCGGATGCGCGGGGCACTCGACGACTGGCGCGACCGCGTGGGCGACGCCGGCGACACCGCCGAGAGCGAGATGGTCCGCGAGCGCTACGGCGGGACCGACCAGCCCGAGACCGCCGCGCCGCGGTTCCTCGTCAACAGCCCGAACCACGACGAGCGCACGGCCAGGACTGCCGGGCTGGAACTGGAAGGGCCGGCGACGCTGTCGCTGTACTGCGCCACCCAGGGCGCGTCGACGCGCTACGCGTTCGCCGACGAGCGCGTCGACGAGGACGGCACGGAACCCCGCTGGCGGCTGTACACCGGCCCGGTCGACCTGCCCGAGGGCGAGACCACCGTGCGGGCGAAGGCCGTCCGCTACGGCTTCGCCGAGAGCGACGAGCAGGTGGGGATCTTCACCGTGTCGGAGTGAGGTGTCCCGGAGTCGCCCGTCAGAAAAGCTATCCGGCTGGGCGGCCAATCACGCAGTAATCGGGCGAACAGCATGACAGACGACACCGACCAGCCGACGGCGGACGGGCGCTCGGGGGAGACCGAGACCGTCGGGAATCTGGTCGAGAAGATACGGGCACTGGACGACGACGAGGAGCGCGGGCAGGGGATCCTGCTGGACCAGCTCGCCGAGGTCGAGACCCGCCTCCTCTCGTTCGGCCGCGCGCTCGGGGGCGACCCCGACACGGTGGCGGACCTGCCCTTTACCGAAGAGGCGGGCACCGACCGGATGCCCGAACCGCTGTACGTCCGCCACGACACCGAGATGCTCAACCAGGTGACCGGCTGGCTCCTCCAGGAGCAACACATCGGGCTCGTCAGCCACTACGGCACCGGCAAGACCGCCTTCCGGGAGATCGTCCGCCGCGACCTGGGCGAACACGACGACTTCGTCGTCGCCGTCCTCGACAACCCCCGCGAGACCACGCCCCGGAAGCTGTACGCGACGATCCAGACCACGGCAGAGGCCGCTGGCTACGAGGTCGAAGACCGGGACTACTGGCAGACCCGCGACGGCGTCCCCT
Organism: Halosimplex rubrum; assembly: GCF_013415885.1. Classification (NCBI taxonomy): domain Archaea; kingdom Methanobacteriati; phylum Methanobacteriota; class Halobacteria; order Halobacteriales; family Haloarculaceae; genus Halosimplex; species Halosimplex rubrum. The sequence goes on from NZ_CP058910.1 coordinate 657,429, forward strand.
GGGCCACCGAGGACGCCAAGGAGGCCGCCCGCGAACTCGTCGAGGACGTGCGCGCCGACGGCAAGACCATCCTGCTGGTCGTCGACGAGATCGAGGTGTTGCCCCCGGAGATCCTCTCGACGCTGCAGGTCGCCGGGGACATGGGCGTCCGCCTGTTCCTGATGGGCACCCCCGAAGGCAAGGAGCGCGTCGCGGATCTCAGGGGAACGCTCGACTCGCGGCTGCGCTACTACGAGGGGATCGAGCCGTTCGGTCCCGAAGACATCGCCGAGTACATCGCCCGCTCCTTTGCCTACTTCCGCGACGAACCCTACGAGGACCAGCCCGTCGAACTGTTCACCGAGGCCGCGGTCCGCGACATCCACGAGCGCAGCGAGGGGGTCCCCCGAGAAGTTCGTATCGAGTGTCGGGAACTCTTCACCCGGGCCGCGTTCGTCTGGTACCGCACCGGCCAGGAGATCGACCGCATCCAGATCACCCCCGAACTCCGGCATCGCCGCTTCGGGATGGGACGGTAGTTCTCTCTCGCCGACGGAATCTCACCGTTCTCGACGGTCATCGGTTCACGACGGGTGCTGGTGTTTGATCCGCTCGGCGTGGACGCTGGGGACCTCGCTGCGACACTCCCGGCACTTCCAGGTCGGATACACCTCGCCCTGCTCTTTGCGGAGGTCCTGTTTGTACTCCAGGGTCGCCCCGCACTGGCAGGTGTAGGCCATACCCGACGCACGCGGCGAGCGACAATAAATCGCCCGCCGGTCCGCCGACCAGTCAGCTAACCGGAACTTACAGGGGGCTGTCGGGCGGACTGTCGCGTATGACCGCGACCGACGCGAGCCTGCTCGACCTGCCCTCTGCCGAGTCGACGCGTCACACCGTCAACGGCGTCGACCTGCACGTCGTCCGCGCGGGCGACCCTGACGACGAACTGGTCGTCCTCCTGCACGGGTTCCCGGACTTCTGGTACGGCTGGCGCCACCAGATCCCCGCGCTGGTCGACGCCGGCTACTACGTCGTCGTCCCCGACCAGCGGGGCTACAACCGCAGCGAGAAACCCCGTGCCCTCGACGCCTACCGGATGCGCGAACTCTCGGGCGACGTCGCCGCACTGATCGACGCCGAGGGACGCGACGACGCCCACGTGGTCGGCCACGACTGGGGCGCAGCGGTCGCGTGGGATCTGGCGCTGCGCCACCCCGACACCGTCGACCATCTGGGGATCATCAACGTGCCACACCCGTCGGTGATGCGCCGGACGCTGAAGTCCAGTCCCCGCCAGCTCGCCCGCAGCTGGTACATGTTCTTCTTCCAGTTGCCGGTCGTCCCCGAGATGGTGCTGGGGCGCGGCGACGCCCGGGGCGTCCTCGACGTGCTGGAGGGCAGCGCCAACCCCGGCGCGTTCACCGACGACGAACTCGCCCACTACCGCGACGCCTGGCGCCGGCAGGGCGCGATCCGCGGCGCCGTCAACTGGTACCGCGCGCTGCTCCGCCGCCGCGACGACGCGCCCCGCGAGACCGTCGACGCGCCGACGCTGGTCGTCTGGGGCGACGAGGACGCGGCGCTGCTCCCGTCGATGGCCGCCGAGAGCGTCGGCTACTGCACCGACGGCCACCTCAAGCGGATCCCGTGGGCCTCCCACTGGGTCCACGACGAGGAACCCGAGCGGGTCAACGACGCCTTGGTCGGACACCTGCGGGACGGAAACGGGTCCTGACCCACCGCGGGCTCGATTCCGCCCTCAGTTCAGCGCCAGGAACCGGTAGTTCAACACCGCGGCGAAGGTCACCCAGGCGAGATACGGGACCAGCAGCGCGGCCGCGCGACGGTCGACGCGGTCGAAGGCCCAGATCGTCGCGAGCACCGCAGGCCACAGCGCGACGATGACGACCAGTCCGGCGAGCAGGTTCTCCGCGGCGAAGAAGGCGGGCGTCCACGCGACGTTGAGGACCATCTGGCCGGCGAACGCCGCGAGCGCCACCCGTCGAGCGGTCCAGCCGCTACCGTCCGCACTCGTCCCGACGCCGCCGCGACCGTCGGCCAGCCACACGAGCGCGACGGCGACGCCCAGCAGGGTAAAGAGGAGCGTCCAGACGACGCCGAACAGCCACGGCGGCGGGTAGATCGTCGGCTTCGCGAGCGCCTGGAACCACGGCGACCCCGGCCCGGACAGCACCGCCGGCGCGGCGCCGACGAGGTTGACGAGCAGGACCCCCGCGACCACCGTCAGCACGCGCTCGCGTCCCCATCCGCCGGATCCGATCGTCGATGTCTCGGCCATGCGTCCGATACGGCCCGGACGGGCAAGTGTGATCCGCCCGACCGGTTGGCGGGCCGAACTGCCCCGTTCACCCCGGTCGAACACCCGCTGGCGCCCGTGCTCACCCGAGGACCGTATATAAATACGTCTTTGAGATCGCTTCACACACTATCCTCGGGCGCCCAGCGACACCAACGACGCGATCCTCCGTTACTTTTATATAGAATCGCAATCAACCTTTCTCTTGACTATGGCTCAGCAGATGGGTAACCAGCCCCTCATCATCATGTCCGAGGACTCTCAGCGCACCTCGGGCAAGGACGCACAGTCCATGAACATCACGGCCGGGAAGGCCGTGGCGGAGTCCGTACGGACCACACTCGGTCCGAAGGGGATGGACAAGATGCTCGTCGACGACTCCGGCGGGGTCGTCGTCACCAACGACGGCGTCACCATCCTCGAGGAGATGGACATCGAGCACCCCGCGGCCAACATGATCGTCGAGGTCGCCCAGACCCAGGAGGACGAGGTCGGCGACGGCACGACGACCGCGGTCGTCATCTCCGGCGAGCTGCTCGGCAAGGCCGAGGACCTGCTCGACCAGGACATCCACGCCACCATCCTCGCGCAGGGCTACCGCCAGGCCGCCGAGAAGGCCAAGGAGGCCCTCGAGGACATCGCCATCGACGTCGACGCCGACGACACCGAGATTCTGGAGTCCATCGCCGCCACCGCCATGACCGGCAAGGGCGCCGAGAACGCCAAGGACACCCTCTCCTCGCTCGTCGTCGACGCCGTCCAGTCCGTCGCGGACGACGAGGGCGTCGACACCGACAACATCCAGCTCGAGACCGTCGTCGGCGGCTCCATCGACGAGTCCGAACTCGTCGAGGGCGTCATGATCGACAAGGAGCGCGTCCACGAGAACATGCCCTACGCCGTCGAGGACGCCGACGTGGCGCTGCTCGACACCGCCATCGAGGTGCCCGAGACCGAGCTCGACACCGAGGTCAACGTCACCGACCCCGACCAGCTCCAGCAGTTCCTCGACCAGGAAGAGGAGCAGCTCAAGGAGTACGTCGACGAGCTGGCCGACGCCGGCGCCGACGTCGTCATCTGCCAGAAGGGCATCGACGACATGGCCCAGCACTACCTCGCCCAGGAGGGCATCCTCGCGGTCCGCCGCGCGAAGAAGTCCGACATGAAGGCCCTCTCCCGGTCGACGGGCGCCCGCATCGTCTCCAACATCGACGACATCACCGCCGACGATCTGGGCTTCGCGGGCAGCGTCGCCCAGAAGGACGTCGCCGGCGACGAGCGCATCTTCGTCGAGGACGTCGAGGACGCCAAAGCCGTCACGATGATCCTCCGCGGCGGCACCGAGCACGTCGCCGACGAGGTCGAGCGCGCCATCGAGGACTCCCTCGGTGTCGTCTCGGTCACGCTCGAAGACGGGCAGGTCCTCCCGGGCGGCGGCGCCCCGGAGGCCCACCTCGCGCTCGAACTCCGCGACTTCGCCGACTCCGTCGGCGGCCGCGAGCAGCTCGCCGTCGAGGCGTTCGCCGACGCCATCGACGTCGTCCCGCGCACGCTCGCCGAGAACGCCGGCCTCGACCCGATCGACTCGCTGGTCGACCTCCGCAGTCAGCACGACTCCGGGAACCATCAGGTCGGCCTCGACGCCTACACCGGCGACACCGTCGACATGGTCGAGGAGGGCGTCGTCGAGCCCCTCCGCGTCAAGACCCAGGCGGTCGAGTCCGCCACCGAGGCGGCCGTCATGATCCTCCGCATCGACGACGTGATCGCCGCGGGCGACCTGAAGGGCGGCGGCACGGACAACGACGACGACGGCGGCGCGCCCGGCGGCCCCGGTGGCGCGCCCGGCGGCATGGGCGGCGGCATGGGCGGCATGGGCGGCGGCATGGGCGGCATGATGTAAGAGCGGGCTCGAACGAAGTGAGAGACCGCTGAAAGCCGACCGGGGAACGCGCGGCGCGAAGCGCCGCGAAGTCGAGGCGGCTCCGCCGCCTCGCACGCAGTGACCCGCGAGGCAAGCCCACTTTTCCTGAAGGGGTTTCCTCGCTCGGCCTTCGGCCTCGCTGCGGGGAACCTCTCCAGAAAAAACGTGGGGGAAAATCCGGAACCGCGTGGTTCGAGAGAGCGACGCTCTCTCGTCATCACGAAAGACGGCTGTGCCGTCTTTCGAACGACTTCGCTCGGTTCCGGTGAATCGCGCGCCTTCGGCGCGCGAATGCCTACCCGTCGACCGCCGTACCGTCCGCTGATTATCTCTCTCCGTTTTCGCACCGCCAGCTACGCCGTCGGCGCCGGTTCCTCCGACTGTTCGCCGACGCGCTCGACCTTCGTGCCGCCGCAGTTGCGACACGAGGGGATCGTCATGTCGTCGTCGGTGTAGTACTCCTCGCCGCAGCTCCCACAGCGGTGGCTCGGGATGTGCTGTTGCTCGCGGTCGCCGGTGACGACCACCGGCCGCTCGGCGTCGAGCGTGACCTCCTGGCTGACGCTGCCGAACAGCACCGAGCCGAGCGGCGACCGCTTGCGCCCGCCCAGCAGGATCATGTCGGCGCCGTAGTCGTCGGCCGCTTCGAGGATGCCTGACGCCGGGTCGCCGTACCGGGTGACCGGCTCGACCGAGAGACCCGCCTCGTCCAGTCGGTCGTACGCGTGCTCGCCCGCCCTGAGCTGGAGCGGCGACGCCTCCTCGGCCCGGTCGGCCTCACGGAACACGTGCAGGAGCTTCACCTCGACGTCTTCGCCCGCGTTCGGGAGCCCGATCGCCGTCTCTACCTGCGCCGTCGCCCGCGACTCCGCCATGTCGACCGGCAGCAGGACTGTGTACATGGGTATATCACCCGTGTTAACGTACGGCAAGTGGCGACAAAACGGTTCCGCCACCATCTTTTTCCCGCCCGGGTGTCCTCGGCGCGCGGATGTTCAGTGCGGGATACCTCAGGTCCGCCCTCTAATCGAGAACGATCGGCCCTTTCGGAGATTCCGTCTTGATCGGTATTCCGTCAATTTCAGACGGCACTTTGTCGACGTGCTCGTCTTCGACGTAGACGACCGGTTGAGAGAGCGTGTACCCTTCGACTTCTTCCTCCCCGGTCGTCGTCGCGACCCCGGTCACCCCTTCGACATCGAAGAACTCTTCGGTCAGATATGAGTTGATCTCCCTGACGCGCTGGCTGTTCTCGTACCACGCTTTGGGAACGCGCTGCGTCACCGATTTCTCACCGGCTTTTTCGGTTACGATCTCCACCCACTCGGTCATGAGCCGTGTTTCGGCTCGCTTCGATTTCAATTCTTCCCGCATTCAGTACGCACACCGCCTCGAAACCGGTCGAACTTCTAAGTGTGCGGCCGGGGAACATCCGGTATGCAGACGCTCCTTCTGGATCCCGACGCGGTCGAGGAAGCCGCGGAGATGTCGGCGGTCGTCTCGGCGGTCGAAGACGCCTTCGTCGCCGACGCGCGCGGCGACACGCAGATGCCCGCCAAGTCCTACGTCGACCTGCCCCAGTACAACGGCGACTTCCGGTCGATGCCGGCCTATCTGGACGCCGGCGAGTGGGACGCCGCGGCGGTCAAGTGGGTCAACGTCCACCCCGACAACCCCGAGGACCACGACCTCCCGACGGTGATGGGCACCGTCGTCTACTCCGACCCCGAGACCGCGTTCCCGCTCGCGCTGCTCGACGGGACGACGATCACCCGCAAGCGCACCGGTGCCGCCGCGGCCGTCGCCACGAATCACCTCGCCGTCGAGAACGCCCGGACGATGGGCATCGTCGGCGCCGGCGTCCAGTCATACACGCAACTCGAAGCGATCGCGACCGTCCGACCGATCGAAGCGGTCGTCGTCGCCGACCGCGACCAGGAGCGAGTCGACGAGTTCGTCGAGGCCTTCGGCGACCGCTTCGAGGTGCGGGGCGGCACCATCGAGGAGGCCGCCCAGTGTGACGTGCTCTCGACGGTGACGCCGGTCGAGGAGCCCATCGTCGACAGCGTCGGCGACCACACCCACGTCAACGCGGTCGGCGCCGACGCCGCCGGCAAACACGAGATCGACGACAAGATCCTGCTGGATTCGCTGCTGGTCATCGACGACTACGAGCAGTGTACACACTCCGGAGAGATCAACGTCCCCTGGAGCGAGGGCGTCCTCTCCGACGAGGACATTCACGGCGAACTCGGCGAGGTGATCGTCGGCGAGAAGCCCGGACGCACCCCCGAGACCGGGGTGTCCGTCTTCGACTCGACGGGGCTTGCCATCCAGGACGTGGCCGCCAGCCACGTCGTCTACGAGTACGCCGCCGACCGCGACGTGGGCGAGCGCGTCTCGCTGGTCGACACCGACGTGCTCTGAGCGGTCAGTCCCGGAGCCGGCCCAGGTCCGCGACCGTGTCCACGTCGACGTGGACGCCCGGGTCACCCGTCTCGACGACCGCGGCGTCGTCGGCTCGTTCGAAGACCGCGCGTCCGCCGGTGTCGCCCTCGACGGCGGCGAGCGCGTCGAAGTGCCGCCCGTCGAAGAGGACGGGATTGCCGCGTCGACCGTCGTAGCCCGCGGCGAGCGCGGACCCGCGGCCCTCGCGGTAGGCCCCGACGAGTCGATCCACGGTTTCGGGGTCGACTCGCGGCATGTCCCCGAGCGCGAACGCGACCGCGTCGGCCCGCTCGCGCGCCCACGCGACGCCGCGGCGGACGGACGCGGCCTGGCCGGCGGCCGCGCCCGGATTCTCGACGGTGGTGACGTCGAGGCCGGCGAGTGCGTCGCGGACACCCGACGACTCGGGGTCGACGACCGCCGCGACCGGACCGACCTCGGCCTCGGTGATCGTTCGCGCGGCGTGGCGGACCAGCGGTTCACCGTCGAGCGTCGCGAGCAGTTTGTTCGGCTCGCCGAAGCGGTCGCTGCTGCCCGCGGCCAGCAGCACGCCCGCGACGGTCCGGTCGGCGGTCACGCCGCCGTCTACGGGGCGGGACCGGAAGTGCGTGGCGTCGCGAGGGGTGACGGTCCCGTCTCCGGCGTCCCCCGAGTAGTCGGAGACGCGTCTGCGTTGTCTTACACTGTATCCGCCGCCCGCCGGTCGTTCAAACGGCCGCTGTACCCTCCTGAAGGCCCTTATCCGGGACGCCCGACCGTTCGGGTGTGGACCGACGCGACCTCCTGGCCGGCCTCGCCGCGGGCGCCGTCGCCGTCCCGGGCTGTCTGGGCGCTTCGAGCGGCGGGGACGACGGGTCACCGTCCGGGGCGCCCACCGAGACGCCGACGGGGACGGCCCCGTCCGGAACTCCGGTGGACACCGACCCGGGGACCGACGCGGGGCGAGCGGCGACTTCGTCGAGGAGGCGTTCGCCGTCCCGGAACTCGCCGCGCCGAACTCGCCGGACTCGCTGGGCGTCTACGGCGACCGCGACGAGCAGTTCGTCGTCGCGATGCTGGCCGGCGGCCCGGAGACGGCGCCGCCCGTCGAGGAGGTCGAACTCCGCGTCGGCGCGGGTCTCCGAACACCACTTCGCCGACGACGGCTACCGCCCGGAGACGATGCCCGCCCTCGGCGCGCTCGCCGCCGCCACCGACGACGTGGCGATCGGCACCTGCATCGCCCTCGCGCCGCTGTACGACGCGTCGCGCCGCCCGTTCAAAGCGGGATTTAACCTTCGGATAGGGCTATATGGGGAGCGGCGAAACGATCGGGACGGACAGATGTCGGGACTCATCGACCGGATCCAGGACCGGACGGCGACGAGCGACGAGCGGCTGCGAGTCCTCGACGTCGAGGGCGAGGAGACCGACGACGTACTCGACGCGCTCGCGACGGACACGCGCCGGGCGGTGTACCGGGCGCTGTTCGAGCGCCCGCGGACCGCCTCGGAGATCGCCGACGCCGTCGACACGTCCGTCCAGAACGTCCACTACCACGTCTCGAACCTCGAAGCCGCCGGCCTGGTCGAGCCGGTCGACTCGCGGTACTCCGAGAAGGGCAACGAGATGACCGTCTACGGACCGGCGAGCGACCCGCTGGTGATCGTCGGGAACAGCGAGATGCGTCCGCGCGTCCAGCGGACGCTGACCGACGTGGTGGGCGGGATCGGCCTGCTCGGGGTCGCCGCCCTGCTCGTCCAGTGGGGGGCCGAACGGGTCGCCCGTCCCTCCATCGGCGGCTCGGGCGCCGGTCCCGCGAGCCCCAACGCGACCGTCGGCGAGCCCGGGTCGCTCGCCTGGGTCGTCTTCGACGTGGTCGAGCCCGGCGTCCTCTTCTTCTTCGTCTGCCTCGCGGTGGCCGCGCTCGCGGCCCTCGCGCTCGACCGGTAGCCCGGACGGTCGCTCCGTCGGCACGTCCCGCGTTCGATCGGCGACAGCGCGCGAGCGGCGCGACCGCCGCCGCTCCGACGATCTGCGGCGGCGTGGATCGGCCGGTGGGCGCGCCGTAACATCGAGAAGATCGAACGACGACCGCGCCAACGGCGAGGCGCCGTGAGGTGCGGGGAAGTGACGACGCGCGGGAATCGGAGAAGGGGAACGGAGGAGAGCGGAGACGGTGAGGAGAGAGCGGGGAAGGGGAACAGAGGAGAGCGGAGACGGTGAGGAGAGAGCGGGGAAGGGGAACAGAGGAGAGCGGAGACGGTGAGGAGAGAGCGGAGACGGCGACCGGACGGCGTCAGTTCCGGACGAAGCCGAGGAACACGGCGACGCCGCCGAAGGCGATCAGGCCGCCGACCGCGAGCGCGGCGAGGCCGGTGAGCGCGGATCCGGACCCGCCATCGGCGGCGACCGTCGCGCCGTTGGGGCCGGCGGGGTTGGCGGGCGGGTCGTCGGCGGTGGCCGTCGCGCCGTCGCCGCCCGCGCTCCCGTCGTCGGCGGCGACGACGAGCGTCCCGATCGCGTCGGGTTCACCGCCCGCGGGGGTCGCCCCCGCAGACACCGAGATGTCGTACTCGAAGGGGTCGAGCGACCCGTCGAGCGTCGTCTCGCTCGTGACGTTCGCCGGCCGCGTCTCGCCCGCCTCGGCGACGGCGAGGACGGGCCGGTCGGCGTCGTCGGCCGCACCCGTCCTGACGACGACGACCGCGCGGCCGTCGCCGTTCGTGTCGCGGATCACGGCGCTCGTCTCGTAGTTGACGGCCGCCTCGTCGCCGAGCGTGACCGTCAGCGCGTCGGCGTCGCCGAAGGTGACGGGGACCCGCGCCACGTCGTCCTGGGCGACCTGGACGACGCTCCGAACGTTGATCTCACCGGCGTCGAGCGGCGTCGCGGTCGACTCCTCGCCGTCCGAACCGGACCCGGCCGTCGCGGTCGGACACTCGCCCTCGCAGTCGGCGACCCGACCGTAGGCCTCGGCGAGCGTCTCGTCGTCGCCCCGGACGGTCACCTCGAAGGCGGTGCCGACCGGCACGCTGCTGAAGTCGGCCGGCGCGGAGAACGCGCCGTCGTCGTCGACGGCCGTCTCGACCTGCATGAGGAACGGCGACTTCGACGACCGGGAGGTCACCCGGATCGACAGCGCCGTCCCGGGGTCGAGCGTCGTCTCGCCGGTGATCGACTGCTGGGCGGCCGCGTCGACGACGACCCGACCGTCGCCGTTCGTGTCGATAGTCGTCCCGTCGTGCAGCGGGCGCGGCGTCGCCGTCCCGTCGCTCCCGTCGCCGTCGCCCCCGTTCGAGCGCTCGTCGGCACGCATCAGCGCCAGCGTCCCGATCGCGGTCGGATCCGCGGGGTCGCCCAGCGTGAGGTCGTAGGCCGTCGGCGCGAGCGGGTCGTCGGTGCCCGCGCGTTCGGTCCGATTCTCGATCGCGTCGTCGCCGGCGACGGTGAGGTACGACTCGGGGCCGCCCTCGTCGACGGCGGCGGTGTCGAAGCGGACGAGAACGGTTCCGTCGCCGTCGGCGTCGGTGACCGTCCCGCGCGCCTCGAAGTTCTGGTCCTCGGCCTCGGCGTCGCCGATCACGAACTGGACGCCGTCGCCGGCGGAACCGGTCGTGCTGATGGCGATCTCGGCCGTCTCGCCCTGGCGGACCGTGGTGAGCGACTCCTCGAAGGAGGGGTCGGGGCCGTCCGCCCCACCGGCAGCGACGACGCCGGCCAGCGGACCCGTGACCAGCGTCGCGACGAGGAGCGCGACGAGAGCGGGCCGCGCACTGCGGCGCACTCGCGCGGAGAGTCGGCCGTCGAGGCGGGTCATTCGACCGCCTCCGCGGGGCGGGCGCGGGCGTCACGGGGCTGTCTGCGGGCGATACGTCCGTCGTGGAGGCCGGTCGCGGGCGACCGGTCAGGGTGGCGGTCGTCTGTCATCGCACTCGGATCGTCGGTCGGTACACAAATACCACTCCCGTAAGCTTCAACCTGGCTTTGAGCGGCGTCGGGCCGCTCCGTCGACGGTCCGTCGCCACGGTCCGTTCCTGCGTCGCGGGTACACACGACCGTTGGCCCTTTTACCGTGGATCCCCAAGTCGGACCGATGGCAAACCTCGAACTGTACGAACTCGAAGGCTGTCCCTACTGCGCGAAGGTCACGAGCAAGCTCGACGAACTCGATCTGGACTACGAGTCGCACATGGTCCCCCGGTCCCATTCCGAGCGGATCGAGGTCGAAGACGTGAGCGGCCAGACGGGCGTCCCCGTCCTCGTCGACCCCGAAAACGACGTCGAGGGCATGCCCGAGAGCGACGACATCGTCGAGTATCTCGAAGAAGAGTACGGCAGTTAGAATCTCTATCGGCCGTTTTCGGTCCGTTCGCCGCTACAGATAGTCGACCGACTGCCCGGCGAGGTCGTCGAAGCCGTTGCGTTCGTGTGACCACTCGAAGACGTCGGCGTCGCGGCGCTCGGCGAGGAAGTCGACGATGCGCTCGCCGACCGACTCGCCGTAGAGGTCGGGACCGGACTGCAGGCGCTCGCGCACGGCGTCGGTCTCCAGGGCGTGAGTCACCGTCTCGTGGACGAACTCGCCGGAGACCGGCGGGACGAGCAGGTTCGTCTCGGCGTCGAAGACGGTCTCGGGCCGGTCGGTGTTGAACCGGACGGTGAGACAACAGGCCTCGTCGATGTAGTTCAGTTCCTCCTGCATGCTGCCCGAATCGGTCAGTTCGGCGAGACACTGCCCGGAGCGGAGGAACTCGTAGACGTGGGCGTGTTTCTTCCAGAGACCGGTGAACAGGAAGTTGTCGCGCTCGTCGGCCAGCCGCTGGAGCCGGTCGCGGTAGCCGTGGCGTTCCAGCGCGTGGCGCGTGGCGTTCAACTCGACGAAGTTGACGTTGTAGCCGTCCTCGACGAGGGCGACCACGCCCTCGACGAGCGCCGTGAACCGTCCGGGCAGGAGGTTCGCGCGGCGGTGGATGTCGACGCGGATCCAGTCGTCCCGTTCTTCGAGGACGGGGTAGACGTCGAAGACGCTCTCGCCGTCGTGGTCGGCCTTCATCTCGATGGCGTCGACCACGGAGTTGCCAACAACGGGGACGCGCTCGTCGCCGTTGACTTCCTGCGGGTAGCCCTCGGATTCGAGGTGGTCGCGGTTGAGTTCGACCGGCGCGAACTGGTAGCGGGCGGCCGCCGAGCCGACGAAGGTGTCGTACTGCTCGGGGAACGGCTCGGTGCGGTCGACCGACCACTCGCCGTCCCACTGGGCGTCGACGAGGGCGGCCGGGTCGGGGTAGTTGCCCTCGTGAGCATCGGGAACGGCGCCGTAGTCTGGAGCCATCGCGCGCAGGCCGGCCTCGTTGTGAGCCACTTGCTGGTTGGTGGCGAACAGCCAGGCCTGGGGGAAGATAGCGGCGGCGTGGGTGTCGCCGTGGACCAGCGGGAGGACGGTGGTATCGGGCCACTCGTCGAGGCGCTCGGCCAGCTGGCGAACGGCGAGCATGGTCTGGGCGGTCTTCTCGCTCAGGTCGCCGCGGATGCCCAGGTCGGCGGCGATGGCCGGTTCGAGGTCGTACTCCTCGAGACCGTGGCCGAGCAGGTCGTCGTAGTGCTGGCCGGTGTGGACCACGAAACAGGGCAGCCCGCGCTCGCGGGCGGCGGCGACGACCGGCGCCTGCTTGTAGAAGTCGGGTTTGGTCGCGGTGACGACCGCGAGGACGAACTCGCCCCGATCCATCTCGGCGGCGAGGCGGTCGTCGTAGATCGTCGGGTCGGCATCCATACCCGTCCTCCAGTCGGGGACCGCTTGTCGGTTTCCATGTCTGTCCGGCGGCCCGTCCGCGGGGAGCCGTCCACGGAGGCCCGTCCGCGGCGGTCGTCGGCCCCGTCGTGGCGCCGGCGACGGCCGGTCAGGCGTCGGGGTCCGGGTCGAATATCTCGGGGTTCTCCTCGCCCTCGACGCCGACGACGGCCATCGCGCCCTTGCGGGCGACCCGCGAGAGGGCGTGGTCGACCAGCTTGATCGGGCCGGGAACGGGGAACTGCATCGTGGCGATGGCGGTGCTGCCGGGCTGGACCGGCGTGGTCTGGATGTTCCGCTGTGGTCGGCCGCCCAGGCCACCTTGGGGGTACACCTCGTCCCAGACGCTCCCGATAGGGTGGAAGGAGCTGGCGAGGTTCGGACCGCCGACGCAGTAGTACACCCGAGCGGTCTCGCCCGTCTCGGCGGCCATCGCGCCGTAGTTGTCCGGCGTGACGGCGTACTTCTCGCCGTTGATCAGCACGTAGGTGGGCTCCTCGCGGGCCATCGCGCCCATGTCGAAGGTGTGGTGGCCCTCCTGGCCGGTCTCGCCGTCGGTGTACACCTCGTGCTGGCCGAGGTAGAACTCGCGGTCCACCTCGGGGAGGCCCTCCTCGGGTTCGACGAGGACGATGCCGAACATCCCCGAGGAGATGTGGTAGTCCATGTTGGCGACGGCGCAGTGATAGATGAAGGCGCCGGGGTAGGTGACCTTGAAGCGGACCCGCTCGGTCTCGCCGGGAGCGACGTTGGTCGCCTCGGCGCCGCCGCCCGGGCCCCGCACCGCGTGCAGGTCGACGTTGTGGGGCATGCGGTTGTCCTCGGCGCTGCGGACGGTGAGATCGACGGTGTCGCCGACGCGGGCGCGGATCATCGGCCCCGGGATCTGCCCGTCGAAGGTCATGTACTCGAAGGTGACGCCCGGTTCGATCTCGGCGGTCACCTCCCGCGTGGTGAGTTCGGCCTCGACCGTGGCCGGTTCCGACCGGTCGACGGGGTCGGGGATCGCCGTCGGGTCGGCGGCGACCCGGTCGACCGTCGGCTCCTTCGGGGCGTCGAGCGACCGCGGGGCGCTGTCGACCTCGGTGACGGTGACCCTGTCGTCGGGGATCTCGCCGGCACAGCCGGCGACGGCCGCAGCGCCCGCCGCGGCGCCGGTCTTCAGGAACGTTCGACGGGTGGATTTTCGGGTCATGGCCGGTTCACATCCGGACGTGAGTTGACCGCACGGATAAGGGGGACGCGGGTTCTCGCCCCGAGAGCGGCGGGCCGAACACGTTCGCCGCCGGGCGGCGGCGTTCCCAGCCTCCGGGAACGCCCGAGGGAGGTTATTTGCAGAAGGCGGCAACGGACGTGTATGAGCACGGACGACGGTATCGACGAGGGGCGGCGGAGCGCTATGAAGACCCTCGCTATCGGGGCGACGGTCGGCGGGCTGGCCGCGGCGGGCGCGCGGCCGGCGGCCGCCCAGTCGACGGACCTGACCGACTGGTTCTCGAACGTGGGCAACGCCGACGGCGTCGTCGACGAGACCGGGAGCGACGAGGTGACCGTCGAGGTCGGCGTCCAGGCCAACAACGGCGCGTTCGGGTTCGGGCCCGCCGCCGTCCGGGTCGACCCCGGGACGACGGTCGTCTGGGAGTGGACCGGCGAGGGCACGCCCCACAACGTCGTCGCCGAGGACGGCAGCTACGAGAGCGACATGATCAGCGAGGCCGGCGCCACGTTCACCCACACCTTCGAGTCGGCGGGCGTCTCGAAGTACTACTGTGGTCCCCACCGGACGATGGGGATGAAAGGCGCCGTCGTCGTCGGCGACGCCGACGTGACGGTCTCCGCCGGGAGTTCGACGGCGACGCCGGCCGGCGGGAGCGCCACCGGGAACGAGACCAGCGGGAGCGGTTCCGGCGGCGACTTCGTCGAACCCGACTACGAGGGCTGGTTCGACGGCGTCGGCAACTACGACGGCACCGTCGACATGACCGGCCAGGACGAGGTCACCATCGAAGTAGGCACCGAGGGCAACGGCGGCCCGTTCGCGTTCGGGCCCGCGGCGGTGCGGGTCGACCCCGGGACGACGGTCGTCTGGGAGTGGACCGGACGGGGCGGCTCACACAACGTCGTCGGCGAGAGCCACGACTTCGAGAGCCCGATGCAGGGGTCGGAGGGCGACAGCTACGCCCTCGAACTCGACGGCGAGGGCGTCGTCACGTACGCCTGCACGCCCCACGAGGCCGCCGGGATGAAAGGCGCCGTCGTCGTCGGCAACCCCGCCGCGGCGAGCGGCGGCGACGCGGGGATCGACCTCTTCGAGACCTCGCTGTGGGGCCTGGCCGGCGCCATCGTCGCCGCGCCGTTCGTCGCCAGCCAGATCGTCGCCAGTCGACGGGCGAGCGACGACGACGAGCGTCGCCGCGGGCCGCACCAGCCCGCGGACTGAGCGCCGCTGGGCGGCGCGGTGCGGTACCGGACGGACTCGAAAAACGGACGGCCTACGCCGAACTGCCTTCGATGTCGGCCCGTTCGCGGATGATGTCCCGGAGTTCGTCGGCCTCCCGGATGTCCTCCATCTCGCTTTCCTCGACGATTGCGGTGCCCTCGACTGACTTCCTGGTCGCGCGCTCGACGACGTACACCGACCGCGTCCGGGTGACCCTGCCAACAGAGGACATGATACGGGCGCGCTTCTCCGCGGTCTTGGTGAGTTCGGAGTGGCCGGTCAGCATCTCCTCCTCGCGGCGCTCGTTCTCGCTGACCGTCTTGAACGGGGCCCTGTCGGTGGGGTGGACGTCGAAGCCGACCCGTGTGAGGACGGCGACGATGGGTTCGTCTTCGGGGTCGACCTCGGGGTCCTCGGGCGTCTCCTCGTCTTCCCGTACTTCGTCGGCGCCGTCGAGGACCTCGACGGGAGAGGTGAGCGGTGCGTCGAAGAGTTCCTGCAGCTGGCTGGCGACCTCGACGGAGGCGTCCATGCCGTCCTCGTACTTCGAGACCGTCCGTCTGGAGACGCCGAGTTCGTTGGCGAGCCGGCCGAGCGACCAGTCCCGGTCCTCGCGGGCGTCGGCGAGCACTTCGCTCTCGATGTTGACGTAGAGGCCGCCCGGCGCCGCGTAGATGAGCGGCGGGACCTCCTCGACGAACAGATCCATGGCGGTGTCGGGCGAGAGCACCGGGACGCCGTGGCGGAAGTAGGTGACGCCCGGTTTGAGTTCCTCGTCTCTGGTTCGCAGGCCGATGACCATCGGCGTGGCGCCGAGGTAGGTTCCCAGCCGGCGCATCTCGGCGCCGGTGTGACCGTCGAAGGCGTCGATGTTGCCGAGGATCTTCACGAGGAGGACCTCCTCCCCGCGGCGGGCCGCGACGTCGAAGCTCTTGGGCCGGATGGCACAGCGTTCGCTCACCACGAAGCCCGCGTCCTCCAACATCGCGGTGACGTTGCCGACCAGTGCCGACCGTGACATGGTGAGAGGTAAGTAGGTCTTGGCATATATGCGTTGTGCCCCCGCAGACTCCGCGTGCGCCCCGTTTTTTCACGCCGACCGATAGATTGATATAGAATTTCTCGGTCGAAACCCGTTTGCCCGCGGTCGCGTAATGGCCGCTGTGACCGTCATCGGGCTCGACGACACGGATTCCCGCGAGCGCGGGATGTGTACCACCTTCGTCGCCGCAACCCTCGCCGAGCGCGTCGAGGCGGCGGGGGCGAGCGTCGACCGGCGCGTCCTCGCGCGACTCAACCCCGGCGTCGAGCACAAGACTCGCGGCAACGCCGCGCTCGCCGTCCACACCGACCTCGACCCCAAGCGCGCGCGCGAACTCGCCGTCGAACACCTCGACCTGGCGGAGACGGCGGACCCGCGGACCAACCCCGGCGTCGTCGTCGCGCCGGGGGAGCCGAGCGCGGTCCCCGACGCGGTGGCCGCGTTCGCCCGCGACGCCGTCCGCGACTACCACGACATCGACGACGCCGTGGCGCTGGCCGACCGGGCGGGCTACGAGCACGCCCACGCCGGCAACGGTCGCGGCCGCATCGGCGCGCTGGCCGCCGTCGGGGCCTGGCGCGCGTTCGACGACTGGACCTGCGAGTGCATCTCCTACCGCGAACGCGACCGCTGGGGGACCGACCGGGAGGTCGACCGCGAGAGCGTCTTCGCCGCCGCCGACGCGGCCTCCCCCGACGCCTGGGACACCGTGGACCGGGGCGAGGGCTACCCCGTCTGCGTCCCGCGGACGCCGTGTCCGATCCTCCACGGTATCCGCGGCGACGACTCCAGTACTGTGCGCGGCGTCGCCGAAGCGATCGACGGCGAACCGGTCGCGAGCCGCGCGCTGTTCGTCACCAACCAGGGCACGGACGCCCACCTCCGCCGCGTCGACGGGTTCGCGGACGCCTCGGAGGGGCGAGCCTACCGGGTCGACGGGAAGGTCGTCGCCGAGCCCGAGACGCGCGAGGGCGGCCACGTGTTCGCCGCCCTGCGGAGCGCCGACGGCGAAACCGCCGAGGTCGCCGCGTTCGAACCCACCAAGCGGTTCCGCGACCGCGTGCGGGCGCTCCGCGTCGGCGACCGGCTGACCGTCTGCGGCGAGGTGAGCGACGGGACGCTGAAACTGGAGAAGTTCGCCGTCCGGGAGCTGGTGCGAACCGAACCGGCCAATCCGGAGTGTCCCGACTGTGGCCGCTCGATGGGCTCGGCGGGCGCCGGTCAGGGCTACCGCTGTCGGGACTGCGGGACGAGCGCCGACGGGAAGGTCGCGGTCCCCGTCGAGCGCGACATCGAGCGCGGCTGGTACGAGGTGCCGCCCTGCGCCCGGCGACACGTCGCGAAACCGCTCGTCCGCGGCGGCTTCGACGCGCCCGTCCACCCCGAGCGGTAGGCTCCGTTCGCGACCCGGCGGCGTCGGCGACCGGAGCTACCCCGCGAACTCCGACTCCAGCCAGTCGAACTGCGATTCGAGTTCGTGGCGGCGCTGTCGCTTGATCACGGTGGCGTCGAGGATCTGCCCGACGAGCGCTACGTCGAGTTCGAAGTCGGTGGTCGCCGTTATCTCCGAGCCGCCGTCGACGGGCTCGACGCGGTAGGCGGTGTCCATGGTCTCGAAGAAGCCGTCGGCCTGCTCGTAGGCCAGGTCGGCCCCCGTGTCGACGAGTCGCAGGTCGAGCGTCACGGTCGCGAGCCCGACCTGGTTCTCCAGGTGCATGTCGTCGCCGTCGACGGTCACCTCGGTGAACCCCGCGGCGAGCATGAACACCTCCAGATCGTCCATCGCGGCGCGCACCTGTTCGGGCGGGGCGTCGACCCGTCGCGAGACCGTGACCGTCTGCATACGCGCCCGGACTCGCCCCAGCCCCGTCAGTGTCACGCCGCACCGGTTCGGCGCGACCGAGAGCCGCGACGGCGGTGACCGGCCGCCCGCCGAGACTCCCGCACGGCGACGAGCCACCCGAACGTCTTCGGGGCAACGCGCTCGCCCGCGGACCCGCAAGTACGGGTATGGCCAGCGACGTACCGAGGGAGGCGACGCGAACGCTCGACGCCCGGGAGATCGACGGCGAACCGTTCGGCGACATCGTGGCCGCGCTGGAGGACCTCCCCGCGGAGGGCACGCTCGAACTCGTCAACAGCTTCGAGCCGGAGCCGCTGTACGGCGTGCTCGACGACCGCGGGTTCGCCCACGAGACCGAGCGCGTCGCCGACGACGAGGTCCGCGTCTACATCAGCCGCGCCGATTGACATCCTCCCCGCGACCGCGCCCGAACCAGTTCGGGGCGACTCATAGCCCGACGGCGACCCAAGCCGGGGTATGGTCAACGTTCCGTCGCCGTTCGGCGGGAGCGACGACACCTTCGACGCCTACGACGAGTTCGTCCCGGGACACGCGCCGGCGCCCGGGCAGTTCCTCGACGGCCACGACGTGCTCGACGGGCGACGCCACCTCGCCGTCCACCGGCTGGCCCGCGAGCTGTTCGAGGCGCGGGCGGTGTACGACATGACCTTCGGCTACAACCTCGCGCGGCTCAACAACGACCGGCGCCACCCCGACGCGGGGTATCGCTACGCCGTCGAACGGGCCGAGGCGGTCGACGACGACCTGCCGGCGCCCGACGGTGCGGCCGAGGGGGCAGACGGCGACGCGGTGCGCGTCCTGCGCGCGGAGTTCACGCCGACGACCGCCTTCTGCCCGCAGAGCGACACGCTCACCAGAGGGTCGCTGCGCGCGTGGAACGGCCTGGCCGACCGCCACGAGTTCGACCTCGTGCGCGTCCGCGTCGCGCCGATGCACCAGCGCGCGACCGAGATCGACGCCGCGCTCCGCGAGGCGGAGACGGCGCTCGTCGAGACCGGAGAGTTGCCCGAACCGGAGGGCGGCGGCGACACCTCGCCGACCGGGGACGGGTTCGACGACGACGCCGTCCCGGGGTCGGCCGGTCGAGACGGGTCCCGCGCGCCGTTCTGAACGCTCGGCGCCGCTCGCCGCTTCCGCCCCCGCCCCGGCGCCGCGTCGCTTCCGACAGTCGGATATCCCAGTGGTCCCTTCGAGACGGTAGATGACGAACTCGCGGGACCGGGCGTGGCTGGCGGCGATGGTGTTCGCCGTCCTGCTCGCACAGGTGCTGCTGTACCCGGGCGTCGACCGGCTGGTCGGCGCGCTCGGCGCGACGACGGATCTGGACGCGAGCATGTGGTTCCTCGCGGCGGAGTTCGCGGCGTTCGTCGCCTTCGCCGGCCTCTGGGGCGCCGCCAGCGACCGCGCCGGTCGACGGACACCGTTCATCGCCGCGGGCGCGCTGGGCGGCAGCGTCGGGTATCTCGCGCTCGCGCTGATCCCCGGATTCACCGCGCTCTCCTTCGAGGGCGTGCTCGCCGTCCGCGCGGCCCAGGGCGCCGCCACGATCGGCGCCTTCTCGCTCGCGATGACGATGCTGATGGACCTCGACGGGGGCCACGGACGCAACATGGCCGCCGCCGGTGCAGCTATCGGCGGCGGGACGGCGCTGGGCGCGCCCCTTGGCGGCCAGCTCTACGAGGTCGGCCCGTTCGTCCCCCTCTACCTCGCGAGCGCCCTGCTCGCAGCCGTCGCGGTCCTCGCGCTGGCGGTCGACGACCGCGCGCCCGCCGGCGGCCGCGACTCGCTGGCTCGCGCCGTCGCGAACCTCCGCGGGACGCCGACGCTCGCCGTCCCCTACGCCTTCGGCTTCCTCGACCGGCTCACCGCCGGCTTCTTCGCGCTCGTCGGAACGCTGTATTTCAGGTCCGCCTTCGAACTCGGCCCCGGCGCCACCGGCCTGATGCTCGCCCTGTTTTTCGCCCCGTTCGCGCTCCTGCAGTACCCGATGGGCATCCTCTCGGACAGGGTCGGACGCACCGCCCCCATCGTCGCCGGGTCGGCCTGTTACGGCCTGGTCGTGATCGGCGTCGGCCGCGCGCCGACGGTCGCGCTCGCCGGCGCGGGGATGCTCGCGGTCGGGATCCTCGGCGCGCTGATGTCGCCGGCGACGATGGCGCTCGTGAGCGACCTGGCCGACGACACCGAACGCGGTGTCGCGATGGCCGGCTTCAACGTTTTCGGCAGTCTGGGCTTCCTGGCCGGCGTCGTCGTCGGCGGCGGCGTCGCGAGCGCCTACGGCTACCCCGAGGCGTTCCTCGTCGCCGGCGGC
This sequence comes from Halosimplex rubrum, assembly GCF_013415885.1. Taxonomy (NCBI): domain Archaea; kingdom Methanobacteriati; phylum Methanobacteriota; class Halobacteria; order Halobacteriales; family Haloarculaceae; genus Halosimplex; species Halosimplex rubrum. Next base: position 677,530 of record NZ_CP058910.1, read on the forward strand.
CTGGAGATCCTCGTCGCCGGCGCGACCCTGCCCGTGTTCCTGCGGCTGGACATCGGCCGGACCGCGACGTTCGCGGAGTGAACGGCGGCTGGGCGGTGCGGTGTGGAGCGGCGGCTGGGCGGTGCGGTGTGGAGCGGCGGCTGTGCGGTGCGGTGTGGAGCGGCGGCTGTGCGGTGCGGTGTGGAGCGGCGGCTGTGCGGTGCGGTGTGGAGCGGCGGCTGTGCGGGACAGTGAACGTACCGTGCGAAGCGCCGTGAGCGGAGCGAGCGCGGTTTCACCGGTCGCGACCGATGGGAGCGACCGGCTTTTTTGCCCCATCTTTTTCGAGGAGTCCTCCCGCAGCGCAGCCGTCAGGCTGCGCGAGGAAGGGCGACGACGAAAAAGGTGGTACGCCAGGACTGGGAGTGAGCGAACGCGCCGCGTTCGCTCACCTCGCGGGACGCAGAGCGTCCCGCGGTGTTTGAACCCGATGCCAGACGGTCGCTCACTCCGTTCGTGCTGCGTCTGCCGTGATTCAAATCCCAGTCGGCGACGATTCGGCGCTCACGATGGCGAGCACACGAGGTGCTCGCCGGGGTGTTCGCGACAGAAGCGCCAGGACTGGGATTTGAACCCAGAATCCCAAAGGGAACACGCTTTCCAGGCGTGCGCCTTACCGTTCGGCCATCCTGGCACGCGTCTGCGTATCCGCAATCGGTCGGTTAAGGGCTTTCGTTCTGAGCCGGCAGTCGAGGTGGACGGCCGAACCGTCAGGACTGGGAGTGAGCAAACGCGAAGCGTTTGCGAACGCCGAGAGACGAACGGAGTGAGTCTCTCGGAATTTGAACCCAGAATCCCAAAGGGAACACGCTTTCCAGGCGTGCGCCTTACCGTTCGGCCATCCTGGCTCAGGTGGAAATACCGCGGTCGGGTGGTTAAGGGCTTTCGTTCTCGGTCGGCAGTCGACGACCGGTCATCGGCCGCCGCTGGCTGGCAGCCGACCCCGGGCGAGGTACGTCGCGACGGCCGCGAGCCCGGCGACGACCATCGCCACCGCGACCTTCGCGCCGAATCCGACGCCCAGGTCGCCGAGCAGTTCGTAGCCCTGGGCGAGCACGAGGAAGGCCAGCCCGCCGACGACGCCCCACAGCAGGCTCGCCTTCGTCGCGGGGGCGAGTAGCGGTTCCCGCGGGGCAGCGTCGTCCGAGCCAGGGCTGCTGCCGGACGTGCGGTCGGCGGGGGAGCCGGCGTCGGTGGGCCCCTCGGCGGAGTCGGCCATCACTTCGCCGCGATGGCCTCGATCTCGACGCCGACGCCCTTGGGGAGGTCCTCGACGCCGACGGCGCTGCGGGCGGGCGGCTCGTCGTCGAAGAACGTCCCGTAGGTGTCGTTCATCTCGTCGAAGTCGTCGATGTCGTCGAGGTAGACGGTGACTTTCAGCACGTCGTCCATGCCCGCGCCGGCCTCCTCCAGAACCGCTTCGACGTTCTCCAGAGCCTGCTGGGTCTGGACGTCGATCGCGGCGTTGTCCAGGAGTTCCCCGTCGGGGGTCAGGGGGATCTGGCCGGCGGTGAAGACCAGATCGTCGGTCTCGGTCGCCTGGCTGTACGCGCCCACTGCCTCGGGTGCCGCGTCGGTGCTGACGATGCGCTTCATACCGGATGGGCGGTCGCGACGGGCTTAAACTCCGTGACGGCCGGACGGGTCGAACCGGGCTCAGGCGGTCAGCTTCGGTTCGAGGTCGCCGCGCTCGTCGAGCTGTTTGAGGATGTCGCTGCCGCCGACGAACTCGCCGTCGACGAAGGTCTGGGGGACGGTCTCGCGGCCGCTGTGGCGTTCGAGCGCGGCGCGGAACTCGTCGAGCGATTCGAGTGTGTCGACGACCTCGACGTCCTCGCGGTACTGCTTGAGCAGTGTCAGCGCGCGGTCGGAGTAGCCACACTGGGGCATGATCTCCGTCCCCTTCATGAACAGCACTACCTCGTTGGCCTCGATGGCCTCGTCGACGCGTTCGTCGACCTCCTCCTGCGGGAGGCTCTCGTTGGGTTCGAACGTCATACCCGTGGTCTGGGTCCCCTCGTGGATACCTCTTGCGACGGCGCGGGTCCGCGTCCGCAGTTCGGGTCGGGAGCGCGGGCCGAAGCCCTACGCGTCGAGGACTTCGATCAGGTTGCCCTCGGGGTCGCGGACGAAGAGGATCGTGGTGCCGGTGCTGGAGGTCTGCGGTTCGCTGACCGTCTCCACGTCGTCGGGCAGGTCCTCGTAGAAGGCCTCGACGTCGTCGACGCCGAAGCCGAGGTGTTTGGCGCCGCGGTCGTTGACGCTCTCGGCGACCGCCTCGCCGCCCTCGGGCTCGTACTCGACGAGTTCGACGCGAGTCCCGTCGCCGTCGAGGTGGGCGAAGCGGCCGGTGGCGTTCTCGACGCCGACGCCCCGGGAGAAGTTCTCCCCCGACGATTCGAACTCCGCGAGCACGTCGAGGTCGAAGACCTCGGTGTAGAACTCGACGGCGCGATCCAGGTCGGCGACGGTCGTCCCGGTGTGGTGGACGCTTCCGGACATGGGCGAGTGGGGGCGGGCCAGCGCCGAAACGGTGTCGGTCGAAGGGCGGCCGAGCAGTCGCGAGGCGTCGGACGGCGGGACCGGTCGGACGGCCCGAGGTGGGCCGGTAGGGACCGTCCAATCCGCGGTTATACGGCCCCGATCGCGGGTAACTGACCGGTAACAATGCTCGGTGTCGGCGTAAGCCGAGCCATGCGAGAGGAACACTCGGACCCACCCGAAGGGCGGGTCGTCGTCGGGCCGCCGCCGCCACCGACCGCCGCGCCGGAGGACGTGCTCCCGGCGGTCGTTCGGACCCGCAGCGACGACAGCGAGCGGTACATCTGCTACTCCGCGGCCCCGGAGTACGACGGCGTCGCCGAGACGCGGCTGTCGGTCGACACCGACGCCGTCGTCGAGCGGGAGCTGTGGCGGTAGTTCAGTCGAAGCGCACGCCGCCCTCGTTCCGGAGTCGTTCGACGGCCGCCGCGACCCGCCGCCGATCGATCGGCCGAATCCAGGCGTCGGCCGCCGACAGCTCCGCGATGGGCCACCAGCGCGCGTCGGCGCACTCCGGACCGGGGTCAAGCGACCCCGTCGTGTCGGCCCGCCCGATGGCGAAACAGACCGAGAGGTAGGAACCCTCGTCGGGGTCGTCGATATCGAATCCGGTGCGGACGAGTTCGAGCGCGTCGGGGTCGACCGCGAGCCCGGTCTCCTCTTCGAGTTCGCGGGCGGCGCCGACGCGGGCGGGTTCATCGACTTCGAGGATACCGCCGGGGACCGCCCACGCGCCCAGGTCCGGTTCGATGGCGCGTTCGATCAGCAGGACGGAGTCGCCGTCGTGCGGCTTCGCCGCACCGCCCGGGGGATTCCGTCCGCCGCCGTCGAGGACGACGACGTGCGCGCCGGGAAACGGGTTCTGGAAGACGATGTCGTCGCAGTCGGGACAGTACCGGCGGTCCCGATCCTCGAAGCGTTTCGTCTCCAGCGCGGCCCCGCAGTACGGGCAGTAGTCGGGTCGACGCTTGGTCATCAGTAAGACGCCACCGGGACGCCGAGCGTCTCGAAGTCGTCGGCGTTCTCGGTGACGACCGTCGCGCCACGGTTCTCGGCGACGCCGGCGATCAACACGTCGCCCGCCAGCGCGTTGATCCTGTCCTGAGCGACGGTATCGTCCGTGTAGAGATCCGCCTCGATCCCGGCGGCAGCGAACGCGTCCGCCGGTTCGAACGACAGGATCGTGAGCCAGCCCAGTTCGACGAAGATCGACTCAAGCGACGGATCGTCTTCGACGGTGTGGACGCCGACGGCGATCTCCTCGACGTTGATCGCCGAGGTGACCAGATCCTCTTCTCCGTCGTCGTGGGCGTCGAGAAACGACTCGACGCGGTCGTCGCCGCGGTAGTAGTGGGCCAGAAACGTCGTGTCGAGGAGCTTCACGCGTCGTCCTCGTGGCTCGGATCGCCGGCGTCGCCGTCACCCGTCAGCGCGTCGAGCACCTCGGACTGCCTGTCCGCCAGCCCCGCTCCACGGCGCTCCCGACTCTCTCGGGCTGCCCGCTCAAAGCGCTCACCGTCGGCGTCCTCGTACTTCCCGAACCCGCGTCGCCAGTCGGTCCGGACCGCCTCGGTCACCCGCTTGACCACGTCACTGAAGCTCTCCCCCTCCCGTTTCTCGGCGCTGAGGCGCTCGTAGGCCTCGTCGTCGAGTCCGATCGTCTTCGTTCCCATGAGTTGTGTTTGTGCGCACAAGCACAAAATCGTTCGGTCGAGCTACCCCTTCAATCCTGTCCCGGTGAGCGCGACGACCGCGTCGTCGTCGGGTGCGACGACGCCCCTGTCGCGATACTCGGCGAGCGCCGCCGTCGCGGTCGCACAGGTCGGCTCGACGTGAAACCCCGCGCGAGCGAGACGCTCGTGTTCGCGCTCGGTCGCGTCGGGCCCGACCGCGAGTGCATCGCCGTCGGTCGCTTCGATAGCGTCGAGAATCTGGCTGGACCGGGCGGGTTCGCGGATCTGGATGCCGTCGGCGGCGTCGTTGGTCGGCGAGTCCATCGCGACCCCCTCGCCGTGTAGTTCGTCCGCGACCGGCGCGGCGCCGGTGGCCTGCACGCCGAGCAGTCGCGGCATGCCGTCGGTCCAGCCGGCGTCGCGGAGCGACCGGAAGCCGCGATAGGCGCCGAGAAAGAGAGTGCCGTGGCCCAGCGGCGTGACGACGGCGTCCGGGACGTCCCAGCCCCGTTGTGCGGCGAGTTCGAACGCGAACGTCGCCGTCCCGCGGAAGAAGGCGGGGTTCCAGGCGTGGCTGGCGTACCAGCCGCTCTCGCTGCTCGCTACTGCTTCGACGCAGGCGTCGGTCACGTCGCCCCGGGCGCCCTCGACGCGAACCACGTCGGCGCCCGTCCGCTCGATGGCCCGGAGCTTGCCGGGGTTGGCGTCGGCGGGAACGTAGATCTCGGCGTCGATACCCGCACGGGCGGCGTAGGTGGCGATCGCGAGCCCGGCGTTGCCCGATGAGTCTTCGAGGACGCGTTCGACGCCGAGTTCGACCGCTCGCGAGATCGTGAGGGCGGCGCCGCGGTCCTTGAAACTCCCCGTCGGAAAGATCGATTCGAGCTTGAACTGCGCGTCCCACTCGGGCGCGTCGACGACCGGCGTCCACCCTTCGCCCAGCGTGACCGCGCGTTCGGTATCGAGGAACGGATCGAACGCCCACAGCCCGCGGTCGCGGTCGAGGTGTGCCGGGGGGTGGTCGGTGTCCGGCAGCGGGGTGTCGGCGTAGTCGAACGCGCCCCCGCAGTCGCAGCGCCACGGAGCGTCGGCGTCGTCGGGGTAGGTGCGGCCGCAGTCGCCGCAGGTGAGCATAGCGGCCGTTCGGTCCGGCCCGACCAGTAGGTGACGGTCCCGCCCGGCGCCCTCGACCCAACGGCCGCTCGTTGGCCCCCGCGGACGGACCGTTCACTTTCACTCCGGCCGGCGGAGGTTCATGACGGACCCGTCCGTGGGTCCGGCGACATGGACGACCGCGTCAGACGACACGCCGAGATCCTCGTCGACCACTGTACAGATGTCTCCGCCGACGACAACGTGCTCGTCCGGGCCCCGACCGCCGCGGCGGACCTCGTGGAGGCGCTGTACGAGCGCCTCGGCGAGCGCGGTGCCCGCCCGACGACCGAGTGGCGCCACCGCCGTGCCGCCCGGGCCTATCGCCGGGCGCTCGACGCCGGAGACGTACGGACCGCCGACCACCGGCTGGCGGCGATGGCGGAGACCGACGTGGTCATCCTGATCAAGGGCGGGGAGAACGCCGCCGAGGGGAGCGACGTCGACCCCGAGAAGAGCGCCGCGGCGAGCCGCGCGAAACGGCCGATACTCGAGGAGCGCCTCGACACCCGCTGGGTGATCACCCAGCACCCGACGCCGGCCGACGCCCAGCGGGCCGAACTGTCCACGCGGGCGTGGGAGGAGTTCGTCTACGACGCCGTCGACTGCGACTGGGACGCCCAGCGGCGGTTTCAGGAGCGACTCGTCGACGTGTTGGAGCCCGCCGCGTCGGTCCGCGTCGTCTCGGGCGACGACACCGACCTCCGCCTCTCGGTCGACGGGATGGGGACGTTCAACGACGCCGGCGAGGACAACATGCCCGGCGGCGAAGTGGCGACCGTCCCGGTCGTCGACTCCGCCGACGGACGGATCGCCTTCGACCTGCCGGTCACCCGCAACGGCCGGGAGATCCGCGGCGCTCGGCTCACCTTCGAGGACGGCGAGGTCGTCGACCACGCCGCCGAGCGCAACGAGGCGGTCCTGACGGCCCTGCTGGAGACCGACGACGGCGCCCGCCGGCTCGGCGAACTCGGGATCGGGATGAACCGCGGTATCGACGAGTTCACGGACAACCTCCTGTTCGACGAGAAGATGGGCGACACCGTCCACGTCGCCCTAGGCGACGCGATGGCCGAGTGCGTCCCCGACGACCGCGAACTGAACGAGAGCGCCGTCCACGCGGACATGCTCGTCGACGTGAGCGAGCGCTCGCGGATCGAGGTGGACGGCGAGGTCGTCCAGGAGAACGGGACGTTCGTCTTCGAGTGAGCGAGCGGGCGCTCGTCGACGGCGGGAGTTATCGCTCGTCGATCGGGGGGTACGTCAGATCCTCGGGGCCGGTGTAGCGGGCCCGCGGGCGGATGAGGCGGTCGTGCCACCACCTTTTTCTTCGACGGGTTTCCTCGCTCACTCGGCTCACGGCTTCGCCGTTCGCATCGAGGTCTCCCTTCGGTCGACCTCGCCCCGTTCGCTGCGGGAACCCGCCTCGAAAAAAAGGGGGCGAAAAGCGGCCGCTCACTCCGTTCGCGGCCGTGCTATCGCTCGTCCAGCGGCGGGTACTCCAGATCCTCGGGACCGGTGTACCGCGCACGGGGACGGATCAGGCGGTTGTCCTCGACGTACTCGGCGGCGTGGGCGATCCAGCCGGCCGAGCGACTCATGGCGAAGATGGGGGTGTAGATGTCGACGGGGATACCCATCTGGTAGTACGTCGACGCCGAATAGAAGTCGACGTTCGGGGCCAGCCCCTTCTCGTCGGCCATGAACTGCTCGATCTTCGTGGAGTACTCGTACCACTTGGGGGTGCCGGCGGCCTCGCCGAGCTCCTGGGAGCGCTCGCCGAGGATCTTCGCGCGGGGGTCCTTGACGTTGTAGACGCGGTGACCGAACCCGGAGACGCGGCGGCCCTCCTCCAGGGCCTTCTCCGCCCAGCCGACGGGGTCGCGGTCGCTCTCGTCGACCTCCTCGAGCATCTCCATCACGTCCTGGTTGGCGCCGCCGTGGAGCGGGCCCTTCAGCGTGCCGATGGCCGAGGTGACGGAGCTGTGCAGGTCCGAGAGCGTCGAGGCCGTGGTGATGGCGGAGAACGTCGAGGCGTTGAACCCGTGGTCGGCGTGCAGAACGAGCGCCATGTCGAACGTCTCGGCAAGCACCTCGTCGGGCTCCTCGCCGTTGAGCATGTAGAGGAAGTTCGCGGCGTGGGAGAGGTCCTCGCGGGGTTCGACGGGGTCGTCGCCGTCGCGCATCCGCGTGAACGCCGCGAGGATCGTGGGGATCTTGGCGGTGATGCGCCGCCCCTTGCGGAGCGTCGCCTCGCGGTCGGTGGCGGGCTCGTCGGCGTCGGGGTCGTACGCCGAGAGCATCGAGACCGCCGTCCGGAGCGCGGCCATCGGGTTCTCGTCGGCGGCGGCGAGCTGGCCGACCGTTTCGAGCACGTCCTCGTCGACCGAGCGCTCGGCGACCATCGAGTCGGTGAAGGCGTCGAGGCGGTCGGCGTCGGGCAACTCGCCGTGCCAGAGCAGGTGGATGACTTCCTCGTAGCTCGCGTGTCTGGCGAGGTCCTCGATCGCGTAGCCGCGGTAGATGAGTCGCCCCTCGTCGCCGTCGATCTTGCTGAGATCGGACTCGGCGACGAGCACGCCCTCGAGGCCCTTCCGTAGCTCGTCGGTCATACCCCATTCGTTCGCCTGGACCGGCCAAAAGGGTTACCGTTCGACGGTGGACGCGTACGGAATCACCGAACACCTTTCTGGACGAACGTCTACACACCCGACGGCGACACCTTCCCGGGATCGTCGCCCTCCGCACCGCAGCCCCCGACGTATCGGCGATCCAGTCGTCGATACACAGTTCGTCGATCGTCGTTCTCGTATCGTTCGATCCCGGCGATGTTCGATTCTCGCGAACGTCGGTGCCCCGCGCCGGACGGGGCGTTCGGACGGGCGGCGGGAGTGATTCGAGAGGCGGTCACGTGCAGCTGTTCGGGAGATAGCGGGCACGACGGACCGTTTCGCGGGAGCGGCGACCGCGGTCACAGCCGCCGGGAGAGGCGGACGGCGCGGCCCAGCGTCAGGAGAAATGCGACGAGGCCGGCGGTCGACAGCGCGAGGACGAACCCGAGCCCGACGTACAGCGCGGGCGAGCGCCGCGACCCCGGGAGGAGGACGAACAGGACGAACGCCGCGAGCGCGAGCGCGAGGCCGGCCGCGAGACCCCACTTGGCGTTACGGCGGACGCGGAGCGCGGCGACGAAGGCGGCTCTGCCGCTGTCGGCGTCGGCGGCTTCGGGGACGGGGGCCGACTCGCCGCCGTCCCGTCGCTCGCTGGCCATATCCGTAGTTGGGCCACGACCGGCAAAGTCGCGTCGATCGACGGCCGTCGAGGCGGGGCGCGAGCGGAGGGCGCCGCCGGTCCCGACGGCCGGGAGACACCGAACCGCTAAAGAACGGGCGGTCCCGCAGTGTTGGTAATGACGACGCTCGGTACGGCCCAGGCGGCCCCCGGCGAGATGGACACGGGGCGCCTGTCGGTCGGCGAGACGCGCGACGGGACCGAGGTGGGGCTCCCGGTCGCGGTCATCAACGGCGCCGACGACGGCGACACCCTCTACATGCAGGCGGCCAGCGACGGCGACGAACTCAACGGCGTCGGCGTCCTCCAGCGGGTCGTCCCGCAGCTCGACCCCGCCGAGCTGTCGGGGACGATCCTCGTCGTCGGCATCGTCAACTACCACGCCTTCCAGGTGGCCGAACACCGCAACCCCATCGACGACACCAAGACCAACCGCGCCTACCCCGGCGACGAGACGGGCACCTCCACCGAACGCATCGCCGCCGCGACGTTCGGCGCCGCCCGCCGCGCCGACCTGATCCTCGACCTCCATCAGGGGTCGACCTCCCGGATGATCGACGAGTGTCGCGTCCGCTGTGGCAAACGCCACCGCCTCCACGACGCCTGCCTCGAACTCGCGAAGGTCTTCGACTGCGGCTACGTCTTAGACCAGAAGGGCCCCGACGGCCAGCTCGCCCGCGCCGCCCCCGACGAGGGCATCCCCACCATCGACCCCGAGTTAGGGGGGTGTGTCGGCTGGGACGAGCAGTCCATCCGGGCCGGCGTCGAGGGCGTGTTCAACGTCCTCTCCTATTACGGATTCGCCGACGGAACCGTCGACACGAGCCCGCAGACCCGCGCCAGCGGCTTCGAGCAGTACGGCGCCCCCGCCGGCGGCCTCGTCTCGCTGAAACCCGACCTGGGCCAGCGCGTCGCCCGGGGCGACACCCTCTTCGAGGTCACCGACCCCTTCGGCGGCGTCAAGGAGACCGTCACCGCCGACTCCTCGGGCGTCTTCTGGCGCGCCCGCCGGCTCCCCCAGGTCGCCACCGGCGAGTACGTCTGCTCGGTCGGGACGGACGTGGATTCGTACTGAACGGCGGGGAGCCGATCAGCTGAACGGGTCGTCCGCCGTCGTAAGTCTCGTCACGCCGTCGAACCTGTCGAAGTCGTCGTCGAAGCTGTAGATGTATTCGGTATCGGTCCGCCGCATGTGCGCCACCAGAACTGCATCAGTGATCTCCAACCCCGCCTTTCGACGAAACAGGGCGCGTCCCCGCTCGAAGTCCTCCTGTGCCACCTGCCGGATCTGGAACCCCCGGCTCTCGGTCAGAACGTCCAACGTCTCGACGGCGCGGTCGTGGCCGCCGAGCTTCGTAATCGGGTTCAGGATCTCCGGAACGGAGTAGTTCGTCACGACGCCGCGAGGAAGGTCTCCGTGGTCGATCGCTTCCACGATCGGCGTCGCTCGGTCGTGGTACTGGTCACGGCTGTTCCGATACGCCAAAATGACGTTCGAATCGACTATCGCGTCGGCCATCAGGACCAGTCGTACCTCTCTGTCACTTCGACAGCGTCCGTCTCACCCATGTCGACCGGCTCGACATCGTCGGTGACGCCATACCGCTCGCGAACGATCTCGGCGACCAATCGCCCCTCGTCGTCCACGTTCCACTTGAGTTGATCACCGGGCTCTAAGTCGAGGTCCTCTCGGACAGAAGCAGGGATCGTGACGGCGTAGCTTCGATTGACTGTCGTCTCGTCTTCCGCGGCCATACCAATACGTACCGCTCCCTGCCCGAAAACAATTTCCCAGGCAATTGGAGTGTCCCGGGCGTTCAGCTACCGGTCGTTAGTTCCCGTTCGCTCCCACCGCTCGACGGCGAAGTTCTCGTACTCCTCGCGCTCGACGAGTCGCCAGTCGTCCTCGCTCCACTCGGGGTAGTAACTGTCGCCCTCGTACTCGCCGGGAACCCGTGTCAGGACCATCCCGTCGAGATGGGGCTGGAAGAGCGCGTAGATGCCGGCGCCGCCGAGGACGTAGGCGCGGTCGGCGTCCAGCGACTCGGCGATTTCGGCCGCGTCGTCGACGCTCTCGGCGTGGTAAGCGTTCTCGCGGTCGTAGGCCCGTTCCGTCCGGCTGAGGACGACGTACGCCGAGCCGGGCGGGTCGTCGAACATCTCGTAGGTGCGCCGCCCGTAGACGGTGGGGTAGTCGGCGACGCGCTCGCGGTACTGCCGCTTGTCCTCCGGGAGGTGCCAGGGCACCTCGTCGTCGTCGCCGATGACGCCGTTGTCGGCGACCGCGGCGACGGAGATCAGCTGCATACACCCGCTTCGGACGGGAACGGCTTAATCGCCCGCCTCCGCGTCGCCGGCGCCGTCGCCGCTCGCGCTCCCGCGTTCGTCCATCATCGCGGCGGCTTTCTCCGCCCACCCGCCGTACGCGAACCCCCAGGCGACGACGGCGAGCGCCCAGAACTGCTGGAGCGCGATGGCGGCGTAGATGCCGATCACGCCCCAGCCGAGGAGCACGCTCGTCAGGTAGCCGAAGCCGAGGAGGAAGCCGAACATCCCCGTCGTTCGCGCGATAAAGGGCGTACGGGTGTCGCTGCCGCCCTGAAGCGACCCCGAGATAGCGAGGTAGGCGCCGATAGCGGGGGCGGCGACGGCGTAGGCCCGACAGAAGCCGACGGCGTACTCGGCGGTGGAGGGGTCGCTCGTGAACAGCGAGACGAACCAGTCGGCGCCGAAGAAGAGCGCGACGGCGATGGCGCCCATCGTGAGGACGGCGAGGACGGTCGTCGCCCACCCCTGGAAGCGCGCGGCGGCCACGTCGCCGTCGCCCAGCGACTGCCCGACGACGACGCTGGCGGCGGTGTGGTAGGCCCGCCCCAGCGGCGAGGTGACCTGCTGGTACATCCGCCGGCCGATCTGGTAGGCGGCGTTGACGTCCGTCCCGAAGGTAAGGAGGAGGGCGTTGAACGGGAACTCCGCCAGCGTCGTCACCAGTCCCTCGCCGATCCGGGGGGCGCTGACCGTCAACAGCTGCTTGGCGATGACCAGATCCCGCGGGCGGGCGAACGACGCCTCCGTCCGGGAACTCCAGATCGCGACGGAGAGCGCGCCGGCGGTGACGGTGTTGCCGACGGCAGTCGCGATCCCGACGCCGACGATGGCGAGTCTGGGCGCGCCGAAGAGTCCGAGACCGAGCACGAGCGACCCGACGATGTTGAGCAGCGAGGAGGTCACGTCGACGTACATCGGCGTCCGGGTGTCGCCGGTGCCCTGCAGCGCCCGCGCCGCGACCAGCGCGACGTGTCTCGCGGGCGCGCTCGCGAAGACGATCGCGAGATAGGTCCCGCCCATCTCGGCCACGTCCGCCGGGGCCCCCAGCAGGGCGATGGCCGCCTCGCCGAAGAGGAACCCGAACGCGACGAAGGGGATGCCCGAAAGCAGCCCCAGCAGGACGGCCTGGGTGACCGCCTGGTCGCGGTTCTCGACGGCCGCGCTCCCGGTGTCCTGGCTGGACAGCGCGATGGCGCCGCTGCCGAGACCGAGGCCGATCCGCAGCGGGAAGCGGGCGTACAGGTCCGCGAGGCCGACCGCGGCGACCGCCGCCGGCGAAAAGAGCCCGGTGACGACCACGTCGGTCGTCCGCATGAGCGTGCGGAAGACGTGCTGGATCATCATCGGCCACGACAGCGAGAGCACTCGCCGCCAGACACCGAGTCCGCGCTCGCGCACGCTCGCCGCCGACATTGCCCGTGCTGGGGACCCGCTCCGATTGAAGGTGTCGATGGCCGACGCGTCCCGGTCGAGACGAGAGCGGCCGTCCGCTGTCCGCCGGTTTCACGTTCACTCCGCGTGGCTCGCCGTCAAGTACACGCCCGCGGTAGTCGTCGGTGTCACACGCGTCCTCCCCTTACATCTAACTCCCGTCGAGCGGTAGCGGTGGTATGATCGAACTCGCGGACGTGCTCGACGCGCGCGAACGGGTGGCCGCGACGGCGCGGCACACGCCGCTGGACTACTCGCACACGTTCTCGTCGATGACCGGCGCCGACGTACACCTGAAACTGGAGACGTTCCAGCGGACGGGGTCGTTCAAGATCCGCGGCGCCACCAACAAGATCGCGACGCTGTCCGACGAGGAGCAGGCGTCGGGGGTCGTCACGGCCTCCGCCGGCAACCACGCCCAGGGCGTCGCCCTCGCCGCGACGCGGATCGGCGTCGACTCGAAGATCGTCATGCCCGAGCACGCCCCGGTCTCGAAGGTCGAGGCCACCCGCAGCTACGGCGCGGAGGTCGTCCTCCACGGCGCCGACTACGACGAGGCCGCCGAGAAGGCCCACGAGATCGAGCGCGCGGAGGACCGGGTCTACGTCCACGCCTTCGACGACCCCATGGTGATGGCCGGCCAGGGCACCATCGGCCTCGAAGTCCTCGAAGAGCTCCCGGAGGTCGAGACCCTCGTGGTCCCCATCGGCGGCGGCGGACTCATCAGCGGCATCGCGACCGCCGTGAAGGCGAAGAGTCCGGACACCCGCGTCGTCGGCGTCCAGGCGGAGGGCGCCTCCAGCGTCGCCGATTCCCTGCAGAAAGGGGAGATCGTCGAACGCGAGAGCGTCGACACCATCGCCGACGGCATCGCTACTCGCAAGGTCGGCACGGAGACCTTCGAGGTGATCCGCGAGCGCGTCGACGAGGTCGTCACCGTCACCGACGCCGAGACCGCCGTCGCGCTGACGACGCTGCTGGAGCGGGGCAAGACGCTCGTCGAGGGCGCCGGCGCGGTGCCGCTCGCGGCCCTGCTGGAGAGGAAGTTCGACTACGCCGACGACGAGGTGGTCGTCCCCTGTTGCTGCGGCGGGAACATCGACCTGAACGTCCTCACCACCGTGATCATGCGCGGGCTGGTCGAGACGGGGCGGTACCTGCGGATCCGCACGACGCTCAAGGACCGACCCGGGGAACTGGAGCGACTGGTCGAGGTCATCAGCGACGCCCGCGCGAACATCCACGCCATCGAGCACGACCGCGCCGGCAAGGACGTGGCCATGAACGCCGCCGAGGTGGAGCTGGACCTGGAGACGAAGGGACCGGACCACGCCGAGAAACTGCTGGCGGCGCTGCGCGCGGAGGGGTACGAGGTCGACGTGCTCGTGTGAGCGGTCCGGGCCGTGGAGCGCGGGTTGGGGCGTCGGCGCCGCTACCGGGTTCGGAACCGCGGCGGCTCGGAGTCCCGTGTCGTCACAAGGGGCTCGGAGGGGTAACCATTCGTCATCGCCGCCACGTCGAGAGAGCGAGCGCCGGCGTATGAAACTCCCGTCTCCCGAGCGGACAGTGGCAAGCGTTTTTCCGCTCGCCCGCCTCGCTCCGGACATGCAACTCGGCGACATCGAGTCTCTCATCGAGGAGTCGATCCCCGACGCGGAGGCCACCGTCACCCGCGCCCGCGGCGCCGACGACGACGACCACCTCGCCGCCACCGTCGTCTCACCGGCCTTCGCCGACGAGTCGCTCGTCGACCGCCACCAGATGGTCTACGACGCGCTGGGCGAGCGCATGACCACCGACATCCACGCCCTGGAGGTCGAGACCTACACGCCCGAGGAACGGGAGGCGTAGTACCCGAACGAACTGAGAGCGGCTCTACTGCGGCGACCCGTCCGACCGCACCGCAGAACAGCGTGAAAGCCCCGATCGATCCGGGCGCGGTACCGGCGGCGACGGATTCGGCGAGAACACCGAAACGAACGGCTCAAACCGCTGGATATTCGCCGAGCGCGTCCTCCAGCCGTTCCTTCGCGTCGCGACACGCCGCCAGTTCGTCGGCCACGTCTCCGCTCGCCAGGCGCTCGCGCTCGTCGGAACCGAGCTGTGCGCGGGCCTGCGCGCTGTTGCGGAGGCGCTCGTAGTCGGTCTCGCGAGGCAAGTCCCGCACGTCACGCAACGCCACGAGCGCCGCCTCGCCGCCCTCGACTTCGTCGGCGAAGCGAGCGACGACGCTGGTCAGCTCGCGAGCGCGATACCGCAGGGTTTCCGCCTCGACGGGCGGCCAGTCGACGGTCAGCGGCTCGGCGTCCAGCCGCCGGAGGTACGTCCGGCGGGTCGAGACGTTTCGCTTCAGCGCGTCGGGGTCGCCGACGTAGTGGTCGAGCTTGGACTTCGAGTACTCGGCGTACTCCAGCAGTTGCCCGACCGACTCCTCGCCGGCGGCGCGGGTCTCGACGTACTCCCGGAGGTCGTCGGGGGGTGACTCGAATGGGACGAGGGGGTAGGCGTCGGTCTTCGCGACGAACGCCAGCAGGTCCCGGGCGCTGGCCGAGGTGCGAAAGGCCGCGAAGGCGTCGGCGACCCGGTCGTTGTACGCCTCGATGGGGTCGCGCAGCCGCTCGGTCGGGGCGTCGAGGTCGGCGTCGCCCAACCGCCGCAGGTCCTCCAGGTCGGCGATGCGGTCGGCGAGGTCGTCGATGCGGCGCTCGGCGGAAAAGCGGGCGTCCTCGTAGCGCTCGCGGGCCTCGTCGCGGTCGTCGAGCCGTGACACGTCGGCGCGGACGGGTTCGAGCGCCGAGCGGACCTTCCGCCAGTCCGACTCGGTGAGCCGGCGCTGCTGGAGCAGGTCGTCGACCTCCTCGAAGACCTCGCGGTGGCGCACGTCCTCGGGGAGTTCCTCGGTGATCGCGGCGATCTGGCTCTGGAACTCGATGAACGTCTTGAAGTCGCCGTCGCCGGTGACCTCCTCCTCGTAGCGGTCGAAGAGGGTGGTGAGGTCGTCGTAGGCGTCGGCGACGGCCTGCAGTTCGGACTCGCCGACCTCGTCGACGCGGTCGCGAGCGCGGTCGAGGGCGTCGCGAGCCTCGCGCAGTTCGGCGACGAGGTCGTCGGCGACGGCGCGGGCGTCGTCGGTCGCGGGGTCGAAGGCGGCGTCGCTCATCCGGCTACTCGTAGACCTCGTCGGGGTCGAACACCCGCTCGCCGACGGTCTCGCCGTCGAGGGTCCGGTAGAAACACGACTCGTAGCCGGTGTGACAGGCGCCGCCCTCCTGGTCGACGAGGTACAGCAGGGCGTCGCCGTCGCAGTCGACGCGGATCTCTTCGATCGACTGGACGTGGCCGCTGGAGCCGCCCTTCTTCCAGAGCTCCTCGCGGCTGCGCGAGTAGTAGTGGGCGAAGCCGGTCTCGCGGCTGCGCTCGACGGCCTCGGGGGTGACATACGCGAGCATGAGTACCTCCCCCGAGTCGGCGTCCTGGGCGACCGCGGGGAGGCGTTCGTGCTCGTCGAACGCCAGCTCGATGTCGGTCATACCCGCAACTGGGACCGACCGCCGAATAGGTCTTTTGTCGCCGGCGACGAGGGGCGCGGAACCGCCCGCTCAATCCCGACCGGTCAGGTCGGCGGCCATGACGAAATCGGGGGTCTCCGAGACGGCGATACCGGCGTAGGCCGCGTCGGAGACGTGGCGCGCCGTCTCCGGGATCAGGACTCTCGTCCGGTCGGCCCCGAGATCGGCTGCGTCGCGGGCGATAGCGGCAAAGAGCGTCTGGGCGGCCGGCACGTCGTCCCAGGCACCGACGCCGTACTCGACCCACCGCTCCGATCCGTCGTCTCCGTCCCCCTCGCCGCCGTCGCCGCCGCTCTCGCGCTCGTACTCGCGCGTCCGGACGGCGGCACCGCGGGTCCCGTCGTTCCCCCGGACCGCGAACGCCTGCCGCTCGTCGGCGGCCGTCCTGAACCGCTCGCGGGTCACCTCCGAGAGCGCCCACGACTCGTCGGGGTCGAGCGCGAGCCCGGCGAGTTCCCGGGCGGCGTCGCTGCGCTGCCAGTAGCTCCAGGCGGCGTCGGGGTCGGCGGTCGCGTCCAGCCCGCTCGCGCCGTCGGTGTCCGCGCGGGCGTCCGTGTCGGGGTCGGGGTGCGCCCAGCGGAACTCGGTGGCGGGGTCGTAGCCGACGCCGCGGGCGGCGCCGAGGCCGGGCGCGTTCCACGAAAACACCATGTTGCGACAGACCGTCGCACCGCGGTCGCGCGCCCACTCGAAGCAGGCGTCGTTCATCGCCTCCGCGACCCCCTTCGCCCGCGCGTCGTCGGCCACGCGCATCCCCTGGGCCCACGTCTCGTGGGCCGAGAGCGCGACGACCTGGCAGACCCCGACAGCGCGGCCGTCGTCCGCCTCGGCGACGACGGTGTGCTGGTCGGGCCCGTCGCCCTCGACCCACTCGGGGAACACCTCGGGGACGTAGTCGCCCCGGTCGAAGCGGTCGCTCCACGTGTCGCTCGCGAACGCGATAACGTCCTCGTGGTCGTCGGCGCGGGCCTGGCGGACCTCGATCGTCATCGGGTCGCCCCCGTCAGGTCCACGGCACCGACCGCTCGTTGATCTCGCCGACGAGCGACGTGCCCATCGCCTCCGCGACGCTCTCGGTGTTCGCCAGCGCCCACATCAGCTTAACCTTCGCCGTGCCCGGCAGGGTGTCCTCGCCCTCGACGATGCCGGCCTCCAGCAGGTCGCGACCGGTGTCGTACACCCGGTCGCAGACCCGCCCCTCGAGACACTGGCTCGTCATCACGACCGTCGTCCCGTCGTCGACCAGCTCCTCGATACGCGGGATCCAGTCGGTGTGGACGTGACCCAGCCCCGTCCCTTCCAGCACGACCCCCGATTTGCCTTCGAGGGCATCGAGGAACGCGGGGTCGGTGCTGGGCGTGAACTTCAGCAGTTCCACGTCGGTGTCGAGGTCGGGGTCGATATCGAGGTCGACGCCGTCGCGCTCGCGGTGCTCGCGGCGGAACGACACGTCGGTCTCGCCGTCGACGTCGTAGTCGACGACCCCGAGCGGCTTCGCGCCGACGGTCTCGAAGGCGTCCCGGCGGGAGGTGTGGTTCTTCCGCGCGCGCACCCCGCGGTGGAGCGCGCAGCGGTCGTCGGACTCGCCGGCGTGCATGCAGATCAGCACCTCGGCGCACTCTGATTTGGCCGCCTCGACCGCCGAGACGGCGTTCATCACGTTGTCCGAGGACGGGCGGTCCGCAGAGCGCTGGCTCCCGGTGAAGACGACCGGGACGGGCGTGTCGAGCATGAAAGCCATCGCCGCGGCGGTGAACTGCATCGTGTCGGTGCCGTGCATGACGACGACGCCGTCGGCGCCGGCCTCGATCTCCTCGTGGATCGCCTCGGCCAGGTCCCCCCACACCTCGGGCGTCATGTTCTCCGAGAGGATGTTCGCGACGACGCGCCCGCGGTAGTTGGCGCGGCCGGCGAGGTCGGGGACGGCCCGGAGCACGTCCTCGGCGTCGAACTGCGCGGTGACGGCGCCGGTGCGGTAGTCGACCGTCGAGGCGATGGTCCCGCCGGTCGAGATGAGCGACACGGTGGGCAGCTCGTCGTCGAACTCGATGGTCGACCGGTCGCTCTCGGCCTGGGCCGATTCGACGTCGTACACGTCCGATTCGAGGACCTCCACGTCGGCCTCGCTCCGGTCGACGCCGACGTTGTACCCCCCGTCGAGTTTGACGACCAGGTGTTCGCCCGTCGTCGAGGGCAGGAGGACCCCTTCGTAGCTCTGGTCCGCGCGGTCGACGCGGACGCGGTCTCCGGCGTTCATGGGAGTCGCTTCCGCCGCGGCGGACTTGAATCCACTCGTTCGTCGGACGACCGGGCCGTCCCGCCGGTCGCCGCTCAGATCCCGGCCGGTCCCCCGAACCCGTCGTCGAGGGGGTGGTCGGGGACGGCTTCGTCCATCGCTTCCTCGCTGGTGGGGGTGCCGGCGGCGACCGAGAGGAGCTGCCTGGCGCGCTCGGCCTTGGCGAGGAACACCTCCCGGAGCGAAGGCGGGTTGCGGACGTTCGTCTCTTCGACGAGCGACTCGGGGATCGCGACGGTGTCGGCGGGGACGCGCTCGTCGCCGTAGACGGTGAAGTGTGTGTTCTCCAGTTTCATGACCAGCGGGAGGTCCGTCCGGGAGACCCCCTCGCCCGCGTACAACTGCTCGTTGACCCGCTCGTGCTGGGCGGCCGCGATGGCCGCCGCGTCGCTCTCTCTGGGTTCGACGTAGAGCCGCCCCAGGTAGTAGCCGCTGGAGAACTGTTCGAACATTGCTGTGCGAGTGGATCACAACCATGGTAACGCATAAGTCTTCCCCGGTAGCCTTATGCCGACGCGCTTTCAGACCGCACGACGCGACCGCGACGCGACCGCACCGAGGTCGGTCAGCGAGGTGACAGGGGAGGTCCGCGGGCGTCTACGGCTCCGGTACGGCTATGTGGTCGGGGGACTCGGAGTCGACCATGGACGAGTCGGTCGGCGACGAGCGGGCGGACGGGGAAGCGGCCGGCCGCCACGCCGTCGTGCCGCGGCGGTGGGCCCGGTACTACCTGGAGAACGCCCCGAGTCTCGTCTGGCTGATCTTCGCCAACGTCGCTGGCGTGTTCGTCGGCGTGTTCTTCTACCTGGAGACGCTGCCCGAGGTGGACACGCTGGCGTGGCCGGTGTACATGGACTCGCCGGTCGCGACGCTGCTGATGGCGCTGGCGCTCGCCACGCTGCTGCCGAACCTCGGCCGCCGACTCGACGCCGCGCCCGCCAACCTCGTGCTCGCCTACCTGTACACGATATCGTTCGTCTGGCTGGTCGAGACCGGACTGTGGCTCGCGCTCGCGCTGAACCTCCACTTCGGGCTGTACTACCCCGACGTGTGGCGCTACTTCGGCGTGCTGATCACACATCTCCTCTTCATCCCCGAGGCGTACCTCCTGCCGCACTTCGGGCGGACCACTCCCGGCGCGCTCGGCCTCGCGCTGGCGCTCGCGCTGGGCAACGACCTCGTCGACTACGGCTTCGGCCTCCACCCGCCGCTGCGCTACGAGACGGGCGCGCTCTTCTCGGCGGGCGGGCTCACCGCCTCCGGAGTCGTCCTGACCGTGGGGAGCGTCGTCACCTCGGTCGTCGCCGTCGCCCTCGCCGCCCGCGCGTTCCCGCGGCTGCCGTCCTGAGACTCGGCGTCCCACCGACCGCACGACTGCAACGGGGCGCCGGGGACACGCTTATCAGGCTCGACCGCGAACCTCAGGTGAATGGACTCCGCCGAACTGCTCGACCTGCTGGGCAACGCCAACCGTCGGCGGATCCTCCGGTTGCTCGCGCACAAGCCCTGTTACGTCACGGAGATCAGCGAGTACATCGGCGTGAGCCCGAAGGCGGTCATCGACCACCTCGAACGGCTGGACGACGCGGGCCTCGTCGAGAGCAGCGTCGACGACCAGCGCCGCAAGTACTTCCGCATCGCGCGCAACCTCCGGCTGGAAGTGACCGTCTCGCCGTACACGTTCGGCACCAAGAGCGCCTACCCCGGCAGTTCCATCGACGTGACCACCTGCCGGCACGTCTCCATCGACGCCGAGGTTCAGGAGGAGTCGGACACGGGCGAACTCGCCGCGGAACTCGACCGCCTGCAGGACTTAGACCGGGAGCTGTCGCTGGCACAGCGGTGGGTCCACGGCCGCCTCGCGGAGGTGATGGGCGAGCTGACCGACCAGTTCGAGGGCGAGGACGCCCGGCTGCTGGGCGACGTGGTCTCGGCGCTCGCCACCCGCGCGGGCACCGTCGAGGAACTGAGTCGCCGCGTCGAGGCCCCCCCGGAGGTCGTCGAGGAGGCGCTCGAACGGCTCGCCGAGGAGGACGTGGCCGAACGCGACGGCGACGAGTGGTCGCTGCCCGACTGACGACGGAGCCCTACACGTCGCGGGTGAGCCCGTCGCGCAGGTCTCGGCCGAAGTAGTGGCCGACGACGGCGACGAGGATGCCGGTAGTCGCGCCGAGCGCGGCGGTCGGGGCCAGGCCGAGGCTCTCGACGGCCGTCAGCGTGAGCACGCCCTGCATCATCGTCGCGAAGACGGCCGCGCCCGCGCCGGCGACCGCGACCGGGACGTACCGGCGGGTGCCGCTGGCCGCGCCCAGGAGGAAGGCCCCCAGGAACAGGCCGACCAGACCGGTGACCGACCCGATAAAGGGGACGGCGCTCCCCGCGAACATCCCGCCGACCACGACGACCGCGGCGAGCAGGAACGAGCGCAGCGACGGGACGCTGATCCCGAGGCTCGGGCGACCGAGAGAGGGCGTGAGCCGCGAGCGCAGGCTCGGTCCCGAGTCGGTGCTCGATGCGGTGCTCGACGCGGCGCTCGACTCGCCCTCGGCGTCCGGGGTCGCGGTCGACCCGCCGCCGCCGTCCGGCCCGCTCGTCAGCGCGTCCACGTCGACGCCGAGTTCGTCGTCGCTGAAGCCCACGTCGCCGTCGTCGGCGTCGCCGAGGTCGCCGTCGAAGCGGTCCTCGACCCGCTCGTCCGTCCGCTCTGACATACCCGACACTCCGGACCGAGGGCCCATGTGCCTTTTCCTCGCGTCGCCCGTGCGACGACAGAACGCGACGGGAGCGGTGGAGTGGCGGCGCGCGGTGCCGGTGTCCGCACGCTTTTCCGCCCGATCGACGTACGAGGGGCCATGACGGTCGAAGCGCGGCCGCCCGCCGAGTGGGAACAGGCGTTCGTCGAGGTCGACGACGGGGTACGACTGCACTACGCCCGCACCGGCGGCGACGGCCCGACGGTGGTCGTCGCCCACGGCGTCTTCGACGACGGGCGCTGCCGGACGCCGCTGGCCCGCGACCTGGCGGACGACTACGACGTGGTCTGCTACGACGCCCGCGGCCACGGCCAGTCCGACGCCCCCGAATCCGGCTACGACGCCGACACGCGCGCCGCCGACCTCGTCGGGCTGCTCGACGGGCTCGACGTCGCGGACCCGATCCTCGTCGGGCACTCCATGGGCGGCGACACGGTGCTGGCGGCCGCTGCAAACTACCCCGACCGTCCGCGGGCCGTCGTCGCGGTCGACCCGGCCTGTCTGCTGGGCCACAACGCCGAGAACCGCGGCGAGGACCGCGTGGACGACGCGGAACTCGAGGGGATCCGCCAGCGGGTCCTCTGGTGGCAGGACCACACCAAGGCCGAGCTGCTCGACGCCGACGACGAACTCGCCGGCCACGTCGCTGCCGGCGACGAGGAACTGGCGAGCCTGCTCGCGGACGCCCGCCTGCGGGTCAGCCCCAACATCGTCGAGGTGTTCGCGAGCGGGTGGGTCGACCCCGAGGCGGCCTTCCCCGGGATCGAGACGCCGACGCTCGTCCTCCGTGCCGACGTCGACGAGACGGCCCGCGAGCGCGACCGAGCGGCCGTCGACCGGCTCCCGGACGGTCGGCTGCTGCACGTCGACGACGCAGGCCACTGCGTCTTCCGCGACCGCCGCGAGCGCGCGACCGAGGAGCTGCGGTCGTTCCTCGACGGGGTCTGAGCGACGGCGCGCGGCGGTCGGGCGACCGAGGGCGGGAAGCGAAGCGGCACGCTCGCGAGCGCGTCGAGACGACGAGGCGGTAGACCGCAAGACTGCGACCGGATCGGAACGGGCGTCAGACGCGCGTCGGGTGTCCGTCTGCCCCGTCTTTTTCCGCGAGCGACACCTCGGTTCGGAGGCATGGCCGCGAACGCCGACCCACCAGAACAGGGGGAGCTCTACCCATGCACCGACCGCCAGTCGGCGGGCGAGTCGTGCGGCCACTCGACGAGCGACGCCGGAGCGACCGGCGGGACCGACGCCGGAGCCGCCGGCCGGACCGACCTCACGGTAGACCACACGGCCGAAACGCTCTACCTGGCGAAGATCGCGCTGCTGGAAGCGAGAGTCGCGACGCTCGAACGACGTCTCGAATCGAGCGAGGCCGACCTCCAGCACGTCGTCGACCGCTACGAACGCGTCCTCCAGGGACGCGACGCCTGCCGCGACGAACCACTCGTGACCGACGAGTTCGACATCGAAGCCGGCCGTTCCGCGGACGCCGACCGCACCGCCGGAGCCGACCGGACCGCCGAGCGCGACGGCGAGCGCTCGACCGGCCCGCTCGGCCGGCTCCGCGAACTGCTGGGCTAGTCGCGGCCGTCGCGTGGGGAGGAACCTTCGTTTTCGAACGCGCCGAGTATCGACCGAACCGGTGCGAAAAGCGAGCTTACTGCCCGTTCAGGGAGATCTGCGTGATGTCGGTGACGCGCTCGTCGTCGAGCAGTCGCGCGACGGTGTCCTCGGAGACGGGGTCGTCGAGGTTGTACACCGTCAGCGCCTCGCCGCCGATGGTCTCGCGGCCGTTGAACATGCCGGCGATGTTCACGTCGGACTCGCCGAGGACGGTGCCGATGAAGCCGATGACGCCGGGCACGTCCTCGTTGCGGGCGACGAGCATGTGGCCGTGCGGGACGGCGTCGACGCGGTAGCCGTCGATGCGGACGATGCGGGCGTCGTCGCCGGCGAACTGCGTCCCGGAGACGCTGATGGACTCCTCGCCGTCGGAGACGGTGACGGTGATCAGGCTCTGGAAGTCCTCGGCGGAGCTGGTCTTGGACTCGGTCACGTCGATGCCGCGTTCCTCGGCGATGCGCTCGGCGTTGACCGCGTTGACCTGCGTCTCGACGACGTCCTCGAAGACGCCCTTGAGCGCGGTGGCGGTGACGATCTCGGTGTCGTGCTCGGCGATGTCGCCGGCGTAGGTGACCTCCACGTCGGAGACGCCGCCGTCGAACAGCTGGACGGCGATCGTGCCGGCGGTGTCCGCGAGTTCGAGGTACGGCTCGACGGCGGGGAACGCGCTCTCGTCCATCGACGGGGCGTTCAGCGCGTTGAGGACGGGCTCGCCGTTGAACGCGGCGACGATCTGGTCGGCGGTGGAGGTGGCGACGTGCTCCTGGGCGGCCTCCGTGGAGGCACCGAGGTGGGGTGTGACGACCACGTCGTCCACGTCGAGCAGCGGGTTGTCCGGGTCGAGCGGCTCGTCGGCGAAGACGTCGATGGCGGCGCCCTTGAGCAGGCCGTCCTCGACGGCCTCGGCGAGGGCCGGCTCGTCGATGATGCCGCCGCGGGCGCAGTTGACGACGTAGCCGCCTTCGAGCTGGGCGAGCTCCGCCTCGCCGATCATGTTCTCGGTCTCGTCGGTCAGCGGCGTGTGGATGGTGATGAAGTCGGCGCGGGCGAGACACTCGTCGAGGCTGTCGACGAGTTCGGCGCCGAAGCGCTCGGCGCGCTCCTGGCTGATGTAGGGGTCGTAGGTGACGAGATCCATGCCGAGCGCGTCGAGCCGGCGGGCGACCTCCTGGCCGACGCGGCCGAAGCCGACCACGCCCAGCGTCTTCTCGTTGAGTTCGGTGCCGAGGAAGTCGCCCTTGGCCCACTCGCCGTCGCGCAGGCGGTTGTGGGCCTGCGGGATGGAACGGGCGGTGGCGAAGGCCATCGCGACGGAGTGTTCGGCGGCGGCACGGACGTTGCCTTGGGGCGCGTTGGCGACGATGACGCCGTGGTCGGTCGCGGCCTCGATGTCGATGTTGTCGACGCCGATGCCGGCGCGGCCGACGATCTGGAGGGTCGGCGCGGCGGCGAACACCTCGGCGGTGACCTCCGTGCCCGAGCGGACGACCATCGCGTCGGCGTCCGCGACGGCGTCCAGCAGCGCCTCACCCTCGACATCGTAGGCTGTCTCGACTTCGTGGCCCGCATCGCGCAGCCGGTCCAGACCCGCGTCCGCGATCGGGTCCGTGACGAGTACCTTCATGCGGGTGGGATCCGCTCGCCGGGGTATAACGCTTGTTTTCTCCGGACGGCGCCGAGGACACCATCGACACTGTCGACACAGTCGGGACGGCCGGGACGGCCGCTTCCCGACGGTAGAACGACCGCAGTGACGGCGACGAGACGGGCGACCGCAGTCACGAACAGTGAGAATCGGGCCGATCGGCGGGCCGAGTCGTCACGGACTCGGCGACGGAAACGCCGAGGCGGAACGGAACGGGGCGGCCGTCACCGCCACTCCGCGAGGGTGGCGGTGTCGGCGAGCGGCGCTGTGAGATAGGCGTCGTCGCAGCTGATGTCGGCGATTACGAGCGTCTCGGTGGGGCCCTCCTCGACGGAGGCCATGACTTCGGCGTTCGTTTCCACCTCGGCTTCAGCGACCATATCCGGCGCCATGCATGACAACATGTAGCAACCACCTATATACCTGTCGGAACGATTCTCATGGACTGAAAACCCGGTGTCAGACGGGCGTCAGACGGGCGAACGACGCGGGTCCGGCCGTCGCAAAAACTGCCGCGGTTTTTCCCGCCGTAGTGCGCGAGTGGGCCGTCCGGACCGGCGCTGGGTCGGTCGCGAGCGAGTCGAACGCTCGGTCGCGGGCTCAGCCCTCGATCGACCGGCCGATCGCGGCGATCCGGTCGTCGTCGGCCGCGGCGAACCCGCCGTGATAGCAGAGGACGCCGTCGACGGCCAGACTCGCGAGCCGGGCGACCGACTGGCCCGCCTCAGTCACGTCGAGCGTGAAGTGTTCGCTGGGGCCCTGCAGTTCCCCGTCGGCGGCCGTCAGCGCGTCGGCGGCCAGCAGCAGTCGCTCCTCGGGCAGGTACAGCGAGACGTGCCCCGGCGCGTGGCCGGGCGTGTAGACCACCCGCATCGGTCCGGCGGTCGTCCGGACGGTCTCCTCGCCGACGAGTTCCACGTCGACCGGGACCGGCGGATAGCGCTCGCCGTCGCCCTTGATCGGCTCCTCCCGGCCGTCGACGTACGGCGCGCAGGCCTCGTGAGCGAACACGACCGCGTCGGTCTCCTCGCGCACGCTCGCGAGCGCTCCCGCGTGGTCGCCGTCCTGATGTGTTATCAGCACGGCCCACACGTCCGCCCACTCGAAGCCGGCCGCTTCGATCTCCGCGCCCAGGGCCTCGGCCTGACCCCCGAGACCGGCGTCCAGCAACAGGAGCCCGCGTTCGGTCTCGACCGCCGCCGGGTGGAAGGCCCGCTCGCCGTCGTCGGTCTCGATCGTCTCGGTGAACGCGTAGACGCCCTCGGTGAGTTCCTCCATACGCCGAGTTCGGGAGCGAGCCACAAAGTACGACGGGCCGCGGCGACCCCAGCTCACCGGCCGATGGAATTTTGACGGATCGATGTCGTATCGAGGCCGTATGGACGACGACGCCCTCCGGGCGCGGCTCCGCGGTATCGAGCGCCGACAGTACCTCCTGCTCGCGCTGCTGGTCCCACCGAACTACCTCGCCGCCGCCGACCTGTTCGGCTACTGGGTCGCGGGCGTGGTACTGTTCGCACTCGTGTGCCTGGGCTTCTCGTTCGTCCTCGTCAAGGGCAGACAGCGCCGCGACAGCGCGGGCGTGTGACACCGCCCGTCGGGCCGGAACGGGTCACCGCTGGTCCGGGAATCGACGAACCTTTGCCGAGCGGGCCGTACGCCCGCCCATGCGGTACGTCACGCTGCTGGTGAGTCCGACCGAGGGCCAGGGGTTCCACCCCGTCGGCGAGGCGATCGCTCGCGACCCCGACGTGACCGGCGAGGCGATCCACCGGATGAACGACCTGGGCGACGGGACCGTGACGCTGTTGACCGAGCTATCCGGCGACGTCGACCGCTACCGTGAGATCATGACCGACACGCCCGAGGTCCGCGAGTTCACCGTCGCCGTCGACGACGAGGGCCACGGGTGGGCGTACTCCCGCGTCGAGACGAACGATCTGGTCGAGTATATGCTCGCCCGCGGACGCGACCTCGAACTCGTTCGCGACATGCCGATCGAACTCACCGAGCGGGGCGGCCAGCGGGTGACGCTGATCGGCACCGAGGCGGCGTTCGCCACCGCCGCCGAGTTCGACGAACCCCCGGGCTACGAGATCACGGTCGAGAAGACCGGCGAGTACCACCCCGAGGGCGGCCGCCTGCTCGACGCGCTGACGGCCCGCCAGCGCGAAGTGCTCGAAGCCGCGGTCGCCGTCGGCTACTACGAGGCTCCCCGCGAGGCGACCCACGAGGACGTGGCCGACGCCGTCGGCTGCTCGCCCGCCACCGCCGGCGAACACCTCCAGAAGGTCGAGCGGGCCGTCTTCGGCGCGCTGGTTGGCTAAATCCGTCGTTCGACGCGTCGCTTTCACTGACCCCTCGAACCCGTCCTCACGGCTCGCTCCGTTCACCGTTCGACCCTCCGAGACGCTCACTTCGCTCGCGTCTCGCTATTCCTCCGCGGCTCCCGGCGGTCGCCGCTTCGGTACGAGGCCTCGTTCCCTCCAGTCACTCGGCCTCGCTCTCCTCGAACCGGAAGGTACCGTTGCGCTGGACGACCTCGCCGTCGACCTCGATGTACGACTCGTCGCTCATGTCGACGATCATGTCGACGTGGACCGCCGAGTCGTTCTGCTCGTTGCCCTCGCCGACGGTGTCGTCGTAGGCGCGGCCGACGGCCATGTGGACCGTATCGCCCATCTTCTCGTCGAACAGCATGTTGTACGTGAACTCGTCGATGGCGCGGTTCATCCCGATGCCCAGCTCGCCGAGGCGGTTCGACCCCTCGTCGGTCTCCAGCACGTTGGTCAGCACGTCCTCGTTCTTCCCGGCGGAGTGCTCGACGACCTCGCCGTCCTCGAACTTGCAGTACACGTCGGTCACCTCGCGACCCTGGTGGTACAGCGGCTTGTCGAAGTAGACTTCGCCCTCGACGGAGTCGGGGACCGGAGCGGTAAAGACCTCGCCGCCGGGGAGGTTGCGCTCGCCGTAGTCGTTGAGCGTGGGGTTGCCCGCGACGCTCATCGTCACGTCCGTCGAGTCCCCGGAGACGATCCGCACCTCCTCGGCGTCGTCCATAATCGAGACCATCTGGGCCTGGAACTCGCGCTGTTCGTCCCAGTCGCGGAGGACGGCGTCCCAGACGAAGTTCTCGTAGCCCTCGGTGCTCTTCTGGGCGAGCTGGGCGTTGGCGGGGGCGGGGTACTGCGTGAGACACCAGCGCTTCGACAGTCGCTCGGCCAGCAACGGCTGGACCGCGGCCTCGTAGGCCGTCGACGTTTCGGGGTCCACGTCGCTGGTCTGAGTGACGTTGTCGCTGCCGCGGATCACGATGTACACGTCCATCTCCTCGTACAGCGCCATCTGGTGGTCGGGCAGCTCGAAGTCGCCGTCGTGGTTGCGGAGGAAGGCTCGCCGGAAGCGCTTGCCCATCCGGTCCTGGATCACGAGGGGGTGAGCGCCGCGGTCGGCGACGACCTCGTGCAGCGCGGCCACCAGGTCCTCGGCCTCGGGGTGGGCGTCGATGACGACCTCGTCGCCCGCCTGCAGGTCGACGGAGTGGTCACAGATGATCTCGGCGTGTTCGCGAACGCGCGCGTCCATGCCGGGGTGGTCGGGCGGCGACGTGAAACCGGTTTCGTCCCGACTTTCTGCGATCCTCGGGGCCGATCCGCGACCGCACGGACCGACGCGACGACATCGCACACGGACGACGTGGTGACATCGCCCGCCGGTCCCGTCGGGGAAAGAACTACCCCGCGGTGATACCACGTAGCGCTCACAAGTGACCCGGGAATTCGACGAGTTCGAGCGGATGTCGGACAGTCGCGAACGAGCGATACTCGCGTCGACGCGGGATGGCGAACGGATAGTCCGTCTCGACGGGGCGCTGGACCCGGAGACGGTCGCCCTCGGCGGCGCCTGCGGGGCCGTATTGCGGGAGGCGTTCCATCTGGTCAAGTGGGACGGCGTCGGGAACGTGGCCGACGAGACGGTCCCGCGTTCGGACCTCATCGCGGGCGTCCGCGGCGAGGCTTACGGGCCCGCCGAAGTCGACTCCGAGGCGCAGGCGACGGCGCTCGTCGATTGCTTCGTCGACGCGGGCGTCTGGACGGACGAGGGGTTCCGCGTCGGGCTCTTCGAGAGCCTGGAGCCGAGCGACGACCCTGGCGCCGACGAACTCACGAAGTGGATCGCGCTCGCCGAAGTCGCGATCGAGCGCCACGAGTCGGCGATCGCCGAACTCGAAGAGATCGAGGGGACGGTCAGAGCCGACCCGTCGAGCGAACTCGCCAGGCACGTCGACGGCGAGGCGCTCCAGCTACGGTCGGAGAACCTCGACCGGACGCGGGAGATCCTCGAGACGAAGCGGCGGCAGGCCGAACACATCTACAAGTACCGCGAGGAGACCGACGCCGAGAAGGCGACCGAGATCGCCACGGATCTGCGGACCATCGTCACGTCCGACGCGGAGACGGAGGACGACCGGACGGCCGACGATCCCGGGGAAAACGAACCGGAATCGACGATAGAAGTCGCCGAAAGAATGCTCGACGACACAGAGGACATCGACGTGGAAGACATGTGTGCAACGTCCGATGACGACTCGACGGACGACGACGGACTGGGTGACCTCGAATACAACAACTAGGTTGATCCCGGCCGAGACCGTCCGGGGGGAGCGCGGCCGGGATAGCCGCGGTACCCGCTGGCCCGTCCCGTCGGTCGGCACGGCTGTCCGAACGGCGGTCACGTTCAGACCGCGTGCGAGAGACACCGTCCGGTCGATCGCCGTCCGCGCGCTCCTCGGCGCCTGATCCGTCGGTCTCAGTCGCCGGTCGCCCGCCAGCGCTCGGCCAGTCCGACCACGAACTCGGCGTACGCCGCCTTCGCTCGGTCCCACTCATCGCCCCCTGCCTCACAGGCCGCCTCCAGTCGGTCCAGTCGCTCGGCGTCGTAGTGCGAGGCGAGACACATCGCCCCGAAGACCGGCGACCGGGCGGGGTCGCCACCCGAATCCCCTCCGATCCGATCGCGGATCTCGGCGGGGGCCATCGCGAGCGAGACGC
The DNA here is from genome assembly GCF_013415885.1 of Halosimplex rubrum. Taxonomy (NCBI): domain Archaea; kingdom Methanobacteriati; phylum Methanobacteriota; class Halobacteria; order Halobacteriales; family Haloarculaceae; genus Halosimplex; species Halosimplex rubrum. The sequence continues at coordinate 706,922 of NZ_CP058910.1, forward strand.
CGGATCCGGGGATCGACTTCGCCATCTTCGGCGTCCCGTCGAATCCCGGGAGCATCCGAGTGTACAGTCCCGCCACGCCGCCCTCCACGGGCGCGGCGTCGCGGAACCGGCGGGTCATCCGGGTCAGATGGCGCTCGTCGACCCCGAGCTGGAGGACCAACTGCTCGTAGTCGCCGGCGTACAGCGGGTGGAGGAAGTCGGCGCCGTGCAGGACCGCGCTGTGGTAGTCGGCGGCCTCGGAGGTCGGTCCCGAACGCTCGACCGCGGCGGTCGCCGGTCCCTGCTCCCCGTCGGCCGCCTCGTAGGCCTCGCGCACGGCCCGCTCCCACTCGGTCGGCGGCGGATCGGCGTCCGCGGCGGCGTCGCCGTCGCCGGCATCCCGGCCCTCGTCCCACGCCTCGGGATCGTAGTACGGCGCCAGCAGCTGGGCGGTGTGCATCACCTCGCGGGCCTCGCTCTGGGTGCGGAGCCGGCCCCGATCGGGGTCGAAGCCCAGGTCGAGCGCGAACGCGCGGTAGCGCTCGGCGAGCGCCCGCACGCGGTCGAGCGGTACACCGCTGTGATACGGCTCCAGGTCGGCGATCACGAACTGCACGTCCAGCCCCGCCTCCTGCAGCGCGACCGCGGTCAGGAACTGGCCGACGGTGCCGAGGTGGGGCGGACCGGTCATCCCGACCCCGGTCGCGACCAGCGTCCGGCGCTCGTCGGTTCGGGTCAGGACGCCCCCGTCGTCGACGGCGACGAACCGCCGCCGCTCGGCGGCCGGGACCGGACCGACGGCCCCCTCGACCGGTTCGTAGTCGTCGCGTTCGCGGACGGTCTCGTAGTGGTCGGGCAGCGAAGTCACGTGCGGAACGCGTAGCCGAGGCGTAAAGTGCTAATTTGTGACGAGGTATCGAATCACATACACGCCCGACCGCACCGGCGACGGTAGCGTCGCGATCCGGTGAAAGCGCGGGGTCGATAACCCGTGCCTACCGGGAGTTGTGGGCCTATAACGAAATAGGGGGTTCCCCCTACCGGGGAGCGTGCTATGACGGACCGACCACTGCGGAACACGAGACGCACCTTCCTCGCGTCGAGCGCCCTGGGGGCGCTCTCGGCGGTCGCAACCGGTGCAACGGCGGCCGCAACCGACGAAACTGTCGAGCCGACGACGACGGTCGAGTGTTCGACGGTCAGCGTCGACGACTGGGGGAGCGCCGTGAGCGCGCGGGCGGTGTTCGACGACGGGAGCGTCGTCACCGTCGGGGAGGGGAGGCCCGAGACCTTCGGGGCGCCCGGGCGCGTGATCGAATCGGTGACGTTCGCTGATCTCGACGGCAACGAGTGGACGGTGGCGAACGACGCGCCCGACTGCGACGCCGGCGGGAAGTCGGTCACGTTCACCGACTCGCGGGCGACCGTCCGGCCGGGGCAGTTCCTGGAGATGGACACCTATCCCGGGGAGCTGATCTCGCAGGTCGACCTGCACTTCGTCGACGGGACGAGCCAGGAGAAGGTCCACCTCGACGGCCCGGAGTCGCCGGACGGCATCACCGGCGTCTACCGTGGCACCGGCGAGCACGCGGGCACGGTCGTCGAGGCCATCGAGATCTTCCACGACCTCGGCTACGTGAGCCACTACGTCCGCAACCCCGCCGCCGAGCAGTACCTGCTCGGGAAGGCCACCCCCCAGGAGCGACTCGTCGAGGTGATGGGCGCGACCGAGGGCGCGGTCGACTACGAGTTCACCGTCGAGGGGGCGGTCCGCGCCGTGACGCTCTCGGACCGCCGCGGCGCCTCGCCCGGCGGCAACGACGCCATCTCGACGAGCGGCGACACGACGACCGTCACGGGAACGACCGGGAACCCGGGCTACAGCGACGTGTACGCCGTCGACGGCGCGATCACGGATTTCACCCAGACCGGCGGGGACGGCGACTACCTCCTCCGGGAGGCCGAGTGGCGCATCGTCGAGGACACCGCGCCAGCGACCGACCTGCTCGCTGTCGTCGCGACCGAGGAGGGCGAGGTCCCCTACGAGCTCACCGTCGACGGCACCGTCCGTCCGATCGGTAACGCCGGCCCGAAGCGCTCGACCTCCGGCAACGACGAAGTGACCGACAACGGCGACGGCACCGTCACCGTCAGCGGGTTCACCGGCAACACCGGCTACGGCGACACCTACGCCGTCACCGGCGACGTGACCGACTTCACCCGCACCGGCGGGTCCGCCGCGTTCCGCATCGACTACAACGGCCGCGAGCGGACGCCCGAGGAACTGGTCGACCAGCACTGACGGCGGTCGGCGAGCCACCTATTTCCCGCGCGAGCGCCAACCGGGTGCTATGATCGACCTGCGCAGCGACACGGTCACGAAGCCCGACGAGGCGATGCGCGAGGCCGCCCGCGACGCCGATGTCGGCGACGACGTCTACGGCGAGGACCCGACCGTCAACGAGCTGGAGACCCGCGTCGCCGACGTGCTGGGCTTCGACGACGCCCTCCTGGTCCCCTCCGGGACGATGGGCAACCAGGTCGCCGTCCGCACCCACACCGAGCGCGGTCAGGAGGCGGTCCTCGAACGCGAGAGCCACGTTTACAAGTGGGAACTCGGCGGCGTCGCCCAGCACTCCGGGGTCCAGACTCGTCCGGTGGACGGCGACGACCGCGGCGTGATCTCGGCCGAGCAGGTCCGCGAGGCGTACGTCCCGGCCGACGGCCACCGCGCCGGCACCGGCCTGCTCGCGCTGGAGAACACCCACAACAGCAAGGGCGGCACCGCCATCGCGCCCGAGGCCGTCGACGCCGCGGCCGGGGTAGCCCGCGAACGCGACGTGCCGGTCCACCTCGACGGCGCGCGGCTGTTCAACGCCGCCGCGGCGCTGGACACCTCGGCGGAGCGGATCGCCCGCGAAGTCGACTCGGCGATGGTCTGTCTCTCGAAGGGACTGGGCGCGCCGGTCGGCTCCGTGCTGGCGGGGAGCGACGAGTTCGTCGAGCGCGCCCGCCGCCACCGCAAGCTCATGGGCGGCGGGATGCGCCAGGCCGGCATCCTCGCCGCGCCGGGACTCCGGGCGCTGGAGAACCGCGACCGCCTCGCCGCCGACCACGAGCGCGCCCGGCGGCTGGCCGCGGGGCTCGACGACATCCCGGGGGTCGCCGTCCCCGAACCGGAGACGAACATCGTCGTCGCCGAGACGGCCGACCCCGCCGACGAGGTGGTCGACGCCTGCGAGCGCGAGGGCGTCGGCTGCGTGGCCTTCGGCGACTATCGGGTACGCTTCTGTACGCACTGGGACGTCGACGACGAGGATATCGACGCGGCGCTGTCGGCCGTCGAACGGGCGGTCGAATGAGCGATCGGAGCCGACCGACGAGACGCGCGGACGCCGCTACTGCCGGCCCCGGTCCATGCCCTCTTTGAACCCCTGGGCGGTCCGGCGGAGGAACAGGTAGACGAGGAAGACGAACCCGAGGATGATCGCGACGATGGCCACGAGAACGGGGTCCTCGAAGAACCACGAGACCAGATCACCGATCTGCATACGCCGGCTACCGCGCCACCGGGCAAAGAGGTTTCGGCACGGCGACAGTCCCCGGTGCGCCCGCTGGGGACAGCGCCGAACCGTCGGCGGGGTGGCGATAGCGCCGCCAACCTCGACGAACGACGCCTGGCGCGTCTGTCAGGTGGTAAGACTGATACTGCAGGGGACCAAAGCGCGACGTGAGATGTCGCTGCTGCCCTCCAAACCCGACACCACCGCGGCCGAGGACGCGGAGCCGCGGGTAGTCGGCGTCGAGAGCGACGACGCCGACGACCTCCTCTCTGCCCTCTCCTCGGAGACCGCCCGTCGCCTCCTCGGCGAACTCCACGAGTCCCCCGCACCGCCGGCGGAGCTCGCCGAACGGGTCGACACCTCGTTGCAGAACGCACAGTACCATCTGGAGAACCTACAGGAGGCCGGCGCCGTCGAAGTCGTCGACACGGCTTACTCCCAGAAGGGCCGCGAGATGGACGTCTACGCCCCGGCCGACCAGCCGCTGGTCATCTTCGCCGGCGACCAGGAGAAGTCGACCAGCATCAGGACGGCCCTCTCGCGACTGCTCGGCGCCGTCGGCCTGCTCGCCGTCGTCAGCCTCGTCGTCTCGGCGCTGGCCGGCCGGGACCTCCCCTCTCTGGGCGCCGGGTCCGACGCGGCCGGCGAGGGCGCCGCGGCCGCCGCCCATACCCCGACGCCCGCCGGCGTCCCCGCCGCCTCGACCGGCGTCGTCGAGGGACTGGGACCGGGCGCCTTTTTCTTCCTCGGCGGCGCCGCGGTGCTCGCCGGCGCCTTCGCCGTCTGGTACGTCCGGGGCTGAGCGCCGTCCGGTACGTCCGGGGCTGAGCGCCGTCCGACACGCCAGGACGCGTCCGCTCGCCGGCGGACGGTGAAACGACCGTTTGAGTTTCCGCCGGCTACTTTTCCGTCCCCGTCGAAGGGACGGATGCACGCCGCCCCGCCCTGCCCCGCTTCGACCCGCTCCGCTTCGGCCCGTCGTCACTCCCGCCCCGTGGCGGCGAGGTCGAACTCGTCGAAGACCTCCCCGTCGGGCGCCACCAGCCGGCCGGTCGCCCCCTCCCCGGTCGGTTCCAGTTCCGCGTGGCCCGGGCGGTACCAGCGCGGGTCGGCGTGGCTCCCGGGGTTCAGGACCGTGACCGCCCCTACCCGTCGCCGCCCTGGCTCGTGGGAGTGCCCGACCACGACGACGTCCGCTCGCTCCTGGCGCCCCAGCAGCGATAGCGACGTGTCGTCGTGTTCGTGGCCGTGAACGACGACGAACCGGACGCCGGCGTGCTCGACGGTCCGCTCCGCCGTCAGCCGCCCCCGGACCTCCGGGCCGTCGTTGTTTCCGTACACCGCGACGAACTCCGCGCCGCCACCGTCGCCGCCGCGTTCGGTCCCGGTCTCCGCCTCGAACGCGTCGAGCACCGCCTCCGTGGTGAAGTCGCCGGCGTGGATCACCAGCTCCGCCTCGCGGACGGCTTCCAGCGTTCGCCCTTCGAGTCGGTGCCCGCCGGTACCGTGAGTGTCCGAGACGACCGCGATCATACCCCGAGTTCGCGGCCCCGCCCGAAGACTCCCTCGGCTCGCGCCCTCGCCCGCGCGCTCTGGCCGGCCGTCACCCGCGAAAACCCAAGGATTTTGATTGGTCCGGGAGTGGCTCGGACAATGGCAGAGAGCAAGTCGGTCGTGATGGCGGCGCTGATCGCGAACGGGGCCATCGCGATCATGAAGTTCGCCGGCTTCCTGTTGACCGGGAGCGCCGCGATGCTCTCGGAGACGTACCACTCCATCTCCGACACCGGCAACCAGGTGTTCCTGCTGATCGGCCTCCGCTACGGCGGTCGCGAGGCCGACCGGCGCCACCCCTTCGGCTACGGCAAGGCGCAGTTCTTCTACGCCTTCCTGGTCTCGGTGTTCCTGTTCGGCATCGCCGGCTGGGAGTCGGCGAAACACGGGTTCAACGCGCTGTTCGGGTCGGGCGGCCACGGCGGGGGCGGCGAGGCCGTCGAGTTCCTCTGGCTCTCCTTCCAGCCGCCGGGGTTCGACCCGATCCTCGTCAACTACACGGTGCTCCTGCTGGGCATCGCCTTCGAGAGCTGGGCGTTCAGGAAGGCCTACGCGGGCATGAAGACTCAGATCGAGGAGAACGACTGGTCGGGCTTCCGCGAGGCGTTCCGCAAGACCAGCGACGTGACCACCCTCACGGCGCTGACCGAGGACACCATCGCACTCATCGGACTCGGGCTGGCGCTCGCCGGCGTCTTCCTCGAACAGCAGACCGGCGACCCGATCTACGACGCCATCGCCGCCCTGCTCATCGGGGTCATGCTGATGGGCTTCGCCGTCGCGCTCGCCTGGGAGAACAAGCGGCTCATCCTCGGCGAGAGCCTCCCGGCCGACGAGGAGCGAAGGCTCCGAGCCATCGTCGAGGACCGCGAGGAGGTCGAGCGCATCGTCGACTTCCGCACCGTCTACTTCGGCCCCGAGCGCATCGTCGTCTCCACGGACGTGGAGTTCCATCCCGGATTGGACGGGACCGACCTCGACGCGACCATCACCGAGATCGAGGAGGCGATGAAGTCGGCCAACGCCAGCGTCCGCACCGTCTACCTCGAACCGGAGGTCTGAGCGCTCCGGCCGATCCCATCGTGGTCGCGACCGTTCCACTTCCGCCGCGGTGGGGCCAGGGCTTTTACCCGGGCGCGCAAACAGATGTCCACAGTGGCGAGTGCGTCAGACCCGGATCCGGACTACCTGCGCTTTTTCCCCTACGACCAGCCCTACGACCACCAGACGGAGGCGATGGGGACCATCTACGACGCGCTCGACGAGCGGCGGAACGTCCTCTTCGAGGGCGCGACGGGGACGGGCAAGACCCTCTCGGCGCTGGCGCCCGCGCTGGAGTACGCCCGCGAGACGGGCAAGACGGTCGTCATCACGACCAACGTCCACCAGCAGATGCGCCAGTTCGTCCGCGAAGCGGCCGCTATCACCGACCAGGAGCCCATCCGCGCCGTCGTCTTCCAGGGGAAGGCGTCGATGTGTCACATCGACGTGGGCTACGAGGAGTGTCAGGCGCTGCGCGATACGACCCGGGAACTCGTCGACGCCGAGGAGAACCGCGCCGAACTGGAGGACCAGCAGCGCGCGCTGCTGGAGGAGAGCCAGGACGGCAGCGCCGAGGCGGCCGACGCCCGCGGCGCGGTGATGGACGAACTCGAGTCGGTCGAGGCGGAGATCGACCAACTGCGCGAGGAACGGAACGTCTGCGACCACTACTACCGGAACCTGACCGCCGACACCGACGCCTTCTACGGGTGGCTCTACGACGACGTGCGCACGCCCGAGGACGTGTACGGCTACGCCGAACGGGAGGGCATGTGCGGCTACGAACTCCTCAAGGAGGGCATGGAGGGGGTCGATCTCGTGGTCTGCAACTATCACCACCTGCTCGACTCGATGATCCGCGAGCAGTTCTTCCGGTGGCTGGGCCGCGACCCGGAGGACGTGATCGCCGTCTTCGACGAGGCCCACAACGTCGAGGACGCCGCCCGCGACCACGCCCGGCGCACGCTCACCGAGACGACGCTGGACCAGGCGGTCGAGGAGCTAGAGAGCGCCGAGGACCCCCGCGCCGAGGGGGCGCTGAACGTCCTCGACACCTTCCGGCGGGCGCTGGTCGACGCCTACGACGAGGCCTTCGGCTTCGGCGAGCGCGAGGGGGTCGGCGAGGACTGGTACGACCTGTCGATCGACAACGAGGACGCCCGCGACGAGTTGACCCTCGCCTTTCTACAGAACTACTCCGGACCGGGCTTTCACGAGGAACTCGACCGGACGCTGGACCTGGCGCGGGAACTCGACCAGTCCTACGAGGAGGCCTACAAGAACGGGGAGACGACCACGCGCCAGGAGTGCCAGACGCTGCAGGCCGCCACCTTCGTCGAGGCGTGGCTCGACGAGTCGGCCGCCGAGGGGCAGTACCCGGTCGTGAGCGTCCGCCGCGCCGAGGAGGGCGGGCCGCGGGAGGCCGGCGAGATCTACGGCCGCGCGGAGCTGTACACCTGCATCCCGAGTCAGGTGACCGCCGATCTGTTCGGCGACCTGCACGCGGGCGTGCTGATGAGCGCGACGCTGCGGCCGTTCGACGTGACCGAGGACGTGCTCGGCCTCGACGACCCGGAGACGCTGGCCTACGGCCCGCAGTTCCCCGAGGAGCGCCGGCGGACCTACGCCGTCGACGGGCCGGCCCTGTTCGCCAGCAAGCGCGACGACATGCAGGTCCAATCGACCGTCGCCGGCGCGCTGGAGGACGCCGCGCGGTTCACGCCCGGCAACACCCTGGCCTTCTTCCCGAGTTACGCCGAGGCCGAGCGCTACCACCAGCGCGTCGACACCGGCGGCGCGACCTACCTCGACCGCCCGGGCACCTCGGCCAAGGAGTTGCGCGAGCGGTTCACCGACGACGACGACGCCGTCCTGTTCACGTCGCTGTGGGGCACCCTCGCGGAAGGGGTGAGCTTCGACGGCGACGACGCCCGGACGGTCGCCGTCGTCGGCGTCCCCTACCCTCACCTCGACGACCGCATGGAGGCCGTTCAGGAGGCCTACGACGCAGAGTTCGGTGAGGACGGGGACGCGGGTCGCGGCGGCTCGGGGTCGGGCGGCGGCCGGGACGACGGCGAGGGCGCCGGCTGGCGCTACGCCGTCGAGATCCCCACCGTCAGAAAGACCCGCCAGGCGCTCGGCCGCGTCGTCCGCTCGCCCGAGGACTTCGGCGCCCGGATCCTGCTCGACCGGCGCTACACCGAGCGCTCGGAGGTCGAGATGTCCGACTACTCCGTCCGCACCACCTTCCCGCCCGAGGAGCGCCGCGAGATGGTCGACGTCGAGCCCGGGAAGCTGAAGTTCGCGCTGCTGAACTTCTATCGGGACGTGGACGGCTACGACGGCGAGCCGCCGCGACCGTAGGGAGACACCTCGTCCGCGAACGAAGCGAGCGGTTCGCCGCGCCGAGCGGAGCGAGACGCGGCCTTTTCGCCCACGTTTTTCGCCGAGTGGTCCCGAGCGAAGCGAGCGACCCCCGGCGAAAAAGGTGGTCTCATCAGGACGTGGACGGCTACGACGGCGAGCCGCCGCGGCCGTAAGGTCGAGTTACCCGACCCGGGCGCCGACAGCGACGAGACGGCGGTCCCGTTCGGACGGCTGAACTCGCAAGCGCAGGTTGCGGGTCACCCCGGTCTGGACGCGACCTGTTCGCGGAGTGGTCCCCCGATTCCGGATACGTAAGCCGGGCCCGACCCAACGACGCCACGCTATGGTACTCGACACAGAGGAGCCCGAGACGGAACGGCACGGCAACTTCACGGTCGCCGGCGTCGCCCACCGCGGGACCGATGTCGACGAGGCCGCGCTGTGGGACTCGATCGACGACTACGCCGACGACCTCGACGACGCCGCGGTCGGCACCGACCGCTACGCCGTCATGTTCGACGTGGACGCCGACAGCGGCGAGTTCACCTACGTCGCCGGCCGCGAGGTCGCGGACACCGACGGTCTCTCGGCGGAGCTGACGGCCGTCGAGATCCCGCAGGCGACCTACGCCGTCCTCCACCCCGAGTACGAGTCCGTCGAGGAGATGGTCGTCGAGATCCACGAGGAGGAACTCGACGGCGACCGCGACGACGACGTACCCGCGCCCGTCTTCGAGCGCTACGACTCCGGCCGCGACCCGACCGCGACCGCCGACCGCGAGATCTACGTCCCGGTCCGCGACGACGACGAGTACTGACGCCGCCGCTCCGGCACCCGACGGGCGCTCGTCCACCCGAAATCGGGGGCTTTGAATCCCCCCGTGGCGAACCGACGAGCAATGACCGTAGTCGCGTTCGACTTCGACGGCACGCTCTCGGACTCGGAGATGACCGTCCTGCTGGGCGAGCGAAACGGGACCGCCGACGACATGGCGGCGATCACCGAGCGGGCGATGAACGACGAGATCGAGTACGCCGAGAGCCTCCGCCAGCGCTGTGCGCTGCTGGAGGATCTGCCCGACGAGGAGGCACAGGCCGCCTTCGACCAGGTGGAACTGCGGCCGGGCGCCGCCGACGTGATCGCGGCGCTGCGGGAAGCCGGCGTCTACGTCGCCATCCTCACCGGCGGGTTCGAGCGCGGGGTCGCCCGCGCACTCGAAACGGAGGGCGTCGAGGTCGATGCCATCGTCGCGAATCGGCTCCCGGTCGCCGACGGGGAGAGCGAGGCGCGAAGCGCCTCGGAAGACGCGAGCGGGCAACGCCCGCGAGCGCTGACCGGCACCGTCGAGGGGCCGCTCATCGAGGGGACCAAAGACGACGCCCTGGAGGTGCTGACCGCGGTCGTCGGCGCCGACCGATCCGACACCGTCGCCGTCGGCGACGGCGCCAACGACCTCCCGATGTTGCAGGTCGCGGGGCTGGCCGTCGGCTTCGACCCAAAACCGGCCGTCGCGCCCGCCTGCGACACTATCGTCGAGACGATGGAAGACCTCCACGAGGTGCTGCAGGGCGAAGACGTGCTCGACTGACCGGCCTCAGTTCGTCGCTTCGTCGATCGCCTGGTCGAGGTCGCCGACGATGTCGTCGACCGATTCCAGCCCGACCGAGAGGCGGACCATGTCGTCGGTGACGCCCGCGGCGGCCTTCTCCTCGTCGCTCAGTTGCTGGTGGGTCGTCGAGGCGGGGTGGATGATCAGCGTTTTCGCGTCGCCGACGTTCGCCAGGAGGGAGGCGATCTCCGTCGATTCGACGGTGGTCCGGGCGGCGTCGTAGCCAGCCTCCAGCCCGAAGGTGATCATCCCGCCGTAGCCGCCGTCGAGGTACTCGCTCGCCTCGCCGTGGGTCTCGTGGTCGTCGAGGCCCGGGTAGGTGACCCAGGAGACCTCAGGGTGGTCGGAGAGGTGCTCGGCGACGGCCATCGCGTTCTCGCAGTGGCGGTCCATCCGCATGGGCAGCGACTCCAGACCCTGCATGGTGGTCCAGGAATCGAACGGCGACTGCTGGCAGCCCAGGTCGCGCAGGCCGCGGGCGACCGCGGCGTAGGTGAACGCGGCGTCGCCGAAGCGCTCGCGGAAGTTGACGCCGTGATACGCGGGGTTCGGCTCGGCGATCTCCGGGAAGGAGTCGGCGTGCTCGTCCCAGGGGAACGAGCCGCCGTCGACGAGGACGCCGCCGACGGTGGTGCCGTGGCCGTGGATCCACTTTGTGGTGGAGTTCCACACCAGATCCGCACCGTGGTCGAGCGGCCGGCAGAGATGCGGCGTCGCGAACGTGTTGTCGACGAACAGCGGGACGCCGTGGTCGTGGGCGATGTCGGCGATGCGTTCGATGTCGGGGGTCACCAGCGCGGGGTTGCCGATGGTCTCGAAGTGGACGTAGGCGGTGTCGTCGTCGATGGCCTCCTCGTAGGCCTCGTAGTCGAGCGTGTCGACGAACCGCGCCTCGACGCCCATCCGCGGCGCCGTGTGCGTGTAGTAGGTGTAGGTGCCGCCGTACAGCGACGACGCGGTGACGACGTTGTCGCCCACGTCCGCGAGCATGAAGGTAGCGAGGTTCAGCGCGGCCATCCCCGAGGACGTGGCGATGGCGGCGGCGCCGTTCTCCAGGGAGGCGATGCGCTCTTCGAGCATCGCGTTCGTCGGGTTCATCAGCCGCGAGTAGATGTGACCCGGCTTCTCCAGGGCGAACTGCTCGGCGGCGTCGTCGGCGTCGTCGAAGACGTAGCTCGTGGTCTGATAGATCGGCGGCGCGCGCGCGCCGGTCGCCGCGTCGGGTTCCTCCTGGCCAACGTGCAGTGCTTTGGTCGCCGGGTCCCAGTCGTCGGACATACCCCGAACCCACGCCCGCCGACCACATAAGTTCCCCTCAGCGCGGCGAGACCCGCGCGCTGTCAGCGATCGCGGCAGGATTTCGCGCCGACCGAACGGGTTCGCCGCCGAACTGACGGGGGCTCACCCGCGGACGCCGACCGTCCCGTGTAACGCGCAGTTAAGTCACTGGAAGCCGTTCGTATCCGGTAATGAGCTCCTCCGGGATCGGATCGCGGCTGGTGACGGCCGTCAGCGCGCACGTGTTGCGGGTCGTCGGCTGCCTCATGATCGCCCTCTCGGTCGGTATCGCCGCGGCCAGCGTCTCCACGGACTACGGGCTGGGCGGCGCCAACGCGACCGGTGTGGCCGCGGCCTACACCGCCAACGCGGGAGCGGTCGCCGGCCTCGTCGAGTTCGCCGCCGCCCATCCGGCCTACCCCGTCGCGGTGCTGGTCGGACTGGTTCTCGTCGCCGCCGGCGATGAAGCGCCGCTGATCGGGAGCTAAGCCGGTCAATCGACGGGTGTCCCCGCGGCGGTTTGGACCGGTCGATCTGCCACCGACCCGGACCGCGTCTGACGTAGATTTATGCGGTCGTGACGCCTGCACACGCTCGATGGCGAGACTCGGTGGCGAAGCCGGAACGGGAACGGTGCTCGACGGGCAGACGCTTCGGATCGCCGGGCTGGTGACGATCGTCTGTTCGGCGACCGTCACCGCCGCGAGTATCGGCACGTCCCACGGGCTCTCGATCCACAGCCAGTCGACGGCGAACACCGCGCCGGTCGTCGCCGACGTGGGCGCCGCGACGGCGCTGGTCGAGTTCGCCGCCGCACACCCCGCGTATCCGGTGGCCGCGCTGGTCGGTCTCGTCCTCGTCGTCGCCGGCGAGGAGACGCCGCTGCTCGGCTGAGACCGGCTCGACCCGAAACGACGGCGTCGCACCCGTCTCACTCTCGGTACTGCGCGGCCCTACTCGAAGTCGTGGATGCGCAGGTCCAGCGTGTCCAGCGAGACGATGGGCGCGAAGCCCACGTCGGGGTCGATGTTGACGCTCTTCTGGAAGTCGGTCTGGGCCTGCCAGCAGCCGGAGTTGATGGCGAGGACGTTGTGGTACTTGCCGTATCCCAGCTTGTGGACGTGGCCCGTGTGGAAGACATCGGGCACCGATTCCATGACGAGGTGGTCCTCCTCCTCGGGGGCGAGACGGGTCTGCCCGCCGAACTGCGGGGCGACGTGGCGCTTCTTCAGCAGCTGGTACATCGGTTTGTGGGGTTCGTCGTAGCTGGCCTTCTCGTCGGGCAGTTCGGCGATCACCTCGTCGAGGCTGACGCCGTGGTACATCAGCACGTCGACGCCCTCGACGGTGACGGTGGAGGGGTTGCCCGAGATGCGGGCGTCGTGGGCGTTCATGATATCCCGGAGTTCCTCGTCGAAGGCCGGCTGGGGTTCGGCCAGGCGGACCGCGTCGTGGTTGCCCGGGATCATGACGATCTCCACGTCCCCGGGCACCTCCTTGAGGTACTCGCTGAATCGCTCGTACTGCTCGTAGATGTCGACGATGTCGAGTTCCTCGTCCTGGTTCGGGTAGACGCCGACGCCCTCGACCATGTCGCCGGCGATGAGGAGATATTCGACCCGGTCGGCGTCGGCGGTGTGGAGCCAGTCGGTGAAGCGGTGCCAGGCGTCGGCCTCGAACTCCTGGCTGCCGACGTGGACGTCGCTGATGAGCGCCGCCTCGACCTCGCGGTCGGCGGTCGAGGGCTCGTAGGTGCGCGGGATCTCGGGGAAGTACAGCGAGTCGACGAAGAGGATGCCGCCGTCGTCGGCGAGCGTCCCGTCGACCGCGATCACCTCGTCGAGCAGGAGTTCGTTCACCAGGTCGGCGATGTCGCGGTCTTTCATCACCAGACACGGGAACGTCCCGTTGGTGTCTTCGAGCTCGACCAGCCAGTGACCGCTGGCGGTCGAGCGGATGTCCGAGACCATCCCGACCATCGCGGCCTCGCTGTTGCCCGGCATCGACTCGATGGCGTCGGTCGGCCGGTGGTTGACCCGCCCGCGCAACTGCTTCGAGAGCTTCTCGTAGCGGTCGCGGAACACCGCGACGAAATCGGAGTACTCGCCCGTTCCCGTGCTCTGGATGTCGCCCTCGACGGCGACCGACTGCTTCGTGGGGTCGGCCGGCGTCCGTCCGCCACCGGTCGCCCCCGCCGCGTCCGCCGAACCCGGGTCGGCCGTCGCCGCCTCGCTCTCAGCGGGCGCGACGCCGTCCCCCCTCCCTGCGGACCCCCCCGTTTCGACTGCAGCGTCCGCATCACCGTCCGACGATTTCGGGGCGCCCGTTCCAGTTGAAACAGAGGGGTCTTCCGTGGAGGGTTCCGTGGTGGTGTCCGCGGTCGGTTCCGGGTCGGCCCGAGCCGACGAACCACCGGACCGCGAACGGGTCTCGACGGCTTCCTTGACGTGGTCGGCGGTGAGCACGACGGCGTCGTCGGGGACCGTTTCGAGTGTACGGTCGAGCGCGCCGGCCGGGTCGGAGGTCGAGGCGAGAAGGGTGACCGCCTCGGGTTCGGCGTTGTAGCCCCGCCTGGCGAGTTCGTTGGCGACGTGGACCGGCGTCTCGAGCGGCACAGTCGGTGATCGGCGGCGGTCCGCAAAAGCGTAGCGAACCCGTCGGCCGGCGGAGCGGGGCGCTCGCCCGAACCGATCCCGCCGCGAACGGGAATCGACCGACGGGACCGGGCGGATGCGGGTCAGAACATTCAAACGCCCACTGACCCAACGGGCTGGCAATGAGTCCGCCCCGCGACGACGAGTCGCCCTCCGAGTCCCCCGACGGACCCGTCCGCGGTAGTGGCTCCGGCGAGGCCGACGACGGTGCTCTCGACGACGGGAACACGGATCCGGAGCGACCGGGCGGCGCATCGTCCGACCGGGAAGACACCGGCGTCGACGAGGGTCGGGACGCCGAGGCCGACGGGGAGCGAGGGCCGGAGGATCGGACCGGAGTTCCGGAGACGGGTGAGAGCGCGGCCGGCGGAACGGAGGCGGGCGTCGCCGTCAACGGCGGCGAGCCGACGGCGGACGCGCCACCGGTTCGACACCGCGACGGCGACGAGAGTGAGACCACCGAACGCAGCGGGGTGCGGACCTTCGTGGTGGACGTGGTGTCGAGCGCGCTGGCGGTGTTGCTGGTCGGCGCGCTGCTGTTCGCGGTCAGCGGGGTGTGGCCCCCGATGGTCGCCATCGAGAGTTCGAGCATGGCGCCGCACATGCAGACCGGCGACCTGGTGTTCGTGATGGAGGAACAGCGGTTCCCCGGCGACGGCGCAGTCGCCGGCAGCGGTATCGTCACGCTGGAGTCGGGACGGGAGACCGACTACACGATGTTCCAGCGCCCGGGGGACGTGATCGTCTACAAGCCCGACGGCAACGACGGGACCACGCCGATCATCCACCGGGCGATGTTCTACGTCGAGGAGGGCGAGAACTGGTACGAGGAGGCCGATCGACAGTCGATCGGCCGTTTCAGCGAGTGCGGGGAGTCGCCGGACGAGGCGCTGCCGTACTGCCCGGCACCGCACGCCGGGTTCATCACGAAAGGCGACGCCAACGGCGGGTACGACCAGGCGCAGGCGGACCCGCTGAGCGCACCGGTCAAACCCGAGTGGGTCGTCGGCACCGCCGAGGTCCGCGTCCCGAAGCTCGGGTGTATCCGCCTGCGGAACGAGCGGTGTCTCGGCGGCAGTCGCGCGGCGACCACCGGTACGACGCTCGCGACCGGCACGGCGGATCGGAGCGCAGTGAATCGGAGCGCAGCCGCTCGGTAAAGGCGAGTCCTGAGTTCCGAGGGACAGTTCACCGGCTCAGCTCGAGTCGTTGTCGAAGCGGGTCTGGACGAACGGCTGGGTGTCCTCGATGTCGGAGAGCCGCGAGTCCGAGAGGAGCACGGCCTCGGTCTCGTCGATGGGCACCGACAGGGAGATCTCCTTGGTGCGCCCGTACCGGCCCTTGCTGACGACGACCGCGTTGACGATCCCGAGCATGTCGAGTTCGGAGATGAGGTCGGTGACCCGCCGCTGCGTGAGGGTGTCGACGTCGATCTCCTCGCAGAGCCGTTGATAGACGTTGTACACCTCGCCGGTGTTGATGTTGTGGACGCCGTTCTTCTCGAGCATGATGATGGCGAAGAGGACCAGCTTCGACTGGGTGGGAAGGGTACGGACGACCTCGACGACGCGGTCGAGTTCGATCTTCTCCTGGGCCTTGCGGACGTGGTCCTCGTCGACGTCGTCGGTCTGGTCGCGCTCGGCGAGTTCACCGGCGGTCCGCAGGAGGTCGAGCGCGCGGCGGGCGTCGCCGTGTTCCTGGGCGGCGAAGGCCGCACACAGGGGGATCACGTCGTCGGTCAGCGCGTCGCCCTCGAAGGCGACCTCGGCGCGGTGTTCGAGGATGTCCCGCAGCTGGTTGGCGTCGTAGGGCGGGAAGACGATCTCCTCCTCGCCGAGGCTGGACTTGACGCGGGGGTCGAGGAAGTCGGTGAACTTCAGGTCGTTCGAGATGCCCATGATCGACACGCGCGAGCGTTCCAGCTCGGAGTTCATCCGCGAGAGGTTGTAGAGTGTGTCGTCGCCCGATTTCTCGACGAGCTTGTCGATCTCGTCGAGCATGATGACGACGACCCGCTCGTGGTAGTCGACGGCGTCGAAGAAGGTGCTGTACACCCGGTCGGTGGGCCAGCCGGTCATCGGGACCTGTTCGAACGACTCGCGGTCGTCCTCGAGTTGCTCGATGCGGTCTTCGACGGCGGCGACCGAGTCGTACTCCGTCCCGGCCAGCACCGTCGGGTCCTCGTGTGCGCGCTCGCGCAAGTCTTCGAGGTCGTCGAGTTCCTCGTCGATGACCGCCTCGTTCTTCTCGATGAACTTGTTTGCGAGCTGGGCGAGCACGCGGTACTGCGTGTCGGTGACCTCGCAGTTGATGTACTCCACCTCGCAGGGGACTTCGTACTTCTGGGAGGTCGATTCGAGCTCCGTGCTGACGAACTTCGCGCTGGCCGTCTTGCCGGTCCCCGTCTTCCCGTAGATGAGGATGTTCGAGGGCGAATCCCCGCGGAGGGCGGTCACGAGGATGGTCGCCATGTTGTTGATCTGCTCCTCGCGATGGGGGAGCTTGCGCGGCGTGTAGGAGGGGCGGAGGACCTCTTTGTTCTCGAAGATCGGATCGCCGGCCAGCAGGTCGTCGAACAGCCCCTGGGAGGCCTCCTCGGGGTCCTCGGACCCGACATCGTCGAGCATCACTTCGTCGAGTACCGACGAGTCGACGTCGTCGCCGCTCCCGGAGTCGACATCGACGCCCGACGAATCGACGCCGTCCCGGACGGGCGACGCCGAGTCGGTGTCGACGGGGTCCGCTGTCTCGGGATCGAGCGGCTCGTCGTCCGTCGACTCTTCGCCTCCGGCGGTCGGCTTCTCGGTCCCGTCGGCCGACTCCTCCCGGTCCGCCGACTCCTCCTCGGCGTCGGGTTCCGGTCGCGTTCCGTCCCCACCCGCCGACGAGGGTAGCTGTTCGTCGTCTCCGTCCGCCCCATCCACGAACCGCTGTGAATCGAGCGTCGTGTCCTGGTCTGTGTCGTCCCCGTTCATCGTAGTCGTTCGAGTACCGCGATACCGAACCCCTCTGTTTCGTCTGGAAGTGCCGTCGCGCACCCGCGGAGCGCGACTCATACCGATGATATCACCGCGTTCCGTCGATTCCGACGAGAGCGGCGAGTCCAGTTGAACCACAAGAACCCGTGGTTGATACGATATTAAATATTTCGGTGACTATCGCGGGGAGCCCCGCGGCGACGACCGAATCGCCCCGACATACCATTTCAGCCGGGATTATCGAGGGATATCACGATGCCAGTGTCGCATCGGTCTGCGGACTCCGCCGGAGACTGCGTCGGACAGGTTCGAATATATCACTGTAGTGTCC
Source organism: Halosimplex rubrum (assembly GCF_013415885.1). Taxonomy (NCBI): domain Archaea; kingdom Methanobacteriati; phylum Methanobacteriota; class Halobacteria; order Halobacteriales; family Haloarculaceae; genus Halosimplex; species Halosimplex rubrum. The sequence goes on from NZ_CP058910.1 coordinate 724,276, forward strand.
GATTTGGCCGACCCACCCCCACCCCTTCGTTTCGGGTGGAGCGACCAAAAGGAGGGGTGGGGGGGGGGTCAGCGACGAGCGTTCGACCCCTATAGAGAGAAAGATTTACTATCTAGACCGTAAAACCAAATCCGCACTAGAGAGAAAACAATATTTCGTATAGTTTTGTGTCTAGTTGTAGAGCATCTACGTTCCCTAGTTATGGTGAAATCACTAGAGGTAATCCTAGACTAGGTCGAAATCACTGAGCCGCATCTCTTTCCGACCCCGGTCCGAGGACACATCCCGACACCGCTCGAACCGCCCCCACGGGTCTCGACCGTTCCAGTTGAAACGAAGGGGTGGGGGTTGGTGAAGTTCCGTCGATAAGTCGAGTGGACATGTGACAGCCTGTCGGAGTTCGGGAGTACCGACTCGACTCACCGACCCGTCTCCGAGCCGACGGAACCACACCGCGTTCGGCTCGCCGCACACGCTCCGTCGCGCGGGTGACATCCCGTCTCGCCCCGTCCGACATCTATCCGTCTCGCCCCGTACTATATCTTCCCTGACCGTTTTCGCGAGTGTGCTCGTAACCTGCGGTGACGGAGGCTGAACCGACCGAAATCCGGCAGTAGTATCGGAATATTTATATATGTCTGACGTAGGCTTAAGTGAGTCGGAGCGGCTTATTCGCTCAGATGCGCCCTCGCGGCGCAGGAGGATAGGATGGGACTGTTCACAGAACTCAAAGACAGTATTTCGCGGGCAGCATCGACGCTGTTCTCCGAGGAGGATCCGAAACGTATCGGCATCTACGGCCCGCCGAACGCGGGGAAGACGACGCTTGCCAACCGCATCGCCCGGGACTGGACCGGCGACGCGGTCGGTCCGGAGAGCCACGTTCCCCACGAGACGCGCCGGGCTCGCAGGAAGGAAGACGTCGAGATCGAGCGCGACGGCAAGACGGTCAACATCGACATCGTCGACACCCCGGGCGTGACGACGAAGGTCGACTACACGGAGTTTCTCGAACACGACATGGAGAAAGACGACGCCGTGCGTCGCTCCAGGGAGGCGACGGAGGGCGTCGCGGAGGCGATGCACTGGCTCCGCGAGGACGTCGACGGCGTGATCTACGTCCTCGACTCGACGGAGGACCCGTTCACGCAGGTCAACACGATGCTCATCGGGATCATCGAGAGCCAGGACCTGCCCGTGCTGATCCTCGCGAACAAGATCGACCTGGAGGAGTCGTCGGTCCAGCGGATCCGCAACGCCTTCCCCCAGCACGAGACGACGGAGCTGTCGGCCCTCGAAGGTGACAACATGGACGAAGTGTACGACCAGATCGCGGAGTACTTCGGGTGATATCATGGCGGAAGCAAAACACCCCGAAGACGAAGACGGAGTGCAGATCGACCTGATCAGCGCCGAGCGGATGGACGGCAAGACGACGATGGAGAAGATCCGGATGATCTTAGACGGCGTCCGGGACAACAACATCGTCATCCTCGAAGCCGGTCTCACGCCCGACGAGGAGTCGCGGCTCATCGAGGTCACGATGACCGAGATCAGCCCCGACGAGTTCAACGGCATCGAGATCGAGACCTACCCCAAATCGCAGGCCGACGATTCGAGCCTGCTCGGCCGGCTGATGGGTAAAGAGGAGACCAAGAAGCTGACCGTCATCGGGCCGGCCAACCAGATCGAGACGCTCCACAAGGACGAAACCCTCATCAGCGCGCTCGTCTCACGGAAATAGCCAGGTATGCCCCACCAGTGTACGAACTGCGACCGGACGTTCGCCGACGGCTCCAAGGAGATGCTGTCGGGGTGTCCGGAGTGTGGCGGCACGAAGTTCCAGTTCCGTCCGGACGGCTTCGACGGCTCCGCGGGCGGGTCCGGCCCGGCCGACAGCGGCGCCGACGATTCGGGTACCGACGACGGCGGCGCCGTCGACGCGACGGCCGAGTCGCCGCCCGACCCGACCGACCGGTCGGGCGACTCGGTGAGCCGGACGGTCGGCAACGCCGCCGCGACGGTTCGAGACCTGGTCGGCGGCTCGGCGGGCAGCGACGCTACGGAGGCCCGCCCCCCGGCGGAGTCCGGCGGAGCGGGCCCCTCAACCGACGCCGCGAACGCCTCGGACGCCGCGACCGTCGGTGCCTCGGCGGCCACCGCCGAGGGTTCGGAATCGCCCGCCTCGACGGGTGAGTCGTTCGACGACGACATCATCGTCGCCGAGTCCGAGCCCGGTACCGAGGACACCGCCCAGGCCGACGCGCGCAGTCAGCTCGTCGACCCCGACGAGATGCCCGACTCCGGAGGGTTCGACCCGACGGAAGCCGACGACGCGGTCGAGGAGGCTGACCCGTCACCCGGCGACGCGGCGACCGACTCCGTCGAGGACGGGGTCGACGAACCCGCCGACGACGGAGCCGAACCTGCCGATATCGACGGTTCGGCCCACGGGGTGGCCGACGGTGACTCGGCGGACGAGCGCACCGTCGCCGAGGAACCGGACGCCGAGCGGGCGGACCGACCGGACCTGGCCGAGTTGCGCGAGGAGCTCAACGACCAGTTCGAGAGCATCCGCGTCCTCGAACCCGGCCAGTACGAACTCAACCTGATGGAGCTGTACGACCGCGAGGAGTACATCATCGCGCTCCAGGAAGACGGTCGCTACAGCATTCAGGTACCCGAGACCTGGCGTCAGGCCGACGCCTGAACGGCTCCTCCTGCGCCGCTCGACGCCCCGGTTTCGACTCGACAGCTTTCGTATCGACGATTCCACAGCGACGGTTCTACGCCGACGATTCCGTATCGACGATTCCGTATCGACGATTCCATATCGACGATTCTACAGCGTCCACTTCGAAGCGCCGCGATCTCGCGATCCACGGCCACGGCGGCGAGGATGCGCTCCGGAAGTAGCCGGTGCAGGCACAATCGTTATACTCTCGGCCGTCGATACTCGGGCCAACGGAGGATATCCGTGACTCACCAGCGTTCACACCTCGAGGAGTGGGCGTCACTGCTCGACGAGCGAGTGTCCGAAGAAGCCCTCGACGAGGGTCGCCCACCGGACGGTCGCGTCGACCGGTCGGAGCCGCGCCGGGGCGGCTAACTCGTCAGCGCCGGGTCGTCGTCACGCTCCGCTCGACGCCGTCACTCCTCGCTGGTCATCTGATCGTACTGGTCGGAGAGCTTCTCGGCGGCGTCGTCCATCAGTTCCCGCTCGTACTCGGAGAGTTCCCACTCGACGACCTCCTCGACGCCGTCGGAGCCCAGCTTGACCGGGACGCCGAAGGCGGTGTCCTCGTAGCCGAACTCGCCGTCGAGGACGAGCGAACCGGGGAGCACCTCGCCGGTGTCGCGGAGGATGGCCTCGACCATGTGGGCGACGCCCGTGGCGGGGCCCCACTCGGTGGCGCCCTTGCGCTCGATGACGTTCATGGCCGACTCCTGAAGATCCTCGAGGATGGCCTCGCGCTCGTCGGCGTCGAACTCGGGGTCGCGGCCGTCGACGCGGACCTTCGAGAACACGGGGACCTGCGCGTCGCCGTGCTCGCCGAGGATGGTCGCCTCGACGTTGCCGACCTGCGTGTCGAAGCGCTCCGAGAGGACGTAGCGGAAGCGCGCGGAGTCGAGGCGGCCGCCGAAGCCGACTACTTTCTCGCGTGCGCGCGAGCCCGTCTCGTAGAGGTGGCGGTTGAGCAGGTCGACGGGGTTGGAGGTGGTGACGGTCACGAAGTCGTCGTTGTGTTCGGCGAGCGAGGAGCCGATGTCGTCCATGATCGGCGCGTTGTCGCCCGCCAGATCGATCCGGGTCTGGCCGGGCTGGCGCGGGATACCGGCGGTGATGACGACCACGTCCGAGCCGGCGGTGTCCTCGTAGGTGCCCTGCCGGACGGTCGTGTTCGAGTCGTAGGCGACGCCGTGGTTGGCGTCCGCGGCCTGGCCGATCGTCACGTCCTCCTGGTCCGGGATGTCCACGAAGAGGAGGTCGTCGACGATGTCCCGAAGCGCCAGATTGTACCCCGCTGCCGCCCCGACGGTGCCCGCGGCACCGACGATGCTGACTTTCGTCATATCACGTCAAACTGTGTCACGTTCAGGGGGTAAATCTATCGAAACCCGACCGTTGGCCGCGTCGTTCGTCACTTCTCGATTCGACAGTCGTCGATCCGATCGCGGTCGGCGGGGGGCCGACGGTGGGGGAACCGTGGCGACGGTCTTTTTGGCGGTGGCCGGTATCCTACGGGTATGAGCGACTTCGACAAGGAAGCCGAGCGCGAGCGGCTCCGCGAGAAGTACGAAGAGGACAAGCAAAAGCGGGAGGCCAGCGAGCGGATGAGCGACCTGCTCCTGAAGGGCGCGACGATGACCAACGCCCACTGCAACGACTGCGGCGACCCGATCTTCCGCTACGACGGCGACGAGTTCTGTCCCACCTGCCAGCGCGTGGTCACGAACGACGAGGCCGTCGAGGAAGCCGCCGAGGGCGAGGGGCAGGTCGACGAACCCGTCCAGACACCCGACGAGGGCGGGGACGCCGCTCCCGCCGAGGCGGACGGGACGACCGCCCAGCCCTCGGCGACGGAGAACGGCGATACTCCCGACCACATCGAAGTCAAACAGCCCGACGGTCCCGCCGTCCGAACCGGCGGGGACGAGACCGGTACCGAGCAGGCGACGGCCGAGGGGCCGAGCGCAGACGCCGGCCCCGCGGGTGACCAGCAGCAGCCGACCCAGTCGCAGCCGACCCAGTCGCAGCCGACCCAGTCGCAGTCGACCCAGTCACAGCCGACTCAGCAGCGGTCGACCCAACAGCCGTCGGCGTCCGGGCCGGCGGGATCCGCGGTCGCCGCCGGCGCCGGCGACGACTTCGGCGCGGCTCGCGCGTCGCTGGTGCGAACCCTCCGGAAACACGCCGAGCGCGCCGAGAACGCCGACGACCCGCGCCGCGCCCGCGACCACCTCGCGGCGGCACGCGAGGCGGCCGAGGCGCTGGGCGCGCTGTCCGGGTCGTACTGAACGGAACCGTCCCACCGCGCTTTCCCCTCCTGCGGCCGATCGTCCCGGTCGACAGCCGTCGTCCCTACGTTCCCAGTGCGTCCCGCCCCGCGTCGAGCGCTTCGGCCGGGCTCGGACACTCCTGGAGCGTCTCCCCGCCCTCGGTGTGGACGAGCCGCGGGAACTTCGAGCGCGTGTCGAGGACCCCGATCCCCGGCAGCGTGTCGACGCCGACCTCGATGTCGGAGAAGGCGTCGAACCGCGGCGTCCCGTCGGTCATCGCCGTCGCGGCCCCGGCGTCGGCGTCCGCGGCCGACGGCCCCTCCGAGGAGTCGGCGAGGACGGGATAGGTCAGGTCGTACCGGCGCCGCCAGTAGCCGGCCCGCTCGGCGGTGTCCGGGAGCGCCCCGACGACGGCGATATCCTCGGCGGCGAACTCGTCGAACGCCTCGCTGTAGGCCGTGGCGCGCTCGCGTGATACCTGACAGTAGTGGTCTCGCAACAGGAGTACGACCACGGCGTCGAACTCGCCCGCGAGATCCTCGCTCGCGACCGTGTCCGGCCCTGGCCCCCCGTTCGGCAACTCGAACCTGACGATCCATTGCATGCCGTCGCTCATCTGTGGCCCCCTGTTGGTACCGGCTTTGAACCCGGGGGTAATCGTTGTTCGGATCGTTCGGAATCTCGACTCGAAACGAAGGGGTGTCGAGGCCGGGACGCCGCCGGCCGGTCCGACGGTCGGGCCCCGCAGTCACCCGTCGTAGTCGCTTCCCACCACTTCGCGGATCCGTTCGGCGGTCACCTCGCCGACCCCCTCCGCAGCCACGAGTTCGTCGGCGCCGGCGGTCATCACGGCCTCGACGCTGCCGAACTCGGCCAGCAGGGATTCGGCGGTTACGGGTCCGACTTCGGCGACGCTGGCCACGACGTACTCCTGCTGTTCGGCCAGCGTCTTCGAACTCTTCTCGCCGTGGACGCTGACCGTGCGGTCCTCGTCTTCCTGCTCGCGGGTCGCGACGGCCGCCAGGAGGTCCCGGGTCTCGTCGGCGTCGGCCGTCCGGAGGACGCTCGCGCCGAAGTCCACCGCTATCGAGGCCAGCGCACCGTGGATCGCGTTGGGGTGGACGTTGCGCTCGCCGTAGAGGTCCTCGCCTTCGACGACGACCACGGGTCGGGCGTAGTAGCGGGCGGCGTCGGTGAGTTGCTCGAACAGCGAGCGCTCGTCGTCGCCGGTCAGCGTGTCGAGGAAGTCCGCGACGGTCTTGCGCTCGACGACCACCCGGTCGGAGAGCACGTAGTCGCCGACCGCCAGCGTCTCCAGGCGCGTCACGACCCCCTCCTGGCGCGAGAGGTCCTTCGCGATCGACGCGTCGAGCTCCCGCTGGTCGACGACGATCTCCACGGTCTCGCCGTCGTCCGCGCTCGCCGTCGCGATCTCGCCCTCCGGATCCTCGCGGTCTGCGGTGCCGTCGGAACCCCCCTCGCCGTCCACAGCGGTACTCCCGTCTTCACCACCCCCCGACCCGCCACCGGCGAACGCGTCCAGCCCCGCCTGGCCGTCGCCGTCACTACCGCCGCTGTCGTCGCCGTCGGACGTTTGCGAGTCGGTTGCGGACTCCCCGGTTTCGGGTGCGGCGTCGCCCGCCTCCGATGCGGTTTCCCCGTCGTCGGCTGCGGGTTCGCCCTCCGTTTCGTGTGGAGCCGAACCGTCCCCCGCTGCCCTGCCGGCACCACCGCCGGCGTCGGCGAACTCGTCCATCCCGGTCTGGGTGAGCTCGCTCTCGATCTCGCCGGCCATCGACTTCAGCGAGCGCAGTTCCTTCTCCATGCGCTTCTGGTCGTTGCGGGCCTTCCAGAAGTAGGCCTCGTCGCGGGTGTCCTCCGCGAGCAGCACCGAGACGGCGCCCTCGGTCTGGCGGCCGGTTCGCCCCTTGCGCTGGATCGCCCTGATCGCGGTCGGGACGGGCTCGTAGAACAGCACCAGGTCGACCTCGGGCACGTCCAGGCCCTCCTCGGCGACGGAAGTCGAAACGAGCACCTCGAACTCCCCGGCGCGGAACTCGTCTAAGGTCTCCTGTTGCTCGGTCTGGGTCATCCCGTCGCTGCCCTCGGTGTCGGACTGGCCGACGAACTTGCGGGTGGTGAAGTGCTCGCCGAGGAAGTCAGTCAGCGTCTCGGCGGTGTCCCGGGACTCGGTGAAGACGATGACGCGCTCGCCGTTCTCGATGCCGAGCGTCTGAGCGAGGAGCATCCGTGTCCGCCTGAACTTCGGGTGCAGGTCGTCGTAGTCCTCCGCGCGCCGGATCGCCTCTCGAACCTTGGGCTCGGAGATCATCCGCTGGTCGGCCTTCGAGGCGCCCGAGGAGCGAGCGGCCTGTTTCTGGCGCTCGAAGTAGCGTCGGAGGCTCTCGACGCTCTGGGTCTCGGCGTAGGTCACCGCGGTCCGGAGCTTGCGGATCTCCGCCAGGAAGCTCATCCCCTCGTAGCCCTCCGACTGGTCGTTGTTCATCAGCTCCCGGAGCTTGCCCTGGATCGTCTGGATCTCCCGTTCGGACACGTCCGGCTTGCTGGTGTTCGTGACCCCCAGGTCCCGCAGCTTCGACAGCCGGTCGGCGATCACGTCGTTGATCGCGTCGCGGAGCTCGACGACCGTCTCCGGCAACTCTACGCGCTCCCAGTCGACGGTGGTCTCGTGAGTGTAGGTCGACACGTCGGCGTCGTCTTCGGTCATCACCTCGACCTGGGCGAGCCCCAGGTTCCCGCAGACTTCGAGGATGGCCTCCTCGTCGTCGCCGGGGGAGGCGCTCATGCCGGTCGCCAGCGAGTCGCGGGCCTGTTCGTGGTAGCGCTCGGCGATGTAGTTGTAGGCGTAGTCGCCGGTGGCGCGGTGGCACTCGTCGAAGGTGCAGTGGACCACGTCGGTCAGGTCGACGCGGTTGCCGACGAGGTCGTTCTCGACGACTTCGGGGGTCGCGACGACGATGCGGGCCCCGTTCCACAGCTCCGCGCGGTCGTCGGGGCGGGTGTCGCCGGTGTAGACGACGATCTCGTCGTCGGGGACCTCCAGGGCCTCGCGGTAGAACTCGGCGTGCTGGGTGACCAGCGGTTTCGTCGGCGCGAGCAGCAGCGACTTGTTCACCACGTCGCCGGCCAGCCGGTCGGCGGTCACCAGCAGGCTCACCGTCGTCTTACCCAGCCCCGTGGGGAGACAGACCAGGGTGTGTGTCTCCAGCGCCGCGTCGGCCAGCTTGCGCTGGTAGGTCCGGTCTTCGAGAAAGCCGTCCGCGAGGAGCGGCCCGGAGACCCCCTCGCCGTCGCCCTCGTCGGTCGTCGCCATTTCGTGTGGCTTGGCCCCGCCACCCGATAAGGGTTCAGATACCACGGCGGAAGTGGAACGGCGGCACTCCCCGACGCTTCAGGTCGCGTTCACCAGTCGCAGTTCTCCGCCGTCCCCGCTCTCTTCGAGGCGAGCATTGGGGAGCCGGCAGGGCCACTCGTCGAAGTCGACGGGGAGGTCGCTCTCGCCGTCGCGCCAGCGGTCGTAGTCCACGTCTTCCCAGTTGCGGTCGTAGTCGGCGCGGTCGCCCCACCCCAGCCCGTTCCAGGTGTTCTCGTCGAGCTCCGGCGAGGGTTCGAGGTAGAACGCCGCGCGGTCGGCGTCGAAGTCCACGACCGTCCCGACGGGTTTGCCGCGGTCGCGAACCTGAACGCCGAGGTACGACTGCCAGTTCGGGTCGTCGAGCATACCCGCATTTGCCCCGAGGCCCGGATGAACGCCGGGCCTGCCGTGGCAAGCCCCGAGACGCGGCGTCGGGGCCGCGAGCGGTCGGCAGTCGCTCAGAGCGCGCTCGCGGGCAGGAACTGTATCGCGAGGGACATCGCGGCGGCACTGGCGAGTGGGATCGAGAGGTTGTCGTCGATCACGTACCCGCGGATCACGGGCTTGATGCCGTCGGCGACGGTCGCGGCGGCGCCGCCGAGGACCGCCGCGATGGGGGTGACGAACGGGACCGCCAGTAGCGTCGCGACGGCGAAGGTCACGAGAAGCACCGTCACGTCCTTCGCGGTCCGCAACTCGCCCGATCCGAGCAGTCCCGAGACGGGGTCGGCGATCGTCAGCATCAGGATAGCGGGGACGGCGACCCTCGGGTCGAAGGCGAGCGCGACGACGGCCATGCCGAAGACGGCGAGGAAGTAGCCCGCGAGGTTGTCCTGTTCGTACTCGCGGGTGAGTTTCTCGTAGACCCACCAGTCCAGTCCGACGACCAGCCGAACGACTTCCAGCACCAGCGCGACGGCGAGTCCGCCCACGAGGAGCGCCTGGACGTGGACCCACTCCACTGCCGGCACGAGCACGTAGGCCAGCGGCACGGCTGTCCCGCTCGCGTGGACCAGCCGCCGGAGTATCTCGTCGCGCATTGGTGAGAGCGGGTCGCCCGGTCCCGGGCGAGGGTTACAGCTCCGCGAACGCCAGGTCGCCCTCACGGAGCGCGTCGAGCGTCTCCGGGAGGGCCTCGACGTCGACGCGCTTCTGGGCTGTCGTGTCCCGTTCGCGGACCGTCACGGTGCCGGGTTCGCCCTCGTCGTCGTCGCGGGCCTCGCCGATGGTCGCGTAGTCGACGGTGACGCAGAACGGTGTGCCGACCTCGTCCTGGCGGCGGTAGCGCCGGCCGATGGCGCCCGAGTCGTCGTAGGCGACCGAGAGGCCGCGCTCGCGGAGTTCGGCGGCGACCTCGCGGGCCTCCTCGCCGAGGCCGTCGCGGTCCATCAGCGGGAAGACGCCGACGGTCGTCGGCGCCACTTCCGCGGGGAGTTCGAGGAAGGTTCGTTCCTCCCCGTCGATCTCGTCCTCGCGGTAGCAGTGGTCGAGGACGGTGTACAGCGCGCGGTCGATACCGAGCGACGGCTCGACGACGTGGGGCGTGATGTGCTCGCCGGACTCGGTGACTTCCTCGACGGCGAAGCCGGTCTGCCCGACGGGCACCTCGTGGGAGTCGCCGTCGACCTCGACGGTGACCGTCCCCTCGCCGTCGGCGTCGGTCTCGGCTTCCCGGAACGCGTCCGGATCTTCCTCGGCCAGCGCTTCGAGCGCGTCGGCCACGTCGCCGGCGGCGCCGCCGAACTCGGGCCCGAGGTAGCTCATGTCGGGGTCGACCGTGGGGCGTTCGACGGTGATCGGTTCGTCGTACTGTTTGAACACCGTGTAGTCCTCGTCGGAGTACTCGTCGTGTTTCGAGAGGTCGTAGTCCCCGCGGTAGGCGAAGCCGGCGATCTCCACCCAGTCACCCGTGACGTAGCTCTCGGCGTCCCAGCAGTCGGCAGCGTAGTGGGCGAGTTCGCCGGACAGGTGCTGGCGGAACCGGAAGCGGTCCATGTCGACGCCGATGCGCTCGTACCACTCCGTCGCGACGCCGAGGTAGTAGGCGATCCACGGGTCGGTGACGACGCCCTCCTCGACCGCCTCCCCGATCGTCAGCTCTCGCGGCTCGCCCCCGTCGGCCTCCTGAGCCTCGGCGCTGTAGAAGGGCGCGACGACGTCCTCGACCGTCGAGAGGTCCGGTTCGTCTTCCTCGGGGTCGATGAACAGTTCGAGTTCGGCCTGCGTGAACTCCCGGACGCGCACCAGCGACTTCCGGGGGCTGATCTCGTTGCGGTAGGCCCGGCCGATCTGCGTGACGCCGAACGGAAGCTGGTTGCGGGCGTACTCGGCTAGCTGGGGGAACTCGACGAAGATTCCCTGTGCGGTCTCGGGGCGCAGATAGCCCGGCGAGGACGAGCCGGGACCGATGTTCGTCTCGAACATGAGGTTGAAGTCCTCGACGGCCTCGCCGGCGAGGCCGGTGCCGCAGTCGGGACAGACGAGTTCGTACTCGGCGATGATCTCGCCGACGCGTTCCGGACCGAGCGCCTCGGCCTCCTCGTAGTCGGTCTCGTCCTCGACGACGTGGTCGGCGCGGTGGGACGCCCCACACTGGGGACACTCGACTATCATGTCGTCGAAGCCGTCGAGGTGGCCCGACGCCTCGAAGACTGGTTCGGGCATCACGGTGGGCGCGTCGATCTCCATGTTACCCTCGCGGACGGTGAAGCGGTCGCGCCAGGTGTCCTCGACGTTGTCTTTGAGACTGGCGCCGTTGGGGCCGAAGGTGTAGAAGCCGGAGACGCCGCCGTAGGCGCCGGCGCTCTGGAGGAAGAAACCCCTGCGCTTGGCGAGTTCGGTGAGGTCGCCGCTCCGGTCCTCGCCCTCGCTCATCGAAGCGCCTCCAGCAGGTCCATGTCCCGGACGACGCCGGTCAGGTCGTCGCCGGAGACCAGGGGGATCTGCTCGATGTCGTGTTCGATCATCAGCTGGGCGGCCTCGGTGGCGGTGCGGCGGCCGCTGATGGTGACCAGATCCGTGGTCATGAACTCCGAGACGGAGCCGGCGGGGATCTCGACGTTGCGGGTGGGCATGTACCGGGAGCCGACGGCCTTGACGCTCTCCCACTTCCAGTCGTCGTCGTCGGCGGCGAGGCTGTCGCCGGTCTCCTCCTCGCCCTCGACGACACGGGCCACGTCGATGATGTCGACCTCGGTGATCATCCCGCTGGTCTCGCCGGCGTCGTCCAGCGCGACGCCGTAGGGGGCGTCGGCGTGGGAGAGCTCCCGCTCGGCGACGGGCAGCGGCGCGCCCTCGTAGACGCAGTTGATCTCGCGCTGGGCGAGTTCGTCGACGGTCACGTCGCCGTCCACGTCACCGGTGGCGATGGCTCGGACCACGTCGGTGATGGTGACGATCCCTTCGAGTCGGCCGTCGACGACGGGGACGCGGCGGGCGCCCTCGGCGAGCATGAGCTCGGCCAGTTCCGTGAGGGTGGCGTCGGCGGCGGTGGTGGGGACCGCCTCGACGAGCATGGCGAGCTGGTCCTCGTCGGGCTGGTCGATCAGCGCGTCACGGGAGACGAGGCCGCGGAACTCCTCGCCGTCGTCGCTCTCCTTGATCACGGGGACCGACGAGAACGCCCGCTCTTGGAGATACTCGAGGACGTCGTCGCGGGTACCGGGTAACTCGACCGTGACGAGGTCCTCGCGGGGCGTCATTACGTCTGCGACGTTCATAGTACAGCGTACTCCCAGCCCCAAATACTAAGACCTTACACTTCACCGCTCGCACGAGCGTCGGCGCGAAAATACCGGGTGTCGCTCAGTCCTCGGCGAGCGGGAGCGGCTCGTTCTCGGCGACGACCTCCAGCGCGATGTTCGTCGCGATCGACTCGATGTCGTCGTCGACGAGCAGCTCCTTGATCCGGGCGTTCAGCGACGCCGTGTCGGTGAACTTCCCGATCGCGATCACGTCCTGCGAGCCGGTGACCTCGTAGACGCCGACCATGTTGCCGGCGTCGGCCAACTCCGCGACGACCGCCTCGATCCCGCTGCCGGCCACGTCGAGGTTGAACACCGCGGTCACCGCGAACCCGAGCGCGCCGTAGTCGATGTCGGGCCGGTAGCCGTCGATGACGCCCTCGTCTTCGAGGGTCTGTACGCGCTTGGTCGCGGTCGCGGTCGCGATTCCGACCTCCGCGGCGAGTTCGTTCGCGCTCGCCCGACCGTCGGCCAGCAGCGCGTCGACCAGCCGCCTGTCCGTCTCGTCGATGTCGACCATTGCGCTCTCCGCCCTCCGGGTCCGTTAGACTGCGTCCCGGCCGGTCTTGCCCGTGCGGATCTGCGTGGCGCCCTCGACGGGCAGGACGAACACTTTCCCGTCGCCCTTCTCGCCGGTGTTGGCGCCCTCGACGATGGCGTCGACCACGTCCTGAGCCGGGATGTCCGCGACGACGCACTCGATTTTGACCTTCTGGTGGAGGTCGACGACGTACTCCTCGCCGCGCCACTGCCCCTTTTTCGCCGGCTGGGAGCCCCGTCCCGAGACGTTCGTCACCGTCAGCGACGGGGCGCCGATCTCCGCCAGCGCCTGCTTCACGTCGCCGAGCTTGTCGGGGCGGACGACCGCGACGACCATCTTGATCTCGCCGTCGTTGGGTTCGTCCTCGCCGCCGTCCGTGCGAATGTCGTGTTCGTTCGTGTCGATGCCGCCGTCCGTGCGAATGTCGTTGTCGGTCATGGTCGTGGTCTCCGTGTTCGCGTGGTCGTCCGTCTCGATGTCGTCGGTCCCCGTGTCGTCGTTCATCGGTCAGTCACTCCGTTCGTCCGTCGTGCGTTCGGCGGGGACGGGGGTCTCGCCGCTCACGAACCCACCGTCGGCGACCGCGGCGCCCTCGTCGCCGAACTCGGGGTAGGTCTCGACGCCGTGTTCGCTCACGTCGAGGCCCTCCTGCTCGTGTTCGCGGCTGACGCGGGCCTGACCGAGCGCCTTGAGGACGCCCCAGACGAGGCCGGTCATCACGACCGTCCAGGCGACGATGACGACGACGCCGGTCAGCTGGGCGAGGAACATGTTGACGCGGCTGGTGCCGCCGAGGTAGCTCGGCGCGACGACGAGCGGCAGCATGAGCGTCCCGATGACCCCCGCGCTCCCGTGGACGGGGAACACCGCACACACGTCGTCGATGTTCAAGCGCTTCTCGACGAAGCTGAAGACGACGGGCAGCTGCGCGCCGCAGACGCCGCCGACGAGGAACGCGCCCCACCACGAGGAGGCGTGGGGGATGGCGGTGATGCCGACGAGGCCCGCGAGCAGGCCGTTGGCGACGTAGAGGGTGTCGACCTTGCCGGTCTTGGCCCACGCGACGCCGCCGGCGGCCATCGCGCCCGCGGCCATCGCGAGCGTGGTCGTCATCGCGACGCGGCCGAGCTGCTCGCCGAGGAAGGCGCCCTCACCGTTGAAGATCGCCGAGGTGCCGACGTTGAAGCCGTACCAGCCGAAGGCGAGCATCAGCGTGCCGAGCACGGCGAAGGTCATCGAGTGGCCGGGGATGACGTTCGCGGAGCCGTCGTCGTTGAACCGACCGATGCGGGGGCCGAGCACCCACGCGGCGGTGAGGCCGGCGATGCCGCCCATCGCGTGGACGACCGTCCCGCCGGCGAAGTCGTCGAAGGCGACGCCGAACGTCGAGCCGACGAACCCGTCGATGCCGAGCAGGCCGGCGTCGTACCAGGCCATCCCGGAGACGACCGGGTAGATGACCGCGGCCAGCAGGAACGTGTACGTCACGTAGGCGCGCAGCTTCGCGCGGCCCGCGACGGCACCCGAGACGATGGTCGCGGCGGTCATCGCGAAGACGGCGCCGTAGAGCCAGTCGATCCAGCCCGTGCCGCTGGAGCCGAACGCCGGCGCGAAGCCGCCGCCACCGACGGCGCTGTCGACCCCGGCACCTATCAGGAAGAACACCGAAACCCCGACCGACCAGGTCAGCAGGTTCTTGGTCAGCTGGTTCGAGACGTTCTTCGAGCGCACCTGGCCCGCCTCCAGCATGGCGAAGCCGGCGTGCATGAAGAAGATGAGGAACGTCACGACCAGTACCCACGTGTAGTTGATCGCGTCTATCAGCGTCTGGGTCTCCGTCTGCAAGGCGGTGAGTTCGAGCATGTGTTGTGTGATTGTGGCGCCGACCGGTTTCGGATCGTTCAGTCGAACGCTGTTTTGCCCTCCGAACGTTTCGGAGAGTACGGGAGAACTGTGCGGAATCACATCGTATAAGGGTTGGCTTTAAAATAGGGCAGATTTCAGGGATTCCGTAGACACTCGTCAAAATTATGGTAGAGTATTATCCATTTAAGGTTGTATTCCGTCCAGAAACGGTGGGTTGACACGCGTCTAATTTGGACGCTCGTAAACCGGGAAAGGCGGCAAAATCGGCCTATCAGGGGGGTAGACGCTCTCGCGCGTTCGACGTGACGATCGGACGCGAGTGGAGCGGAAAGTGATCGGCTGTGCTCAGGCCGCGGGGACGACCGTTACTCGTCGGCGTCGACCGGGAGGCGGTCGTACTCGCAGACGGTGTCGAGGACGATGCTCGTCCGGGCCGAGCGCACTTCGGGGTGGGTGAGCACCGACTTGATCTGGGCGTTCAGGGCTTGTGTGTTCTCGAACTTCCCGACGGCGACCACGTCGTCGCTCCCGGTGACCTCGTAGACGCCGACCATGTTGCCGGTGTCGCGCAGGTCGTCGACGACCGTCTCGAGGCCGGCGCCGTCGATGTCGAGCCGGAAGACAGCCGTGACCTCGTAGCCGAAGGCGCCGTAGTCGACCTCCGGCTGGTAGCCGTCGATGACGCCGTCCTCTTCGAGGCGCTGGAGCCGCTTGGTCGCGGTCGCGGTGGCGACCTCGGCCTGCTCGGCGAGTTCGCTCGCGCTGGCGCGCCCGTTGTCGAGCAGGGCGTCGATGATCCGCCGGTCGGTGTCGTCCAGATCAGCCGACATCGAATTTCAGACGGCCTCTGGCCCCGACTCGCCGGTCCGGACCTGAACGGCGTCCTCGACGGGCAGGACGAAGATCTTGCCGTCGCCGGGCTCGCCCGTCTGGGCGGCGTCGGCGATGGCGTCGACCACGTCCTGTGCGGGGATCTCGGAGACGACGCACTCGATTTTCACTTTCTGGTGGAGGTCGACGACGTACTCCTCGCCGCGCCACTGGCCCGTCTTGGCGGGCTGGGAACCACGACCGGAGACGTTCGTCACCGTCAGCGACGGGGCGCCCGCCTCCGCGAGCGCCTGTTTCACGTCGCCGAGCTTGTCGGGGCGGACGACCGCGACGACCATCTTGATCTCGTCGTCACTCATCGGTCTCACCCCCGTCGACCGCGGTGGACGCGTCGACTGCGGTGTCGTCCGTGACGCCGCCGTCGGTCCGAACTTCGCCGCCGTCCGCGCTCACGGCCGGGCTGTCGCGGCTGCCGCCGGCGGTGAACTCGGGGTAGACCGAGACGCCGTGTTCGCTCTCGTCGAGGCCGGCCTCCTCTTCCGCCTCGGAGACGCGCAGTCCGAAGAGGGCACCGGCGACCTTGAACGCGACGGCGGTGGCGAGGATGGTCCAGACCGCGATGACGAGACAGCCGGCGACCTGCATGATCAGCTGGTCGACGCCGAGGAACGTGTAGCCGCCCGTGCTCGTCACGCCGAAGACCGGGATGAGGATGGTCCCGATGGCGCCGGCGCTGCCGTGGACCGCGAAGACGCCGCAGACGTCGTCGATCTTCAGCGAGTCGACGACCCAGCGGTAGGTCGGCAGGACCAGCGCGCCCGCGAGGCCGCCGAGGATGACGCCGCCCCACCAGGTGACGTGGGGAACCGCGCCCGTGACGGCGACCAGGCCGGCGAGCAGACCGTTGGCCGCCCACAGCGGGTCGGGCTTGCCCTGCCACGCGTTCGAGACGACCATGGCGGCGACGCCGCCGGCGCCCATGCCGAGGGTCGTGTTCAGGACGACCTGGCCCAGCGCGCCGCCCATGAAGGTGACGCCGGAGTCGCCCGCCGAGAGGACGGTCGCCTGCGTGCCGACGTTGAAACCGTACCAGCCGAAGGCGAGGAACATCGTGCCCAGCACCGCGAGCAGCATCGAGTGCCCGGGGATGGGCTGGCTGTTCCCGCTGGAGTCGTAGCGGCCGGCCCGCGCGCCGACCATCTTCGCGCCCACGAGACCGGCGAGGCCACCGACCATGTGGACGACCGTCGCGCCGGCGAAGTCGAGGTAGCCGACGCCGATGGCCTGCCCGAGGAACCCGTCGGCGGAGAGCAGACCGCCGGCCCACGTCATCCCCGTCACGACCGGGTAGATGACCGCCGTCATCGCCGCGGCGATGAAGACGTACGCCGAGAAGTTCATGCGCTCGGCGACCGCGCCGGAGACGATGGTCGCGGCGGTCATCGCGAAGACCGCGCCGAAGAACCACCCGATGTACGCGCTCGGGTCGTTGACGTGGCCCCACGCACTCGCGAGGTCGAACGCCGTCCCGGGGGCGGTCAACTGCCCGACGAGGGTGCTGACCGCTGCACCGAGAGCGAAGAAGACCAGCACACCGAGCATCCAGTCGGTCATGTTCTTCATCAGGACGTTGCCGACGTTCTTCGCGCGGACCTGCCCGCTCTCCAGCAGCGCGAAGCCGGGCTGCATGAAGAAGATCAGGAAACAGACCACGAGGATCCAGACGTTGTTCACCCCGTCGGCGACCGCGCCCGGGTCCAGCTGGAGCACCGCGTCGGCCGCCGGCGCCAGCAGCGCCGCCGTCATGAGGCCGTCACCTCCGCCCCGTCGGAACGCCCCGAATCATCTTGATGATCGCATACCTTTCCACCCGTTCTCACTACGTTCGTAGTGTACATCTCGATTGAGGGTCATGGAATGCTACTACATAAGGGTGTGCTTGAAAAATACGTAATTCTGAACGCATAATGAGACGGGTGTCAGAAGTATCCCATGATATTATGGATATAAGGCCATTGTTCGTCCAGATATCTGGCCGTTCGTCCGGTCGAATCGAACGTTCGTCGACCGGTTCGCGGGGGAACGCGGGTCGATCCGCGACGTTCGGCTCGCGCGCGGCGGTCCCAGCGGGTCGCGCGAATTGTGCCAATCCGTGGTCTTATTTACGTTGCGGAATGTCGTAAATCCGATTACGAATGTCTGGTTATACTCCGAAGAACATACTTGCCTATGGTGGTATCGGCGCTATCGCTGTCGCTTCTGGCTCCTCGGGATCGGTACGATGACGGTCGGGGAGCAGCGGGTCCGGTCGGAGGCGGAGCGAACCGACCGCGACGAGCAGATGATCGCGAACGCGGCCGGCGCGCTGGACGTCGTCAGGACGGCGTCGGCGACGGTCGACACGGAACTCGACGCGATCGCCGAGGCGGCGAGCCGCCAGGTCGGGGAGGTCGATTCGGCGGTCGACGACGTTTCGTCGCTATCGGCGACGATCGAGGAGGTCGCCGCGACGGCGACGTCGGTCAGCGAGCAGTCCGAGCGCGCGGCCGCTGAGGCCGCCGACGGGCGGGGGTCGGCCGCCGAGGCCACCGAGACGCTGCGGGAGGCCCGCGAAGCAGGGCAGGCGGCGCTCGAACGGATCGACGCGCTCACGACCCAGATCGACCGGATCGCGGAGGCGCTCGCGGGGATCGAGGACATCGCCGACCAGACGAACATGCTCGCGCTGAACGCGAGTATCGAGGCGGCCCGCGCCGGGGACGGCAGCGACGGGTTCGCGGTCGTCGCCGAGGAGATCAAGTCCCTGGCCGGGGACTCCCAGTCCCAGGCCGACGACATCGATTCGCTGCTGTCGGACGTGCGGGTCGCCACCGACGAGACGGTCGCCCAACTCGAACGGGCGGTCGAGCGGATAGACCGGGCGAGCGCCCGCGCCGAGGAGACGAAGGCGGCGTTCGACGACGTGACCGACGCCGTCGAGGAGACCGCCGCGGACATCGGGTCGGTCTCGGCGGCGGCCGACGAGCAGGCCGAGACGAGCGAGCGGGTCGCCGCGACGGTCGAGACCGTCGCCGAGAGCGCCCGGAGCGTCGAGCGCGACATCGAGACGATCCGCGATGCCCGGAGCGAGCAGACGGAGATGCTGGCCGAGATCGAGGAGGCCCTGGAGGGCGCGGGCGGGTCCCGCGACGGCGAACTCGCCGATGCGGCCCGGATCCCGACGGGAGTCGACGCCGTCGACGCGCTCTGTGACGGCGGGATCGCTCAGGGCGCCCGCGCGGTCGTCCGTCACGACGGGTCGCCGGCGGTCGACCGACTGCTCGCCCAAGCGTGTGCGGCCGCGATCGCCGACGAGCGGGCGGTGTCGCTGTCGCCGCCGCCCGGCTTCGAGCGAGGGACGCTCGACGCCGCGCTGGACGCGGTCGGGACCGGCGTCGGCGAGGCGCTCGCGGCCGACCGGCTGTTCGTCCTCGACATGTTCGACGAGTGGAGGGGCGGCCGCAACGTGTTCGACCTCGACCGCCGGTCGCTGGGCGAGGTGAACGAACGCACCGCCGAGCGGCGCGACCGCCCGCTCTTGGTGGTCGGGAACGTCGCCGGCGAGATCGAGGTCCTGGGCGAGCGGACCGCCCGGGCGGCCCGCTACGACAACGACGACGGGGTCTTCGAACCGACCGACACCGTGGTCAACGTCGTCGACGACAGCGCCGTCAGCGAGTCCTTCGCGGCGTTCTACGACGGGGCGGCCGACCAGGTCCTGTCGGTGAGCGGCGAGGACCGCCCGACCGTCGAACTGGCGACCGCCGTCGGCCGGGGCGGCGGGGGGAGCCGTCGGCTGACGGTGTCGTCGGAGCCGCCGTTCTTCGCCGTCGCCGACGGTGGACCGTGACCGGCACTGACCACCCCGCCGAGCGGTTCGAGGCGCTGTTCGGGCTCATCGACGACGCCGTCGTCGAGGTGGAGGTCGCGGACATGCGCCCGGTCGTCCGCGCGGTCAACCCCGGGTTCGAGTCGGTGTTCGGCTGGTCGGCCGAGACCGTCGTCGGCGAGTCGCTCAACGACTTCATCGTCCCGGACGGCCGGGTCGAGGAGGCGGTCGACCTCGACCGGCGCACCGCCGACGGGAAAGTCAACAGCGAGACGGTGACCCGGCGGACGGCGGACGGACTCCGCCAGTTCATCTACCGCGGGATCCCCTACGAGCGCGACGACGGCGGCCGGGGCGGACTGGCGATCTACACCGACATCACCGAGCGGAACCGCCGCAAGCGCCACCACGCGGTGCTCCACCGCGTCCTCCGGCACAACCTCCGCAACGCCCTGACCGTGATCCTCGGGAGTGCCTCGGAGATCGAGCGCCGAGCCGACGACCCGCTCGTCGAGCAGGCGCGGCTCACCCTCTCGGCGGCCGAAGATCTGGAGCGGCTCAGCGACCGCGCTCGCCTCGTCGAACGCGCCTTCGATGACGAGGTCGACCGTCAGGTGGTCGACGTCGCGGCCCTCTCGCGCTCGGTCGCGACCGCGGCCCGGGAGGCGGCGGACTCGGCGACGATCACCACGGAGCTGCCCGACCGACTGCCCGCCCTGGCCGGCGGCCCGATCGAGGCCGCGCTGGAGAATCTCCTGTCGAACGCCGTGATCCACGGCGGTGAGTCGCCGGCCGTTCGGATCGTCGGCCGGCGAGCGGGCGACGCGGTCGAGGTCGAAGTCGTCGACGACGGACCGGGGATCCCCGACGGCGAGCGGGCGGTCGTCTTCGAGGACCGACCGCTCACCCAGCTCTCCCACGGGACCGGACTCGGTCTCTGGCTGGCCAAGTGGGCCGTCGAGTCGTGTCACGGCCGCATCGACCACGAACGGACCGACGGCGAGACCGTCGTCCGCGTGACGCTTCCCGCGGCCGACGCGAAGTGACCCCGGACGTCGACGCGGCCACCTTCGCTCGCGCGCGGCCCGCTACAGCCGCCGGGCCACGTCCTCGGCGAAGTAGGTGAGGATCAGGTCCGCGCCCGCCCGTTTGATCGACAGCAGCGACTCGCGGGCGACCCCTTCGAGGTCCAGCCACCCCTTCTCGGCGGCCGCGTGGAGCATCGCGTACTCGCCGGAGACGTTGTAGGCGGCGACCGGATGGTCGAAGTGCTCGCGCACGTCCGCGACCACGTCCAGATAGGGGAGCGCCGGCTTGACCATCAGCACGTCGGCGCCCTCCTCGACGTCCAGGGCGACCTCGCGCATCGCCTCGCGACCGTTGGCGGGGTCCATCTGGTAGTGGCGGCGGTCGCCGAAGGCGGGCGCGCCGTCGGCGGCGTCGCGGAACGGCCCGTAGAACGCCGACTCGTACTTCGCCGCGTAGCTCATGACCGGCAGCGACTCGAACCCGCGCTCGTCGAGTTCGGCGCGGATCGCCCCGACCATCCCGTCGGTCATGCTGGAGGGCGCGACCATGTCCGCGCCCGCCTCGGCGTGGGAGGCGGCGGTCTTCGCCAGCAGGTCGAGGGTCCGGTCGTTGTCGACGGTCATGTGCGGGTCCGCGCGGGCGTCGTCCTCAACCACGCCGCAGTGGCCGTGGTCGGTGTACTCGCAGAGACACACGTCGGTGATCACGTAGGCGTCGGTCTCGTCGGTGATCGCCCGGACGGCGCGCTGGACGACGCCGTCGTCCGCCCACGCACGCGAGCCCTCGGCGTCTTTCGACTCGGGGATCCCGAAGATCATGACCGCCTCGACGCCGGTCTCGCGGACTTCGCGGACGCGCTCGACCGCCTGGTCGACGGGCACGCGCTCGTGGCCCGGCATCGACTCGATCGGGACTCGTTCGTCGGTCGTCGCGTCGACGAACACGGGGGCGATCAGGTCCGACGCCGAGAGCTCGGTCTCTCGCACGAGCGGGCGGACGCCGTCGCTCCGGAGTCGCCGGGGTCGGCGTGACATGTCCATACCCGCATTCGTCGTCTCGGGGTAATCAGGGTAGCGACCCGGCGGCGCCGGGCCCGGTCGAGCGGCGGTCGCGTCGCCCCCGAGCGGAAGACATTTGACCGATACGCCCGGACCGTTCGGGTGAATGGCATCACTGGACTCGACCCGTCGGTCCCGGCTGCGCGGGTTCGCCGAGGACTACGGGTTGATCGTCGTCGCCGGCTTCTTCTTTCTGCTGGCGGTCGCGGGCGCCGTCCTGTTCGTCTTCGGCGACGAGCAGTTCGCCCAGCGGATCATCGACACCTACGGCCTGCCCGCCCTGCTCCCCATCTTCGTCCTCGAAGGCGCGATGCTGCTGTACTTCGCTCCCAGCGAGGCGCTCGTGCCGGGCGCCATCGAGTTCCTCGCGACCGAGTCGGCCGGCTACGAGTGGGCGACGATCGCGCTCATCTTCGCCGTCGCGACCGTCGGCGCGACGCTGGGGCAGGTCGCGCTGTTCCAGCTCGCCAAGCGCGGCGGTCGCGAGTGGCTGCTGCAGAAGCCGTGGTTCCGGATCGACGAGTCCAAGCTCGACCGTTTCGACCGCTGGTTCGACCGGTGGGGCAAGTGGGCCGTGCCCGTCAGCAACGCCCTCCTGTTCACCCGCGGCATGCTGACCGTCCCCGCCGGCGTCGCCGAGATCGACACCCGCGAGTTCGCCGCCCTCTCCGCGGCCGGCACCGTCGTCTTCGAGGCCTGGCTCGCGCTCGCGTACCACTACGCCGTCTCGCTGGGTCTGCTGAACTTCTTCTGAATCGCCCTGTCACTGCGTGACGGGGCACCGCAACGTTTTCGCGGACCCGCCGAGAGTCGCCGGATATGTCAGCCCCCGCGTTCCTCCCTGGCGACGGCGTCTCGCTTCACCCGGTCGAGGAGAGCGACCACGAGTTCCTCCAGCGAAACCTGAATCGTCCCGAAGTCCGCGCCGGCTTCGGCGCAGCGACGCTGCTCGACGAGGACGGCGTGGCGGAGTACGTCGAAGGGCTCGCCGACGGGGACGATACGGAGATATTTCTCGTCCGTGCCGGCGGCGAGCGCGTCGGCGAGGCCTTCCTGTTCGAGCTGAACGAGCAACGGGGGACCGTCGAGATCGGCTACTGGATCGCCCCCGAACACCAGGGCAACGGCTACGCGACCGCCGCCGCCGAACTGGTCGTCGACTACTGTTTCACCGAGCGGCGCCTCCACAAGGTCAACGCGCGCGTCCTGACGTTCAACGACGGGTCTCGGTCGGTACTCGAAACCGTCGGCTTCGAACGAGAGGGGTGCCGACGGGACGACTTCTACGTCGACGGCGAATACGTCGACGCCGATCTCTACGGGATCGTCGAGAGCGAGTGGGACGGATTGGAGAACTAAACTCACTCCTCGCCGTCGGGGTCGGCGACCCGCTCGTCGACCCACTCGACGGCGCGCTCGACCGTCGCGGGGTCGGTCCCGGTGACCTTCACGCGGCCGGGCTTGCCCCGCCGGGCGGGGTAGCTGCCGACCGCCACGTCGAACCGCTCGCGCACGCCGTCGAGCACGTCCTTCAGCGCGCCCTCGGGCGTCGCGGTCTCGACCGACGCGGAGACGGCGTCGCCCCCGAACTCGCCGGCGACCGAGTCGAACATCACCCGCAGCTCCTCGGGGAACCCCGGGAAGACGTAGACGTTCTCGACGACGCAGCCGGGGTTGAAGCTCTCGGCCGTCTGGAGCGGCCGGGCGCCCTCGGGCAGCGCCGCCGTCTCGTCCACATCCAGGTCGAAGTCGTGGGTCTCGTAGTACTCGGGGTCTTCCTCGCGGAACTGCCTCGCTTTCTCGGCGATCCGGTCGCGCACCTCGGGCTGGACTGCCAGGTCCCGGTCGAACGCGTCGGCGACGGCCTCGATCGTCACGTCGTCGGGCGTGTCGCCCAGCCCGCCGGTGACGATGACGGCGTCGAAGGCCTCGGAGTAGTCGCCGACCCACCGCGCGATCAGCGCGCGGTCGTCCGGGATGGTGAGCATCCGCGCGACGGTCGCGCCGCGTTCGGTGAGCTGGCGAGCCAGCCAGGTCGCGTTCGTGTTCTCGGTGTCCCCGGCGAGCAGTTCGTCCCCGACCGTGACGAGCGCGACTTCCATGGACGTGTGCAAGGTGTAGAACGGGTAAACGCTACCGGGTCGGCGACGACGAGCCGTCCGTGTCGTGAGCGGGAACGAGAGGACGGCGGTCTCAGACCAGCTCCTCGACGTCGACGCCCCAGCGCTTGTCGTCGTACTCGCGGTGGCGGTCGCTGCCGAGTTCGCGCTCGATGCGCCGGCGCAGTTGCTCGTTGGCCTGGCGGTCGATGTGGGCGAGTTCGTCGGCCTTGGCGACCGCCAGCGGCGGCCCCTGTTCGCCGGCCACGTCGTGGAGCACCTGCAGGCGCAGGGCCTCCCGGGTGTCTTCGTCCTCCGTGAACGCGTAGGGCGCCTCGACGCGGTAACAGAGGTCGTCGCGGGGGTCGTACAGCACGAAGAAAGTGACCTCGTAGGCTTCGGGATCGAGGCGGCGCTCGATGCCGAGCGCGTCGCCGTCGGCGGCCATCACGCGGTCGGTGCCGACCCGCGAGCGGAACCAGCCCGTCGCCGTGAGCGCGTCGGTCCGCAGCTCCCCCCGGTCGTCGCGGCGGGCGAGCACCCGCTGGAAGAAGGCGTTGTCGTTGGCCCAGGGGGCGTTGGTCTTCTCGCGGACGACCCTCGTGATCGCCTTGGCGGTGCTGTTCTTGATGAATCCGACCAGCGGCACGTCCCGGTCGACGAAGGTCTCGACGAGGCGGACGTAGTTCTCGACCACGTCGCGCGGGCGCTCGTCTTCGAGGAGCAAGTCCGCGAGTTCCGTGTCCCGTTCGCCCCACTTCAGGAGGCCGGTCGGATAGAGCGGCCCGTCGAGGATCAGCAGGTCGTCGACGATTTCGGCCTGCTCGCGTGCGTGTTCGCTCTCGGCGAGGTACAGCGCGAGCGCGTGGACGACGTTCTGCTCGTAGCGGTCGACGCTGGGGGCGTGCAGCGCCCGCTCGCGGACGTAGCCCTCGTCCTGCATCGTCCAGTCCTCGTGACCGATGCGGTAGGCGTCGTCGTTGGAGTGGGCGGTCATCACGATGGTCCGGGCGCGGTGGAGGTCGAGATCCGAGGGCACGGCGGCCATCGCGGCCTGGGACACGTCGAGGACGAGCCCGTTCTTGAAGGTCGTGGGGTTGATCGTCCCCGAGTCCAGCCCGTGCTGGGTGGGGAACGGGGCGTCCCGGAGCGCGACGGCGTCGATCGGCACCTTCTCGCGGCGCTGCTCGCCCAGCGGTTCGAGGACGGGGCCGTCGTCGCGGAGCGGGTCGAGGAACTCCGCCCAGACGGTCTCGGCGGCGTCCTGGTGGTCGTCCTCGTCGACGCCCTCGCCGACGCGGCCGGCCAGGCGGGCGATGCCGTCGACGTGGACGGGGTCGAGTGTCATTCCGTGGTGGGGTCTTCGGCGAGCATCTTCTCGATGGCGTCGGCGATCTCCTCGTAGGACTGCATCTGGAGGCCGTCGGTGGTGATGAGCACGCCGCGGCGCTCGCCGGTCACTCGGAGGAGGTAGCCGTTGGTGAAGGCGCGGACGGTGAAGCGGTACTCGCCCAGCTCCGAGGACTGGTAGGCGTTGCGCGTGTCGCGGAAGCCGCGCCACTCGTGGCCGACGAAGGTGTCCAGGTCGGCGTCGCGTTCGAGGTCTTCCCGGAGGTACAGCTGCTCGAAATCGGAGCGCGTGAAGTAGGTCACCGACCGGAGGCTGTCGCCGGTCGCGGTCCGGGCCGTCGTCACGATCTGGTCGGCGAGGTCGTCCGATAGCAGTTGCGCGTCCATGCCCTAACGATGGGGGGGCCACTCACAATAACTTTCCGCGGAATCGGGGGATCCGACCGGCGTCAACGGGTCGCACGCTCTAGCGCCGCCCGACCGCCCGCGACCCACGTCCGGAACAGGTCCCGGTCGAGGGTCGGTTCGTCGGTCGCCGCGAGCGTCTCGGCGGTCCAGAAGCGCGCCGCCCCGGCGTCCGAGCCCGCCTCGATCTCGCCGCGCACGTCCGCGTAGTCGACCGCGAAGCGGATGCCGACGGTGTGCTGGGTCTCCGTGATCACGTACGTCGCGGTGTCGAACAGCACGAGGTCCTCGGGGTCGACGACCAGCGAGGTCTCCTCTTCGAGTTCGGCGGCGGCGTGTTCGTCGGGATCGTTCCCGACTTCGACCTTCCCGCCCGGCGAGATCCACTTCCCGTCCGGCCGCGTGACGAGCAACATCGCGTCGCCGTCGTGCGGCTTCGCCGCACTGCCCGGGGGACTCCCTCCCCCGCTGTCGAGCACCGCGACGCGCGCGCTCGGGACTGGGTTGTGGAAGACGTACTCCTCGCAGTCGCGACAGCGCTGGACCGTCGGCTCGTCCACGCCGACCAGCTCGCCCCCGCAGTGGGGACAGTAGTCCGGTGGCTCGTTGACCATGCTCCCTGAGCACACGCCACACGTGTAAAAAATTTCTACACAGAACGACCGTGAAGAAGGCGGTGCCGGTGGGCAGCGAGTCGGTCCGTGCGACCGTCAGATCGGTCGTGCGGACCGACACCGACTTGGGCGGCCCGGGCGGACTCGGAGATATGAAAGCCGCACTCGTGATCCTCGACGGCTGGGCGTTCAACCCCGACGAGGGCGTCCGCGACGCCGTCGCAGCCGCCGAGACGCCGAACTTCGACCGCTTCTGGTCGGCGGGCGGCCACGGCACGCTCGTCACCTCCGGCCGGCGCGTCGGCCTCCCCGAGGGCCAGATGGGCAACTCCGAGGTGGGCCACCTCAACATCGGCGCCGGCCGCGTCGTCACGCAGGAGTCCGCGCGCGTCACCGACGCCATCGCTCGCTGGCGCGGCGAGGAGCGTCCGGACCCGCAGGGCGACGGTGCCATCGACGACAACGAGGCGATCCGGTCGGCGTTCGACTACGCCGACGGCAACGACGGTCGCGTTCACTTCATGGGCCTCGTTTCCGACGGCGGCGTCCACTCCTACCAGTCCCATCTCCACGCGCTGATCGAACTCGCCGCCGACGAGGGATGCGAGGCGGTCACCCACGCCTTCACCGACGGCCGCGACACCTCCCCGACCGGCGGCGAGGCGTACCTCGCGGACCTCGAAGCCCACGCCGACGAACAGGGCACGGGCCACGTCGCGACGGTCTCGGGCCGCTACTACGCGATGGACCGCGACGAGAACTGGGACCGCACCGAACTCGCCTACGACGCCATCGTCGAGCGCCACGCCGGCCACACCGCGGAGTCGGCGGTCGACGCCGTCACCGAGTCCTACGACCGCGGCGACACCGACGAGTTCGTCGAGCCCACCGTGATCGAGGGACAGCCGGCGCTGGCAGACGGTGACTCGGTCGTCTTCTTCAACTTCCGCTCGGACCGCGCCCGGCAGCTGACCCGGATGCTCGCGGACGTCCGCTCGGACGCCTGGGGCGGCCGCACGGACCCGCCCGAGACCCGCGTCGTGACGATGACCCAGTACGACGAGACGTTCGACCTCCCGACGGCCTTCCCGCCGATCCGACCGGAAGACACCCTCGGCGAGGTGGTCTCGGAAACGGGCCACACCCAGCTCAGACTCGCCGAGACCGAGAAGTACGCCCACGTCACCTACTTCCTCAACGGCGGCCGCGAGGTGGAGTTCGACGGCGAGATCCGCGAGATCGTCCCCAGCCCCGACGTGCCCACCTACGACCAACAGCCCGAGATGAGCGCCGCCGAGGTGACCGACACGGCCATCGCGGCGATCGACGAGCGCGACCCCGACCTGCTGGTGTGCAACTACGCCAACCCGGACATGGTGGGCCACACCGGCGACTTCGACGCCGCCGTCGCCGCGGTCGAGGCCGTCGACGAGCAGTTGGGCCGGCTGGTGGAGGCGATCGGCCGAGCGGGCGGGCACGTCCTCGTCACCGCCGACCACGGCAACGCCGACGACATGGGCACCGAAGCGGAGCCCTACACCGCCCACACGACCAACCCGGTGCCGCTGATCTACCTCGATCCCGCCGGGACCGACGGTGGCCGGCAGATCCGTGCCGACGGCGCGCTCGAAGACATCGCGCCGACCCTGCTGGCGCTGATGGGGATCGAGAAGCCGTCCGTGATGACCGGCGAGAGTCTGCTGGAGTAGCCGAGAGCTTATCACTCATCCCGACCTGATTCGAGGTATGAGCACCGACACCGACGGGACGGGCGAGGAGGACCCGACCGCGCCGGTCGAGATAACCCTCTCGCTCGGCGAGAGCGGTGACCTGTGGGTCGCCCGCGACGAGGAGACCGGCGTCGCCTCTCAGGGGGAGACCCGCGAAGCTGCCCTCGACAACCTCGACGAGGCGGTCGCTCTCTATCACGGCGATATCGGTCGCGAACCGACGGACGAAGAGCTACGCGAGGTCGGTATCGACCCCGAGGCGAACACCTCGGGGGACCTCCCGGACGTGCTGCAGTAGCCCGAGGGATGGTCGCGCGCGATTTCTCCGGCGACGACGTGATCAAAGTGCTCGGGAACGTCGGGCGCTTCGAGTGGCAGCGGACGACCGGTGACCACGTCATCCTCACGTGGTCCCCACCGGAGGACCACGACACGGACCCGCGGACGGTGAGCGTGCCGCGCCACGACCGCATCGATACGGGAACGCTCCGACACATCGCCGAGCAAGCCGGCGCGGACGATTTCGACGCGTTCTGCGAGTGGATCGACCGCAACCGCTGAGAGCGGTCGGCGATCGAAACGCTACAGCTCGATCGGCTCGCCGTCCTCGATGGACTCGGTGACCGCCAGCGTCAGATCGAACGTCCGGCGGGCGTCGGCGTAGGGCGAGCGCAGGCCGGCGCCGTCGCCCGAGGCCACGGCGTCGACGAACGACTCGACCTCGGCGGCGTAGGGGTTGCGGTCGAACGCCTCGTCGATCTCCTCGCCGTCGACGACGCCGGAGACGGACTGCTCCGTGACTTCGATGGTCGCGCCGTCGGCGACGACCTCCAGCCCGTGTTTGTCGTCCTCGGCGGCGCAGGTGGTCGAGACGTGCGAGACCGCACCGTTCTCGTGGGTCATCGTCGCCGAGGTGGCGTCGGAGAAGTCCACCTCGTCGGCGAGGCGGTGGCTCCCGGCCGCCGACACCCGGTCCACGTCGCCGACGAGGTGGCGGACGGTGTCGTAGACGTGGGTCGCCTGCTCGACGACCTGGCCGCCAGACTGCTCGGCGTGGCGCCACCAGTGGTCCTCGCCGCCGGCGACGCCGCCCCACCAGTAGCCGTCGACGTAGCCAACGTCGCGACCGGACAGGATCTCCCGTGCGCGCTCGACGCCCGCGGAGTAGCGCCAGTCGTAGCCGACCTGCGCGAGCACGTCGTTGTCCTCGATCGCGGCCTCGATCTCACGCGCTTTCTCGGTCGAGAGCGCGAGCGGCTTCTCGACGAACAGGTCGTAGCCGCGTTCGGCGGCGGCGATCTCCTGGTCCTCGTGGGCGAACGGTGGGAGACAGACGAAGACGGCGTCGGGGTCGGTCTCGGCGTAGCACTCGTGGTGGTCGGTGAAGGCGGGCGCGTCGAACCGCTCGGCCGCCGACTCGGCGGTCTCCTCGTCCACGTCGCAGATCCCGACGATGCGGGCGTCGTCGATGGATTCGAGGTTGTCGAAGTGCTGCCACTGGGCGATGCCGCCGGCGCCGACGAAGGCGATGTCGACCGTCATTGACGGACCCGCGCGCCGACCGGGCAAAAAGGCGGCGTCGGCGGAGAGCCCGGCCGGATCGACGACCGGGGAGCGACGACCGCCGCTACTCCGGTTTCCAGTCGAGTTTGACGGTGAAGGCCTCGCGGCTGCCCCGCAGCAGCGAGGACATCTCGCGGACACCGACCTCCACGCCGATGTTCTCGGGCGGCGCGAGGTGGACGGTGCGGTTGTTCACGTTCACGTCGAAGGATCCGTCGCCGCGCAGGTCGGCGGCGATCGATTCGAGCTTGTCGGCGGCCTCGTCGCGGGTCATGTCGTACGCTTCGAGCTCTTTCGACATGCCCGTCCCTCGGGAATCGCGGCGGAAAAGTAACGGGCGTGAACCCGCGGTAACGGCGGCTTACGGGCCGACGATCTGGGTCTCGGCGGACCGGTTACTGTACGACCCGCTCGGGCTCGGTCAGGACCTCCCGGTCGACGCCCTCGAAGGCCTCGGCGAACTCAGGGCCGAACGCGGAGGCGGGCGTCTGGAAGCCGTCGCCGGCCACGCCCGCGAGCACGCGCCGCGCGGCCTCGACGGCCGTCGCCGCGGTCAGGTCGTAGGTGTCCGGCGTCCGCATCCGGGCGCGGGCGACGGTGCCGTCGTCGTCGGTCACCTCGCCGTAGATGTGCGTCTCGCTGCGGGCGCGTTCGTCGGCCGTCGGCCCCGAGACGACCCGACCGGCGACGGCCTCGGCCGCTCGTCGGACCGGACCCGCGGCGAGGGCGGGAACCAGCCACCGGGTCCGCTCCATCACGTCGGCGGCGCGGTCGGGGACGCCCGCGTACACCTCGATGTTCGAGATACCCGTCGAGTAGTAGGCCGCGGACACGTCGCCCCAGGGGACGGTGACGGCGGTCCGATCGCCGGTCGGGAACTCGAAGGTGCGGCGCTTGTAGGCCACCGGGACGGTCTCGACGCGGCCCGCCCGGCGGACGGCGCCGGGGCGGTCGAGCCCGCGGAGCATCGACTTCGCCGTCCCCGGCGAGAACGTCCGTAGCCCGTCGATAGCGATCGTGAGCTCCTCGGCGTCGGGGAGCAGGCCGTGGAGGATCGCGGCCAGGCAGTCGGTCGGGACGACGTCGAAGCCGACGCCCGGAACGAGCGCGACGCCGGCGTCGGTGGCCTCGGCGTCGCGGGCGGCCGTCGCTTCGAGCACGTCGACGTTGCCCGCGAGATCGAGGTAGTCGGTGCCGGTCCGGAGACACGCGTCGATCAGCGGCTCGGCGGTGTCCTCGAACGGCCCGGCGCAGTTGAGCACCGCGTCGACGTCGGCGACCCGTCGCTCGACGACGGTGGGGTGTTCGAGGCTGAACACCCGGTGGTCGCAGCCGCGCTCGGTCGCCGCCGCCTCGACGCGCTCTGCCGATCGTCCGGCGAGGATCGGGTCGAGGCCGTCGACGACGGCTCGTTCGGTAATCAGCGCCCCGGTGTAGCCGTACGCTCCGTAGACGAGCAGGTCCCCTTCCATGGGGCCCCGTTCGCGCTCGACGCGAAAAACGGGCGCGTCCGTTCACTCGCGGTCGCGGGTTCGCGTCGGTTCGACCGGTTCGCGCCGGTCTCCGCCCCGTCCGGCCCGGTCTCGTCTCCCGATCCGAACCGCGTTCAGCCGAGCCTTCGAGCCGGTAACCCCCGAATACGGCGGCGCCGGCCTCGGGCGATCGGGTAGCGAACGGATTACTATCCGCGCGGCGGTCCGAGGGGTCGACGGAGGATCACCATGTCAGTCACATCTGCGAAAGAGCTGTTCACGCACGAGCTGGAAGACATCTACTACGCCGAGCACGAGCTGCTCGACGTGCTCGACCAGCTCGCCGACCAGACCAGCGAGGAGGAGATCGCGCGAGCCTTCGAGGAGCACCGCGAGGAGACCGAGGGCCAGATCGACCGGCTGGAGCGGGTGTTCGAGATGCTCGGGCAGGAGCCCGAGGAGGAGGAGTGCGAGGGGATCCAGGGCCTGATCGAGGAACACGAGGAGCTGCTCGACATGGACCCCGACGCGGACGTGCTCGACGTTCACAACCTGACGGCGGCCCAGAAGACCGAACACTACGAGATCGCGGCCTACGGCAACCTCGCGCTGCTGGCCGACCGCCTCGGCATGGGCGAGGCCGGCGACGTCCTCCACGAGAACTTAGAAGAGGAGGAGGCCGCCCTGGAGAAACTGAAAGGTCTCACCAGCGAGTACGACTACGAGCCGATCGTCGCGGCCTGAAGCGGTCGGGTGCGACCGGGACGAATTCCCCGACCGCGCAGCGTCTGACGCCTGACCGACTGGGGTTTATGGGCTGTGAGACCCTCCCGTAGAACCGAGACGAGGATGATCCCGACCACGGAACACGGCGACGACGCAGATGTCGGCGAGGCGAGTGGGGAGCGGTCGATTCCCATCGAGATCAGCGTCGCGACCGACGGCGACGAGCGGCCGCCGGTCGACGACGAGACCCGCGTCGACGTGGAGGTCGACGGGCAGATGTACCCGACGGCGCGGCTGGCCGACGGCCGCTACGTCGCGTGGTGGTTCGAGACCGACGCGCCGGAGCTGTCCGACCCCGTGACCACCGAGTGGGTCGCCGCGCCGACCCGATTCCTCGCCGCGGGCACCCTCCACGAGCTGTGGCAGGACCCCGCGGCCTTCGACCAGCTGCCCGACGACGAGCTGTAGCGCGGGTGGCGTCGCGAGCGAACGGACGGCTCGGACGAACACTGACCGCGTCCCGACCCCCACCGCCCCTCCACAGCAGCGGGCTTTCCGCGGCCGCCACCCTCAATTATCTCCCGTCCGTTGTGCGGGTGGGTAACGATGCCCACGTATCTCACGGAAGTCGACGTACACGAGGCGGAGTACCAGAACCCGCAGGAACTCGTCTCGGTCTGGGGGGCGATCCGCGAGGACATCCGGGAACTCGGCGGCGAAGTCGTCGACACGCACGCCGTCCTCGGCGACTACGACTTCCTCGTCGTCTACGCCGTCGACGACCAGGAGCGGGCGTTCCAGGTGACCCAGGCCATCGAGCGCCACGGACTCGACACGGAGACCATGCAGGGGCTCCCGATCGACCGGATCGGCGAACTCGTCGAGGACGTGTGACGGTGCCGGCCGAGCCCGGTCCCGGCGGTTTCGGCGCCGGCCGCCTGGGCGTCTGGTGACCGGACTTACCGGGACTCCTCCGCGTTGAACACGTCCGATCCCGCCGGGTCGGCGGGTTCGGACTGGTAGCGACCGCTGGACTTGATGATCGACAGCGCGCTCATGATGTCCGTCCGGGTGATCAGCCCCGCGAACTCGTCGTCGTCCATGACGAGCAGGCGGCCGACGGCGTGGGAATCCAGCTCCTCCAGCGCGGTCATCACGTCGTCGTCGGGCGCGACGGTGTAGATCTCCGTCGACATGACCTCGCTGACGCGGTAGGCGTCGCGCTCGACCTCCCGCACCGCGCGGGCGTCCTCCAGGGTGACGAGCCCGACGATCTCGCCGTCGCGCTCGACGGGGTAGCCGGTGTGCCGTTCCCGGAACATCGTCTCGATCAGCTCGGCGACCGACCCGTCGTCGTCGACGGTCGTCACGCGCTCGGCCGGCGTCATCACGTCCTCGACGACGACGCCCTCGAAGGCCGCCCGCATCGTCGTCTGCTGGGCCTCGCTGGCCGCGCCGATGTAGATGAAGAAGGCGATGGCGACCAGGAACAGGCCGCCGCCGCCGAACAGGCCGAACAGGCCGAGGCCGATGGCGAACAGCTTGCCCACCTCGGCAGCGATCTCGGTGGCTCGGGCGTACGGGCGAGTGCGGTTGAGCAGCGCCCGGAGGACCCGGCCGCCGTCCATCGGGAAGCCGGGCAGCAGGTTGAACGCCGCGAGGACGACGTTCATCAGCGCGAGGTAACCGAAGACGAACCCCGCCGCGGCCAGCGCCAGCGAGTCCCCGGTCGGCACCGCGAGGAACGCGGCGTAGGAGACGACGCCGAGCGCGATGCTCACGACCGGGCCGGCGATGGCGATGGTGAACTCCTGGCGCCAGTCCTCGGGCATCTCGTCGAGTTGGGCGATGCCGCCGAAGATCCACAGCGTTATCGAGGAGATGGGGAAGCCGTAGCGCATCGCCACCAGCGAGTGACCCAGTTCGTGGAGGACGACGCCGACGAACAGCCCCAGCGCCGCGACCAGTCCGAGCCCCAGCGACAGCTCGGTCGAGGTCGTCAGCACCTCGACGGGGATCGCCGACCCGAACAGGTCGTTGACGATCTCGACGTACCGCCCGATCTGCGACCCGATCGCCCAGGCGAACAGCGGCAGGACGAGGAGGAAAGTGAGGTCCACGTCGATCGGGATACCGAAGGCGCTCCCGATACGGAATCGTCGCATACCTTCGAGTAGTCCCGGCACGCCCTTAAGCCCGCGTGTGGGTCGAATAGCAGCGAGGACCGCCCCCTGCGAGGGGTATAAGCCCGAAGCGAGCGACACTCGGATCATGTACACGAGTTTCGGGCCCGACGCCGTCGGCGTCGATTGCCAGTTCCCCGAGGCGGCCGCCCTCGCCGCCGAAACCGGCTTCGACGCGGTCCAGATCGACCTCGGATACCTCCGCGAGCACGGCCCCGACGACTACCGCGCCGTGCTCGACGACCACGACCTCCGTGCGGGGAGCGCGACCCTCCCCGTGGACGTGACCGGCGACGCCGAGACCTACGGGAGCGACCTCGACGCGCTCGACGGGGTAGCCGAGGCCGCAGCTACCGTCGGTTGCACCCGGATATCGACGTATCTCATGTCGTTCAGCGACGAGCGACCGTTCGAGGAGAACTTCGCCTTTCACCGCGACCGGCTCGAACCGGTCGCCGAAATCCTGGCCGACCACGGCATCGACCTGGGGCTGGAGTTCCTCGGTCCCGAGACGCTGCGCGAGGGTCACGAGCACGAGTTCATCTCGACCGCGGAGGGCATGCTCGATCTTTGCGACGCGGTCGGCGACAACGCGGGCCTGCTGCTCGACAGCTGGCACTGGCACACCGCCGGCGGTGCCGTCGACGCGCTCGAATCGCTCGACGCCGACGACATCGTCGACGTACACGTCAACGACGCGCCGGAGGGACTCGGAGTCGACGAGTACGTCGACACCGAGCGCGCGCTGCCCGGCGCGACGGGCGTGATCGATATCGAGCGGTTCCTCTCGCATCTGGACGCCGTCGGCTACGACGGCCCCGTGATCGCCGAACCGTTCTCGGACGAGCTGGAAGCGATGGCCGACGCCGATGCCGCCCGCGAGACGGCCGCGTCGCTCGAACTGGTCTTCGACCGGGCCGGCGTCTGAGTCGGGGCGGTCGCCCGGACGTGCCCACGGTGGCGGGACCACAGTCATCATCCCCCGTCCCGTAGCCGCCGACATGAGCGACACAGACGCGACCGACGACGAGCCGGACGCGACGGACGACCACGCGACGGCCGACCCGGCGACGCCGCTCGTCCGCCGCGCGACAGACATCGAGTACGAACCCGTCGACGCCGCCGAGGGGCTGTCGAAGGCGGTGCTGATCGGCGAAGACCACGGCGCCGAGAACCTCGCGATCCGGCGGTTCACGCTCGCTCCCGGCGCCGAGGTGCCGAAACACACCAACGAGATCGAACACGAGCAGTACGTCCTGGCGGGCGAGTACGTGGTCGGCATCGACAGCGAGGCGTCGGAGACGCCTCGGGTAAACGGCGAAGCCGTCGACGGCGAGGAGTTCACGGTGCAGGGCGGCGACGCGCTGCACATCCCCGCCGGCGCCGTCCACTGGTACCGCAACGAGCGCGACCTGGAAGGAGCCTTCCTCTGTGCCGTCCCGACCGGCGACGACGCGATCGAACTCGTCGACGAGGAGTGAGACCGAGCGGGCGACCCGGCCGCCGCGGCGGGACCGGCGGTGGAGCGGCGACGACGACGCGCCGCCCGAGCCTTTTTTGACCGCGGTGGACCACCGTCCGGCAATGACCGACCACGAGTCGCTCGTCAGGCGCTCGCTCGCCGGGACCGACGCGTTCGACGAGCGGGTCCGCGCCCAGGCCGACCACCTCGCGACGGCGCTCGCCGACGGCGCCTTCGACAACGCGGCCGCCACGCTCGGCCTCGAACTGGAAGTGTACGCGCTCGCCGGCGACGGAGCGGACCGCTCGCTCGCACCGATTCCCGACGACGTGTACGACGGGCCGGCCGACAAGGAACTGGGGCTGCACAACGCCGAACTCAACGCCGCGCCGAGCGAGTTCGACGACGACGGCGTCGCCGCGCAGGCCGAGGAAATCGAAGCCGACCTGGCCGCCACGCGGGAGCGGGCGCGCGAACACGGGCTGGAGATCGTCCTCGACGCGATGCCCGCCGTCGCGCCCGCCGGCGGTACCCACGCCTACCTCGACGACGTGGAGGTGCGCGGGGCGGACGGCGGAGGAGCGACGGACGCCAACACCGACCGCCCGGTCGTCGTCCCCGGCGGCGACCCCGACGACCCCGTCCTCGTCGCTCGGAACATGCGCAAAGACCCCCGTTACGGCGCGCTCGACAACGTCGCCGTCCGGCGGGCGGGCGGCGAGATCGACTTCGCCGTGCCGGGCGCCGAGACGGGGTATCGCACCATCCTCTTCGAGTCGCTGGCGACCTCGATCCAGCCCCACGTCCAGGTGCCCGACCCGACGGAGTTCCCGCGCTACCACAACCTCGCGACCCGCACCCTCGGCCCGCTCGTCGCGCTGTCGGCCAACTCCCCGTTCCTGCCGGGCGACTGCTACGGCGACGTTGCCGACCCCGAAGGGCTCGTCGAGGAGACCCACCACGAGCTTCGGATCGCCGCCTTCGAGCAGTCGATGAACCAGGCCTGTCGAAAGGTCCGGGTGCCCGACGACCTCGGCGACCCCGCCGACGCCGTCGAGCACGTCGTCGCAGACGACAGCTTCGCGCCGTTTCTCAGGGAGTGGATCGAGGGCGAGGACGACGTGGAAGAGGAGGGCCAGAAGGGCGGCGACCCCACGAGTCAAGCCTGGGAGTTCGACTACAAACGCGGCACCTTCTGGCGGTGGGTGCGCGGCGTGGCCGGCGGTGACGCGGTCGACGGCGCCTGCGACGAGCGCTCGCTCCGAATCGAGTATCGCCCGCTGCCCACCCAGCCGACCGTCCGCGACATCGTCGGCCTGCAGGTCCTGACCGCGGGCCTCCTCCGCGGGCTCGTCGCCGCCGACCACCCGCTCGCCGAACTCGCCTGGGACGAGGCCGAGCGGAGTTTCTACGCCGCCGTCGAGGACGGCCTCGACGCCGACTTGGCGTGGGTGACCGCCGACGGCGAGCGGACCGACGACTCTCAGGAAGTTTTCGCCGAGGTGTTCGAGTTCGCCCGCCGCGGACTGGCCGAGCAGGGGATCGACGAGGCGACTCAGAATCGGTATCTCGACCCCATCGAAGCCCGCTGGGCGGCCGGCATCACCCCCAGCGCCTGGAAGAAAAGCCGCGTCCGCGAGCACCTGAACGACGGCGCGGACTTGGAGACCGCGCTCGCGCGGATGCAGGGCGAGTACGTCGAGTTGAGCCGCGAGCACGCGAACTTCGCCGAGTGGGTCTGAGGGGCGGGCCGCGCCGAGTCCGTGCGGATCGCTCGTCGGATAGTTCCCCTACTTGACATCCTCCTCCGCCTGAAGGCGGAGGAATCCCGAGCGTTGGGATATTAGGGTTTGCAGTCTCCCTGTTCTCTCGGTGTGAACCGTCCGCTCTCGCGGTTGAACAGGAAAACTCCGGGCTGTGCCAACCAGCCGTTACTCATATCCCCTGTTGGGGGACTCTGAGTTATCTTTCTCCGGATATTTACTGCACCATTCACGTCCGCGTTCATCGTCGTTTCACAAGACTCGCAGACGTACAGACCACGCTCCACGCGGTTCGCCTCTCGAATCTGCCCACAACACGAACACGTCTTCGACGTGTTCTCCTCGTCTACGCGGTCAACGAGGATGCCGTGTTCCTCGGCCTTGTATTCGAGGAGACGGGTGAATCGGTCGAACTCCCAGCCGTGGAGTTTCTTGTTCCCCGACGCACCCCAGCTCCGCGACTCGCCGTTCTCATCCTCGCGGATGTCGCTGAGGTCGCCAACCGCTATCTCCGCTATACCCTCTTCGACGCACTGTTGGACGATGTGCTTGCTGAGGGTGTGGAGGAAGTGATCTTTGCGTCGGGACAGTTTCCGCCGAGCCTTCGACGCCCGCTTCGATGGCCCGCTCTCGCCTTCGGTCTGGTACTCCTCGCGGGTGAAGTAGTGCTTGTCCTCTTTCAGCACATTCCCAGGATACAACTCCGAAGGGCCATCTTCGTAGTCGATGGCGAGATAGTTGCTAATGCCGAGGTCGATACCCGCCGTCTTGTCGCCGGGTACGTCCTCAACGGGGATTTCTTTCTTACAGACGAGGTGGAGTTCCCACTCGTCGCCGTTCCAGACGGCTCGTACCTGTTGAATGTTCTCCACCTGTACGTCAGGACGGGTTTCGTACTCTGCGAGGATGAAGTCCGACCGTCCGTCTTTCAGATTCCAACCTTTCGAGAGGCGGAGTTTGTTGTGCTTGGCGTCGTGTTTAATGCCTTTCTGTTTCCACGTCACGGTGGAGCGTGGGTGTCGGTCACCACGTTTCCGGTAGCCCGGTGGGTTGTTGCCGTCGTCGGAGTTGTACCAGCCGGTGAACGCTTCAGCAAGTTCTTCGAGAACTCGCTGACTTGACTGAGAATGCAGGTCACTGTAGCGTTCGTGGTCTTTCAACTCCGATTTCAGTTCGGCTTCGTCGGGTATCTCACCGTCCTCATCCCACCGTTCTTGGATGTAGTAGCGTCCGACGTTCCACAGCTTAGATGCGGAGTGCCCGCACTGGTCGAGGTCGTCACGAACCTGCCTGTGGTTCGTGATTTTGGCGACGTAGGTGCGGGTTGTCTCCAGCATCGTACTGTGTTCATAACTAGTTATGAGTCAAACTGTATTAAATTCTGTGTTTGGCGTGGAATATCCAGTTCTGTCGGTATCGGCGGAAGGCGTCATTGAGTGACGGCGCGTATCCACGGCCTGAAGGCCGTGGTATTGCGCCTGCTCCGCGTATAACCGTACCGCCGCCGTGCGTCGTGACGACACGGACACACTGCCGAGTCGACTTCTTTCCTCGCCCGCGAGTCGACTCGAATATGTCGACAGCCACCGAGGCTACGACGGAGGAACCGTACGCCAACGACTCCTGGCAGGCCGGCGTCGTCGGTGGAATACTCGGCGCGCTCGTGATGGGCGCCCTGGTCGTTGCGATGAACGAACCCACGATCGCGGTGGCGATCCCCTCGCTGTACGCGCTGGCGCCGCCGCCCAACGCCGCCGCGGGGCTGTTCGTCCACGCCTCCCACGGTGCCGTGCTGGGCGTGGTCTTCGCCGCCATCGTCGGCGCGCTCGACCTCGATTCGGTCGGCGAGCAGGTCGGCGCGGGCGTCGCCTGGGGGGTCGTCACGTGGGCGGTCCTCGCGGCGCTCGTGATGCCGCTGTGGCTCGACGCGGTGGGGTCGCCGGCGTCGCCGCCGTTCCCGAACTTCGCTGCCCCCTCGTTGCTGTGGCACGCCGTCTACGGGCTGGTGCTCGGCGGCGTCTACGCCGCGACGGCTGACCGGCTGTAGCTCGATACTGCCTGACCGAGGTGCTCACACCTCTCCCAGCACCGCCGGGAGCAACTCGGCCGCGTCGAAGCGGACGGGATCGGTCGCGGGGGCGTCGATGGCGTCGGCGTACGCCTCGACGGCTTCGCCGGCCGCGTCGTCGTCGAGGCGCTGGGTGTTGAGCGACCCGGCGACCACCTCGGCGGGCGCGACGGGCTCGGCCAGCGACTCGTACAGCGCCGCGTACTCGCCGGGTGGCGAAATGGGGACGTGCTCGTAGCCGTGGACGGCGTCGCGGCCGGCGGCGTGACAGAGCACCAGTCGATCCGGCATCGCGCCGTGCAGAATGGCCGTCGTCACGCCGGAGTAGGCCGGATGGGCGACGGCTCCCTGGCCCTCGACGAACAGCACGTCGTACTCGGCGGCGTGTTCCTCGACCATCCGCTCGACCGCGCCGGCGGCGAAGTCGGCGACGACCCGATCCACGGCGATCCCGTCGCCCTCGATGGCGATCCCGGTCTGGCCGGTCGGGACGACGCCGGCGTCGACGCCACGCTCGCAGGCCGCTTCGGCGAGTTCGAAGGTGGTCGTCATCTTCCCCGACGAGCAGTCGGTGCCGACTGTGAGAACTACCTCGGCGTCGACCTCGCCCGCACGGCCGTCGCTGACGGCCAGATCGTCGGGCGGTCGGCGCAGGTCGCGGATCTCGGCGCCGTGTTCGTCGGCGAGGCGGGCGAACTCGTCGTCGTCGCCGAGGAAGGAGTGCAGGCCGGCGACCACGTCGGCGCCGCGTTCGAGCGCCCCGCGCACGTCTGGTCGCCACGTCTCGTCGAAGCCGCCGCCGATGGGTGCGATCCCGACCACCAGTGCGTCGATCGGCTCCTCGACCGCGTCGAGACCGTCGACGATGGGGGCGTCGGCCACGTTCGAGACGTGGTCGCGGACGCGCTCGCCGGCGCGGGTCCGGTCGAGGACGGCGACCACCTCGTCGTCGCCGTACCGCAAGATTCCGACGGCGGTCTTCGCCCGGTCGGGGAACCCCTCGTGGGCCAGGATCGCGACGCGCATGGACGAGTGTTCGGTTTCGCCCGGTTTAATCGCATGGGAGTTCGAGAAACCGAGTCGACCAACCGAACAGCGACCAGCCGTACCGCAGGCTCGATCGTGACCGCGAACGGCGTGAAAGCCCCGAGTACAGACGGGACGACAGCGACCGCGAACAGCGTGAAAGCCCCGGCTCTGTCGACTCGGACGCCTCGCTGCGCGCTTCGCTCACTACGTTCGCTGCAGTGCTTGCGTCGTCGGCCTTCGTCGACAGAGCCGCCCCTTTCATTCCCGCCCACACAGACTGGTCGGTCAGCAGATGTGGGTGGGAATGAAAGGGGCCGTCCGCTTCGGGAAGACGGGTGACGCAAGCACCGCAGCCGAGCGAAGCGAGGTGAGGAGCGCAGCGAACCCCTCGACCGAAGCGGACGGGGGCTTTCACGCTGTTTGCACTACGATCTGACCGGCGGTGCGGTCCGTTGCTGCCGCTCTCGAGACTATCACGCCGCTTGCAGTCGCTGCCGTCCGGTTCACCCTCACGACAGTTCGAACTACAGCGCTCGCAACTGGACCTGCCAGAACTCGCGGAACGCCGACTCCAGCGCGGGCTCGGGGTCGCCGCTCGCACTGACCGACGAGACGGTGTCGGCCAGGTCCTCGAACTCGTCCAGTACCGTCCGCTCGCCGACGACGTACAGCCGGTCGGTGTCGGCGTCCTCGATGGCCACCTGACACCGCTCGACGTGGTTCTCGATCTGCTCGTCGCGCAGGCGCTCGAAGCGGGCCTGCGAGTAGCCGCCCTTGGAGTGTTGGCTCTTCAGCTCGGAGTCGAACCCCTGGAACGCCACGCGCTCGCGCCCGTCGTACTCCCCCATGGCGAACAGATCCGAGCGGACGAGCGCGAACGTAAAGGATCCCGTAGGCTCGAACCACGACCGGTCGAACTCGAAGGCGTCGCTCCACGTCGCGAACGATTCGGGCGGGTTCGGCACCGAGAGGCAGGCGTCGACGAGCGCGGCGTCGTCGGTGACGGCGAGACAGGGGGCGGCGCGGCCCACCAGCGCCGCGCGGTCGCCGAACGCCTCGCGGACGGGCTCGGAGAGGTCGTGTCCGTCGGGGACGTAGGCGGTGAACGCGCCCTCGGGGTCGGTCTCGACGGATTCCAGGCGGTCGAGGACCGCGCGGAAGCGGCCGTCGCGCAGCGTCTCCTCGGCGGCGAACGCTCGGTCGGCGCCGGCCTGCCCGTCCCGCAGGCGCTCGACTTCCCCCTCCAGCTCGGCGATGCGGTCTTCGAGGCGGTTGACCCGCTCTTCGGCCTCCTGTCGGTCGCTGGCGGCGTCGGCCCGCCGGCGCTGCTCGGCTTCGAGCTGTTGCTCGCGGCTGTCGAGTTCGTCCTCCAGTTCCGCGATGCGGTCTTTGAGTTCGGCGCGGCCGAGCACCCGGTCTAACATCACCGGATGGGGACGCCGCGGGCGGTTAAAACTACAGGGTGCCGGCGCGAGCGACCGCGCCGCTCGCACGCTCGCGACGGCCGCGCCCCCGGTGGTCGCGCCTCGCTCCGCTCGACGGGGGGCGCCGGTTCGGCGGCTCGGTCGGCGGTCCCGTTCGGCGGCTCCCGCGGATCCGGTGGGGTTTTCCCGGCGGTGCGCCTTTCTCCGGCCATGACAGAGCCGATCACCGAGCGCGTCGACGACCCCGAGGCCAAGCGGGAGTCGGGCCGCCGGAAGATGGAGTGGGCGCGCCAGCACATGCCGATCTGCGAGTCGCTGCGCGCCGAGTTCGAGGCCGACCAGCCCTTCGCCGAAGAGGTCGTCGGGATGGCGATGCACGTCGAAGCGAAGACCGCGATCCTCGCGGAACTGCTCGCCGTCGGCGGCGCCGAAGTGGCGATCACCGGCTGTAACCCCCTCTCGACCCACGACGACGTGAGCGTCGCGCTCGACGCCGTCGACGGTGTGACTTCCTACGCCGAACGCGAGGTCGACGACGAGGCGTACTACGCCGCCATGGAGGCGGTCATCGAGCACGAACCGACGATCACCGTCGACGACGGGATGGACCTGGTGGCGGCGATCCACGAGGACTACCCCGAACTCATCGACTCCATCGTCGGCGGCTGCGAGGAGACGACGACGGGCGTCCACCGCCTGCGCGCGATGGACGCCGACGGCGAACTCGCCTACCCGATGTTCGCCGTCAACGACACGCCGATGAAGCGGCTGTTCGACAACGTCCACGGCACCGGCGAGTCCTCGCTCGCGTCGATCGCGATGACCACGAACCTCTCGTGGGCCGGCAAGACCGTCGTCGTCGCCGGCTACGGCCACTGTGGCAAGGGCGTCGCGAAGAAGGCCAGCGGCCAGAACGCCGACGTGGTCGTCACCGAGGTCGAGCCCCGCCGCGCGCTCGAAGCCCACATGGAGGGCTACGACGTGCTGCCGATGGCCGAGGCCGCCGCCGAGGGCGACGTGTTCATCACGACGACCGGCAACCGCGACGTGATCGTCTCCGAGCACTTCGAGGACATGCAGGACGGCGTCCTGCTGGCGAACGCCGGCCACTTCGACGTGGAGATCGATCTGGACGCGCTCTCCGAGCTGGCCGTCGACAGCTACGAGGCCCGCGACGGCGTGCGGGCCTACGAGATGGCCGACGGGCGGCGGCTGAACGTCCTCGCGGAGGGGCGACTCGTCAACCTCGCGACGCCGATCGCGCTGGGTCATCCGGTCGAGGTGATGGACCAGAGCTTCGGCGTGCAGGCCGTCTGCGTGCGCGAACTGGTGGAGTCCGGCGACGACTACGAGGCCGGCGTCCACGACGTGCCCGACCGACTGGACAAGGAGGTCGCGGAGATCAAACTGGACGCGGAGGGCGTCGCGTTCGACGCGC
Source organism: Halosimplex rubrum (assembly GCF_013415885.1). Lineage (NCBI taxonomy): Archaea > Methanobacteriati > Methanobacteriota > Halobacteria > Halobacteriales > Haloarculaceae > Halosimplex > Halosimplex rubrum. Next base: position 766,915 of record NZ_CP058910.1, read on the forward strand.
TGACCGAGACCCAGGAGGAGTACATGGGGTCCTGGCAGCACGGGACGTAGGGCGGTCTGAGCGGAGCGAAGACCGCCGAACTGCGAGCGGGAGCGAACGGAGTGAGCGACACGCGAGCAGTAGCGAGGTCCCGACCGAAGTGAGCGCCTCGTAATTGCGAGCGGGGAGCGTAGCGACCCGCGAGCAGTAGCGAAGCGGCGAACGGCAGTGAGCCGCGGAGAACGGAGGGAGACACGGACGAAGTGAGCGGAGCGACCCGGCGCAGTCGGGCTTCGAGCGCTCGAACCGGGCGGCTACTCCTCGCCGGCGCCGGTGAGACAGAAGACGAGCGAGCCGTCGTCGAGGCCGGCGACGCGGGTCTGTGCAGTGAAGGTGTCGCCGCCGTCGGTTTCGCAGACGGTGCCGCCGGTCCACTGCCAGTCGTCGCGGACGGTCTCCAGCGCGGTGGATTCGAGCCGTTCGACCTCGTCGTCGGGGAAACACTCGCGCCACGGCCGGCCGAGCAGGTCGTCGGGGGCGGCGCCGAAGCGGCTGGCGAACACGCGGTTGACGAAGGAGAAGTCGCCGTCGGGAGTGACGACGGCGACGCCGTCGCCGGTGGCCTCGATCGCGGTCAGGGTCCGCTCGGCGGTCCGCATCGTGCGGTGGTGGTGGACGAGCCGTCGGATCCGTCCGGCGAGGACCGACATCGTGGTCGCGGGGCTGTTCTTCCGGAGGAACTCGGTCCACGTCGACTCGGGGAACCCCTCGGCGATGTCGGCCCGTTCGGACCCGGTGAAGAGGACGAACGGGAGCGTCGGCGCCCGTTCGCGCACGTCGGAGAGAAATTCGAGGCCGTCCGTCCCGGGCATGTCGTAGTCGCTGACGACGCAGTCGACGGCGTCGAGGTGGTCGAGCGCGTCGGCGGGGGCAGTCTCGGTTCGGACCGACAGGTCGTCGTGTTCGGAGAGATGGGCCGCTACCAGGGCCAGGTAGTCGCGGTCGTCGTCGACGCAGAGCACGTCGATCGACTCGTCGCCGCTCGCCGGCGCGTTCGCGGTCGCCGCAGCGATGTCTTCTATCACGGCTGTCATTTCCGAGTGCGTCGGTGCGCCGCCGGACGGGACGGCGGCGCGTCGGTCGTCCGTTCGGTCCGTTCGGTCGCCGCTCCGCTCCCCGTGTCCCCCGGACCCCTCATTGCTCGATCTGCTCGGTCACGTCCGACTGGATCCAGGCGTGTTCGTTCTCGGGGTCGGCGATCATCGCCAGGCGGGTGTCGCCCACGTCGTACTCCTCGTACGTCTCGCGGATCGCGCCCTCGGCGTCTTCGGTCGAGCCCGTCGAGGACATCTCAGGCCCCTCCCGCGCCGTCGACGGTGACCGTCCCGTCGCCGTCGACGACGACGCTGTGTCCGTCGTACTCGAACTCCACCGTCGCGGTCGCCCCGCTCTCGTAGAGCGCGTCCAGCGCGTCCGTGTCCACGACCTCGTACAGCGGCGGCTCCATCGTCAGCGGGTCGGTCCCGGTCACGTCGGCTATCGTCTCGATCACGTCGATGCTTATCTGCTCATCGGGCTCTTGCACTGCTATACCGTCCATCCTGTTTCCCCATAGGACGACGACCAGTATCGGACTGTCCGCTACGTACATACCGCGGCCGCCGGAACGGGGGCAATATGTATAGCGTCCGGATCTCGATGACGGACCGGTGACGTGTCTCGCACGCGGCGGCGGGGCGGCCCGGTGTGTCGGATCGGGCGGGTGTCGGCGCGTCGAACGGACGGGACGGTGACGGGTTCCCGATACGTATCAGCTGACGGAAACCAACCGTTAATTGCGCGCCCTCTCAACACCCTCCAATGGACGCTGGATCGCTCCTCGACGCCGTCACAGGCTGGGGCGTCGCGGACAGGGGGAGTACCACTGCCCGAGGGGATCCCGGACGCGTTCCGGGTCGACCGTCGGGCGTCCGTCCCGTACTCGTCGCGGTCGCCGCTGTCGCGCTCGCGGCGGCGGTCGCCGGGGTCGTCGCCGTCGACGGGGTGCCGTCGGTTCGGTCGGTCGGCCCGCTCGTCGGTCTCCTGGGGCCGGGCCTGCTCGGGCTCGCGGCGTCGGACGACCGCGACGAGGGGATCGCCGAACTGGTCGCGGACGTCGAGCGGGTCCGCGAGGGCGAAGACGTGACCTTCGAGACGGACCGCGAGGACGGCCTGGGGGACCTCGCCGAGGCCGTCGAGGGGCTGGCCCGAGACCTCCGCGAGTGCGAGCGCGAGCGGTCGCTGCAGGAACGCGTCATCGAGTCGGCGCCGGTCGGGATCACGGTCGCCGACGTGACCGAACCGGAGGAGCCGCTGGTCGCCGTCAACGACCGCTTCGAGGAGGTGACCGGCTACGACGAGGCGGAGTGTCTGGGTCGCAACTGCCGGTTCCTCCAGGGCGAGGATACCGACGAGGAATCGGTCGCGCGCTTGCGGCGGGCGATCGACGCCGAGGAGGAGACGACGGTCGAACTGCGCAACTACCGGGCCGACGGCACCGAGTTCTGGAACCGGGTCCGGCTGGCGCCCGTCGAGAACGACGGCGGCGAGGTAACTCACTACGTCGGCTTCCAGGAGGACGTGACCGACCGCGTCGAGCGGGCGGCCGAACTGGAACGGCAGTCGTCGCTGCTGGACTCCATCTTCGATCAGGTGCCGATCCACCTCTACGTCAAGGACCGCGAGGGCCGCTACGAGCGGGTCAGCAGCGCCTATATCGACGAGGCCTACGACTGGGACCCCGAGCGGGTGATCGGCGAGACGGACCGGGACCTCTTCGGCGACGAACTGGCCGAGGAGAGCCACGCGGACGACCTGCGCGTCGTCGAGACGGGCGAGCCCATCGTCGGCAAGGAGGAGTACGTGCCGGACGTCGAGGAGTGGAACCTGACGACGAAGGTTCCCTGGCGGGGCGCCGACGGGGAGGTCCGCGGGCTGTTCGGCGTCTCCCAGAAGGTCACCGAGCGCAAGGAGCACGAGCGCGAACTCGCGCAGTACCGCGAGTACACCGACGACATCCTCGACGCGATCGACGACGTGTTCTACGTGTTGGACGCCGACGGCGACCTGTTGCGGTGGAACGAGACGCTCGCCGAGGTGACCGGCTACGACGACGCCGAGATCGCCGAGATGAGCGCGGCCGACTTCGTCGTCGAGGCCGACCGTGAGGCGGTCGAACGCGGGATCGCGAACATCGACGAGGCCGCGGGCGTCCCGCTGGAGGGTCGCTTCGAGACGAAAGACGGTGAGGTGATCCCCTTCGAGATCGTCGCCTCGCCGCTGGAGAATCCGGACGGCGAACGGATCGTCGCGGGTATCGCCCGCGACATCTCCGAGCGCAAGGAGCGCGAGCGCCGACTGGAGGCCATCGTCGAGAACACCGAGGACCCGATCTACATCAAGGATCGCGAGGGGCGCTACCGGTTCGTCAACGAGGCAGCCGCCGAGAACTTCGGTAAACCGCCGGCGGCGATCACCGGAATGAGCGACGACGACCTCTTCGACGAGGAGACGGCCGCCGACATCCTGTCGGACGACCGGCGAGTCGTCGAAACCGGCGAGCCGGTCTCGCGGGAGGTCGTCCGACCGATCGACGGCGAGGAGCGGGTCTATCTCGACTACAAGTACCCCTACCGGGACGAGGACGGCGAGATCATCGGGCTGATGGGGATCAGCCGGGACATCACCGAGCGCAAGGCCGCCGAGAAGAAACTTCGCGATCGCGAGCGTCGCCTCCAGGAGTACCGCGAGTACACCGAGGACATCCTCGACGCCATCGACGACGTGTTCTACGTGTTCGACGGGACCGGCGCGATCCAGCGGTGGAACGACGCCGTCGCCGAGGTGAGCGGCTACGACGACGCCGAGATCGCCGAGATGCACGGGACGGACTTCTTCCCGGAGTACGCTCACGAGCGGGTGGCCGAGGCGATCGGGTCCGTCTTCGAGGGCGGCGAGGACCGCGTCGACGCGCCGGTGGTGACCAGCGACGGGGAGGAGATCCCATACGAGTTCGTCGCCTCCCGGCTGGAGAACCCCGACGGCGACCCCGTTCTCGTGGGCGTCGGCCGGGACATCTCCGAACGCAAGGCCCGCGAGCGGGAGCTTCGCGCCACCAAAGAGCGCATGCAGAAGTTCATCGAGACCTCGCCGGTGGGGGTAGTCGCGACCGACCCCGAGGGAACGGTCACGCTGTGGAACGACGCCATGGAGGACATCTTCGGCTGGTCGGCCGAGGAGGTGGTGGGCGAGCCCTACCCCGCGGTGCCCGACGACCGCGAGGGCGACGACGAGATCCGCCAGCGCGTCCTCTCGGGGGAGTCGTTCACACAGATCGAGCGCCAGCGCGTCCGGAAGGACGGCGAGCGCATCGACATCTCGCTGTCGACGACCCCGATCCGCGACGACGACGGCGAGGTCACCGAGGTCGTCGGCTACATCGAGGACATCACCGAGCGCAAGGAGCGCGAGCGGGAACTGGCCGCGCGGTCGGCGGCGATGGAGCAGTCCATCGACGGGATGGCGATCCTCGACGCCGAGGGCCGCTACGAGTTCGTCAACCGGGCCCACGCCGAGGTCTACGGCTACGACGACCCCGAGGCGTTCCTCGGGGAGACGTGGGAACTGTGCTACGGCGACGAGGCCGTCGAGCGCCTCGAACGGGAGGTGCTCCCCGTCCTCGCCGACGAGGGCGAGTGGCGCGGCGAGGCCGCGGGGCTGCGAGCCGACGGGTCGACGTTCCCCCAGGAGCTGTCGCTGACCGTCCTCGACGACGGACGGATGGTCTGCGTGGTCCGCGACATCACCGAGCGCAGGGAGCGCCAGCGCGAACTCGAACGGACGGCCGACCTGCTCGGTCGCGCCGAGAAGATGGCGGACCTGGGCGGCTGGACGGTCGACATCGCGAGTGGGGAATCCCGGCAGGTGCGGTGGACCGACAACCTCTACGACATCTGGGGGGTCGACGGCGAGGAGGGGCCGCTGACCGAGGGCGTGCTCGACCTCGTCCGTCCCGACGACCGCGAGGCCCACCGCGACCGGATCCGGCGGGCGACCGAGGCGGGCGAACCGTGGGACACCGAGTATCGGATCCGCGCCGGGGACGGCGCCGAGCGGTGGATCCACTCCATCTGCGAGCCCGTCGTCGAAGACGGCGAAACCGTCGAGCTGCGGGGGTCGATCCAGGACGTCACCGACCGAAAGGAGCGCGAGGAGGAGCTCGAACGGACGAAGGACCTGCTCCAGCAGGCCGGCCGCATCGCCGCCATCGGCGGCTGGGAGCTCGACCTGACCGGGGCGGAGCCGGAGATGACCTGGACCGACGAGCTCTACCGGCTCCACGGGGTCCCCCCGGACACGGACATCGACCTGGAGAGCGCCGTCGGGTTCTACCACCCCGACGACCGCGAGGAGATCCGCGATTACTTCCGGCGGGCGGTCGAGGTGGGCGAGAGCTACGACATGGAGGTGCGCCTGGGGACCGACGAGTCGCTCCGCTGGGTGCGCGCCATCGGCGAGCCCGTCCGCGACGACGACGGCGAGGTCGTCCGCGTCCGGGGCTCTATCCAGGACATCACCGAACAGAAGGAGCGCGAACTCGCCTTGGAGTCGCTCCACGAGGCGACGCGTGACCTCCTCGGCGTCGAGACCGACACCGAGACGGCCGAGCTCGTCGTCGACACCGCCCAGTCCGTGCTCGACGTGGCCGGCGTCGCCGTCTACCTGCTCGACGACAGCGCCAACCACCTCGACGCCGTCGCCTGCTCGGAGGGGTTCGACCGGCTCTGCGACGCCGCGCCGGTCGGCGCCGGCGCCGCCGACTCGCTGCTGTGGAACACCTACGTCACCGGGACGCCGACGGTGTTCGACGACACGGGGACCGTCGCCGAGTCGCAGGTGTTCGGGCCCGAGGTCAGCGGCGGGCTGCTCGTCCCGGTCGGCGACCACGGCGTGTTCGTCGTCGCCACCGAGGACCGGGCGGTCGGGGGGCCGACCCGCCAGCTCGCCGAGACGCTCGTCGCGACGACCGAGGCGGCCTTCGACCGGCTGGCCAGCGAGCGGACCCTGCGCGAGCGCGACGCCGAGCTCGCCGACCAGAACGCCCGCCTGCGCCGACAGATCGGGATCACCGACCTCATCCGGCGGATCGACCAGTCGCTCATCCAGGCCGAGTCCCGCGAGGCCATCGAGGCGGCGGTCTGCGACCGGCTCGTCGAGAGCGACGACGTGGCCTTCGCGTGGATCGGCGGCCTCGACGCCGCGGGCGAGCGCGTCGAACCGTCCGCCTGGGCCGGCGACGGCGCCGAGTACCTCGACGCGGTCGACCTCGCGCTCGGCGGGGACGAGCCCGCCGCCAGGACGGCCGCCGCCGAGACGCCGACGGTCGTCGGCAACGTCGTCGACGACCTCCAGCGCGAGCCCTGGCGCAAGGCCGCGCTCGCCCGGGAGTTCCACTCCGTCGTGAGCGTGCCCCTGGCCTTCGAGGAGTACTTCTACGGCGTGCTCACGGTGTACGCGTCGGAACCGGACGACTTCGGCGACCTCGAACGGGAGGTGTTCGCGGAGCTCGGCGAGAACATCGCGTACTCGATCAACGCCGTCGAGACCCAGCGGGCGCTGCACACCGACCAGCGGGTCGAACTCACCCTCTCGTTCGACGCCGAGGAGGACGTGCTGGGCCGGCTGGCCCGGGCCGCCGACTGCACCGTCGCGTTCGAGGGGCTGGCGGCCCACTCGGAGTCGGAGACCGGGCTGTTCCTCACGACCGCGGGCGCGCCGGTCGGGGCGGTGACCGACGCGCTGGACGCGCTCGTCTCCGTCCGGGACTTCCGGCTGGTCGGCGAGCCCGGGGCCGAGGGGGACGGCGGGAGCGGCGGGGACGACGCCGGGGCGAGCGCGCTGTTCGAAGTGACCGTCGACGGCGATTCGCTCGCCGCGGCGTTCGTCCGCCACGGCGCCGGCCCGCGGTCGATTCGAGCCGTCCCCGCGGACATCGAGGCGGTCGTCGACGTGTCCGCGGCGACGGACGTGCGGGCGTTCGTCGAGATGCTCGGCGAGACCTACCCCAGCGTCGAGCTGACGACCCGGCGGACCGTCGACCGCTCCGACGACCGCGAGCGCCGCGCCGGCTCGGCGTTCGACGCGCTCACCGACCGCCAGCTGGAGGTGCTGCGGACGGCCTACTACGCCGGCTTCTTCGAGTGGCCCCGCACCTCTACCGGCGAGGACGTGGCCGAGATGCTCGACGTGAGCCAGCCCACCGTCAACCGCCACCTCCGCGTCGGCCAGCAGCGCCTGCTCGACCGGCTCTTCGAGGACCACACCGCGTCCGCCGACGCGGAGTGACGACGGCCCCGGTCGGGCTCGTCGGCCGCAGGGCTCGCCGCGGCGGATGTCGAGCCGTCTCACGCCGCCGAAACGTTCAGGCGGCGGCGCGCCTCACTCGGCGTATGTCCGACGACGCGTCCGAGGAGTCGCCCGACAGCTCACGCGAGCGCTCGCCCGACGACGCCCGCAACGAGTGGGACCCCGACTCGTACGACGACCACACCGGCTTCGTCCACGAGTACGGCGGCCCCCTCGTCGAGTTGCTCGACCCCAGCCCGGGCGAGCGCGTGCTGGACCTGGGCTGTGGCACCGGCCACCTCACCGCCGACATCGACGAGCGGGTCGGCGGGTCCGGGGTCGCGGTCGGCGTCGACGCCTCGGCCCAGATGGTCGAACGGGCCCGCGAGACGTACCCCGACCGCCGGTTCGACATCGCCGACGCCCGCGAGTACGCGCCCGACCGGTCGTTCGACGCCGCCTTCTCCAACGCGGCCCTGCACTGGATCCCCCGCGACGACCAGCCGGCCGTCGCCGAGCGCGTCGCGGCCCTGCTGGAGCCGGGTGGCCGATTCGTCGCCGAGCTGGGCGGGACGGGGAACGTGGCCGATATCGCCGACGCGACGCTCGCGGAGCTGCGCGAGCGCGGGCACGAGGCCGACCACCCGTGGTACTTCCCGACCGTCGGCGAGCACACCGCGGTGCTGGAGGCGGCTGGCTTCGAGGTCCGACTCGCGCGGCTGTTCGACCGGCCGACCGAACTGGACGGCGGACCCGAGGGGCTGGCGAACTGGCTCGACGTGTTCGGCGACTCGCTGTTCGCCGACCTGGGCGACGCGGAGACGCAAGCGGTCGTGTCGGCCGTCGAGGACCGCCTCCGGGGCGACCTGTTCGACGCCGACACCGGGACGTGGACCGCCGACTACCGACGCCTGCGGTTCGTCGCCGTCCGGGAGTAGGATCGCGGTTCGGAGTCGACACCGCAGGTCGGTCCGACGGCTCCCGAAGGGCATCGTTTCGGGTGGAACACGCGTGGGATCGGCACCGACGAGGCGTGACGACGCTCGGGGGTTCGCCCGGTCCGTAGGTTTACGTCCGAACGGGCGACCACCCCTGCGCGTGACCGACGGCGCTCCGGCGATACCGACTCGCCCGTCCCCCCACAGCGACCGCGCCGCGACGCCCGTCGTCGGCGTCGTCTTGCTGGTGGGGCTGACGGTCCTGCTCGCGTCGGTCGCCGCCGCGACCGTCGGGTTCGAGAGCGCTCGCCCGGAACCGGCCCCGCAGGCCCGTCTGGACGCCGAGCTATCGGCGACCGACGGTTGGCCGGACGGTCAGCGACTCCGTCTCGTCCACGAGGGCGGGGACACCCTGGCGGTCGCGGAGCTGGCCGTCGTCGTGGCGTTCGAGCGCACGGGCGATCGCGCGCGGCTCTCGGGCTTTCCGACCCGGCGGCTCACCGACGACCACCGCCGGGGTGCGGATCTGTTCGACCGGACCTTCGCGGGCGTCGACGGGGCGCTGGACTCGACCCACGCCGACGGTCGCTGGACGGCGGGCGAGACGGCCTCGATCCGGGTCGCGCAGAACGAACTCGACGTGCGACCGGGCGACCGGGCGGCGGTCCGGGTGGTCCACCGGCCGACCGGCGCGCAGTTACTCCGGACGGAGGTGCGAGCCACGTGAGGGTCCCGAAACGGCGATCCGCGAGAGCCGGATGCACGATCCGGCAGGTAAAACGGCCGTTCCGTCCCGGGATCGGTCGCGAACGGATCGATATCTCGATCATGTGACAGTCCGGTATGACAAGCCTTAATTTCGCGCCCCGTCAACTCATGGCGTCGATGGGTATACCCGCAGCGGCGTGGTCACAAGTGATCCCCGCCGCACAGCAGACGATCGACGTGTTCGGAAACCAGATCCCGAAGAACAGCGTTGCAATCGCTGGAACGCTCCTGATCGTCGTGCTGATCGGGCTGTCGGCGTTTTTCTCGTCCTCCGAGATCGCGATGTTCTCGCTCCCGGCCCACCGGATCGAGGCGCTCGTCGAGAACGGGCGCCGCGGTTCGAAGACGCTCAAGGCGCTCAAGGACGACCCCCACCGCCTGCTGATCACCATCCTCGTGGGGAACAACCTCGTCAACATCGCGATGTCTTCGATCGCCACCGGGCTGTTCGGCCTCTACATGAGTCAGGGCCAGGCGGTGTTCGCCGCGACGTTCGGGATCACGGCGGTCGTCCTGCTGTTCGGCGAGAGCGCGCCCAAGTCCTACGCCGTCGAGAACAGCGAGTCGTGGTCGCTGCGGATCGCCCGTCCGCTGAAGATGGCCGAGTACGTGCTGTTGCCGCTGATCGTCCTGTTCGACTACCTTACCCGGGTCGTCAACAAGGTGACCGGCGGCCGCTCGGCCATCGAGGAGTCCTACGTCACCCGCGAGGAGATCCGCGAGATGATCGAAACCGGCGAGCGCGAGGGCGTCTTAGACGAGGAGGAGCGCGAGATGCTCCAGCGCACGCTCCGGTTCAACAACACGATCGCCAAGGAGGTCATGACGCCGCGGCTCGACATGGACGCCATCTCGACCGAGGCCTCCATCGACGAGGCCATCGAGCAGTGCATCCACAGCGGCCACGCCCGCATTCCCGTCTACGAGGGCAGCCTCGACAACGTCATCGGCGTCGTCAACATCCGCGACCTCGTCCGCGACCGCAACTACGGCGAGGCCGGGGGCGACGACCTGGAACTGGAGGACATCATCCAGCCGACGCTGCACGTCCCCGAGTCGAAGAACGTCGACGACCTGCTGACCGAGATGCGCAAGGAACGGCTGCACATGGTCATCGTCATCGACGAGTTCGGGACGACCGAGGGGCTCGTGACGATGGAGGACCTCACCGAGGAGATCGTCGGCGAGATCCTCGAGGGCGGCGAGGAGGAGCCCATCGAGTACGAGGGCGACGACACCGTCGTCGTCAAGGGCGAGGTCAACATCGAGGAGGTCAACGAGGCGCTCGATATCGACATCCCCGAGGGCGAGGAGTTCGAGACCATCGCCGGGTTCATCTTCAACCTCGCCGGCCGCCTCGTCGAGGAGGGGGAAGTGATCGACTACGACGGCGTCGAGATCGCCGTCGAGGCCGTCGAGAACACCCGCATCATGAAGGCGCGGGTCACTCGAACCGACGCCTACGACCCGGGCGACACGTCCGAGGACGACGAGATCGAACCCGACACCGACGAGGCCCAACCCGAGTGACCGCGGCTCGCGGGACCGTCGCCCCACCGCCGCGACCCGTCGCCGTTCCCGTCGTTCTCGCGCCCGTGTGACTCCTCCCCGAACGCCTTCGTTTCCGCTGGAGATACGCCCGAAAGCGACCGCGTCGGTCCGTTCGGTGGACTCGGAGTTCCACGTCGGTGAGGGTGGACCGCGACGGGTTCGCGTCCGGCTACCGGTCGATCTCGGCCCGGCCGCTGGTGGCGCTGCGGATCCGGTCGCGCAGCGCGCTCCCCTCGTCGACGGGGGCGCGCACGTCGAAGGCGACCCGCTCGGCGTAGTCGGCGTCGAACTTGACGGACTCGCTCTCCAGAATCCCTCTGACGGTGCCCGAATCGTCGTAGTCGACGGTGACGGCGAAAGTCTCGTGGGGGCGCTCGGTGGTCGTGCCGGCGGTGTCGAGGCCGTCCTTGACCGCGCGCGAATAGGAGCGGGCGAGGCCGCCGACGCCGAGGTTGGTGCCGCCGTAGTAGCGGGTGACGACGGCGACGACGTTCTCGATGTCCTCCTGCTGGAGGACGTTCAGCGCGGGGTCGCCCGCCGACCCCGAGGGCTCGCCGTCGTCGCTGGCCCACTCGCGGAAGGGGTCAGCGCGGACGCGGTAGGCCGGGACGTTGTGGGTCGCGTCGACGTACGCCTCGCGGACCTCGGCGACGAAGTCCTCGGCGGCCTCGACCGTCCGGGCGGGCGCGACGTGGCCGATAAACTCCGATCCCCGGACTTCGAAACGGGTCTCCCCGCGGCCGGCGACGGTCCGGTATGGCTCGCGCTGGCTCACGTCCGGGCGTTCCGGCGGGAGGCGAAAAGCGCTTGCGTTACTCGCCGCCGTCGCCGTCTCCAGACGGTGGCGCCGCCGTCGGGTCGCCGTCGCTCACACGGGTTCCCCACACCCGCTTGTCGAGCAGTTTCACCGCCATCCCGTCGCGGACGCGGAGCTGGCAGGAGAGCCTGGGATAGCCGAAGCGGTCGGCCAGGTCGTCGTGCCAGTGGTCGGGGTCGGGCGGCTCGGCGAGGCGGACGCCGCAGGTCGCACAGAGGCCGCGCCCGCCGCAGTTGACCCGCCGGGCGTAGCGGCCGTGCGGGGAGAGTCCGGCCGCCAGCAGGGCGTCCCGGAGGACCGCCCCCTGGCTCGCGGTCAGTTCGCGGCGCTCGCCGTCCGGCGTCTCGACCGTGAGTCGGGCGTGGTCGGTCACGTCGGAGTCCCGGGTCACCGCAGCTCGATCTTGTGGACGAACGGCATGTCGCGGATCTCCGTCAGCAGGTCCCCGGGGATCGTCCCGTCGGTGATGACGTACAGCTTGGGCTGGTCGGTGAACTCGGGGTCCTCGCTGATGGTCTGGCGGATGGAGAGGCCGCGGTCGGCGATGGCGCCGGTGACGGTCGCGACGATGCCCGACTCCTCGGCGTCCCGCACCGTGATCGCCAGCGCCGACAGATCGAGGACGGGGGCGAGATCCATCAGGCTCGGGATGGCCGAGATGTTCTGGAAGATCCGGCGTAGCTGGTCGTCGTCGAGGATGGCGTCGGTGGTGGCGTCGACGACCCGGCGGTCGACATCGACCTCGCGGGCGATGCCGGTGTTGGGGATCTCGATGCCGCCCGAGACCACTCGGCCCTCGTCGTTGACGGAGAACCCCCGTTCGAGCAGCAGGCGGATGACCGCCTGCTGGCTGGGCGAGTCGGCGAACTTCTCCATGATCGCGTCGAAGGTGGCCTCCTCGTCGGAGCCCCCGTCCTCGCTCATAGCTCGCCCTTCGTGCTGGCCACGTCGGTCCGGCGCTCGTCGATCCGGGTGGCGTCGTCGAGCGCGCGGGCCAGCCCCTTGAACAGCGCCTCGACCTCGTGGTGGGCGTTCTCGCCGTCGACGCCGGCGTGCAGGGTCAGTCCGGCGTTCGTGGCGAGCGACCGGCAGAAGTGCTGGGCCATGTGGCTGGTCATCCCGCCGACCTCGCTCTGGGAGAACTCGCCGTCGAAGTCGAAGTACGGCCGGCCGCTCACGTCGACGACGACGCTGGCGACCGCCTCGTCGAGCGGGACTTTCCGGTCGGCGAACCGGCGGATGCCGCGCTTGTCGCCCAGCGCCTCCGTGAAGGCCTCGCCGAGGCTGATCGCCACGTCCTCGACGGTGTGGTGGTCGTCGATCTCCAGGTCGCCGTCGCAGTTCACGGTGAGGTCGAACAGGCCGTGGGTGGCGAACGATTCGAGCATGTGGTCGAAGAAGCCGATCCCCGTGTCGACGGTGGCGTCGCCGTCGCCGTCCACGTCCAGGGTCACCTCGATCGCCGTCTCGGCGGTCTCGCGGGTCACCGCCGCCGTCCGCTCGGTCATGTCTCGACCAAGCACAGCCGTCTATTTGGCCGTTGTGTTCGTTCGAGCACCGCTCCGGACGGCGGCCTCGACGTCCGCCGCTCCCCGCTCCGTCGGTCGCCCGACGGCGGGGCGTCGGCCGCGCGTCAGACGCGCGTCTGCCCGGCCTTTATATCTGGTTGCGTCGATGACAGGAGTGTGGACCGACACTGGACGCATCACCTGGTAGCGCTGTCCGGCGTCCTCGCCGGGGTCGTCATCTTCGCGGCCGGCGACGCGACCTCGCTGGCCGCCGGCGTGGCCGCCGTCGGCGCCGCCGCCCTCCTCCCCGAACTGGCGTCCGGCCGTCGGACCAGTCCCCGCTGACGCGGCCCGCGCGAGTCAGTCGTCGACGGCCGTCGAGCCACTCGCGGCCCGGGCGTCCCGCCGTCCCTCGGCGACCCTCGCGAGCACGATCACGCCCAGCGCGGCGACCACGGGTACGGCGAGCAGCCGCATCGCCGTCGCGGCGTCGGCCCCGCCGACGACGACGCCCATGACGGCGGGCACGCCGCCGACCGAGACCGACGACACGGCCGACGCCAGGGCGTTGACCGGGCCGCTGTGCTCGGGGACGGCGTCGGTCGCGTAGGCCATCATCGTCGGGAACACGCCCGAGATCAGCAGGCCGATGGCGACGACGCCGCCCAGCACCGCGAGCCCGTCGGCGACGAAGAAGGTGAACGCGAAGGCGGGGACGAGCAGCCCGAGCACGCCCACCAGGAGCGTGAGCGGGCCCAGGCGCTCGGTCAGCGCGCCGCAGACGAACCGGCCGGGGATGTACGCGGCGAGCATGACCGTCAGCGTCAGCCCCGCCCACGCGTCGGGCAGCTCCGCCGCCGCGTAGTAGGGCAGCCAGGTGAACAGCCCGCCCTCGACGCCGGTCACGAAGAAGAGGGCGGCGAGCAGGGCGAGCACCTCGGGCCGGCGGATCAGCTCCGCCAGGTCAGCGCGGGTGAGCGGCTCCTCGTCCGACTCGACGGCGGGCGACCGGAGCGACCGGAACACGACCGCGAGCGCGAGCAGGGCGAGCCCGACCGCGCCGTAGACGAGCCGCCACGACCCGGCTCGCAGCGCGAGGACGACCGCCAGCGGGCCGAGCGCGGCGCCGACCGCCCAGGTCGCGTCGTAGCGGTTGTACACGCGTCCGCGCTGGCTCGGGTAGAAGTGACTGAGCAGCGGCCGGTCGAGCGCGCGGAACACCCCGACGGCCGCTCCCTGGACGACCAGCGACCCCAGGAACACCGGAAAAGAGGGCGAAAGCCCCATCGCCAGCAGCGCGCCCGCGGTCAGGAACGCGCCGCCGGCGATGAACCGCCGGGCGTCGACCCGCCCCGCGCTCGACCCGACCGCGAGGATGACCAGCAGGTACCCGACCGTCCCCGCCGGCGCGACGAGCCCGAGCTGCCACTCGGGGACCGTGAAATACCCCTCCAGCGTCGGTAGCACCGCGCCGCGGATCTGCATCACGGCGCCCGTACACGCCATCGTCAGGAAGATCGCGACCGTCCACAGCCGCCGGTTGCGGGCCTCGGCGGCGGCCCTGTCGCTCCCCGAGTCGACCGCCGACGGCCCGCTCACCGGGCGTCCTCCCGCGGTCGTCGGTCGCGTTGGGGCGTCGCGCGCCGCTCGCTCGTCGGTTGCATACCACTCCCTCTCGGTTCGATCCGGAAAACGTTTTTGTAGATAGTCCAAGAACGCTCGTCAATGAGTGAGTCGCGGATCCGGGAGCACCTGGGGGCGTTCGGGCTGTCGACGACGGAGGTGGCGACGTACCTCGCGATCCTTCGACGGGGGGAGGCGACGACGGGGGACGTGGCGGCCGCGGCGGACGTGTCCCAGGGGTACGTCTACGACGTGGTCGAGACGCTGGTCGACCGCGGGCTGGTCACCGTCGACGAGAGCGAGCGTCCGACGGTCCTGCGCGCGCGCCCGGCCGCCGAGGCCGTCGCGGAGCTGTCGACGCGCGTCTCGGACCTGCGGTCGGCCATCGAGGACGCCTACAGCGAGCCGACGACGGCCGACGTTGGCTTCGAGGTGGTCCGGTCGCGCCAGACCGTCGAACGGCGCGCCGAGCGGTTCCTCGCCGACGCGAGCCACGAGGCGTTCGTCGTCGTCCCCGCCACGGCCTTCGGGGCCCTCAAAGAGGCGATGGCCGAGGCGGTCGACCGGGGCGTGTTCGTCTACTGTATGCTGCTGGCGCCCGACACCGGGGTCGTCGCCGACGCCGTCTCCGACTTCGGTCGGTACGCCCACGTCGTCCGGACGTGGGAGGCCCGCCCGCAGGTGTTCGTCCTCAGGGACGCCCGCGCCGGCCTCGTCGGCTCCCACGGCGTCCTGACGGGGCGCCACGGCGACGAGTACGCCGTCGCGTTCGGCCAGCCGGAGGTCGCCAACGGCTTCTACGGCAACATGGTCAGCAACGTCTGGCCGATGGGCGAGGTCCGTCACGTCGCCGATCCCACCGAACTGCCGGCGACCTTCGAGTACTTCCGCAACGGCGTCACGACGGCCGCTCAGTGCCTCGACGCCGACCGCGACCTCGTCGCGGACGTGACCGTCGCCGACACCGGCGGCGACCACGAGATCGACTTCGAGGGCGTCCCCGTCCGGGCGGCCAACCAGACGCTCGTCCCGCCGGTCACGAGTTCGTTCCCCGTCGAGAGCGCGCTGGTCGTCGAGACCGACGGCGGCCCCGTCAGCATCGGCGGCGACTCACCCGGCTTCGACCCCTACTTCGAGGAGTTCGCCGCCCGGGAAGTCACCCTTCGCGAGGCGTGACCGCGGCGTCGGGCGCCGGGTCGCCCCGGCTGTCGCCGTCGTCCGTCGCGGCGCCCTCGCCCTCCTCGTCCCGTCGGCCCGCGCGGTTCGCGATTCGGTCGAGCCCCAGCGTCGCCAGGAAGCAGACGACTCCCACGTACAGCAGCGAACTCGGTTCCGTCACCAGTCGGCTCACGACGCTGTTGCCGTACCCCAGCACCGTGCCGAGAAAGCCCAGCGTCGAGGTGGTCCAGCCCAGGCCGGCGAGGCCCGCGAGTTGGTCGGCGAGGTCGGTATCGAGCGAGACGGTCGGCTTCCGGATCATTGCCCGTTGACTCCTCGCTCCGAGTATAACGGTTCACTTTTCGTGAGTACTGGGTCGGCAAGAATCCCCGAGAGGCCCGGATCCGATCAGTATCCGGAGCGGAACGCGCAGCGAACCGGCGACCGTCGCGCTCGGAGCGCGACCGCGTCCGAGACGGACCCGACGGCCCTTCGCTCGCCCGTTACACCGCGTCGAGCGCCTCGTCGAGCGTGAACGCCCCCTCGTAGAGGGCGCTGCCGACGACGACGGCCGCGGCGCCCGCGTCCTTCAGCGCGCGCACGTCCGCCAGGGTCGCGACGCCGCCGCTGGCGACGACGGGGATGTCGACCGCCTCGACGACTCGCTCGACCGGCTCCGTGCGCACGCCCTCCAGCTGGCCCTCCACGTCGACGTCGGTGAAGAGGATCCCGCCGGCGCCCAGCTCCTCGTAGCGCGCGGCGGCCTCGGCGGGGTCCAGGCCCGTGCCCTCGGTCCAGCCGGCGACGACGACCTCCCCGCCTTTCGCGTCGAGGCTCACGAGGACGCTCTCGGGGTGGTCCTCGCTGATCTCGGCGACGATATCCGGATTCTCGACGGCGGCGGTGCCGAGGATCACCCGGTCGATCCCGGCGTCGAGCAGGCCGACGGCGTCCTCGACCGTGCGGATGCCGCCGCCGAGTTGCGTCTCGGCGTCGACGGCGTCGACCACGGACTGGATGGCCGCGGCGTTCTCGCGCTCGCCCTCGAAGGCGCCGTCCAGATCGACGAGGTGGAGGGTGCGCGCGCCCTGCTCGACCCACCCCTCGGCGGCCTCGACGGGGTCGCCGTAGGTCTTCCCGGTACCGCGTTCGCCGCCGACCAACTGGACGACCTGCCCGTCCTGCACGTCGACCGCGGGCACGACCTCGAACTCCGGAAACATACTCGGTCGTGGGCGAGCGGGGGGCGAAAGCGTGTCGGTCGACCGCAAACACCACTAAACCGCCCGACTGCAGTATCACGCGCGAAAACTCGGTGCGTAGTGTTAAGAACACCAGCGGGGAACGGTCGCGTACGTATTCGGGTATCTACCGATGAAGGACTACGCTGACGAATTCGGCCGCGGGGGACTGAACTCGGAAGTCGATCTCGATTCGCTGCTGGCCGGGATCGGACTCGACGGCGAAGAGATCGGCTGGCGCAAGGAGTTCGTCGGCTTCGACGAGGCCGACGCCGAGCGCCTGGCCGCGCTCGAACCGCTGTTCGCGAGCCACGCCGACCAGATCGCAGAGGACTTCTACGACAACCTCACCGGTCACGAGGAGACCACCGCGGTCATCGACCGGTCGCCGAAGACCGTCGAACAGCTCAAGCGCACCCAGTCGGCGTACTTCGCGAGCCTGACCGCCGGGGAGTACGGCGAGGCGTACTTCGCCAACCGCGCGCGAATCGGCAAGATCCACGACGTGCTGGAGATGCCGATGAAACACTACATCGGCCAGTACGGCGTCTACTACGACCTGATCCTCGACCTGCTCCGCGAGCGACTGCAGGAGAACCTCGTCGAGTCGCTTCGGGCGGAACTCGTCGACGCCGCGACCGACGGCGGTGGCGCTGTCGCGGACACGGACGGCGACGGGCCGTCCTCCGACGACCGTTCGCCCGCGGGACAGCCGGTCGACATGGACGCCGTCGAGCGCGTCGTCGAGTCGGAGGTCGACGCCGGCATGGACGAGGTCCTGTCGGTGTTGCGGGTGATCAACCTCGACATGCAGGTGGTCGCGGACACCTACATCCACTCGTACAACGAGCGCCTGCAGGACGAGGTCGACCGCCGCGAGCGGGTCGCGGCCGAGCGCGAGCGACTCCGGGAGCAGGTCAGCGCCGACGTCGAGCGGCCGGTCGACCAGCTGCTCGACGCCTCCGAGGACATCGCCGACAGCGCCCGCGCGATGTCCGAGCTGACCGACGAGCAGGTCGGACGGGTCGACGAGATCGCCGGCGAGGTCTCGCGGATGAGCGCGACGGTCGAGGAGGTCGCGGCGACCGCCGACGAGGTCGAGACGACCAGCGAGCGCGCCCGTTCGCTGGCCGAGGAGGGCCGCGACGAGGCCGACGGCGCGGTCGAGGTGATGGACGAGGTCGGCGAAGCGGTCGACGGCGTGGCCGACGACGTGGACTCGCTGCAGGCCCGGATCGGCGAGATCGACGAGGTCGTCGAGGTGATCAACGACATCGCGGACCAGACGAACATCCTCGCGCTGAACGCCTCGATCGAGGCCGCACGCGCGGGCGATGCGGGGTCGGGCTTCGCCGTCGTCGCCGACGAGGTGAAGTCGCTGGCGACGGAGTCCCAAGAGCGCGCCGGGGAGATCGAGCGGATGGTCGCGGAGATCCAGGCCGACGCCGACGAGACGGTCGACAACCTCGCGACGACGACCGTGCGGGTCGAGGAGGGGATCGACCGCGTCGAGACGGCGATGGCGAACCTCGACGACATCGTCGCGGCCGTCGCCGAGGCCGCCCGGGGGATCGGCGAGGTCGCCGACGCGACCGACGACCAGGCCGCCAGCGCCGAGGAGGTCGCGAGCATGCTCGACGACCTCGTCGAGCGGACGGAGGAGGTCTCCGACGAGGTCGCCGACGTGGCGGCCGCCAGCGAGCAACAGGTCGAGATGGTCCGCGAGATCGACCGCACCGTCGACCGCCTCGACGCCGCCGGGACCGACGCCGCGTAGGCGGCCGCCACGCCGCTCCCGACGGCGGTCCCCCACTCCGCCAGTCTTTACTCGGCATCGGTCGACCGTCCGGTATGGTTTCCCTGTTGCTCGTGGCGGGGGTCGCCGTCGCGGCGTTCGTCGGATTCAACATCGGGGGCTCTTCGACGGGCGTGGCGTTCGGCCCTGCGGTCGGCAGCGACACCGTCTCGAAGGTGACCGCCGCGGCGCTGATGACCGGCTTCGCGCTGCTGGGCGGGTGGACCGTCGGTCGCGAGGTGATCGATACCCTCGGCAGCGACATCGTCACCACGGCGTTCACCCTGGAGATCAGCATCGGCGTCCTCTTTTTCGTCGGGCTCGCCCTCTTTCTCTCGAACGTCGCGGGCGTCCCCGCCTCGACGTCGATGACCGCCGTCGGCGCGATGGCCGGGCTGGGGCTGGCTCGCGGCACGCTCAACTGGGGCGAGATGGGCCGGATCGTCTCCTGGTGGCTCGTCTCGCCGGTAATCGCGTTCTGGGTGAGCGCCGTCGTCGGCCGCTACCACTACCCCCGGCTCGTCGAGTGGTTCGCCGTCACGCAGACCGAGGGGTCGCTGGTCGTCCTCGACCGCTCGGGAGCCCTGCCGCGGCCGGAACTCGGTCCCAACACCACCACTCGCGAACTCGTCGGGACGCTGCTGGTGATCGCGATCGGCTGTTACATGGCGTTCTCGGCGGGCGCGAGCAACGTCGCCAACGCCGTCGCACCGCTGTACGGCAGCGGCGACCTGGAGATGTCCCAGGCGATCCTGCTCGGCGGCGGCGCCATCGGGCTCGGCGCGTTCACGATCGCCCGACGGACGATGGACACGGTCGGCAACGACCTGACGGACCTGCCGCTGTTGGCGGCGCTGGTCGTCGCGACGGTCAGCTCGACCATCGTCACCGGACTATCGGCGCTGGGGATCCCCGCGAGTTTCGTCATCATCGCGACGATGAGCATCGTCGGCCTGGGCTGGGGACGGGCGACCCGGACGGTCACCATCGCCGACGCCAGGGGCGGCGACCCGCCGGCGGTGTCCGTCGGCGCGCTGGCCGCCGAGGCCGACGAGGCGCCGACGGTCGGCGGCGACGGCGGCGAGGGCGGCGCGTCCGACCCGCCCGACGCCCCGCCGATCGGCAGCGAGGACCGCGAGTCGATCCCCGACGCGGAGGATCTCTTCGAACCGGCGACGACGGCGCGGGTCATCTTCCTCCAGAACGTCGTCCCGGGAATCGCGACCGTCGCCTCGTTCCTGCTCTTCCGGTTCGTCCCGCTGTGATCCGTCGCCGGAATGGGACGTACGTCCACCCGTGAGCCGTCGAGCCCGGCAGATATTGCGCTCGCGAGCCGCGAATCGGTAGCACGAACAGCAAGGTCTAACAGTCAGGGGGTCGAATCCCGCAAGTGATGCCCACCGTAGAGTACCTGAATTACGAAGTACTGGACGACCAGGGTTGGGACATGGACGCATCGGCCTTCGACGAGGCCGCTGACGCCGACCTCGACGCGGAAGACCACGGCACACTCGAGGTCAACGAGGGCGAGTACATCCTCGAGGCCGCCGAGGCCCAGGGGTACGACTGGCCGTTCTCGTGCCGCGCCGGCGCGTGCGCCAACTGCGCCGCCATCGCGGTCGAGGGCGACATCGACATGGACATGCAGCAGATCCTCTCCGACGAAGAGGTCGAGGAGAAGAACGTCCGCCTGACCTGCATCGGTAGCGCCGCCACCGACGAGGTCAAGATCGTCTACAACGCCAAGCACCTCGACTACCTGCAGAACCGCGTCATATAACCAACAGCGTAACACGCTCGTCGAACAAGCGAATCCTGTCCCGGAAGCGGGCCGACTTCGATTCCGGGACTCTCTCGCGGTCGAGAGTCTCTACTGCCGACGTTATCTTCAGTTAGAGACGGGGTTCAGAACGATTCTGTGACACACGCCAGCGTGCTGTTCTCACCCGTCGCGATGCGGATTCGATACGGACCCGCTGTCGGTTCCGCAGTTTGTGGTAGTGGCGTTAGCGGGCCGGTCGGGTCGACTGAGCCGTCGAGGCGCGGTCCCGCAGTGGTATCAGCGGCGTGGGCTTCGGGAGCGATATCGGATACCGGGGTGCCGGCCGAGGTGGTGGCGATAGCTCACGCGCTATCGAACGCTCACCGGGGGTGTTGTACATCGATCCGGCCGGTTCTGACTCCGACCGTAGCGAGTGAAGCAACCGCTCAGTGCGGCCTCGAACTGACTGAACTACCGCAGTGGCGCGCACTCGGCAAGGCAGTCACTCTCTGTCCACATCGAACGCGTCGAGTCGCGTCCGGAGTTGTTTCGCCTGGGTGGCGAGCGACTCGACGTTCGAACTCACTTGACTCATCGAAGCGGCCTGTTCCTCCGCCGCGGCCGACGCGTTCTCCGCGGCATCCGCGGTGTGTTCGCCGAGTTCGACGACTTCGTTGACCATCGACAGGACCTCCTCGGCGCTGTTGGCCTGGTCGTCGACCGCGCGGGTTATCTCCTGAACGCCCTCGTCGGTCTCCTCGACGTTGTCCACCACGTCGACGAACGCATCTGCGGCGTTCTCGACCGACTCGGTCGACCCCTCGATTTCACGTTCGGTGGTCCGGATCCGTTCGACGGTCGTCGACGTGTGTTCCTGGACGTCTTCGATGAGACCGGAGACCTCGCTGGCCGAATCCCGCGTCTGTTCGGCCAGTTGCTTGACTTCGTCGGCGACGACGGCGAAGCCGTCGCCGGCGTCTGTGCCGCCGCTTCCCCCGGCTCGGGCCGCTTCGATATTTGCGTTGAGTGCCAGGATGTTCGTCTGTTCGGCGATCTCGGAGATCAGGTCCACGATCTCGTCGATCTGGGCAACCTGTTCGTCGAGTCGCTCGACGGACTCGACGACCGCCGACATCTCGGCCTGAATCCGCTCCATCTCCTCTCTCGCCTGTTCCGCAGTCGATTCACCGTCCTGTCCGACCTCGGCGGTGTCTTCGGAGAGTTGCGCGACGGTTCGCGCCGTCGACGCGACTTCTTCGACCGTCGCGGAGAGGTCGTTCATCTCGCCGGACACTCGATCGAGTCGCTCACGCTGCTGGTCGGCCCGGCTCGTGACCTCCTCGATCGACTCGCCGACCTCTTCGCTTGCCCGTTTCACTTCCCGGGCTCCCGAAGTGGCCTGTTGGCTCGCCGTCGCAACGTCGTGTGAGAAGTCCTGGATACGTCGCATCGTCTCTTCGATTTCGTCGAGCATCGCGTTGAACGCCGTCGCGATTTCGCCCATCGCGTCATTTTCGGCGTCCGTCGGCAACCGGACAGTCAGATCTCCGTCGGCACAGTCGCTCATTATCTCGCCGTATTCCTCCGCGCGTGCCTCGACCCGTTCGCGCAACTCCTGGGATTCGTGTGCCTCTTGAACCCGGTCTTGCAGCGAGTCGTGCATACTGTCGAACGTTCCCTCCTGGTGGAACAGCGCGGGTCTGTACTGCGTCGTTTCGGCGACCTCTCGGAGGTCACACCCGACCGTCTCGGAGAGGAACGTCTCCTCGGTTCTCTCCGCCCCGAAGAATTCGATATCGTGGTTCTCGTCGGCTCGTGCGATCCGCATGTTGTGGCTGATGTGATGGGTCGCGCCGTCGAGGGTCACGGTGCCTTCCGGTGCGTCGAAGGTTAGCCCGCTCCGGAGTTGGTCTATCACCGCAGCTTGATCGGTCGTTCCCGCGGCTTCGACAGCCTTCGCGTAGAGGTGTATCGAAACGTAGCTGTTCTGTGCCTCCTGATTGATGTACTCCGCGTTCGGGAACTTCTCGTAAAACCGCTCGACGAAGGCCTCGTTTTCCGGCGTCGAGATCTCCTCCATGTAATTAACTCCGACGTGGACATCCGCGAACGCCGGCGGCTCGTATCGTTCGTGTTCGAACGCCTGCGCCATCGCCGTCGACGTTCCGACGGGCATCGCGAGTCCGCGGTCGGCTTTCTCCCGGAAGAACTCCGCGTGGTTGTCCCCGACGAGCATCGACATGATCACGTCGGGATCAGCCTTCTCGATCCGATCTACTATCGGCCCGAACGAGGTCTGGGAGAGCGGGGCGAACGCCTTGCCGATCACCTCGGCACCGTGTTCCGCCGCGAGGATGTCCACCCAGTCGGAGGAGAGATGCCCGAAGTTGTAGTCCGCCGCCACCGTGAAGATCTCCGGCCCGTATTCCGATACGAGATACGGAAGTACGGTTCCGAGTTGCTGGTGAGCGGTCGCTCCCATGGGGAAGGTGTATCGGTCACAGACACCCCCCTCGTACTGGGTCGTGTAGAAGTAGAGCTGTCTGTGAGCGTCCATCAACGGACGGACGACCTCTCGCTCGGAGGAAGCGTACCCGGCCCAGACCGCGTCGGGGTCCTCCGTGCTCAGAATGTCGGTGACCAGTTGTCGGTATCGGTCTACGTCCGACGCCGGGTCCGGATCGACCACCTCGATCTCGCGACCGAGAATCCCGCCACTTTCGTTCAGCTCTTCGATCGCGAGAAGACTCGCCTGCCACTTTGAAGTGCCGAGTTCGGCGAACTTCCCCGACCGATTCTCGAGGATGGCTATCGTAATCGGCTCGTCCGACTCGTCAGCCCTACTAATCATCGTTGATACCACGACTGGGAATTGGCACCTTACGATATATCGGTTTGGATTGCATCAATATGCTCTACTCAACGATAATAATTGGATCTTTATCCACTAATTAGCCTGATTAGTGTGGAACGCAACTCTGGGCGATGGGCGATGGAGTCGAGGCCGAATACGGCCCAGCACCGCACTTGACGCAGATGCTACGTACAGCGGATCGCGCCGGTCGTCGTTTCCGGGCGAGATCCCGCTCACACACTCGGACGCCCACGACGGCCGCCCCGCCGCCCGCGCCGAAACCACTAATGTCCGCGGGCGCGCTGGTTCGGTCGTGATCGACTGGCTGGGAACCGTCCTGACGGAGAGCCCGCCGCCGGACCTGCTGCGGCTGGTGGCGGTCCCCGTCTTCGGCTGGGCCGCCTACCGGGACGTTCGGACCCGTCGGGTGCCCAACGCCACGTGGCTCCCGCTGGCGCTGCTGGGGGTCGCCTTGCTGGCCTGGGACATCGAGCGGATCGCAACCGGCGACCTCCCCTTCTGGGTCGAGTCGCGCGAGCTGTTCTACCTCCGGGTCGCGCTCTCGCTGGGGATGGTCGGCTCGATCGGCTACCTGTTCTACTACTTCGGCGGCTTCGGCGGCGCCGACGCGAAGGCGTTGATCGTCCTCGCCGTCCTCTTCCCGACGTTCCCGATGTACATCCTCCCGACGGAGGCGCTGCCGCTGACCCGGACGACCGTCGGCGTCTTCTCGCTGACGGTCCTCTCGAACACCGTCCTCGTCGGCGCGGCCTACCCCGTCGCCGTCACGCTGCGCAACGCCCTCTCGGGGCACCTCGCGCCGATCATGTTCCTCGGCAAGCCGATCCGCGCCGCCGACGCGACCGCCGAGTACGGCTCGTTGCTCCAGACGCCCGACGGGTTCACCCGCCGCGGCCTCGACCTCGACGCCCTGCGGATGTACCTGCGCTGGCGCGGGACGACGCTGGCCGCGGTCCGCGAAGCGCCCGAACGCCACCGCGACCCCGCGAGTCTCCCCGACGACCCCGACCCGCCCGGCGACGGCTCGATCCCCGAAAGCGGGGACCCCGCTGGCGGCGCCGACGGCGAAGTGGCCACCGACGGCGGGGAGCGTGCCGACGCGGAGACCGCCGGCGGGGCCGACGCCGACTACGACGACCCCTGGGGCGCGCGGGCCTTCCTCGACGACATCGAGGGGTCGGCCTACGGGACGACCGCCGAGGGACTGCGGGACGGATTGGACGTGATCGCCGACGAGGACGTGGTCTGGATCTCCCCCGGGATGCCCTTTATCGTCCCCATGTTCGTCGCGCTCGTGATCAGCCTCGTCTACGGCGACCTGTTCTTCAAACTCGTCTCGCTGCTGGTGTGAGGCCGTCGTTCGCGCCGGCGGGCGGCGCTACTCCTCGGGGACGAACCGCGTGTAGGCCGGCCCGATGATGAAGATGGAGACGAGCCACAGGACGGCGACGGCGATGTAGGCGAGCAGGACTCCGCGCTGGAAGCCGGGCGCGTCGGTCACGACCAGCAGGGCGAACGCGCCGACGAGCAGGCCGACGGCGCCGACGGTGTTGCTCGCGTCCCAGAGCAGAAACGCCCGGGTCCGCGCGTCCTCCTCGGCCATCGCCGCGAGGAACCGCCGGACGGATCCGATCATCGCCCGTGGGTTGTTCTCGGTCCGTCATAAGTGTGGGCGTCGAGGAGTCGACGGTCGGCGCTCACCGGGTCGCGTTGGCCGGCAGGTCGACGACGCGGCCGGGGACCACCAGCCCGTTGCCCGCCGTGGGGTCGGTGCCGTTCGGTCCCACGTCGCGGGCCGTCCGTTCGAGGCGCAACTCGACTGCTCGGGGCGAGCGGTCGGGGTCGGCGTCGAGGGCGAGCGCGGCGAGGCCGCCGACGTACGGCGTCGCGGCCGAAGAGCCGACGAGCGGCTCCTCGTACCCCGCGATTTCGTGTCGAGCGGGCGCGACCACGTCGACGCCGAGGCGGCCGTCGGCGGTTGGGCCCCTGGAGCTGAACGGCTCGACGCGGCCGGCCGCGGGGTCGTAGGCGCCGACGCCGATCACGCCGCGGCCGGTCGCGGGGGCGGCGACGCTCCCCTCGGACCGGGTCCACTGGAAGCGGTGGGTCGGCGACGAGAGGCGGACGCGGGCGCCCGTGGCGTTGGGCGGCCCCCGGACGACGACGTAGTAGGTGCCGCCCTGGAGGCGGGCGTTGATCCGGGCGTTGGGGACGCCGTCGCCGGGGAACGGGGCCGACCTGGCGACCAGGCTGGCCTCGCCGTCGTCGGTTCGGTAGAGCTCGGCGACGTAGGTCTCGTTCCCGTGGGCGCGGTCCCAGCCGAGCCAGATCCGCGTCTCGCTCCCGCGGCCGGCGAGGTAGTTGCGCGGCCGCTCGCCGAAGCGCAGGCGGCCGTCGCTGGGGTCGTCGTAGCGGCCGGCCCAGTGGCCCCGGGCGAGGTTGCCGGTCGGCGCGACGAAGACGACGCCCTGCCGGCGCGCCCACTCGCCGAGCCGCGCCACCGTCGAGGTCCCGTCGCCGGGGCGGCCG
Organism: Halosimplex rubrum; assembly: GCF_013415885.1. Taxonomy (NCBI): domain Archaea; kingdom Methanobacteriati; phylum Methanobacteriota; class Halobacteria; order Halobacteriales; family Haloarculaceae; genus Halosimplex; species Halosimplex rubrum. The sequence goes on from NZ_CP058910.1 coordinate 792,842, forward strand.
TAAAAGGACACCGGGGCGACGATCACGTCCACGTCGGCGGTGACGAGCCACGTCACCGCCCGCCGGAAGCTCGTCGTGTCGTCGAAGGTAGCGAGCCGCAGGTCGGCGTCGGGCGCGGTCCGCGCGACGACGGCGGCGGTCGCGGTGCCGTGGTGGTTGCGGCCGCCGTTGGCGACCGTCTCGCCGTCGCCGAACGCGCGACTCTCGGCGATCCGGTCGCCGATCGTCGGATGGTCGGTGTCGAAGCCGGTGACGCCGACGACGCCGACGGTGACGTCGTCACCGGTGACGCCGGCGTCGTGGAGCCGCTGGAGGCCGCCGTCGGCCGCCTCGCGCTGGCGTGTGTCGGCGGGGGCACCGGGGACCGACAGCGCGAGCGCGCCGATCGCGGCCAGGACACAGCAGAGGGCGACCGCGACGACCCCCAGCGCGCGGATACGGGCGGGCATGGAGGGGACTAGCGGTCGATCGGACCGCGACGATCAAAACGATACCGGTGTTCGGCGGTCTCGTCGCCGCTGTCGACCTCACTCGCCGAACGGGTCGCCGAATTCCTCGATTCCCTGTTCGTCGGGCCGGTCGGCTACGGGACCCGTGAGGGCCGCGGCTCAGTCGTCCAGCGCCTCGGGTTCGTCGTGCTGGACCGACCAGCCCCGGTTGACTCCGCAGGCCTCCCGTTCGGTGTACTCGATCTCGGTGTCGAGGCCGACCCGCGAGCCGCTGTCGACTGCGAGGTCGTCGTCGCCGACCTCGTTCTCCCGTGGTGGCTCCGTCACCACGCGCTCGACCACCAGCGGCACGTCCATCCGGCTGCCGCAACAGCCCACGTCGGTGAACTCGTCCCACTCGTCGCCCTCGGCGGCCGTGTCGTGAACCTTGGTGAGATACGTCCGGTAGTAGTCCGAGCGGATCCGACTGCGTCCGTGCTCGCCGATGTCCGCCGGGAAGGACAACACCACCCGGGCGGCGAGCGGCTCGGTCGTCCCGTCCGCGCGGTCCTGACTGCTCATACCCCCGGTTCGAGCGCGACCGGTATGGGGCTTCCGGGGCCCTGCGTCGCGGACGGACCGCTCGGGTCAGAGGCTATCGGTTTCCCCGTCGACGGCCAGCGGCGCCTCGAACGCTCGGTCGGCGTCGAGGAAGTGGGAGACGTGGACCACCCTCGTCTCCTCGGCACCGAGGTCCTCGCCCAGCGCGACCGCGCCCTCGACGGTCATGTGTTTCGTGCCGAACGTGCGGGCGACGCCGTCGTCGTCGAAGTGGTCGCCGCCCGCGGGGTGGTGTTCGCACAGGTCGGCGGTCACGATGCCGTCGGCCAACAGCAGGTCCGGGTCGGCGAGGGCCGCGCGCGACTCTTCGCCGATGCCGTAGGTCGTGTCCCCCGAGATCGACAGTTTCGCCCCGGTTTCGGGGTCCTCGACCGCGAGCCCGTAGCAGACGAGCGGCGGGTGGTCGACCGGGACGAGCGTCACCTCGAACCCGCAGGTCTCGAACGGCTCGAACGGGGTCTCGGGGACGACTTCCACCTGGTCGAGGTAGTCGTAGCGGCGGCGGACCGTCTCGGCGACGCTCTCGCCGGTCTCGGGGTCCCGTTCGTCGGCGGCGTGGACGGGCAAGCGGTCGAACAGGCGGTAGGCGTGCCCGAGCCCGTCGAGGTGGTCGAAGTGGATGTGCGTGATCACCGCGGCGTCGGGCAGGGCCACGTCGTGGTCGAGGAACTGCTGGCGGAAGTCGGGGCTGGTGTCGACGAGCAGGGACTCGCCGGTGCGCTCGTTGCGGACGTGGACCGAGAACCGCGACCGCTCGACGCCCCGTTCGCGGGCGCGCTCACAGGTCTCGCAGTCGCAGCCCGGCGTCGGCGTCCCCGTCGTGTCGCCGGTCCCGAGGAGGGTGACTTCCATCGCTCGACGGGAGGGCCGGCCCACGCCTAAAGGGCGCGGTCGACAGCTACCCCCGCGGTCAGTTCGGTGTGCGAACCCACTTTTTGCGACGGAGAGTTCCTCGGCGCGCTTCGCGCGCCTGCGGGAATCCTCCGTCGCAAAAACGTGGGGAAAAAGGCTGAATCCTCGCTCTGCTCGGATTCAGTGAATCGCGCTCGCTCCGCTCGCGCGAATGCTACTGATCAGCCTATCACCTGCACTGAACATCCGCACGCCCGCGACGCGCGGAGACGCCCGAGGGGTTCCCGACCCGGAAAGGGGGTTCAGTAGGTCCTGTGACTGGCCGACCCGACGGCGATGCGGACGAGCGTGTTGCCCGCCCAGTCGTCGGGGTCGGCGCCGTAGCGGCGGTTGATCCTCCGGTTGGCACGCTCGTTCTCGGTTTCGTCCTCGACGACCGTCGCCGTGCCGCGGACGGTGACCGTCCACTCGGGGTGGCCACCGTCACTGTCCTGGATCGAGAGCGCGACGCGGGGGTTCTCCCGGACGTTCGCGAGCTTCCGGCCGGTGGTCGTCACTTCGATCACGGGGCGGTCGTCGCCGTCGGCCGGTTCGTAGCGGAACCAGACCGGCGCGGCGTGGGGTCGGTCGTCGACACAGGTCGCGAGGTGGGCCGCGACCGGGTCGCCGGTCAGCAGTTCCTCGACTTCGTCGGGGACTGAGTCGGCCATGGGGACGCTACGGCCGTCAGCGACAAGTGAGTTGGTCGGTCTCTCAGAGGCCCAGACCGACCAGCGCGTACAGCGCGAGCAGCACGGTCGGGACGGCGACGGCGACGTACACCGGCTTGCTCCAGCCCAGCACTTTCCGGCCGTCCAGCGGGCCGTAGGGGATCATGTTGAACCCGGCGAGCAGGAGGTTGATGGTGAGGCCGCGCTGGCCGACCAGGCCGAGCAGGCCGGGACCGAACAGGAACAGCGGCAGGAAGACGGCCGCGAGGCCGACGTTCGTGACCGGGCCGGCCAGCGCGATGAGGCCGTTCTCGCGGGCGGTGATCCGACCGCGGTGGACGACCGCACCGGGCGCGGCGAAGAGGAACCCCGCCAGCGCCGACATCACGGCCAGGAAGAGCATACCGTAGTCGGCCTGGAACGCGGCGGCCTGACCGAAGCGGACGGCGACGACCTTGTGGGCGAGTTCGTGCAGGAGGAAGGCGACGCCGACGCTCGCCAGGGAGACGCCCAGCGCGATCGCGATCGTCGACGGCGCGACGGTTCCGCGGGCGACCGCGTCGACGAGCGACCGGTCGATGAACAGCATGAACGCGACGCCCAGCGCGAGCCAGGCGATCCCCAGGTCCCGGAGTTCGCGCCGGCTGAAGGAGATACCGTGCCAGCCGCGGCCGCCGCTCGACCGACCCGGACCGCCGGGGCCACCGCGGCCGCTCAGGCCGGCCCGTCCGCCCGCGGGTCCGCTCACGAGACCACGCCCCAGACGATCTGCCAGCCGTTGCGCGCGCCGTCGAGCAGCAGGCCCGGGATGGCGTCGACGCCGCCGATCGGCGCCGACAGCATCGGCAGGACCAGCGGGAAGACGACGAGGCTCGCGATCATGCTCCCGACGTTGGTGAGCCCGGCGATCAGGATCAGCCGGAACAGGGGGACCTGGCGCATCCGGGCGAAGATCTCGCTCACCGGCGCCGTCTCGTCGTCCATGATCTCGTTGAGCCGGGCGATGTCGGAGACGTTCACGTCGACGTAGCGCAACTCGACGTAGCCGGCGAACCAGCCGGGCGCCAGCAGCGGGTTGACGCTCGTCAGCCAGGCGACGCCGCCCCCGACGAGGGCGCTGGGCCAGGTCGCGCCCGCGAGCTTCGCCAGCCCGCCCGCCAGCACCGCGTTGACGATAAACCACGCGACGAACAGCTCGACCAGCCACTCGTTGCTCGCGCCGCCCAGCGCGAGCAGGGCGAAGAAGACGACGAAGCCGACCGTCAGCAGGTAGCCGACCGCCTTGTAGAGGTACCCCGTGAGACTCGTCCCGGAGGCCTCGCCGACCAGCGACTCCATCGGCGGCAGGCTCTCCGGGTCCGCGAGGTACCGTTCGATGCCCTCGCGGTGGCCGGCGCCGACGACGGCGACGACGCTGTAGCCCGCCTCCCGCAGCGCGACGAGCCGATGGGCGATGAACGCGTCGCGCTCGTCGATGAGCGCCTCCGCGGCGCCGGGGGCGAACCGGCGGAACTCCTCCATCATCGCCGTCACCACGTCCGCGTCGGTCAGTTCGTCGATGTCGATCTCCTCCAGTTCCTCCTCGTCCGGCAGGAACGCCGCGAGGACGGCGCCCCCGAGCGCGCCGAGGGCGGCACCGCCGACGGCGCCGCCGAGGACGCCCGTCCCGGTCTGGAGGACGAACCCGCCCAGGCCGGTCAGCCGGTCGCTCGACACGGCGAGCGGGCCGAGCGCGAGCCCCCCGCTGGCGGCGATCGCGACGCCCGCCGCCGAGCCGACGAGGACGCCGGCGGCGACTCTGACGTACGTGGTGTCGGGCACCGGGAGCGGTTCGAGCCACTCGGCGAGCCACGGTTCGAGCAGGCTCCAGAGGACGACGCCGCCGACGGCGCCGCCGACGAGGCCGCCCGCCAGCGCCACGGCGTCGGGACCCAGCGCGGCGACGAAGTCCGCGCTCGCGAACCCGAGCGCGCCCGCCCCGACCATCGCGAGGGCGAAGCCGGCGAACAGGCCGAACGAGAGGCCGAGGCCGGCGCCGACGGCGATCGGCGACCCGATCGCCAGCGTGAGGTTGCCGAGCATCGATATCTTGCGCAGCGGGCTGAGTCTGGCCCAGAACCGCTGGACGGTCATCTGGATGTCGCGGTCGACGAGGGCGACGCCGAGGCCGTGTTCCTCGGCGGCGTCGACGGCGGCCAGCATGTCGGCGCCGGGGTCGACGCCGAGCTTCTTGCCCATGCGGGTCTGGACGTAGGATAGCATCCAGTAGGCGAGAAACTGGAAGACGGTGTTGCCACGGAGCATGTCGCCGGGGTCGATGTCGTCGGGCGTCTCGCCTTTCAGCTGGCGGAACCGCCCCTCGTCGAGTTCGACGGCGACCACGTCCGGCTTCCGCTCGGCGATGGTCTCCTCGACCTTCTCGACGCTCTGTTCGGAGACGTGTGCGGTGCCGAGGACGTGGACTTCCCCCTCGCCGCGCTCGCGGGAGGGCGGGCGCGACAGCTCCCCGTCGACCCCGATGTCGTCACCGGCGGGCTCGGTCATTCACCCGCGCTACACGGCCGTCCCGTTTACCGTTGTCGGGACGGCGACGGGTCGAACCGCCCGAACGCGCCCACGACCGACCCGACCGCCCGATTCCGGCCACGAGGCGACCGTCCGGGACTCGCACCGGAGCGTACGCCCGGGCAACACGTCAGGCCGAAATCCTGTCGGATCGATCGTTCCGATGAGCCGGGAACGGGGCTATCAGCTGGGAAAATTTGCCGACAACATCTATATGCCGGCATCGGAGTCTCGTGAGTATGAATCTGAAGATCAAGCTGGTCGTCCTCTTTCTCGTCATCTCGCTGGTGCCGCTGACGGCCGTGGGGGCGGTCGCCACCACCAGCATGGGCGACCTGAACCAGCACGCGCAAAACCAGAGTTCGGAGTACCTGCGCGACGAGATCACGGCGCAGCTGGATCTGACAGTCGAGGCGAGACAGGACGGCATCCAGAACCAGATCGACGAGCGCGGCGTGGGCGTTCGGGGGATGGCCGCGTCGACGACGATGGAGAACTACGTCGCCGCGGGCGACGGGGAGATGGATCTCGTCCGGCAGATGAGCGAGGACCAAGTCGGGTACGTGGCGCTGCAGATGCGCAGCTCCATCGAGAACGCGCGGCGGACGATCCTCGAGTCCGACTACGACGGGCGCGCGTGGGACGACCTCTCCGCCGAGGAGCAACGCGAGGTCGAGCGCCGCGTCGAGGAGCAGATCGCCGGCACCACCGGCGACGGCGTCACCGACGACGGGACGATGTCCGACACGTTCCGACCCGGTTACATCGGCGAGACGGGCTACGCGTACATCACGGACATCGAGTCGAACGTCGTCGTCCACCACAGCCTCGAGGAGGGACACAACCTCAAGGAGGACTCCGGCGGGACGCTCACCGTCTTCGAGGACATCAAAGAGCGGATCCGGAGCGACGAGGCGATCCGCTCGGGCGAGGAGTGGGGCGTCGCCCAGTACGACTGGGAGGACACCACCCAGGAGGGCAACCCGGTCGAGACGAAGTTCATCTCCTACACCTACTACGAGCCCTTCGACTGGGTGCTGGCGCCGAACGTCTACTACTACGAACTCCAGCAGACGGCGGTCACGGACGCGAAAAACCGGATGGCGTCCTCGTTCGAACGGAACCTCCAGACCCAGACGATGACCGTCGCAGGCAGCGAACTGTCCGTCTTCGAGTCGATCACCTTCGTCGACGCCGACGGCCGGGAGGTCGTTCGGGCCGACCGCGAGGACGGCCGGATCGTCACCGAACGGGACGGCGGCGACTCCCGAGCCGACGAGGCGTGGTTCTCCGAGGCGCGACTGATCGGCCCCGGCGAGACGCACTTCGGGGAGGTTCGGTCCGTAGACGGTCACGAACGCGTGGCCATCGCGACCCCGGTGTACAGTGAGAGCGACGGCACCCTCCGCGGGGTCGTCGCGGCGGAGTTCAACTACTCGCTGATCACCGCGACGACCAACTCGGTCACCGTCGGTGACAACGGCCACCTCTACGTCCTCGACGAGGATGGGACGATAGTGAGCCATCCGAACCGGTCGGTGGTCGAGGCCGGGACCGACGCCGCCGCTGGCGAGTACGGCGAGGAACTCGGCGGGATCGTGACCGAGCGGATGCTCTCGGGCCAGTCCGGGATGGCGACCCACACGAAGCGCGTCGACGGCGAGAACGTCACCCGCTACGTCCAGTTCGCGCCGATCAACTTCGGCAACAGGCAGTTCACGCTCGTCGCCACGGTCCCCGAGGACGACGTGAACGAGCCGATCGCCGCGCTCGGCACGTCGCTGCAGAACAGGGCCGACGGTACGCGCAACATCATGATCGGTCTGATCGCCCTCGCAGCCCTCGTCGTCACCGGCGCCGGCTACGGCGCGGCCCGATACATCTCCCGCCCGATCGTCCAGATCAAAGAGCGCGCCAGGGCGATGTCGCGGGGACGCTTCGAGGACGACGACACCGAGATCTCCACCGGCGACGACGAGATCGGCGAGATGGTCGCCGCCTTCGACGAGATGCAGGCGAACATGGACCGGCAGATCGAGGGGATCGAGGCCGTCGGCGAGCGCCTCCGGGCCGGCGACATCGACGACGACATCGAGACGGACCTGCCGGGGAAGTTCGGCGAGATCATGATCGCTCTGGAGGACGGCATGACCCAGCTCCGGGCGAGTTTCGACGAGATCGACCGCGCGAGCGCGACGTCCGCGCCGGCCAGCTCGACCAGGAGCTGGACACCGACCTGCCAGGCGACTACGGCGCCGTGATGACCGAGCTCGACGACGGGCTCGAGCAGCTCTCGGAGAGTTTCGACCAGCTGGAGGCGGTCAGCGCCGACCTGCGGGACGGCCGGCTCGACCAGGACCTGGACACCGACCTGCCCGGCGACTACGGCGCCGTGATGGCCAACATCGACGAGGGGCTCGATGCCGTCGACGAGAGCGTCGCGCGGGTCCAGGCCATCGCCGAGTCGGTCCGGGCCGCCAGCGAGGACGTGGCCGGGAGCACCGACGAGATCGAGTCCGCCAGCGGGGACGTGGCCGACTCGGTCCAGGAGATATCCAGCGGGGCCGACCGCCAGGCGGAGAACTTGGAGGAGGCCGCCGGCGAGATGAACGAGCTGTCGGCGACCGTCGAGGAGATCGCCTCCTCGTCGGCGGACGTGGCCGAGACCGCCCGGCGGGCCGCCGAGCGGGCCGACGCCGGCCGCGAGCAGGCCGCCGACGCCTCCGCGGAGATCGCAGAGAGCGAGAGCGAGAGCGACCGGGCCGCCGACCAGGTCGCGGCGCTGGACGAGGAGATGGACGAGATCGGCGAGATCGTCGCCATGATCAACGACATCGCCGAGCAGACGAACATGCTGGCGCTGAACGCGAGCATCGAGGCGGCCAACGCCGGCGAGGCGGGCGAGGGCTTCGCCGTCGTCGCCGACGAGATCAAGTCCCTGGCCGACGAGGTCGCCACCGCGACCGACCGGGTCGAGGACCGCATCTCGGAGGTCCAGGCGACGACCGGCGACACCGTCGACGACATCGAGCGGATGCGCGGGCGCGTCGAGTCCGGCGTCGCGACCATCGAGGACGCGATCGGCCAGTTCGACGACATCGCCGACGCCGTCGAGGACGCCGAGGCCGGCGTCCGGGAGATCAGCGACGCCACCGACGACCAGGCCGCCTCCACCGAGGAGGTCGTCGCGATGGTCGACGAGGTCAGCACCGTCAGCGAGGAGACGGCCGCAGAGGCGAGCAACGTCTCCGCCGCGGCCGAGGAACAGGCCGCCTCGGTCAACAGCGTCGCGGCCAACGTCGACGAGATGGCCGACCTCGCGGCCGACCTGCAGGCGCTGGTCGACGAGTTCGAAGTGTCCGCCGCGGAGGCGGCCGACGGAGCGGACGACGGCGACGCCCCGGGCGGCGGCTCGCGCACCCTCGACGACGCGCTCGACACCGGCCCCGCTCCCGGCGCCCCCGACGGTTCCGAATCCGCCGGCTCGCCCGACGACACGCACGGAACGGCCGACGACGACTGAGCGGCGACGACCGGCGGCCGGGACGCCGGTTCCGCGGCGTCACCGCTCGTCGGGCCCTTCAGCCGTCGACGTAGCGCTCGTCGAACAGCCGAACGAGCGTCGCGAACAGACCGACGACGATCGGCCCGTAGAACAGCCCGATCGCGCCGAAGGCGTAGACGCCGCCGAAGACGCCGACCAGGACCGTCGCCGAGTGCAGCGACGACCCGCGGTCGACGACGCGGGCCCGGAGGTAGTCGTCGACGACCGCGACCGCCGTGGCCCCGTAGACGACCAGGAACGCGGCCGCGAGCAGCCGGTTCTGGAGGCCGAGCCACAGCGCCGCCGGCCCGAGGACGCCCGCGACGCCGACCACCGGGAACAGCTCCAGGACCATCATCACGAACGTCCAGAACAGGACGTTCGGGAGTCCGACGAGGAGGAGGCCGGCCCCGGCGACCGCGCCCTGGACGACCGCGACGAAGCCGTGGCCCTTCAGGACCGCCCAGGTCGTCCGGTGGGCGTCCTCGCGGAGCCGTTCGGTCGTCGCGTCGTCGAGCGGGAGGCGCTCGCCGACCCACTCGACCAGTCGGTCGCCGTCGACCAGCAGGTAGTAGAGGACGAACAGGAAGAGCACGGCGCCGAGGAAGAGGTCGGTCGTCGCGTTCACCAGTCCGGTGAGGTCGCCGACGAGCAACTCGCCCACTCGCCGCGGGACCGACTCGGCGATCGACGCCAGCGGGACCTCGACGCCGAACAGTCGCTCGACCCGCCGCTCGGCCGCCGCCGGGACCGACAGCCCCTCCAGCGTCGCCGAGAGGTCGCTCAGCCCCGTCGGCGCCGCGGCGACCAGCGCCGCCCCGACGGCCGCGGTCGCTCCGACCGACAGCGCGACCAGGGTGACGGCCGCGATCCGCTCGCCGATCCGGGAGGCGAGCCGCCGCTGGGCCGGCGCGAGCAACACCGCCAGCAGGAGGGCGAGCGACAGCGCCGTCAGGAACGGGCGGACGATCAGCACCGCGAGATACGCGAACGTCGCGATCAGGACGGCGAAGAACCCGACCCGCAGCTGCTCCGTGTCGGCCATCACGACCCCTCGCGGGCGACCGACCGACGGGGGGCCGTTCCCGCATCGCTGGTCGGTCGACGCTCCACGGACCGGTTCGAACTCGCTCCCGTCCGGGCGACGCTCCGTTCTCGCACGCCGGGATCGACGAGTGCCGGTCGGAAGGGCCTTGATCCGGGCTACGAGCGGGTCGGTTGCGGACTCCGTGCGAGGGGACGCCGCCGATCCGACGGGCGGCGGGAGACGAGCGACCGCCGCCGGAGCGGTCGCTGGCGGGGCGAAGAGACGCAGAACTGCGGAGCGCGGACGGTGGCTTACTCGCTCTGGATGCGCGGCGCGAGCATGAACGTGACCTGGCCCTCACCCTCGGCGATGTCGAAGTGCATCTTGACGGGGAACTCCTCGCCGAGCTCCATCCGCACCTCGGCGTCTTTCGGGATGGCCTTGTTCATGTCCTTCAGGTAGTCCAGCGAGAACAGCGAGTGGGCCGTGCCGGCGGTCAGGTCGATGAGGTCGTCGCGGGTGAGTTCGAGGTGGACGTCGTCGGTGTCGCCCTCCGCGTCGACGTAGAAGTACTCGTCGGCCTCGTTCACGCCGAGCGCGATGTGGTCGCTCACCATGTCCGCGGCGGTGACGGCGCGGTCGATGTCCCGGCCTTCGATGACGATCTCGGCGGCGAGATCGAGGTCTGGCAGGTCGGGCTCCTGGCGGATGGAGTCGGGGTCGATCAGCGCCAGCGTGTACTCCAGGCCGTCGATGGCGATGTGCAGTTTCCGGGTCTCCTCGTCGAGTTCGAGGTGGACCAGCTGGTCGGCGTCGGCCATGCCGGCGATGTCCTCCAGCCGCGAGAGGTTGACGCCGATGACGCCGCCGTCGGTCTCGTAGGACTCGAAGGCCGAGGCCGACAGTTCGAGGTCCACCATACCGACGTTGGCGGGGTCGACCGCCCGGATCTCCAGGCCCTCCTCTTCGAGGTGGATCTTGCACTCGTCCACCAGCACGCTCACGGAGTCCAGTGTCGTCCGGAGCGTGTCCGCGCTCACGATGGCGTTGAACATCTTGCCCGCGGCTACGCCCCCATCCGTTAAAAAGTCCCTTCTTTGCCCGCGAGCCCGCGCGTGGCCGCGTGGTGCGGTTTCGGCGGGTCGGAGCCGGCCGCCGCGGGAGCCTGCGAATGCGCGCACGTCGATTAGACGACTCAGCGACGAACCCCGACCATGGAGCGAGACCCGAACCGCGCCGACGAGTCGGGGGCCGGCACGCCCGGCGAGGTGGCGGTCACGCGTCGGTCCGTCCTCGCGAAGGGCGCCGCGACACTAGGGGCCGGGGCCGTGGCCGCCGGCGGTTTCGTCGGCGCCAGCGGCGTCGCGACGGCCCAGATCACCGAGGCCGGAGCGATCCCGCGGCCGTCGAAATGGGGCGACGACACCAACTTCGCCGGGTTCATGGTCCACGTCGGGGGATCGCTCTCCCCCGAGCGGGAACGAGTCGCCGCGGACTGCGAGCTGGTCGGCAGCGACACGTGGCCGCCCGACGAGATGCTCGCCTACGACGCACAGCTCATCAACCGGAAAGACGACAGCACCGAGCAGGCCGAGACGACGCTGTACATCGGCGAGACGGCGGACGTGACCGCCGGCAAGCTCTACATCGTCAACCGATTCGACCGCTGTGACGGCGACTTCCTCGGCGTCAGTCTCGAACAGATCGGTCTCTCGGAGGTGAACGTGGACGGCGAGGGACCGAACGCCGCGACGACGGAGCCCGGCGACGGCGGGTCCGGCGCCTTCGGTCCCGGGTTCGGCCCGCTCGCGACGGCGGTCGGCCTCCTCGGCGGCGGGGCGCTCCTCCGCCGTCGCGACGACGGGAACTGACGGTTCCCCGCAGTCCGCACTCGACCGCACGTATCTTTATGTGCCATCCCGGCAGAAATGTCGGATAGTATGAAGAAGATCCTCGCGTCAGTCGGCATCGGGAACGCGACTGTCGACACGGTCCTTCAGGACGAAACCGTGCGACCGGGCGACGCCGTCGACGCCGTCGTGCAGGTCGAGGGCGGCGACGCCGAACAGACCGTCGACCGGATCGAACTGGAAGTCGAGACCCGCTATCGCGGCGAAGAGGGCTACGAGGAGGCGACCGTCGACCGCCTCCACCTCACCGACGGGTTCACCGTCGAGCCCGACGAGTCGACGAGCTACGAGGCGACCCTCGATATCCCCTACGCGACGCCGCTGACGATGGGCGACGCCGACGTGTGGGTCGACACCGACCTCGAGATCGGGATGGCCGTCGACCCCGAGGACGAGGACCGCCTGGAGGTCCGGCCCACCGAGCGCATGGAGACGGTCTTCGACGCCGCCGACGATTTGGGGCTGTCCTTCCGGACCGCCGACTGCGAGGCCGACCCCTACGCCCGCTACACCGACCGCCGGTTCGTCCAGGAGTTCGAGTTCCGGCCGTCGGGCGGCCCGTTCCGCGGGGACCTGGACGAACTCGAACTCGTCTTCGACCCCTCGCCGGAGGCGCTGACCGTCTACGCCGAGGTCGACCGCCGCGCCGGGTTGCTCAGCGAACTCGCCGACGCCGACGAGCGCAAGACGAGCTTCGCCCTCCCCGAGACCGACCCCGACGCCGCCCGCTCGCAGCTCGAACGGACGATCGACCGGCTGGTGTAGCACTCGGAGCGGACGGGGGACCGATAGGGGAGTCGAGACTCGGACTGACGCACGGCCGACGGAACCGGGGATGCCCAGATTCGACGCTTCGAGGGCTCTACTGCATCGCCTTGACCCAGCCGGGGACCGAGGCCATGCCGTCCTTGCTCTCCCAGCCGTTGTCCCGGAGGTACGTCTCCAGGTCGTCGAACGCGAAGCCGAACTGCTCCTCGAGCGCCGGCACGTCCGCGCTGTAGCCGACCTCGTTGAACCACTCGCACATCACCGTGAACTCCTCGCCGAAGCTGTCGTAGGCGTCCTCGATGGGGACGTGGACGGCCTCGACGTCGACGCCGGTGACCTCCGAGAGGACCGCGGCGGTCTCCTCGAGGCTCTTCTCGTCGCCGGCCAGGTCGACCGCTTCGCCGACGAACTCGTCGGGGTTCGCCAGGGCGACGGCGGCGGCGTGGCCCACGTCGTCGTTGCTGACCATCTGCAGGCCGACGCCCTCGGCCAGCGGGAGCGCGAGCTGGCCGTCGTCGACGATGTCCTCGGCGAACGCCTCGAGGTTCTCGAAGAAGAAGACGGGCTTGAGGGTCGTCCAGTCGAGATCCGTCTCGCGAATGTGCTCGTCGATCTCGCCGGCGGAGTCGAAGTGCGGGACGCCCGTGTCCTCGTCGTGGCTACCGACGCCGGAGAAGACGAAGTGGTCGACGCCCTCCTCGTCGGCGACGGTCGCGAGGCGCTTGCCCTGTTCGACCTGCTGGTCGTAGCCGACGGTCCAGAAGTTCGTCACCGCGAACACCGCGTCGGCGTCGCCGACGGGGCCGCGCAGCGACTCGGGGTCGTCCAGGTCGCCCTCGACCATCGTCACGCCACGGTCGTCGAGCGCCTGCGCCGCGTCGCCGTCGGCATCACGAGTGAGCCCCCGCACGTCGAACGCCGTCTCGCTCGCCAGCAGGTGGTTCACGACCGCGCCGCCCTGATTTCCTGTCGATCCGACTACCAGTACGCTCGTGGGTTCGTCGCTCATTGTTCGTCGGATCAGGGTAGGGTCCCGACCCGTATATGTTTCAGGCTACGTACACGATACCGGCTGACATCGGTGTTACCGGGGTCGGCGTGGATCGCCACATGAGCGGCAAAACGAGTACTACGACGACTCATAACGGCCTGTTCGGCTACTGACTCAGCGGTCGTGGTCAGCGCCGGCACTGACATTCGTAGGAGCGGTTCGCGAAGCGTTTCACGTAGTCGTGGACGACTACCGCGAGATCGAACATCGCCTCGGCCTGCTGTGCGGCCGCGACCGTGTCCCGGTAGTACGCCGCTGCCCGGTTATCGCGGTACAGTTGTTTCAGCCGTCGAGCGGTTGCCTCGGTGATCAGATTCAGACTGGCGGCCCGGTCGTAGGCGCGATCGTGTCCTTCGCGGAAATCGTCGACGGTATCGTTCGACGCCGTTAGCGCGTAGAACTCCAGCGTCCGCTCGATGGCGGCGAAGGACATCTCGATGACGCTCGTGTGGTAGCCGTCGTGGTCGCGGAGCAGCCGACACGCGTCCAGCAGCCGGCACGCCTTCCGTAGCTGGATCACGTCGGCGTCATGGTCGCTGGGGTCGAGCCCTTTCTCGTAATCCGGCCGGCCCAGCTGGCCGCCAAATGCGTCCTCGGCGTGGGCGACGGCCTCAGCGAGTTCGTCGGGCTCGTCAGGCACCGCTCAACACCTCGTGTTTGAGATCCCGGAGCGTGTCGCTCTCGACGAGCGTGATCGCGTCGGCGAACACGTCTTCGAGGCGGTCGCCGTGACCGCGGGCCGATTCGGCCGTCTCGACGAGGATCTGGAACTCGTAGCGGTCGCCGTTGAACCGCTCGGTGCCCAGTTCCTTCGCGAGTTCGTTGGCGCGGTGCTGGTCGGCGCGGCCGTCGGCCAGCACCCAGAGGTCGATGTCGCTCTGGCGGTCGGCCCGGCCGCGGGCGACGCTACCGAACACGAGGACGCCTTTTACCGCGCCAAGCTCGTCGCGGATGCGGGCGAGCGCCGCGCGGACGGGCGGGTGGAACTCGGGTTGTGGGATGCTCAGGACGGGGTCGTCGGGCTTCGTCACGCGGCGGCGGTTGATGCCGACCAGCCGGCGGTTGCCTTCGCTCTCGACGACGACCAGTCCGTTGGGTTCGAGGACGTCGACAGCCCGTTTTACCGACTGGGCGGCGTTGTCGGTGAGCCGCCCGAGTTCGCGGATCGTGAACTGCTCGTCGGGGTTGTCGAGCAATAGCCGGAGGAGCTCGTCGGTGGCCGAGTGGCGGAACAGGTCGGGATCCGGTGCCGGTACCGGGAGCCCGACCGTGGCCCGTTCCGTCCCACCCGCCGCACTCTTTTGTCTCGTCATACGTTATGTGTCCCGCCTCACGAGACAATAGTCTTGGGCTGGCGTGGTCCGATACGGACGGCAAGCGCTATCCGACGGTCCTTTCCCCTTCGACGGCGTCTCTCCCCCTATGAACGAACATTCGCCCGCGGTTTCCACGCGATACACCACGGAGAACCCGGTGACGTACCCATGAGCGGCAAAGACGAGTACTACAACAAGGCCAAACAGCAGGGGTATCGCGCCCGCTCGGCGTACAAGCTCCAGCAACTGGACGAGACGGCCGGCCTCTTCGGGCCGGGCAACACCGTCGTCGACCTCGGCGCGGCGCCCGGCGGCTGGCTGCAGGTCGCCGCCGAGCGCGTCGACGACTACGGCACCATCGTCGGCGTCGACCGCCAGCGCATCGACCCGCTCGAAGAGCACGACACCGTCGAACTCGTCCGCGGCGACCTCACCGAGGAGTCGACCATCGACGAGGTCGTCGAGCGCGTCGGCGCCGACACCGGCGAGCGCCCCGTCGACGTGGTCATCTCCGACATGGCGCCGAACATGACCGGCGACTACGACCTCGACCACGCCCGCTCGGTCCACCTCGCCCGGCAGGCGTTCGAGGTCGCCGACCGCGTCCTCGACTCCGGCGGCGACCTCGCCGTCAAGGTGTTCGACGGGAAGGACCTGGACGACCTCCAGGCCGACATCGAGGAGCAGTTCGAGTACGTCCGCCAGGTCCGCCCGGACGCCTCCCGGGACTCCTCCTCGGAACTGTACCTGGTCGCCAAGGGCTACCTGACGGCGCCGGTCCGCGAGGGCGACACGGTCGAGGTCGAGATAATCGACATCGGGAGCGACGGCGACGGCGTCGCGAAGGTCGACGGCTACACGCTGTTCGTCTCGGGCGTCGAGGAAGGAGAGACGCTCGAAGTCCGGGTCGACGACGTGAAACCCAACTTCGGCTTCGCCCAGCCGGCCGAGT
This sequence comes from Halosimplex rubrum, assembly GCF_013415885.1. Lineage (NCBI taxonomy): Archaea > Methanobacteriati > Methanobacteriota > Halobacteria > Halobacteriales > Haloarculaceae > Halosimplex > Halosimplex rubrum. The sequence continues at coordinate 808,586 of NZ_CP058910.1, forward strand.
AGGGCCGTTCCCGGTCAGAACTCCTCGGCCACGGCTTCGTCCTCGTCCTGGTCGAGGATGTACGCCTTCAGCTCGTCGGCGGTCACGTCGTGGCCCTGGCGGCCGAAGAAGGCGGTGACGTTCTCGCAGTCCCGGTCTAAGAACTCCTCGGCGTTGGGGTGATGAACCGTCACCGCCTGGCCCAGATCGATGACGTATATCTCGTCGCCGTGGACGATCAGGTTGTACTCCGAGAGGTCGCCGTGGACGAGCCCGGCGTCGTGTAGCCGGCGCATGTACTCGCGGACGACCTCGTAGGCGGTCTCGGGGTTCTCGAGGTTCACCTCCGAGAGGCGCTTGCCGCGGCCCTCCTCGGTGCCGAGGTACTCCATGACGAGGACGTTGCGCTCGACGGCGATGGGGTCGGGGACGAGCACGCCCGCTTTCCGGGCGCGCATGAGGTTGGCGTACTCCTTGCGGACCCACGCGAGGACGACCTTCTTCTTGTCCGACCCGATCCCACGGAAGCGCGGGTCGCCGTCGAGGTAGCCGCGCATGTCGGTGAAATCGGAGGCGTTGATGCGGTAGACCTTGACGGCGACCTCGGTGTCTTCGTCGCCCAGCGCGGTGTAGACGTTGGCCTCCTTGCCCGTCGAGATGGGGCCGCCGAAGGCGACGATGTGGTCGTCCTGGACGAGCTTGTAGAGGGCGGCGTAGGTGGCGTCGTCGAACACCGAGTCCTCGACTTTGAACTGCTCGGTGTTCTTGATGCGCTTGCGGAACTCGCTGAACTCCCGGTCGCGCTGGCGAGCGATCGTGTCGGCCTCGGTGTCCTCGACGTCGATCTCCTCGAACTCGTCGCCGGGCGCGTCGGCCTCGTCAGTGTCGAGCAGGCGGTACTCCGGCATGGTCAGCGGCGCCACCCGGCGCGCGGGGAGAAAATAGGTGGTGCGCGCCGGGCGGTGATGAACTCGTTCATGCTACTCCTGGATGTGCCCCTCCTCGCGCAGCTGGTCGGCCTGCTGTTTCTCGTAGCGCCACGTGATGTCGCCCTTCTCGTCCTGCCAGTCCCACGGTTCGACGAGCACCACGTCGTCCTCGCGGATCCAGATGCGCTTTTGCATCTTCCCGGGGATGCGCGCGGTGCGGTTGGTCCCGTCCATGCAGCGTACCTCCACCCGGTTCGCCCCGAGCATCTCCGTGACGACGGCGAACACCTCGTCGTCCTCGGGCATCCGCAGGTCCGTTCGGCCCTCGTTGTCGCTCATACCCGACCGTTGACTCGGGAGACGTTTTAACTTTTGCAGAATCGGGATCGGTCGGCGCGGTCGGCTTCGGCGGCTCGCCGCCGATAGCGCCCCGATCCGGCGCTCGCGGTCACCCGACGACCAGATAGACGGCCGCGTAGGCGACGGCGGCGAGGCTGACGGCCGCGAGCGCGGTCACGCCCGCCCGCCAGGTCCGCACTCGCTCCAGCGACGGCGGCGCGACGCCGACGGACCCGACCGCGAGCACGCTGAACACGAAGTGATACGACACCTCCAGCGTGGGCGCGGGGAGCGCGAGCGCGGCGCCCGCGTAGGCGACCCCCAGCACCGCCCGGCGGTCGACGTGCGCCGCGGGTCGCTCGCCGGAGATGCGGAAGTACGCGGCCAGCGCCAGCCAGACGGTCGCGAGTTCGACGCCGAACGCGCCGAGCAGGTGCAGCGTCGGGTCCGTCGAGAGGACGACCCGCTCGGCGACCAGCGTCAGGTCGAACGGATAGAGCAAGGCGGGCGGTTCGCCGGTGAGCAGGTCGCCGAAGGGGTGGGTGAACAGGCCGACGAACGCCGCGCCCGCGAGGGTTCGCGGCGATGCACCCCGCCGGATCGCGAGCGCGACGAGCGCGCCCACGCAGAGAACGAACACGGCCGTCACCGCGCCGGCCAGCCCGCCGCTGACTGCTGCCACGGACGGAACGAGCGCCGCGAGTATCGCCGCGCCGACCGCTCGCGAGCGCACTTCGGTCCGCGCGGCCAGCCAGACCGCGCTCGTGACAACCGCGGCGACGGGCAGGGCGTGGGTGACGCCGCGGTGAACGCGGTTGCCGGCGTCCCAGAACGACTCGACGGGGACGAGCCCCGCCCCCGTACCGGACCCGATCAGTCCAGCCAGGCCGTACACGACGTCGACGTCCGGAAGCGTGGCGAACAGCGCGGCGAGGGCCGCCACGCCGAGCGCGCGCTCTCGGGACCACCCGAGGCGGTCGGCGCCGAGGGCGGCGACGGCGAACGCGAGACAGGCGTGGCCGACGAACATCACGCCAGCTTCGAAGCGCGGAGAAATAAGTGTCTCGCGAGACGCGGTCGCACACCTCCGAGAGCGTCGCGCCCCCGTCGAACGGGAGCTACGCGTCGCCGAACCCGAACACCGAACGGATCTCGGTCTCGATCTCGTCGACGTACCGGTCCAGGATCGTCTCGACCTTCTCGTCGTCGGCGACGACGACGCCGGAGAGCCGCTCGTGGGGGTCCTCGGGGAGCTCGATCCGGAACCGCCCGTCGCCCTCGTAGAACGGTTCGCTCTCGGCGAGGACCCGCTGGTCGATGGCGTGGATCAGCTCCGAGTCGTAGCGGTCGTTCATCGTCTCGAAGGCGCTCTTGTACGCGCGCTGGAGCTCGGTGAAGTAGTTGGCGTACTTGTCCTCGAAGCGCTCGGGGTCGAACTCGGCCATTGGTCGATGCCACGGCGACCGCCGACAAAAGTCGTCCGCCTCGGCTGTCTCGCGGGGCCGGCCGGGTTCACCCGTCCGGGCGCCGGTCACTCCTCGTCGCCGATCCCGAAGTCGACGTCTTCGACCGGAATCCTCGTGCGATTCTCCGGGAACGCGAGCAGGAACAGGCCGCACCCGACGATGCCCGCGAAGACGATCCCCCCGGCGACCGTCGCGACGACCGTCGTCGGGACCGGTCCGCCGTTCGCCGCTGCGACCGCTACCACGACGCCCAGCAACACCAGCGTCACCATCACCCCGAAGACGAACCCCGCCCCGAACAGGAGCTTCCCGTCGTCGGTCAGCGGTCGCGTCGGTTTCGTAGCCATACGTGTCTCACGATACCGCTTCTCGTATAAATATCTGCCACCCGTCGCCGCCCGTCGTCGGCCTCCCTTCGATGGCCGTCGTCCGCGAAAGTCGCCGTTCGATATATCGAAATGTGCTTTATCGACGGATCGGCGCGTCGCCGTCGCTCGACGATATTCGGGAGAGTGCGACGCTCTCGTGGCCGAAATCGAACGCGATCGCGGGGTCACTGCGTGGTCGGCAGGTACAGCACGGCGTAGGCCATGAACAGGATGCCGCCGACACCGAGGACGACCAGATAGGCGATCGGTCCGACGGACGCGACCGCGCTCACCGCTCGGCCGACGACCGCGACCGGGTTCGAGGCGGTGACCGACGATCCGAAGACGAGCGCCAAGGCTACGACGACGAGCGCCAGGTCGAACGCGTCGCGCTCCGAGACCGCCATCGCCCGAACGCTCGACGCCCGCCCCCATAGACCTCACGGCCCGGCGGCCCGTTCGCCCGCGCCTCGCTCCCGACCCCGTCCGTGCTACCGGAAACCACCCCCTGTTATGTACCGTCGGATTTTAGGTAGGCCTAAAATGATCGGACGAACGCTCACGGACATCAGGGCGGAGCTGGAGGGGCTCGCCGAGCCCTCGGGAGAGTACTACGTGCAGTGCGGGCGGACGGGCGAGCGACCAGTCCCCGTCGACGGTCGACGGTTTCCGGACCGCGAGACGGCGGTTCAGGCGGTGCGGGTGGCTCACGCCTATCGGGCGACGCTCCGTCGGTACGACCCGCGGGCGCCGTGGTACGACTTCGTGGTCTGCGAGGCGGACGCGAGCCGGAGAGGCGAGCGGACGTGGGCGTTCCCGCCGACCGCGGCGAGCGAGCCCCCGTCTCAGCGCGCGCTGGTCGCGTACTGTCACGACCTGGCCGGCGCGGTGTTCGAGGCGCTGTCGGCCAGCGACCACGACGGCGTCGAGCGCGCGGTGATGGACGAGTACCTCGCGGCCGCCGAACGGACCCCCGACCGCGACCGGCTCTGTCTCCAGTTGCTCGCGACGATGGCGACGGAGCTGCAGTCCCGGCTCCCCGAGCCGGCCCGCGCGGACGCCCTCCAGCGCGCCAGCGCGCACCTCCCCGCCGTCGAGGGGAGCGCCCGGCCCGTCCGCGCGGCGCTCGCACACCTGCGGTCGGTCGGACTGATCGACGGCTTCACCCTCGCCGACGGCCACTGGGACCGCCCGCGTGCGGTGACCGTCCGCGGCTACGAACTCCGGTCCCGGGAAGGGCGTCTCCCGACGCTCCCGCTCTCGGCCGAAACGGTTCGACGCACCGCCGGCCGCCCCCGCGTCGCCACGGCCGCGACGCCCGTCGACGAGGGGTGGCGCATCCGCCTCTCCCCGGCCGGCCCGACCGCCGGCTCGCTCGACACCGCGACGCCGGTCGACGGTTGAGCGCCGACAGCGCCGATTTTTCGCCCGTTCGTGGCTTCACGCCCGCCCCTTCGCCTTCGCTGGCCGTCGGCCGCCCCTCGTCGATAAACTGCATTCGGCTATATCGAACCGGCGCGTCGGCGCCGAACCCGTCGCTCCGGTCGGGGTCGGATCGACGGCGAAAACGGACTCCCGGTCAGCCGGTCTGGTCGGCGACGATGTCGTCGGCGGCGTCGACGAACGCTCGCTCTTCCCCGGCAGGGACCGTCGCGCCCGCCGCGATGTCGTGACCGCCGCCGTCTCCCCCGACCGACCGTGCGGCCTCGCCCATCACGACCGAGAGGTCCAGTCCCTCGCGGACGAGAGTCCCCGTGCCCCGCGAGGACACCTTCGTCTCCGCCTCGTTCTTCCGGGCGAGCGCGACGATGGGTTTGCTCGCCGAGACGCCGTCGGTCCCCAGCGCCATCCCGGCGACGATCCCGACGATCGTCTCGCGGATCGCCTCGCCGGCGTCGAACCACTGGAGGTGGTCCTCGTGGGTGACGCCCTCCCGGCGGACGTACTCCAGCCCCTCCGAGAGGTTCCGCCGGTGGTTCGAGAGGAGCGTCTGCGCGCGGTCCAGGGCTCCGTCGCGATCGCCGAGACAGACGCCCAGGCCCACGTCCGCCCGCTCGTATCGCGCGGTCGCGTTCAGCAGCGTCGAGAACTCGCTGGCGTCGCGCAGTTCCGTCCCGCGGGGCTCGTCGACCAGTTCGTAGGTCGTCCCGACGAGCGTGTTGATCTTCTTGGCCGGGACGCCGCGCTGGACGGCGTGTTTCACCAGCGCGCTCGCGACCGTCTGGCGCTCGTCGTCGGTCAGGTCGACCCACGTCCGCCACTCGCCCGCCTCCTTGAGATCCACGTCCAGCCCCTCCAGGAAGCGGACCGACCCGGCCTCGTCGCCGGAGACGCCGGGGATCTGCACCTCCGTCGCGTACTCGAACAGCTTCGGCAGCGGTCGGGTCTGCTTGCCGTACAGCGACAGGTCCGTCCCCTCCGCGAGGACGCCCGCCGCGACGCCCTCATCGACGATCCCCCGGTTGGCGCCGACGAGTTCGCCGCCGACCGCCTGCATGTCGCCGACGGCGCCGACGACCGCCAGCGCCGCCAGGTCGCGGTTGTCCGCGGACTGGCCGCCCCGGGCTTCGAGCGCCCGCGCGAGGACGTACGCCGCGCCGGCGCCCGACAACTCGGAGGCGCCGTTGATACCCTCCAGCAGCGGATTGAGATGATACTCCGTCTCGGCGTCGGCGGGCTGGTGGTGGTCGGCGATCACCGGCTGGAAGTCGCCCGCCCGCTCGTGGGCCGCGATGGCGTCGAGCTGCCCGCTCCCGAAGTCGGTGAACAGCACGGTGTCGTACTCCCGGGCGGCGATCGTCGCGATCTCCGTCTCGTCGAGCTGTTTCTTGAAGACGGTCTCGAAGGGCAGGTCGGCCCGCTCCAGCGCCGTCGACGCCACGGCCGCGCTCGTCAGTCCGTCGGCGTCGATGTGCGACGCCAGCAGCACTTCGTCGGCGTCCAGCAGTCTGTCGGCACAGGCGGTCGCTCGCCCCGCCAGGTCGGGAACCGGCCCGGTCGTACTCATCGACCGGTTCTTATCGCGGCTTCGGGTTTAAGCGTCCGGGTGTGCGGCCGTCGTCGGCCGCCCGTCCGTCGCGCGTCCGACGCCCGTTCGACGCGTGCCCGACGCGCGCACGACGCCCGCGGAATCGGCTCGACGCCGCGGTAGCCGCGCGCTACCGCTCGCTCGCACCGAACCTGTTTAGTTCGGGTGTACCCAACGGGAGGTATCGTGAACGCGGTCGACCGCTGGGAGGCCGCGCTCGCCGAGGCGGGGGAACTGGCCCCCGAGGCCGTCGACCTGATCCTCGACACACACGGCGAGCGCGGCGCCCGCGCCATCGACGCGGTCTCCGAGCGGCGCGTCAAGGAGTACCGCGACTTCACCGTCGTCGTCGGCCACGACGACGAGTACGTCATCGAAGACGACTCCTGTGACTGCAAGGACGCCGAGTACAACCTCGACGACGACGACCCCGAGGAGCTGTGCTGGCACGCCATCGCCGTCCGCATCGCCCGCGCCGTCGACGCGCTCGACCACCACGACATGTGGTACTCCGAGGTCCGCGAGTTCCTGTAGGCCTCTCCGGGGAGAGGGGACGACCCGTGACCGCCGCCGCTACCGCCCAGCCGCGACCACCGCACTGCAACTGCCTCCGCTCCGCGACCGCCACCCCCTCCGTTTCCGGTCGAACCGTCCCCGCAACTCTTGGATCCGCCGTCCTTTGGGGGCGCTATGCAGACGCCAGTCGAGTTCGTCGTCGACCTCGCGACCGAGACGGTGAACGAACTCGGGGCCGCGCTCACCGAGGCGGTCCCGCGGCTCGTCATGGCGATCGTCTTCGTCTCGCTCGCGTACGTCGCGATCAGGGTCGTTCTGTCGGTCGCCCGGCGGTTCTTCGGCGGTATCTACCCAACCGAGCAGGACCTGATCGCCCAGCTGTGGGTGACCATCGTCGGCGTCTTCCTGTGGTTCGGCGCCGCGCTCGTCCTCCTGAACATCCTCGGGCTGGGCGCCATCGCGGCGAGTCTCGGCACCGCGACCGGCTTCCTCGCGCTTGGGGTCTCCTACGCCCTGTCGAGCATGATCGAGGACGCCGTCGCCGGCATCTACCTGCTCCGGGACCCCGACTTCAACCCCGGCGACCGCGTGACGACCCAGTCGATGACCGGGACGGTACGGGCGATCGAACTCCGCAAGAGCCGCTTCGAACTCGACGACGGCGACACGGTTATCCTCGCGAATCGAGAGGTGGAGAAACGCTGGACGAAGGAGGGCCCGGAGTAGCTACGGGTCGAGCCGGTAGCGGACGGTCGGCTGGCCTTCGAAGGTCGGCCCGGATCCGGTCCGCTCGAAGCCGGCGTCCTCGGCGGTGTCTCGGGTGGCGCTCTCGGCCTCCGGGACGAGCAGCTCGACGGCCATCCCCTCCGACTCGGCGAAGCGGATCGGTTCCTCCAGCAGGCGGTCGCGCACGTCGTCCGTGCCTTCGAGCTGTGTGACGTGGACCGTCTCCTCGCGCGCGTCGTAGCTGACGAACCCCTCGATCGTCTCGTCGTCGGTCGCGACGCGGACGGTCCGGTCGTGGACGAGGTTGCGCATCACGTCCTGGGGCGACCCCGTGAGTTCCGCCAGCCGCTCCGCGTCCGCCTCGACTGCGTCCCGGATTTCCATGTCCGCCACCACGCCCCCTGCGCCATTAAATCCACGCCTGGATGTGAGAATAGACAGCAACGACAGGGGCACTCGAACCGCGATCGCGAACAGCGTGAGAGCCCCGACCGACTCCCGTTCGCCGCACCCAAACCGTTTCCTCCGCGCCGCTCGAAGCGCGGGCGTGAGCGAGGACCGCGCGTGCTGTAGTCCCGGTCGCGGAGCGGACGACTCCCGAGCCGCGACCACCGACCCAGCGACCGACGGGTGGCGCACCGACCCCGCCACCGACGACGACCCGCGGACCGACCGGATGGTCCGCGTCGGCGCGGGGACGTTTCGGATGGGTACCGATTCGGACGTGGGCTTCCCCGAGGAGGGCGAGGGGCCGGTCCGCGAGGTCACCACCGACGCCTACTACGTCGACCGCTACGCCGTCACGAACGCCGAGTTCCTGGAGTTCGTCCGCGAGACGGGCCACACCACCGACGCCGAGCGGTTCGGCTGGTCGTTCGTCTTCGAGGAGTTCGTTGCCGAGGCCGACCGCGAGCACGTCCGCGACCGCGTCCCCGGCGCCGAGTGGTGGGTCGCCGTCGCCGGCGCCGACTGGTTCCACCCGCGCGGCCCGAGTTCGAGCGTCGTCGCCGACGACCTGCTCGACCACCCGGTCACGCACGTCTCCCACCGCGACGCGGCGGCCTACGCCGACTGGGCGGGCAAGCGCCTCCCGACGGAGGCCGAGTGGGAGCGGGCCGCCCGCGGCGGCCGCGAGGGGACCCGGTTCCCGTGGGGCGACGACCTCGAACCCGACGGCGAGCACCGCTGTAACGTCTGGCAGGGCGAGTTTCCCGAGCGCAACACGGGCGCCGACGGCTACCGGGCGACCGCGCCGGTCGACGCCTTCGAGCCCAACGGCTTCGGCCTCCGGAACGTCTGCGGCAACGTCTGGGAGTGGTGTCGCGACCGGTTCGGCGCCGACTACCACACCACCGACGCCTACGACCCCGAGAACCCGACGGGGCCGGCGGACGGCGACGAGCGGGTGATGCGCGGCGGCTCCCATCTCTGTCACGAGTCGTGGTGCAACCGCTATCGCCTGGCCGCCCGGTCGAGCAACGACCCCGACGGCTCGACCGGGAACATCGGCTTTCGGTGCGTGGTCGACGCCGCCTGAGACGGGCGCGCCCGGCGGTCGCGGCCCCGAACGTTCGGATCGCGGACAGAAATCCCGTTCGCCACACGCTGAAGTCCCCGCGTCGTGTCAGATCGACCGACGATGCAGTCCGACCCTGATACCGTCTCGGACGCGTCGCGCAGACGACTCCTCCGCACGGTCGCCGGCCTCGCTGGCGCCGTCGCCCTCGCCGGCTGCAACGGGGGCGGCGACGGCACCGGCAGCTCGCCGGCGCCGGGCGAGAGCGCCACTTCGGCCCCGAGTTCGACCCCGTCGCCGACCCCTGCGGCGGCGACCGCGCCGCCGACGGCGACGCCCACGGCGACCCCGACCGCCACCGCGTCGCCGACCGCGACGGCCGCGTCGACACCGGCCGGTCGGTCGACCGCCCGCGAGTTCGTCGCCCGTCTCCGGGCCGGCGAGTTCGACGCCGCCCACGCCATGGGCACCGACGAACTCGCGTCGAACCTCCCGCGGTCGGCCCTGGAACGGCTCTGGCTCGGTCTGCTGGCCCAGCACGGTGCCGTCGAGTCCGCGGGGGCCGTCGAGACGACGACCCGCGGCGGCTCGACGGCGTTCGTCGTCCCCGTCGACTGCGCCGAGGGGTCGGCGCGGGTCGAAGTCGGCGTCGACGCCGAGGGCCGCGTCGGCGGTCTGTGGTTCCCCGCCGAGTACGGCTCGCCCGACTACGTCGACACCTCGGCGTTCACCGAGCGGACGCTGACGCTCGAACCCCAGGGCTGTTCGCTCCCGGCGACGCTGACCGTCCCCGCCGGCGCGAGCGGCGGGTCGGGCGCGGCGACCGCCACCGCGACCGACGCCGGCGTCGTCCCCGGCGTCGTCCTCGTCCACGGCAGCGGTCCGCACGACCGCGACGAAACCGTCGGTCCGAACAAACCCTTCCGCGATATCGCCCGGGGGCTCGCCACGCGCGGCGTCGCGGTCCTGCGCTACGCCAAGCGCACCTACGCCTGCGACGTGCCCCGCGCCGAGTGGGCCATCGACGACATCGTCGTCGACGACGCCGTCCACGCGCTGGGCGTCCTCCGCGACCAGCCCGAGGTCGACCTCGAGCGGTCGGTCGTCGCGGGCCACAGCGTCGGCGCGGCCTGCGCCCCGCGGATCGCCGAGCGCGACGGACGGGTCGCCGGCGCGGCCGTCCTCGCTGGGAACGCCCGCCCGTTCACCGAGGTCTACCCCCCACAGGTGAGACGAATCTTCGAGGTGCAGGGCGGGCTCTCCGCCCGCGAGGAACAGCAGCTCGCTGCGGTGACGCAGCTGATGACCGCCGTCGAGAACGGCTCGGTCGCCGACGGTCGCCCCATCGGCCCGCTGCCGGGGATCTGGTGGAAGACGTTCTACGAGTACGACCAGGTCGCGACCGCCGATCGGATCGACGCCGACCTCCTGTTCGCTCACGGCGGCCGCGACTTCCAGATCCCGGCCGATCCGGCGATGTCGGGCTGGCGCGAGGGCATCGACGACGCCGACGCGGCCCGCTTCGAGCGCTATCCCGACCTGTCGCACCTCTTCCAGCCCGGCGCCGAGCCGTCGTTACAGACGGAGTACCGCTTCGCCGACAACGTCGCCCGGGACCTCGTCGTAGACCTCGCCGACTGGGCGACCGGGCTGTAGCGGTCGCCGGCCGACCCGGCCGTCGATTCCACGGGGGGCCCACCGCCGCGGTCAGCCGATGGATTTGTGCCCGTCGACGCGGAACGATGGCGTATGTACCGGGTCGCGACCGGGAGGGTGGGACCGTGACGACGCCGCACAGCGGCGATACCGAGGAGCCGGGCGAAGCCGCAGCCACAGACGGATCCGCCGGCGACGACGCCTCCGACGGGACCGGCGATTCGAGCGAGCCGGCCGCGGTCGCCGAGCGGCGTATCGACCCCTCGGAGGCGTTCGCGGCGCTGTCGGACCCGCTACGGGTGGACATCCTCCGGGAGCTCGCGACCGCCCACCGCGAGCCGGGGGTCGAGACGGTCGGGTTCGCGGATCTGCGCAAGCGCGTCGGGGTGCGCGACTCCGGGCGCTTTCGCTACCACCTCAACGAACTCCGGGACAACTTCGTCCGGAAGGCCGACGGCGGCTACCGGCTGACCGTCACGGGCGTCGAGACGGTCGCCGCGATCCTCGCCGGGACCTACACCCACGGCGGGTCGCTGGGCCCCGAGCCGATCGACAGCGAGTGCTCGGCCTGTGACGCCGACGCGGTCGCGGTCTACCGCGACGGCCGCTGCGCCGTCACCTGCGAGAACGACCACCTGCTGTTCGGCTGGACGCTCCCGCCCGCCGCGGCCGCCGACGCGACGCTCCCGGAGGTGGTCTCCCTGACCGAGCTGTACGCCCGCCAGGCCATCGAGCGCGCCCTCGCCGGCGTCTGCCCGAAGTGCTCGGCGCCCGTCGACCCGCGGATCGCCGTCGAGGGCGACGACGCCGAGCCGATCGACCCCCCGGGCCTGCGGGTCCGCTGTGAGACCTGCGGCGGGCGCCTCGTCGGCCCCGTCGGCTTCTGCCTCCTGGTCGACCCCGCCGTCGCGGCGTTCTACCGGCGCCACGACCGCCCGCTCGACGCCTGCCACGTCTGGGAGCCCGCCTTCGTCGCCGACGACGGGACGGTCGACGTGGTCGAGCGCGACCCGCTTCGCGTCGCCGTCGAAGTCACGCTGGACGGCGACCGCCTCGCCGTCACCGTCGACGAGTCGGGCCGCGTGTCCGTCCGCGAGGGATGACAGAGCGCGAACAGAAGATCCGTTCGCCGAGCGCCCAAGTGGGCGCCGGCCGGAGCGATCGATATGGCAACGAACGCTGTCGACTCCGATTCGGAGGGGATCGCGAGCCTGTACGCCGAGGCGAAGTCGATGGCGGCCTCGCCGCTCCTGTACGTCGGCGCCGTCACGGTCGTCGTCGGGACCGAGATCGCCGAGTGGCTCCCGCTCGGCGACTTCTACTCGACGCTGGCGCTGTTCCCGATCGCCCTCGTGTTGCTGTACGGCCAGCTGACGCTGCTGGCGTACCTGCGCCGGCTCGGCCTCGACGGCGACGGCTGTTGAGAGTGGCCGCTCCGTCCGGATAGTGGGTCGAGCGAAGCGAGACCCGCTCGGTGTCCGTGGTCCTCACTCCGTTCGGACCACGCTCCTCCTCACGGCTCGCTGCGCTCGCCGTTCGGGTCCGAGGGCTTCCTACGGTCGCCCTCGCTACTCTTCGAACGTCGCGGCCCCGAACCCGTCGTCGACGGCGACGATCTCCCCGGTCGTGTAGCTCGCCGCGTCGCTCGCCAGGTAGACCGCGGCCCCCGCGATCTCCGCCGGTCGGCCCAGCCGCTCCTGGGTCGTCCGCTCCCTGATCGTCTCGAAGCGCGGCTCGCCCTCCGTGTAGGTGCCCTGGGTCTGCTCGCTCTCGACGAACCCCGGCCGGACGGCGTTGACCCTGATCTCCGGGCCGAGTTCCTCGGCGGCGACCCGGACGAGCGTGTCCAGCCCGCCCTTGGCGACGGAGTACGCCGCGAGGTTCGGGATCGCAGAGCGGGCCGACTCCGAGGCGACGTGGAGGATCGACCCCTCGTCCATCGCCTCGGCGAACAGTTGCGTCGCGCGGTAGGCGCCCTTCAGTTGCACGTCGAACACGTCGTCCCACTGCTCGTCGGTGACCTCGTCGATCGGCTCGCGAGCGATGTAGCTGGGGGCGTAGACGAGCACGTCGATACTACCGAACGCCTCGCCGACGGCGTCCCGGAGCGCGACCACGTCCTCGCGGTCGGTGGCGTCGCAGGTGACTTCCATCGTCTCCGCACCGCGTTCGCGGATCTCCTCGGCAGTGTTCGCGACGCGCTCGGCCGAACGCGAGGTCGCGACCACGTCCGCCCCCTCCGCGGCGAACGCGAGCGCGATCGCCCGCCCGATCCCGCTCGTCGCCCCGATCAGGACCGCCGTCTTGCCCTCGACCGTGACCGGCGTGTGCGTGTCGTCCAGTGACATCTGGATCCGTCGTCGCGCCCGCGGGCCTTGGTCGTTCGTCTCCGGGGACGCCGACCGACGGCGGGTTACTCGCCGAGGTGGTCGAGGACGGCCTCGGTGTCGTTGGGCACGGGCTCGGGGTCGCCGCCGGCCTCGTAGGCGGCGTCGGGGTCCTTGAGCAGGTGGCCCGTCGTCAGGCAGACCACGTCCTCGTCCGCCCCGATCTCGCCGGACTCGCGGAGCTTGCGGAGACCGGCGAGGGAGGCGGCGGAGGCGGGTTCGACGCCGACGCCCTCCTGAGCGAGCGAGCGCTGGGCGTCGGTGATCGCCTCGTCGGAGACGGCGACGGCGGTGCCGCCCGTCTCGCGGATGCCCGGCAGCGCCTTCGGGGCGTTGACGGGGTTGCCGATGCGGATGGCGGTCGCGCGCGTCTCGACGTCCTCCCAGCGGCGCACCTCGTCGTTGCCCTCCTCGACGGCCTCGACCATCGGCGCGGACCCCTCGGCCTGCACGCCGGTGAGTTTCGGCACGTCGCCCTCGTCGATGGCGCCCGCTTTCCGGAGTTCGCGGAAGCACTTGTACAGCGCCGCGGTGTTGCCGGCGTTACCGACCGGGAGGACGATCCGGTCGGGATAGGTCCCCTCGTCGGCGTGGAACCGCTCCATGATCTCCAGGCCGATGGTCTTCTGGCCCTCCAGACGGAAGGGGTTCAGCGAGTTGAGCAGGTACGCCTCGCCGCGGGCGGCCAGATCCTGCACGATGTCGAGACAGGAGTCGAAGTTGCCGTCGACTTCGAGGATGCGGGCGCCGTGGAGGCTCGCCTGGGCGACCTTCCCGGCGGCGACCTTCCCGGCGGGCAGGAGCACGAGCGTCTCCATGCCGCCGCGGGCGCCGTACGCGGCCAGCGCGGCGCTGGTGTTGCCGGTCGACGCGCAGGCCAGCCGATCGACGCCGACCTCCTTCGCCACGCGGACGCCGACGGTCATCCCGCGGTCCTTGAAGCTCCCCGTCGGGTTCATCCCCTCGTGTTTGATCCGCAGGTTGTTCACGCCGACCTCCTCCTCGATGCGCGGGACGTAGTGCAGCGGCGTCCCACCCTCGGGCAGGGAGACGCCCTCCTCGAAGGGGAGGCCCGCCGAGTAGCGCCAGACGCCGTAGGGGCCGCTCTCGGGCGAGCCGCCGGCGCCGAAGTCGTCCCACGTCGGGAGGTCGGCGTAGCGAACCTCCAGCAGGCCGTCGCAGTCGTCGCAGGTGTAACGGATCTCGGCGAAGGGAGCGAACGTCTCGCCGCACTCGATGCAGGTGAGCCAGACGCCGTCGTCGGCGACGGCGGGCTCGGGCTCGTCGAGGTCCAGATGCGCGCTCATTGGAAGGGTCTGGTCGCCCGGCGACCAAAAGAGGGCCGGTTGTTCGGTGACCTGCGAATCCCGTCGGCGGTAGAACCCGCGCCGCTTTTTAGGCGCGGCCGTCCAACTCGAAACACGGGGCGCGTAGCTCAGCCCGGATAGAGCGTCGGACTTCTAATCCGACGGTCGTGGGTTCGAATCCCACCGCGCCCGTGCAGGGAGGAGCGTAGCGACGACCGAACCGGCGCGCAGGGGATTCGAACCCTGGAAGTCGCAGCGCCCGAGCGGAGCGAGGGCGACCGTCTTCCTCCGGTTCGAATCCCACCGCGCCCGTACCACTTTTTGCGGCGGAGAGTTCCTCGCGCGCCGAGGGCACGCTGCGGGAATCCTCCGCCGCAAAAACTTGGGGAAAACACCGTCAGAGCAAGCTCTGACGAGGTCTCGTTTGCTCCGCTCCCTCGCGTCCGGTGAACCGCCTCGCTTCGCTCGGTGGATGCTGGAATCTTTCGGATTCTCCTGTGGCGACGTGCGGCTGGCGACCGGAGCATGATGAATCGGTCACTGGGCGACCTCGATGCTGCCCCGACTACATCAAGGCGCTCAAATTCATCGAGAAGGGGTATCCGCACCTGCACGTTCTCTTCTTCAACGTTCCCAAGCGGGAGAGTGACGGAATGCCGTGGCTCTGCGACAAGCCGGAGCTGGCGAAGAAGTGGTCTGACTACGGTCAGGGCGAGATCGTCGACGCGTATCCCTTGGTCTATCGGGACGACCTCGACGACCTCGCTCCCGAGTTCCAGGACGACGAGGGATTCGTCGACTGGTACCGGTTCGGGGAGCATGATCATAATGAGGAATGGATTCGAGAACGAACTCGTGCTCATGATCTAACTGAGTTCGATGACGAGACAGAAGAGATGGAATCTACGGCTGGTGCCTATCTCGGGAAATACCTCAGTGCTACATTTGGGTCGCTCTTAGACACCGCTGAATCATTTGAAGAACCCAACGAAGAGAACCGTAGTTCCTTTGCTGATAAGGCGGCAACTTGGAAGCTCGCTCTTTACTGGGTCACGAATCGTCGATTTTGGTATTGTTCTCAATCTAGTTCATATAGCATTAGCATTGAGGAACATCTTCATGATCCCGCTGTTCGCGAATCAATCCGAAATTTGTCTATCGATTCAATACGACGTGCTTGTAGTCCAGTAATAACTGAATCCCTCGCACGCCGTACGTGGAGACATATTGATGCACTAGAAGCGGGAGGAGAACGCGCAATTATTACACTGCAACAAGACCTTCTCCAGTTTATATTGCCCGAAGAGATTCGGTTCCGATGTGTCATCAACTATCTTGGCGCGTTTGCTTCCTGGGATCTGCCTGCTGAGGAGACAAAGAGATGGCCAAAGCCCAAAGCAGTTGGAAAACACTAAATTCAGACATATGTATCTACAGCCAGGTTGAGAAAAGTTGAGGATATGTGAGTGACCGGAGAAACAGGCACTTCGACCAAGTATAGACGAAAGAGGCTATCTAGCGGTAAGAAATCAATATTTGATCCGATGAGTAACTTCTTTCAACCCCTTGCCCCAACTACTGATGAGAGACACCACGTTCGCCCCTGAAGAATATACGATATACTGCAATTAATTAATACCCCAATGGACCAAAGTTTGGAGGGAGCATGACCTGGATTGATTGGGAAAAAGAGAGTGCGCTGGTGACTGATGTCAGAGCAGGTTTAGAAGCTGCGCTTGACGAGATAGGTGCAGACCTCCAATCCCAGGATTTCAATGAAGTTTCCGGCTACAACGAAGCAAACATTAAAACGAATAAGATCGTTCACCGGGTGATTGAAAGGCGGGAACTGCCCATCCTACATACGTGGTTCCGATACGGTCAGTATGAGCCACACGACGAATTTAAACCACAATATATTCATCCTCGACCATTAGAACAAACGAACGTTAAGCAACCTGACGAGCCTAGTCTCCCCCGTCGCGGCTATTATAGTGCTGAAGAATACAAAGGGCTATTTCTGAGTATCGGGTTAGAGGAAATATTGGAGAGGGATCTCTACGACTTTTTGGAAGAAAACTACGTAGAATTTGCGCCTGATGAGTTCACTCAGTTGTATTTGGAGAATCTAAAGATACTTGACCTATTAGATGATATGATGGTAGATGATTCATTCATAGAGAATTCTGACTTCTATTACTCGGAATTCCAGTCGATTTCGGTCGATCTGCAAGCAGAACTCATATCGAACGAAAAGTTCGAATTAGAAATTGAAAACCACGTTGAGAAATCACTCGACACGCTTCAAGATACCCTACTTGTCGTTTCCAATCGAGAAGAGCTATCAGATGACCAGAGAGACATCGTCCGTGGCATCCGGGAGTTCTATCATGAATCTGTATGGAGGTGGCCTGCGCTTATTATATCCAAGCATGAAGCCAGCGGAGCTGGAGTCAGTACTTTCAGGGACGGATGTATATCAGAACTAGAAAGAGTTCGAAATACATACCCAGAAGATACAGAAGACCTGCGACAGGATGCCCGCAGAGTTGGGGTTGAACCAAGCTCCGAGGATTACAGAGAAGTGTTTGATGGGATCAGCGACTCGCTAGTTGAGCTCGAGAGAGCATCAATGGACGTATACTAAAATGTCCTCAACCTCTCCCAAAATATTTTTTGATAATTCAGTACTTTCTGATTATTGCCGCATCTATGCCGACAACCATGAATATGCTAACAAGGTCTTTTCAGAATATGATGGCGAAGTGTGGGTTGGTGAATTTGGCGAAGAGCGCTTTGATGAGGAAACAAGTAACCGCCAACGACTATTCTCATATTTAAAGGATGAAATAAGTGGCCGTATCAGTAGCCATTCGTCACTTTCTGGAGAGGAGGTTAAAGAGGAAATTCGAGAAGAAGTACTGGATGTTGACCGTATCAACTCCAGTCTTTTATTTCCAATTAAGGAAAACCACACAGACATAATTGAGCATGTTTGTGAGGAACTAGAACGTAAATCCCCAAAAGACCTATTAGAAGAGATCAGGGATCTTAGTCGAGCAGCCCGAACATTAGAATCAAATCTAAAGCGAACCAAAATAGACGAACGTCAACCGCGCCGTCCTGAACCCTTGTTCCGAGCTATGGTCGTTAGCCATGTCGAAAACGAAATTCAAGCAAAGAACGTCGTAGATGCTGTATTTTGGTCCCGTGAGACGGGCGGAGAGCATATCCTTATTAGAAATTCAGATGATGGTTATCAAAATCGGGATGGGGTGAACGCTGGTATTGAAACAAAAATGAGTCACCAAGACCAGCTTGAAATTGAATCGCCAAAATCTGTAGTTACAAAACTGAGTCTTCAGTAATAGGGCGGCTCTTCATATCTTTCAGATAATTCGGACACTTGATCCATCATATTCTGAGTGTCGCTAACCAATCTATCGCGAATATCTGTTGTCGTGGGGTCGCTTTCTTCAATATCAAGATTATCGAACCAATATCCAATATCTTCTATGTCTTGGAGTACATCGCGCTCGATCTCCGGTGGCGCATTCGTGTGAGTGTTCAACAATTCATCAATTAAGCTGATGATTTTTTTCATTTCTTGAGCACCCTCATCACCGTTTTCAGGCAGTTTGGTCGCCTCATTAAGATCCACCCCATAAGGCAGTTCTAAACAAGTACGCCAAATCCGAAGATTTATTGAATTTACTTGATGATACCAGTGTTCTCGTTCGCGTTTTATCTCCTGATCTCTTTGTTTCTTAATTCGCTTCCCCATCAGAAACCAGCTAATTAAACCACTACTTCCAACAGCTCCACCAACACTGATTAGAACTGTTGTCCAGTTTATCGCTGATGAACTCTCCATTTTGTGATCGGCCTATAAATGGATGGTTTGTCTGCCTGCCGTATGGTGATTTTCCCATTCTAGTGCAAGAGCCATTAGTATATTATGCTGCATGGCAACCCAAGATACTCCATCTTTCGATGACCTCGAAACCGTCGACACGAGCGGCGAATCGGACGACTACGACACTGACTGGCTCGACCTCGAACCCGGCGAGAGCGTCGTCGGGGAGATCCGCGCGATCGAACCGAACTGCGATCGATGCGACCCGACTTATACTTCAGACAGCGGCGTCAGTTCGTCACGGTCTACGTTACGTACTTCTCTCGTGCGCTCGGAGAGATCTCGGCGATGGTGTTCTCGAATCAACTCTCGAAGCACCTCGTCGTAGGTTTCGCCCGCTTGCTTGAGTTCGTTCAGTTGCGCCCACTGCGCTTCGGTGACCGGGATCCGCTTGTCGCCGTTGGACATCTGCTTCGACTTCCCGATCGATCCAGACAGTCAAAACGTTTGTCCGCCGGTGACCGAGGAGACAGTCGTCTCTGCCCCCCGAAGACCCTTGCCGCTCGCGCCGAACGGGAACGCGTGGTCGAAGACCTGCCGACGGACGTGCGGACGGTGCTGTCGCAGTTGTTCGCCGAGGGCCGGCGCGCGCTCGGCGACGACGACACCGCCACGGCACGCGAGACCGTGACGAGCGCCGCCGCGGTCGTCCGGAACAAACTCCCCGAGGGCGAGTTCGAGCGGGAACTCCGCCACGGCTGCGAGCGAGTGGTCGACCTGCTCGACGCCGGAGACCCGGCCGACGCCGAGGCCGCGGCGGAGTACCTGACCGCGATGGAGCGGCGGCTGGCGAACGTCGAGTGAGACCCGAAGGGAATCGGACCGCTCAGAAGCCCTGATTCGGCTCGGCGGCCATCGGGTCGTAGCCGGCGATGCGGTACTCGCGGGAGTCGGTGCAGTCGTCGTTGGCCGACGCCAGGTCGCCGACGGCGTAGTCGAATCGATGCTCGAAGTCGCCGCTGTGGGCCTCGACGCGGTCGAGTACGTCCGCCGCGGATAGCTCCTCGTCGTGGTCCTCGCGGAACGCGGCGGCGTTTTCGGCGGCCGTCGCGGCGGTCTCTCCGTCGGCGTCGAACTCGCTTTCGAACGCGTCGGCCAGTTCGTGCTCGAAGTCGTCGTCGCTCATGTGCGAGCGTTCGGAACCGTCCCACCTGTCTCTTGCGACTCAGACGTGGTCGCGGGGCATCAGCTCCTCGAAGGGCTGGTCGTCGAGCCACTCGGCGAGCCGAACTAACTGATCGCTGGCGGCCTCGAACAACTGCTCGCCCTTCTCGCGGGTCGCGTCGGTCTGGTCGCCCAGCACGCCGCTCTCGGTGTTGTCGATGGCGTCGTAGAAGGTGCGGGCGCCGTGTTTGCGCAGGCCCTCGAAGTGCTCCACGTCGCGGACGCCCTCGTCGCGGGCGCGCTCGAACTGGTCCTCGCGGACGAGGGCGTCGTCGATGTGGAGCATCATGGCGGTCTCCTTGGGGCCGCCGTGGGGGCCGTTGTACTCGAACAGGTCGTCGACCAGATCGGGGATGGACTCGTCCCACATCCACTCGACGGCGTAGGCGACCTCGTCGTCGCGGACCCGCCGACCGACCTCGCGGAGATGCTGGACGTTGCCGCCGTGGGCGTTGACGAAGACCACGCGGTCGACGCCGTGGTAGGTGAGATTGCGGGTGAGCGACTCGACGTAGTCGCGGAAGACGCCCGGCTCGACCCACATCGTGCCGTTGAACTGGCGGTGGTGGGGGCTGACGCCGACGTTGATGGTCGGGGTGCAGAGATACCCCGTGCGCTCGGCGGCCTCGCGGGCGAGCGCCTGCGCGATGCGGTGGTCGGTCGATTCGGGGAGGTGCGGGCCGTGCTGTTCGGTCGATCCGAGGGGGACGAGCGCCAGCGACTTCTCGGCGAAGTACTCGCCCAGTTCCGGCCACGTGTGGTCTCCGAGGTACATACAGGCCCGTGTGACTCGGCGGGCTTACCGTTTGCCCGTTGCGTGGGCACTGTAGTAGCATTTGAAAGACATCGCTCGGATGACCGCAGGCAGTCGTGCGGTCGACCGTGCAAACGCTTTCAAATTCTACTATAGGTCGACACGCGTGGGGGAACTTATTTGCCGAGTACTGATCAAAACGATGAGATACCGCTATGGAAGCTCTATCGAACCGTGGACGGCTTTCCCTCGGCTGCTGGGTCGTCGCAGGGGTGCCGATCGCGGCCTCGTTCGTCCAGGCGGCGATCGCGCTCGCCGGCGTCAACGCCCTCGAGATACCCGTTATCGGGGCGATGACGGCGCTCCTGCAGTCGGTCGCGGTGTTCGACGCCGCGGCCGTCGTGTTCAGGAACAGTCCGGAGGCCCTGCTCGCGCTGTTCGTGCTCGTGCTAGTCGGCTGGCTCGCCGAAGGTGGCGCCGTGTTCGTCCTGCGAAACCGGACGGCGGGGCTCGGCACCGCGGGGTTCGTCACGCTGTTTTTCGCGCTCTTCCTGCTCGTGTACTCGCCGCTGTTCGGCGCCGATGTCCCGGCGGTCGAGCTGGCCGGTTTCGTGCTGGTTCCGGTCGTCGCGTCCGGCGCGAGCTGGGCGGCGGTCCTGACCTACGAGTGGTCCGAGACGCTGGACGAGGAGACCGAGGAGACCCTCGCGGCTGCGGAGCGCCGAGCGGACGACGCCCGCGACACATTCGACGCGGCGATCCGGAAGCGGGCCGGCGAGCGGGTCCGCGAGCGGGTCGACACCGTCGTGCCCGACGCCGTCGAGGCGCTCGACGCGCGCGCGGCGTCGTTCCGGGCGGACTGCGACGGGGTGACCGACGAGGTCGCGGAGCTCCGGTCGGCGAGCGGCGTCGATAGCCGAGAGCGCAACCAGCGGGCCGACCAGTTGCTGGCGACCGCGGGGGACCTGGACGGGCAAGCGGCCGCGGACGACGCCCTCGAGACGTTCCGGACGGCGCTCGCCGACGCGGTTCGCGACCGGTTCGACGACGTCCACGTCGTCTCCAGATACGGCGAGGCCTACGAGGTCCGAAACGTCCGCGAGTACGCCGAACTCGACCTCCCGTCGCTCGGCCTGACCGCTCAGGTCGGGGGGAACAGACACGACCTCGCCGACCGGATCGCCGCCGCGATCGACGAGGGGACAGCGCTGTCGGACGTCGCTCGGGCCGTCGAGCGGGCCGACGAGCACCTCGCCGCGCTGAAGCGGACGATCGACGAACACGAGTCGGCGGTCGCCGAGGCGACCGAGGCGGCGGAGGAGCGTCTCGAGAGGGTCGCGGCACTGACCGAATCGATGGACGGGGCGGCCGGCGAGCGACTCTCGGAGTTCCTCGTCGAGGGGCGGTTCGACCGGGAGGGTGCGGACGTCCCGTCGGCGGTCGGCGTCAGGGAACGACTGCGCACGGCGCGCGAGGACCTGCACGCGTGCCGGTTCGACGACGCACGACGCCGCGCCGAGGGGGCGCGAGACACCGCCGAGCACCTCGTGGCCACCGCGGAGTTCTTCGCAAACAGCGTCGTCGCGACGATCGAACAGCGGGTGGAGTCGGTTCCGCTCCCGCCGGATGTCGACCGGGAGTTGGCGGCGGCGATGACCGTCCCGATCGGCCGGACGCATCCGGTGAGCGCCACCGTCGACGAGGACACCGTGCGCCTGCGCTACGAGGACGACTCGGTCGACGACGACCGCGGGGCGGCCGACGGGCCCGCACACCAGCGCTCGGGACCCAGCGTCGACCAGACGGACGCGAACGTCGACGACGTTCGGTATCTCCTTCGGGAGCTCCGGGACGGCGCGTCGACGTCGAGCGCCGACGACACCGTCGAGCTGCAGACCGACGCGCTCCCGGAGCGGTACGTCACCGAGCCGCTCCTCTCGGCGGTCGAATCGCTGGCGAGCAGGCGCTCGGACGTGGTCGAGGTTTCGATCCCGGCGAACGCGCCGCCGGGCTTTCTCACCGTCGTCGTCGCGGACGGGGAGAGCCCCAAATCCGTCGTCGCCGAACTCTACGACGAGTTCCTCGACACCCAGCGGCCGGACTGAGCGAGGGCGAAAAGCAAAGTGAGTCCCTACCAATAAACTGACAATGGACACGACCTGTAAGATCTGTTTCGAGGAGGTAGCGGCACCGTCTCTCGAGGCGCATCTCGCGAACCAACACGGGGACAGCCCGGCCTCGGTTCGCGAAGTGTACCCCGAGCAGTACGACGAACTCTTCGTCGGCGACGAACTCGCGCCCGGGTGGGCCGACGACGCTCCGGCGGACGGAAACGGGGAGTCGGACGGCGACCGTGACGACGGCGGCCGCGAGGACGGCGAAGCCGGCGCCGGAGCCGCCCGCCAGGCGAGCGACAGCGGGTCCCGGACCGACCGGGCGGTGGCGTCGGGCGGGAGCGGCTCCGCCTCGGCGCGTACGAGAGAGGAGACGGGGGCGACCGGAGCCGACGGGTCGCGTGCCGGGAACGCCGGCGAGCCGCGGGGAACCGGGACGGGTAGCCCGGCGGTCGGGCAGGACGCCCCCGGCGCGGAGGGGCTCCAGTCCGGGAAGAAGTGGCTGATGATCGGCGTGGGCGGCGCGGGCAATCACATCATCGACGCGGTGTTGATGCGCCGCGATACGCTCCGCGAGCGCGACGAGCCGCTCGCGGGCGTCTGGGAGGGCGGACTGGCCGACTACGGGAGCCTCAACACGAACATCGCCGAACTGGGCGACACTTACTACGCGCGCGAGGACCGCGGCTACGACCGCCAGCAGCTCCTCCAGAACGCGATGATCGCGGCGCGCAAGCACAACCACCAGGGCGCGGGGCGCAAGTGGACCGTCGGGCGCAAGCTCATGCAGGCCGACTTCGACGGCGAGTCGAACGCGCTCCGGGACCGGTGGGACATCTCGGCGAACAGCCTCGAGGCGTCGCAGGCGGTGATGCTGGTCCACAGCGTCACCAAGGGGACCGGCTGCGGGGCGACGCCGGTCCTCGCGGAGAACATCAGCGAGATGGCCGGCCAGGGTGTCGGTCTCGACGACGAACTCGCGGTCACGAAACCGATCCTGAGCTCGGTCATCATCCCCGAGGACGACGACTTCGGCGGGAGCGAGATGGTCCGCGGCGTCGCGGGGATGGCCCACCTCTCGAAGGCCGTCGACGGGATCATCCCGTTCGACAACCAGCGTCTCGACGAGGTCGGGGCCGACATCTCGGTCGCCATCGACGAGGAGCGGCTCAACGCCTACAACCCGATCAACTACGTCGACATCAACAGGCTGCTGGTGGCGTTTCTGGAGGCGTTCACGATGTCGTCGACGCCCCAGAACTACGACCAGTCGGCGACGCGGCAGATCAACGGCGAGGTGTTCGACGTGCCCGACAGCTTCCGGCCGGCCGAGCCGAAATACCCCGCGGACAGCGACCGCGACCACCAGCCGGCGGTCATCATGGCGCCGGTGATCGGACGGTCGTTCGCGTCGTCGTTCGACCGGTCGACGCTGAGCACGCTCGCCCGCACCGCGTTGTTCAAGGGTCAGCTCATCGATTTCGACCCCTCGACCGCCTGGGGCGGGTCGTTCATGATCTACGGCCCCGAAGAGAAGATGGAGGAGATCGCACCGCTGGTCAACGCCAACGAGCTGAAGGACATCCTCAGTGGCGAGGAGTTCCTCGACCGCGGTTCGACCGATCCCGGACAGTCGGTCGACCTGTACGTCAACCAGCTCGTCGTTCCCGGGATCGACAGCGTCCATCTCTGGGGCGTGCTCTGGAACCCGCAGATCCCGTCGCTCGGCAAGATGTACGACCACGTGAAGGAGCTGTCCGAACAGAGCGACAGCCAGCAAGCCGACAACGTCCGCGAACTCTGGCCGCTCGTCGAGTCGCTGTTCGGTGCGATGGGCCGCGACGCGATGGGGTAACCATGGTTACGACACTCACACTCGCGGTCGGCGTCGTCGGCTTCGTCGCCGGGCTCGGTGCGGGCGTGCTCGGCTACTGGCGGTTCGCCGGCGACGACTCGCCGGACTCGCTGGGGCGCATCGCTTCGAAACTGGACACCGATCCCGACACCGAGGCCGTCGCGGCGGCCGTCGACGACCTCGTCGGCGCCGTCGAGACGATCGGGCGGGCCGGGGAGTTCCCGGACTCCGTGTCGGTCCCGCGGACGGACCCGCCGGCGGCGCAGGCGTCGGCGCTCGAACGGGCCGTCTCCGACCGCGAGGTCGTCGTGTCGACGCCCGACGACGCGTCGTCGGGGTCGTTGGACCCGCTCTCGTCGCCCGACGGCGACTCGACCGCGGGGAACGGCGGGACGACGCCGCTCGACGTCGACGCCGCGGCGGAGACGGCCGACTCGACGGAACGGGCGAACCACGTCAGCGAGGCGGCCCAGGCCGTCGAGCGGACGCGGTCGACGCGGAGCCGGGACGTCGAGCGACTGCTGGGGTACCTGGCCGACCCCGACGGCGTCGACCAGCGACGCATCGAGGAGACGCTCACGTCGGTCGTCGAGACGACCGCCGTCCACCACGAACTCGAGGAGGCGCTCTCGCGGGTCGACACCTCGTCCCTCGACTCGGCCTACGAGGCGACCGCGCTGCGCGACGCGCTCAGGGATGTCGAGGGCGAGGTCGCCCGGGGCGTGCGCGACCTCGCTGACGGCTACGCCACGACCGTCGAGGCGGCCGCGGACTGCCGGTCGGACCTCGAGTCGTTCGAACGGGCGGCGACGGACTTGGTCGCCACGGCCGCCGAGCAGACGACGGTCGACCTCTCCGGCGAAGGCTCGACCCGCAGTCAGATGGCCGCGCTGTCGGCGGCCGTCGACCGCGGCGAGGTGGCGATCCGAGCCGACGAGCAGCGGATCGAACGGGCCGCGACCGACGTCGAGCAACGCGTCGGGCCGGAGTCGTCGCTCGCCCAGGACCTCGTCGATCAGCTGGCCGAGCGCCGGACCGTCGACGGCCAGGAGTTCGAGGCGACGCTCGCGCGAGTTCTCGAGGCGCTCGACGAGGCCGAGACGGTGCGCCACCGGCTGGACGACGTCGACCGCGACGCCGTCTTGGACGTGGCCGACGACCTCGCCGAGGCGCTCGACCGGTCCGAACCGGTCGAGGGGCTCCTCGCCGACCGCGTCGACGAGATCACCGATACCGTCGAGCGGGCCAACGACGCCGACACGGTCGTCGTCTACGCGGCCCGCCGGGAGCTGTCGTACTACGACCGGACGCTCCTCCCGCTGCTCCGGGAACGCGAGCCCGAAGACACGCAGAACGCGGCGCTGGAGCAGCGCCTCTCGGAGGTCGAACAGCGACGGTCCGACATCAGGACGAACTACCCGACCCGCTACCCGGAACACAACCACACCATCCCGATCCACTTCCTGGAACTCGTCGAGGCGCTCCACGAGGCCGCCACGGACGCCAGAGCCGACGGGGACTCCGAACGGGCCGACGGACTGCTCACCGCCGCGGAGCTCGCGATGGACTGGGTCGAAGAGCTCTACGAGCGCCACGCCTACAGCGTTCTCCTCCAGCAGCTCCGGGGCTGAGTCCCGCTCCGGGACCGACCGGGACGGGGATCGGCCCGCGACTGGCAACCATCCGGATACCGAACGAACCTGTTCGGATATCAAAATTGATTGATTCGGATACTCTTATCATTCTGGATACGCCTGTTGGGTAGTAATGCCATACCTGTTTGTCGGGGCAGGACAAGCGGGAAGCGGGATAGTAGACGACATTTTCGAACATACAAATATGTCAAAGATAGCCACACCTGTTATTTTCAACTCCACAATTAGAGACCTACAGAATCTATCGAACGTCGAGGCCGACCGGTGGTACGGGATCGCCGAACAGTACGGGCTCGTTGAGGGCACGACCGAGGGGTTCGAGGAGCAGGTAACGGGTGGATTCGGCCGGGACCCGGTCCGGGCCGACGAGGTCATGGACGAACACGCCGACGAGTTGCAGTCCGCGCTGCGGGAGCAGGTGGGTAGCGCGGAGGTCGACGCGGACGAGGACGAGGTCCCGGGGTCGGGCGACGTGCCGTTCGCGTTCCTGTTTTTCGGCCTGGGCGGCGGGACGGGCTGCGGGATCGCGCCGCACATCGCGGAGGCGATCTCGTCGTTCACCGACGGCACGACGCGGATCATCGCCGTCTGCGTCCTCCCGAACACCGAGGGACCGGTCGGCGGCGACGAGGAGGAGGCCAGTCCGAGCAGGCAGGCCTGGAACGCCCGCTACGGGCTCGACCGGATCGAAGACGTCGTCGACGGCGTAGTTCTCGTCGACAACCAGCGCCTCTCCTATCACAACGCGGCGGAGGGGCAGTTCACCGAGTACAACGAGTACATCGCCGACGCCGTCGTCGACTTGATCTCCGGGCCGATCCTCGAGCGGATCGACCGGAGCGACTACGATGTCGACCCGCCGATCATCGACCTGCAGGACATCGTCACGTCGCTGTCGTTCGGCGTCGGGGAAGACGACAGGGAACCGGGGTACGCGGCGCTCGGGCGATCCGTCGCGATGACGCGCTCGCTGCGCGGATACCTCCTCCCGTTCGTCGGCAGGAAATCGGTCGACGCGCTCGCGCTGGCCAACCTCGCCGACTCGAAACAGACGGTCGCGGGCGCCGACTCCCGCGATGCGCGGAAGGCGATCGGCCTCCTGCGGGCGCCGAGCCGGTACATCCGCGAGACGGACTACCGGATCGGCACGTCGAAGCTCCGCACGTTTCTGACCACGCGCTGCGACGAGGTCAACCTGGGCGCGACGCTCACCCGGCGCAACCTCGTCTCGTTCACCGCCCTGTTCACCTACCACCGGGACGACATCGACCGGATCGCCGAGATCGAGCGCCTGGCGGCCGAATACGAGGACGAATCGGAGGCGGTCGTCGCATGAGCCGTCGGCTCCGGGTCGCCGGAGTCGCGGTCGGGCTGGCGTGTCTCGCGCTCGCGCTCGCGACGGGAGGCGCGGCCGGTCAGGACGAGGCCGACAACGAGTCGGTGGGGTCGCTGGTCGACGACGCCGGGAATGCGACGCTCGCACTGGAGCGGGCGAGCGACCTGCGCGACGACCGGTTCCGCCACATCGGGAGCGGGGGGACCGTCGGACTGGGGCTCGGCCTCGTCGTCGGTAGCATCGCCTCCTTCGGGTTGTGGAGGGCACGGCTCCGATGAACAGGCGGCTGGTGTCACTGGCGGGCGCGATCCTGCTCGTCGCGTTCGCGCCCGGCGCCGCCGGGGCGGCCGACCCGACCGAGCCCTGTTCCGGGGTCGCCGACTCCCTCGACGGCGAGGAGAAGGCGGTGGTCGCCACGACGGTCGCGGGCACGCGAACGAACGGTTCGGAGATGGTCCTCTACCCCGGAAGTCGACTGTCGCTGACGCTCTGTCAGGCGGACGGGGAGGCGCTCCGGACCGCGGGCGGCGACCTCTGGGACCTCGGGGCACACCCGGCGATCGCCAACAAGAGCGACGGAGAGACCCACTGGACGGTGACCGTCGACGGGGCCGACGAGTCCGCGGCGTTCCCCGCGCTCGTGCGGAACCAGTCCCAGGTCGTTCAGGGACCGTCACTTCGGGTCCAGACGGGGCTTCGATACGACTCACAGGTCACGAACGGGACGCTCCTGTTCGCGGACGGCGCCTCGCGGGCCGCGGTCGAGCGCAACGAGAGCGACTTCTTGGCGGCCATGGAAGCGGTTGGGGCGAATACGACGACGCTGAACGGGACGGCGATCGCGACCGGCGAGCCGGTCGACGCCGGGGCGCTCGAACGGGCGAACGAGACGCTGTCGAACATCACTGGGGCGACACAGGCTATGACGACGCGAAAGCAAACAACGGAGCGACTGCTCTACGGGCAAGCGGCGAGTCGGATCGGGAACGAAGACGCGCTGACGGTCATCGAGGCGATGAACGACGAGGAGCGGGCGGTGCGCCGGGACACGCGCGAGCGGTTGCGGGCGTACGCGGCGGCGGTCGACGAGCGGCGCGCGGCGCTGCGCGACGCCGCCCGGACGAACGTCCTCCTCGGGCTGGTGGTCGGGTGCCTGGTCGGGCTGGTGGCCGGCGCGGTCCGCCCGTATCTGGCTTACCAGGAGTACGACGACTTCCGCGCGACGACCAGCTCGGGGTCCTACGAACGGCAGGTGGTCTACGCTCCGGTCGCCGTCGGTCTCGCGCTCGTCGCGATCGGGATCGGGCTCGCGGCCTGGACCGGCGCTCTGGGGGTGATCGCGTGAGGCCCGCGACCCGAGCGGTCGGCGGTATCTTCCTGCTGGTCGTGCTCGGCGGCGCCGTGAGCGCCGGCGTGTTCGTCTCCGTCGGCTCGCAGGTCGCCGTCTGGTCGACGGTGGCGATCGTCCCGCTGCTGGTGGCCGCGGGCGCGCTGTGGGTGCGAAACACGATCCACACGACCGGGACGAGCCAGACGGAGTACGCCAAGCGCCGCGCGCGGGAGGTCGGCGAGCAGTTCAAGCAGTTCTGGGAGCGCCGTGAGCGCGTCCACGAGGCATACCCCGAGCTGTTTGCACAGGGCGACTCGCTGTCGGTCGACGGGGTGGTCACCGACCTCGCCGAGCGAGGCATCGAGTTCGACACCGACACCGGCGCGCTCTCGCTGTCGGACCGGCACCGCGACCTCGAGGAGATAAACCGACTCGAGGGGGAGATCGAATCGCTCGAGGACCGCCTCGACGCCGAGATCGCCGACCGCGTCCGCGACGAGGTCGGACGGGTGAACGCGGAGTTCGACCGCCTGTCGGACCTGGTGGCGGTCGACCCGCCGTGCGTCGCCGCCGATGTCGCCGACCCCGACGAGACCGACGACTTCCAGTGGCGAGCGGTCGGCGAGCAGTACACCGCGCACCGCGAGTGGGCCGACGAGACGGTCGACGCCGCGGTCGACCGCGTCCGCTCGACGCTCGAATCCGCGGACGACGTCGACGAAGCGACGGTCGCCGACCACCTCGACGACGCCCGGTCGGCCCGCGCCGCCGGCGAGTACGCGGCGGCGGTCGACGCGCTCCTGCGGGCGCGGGACGTGCTCCGACAGACCGGCGAGGACGTCTTCCGCTCCGAGACCGCGGCGCTGGAGTCGCTCGTCGGGACCGTGCGGGACTCGGGCGCCCTTCGGTACGCCGACGACAGCCGCGTCGAGGACCTGGAGGCGGTCGCCGCGGAGGCCGACGCGCTCGACTCCGCGATGGACATGGACGCGGTCGGGTCCGCGCGGGCGGACCTCCGGAGGGTCTGTTTAGCCGTGCTCGAAGACCTCTCGTCGGACGTCTCGTCGCGGCTCGCGGCGCTCGACCGCGCGGACCCGCCCGAGGGGTACTACGACCGACCGGACGCGGCGGACATCGACTACGCCGCCCGCCTGCGGGACGTCGACGACCTCGAGACGTTCGAGCAGCGATGGGGGACTGCGGCCGAACAGCTGACCGAGGCCCTCGACGCGCTCGGACCGAAGGCCGAGGTCGTGGGCGCCTACGACCAGGTGGCCGAGCGCATCGAGGAGGAACTGCGCTCGACGGGGACCGTCGAAGGCGCGGACCTCCCCGTTCGCGAACACGAGGAGCAGTTTCTCGGGCTGTACTACCGACAGAACGACGGCGTCGAGTTCGACCCGAGCGCGCCGCTGCTGACGACGGGCGCCGACGGCGGAGAGACCCACACGCTCGAGGTGACGGTCCGGTTCGAGACGGGCGGTTCCGAACGGGCGGCGACCGTCTCGGTCGCCGGTCCCGGCTTCGAGGACGAGCGGACCGTCGAGACCCACCTCGCGACGACGGTCACGTTTTCCGAGGTACCGTTCGGCGAGTACACGGTCACGGCGACCCCCGGCGTCGACGACAGCAGCCCCGCGACGACGACGGTCACCCTGGACGGCGACGCCGAGTGCAAACTCGAGATGGCGGACGTGACGCTGCGCGACCGGCTGTGCGACGACATCGACGACCCCGACACGTACCTGTCGGAGCTCGGCGACCGGTTCGCCGACGAGTTCGACGCGGAGGGACATCTGTCGTCGGCGATGTCGTTCCCGATCGACGACGACTACGCGCCCTGTCTGCTCGCGGTCTGGGCCGACCGCGAGGGCCACTCGGTGACGCTCGCCGACGACACGGTCCTCGTCTACGACGAACGGACGCTGCGGCAGGAGATCGAAAACGTGATCCAGTACAACCTCGAGGCCGGCGAGACGGTGGCGTTCGACAAACTGCGCGACACCTTCCTGTCCGCGCCAGTTCCCGACGAGGAGCTGACGGCGCTGGTCGAGGGATCCGAGGAGGCCGACGCCGTTCGGACCGACGACGGCGCGCTCACGAAGGGGGACGAGTAGATGTCGGGCTCCGACACCTACACGCGGTGGGCGGTCCTCGCGGCGGGCGAGGGCGGCGGGCGCATCGCCTCGAACCTCTTCGGCCGCGCGGACAACCCGGGGATCGACGACCGTATCCTGGTGATGAACACCAACCGCGCGGACATCCGCAACACCATCGACCGGATGGAGGCCGAGACGACGATCGACACGGAGTCGATCGAGCTGAACCACACGGTCACCTTCGGCGACCTCGACGGGGTCGGGAACTACTTCCCCGGCGGCGAGGCCTGCGCCGAGGCGGACCTGGACCGCATCATCGAGCAGCTCGACGCCGCCGAGGTGGAGAACGCCGACGCGTTCCTGTACGTCACGACGCTGGGCGGCGGGACCGGCAACGGGTCGGTGCCGTATCTCATCAACAGCCTGAAATCGAACCCGCCGTCGGCCGCGCTCGACGACACGATCCACGTGGCGCTGGCGGCCTGGCCGTACAGCCACGAGGGCGGCCAGCGACACTTCAACGCGGTCTGCGGGCTCTCGCGGCTCCTCCGGTGGTACGACGGCAGCCAGAACGCCGACATGGTCGTGCTCATCTCGAACTCTCACATCGCGGACGACGCCGGGTTCGAGGATGTGGTCGACCCGGACGGGGACCGGTACTCGACGGTCAACGAGATGGCGATCAGCGCGATGGACCTCATGATCGGCGCGGGCCGCGAGACACGCGGGGTCGTCGACGTGAGCGACTACGTGACCTGGCCCTCGCGGCTCGACGCCTACCACTTCACGCCCGGCGTCGCGCTCGAACAGCCCTCGGTGTTCGAACTCGACCTGCTGTTCGACAAGGCCGCCGACAACGGGTTCGTCCCGCTGGACCCGACGACCTCGCGCGTGGTCTACGGGATCGTCCGCGCACCGACTCACCTCGTCGAGCAGGGCGAGTACAGCGAGGCCGAGCTCGACGCGGCGCTCCACGAGTGGCTCGACGCCAACGGGTACGACGACATCGTCCACCGGATGACGACGCTGACGCCCGTCGACCGGCGCGATGACACCCTCGACGTCCTGCTCATGTTCGGCGGCTTCGACCTCGACCCGCTGCTCTCGGAGTCACGCACCTCCTTCGACGCGATCATGGAACAGGCGACCGAGCGCGGCATCCAGTCGGACGTGGACACGCCCGGCGAGGAGTTCTCGACGGATCGCTTCCGGGCGATCCGGCGTAACCTCGAGGACTATCTCTCGGCGAGCAGGGGGTGATCCCGATGAGGACACAACACCTCCGGACGGCGACGCGCGCGACAGCGACCGCCGCGCTCGTCGCCGTCGCCATCTTGGCGCTGGCTACCGGGGGCGCCGCCGCGGCCGAGGGCGACGCCGCGGGACAGTCGGCGGTCGCCGCGGCGACGGCGCCGGGCGGCCCCGCCGCTACCGGTCCGAGCGCCTCGGTCGCCGCGGCGAACGTAACGGCGAACCGCACCGGTCCCGACAACGTGACGATCAGCGTCCAACAGGGCCTGTTCCCGCCGAACACGAGTGCCGCCAACGCGACGGTCACGCTCTCGGCGCCGGGGCGGGACGCGACCGACCCCTACCCGGCCAGCGGGACGCAGTCGGGCGCGTTCGTCTACCGCGTTCCGCTCGCCGACCTCTCGACGGCGGCTCGGGACCTCGGCTCGGCGACGGTCGCGGTCACGCCCGGCACGCCCAACGCCACCGCCCACGAGGTGTCGCTCGACCTCCGGTCGCTCTCGTTCGGGTCGGCGGACAACGCGACGCTCAACGAGTCGACGCTCAGCGTCCCCGTCGACCGATCGCTTGGCGTCGTCGACGGGGCGGCCATCGCGGTCTCGGCGGGGTTCAGCGAGTCGGGGCCGGTCACTCAGTGGACCGCCCACCTCGACGGGAACGGGACGGGCCGTCTCACCGTCCCGCTGGCCCGGTTCAACCCGTCGCGGCTGCTCAACGAGACGCTCGCGCTGCAGCCCCAGTTCGGCTTCGAACCGGACGCGCAACTGGCGGTGAACCCGCGCGAGGCGGCGGGCGACGCGACCGTCAATCGAATCGCCGACGGTCTCGCGGTCCGCCACCCGCTCCTGTTCGAGAGCGTGCGGTACGCGGTCACCGTCGACACGACAGACCCGGACGGCAGCTACGTCCGCGCACACACGCCGGCTCAGCGCGGGCGTCTGGCGCTCCCCGGGCGGTTGCTCATCGGTGAGCAACGGCGGATCACCGTCGACGCCGCGGCACACTCGACGGCGGTCTTCTCGGTGACGCACACGGTGTCCCGGCCGGAACGCGTCGTCAACGGGACGGCGCTGAACGTCTCCGGACTCGTCCCGTCGGGGCTCCGCGCGGTCTGGGTCGACAACGGAACGGCGGTGACCAAGCTCTCGAACTCGACGACCGAGCGCGGCGCGCTGGCGCTCCCGGCGGATCTCGTCGGGAACGGCGTGGAATCGGTGTTGCTCCAGGGCGAGACGCTCCAGCCGGTCGGGATCGCCGACGTGGTCGGCACGGCGAGCGCCCAGCAGACGGGCGCTGCCGACGGCGCGACCGCCGGGGCGACCGCCACCGGCACCGACGGGTCGAGCGGGACGACGACCGAAACCGCGACGGGGAACGCCACCGGGCTCGTCGGTGCCGGCACGACGGCGGCCGACCCGACGCTGGGTCTCTCAGCGCTCGCCGCGCCGCTGATCGCACTCGTGGTCGGCGTGCTCTGTTTCGGGATCGGGTACTTGCTCGAACAGAACGGAGACAGCGAACACGGCGCGACCGGCGGTCTCCTGGCGTTCTTCGCGGTGTTCGGAGCGGGGCTCGGCTACTGGCTTGGCGGGAGTTCCGCCAGCGGCGCCCTGCTGTTCGAACTCGCCGCGATCGCGGGCGGGGTGGTGTTCGGCGCCGCGTATCTGGGCGTCGGAGCCGTAACCCGGACGCGGCCGGCGAGTCAGCGCAACCAGCTAGCGGCCCTGCTCGTCGCGACGACCGTCCCACTGGCCGCTGCGGCACTGCTGGTCGCGTTCGCGTCGGATCTGTCGCTGCTCGCCGCCGGCGGCGCCTACAGCGCGGTCGCGGGCGGACTGGTCGGCGTCGCGGCGAACACGGCCGGCGGCGCGAGCGGCGAGGCGGCCGCCGCCGGTGCCGCGACGCGAACGGCGACCGTGACCGTCCGCCTCGTCGACGACCAACTCGATCGCCGGGTCCGCGACGCCGTCGAGGTGACCGTCACGCGCGCGTCGTCGTTTGATCCCCAGACCGAGCGGGAGCCGACGAGCGACGGCACGGCGGCGTTCGACCTCTCGAAGGGGACCTACACCGTCGAGGCAACTTACGGCGGCCGCACGGAGTCGACGGAGATCCAGGTCGACCGGGACGACCGGTCGGTCGAACTCCGGTTTTCCCCGCGGGCGGTCGCGTTCGCGGTGCAGGACACCGACGAGCGGCCGCTCCCGGACGCCGACGTGACCGTCGTCGGCGACGACGGGTCGACGACGCGCCCGACCGACGCCGACGGACGGCTGTCGTTCGACGAGATCCCCGCCGGCGTCGACTCGCTGGACGTGAGCGTCTCCCGGCCTGGCTACGCCGAAAAGTCGCTGACGGTCTCCGTCGGCGGACAACGGACCGTGCCCGTCGAACTGGAGCCGCTCACGGGGACGTTACGGGCGACCGCCACGCTCGACGGGCGACCCGTCGACGGCTTCTCGGTGACGGTCACGCCGGAGCGGGTCGACGCGGTCGGCGAGACCGACCGCGACGCGGAGACCGACGGGAGCGGGCGGGCGCAGTTCGACGACCTCGCGGTCGGCGAGTACAGCGTCGGCGTGTCGCTCCCGCAGTCGCTCGACGGGTTCGGCACGACGGACGCGACGGTCACCGTCGAGGAGGACCGGACAGCGACCGTCGACGTGCCGGTCGTCTTCGAATTCGACCTCTCGCGGGCCCAGCGGGACCGCGTGTCGGACGTACGCGCGACGCTGGCGGACATCTCGAGCGCGTCGACCCGCGACACCGCGATCCCGGCCTACTACGCGAGCG
Organism: Halosimplex rubrum; assembly: GCF_013415885.1. NCBI lineage: Archaea > Methanobacteriati > Methanobacteriota > Halobacteria > Halobacteriales > Haloarculaceae > Halosimplex > Halosimplex rubrum. The sequence goes on from NZ_CP058910.1 coordinate 843,070, forward strand.
TGGTCGAACGCGTCCTGGAGACCGCCGAGTCGATCCCCGATTCGGGGCACCCGTTCCTCGTCCACCGCACCGACCCGTCGGCGGTCGTCGACGCGTTGCTCGACGCGACGGAGGCCGCCGCCGACCAGATCGACGAGGCGATGGGGTCGAAACGCAACGTCGACCTGTTCTCGGCGTGCTCGGACCTGCCCGACGCCGACATCGAGTGGCAGGGATCGATCGCGGTCGACGACACGCTCGCGCTCGCCGAGCGCGGCGTCGGCGAGCAGCGCGGCAGGTTCGCCGACCGGCTCGACACCGTCGACGAGGGCATCACCGACGAGCTCAGCGGACTGGCGGAGATCAGCCCCGCCCGCGAGATGTGGGACAGCAGTCGAACGCTCGTCCGCGAGAGCACGGGCGTCGACACGACGGAACTCGACTCGGCCGCCGCGGTCGTCACCGCGGAGGCGCTGCTCGATGCCGTCGAACAGCTCTTCGAGCACGAACCGCTCCGCAAACGCATGAAACAAACCGTATTCTGATATGAGCCGAACAGCCCAGATCGCACGAATCACGTTCGCTGCCGCCGCCGCGACCGCGCTGGTACTCGCCGGGGTCACGACACCGGTCGGCGCGGCCGCCGCCGACAGTCACGGGTCCGCCGCGCAGGCGGCCCAGCCAGAGACCCAGGAGGAGTATCTCGACCGGTTCCGGGCGCTCAACGGCACGGCGGCGTTCGCGCAGTATCAGGAACTGGAAGTGATCCGGTCGCAGGCCGTCCTCGAGGTACAGGTCGGCAACTTCACGGACACCAAACGCCAGCGGATGGGACGCGTCCTCGACCTGCTGGTCACCTTCCGCGAGGCGGTCGCGGCCCGTGCGAACGGGTCGAACGCGCGGAGCCTCGAACTCGGTAACGAGACGGACTCGATCACCGATTCGCTGCTCGAGACCGAGGGCGGCCGCCAGTACGCCGTCCTCGCGGACCTGGCGCTGGACCGCTTCTTCGAGCGCAACGGACAGGCGTTCCTCGAGCGGGCGGAGGGCATCGAGCGGACGCCCGACCGCCTGACGGTCCTCGAGCGGTCGGCGACCGCGTTTCGCCGGGCCGGCGCGGCCGACCGCTTCTCTCAGATCACGCTGCGCATCGAGACGACCAGACAGCAGTACCGGTCGGATCTCGAGGAGATGAACGAATCCGCGGCCGTGACCGACGCGTTCCTCGCCTCGTGTGGCGGGTGTGACGCGCCCACCGAGGCGCTCCAGCGCCACCGGCTGAACGTGTTCGCGCTCTACTCCCAGTCGCTGCGTGCGGACATCGAGGCCCAGCGCGGCGAGACGCTCGCCGCGCGCCACGCGCTCAGCGATCGGACGGGGCAGTTCCAGTCGGAGACGGCGACCATCGACCGCTACCGCCAGACGCTGGCGGTCACCGGCGCGGGCGTCATCGTCGGGTTCGCCGTCGTCGTCGCGCTCGTCGGCGCGCTCGTCACCTGGCGCCTGATGCGCTGGCGCCGAGATCTGGTCGACGCACAGGCCGGCGACGTGGTCCTCGTGGGGGAGATCCTCCATGGCTAAGCGCCACACGCGCGCCGCGGTCGCCCTCGTGGCCGTCGCGGTCGCGTGCGTCCTCGTCAGCGGCCCCGCGGCCGCCGGACCCCTCGGCCAGCCGACGACCGACGCTCCCGACCGGATCGAGCACTTCGAAGGGGCCGCGGAGGCGACCCCGGACCAGCACAGCCAGTCCGCGACGGACCGCGCGGCGGACGCCGCCGGGCCGGCCTCGACGAACGTTTCGGCGTCAACGTCGCTGCGGTCGACCGTTGACCTCGACGTCGAGCAGGCGCTGTCCGGCGACTCGGACTCGGACCGGGTCACCTTCTCGTTCCGCGTGAGTGGCAGCTCCAACATGTCGACGAGGGTGAGCGTCACGCCGTCACAGACGACCCGGTCGTACGGCGACGTCGAGTTCGAGTTCGTCGAGTGGTCCGACCAGAGCGGGGGCGGCTCGGGGACTAGCAGCAGCTGGACGGCGACGGGCGGCCACACGTACCAGGTCACGTACGAGGTGAGCGCCAACAACGGCGCCACCGAGGGATCCTACTCGATCACCGCGACGGCGTCGAGCGGGCTCGGCGACCAGCACACCGAGCGGATCGTGGCGGACGTGGAGGTCAGGGAACCGGAGTTCGAGCAGCCGTCGGGCACCACCGAGGACATCCGCTTCGACGAGTCGACCGGAGACCGGGCGAACACGGAGACTCAGGTCGAGATCGGCAACGGCGGCGACGGGGTCATGGTCATCGACTCCGTCTCGGTCGGCGCGACGCCGCGCGGGATCGACGCGTCGGTCGCGAACGAGCCCGACCGGATCGGCGCGAATGGGAGGGACGGGATCGACCTCGACATCAGCGTCGACGACACCGTCGAGGAGGGCGACCACAGCTTCACCGTCACGGCCAGCGACAACCTCGGGAACCGAGAGACCTACGAGGTGACCGTCAGAGTCGAGAAGGTCCCGGTCCTGAGCGCCGATTCGACCGTCATCTCGCTGGGGGAGGTCCTCGTCGGCGAGTCGACCGTGAAGTCGTTCACGCTCCGCGAAGCCGCCGGATACGAGTCGGTGTCGGACGTGGTGACGGAATTCGCCGAGCGCGACTCGCGGGGGAATCTGGCGTTCGGCGGGCTGGGTGAGACGACGATCTCGGCCGGCGAGAGCACCTCGCAGTCGGTGACGGTCCAGGTCGACGAGGACGTCGAACAGGGCTCCCAGCTCCGGTGGGAAGTGAGCTTCGCCCCGCAGGACAACCGCGACGGCAACGCCCGCGTCGTGTTCACGGCGCAGGTCATCTACCCGCCGTACTACGACGGCGTCTCCGTCGGCGGCGCCGACTTCGTCTTCGACAGGCCGCGTTCGGAGGTCACCTCGTACACCGAGACCACGACCATGCAGGTCAGAAACGGCGGCGACCTCCCGATGAATATCGAGTCGGTCTCCCCCAGCGTCGACGCACCGGGGATCGACGCGACCGTCGTCGACCGTCCGGACACGATCCCCGCGCGCTCCTCGCGCACGTTCGGCGTCCGGATCGAGGCCCAACCCGAGGCGAGCGAGGGCGAGCACACGCTCTCGATGGACGTTCAGGCGGCCGAGCCCGGGTCGACGACGGTCTCGTCGACCGTCACCGTCGACCGCCAGGCGGACCTGGCCGTCGACCCCGGGAACCTCTCGGTCGGCGAGGTCATCGTGACCGAGCGGGCGTCGACGGCGACGGTGCTCTCGGAGCAGCTCGGTTACGAGTCGGTGCGTGACTTCGGATTCGAGCAGGTGTCCGGGCCCGACCGCGGGTGGATAACCGTCGTCGAGCGCCCGTCCACCATCGCTGCCGGCGAATCGGGGGAGGTGGTCCTCGCCGTCTCCTTCGACCCGAGCGCGACGCTCTACCGGACCTACAACTGGACGTTCGCCGCGTCCGGCACCAACGTCGAGACCGAGCGGTTCACGGTGTCGGCCGTGCCGCGACCGATCGACTTCTCGCAAGTCAGAGACGACCTCACCGCCCTCGAAGGCGAGGTCGAGGCGGGCGACGGGATGGTGACCGAGATGGACGGCGTGCTGGGAACGCTCGAAGAGAAGCTCCGGGCCGGGAACGCGCCGCGGTCGGACATCGTCGCCGTCAGCACGGCGGGCCGTAGCACCACGCTGTTCCTGCAGTCCGCCGAACAGGCGCGGACCGCGCTCGACGCCGGGAACCACTCGGCCGCTCAGCTCCACCTGACCCGGACGGCGGCCGCCTACCGCACGCTCGGCACGTACACCGACCGGATCTCGAACGACGAACTCGCCCAGCGAGCCGCCGGCGTCACCGAGCGCGCGGACGAGATCCTCGCCGCGCTCACCGACCGCCAGCTCTCGTACTACCGCGGCCGGCTCGAAGCCGAGAACACGACGATGCTCGAACGCGCGCGGATCGAACGCGACCTCTCCAGGCTCGCCGCGCTCCGGGGCGACAGCGACCGGGCCGGCGAACTTCGCACCGAGGCCGACCGGGCGTTCTCGAACTACTCGACGCTCGTCGCCGAGGGCAACGAACGCCTCGAGGCCGGCCGGAGCCAGCGCGACGACCTCGACGAGTCGCTGTTCGTCTCGGCGCTCGGTCAGCGCGTCTTCTGGATCGGGAGCCTCGACCGCTTCGAGTCGGCGACGCGAGCGACCCTCTCCGAGTACGACACCGCCGAACAGCGGTTCCGCGCCGCCGGCGCTGTCGAACGCGCCGACAGCGCGGCCGCCGAGCGGGCGTCCCTCGCGGCGGCCTACGACGGGGCACGCACCGTCTCGCTCGGGATCGGCGCCGGCCTCGGACTGGTCTTCCTCGTCGTCGTCGTCCTCGAGAGCAGGGCGCTGTACCGGTACATCCAGGAGTCGCGCGCCGCAGTCAGCGGCGACTTCCTGGTCTGAGAGCGGACCGCTTCCGGTCGGCCGACCCCGTCCGACGGGTGACTGTCGGGTTCGCCGCAACGCTTCCCCGTATCGACCGACCGCTCCGAGACGACCCGCTGGAAGCGAAAAACGACGTGGCGCCCGCACCGTCGGCGGGTACGGTCAGGTACCGTCCGGGTCCTCGGCGGGTTCGTACCCCGAACGGAGGTGTGTCGGGCGCTCCGGCTCGTCGGTGTCGTCCCGCACGCTCGCGGTCCACTGGTCGAGTTGCTCGGCCGATGCCGACTCGCGGTCGGCGGCGACCGGTCCGGCGACGCGAGCCGGGACCTCGACCGCCCCGTCGGGGCCGGTGGCCGAACAGGTGACGTGTATCGAGAGGTCGCCGGCCGACTCCGGTTTGACGTCGAGGTTGACTCCGACCCTCTCGTCGGGATCGACGGTCGCGACCTCGGCGGGGGAGAACAGCGAACTGTTCTCGACGGCGGTGCCGCTCGCCTCGACGCGGAGGTCGGACAGTGTCCGGTCGCTCCGGTTAGTCACGCGCAGTGGGATCACGCCGTTGGTCCCCGCTGCGACGGCGCTCCCGTCGCCGACCTCGACCGCGAGGACCGGACCGGACGTGTCGAGGACGGCCGCCAGCGAGTGGCAGAACGCCTCGTCCTCGCCCGCCGGACGGTACTTGACGCCGGCGTCGAGCACGTCCGCCTCGGGCACGCGATCCGACGAGAGGCGCCGCTCCAGCGTCCGCGTCTCGCCGCTCGGGAGCGCCCCGTCCTCGATGTCGAACCGGGGCCAGGTGTCCTCCCCGACGTCGACGCCGAACACGTCCAGTTCGCACTCCCGAGACCCCTCGTTGACCGCCTCCAAGGCGATGGCCGCGTCGCTACGACCGCGCTCGACGACGAACTCCGGGTGGAAGCCGCCGCGCTCGACGGTCACCGTCGCATCGGGCAGCGGGTACGCGTCGCCGGCCGCCGTCACGCGGCCGCCCGAGACGGTTCGCTCGCCGTTCCCGTGGAAGACGTGGTCGCGCTGTAGCGTCACCGTTTCGCCCGCCGCGACGGCACCGACCGCGTACGACTCCCCGTCGGCTTCGATCGCGAGGTCGTCGACGCCGCGCTCCTCGACCGATATCTGGACCCGCTCGGAGCAGGCCGCTCCCGACGCGACGTGTTCCGGGATGGCGCGCTCGACGGTCACTGCCGGCGCCGGCGACGCTCCGGCGGCCTCAGCGCCGCCCGCCACCCGGCCGTCGTCGGGAGTGCGGTCCGTCTCGCCGTCGGCGCGTCCCCGCCGCTCCGGTTCTGCCGTCGCCTCCTCCCGCGGCTCCCCCGGCTCGTGCGGTTCCGATCGCGAGCGGCCAGCCCCGTCACGCCGACCGTGGGCGGGTCGCTCGTCGGACTCCCGGCGCCGGCCGCGGCGGTCGGTCGGCACTGCGCGGTCGTCGAGGTCCGGCCAGCCGGAGAGCCGACTGCGCTTATCGGTGTCCGTGCCGGAGCAGGTCACCGCCACCGGGAACGGTTCCGAGGGGGCGACCGGAAGCGCGAGCGCGACGACCGTCGCGGTCCCGGGCGCCAGTTCGTAGGCCCGTTCGCGCGTGAACTCGTCGGCGACGGAGATCGTCACGTCGGCGGCCACCGGCACGTCGCATTCGCTGGTCAGTTCGACGTCGACGTACGGGTAGCCCCCGGAGCGGTCCTGCTCGACGGCGACCGACAGCGGGCGGTCCGGCAGGTCGACGGCGAACGGGAGCGTCTCGCTGGCGCCGTCGGTCGCGAGCGTGACCGTCCGCTCGACCCGTGCTCCCGGCTCGTACGCGCTCTCAAACTCGAACTCGCGCTCCTCGCCGGGCTCGAGGTGTCTCGTCTCACCCTCGCCGGACACGTCGACCGCGACCGATCCGGTGTGTTCGAGGACCGCGCACCACCGCGCCCGGCCGCGGTCGAGGCGATCGAGGCGCGTCCGGGTCGCGACCTGTTCGGCGAGCGCCTCGGGCTCCTCGAAGCGGACCGTCCCGGTCGCGACCACCGCCTCGTCGACGGTCACGGTCACCGTCCCGTCACCGGGGTCGTCGACCGCGGCGACGCCGACCTCGAACGCGGCGCGCTCGCCGGCTTCGAGGTCGACGCGGCTGGGCGCGCCGGCGGCGACGGCCCGCTCCCCGAAGTCGACCCCCAGGTCCGCGACCGCCGCTCTGTCGCCCTCGTTCTCGACGACGACGCGAACCGGCCGGGAGGGGTCGGCCCGGTCAGTGTCGACCGACGCGGTGACGGCCGCGACGGGGTCGGTCACCGGGCGGTACACCGCGACCGACCCCTCGCCGACGGTCGCCAGCGCGGCTCCGTCGGGTATCGCGGCGGCGAGCGTCTCCGCCGGCACGTCGAGGGGGTCAGCGTCGCCGTCGTCGTCGACGACCGCGAGTTCGTCCGCGAAGGCGACCAGCACGGCCGCCTCGTCCGCGGGCGCGACGGCCCCCGCGCCGTCGTCGACCGCCCAGGCCTCCTCGCCGGCGGTCAGGTCGACGCCGACCAACCGCCCGTCCTTGAGCGCCGCGACGGCCAGGTTGGCCGTGAGTGCGATATCCGTGACCACGCCGTCGAACGAGTGGTCGAGGACGACCTCGCCGCCCTCCGAGACGACCGTCAGGAACGACCAGGCGGCGACGGCGATCCGACCGTGCCCGCCGGTGACCGCGCTCACGTCCGAGACGTCGTCGTGCGGCCGCTCGCGGCGGAACCGCTCGCTCCCCGTCTCCGGGTCCAGCCCGACGAGCTCGCCGCCCTCGGTGACGACACAGAGCGGGCCGCCGCCGCTCGGCGCGACGAGGTGGGTCCCGTCCGCGACGCGCTGGCGCCACAGTTCCAGCCCGCCGCTCGTGAACGCGGCGACCGCCGCGTCGAACAGGGCGAAGGGGTAGCGCCCGGCCGCCACGTCGACGACCGGGTCGTCCGTCCGGATCCGGTTCCGGTCGGTGCCCGTGACGATGTCGAGCCGCCCCTCGTCGCTCCCGAACACGAGACAGTCGTTCCCGGCGGCGACGCGCGTCCGGCCGCCCGAGGAGAACGTCTCGTCGACGCTGTATTCGTCGTCGAACGACCCGTCACTCCCCATCGCCTACTCCTCCGCCTGGTCCCCACCCAGGTCGCGCAGCTGGTCGAACACGTCGCTGCCCCCGCCGACCGCGATCCCGAGCCGGTCCGCCTGCTCTTCGACGTACCGACGCATCTCCGGGTACCCCTCGAGCTCGTCGACCTCCTCGCGGACGCTGGTGATGAACTGTCGGACCGTCTTGGGCTCGTTGCGGTCGAGCCGCTCCAGCAGGTACTCCGTATCCGGGACGATCGGCTCGGAACCGTCCTCGACGACACTGCGGACGAGTTCGCGCTGGAGCTCCGTTCCAAGCACGCGGTCGGCGATCTCGGCCGGGGTGTACCCCGCCGACGCGGCGCCGAGTCGCTCGTAGCTGATCTCCACGTCCGGGTTGGCCGCTTCGAGCGAGTCCAGTTCCTTGTGCCACACCTGAGACATCACCTCGTCGCCGGGCTGAGGGATGAACTGCTGGACGGGGAAGCGCCGGCTCGCCGCCGGGTCGATCGTGAACGGCATGTTCGTCGCGCCGATGACCAGCAGGTTGTCCTCGATCTTGTCGGTCCCCATCTCCTGCAGGAAGGCGTTGGTCAGCGACCGCTCGTGGCGCTGGAGGTCGTCGTCGCTGCGGTCGGGGATGAGCGTCTCGATCTCGTCGAAAAAGAGCACCGCGAAGCCGTCCTGTGCGATGCTGTGGGCGCGGTCGAACACCGCCTCGACGCGGCGCTCGGCCTCGCCGGGGTACCGCGAGAGGATGTCCCCGCCCTTGACCGGGAGGAACTTCACGTCGCCGTACTCCGACTCGATGTTGGTGTTGTTGGCCGCCTCGTAGGCGATCGCCTCGGAGACGAGCGTCTTCCCGCAGCCCGGCGGCCCGTACAGCAGCATGCTGCCGCCGCGCGCGGCGAACTCCTCCCCGTAGCGCCCCTCGACCTCCCGTTTGGTCTCCGGGTCGAACAGCGCGAGCAGCATCTGCGCGGTGCTTTTCACCTCGTCCAGGCCGGCCACGTCCTCCTCGAAGCTCACCGTCGGCTTCTCCGGGGAGATGTCGATGTCGACGTCCTCGTCGTCGCGGCCCTGACCGCCGCCGCGGCCCTGGCCGCCGGGACCGGGACCGGCCCCCTGGCTCGGTCCGCGGTCGCGTCGCTCGTCGCGCTCCTCTCGGTCGACGAACTCGAACTCGGTCTCCTCGTCGACCATCAGGGTCGGGAACCCGCGCGGTTGCAGGTCGAGCACCTCGAAGTGGGTCAGCTCCCCGTCGATGAGCGCGACCTCCTCGATCTCGTGGAGCAGGTAGTTCGTGGACCGCAGAAACGAGGCCAGCCGCTCCTCGCCGATGTCGCGGGTGTACAGCGTCGCGGACTTGCACGGCTCGACGTCGCGACCGCTGACATCGGCCTCGACCTGGAAGGGCTGCCCGCGGGCGATCCCGCCGAAGACATCGGCGACGTTCTCGTGGAACTTGACCTTGTTCCGGATGTTGCTCGCGACCAGTTCCTCCTCGGGGTCGACGTAGAAGAACGCCGACCGGTTGTTGTGCGTGACGGCGACGATGTTCGACGACCCGACCTTCGTCTCCCCGATCGTGAGGTGCGAAGTCGGCCGGTCCGTCTCCGTCACCGGCTGTAGATTCAGTTTGCTCATGTCTTAGGTATCCAGTCGTTCGACGACCCAGCTGCCGAACCGCTGCGGCCGGTCGTCCGACCGCCCGGCGCGATGGCTCACCCACCGGTGCCTGGTGAGCGTGTGTCTGAGCACCCGTCTGATGTCCGCGAGCGTCTCGACGACCGACCGCCAGACCCGCTCGAAGACCGTCTCCGCCTTCCCCGAACGCGCGATGCGGTCGCGGACGTGCGCTCCCTTCTCGCGGAGCGCGTCGAGGCGGTCGTGGACGAACGCGAACACCACCGCCCAGTTCCCCGCGGCGGGTCCGGCCCGCGCCAGCGGGACGTGTACGGATCCGTCGGCGACGGCGAGGAGCCCGCAGTCGCACGCCCTCGCGAGGCGGTCGACGTCGGCCGGCGTCGCGTCGCCGCGGTCGTAGACCGTCTCCAGGACGGTGGCGACGCTCGCGTCGAGCCGTTCGTCACCGTCGTCGACCGCCGTCGGTCCGGGGATCGGTTGGCTCGCTCTCGTGAGTTCGCAGAGGTCACTCAGCGTCCGCAAGACCGCGAGGCCCTTCGTGAGGACCGACTCGTTCGTGACCGTCGGCTCCCCGAGGACGGCGTCGATGTCGTCCTCGACCGCGCTCGCCGTGCCGACGAACGAACGTCCCTCCATTCGGATCGCTCAGTTGTTGAACTCGTAGCTGCCGGTCTCCTCGTCGGCCTCCGCGTCGGTGCTCATCTCCTCGGCGTCGATGTCCTCGGTCGCGTCGAGCACCTGCTGGACCTTCTCCATCGTGTTCTGTTCCTCCTTTTTCTCCGCGGCGGAGTCGACGTCCGTCAGCGAGGTCGCCAGGTTCGAGAGGTTCTTCGCCATCTCCATGGCCCGCTCGGGGGCGATCTCCTCCTTGTACTTGTAGGCGCGTTTGACCCGCTGTTTCTGCGTTTTCAGCACGTCGTCGATCTCTTCGAGCTTCTGCATCTGCGCGCCGAGTTCCTCCGCGGCCCGCCGGAGTTCGTCCTCGAGGGTCCCGCCCTCGGCCGCCTCCTTCATGCTCTCCAGGTGGAAGAGTCGCTCTTCCAGGCGCTCGTACTCGGCCTGGTCGGGCGGGCTGAGGTCGGTCTCGTCGAGCTGTCTGCCGTTCGTGAGGTTCATCAGCTCCTGAGCCACTTCCTGCTGTTTGTGATCGAACTCCTGTACCTTCTCGGCGGCGTTGGACTCGCCGATCTCCTCGCGCAGCTCCTGTTCGGTCTGTTCGATCGTCTCGATCGTATCGTCGATCTTGTTCGTACAGCCCTCAATCGCCGAGACCCAGTTCAGCAGCATCTTCGGTTTCGTCTCGTCGTTCTCGCTGCCGATGTCCTGGAGCATGCTCGGGTCCTCCAGCACCACCAAGTCGGTGCCGTCGGTGTCCAGCACGTCCTCGTCGACGAAATAGTCGATGACCGCCTCCGCCTGCGCCTCGCTCTCGATCGGGATCGTCTTGTCCTCGGACGCGATGAGGCTGTTCAGCGCGTCATCTCGCTGTATCTTCCCCTTTCCCGATTCGAGGTTCAGCGCGTTGGAGATGTCGTACTGGACGAGTTGGCCGACCACGTCCGTCCACGTCTCGTCGGGGTCCTCGGTGTTCCCGATGGCACCCGGGATCCGGACCGGCTCGTCCCGGTCGTTTTTCGGCTGCGCGATGATGTACTCCTGACCACCCTGCGTCGTCGTGCTGAAGTTCTGGTATTTCGTCGTCATCGTTTCTGTGTCCCGTTATTCGGTTGATTTGTTGCCGACCTGAAACATGGCGTCGACCTTGCGCTCGAAGCGCTCCTCGATAGCGTCTCTGACGTACCCGTTCACCCGTTCCGCGTCGCTGACCACGATCTCCGCTATCTGGGGCCGCCCCTCGTCGACGAGGTCGCTGGGCTGACCGAGCGCCTGCTGGTCGATATCCTCGAGTATCTGGTCGGCCCGCGCGTCGACGTACTCCTCGAAGTCCTCCTCGTGGCGGATGACCGCCTTGTCCTCCGTGAGCCCGTACTCCTCCTTCAGTTGGCCTCGGATCTCGTCGAACAGCTGTTCGGTGTCGTTGCGGTCGAGGTGGAGCAGGACGTCGTAGCGCTCGGAGATCTCGTTCTCGACGACCTGTTCGAACTCGTCGAGGGTGAGCACGCCGATATCGTCGAACTCGTCGACGACATCGTCGCCGATCTCGTCGACCAGGAACTCGGCGTACTCGTCGAAACAGCTCCGGACGAGGTAGTCGTCGCCCATGTCGACGACGAACCCCTCGTTGACGAGGTGTCGGATCACGTCGCTCGTCGCGGCCACGTCGATGACGTTCTCCAGTTTCGAGTGCGAGAGCGTCCCGAGCGTCGCCTCCTTCTCGAGGCGCGCGGAGACGCTCGCGTCGCCGGAGGTCTCGTCGCGCAGGTCCGGGCCGCTCCGGTAGTAATCCCTGTCGCCCGTCGAGATACGGCTGATGTACTGCTGGTCGACCAGCCGTTCGGCGAAGAAGTCGACGTCCGCGGGCGCGATGTCGAACTGCGACTGGATGTCCTGAGTGTTGACCACGAGCTTCCGCTTGAACAGGTGTTTCAACTCGCCGGTCACCGAGGTCCCCTCGGGCAGCCCGAACGGGTCGTAGTAGTAGGCCCCGTTCCTGAGCTTCTCGAACTCGGAGAACTCGTCGTTGGCGAGATCTCGCAGTCCCTCTTTGATGTCCGTCGCCGACAGCGATCCCGTGTTCAGTAACCCGGTGTCCCGACTCTCGTAGCCCTCCTTTATCGCCTCCTTCGTATCAGTCACGTATAAGAAGCCGTAGTTATCGAGAGCCAGCTCCCGAGAGATATCTTCGAGAGCTTCGGTTTCTACTGGCCGAACCATACCACTCAGTGGTGTAGTATCGGTAGTAAAAGTTGTCCCCCGAGATCACATTTTGCGACGGCACTGGCCGAGATATCTCCGTTCCACCGATAGCAATCCCCCTCTTCCCGGCCCGCGAATCGGTCTGTCGGATCCCGGTGACTGAACCACAGACACCCGGGTCGCGACGGGGCGACGCCTTCGGTGCGATGCTCCGGGAGTACCGCGAGATCGGCGAGGGGTGCGAACTGGTCGAACGCGACGACGGCTGGGTCGGGATCAGCGCCGGCGGCGAGTTCTACTTCGCCGAGGACGACGAGTGGCCCGACCCCGACCGGCGCGCGCTCGACCGCGTCGAGGGGCGGGTCCTCGACGTGGGCTGTGGCGCGGGCCGGGCCGCGCTCGCCCTCCAGGAGCGAGGCCACGGCGTGACCGCGGTCGACGTGTCGCCCGGTGCGGTCGAGGTGTCCCGCGACCGCGGCGTCAGGGACGCTCGCGTGGCCGACGTGGCCGACGAGTTCGATCCAGACACGTTCGACACGATACTGATGCTGGGCAACAACTTCGGACTCGTCGGGACCGCCGAGACCGCCCTCGACCGGCTCGGGGATCTCGCGACGGTGGCGACCGACGACGCGACGCTGGTGGTACAGAGCCGCGACCCCGTGATGACCGACGACGAGCATCACCTCGCGTACCACGAGTACAACCGCGAGCGCGGCCGACTTCCGGGCGCGCTCCGGATGCGCGTCCGCCACGAACGACTCGCGACGCCGTGGTTCGACTACCTGATGGCCGCACCGGACACGATGGCGAACCTGGCAAGTGAGACCCCGTGGACCCTCGTCGACACGATCGAACCGGAGGCGGGGCTGGACCCCGCGGGCGGCGACTACGTCGGGATCCTGGAAATCGAGGGGTGAGCTCCGGGTCGGAGCGCCCGCCCGCGTCACCGAGACCAACACTTTACTCGCTCGCTACCGTTGTCGGGACAAGCGATCACCCTCTCATGTCGACACACGATATCTCACTCACGGTGGACGGGACGACCGAGGAGTTGACCGTCGAGTCGCGGACGCTGCTGGTCCACGCGCTGCGGGACGAGCTGGGGTACACCGCGCCGAACGTCGGCTGCGAGAGCGGCAAGTGCGGCGCCTGCACGGTCGAGATGGACGGTGACGCGGTCAAGTCCTGTACGGTGCTGGCGGTCCAGGCCGACGACAGCGACGTGACGACCGCCGCCGGCCTCGCCGAGGGGGGCCTCGACCCCGTCCAGCGGGCGTTCCACGACGAACACGGCCTGCAGTGCGGCTACTGTACCCCCGGAATGCTCGCGACGACCCACCAGCTACTCGACGAGAACCCCGACCCCACCCGCGCCGAGATCCGGACGGCGCTGAAAGGGAACGTCTGTCGCTGTACGGGGTACGGCAACGTCGTCGACGCCGTCGAGACGGCGGCCGAACGACTCTCGGACGCCGAGTCGTCCGCCGAGCCGGCGGGCTCGGAGGGCGAGCGGGACCAGCGCGCGGAACCGCCGCGGCCGGAGGGCGAGGACTGAGATGTTCCCGGCCGAGTTCGACTACGAGCGGGCCGAGTCGGTGAGCGAGGCGCTGGAGGCGCTGGAGCGGTACGCCGACGCGGACGTGGAGATCCTCGCGGGCGGCCACAGTCTCGTCCCGGCGATGAAGACCGAGGGGCGGGAACCGGACGTGGTCGTCGACCTCGACGTGCCCGCGCTCGACGCGGTCAACGCGCTGGACGACCGGACGGTCCTGGGGGCGCTGACGACCTACGCGACGATCGCCGACTCCGGAGCCGTGCGGTCGACCGTCCCGCTGGTGGCCGAGGCGGCGAGCGAGGTGGGCGACCTGCAGATCCGGAATCGCGGGACGATCGGCGGGAACCTGGCGGCGGCCCACCCCGGCGCGGACCTGCCGGCGGCCGTCCTGGCGAGCGACGCGACGATCTTGCTCCGGAATCGCGACGGCAAGCGGGAGGTCCCCGCGACCGACTTCTTCCGCGGCGACGGCGAGACGGCGGTCGAGCCCGGAGAACTCCTCGCGGGCGTCCGCGTGCCCCACGCCGACGGCGGCGGGTTCGCGTACGCGAAGAAGACCCATCCGGCGACGGGGTACGCGATGGTCGGCGTCGCCGCGGTGGTCGAGACGGACGGCGGTGGGGACGGCGACGCGGACCGGGACGCCGGCGGCGAGGGGACCGTTTCGAGCGCGCGCGTCGCCGCGACCGGCGCGGTCGACCGCGCGGTTCGCCTCCCGTCGGTCGAGGACGCGCTCGTGGGCGACCCGCTGGATTCGGCGCCCATCGACGCGGCGGCGAGCGAGGCGCGGGCCGACATCGACCCCGAACGGCTGCGCGCAGACGCCTCCGCCTCGGCGGAGTTCCGCGGGGAGCTGTTGGAGGCGTACGTCGCCCGCGCGCTGGAGACGGCCGCCGACCGGGCAGCCGGCGACACTCCGACGGCATGAGCGGCGACCGAGTCCAACCGGACTGGTCGGCGCCCGAGCGCGCGGTCCGCGCGACCGCCCGGGAGTACCTCGATTCGGGCGAGCCGGCGGTCCTGGCGACGGTCGTCGCCGTCGACGGCCGGGCGTACCGGCGACCGGGCGCGAAGATGGTCGTCGCGCCCGGCGGCGGAGCGGCCGGCGACGAACCGGCGGACGACGCCCGACCGGAGCCCGACCCGGGCTCGACCGGTGCGGGTTCGGTGACCGCCGGCTGCCTCGCCGACTCGGTGGTGGACCTGGCGAGCGACGTGCTGGCCGACGGGTCGGCCCGCGTCGAGCGGTTCGACCTCCGCTCGGACGAGACGTGGGGACTGGGCGTCGGCTGCGACGGCGTCGTCGACCTGTTGCTCGAACCGCTCGGGGAGCGCCACCGGCCGCTGGCGGCTCCGGACGACGAACTGCCGACCGGGCGAACCGCCGCGGTCGTCGTCGAGAGCGGCGATCCCCGCCTCGCGGTCGGCGACCGGTGGGACGACAGCGACGGCGATACGGCCGGAGCGTTCCCGCCGGCCGTCACTACCGAGATCCCCGACGACGCGGACGGAACCCGTTCGGTTCGAGTCGAAACGGGGGGCGGTGCGGTTCGGCTGTTCGTCGAGCGGGTGACCCCCGCGCCGCGGCTCGTGGTCGTCGGGAGCAACGCGGACGTGCGGCCGGTGGTCGCGTCGGCGCGGTCGGCGGGCTTTCGAGTCACCGTCGTCGGCTTCCGCGGCGGTCGCGCGACGAGCGAGCGGTTCCCGCGGGCCGACCGGGTGGTCGCGACCTCACCGCGGGACCTGTGCGGGGCCGTCGGCTTCGGCGCCGACGACTCGGTCGTGCTGATGACCCACAACTTCGTCGACGACCGCGTGGCGCTGGCGGAGTTGCTGGCGACGCCGGTCGACTACCTCGGCGTGCTCGGGCCGGCCGAGCGGTTCGACCGCCTCCGCCGAGCCCTGGCCGACGACGGCGTCGAACTGGACGAACGGGACCGCGACCGGATCTACGCCCCGGTCGGGCTGGACCTGGGCGGGGGAAGCCCCGCACAGGTCGCCCACAGCGTCGTCGCCGAGGTCCTGGCGGTTCGCAACGACCGGACGGGCGGGCACCTCCGCGGGGTCGACGGACCGATCCACGAGCGCCCGGACTGATCGAACGCGGTATCGGCGGGCGGTCGAACCCGTCGTCCTATCGGTTGTCCAGTCGCCAGTCGGGGATGGGGACCTGGCCGCCGTCGACGCGGAGTTCGTGGCCGTTGACGTAGTCGGCGGCGGGAGAGGCGAGGAAGGTGACGCCGTTGGCGATGTCCTCGGGTTCGGCGAACTGGCCCAGCGGGTTGAGGTCCTGAATCTGCTCGGTGACGGCCTCGGAGAAGCCCTCGGTCATGCGGGTGTTGACCCAGCCGGGGGCGACGGCGTTCACCCTGATGCCCTCGTGGCCGAGTTCGAGCGCGAGGCTCTTGGTGAGTCCGAGCAGGCTCCACTTGCCCACGTCGTACTGGGGGGACTGGCCGACGGCGTTTTTGGTGTGGATCGAGGTGATGTTGACGATCTTTCCGTACCCCTGTTCGATCATGCCGTCGACGACGGCGCGCGTGCAGTTGATCGAGCCGAACAGGTGGACCTCGATGTTGAGCCGGAAGTCGTCGTCGTAGTCCTCGTCGAGGAACGGGCCGGCGTTGCCGACGCCGGCGTTGTTGACGAGGATGTCGACGCTCCCGAGTTCCTCGACGCCGTGTTCGACCATCGCCTGCACTTCGGCTTCGTCGGTCACGTCGGCGGCGACGCCGACGGCGTCGCTGTCGTCGTCGCGGTCGCGGATGGTCGCGGCGGTGTCCTCGGCCACGTCCTCGTCCAGATCGTTGACGATCACGTCGGCGCCGTGGGTGGCGAGTTCGAGCGCGATCGCGCGGCCGTTGCCGCGGCCGCCGCCGGTCACGAGTGCGGTCTGACCTGTCAGGTCGAGATCCATGACGCCCCGTTCGAACCCGCGCGTCTTCAAGCCCGGCGGTGGGGGAACGACCCTCCGCCATCCGAGCGGCCGGTGGTCGCGCCGACGGGAGTCGCCCGGACCGCGGCCGCGGGTTCGCGTCCCCGCTCGGAACGTTTTTTGTGACGCCCGTCCCTCGTAGGCGTATGGATTATCTGGAAGTCGAGGGCGCCCGCGAGTTCGTCGCCCGCCTGGCCCACGGCGACGACTGGCGCGGCCAGATCGAGGCCTTCGCCGCCGACGAGGGGGTCGACGCCGCGTTCTTCTTCGGGCTCGGCGCCGTACAGGACGCCGAGATCCTGTACTACGACCAGGACGACGAGGCGTACTACCCCGAGCGCTTCGACGAGCCCCTGGAGATGGCCGCCTGCGTCGGCAACGTCTCCCACCTGGACGGCGAGCCGTTCGCCCACACCCACGCCGTCCTCTCGCGGGAAGACGGCACGACGCTGGCGGGCCACCTCGACAGCGCGACCGTCTTCGCCGGGGAGATCTACGTCCGCGAGTTCGACGCGGAACTCGACCGGGAGTACGACGAGGAGACCGCGCTGGACCTGTGGCCGCTATGAACGGGCCGCGGCACCGACGATGAGAACGGGAACGCGACGATGACACGGGAGCCACGACGATGAAACGGGAGCCACGACGATGAAACCCGAGGACGAACGCTACTTCGAACGGCTGGAATCCGGGCTCGACGAGGCCTTCGACGTGGCCGAGGCGGCCCGCGAGCGCGGCGGTGACCCGACCGATAGCGTCGAGATCCCCGTCGCCCGGGACATGGCCGACCGCGTCGAGAACATCCTCGGAATCGACGGCGTCGCCGAGCGCGTCCGCGAGTTAGAGGGCGAGATGAGCAGGGAAGAAGCGGCGCTCGAACTCGTCTCGGACTTCGTCGACGGCGACGTGGGCGACTACGACTCCCGGGCCGGCAAGGTTGAGGGCGCGGTCCGCACCGCGGTCGCGCTGCTGACTGAGGGCGTCGTCGCCGCCCCCATCGAGGGGATCGACCGCGTCGAGATCTTAGAGAACGACGACGGGACGGAGTTCGTCAACGTCTACTACGCCGGCCCGATCCGTTCCGCAGGCGGGACCGCACAGGCGCTGTCGGTGCTCGTCGCCGACTACGCCCGCGCGATGCTCGGTATCGACCAGTACAAGGCGCGCGACGACGAGATCGGTCGCTACGCCGAGGAGATCGACCTGTACGACAAGGAGACCGGCCTGCAGTACTCCCCGAAGGAGAAAGAGAGCAAGTTCATCGCCGAGCACATGCCGATCATGCTCGACGGCGAGGCCACCGGCGACGAGGAGGTGTCGGGATACCGGGATCTGGAACGGGTCGACTCCAACTCCGCCCGCGGCGGCATGTGTCTCGTCATGGCCGAGGGGATCGCGCTGAAGGCCCCGAAGATCCAGCGATACACCCGAAATCTGGACGAGGTCGACTGGCCGTGGCTGCAGGACCTCATCGACGGCACCATCGGCAAAGAGGAGGGTGACGACGAGGGCGACGCGGACGGCGACGAGGAGGGCGCCGACGACGACGAGAGCGAGGCCGACGACGACGAGGGCGAAGCGCCCGCGGGACCGCCCCGGCTGGACCCCTCGAAGAAGTTCCTCCGGGACCTCATCGCGGGGCGGCCGGTCTTCTCGCACCCGAGCGAGGCCGGGGGCTTCCGACTGCGCTACGGCCGGGCGCGCAACCACGGGAACGCCACGGCGGGCGTCCACCCGGCGACGATGCACCTCGTCGACGACTTCCTCGCGACGGGCACCCAGATCAAGACCGAGCGCCCGGGGAAGGCCGCCGGGGTCGTCCCCGTCGACACCATCGAGGGACCGACCGTCAGGCTGGCGAACGGCGAGGTCCGCCGCATCGACGACCCCGAGGACGCCCTCGAAGTCCGCAACGGCGTCGAGAAGGTGATCGACCTGGGCGAGTACCTCGTCAACTACGGCGAGTTCGTCGAGAACAACCACCCGCTGGCCCCCGCCTCCTACACCGTCGAGTGGTGGGCCCAGGAGTTCGACGACGCCGGCGCGGACGTGCAGGCGATGCGCGACTCGCTGGACGTGGATCTGTCGGACCCGAGCGCCGAGGAGGCCCTCGAGTGGGTCGAGGCGTACGACGCGCCGCTGCACCCCAAATACACCTACTGCTGGCACGATCTGTCCGTCGACGAGGTGTGCGCGCTGGCCGACGCCGTCGACGAGGGGCGGATCGCGCAAACGGACGGGGCGAGCGAGGCGCGAAGCGCCTCGAAAGTGAGCGGGGAGAGCGAGGTGCGGAGCGCCTCGGACACGAGCGGGGACGAAGGACCCGCGAGCGGCGACCCGCGAGCAGTCGTCCGGGACCCCGACGACGAGGACGACAGCGACGACGGCGCGGCCGACACCCAGCACGACGCCGCGACGGACGGCCACGACCGCGACGCGGGCGCCGCGGCGGCGGGCGACCTCGTGCTCCCCCGTTCCGAGACGGTTCGGGAGGCCGTCGAGCACCTCCTCGTCGAGCACACCCAGACCGAGGACACGCTGGTGATCCCCGATTGGCGCCCGCTCGCGCGGACGCTCGGGTTCGACGACTCGCTCGACCGCGACTGGGCGCCCGAGGACCTCTCCGAACGCGCGAGAGCCTACGGCGGCGGCGAGGCCAGCGACGCGCAACTGGAGTCGTCGGCGGCCTCGACCGAGGACGGCGCCAACGCCGTCCTCGCCGTCGGCGAGATAGCACCCTTCGACGTGCGCGAGCGAGCGCCGACCCGCATCGGCAACCGGATGGGTCGCCCGGAGAAGTCGGAGAGTCGCGACCTCTCGCCGGCGGTCCACACTCTGTTCCCCATCGGCGAGGCCGGCGGCTCCCAGCGGAAGGTCGGCGACGCCGCCGTGGCCGGCGACAGCTACGACGACACCCAGGGGAAGGTCGAACTCGAAGTCGGCCGCCAGGAGTGTACCGACTGCGGCGAACGAACCTTCAAACCCCGCTGTCCCGACTGCGGCGGCGTCTGCGAGGCCGTCTACGTCTGCCCCGACTGCGACCACGAGGTCGAACCCGACGAGTCCGGCCGCGCGGAGTGTTCGCGCTGCGAGACGCTCGCCCGACCCACCCAGACGACGGTCGTCGACATCAACTCGGAGTTCAAATCCGCCCTCGCGAACCTCAACGAACGGCCGACCGCCTACGACGCGCTCAAGGCGGTGAAGGGCCTCTCCTCGGAGCAGAAGACGCCCGAGCCCATGGAGAAGGGCATTTTGCGCGCGAAACACGGCGTCTCGGCGTTCAAGGACGGCACCGTCCGCTACGACATGACCGACCTGCCCGTGACGGCGGTCCGCCCCTCCGAACTCGACGTGACCGCCGACGCCTTCCGGGCGCTGGGCTACGAGGAAGACATCCACGGCCAGCCCCTCCAGCACGACGACCAGCTCGTCGAACTCAACGTCCAGGACGTGGTGCTCTCGGAGGGCGCCGCCGAGCACATGCTCAAAACCGCGGACTTCGTCGACGACCTGCTCGAATCCTACTACGGCCTCGAACCGTTCTACAATCTCGAGGAGCGCGACGACCTCGTCGGCGAGCTCGTCTTCGGGATGGCCCCCCACACGAGCGCCGCGACCGTCGGCCGTATCGTCGGATTCACGACGGCAGCGGTCGGGTACGCTCACCCCTATTTCCACGCCGCGAAGCGCCGGAACTGCTTCCATCCGGAGACGAAGGTGTGGTACGAGGACGAAGGTGGGGAACTCAATCACGAGTCGATCGAACGGCTCGTCGAGGGGTATCTCGATCCTGACAGTGCCGAACGGGACGACTTCGGGACGCTCGTAGACGACCTCGACCACCTCGACGGTGAACTCTCCGTCCCCTCGTTCGACAACGGCGGGTCGCAGTCTACACAGCCCGTGGAGGCGCTCAGTAAGCATCCGGCGCCGGATCACCTCGTCGATATTCAAACCGAATCCGGCCGAGAACTGAAACTGACTGCGGACCACAAGGTCCACATATACGAACCGGACCTCGGCCGGATGGTGTCTGTACCCGCGGGGAAACTCGACGAATCGGATTGTCTCGTCACACCGAAACATCTCGACAGTACCGACCCAGCTGACGAGCCGAAGCGGTTCGACCTCCTCGAAGCGTTCATCGAGTCCGACGTCGTCGCCGACGACAGGCTGATGATCAAAGGGCTCGACAAGGATCGCCTGTACGAGCGCTTCGAACACCGGCTCGCCGACGATTGGGACGGTCGCTTCTACCCGCTTCAGAGTACTGCCGACTATCTCGGGCTGACGAAGAAAACGTTGAGTAACTACCTCTACCGAGAGAGCATTCCGGTCGCGCTACTCGACAACTTTTTCGATTCGACAGAGAACTTGCTGTCGTTCGTCCCCGAGGACGCGACGCTCGGTGTCAAACGCGACGGGACGGAGATCGATCGATACATCACACTCAACGAGCGGGTTGCCACACTTCTCGGGTACTACGCCGCCGAAGGATTCGCCCGGGATCAGGACACCCCGAAGGGAACGATCCATCAGACGACAGTCTGCGGCACGGACGAGGAGGCACGGGAGTTCTTCCTCGACGTACTGGCGGACGAGTTCGGCGTCGAACCCTACGTCGAGAATCACGCGAAGATTACTGTCTCTGGCCGACTGCTTCGCGGGTTCTTCGACTCGGTGTTAGAGGCTGGTATCTTCGCTCACACCAAGCGGGTCCCGCAGTGTATCTTCGATTCCCCCGACCGGATCGTCGGTGCGTACCTCGCCGGATACTTCAGCGGTGACGGGACCGCCGACGGACAGGCACCTCGCGTCTCGGCGACGACTGTGAGTCCGGAACTCAGGTCCGACCTCCTCGCGCTGCTGACCCGGTTGGGTATCACCGCGACTGTCGACCATACGGAACCAGTAGCACTCTCCGACGCATTTCCGGAACTCTACGACGAGGACGACGAGTCGCTCTCGCGCCACAGTTACGAGTTGGCCGTCTCTCGGGACGACGCTGTCCGGTTCGCGGACCGCGTCGGGTTCCACCGCTCTGCGAAGGACGACCGCCTTCGCCAACAGGTCGGAAGTCGTGAGTCTGCCAGCCGCCACGCCTACGTCTTCGACGGCGGCGCCGACGAGTACCACCTCGATCCGGTCCAGGAGGTGTCGTACACCGAGTCCGAGACCGATCACGTCTACTGTCTCACCGTCGCAGAGAATCACTCGCTCGTCGCGAACGACCTGTCGGTAAAGCAATGTGACGGCGACGAAGACTGTGTGATGCTGCTGATGGACGGGCTGTTGAACTTCTCCCGGCAATTTTTGCCGGATCAGCGAGGTGGTCGCATGGACGCGCCCCTCGTCATGTCCTCGCGGATCGACCCCGCCGAGATCGACGACGAGGCCCACAACGTCGACATCATGCGGGAGTACCCGAAGGAGTTCTACGAGGCGACGCGCGAGCTCGCCGACCCGGAGGACGTGGAGGACGTCATGACCATCGCGGAGGAGACGCTGGGCACCGACGAGGAGTACACGGGCTTCGACCACACCCACGACACGACGGACATCGCCGCGGGGCCGGCGCTCTCGGCGTACAAGACGCTGGGGTCGATGGAGGACAAGATGGACGCCCAGCTGAACCTCTCGCGGAAGATCCGCGCCGTCGACGAGACGGACGTGGCCGAGCGCATCATCGAGTACCACTTCCTGCCCGACCTCATCGGGAACCTCCGCGCCTTCTCGCGCCAGGACGTGCGTTGCCTCGACTGCGGCGAGAAGTACCGGCGGATGCCGCTGTCGGGCGACTGCCGGGAGTGCGGCGGCCGCGTCAACCTCACCGTCCACGAGGGGTCGGTCAACAAGTACATCGAGACGGCGACGCGGGTCGCCGAGGAGTTCGGCTGTCGCACCTACACCAAGCAACGGCTGGAGGTCCTCGAACGGTCGATCAACCGCGTGTTCGAGGACGACACGAACAAGCAGAGCGGCATCGCCGACTTCATGTAGGGCGGTCGCAGGGTACGCGCCCGCCGACCGGAGGGAGGCGGCTTTTTCGTCCACGGTTTCCGACGAGTGGGGCCCGCAACGAGCGTCGCGGCCGAGGATACCGGCGCGAAAACCGCGGGACTGACACGAACAAGCAGCGCGGCTCGCCGACTCCGTGTGAGACCGTCGTTTCGGGGGCCGTTCTCCTCGGGCGAGCGCGGCGAGGGCTTTCAGCGCTCGCTGTCGTCTCCGTCTCTTTCACGCACCAACCGACCGGATCCACTACTCGACGAGCACACCGAACCGACCAGTTCCGTTCCCCGCCACCGGGTGTATCGTTTCGGGAGACCGACAGGAACGCATGAGCGAATCCATCGAGCGCCAGGACCCGAGCGTCCCGCGGAAAGTGCTCCGGACGGTCACACCGAGGTCGAAGGCCCGCCCCGACGCGGAGGTGGACTCGATCGGCCGGGCCATCTTCCTCGGGCTGGTGATCCTATTGATCCCGTTGCTCCCGTTCGTCGGGATCGTCTGGGGGCTCTCGAAGGTACTGGACTTCCTCGCGCGCCAGCGCGGGGAGTGACGCGAGACCGGGGAGGCGACCCGGGTGAGCGGGTGGGCCTCACTCCTCGGCGTCGCGGATCGCCGAGCGGACGCGCTCCCCGGTGAGCGGCATGTCGACGTGGTCGACCCCAAGGGGTTCGAGCGCGTCGCAGACGGCGTTGACGACGGCCGGCGGGGCGGCGATGGTGCCCGCCTCGCCGATGCCCTTGACGCCCAGGTCGTTGGTGGGACTGGGCGTGACGGTCGCCTCCGTCTGGATGTCGGGGACGTGGAACGAGCGGGGGACGGCATAGTCGAGCATCGAGTCGGTTTCGAGGGTCCCGTCGTCGGCGTAGACGGCCCCCTCGTAGCGGGCCTGTCCGATGCCCTGGGCGACGCCGCCCTCGACCTGGCCCTCGACGATGACGGGGTTGACCCGCTCGCCGCAGTCGTCGAGGGCGACGTAGCGCTCGATGTCCACGGCGCCGGTCTCGGGGTCGACGGCGACGCTGACGACGTGCGTGCCGAAGGTGTAGGCGGTCGCCTCCTGCTCGAAGAACGTCGTCGCTTCGAGCCCGGGGTCCATCCCCTCGGGGACGCCCCAGCCGTAGGCCGCCTCGGCCACGTCGGCGAACGAGCGGGTCTCGTCGGTGTGGCCGGACGCCGAGAACTCGCCGTCGTCGTACTCGACGGCGTCTTCGGGCGCGTCGAGCAGGTTCGCGGCGAGTTCGCGGGCCTTCTCGCGCACGGCGCGGGCGCTCTCGGCGATGGCGTTGCCGCCGGTGATGGTCGAGCGACTGCCGAAGGTGCCGGTGCCGGTGGGGGTGGCGTCGGAGTCGCCCTCGTTCACGTCGATAGCGTCGTAGTCGACGCCGAGTTCGTCCGCGACGATCTGTGCGTAGGTGGTGCCGTGACCCTGCCCGTGGGAGTGGGTGCCCGCGTAGACGGTGACGGTGCCGTCGGGGTGGGCGCGGACGACGCCGCTCTCCGTGCCGCCGCCGGTCGACTCGACGTAGCAGGCGAGGCCGACCCCGAGGTAGCGACCGTCGTCGTCGCGGTCGGGCCGACGCCGGCGGTCGTCCCACCCGGCGGCGTCCAGCGCCTCGTCGAGTCCGCGTTCGTAGTCGCCGCTGTCGTAGGTGGCGCCGACCGCCGTCTCGTGGGGGAACTCCGCGATCTGGTTCGCCCGGCGTAGCTCGGCGGGGTCGACGCCGAGTTCGCGGGCGGCGGCGCCGACGAGGCGCTCGGCGACGTAGTTCGCTTCCGGGCGGCCGGCGCCCCGATACGAGTGGATCGGCGCGGTGTTCGTGAACACGGCGCGGGTCTCGCAGTGGATGGCCGGGATGTCGTACTGGCTGGACAGCAAGGAACCGTACCAGCCGGGCATCCCGAGGCTACCGCCGAGGCCGTAGGCACCGACGTTGGCGTCGGTCTCGACGCGCAGACCGCGGATTGTCCCGTCGTCGTCGACGCCCAACTCGGCGGTCGTGCGGTGGTCCCGACCGTGAGCGCCCGCGAGGTAGTTCTCGCTCCGCGTGGCGGTCCACTTCACGGGCCGCTCCAGATCCATCGCGGCGAAGGCGGCGGCGGCCTCGCCGGGGTGGTGGTGGCCCTTGTGGCCGAACCCGCCGCCGACGGAGGGCGCGACGACACGGATGGCGCGCTCGGGGAGGCCGAGCGTCGTCGAGAGCTTCCCGCGGTGGCCGTGGGGCGACTGGCTCGTCAGCTCGACGGTCAGGCGCTCGTCGCCGGCGTCCCAGCGGGCGACGGCCGCCCGGGGTTCGAGGGCGTTCGGGATGAGGCGGTTGTTCGTCAGATCGAGTTCGACCGCGTGGTCGGCGTCGGCGACGGCCGCCTCGGTCGCCTCCCGATCCCCGAGTTCGGAGGTCGCGGCGACGTTGTCGGGGGCGTCGTCGTAGAGCGCCGGTGCGTCGGCCCGCCGAGCCTCGCGCTGGTCGACGACGGTCGGGAGCGAATCGGCGGTGACTTCGACCGCGTCGGCGGCGTCGCGGGCGCGGTAGCGGTCGTCGGCGACGACCGCGGCGATCGGCTGGCCCTGGTAGCGGACGCGGTCGCGGGCGAGCACGGGGTGGCCCGGCGGGTCGCAGTCCAGCCCGTGCGTCGAGAGCGGGAGCACCCCCGGGATCTCGGAGGCGGCCAGGTCGTCCCAGGTGTAGACCGCGAGGACGCCGTCCATCGACTCGGCGGCGGCGGTGTCGACGGCCTCGACGTCGGCGTGGGCCACCTCGCTGCGGAGGAAGGCGAGATAGGTCAGGTCCGGGTGGTCGATGTCGTCGGTGTAGGTGGCGTCGCCGGTCAGCAGCGCCGCGTCCTCGCGGCGGTCGACGCCCTCGCCGACCAACTGCCCCGAGTCCGCGGATCCGTCGGCCGGCGGGTCAGCCTGCGCGTCGTCGCTCATGGAACGTACGTGCGGCGACAGCGGCTAAACTGTTGTCCCGGCGGGGTCGCCGAGCGCTCAGACGGGCAGGGAGACCGAACTGACCGACTGGGAGCGCTCGGCGTCCCAGAACTGCAGGCGCTCGACGGTCCAGTCGACGGGGTCGAAGGGGGTGTCCCGGAGGGCGGCCGCCCGTTCGACGGAGCCGCCGCGAGCGACGGTGACGTGGGGTGTGTAGTCGTCGCCCTCCACGTCGGCGACGGGGTCGAAGCGGTCGCAGAGCCGCTCGTGGAGGGATTCGAGGCCGGGGCTGTCGACGGCGAGGTAGACGACGGGGCCCTCGCCGCGGGGCACGTCGGTGAACACGTCGACGCCGGTGACGCGGACTTCGAAGGGTGGCTCCCCGCGGAGCGCCTCGCGGGCGCGGGCTTCGAGCTCGTGGTAGCTGGCGGCGTCGCCGCGACCGAGGCGCTTGGCGACGAGGGTGTGCTCGCCGCGCTGGCGGAGTTCGGCGGTGCCGAGGCGGGTGCCCAGGTCGCGGGCGAGCGAAGCGACCGTCCCGGGGACGGGGACGTTCAGGCTGTACACGTCCGCGGAGAGGGGCCAGCGGCCGAAAAGACCGTCGTTCGTCGCCGTTCAGATCCGGTCGAGCAGCCAGAGGACGATCAGGACGACGATTATCAGCCCGAACACGGACTTCAACGGGCCGAGGACGAAGGATAGCGCGGCGTCGAGTATCTCGATCGCGATCCAGACGACGACGAGGACGAGGACGACTTTCAGCAGCGTCTCGGCGTCCAGATCGGCTCGTGAATCCATGAACGGACCGTCGGTTTCCGGCCCGAAAGGCGTTGTGGCCGCCCCGTCACGGCGCGACTCGGCGGTCCACTACCCAAAGCATATCGCCGTCCGGACTAACCCCAGTGACGATGAGAGGCACGTCGCGTCGGGTCGCCGTGTCGGTCGCGGTCGCACTCGTCTGTCTGTCGGCGGTCGGGCCCGCGCTCGGGGCCGGCGGGCAGTCGGTCGACCGGACGGGCACGGAACGAGCAGCGCTCGGACAGCAGGCCGCGGCCGCCCAGCAGGTGCCGGGCTTCCAGTCGGCGGTCGACCCCGACTCGGTGGAGCTCCGGGCAGCCGTCGGCGAGGACGGCACGGCCGAGTGGACCGTCGAGTTCCGGGTGCGCCTGAGCGACGAGAACGCGACGGCGGCCTTCGAGTCCGTGCAGGACGACGTCGCGGCGAACGCGACGGCGTTCACGAGCCAGTTCGCGGACGGAATGGAGCGCACGGTCGCGAGCGCCGAGAACCGAACCGGCCGCGAGATGGCGCTCGAGAACGTCACCGTCACCGCGACGACGGAGCGACTCCCGCAGGAGTACGGCGTGCTCACCTACCGGTTCACGTGGACGAACTTCGCGGCGACCGACGGCGACCGCCTCCGGATCGGCGACGCCATGTCGGGCTTCTTCCTCGACAGCGAGTCCGCACTGGTGTTCGCGTGGCCCGCCGGCTACGAGCGCCAGTCGGTGACGCCCGGCCCGGACGACACGGGTAACGGCTCGGTCACGTGGCGTGGCCCCGCCGACTTCGGTCCGAACGAACCACGCGTCGTCGTCGCACCCGCCGGCGGACTACCGACGACCGCGCTGGCCGGGGTCGCCCTCCTCGTCCTCGCGTTGGCGGCCGGCGGCCTGCTGTATCGCTCTCGACGTGGCGACTCCGACCCGGGGACCGAGACCGACGCCGGCGATGCCGTGGTCACCGACGAGGCGACCGCCGCCGGGGCGGCGAGTGGCGGGGCCAGTTCGGACGAGTCGGACGAGTCGGACGACGAGGCCGACGACGGACCGCCAGAGGAACTCCTGAGCAACGAGGAGCGCGTGCTCCGCCTGCTCGACGACAACGGCGGTCGGATCAAACAACAGCAGATCGCCGGGGAGTTCGACTGGACCGACGCCAAGACCAGTCAGGTCGTCGGGACCCTCCGCGACGAGGACGCCGTCGAGACGTTCCGGATCGGTCGCGAGAACGTCGTCGCGCTTCCCGAAGCGAGCGACTTGTAGCTACCGGTCGTTCACGCCCCCGCGAACCCAGTTATCGGAGACGTATCCCCGGACGGCGTGGCGGTCTATCGACCTCGAAATCCGGCTTAATCGGGATTGAACGGGATTGAGGACTGTGGGTTTATATGCGATGCCCGGACCAAGGAGGAGACAGGATGGACCAAGTATCACCCGTCGCCGCGGCGCTGCTGGTCGTGCTCGCCGCCGTCGGCGCAGTGCCGGTCGCCGCGCTGTCGGGTTCCGGGCTCGACGCACGACAGACCGCCGCGAACGAGACGGCGAACGAGTCGCTGGCGCCCGGCGAACGGTTCGCCGGCGTCGTCGGCGTCGAACAGGCCGAGATATCGGGCGAACTCGAGGCCAGAGCGTTCGGCCAGCGGATCGCCGCCGCACGGTCGAACGCGTCGACCGCCGGCGTCGTCGCCGACGAGGTGTCGAACCTGAACGAGCGGCTGGCGGAGCTCGACGGACGGATGGCCGAACTGGAGCGGGCCCACGAGAACGGGACGCTCAGCGAGGGGCAGTACCGCGCTCGACTGGCGCGAGTCCACGCCGAGCAACGCGCGCTCCAGCGGCAGGTCAACCAGACCGAGTACGTCGCCCGCGAACTCCCCGCCGCGGCGCTCGAAGCGAAGGGCGTGAACGTGAGCGCCATCGAGACGCTCCGGACGCGGGCCAGCGAGATGAGCGGACCCGAAGTCGCGGCCATCGCGCGGAGCATCGCCGGGAAGAACGCCGGCAGCGGCATGGGCGGCCCGCCCGAACAGGCAGGCCCACCGGCGTTCGTGCAGAACCGAACTAGCGGTCCGGGCGCACCCGGGAACGGCAACGGAGGCGGACAGGGAAATGGCGGTCCGCCCGCTGACGCCGGCTCGAACAACGAAACCGGCCCGCCCGCCGACGTTGGCCCGAACAACGAAACCGGCCCGCCCGCCGACGTTGGCCCGAACAACGAAACCGGACCGCCTGCCAACGTTGGTCCGAACAACGAAACCGGTCAGCCCGCCGACGCCGGCGCAAGTAACCAGACCGGATCACCCGCCGACGCCGACCAGAACGACGGGACCGAACGCGCCGGGAACGGCGGTTCGGGCGGCAGTGACGACGGTGCCGGCGGTTCGAACGCCGAGTAGGCGGCGGTCCTGTTCGGCGTCTCGGTCGTGCGTTCGTACGCACCCGATAGCGGCGCTCGGTGCGGTGTTTCTTGGGAAGCGATCGCAGACGATAGTCGCCCGCTCGAGGGCGCTTCGGAAAGTTTTAGTACCGAACTATCGGTAGTAGCAGGTACATGGCTCGGACCAGCCCTACCGGCACGCAGGCCGCGTCGAGTGGCGGGTCCGCCGACCGACTTTTCACGCGTCGAGTCGCGTCCGCGGCGGGCAGCCGCGTCGAGACTCGACGACCGCGGCGACGACGACCGGGCCGTTAGGCCCGCAACTACTCCTCCCCACGTCGCCACGTCTCGATTTCGACTCCCGCCACCGTCGGGTTCCGGGCGGACACCTCACCCGACAGTCACCACACAACACATGACATCCGACCCATCCGGCACCGTCGCGCTCGCCTTCTCCGGCGGGCTCGACACGACAGTCTGCGTCCCGCTCATCAAGGAAGAGTACGGCTACGACGACGTCATCGGCGTCACCGTCGACGTCGGCCAGCCCGAGAAAGAGTTCGACGAGGCCGCCGAGACCGCCGAGGAACTCGACCTCGAACACTACGTCGTCGACGCCAAGGAGGAGTTCGCCGACCTCTGCCTCCAGTCCGTCAAGGCCAACGGCACCTACCAGGGCTACCCGCTGGGCACTGCGCTCGCCCGCCCGGTCATCGCCAACGCCATCCTCGAGGTCGCCGAGGAACAGGGCTGTAGCGCCCTCGCCCACGGCTGTACGGGGAAGGGCAACGACCAGCTCCGGTTCGAGGCCGTCTGGCGCGCCTCCGACCTGGACGTGCTCGCGCCGGTGCGCGAACTCGGCCTGACCCGCGAGTGGGAGAGCGAGTACGCCGCCGAGAAGGGCCTGCCCGTCGAGGGCGGCGACGGCGGCCGCTGGAGCATCGACACCAACCTCTGGAGCCGTTCGGTCGAGGGCTCGGAGCTGGAGGACCCCGCTCACGTCCCCGGCGAGGAGATCTACGACTGGACGACCGCGCCCGGCAACGCCGAGCCCGAGACGGTCGAGGTCGAGTTCGACCAGGGCGAGGTCGTCGCCGTCGACGGCCAGGAGCAGGACGCGGTCTCGCTGATCGAGGACCTCAACGAGCGCGCCGGTGCCCACGGCGTCGGCCGCTCTGACATCATGGAGGACCGCATGCTCGGGCTCAAGGTCCGCGAGAACTACGAGCACCCCGCGGCGACGGTGCTGCTGACGGCCCACGAGGCGCTCGAATCGCTCGTGCTCACGCAGGAGGAGCGCTCGTTCAAGACGCAGATAGACCAGCGCTGGGCCGAGAAGGGCTACGAGGGCCTGGTCGACGCGCCGCTGACGAAGGCCTTGGAGAGCTTCATCGAGCAGACCCAGACCAAAGTGACGGGGACCGTGACGGTCAAGCTCGACGGCGGCCAGGCCCGCGCGGTCGGCCGCGACAGCGAGTACGCGGTCTACAGCGAGTCCGCGGCCTCGTTCAACGAGGAGGCGGTGACCGACGACATCGAACAGGACGACGCGACCGGCGTCGCGAAGTACCACGGCTTCCAGTCGCGCCTGGCCAACCGCGTCGCCGAGAACGTCGCCGCGAAACAGGCCGAAGCCGCCACGGACGGCGGCCAGAGCGAAGACGAGAACTGAGATGACCGACGGCGAGGACACTCCCGACGCGGGCGAGTCGACAGCGGCGAGCGGCGCGGACGGGGCCGACGACGGCGCCGACGCGACCGGCGGGACCGCGATCCGCCGGGACCGCTTCTCGGGCGGCCCCGCCCGCGGATTCATGTCCTCGCTGGCCGCCGACGAGCGCATCTTCGCCGCGGACCTGCAGGTCGACCGCGCCCACACGGTGATGCTGGCCGAGCAGGACATCGTCGACGACGACGACGCGGCGGCCATTCTGGGTGCCCTCGACGACGTGGCGGCGGCGGGCCACGGCGAGTTACCCGGCGCCGAGGACGTCCACGAGGCCATCGAGACGGCGGTCATCCAGCGCGTCGGCCCCGAAGGCGGGCGGATGCACACCGCGCGCTCGCGCAACGATGAGGTGGCGACCTGCATCCGCTACCGGCTGCGGGCGGACCTGTTCGAGGCGCTGGAGACGGTCGTCGGCGCGCGCGAGCAGTTGCTCGACGCCGCCGAGGCCCACACCGAGACGGTGATGCCCGGGTTCACGCACCTGCAGTACGCCCAGCCGGTGACGGTGGCCCACTGGGTCCTGTCCTACGAGGGTCCCCTCGCACGCGACACCGAGCGCCTGCTTTCGGCGTTCGACACGACCAATCAGTCGCCCCTCGGTGCGGCCGCCTTCGCGGGCACGCCCTTCGACGTCGACAGGGAGCGCACGGCCGAACTGCTGGGCTTCGACGGCACCGTCGCCAACTCGATGGACGCCACGTCCTCGCGCGATTTCCTCGTCGAGACGACGAGCGCCCTGACGACGCTGGCGACGACGCTGTCCGGCATGGCCGAAGACCTGGTCGTCTACAGCGGCCGGGACTACATCGAGATCAGCGACGACTACGCCTCCACGTCGTCGATCATGCCCCAGAAGAAGAACCCCGACACGCTGGAGATCGTCCGGGCGACCGCCGGCGAGGCCCAGGGCGCGCTCCAGCGATTGCTGACGACGCTGAAGGGGCTGCCCCGCTCGTACAACATCGACCTGCAGGAGGCGACGCCGCCGGCCTGGACCGCCGTCGATTCGGTGCCGCCCGCGCTGGAAGTGGTGACGGGCGCGCTGACGACCGCCGAGTGGCACGAGGACGTGCTGGCCGCGGAGGCGGCGGCCGGGTTCTCGACGGCGACGGGTGTCGCCGACCGGCTGGCGATGGCGGGCGTCCCGTTCCGGACGGCCCACGAGGTCGTGGCGACGGTCGCCGAGGACCTCGACCCCGGACAGGACGCGCCCGCGATCGACGACCTCGAAGCGGCCGCCGAGGAGATCCTGGGCGAGCCGCTCACCGCCTACGTCGACCGGGAGACGCTGGAAGCGACGCTCGACCCCGTCGAGAGCGTGGCGATGCGCGACTCGGCGGGCGGCCCCGCGCCCACCGCAGTGGCGGCACAGATCGACGACGCCCGCGAGCGCCTAGCGGTCGACGAGGACGCGGTCGCCGAGCGCACCGACGCGGTCGCGACGGCGCTCGCCGACCTCGAATCGGAGGTGGCCGCGTATGAGTGAGATCCGCGACCGCCGTCACCGACCGCAGCCGCTCCCACGACCCCGCGAGGGGAACTAACATAAAACTGATACAGTGAACGGACTGTCCACGAAATCGGACTCGCGACGCGCTTAGCGTCGAGTACGCGTAACTATTTTTGTCTGATAGGTTCGAAGCGTTTAAGTAGATAGCAGGGTGAGTAGGGGGTACGATGGCAGAATGCGTCGAGTGCGGAGCGGAAGTAACTCTGCACGACGGCATCGAGATAGGAGAGATCGTCGACTGTGGCACCTGCGGTGCGGAGCTCGAAGTCGTCGACACCGAACCTCCAGTCCTCGAGACGGCCCCCGAGCTCGAAGAGGACTGGGGTGAGTGAGAGTGAAGGTCGGCATCCTCTACTCCCGGATCCGCCGGGACGAGAAGCTCCTGCTGAACGAGCTGCGTGAGCGCGACCACGAGGTCGTCAAGGTCGACGTGCGCAAGCAGCGCTTCGGGCTCTCGGAACCGCCCGAGGACATGCGCGGCGTCGACGTGCTCGTCGACCGCTGTCTGGCGACGAGCCGCTCGCTGTACGCCACGGAGTTCGCCGACGCCTACGGCATCCCGGTCGTCAACAGCGCCGAGACCGCCGAGGTCTGTGCGAACAAGGTGAAAAACAGCCTCGCGCTGGAGAAGGCGGGGGTCCCCACGCCCGCGACGGACGTGGCGTTCACGAAGGACGCCGCCCTCGAGAGCATCGAGGACTTCGGCTATCCCTGTGTCCTCAAGCCCGTGGTCGGGTCGTGGGGTCGCCTGATGGCGAAGATCGACTCCCGGTCGGCCGCGGAGGCGATCCTCGAACACAAGGAGACCCTGGGCCACTACGAGCACAAAGTCTTCTACATCCAGGAGTTCGTCGACAAGCCGGGCCGGGACATCCGTATCGTCGCGGTCGACGGCGAGCCGGTCGCCGGCATGGTCCGCTCGTCGGACCACTGGCTGACCAACGCCGCCAAGGGTGCCGAGACCTCGGAGATCGAGATCACGCCGGAGATGGAAGACCTCGTCACCAAGGCCAGCGACGCGGTCGGCGGCGGCCTCCTGGGGATCGACCTCATGGAGACCGGCGTCGGCGAGGACGGCGAGCCCTCGGGCTACACCGTCCACGAGGTCAATCATACTGTGGAGTTCAAGGCGCTCGACGAGGTCACCGACGTGGACGTGCCCGCGACGGTCGTCGACTGGCTGGAGACAACCGCCGGCGCCGGCGAGAGCGAGACCGCAGAGGCGGCGACATGACGGGAGAGGAGACCGCATGAGCGACGACGCGACCTACACGGCATCGGTCGTCGGCGGTACGGGCTTTACGGGCGGCGAACTGCTTCGCCTGCTCGCGGGCCACCCCGAGTTCGATGTCGTCCAGGCGACCAGCCGCTCGAAGGAGAACAAGACGGTGGGCCACGCCCACCCGAATCTGCGCGACCTGGACCTGCGCTTTTCCTCCCCGGAGGAGCTAGAGAGCGTCGACGCCCTGTTCGCGGCGACGCCACACGGCGTCTCGATGGAGCAGATCGACGAGTTCCAGACGGCCGCCGACACCGTCGTCGACCTCTCGGCGGACTTCCGGCTCGATACGGAAGGACAGTACGACGAGTGGTACGACGGGCACACCCGTCCCGAGCTGCTCGAAGACTCGGTCTACGCGCTCCCGGAACTGACTCGCGACGAGCTCCCGGGCGCGGATCTGATCGCGTCGGGCGGCTGCAACGCCACGGCGACGATCCTCGGGCTCAAACCGCTGGTCGAGGAGGGGATCCTCACCGGCGACGAGCAGATCGTGGTGGACGTGAAGGTCGGCTCCTCGGAGGGCGGCGCGGGGGGCGGCGAAGCCTCCTCCCACCCCGAGCGCTCGGGCGTCGTCCGCCCGTACGCGCCGACGGGCCACCGCCACGAGGCCGAGATCGAGCAGTTCCTCGGCCTGGACGTCTCGTTCACCGTCCACGCGGTGGACATGATCCGCGGCGCGAGCGCGACCTGTCACGTCTTCCCGGGCGAGCCCGTCTCGAAGGGCGACCTCTGGGGGGCGTATCGCGGCGAGTACGGCGAGGAGCCGTTCGTCGAACTCGTGGCGGGCGGCGGTGGCGTGTATCGCTACCCCGAGCCCAAGGCGGTCGCGGGGACGAATCGTGCGGAGGTCGGGTTCGAGCTCGACCCCGGAAACAGGCGCCTCGTCGTCTTCTCGGCGATCGACAACATGATGAAGGGCTCGGCGGGGCAGGCGGTCCACGCCGCCAACGTCGCCCTCGGTATCGAGGAGACCGCGGGGCTGGAGTTCGGGGGCCTCCACCCGGTCGGCGCCCCCTGAGCAGGTGATTTTTCGTGACTACAGTCGTCAAGATCGGCGGCGCCCGCGCGGTCGACCCGGCGGGCGCTCTGGCGGACGTTGCAACGCTTACCGAGGACAGAGAGGAGTCGGTCGCCGTGGTTCACGGCGGTTCGACGGCCGTCGACGAGACGCTCGAACGGCTCGGCATCGAACCCGAATACGTCGAGACGCCGTCGGGCGTCGTCGGCCGGTTCACCGACGAGGACACCATGGAAGTGTTCGAGATGGTCTTCGGCCACCTCAACACGCAACTCGTCGCGGGGCTCCAGAGCCAGGGCGTCGACGCAGTTGGCCTGAACGGCGTGGACGGCAAACTGCTGTACGGCCCGCGCAAGTCCGCCGTGCGGGTCATGGAGGACGGCACGCGCAAGATCAAACGGGGTGACCACTCGGGGTCGATCAAGCAGGTCAACGCTGACCTGCTCCAGACGCTGTTTTCGGACGGCTACACGCCGGTTGCGTCGCCGCCGATGGCCGGCAAAGACGACGACGAAGTGATCCCGGTCAACACCGACGCCGACCGCTCGGCGGCTCACGTCGCCGGTGCGGTCGACGCGACGCTCGTCTTGCTGACGGACGTGGAAGGCATCTACGCGGACCCCGACGACCCCTCGACGCTCATCGAGTCGGTCGAGACGAGCGAGGAGTGGGCCGACCTGGAGGACGCCGCCGAGGGGTTCATGGAGCGCAAGGTGATGGCCATCGAAGAGGCCATCGAGGGCGGCGCCGCGGAAGTGGTGGTGGCGGACGCCAACGCCGAGGAGCCGATCCTGTCGGCGCTGGACGGCGGCGGCACGCACGTCCATGCGTCGGCGCTTTCAGATACTGCGGAGGAGGAGACACAATGAGCGGATTCGTCTTTTCGGAGAAACCCATCCAGATCGAGGAGGGCGACGGCGCCTTCCTCTACGACGACAGCGGCAACGAGTACCTCGACTTCGGCGCGTCGTACGCCTGCGTCCCGCTGGGCCACGGCCACGAGGCCGTCCACGACGCCGTGACCGAGCAGTTCGAGAAGCTGACCTACGTGCAGGCGTCGTACCCCAACGCCGCGCGGACGGCGCTGTACGAGCGACTCGCAGACACCGCGCCGGACCCGATCGACTACACGTGGCTCTGCAACTCCGGGACCGAGGCCAACGAGGCGGCGCTGAAGTTCGCCCGCGCGGCCACCGGGAACTCGAAGATCGTCGCGACGATGAAGGGGTTCCACGGCCGGACGATGGGCGCGCTCGCGACGACGTGGAAGAGCAAGTATAAGAAGCCCTACGAGCCGCTGATGGGCGACGTGGAGTTCGTCCCCTACGACGACGGCGACGAACTCGCCGACGCCGTCGACGACGAGACCGCGGCGGTCATCGTCGAACCCGTCCAGGGCGAGGGCGGCATCAACCCCGCCTCCGCCGAGTTCCTCCAGCGCGCCCGCGAGGAGACCGAGGAGGCCGGCGCGGCGCTGATCTTCGACGAGGTCCAGACCGGCATGGGCCGGACGGGCTCGCTGTGGGCCGCGGAGCAGTCCGGCGTCGTCCCGGACATGATCACCGCGGCGAAGGGCCTCGGGAACGGCTTCCCGGTCGGCGCGACGCTCTGCCGGGAGTGGATCGCCGACAACTACGGCAGCCACGCCTCGACGTTCTCGGGCGGGCCGGTCATCTCGGCGGCCGCGGGCGCGACCGTCTCGACCATCGTCGAGGAGGACGTGCCCACCCACGCCGGCGACGTGGGCGCGTACATGCAGGAAGAACTGGAAGCGGCGATCGGCGACGACGTGCGCGAGGTGCGCGGCGAGGGGCTGATGGTCGGCGTCGAGGTCGGCCGCGGCGCCAACCGCGCGCTGAAACAGCTCGCCGTGAACCACGGCGTCCTCGCGCTGCCGGCCGGGCGGACCGTCGTGCGGTTCCTCCCGCCGCTGACGGTCACCGAGGACGAGGTCGACCGGGTGGTCGACGCCATGGCGGAGGTCGTCGGCGATGAGTGAGAGCGCCGGCGAATCGGAGGACGCGAGCGCGTCGGTTCCCGTCGACGAGCAAGCGCGCGAACTGCTGGTCGACGTGGTCGACACGCCGTCGGTGACCGGCGAGGAGGAAGAAGCGGCGAGAGTCCTCGTCGACTTCTTCGAGCGCCACGACCGCGAGGTGTGGGTCGACGACGTTGGCAACGTCCGCGCGCCGGCCGACGACAGCGTGCTCCTGACCTCCCATATCGACACCGTCCCGGGCGACATCCCGGTGCGCGTCGAGGAGAACGACGAGGGCGAGGAACAGCTCTGGGGCCGTGGAAGCGTCGACGCGAAGGGGCCGCTCTGTTCGATGGCCGTCGCGGCCGTCCGCACGGGCGCCTCGTTCGTCGGCGTCGTCGGCGAGGAGGTGGACTCGCGGGGTGCGCGCCACCTCGTCGACGAGCGCGACGCCGAGCCCGGGGCCGTCGTCAACGGCGAGCCCTCGGGCTGGGACGGCATCACGCTCGGCTACCGCGGGCTGCTCGCCGGCACCTACGTCGCCACCTCGGAGTCGGGTCACTCCTCGCGGCCGGAGAACAACGCCGTCCAGGACGCCATCGCCTGGTGGTCGGCGGTCGAAGAGGAGTTCGCCCACGACGACTGGGTGCCCGTTTTCGAGCGCGTGACGGCCAAGCCCATCAGCTTCGAGGGCGGGATCTCCGACGACGGCCTCTCGGTCGAGGCGACGGCGGACGTGCAGCTGCGAGTCCCGCCGGAGTACACGACCGAGGAGGTCCGCGAGATCGCCGACGGTCACCTCGAAAACGGGACGGTCCACTGGCACGACGCGGTCGAGCCGGTGATGATGAACCCGCGGACAGCGGCGGCCCGAGCCTTCCGCGCGGCGGTCCGGCAGGTCGGCGGCGACCCCCGTCTGCTGCGCAAGACCGGCACAAGTGATATGAACGTCTACGCACAGGAGTGGGACTGTCCGATGGTGACCTACGGACCCGGCGACTCCGACCTGGACCACGCGCCCGACGAGCACGTCTCGCTCGCCGAGTACGACCGCGCCGTGGCCGTCCTGGAGACCGCGACGGAGCAACTACAATGAACTTCCTCGACGTCGACGACCTCACGACCGGCGAACTGGCGGCCGTCCTCGACCGCGCGGCGGCGATCAAGACCGACTACCGCGAGGACGGCGCGACCGACCTGCTGGACGGTCAGACACTCGGGATGATCTTCGAGAAACCGTCGACGCGGACGCGCGTCTCCTTCGAGACCGGCATGACCCAGCTGGGCGGTCACGCCGTCTTCCTCGGTCCAGACGACATCGGGCTGCACGGGCGCGAACCCGTGAAGGACATCGCGCGGGCGCTCGGTCGCTACGTCGACTTCGTGATGGCCCGCGTGTACGACCACGCCGACGTGGTCGAACTCGGCGAGTACGCCGAGGTCCCCGTCATCAACGCGCTGACCGACGACGCCCACCCCTGCCAGACGCTCGCCGACCTGCTGACGATCCGCGAGCACTTCGACGACCCGACGGTCGCGTGGGTCGGCGACGGCAACAACGTCTGCCAGTCGTTCGTCCTCGGCGCGGCGATGTCCGGCCTAGACCTGACCGTCGCCACGCCCGAGGGGTACGGCGTCGACGAGGGCGTCCTCGAGCGCGCCGAGGGGCTCGGGACCGCACCGGCGACGACGACCGACCCCGAGGCCGCCATCGCCGACGCGGACGTGGTGTACACGGACGTGTGGGTCAGCATGGGTCAGGAGGACGAGCGCGCGGAGAAGCTGGCGGCCTTCGAGGGCTTTCAGATCACGCCCGAGTTGCTTGGCGACCGCGCGCTGATGCACTGTCTGCCCGCCCATCGCGGGGAGGAGGTCACCGACGCCGTCATCGAGAGCGACAACGCCATCGTCTGGGACCAGGCCGAGAACCGCCTGCACGCCCAGAAAGGGCTGCTGGCGTGGCTGGCCGAGCAGGAATAGCGTCCGCGCGAGCGAAGCGAGGTGCGACGAAAGGAGCACCTCGTTGCGAACGGCGCGAAGCGCCGTGAGCGCAGTGAGCGCGTTTTTCGCCCACGTTTTTCTCCTCGGGTGTCCTCAGTCGCTTCGCTCCCTGCGAGCACCACTCGTCGAAAAACGTGGCTGCCGGACCAGGCCGAGAACCGCCTGCACGCACAGAAAGGGCTGCTGGCGTGGCTGGCCGAGCAGGAATAGCGTCCGCGCGCCCGCGGCGCGCGGTTCACCGGGCCGAACGGAGTGAGGCCCGCTTTTTGCCCCACCTTTTTGCGCGGGTGGTCTCGGAGCGAGCGGAGTCGTTCGAACGAGCGCTACGCGCTCGGTCGTGATGACGAGAGAGCTTGGCTCTCTCGGAGTACGAGCGAGGATACCCGAGCGGAAAAAGGTGGGTTAGGACCGGACGAGCCTGAGGAACTGTTTCCCGTCGCTGTCCAGTCCGGCGTAAGCGCCGCGGGAGTACGTCCGCGGCACGATGGTCTGGACGGCCCGGAAGAATTCGCTGTAGAAGATCGCCCGCAGGCAGAACGATATCGGGGTGGTACCGTCGCGGAACATGACCGGGCCCAGCGCCGCGACGATGAGGACCGTCATCGCCGGCCCGGCCGCGATGGAGGCCGTTCGGACGCGCTTCGAGTGCGTCCCCTCCCACTCGTGATACCCGTAGGCCACGAGCTTCCGGACGCCGTCGAACCCGACCGTTACCGTCAGCGGACCGAAGCGGGCCGTCCGCCCCGAGTCGCTCCCGACCGAGATGTGTGAACTGCCGCCCGCGAGCAGGACCGGCGCGGCGTGGGCGGCCTCGTGGAGGAAGAGCGCGACGACGATCCCGACGACAGCGGCCGGGACGGCCAGCGCGTACAGTAGCACGTCGCTCATGTAAATGACGTTCGACTCACAGGTCTGTAAAGCTACTCTTCACGCGAGCGGGAGCCGCCGTGTTCACGAACCCGCGTCGCCCTAGGTTCGGACTATCGTCGGTAAGGCGTCTCGACCGGCGAGAACGGTCTACGATGGTCAAGGTGTCGCCGGTCCAATGTATCGTATGGCCTCGACGGAGACGACCGTGACCGAGCGCGGACCGGCAAGCGGGAGTACAGAGCGACGGGCGCGGCGAGTCGTGGACTGGGCGGTGCCGATACTACTGGGGCTGTACGGGCTGGCGGTGAGCTTCGGCGGGGCGGCGCTGGCAGTGGCCGCGGACCGTGACGTCATCGCCGAGCTGGTCGCGGAGGGGATGATCGTCTCCGAGGTGTTCACGGACGCGGCGCTGGTGGACGTGAGCTTCGCGACGGCGCGCTGGAGCGGGATCGGACTCGTGGTGACGGGGCTGTCGTCGTGGGCCGCGGCGCTGGCGTTCGTCGCACATCGGCGGCGCGAGCGGAGCCGGGAAGCCGGGACGGGACCCGACCCGACGTACACGTGGACAGACGCGGCCGCCGGTGGCGTGGTGACGGCGGTCGCCTCGTTCCTGTTGCCGTTCGCACCGATGCTCGGCGGGTTCGCCGCCGGGTACCTCCACCGCAACGAGCGGACGAGCGCGACGCGGGTGGGCGCGCTGTCGGGGCTGCTGTCGGTGCTGCCGCTGGCAGTGGCGTTCCTGTTCGTGGCCGCGGGCGTCGCCGTCGGGACCCTGCGGGTCGACGCCGTGGGCGTCGCGCTGCTGGTCGTCGGCGTCGTGCTCGTGTCGCTGCTGTTCGCGGCGCTCTTCTCGGGCGGATTCGGTGCGCTCGGCGGTTACATCGGCGGCCGGCTCCGCGACCGCGACGCGGACGGACCCGACGAGTTCGGCGGCGAACGCGAGGAGGGCCGCCTCGGCGACGA
Organism: Halosimplex rubrum; assembly: GCF_013415885.1. Classification (NCBI taxonomy): domain Archaea; kingdom Methanobacteriati; phylum Methanobacteriota; class Halobacteria; order Halobacteriales; family Haloarculaceae; genus Halosimplex; species Halosimplex rubrum. The sequence goes on from NZ_CP058910.1 coordinate 882,988, forward strand.
CAGACCCGACCGCGACGAGTCGACCGCCGACTGAGCGTTCCCCTCGCGGGCACGACGGACCGACCGGTGGCACCGGACTCGTCAGTTCTTCCGGGGCGCCGTCCACGCTCGTCCAGAACGGGGCCCCGAATCCGTGCGAGATATTGACACCCAGAAACCCTAATGATTTATAATGCAGTAGAATAATCGTGGCGTACAGATGCGGATCACAGAAACGCGGCAGTTGTTCACGGAATCGTGCGAGTATCCGACGGACGCGGCGACGGTCGCCGACCGGGTCGGCGACGTGGAGATCGAGGCGCCGACGGGCGACACGACGACGGTCGAGACGGTGCTGGCGCGGTCGAACGTCGGGACCTACGAGTCGGCCGACGACGTGTACACGGCGCTGATGGGCAACCTCGACGATTCGTTCATCGGGCTGAAGTACTACGACGACCGCGGCGACAACCAGCCCCACCCCCACCGCAACTGGCACTGAGCCGGGCGATCCCGGCGGTGGGACAACGGTGCCGGCGACGTGGCGGGCCGAGCCGGCAGTGAGACGGGTGGGGCCGCGGTGGGCATCCGCGGAGGGTCGGAACGGGTGGTTCGGTCCGCGGTGGATCGGAACTCCGGGACGGGGAGACGCGGACACCGGCGTGTGTGCGACCGCCGCGCGACCGGCGAACACTGATTGTCGGAGCGGTCGAAGCGGGCGGTGATGGCCGACCCGCCCGTCGTCGACGCCGGCGCGCTGGACGCCGACGAGCTGCTCGACCGGATCAAATCGGAGGGCCGGGTCCGACTGCGGACGGATTTTCTCGACGCCGAGCACGAGGTGACGCTCCGCTGGGACGGCGAGGTCTTCTACTGCGACACGCCGACGCGCTTGCACAGACACGAGACCGAGTCGGCGATGCGAACCTGCTTGATCGAGCAGGGGTACGGTCGCTGACTCGCCGGTCGTCCCGGCCGGGTTACCGTGTCCGTTTAAGCAGCGGGGGTGCCAAGTCAGCGACACCATGGTCGAGGCGGACCCTTCGCCCCAGCGGTTTCGGGAGTTGATGCTCGACGAGCAGCCGGGCTTCGCGGACGTGCTCGCCTGCGTCTTCAACATTCAGGAACACGAGGTGCGGACGTTCCTGACGCTGCAGGACTACCCCGGGAGCACCGTCGCCGAGCTGGCCGACCAGCTCGAACGCGACCGCAGCAACGTCAACCGCTCGCTGTCGACGCTCCGCGAGAAGGGCCTGGCCGAACGCGAGCGGCGACTGTTAGACGGCGGCGGGCACGTCTATCAGTACGCCGCGACGCCGCTGCCCGAGGCCCGCGAGCTGATGCACGAGACCCTCGACGAGTGGACCGCCTACGTCCACGACCGCATCGACGAGTTCGGCGAGGAAGACCTCTGATCGGTCGAATCCCCCTCTGAGGTGGCGGTCCTATCCGTCCAGCGTGAGAGCTGAGAGCCTTCGGCCCGCGCTCTCGAACCACGCGACACATCCCCGCTCTCGGCACTGTCCGCTCACGGCAAAGCCGCTGCTCGCGGGCAAGAGGCTCGCTCGCACGGTCCGCGGGAGCTTCGCTCCCGCGCGATTCACTTCGAGGCGCACAGCGCCTCGCACCGCTCGACAGCACGCGCCAACACGGAACGCACGTCGGCACAAACGGACAGGCCGGCCGCGAGTCACCGATTCAGCGTGTGGATCGCCTCTCCGAGCGCGTTCGCGCAGGCCTCGCCGACGGCCTCGGAGAGGGTGGGGTGGGTGTGGATGGTGGCGGCCACGTCTTCGAGTTGGGCGCCCATCTCGACGGCGAGGGCGAGTTCGGCGATCAACTCGGAGGCCTCGGGGGCGACGACCTGGGCGCCCAGGAGGAACCCGCTGTCGTCGTCGCCGACGACGCGGACGAACCCGTCGCGCTCGTCGAGCGTGAGCGCGCGGCCGTTGGCCCGGAGCGGGAACTGCCCGACGACGGGGTCGAACCCGGCCTCTGCGGCCTCGTCCTCGGTCATGCCGACGGTGCCGATCTCGGGGTCGGTGAACACGGCCGCGGGGATCGCCTGGTGGTCCAGCGCGGCGGGCTCGCCGGCGACGACCTCCGCGGCGACCTCGCCCTCGGCGCTGGCCGTGTGGGCGAGCATCGGCTCGCCGGCCACGTCGCCGACCGCGAAGACGTGCTCGACGTCCGTGCGGGCCTCGTGGTCGGTCTCGAGGAACCCGTCCTCGTTCGGTTCGAGGCCGACGGCCTCCAGATTGAGGGTGTCGGTGACGGGCTGGCGACCGACGGCGACCAGACATTTCTCGGCGCCGAACTCCGCGATCTCGCCGTCCTCGTCCTCGGTGCGGACGGTGATGCCGTCGCCGGCTTCCTCCCAGCTATCGGCGGCCTGGCCGAAGTGGAAGTCCACGCCGAGGGCTTCGGCGCGCTCGCGGACGACGCGGGCCACGTCGTCCTCGTACCCCGGGAGCACGTCGTCCAGCATCTCGACGACGGTCACGTCGCAGCCCAGTTTCTGGTAGACGGTGGAGAGCTCCATCCCGATGTAGCCGGCGCCGACGACGACCATGCTCGCCGGGACGGCGTCGAGGGCGAGCGCCTCGCGCGAGGAGAGTATCTGCTCGCCGTCGAACTCGAAGCCCGGCACCTCGATGGGTCGAGACCCCGTCGAGACGACGGCGTGCTCGAACTCGATGGTCTCCGATCCCTGGCCCTCGCCGCCGTGGACGATTCGGGCCGTGTGCTCGCCGGCGAACTCCGCGCGGCCCTCGACGAGGTTCACCCCCGAAGCCTTGCAGAGCTTCTCGACGCCGCCGGTGAGCTGGTCGACGACGCCGTCTTTCCACTCGACCATGCGCTGCAGGTCCACGGCGGGGTCGGCGTAGATGCCCATCTCCTCGGCGTCGCCGGCGTCGTGGGCGACGTCCGTCGCGGAGATCAGCGCCTTCGAGGGGATGCAGCCGTAGTTCAGGCAGGTGCCGCCGTAGGCGTCTCTCTCGACGAGGGTCACGTCCAGACCGAGCTGCCCGGCGCGGATGGCGGCGACGTAGCCGCCCGGTCCCGCGCCGATGACCAGTACGTCAGTTCCGGTAGTCACGTCTCCGACGACCATTGTCGGAGGGTGGAGTGCCCGCGTAAAAAGAGGCGGGTTGACGGCACCGTCGCGGTCACGCTCGCCCGGCGGGACACCGAGTCGCTGCTCGCCGCCCTCCGAACTACTCCAGCAACAGCAGCGTCGGGTCTTCGAGGTACTCTTTCAGCGTCTCGACGAACCGCGCGGCGTCGGCGCCGTCGACGACCCGGTGGTCCACCGACAGCGACAGGGGCAACACGTCCCGGGCGACCACCTCGCCGTCGACCGCTACCGGCCGTTCCTCGATGGTGCCCAGCCCCAGGATCGCGGTCTCGGGGTAGTTGACGATCGGCGTGGCGTACTCGCCGCCGATGGCGCCGAAGTTGGTGATCGTGAAGGTACCCCCCTGCATCTCCGCGCGGGCGATCGAGCGGTCGCGAGCCTTCGCGACGAGTTCGTTCGTCTCCGAGGCCAGTTGCAGTAGGCCCTTCTCGTCGACGTCGTCGACGACCGGCACCATCAGCCCGGCGTCGGTCGCGGTCGCGACGCCGACGTTGCGGTCCGATTTGAAGACGATCTCCTCGCTGTCCTCGTCGAGTTGCGTGTTGAGCACCGGATGCTCGTCCAGTGCGGCGACGACGGCCTTCATCACGAACGGCATGTAGGTGAGCTTCACGCCGCGTTCCTCGGCGCGCGCTTTGAGCTTCTCCCGCGTCTCCACGAGCGCCGTCGCGTCCACCTTCTCGTGGTGGGTGACGTGGGGCGCGGTGAACTTCGAGCGCTGCATCGCCTCGCCGATAGTACGGCGCATCCCCGCGTAGGGCTCGCGGCGGTCGCCCTCGGCGGCGTCGACGGTTTCGCTCGCCTCGCCGCCGGCCGCAGTCTCCGTTTCGCCGGCGTCGTCGGCGAGCGCCTCGGCGTCCGCCTCCTGGGCCCGCTGCTGGGCCTCGGTGTACTCGCGGACGGCGGCCTCGTCGACGAACGCCTGCCCGTCGCGCACCTCGTCGGTCGGCACGTCGTCGATGTCGACGCCCAGGTCGTCGGCGACCTGCCGGGTGGCCGGCGCGGCCAGCGTCCGATCGCGGCTCGCGGCCTCGACGGCGCCGCCGGTCGCTTCGGACGGGCTCGCTTCCGTATCGCCGTCGTCGACGCGGGAGACCGCGGACTTCAGTCCGTCGCCGACGCTCGATTTGCCGTCGCCGCCCTCACCGTCGTCGATCCGCGAAACCGCGGATTTGAGCTGTTTGCCGTCGTCGGTCCCGTCGTCGCTGGCATCGTCGGACTCGGCGGCGGCGCGCACGTCCGACTCGGTGACGCGACCGCCGGGACCGGACCCGTCGACGGCGGCGATGTTCACGCCGAGTTCGCGGGCGAGCCGGCGGGCGCTCGGGGCAGCGAAGACGCGCCCGCCCTGGCCGTCGCCCGACGCCGAATCGGTCGCGTCCTGCTCGCTCTCCGCCGACGCCTCACCGCCGTCTCGCGGCTCCGCCGCTTGACTGCCCGAGGCGCCGGTCGGCGCCTCGCCCTCCACGTCGAAGGTGATGATGACCTCGCCGACGGGGACCACGTCGCCGGGCTCGGCGAGCAACTCGCGGACGGTGCCGTTCACGGGGGAGGGCACGTCGACGACGGCCTTGTCGGTCTCGACGTCGGCGACGACCTGATCCTCGGAGACGGTGTCGCCCGGTTCGACGTGCCACTCCAGCAGTTCGCCCTCGGCGACGCCCTCTCCCACGTCGGGGAGCTTGAACTCGCGGACCATGGCTCAGAACTCGACGGCGTCCCTGATGCCGTCTTCGATGCGTTCGGGCTCGGGCAGGTAGTAGTCCTCCAGCGCGTACAGCGGGTACGGCACGTCGAATCCCGTGATCCTCTCGATCGGTGCCTCCTGGTAGATCAGCGCTTCCTCCTGGATGGTCGCCGTGATCTCGCCGGCGAGCCCGCCCGTCTTGGGCGCCTCGTGGACGACGGCGGCGCGACCGGTCTTCTCGAACGACTCGACGATGGTCTCCTCGTCCATCGGCGAGAGCGTCCGCAGATCCACCACTTCGACATCGATCTCGCCCGACAGGTTGTCGGCCGCCTCCATCGTCGGGCGGGTCATCGCGCCCCAGGTGAACACGGAGATATCGGTGCCCTCCTTGCGGACCGCGGCCTCGCCGAGCGGCACGGTGTACTCGCTCTCGGGCACGTCCTCGCGGAACGCTCGGTAGATGAGCTTGGGTTCGAGGAACATCACCGGGTCGGGGTCCCGGATGGCCGCGGCGAGCAGCCCCTTCGCGTCGTGTGGCGTGCTCGGGATCACCACCTTGAGGCCCGGTTCGTGGACGAAGAAGGCCTCCTTGGACTCGGAGTGGTGTTCGGGGGCGCGGATGCCGCCGCCGTAGGGCGCGCGGATCACGAGCGGACAGGTGAACTCGCCGCGCGAGCGCGTCCGCAGGCGCGCAGCGTGGGAGACGATCTGGTCGAACGCGGGGTAGATGAACCCCATGAACTGGATCTCGGGGACCGGGCGCAGCCCGTAGGCGGCCATGCCGATGGCGGTGCCGACGATGCCCGACTCGGCGAGGGGGGTGTCGATCACGCGGTCCTCGCCGAACTCGTCGAGCAGGCCCTCGGTGGCGCGGAAGACGCCGCCGTTTTTCCCCACGTCTTCGCCCATCACGAGGACGCGCTCGTCGCGGCCCATCTCCGTCGCCAGCCCGTCGCGGACCGCCTGGACGAGCGTCAGGCTCTGCGATTCGTCGCTCGATACCTCGTCGTCGATCTCGGTGTCGGTGGTCTCGCTCATGGTCACTCCAGCAGGGCTTCGTCGCCGTGTCGGTCGCGCAGCCGCCGCAGGTACGCGAGCTGTTCGTCCAGCCGGTCGGGCATCCCCTCGTAGACGTGCGCGAACAGCTCCGCGGGGTCGGGCCGCTTGACGCTCTCGGCGGCCGCAATGGCGTCGGCCACCGCGTCTTCCACGTCGCTCTCGATGGCGTCGACGCGCTCGTCGTCGAGGATCCCCCGGTCGCGGAGGAACCGCTCCATCCGCGGGATCGGGTCCTTCGCGCGCCACTGTTCGACCTCCGCGTCGTCCCGATACACGGAGGGGTCGTCGGCGGTGGTGTGGGCGCCGTAGCGGTACTGGACCGCCTCGATCAGGGTGGGTCGCAGCTCGTCGGGGTTGGGGTGTCTGGCCTTCTCGACGGCGGCCTCCGTCACCTGGTAGACGGCGAGCGGGTCCATCCCGTCGACCTGTACCCCCTCGAACCCGTAGGCGTCGGCCTTCTGGGCCAGGGTGGCGCTCGCCGTCTGGCGTTCGCGCGGGACGGAGATGGCCCACTGGTTGTTGTTGCAGAAGAAGACGGCGGGGGCGTCGAACACGCCCGCGAAGTTGAGCCCCTCGTGGAAGTCGCCCTCCGACGTGGCGCCGTCGCCGAAGTAACAGAGGAAGGCCTTGTGCTCGCCTTGCAGCTTCGACGCCCACGCCGCGCCCGTGGCGTGGGGGATCTGCGTGGCGATGGGGACGGCGACGGAGAAGATGTTCACGTCCTCGCGGACGTTGCCCTCCTCGTGGCCCATCCAGTACAGCAGGGTCTGCTCCAGCGAGAGGCCCCTGTGGAGCATCGCGGCGTGCTCGCGGTAGCTCGGGAACAGCCAGTCGTCGTCGGCCAGCGCGTGGGCGCTGCCGATCTGGGCGCCCTCCTGGCCGGACATCGGCGGATACGTCCCCATCCGACCCTGGCGCTGGAGGCTCACCGCCCGCTGGTCGAAGTGCCTGGCGAGTTTCATCTCCCGGTACATCTCGACGAGCGTCTCCTCCGACAGGTCCGGGACGGTCGCGCCCTCCCGTACCTGGCCGTCCTCGTCCAGGATCTGGACCCGGTCTCCCGGGTCGCGCTGCAAAGTACTCACGAAAACTCCCTCCTCGGGAACATACCCGGAGCAAGGGGGGCTGTCGGCTTAAGGATTTTCGTAAATAGCTTTCGCTGTGGCCCATTCTTGCCGGTCGCGGTGGGCGAAACGGCGCTATCGGGGCGGAAATATCGAAGATATCTCCGTCCGAACCGGGTCGAAACTGGTCGTTCGTCCAAAGGGCACGATCGTACCCTCGTGGGCACGTCGCCGCCGTCGGGGAACGGTCGGACGCCCCGAGCCGTCGGAGGTTGCGAGTCGGTTGCGCTATGACTGCTCAATAGCCGTTGGATCGTCTCCCTGGCGAACGTCCCGGTACCGAACCGTCAATCCGGGGATATAGCACTCATACCAGCGGTTAAGGGACGAGTCGGTGGATCGCCGCCCGTATGGCGACGACTACATCGGCGGATTCGAGCGGGGTGTTCAGTTTCGACCACAGGGACATGATGGCGTTCATCCTCGTCATGTCGCTGCACGGTCTGCAGAGCATGATCACGGAGCTGCTGCCGGAGTTCTCGGTGGGCGGGCTCGGCGTCTCGATCGGACCGTTCTGGTTCGTCGCGATGTCGGTCGTCCTCCTGTTTCGCTCCTTTTGGGCCTGTCTGGCCATTCCGGTCGGCGGGATCGTCTTCGGCGAGATCCTCATCGGCGACTTCAGCGCGCTCGGGGCGGTGGAGGGGCTCGTCGTCATCACGGCGTCGTGGTTCTTCGCGATGTCGCTGATCACCGACCCGTCGGACGTCAAGCAGGTCGCGGCGGTCGGCTTCCTCGCGAAAGCCATGGAGGAGACCGCCGCGTGGTTCATCGACGTGGGCAAGTTCTACGTCGGCGTCGAGGAACTCGAAGCGATCTCGTGGCTCCCCGCGACGGTGTGGGCCACCGAGGGGATGGGCGCGCTGATGCAGATCGTCGTCGCCGGGATCGTCTTCGGCGCCGTTCCGACGCTGTTCCTGTATCCGCGCCTGCGCGGGAAGATCGAGCCGCTGCTGGGGATGCAGCCGGTCGACGGGCGTACCGGGCCGATGTTCACGCGCTCGTCGCTGAAGCGACTCGTCGCCTGGGTGGCGGTCCTGCCGGTCGCGTTCGCCGTCGAGACGTTCAGCGAGACCAGCGGCGGCATCGTCACGTTCACGCCGGAGTTCGTCGAGACCTACGGCCAGACGTTCCTGTTCGTGCCGATCGTCGCCGCGGCCCTGATCGCGTTCGGCCTCGTCGCCTACCGACAGCGCAAGGTCGAGGGCGGGGTCTAGCCCGGCGGTTTCGTTTTCATGCCTTCATCAGACATCGTCGTCGAGGACCTGACGTTCCAGTACCCCGGCGGCGACGAGCCGGTGTTGCGCGACGCGAACCTGCGGATCGAGCCCGGCGAGTTCACCGCCGTCGTGGGGGGGAACGGCAGCGGCAAGACGACGCTGTGCAAGACGTTCAACGGGCTGATCCCGCACTTCTTCGAGGGGCGGTTCGACGGCCGCGTCACGGTCGCCGGGACCGACACCCGCGAGGCCGGCGTCGCCGAACTCTCGAAGACCGTCGGCTACGTCTTCCAGGACTTCGAGAACCAGCTCGTCCAGGAGACCGTGCGCGACGACGTGGAGTTCGCCCCGCTGAACCACGGCCTCGAGGACTACGCCGAGCGGGCGACCCGCGCGCTGGAGATGGTCGGCCTGGAACACCTCGAAGACCGGTTCGTCTGGGAGCTCTCCGGGGGGCAACAACACCTCGTCGCGCTCGCGGGCGTGCTCGCGATGGACCCGGAGTTCGTCTTCGTCGACGAGCCCGCCGCCCAGCTGGACCCGCACAACGCCCGCGAGGCCTACGAGCAGCTCCGCCGACTCCACGAGGACCACGGCAAGACGGTGATCGTCATCGAGCACCACTCGGAGTTCGTCGCCGACTACTGCGACGAGATGGTGCTGGTCTCCGACGGCGGCGTCGCCTGGAAAGAGCCCGTCGAGGTCGGGCTCAACAGGCTGGACGACCTGAAGGCCCACGACATCCACCCGCCGCAGGTCACGGGCATCGGCGCCGACCTGCCGGAGGGGACGGGCGCGCTCGACGACGGGCGCTACCCCGTCACCGTCGACGAGGCGGCGACGGCGTTCCCGTCTGTCGGCCGCGGCGAGCGACTCCGCGCGGCTGATGGGGGCGAGCGGGCCGCGCGAGGGTCCCCAGCCGCCGGCGAAGGCGGCGACGCGCTGATCACCCTCGACGGCGTCGGCCACGGCTACCCGACGCTCCGGGAGGGGTACAACCGGGTGCTCGACGGCGTCGATCTGGACCTGTACGCGGGTGACCGCGTGGCGCTGGTCGGCGCCAACGGCGCCGGCAAGTCGACGCTCCTTCGACTGATCACGGGGCTGGAGTCCCCCGACGAGGGGACGGTGACGGTGCTCGGCCGGGACACGGGCGAGACGCTCCCGGAGACGCTGGCCGACGACACCGTCTACATCCACCAGAACCCCGAGGAGATGTTCGTCGAGGACACCGTCCGCAAGGACGTGGGCTACTACCTGCGGAACCGCGGCGCCGAGGACGCCGACGAGCGCGTCGACGATATCCTCGACTACCTCGACCTGACGGATCTGGCCGACCGCGACGGCCGGCTGCTGAGTCTCGGCCAGCAGCGCCGGGCCTCGCTGGCCATCGGCCTCGCGACCGACCCGACGGTCGTCCTGCTGGACGAGCCGACCGGCAGTCTCGACCTGCAGAGCCGCCGCGAAGTGACGGGGATGCTCCGGAAGGCCGAGAGCCGCGTCGAGACCGTCGTCGTCGCCTCCCACGACCTGCAGCTGGTCGCCGAGTGGGCCGACCGCGTGGTCGTCATGGGCGAGGGGACGGTGCTCGCCGACGCCCCGCCCGGCGAGGTGTTCGACGACCCCGACCTGCTGGCACGCACCGACCTCCGCCGCCCGCAGGTCGTCGAACTGAGCGACCGGCTGGGGGTCGACCCGGCCGCGCTCACCGCCGACGAGATGGTCGAGACCCTGACCGACGCGGCCGAGGCGACCGACGCACTCGCCGACGGCGGACCGGGCGTCGGCGGGGCCGACGACGGGACGAACACACGGGGTGACCGTCGGTGAAGTACGTCGACGCGGTCACCGACATCTCGATCGCCGACATCAAGGTCGACCTGATGCGGACGGCCTACGACAACGACCGGGCGCTTTTGAACAGCTTCGACCCCCGGGTGGTCCTGCTATGGACGGTCCTGTTCATGATCGTCCCGTGGCTGTTCTACGACCCGCTCCCGCTCGCGGTCTTGCTGGCGGCGGCGTTCGCCCTCGCCGCCCTCTCGCAGGTCAGCAAGTACCTGCTCGCGCTGCTTTTGTTCGGCCAGGTCACGAACGTCGGCTTCTTCGTCGTGATGGTGCCGGCGGTGGGCGGGGCGATCCAGGCCTTCGGCTACCTCGGGGACAACGCCGGGCGCGTCACCGAGGCGGTCGCGACGCTCGACCCCGCGGTCTTCGGCGAGGTCTGGTCGATCGCCGCGGGGGCGACCGCCCGCGGCGTCGACACCGCCCTCACCAGCCAGGAGGTCGGCATCGACGCCGTCGGCGCGGTCGTCCCCTTCTTCCTGAAGCTGACCATCATCTCGGTGATCAGCCTCGCGGTCTTCTCGGCGATGAGCCCGCGGAAGCTCTCGAAGGGGATGCTCCGGCTGGGCGTCCCCCGGCAGCTCACCTTCGCCATCGCCTACGGCTACCGGATGATGCCGCTGCTCGTCGAGGAATACCACGCCCTGGTCAACTCCTTCCGCCTGCGCAGCCAGGTACCCGAGAACACGGGCTTCCTGAAGTGGCGCTACTTCTACTACCTGCTGAAGTTGTCGGTGAAGGCGTTCTACCCGCTCATCTTCAACGTCGCGAAGCGCTCGCGGGTCACCGTCGAGGCGATGGAGACCAAGGGGTTCTCGCGCTCGCTCGGCGACGAGCAGAGCCGCGCGCTCCGGACGGAGGGTATGATGGTCCGGACCCGCGACGTGTCGTTCGTTTTCGGGTCGCTGCTGTTCGTCGCGGCCGTCTGGGCGTTCACCTGACGGTCGCCGTCCGTCCGTTCTCCAGAAGATCCGCACGAGGCTACTGTACGACCGTTTTCGGTTCGAACTCCGTCAGCGGAACGTCGTGGGCTTCGACGACCTCGCGGAGCGCCGGCACGCGCCGCTCGATCTCTCTCGGCGAGTGGCTGTCGGTGCCCAGGACGAAGCGCACGTCCCGGTCCAGAAACGCGTCGAGCATCGCGGGGTCCGGATGCGCGCGCCCGAGCGAGTCGTGGACGCGGCCGGCGTTGATCTCGGGGACCGTCTCCGAGTCGGCCAGGGCCGCGGCGACCCGCTCGTAGTCCGACCGGCGGGCGTGGCCGCGCAACGGCGCCATCCGCTCGGGTAGGTCGAGGTGGCCGAGCACGTCGAACAGCTCCGAGTCGACCGCCGCGACGACGGCGTCGAAGTAGCGCTCGACGGCCGCCCGCCGTTCCGCCTCGCTCGCGTCGGCGTACCCCGAGGCGGTCGTGTAGTCGTACTCGCCGGCGAAGTGGACGCTCCCGATCGTGTAGTCGAACTCGGCCGCGGCGAGCAAGTCGGCCGTCTCGGCCTCCGCGTCGGCGACGTAACTCACTTCGGCGGCGTCGTAGACCGTGAGGTCGGTCCGCGGGCGGAACCGCTCGATCGCCTCGCGGCGGCGCTCGTAGGTCTCGACGAGGTCGTAGCGCTCGCGGCGGCCGAACTCGTCGTCGACGACGATGCAGTGGTCGGTGAACCCCACGGCGTCCAGGCCCGCCGCCTCGGCCGCGCGGCACATCTCGGGGAGCGGCGACCCGTCCGAGTAGGTCGTGTGAGCGTGCAGGTCGGCGCGCATTACTCCTCGCTTACGTCGTGGAGCCGCTGGCCCTCGAGCGTTGGGACGACCGCGCTCTCGCTGAACCGCAGATCGTACTCGACGAGGTCGTTCAGCCGGATGTCGGCCTTCTGTTCGTACTTGGGCGCTTTGCCGAGCTTGGCGACCTGGCGGTAGAGCGCTCGCTCCTCGTCGGTCGGCGCCTCGCCGTAGACGTGGCGACCGATGACGACGGCGCCGACGGTGTCCTCGGGAGAGGGCTTGCCCTTCGAGCCCGCGGCGACCATGTAGGTCGGCTTCTCCGCGCCGTCGAGGTGGTCGGCCACCGCGCGGGCGTTGGCGAGGGTGCCGACGTACACGTCCACGTCGTCGCCGCCGCCCAGCCGGAGGTCCGTCACCGCGGCGCCGCCGTTGGTCGAGGTGAGCGCGGTCGGGCGGCCGGTCACGTCGGTGTCGTTCACCCACGTCGGGGAGTTGAAGAAGTCGTAGCCCTCGGTGGGGGTGTAGTCGTCGCTGGAGCCGCCGCCGATCCGCGCCTCGGGGTGGGCCTCCTTGAACGCGTGTTCGTCGCCGCGCTCCTCGGTGACGTGGACGTACTCGGCGCCGTTTTCGAACAGTTCGACGACGGTCGTCGAGAAGTGGGTCACGTCGATGACGACGTAGTTCCCCGCAGGCGGCTCCTCGGGGATCCGGGCCCGCGAGGGCAGGATGCGGTCGGTGAGTCGGTCCTCGATGTCGGTGTCGGCGAGCGACGCCATACCCCTGCCCGCGCGGACCGGACGGAAGCCCCTTGCTAAGAGCCCTATTGTCGGGAACCGTCGGGTCCGGACCGGTATTGAGCCCTCGGTCACCGACCGTCGCGGTCGACGCGGGCGGCCAGACCCAGGTCGAGCGCCTCGACCCCATCGAGTATCAGCTCGGCCATCCGGCGTGCGCCGCGCTCGCTGAAGTGCGTGTCGTCGGCCACGCCGTCGGGGTAGTTGGGGTGTTCGCCCGGCGGGAGGTGGTTGTAGAGGGGCTTCGACCCCTCGGGCCCCAGGTCGGCCAGGAGCGCCCGGCTCCGCTCGTCCGCGTCGATCAGCGCCACGTCGCGGTCCCGCGCGACCTCCCGCGTCAGCGCCGCGTAGTCGTGATGGGTGTCCTCGGGCTCGCCCGCCTCGTCGAAGTGCCGCCGCGCGATGGGCGTGAGCAACACGGGCGTCGCCCCGCGGTCGCGCGTCTCCGCGACGAACTGTTCGAGGTTGGCGACGAACGCCGACTCGGTCGTGTACTGCTCTTTCGAGGGGACCTCGTCGTTGTGGCCGAACTGCACGAACACGTAGTGGGTCTCGGTCAGACCGTCCACCACGGGGTCCCAGCGCCCCTCTTCGAGGAAGGTGCGGGTGCTACGCCCGTTGCGGGCGTGGTTGGCCACCGTCACCGAGTCGTCGAAACGCTCGGCGAACGGCGTCCCCCAGCCCGTCTCGGGGCGTTCGTCCGGATCTTTCTCCGCTGCGGTGGAGTCCCCGATCAGGTGGACGGTGGTCGAGTCGGACGGCATTTCCGTATCCGAAGTCCGACCGGGATATACGCGCGTCGGTTCCGCGCCGCTCGGCGGGATGACGGCCGTCAGTCGCCGCCGGCTCGCGCCTCGGCGCGGGCCCGCTCGACGCTCTCGCCCTCGCGGGCTAGGGCGTCGACGAACAGCTCGCCGGCCCGATAGGACGACCGGACCATCGGGCCGGCGGCGCAGTAGAGAAAGTCCAGTTCCTCCTCGGCGACCCGCCGCCAGGTGTCGAAGGCGTCGGGGTGGACGTACTCGCTGACCTCCAGGTGTGAGCGGGAGGGCTGGAGGTACTGGCCGAGCGTCACCACGTCGACGCCGACGCTTCGGAGGTCGGCGAGGGTCTGGTACACCTCGTGGTCGTACTCGCCGACGCCGAGCATGAGGCTGGTCTTGACGTACGAGTCGGACTCGCGGGCGGCCTGCCGGAGGACCGACAGCGACTGCTCGTAGCCCGCGCGTCGGTCCCGCACGGGCCACTGCAGGCGGTCGACCGTCTCGACGTTGTGCGCGAACACGTCCGGTTCGGCGTCCAGCACTCTCCGGACGAGTCGCTCCTCGCCCCGGAAGTCCGGCACGAGCGCCTCGACGAGGGTACCGGGATTGCGCTCCTCGATCGCCTCGATGGTCCGGGCGAAGTGGCCGGCACCCTGGTCGGGCAGGTCGTCCCGATCCACCGAGGTCAGGACCACGTAGTCCAGGCCGATCTCGGCGACGGCGTCGGCCACCTGCTCGGGTTCCTCGTGGTCGAGGGCGTCCATCCCGCCGGTCTCGACGTCGCAGAAGTTACAGCCCCGCGAGCAGCGGTCGCCCATCAGCATGAACGTGGCCGTTCCGGGGCCGTCGCGACCGGACCAGCACTCCCCGAGGTTCGGACAGTTGGCCTCCTCGCAGACCGTGTTGAGGTCGCGCTCACGGAGGCTCTCCTTGATGTCCGTGAAGCGCTCGCCCGACGGCGGCCGGGTCTTCAGCCACTCGGGCTTGCGGGCGCGACTCATTGGTGGGGGTTGGGTTCGGTCGGGCAAAAGCCTGGGGAGTTGGACCGGGCGTCGAACGAGGCTCAGCCGACCCGCGACCCCGGAGAACCCGGCGACCGCCCCCGCAGCCACTCGATCCGGTCGGCGAGGGGCGGGTGATACGAGAGCAACCGCGCCGGTCCGCCGCCCTCGACGATGTAGCGGCGGTCTGCCAGCACCTCCAGCGCACCGGCGAGGGCGGCCCCGCTCACCACCTCGGCGGCGTAGGCGTCGGCCTGTTCCTCCGTCCGGCGGACGACCCAGGCGAGGGCGACGGCGAACGGCGGCGTCCCGGCGAGGACCGCGACCAGTGCGGCGTCGGGCGCCACGCTCGCGGCGCCGAGGGCGGCCCCGGCGGCGACGGCGACCAGCAGGTACCGCAGGAGGACGTGCCCGCCCGCGTGGTGGCCGACCTCGTGGGCGACGACGGCGCGCAACTCGTCGCCGTCGAGGGTGTCGAACAGCGACTCGGTGAGGAAGACGTACTCGGCGCCCGGGACGATTCCGGCGGCGACGGCGCTGCCGAGGCGGGTGCGGTCGTCGACGACCCGCAGGCGAATGCCGTCGGGGAGGGCGGCGTCGACGGCCGCCCGCTCGGCGTCGGTCGGCCAGCGGGTCCGCAGTCCGACGACGAGCGCGAACGGCGCCAGCGCCGTCGCGACCAGCCCGAGGCCGACCGCGGCGACGACGCGAGGCCAGCCGGCGGGGACCAGCGCGATGACTCCCGCGGCCAGCAGGACCCCCGCGAAGCCGACCCCGTCGCGTTCGAGTTCCCAGGCGGCGGCGTCGCGGTAGCGGACGCGGAAGCCGCGGACCGCGCGGCGGTACGGGACCGTGGCAAGGCGCGCCGCGAGCGCGACGACGACGACCGGGAGCACGTAGGCGGCGACCGCGGCGACCACGCCGACGACCGCGCCCGCGGTCGGACTCACCGCCGCCGCGACCTCGGCGGTCGCGTCGGCCTGGACCGTTCGAGCGAGGCCGGACAGGCGGGTGCAGACGGCGGTGACCGCGGCGCCGACCAGGACGCCGCGGCGTCGCAGGCGGCCGAGCGCGGCGGCCGTCTCGGCGTCGTCCGCCGGCCCCTCGTAGGCCGACCGGCCCCGCCAGCGGACCGCCGCGCCGACGGTGATCGCGACGACGACCTGGAGGGCGACCGCCACCGGCGGGGTAAGGGAGGGACTCACGCGCGGACCGACGACCCCGACCGACAAAATGTCACCGAACGGTCCCGTAGATCGTTCAACACCTAAATACAAATATTTAACATGTATGGGGGCGAGACAGTGTGGTATGTTCGACGTGACGCGCGACGACATCGTCGGGGGATCCCTGTCGCGCGCGCTCGTGGTGCTGGCGGCGCCGCTGGTCGCCCAGAACTTCGCGCTGGTGGCCCAGTCGGTCGTCGACCTGTTCTGGGTCGGCCGCCTCGGGGGGACCGCGGTCGCGGCGGTCGGGCTCGCGACGGTCGTCGTCGGGCTGTTGACCGTCCCGCTCCGGGCGTTTTTCACCGGGAGCCAGGTGGTCACCTCCCAGCGAGTGGGTGCGGACGAGACCGAGGCCGCGCGCCGGGTCCCGTTCACCGCCGCGGTCTGTGCGATGGCCGTCGCGGCGGTGATCGGCGCGGCGCTCGTCGTCGGGGCGGACGCGGTCGCGGCGCTGTTCACCGACGACGCCGCGGTGGCGTCGGCGACCGCCGGCTACCTCACCGCCTACGCGCTGGCGCTGGTGACGACCGCGGCGAGCGACACGCTGGAGAGCGGCTTCACCGGCTGGGGGGACACGACGGCGGCGCTGTACGTCAACCTCACCGCTATCGTCGTCAACGTCGTCCTCGACCCGCTGTTGATCCTCGGCTGGTGGGTGTTCCCGCGGCTCGAACTGTTCGGCGCGGCGCTGGCGACGGCTATCGGCTACGGCGCCGGGGCGCTGCTGGCCGTCGCGCTCGCCGCGCGCGGTCGCGAGAGGTTCCGGCTGACCCGCGACGCGGTCCGCCCGCGTCTGGAGGCGGCCCGCGCCGTCCTCGACGTGGGGCTGCCCATCGCCGGCCAGTACGGCGGTCGGCAGGTCGCGCGGGTCGGCGTGATCGGTATCGTCTCCGCCGTCGGCGGGCCGGCCGCCCTCGCGGCGTACCACATCGGGTCGCAGGTCGCCACCGTCGCGTTCGTCCCCGCGCAGGGACTCGCCCAGGCCGCGACCAGCGTCGTCGGGCAGAACCTCGGGGCGGAGCAGCCCGCCCGCGCCCGCCGCGCGACCTGGGTCGGCGCCGCCATCGCGGCGGTCGGCCTCACAGTCTTCGGCGCGGTGCAGTGGGTCGTCCCCGCGCCCATCGCGCACGTGTTCGTGCCCGACCTCTCCGGGCAGGCCCTGGAGTACTCCGTCCTCTACCTCCAGATCCTCGCCTACGGCTACTGGGCGCTGGGGGTCATCTACACGGTCGAGGCCGGCTTCAACGGCGCCGGCAACACGGACGTGAGCATGTACTCGACGCTCGCGCAGTACTGGGCGGTCCGCCTGCCGGTAGCGGCGGTCGGCGCGTACGTCCTCGATCTGGGCGTCGCCGCGGTCTTCTGGGGGGTCACGCTGTCGAACGTCGCCGCGGCGCTGTGGCTGGCCGGCTACTTCTACCGGTCGACCGACGGCGGGATGTTGGTCCGTGCGGCCGACGACGCCGCGGCGTCGGACTGAGCGGGGGCGGCCGCTCCGGTCGCCGCGCGGCCGCCGCGACCGACTACTTTCAGTGCGCCATAGAAACGCATATGGCGGCGGGGCCCCCGGTTTCGTTCGTGTCACGGCACGCCGACGGCGAGACGGAACTGGCGGTGTCGGAGGTGCTGCCCGACTACGCCGGGGCCTTTCCCTTCGAGCGATTCAACGCGATGCAGTGCGAGGTGCTGCCGGCCCTGCTCGACTCCACGGAGAACGTCGTCGTCAGCGCGCCGACCGCCAGCGGCAAGACCGCCCTCGCGGAGGTGGCCATCTGCGAGGCGCTCGACGCCGACGGGACCGCCCTCTTTCTCGCCCCCTTGCGCGCGCTCACCAACGAGAAGGAGAGCGAGTGGGAGCGATTCGAGGACCTGGGGTATTCGGTCTACGTCGTCACCGGCGAGCGCGACCTGAACCCGCGCCGCGCCGAGCGGGCCGACATCCTCGTGATGACTCCCGAGAAGGCCGATTCGGCCACCCGGAAACACGACTCGCCGCGCTACTCCTTTATCACCGACGTGGACTGTTGCGTCATCGACGAGGTCCACCTGCTCGACTCGGAGAAGCGCGGGTCCGTGCTGGAAGTGACGGTGTCGCGCCTGCGTCGCCTCTGCGATCCCCGCGTGGTCGCCCTGTCGGCGACGATGCCGAACGTCGACGACGTGGCCGGGTGGCTCGACGCCCCCGCCGACAACACCTTCGAGTTCGGCGACGACTACCGACCGGTCCCGCTGCACGCCGACGTGCGGACCTACGCCCACGGCGACAACGCCTTCGCCGACAAGTACCGCCGCCTGTATCGCGCGCTCGACATCGCCGAGCCGCACATCCGCGACGAGGGCCAGGCGCTCGTGTTCGTCTCCTCGCGCCAGGACACCGTCCAGGCCGCCAAGAAATCCAGAGACGAGATCGTCGAGCGCGACATTCCCATGGGCGCCCGCGGCGACTACGACTTCCACAACGACGCCGCCGAGCTCTCGAACGACACGCTCAGGCAGTCGGTGCTCGACGGCGTCGGCTTCCACCACGCCGGCCTCTCGAAGGAGGACAAGAACCTCGTCGAGCAGTGGTTCAAGGAGGGGAAACTCCAGTTGCTGTTCTCGACCTCGACGCTCGCGTGGGGGGTGAACCTCCCGGCGCGCTGCGTCGTGATCCGCGACACCAAGCTTCACGACCCGCTGGAGGGCGAGGTGGACATGAGCCCGCTGGACGTGCTCCAGATGCTCGGCCGCGCCGGCCGGCCGGGCTACGACGACAAGGGCTACGCCTGGGTCGTCTGTGACTCCTCGGACGCCGACAAGTACCGCGCGTTGCTCCGGGACGGCAAGGAGATCGAGTCGCGGCTGGCCGAGGATCTCGACGCCCACCTCAACGCCGAGATCGCGCTGGGGACGGTGGGCGACATCGAGGACGTGATGGACTGGCTGGAGACGACGTTCTACTACGTGCGCGCGGCGAGCGCCCCCGACGAGTACGCCTCCGAGAGCGCGCTGCGCGAGCGCGTCAGCGACACGCTGCGCTCGCTCGTGGCCCGCGGGTTCGTCGAACGGGAGAACATGCGCCTCGAACCCACGCCGCTCGGACGGCTCGCCTCGAAGTTCTACCTGCGGCTCGACACCGCCCGGGAGTTCGCCGACCTGGCCGAGCAGGCGGAGGAAGACGACGCTCGCCTCGACCAGGACGGGATCCTGCGGGCCATCGCGACCGCGGCGGAGTTCGACAGCGTCAGCGCCCGGTCGGACGAGCGCGACGCCGTCGCCGCCGTCCTCGGCGAGACCGACGACCTGGATCCCGGCGGCCGGAAGGTGCTGGCGATCCTCGAATCGCGGATGCGCGGGACGACGCCCGGCGAGTTGCAGAGCGACGCGTGGGTGATCACCCAGAACGCGCTGCGCCTGCTCGCCGCGCTCCGGGCCTTCCTCGACCGGCTGGCCGGCCCCGCGGCCGCGAACCTCGCCTGCCGCATCGAGGCGCGCATCGAGGACGGCATCAGCGACGACGCGGTCGGGCTCACCGCCATCGACGGCGTCGGCTCCGGCCGGGCGAGCAAACTGGCCGCCGAGGGGATCACGACGCCGGCCGACGTGCGCGAGGCGGGCGTCTCGGGGCTACACGCCGCCGGCCTCTCCGAGGGCGTCGCCGAGCGCGTCGTCGACAGCGCCGGCGAGCTCCCCAACGTCGTCGTCGAGTGGGGCGAGTTCCCCGACAGCGTCGCCGCCGGCGAGAACGACATGCGGGAGGTGACCGTCCGGAACGTCGGCGGCGACGCCCGCGCGGGCCTGCGCGTCACGGTCAACGGGGTCGAGATGGCGACCAGGAACCGCTATCTCGGCGAGGCCGACCTTCCCGTGGGCGTCTTCGGCGGGAACGCCGACGAGCTGGAGTACGCGATCGAAGTCGCGTTCCCGGAACTCCCGCTCCACCCCGTCGTCGAGACGCGCTCGGTCCGCGTCGAGTGAACGACGGCCCGACGCGACCGCCGCCGGCGCCACGCGACTCGTCGACCGGCGGCACCGCCGACCGCGCACCGCCTCCCGAGCGCGCGCTCGCCTCTCCGGCCGCGCGCACCACTCCCCCGGCCGCGCGCACCGGCCCGGTCGCCCCGCCGAGTCGCCCCTCTTTCGACCCGAGACGTGGGGCGAATCGGCGTCCGTCGAAAATATACCCACGCTGTCTATTTTCCACTTAGATCCGGTTCTAAATCTTCTAACCGATTCTCGAACGGTACTAAAACGTTAGGGAGCCAACTGAAAGGTCGGTTCGGGGGCGGATAAAACGGGCCGTCGGGGAGAAACGACGCGAAATCACGCTAGCGGTCGTTCCTTTATATGGGGTAGTCGATGCAAGTGGGAGGTAGGTGACGAACAATGTCCAACGCCTCCCCGTTCCGTCGGTCCACTCCCGAACTCCCCTCGACTACCGGTGTACAGCGCCTCCAGTCGTTCGCGGTCGGTTCGGCCCAGTTCGCCGGCTTCTGGTCGGCCGTCGTCCTCCCGTTCGCGATGCTCGCCCTGATCGTCTCGGGGTCGGTCGTCCAGCAGGTCCCGCTGTTCGTCGGGCTGTTGCTCGCGAACGTCGCCGCGCTCCGCGTCGGACACGGCCACAAGCAGGACTGACCTCGCCCGTCCGACCGACTGCGCCCACCGCGGTCCCCGCGGTCACCTGCCCGTTCCTCCGCCGACTGCTCTCCTCGTCCCCGACCGATTCGACCACGCGACCACACCGACGAGGCGGCCAGAATCCCGCGTTCAATCGTTGTACGTGGGCAAATCATTTGAACGAGGAGTGGAAACGGTGGGACCGACATGCCTGACGAAAGCGACGTGAAGGCCGTTCTCGATCAACTGAACAGTCTCACGCAGTCTCGGGTCAAATTTCAGATTCTCCTCGACGCCGCCGACGGCCTCGACGCGGACGCGGTCACCGAAGCGTACCCCGGAGTCCCGTACACGAACAAGAGCAAGAAAGACGAGCTGAAAAAGGAGGGGCTCGTCCGCGAGGACGACGGGGAGATAACCCTGACCCAGCGGGGGAGACACATCGAGCGCTCGCTGCGGACCCTCTTCGACGAGTTCCTCATCGACAACCGAGTTCGACCGTTCTTTCGGTCGATCGAGTGCGACGACGAGTACGTCCCGGACGTGACGCACTTCGCGCAGGACGCGACGATCCACCGGGAGTCCGACGACCTCGACCTCACCGTGAAAAACCGGTACAAGGAGTGTCTCCGGGAATCCGAGACGCTCCGGGAGCTGTTGCCGTTCCCGCTGGGGCTGCGGCAACCGACCGAGGCGGAACTGGTCACCGACGACGCGTTCGACGCGGAGTACGTCCTCAGCGACGATTTCTTCTCCGATATCACCAACAACGCTCACTACCAGCAGCGGATGTACGACTACGCCGCCGACGGGACCGTCTCGTGGTACGTCGCCTCGGAGTTGCCGTACATGCTCAGCGTCTTCGACGACAGGGTGCTGTTCATCACCCAGAACGGGCGACTCAAGATCGCCCTCGAATCGGCCGACGAGGACATCGTCGACTGGGCGCGCGAGCGGTACCGAACGATTCGAGAGGCGGCGGCCGAACTCGACCTCGCAAGCGAGAACGGGGGCGTCCGTATCGAGCGGACAGAGTGATGAGCGCGGACGCCGACCACTTCCCCCGCGACCCCCGTCGGACGCTCCTCGTCGACAACGTCCGCGTCGCGACCGAGGTCGACTTCCTGGTCCCGCCGGCTGAGGCGTTCGCGACGGTCGAGTGGATCGACGAGCGGGCGGAGACGGACGACGGGTTCGGTGCCGCGGTCCGCGAACTGGACGACGAGGGGCTGGTCCGGTTCTACACCTCCGGGATGGTCGACTGCATCGACGTCGACGATCCGGTCGGAGCCTGCACCGCGCTCGGGTCGGTGGTCGAACGGCTCCGCGAGTCGGGCGTGGTCGGCGGGAGACGGTACGACCGCCGGATATCCAACATGTCGGCGAGGGCGGTTCTGGGCGTCCCGGTCCGGTTGAACAGGCTCTATCACGTGCTCCCCGTCCCGAAAGGCGACGTACAGCCGCCGGACGAGGGGTCGAACTCCCTCGACGTCGTCGTAGAGAGCGACGCCGTTCCCACCGAGCGGTACAACGACGAGCGCGACCTCGATTCGATGACGATGCGCGTCTCCGTGTTCGGCACCGGCACGATCCAGATCAAGGGGGCCAGACACCCCGATATGCTCGAGTGGGCGGTCTCTCTCGTCGCCGAGTCGGTGACCCCGGAGTGTCTCGGCGCCGACGCTCGGTGACGGACGTGACCGCACGGTTCGCTTCGCTCGGCTACCTCCGCCTCGGCTAGGGGGGTTTGGATCCAGGACCCGCTAGGTGACGGAGGGGTCGACGGAACTGAGCCGGGGCGGGATCGAACCGTCCGCGATCCGAGCACACGCAGCGACCGCGCCCCTATCTTCGTCCGTATGTCCGAGACGCGTACACTCGAACGGCACGAAGGCGCGGTTCGCGTCGCCGGCGCGGACGACCTGTCGTCGGAGGCGGTCGCCGAACTGCTGGCGTTACAGTCTCGAAAGGAGCGGCTCGAGGCCCGAATCGACGACATCCGTCGGGAGCGGAGCCTCCAGGCCGACTGTATCGGCGAACTGAAGTTTCAGGGCGAGGACGCGGCGGTTCGGACCCACGAGGAGCGGATGGCGACGCTGGGCGAGGAGCTGACGGCCGTCCGGGAGCGGCTGGAGACCGTCGAGACGGAGATCGACCGGACGCTGGCCGCAGTGGTGGACGCCCGCGAGCGGGCCGGGCGTCGACGAGGGGTCGAGGGCTCCGACGACAGTGCCGACGCTACCGACGACAATGCCGACGGGGCGGTCGACGCGCCCGACGAGGACTCGGGGGGGCCGTCGGCCCGATGAGCCGAGACGTCGCGAGCGAACTGGCCGCCGAGCACGGTGACGACTACTCGGGCGCGCAACTGCGAGCGGTCGAGGCGGTGATCGAGAACAAACTGGACGGGGACCGCTCCGGCGAGGCGATCGACCTCGAACCGGGACCCGAATCGGTCGTGGTCGTGCGCTTCGACGGCGAGCGGTACTACGCAGACCCGGACAACGAGTACTGCATGAACCACGGTGTCAGGGCCGGGAACGCCCCGCCGGAAGCGGAGACGACCGACGGACGCGGGGAGACGAACTACGGCGTTCGATGAGTCCGCCGCGCCGGTCGTCTCCCGCCTGCATCCGGGTGCGGTGGCACCGCGTCCGCGGATTTCCGGCCGCGAGAACGGATCTGTGGGGCGCTTCGTAATACATATTGAGCCCGGACTCGATGATTCGCTGTGACCGATCTCCGCCGGCCAGCCGAGACGGCAGTCGAGAAGTGTCTGGGACTCGAGTCCGCAGAATCGTGTCTCGTCGTCACAGACGAGGTGTGCCAGTCAGTGGGGGAAGCCATCTACGAGGTCGCTCGGGAGACCACCGACGACGCCGCCATCGTCAGGTACGGATCCGGCGACCAGTTCAGCGAGGAGCCGCCGACGCCCGTGGCGGCGGCGATGCAGCACGCGGACGTCGTGTTCGCGCCGACCGCCAACAGTCTCAGCCACACGCAGGCGCGGTCGGCCGCGACCGACGCCGGCGCCCGCGTCGCGACGCTCCCGACGATCACCGAGACGGTCTTCGAGACGGGGCTGAACGCCGACTACGACCGGATCGCCGACGCGTGCGAGGACATCTTCTCGCAGGTCGTCGACGCCGAGGAGATCCGGGTCGTCACCGACCGCGGGACGGACATCACCCTCGAAACCGGTTCGGCCGACTGGTACCAGGATACCGGGATCCTCCGCGAACCCGGTGAGATGACGAACCTCCCGGCGGGCGAGGTGTTCACGAGTCCGACCAGCGGCGACGGGACCTTCGTGGTCGACGGGACGATGCGCCCCCACGGGCTCCTGGACGACACCGACCCGATCGAGATCGACGTCGAGGCGGGGCAGGTGACCCGCATCAGCGACCCGGCGGTCCGCGAGGAGATCGAGTCCGCGGCCGAGACCGCGGGCGACGCCGCCTACAACCTCGCGGAGCTGGGTATCGGGACCAACACCG
Source organism: Halosimplex rubrum (assembly GCF_013415885.1). Taxonomy (NCBI): domain Archaea; kingdom Methanobacteriati; phylum Methanobacteriota; class Halobacteria; order Halobacteriales; family Haloarculaceae; genus Halosimplex; species Halosimplex rubrum. The sequence continues at coordinate 906,638 of NZ_CP058910.1, forward strand.
GCGTGACCGAGCTCGTCGGCTCGGTCCTCCTCGACGAGAAGGCCGCGGGGACCGTCCACATCGCGGTCGGCGACGACCACGCGATCGGCGGTGACACGGCGGCCCCGATCCACCTCGACGGCGTCATCCGCGACCCGACGGTGTACGCCGACGGGGACGAGATCGAACTGCCGAGCGGTATCTGACTGTTTCTGCCCGACCGTCGCGGCTCCGGTTTCCTGGGTAGCCGGTGGTCCGACAGGGCCGCCGATCGGAACGGGTGTCGAATCTAGCGGGGGTTTGTGTCAAACGGCCCCGCCGGTTCCACCGTTCGGAACGGTTCGCCGGGGGTCCGGCGTTCGAACCCGCCCGACGGGAGCGGCACGCCCGCCTCGCCAACGGCGGTCACGTTCGAGTCGACCCCGGGCGGTCGGACGCCGCCCGGAATCCGGCGGTGGCCGTACCGAAGCTCGCGGACTCCTACCCCCATTACGTACTGTTGTCGCATGCTTCGGAACGAACCGGGAGACCGGCCGACTCGACCGTCGCTCGGACACGACAGCGCCGCCGCGGTGTCCGGACGCGAGTCCGCCGTCGCTCTCCTCCGACGAACCGGTACCGACGACGACAACCACGCCCGCTCGCGGGTCGCGGCCTACACCGCGTGTCTCCTGCTGGTCTCGCTGGCCGTGTTCGCACCGGCGGCCGCGGGGATGCCGAGCGAGGGGGACGAGTCCTGTGACGCGCCCGTCTCGGTGCGCGAGACCGCTCACGAGCGGCTGAACTCGATGCGCCAGGTCGACGACGACGCGCTCGTCGGCGTCCCCGAGGAGACGATCGACGCCGCGGCGCGGCAGGTGTCCGACGGGGACACGAGCTACGACCTCGGCGAGTACTGCAGCGCACGGGACGCCTACCGGGCGGCCGTCGAGCAGGCGACGCCCGCGCTCCGCGAGGCCTACCGCACCGGTGCCGCCCGCTCGCTCAACGCCTCGCGACGCATGGTCGAGGCCGAGCGGGCGGACGGGAACCCCGCCCCCGAGACCGGCGCGCTCGCGGTGAAGATCGACCAGCAGTCCCGAGAGCTGGCGAACGCCTCGTCGCTCGCGGCGCTGGAGACCCGGTACGAACGGGCGACCGCCCTGCAGCGGGAGACGCGCCAGCGGCTCCCGACTCGGCCCGCCGGGCTGGTCGCCGAAGCGCTGACCGAACAGCCGGTGGTCACGGCCGTCGCCGCGGTCGCGACGCTCCTGGCCGCCGTCTTCGCCCGCCTGCTGTGGGCCACCCGCACCGACTCGTCCACGACCGCCCACCTCACCCGGTGATTCACATGAACTTCGACATCGACACCCTGTTCGATTCGCGCACCGAACTCAAACGCCACCAGCAGTCCAAAGCGATGGTCAACCTCTGGTCGAGCCTCAGCGACCAGAGCCACGAGGAGTTCGCCGCGCTGCTGGAAACCCTCGGTATCGACCACGCCGTCACCACGTACCGCTGCGAGGACCGCCCCGGCGGCCGGAGCGTCCACCGGGCCGCCGACCAGGCGCAGGTCGGCGGCCGTCACGAACTCGACGACCTCTCGGAGGCCCTCGGCGACTGCGCGGAGGTGCTGACCTACCAGACGCCGAACGGCACCGGGATGATCCGCATGGAGTCGATCCGGCCGTGCGGCAGCGAGCCGCTCGACGCCATCACCCGGATCCTCGTCGTGAGCCCGTCGCCGACCGACCGCGAGCGCATCTGTAACGCGTTCAACCTCGCCACGCTCGACCGGGACAACGCGCAGAACGTCTTCGTCTCGAAGGCGTCGCACAACGAGACGCCCCGGTACCCGGCGGCGCTGGGCGAACTCGGCACCACGATGGTGTTCGTCGACACGATGAACCTCTTCTGCCCGGCCGTCACCCACGGGACGGTCCCGGCCGGCGGGGTCAGCGTCACGCGCCAGCGGATCGCCTCGGAGATCCTCGACCAGCGCGCCCGACTGGGCCGCGCGCACAACGAGCTGCTCGGGTTCGACCCGAACGACTGGTTGCCTCCCGGTCTCGCGGCCGACGACCTGCGGGTCTGGAGCGACAACGACACCCGAGCGTACCTCGTCTTCCCGCGCGACTACGACCAGACGCGGCTGACTGACGACCTGCTGGCCGACGACGACGGGATCCGGATCACGTCCTTCGAGGCGCCCGTCGACCGCATCCGGGTCATGCTCACGCGGGAGCTCGCCGACGAGTTCGTCCGGACGGTCAAGGTGTCGAACGTCCGCTGGCTCTACGAGAACGCCGCCGACCTCGACGCCTGGCGCAAAGAGGTCGACCGCGAGTGCAGCCCGACGACCGACCCCCGGGAGGAGGTCGTCCGGTTCCTCACCGAGGAGATGAACGTCTACGACCCGGACGTCCGGGCCGCGCTCCGGGAGGCGGGCGCCGATGTCTGACCACGAACGCGACGGTGCGGTCCGCGCCGTCGAGGTCGGCGAGGTCCTCCCGCGGGTCGAACGCGCCGCGCGGTCGCCCGCCACGCTCGGGGCCGTCCTCGCGGTCGGCTTCGCGGCCGCCCTCGCGGTCGCCGTCGCCACCGCGGGGCCGGTGCGCCTGCTCGCGGTCGTCCCGGCCGCGGCCGCCGCCGCCCTCGCGGTCCGGCTCCGACGGGCGACCCGGGCCGTGCTGCCGGCCGTGCCGAGCGTCGACCTCCGGGCGTTCCCCGAGGTCGACCCCGGGTGTATCGCGGACCACCTCGTCGGCTCGCACGGGGGACCGCCCCGGGGGCTCCCCGGCGGGGAACTCGTGGTCGCCGAACTCGACACGGAGTCGGCCGACCGCCTCGCCCGGATCCCCGACGAGTGCGCGTCGCGGTGGTCGGACGAGGGGCTCCACACCGTCCTCGTCGCGGTCCCGCGAGCGCCGGCCGACGTCGTCGAGTCGGTCGCCGAGTCCTACGACGCCACGCTGCTGGTGAGCGACCCGGCCGATATCCAGCCGCTGCTGGGGTACCTGCCGGACCTCATGGCCGAACCCGAAAGCGACGCGCTCACCGGGGTCGGGTCCGCGACGGTTCGGCAGACGCCCGTCGACGGCCGCCTCCCCGGCGACCCGGCGCTGCGCGAGGACCTCAAGAACGGGAAGGGCAAACCCCTCAACCCGGTCGTCGAGAGCCTCCGCGAGGAGCCCGGTCGGCGGCCGAGAGCGACGATACTGTCGGCGCCGCGGGACTACGTCTCGCCCGCGCTCACGGCGCGCGAACGGACCGCGCGGCGGCTGGTCACCGTCCAGCACGACGAGCCGACGGTCGACCTCGTCCGGTTCTACCTGGCCGACGAGCTGTCCGGGGACGACCGGCCCGTGACCTGGCGCCGGAACTCCATCCGGGAGGACGACCCCGAGCGCTCCCGACGGAAGCCGGACCGCGACTGCCGGACGCCCGACGACGGCGCTCCCGAGGCCGACCGCCGCCTCGGATCCGAGTGCTAGCATGGGTTCGTTTCGGGCACACCTGCGCGCCGGGGCCGGCGCGCACCTCGCGCTCGTCTCCGGGACCGTCCTCCTGGCGCTCCCTCACGCGCCGGTCGAAGCCGTCGTCGCGGCCGTCGTCGGGGCTCCGGTGACCGTCGCCGGCGCCGTCGTTCCGGACGTCGACCACCCGAACAGCCGTCCGTACCGCGTCGCGCGGGTCTGGGTGCCGCGCCTGACCGCGGGGGCCGTCGGATTCGCGGGCGCGGCGTCGCGGGAGTCGGTCGTCGGTCTCTTCCGGCGCGGTCCGGTGCCCGACCCCGCGCCGTTCTGGGCCGGCGTCGCCGTCACCGCCGCGACCGCGACCGCGTTCGTCGCGACCGCGCGCGCCGTCCCGTTGGTCCGTCCGACCCACCGGGGAGTCACGCACCATCCGGCCTTCGGGGTCGCCGCGGGTCTGGCGCTGACCGCGCTCACCCTGACGCTCCTCCGCGCTGCCGGTGTCGAGCATCTCCGCCTCGTCTCGCTGGTCGTGGGGCTCTGTTTTCTCTGCGGGTTCGGGTCGCACCTGTTCGTCGACGACATCTGGCAGGTGCCGTCGCGCTGAGCGCCGCCCGGTCCGTCTTCGCTCCCGGTTGGCCGCCGTGTCGACCGCGACGACCGACCGGTCGCCGTGGCCCCGATGCGCGGCCACGCGTAGGTATAAGTCGGAGAGCGCGACCAGGCCGACCCATGCACGACGAGGTGCGCGTCGTCGCGGGCGACTGCACGACGACGTTCGACGGCCGCAACGAGCGCGAACACCGCGGCGACGTGGTCACGGTGGTCAAACCGGACAACACGGTGCTGGTCCACGACGCCGACGGCTACCAGCCGGTCGCCTGGCTCACCAGGGCCGACAGCGTCCAGTTCGTCGACGGCGTCCTCGACGCCCGCGAGGGCGACCAGCACCTCCGCGTCGAGGTCCACGACGAACACGGCGCCGCCCGCCACCCCGTCTCGCGGGCGGGCGTCCCGGTCGGCGACTGCCCGACCTGTGAGGGGCGGCTCGTCCTCGCCCGCGGGGCCGTGCTGTGTCGGACCTGCGACGAGGAGTACTCGATCCCGCGGGACGGCGCGGTGCTGGAGGAGTCCTGTCCGGTCTGCGCGCTCCCCCTGCTTCGGGTCGAGCGAGGCGCAGAGTTCGAGGTCTGCGTCGACCGCGACTGCGAGTCCATCGACGACCGGGTGACCGAGCGCTTCGACCGGGAGTGGGACTGTCCGAACTGCGAGGGGGACCTGCGGATCCTCCGTCGGGGCGGCCTGATCGCCGGCTGCGAGCGCTACCCCGACTGCGATACCGGGTTCGGCGTCCCCACGGGCGTCGTCGACGGGACCTGCGACTGCGGCCTGCCGGTGTTCGAGACGCCGTCCGGTCGGCGGTGTCTGGATACGGGGTGCGAACGGCCCTGATCAGTCCCCGTCCGCGCGGGCGAGCAGGTGCTCGCGCAGGTCGTTCGGGGAGTCGGCGACGTAGTCGGCCCCGCTCCGGTCGGTCTCGTCGGCGGCGCCGTGGCGGAAGCCGACGACGTGCATCCCCGCCCGACCCGCCGACTCGATCCCGTGCAGCGAGTCCTCGACTGCGACCGTCTCGACGGGGTCGACGCCGATCCGCTCGGCGGCGTGTTCGTAGACGCCCGGTTCGGGTTTGCCGGGGCCGTCGAAGGCGTCGGCGCTGACGACGGCGTCGAAGTCGAGACCGAAGCGGTCGAGCACCACGTCGATCCAGTCGTGGGGCGACGAGGAGACCAGCGCGACGGTGACGCCGCGCTCGCGGAGTTCGGCGAGCAACTCGTCGCCGTCGGCGAGCAGGGCGACCTCCTCGCCGTAGATGGCCGTCGCGGTCTCCTCGTACCAGCCGAGGAACTCCCCGCGATCGGCCTCGATCTCGTAGGTCTCGGCGAGGTAGTCGTAGATCTCCCGGTAGTTCATACCCGTGATCTCGTCGAGATCGAGGTCCTCCAGGCCTACCAGCGGGAGGAGCTGTTCGCGTTCGTAGGGGTGCCAGTAGTCCTCGGAGTCGACCACCACTCCGTCCATGTCGAAACAGACCGCGTCCATGGCCCGTGGTCGCCCGGCGGCGTGGTGTGTCTTTCGGCGGGGAGCGTCCCCGCCGTCCGTCGCCGGTGCGTCTCCGAGGCCCCGTCGACTCGGAACCCGTGATCGCAGGTGCTTTCCGCGGCGGTAGGTTGCTCTCACACATGCACGCGACGCTCTCGGGGGACGTGGTTCGAGCGGGCGAGCGGGCCCGCGAGCGCTTCTACGACTCGAGCGGCTACGGCCATCCCGTCGACAGCGGGTCGCTCGAACTCGCGCCCGTCGAGGCGGCCCACCTGCTCTACCGCGGCGACCTCGACGCGGTCGAGGGGCCCGACGGCGCGGCGATGGACTTCCGGGCGTTCCTCTCCTCCGCCGCGGTCTCGGAGATCGCCTTCCTCGTCTACAAGGACCTGCGCGACCGCGGGTTCTACCTCTCGCCCGCACGCGCTGGCTGGAGCGACTCCTCGGCCGCCCGGGCGGCCGTCGACGACCCCGCGGTCGACTTCGTCGTCTATCCCCGCGGCTCCGGCCCGTGGGACGACGAGGTGGCCTATCGCGTCGGCGTCGTCAGCGAGCGCGAGGCCGTTCCGGCGAGCGGTCTGGGCGACCTCGTCCTCGCCGTCGTCGACGAGGAGGGCGCGCTCACCTACCTGCAGACGGAGCATCGGGAGGTGTCGGGGACGAGCGAGGCGGACCTTCCGACGGGCGTCTCAGGCGAGTTGCTGTCCGACCGGTCGCTCCTCTGGGACCCGCCGGCGGCGATCTACGACCTGGGGTTCTACGGCCAGCCGCTCGACGACCGGGACGGCGACGTGATACAGCTCTCGCTGCTCGAAGCGTCGTATCTCGCCCGCGAGGGCGTGCTCGACGTCGAGGGTGGGGTGGCGGCCGTGGTCGAGCGCGGCCGCGAGGTCGAGGGCGAGCGCTTCGACCGCCGCCTGCGGGTGTACGAGTCGCTGCGCGAGCGCGGACTCGTGCCCAAGACCGGCTACAAGTTCGGCGCGGACTTCCGGACGTATTCGGACGTGCAGTCCGTCGACGACCTGGGCCACTCGGAGCTGTTGATCCGGGTGCTCGCCGGCGACCACACCTTCTCGCCGCGGGATCTGGCGCTGGACGTGCGGCTGGCCCACGGCGTCCGGAAGACGATGGCGTTCGCGCTGGTCGGCGACGAGGACGACACCGCCGACACCGACGATTCGGACGGGATCGAGTGGCTGTCCGTGACGCGGCTGACGCCGTAGGTCGTCCCGACGTTTCGTCTGGGTGGCGTCAGTCGAGGACGGCCCGGACGTCGCCGATCACGTCACCGCTCTCGTCGGGGTCGGCCGGGAGTTCGTCGTACCAGCCGGCGCGCCACCCGTCGACGCCGCTGGAGACATCGTCGGACGCGTCGACGGGTGACCCGCGGAACAGCACGTGCCAGGTCGTGTTCTGGTGTCGGGTGTCGCCGTCCGTTCCGACGACGTGGTCGACCGTCCGAAGCCGTTCGACACCGTCCAGTCGGACGGTCGTGCCCGCCTCTTCGGCGACCGCCCGGCGAGCGGCGTCCGCCCAGTCCCCGTCCGCCTCGACGACGGTGTTGGGCAGAAAGACGCGGTCCGCGTCTTCCGGGCGGAGGAGCAACACCGCTCCGCTGTCGTTCGTCACGCCGACGACCGCCCGACCGGCGGCCGTCGCCTCGCAGTGGTCCGGGTCCTCGTGCGCGTGCGTCCGCTCGGCGACGGTCGGTCCCTCCCGTCCGCGCAGGGATCCCGGGTCCGTCAGCGATTCCACCGGCGTCTCGGTCGTCGGATCGATCTCCGTCGCCGTGACCTCCGCGTTCGCCTCGTCGTTCGTCTCCCTCTCCGTTCCGCCGTCCGCGGCGAAGCCGTATGGTGCGAGTACTGTCATATGGGTGGCGCTGTCGCTGGTCGGCAGGCAGTGCATCCGGGCCGTAGCGGTCGAGAGCCGTCGACGCTCTCGGGATACCGGTATAGTTGCGACTCCCGGATAAAATTTACTACTTGGATTAAGTTTACTCTTCACTTACAAATTCGCGTGCCTAGGTGATAAAGTTTGGGGCGGCGGTCGACCCGCGGTGGGCGGCGGATCGGCGCGGCGGGGTGGGGGAAAGCGAACGCTATTAGTGCGTGTCGGGGCGAATACCTCCCAATCGATGACATCCGATTCGCCCGATTCAGACGCGGCCGAGGGGGACGCCGGCACCGAGGAGGCCCGGCTCCACACAGACGGTGGGGTCAACGCCGAAGGCGCCGACGACACGACGCTGGACCCGTGGGGGTCGGCGACCGTCTCGGACTACCGGAAGCTGTTCGCCGAGTTCGGCATCGAGGCGTTCGACGAGGTGCTGCCCGAGGTGCCCGACCCACACTACCTGATGCGCCGCGGGGTCATCTTCGGCCACCGCGACTACCGCCCGGTCGCTCGCGCGATGCGCGACGGCGAGGACTTCGCCGCGCTCTCGGGGTTCATGCCCACCGGCGACCCGCACATCGGCCACAAGCTCGTCTTCGACGAGATCATCTGGCACCAGCAACAGGGCGGCGACGCCTACGGCCTCATCGCCGACCTCGAAGCCCACAGCGCCCGCGGTCTGACCTGGGACGAAATCGACACGCACGCGCGGGACTACGTCCTCTCGCTGCTCGCGCTCGGGTTCGACCCCGAGGAGGGCGAACTGTACCGCCAGTCGACCAACCGCGACGTGCAGGACCTGGCCTTCGAACTCGGCGTCGAGGCGAACTTCTCGGAGCTGCAGGCGATCTACGACTTCGACGGCGAGACGGACGTCTCGCACATGCAGAGCGTCGTCACGCAGATGGCGGACATCCTCTACCCGCAGGCCGACGAGCCGCGCCCCACGGTGATCCCGGTCGGCCCCGACCAGGACCCGCACATGCGTCTCGCGCGGGACCTCGCCGCGCGGATGCGCTACTTCCGCGTCACCGAGGCGTTCGCCGGGTTCGAAGTCGCAGACGAGCGCGAGCGCGCCCTGCTCGGCGAGGTGTACGAGTCGCTCGACGAGGGCGACGCGGCCGCCGGGGACGCCGGCGACGACACCCTGCGCTGCGAGGACGCCGCCGACGCCCTGCGCGCCGACCGCGCCGACTACGAGACCGCCGGCTACGACGCGGCCACCGTCGAGGGGGTCCTCGAGAAGCTGGAGAACGCCGGCATGGAGCCGATCCGCCGGCGGACCCGGTTCCTCGGGCGCAACGCGACCGACGCGGCTTTCGACGCGCTGGTCGAGGCCGTCGACGGCGAGAAGCGCGTCTACGACGAGCACGTCGACGCCTTCGAGCTCTCCCGCGAACGAGCGGAGGACCTCGCTCGCGAGGTCGAACTCGACCACGGCGGCTACGGCTTCCTGGCGCCCTCGTCGATCTACCACCGGTTCATGACCGGGCTGACCGGCGGCAAGATGTCCTCGTCGGTGCCCGCCTCGCACATCTCCCTGCTCGACGACCCCGAGGAGGGCTACGACAAGGTCAAGGCGGCGACCACCGGCGGTCGCCAGTCCGCCGAGGAACAGCGCGAACTCGGCGGCGAGGCCGACGAGTGCCCGGTCTACGAGCTGTACGCTTACCTGCTGGCGGGCGACGACGACGAGTTCGCCACGGAGGTCTACGAGGAGTGCGTCGGCGGCGAGCGCCTCTGCGGCGGGTGCAAGGAGCAGGCCGCCGAGCTGATGGCCGAGTTCCTCGAAGACCACCAGGAGAAACGCGCGGAGTGGACCGAGAGGCTCGACGAACTGGACATCGACCTGAACGTCGCGGCCGATCGACGGGGCCGGTGAGGCGGGGACTGCAGGGCTCGCGGGACGGGGACGGCGGTCTCGGCCGTCTCGCACACCCGCACGAACGCGGCACGAATCCCCAAGGGTAATGTTCGTAAGTGGCATACGAACGAGCGGATGACTGACAGTGGTAGTGGACGGGGTAGTATCGACACGGACGAGCGAGGCCGGTTCGGTCGCGCGATGACGACGGCCCGGTCGCTCGCGATCGTCGTGCTGGTCGTCACGGCCGCGAGTCTCGCCGGGTGTGGGATGCTCGGCGGCGGTGGCGGCGGTGGCGGCGGTGGCGACGACGGCGTCGACGGCGCAGCACAGGGGAACGTCGACGCGCCGCGCGAGGTCTCCGAACCGATGGACCCCTCGGCGAGCGAGGTCTTCAGCCGCGTCACCGAGATCATGGACGTAGAGGCCGAGGCGCCGGGCGTCAGGGTGACGAACCTGCCGACCGGCCAGAATCAGTCGACCGCGTTCGTGACCGCGATGGTCGGGCTGCCCGACGACCCACAGCGGTTGCGGGTCCCGGTCAACGCGACGTACGACCCCGAAGAGAACTCGGTCCTGTTCAACGACGAGACCGTCTTCGACCTGAACGGCTCCCGGACCGAGTATCTCCTCGCATACAACTTCGCACTCGGGATCCACTACCAGAACGACTGGATCGATACCAACAGCTCCCAGAGCGCCGTCTTGCGGGGGACGTTGGAAGCCGTCATGCGCGAGTACGCCGACGAGTACGACCTGGACGGCAACCTCGTGACCGCGCACGACTCCGCCGACGCCGCCTTCGAGGCGTCGACGCCCTACGAGTGGGCGACCTTCGACGCGCTGAACTACTACGGCGCCGAGTACGTCGACTCGCAGATCGACTCGGCCAGCGAGATCCCGTCGATCTACGAGGACGGCCTTCCCGAGACGACCGAGCAGTTGCTCCACGACACCGACGAGGGGCCGACCGACCTCTCGGTGAGGACCGACGTGTCGAACTGGTGGATCGACGAGCGGATGCCGTTCCTGGAGTCGACGCTCGGTGAACTCGGGACCCGAGCGGTCCTCCGAAGCCAGCTCTCGGCCTCGGACGCCGCCGCCGCGGCCGATGGCTGGGGCGACGACACCGGGATGGCGTTCACCTCGGCCCGCAACAGCTCCGCCGGCGCCGTCTGGGTCCACAGCTGGGACTCGGCGTCCGAAGCCGACGAGTTCGTCAACGCGACCGAGGCCTACGCCGAGGCCAGAAGCGACGACACGTACGCCGTCAACGTCACGCGACCGGCCGAGGACACGACCGTGGTGGTCGCCCACCGCGGGAACTTCATGTCGAACGTGGAGATCGCCTACGCCGACGGGACCGTCGAGGTCGTCGTCGGCGGCGGCTCGTAGATCCTATCCGCGGATTCTCCGTTTTCCACCGTCGTAGCGGCCGCTACTCCTCTATCTCGATCTCGATCGGCTCGGCGGCGGGCTCGGCGCCACCGGCGTCGAACCGCTCGGCCAGTCGCCAGCTCGCGACGGCACCCACGGTCCCGAGGACGACGCCCGCCCGAACCCCGGTGTCGCGGTCGCGCAGGACGCGACCGAGGACGTAGCCCACGAGGAAGTTGATCGCGAAGTTACCCACGGCGCTGCGAGTGCGGTCCATACGCGCCCTTTGTGACCCGGCGGCATAGACGTTGCCTCGTGGTCACCTCGGACGGGTCGCGGTGGTCGGACCCGGTCGTCGAGTCCGGAACGCTTTTGCGCGGCGCCGTGAATGGCCTTCACATGGCACCCGAACCCTCGACGGGACGGATCGCACGCGAACGGCCAGCAGTGCGATCCGGGTTCGGGTTTTTCTCCGGCGCCTGACGGACGGCGGACGCCCGGGCCGACGGTTCGTGTCGAAACGAACGCCCGGGGTCCCGGCGGAAACCGTCCGCGTCGGCTCGCGGCGCGGCGCCGACCGCGTCACCCGTGGCCCGCGGCCGCTCGCATCGTCGAGGTCCTCACGTCTCGCGGGAACCGCCGTTTCCCGCTCGCGTCGCCGAGGCGCTCCCGGTGGTCGCGCCTCGCTTCGCTCGGACCTCGCAACCGTTAACTGACGACCACGCAGATTCACGACCAACGAATGAAACTTCCGGAAACGCAGGTCGCCGTGCTCGAAGCCGCGAGCGCGGACGACCCCACACCAGTCGAACAGATCGCCGAGGAGACCGGCGAGCAGGTCCAGGCGGTGGCCGGCGCCGCCTTCGAACTCGAAGCACAGGGCTTGCTCGCCGTCACCGAACGGACCGACGCCGAACTCGTCCTCACCGAGGAGGGCGATGACTACGCCTACGACGGCCTGCCCGAACACAGCCTCTGGGTCGGCGGCCTCTCCAACGACGCCGTCGACGAGCCGATCGAACTCGGTCAGGCCATCGGCCGCGGCGGCCTGGAAGACGAACAGGTCGAGATCGCGCTCTCGAACTTCGCCCGCAAGGGCATGGGGACCATCGACAGCGGCTCCATCCAGGTCGACCCCGACTTCGACCTCGAAGCCGATGCCGAGCGCACGCTCCTCGAAGTGCTCCGCGGCGAGGAGGGCGAGATCGCCCCCGACGAGGCCGACGAGGAAGCCGTCGCGTCGCTCGAACGCCGCGGGCTCGTCGAACGCGAGGAGTCGACGGTGCGGGAGGTCACGCTGACCGACGAGGGCGTCACCGCGATGATGGAGGGCATCGAGGTCGCCGAGACCGTCGGTCAGATCACGCCGGAACTGCTGACCTCCGGCGAGTGGGAGGCGGTCGAGTTCGCCGAGTACAACGTCCAGGCGGACGCCGAGACGGTCCACGGCGGCAAGCCCCACGCGCTGCGGGAGATGTCCGAGCGCGTCACGGACGTGCTCGTCGGGATGGGCTTCGAGGAGATGCAGGGGCCCCACGTCGACGCCGACTTCTACATCAACGACTGCCTGTTCATGCCCCAGGACCACCCGGCGCGCAACCACTGGGACCGCTTCGCCCTCGAGGAGCCGGCGGCGATCGACCGCGAGCACCTCCCGCCGGATCTCGTCGACCGCGTCGAGGCCGCCCACCGCGACGGCGTCGGCCCCGACGGCGAGGGGTATCACTCCCCCTGGGACGAGGACTTCGCCCGGGCGCTCGCGCTGCGCGGCCACACCACGAACCTCTCGGTGCGTCACCTCGCCGGCCTCGCCGAGGGCGACCTGGAACCGCCCCAACGGTACTTCTCCATCGAGAAAGCGTATCGCAACGACACCCTCGACTCGACGCATCTGCTGGAGTTCTTCCAGATCGAGGGCTGGGTGATGGCCGAGGACCTCTCGGTGCGGGACCTGATGGGCACGTTCACCGAGTTCTACGAGCAGTTCGGCATCACCGACATCCAGTTCAAGCCCCACTACAATCCCTACACCGAGCCGAGCTTCGAGCTGTTCGGCCGCCACCCCGAGACGGACGAACTCATCGAGATCGGTAACTCGGGCATCTTCCGCCCGGAGATGCTCGAACCGCTCGGCGTGGAGGCCGACGTGATGGCGTGGGGACTCGCGCTCGAACGGCTGTTCATGCTCGCGACCGGCGCCGAAGACATCCGCGACGTCCACGGCACGCTCGTGGACCTGGAGTTCCTGCGGAACGAGGAGGTGGTGTACTGATGCCGACCGTCGAGATAGACCCCGACGAGCTCCGAGAGCTCACCGGCCACGACGAGAAGAGCGACGAACAGCTGCGCGAGGACATGTTCGCCCTCGGCCTCGAGTACGAGGGCGAGACCGACGACGGCGAGTTCGAGCTGGAGTTCGCGCCCGACCGACTCGACCGCCTCTCGGTCGAGGGTGTCGCCCGCTCGCTGCGCTACCAGTACGGCGACGACCGGGGCGTCTACGTCCCGACGACCAACGACGCCGACTGGACCATCGAGGTCGACGCCGACGTGCCCGACGAGCGCCCGTACGTCACCGGCGCCGTCGTCCGCGGGCTGGACATGGACGAGGCCGCCCTCGAATCGCTCATCCAGCTGCAGGAGAAGCTCCACGCGACGATGGGCCGCCAGCGCGCCAAGGGCGCCATCGGCGTCCACGACCTGACCATGCTGAAGGGCCAGGTCGGCGCTACCGGCGGCGAGGACACGCCCGAGGAGGAGGCCGACCCCCGCACCGAGGTCGCGCCCTCGGGCGGCAACTCCGTCCGCTACACCGGGATCGGCAAGCGCGAGGACCGCTTCGTCCCCCTGGAGGAGAACCACGAGATGACTCCCCAGGAGGTCTTGATGGCCCACCACACCGCAAACAAGTTCTCCGACTTGGTCGAGGACTACGGGTCGATGCCGGCCATCTACGACGACGTCGGGATGTTCTCGTTCCCGCCGATCATCAACGGCAAGCGCACCGAGGTCACCACCGACTCCCGGGATCTGTTCGTCGAGATGACCGGCACCGACCAGTGGACGATCGACCACATGCTCAACATCGTCTGCTACGCGCTCGACGCCCGCGGCGGCCGCGTCGAGGAGATCGAAATCGAGTACGCCGACGACGCAAGCGGCGACTACGCGGGCAACACGCTCGTCCGCCCGAACTTCGAGACGAAGACCAAGACCGTCGACCACGCCGACATCGAGTCGATGCTCGGGATCGACCTCGACGGCGAGGAAGTCGTCGACCTGATGCAGCGCGCCGGGTTGGACGCCGCCGCGGACGACGACACGGAACGCGAGCCCGAGCGGCGGGAGACCCCGGACGCGAGCGCCGACGCGCTGTCCTACGAGGTGGAGATCCCGCCCTACCGCGTGGACGTGCTCCACCCCGTCGACGTGATCGACGACGTGGGCCGGGCCTTCGGGTTCAACGAACTCGACCCCCGCTACCCCGACGTGTCCACCGTCGGCGGTCGCCACGACCGCTCCCGGCTGGAGCGGGCCGCCCGCGAGTCGCTCGTCGGGCTCGGCTTCGAGGACCTGCTCAATTTCCACCTCATCAGCGAGGCGGCCAACTACGAGCGACCGGGCGTCGAGCGCGGCAGCGACGCCCTCGGCGGCGGCGAACCCGCCGTCATCGGGGAACCCTACAGCGAGGACTACGAGATCGTCCGCACCTGGGCGTTGCCCTCGATCATGCTCGTCCTCGAAAACAACACCCACCGGTCGTACCCCCAGCACCTCTCGGAGGTCGGGCTCGCCATCGAGCAGGACGAGACCCAGCCGACGCTGGTCGACGAACGGCACACCGTCGCGGCCGCGCTCGCCCGCCACGACGCCTCCTACGAGGACGCCAAGGCCAGCCTCCAGGCGCTGTGTCGCGCCTTCGACGTCGAGCTGGCCACCCCGCCGACCGACCACCCGACGTTCATCTCCGGCCGCACCGCCGACATCGTCATCGACGGCCGGAAGGTCGGCGTCATCGGCGAGGTCCACCCGAAGGTGCTCGTCGAGTACGATCTGGAGGTCCCCGTCGCGGCCTTCGAGTTCGAACTGGACGCGCTCCGGTAGCTCCGCGAGCGAACGGGGCGAGGTGCGACCGGAGGACGCACCTCGGTGTGAACGGGGAGCGAAGCGACCCGTGAACGGAGTGAGCGAGCGTCTTTTTGCCCCATCTTTTTGCGGTGAGCGGTGCCCGCAACCCGGCGAAGCCGGGTGAGGACATCCGAACCGGAAAAAGGTGGTCGCAGTACGACCTGGAGGTCCCCGTCGCGGCCTCCGAGTTCGAACTGGACGCGCTGCGAAGCGACTGACGGCGTATCCGTCCGTTCCCCCGAGCCGCTTTCTGTGGGCGATCCGCTAGCAGCCGACGGTCACTCCGAGCCGGCCGACCCCGACTCCGCCAGCCGACGCTCGTACTTCGCCAGCGAGGTCTCCAGCGCTTCCTCGGCGTCGATATCCAGCGCGTCGGCGGTCGCCAGCAGCGCGAAGACGGCGTCGCCGAGTTCGTCCTCGCTGACGGCCAGTTCCTCGGGTGCGGCGCCGTACTCGCTGGACTTGGCTGCGTCGGCGGCGATCTCGCCGACCTCGGCGGCCAGGTCCAGCACACGGTAGGCCGGGTCGGCGTCCATGTCGTGTTCGTCGGCGAACGCGGCGACGCGGTCCTGTGCGTCCATGGAGCGGGGTTGAATCGGTGTCCGGAAAACGATTCGGTGCCGAGAGCGGCGGATCGGTACCCTTCGGTTCGGTGTGCTCGTCGATCGGTTGTGTCTGCTGGGATCGGTTCGGACGGAAGTCGCACGAGAGATCCGCGCTCTCGGCACCGCCCGCTCACGGCGGAGCCGTCTGCTCGCGGGCCGGAGGCCCGCTCGCACGGTCCGTGGGAGCTTCGCTCCCACGCTATCGCCGCCACGCGCGGCTACGTCGCGCCACGGAGGCCGCGACAGCGCGCGCCGACCGCACCGCAACCGACACCGCCTGTACTGAACACTCCTGGCGGGCCGCGGCGAGGCTATTAGTGGGTGCCCGTCGCACTGAGAGGCATGGCAGCGCTCGAAGTCGCGGGGCTCACCAAGGACTACGGGGAGGTCCTCGCCAACGACGACGTGACCTTCGCCGTCGAGGAGGGCGAGGTGTTCGGCTACCTCGGCCCCAACGGCGCGGGGAAGACGACGACCATCCGGACGCTGATGGGGTTCCAGTCGCCGACGAGCGGCGGCGGGACGGTCCTCGGCCACGACGTGACCGACGAGCGCGACCTGATCGCGGCCAAGCGACGGATCGGCTACCTCCCGGCCAACCCCGCGTTCGACGAGGGCGTGACCGGCCGCGAGATCCTCGACCTGCACGCGTCGATCAAGGGCGACGAGCGCCGCGGGGAGCTGCTGGAGACGTTCGATCCGCCGGTCGACCGCAAGGTTCGGGACTACTCGACGGGTAACGTCCAGAAGCTCGGGCTCGTCCAGGCGTTCATGCACGACCCCGACCTGGTCGTGATGGACGAGCCCACCGCCGGCCTCGACCCGCTCATGCAGCGGGCCTTCAACGACTTCGTCGAGGCCGAGCAGGAGCGCGGCCTCACAGTCTTCCTCTCCTCGCACGTCCTCAGCGAGGTCCGTCGGATCTGTGACCGGGTAGCCATCCTCCGCGAGGGGCGACTCGTGACGACCGAACGGATCGAGGACCTGCTCCATCGCACAGGCAAGTTCGTTCGCGTGCGCGTCGCGGGCGACGTGGGCCCGGCCGCCTTCGATGTCGACGGCGTCCACGACATCTCTTGCAGCACGACCGACGGCGGTCGAGCCGAGGACGCCGCCGACGCGGTCGACGCCTCCGACGCGACCGGCCGCCGCCGCATCGACGGCCCGATCACCGAGTGTACGTTCACCTTCACCGGCGACGTGAACGAGCTGATCGCAACGCTGGGCGAGCGGCGAGTCCTCGACCTCGACATCGAGGAGGCACCGCTCGAAGAGGTGTTCATGCGGTTCTACGGGGGAACGGATGCTTGAGATAGCCCGCTACGAGGGGGGCCACCGGATCCGCGGGGCCGCGGCCGCGACCGCCGCGCTCGCGGGGTTCGCCCTTCTCTATATCTTCGTCTACCCGACCTTCGCCGAGAGCCTCGGCGCCGACATCGACCAGTTGCTCGAAGCCTACCCGGAGGCGCTCTCGAAGGCCTTCGGCGTCCAGTCGCTGGCGACCATGGAGGGGTATCTCGCCTCCGAGCTGTACACGTTCGGCTGGCTGCTGGTCGTCGGGATCTACTTCGCCTACGCCGGCGCGTCGCTGATCGCCGCCGACGTCGAGCGCGAGCGGATGGATATGCTCCTCTCGCTGCCGGTCTCGCGGGCGCGGGTCGTCCTCGAATCGTTCGCCTCGCTTGCCGTCCCGCTGGTCGCGCTCTCGACGGTCGTCCCCGTCGTCGTGGTCGTCGCCACCGAGGTCGTCGGCTACCCCGTCTCCGCCGTCGACGTGGCCGCCGTCCACTTGCTCTCGGTCCCGTATCTCACGACCTGCGCCGCGCTCGGCCTCGTCGCCTCCGTCGTCTTCGACCGGGCGGGGGTCGCCCAGCGGGTCGCCGCCGGCGCGCTGGTCGGGCTCTTCTTCGCCGAGTCGCTCGTCACCGACACGGACTTCGAGGCCGTGGGCGCCGTCTCTCCGACTCGGTACGTCGACCCCAACGCCGTCCTCCGGGAGAGCGAGTACGTCTTCGGCGACGCCGCCGTCCTCGTCGCCGCGACGCTGGCGCTGCTCGCGCTCGCAGTCGTGATCTTCCGGCGGAAAGACATCGAGTAGCGCCGTCCGCTCGTCCCGCCGCGCCCGTCGCCCCGCTAGTTCAGGTCGGCACCGACGGCCGCTTCGACCGAGTCGAAACCGTCCCGTTCCAGCAGGTCGAGGAGGCCGAGATTGATCTCGCGGGCGATGGCGGGGCCGCGGTAGAGGAAGGCGGTGTACAGCTGGACGAGCGAGGCGCCCGCGCGGATCTTCCGGTAGGCGTCTTCCGCGGTGGCGACGCCGCCGACGCCGACGACCGGTACGTCGACGCGTTCGGCGACGAAGCGGGTCATCTCCGTGGCCCGGGCCTCGATAGGGGCGCCCGAGAGCCCGCCGGTCTCGACGCGGTTGGGGCTCTCCAGGCCGTCCGGTCGTTCCGTCGAGGTGTTGGTGGCGACGACGCCGTCCAATCCGAGTTCGGTGACGAGATCGAGGGTGTCCGCGACCGCGGGCTCGGGGAGGTCCGGCGAGAGCTTGATGAGGAGCGGCGCGGCGCCGGCGTCCTGCAGCTCGGTGAGGATCGCCGTCATCGCCTCGCGGTTCTGTAGCTCCTCGAACCCCTGGGAGTTCGGACAGGAGACGTTGACGACGAAGAAGTCGCCCCCGGCGGCGACCTCCTCGTAGGTGGCCAGGTAGTCCGCGGGCGCGCCCGCGGTGTCGACGTGTTCCGACTTGGCGATGTTGACGCCGACGGGGACCGGCGCGTCGAGGGCCGCGAGGCGCTCGCCGACGACCTCGGCGCCGTCGTTGTTGAGGCCCATGCGGTTGATGACGGCGTCGTCGGCGCGCAGGCGGAACATCCGCGGGCGCTGGTTGCCCGACTGGGGGACGGCGGTGACGCCGCCGACCTCGACGAAGCCGAAGCCCAGCGCGGCCAGTCCGCGGACGGCCTCGGCGTTCTTGTCGAAGCCCGCGGCCACCCCGACGGGATTGGGGAACGACTGCTCGAGCGCGTCGACGCGCAGCCGCGGGTCGTCGACGGCGTAGTGCCGGGCGAGCGCGCGGTCGAGCGGTGCGTGGCCAGCGAGGCCGACGACGCCGTGGCCGAGGCCGTGGGCGGTCTCTGCGGGGAGCGAGAACAACAGTGGTTTTGCGATATCGTACGCGTTCATAGGGGTGAGATCGCCCCTTGGTGGGGCGGGGCCGGCCCGGGCGCTAGAACTCGTGCTCCACGTCGTCCGGGTCGGCCTTCTGAATGATGATCTTGTTGTCGCGGACCCGGACGAACACCTCGTCGCCGATCTCCATGCCGGCGACGGCCAGCTCGTCCTCGTGGATGTTGATATGGACGTTGTGGTACTCGCCGTCCTCGTCTTTGGCGCCACTCGGGCTGAGCTTCTTCTTTCGCACCATCGCGCTATCCTATTCGGCCCTTCGCCGCAGGATCCACTTAAGTCTACCGTGCCCGCCCGCCGGTCGCGGTCGATCCCGTTCCGACGGCGCTGATCGACCGTGCGCGCGAGTTTTATTCCCCCCGCTCGAGGCGGAAATCTGGTCGATATCGACCGCCGTCAGCCCACCGACCGGGCCAGCTTATAAACGAATCGCCAGCACGCGCCCCGATCCGGGGGTATATTTATAATGAATCATGTGCTGGGTTGTCATGGAGCGGTCGAACCAATGGCACCCGATAGCGACAAGCGCAACTTCGCGCTCAGGACGGAGAACGGTGAGGAAGACAGCGTCTTTTCGGGGAGTACACCTCGGCAGGCGGCACTGAAGGCGGCGCGGCGGCTCGACCCGGCCAGCAGCGAAGCGGCGGCCGCACGGGAGTCGATCCGCCTGCGGGAGAAGGGCACGCACAAGGTCCACATCTACGAGGGGTGGTCCTGGAAGGAGTCGCCGCCGGACGTCGACATGAACGAGTGGGACGCCGAGGACCCCTCGGACGTGTGGATGAACCAGGTCGACGAGATCACGAAGGCGAACGTGTCGAAACAGGGCGTCGAACACCTCGACGATATTTGAGTCGGTCGCTGACAGTTCTCCCCGACTCCCCCCCTCCGACGCCCGATCCCGTCCAAGCCGCGGGACCATCACCCGCGTGTCGCGCTCGGCGTGCGTGAACTACATAGGGCAGCCGCCCCGACGAGCGGATGCGTGGCTCCCACTCGGCCACACCGAGCGCGCGACGCGCGGGATGACTGGCCGCCCTCCTGCCACGCGACACCCGACTCGACCAGCGACGGCTCCGACTCCCGCCCGTCACCCGGTCGCTCGTGTGAGCTGGACCCATGAAATCGCATGACGTGGCGGGTACCGATTCGACGGCCTTAAGTGAATCACCCCCATCGGAATAGATACGAAGCGGCGCGGGGCACACGCCCCCGCCGGGCCGCGGGACGCGCCCCTCGTTCGCCGGACGACCGGCCGAACGGATCGGGCACCTGTCCCCGTCCCGTCGTGCGGTTTCGACGGGAATCGATCCGACGCCCTTAAGTGTAACAGGGCACTCGGATGGATTGCAAGCGCGGCCCGGTCGGGGCCGACGAAACCCGGCCGTCCGGACCGACGCGATGTCGAAGGGGTTATGTACCCTCCTCGACCTACGTTGAGGTCCGAAGGAAATGAGGATTCCACCCCTGCGGTCCGCCGTACAGATGGGATCTGATGTTAGCCCTGGTAGTTCGGTGACACTCGGTCTGTGACTGCGTGTCGCCGGATGCTAGACAACGATAGCGATCGAGATCACACTCATATCGAGTGTGTTCCCGCCTAACCCCCCTGCTTTGCAGGGGACATTCCGGTTGATCCTGCCGGAGGCCATTGCTATCGGAGTCCGATTTAGCCATGCTAGTCGCGCGGGTTCAGACCCGCGGCAGATAGCTCAGTAACACGTGGCCAAACTACCCTATGGACGGAGATAACCTCGGGAAACTGAGGCTAATATCCGATACAGCTCGCATGCTGGAGTGCAGCGAGCTGGAAACGTTCCGGCGCCATAGGATGTGGCTGCGGCCGATTAGGTAGACGGTGGGGTAACGGCCCACCGTGCCGATAATCGGTACAGGTTGTGAGAGCAAGAGCCTGGAGACGGAATCTGAGACAAGATTCCGGGCCCTACGGGGCGCAGCAGGCGCGAAACCTTTACACTGCACGACAGTGCGATAGGGGGACTCCGAGTGCGAGGGCATACAGTCCTCGCTTTTCTGCACCGTAAGGTGGTACAGGAACAAGTGCTGGGCAAGACCGGTGCCAGCCGCCGCGGTAATACCGGCAGCACGAGTGATGGCCGATTTTATTGGGCCTAAAGCGTCCGTAGCCGGCCGAGCAAGTCCGTTGGGAAATCCACGCGCTCAACGCGTGGGCGTCCAGCGGAAACTGTTCGGCTTGGGGCCAGAGGACTCGAGGGGTACGTCTGGGGTAGGAGTGAAATCCCGTAATCCTGGACGGACCGCCGGTGGCGAAAGCGCCTCGAGAAGATGGACCCGACGGTGAGGGACGAAAGCTTGGGTCTCGAACCGGATTAGATACCCGGGTAGTCCAAGCTGTAAACGATGCTCGCTAGGTGTGCCACAGGCTACGAGCCTGTGCTGTGCCGTAGGGAAGCCGAGAAGCGAGCCGCCTGGGAAGTACGTCTGCAAGGATGAAACTTAAAGGAATTGGCGGGGGAGCACTACAACCGGAGGAGCCTGCGGTTTAATTGGACTCAACGCCGGACATCTCACCAGCACCGACAACGGTAATGATGGTCAGGTTGATGACCTTACCCGACGCCGTTGAGAGGAGGTGCATGGCCGCCGTCAGCTCGTACCGTGAGGCATCCTGTTAAGTCAGGCAACGAGCGAGACCCGCATCCTTAATTGCCAGCAGCACCCTTGTGGTGGCTGGGTACATTAGGGAGACCGCCACGGCTAACGTGGAGGAAGGAACGGGCAACGGTAGGTCAGCATGCCCCGAATGTGCTGGGCAACACGCGGGCTACAATGGCCGGGACAGTGGGAAGCTAATCCGAGAGGATACGCTAATCCCCTAAACCCGGTCGTAGTTCGGATTGAGGACTGAAACTCGTCCTCATGAAGCTGGATTCGGTAGTAATCGCGTGTCAGAAGCGCGCGGTGAATACGTCCCTGCTCCTTGCACACACCGCCCGTCAAATCACCCGAGTGGGGTCCGGATGAGGCCATCATGCGATGGTCGAATCTGGGCTCCGCAAGGGGGATTAAGTCGTAACAAGGTAGCCGTAGGGGAATCTGCGGCTGGATCACCTCCTACTGACCGGGACTGGGGCGTCGCCCCAGCCCACCTTCTAGCGTCCCGCGACCGCCCGCAGACCGGGCACCTATGAACTACCAGGGTTAACGACGGGCCCATAGCTCAGCGGCAGAGCGCCGCCTTTGCAAGGCGGAGGCCCTGGGTTCAAATCCCAGTGGGTCCATGTCACGTACGGCGATTCGAACCGTGTCCCTTAAGTGGGTCACTCCACTCGAATCGTAGTACGGAAGACCGGTGCACCATCCCGTGCGAACGCGGATGGGAAGGGTCGATGCACGCGCCACCTCACTCGTGGGTGTGCAGATGAGACTGTGTGTACGTGCGATCCAGGCGTCCACTGGACTCGTTCATCGAGTCCAACGACGTAGGAGATCCATCACTGGATCTCCACATTCGGAGGTCCCTCACCGGACCTCCACATTGAAGGTCCCTCACCGGACCTTCTCCACTAACGTGGCTGCTATGCCACCTGGTGAATAGCTCGGCTCGAGAGCCGACGAAGGACGTGCCAAGCTGCGATAAGCCTGCGGGAGCTGCATGGAAGCGAAGAACGCAGGATATCCGAATGGGAATCCCCACCGCAATTGCTTCGCGCAATGGGGAACGCCGGGAATTGAAACATCTTAGTACCGGTCGGAAAAGAAATCAAGTGAGATATCGTCAGTAACCGCGAGTGAACGCGATACAGCCCAAACCGAAGCCTTCGGGCAATGTGGTGTATTGGGCCGGCACTCATCGTCGGAACCCTTCTGTGAAGTCTCCTGGAACGGAGCGCGACACAGGGTGAAAGCCCCGTAACGGAAGCTAGTATGACGTGAGCCGGTTCCGGAGTAGCGGGGGTTGGAAATCCCTCGTGAATATGGCAGGCATCTACTGCCAAGGCTAAATACTCCTCGAGACCGATAGCGAACAAGTAGCGCGAGCGAACGCTGAAAAGTACCCTCAGAAGGGAGGCGAAACAGGGCTTGAAATCAGGTGGCGATGGAGCGACGGGGCATGAAAGGCCCGTTCGAAAACGACAGAGGCGCGAGCCTCCAGTAGGACCGAACGGGAGCCGATGTTCCGTCGTACGTTTTGAAAAACGAACCAGGGAGTGTGTCCGTTTGGCGAGTCTAACCGGTTCATCCGGGAAGGCACAGGGAAACCGACATGGCCGCAGTGCTTTGCACCAGGGCCGCCGTGTTCAAGCGCGGGGAGTCAAACTGACACGACCCGAAACCGGACGATCTACGCGTGGGCAAGACGAAGCGTGCCGAAAGGCACGTGGAGGTCTGCTAGTGTTGGTGTTTTACAACACCCTCACGTGACCTACGTGTAGGGGTGAAAGGCCCATCGAGTTCGGCAACAGCTGGTTCCGACCGACAAATGTCGAAGCATTACCCCTGCCGAGGTAGTTCGTGGGGTAGAGAGACTGATTGGGCGGACCGCCCTCGAGAGAGGTCGGCCGTCCTGTCAAACTCCGAACCTACGAACGCTTTTGACGCGGGGAGTTCGGTGCGCGGGGTAAGCCTGTGTACCGTGAGGGAGACAACCCAGAGTCGGGTTAAGGTCCCCAAGTGTGGACTAAGTGCGATCGAAGGTGGTCTCAAGCCCTAGACAGCCGGGAGGTGAGCTTAGAAGCAGCTACCCTCCAAGAAAAGCGTAACAGCTTACCGGCCGAGGTTTGAGGCGCCCAAAATGATCGGGGCTCAAGTCCACCACCGATACCTGACCACGCTCGTTACAGAGCGATTGTGTAGGTCGGCGTTCTGATCGGGTGGAAGCACGGCCGAGAGTTCGTGTGGACCGATTAGAAACGAAAATCCTGGTCATAGTAGCAGCGAAAGTCGGGTTAGAATCCTGACGGCCAAAAGGGCAAGGGTTCCTCAGCACTGTTCGTCAGCTGAGGGTTAGCCGGTCCTAAGTCTCACCGCAATTCGAATGAGACGAAATGGGAAGCAGGTTAATATTCCTGCGCCACCGTCCACTCAAAGTCGACGCCTTGGGGTAGACCGAGCCGGGCCATCGCCCGGTCGAACTGTCCAACTCCGTGGAAGCCGTAATGGCACGAAGCGGACGAACGGCGGGATAGAGAAATTCGGTTCAACCTGGGGCCCGTGAAAAGACGAGGACGATGTCCGTACCGAGCACCGACACAGGTGCCCATGGCGGAGAAAGCCTAGGCCTGTCGGGATCAACCGACGTTAGGGAATTCGGCAATCTAGTCCCGTACCTTCGGAAGAAGGGATGCCTGCCTCGGAAAGAGGCAGGTCGCAGTGACTTGGAGGCTCCGACTGTCTAGTAACAACATAGGTGACCGCAAATCCGCAAGGACTCGTACGGTCACTGAATCCTGCCCAGTGCGGGTATCTGAACACCTGGTACAACAGGACGAAGGACCCGTTAACGGCGGGGGTAACTATGACCCTCTTAAGGTAGCGTAGTACCTTGTCGCTTCAGTAGCGACTCGCATGAATGGATCAACGAGAGCCTCGCTGTCCCAACGTTGGGCCCGGTGAACTGTACGTTCCAGTGCGGAGTCTGGAGACCCCCAAGGGGAAGCGAAGACCCTATAGAGCTTTACTGCAGGCTGTCGCTGGGACGTGGTCGCTACTGTGCAGTGTAGGTAGGAGCTGTTACACAGGTACCCGCGCTAGCGGGCCACCGAGGCATCCATGAAACACTACCCGGTAGTGACTGCGACCCTCACTCCTGGCGGAGGACACCGGTAGCCGGGCAGTTTGACTGGGGCGGTACGCGCTTGAAAAGATATCGAGCGCGCCCCAAGTCCATCTCAGCCGTGTCGGAAACGCGGCGAAGAGTGCAAAAGCAAAAGATGGACTGACAGTGTTCTTCCCAACGAGGAACGCTGACGTGAAAGCGTGGTTTAGCGAACCAATTCGCCCGCTCGATGCGGGCCATTGCTGACAGAAAAGCTACCTTAGGGATAACAGAGTCGTCACTCGCAAGAGTACATATCGACCGAGTGGCTTGCTACCTCGATGTCGGTTCCCTCCATCCTGCCCGTGCAGAAGCGGGCAAGGGTGAGGTTGTTCGCCTATTAAAGGAGGTCGTGAGCTGGGTTTAGACCGTCGCGAGACAGGTCGGCTGCTATCTATTGGGGGTGTCATTGGTATCTGACGGGAACGTCCGTATAGTACGAGAGGAACTACGGATGGTGGCCACTGGTGTATCGGTCGTCCGAGAGGGCGCTGCCGAGCAGCCACGCCACACGGGGTAACGGCTGAACGCATCTAAGCCGGAAACCCACCTGGAAAAGAGATACCACCGAGGTCACTCGTAGAAGACGAGATCGATAGACTCGGGGTGTACGCACCGAGGCAACGAGGTGTTCAGCCCGCGAGAACTAATCGACCGAAGCCACCAATCATACGCACTGCGACTCGCTGAACGAGTCCAGGCGCAATCTGGATCGCACGTATCACACGGTTCCTATCGACCACCGATACTGGTATCCGAACGCGGTGTTCGGACGCGGTTCGATTCCGCGGATCGGCGTTAGGGCGGCCATAGCGGCGGGGCGACACCCGTACCCATCCCGAACACGGACGTTAAGCCCGCCTGCGTTCCGGCGAGTACTGGAGTACGAGAGTCTCTGGGAAACCTGGTTCGCCGCCTCCACTCATTTCTGGCCATCCCGGCCAGGTTCATCACCCTCGACCAGTCTCATCGCTGGTCGGGGGTTTTCGTCATTTATTACCGAGTGCCGACAGTGTCGATCGGGTTCCCGGAAGCGACCGACGGACGGGCCAGAATCCGATGGGCTTAAGCGACGCAGGCGGATACTATCGGACGCGCCAAGGTGGCAGAGTCCGGCCGAACGCAGCGGCCTGCAGAGCCGCCCATCGCCGGTTCAAATCCGGCCCTTGGCTCTCACACGATACCCTAAAGCCCAAGACGACCTTCTCTTGGGTTTCTTACTATCCCAGAGCCAAATTTTTAGATACTGACAGAAGTATGTGAGGGACAGCTTTGACTTCACGGAGTGGCAGCCCCATCGAATGAAGTCGGACCGCGAAACAGCGCACGGGTATCGGCGTGCGATCATTCTCCCAAGTGTCTTGATTCTCGATGTCTAAGGGCTCTCTGAGGAGGTCTAGGAGTTGCACGGACACTTCTCGCTACGACCTCCTCGCTTCTCAAACTCGCTGAACTAGACAGTGCCACTCCACGAGGTTGGTTCCTTACACCGTAAATGAACAAGAAGAAAAACGGGTCTGCGAACTGTTCAATGAGCCCTGTTGCTGCTAACGTACAACCGTGAGGCACCGTTGGCTCTACGTGGAAGAGTTCGATTTTCTGATCATCGGATCAGGATCCGGCCTCGACGTAGCGAACGTCGCTGTGAACCAGGGACTATCAGTGGCTATCGTCGAGAAGGGGCGGCTCGGAGGGACGTGTCTCAATGAACGACTGTACGACGAGGGCGTGGCGACGGTGTACGTTGGCGACTTGACCGACGTGCTGGAAACGCACTGGTCGGTCAGGGTGAACGAGAAGACGCACAACTTCTGGGCGTTCAAGCAGTTCATCCACCGTCTCGCGCGCGTCCGTGAGGAGTCCGGCATCAGCCTCGAAGCCGAGTCGGAAGCGTGGACGAGTCAGACGTGTCCCGAGTGTGGCGACCGCGAAAAGACGGTTCGCCACGAGGATACGCTGACGTGTCCGTGCGGTTTCGAGGGGCACGCCGACCTCACGGCGTCAGAGACGTTCCTTCGGGAACACAGCGATACGGAAGTCAGGCCGATGGCACGGCCCGTGCGATTCGAGTGGGACGACCACGACTGGTCGGAGTCACCACGCTCTCACGAAAGTCCCAAAGAAGTGCGCACAAATCCGCAAGTTGCATCCGTGGGTCGGTAGCCGAATCCCCAACGGAGGAATCCTCGCGCTTCAGCGCGGGGAGGATGTCAATGAGCGACCGGCGGAGAATCTGTGGGGACGCTCGAAGCCGCCGATCGCGCCTCTGGATTCATCAGACAGACGCCCGTAGGTACCGTATGGACGACCGACAAGGGCCATCATATCCGCTGTTCGCTGCGATATACGACCCGGCGATGGCAGTCGTCGAGCGAACGCTACTGCGCCCTCATCGAAGCTATTTGGTCGACGATATCCACGGTGCGGTCCTCGATATCGGTGCCGGAACTGGAGCTATGTTCCCGTACTTCGACGCCGTCGCCGATGGGAACGTCTCGTTTCACGCGATCGAACCCGACCCGCACATGCGACGACAGGCAAGCGAGAAGGCGGTCGAGTTGGAACTCGAGATCGACCTCCGGGCAGCGGGCGCCGAATCGCTCCCGTACGAGGACGACTCGTTCGACGTCGTGATCGCCTCGATGGTGTTCTGTACGATCCCGGATATCGAGGCGGCGCTCTCGGAGGTCGCCCGCGTGCTACGGCCCGGCGGCGAGTTCCGCTTTTTCGAACACGTACTGGACGACGGGTGGCGTGCTCGCGTCCAGTCGCTTCTCGCACCGGTCTGGAAGCGGGTCGCGGGCGGCTGTCACCTGACGAGACAGACTGCGTCCGTGTTCGCCGCCGACCGATCGTTCGACGTCGTCGAACTCGATCGGATGAACCTCGGTGTGACGCCGATACGACCGTTCGTTCGAGGCCGATTGCGGAAACGAACGTGAACGAGAGGTAGTCGGCACCACTCCTCACGCTGCCGGCTCGTACCCTTCCCCGGGCTTCATGTAGCTGTGGCGACCAACAGGAACGTCTCTGGCCGAACGGCCTCGTGCTCGATGTGGAACCCGGCGTTCGACAGTGCGTCTGCCGCTTCCGTGGCAGTGAACCGCTCATCGAGGGGTGGGCCGGCCTCCTCGGTCCCCGTCGCACTCCAGTCGACGATGACGAGTCGCTCCTCGGGCGCGAGGACACGATCGATCTCGGCGAGCGCGTCGTCGCTGGCGAACTCGTGGTAGGTCATCGTCGAGAAGGCGGCATCGATCGAATCCGCGTCGACCGGCAGGTCGCTCACCTCGGTGGTGAAGAGGTCGACGTTCTCGGGGAGGCCCCTCTTGCGATAGTAGTCGTGCATCGCCTCCTGCACGTCGACGCCGTACACGGTCCGCGCGTGGGGCGCTACGTCGTCCGTGTAGAATCCCGTGCCGCTCCCGAGATCGACGACGGTCTCGTCGGACGAGAGGTCGAGCGCCCAGAGCAGTTCCTCGGCCGAGAGAAACCGGTATCGCCGCTCGGCCCGTTCGAGTTTGTCGGCCCGGGACGCGTCGAATGTGTGATGGCCCATGCCCGCAATATCGTTGTCGCCGGGAAAGACTCTTCCGTATTGTACTGCGCCTACGCCGGTACGTAGTCGTAAAACCCTTCGGTCACCCTCATGTACGCCTGTGTATTGATGGAAACAGAGAACAATATTACGGGGCGGCGAGCACTCCTCGCCGGTGGTGGAACCATCGCGTTCGGTGGTGCTGTCGCGTATTTTGCGTCGCGCTCCGAGTCGGGCGGACAGGAATACGTCCCCGACACCTTTCACACGAGCGAGGAGACGACGGGATTCGGGGTGGAACTCGCGGGTCGACCGATCGCCGGCGACGCCGACGCCCCGGTCGACATCTACTACTGGACTGACTACCTGTGCCCGTTCTGTAAGCAGTTCGAGACGGAGACACTCCCGGACGTTGGGCTCGACTACGTCGACGCTGGCCAAGCGCGAATAATTACCCTCTCATATCCGAACATCGGCGAGTACTCCACTCCGTCAGCGGTCTGGGGCCGTTGCGTCTGGGAGCAAGTCGCCGATACCGACCCAGCTGCCTTCTGGCGGTGGCACGGCGCGGCCTTCGACGCCCAGTCGGAGTCAGGACACGATTGGGCGGACGAGGAACGGTTCACGAGCATCACCGAACAGACGGAGGCTGTCTCCGTCGCCGACGTAGACGCTTGTCGACAGGACCGCGGCGATGCGATCCGCGAATCCATCGACACTGACATCGCGACGGCGCAGTCGGCCCGAATTCAGGGGACGCCAGGATTCGTGCTCTACAACCGCGAGAGCGACGTCGCCGGAAAGATCGTCGGTGCACAACCCTACGACAACTTCGCCGACGCACTCGATCGAGTTAGAGAGGCATGACAGAGACGGATTCAGCAGTCCATCCTGCGTGGCTTCGTGATCTCCGCGATGCACTCGTATATCCGCTCACGTCGAACGGGCGGTTGCTTACCACCGGCGTCGCAACGGGTGTAACCTACGTCATACTGGTACTGAGTGCGTTTCCGCAGTTTTCAGTACAGGTGCTTACCCGAGACCCGACCGACCTCGCGTACGCCGTGACGGCCCTCACGCGGGAGGTGTTCCTCGGAACCGGATGGTTGGGTATCGGACTCGTCGCCGTCTACGCGCTTTTGACGGGCGTCGCCGTGACGAACGCCGTTGCCCTCATCCGGCGCGCCCGGCGCGCTGGCGCGTCGACGCTCGCCGGGATCGTTCCGGGCCAGCTCGCCGCCGGTTGTGCGAGCTGTGGCGCAGGTGTCCTCGGGGCGTTGGGCTTCGTCGGCGCGATGGCGGCGCTCCCGTTTGACGGAAACCTGCTCCGGATCGGTGGTATCGCCCTCCTCGCCATCTTCCTCGGGCGAGCCGGCGATCCGCGAACCTGTTCGATCGATCCAACGTGACCATGCGATCGAACAATCGACGACGGTTGATCGGGACGCTGGACGCAGTGCGCAGACGAACGAACGTCGCTCGTCGACGGGAGGTGGGCCGGTGACCGAACGTCCACGCCTGGGATACGACCGGATCGATTCGGCATTTCCGTCCGAGTCCTCGATCTATTGAGTGGTATTACCGCTCGGTCCCGCTTGTTCTTTTGGGGTCGCTTCCTCGGAACGGTAGAACGTATATCCACCCGGATTACGGCCAGAGCCCGCGACTCTCGTGAGCATCGGCGATCCGCGAAAGTCCGACGATGTACGCGCCTTGCCGCCAGGTCGCATCGTGGGCTTCGAACTCTTCTCGGACGGCGTTCCACGCGGCGACCATCTCAGCTTCGAGCTCGTCGTTGACCCGGTCGAGCGACCACGCGCGCCGATTGATGTCCTGTAGCCACTCGAAATAGCTGACCGTAACCCCACCGGCGTTGGCGAGAATATCGGGGATGACGGGGATTCCCCGCTCGGCTAAGATCGAATCGGCAGCGAACGTGATCGGCCCGTTGGCCCCCTCGACGATGAGGGCGGCCTGGATGTCGCCGACGTTGTTCTCGGTGATGACGTTTCCGACGGCCGCGGGGATCAGGACGTCGACGTCGAGTTCGAGCACGTCCTCGTTGCTGATCGTCTCGTCCGCGTACTTCGTGACGGCTTCGGGTTCCTCGTCGTGGGTCGGGATAGCGCGGGTGTCGACCCCGTCCGGATCGTAGGCCGCACCGTTCACGTCGCTCACGGCCACGATGGTCGCTCCCCAGTCGTCGAGCAGGCGGGCCGCATTTGCGCCGACGCTCCCGAAGCCCTGGACGGCGACTGTCGTCTCTTCGAGCGGGAAGTCGTAGTACTCGCAGGCCTCGCGAGTGATGATGGCGACGCTTCGGCCGGGTGCTTCCTCTCGCCCTTTACTCCCGCCGATGACCGGTGGTTTCCCGGTTACCACGCCAGGAGTCGTCTCGGCTTCCTGGACGCTATAGGCGTCCATGATCCACGCCATCTCCTCGGAGCCAGTCCCCATGTCCGGCGCCGGAATGTCGGTCATGGGACCGATAACGTTGCGGAGTTCGTTGGTGAACCGGCGCGTCAAGCGTTCGACCTCGTCGTCACTCAGATCCTTGGGATCGACGACGACGCCGCCCTTCGCGCCGCCGAACGGGAGGTCCATGACTGCACACTTCCAGGTCATCCACATCCCTAACCCGATACACTCCTCGCGGGTGACCCCCGGATGATATCGCAGGCCGCCTTTATACGGCCCACGGACGCTATCGTGCTGGGCCCGAAATCCCTGATACATTTCGACGGAACCGTCGTCCCGTTTTAGGGGAACTGTTACTTCGTGGACTGCTGCGGGATAATTGAGGCGTGTGACAACGTTTGGATCGACGTCGATGAACGCGGCCGCTTCGTTGAGCTGATGCCGGGCAGTATCGAGCGCTGATTCCGGAGCTTCGTCCTGTCGTGCGTCTACATCCTCCGCTGTCGATGGGGTATCGGAAGCCATGGTGGGGAGTTCAGTAGGGTTATTCGAGGGACTTCGCCCGGTTCTGGAACTCGCCGCCACACTCACAGGCGCCGGGGTGAGAGTCCGCCTCGACGATGGTGCCACACTGGAGACACTCGTACTTCGACGGCGACGTCGGGTCGTTCTCGTGCTCGTAGTCTTGGCCTTGTGGCATACGATACACTTGTGGCGCCAGCGGTAAGTATTAATCGTAATGAGAATATAAGGGGCATTAGATACCACACGATCCGTCAGGAACGGGTCCCCCTCTGGATCCTCCCTGTCGAGGTACGCGTCCCCTGTATCGAACGGTCCCTCGTTCGCCCACACGGAGGGAACTCGACCGGGGAGACGACTGCTACGGAGAGACGGACAGTCCGTCTTCGGCCACGATCACTTCGCCGATGTCCGCAAGCTCGATCTGGCTCGGGTCGATTGGGAGCACCATTAATGTATTATATTGGGAATATAATACAAAGTATCTTTGGATAAGATCGAGGGAAAGGGTGGTAACAGGAATCAGGATAGCCACACCACATTCTGGGCTAATGTAGTATTGTGGTATTTGGGAACATCTTAAATCTTCTCTGTCACCGTAGTCTCTGATATGATGGCCACCTCCGTGCGTGAGGATCTTGAGCGCGACCTGGGATGTCTCGACCTCCTGGGATGCGTTCACGGACTCAACGAGCGGGATCAGACGGTCTTCCGCCTGCTACAACAGGCGGAAGAGAGACTCACCGTCGATGACGTAGCAGACCGATTGGATTGTGAGAGATCTACGGCGTATCGCTCGATTTCCCGGCTTCACGAGGCTGGCGTCGTCGTACAGGAGCAAGTAAACTACGAGAACGGTGGGTACTACTACGTGTATCGTCCGCGGACACCCGAGAAAATTGCTCACGATATGCAGCGGTTGCTCAACGACTGGTATGCGGATATCGGACAGCTCATTCAGGAGTTCGAAGATCGATATAGTCGGGACTCGGATAGCCGAGAGAACCAGCCGCTGCAGTCCTGTTCCTGACCCAATTCACTCACTTCCATCACAAAATAGTATTGTTCAATATCCACAAAACAATTAAAGCGGCGCGATTCTAACGAGCAATTAATGGCTGAAGATATTGAAGAGATCCGGCGACAGAAACTGGCGGAGCTTCGAAATCGGACTGAAACGGACGGTACTGAGGAGTCTGCCTCGACGATCCCGTCCGAACCGGTCCAGATCAACGGTAGGCCCGAGCTATCCGAAACTGTCACCGAGTACGACCTCGTGCTAGCCGACTTCTACGCCGACTGGTGTGGTCCGTGCCAGATGCTCGAACCAGTCGTCGAAACGATCGCGGCCGAGACCGGTGCGACTGTAGCGAAGATCGATATCGACGCGAACCAGCAACTCGCCGCCGAGTACGATGTTCGGGGCGTTCCGACGCTCGTTCTGTTCGCCGACGGACAGCCGGCGGAACGACTCGTCGGAATGCAGGACGAAGCTCAGCTTCGCTCCGTGATCGAAACCCACGCGTGAATCACCGATGACCGATGGATTCGCTGACGCGGATAACCGCCTCTCGGAGGACCGCCCGCTTGGGGATATCGCTGGCTCCCTCGAATCGACACTGAAGGCTGATCTCGGTGAGACGCTGGTCGGCCTGGCTTCCTACGAGGATGGCGAGTACGATGTCCTATACCGAGACGAGGCGGCATCCTCACAGTACTCTGCGTCGGACATCCGGACGATTCTAAAGCACATTCAGCTGGAGGCGATCGGCACTGCAGTCTACGAGGAGTCCCACGGAGAGCCGTTGCATGCGACCGTTCGCGTTTACGATACGCTGGTCACCATTGCCGTACCAGTCGAGGGGACGACCGGGCTCGTGGTCGTGGTACGGAATGATGGATCGCACGATCCGTATTCAGCGATCGAGACAGTCAGACACGCGGTATAGACGTTGCAAAGGGTGTTTGTACTTCCAGAGGCGCGGTGTTCAGATAAGGTTTGAAAGGTGAGGCGTAGCGTTTTCTGAGTGATTCATGCCCGAAAACGCTAGCCTCGGCGGTAATCTGGACCAATTCGACTTAGATTTTGTGGAGCGGGAAGCGACACCGCGACTGTTGATGAAGCTGAGTATTCAGTTGCATCTGGCTAGATTCTCACTTTCGAATACTGTTTCTGTTCTTGGGGTATTCGGTGTCAAACGTGCTCGTTCAACTGTTCATAATTGGGTTCACAAGGCTGATTTACAGCCCGAAGGTGGACACTCACCGGATCACGTCGCGGTTGACGAAACCGTGATCCGACTCAACGACGAGCAGTATTGGCTGTACGCTGCTGTCGATCCGGAAACGAACAAACTGCTGCATACAAAGCTGAGACCAGCTACAACGAAGGTGCTTGCTCAGTTATTTCTCGCCGAGCTCAGCGAGAAACACGACGTTGACGACGCCGTGTTTCTCGTCGATGCCTCCAAATCGTTACAAACTGCGTGTCACCGACATGGCTTCGATTTCAGATACGAAAAACATGGAAATCGGAACGCTGTTGAACGTGTCTTCAGAGAAATAAAGCGGCGAACTGTACGATTCTCAAGTTGTTTCAGCAACGCCGACGCAGAAACAGCCGACGATTGGCTCAAATCGTTCAGCTTCGCATGGAATCAGCTTATCTGAACACGATGGGCGCGCTCCGGGTAAGACTTAGGGTTCTGTATTGTGTATAGTTGTGTATGGAGAACAATATCGGTGCCACAGACAGACTGATCCGGATCACCGTCGGCATCGCACTCGCGGCCGTGGGACTCGCGTCGCTCGGTGACCTGCTCGGCTTCGGTGTGACGGTCGGCACGGTTCTGACGCTGCTGGGCCTCGTGCTCGCCGGGACCGGGATCGTTCGGGTCTGTCTCCTGTACCGCCTGCTGGGTGTGGACACGTCGAGGTCCCGCTAGGGATGGATCGGTTCCAGAACACCGGACAGCCCGACTGGGACTGGTGGAGCAGACTCTGGCCGACGCCCGGTGCGACGCTCCGGAAACTCGGTCTCGCGTCCGGCGAGTCGGTCGCCGAGGTCGGCTGTGGGAGCGGCTACTTTGCCCTTCCAGCCGCCCGTATCGCCGAACCTGAGCCAGTGTACGCGATTGACTTGGACGCGTCATTGCTCGACGAACTCGATAGTCTCGCCGAACAGCAGGACATCGAGAACGTCGTCCCGATCCACGGCGACGCCCGGAACCTGACCGGCGTCCTCCCCGAACCAGTCACCACGCTCGTCGTGGCAAACACGTTCCACGGCGTCGACGACCAGGCGGGATTGGTCGAACAAGCGTTCGAAGCCATCGAGTCCGGCGGGCGTCTGATCGTCGTCAACTGGCACGAGCGCCCGCGGGAGACGACGACTGTCGGAGGTGACCCTCGGGGACCCCCGACGGGGCTTCGGATGACGCCAGAAGAGACCGAAGCTGCCGTGCTCTCGACGGCCTCCTTCGAGCGTGACCGACAGGTCGAGCTACCCCCGTACCACTACGCGCTCGTATTCGAGCGGTAGTCGGGCGACCCTCCCTGTGGTTTCCCGATTGCCACCCAGTCTAGGGTGGCATAGACGAGTTCACAAGGTGGTTGAATTCAGAACTACCGAGGATGAATTCCCTGCTCAGTGCGTATGCATACTTAGCGCCGACACTCTGTTCGAAAGCGAGTCGAAGGTGCGAAAACGGCCCTACCCAAGGAGATACCGAGTCCAGGGATATCGTTCGACGAGCGGCTGCCCATTGATTTCGTACTGTTCGATATAGGCGTCCACCCCGAGGATACGGCCGGCACCGAAGGCGGCGACCGAGAGGAACACGAGCATGTACGCGAAATCCCCGTTGATGTAGCCGTGAGCGATATCCCAGTTTCCGAGGTAGAACATCAGCATCATGAACGCGCCCCAGAACGCAGCGAGGCGCGTGAGTGCACCGAACAGAAGCCCTAATCCGATAAATACCTCCCCCCATGGGACAGCAATATTTACGAAGTCTACGAACCACGCAGTGTCACCCATCGTAACAAAGAGGTCGGCAACGGGACTTCCGTTGGCTGGTGGCGCGTTCTGCAAGTATCCCGACGCGCTAAAGCTCCCGGATAAGATCTTTTCAAAACCACTCTGGAAGAATGCCAATCCCATCATCAGTCGCAACGCGAGGATAAACCACACACTCAGCGTATGAAGTCGTCCATTTGCTGTGAATCCAGCAACCGTACTTTGAAGTTGTACCTCTTGAGAGGACATACTGAGATCCATACATAGCCAACTGGTAAAGAGTCTTCGTCACTTAGAACGCCCGTGCCAGACTTCTGCGGTACCGCTGTTGTATCTCTAACCGTACTGAGCAGGTGATTCATCTCCAGTAGTTCTGAAACCAGCCACCTTGTGAACTGTTCTGTGACCGCTTCACCCACCCATCTTCCCTACGGATTTTCAGAATCTTGGAATCCATACACAATACTAATACTGTCCGTTCCCAACTGTCGCCTGTGAGATACCCGTGACTGACATCGAGCCTGACGGTACGGTCGACGCCAGAGGCGCAACCTGTCCCGGTCCACTGATGGACCTCATCGGAAAGATCCGGGGCGCTGAGTCGGGGGACGTGATCCGACTCCTGAGCGACAACGAACAATCGCTCACCGACGTGCCCGAGTGGGCCGAGGAAGCCGGCAACGAACTACTCACGGTCGAGGAACGCGACGACTACAACGCGTTCTACGTGGAGAAAGCATGACCGAGCACGTCGTCATCGTCGGTGGCGGGACCGGCGGGACCGTCCTCGCGAACGACCTCGCGGACCGACTCGAACCCGAACTCGACGCCGGCGACGTCCGCGTCACGCTGGTCAACGACGACCCCGACCACGTCTACAAACCGGTCTGGCTGTACGTGCCGTTCGGCCAGCGCGAGCTAGACGACGGACGCCGCCGGCTCGCTGACCTCGTCGATGACGCAATCGATCTCCGGATCGGCCGCGTGTCCGACATCGACACCGAGTCCCAGCGGCTCCAGTTCCACGGGAGCGCCCCGTCCGTCGGCTACGATTACCTCGTGCTGGCGACCGGGTCGACGCTAGAGCCCGACCAGATACCTGGCCTCACGGAGGACGGTCACAACTACTACAGCGAGTCGGGCGCGACCGAACTGCGCGACGAACTGCTCTCGTTCACCGAGGGCGACCTCGTGTTGAGCGTGATCGGAACTCCGCACATGTGTCCGGCTGCGCCACTGGAGTTCGTCTTCATGGCCGACGACTGGCTCCGCGAGCGCGGTCTCCGGGAGGACGTCGACATCACGTACACGTACCCGATACAGCGCGTCCATGGCAACCCCCACATCGCCGAGTGGGCTCGTCCCATCATGGAGGAACGGGACATCCAGGTGGAGACGTTCTTCAACGCCGAGTCGGTCGACCCGGAGACGGAGACGATCACGTCGATGGAGGGGACCGAACTCGACTACGACCTGCTCGTGGCCATCCCGCCCCACCGCGGTATCGACCTGATCGAGGAGGCGGGGCTCGGCGACGACGGCTGGGTCGACGTCGACAAGCACACGCTGGAAGCCGAGGCCGCCGAGAACGTCTACGCGCTCGGGGACACCGCCGACACCGGCGTCCCGAACGCGGGCAGCGTCGCACACTACCAGGCCGGCGTCGTCGGCCAGCGCCTCGCCAGCGAGATTCGGGGCCGCCCGGCGACGGCGACCTACGACGGGAAGACGCTGTGCTTCATCGAGACGGGGATGGACGCGGCGTCGTTCGTGGAGTTCGACTACGAGAATCCGCCGTCGCCGGCGCCGCCCTCGGAGAAACTCCACTGGTCGAAGCTGGCGTACAACGAGTCGTACTGGCTGACCGCTCGAGGACTGCTCTGACCATGTCCGAACAGGAGAACTCCGACCAGTCCGAGCTGGAGGCGGCGATCGAACAGAACCCCGAGGCAGTCGCCGAGTTCGTGGAGCACCTCGACGCCGTCAACGAGCTACTGGACGTGCTCTCGCTGGGCGAGAGCGCGCTCGACGACGAGATGGTCCGCGAGCTCTCGGCGACGGGGTCGACGCTGGCGGAGTCCGCCGACGGGCTGGCGACCGACGAGACCGCGGCGCTGGCCGAGACGGTCGGGGAGAACGGCGACGAACTGCGTGAGGCACTCGACACGTTGCTCGCGCTCCAGCGCAGCGGTACGCTCGACGAACTGGCCGAGATCGCGGAAGTCGGGTCGCTGGCGACTGCGGCACTCGACGACGAGATGGTCACGTCACTGGCGGGCACCGGCGCCGCGCTTGGCGAAGTCGCGCAGACGGCGTCCGACGACGACACTCGTGACGGCATCGAAACGTTGTTAGAGAGTGTCGGTGAAGCGGAGCGGAACTCACCCGAGCAGGTCGGAGCCGTCGGCCTGGTTCGCGGATTACGTGACCCGGATGTCCAGTACGGGCTGGGCTACCTGCTGGCGCTTGCAGGCGCGCTCGGCCGTGCGCAATCTACCGAGAAGTCGTACTAATCGGTCCCTTCGGGTCGGGCCACTCTCCCAGTCGATGTAGACGGGGGAGTGACCGATCCAAGTTATATTGTGCAATCGACCCAAGACTATTAAACAGCCGGTGCGTAGCGTCTCGTAATGGCAACACAGACAGCGGAGACGGACAGCGTGGTTTCGCTCGGTGAGGACGACATCGAAGCGGTCGTCGAGGACAGTCGCGTCACGCTCGTGGAATTCTACACGGAGTGGTGTGGCACCTGCAAACGGATGGAGCCGGTTCTCGAGACGATCGCCGTAGACACGGACGCGACGATCCTGACGGTCGACATCGAATCCAATCTCGAAACCGCGATCGAGTACGGTGCCCAGAACACGCCCACCTTCGTCCTGTTCGTCGACGGGCAACCGGTGAAACAACTCCGTGGCGGCCAGACCGAACAGTCACTCCGAGAACTGATCGCCCGGTACAGTGACTAATTTGCGGAGGATGAGATGAACCCTAGAGAACTCCGCGCCGATACGCCCGCCCTGCACGAGGACATCTACCTGAATTTCGGTGCTCACGGCCCGAGTCCACGGTACGTCGTCGAGGCCGCAGACGAGTTCGTGCAGTCACACGAGTACGATACGAGTACTCGAAACGACCCCTACGAGGTGGCCTTCGACACCTATGACCGCGTGCGGGAGCGTGTCGCCACCTTCGTCGGTGCGGACACCGACGAGATCGCACTCACGGAGAGTACGACCGCGGGTATCAACGCCGTCGCGACCGCCATCGACTGGGGGCCCGGCGATACTGTCGTTCGGACCGACCTCGAGCATCCAGCCGGGACGCTCCCGTGGCAACGCCTCGAACAGGAGGGCGTCGAGGTTCGCGTCGTCGAGACCGAGGACGGCCGCGTCGATCTCGACGCCTTCGCCGAGGCCGTCGCCGACGCGCGTCTGGCGTGTTTCAGCGCGGTGACCTGGACGCACGGTACCCGGTTACCCGTCGCCGACCTCGTCGACATCGCCCACGAGGCCGGCGCGTTCGCGCTCGTCGACGCCGTGCAAGTGCCGGGACAGCTCCCCCTCAATGTCGGCGAGTGGGGCGCGGACGCCGTCGCGGCGGCCGGCCACAAGTGGTTGCTGGGGCTGTGGGGCGGCGGCTTCCTCTACGTCGACCGCA
Organism: Halosimplex rubrum; assembly: GCF_013415885.1. Lineage (NCBI taxonomy): Archaea > Methanobacteriati > Methanobacteriota > Halobacteria > Halobacteriales > Haloarculaceae > Halosimplex > Halosimplex rubrum. The sequence goes on from NZ_CP058910.1 coordinate 945,187, forward strand.
ACGCCGCTGAAGCTCTCCAGCCCACCACAGTTGGCTACCGAAGCGTCGAAACCCCGACTGCAGATCCCTACGAGTTCGCGCCCGGCGCCCGACGATTCGAGGTCGGGTCGTCGAATCCGGCTCCACACGTCGCCCTGGCCGAGGCCATCGATGCGATCGGTGAGGTCGGTGTCGACCGTATCGCCGACCGGAGCCAGAAATTGGCCGGCCATCTGGCTGATGGCGTCCCTGACGACAGGCTTCTCAGTCCTATGGACCCCGAGTCGGGACTCGTGACGATCGACGTCGACGACCCCGAAGCGACGGTGGACCGACTCGCGTCGGAGGGGATCGTCGTTCGTGCCCTGCCAACGCCGGACGCCGTCCGCGCGTCGGTCCACGCGGTCAACACGCACGCAGAAATCGAGCGGCTGCTGGACGCCCTCGAACCGGAGTGGAACTGACGCGAACGCCGTTCTCTGCCGTACCACGCTCCGATGTCTCTCGGACTGTGTGTAGAAAGTGGACGTCGCTGCTGGAGTAGCCGTCCGTGGGATACTGCGTATCAGAGAGAATTGACGGCCTACTTTACTCGACCTGTACGCGACCGTTCTCGTCGACGACGACGTCGTGACCACGATACGCGAAACGAATCTCGAGGGCAGACGTTGCCGAATCCTCGATCAACGTTTCGAGCGCATCCGGGTCGGTGACTTCGGCTAGCGGCGGGTCGAGTGTGACGGGCTCGACGCCCTCTTCCTCTGCGACGGTATCGACGATCTGGGGGATAGGGTCTTCGAGTTCATTCATCGAAGGTTAGACGAGAAGTTGGATGTCGGCGTCGGCCATGTCTTGGAGGGCGGTGGCGGCGCCGACGCCCGTGGTGACGCCGTCGTAGAAGTCGTCCTCGTCGTAGTCCATCAGGTCGATAGTCATCTGACAGGCCTGGAACTCCACGCCCATGTCGAGGCTCGTCTCGAGGAGCTCCTCGATGGTGGCGGTGTCGTTGTCGTCGATCTTCTTCTCCATCATCTTCGTCGTCACGCGGTCCATCCCGGGGAGGGCGGCGACCGCGTTGGGCACGGGCATGTTGGGGTTGCCGACCGAACTCAGCTTGAGGTTCTTCGAGCGCTCCTCGTGGAGGATGTCCAGTCCCCAGAACGTGTGGAAGACCGTCACCTCGTAGCCGAACGCGGCGGCGGTGCTGGCGAGGATCAGCGGCGGATAGGCCATGTCCAGTGTCCCCTTGGTCGCGATGATGGACATCTTCTTGCCGGCGTCCTCGTCGCTCGCCTCGGCGAGCGATTCCTCGAGCTCCTCGACGCGCGCGGCCAGCTCCGCGCGGGAGGGCGCGTCACTTTCGGCCGCGTCGGGAGCGTCTTCGGCTGTCGTGTCTGACGTGTCCGTGCTCATCTTCACTCCGTCTTGCGCACGTAGTGTTTGTACACGTCACCGCTCTCCTCCTGTGCGAGTAGCTCGACGCCGTCCGTGCCGTCGGCCCAGCCGTCGATGTCGCTCATACTGCCCGAGTCGGTCGCGAGTACCTCCAGGACCTCGTCGGCGTCGAGGTCGTCGATGGCCGATTTGGTCTTGACGACCGGCATCGGGCACGATGCACCTTTCACGTCGAGCGTCTCCGCGATGTCGTATTCTGCACTCATTGTTGTGTCCGCTCCGTTGGTCTGTCTTGGAGCTAATGCACAATATTGGCCCTGTAGTTAAAAGAATGTCGATTCTTGTGATGGCTACAAACAACCGGACGATAGATAGTATCGTAAGCACCCCAGTATTGGGTGTGTAGTCGTCTATACTGTTCTCGCCAGAACTTCGGCCCTAGTAATATTGTATGATTTGTGGATTTCCATGCAAACTCTTTAGTACGTCCATCCAGTAGGCAGGGATGCACGACATGAACGCAGAAGACTTCCCGACTCCGGACGCCGACGTGGAATCCGTCGACCCGGAGACGCTGAAGGATCGCATCGACGCGGGCGAAGACCTGACGCTGCTCGACGCGCGGATGAACTCGGACTACGAGGAGTGGCGTATCGACGGCGAGAACGTCACGTCGATCAACGTCCCGTACTTCGAGTTCCTCGAGGACGACATCGACGAGGATGTCCTCGATCAGATCCCCGACGACCGCGAGGTAACCGTCCTGTGCGCGAAGGGCGGCGCCAGTGAGTTCGTCGCGGGGACGCTCGCGGAACACGGCTACGACGTGAACCACCTCGAAGACGGCATGAACGGCTGGGCGAGCATCTACGAGACCGTCGAAGTCGAGCGCTACGACGGTGCCGGCACGCTCCTCCAGTACCAGCGTCCCTCTTCGGGCTGTCTCGGCTACCTCCTCTACGACGACGGCGAAGCCGCGATCATCGATCCGCTGCGGGCGTTCACCGACCGCTACCTGGAGGACGCAGACGACCTCGGTGTCGATCTGAAGTACGCGCTGGACACCCACGTCCACGCCGACCACATCTCGGGCGTGCGTGCCCTCGACGACGAGGGTGTCGAGGGCGTCATCCCCGAGGCGGCCGTCGACCGCGGCGTCACGTACGCGGACGAGCTGACCACGGCCGAGGACGGTGACACCTTCGAGGTCGGCGACGCCAGCATCGAGGCCGTCTACACGCCCGGCCACACGACCGGAATGACCTCCTACCTCGTCGACGGCAGCCTGCTCGCGACCGGTGACGGGCTGTTCATCGAGAGTGTCGCTCGCCCCGACCTCGAGGAGGGTGACGATGGCGCACCGGACGCGGCCCGCATGCTCTACGAGTCCCTGCAGGAGCGCGTGCTGACCCTGTCCGACGACACCCTGATCGGGGGCGCGCACTTCAGCGATGCCGCCGAGCCAGCCGCGGATGGGACCTACACGGCGCCCATCGGCGAGCTCGTCGCGGAGATGGACGCGCTCACGATGGACGAGGACGAGTTCGTCGACCTGATCCTCTCGGACATGCCGCCCCGGCCGGCCAACTACGAGGACATCATCGCGACGAACCTCGGACAGAACGCCGTCGACGACGAGGAAGCGTTCACGCTCGAACTCGGCCCCAACAACTGCGCGGCGAGCCAGGAGTCGCTCGCGGGTGACTAACGACGCCAATGGTGACTGATCCAGTCCCGCTCCAGCTCGCCGCCGACCTGTTCCCCAACGGGATCAGCCGGTACGCCGTCGGTGGGCTACTCGTCGGGCTCGGCACCGTCGTCATCTACCTCGGGACGGGCATCCCAGCAGGGGCGAGCACGTTCCTCGAGTCGACGCTGTCGTACGTGTCCGGCCAGTCGCGGTTCCAGCAGTACGTCGCCTCGCGGGACTGGCGGCTCGTGTTCACGGCCGGCATCATCCTCGGCGGACTGGCCTTCGCCGCGACCGTCCAGTCTGGAGTGGTCACGAGCTCCCTGTACGAACCCGGGACCACCGGCCAGCTGTACGAGGTCGCCGGTGTCACGCTCTGGACGACGGACGTCCAGCCGTGGCGGCTGTTCCTCGGCGGCATCCTCGTCGGCATTGGGACCCGCGTCGGCAAGGGCTGTACGTCCGGTCACGGCGTCTGTGGCGTCGGCTCGGCGTCGAAGACCTCGCTCGTCGGCGTCCTGACGTTCCTGACGGTGGCGATCGGGACGGCACAGGTCGTCTCGGCATTGGGGGTGAGTCCGTAACATGGCGGATCGTCACCCGCTGTTCAAGCCGCTGATCTTCGTCGGTGGCCTGATATTCGGGTTCGGCCTCGGGTTCAGCCACATGGCGCGCCCGGAGGTCGTGCTGAACTTCCTCCAGTTCGACGACCTCGGCCTGCCGTTCGTGATGTTCGGCGCCGCCATCGTCTCCGGGGTCGCGTTCGCGTTGCTCCCCCGGATTCGAGACGCCGCGCCGCTCACCGGCAACCCCTACGAGCGGCGGCTGAAGCCGTTCGACCGGAACGTCCTCGTCGGCGGCGCCGTCTTCGGCGTCGGCTGGGGGCTCTCCGGGATCTGTCCCGGGGCAGCGTACGCAAGCCTCGGGACCGGCAACGTGACCATCCTCTGGGCGCTCGCCGGGATGTTCCTCGGCGCGTACGTCCAGGGGTACTGGCGGAGCCGCGCGGCCGGCTCCGAGCCCGTTCCTTCGGGAGCGGACTGACACCGGACTCCACGCTTCGCTCATGGACCCATCAGTTATCGGCCTGTTCCTGGTCGCCGGACTGGCGAGCCTCTTCATGGCGTGGGTGATCGGCGCGGGGTCGAGCGGTGCGACGCCCTTCGCACCCGCGGTCGGTGCCAACGCGATCTCGACGATGCGAGCGGCCTTTATCGTCGGGATCTTCGGGTTCGCCGGCGCGGTCGTCCAGGGCGCGAACGTCTCCGAGGCCGTCGGCCGCGGCCTCGTCGGCGGTATCAGCCTCCCCGTCACGGGCGTCATCGTCGTTCTGGCGATCGGCGCGGGGCTGATGGCGGTCGGGATCCGTACCGGGTATCCGATCGCGACGGCGTTCACCGTCACCGGCTCGGTCGTGGGCGTCGGGTTGGCGCTGGGCGGGTCGCCCGTCCCGTCGAAGTACCTGCAGATCGGCGCGGTCTGGCTGCTGACGCCATTTGTCGGCGGCGGGCTGGCCTACGCGATCGCGAGCGTCCTCCCGCGGGCGGACGTGCCCGAACGGTACAGCGTCGCAGCGCTGGCCGCGCTCGTCGGCGCCGTCCTGGCGAACGTCGAGTTCACGTACGTCGGGCCGGGGACGACGGCGGGCTCGTTCGTCGGTCTCGCCCGGCGGACGGTCGACTTCGCGATGGTCGGGCCGGTCGCGGTCTCGGGAGCCGTCGCGCTCTCGATCGGTGTCCTCGTCTGGTGGGACATCCGACGGGACACGGCCGGCGGGCTGCGGCGCGTGTTGCTCGCGCTCGGCTCGCTCGTCGCCTTCTCCGCCGGCGGGAGCCAGGTCGGGCTGGCCGTCGGGCCACTGCTCCCCCTGCTCGACTCGGTGGCGGCGGTCCCGATGGCGGCCGTGCTCGTCGGCGGCGGGTTCGGGATCCTCGTCGGGTCGTGGACCGGCGCGCCGCGGATGATCAAGTCGCTGGCGCAGGACTACTCCTCGTTAGGACCCCGCCGCTCGATCGCCGCGCTCGTCCCCTCCTTCCTCATCGCCCAGCTCGCCGTGCTGCTGGGCGTCCCGGTTTCGTTCAACGAGATCGTCGTCAGCGCGATCATCGGCAGCGGCGCCGCCGTCGGCGGCAGCGACGCGGTGAGCGCGCGCAAGATCCTCGTGACGGTCGGCGCCTGGGCCGGGTCGTTCGTGCTCGCGTTCGCGCTCGGCTACGGCGCGATCGCCGTGTTGCCGGTGTGATGCGACAGTGCCTCGGGAACTTACCTGCTCCAAGAAGTTGTGTGGTGGTAGCTCGTCGGTGGTGCGAGCGGCGTGCCCTCAGGCCGTGCGGGGCGGCGGGACCAGGTAGACGTTCCCCTTCGCCCGAGCGACTAAGTCCTCGGAGACGCTCCCGAGCATCAGTCGGCGGATCCGACTCTGCCCGCGCGAGCCGACCAGCGTCGTGGTCGGCGTCACCGCCGTCTCGATGTCGAGGATCTCCTCGGCGGGGTCGCCCCGGCGGACCTCGATCGCCGTCTCGATATCCCAGCCGTCCAGCGTCTCCGCGAGGTCGGCGAGCCGCTCCTCCGGGCCAGTCTCACCGCGGTCTTTCGGCGACTCGACGTGTACGAGCGTCGCCTCCTGGGTCGCGTGACGGAGATACGAGAACGCGTCGAACGCTCGCTCGGCGTTCTCGGAGAAGTCGGTGGCGTAGAGAACTCGCTGGAACAGGTGCTCGCGGAGCACCTCCGGCTGTTCGTCCCCGCGTTCGACGCGGTTGACCAGGAGCGGCACGACGGTCGTCCGCGCGAGGTTTCGGGCAGTCGACCCGATCACGCGGTTGGCGAGCGGGCTCTGTCCCCGGGAACCGACGATCGTCAGGTCGGCGTGAACCGTCTCCGCGATGCCGTTGATGCGCCGGTGGGGCGTCCCCCGGACGACGTGGGTCTCGATGTCGAAGCCCGCCGCCTCCATCACGCTGCGGTAGCGGTCGAGCGCGCGCTCACGGCGCCCTTCCAGATCCATCCCCGGCATCCCGGGGTGGACGTTCGACGGGACGACCGTGACCAGGTGGACCGTCTCGACGCCGATCCGTTCGAGACACTCCAGGCAGGTCTCGTTCTCGATGGCCGCCTCGCTCGCCGCAGAGAGGTCCGTCGCGTAGATCGCCCTCATGATCGGACCGACGCACCGCTCGCATAATATTGTTTCTATCATACAATTGGGGGCAGAGACACGACTTTGGCAGTGGGAAGTCACGTCGATCGGTCGCGTACGTGCCGGCCAGAATATGCAGACAACTTATCATTAGAGAGCCGAACCGATACGCGCGCTCTACCGAGTCTGAACCGCCTCGGCCGCCGTTCGCGTCGATCGATGGGGACCGAATATTCCCATAACGTACGGGGATATTCGAGTGGGATAGCGATTCCATCCGTTGCAGTAATATTGTATACTGGTCCCAAAACCGTTAAATACAGTAGTCGATTACGAGGACGTGAGCAGAAATCCATGAACTACGCACTATCGATCGAGGTGTCGACGAATGTTCGGACTTGAGAGCGCGGCCGGCGTCGACGGTGCCGCGCTCGTGATCGGGGTCGTGCTGGTGGAGGCGCTCGTCCTGTACGTCGGCTACGGGCTCCTCGAACGGGCGGTCGGCCCACGACTGGTCGAGGCGCTGCGAGGTGAATCGTGATGGAGGTGTTCGGCGTGGCAGTCACGCTGCTCGCGCTGTTCGCCGGCTTCGGGGTGCTGATCGGTCTCCTCTTCGGTTTCTTCGGGATGGGGGGATCATTTCTCGTCACGCCCGCGCTGATGGTGATGGGCTACGAGACGGACGTGGCCGTCGCCTCCGGGCTGGCGTTCGTGTTCGCCACGTCGGTGATCGCGACGCTCAAACACCGCGACCTCGGGCAGGTCGACTACAAGCTCGGCGTCCTCATGATCGCCGGGACGACCGCGGGGATCGAGGTCGGGAAGATAGGACTGCACTGGCTCCAGGATATCGGACTGGCCGACACCGTCGTCAGCGTCATCTACGTCGCCCTGCTCGGCGGTATCGGCGTGTTCATCACGTACACCGCCACGCGCGGCGACGGCGATAGTGGCGGCGGTATCAGCCACGACGCGGACGGCGAGGCCGAGGACGATATCGACGGCGAGGACATCCCCGATATCGCCAAGACGATCCAGTCCTACCGCGTACCCCCGATGATGCGCCTCCGCGGGGGGGTCTCGGTGTCGCTGTGGCTGATCCTCGCGGTGGCGTTCGCGACGGGACTGCTGTCGGGATTCCTCGGCGTCGGCGGGGGGTTCATCCGCATGCCCGCGCTGTTCTACCTCATCGGCGTGCCGGTCCCGGTGGCCGTCGGGACCGACCTGTTCGAGATCGTCTTCTCGGGCGGGATCGGGAGCTTCCTCTACGCGATGGACGGCGCGGTCGACCTGTCGATCGTCGTTCCGCTGCTGGCCGGGAGCGCACTCGGCGCGCGGCTGGGCGCCGCGGCGACCGACCTCGTCGACGAGGACGAGATCAAGGTGTACTTCGGCGTGATGCTCCTGCTCGGCGCGCTGGCCGTCGCGATCCGCAAGGTCGGGGAGTTCGCGGACATCCCCGTCCTCCAGACGGTCTCGCTGGTCGTCATCCTCGGCGCCGCCGCGCTGGTGTCCGGCGCGGTCGTGGTCAGCTCCGTCCGGGCGCTCCGGTCGGAACCCGCGCGCGCTACCAGCACTGCGGACTGACGACCGTCTCCGCGTCCGGTCGAACCGTCCCAGGTGGCCCGGCTCGTCGTTCCCGACTCGTGAATGAAATTGTGCATTCTATGCACAAGTCTTATAATCGCGTATTTCATAGGTTCAAGTGATAACGATGCCAGATTCGATGTCAGAACAACTGCAGCAAGACATGGTGTGCGAGGGGCTCCTCGAGTGTTTCCACGGGCTCAAACAGCTCGACAGGGACGTTTTCCAGGCGCTGGTGACCACCGACGAACCGCTCACTGTCGACGAGATCGCCGAGGCTGTCGACCGCGAGCGCTCGACTGCGTATCGGGCTGTCCAGCGCCTGATCCAGACGGGGTTCATCGAGAAGGAGCAGATCAACTACGACCAGGGCGGCTACTACCACGTCTACTCGCCGACGGACCCGTCGAAGATCACCGATGACATGCAACGGATGCTCAACGACTGGTACGCCAAGATGGGCCAGCTCATCCAAGAGTTCGAAAACAAGTACGAGCAGTCCGAGACTTCGGCTCCCGCTGCCGAAAGCTGACTCTCCTCTCCGTATCAGAACTATAGTAGAATTTGAAAGATATCGCTCGGATGACCGCACGATTGCGTGCGGTCGACCGTGCAAACGCTTTCAAACTCTACTATAACCCGGATCGGCGCTGAACTGAGATTTTTGTGGTGCAGAGCCACCCGAGTATCCGTGTTGCATTTTTGATTGGGCAGTATTGTACATATTACCCAAAATCCTCAACTGGCACCGGTGCATACGTACTCGTGATGGCAACCGATACTGCGTCCGACGCTGGCACCGCTACCACGAGTGAACCGCTCCACGTCAACGGCCAGTCCCAACTTGACGATGTCGTGGCCGAGCACGACGTCGTTCTCACGGACTTCTACGCCGACTGGTGTGGGCCGTGCCAGATGCTCGAACCGGTTGTCGAGACGCTGGCCGCGGAGACCGACGCGACCGTCGCCAAGGTCGACGTCGACGCCAACCAGCAACTCGCTCAGTCCTACGGCGTCCGTGGTGTTCCGACGCTCGTCCTGTTCGCCGATGGTGAGCAAGTCGAGGAGGTCGTCGGGGTACAGGGCGAAGAGCAACTGCGCTCGCTGATCGAGAGGTACGCCGAATAAATGACGGAGGAGATACGAGACCTCGTCATCGCTGGTTCGGGTGTCGCCGGCCTCTCGGCGGCCGTCTACGCCGCCCGGGCTGACCTGGAACCGCTCGTGCTCGAGGGTGACGAGCCGGGCGGCCAGCTGACGCTCACGACCGATGTCGAGAACTACCTCGGGTTTCCTGAAGGCGTCGGCGGCATGGAGCTGATCCAGCGCGGCAAGGAGCAGGCCGAGCAGTTCGGCGCCGAGTTCCGGCACGGCAGCATCGGGTCTGCAGAGCTGGACGGACAGCCGTTGGAGCTGTCACTGTCGACCGGCGAGACGCTCCGGACTCGCGCACTGATCGTCGCGACGGGTGCGAGCGCCCGCTGGGTCGGCGCCGAGGGAGAAGACGAGCTGATGGGTTACGGTCTCTCGACGTGTGCGACCTGCGACGGTGCGTTCCACCGCGGCGACGACGTCCTCGTCGTCGGCGGCGGCGACAGCGCGATGGAAGAGGCCCTCTTCCTCGCGAAGTTCGCCGACTCCGTGACCGTCGTTCACCGCCGCGACGAACTCCGAGCCTCGGAGATCATGGCCGACCGAGCTCGCGGCGACGAAGACATCGAGTTCGCCTGGAACACGGAACTCGCGGCGATCGACGGGTCGCAGGAAGAAGGCGTGACCGGTGCGACGCTCGTCTCTCACACAGACGGCTACCCTGCCGAGAAGTACGAAGCCGGTGACGACGTCGAAGTCCAGGAGGTCGACGTCGGCGGCGTCTTCTACGCCATCGGCCACGAGCCCAACACCGACTTCCTCCGCGACACGCCAGTCGCCCTCGATGATGCCGGCTATGTGCGAACCACCAGCGTCGGCGACGCGTGGGCGACGACGGCGACGGCCGCCGACGGCGTCTTCGCGGCCGGTGACGTGATGGATCGCGAGTACCAGCAGGCGGTCACTGCTGCCGGCATGGGAAGCATGGCCGCCCTCGATACAGAGGAGTGGCTCGAATCAGTAGAGGCGGTGTCGGCCGACAGTACTGGATCGATCGCGACGGAGGCCGACGACTGATGGGATCGACAGAGAGACGCGACGTCAATACGACGGACCCTGCCACTGTTGAGGATCAGGCGGATCGAGTCCTTGTCTCGTTTCGTTCACCCGAGACAGATCCCGACGAAGACGACGACTGGTGGATCGCCGATAGCGAGTGGTTGCGGGAGAACATGACCGAACACACGTACCGTCGGTACCTCCGATGGACTCACGCTGGCCCGGTCTCTGTCGGCGACGAGTGGGACGAGTTCGTGAACTGTGGCTGTGCGAGCCCGGAAGACGTGATCCTTCGCGTCGAGAACGTCGCAGGCGGAACGGCGATCGGTTCGGAGACGACGATGGAAGTGGTTCCACGCAAGGATGTCATCGAAGCCGACATCGAGTAGATAGAGACTGACACCTGCTAGTGGGCTGTTTTGCTTACTGTCGGTTTTTAAACCACCGTCAATCTCACATGAACAGTGCCGGGATCGTATTCCGGAAGATATTGAGTGAGATGACGAACAGCAGCGCGACGACGAACCAGTTGAACTTCTCCTCGTCGACTTCGAGACGGCGGAGGTACGTCCCGAGAAGCAGGCCGACGATAGTGACAACCGCGATCACCGACCCGAGCCACAGCCGATAGGTCGTCAGCAGGTCTGTGAACAGCGCCATCTGGATGATTCGGACCGTGAAAATGGCGCCGAGGACCATCGAGAGGCCACCGATGTACCGTTCGGTGTCCCGCTCGAACGTGTGGAAATACGCCGGGAGCAGCGGGCCGAGGTTCGCGACGGCCAGGAGGAACCCCTCAAGGAACCCCGCGACGCTGAGCCCAAGCGGATTGTGCGTCCTCTCGACGGTGACGAAGTCCTGGACGACCTGGAAGACGACGTATCCGAAGATCACGAGGCCGATGAGGAACGGAACGATCGGACCCGTGCTAAATTCGGCGAGGAACACGACTCCGATTATCGAGCCCACGGTGGCTAGAAGAACGAGAACCCATTCCTCGCGGAGGAAGGTCAGACCGGTGTTGGTCTCTCCGATCTGGAACATATTGAGCATCCACGGCGGAATAGCCAGGACGACGACTGCAAAGGTCGGATCGATCACGGAGGCAAAGATAGGTGTCGTAATGAGTGCATAGCCGAAGCCCACCATCCCTTTGACGACACCAGCGATAACTGCAACGAGAATGAATGCCGCCAACAGTGTGAGCGAAATATCGGCTTGCAGGCCCTTGCTGAGATTATCGAACCCCGGGAAGAAGACGATAGATCCTGCCACGACAGCAAGCGTCGCGAAAACCATCATCACCTCGCGGTACTGGAACTCGAGAAAGTTCGAGACAAACTGTTTGACGTCTATTCGTGACTCTGGATTACTCATAGGTACCACCGTTCAGGCGAATCCGAATTCAACACTTACGGGAGAGAACCATCTCGAGACGTATCCCCGTCCTCTTCACGGCGATATCCACGGCTACTTGGGTTCCGTCAGGTCGGCAAATATATCGATATTATCCGATTGGGCCGCTCAATACCCCGTTCAGTTCATTTCCGATGGTGTCTTAGTTCGGGGAAATCTTTGCGGGTGAAAATCAGATGACTTCGGGCACATAGTATACTACGGTGTTGGATATTAACCACATTACTCCTCAGAATCGTAAGCTGAGATTGCCCTATCTCTTCGATTCGAAGGCGCGCTCACACAGTGGTGATCGGGAGTAGCATCGCGAATTCGATCACGCAGGCGTGGGAATCCGCACCTCGGTGCGTACTCGTTGGCTCACTCCGACCGTTCGAGTCTCTCGCGGCGGGATTCGAACTCTTCGTCAGTGAGGTCTCCACGAGCGTATGCCGCGCGGAGCTCCTCCATCGCGGGATTTCGAGACGTCTGCGTTTCGCTCATGCGCCGGAAGACGAGGTAGCCACCGCCGAGGAGGACGAGGAGGAAGATGAGCGGGACGAGCATCCCGACGAACGGCCACCACCCGCCAGTACCGCCATACTGGCCCATCATCCCGCCGTACCCCATCATCCCGCCGTACCCCATCCCCATTGTGAGCAACGGAAGCAAGATGATCGCTCCGAGGATCAGGAGAACGATGGTCGTGGTGTCGAGCTGGTTCGATGAAGACATCGAGATCAGGCCTCCGACTTGGATCCTAGTTCGTCGGTAACGGCCGAGAGAACACGCTCGAAACGCTCGTTGACCTCAGTCGCTATCGAGTCGAGCGCATCGTTGTCCGCGATGCCGACCAATTGCTTTGGATCAACGGCACTCACGACGATCTCGCCGTCGTCGGTTTCGTAGACGATAACGTTACACGGGAGGAGTGCGCCGAGAGCGATTTCTTCGGTCAGTCCCTCGTATGCCAGGGGTGGATTGCATGCACCGAGAATGCGGTATCGGCGGAATTCTTCGCCGAGTTTCTCCTTGAGTGTCGCCTGGATGTCGATGTCACAGAGGACGCCGAATCCTTCGTCTTTGAGCGCAGCAATCGTCGTGTCGACGACGTCGTCGAACTCACCGGTGACTGAGGTCTGTATTGTGTATCCCATGGAATATCATACCCCGTCCACGGGGTTAACGGTTGGGTGCCGCAACGGTGGGCGTTGGGGATGTGGTGCATTGGTTGGAACAGCAACTGTTCCGGTCATCCGGTGCGTTCGCAGTGCCCCGGACGCGGGTTGATGCGTGTGGCGACACAACTGGCGGGCGTGGACGCCGACGAACCGTCGCGGTGGGGCCCTTCTCGTCACGGCGCGCCGTCACGCCGACGGTCCTTTCCGTCTCGGGGCGTCGACCGGCAGTTCGCGAGCGACGGAGTCGGGTGGCGCGTCGAACAGTTCGGGGTGGAGGAGCCCGGCGAGGTGTTCGAGCGTATCGACGAGTCTGGGGCCGGGGCGGTTGACGAAGTGGTGGCCGTCCATCGCGTAGGCCCGCTCGGATTCGACGGCGGTGAGGTCCGCGAACCCCGGCCGGCCGGTCAGGTCGTCGACGGTGTCGAGCGTCTGGTCGAGCCCGCAGCCGCAGGGCGCGGCGACGGCGACATCGGGGTCGGTCTCGCGGACGCTGGCCCACTCGCGCGGGGTCGAGCGGTCGCCGGCGTCGGCCATCGGATAGCTGGCGCCCGCCGCTTCGACCAGTTCGGGCATCCAGTGGCCGGCGACCATGACGGGGTCGAGCCAGTCGAAGACGGCGACGCTCGGCCGCTCCTCGGGAGAGATCGAGTTCGTTCGCTCGCGGACGGCCGCGACGCGCTCGCGCAGGTCCGCGACTAGCTCGGCGGCCCGCCCCTCGCGGTCGAACACCTCCCCGAAGCGCTCGACGTCGGCGTAGAGGTCGGCGAGTCCGTGAACGTCCGTCGTGAGTACCTCGGCGTCGAGACCCGCTTCGGCGATGGCCTCCTCGACGAGTAGCGTGTCGACGGCGCACACGTCGCAGACGCCCTGAGTGACGACCACGTCGGGGTCGGCCGCGCCGAGGGCGCCGAGGTCGATCTCGTAGACGCCGCCGTGTTCCCGCTCGGCCTGCGCGACCTGTTCGTTGATCGCGGCGCTGGACTGGTCGGGGTCGACCCGCGAGCGGTCCAGCGTCGGGAGGTCGGCGGCCTCGGGCGGCCAGTCGCACTCGTGGGAGACGCCGACGGGTTCGACCCCGAGGGCGTAGCAGATCTCGGTGGCCGACGGCAAGAGGGAGGCGACGCGCATACCGGAGACTGGGGACGGTCGGACGTAAAACCACGCGTCGTCCCTAAAGCACCAGTGATAACCCTCAACTGCCAGTAAAAGCTACAGCCTCAACTGAATCAACAGACGTATTTTCAATGATCAACTTCTGACGGTTTCCGTTTGCTAAGTCGTCAAGATCTGTCGTAGCTAATTCTGTCTCGTCTGAGGTCCTTTCTCCCAGGTCATGCGCATCTACACAGACCCAGTAGTCTTCTTCTTTGTCCTCTCGAATGCTCCGGAGGCTTTCTTCTAGGTCTGGATAATCTTCCTCTCTTGTCCAGATCTCAACTAACTCATCAAATTCATCCTTACGGCTGCTCACATGGGATTCCATTCCTCGAGCAAATTCACGGAGGTCGTCAACGACATCCCTTGGATTAGCAAATTGCTTTCCTTCGTAGTAGTGCTTCAGGTATTTCCAAGCATCATTGGATCTTCTATCGAGGCGACGACGAACCTCTTGCAGATCCATTGGACCCATTTCAGAATCATAATTCTGTTCGATATACCGGACATGTTTTAGGACTGCAGTCCGGTGAGCTTGGATTTTCTCACGTTTTTTCGCTGCGTAAATTGATTCAATATCTTCTGTTAGATAGAACTCTCTCGCCTCGTCTTCGAGATATTGCCTACATAACCGGTGGTGAAGATCAACAGGGAAACAAAAACCGAGTACGAGTCCTTTGTCTAAAAAGGCGTTATCTGTCATCTCACTCGTTTGCTCCAGTTAGAATAACCTCATCGTAGCTTTCAGCGAGTTCGTAGAAAATATCGCTTGTCGGGCGCTCGTCAATCAACCCTTGACGAACCGATTCCAGCCTTGTATCTAGTTCCTGAATCTGACTTGGCCGTTCGTTTCTCCAATCTTCCAAGCGGTCTTCCGGGATATTCTGACGGTACTTAAACCTTAACGTAACTTGGCTGAGTTTCTCGATGAAAAACTCTAGGAAGGCAAGTTGCCTTCCTGGATGAGAGTCCTCTTCAACAAGCATCCGCATTGTGTCATCCCACGTTAAATAATACTCGTAGAGTTCATCATACTCGTCTTCAGGGTAAGCAAGAAACATTTCGTCAAGGAATAATTCCGTCTGTGAGGGCCCTTCCATGAACGCATCTAACGATTGAATACCCCCTTCTCGGGCTTGAGACTCAGCTGAAAGATGCCACCTGAGATCGCTGTATTTCTCAATGAACCCTTCGTGCGCATATTCTCGATACTGAAGCTGTTCAAGTTGTTTTCTGGTCTTCTGGCCGTGTTCCTGTACAACAGAATTTGCTGCTGAGAAGATCGCGTTCTTAAGATCCTCTTCAAGATCGAAATCTGCTTCACTAACTTGATTTGCGGGATAGTATGCTTGTCCCTGCTGATGATTAGCACTCGGTGAGAAAATTACGGACTGATTTATTGAATGTTCTTCAACCACCTCACCGTATTTATACCAATGGCGAGGAAATCCAATATTGATCTCGAATTCTTCAATTAGTTTTCGATCGGTGAGGCAAGACAGTTTGAAGAATTTTGTTCTTCCAGTTTCTTGATTGTCTTGCTCTCGCCGCTCCATAAGAACCCGATATATGAGGTACTCAGACGCTCCCAAATTATATTCGCTGCCCTCCGATCCGTCTGAGTCTGACATATATTCGGGTCTTTCTCCCGTCTTATCTGAACATACCCGGTCAGCCACTAAAGTGTATGCGGATTTGATAGCATAAAAAGGACCGATCAGCCAGATTATTACGAGTTAAATCGGATGTGCTTGATTCCACAGGGTATTCGTCCGTGTGTCCCTCTCCCAGCGAAGGGAAAGGTATAGCAACGTCGCTGTCCGACGTACGCGCATGACCGCCGGGACCGGAGAGTACGACGAGCGAGAGCGGGGGTTCGACCACGCGGAGATCGAACCCCGGTGGCAGCGCACGTGGGACGATGAGGGTGTGTTCCGCATCCCCGACGACGCCGAGGACCCCGAGTACGTCCTCGCGATGTTCCCCTACACGTCGGGCGACCTCCACATGGGCCACGTCCGCAACTACACGATCACGGACGCCTACGCCCGCTTCGAGCGGATGCGCGGCGAGCACGTCTTGCACCCGATGGGGTGGGATTCCTTTGGCCTCCCGGCCGAGAACGCCGCCGAGGAACGGGACACCAACCCCCGCGACTGGACGATGGACTGCATCGACACGATGAAATCGCAGTTCCGGTCGATGGGCTTTGGCTACGACTGGGACCGGGAGATCACCACCTGCGAGCCGGAGTACTACCGCTGGAACCAGTGGCTCTTCGAGCGGTTCCGCGAGGCGGGGCTCGTCGAACGGCAGGCCGCCGAGCTGAACTGGTGTCCCTCCTGCGAGACGGTGCTGGCCGACGAGCAGGTCGAGGAGGCGGAGACTCCGAAGGAGTCTCCCGGAGGCGGCGGAGCCGCCGGAGACGGCGCCGAGATCTGCTGGCGCTGTGACACCCCCATTGACCACCGCGAGATGGACCAGTGGTTCCTGACGATCACCGACTACGCCGAGGAGCTGCTGGAAGCGCTGGACGACCTGGAGGGGTGGCCCAACAACGTCCGCGAGATGCAGCGCAACTGGATCGGCCGCCAGGAGGGCGACTCCGTCGAGTTCGAGCTGACGACGGGCGACACGGTGGAGATCTTCACCACCCGCCTCGATACGATCCACGGCGCGACCTTCTTCGCGATGTCGCCCGGCCACGAGGTCGCCCAGGAACTCGCCGAGGAGGACGACGACGTGGCCGAGTACGTCCACCGCGTCGAGGGCGCCGACGAGGACGAGGTCGACGAGACCTCCGGCGTCTTCACCGGCGAGTACGCGACCAACCCCGCGACCGGCGAGGAGATTCCGGTGTACGTCGCCGACTACGTGCTCGAGGACGTGGGCACCGGCGCGCTGTACGCCGTCCCGGCCCACGACGAGCGCGACCACGCCTTCGCCGAGGAACACGACATCCCGATCGAGCAGGTCGTCGAGCCGAAACCCGACGCCGACGTCGACCCCGAAGACGTGGACGTACAGGAGGCGGCCTATCCCGAGGACGGGGTTCTGGTCGGCAGCGGCGAGTACGACGGGCTGACGAGCGAGGAGGCCCGCGAGACGTTCGTCGAGGTCTTCGACGGCGAGCACCGCGTCGAGTACCGCCTGCGCGACTGGGGCATCTCCCGCCAGCGCTACTGGGGCACCCCGATCCCGATGATCCACTGCGACGAGTGCGGTTACGTCGAGGTGCCAGAGGAAGACCTGCCCGTCGAGTTACCGGAGTTCGTCCAGACGACGGGCAACCCGCTGGACGCCGCCGAGGAGTGGAAGGCCGTCGAGTGTCCCGACTGCGGCGGCCCCGCCGAACGGGAGACGGACACGATGGACACCTTCGTCGACTCGTCGTGGTACTTCCTGCGGTTCCTCTCGCCCGACCTCGACGACGCCCCCTTCGACGGCGAGCGCGCCAGCGACTGGATGCCCGTCGACCGCTACGTCGGTGGCATCGAACACGCCGTCATGCACCTGCTGTACGCCCGCTTCTTCACGAAGGTGCTCGACGACATCGACCTCTTCGAGGGCGCCCCCGCGAGTGACGCGAGCGGGGGCTCGCCGGAACGGAGCTCCGACGGTGTGCGCGAGCCGTTCGCGAACCTCACTAACCAGGGGATGGTGCTGGGCGAGGACGGCAACAAGATGTCCAAGTCCGGCGACAACGGGGTCTCGCCGACGGAGATCGTCGAGGCGTACGGCGCCGACACCGCCCGCCTGTTCATCATGGAGGCCGCCCAGCCCGAGAAGGACTTCGCCTGGAGCCCCGAAGGTGTGCAGTCGGCCCACCAGTTCCTCCAGAACCTCCACGGCCTCGCGGCGGAACTCGCCGAGTCCGACGGCGACGGGGCGACGGGCGACGACCCCGTCGCGGCCTACGTCGACCGCGAGACCGACGCGGCCGCCGCGCGGGCCACCGCGGAGTTCGAGGACTTCCGGTTCAACCACGCGCTGCAGGCGGTGCGGGACCTCGTCTCGCTGCTGCGCCGGTACCACGAGCGGGCGGACGCCGACGCCGCCGTCGTCGAGCGCGGCGTGCGCACGGTCGTCAAGCTCCTGGGGCCGGTCGCGCCCCACGTCGCCGAGGAGGTCTGGGGCCTGCTCGGTGGCGAGGGGCTGCTCGCCGAGGCCGAGTGGCCCGAGGCGGCCCTCCCCGAGGACTACGACGTGGCCAGCCGCCTCGTCGAGGACACCCGCGAGGACGTGCGCGACATCGTCGACACCGTCGGCATCGAGGACCCCCAGACGATCACGCTCGCGGTCGCCCCCGAGTGGAAGACGCGCGCCCACGAACTCGCCCGTGACTCCGAGGCCGACAACCTCATCGGCGACCTGATGGGCCACGACGAGATCCGCGAGCGGGGCGACGCCGCCGCCGACTTCGCCCAGGACCTCCAGGCCGAGCGCGAGGCGCTCTCGGAGGTGCTCGCGCCCGAGGCGGAGAAAGCCGCCCTGGAGCGAGCCGCGTGGCTGATCGAGGAGGAGTTCGAGGCTCGCGTGGTCGTCCGGTCGGCCGGGGACGCCGACGGCGACCTGGCGGGGAAGGCCTCGCCAGGTCGGCCGGCGATCGACATCGAATAGGCGTCCCACGGGCGGTCGGCGGGACCGACCCGCGCGGCCGCCGCTCGACTGTCTTCCGTGAGGTGTCGGTGAGGAGTCGCAGCGGTCGGTTACAGGTGTTCGACCAGGTCGAGCGAGCCGGCGGCGTCGTCGGTCAGCCGGACCGTCTCGTCGTACTCGACGAGGCCGGCGTCTCCGAGCTTCGGCAGGTGGACGTGGTGGAGCGCGATGCGGGCGTCCTCCCGGGTGAGGTCGTCGTTCCACTCGGCGAGCGCGCCGGCGAGCGGGTCGAGGGCGGGCGGCGTCTCCCGCTGGGCGAGATGCGAGAGGACGAACCGGCGGTTCGCGTCCGAGAGGACGGCGAACAGTTCGTCCGTCTCGGCGGTCGAGGTGGCGTCGGGGGCCGGCTCGAGTGCCTCGTGGTGGTTTCGTCCCATCTGTATCGATCCATACCCCCCTACGGTATTCAGTGACGTGGCTAAACGGTTAGTGTCACTCGTCGCTCCCGTCGCCGAAGCGGGCGGCGAGCAGTTTCCGTTCGGCGACCCGGAGGTGCTTGTGGAACGTCGGCGCCGAGACGCCGAGCGACTCGGCGACCTCCTCGCCGGTGGACTCGCGGGGCCACTGGAAGAAGCCGGCGTAGTAGGCGGTCTCGATGGCCGTCCGCTGGCGGTCGGTCAGGTCGGCGTCGAACGACGGCGCCGAGGCGACCGAGTCGGTCTCCGAGCGCGAGCGGTCGCGCTGGGCGCGGACCTCGATCCCGTCGAACGCCTCGCGGAGCGCCTCGACGACGGCGCGCACGTCCGCCGAGACCGGGAGCTCGGCCACCACCTCGCACTGCCCGTCGACCGCCGAGGCCGACCGGACGGCGCCGCCGTGGCTCGCGACGACGCCGAACGCGCTCCCGGCGTCGAGCGTCGCCTCCAGCAGCGACTCCCCGTCGGGCCCGACGCTGACGACGCGGGCCGACTCGACGCCGGCGAACCCGTCGGCGAACCCGAGCACCTCGTCCGGGTCGGCTCCCGCGACGGTCAGGTAGTAGCGGAAGGTCTCGTCGGCCTGGACGGTCGCCCCCTCGAAGTCCACCTCGCAGTCCAGCGCGGCCGACAGCGCCGCGAAGAAGTGCCGGTCGTCGTCGACCGCCAGCCGGAGCTCCGTCACGCGCTCGGCCACGAGCGCCTGCCGGGTCGTCACCGCGTTGATGGCGTGGCCGATCGTTCCCCCGAGTTCGGCGAGCACGTCCTGTTCGGTGTCGTCGAAGGCGCCCGGTTCGTCCGCGTAGACGGTCAACACGCCGTATATCGTTCCGTCGTACACCAGCGGGACGCTGGCCGCCGAGCGGATGCCGTGGGCGGCCGCGGCCGCGCGTACCTCTTCGAAGGCCGGGTCCGTGTCCACGTCGTGGGTGACCTGCACCGACCGCGAGCGGATCGCCCGGCCCGCGGGACCGGTGCCGTTCGGCTCGGCCGACCGCGTGACCGTGATCGCGTCGAGGTAGTCGGCCACGTCGCCGCCGTGGGCCCGCGGGGTCACCTCGTCGCTGCTGGCGTTGACGTCGCCGATCCAGGCCGAGCGGTAGGGGTCCGCGGCCGCCAGCGCCTCGCAGACCGCCTCGTCGATCTCCCGGCGCGTGGTCGCCTGCACCAGCGCCTGGTCGATCCCCCGGATGACGGCGTTGATGCTGTCGAGCCGTTCGAGCTGTTCGTTCTGCTCGCGCAGCCGACGCTCGCGGGCCTTCTGATTGGAGATGTCCTCGACGACGACGACGACCCGGTCGCCGCCGTCACCGTCGGTCAGCGGCGCCGCGCTGACCCGTACCCAGACGCGCGAGCCGTCCGTCCGTTCGACCCGCTGTTCGACCTCGGTCACCGGTCGCCCGGAGTCGCGGGCGATCTGGAACACCCGCTCGTCGGGCGGGACCGACTCGCCGTCTGCGTCCAGCAGCCGCCAGGCGTCGGTCTCCCGGGAGTCGCCGATCACGTCCGCCGGGTCGGCGCCCAGGATCTCGCCCGCGCGGTCGTTCATCCGCTCGATGACGCCGTCCTCGGAGAGGACGACCAGTCCCGTCGGGACCGTCCGCAGGAGCTGCTCGGTCAGGTCCCGCTCGCGGCGGCGCTCGACCCGCTCGGCGTGGCGGTCGGACACGTCGCGGACGACGGCGGTCAACAGCCACGCCCCGTCGTCGCGGTGGGCGCGCAAGGAGAGCTCGATCGGGACGAGCCGACCGTCGCGGTGGCGGCCGACGGTCTCGATGCCCTCCCACTCCGACGGCGGTGCCGGCGCCGACTGCAACGCCTCGAAGGCCGCCCGGATGCGCGGGCGCTGGTCCTCGGGCACGAACGCCGTCACCGACCGCCCGATCATCGTCTCGGGGTCGTACCCGAACGTCTCCTCGATGGCCGGGTTGGCGAAGACGATCCCGCCCGTCTCGTCGACGGTCACGATCGCGTCCGACGCGCTCTCGACGAGCGTCCGGAAGAACGACTCGCTCGCCACGACCGACGAGTCGTAGGCGCAGTCGCCCCCGGACCGCGCGTTCCCCCCCTCTGTCCGTGTCATTTCTCGGCCGCTACTGGTCGCCCCGCCCGTAAATATGTCAGGTTATTAACTGGTATGCGAGCGTGACGGAGACGCACGTACTCGGTCAGTGTGCGGGACGTAGTCGGGTTGACGACCGCGGCGAGCGCCCCGTTCGCGCCGGGGCGGTCAGGCCGAGGAAGCCGAAGAGGCGGCGGCGTCCCCTGTGGGTTCCTCGACCGCTTCGGCGCCGGCGGCGTCGGCCGCGCGTTCGGCGTCACTGGTCACCTGCGAGCGCTGGGGGGCGATGACCGTCTCGCCGCCGTAGAGGCGGTGGCCCACGTCGACGGTGAGGTCGTCGGGGCCGTACTCGGGCGGGAACACCATGTCGAAGCGGCTGCCGAAGGAGATGTGACCGATGCGCTGGCCGCGGGCGACCGCCTGACCGGGGTCGACGTAGGAGTAGGTCCGGCGGGCGAACGTGCCGGCGATCTGTTCGAGGGTGTAGTCCTCGAACTCGAAGCGCAGCCGCTCGTTCTCCTCGGCGTCTTTCGTGAACGCGAGCTTGTTCGCGCCGGGGACGTGCTCGACGTTCGCGACGGTCCCGTCCATCGGCGCGCGGTTGACGTGTACGTCCCAGCCGCTCATGTAGATCCCCAGCCGGAGTCCGTCTTCCTCCTCACGGATCACAGTCACCTTGCCGTCCGCGGGGGCGACGACGCCCTGGGGCGGCACGACCCGCGCGGGGTCGCGGTGGAAGTATATCACGCCGACCGCGGCGACGACGCAGGCACCGCTCGCGACCCGCGAGAACGGAAACAGGACCGCCCCGACGACCACGGCCAGCAGCGCGTATCTCAGACTGCCGTTCGCGACGCTCATTGCCGGTAGTCCGATCCCTTCCGGTGATAAGCCTTCTGAAGGGACCGGTGGTCGGCCGCTCGGTCGACGGCCGGGAGCCCGTCGCTCGTCAGTCGGCCGACGGCCGGCCCCGGTCAGTCCTCGATCGAGACGACCCCCGTCTCGACCAGGTCGGCGAGCACGTTCCGGGCGTGACCCTCGGGGTCGACACCGGTGTAGGTCGCCTGGACAGACCCGTCGACGACGACGAACGTCGTCCGACTCGCGACGCCCCGCGAGCGTTCCACGTCGAAGGCGTCGACGACCTCGCCGTCGGGGTCGGCCAGCAGGTCGAACTCGATCCCGTACTCGTCGGCGAACGCGGCGTGGGAGTCGACCCCGTCGACGGAGACACCGTAGACGGTCACGCCCGCGTCGCGGTAGCTCTCCAGTTCTGTCTGGAACTGCTCGGCCTCGGTCGTGCAACCGGGCGTGTCGTCTTTCGGGTAGAAGTAGACGACCGAGACGCCCGCCCAGTCGGGTTCGACCGTCTCGCCGTCCTGGTTCGGAGCCGCCACCTCGGGCGCGGGGTCGCCGGGTTCGAGTGCCATACCGGCGACTCGGGCGGCCGGCGAAAGCCGTTTGCGGTTCCGGTGGCGATCGACCCGTCGAGCGCAGGGTCGACCCCGATCAGTTCACCGGGATGTCGGTGCCGTCGTCGTCGCCCGTCGTCTGTTTGGGGAGCGTGACCGTCAGCACGCCGTTGTCGTAGCTGGCGCTGGCCTCGGACTCGACGACCGGTTCGGGCAGCCCGACTCTGCGGGTGATCGACTCGCTGTGGCGTTCGCGGGTGACGTAGCGGTCGGCCTCCTCGACGGCCTCGGTCTCGCGGCTGGCCGACAGAGACAGGGTCGTCGAGTCGGTCAGCTGCACGTCGATGTCCTCCCGGTCGTAGCCGGGCAGGTCGGCGACGACGGCGAACGCCTCGCCGGTGTCGGCCACGTCGACCGCCAGGTCGCCCGACGGTTCGAGCCCGCCGGTCATCACGTCGATCAGTTCCTCGATGTCGCCGAACGGGTCGGTTGATCGTGTCATGTCACTCGACGGTACGTCCCCGCGCGTCTTAAGCCGCGCGTCCGCGACGGCCCCTCGTCCCCGGCGAACGAGCCGACCCACGGTCGGGACGGGTTCACCTACGGAGTGAAAGACACCGGGCGCCTTTTCCGTGCCAGCGGCCGAACTGTGATCGATGACCTCGCGCGACCGAGTCGGGAGCGGCGGCGGTGCCCCGCCGTCCGACCGTCCGGAGCCCCCCACCGGACCGGCGACGGACCTCCCCGACGAGTACGAGACCCTCTTCCGGACCGTCGACGACGCGGTCTTCCTCGTCGAGGTCGGCGGCGAGGACGCGACCGACGCGTTCCGATATCGCCGCGTCAACCCCGCCTACGAGTCGCTGACGGGTCTGTCTCCGTCCGAAATCCGCGGCGAGACGCCCCGGGAGGTGTTCGGCGAGTCCCTCGGGAGCGACATCGCCGCGGAGTACCGCCGCTGCGTCGAGACGGGCGAAACCGTCGAGTACGAGGAGACCCTCCCGCCGTCGGCCGGCGGTCGGACGTTCGAGACGAAACTGACGCCGGTCCGCGCCGACGACGAAGTGACGCGGATCGTCGGCATCTCGCGGGACATCACCGAGCGGCGCGAGCGGGCGCGCGAACTCGAACGGAACCGTGACCTCCTCTCGAAGACCGAGCGGCTCGCGCGCGTCGGCGGGTGGGAGCTCGATTGCCGAACCGAGACGCTCCGCTGGACGGACGGGACGCGGTCGATCTTCGACGTCGACGGCGGGTACGAACCGACGCTCGCCGACGCGATCGAGTTCTATCACCCCGAGGACCGCTCGCGGATCCGACGCCTCGTCCGCCGGTGCCGGGAGACGGGGACGCCCTACGACGTGGTGCTCCGGGCGCACACCGACGCGGGCGAGGAGCGGTGGGTCCGCTCGTTCGGAGAGACCGTCGCCGCGGACGGCGAGACCGCCGCCGGCGACGCGGCCGACGCCGAAGCCCCGGGAAGCAGCGACGCGGTCGCGGTGCGCGGCGCCGTGATGGACGTGACCGAGCAGCGGTCTCGCGAGCGCGACCGACGGGTGTTCGAGAAGGCCGTCGAACAGGCGGGCCACGGCATCGTGATCACCGACCGCGAAGGCACGATCGAGTACGTGAACCCCGCCTACGCGGCCGACACCGGCTACGACCGCGCGGAGGCCGTCGGGCTGAACCCGCGGATCGTCAAGTCCGGGAAACACGACCGGGAGTTCTACGAGGACCTGTGGGAGACGATCCTCGCGGGCGAGACCTGGGAGGCCGAGATCGTCAACCGCCGCAAGTCCGGCGAGTTGTACCACGTCGACCAGACGATCGCCCCGATCGCCGACGACGGCGAGATAACCCACTTCGTCGGCATCGAATCGGAGACCACGGACCGACGGCTGCGCGAACAGCGACTGAACGTCCTCAACCGCGTTCTGCGACACAACCTCCGGAACGCGATGACGGTCGTCCGCGGACACGCCTCGGTGCTCCGGAGCGAACTCGACGACGACGACCTCCGGTCGCACGCGACGACCATCGAGGAGTGGGCCGACGACCTGACCGCGATCGGCGAGAAGGCCGCGACGGCCAGGTCGCTGTTCGAGCGCGAGCGCGACTCCGACGCCGTGCGCGAGGTTCGCGAGACGCTATCGACCGTCGCGAGCGAGTTCGCGGAGCGATACCCCGACGCCGAGATCGCGGTCGACGCGCCCGCGGGGCTCCGGGTCAGAGCCGACGACCGACTCTCCGTCGCGCTCCGCGAAGTCGTCGACAACGCGCTGGCCCACCACGACCGGACCCCGCCGGCGGTGACGCTCGAAGCCGAGTCCACCGGCGGAGCGACGAACTGGGCCGATATCGTCGTCGCGGACACCGGGCCGGGCCTCCCCGAGTCCGAGCGCGCGGCGATCGAGGCCGGCGAGGAGACGCAGGTCACGCACGGGACCGGGCTCGGCCTGTGGCTCGCCCGCTGGGTGGTCGCGGGGTTCGGCGGCGAGCTGTCCATCGAGGACAACGACCCCCGGGGGACCGTCGTGCGGCTCAGGCTCCCGACACCGGCCGACGGGACGTAGCGTCAATCCAGCACCGTCTCGCTGTCGTAGGAGCCCAGACGGCGGACCCACCCCTCCTCGGCGATGGCCTCGATCTCCGCCAGCGCCTCCTGGGTGCGCTCCTCGTAGAGGCCCGCCTCGACGTCGATGTGGAAGACGTAGTCGCCCAGCCGCTCGCCGCTGGGCCGCGACTCGACGCGCGTGAGGTTGATGTCGCGGTCGGCGAACGGTTCGAGCAGTTCCAGCAACAGCCCGGGGTAGTCGACGTTCGGGTAGACGATGAAGGAGGTCTTCGAGCCGGCCTCGCCCCGCTCGCTCGCGGGCGCGACGACGAGGAAGCGGGTGGCGTTCGACGACTGGTCCTGCACGTCCTCTGCGACGACACTGAGGTCGCCGTCGGCCGCGTTCTGCGGGTGGCCGATGGCGGCGACGCTCGGGTCCTCGCGAGCGCGCTCGACGCCGGCGGCGGTCGAGGTCATCGACTCCAGCGTCGCGCTCGGGTAGTTCTCGTCGAGGTACTCGCGACACTGCGCGAGCGCCTGGGGGTGGCTGGCCACCACGTCGAACTCCGGCCCCTGCGCGATGAGCGCGTGGCGGATGGGGGTGATGAGTTCGCGGACCGCGGCCACGTCGAACTCGGCGAAGGCGTCGAGCGACTCCGTGACCGGTCCCTCCGTGCTGTTCTCGACGGGGACGACCCCGCGCTCGTACTCGCCGCTGGCGACCGCCTCGACGATGGCCGTCTTCGAGTCCGTGAAGACCACCTCGTCGGCCACCGCCTTCGCCGCCCGGTGGGAGTACGTCCCCGCCGGACCGAGCGTGAGTGCTTCCATTACCCCTCGATTCGCCGGTCGCCCTGAAAAGCCTCGTGGTCGCTAGCAGTGGTTCTCTCGGTCGGTTCGGGCTGGAAGGACTCTGCGGTGGGATCGACCGCTTCGAGTACCACTACCGCAAACAGCCTGAAAGCCCCCGTCCGCCCCTTTCATTCCCACCCGTGTCGGCTGGCCGGTCAGTCTGAGCGGATGGGAATGAAAAGGGCGACGCGTTCGACGAAGCCCGGAGCCTCAAGCACCGCAGGCCGGAGGCCGACGAGCGCAGAGCGTTCCGCGCGAGTCGAACGCGTCGGGACTTTCACGTTGTTCGCGGTTCCGGTTCGAGTAGCGGTTTCCTCCCAGTCACGTACCCCAACAGCGACTCACTCCTCGGCGGCCTCGACCCGGCCGGCGTACTTCTCCAGTTCCGAGGCGAGTTCGCGGGCCTGGGCGGCCGACAGTTCGACGTGGTCGGCGTGGGCGGTCACCTCCTTCAGGTCGGTGTTGTCCATCTCGACCTGGAGTTCGACGTGATCGGGGTCGTCGCGGCTGTCCGTCGTGACGTTCAGGACGGAGAGCGCCTCCGTCTCGAAGCCGTGACCCTCGACGCGGCCGTCGAGTAGATCGAAGGTCGTGTAGGCGTTGACCTTGAGGATGCGGTCGACCATACCGTCGGTCGGCGGGCCAGTCACTTAAGCGACGCCGACTGGATGCGTCACCGCGCGAGAATACGGAACCGACGAAGTCGAGAATCGACGGGTCAGTCGTCGGCGGGCGCGAGCGACTCGCCGTCGCCGTCGGTCGGCGCGGGCGAGTCGCCCATGTCGTCCTCGTCGGCGTAGGGGTACCACGTCATCTTCGTGTTGTGCATGTACGGGTCCTCGTAGGAGGTTTCCTCGGCCTCCGCGAGGTCCTGGAGCGTCTCCTCGTCGCGCTCGGCGACGAAGTCGCGGAACGTCTGGCCGTCCGCTCGTTCGTCCTCGAAGGTGGCGAGCAGGTTCTCGACGTAGCCCGGCACCTCGTCGGCGGGGACGCGCATCTCGACCCAGTCGGCGAACTGCGGGTCCTCCCCGAGGCCGCCGCCGA
This sequence comes from Halosimplex rubrum, assembly GCF_013415885.1. Taxonomy (NCBI): domain Archaea; kingdom Methanobacteriati; phylum Methanobacteriota; class Halobacteria; order Halobacteriales; family Haloarculaceae; genus Halosimplex; species Halosimplex rubrum. The sequence continues at coordinate 971,858 of NZ_CP058910.1, forward strand.
GGCCGATGTCGAGGGCCTCGACCGGCTCGCCGTCCTTGCGCGTCTTCATCCCGCGCAGGGAGATGTCGGCGATCTGCGGCTGGGCGCACGAAGCGGTACAGCCCGAGAGGTGGATGTGGAAGTCCTCGACGCCCTCCGGGAGGGAGACGTTGTCCTTGAGCCAGCGGGCGTAGCGGACCTGCCGGTTCTTCGTCTCGACGATCGAGAGCGAGCAGAACTCCGTGCCCGTGCAGGCGATGGAGCCGCGCATGAACGGATGGGGGTCCGGCGAGTACGTCTCCAGCAGCGGCTCGTCGAGGAACTCGTCGAGTCGGTCGCTGTCGACGTCGGTGACGATGATGTTCTGACGCTGGGTCAGCCGCACCTCACCGGAGCCGTACTCGTCGGCGAGCTCCGCGAGTTCGTACACGTCGTCGACGCCCATCCTGCCCACAAGAACGTCGAGGCCGACGTAGTAGTTGCCGTCGGGCTGTTCGTGGACGCCCACGTGGTCGCCGTGTTCCTCGCCGCCGGCGTTGTACGTGTAGGACTCGCGCATGTTCTCGCCCGCGGTCTCCAGCTCGAAGTCGACGAACTCCTCCTGGAGCACGTCGCGCATCTTCTCGGGCCCCCACTCGTCCATGAGGAACTTGATGCGGGCGTTGAAGCGGTCGTCGCGGTCGCCGTACTCGCGGAACAGCGCGGACATGCCGGCACCGATGTCGGCGGCCTGCTCGGGCGGCACCCACACGTCGATCGAGCGGGAGAAGCGCGGTTCCTTCCGGGAGAGTCCGCCGCCGACGCGGATGTTGAAGCCGAGTTGCTCTTCGCCGTCGACCTCCTTCGTCGCCGGCTCGTAGGCGAGGTCGTTGATGTCGCCCTGGCCGCAGCCCTGGTCGCAGCCGGTGACGGCGACCTTCCACTTGCGCGGGAGGTTCGAGAAGTCGTCGTTGCCCTTGAAGGTCTCGTGGAGCTCCTCGGCGACCGGCCAGGCGTCGATGTGCTCGTGTTTGTCCTTGCCGGCGACGGGACAGCCGACGATGTTTCGCCACGAGTCGCCGCAGGCCTGCTGGGTCCCCAGGTCGTTGGCTTCGAGCTTCTCGAAGATCTCCGGCACGTCCTCGATCTTGATCCAGTGGAGCTGGATCGACTGGCGGGTCGTCCAGTCGCAGTAGGCACCGCCGAACTCCGGGTTGTCGACCGGGCCGCGGGCATACTCGTCGGCGATCTCCGCGACGACCTCCAGCTGGCCGGGCTTCAGGACCCCGTTCGGTGTCCCGATGCGCATCATGAAGTAGGACTCCTGTCCCTTCCGCTGGTGGTACAGCCCCCACCACTTGAACCGCTCGAACCAGGCGTCGTGCTCGTCCTCCGGGATGGCGTCCCATCCCTCCTCGGCGAACTCCATCAGGTGTTCGCGGATCTCCGACCCGTAAATCTCGCTCTTCCAGTTCTCTACTTTCGTCGGCATTCTTGTACAGGCCCACGCCCTCCGTTCTTAAAGGCACGCGTATCTCGACAAGTGCCCCCACCTCTCCCCAGAAGAGGATATTGTTGCCTACTCTTCCGGCCTGGCGAGGCGGTGTCGTCTGTCCGGGACGTGGACGCTCGTAACGTCGACGGCGGAGAATTCGCCCGTCTCGGGGTCGATGACGCGGCCGACGGTGATCCAGTCGGTGACGGCTTCGGTCCCGCAGGTGATACAGCGGCCGGCGACCCTCGCCTGGACGTCGGGGTGTTCGACACCCACCTCGGTGAACCCCTCGACGAGGAAGTCGGCGATCTCGCAGGAACAGACGTCGTGGCGGGCGAGCGGCCAGAGATCGCTGACGTTGATCCGCCGCTCGTCGTTGACGCTGATCCAGGCACCGTCGTCGAGCTGGTGAACGTCGGTCGTCACTTCCTGTAGGTCGGTCCCGAGCGACCCAGAGGCTGTCGGCCCGCACAACACTCGCCGCGGGCTGCGACGCCGGGTCGTGCCGCGGCCGACCGCTCCGTCGCGGTGGCGGCTCGTCGACGCGGTCGGTCCGAACGGGCGCGTCCGAGATAGGTGAAGGGATTGCCGGTACGCCCAAGCCCGGGTAGCACTTACGGGAGCGCGACGGGTTAAGGGAGTCCGGCGTATACGGAGGTGTACGACGAACCGATGACCCAGACGACAGACACCCACGACGACGAAGCGCCCGAGCCGGACACCAGCCACCTCGACGACGTCGACGACGGCTGTGGCTGCGCCGAGGTCTGGGAGCACCTCTCCGAGGAGCGCGCGGAAGCGTCCGACTGACGACCCGCGGACCGAAGCGCCGCTCTCCGACGAGCGGGCCGAACACGGGCGTCCGCGACCGCCGCGCACACGTGCGTCGCCCGTGCCAACAGACGGGAACCTTTTGAGAGACCGTTCCAAAGGAGGAAGTGATGAGTCACGAGGGGCCAGGCGATCCGCCGACCGACCGCGAGTCGCCGGTCGGCGCGCCGGTCATCCGGGGGGACCCGAGCGTCACCGGCCAGCGGCCGGAGGAGGCCGTCGAGTTCGACCCCGACGACCCCGAGAGCCTCGAAACCGCCGCACAGACCGTCCGAAAGTTCGCCGGCGACGCCGCCGGCGAGGCCGACACCGTCTTCATGCTCCGGGGGGCCGCCGCCTGCGCCGCGCTGGTCCGCGGCGAGGGGTCGTACAAGGCCGCCGCCAAGCGCGCCGGCGGCGAGGCCACCGTCGCCTTCATCCGCAAGTGGTCCCGCGTCCACGACCTGCCCCGCTCGATCCGCAAACACGTCGCGATGGGCGAGATCGCCCCCACCGCCGCCAAGCACATCGCCCGCGTCGCCGGCGCCGCCCGCCTCCAGCTCGCGTGGGCCGTCCTCGACCACGACATGACCGTCCGCCAGGTCCGATCGGTCGCCAGCGACGTCAACGACGGCGTCTCCGTCGAGGACGCCCTCGCCGTCGAAGGGATCATCCTCGGCGAACTCACGATGGAACTCCCGCCCGAGATCTACCGGGAACTCCGCAGACGCGCCGCCCTGGAGGACGTCGACCCCGACGAGATCGTCGCGACCGCGCTCGAACGCCGCTTCGAGCAAGGCTGATCGTAAGTACTTAACCGAAAACTCCCGGAGAGGATAACGCGGGCCGGTAGCTCAGTCAGGCAGAGCGTCTGGCTTTTAACCAGATGGTCGGGGGTTCAACTCCCTCCCGGCCCGCTTTTGCGAGGAACGAACGTGACGAGCAAAGCGGCTAGTGGAGTTGAATCCGGGGAGTCGCAGCGGTCGAGCGAAGCGAGGCCGACCGTCTCCACTCGGTTCAACTCCCTCCCGGCCCGTTCTCGCGACATCGTAGCACCCGACGAGCGGCCGGCACCGCGAACCAAGAGACTTACCACGGAGAGCCGCGAGAGGTGGTGTATGAACGCCACGAACGACACCTCGGACCGACTGGAGCCGGTCGGCATCGCCGTCGGCGTCCTGCTCGTGCTCGTCGCCGTCGGGACGCTCGTCGGCGCCCCCTGGACGACGAAAGGCAGCGTGGCCGCCTCGGCGCTGCAGGTGGTCGGTGCCGTCGGCACCGCCGCCCTCGGCGCCGTCCTCGTCTGGATCAGCCGCACCGACTGACTCCGCCTCCGTTCTCGTTCGCTCTCCACACGTCCGACAGCACCGGCGCTGTCCCGTCGAGCGCGCTCGCAAAAACGTCTCGCCCGAAAGCGACCGCGCCGCGGACGGTCAGCCCCGGACGGGCAGGTACGCGATGGCGACCAGGAGGATCGCGGCGAGGAGGCTGAGCTGCGCGACGCCCCACAGGCCGTTCATCCGGTCGTTGTAGGAGCTGATCTCGTTTTCCTGCGCCCGGTAGTCGCCGTAGCGCTCGCCCGTCTCCATGAAGTACACCGACGAGTTGTCCGGGAAGTGCGCGAAGTACTGCGTGTCCGCGACGGTGAAGTTCCCGCCCTCGGAGAAGCCGACGGTGGCGGTGTTCTGGCCGGGCCGCGTGAGTTCGACGCTGGTGTTGGTCACGGCGTCGACGGTCGTCTCGTTGCCCTGGTAGGTCAGCGTCTCGCCCTCGGAGACGGTGTGGCGCTCGACGGGCGGGAAGTAGTCGTCGAGGGGGACGTTCGTCTCGTTCGCGCGGTAGGTGACCTTCCGCGTGCCGTTCTGCGTGATGATCTCGTCGTACAGCGCCGGGTCGTCGGCGACCATCGCCTCGAGGTCGCGCTGCTCGACGAACGTCGCGTCGGTCGGCTCCGTCACGTTCTCCGTCTGGACGACGAGCAGGTACGGCCCGCCCCAGACGACCGTCGCGGCCTCGCCCGTGACGCTCGTGACCGTCGCCTCGCTGCCGTCGACGGGGATCGAGTCACCGACGGCGTAGCTCTGGTTCATCGAGGCGTTGTTCGCGAGCGCGAGCGTGAACGACCCCGCGCTCTCGTTGACGCTGACCTCGTACTCGCTGCCGTTGTACTGGGTCGTCGAGCCGGCCTCGAAGACCCGCTCCATGCGGGCCGACTGGTCCGACCAGCGCACGTCGGTCACCGGGACCTCGGTGCCGTTGTCGACGGTCGTCGAGACGACGGCCGACTCGTTGACCCACGCCAGCTCGCCGCTGCCGGCGTCGGCCTCGGCGACGGTCCACGTCCGGTCACCGAACGCCACGGTGTCCCCCGCGGAGTACGCGGTGTCGCCTTGCAGTGAGATCGTCGGTTCCTCCGCCGTCTGGATGAGGCCGTACGCCCCGGCCCCGATGACGAGGAAGAACACGAAATAAATCGCCGCGGCTCGTCGTTGCATACCCGGGTGGTCGGGCGCCCCCGCGTATAATGATTACCAATTCCGCCGATACGGCGGCGTCTGTCCTCCCCTCGGACCGACCGACCCTGCCGTCACGCGGGCCGGTTCGGGGACGGGCCCGCCGTAGCCGGGACCGGTTGGACGCCCGACCGACCAAAACCCCCTTTTCGATCCACACGGTACCGGCCCACACAGATGGTCCCCGACTCCGACCTCCCCCGCCGACAGTTCCTTCGGACCGCCGTCGCGCTGGGCGGCGCGAGCGCGCTCGCGGCCTGCCAGGAGCGGACCGACGGCGACGCCGTCCCCGCGGGCGACCCCGAAGCCAAGCCCCCGCGCCAGCACGCCTGGCGCGACCACGTCCCCCACGACGACAGCGGCAACTCCCTGCTCCCCGAACACCAGGTCCTCCTGTACGTCGAGTTCGACGGCGACGGTCCCCCGGACGCGGACGCTCGCTCGACGCTCGACGCCGCGCTGTCGACGCTCGACCGCGCCTACGAGTGGAGCGCCGACGGCCTGCTCCACACCGTCGCCTACTCCCCCGCCTACTTCGACCGCTTCGAGGGGAGCCTCCCCCCGTCGGTCGACCTCCCGCCGCCCCGCGCGCTCTCGGACTTCGAGGACCCGACGTTCGACACCCAGGACGCCGTCGTCCACCTCGCGAGCAACCGCGCGGACGTGGTCCTCGAAGCCGACGAGGCCCTGACCGGCGACCGCGACTCGGCCAACGGCGAACCCGTCGACGCGCGCCTGACCGACATCGCGACCGTCGACTCCCGCCGTACCGGGTTCGTCGGCGCCGGCCTCCCCGCCGAGCGCCAGGACGCCGCCGGCATCCCCGATTCGAACCCCGTCCCCGCGGAGTCGCCGCTGTTCATGGGGTTCAAAGCCGGCTTCCTCGGCAACCAGGCCAGCGAGGACTACGTCACTATCGACGAGGGGCCGTTCGCCGGCGGGACCACGAAGGTGATCGCGAACCTGCGCCAGCGCCTCGACGACTGGTACGGCGAGCAGGACTACCCCCAGCGCGTCGCCGAGCTGTTCAGCCCCGCCCACGCCGAGAACGACCTCGTCGAGGGCGTCGGCACGAACCTCGGCGACGACAGCGGGATCGACCGATTCCTCGACGATGTCGAGGCGCAGGCGAGGGCCACCGGTCGCGTCGGCCACGCTCAGAAGGCCGCGCGAGCCAACCGCGACGAGGAGGGCAACGTCCGCCTCCTGCGGCGCCACTTCGAGTCGACCGACGACATCGGCTCCGAACAGGCCGTCGCGAGCCTCCACTTCCCGTCGCTCCAGCGCCGCATCTCGGCGTTCGAAGCCGTGCGAGCGGCGATGAACGGCACCGACATCACGGCCGCCACGCCGGCCGTCCGCCAGCGCGTCAACAACGGCATCCTCGAGTACATCTTCGTCCGCCGCCGGGGGAACTTCCTCGTCCCGCCGCGGCGCCACCGGGCGCTGCCGACACCCCGACCCGAGGGGTAGCGGACGGTCGCGGCGGTCGCAAACGGGCCGGATCGGACGGGAGACCCGAACGGCTCACACCGCAGCGACGGCGGCCAGGCCGACGTAGACGTTGGTCACCACCACGGCGATGCCGAGGCCGATGACGCCGAGGAACCAGGCGCGCCAGCCGGGGACGCGTTCGACGACCGTCCGACACTCCAGCAGGACGACGCCGGCGTACAGCACGACGGCGGCCTTCAGCGCGACCACCAGCAGCGGGTGATGTATCAGCAACAGACGGATCCACGGGTTTGCCTCCAGCGAGGGACCGGCGAAGGCGGCCGCCACCAGCGTCGACACGGCGTCGCCGAAGCCCCAGATGATCACCAGCGACAGCACCAGCTCGACGTATCCGGGCATCTCCAGCCGTATCTCCGAGCAGTCCAGCGCTTCGCCGATCGTCTCTGCCTCTGACATTCGACCAGGAGCGACGGGACGCTCCACTCCCACGTCGCGACTACCCGCTGATAAATCCTCGCGACGGAGTATCACCGCTGAGATTCAGGATATGTGACGTGAACGGGACCGGTCAGTCGGCGGGGACGGCGCAACTCTCCGAGTACTCCACCTCGTCGACGGAGTCGATGGGGTCGTCGCCGCAGACCGGACAGGAGGGGTTCGGTCGGACGGTGACCTCCTCGAAGGTCATGTCGGCGGCGTCGTAGACGACCATCCGGCCGTCCAGCGACTCGCCCACGCCGACGAACTGTTTGACGGTCTCGGTGGCCTGGATGGCGCCGACCGTACCCGGGAGGACGCCGAGCACGCCCGTCGTCGCGCAGTCGGGGACGGCGCCCTCGGGCGGCGCCTCGGGGAACAGACAGCGGTAACACGGCCCTTCGCCGGTGAAGGCGGTCACCTGGCCCTCGAAGCGGTAGATGGCCCCGTGGACGAAGGGGACGCCGGCGAGCGTGCAGTAGTCGTTGATCAGGAATCGAGTCGGGAAGTTGTCCGAGGCGTCGACGACGAAGTCGTAGCCGTCGACGAGGTCGGCGACGGTGTCGGGCGAGACGGCGACCTCGTGAGGTTCGGCGGTCACGTCGGGGTTCAGCTCGCGGACGAACTCGGCAGCGCTGTCGACCTTGGGGCGGCCCACGTCGTTGTCCCCGTGGACGACCTGGCGCTGGAGGTTGGAGCGCTCGACGGTGTCGTGGTCGGCAATCCCGATGGTACCGACGCCGGCGGCGGCGAGGTACTGGAGGACTGGCGAGCCCAGTCCGCCGGCGCCGACGACCAGCACCGCGGCGTCGAGCAGGCTCGCCTGGCCCTCGGGTCCCACCTCGTCCATGATGATGTGCCGGGAGTACCGGTCGAGTTGCTCGGGGTCGAGATCCGGCCCTGCCATGCCCCCGAGTACCGGGTCGAACGGGTTAAGCGACGCGCTCTCGTCCACCGACAGAAGACTTATCGGACGGCCGTCACCACTCGGGGTATGGCGCCCTCCACGCCGCTCGTCCGCCCCTCCGAGTACTTCGGCCGCTACGACCGCCCGTCGATGACCGCCGCGTTCGCGATCGTCCTCGTCCAGGCGACCGGGACCGCCATCGCGATGTGGCTGTTCCTCCAGCGGGTGGTCGCCCACGTCGACGCCCCGCCCGAGGAGAAAGCGCAGGTCCAGGGCGCCGTGACCGGCGCGATCGTCGGCACCTTCGTCGCCATCTTCGCCGGGTGGTTGCTGCTCGCCGCCCTGTTACACCTGTTCGTGTGGCTCGCCGGCGGCCGGCGGACGTTCGGGACCACCCTCGCGGTCACCGGCGAGGCCGAGATCGCCGGGGTCGTCATGCTTCCGGTCACGACCGTCGGGCTGATCGGCCTGCTCGGGCAGGCGCCGAGCGACCCTGCGGCGTTCGTCGACTTCTTCGAGCGGGCGGCCTCGTTCAGTTCGCCCGTCCTGCTGGTCTCCAGCCTGCTCGGCGCGCTCTGGACGGCCGCGATCCAGGGCTACGGCCTCGCCGTCGCCCACGACCTCCCCGTCGAGAAGATGCTCGCGCTCGCGTTCGGTATCGGTATCCTCGGGTTCCTGCTGAACCTGGTCTGAACGCTGATCGGGTCCGGCCGGCGGGGTCGGCCCGCGGCCGCTCACCCGTCGATCAGCCGGTCCATCTCGCGGTTGATGTCGCTCACCTGGTCGGTCTGGTCGTCGGCCTCCTCGGCGATGTCGGCGGTCGAACCGGCGATCTCCTCGGCGGCACCGGTGGCCTGGTCGACCATGCTTGCCACCTCCTCGGTGGAGGCGGCCTGTTCGTCGGTGGCCGCGGCGACCTCCTGGATGCCGTCGTTGACCTCCTCGACGGCCCGGTGGATGTCCTCCAGCACCTCGATGGCGTCCTCGACCATGTCGATGCCGCGCTCGATCTGCTCGCTGGACTCCTCGATGGTCTCGACGGCGTTGCTCGTGTCGTTCTGGATGCCCGCCACCATCTCCTCGATCGTCCCGGCCTGGGACTGGGACTCCTCCGCGAGGCTCTTGACCTCGTCGGCGACGACGGCGAACCCTTCGCCGGCCTCGCCGGCGCGAGCGGCCTCGATGGAGGCGTTGAGCGCGAGCATGTTCGTCTGGTCGGCGATGTCGTTGATCACCTCGACGATCTCGTCGACCTCGCCGACGCTGTTCTGGATGGTCAGCACGTCGTCGGCGACGCTCTCCGACGCGTCGTGGATGTCCTCCATCGCATCGGAGATGTCGGTCGCCGACTCCCGTCCGTCCTCCGCGAGTTCCCGCGCCGTGGCGCTGGCCGAGGAGACCTCCTCCGAGGAGGAGGCGATCTCCTCGACGGCGGCGCTGAGGTTCGACACCTCGTCGGCCACTTGAGACATTCCTTCGTGCTGCTCGGCGGCGTGTTCGCGGATCGCGTCGATCTCCTCGGCGATCCCGATCGAGGAGTCCTGTAGCTCCGCCAGCGAGGTCTGGATCTCGCTGGCCGCCGCCGAGTCGTACCCCTGGTTCCGGTCGATCCCTTCGCCGATCTCCTCGTCGATGTCCTTCTCGATGTCCTCGTCGAGTCCGCTCTCGGCCGCCAGATCTGTGGTCTCGTTACCGGTTCCTGCCATGCTATCGGAGCGGAGGAACAGTCCGGCAAAAGCGTTCGCCCGCGATTCTCCCGCGTGAGAACGCCAGTGGAACCGAGTCGATACGACGCCGGTCGATCGCGGACCTCAGAGGTCGTAGAGGTCGCCGAACTTCGACTCCGCGTAGTCGAGGAAGTAGTCGGCGGTGAAGCCCTCGCCGGTCGCCTCGGCGACGAGGTCGTCGGTCTCGTAGCGACAGCCGTGGCGGTGGACGTTCTCGGTGAGCCACTCGCCCAGCGGGTCGAACTCGCCGGCCCGGACCTTCCCGTCCAGGTCGTCGATGGCCGCCTCGGCGCTGGCGTACAGCTGGGCCGCGAGGACGCTCCCCAGCGAGTACGTCGGGAAGTAGCCCAGCGAGCCGTGGGTCCAGTGGATGTCCTGCAGACAGCCCTCGCTGTCGGTCTCGGGCCGCACGCCGAGGTACTCCTCCATCTTGTCGTTCCACACGCCCGGCACCTCCTCGACGTCCAGGTCCCCGGAGATGAGATCCCGCTCGATCTCGAACCGGAGGATGATGTGCATGTGGTAGGTGAGCTCGTCCGCTTCGACGCGGATGCGGTTGTCGGGGTAGATCCGGTTGGCGGCCTCGTAGAACTCGCGGGGCGAAGCGTCGGTCCCCAGTCTCTCGTTGACGGTGTCGGTGAAGTTGTCCCAGAAGGGGCGCGAGCGGCCGACGTGGTTCTCCCAGAGCCGGGACTGGGACTCGTGGACGGTCAGGTCACGGGACTGGCCCAGCGGCGTCCCGTAGTGTTCGCGCGGCAGGCCCTGGGTGTAGGTGGCGTGGCCGAACTCGTGGATCGTCGAGCCGATGGCGCCCATCGGGTCGGCGGGGTCGAACCGCGTCGTCACGCGGGCGTCGAACTGCGTCCCCGTCGAGAACGGGTGGGCCGCGGTGTCGAGCCGTCCGTGCTCCCAGTCGTAACCCAGCTCGTCCAGCGCCGCCCGCACGGTCTCCTCCTGGGCGTCCTCGCCGTACTCGCCGCCGGCGAACGGGTCGGCCAGGTCCGCGTCGCTGTCCTCGATCTCGTCGATCAGCGGGACGAGTTCGTCGCGCAGCCGTTCGAGCACCCGCTCGGCCGTATCGAGGCCCAGATAGGGTTCGTACTCCTCGAACAGCACTTCGTACGGATCGCGGTCGGGGTCGATCGCCTCGGCGTAGTCCCGTTTGAGCTCGATCATCGTCTCCAGGGTCGGGGCGAAGGCGTCGAAGTCGTCCTCGGCCTTGGCCTCCTCCCAGACCGGCAGGGCGTTCGACGCCGTCTCGGAGATCTCCGTCACCAACTGTTCTGGCACCTCGACGGCCCGGTCGTGCTCGCGGCGGACCTCGCGGACGACGGCCTCCCGGCCGCCCGACAGATCGGCGTCGTCGAGGGCGTCGAGCCACTCGCCGACCCGCTCGTCGGTCAGCTTCTCGTGGGTGACCGCCGACAGCGCCGAGGACTGCTTCGAGCGGGCTGGCGTGCCGCCCTCGGGCATCGTCACCTGCTGGTCCCAGCCCAGCACCCCGCCGGCGTCGTTGAGGTAGGTCAGTTGCTTCACGTGCTCCTCGAAGGCCGGGTAGGGCTCCGGTGCGGACTCGGGCTCCGACTCGGGGGATTCCGTCGTCATCACCCCACGGTAACGGCCCTGTCCGTATCAAAACACGGGTGATCTGCCGGCCGGCGCGACCGACCGGTCGGCCGGCGACTCGGCGCTTCGGTCGCGCCCGTACGGACGGCTCGCACTACTCGCCGGCGACGAATCCGGAGAAGACGCGCGACTCGATCTTCCGGAGGTGTTCGCCGACGGTGGCGGGCGACACGTCCAGATCCGCGGCCAGGTCGTCGTGGGTCGCCTCGCGGGGGTTCTCGTAGTAGCCGGCCCGCACCGCCGTCTCCAGCACCTCCCGCTGGCGGGCGGTCAGCCGACCGAACAGCTGGCGGACGCCGGGGTCGTACTCCCCGGTCTCGACGACTTCGACGCTCACTTCCTCGGGGATGCCGTCGAACGCGCCGGCGAACGCGGAGGCGTCGCCGACGAGCGTGACGACGGTCGCGCCGTCCGGTTCGGACTCGATGGGCATCTCGACGATCAGCTCCGAGCTGCGTCGGTACTGCATGAGCCGCCGTATCAGGTCGTCCAGCTCGAAGTGCGCGTACGCGAACCCCCGGTCGGCGCCCGTCGTCGTGTACTCGATGACGTGCGGCGACTCGCCGAGGATCTCGCTGTAGCGGTCGAGCCCCGACCGGATCTCCGACAGCGAGACGCCCGTGTCGCCGTCGATCAGCTCCAGCTGGTGGATCGGCCCCGTCGTGACCGCCGGCTCGTCGGCCACGACCGCGCTCAGCGGGTGGAACGCTTCGCCTTCGACGTGGGTCACCCGCACCGTCACGTAGCGCATACCGACCACCAGACGCCCCCGACGGAAAACATTCACGTATAAACCCACCTCGTATGACTGGCAACAGCGATAGGGGGGAAGAGTCCCAACCGACTGCTGCTGGACGGGCACGGTCACGGCGGTCCCGGGCGCTCGTCCCACGTCGCCCTGAATCACTCTCCCTCTCCCGGGCCCGTCGTTCCCTCGCTGACGCCACCCGCGCTCAGCGGTCCGCCGTCTCGTACTCGCGCTCGTGACCCCGCTCGCCAGCCGCGGCGTCGTCGCGGTCGCTCCGGTCGTCGCGACTCTCGACGGCGTCCGCCCGGTCGGCGGGCCCCCGTTTCGGGTCGACGCCGTCCACCTCGCCCTCGTCACCGCCGAGTTCGAGGGTGAGCGGGCGGGCGATCCGTCGGGCCAGCCCGGCGAGCCGCCCCGTCAGTCCCCCGTCGTCGGGGTCGACGGCGCGGAGCGCGCTGCCCTCGCGGACGACGACGCCCCGGGACCGGAGCTTCGCGACCGCCGCGTCGATGGCCTCGTCGTCGGCGTCGAGCGCCTCGCACAGTTCCCGTCGCGTCCGCGGGCCGTCGTCGAGGGCCTCGCGGACCCGCCGGCCGACGTAGTCGTGGTACACCTCGCGGCCGGTGGGCTGGCTCTCGGTCGCGCCCTCGTGGCGGACCGTCTGGACGGCGTCGAGGACGAACCAGGCGCCCACGAGCAGGAACGCGACCGGGAGCGCGGCGACGTTCGGATCGCCCAGCAGGGCCATCGCGGCGCCGCCGACCAGCGCGTAGACGCCGAACCCCGCGTTCCTGACCGACTGGCGCACGTCGTACACGTCGGTGACGAGTTCGGACAGCCCGAAGATCCCCATCGAGACGGTCGTCGTGACGAACTGCGCGGGGGAGGGGTCGAGGAGGTAGTAGAGCACGCCGCCGGCGACGAGCCACTGGGCGACCGCCCTGAGCGTCACCTGCTCCCGGAGGGCCTCGCGGAGGGTCGCTGCCATCGGCGTCGTGTTCGCCCACCGAACGGATAGACTCGTCGGAGTCCGCCCCGCGTCAGTCGTCGGCGCTGGTCGCGCCGCCCGCGGCGTCGCGGCTCGCGGGTCACTTCGTTCCCCGCTCGCTCCACCGAGGCGCTCACTCAGTTCGCGCCTCGCTCTCCAGCCACTCCGGGTCGACCAGCGGCGTCCCGTCGGCCGCCGGGCCGAGCTGTGGCCCGTGGGGCCCGTCCTCGGGGTCGAGGCGGCGGCGCTGGCGGTAGTCCGTCGACCGCTCGACGGGGACCCGGCCGATGGCGTCGATCATCTCGACGTACTCGTCGAACGAGCGGACCTCGCCGTAGGCCCCGCCAGCCCGCTTGGTGATCTCCTCGCTCAGGATGGTGCCCATGAAGTCGTCGGCGCCACACGAGAGCATCTTCAGTCCCTGTTCGTCGCCGTACTTCACCCACGACGACTGGACGTGTTCGACGTTGTCGAGGAAGAGCCGCGAGACCGCGATCAGCAACTCGTCCTCGTCGGTCGTCGCCCCCGTCTCGACCATCCCCTCCTCGTAGAGCGGGGTCTCTTGATGGACGAAGGATAGGGGGACGAACTCCGTGATCGCGTCGGTCCGCTCCTGAAGCTCGCGGATCCGTTTCAGGTGCAGCACTCTGTGCATCTCGTTCTCGACGTGGCCGTACATGATCGTCGCGGTCACGTCGAGGCCGACGTTGGCGGCGGCCTCCATCGCCTCGAGCCACTCGTCGGTGCCGATCTTCCCGGGGCAGATCACCTCTCGGACCTCGTCGACGAGGATCTCCGCCGCGGTGCCGGGCACCGAGTCCAGTCCCGCGGCCTGCAGGCGGCCGTACACCTCCTCGTAGGACCAGTCGGTGCCGCGACGGCCGTGATAGGCCTCCTCGGGCGTCATCGAGTGGACGTGGACGCCGTCGACGCTCATCGCGTCGATCTGCTCGCAGTAGGTGCCCGGGTCCACGTCGTACTCCGCGGGCGACCGGTAGTTCAGGTCGCCCCGGTCGCTCGATTCGAGGACCTCGCGGTGCTCGTCGTCGAGCGCGAACGCCGGGTGCAGGCCCGAGACGGAGGTGACCTCGTAGATGCCGCGTTCGACGGCCTCGCGGACGATATCCCGGGACTCGGCGGGCCGCTTGGTGAACCCGCCGTGGGACTCGTCGTTGGCCGAGCGGAACCGCTCGGAGCGGTCCTTGAAGTTACAGAACAGACAACCGGTGTTGCAGGCGGTCGTGACGTTGTTGTTGAGGTTGGCGACGAAGGTCACTTCCTCCCCGACGACCTCGGCCCGGCGCCGGTCGGCCGCTTCGAGGACGAGTTCCTTCCGTTCGCGGTCGATCCCGGGGCTCCCGGTGCCCGTCGTCAGCAGCTCGACGCCGTCGTCGACGGAGAGGCGCTCGCCGTCCCGGGCTTTCGCCAGCGCGGTCTCGAACGACCCGTCGGTCTCGGGGACGCGGTCGAACCCGAACTCCCCTCTGGGCACATTCGGCCGCGACTCGCCGACGCCTGTCATTGCACGCTACCACAGCATCCACCGGTATAAGCGGCCGGGAACCGGCCGATGGCCCCGCTGTCCGTGACGACGAGGCGTCGACCCTCGGTCAGCCGGCGGTGTTCGGCAGGAACGCGACCGCGTCGGTGGCCGCCTCCAGGACGACCCAGACGACGAACAGGGCGTAGGCGACCAGCAGAGCCACCGACTCGGGCGTCGAGAGCGCGAGGTCCGTCCGGAGCGCGGTGAAGAGGAGCACCGTCGCCAGCGTCAGGACGGCGAACATCGGTACGGCGAGTTCGAAGTTGAACGCCCACGTGCCGGCGATCAGGACGCCGACCGGGATGGCGACGAGCAGGTCGAAGGTGTTCGATCCGAGGACGTTCGCCAGCGACGCCACCCCGCGGTCGTCCCGGGCGGCGCGGACGCTCACCAGCGCGTCGGGTAGGCTCGTCGCCGCGGCGGCGACGGTCACGCCCATGATGAACTCGCCGACGCCGACCGCGGCCCCGATCGCCTCCACCGCTCCGACGAGTTCGTGGACCGCCACGAGGATCACGGCGAGTCCCGCGAGCAGGTAGGCCCACTGGCGCCGGGCGTCGATCCCGTCCGCGGCGTCGGGGTCGGCGACGTGGTCGGCGGTGTCCTGAGCCTGGATGAAGATGTAGAGTCCGTACAGCGCCAGCGGGATGGCCGCCAGCGAGCGGTTCATCTCCCCCGAGATGAACTCGGTCCCGTCGACCGGATAGTAGATGACCGCCATCGCGAAGGTGATCACCAGCGCCGACACCGCCAGCATGTAGAACTGCGCCTCCTTGTAGACGAGCGTCCGGTTGGCCTCGATGTCCTCCCCCGTCGAGATACCCGCGACCGCGGGGATCACGAGGACGTTGAAGATCGCCGACCCGACGATCGCGCCGGTCCCGAGCCCGAGCGCGCCGCCGAGCGCCGAGACCACCACCGTCGCCAGCTCGGGAAAACTCGACCCGACTGCCGCGACGATCGACCCTTGGACGACCTGCGGGAGCCCGTAGTACTCCGAGAGTCGTTCGCTCGCCGACTCGAGCCAGGAACTGCCGAGCCAGACGGCACCGGTCGTGACGACGACGATACCGACGGCCAGCCCGACGGATTCGACCATCGGGCGCAACTGTCGGCCCGACCCGCATAGACGTTTGGGCGGCCGGCCGGGCTCCCGGCGAGGCCGGAGCGCCGCGACGGCGCGGCCGCGAGTGAGAAACGACTTTGCCGCGGGGGCGAGAGGCTCCGGCAATGACCTCTGTGAAGGAGTTCCGGGTGGGCGAGCCCGCCGCGGCCGACGAGCTGGGCCGCGGCGCGTTCGTCTTCACCGACGACTACTCGGTGTTCGACTGGGGGAAGATGCCCGACGAGATCCCCGACAAGGGGTGTTCGCTCTGCACGATGGGCGCGTATAACTTCGAACTGCTCGAATCCGAAGGGGTGCCCACCCACTACGAGGGCGTCGCCACCGACGCGACCGACGGCGCCGTCTCGCTCGACGAGGCGCTCGACTCCGGCGCGGCGCCCCGCGAGATGGTCATCGAACTCACGCAGGTGCCCGACCTCCCCTTCGAGGGCGACGACACCGAGGACCCCAGCGGCTACGACTACGACGCATACCACGCCGACGCCGGCGAGAACTACCTCGTCCCGCTGGAGATCGTCTTCCGAAACCGCGTCCCCGTCGGCTCCTCGCTCCGCAAACGCACCGACCCCGCCGACCACGGCCTCGACTTCGACGCCTGGCCCGACGAGGCGGTCGACCTGGACGACCCCGTCGTCGAGTTCTCCACCAAGTACGAGGAACAGGACCGCTATCTCTCCCGCGCGGAGGCCGACCGCATCGCCGGGTCGGCCGATGTCGCCGACCTCGAATCGGTCGCCCGCGAAGTCAACCGACTCGTCACCGACCGCGCCGCCGACGCCGGGCTGACCCACGAGGACGGCAAGATCGAGTGTCTGTACTACGAGGGCGAGATCCGCGTCGCCGACGTGGTCGGTACCTTCGACGAGAACCGCTTCGCCTACGGCGACCAGCAGGTCTCGAAGGAGGTCGTCCGCCAGTATCACAAGCGCACCCAGCCCGAGTGGGTCGAGGCGGTCTCCGCGGCCAAGGCCGAGGCCGACGAGCGCGGCGTCGCCGACTGGAAGTCGCTGTGCGAACGCGAACCGGAACCGCTCGACGAGCGCGTCGTCGCCGCCGCCCGCGATCTGTACTGTGCCGGCACGAACGCCTACGTCGGCCGCGAGGTCTTCGATGCGCCCTCCCTCGACGCGGCGGTCGAGAGCGTCCGGGACCTCTGACTCCGGCTCGAAACCGATGACGGCACAGCCGGGCTCGGAGCGGCGAACGACCCGTCCGCCGGAGACGGACGGCCGGTTTTCCGTCCCGCTCCGAGGTGTCGACGTCGACCCCGAAACCCGCTGTGTCCACTACGACGACGCGGTCGACGTGGTCGCGCTCCGATTCCCGTGCTGTGACCGCTACTATCCCTGTTTTCGCTGTCACGACGCGGTGACCGACCACGACCCCGAACGCGTCCCGCGCGCAGCGTTCGGCGAGCCGGGGGTCCTCTGCGGCGTCTGCGGTACGGCCCTCTCCGTCCGCGAGTACCTCGACTGTGACGACACCTGTCCCGAGTGCGGCGCGTCGTTCAACCCCGGGTGCCGTCGCCACCGCGACCGGTACTTCGCCGTCGGGGAGTGACCCCGAGCCGGGCGTCGGCCGAGCAGTCCACCGCCGACACGCGCGAGCCGTAGCTTCAAGTACGGGAACGGGACCAGCCGGTCCCGTGACCTGAGTTCCGTCGCGGGGCG
This sequence comes from Halosimplex rubrum, assembly GCF_013415885.1. Lineage (NCBI taxonomy): Archaea > Methanobacteriati > Methanobacteriota > Halobacteria > Halobacteriales > Haloarculaceae > Halosimplex > Halosimplex rubrum. The sequence goes on from NZ_CP058910.1 coordinate 988,901, forward strand.
CTCCGCGGGAGCGCGACACGCCGCCCCGCGAGCCGTCCGTGTCGCCTGTTCGCGAGAGAAGCGGGAGCGACCGTCAGTCGTCGGCCTCGGCTTCCGGTTCGTCCTCGCCCTGCTCGGCGACGTACTCGCCGAGGCCGTCGATCGGCCGGTCGGGATTGGCCTGGTCGAGGTCGCGGGGCGCCCCCAACTGCGCGTCGATCGCCTCGGGGTCCCGGAGCTTCGTCCGCCCGCGGTGGACGGTCATCTCGTCGTTGAGGTGCAGGTCGATGGCCTCCAGCAGCGCCTCCGCTTCGAGGGGCTGGCCGATCTCCTGGAGCTCCTCTTCGGTGGCGTCGTCGGGGACGTTGAACGCCCGCTGTGTGATGATCGGCCCTTGGTCCAGATCCGTGGTCACGTAGTGGGCGGTGACGCCCGCGATGCGGACGCCCTCCTCGATGGCCTGCATGTACGCCGACGCGCCGGGGAACGCCGGCAGTAGCGACGGGTGGACGTTGATGATGCGGTCCTCGTAGCGGAAGACGACGTCCGGGCTGAGGATGCGCATGTACCGCGCCAGCACCACGAGGTCCGTGTCGTACTCCGCCAGCAGGTCGAGCAGCTCGCCCTCGTCGGGCGTGCCCTTCTCGTCGCCGATGTCGTGGAAGGGCACGTCGTACTTCTCGGCGAGCGGCTGCAGGTCGGAGTGGTTGCCGATGACGACCTCCACGTCGGCGCCCAGATCTCCGCTGGCCCACGCCTCGAAGATCGCCTCCAGGCAGTGCGATTCCTTGGTGACGAGGACGGCGATCTGCTGGGTCTCTCGATCGTCGGGGAACCGGACCTGCACGTCGACGCCGAGGTCGTCGCCGAGGTCGTGGAGCTTCTCCCGCAGGGTCTCCTCCTTGACGATCATCTCGGAGGTGTCGACTCGCATCGTCATGCGGAAGACGCCCTCGCGGACCGCCTGATCTAAGTCCTCGATGTTGATGTTGCGCTCGAACAGCGTCGAGGTGATCTCCGCGATGAGCCCCGTGTCGTCGTCGCCGACGACGACGATCTCGGTCAGATCGCTGGTCACGGCGACCACCGACGGGACGCCGACGAACGAGTGTGCGAACGGACAGTCATCGGGTAACGCTGACGGGCGTCTGTGCCTAAAGCGTTCTCGTCGCTCGCCGTCGCCTCACACGGATCGGCCGCTCCGGGCGGTCCGCCGATATCAACGATGGATCGCGTACGCAGAGAATTATAACCGTGGAGTCGAAAAGACCGTCAGAGACGGACATGCCCGAACTGATTGTGTTGTGCGTCGACGCCGACGAAACCGAGTGCGCGGCTACGCGCCAGGCTCTCGTCGCGGACGGCGAAGTCGAGGTGACGGTGGCCGATTCGGTCGCTGCGGCGGGCGACGCCCTCGAAGCGGGGGGCGTCGACTGCGTCGTCACCGACTACGACCTCCCGGACGGGACCGGCCTCGATGTCGCCGCGCGGGTCCGGGAGACGACGCCCGACACGCCCTGTATCCTCTTTACCGACGCGTCGCCCGACCGGATCGACACCGCCGACCGCGAGGACGTGGTCGTCGAGTACCTCCCGCGGGCCACCCCCGACGCCCGAGAAGCGTTAGCTCGCATGGTCGGGAACCTCGTCAGCCAGCGCACGCAGGTCGGTTACCCGCTCCCGACGCGGGAGGACGAACGACTCGCCGCGCTCGAACAGTACGACCGTCCGGGCATGGCGGCCGCCGACGCGTTCGACCGGCTGACGGCGCTCGCCCGCACGCACTTCGACGTGAACGTCGCCTTCGTCGGCGTGATCGACGCCCACGAGGAGCGCTTTCTCGCCTGCGCGGGCGCCTCCTGGGAGACGCTCTCCCGCGAGGACTCGATGTGTACCCACACGATCCTCCGGGACGATCTGATGGTCGTCGAGGACACCCACACCGACGACCGGTTCGCCGACAACGACCGCCTCGACGAGCTCGACATCCGCGCCTACGCCGGCGTCCCGCTGGAGACGCCGCGCGGCGCGACGATCGGCGCCTTCTGCCTCACGCACGACGAGCCGCGCTCGTTCACCGGCGACGAACTCGTCGACCTACGGCGATTCGCCGCCGAGGCGATGGACCAACTCGAACTGCGTCGCCAGCTCAACGGGTCCGGAGACGACCACGGGACGGACGGAGACGAGCGCGACGCGATCGAACGCACGGGGACGGGGTCCGGAGACGACGGCGGTGATGGGCCGTGAGCCTGCAGGAGCCGACGTACACGTTCGAGAACCTGCCCCTGCGAGGTGTCGAGACGGGGACCAACATCCTCGTCACCGGGCCGGCGCTGGGCGGTATCCGCGAGCTGACGATGCGGATGCTCCTGCGCCGGCACTCCCGCGAGGGGACGCTGTTCATCGCCGCCGACGTCGACGGCCGCGAGACGCTGTCGGGCTACGAGGCGCTCGGGGGGGACCTCGACTTCGCGCGGGTCGGCGTCGTCGACTGTACGGAGAACGGGGCGGACGACGAGAGCTGCAACGTCCACGCGGTCGGGAGCCCGGCGGACCTGACCGGCGCGGGCATCGAGTTCTCCTCGCTGTACGAGCGGATCCACGAAAACGGCGCCGCGCGGGTCCGCACCGGCGTGTACACGCTCTCTCCGTTCGTCGTCTACGCGCCCGCCAAGTCCGTGTTCCGCTTCGTCCACACGCTGACCGGCCGCATCCGCGCCGCCGACGGCCTCGGCGTCTGCGCCATCGACCCCGACGCCGTCGACGACCAGACCCTCTCGTCGATCGCCCAGGCGTTCGACGGCCAGGTCGAACTCCGCGAGGTCGACGGCCAGCGCGCCATCCGCGTCCGCGGGCTCCCCGACCAGCCCGACGGCTGGCAGCCCGTCGAGTTCGACACCGCCTGACCGCCCACGCCCGGGGTCGCCACGCGGCTCCGACCGGGGCGAGTCAAAACCGTTTTCTCCCGGCGCCGCCGCCACTCAGGTGATGACTGCCTACACCGCGACGGTCGAGGTCCGCCTGAAACACGGCGTGCTCGACCCGGAGGCGGAGACGACCGGCCGCGCGCTCGAACGGCTCGGCTTCGAACTCGAGGAGCTGCGGGCCGCCGACCTGTTCGAGGTCGACCTCGACGCCGAGAGCGCCGACGGCGCGGCCGAGCGCGCCGGCGAGATGGCAGAGCGCCTCCTCGCCAACCCGACCATCCACGACTACGAGGTCACCGTCGAGGAACGATGACCGTCGCCGCCTCGTCGACGCCGACGCTCGGATCGCACACCGGGGGGTGCTCGCCGTGACCGTCGCCGTCGTCCAGTTCGGCGGGTCCAACTGCGACCGCGACACCGTCCAGGCGCTCGCCCATCTCGGCATCGACGCCGACCTCGTCTGGCACGAGGACGGCCTGCCCGAGGAGACGACCGGCGTCGTCCTCCCCGGCGGCTTCTCCTACGGCGACTACCTGCGGGCCGGCGCGATGGCCGCCCGCTCGCCCGTCATGGACGAGGTCCGCGAGGCCGCCGACGCCGGCACGCCCGTTCTCGGCATCTGCAACGGCGCACAGATCGGCTGCGAGTCGTCGCTCACGCCCGGCGCCTTCACCACCAACGAGAGCGCCCGCTTCCAGTGCGAGCGGGTCACCCTCCGCGTCGAGAACGCCGACACGCCGTGGACCGAGGGCTTCGACGAAGGCGAGGTCGTCGAGTTCCCCATCGCCCACGGCGAGGGTCGCTACGAGATCGACGACAACCGTCTGGACGAACTCGAAGCCGACGGCCGGGTCCTGTTCCGCTACTGCGACGAGGACGGGAACGTGACTCCCGAGGCCAATCCCAACGGCTCGAAACACAGCGTCGCGGGCGTCCTCGGCGACCGCGACTCCGTCGCCGTCCTGATGCCCCACCCCGAGCGCGTCTCCCTGCCCGACATCGGCTCGACCGACGGCCAGGGCGTCCTTCGCGCGTTCGGCGAGTAGCTCTCAGTCGTCGTCGCTCGCCCGCTCTCCGGAGTCGCGCTCCTCGCGCAGCTCCTCGACCTCGGCCTCCAGGTCCTCGATCCGTTCGTCGTCCCCGGAGTCGGTGACTCGACGGACGAGGTAGACGACACCGCCGATCACGCCGGCGACGATACCGAGGTTCACCAGGATGACGACCAGCTCCGTCAGTCCGAGGACCAGCGGGGGGACCATACCGGCGATCTGTTGGGTGCGCGACTTGTCTCTGTGGGGTCGGCGCGGCGTCCCTCGCCGCGGCTCCGACGGCTCACTCCCTCCCGAGCGCCAGCGCGGCCTCGTACACTTCGCGGGTGTGGTCGGGATTGAACACGTCCTCGAGCAACGACCCCAGCCAGGCCGCTTCGGTGATCTCCTCGTCGGGGTCCCCCAGGTCGCCGCCGTCGGCCACCGCCGGGTCGGTCGCGCGACACAGGAAGTGGACGAACGCCATCTCGACGCGGCGGTCGTCGTCCCCGTCGCGCTCGCCGACCCCGCCGCCGGCGGCGGCCTCGCGGACGACGCTCTCGTCGACGCCGACGGGTCGCACGGGCTCGACCGCGACCCCGGTCTCCTCGCGCACCTCCCGGACGACCGCGTCGGCCAGCCCCTCGCCGTCTTCGACCGCGCCGCCGGGGAGTGTCCACTCCGTGGGATACGCCTCGTTACGGATGGCCAGCAGGCGCCCGCCGTCGAGGACGACGCCCGCGACGCCCCAGCCCGACCGGAACACCTCGGCGTCGCGCAGTTCGTCGAACCGCCCGGGGTCGACCGCGTGGCGTTCCCGCCGGACGACGAGGTCGTCGTAGCGCCGGCGCGGGTCGGTCCGATCCATGGCGTCTGGTTGCCCCTTCCGGTCGATAATCCCATCGGATCGCGACACCCGCGGGTCGTCGGCCGAGATCAGAACAACCGGATCTCCGCTATCGGTCACTCGACGAGCACGGTTCACCGGCACGGGTCGAGGGGCTGGGCGAGCGCTGCGGACTCTCGCACTCGCAGGCCGAGTCGGCGAACCGGTGGACGACGGACCCCGGAACGGGAGCGACGGTCAGTCGCGCTGTTCTTCGCTGAGCATCAGGTTGCGCAGCACGTCACCGTAGGCGGGCCGGGTCACCAGCACGCCGATGAGCACGCCGACGATGGTGACGATGGCGAAGCCCTGCAGGTCCCCGAGCGAGAGAAACGCGAGCGGGCTCATGGCGATGATGGTCGTCACGGCGGCGGCGCCGATGACCCAGAACGCCTTGCGGAAGCGGCTCTGGAACACCCTGCCGGTCGCGATCTCACCCTCGTTGAGGATCTCGTCGGCGATGATCAACAGGTCGTCGACACCGGTCCCGATGACGGCGATGAACCCGGCGATATACGAGAGGTTCAGCGGGAGGCCGATGGCCGCGGCGAACCCGAGCAGCAGGTACACCTCGGCGGCGGCGGTCGCGAGCATCGGGAGGGCGACTCGGGGGTTCTTGTAGCGCAGGAAGACCGAGCCGCTGACAGCGAGCCAGGCGATCAGGCCCGTCAGCAGGGCCTGCCACTTGAAGCGGTCACCGAGGCTCTGCTGGAGGAACAGGACGGTCCCGTCCTCGACGGCCAGCCGCGTCGGCAGCGCGCCGGCGCGCAGGTTGACCTGCAGGCGCTGGGCCTCGTCGATCGACCGCGTCTGCATGATGAACGACGGCGCCGTCTCGAACTCGCCGGACTCGATGTCCTCCGCGAGACCCGGGTCGAGACCGGCCGCGTAGACGATCTCGCCGTCGACGGTGGTGTACAGACAGTACCCGGGGTCCTCCGGGCTCTGTCGGTACCGACAGCTCTGGGGCCCGGTCGCCTCGCTGGAGGTGAAGCCCAGGTCCACGAGGTCCTGAGAGTAGTTCCGGGCGGCGTCCTCGGTCAGCGTGATGGGAACGTAGGGCTGGCCGGCGTCGTTGGTCTGGGCGATGCCGATCTGGGAGTCCTCGAGCTGACGGTTCGTCAACACCGTCTGGTTGCGGTAGACGGTGCCGTTGTCGGCCTCGACGGGGACGGTGGCGACGATGCTGACCTCCCCCTCGTCGCCGATGAGATTGAGCACCTCGGTGGTGTTGGCGTTGGGCACGTCGATGACCACGTAGTTCTCGCCGGTCGCCGAGCGCTGAGTCGCCACCTGTCCGCCGCTCAGCCCGCCGCGGTTGATCTTCGCGGTGATCGTCTCGACGGTCTGCTGGCGGGTCTGGGCGGTCACACCGCCGCGGATCGTCGCCGCCTCGCCGTCGAGCCCGGCCTCCGTCAGGGCCGCGCGGAACTGCTGTTCGCTGACGTTCTCGACGAGCACCTCGACGGAGTCGCCGTCGTCGGCGTTCAACACGACGGACACGTCGCCGGCCGAGACGTTCAGCCGGTCGCCGACGGTCTGTCGGATGCTCGACCGCTGGCCCTGCTCGATGTCGAGGTCCTCGGCGGTCGTCCCGACCAGCGGGGCGCGGATGCGCGACCCGCCGGCCAGTTCCAGCCCGAACTGGAGGTTCGTCGGTCCCGTCGCGGCTCCGTACGAGGAGCTGTTGTTCGCGCCGGCGTCGGGCGCCCCGGCCGGTCCGAACAGCGCGAACGTCGACGCGAGGACGAACACGACGAGCATGACGATCCGCCAGTTCTCGCGGAGGTTCATCGAGCCACCCCCTCGTACTTGTACCAGCGAAGCAGGCTCAGGTTCAACATGTAGGTGTTCATGAGGTCGGCGACCAGCCCGAACACGAGCACGATCGCGAGATCGGGCAACAGCGGGATGCCGAACAGCGACGAGACGATCCACATCACGGTCATCGCGGAGATCGAGGTGACGGTCATCGTCACACCGGTCTGCATCGCGCGGTAGGTGCTCTCGTAGAAGCTCCCGCGCCGGCGGAGGATGTGGTTGTTCAGCAGGATGTCCGAGTCGACGGAGTACCCGATCAGCATCAACAGGGCCGCCACCGAGCCCAGCGAGAGCTTGATCCCGAAGACGTTCATCAGCGCGAGCGGGATGACGATGTCGGAGAACGCGGAGGCGACGACCGCGATGGAGGGCACGAACGTCCGGAACAGCGCGAAGATGAGCAGGCTCATCCCGACGAAGGCGACGCCGATGCCGATCAGCGCGAGGCGCTGGGCGTCGGCGCCGAAGCTCGCGGATCGGGACTGGACGGAGACGATCTCGTAGCCCGCCGACCGAGCCGCCGAGCTGATGGCGTCGGAGTCGGTCGCCTGAGTCGTGACGATGTACTCGTTCGAGCCGGCGATCGGCTGGACCGAATCGATCTCGAAGTCGAGGCTCTGTCTGACCTCGGACTGGGAGGCGTCGGTCGCGACCTGTATCTCGGTCCCCCCGGTGAACTCGATCCCCGGTGTGACCGGTGTCCCGGTCATCAGGGTCCACCCCGCGAGGACCAGCAACGCGAGCGCCAGCACGGCCAGCGGCACGGCCGCGAGCTGGCGGTTTGAGTACCGGTCGTAATCCGGTTCCGGTACTACGAACTCGACCATGCCCGTCGGTGTGCGACGCCCGCCGATAAGCCTTCTCCATTGCGTCGACACCGCCGAACCGGACGACACCGCCGCCGTCCGCCGGGGTCGGCCCGTTCGGTACGCGTCCGACCGCCGGATGGGGCGCGGATCGGTCGGTCGGCGCACCCAAAGGCACTTTTTCTTTCGCTCGTTACCACCCACTAACCCGATGTCCCGTAGTCCCTCGCTCCCCGAGCGGCCCCGGCTGGAACTCGACCCCGACATGACGCCGTCGGAACGGCTGGGCGCGCTCACGGACCACCACGCACAGCTCGTCAAGGTGAACCGCGAACTCGAAGCGCAACTCGACTCCGCGCGCGCCCGCCGCGAGGACCTCACCGACGAGGTCGACCAGCTCGAACGGGAGAACGAGACGCTCAAGACCTCCTCGCTGTACGTGGCCACCGCCGAGGAGATCATCGACGACGGCGTCGTCGTCAAACAGCACGGCAACAACCAGGAGGTGCTCACCGAGCTCCCCACGCAGCTGCGCGAGGGCCTCGAAGCCGGCGACCGCGTCGCCATCAACGACTCCTTCTCTATCCAGTCCCAGCTCGAGAGCGAGACCGACGCGCGCGCCCAGGCCATGGAGGTCGACGAGTCGCCCACCGTCACCTACGACGACATCGGCGGCCTCGAGGAACAGATCCAGGAGGTCCGCGAGGCCGTCGAGGAGCCCCTGATCAACGCCGAGCAGTTCGACGAGATCGGCATCGAACCGCCCAGCGGCGTCCTGCTGCACGGCCCGCCCGGCACCGGCAAGACCATGCTCGCCCGCGCGGTCGCCAACGAGACCGACGCCACCTTCATCAAGATGGCCGGCTCCGAGCTCGTCCGCAAGTTCATCGGCGAGGGCTCCCGGCTCGTCCGCGACCTCTTCGAACTCGCCAGCGAGCGCGAACCCGCCATCATCTTCATCGACGAGATCGACGCCGTCGCCGCCAAACGAACGGAGTCCAAGACCTCCGGCGACGCCGAGGTCCAGCGCACGATGATGCAACTGCTCTCGGAGATGGACGGCTTCGAGGACCGCGGGGAGATCCGCATCATCGCCGCGACCAACCGCTTCGACATGCTCGACCGGGCCATCCTCCGCCCCGGTCGCTTCGACCGCCTGATCGAAGTGCCCGAGCCCGACGCCGAGGGCCGCAAGCGCATCCTCGAGATCCACACGGGAGACATGTCCCTCGCCGACGAGGTCGACTTCGAGCGCCTCGCCGAAGAGACCGACGGCTTCTCCGGCGCGGAACTCGCCTCGCTGGCCACCGAGGCCGGTATGTTCGCCATCCGCGACGGCCGCACCGACGTGCGCACCGAGGACTTCGTCGACGCCCTCGAGAAGATCGAAGAGGGCGACCAGACCGAAGGACAGCCGGTCGCGTTCTACTGAGACCATCTTTTTCGACCGGGGGCTTCCTCGGTCGCTCCGCTCCCTGCGGAGAGCCCCCGGTCCAAAAACATGGGTGAAAAAGCCGCATCTCGGCCTTCGGCCTCGATGCGGTGAAACGCCTCGCTTCGCTCGGCGTATGCCCGAGATCGCGGGAGGCGCTACCGTCGCACGAACACGGCGGGGCTGTCCCCGGACCGTTGATCGGCCGCTCCGACGAACGACCAGTAGTCGCTAGCTTCCGTGCCGAGCAACCGTTCGATCTCCGTTCGAGTGATCAGGTTCGTCCCCGAGTCGACGAGTGCGAAGAACTCCCGCTTCTGCTCGGGTTGGCCCCTGAGCCACTCCCGGGTCGCCTCGTTCGGGTAGTTGAAGATCAGATAGCCGCCGGGTTCGACGTGGTCGTAGAGCGCTTCGATAGCGTCCTCGATCGCCTCGACGAAGTACAGCGTCGCCATGCAGTACACGATATCGAACTCCCGGCCCACGTCGAGGTCGGGCAGCGAGCGAACGCGGAAGGAGATGTTCGACAGGTCGCGTCGATCGGCCACCTCGTGGTCGTCGCGGATTACGTCCTCGGAGATGTCACAGCAGTAAAACTCCATGTCGGGGTGGCGCTCGGCGAGCGCGAACTCGGTGACTGCTGGCCCACAGCCGACCGAGGCGAACGAATCGGGGTCCGCCCCCGTCTCATCGAGAAAGCGGTCGACGTACTCGTCCATCTCCTCCCCGGCGAGATACGCGCACCGCTCGTAGTCGCCGGCCTCGTAGAACTCCCGCCATCGGTCCTCGACCATACCGCTGTCGCAGTACCGCGCGGATAAAGTACCTCACGACGGCCCGAGGACCGAGAGTGTCTTGATCACCTTTTAGGCAACTCTTTATGACTTGTTTAAGGATCAAAACTAAATACGAGACGTTCGACCAGTGAAAACGTATTACGGTGACCGAACACATGGTATCCAGTGACAGCGGAAAGGGGGGCGCGTCGATCCGGACGGACGGACCGGGCTTTCTGACTGACCGCGACGACCTTGCGGCGGTCCGCGAGGAGGCAGTGGCGTTCATCAAGGACACGGTGACGAACGCGGGGGCTCGGGGGGTCGTCGTCGGGTTGAGCGGCGGCGTCGACTCGACGCTGACGGCGAACCTGGCCGTCCAGGCGCTCGGCAGCGACCGCGTACTGGGGCTGGGGCTGCCGGCCCACACCGACGAGGACAACGCCCAGGAGGCCCGGACGATGGCCGAGGGGCTGGGGATCGAGTTCCGCGAGGTCGACCTGCGGCCGCTGCTGGACCTGTTCGAGGACCACGTCGCGCCCGAGGTCGCTCCCGACGGGGGACGGCGGGCGATCGGTAACCTCACCGCGCGCCTGCGGATGTGCGCGCTGTACTACGCGGCCAACGCCCGGTCCTCGCTGGTCTGCGGGACGGCCAACCGCTCGGAGCTACTGCTGGGCTACTTCACGAAGTACGGCGACGGCGGCGCGGACCTGTTCCCGCTCGGCGACCTCTACAAGACGGAGGTGCAGGCGCTGGCCCAGCAGGTGGGCGTCCCGCGGCGGATCGTCGCCAAGGAGCCGACGGCGGACCTGTGGGCCGGACAGACCGACGCCGAGGACCTGGGGGCGCGCTACTCGGAGATCGACCCGGTCCTCCGCAGAGTCGTCGACCGCAGCGAGCGCGTCGAGGACGCCCTCGACGACCTCGACGTGAGCCCCGAGACCGCCGAGACGGTCGCGCGGATGTACGTCGACTCGCTCCACAAGCGGGCCGTCCCGCCGACACCGGGCATCGACGGCCGCGGGGAGGGGTCGGGCGGTTCGTACCCGCTGCACCTCGCGCCGATGGCCAGCGGGCTGTGACAGCGGTCGCCGTCAGGACTCGCAGGTGACCTCGTTGGCGTCGATGCGTTCAGCGGAGAGCAGCGGCGACCGCGCGAGCAGGTCCCGGGACCGGTCCGCGCTGCCGGGGATCGCCGTCCGGTCCATGTACGGGGGCGTCTCCGGCGTGTAGTCCCGCTGTTCGGTGCCGGTCCCTGCGGCGAACGCGAAGTCTTCGTCGGCGACCGCCACGTCCCAGCCGATACAGGCCCAGCGCTCGGCCTTGCGTGTGGGGTCGTGACGCGGGAACCGCTTCAGGACGACGGCGCGAAAGCGCGTGCCGTCGGGGCGCTCGTACTCGCCGACGACGCCCGTCTCGGCGCCGAGCATCCGCGCGGCCATTGTCCGCGTCTCCGTGAGCGTCCAGCCGCTGCCCGGTTCGGGCAGTACGTCCTCGGCATCGCGGTCCGGCGTCGACGAGGGAGATGCTGTCGTTCTCGACGCCGTCCCCGGCGTCCGCGACACCCTCGGGGTGTCGGTCGGCGCTGGCGACGGTGCGGCGTCGGCGTCCGGTTCGGGCGAGTCCGGCGTCTCACAGCCCGCGACCGCGAGCGGAACCGCGGCACCGATCGCCCGGAGGACCGAACGGCGTGTCAGCGTCACGGGAAGGACGGGTAGGCCCGCCGGTAAATACTTTCTCGCCGACAGTCGAGGCGGACGCTCGACCGGAAACGAAACCCCTTAGCGCGCGAGTCGACCAGTCGGAGGTATGAGCACCATCCGGGTGGCGTGGGGGTCGGCCACCGGCCCGACCGAGATGTCGTCGTTCGACGCGGCGCTGGCCGAGGCGGGCGTCCACAACTACAACCTCGTAGCGCTCTCTTCCGTGATTCCCGCCGAGGCCGGGCTCGAACGCGTCGGCACCGCGCCCGATCTCGGACCGACGGGCGAGGCACTGTACGCCGTCGTCGGCCGGGAGACGCTTCCCCCGGGCGCCGACGGCGCGGCCTGCGCCGGCCTCGGGTGGGTCCGCAGCGAGTCCGGTCGGGGGCTGTTCTACGAGGCCAGCGGCACCGACCCCGAGGCGGTCGCGGAGGCGGTCGAGGCGGGCCTGCGCCGCGGGATGGAACTGCGCGAGTGGAGCTTCCGCGCCGAGCCCGAGGTGGTCGTCGAGTCGACCCCCGCGGACCCGGCCGAGCACGCGACGGCGGTCGTCGTCGCGGCCTACGGCGATAGCGAGTCCTTACTCGACTGAGGGCGGGCGCGGCGGCGCCGCCGGCCGGTCGTCGCCACGATCGATCGTGTGGATCGGCAAGCTGTACGCCTCTCCCAGGGGTTAAGACCCTGGGCCGCTTACGGCCGCGGAAGAGCCCAATGTACGGAAATTCGCCGCTCGGCGACGACGGGTTGGACCCGGAGACGCTCTCGCCCGACCAGCGCCGCCAGCTGGAGCGGGACCTCTCGCGAGTCGCCCAACAGACGCGGAGACTCCTCCCCGAGGAGTTCGTCGTCGGGTCGGACCTGACGGCCGGGTCGGACGGTCCCGAAGCCACCGTCGCCGTCCGCCCGCCGGTCGGCCCCGTCGTCTCCGCGGGCTACACGCCCGAGGAGGCCGACGCGACCATCACCGAAGACGAACAGACCGACCTCGCGCAGGGACTGGCCGCCAGCGCCGCCCTCCAGGTCAAACAGGCGCTGTCGGGCAGTACGAGCCCGACGGCTCGATAGCCCCCCAGAGACGCCCGCGACAGCTGTCGTCCCCTCAGTTCTCCCCGACGCCGGTCGGCGGATTGTAGAACAGCGCGTAGCCGACCGTCCCGCTGGCCGGGACGCTCCCGACGGCCAGTGCGGTCCCCCACGACCACGACAGCACCGCGCCGACGAGCGCCGCGAGCGCGAGGATCGCCGGGATCAGCGCCAGTATCGCGTCGTGGACCGACACCACACCGCGCGCGTCGCTCGCTGCTGGTCGAAACACGTGTCAACGGTCGTGCGTGATGTAATTAAATGTTATTACTGCATGTGCGGCGAGGGTGGCTGTCCCTGGAACACGGGTGAGCAGATGAGCGGGCGAGCGGCGGTGGGCGTCACTTCCCCCAGAAGGGGTCGCGGTTGCGCCGCTTGTCGAGGTACGCGTTGAGCGTCTCGAGTTCGCTGACGGGGATGTCCTCCGAGAGCTCCTGTTCGAGGATCTTCGCGTGTTTCTCGGGGATCTCCGTCCAGAGCTCGTCGCCCTCCTCGATCTGACGGCCGACCGTGGGGCCGTCGATGGAGACGGCCGCGCGCTCGCCGCGCCCGAGTTCGTCGACGTCCTCGCCCTCGTCCTGGATGGTCTTGAGCAACCCGACGCGCTCGGGTTCGCTCCCCTCGAACAGCGCGACGTTGGAGTTCCGGTGGAGCGTCCCCCCCAGCACCTCGACGCCGACGACGGCGGGGTCGGACTGGCGGAAGGTGTGGTCGTCCAGTATCCGGAAGCGGGCGGGCCGGGTGATGTTGTCGAGCACCTGGTCCTGCTGGGCGCGCTCGCGCTCCTCGACGAACTCCTCGTACTCCTCGACCAGCCGGTAGATCACGTCGTGCTCGAAGATTCGCACGTCCTCCTGTTCGGCCAGGTCGCTGGCGTCGTCGAGGGTGTCGACGCCGAACCCGAGGATCGTCCGGTGTTTCTCCTCGCCCGCGGTCTCGGCGACGCGCACGTCGCGGGGGGCGATGTCGCCCACCTCGGCGCGAACGATCGGGATCTCCTCCGCTTCGAGCGTGGTGGCCAGCGCCTCCAGGCTCCCGAGGGTGTCGGCCTTGACGACGACGCCCTCCTCGACGGTCTGGACGGCGATGTCCGCGAGTTCGGCCCGCACGTCCTCGATCACGTCGTCCACGTCGCGGTCGCCGACGACGCGGATGGGCGCGCCGGCCATCGCGTCGTCGAGATCCGGCGCGGCGATCTTGATGCCGTCGGCGGCCGCCACCGAGTCGACCTGTTCGAACTGGCCCTCGGTGCGGATCTCCTCCAGCGGGCGCGGCCGCAACAGGGCGCGCACCTCGGTGACGATGGGGCCCTCGACGCCGCCGACGACGATCTCGTCGTCCGCCCTGATTGTCCCGTCGTAGATGATCGCGTCGACGGTGGCCCCGAAGCCCTGGGTGTCGGTGACCTCCAGCACCGTGCCGGCGGCGGGTCCGCCCACGTCGACGGCCATCTCTTCTTTCATGTAGCGCTGGGAGAGACCCATCATGACCGTCAGCAGGTCGGGGATGCCCTCGCCGGTCTCGGCCGAGACGGGGACGACGCCGATGTTGTTCTGGAAGTCCTGAACGCGCCAGTACATGTCCGCCGAGAAGTCGTTGTCCGACAGATCGCCGATGAGCTCGTAGAGGTTCTCGTTGAGGTCGCGCTCGACGCGGTCGGTCTGGGCGTCGATGGTCCGCTGGGTGGGCGTGTCGGGGTTGGGGTTCCAGCCGGGGGTGGTATCGATCTTGTTGGCGGCGACGATGAAGGGGGTCTGGGTGCGCGCGAGGATGTCCACGGCCTCGAGCGTCTGGGGCTGGAAGCCGTCGTTGACGTCGACGACGAGGATCGCGATGTCGGCGAGCGCGCCGCCCCGCGAGCGCAGCGTCGAGAAGGAGTGGTGGCCGGGCGTGTCGATGAACAGCAGGCCCGGCAGGTCGAAGTCGGTCGGGTCGACGAGCTCGCCGGCGATCTCGGAGATCACGTCGAGGGGGACGGCGGTCGCGCCGATGTGCTGGGTGATCGCGCCGGACTCGCCCTCGGTGACCGCGGAGCCGCGGATCTCGTCGAGCAGGCTGGTCTTGCCGTGGTCGACGTGGCCGAGTACGGCGACTATCGGTGTCCGAAGCGTCGCTTCGGACTCGTCGTCGGTGTCTGTCGGTTGTGAATCTGCCATCCTATCACCACAGAAGGTTCGGTTGTCTCGGATCAGCCCCGCAGGCCGGATAAGTGATCTCATCTGCGCGTGGGCGGCCCGACGAGCGGGCGATAGCCGACCCGACTGTCGGCCCGGCGGTCGGACGGCGGAGCCGGCCCGGCTACTCGGTGACGGTGAACGAACCGGTCATGCCGACGCCCTGGTGGGGAGCGCAGTAGTACTCGTACTCGCCGGCCGCCTCGAAGGTAACGGAGAGCTCGTGGCCCTCGTCGTAGACGTCCCCGTCGCCACCGGCCGTCCCGGAGAACTCCGACCCGCTCGGCGTCGTCTCGGGGCGCACGTTGTGCCCGTTGCTCTCCCAGACCCAGACGACCGTCTCGCCGGTCGATATCTCGAAGGACTCCGGCGCGAAGGCGAGTTCCTCGTCGGCGACCGCGACGACCTGAGCGGCCTGCCTGGGTGTCGCCGTCGGCGTGGGCGTGGCCGTCGGTGTGGGGCTGGCGGTCGGCGTCGGCGTCGCGGCCGAGTCCGGTGTGGCCGTCGGGGTCGGTCCCTCGGTCGGCGTGGGCGAGGCGGTCGCCGTGTCCGTCGCGGGCTCGTCGGTCGCTGTCGGCGACGGCGAAGGCGTCGCGTCGCCGTCGGTCCGGGGGTCCTCGGCGTCCGTCTCTGCGCCGTCGCCCCCGCAACCGGCGACGGCGGCGGCGAGCGCGGTCCCACTGAGTCGGAGCAAGCGGCGGCGGTGCATGGACCCGCTCGGGACCGTCGGGGAATAAACCCCACGGGGCCCGAACCGATCGGGCCCCGGCGGCTGGGCCGGTCGGTCCGCGGCGGCCGATCACCCCGTCACGGTGAACGAGCCGCGCATCCCGAGGTTCCGATAGGGATAGCAGCGGTACTCGTACTCGCCGGCGACCTCGAACGTGTGTGCGAAGGTGTGGCCCTCGTCGTAGGTGGTCTCGTCACCGCCGGCCGTCCCGGTGAACGTCGATCCGCGGGGTCGGGCGGTCGCCTGGACGTTGTGCCCGCTGCTGTGCCAGACCCAGACGACCGTGTCGCCGGCGGCGACCTCGAACACTTCGGGGTCGAACTCGCCCGACCCGTCACCGACGGCGACGACCTGCGCGGCCTCGTCAAGCGCCGGTGTGGCGGTCGCCGTCGGCGTGGCGGTCGGGGTGGCCGTGGCCGTCGGCGTCGGGTCCGGAGTCGGACTCGCCGTTGGCGTCTGCGTCGCGGTCGCCGTCTCCGCCGGCCGCTCCGCCGACCCCGGATCGTCCGGCGTCGCCGTGGTGTCGTCCGATCCCAGCCCACACCCCGGGACGAGCCCCGCGAGCGCGACCGCGCCCGCCCGC
This sequence comes from Halosimplex rubrum, assembly GCF_013415885.1. NCBI lineage: Archaea > Methanobacteriati > Methanobacteriota > Halobacteria > Halobacteriales > Haloarculaceae > Halosimplex > Halosimplex rubrum. Next base: position 1,004,835 of record NZ_CP058910.1, read on the forward strand.
AGCAGACGTCTGCGATCCATGGGGACTTCGTTGGACGAGGACCGGCATAACGCCGGTGGTTCCGGCGACTGCGGGCGTCGACGAGAGACGGCGGCCCGACGGACCGCGACGGCGGGCGTCACGCGGTCGTCAGACGCCCCCGTGGCGTTTATGGGGCCTGAATCGGTAGTCGGGGGCATGGCCGAGATACTCGCCGAGAACCTCTCCGGCAAGGCCGTCACCGGGACGGACGGCGCCGAGATGGGGATGCTGTACAACATCACGATGGACCTGGAGACCGGGCGGCTCCGGAACCTCATCATCGAGCCCAACGAGCACCTCGACAACTCGCAGTTCGAGGTCGACGAACAGGGACACCTCCTCGTGCCCGTCGACCGCGTCCAGGCAGTCAAAGACCAGATGATCGTCCAGCGCTAAATGTACGTCCTCGACGCCTCGGCCTTTATCCACGAGTATCACACGACCGAACAGCAGGCCACGATCCCGCTCGTCCGCGAGGAGCTCGAAGACGAGAGCGCCTACCGCTACGACGCCATGGAGGGGTCGGGCATGCACATCCACATCCCCGAGGACGAAACCGTCGAGCGCATCGAACGCGCCGCCCGCGAGACGGGCGACCTGGAGACCCTCTCGGAGACGGACATCCGCCTGGTCGGCGCCGCGTTCGAACTCGACGGCCGGCTGGTCACCGACGACTACGCCATGCAGAACGTCGCCGAGAAGCTGGAGGTGGCGGTCGAACTCATCGCCCGCGAGGGGATCAGCGAGCAACGGGACTGGCGCTTCCAGTGTTCGGGCTGTGGCCGCGAGTTCGACGAGAACCACGACCGCTGTCCGATCTGCGGGAGCGACCTCTCACGGAAGAACCCGGCCTGAGCGGCCGTCGACGCGCCGGTTTCCGACGGATCTGCCCTTCTGCGAGTCCCGCCGCTGGTCGGCCGACTGCGCCCCCACCCACCCGCTACGGTGCGTGCTCTTCGAGATGGTCGAGCCCGGTGTCGACGAGCTGCCGGAGTACTTCCTCCTCGGTGAGGTCGTACTGCCGGGCGATCGCCTCGATCTCCCGGGCGCGGTCGTCGTCACAGACGACCGTGTAGCGGGTCGGCATACACCCCGTGTTTCCCGCCGGACCGCTTAATAACCCGTCAGACGGCCGTCCGACGGGTTTCCCGACTGGCCGAGCCGGACGGTCGGTTCGGCGCGGGCGAGGGGCGTCCTCACCCGACGACGCCGGTGGCCTGGAAGTACTGCAGGAGGAAGCTCATCGTGTTCCAGCAGCCGTGGACGACGATGGGGACGACGATGTTCTCGGTGAGTTCGTACACCGCGCCGAGGACGACCCCCAGCGCGGCGGCGAGCGCGAGCGACGAGACGATACTGCCGTCCGAGCCCAGCAGGGCGAAGTAGTGCATCGCGCCGAAGACGGCGCTGGCCAGCACGACCGCCGGGACGGCGCCGTAGGCCCGTCGAAAGAGCCCCTGGACGATCCCGCGGAAGAGCAGTTCCTCCGCGGGCGCGACGAACAGGAAGGTCACGGGGATCAGGTAGAGGAAGCGGACGGGGTCCCGCTGGCCCTGGGTGATGACCTGGTTGGTCGCCGTGTCGACGCCGGCGGCCTGGACGACCGCCGACAGCGCCGTCGCGATGGCGAACAGGCCGACGAAGCCGGCGACCGTCCAGCCCAGGTCCCGCAGCGACGGGACGGCGGTCCGGAAGAACTGCTCCTCGGAGCGCCACCCGAGGTAGAGACCGATGACGGCGAAGAAGCCGACGAACTGCGTGGCCGTCAGCGCGGCGTAGGCCAGCGGCGGCAGCGTCGCCGTCGACTCGACGTCGAAGCCGAGCGCGCCCAGGACCGACCCGGCGCCGGCCAGCAGGAAGGTTCCGGCGATAAAGGCCAGGACCACCAGCGCTATCGAGTGAAACAGGCTCTCGACGCGAGTCTCCATGTCGGCGACGCGGTAGTACTCCGAACCCATCTGCGTGGCCGCCGGTAGGTCCCCCACGGGTTTGACTGCACCGGTCCCGTCGGCGCCCGGACGGGGCCGCGAGCGGTCGGTCCCGACGGCGCGACCGAGCCGTCAGTCCACGATCAGTTCCGTCTTCTCGGCCACCGCGTCGGCCTCCTCGAAGTCGCCGCCGCCGAGCAGGCCGCGGGCCGCCTTTTTCCCCCACTCGACCGCGGGCTGGTCGAACGTCTCGACGCCGTACAGCTCGCCCGCCAGCACGCAGGCGGCTTCCATGTCGACGAGCAGGCGACCGACGCTCTCGGCGTCCATCGCGTCGATCTCGATCCGGACGGAGGGGCGCTCGGCGGCGGCGAGGCTCGCCTCGGTCGCCTCGAACTCCGCGTCGAGCAGGGCTCCCAGATCCTGCCCGCCGAGGTATTCGAGGTCGGCCACGTCGGTCTCGGGGATCGGGCAGTCGGGGCGTTCGGCGGGGCGGACGACGGTGACGAGCTTGTCCCTCGGTCCCGCCCGATAGAGCTGGAGCTGGGAGTGCTGGTCGGTCGCGCCGAGCGCGCGGGCGGGGGTCTGGCCACCTCCGTCTTTCCCGAGGCTCTCGGCCCACAGCTGGGCGAACCACTCCGCGAACGACTCCAGCCCCTCGACGTAGGGCATCATCGCGTCGACGCTCGCGCCGCGCTCGTCCAGCGCGTAGGCGACCGCGCCGTAGGCGTAGGCCGGACACTCGAAGAGCGACCCCGCGAGCGCGTCGGCCCCCGCGCGACCGCCCGCGAGCAGCCCCTCCAGGTCCACGCCCATCATCGCCGCGGGGACGAGCCCGACCGTCGACAGGGCGGAAAAGCGGCCGGGGACACCCTTCGGCACGTCGAGGGCGGGCAGGCCCTCGGCCTCCGCGAGGTCGCGCAGCGGGCCGGGCTCTCCCGTGGTGACGACCGTCTGCTCGCTCCAGTCGACCCCCGCGGCGTCCATCGCCTCGCGGACGACGAGGAAGTTCGCCAGCGTCTCGGCGGTCGTGCCCGACCGCGAGACGACGTGGACCACCGTTTCGGCCAGCGGGAGGTCGTCGAGCAGCCGGTTCACGTGGGCGGGGTCGACGTTGTCCAGCGCGTAGTGGTCGACCGGGGAATCGCCGGCCAGCGCCTCGGTGATCGTGACCGCGCCCAGCGCCGACCCGCCGATGCCGACGGTGAGGACGGCCTCGGGGTCGAAGCCGGCGACGGCTTCCTCGATCTCGGCGGCGTCGACGCGCTCGGGGAGGTTGAGCGAGGCGTAACCGAACTCGTCGTCGGCCATGCCGCGGGCGATCCGGTCGTGGGCGTCGGCGACGCGCTCGTCGAGGTCGTCGAGGTCGCTCCGGCTGATCCCGGGGTCGGCCTCGCTGGCCAGCGCGTTCCCGATGTCGACGTTCATGTTCGACCGGTCGCTCGGGTGGGGGATAGTCCTTTTCGACGCGGTCGCGCCGTTCGACCACGGTCGCGAGCCCGCTCCGCGCGGTGCGGTCCGAGCGACGCGAGCCCGGACGGCTCCCGACCGGCGAACGGGTGGTTTATTCCCGACCGAGCCGAACCCCCGGAGGATGAGCGACGCCACGGACGAGGTGAGCGCGGACGGGGAGGTCCCTCCGGCGTCCGGCGACGGTTCCGACGCCGCCGAGACGTACAAGGGCCTCCTGACCGCCTACCCCTACGCGTTCAGGGCGAGCGACTCGATGGCGTTCCGGATCTACGCGGGCGTCAGCGCGCTGTTCGGTATCGGGGTCGTCCTGCTGTTCACGTTCGCGGTCGTGACGCTCCTGGGGAGCACCGCCGACGCGGCCGGCGGGTCGTTCACCTTCTCTCGAGCCTTCTTCCTGTTCCTGATGTTCCTGGTGCTCGCGCCGCTGGTTGCGCCGGTGCTGTTCGTCGCCCGTCGGCACCGACGAGTGGGGTCGGAGACCCGATACGACCGACAGATGGCGGCAACCGGATACGGCTTCCTCCTGGCGATGTACGTCGCCCTGGTGATCACGACGCCGGCCGACCTGCAGGAAGACCCGGGCGGCCTCTTCGGCGCGGTCGCCGAGTTCCTCTACGGACTGCCGAACGGAACGGCGGTCGTCCCACCGGTCGCCGCTGCGCTGCTGATCTACCTCACCCACCGACAGTTGCGGTGAGGGCGACGACTCCGCTGTCCGGTGCGGATCGAGCGGCGTCGACGGGGCGAGTCGCCGTCGAAACGGGGAAAAGCCCCGGCCGACTACGCCCGTCCATGAAGACCGGGACGTTCCTCGTCACCGAGGCCGACGCGGAGTCGGCGGTACTGCGCGACGTGAGCGACGGCCAGATCCACACGCTCGGGTCCAATCCCGACCTGGCGGTCGGCGTCGCGATCGAGGGGACGCTCGCGCCGGAGCCGCCGATGGACGTGGTCTGGACCGTCGAGGAGATCGACCGCCAGTTCACCGTCTCCGTCGAGGAACACGACGAGCCGCCCACCGAGCGAGCCCGCGAGACCGCCGCCGCCCAGCCCGTCGGCGAGGTCACCACCCACGAACGGGCGGGCACCGGCGAGGTCCACGTCCTGACCGTCCCCGAGGAGTCGACCGACAGCGCCGTCGCCGACGTGCGCGACGACGAGGCGACCGTCGAACGCGCCGCCCGCCTCGGCGTCGAACGCGTCGAGATCCGCTCGGAACCCGGCGTCGTCAGCGTGCGCTATCTGCCCTGAGAGTCGGATTTCTCCGGCGAAGGCGACGTTCACGGGTAGTATCCGCCAGCGACAAACAGGCAAACATTCAAACAGCAGTCCGACAAACATCCAGACGTGCCGATCGATATCGAGCGGTTCGAACACGAGCGAGATCTCGGGAGCGAAGAGACGCATGCGACCCGAATTCTGCGGTTTCTCGCATCGAACGACGATAAAGCGTTTCGGAGAGGGGAGATCGCGGCGGAGACCGGTATCGACGCCGACACGGTGAGTTCGGTGCTGAATCGGCTAAAGACGCGAGATCTGGTACGCCACAAGCGACCGTACTGGGCGATCGGCGACCCGAAGCGACTCCGAGAGGCGAGCGCGACGAGCGACTCGCTGGCCGCGCTCAACGACCGACTGGGGACCGAAGACATGGACGAGTGGCGTGAGGCCGCAGACCGAGACGGCGAGAGATGACCCTCGAACGTGGCGACGTAGTTACGGTGAGCGATCCGTTCGACGACAACGAGACCCGCCCGTTCGTGATCGTCAACACCGACGACCACCCGTTTCACGGCGAGCAGTACGTCGCCCTGACGCTCACCACTCGCACCTGGTTCGACGGGACGCTCCCGCTCACGGACGACGATTTCGTCGAAGGCGGGGTTCCCGACGACAGTTTCGTCGTCCCGTGGGGCGTCGCATCTCCAGGCGGAGGCGTCATCGGCGAGCGATTCGGCGAGATCCGGTCATCGACTGTCGACGACGCTGTGGACGCACTGACCACGTACCTCCGCTGACGACTATTCCGTCGGTTCGCCGGCGCTCTGGACGCGCCAGCCGCCCTCGACCCCGCAGGAATCGCGGACCGCGTACTCGATGGCCGTCGACTCAGTGACGCGGGCGCCCCCTTCGACCGATTCGATCCGGAGCGGCACGTCCAGCGTGTCCCCGCAGCACCCGACGCCGGTGAACTGCTCGGTCACCTGTCCCGTCTCGACGCGCCCGAGCGTCTTCCTGAGGTAGGCGCGAAACGGCGAGCCGTCGAGCTTGTCGCGGCCCCACGTGCTCAGGTCCGACGGGTAGGATATCACCACCCGCGTCGCGGTGTCACCGGTCGCCGCGCCGTCGGTCGGTCGCCGGTTCTGTGGACTCATCGATCCGAGTTAGCGCGTGACGCGGAAAGGGATTCCGTCGGACTGCGAGTCAAGCGGAAACTCGTGAGGCGACGATTCGAGTGGAAACGGGGGTGTCCGGTCGCGAACGGTGGCGGCGACGGCGACAGCGGGCCGTCAGATCAGCTCCTCGAACTCGTCGAGGAACTCGTCGTAGGTGTCGATGGCCGACTGGATCGGGTCAGAACTGGTCATGTCGACGCCGGCGCTCTCCAGCAGTTCGAGCGGGTACTCCCGCGAGCCGCTGGCGAGGAACTCCCGGTAACGCTCGGCGGCGGGCTCGCCCTCCTCCAGGATGCCCTGGGCGAGCGCGACGGCGGCCGAAATTCCGGTCGCGTACTGGTAGACGTAGAACGCGCGGTAGAAGTGCGGGATGCGCATCCACTCGCGGGCGATGCGGTCGTCGACCGCCGCGTTGGCGTAGTACTCCTCCTTGAGCCCGCCGTACACGTCGTCGAGTCGGTCGGCAGTCAGGGCCTCGCCCTGCTCCTCCAGGCGGTGGGTCTCGTGTTCGAACTCCGCGAACATCGTCTGGCGGAACAGCGTTGACCTGAATCGTTCGAGGTACTGGTTGAGGACGTGCCGGCGCAGGGTCTCGTCGTCGACCACGTCGAGCAGGTGGTGGGTCAGGAGCGTCTCGTTGACGGTGCTCGCCACCTCGGCGACGAAGATCTCGTAGGAGCTGTAGACGTACGGCTGGTGTTCGCTGGTGTACTCCGAGTGCAGCGAGTGGCCCAGCTCGTGGGCGAGCGTGTACATCGACGCCACGTCGTCCTGGTAGTTCATCAGGATGAACGGCTGGGAGTCGTAGGTCCCGCCGGAGTAGGCGCCCGACTGCTTGTTGTCGGTCTCGTAGACGTCGACCCACCGCGAGTCGAGGCCGTCGGCGAGCCACTCCTGGTACTCCTCACCCAGGGGCTCGACCGCGCCGGTCACCCACTCGCGAGCCTGGTCGTACTCCACGTCGGGGCTCTCCCCGTCGACCATCGGGACGTAGAGGTCCCACATCCGAAGTTCGTCGGCGTCGATCGAGCGGCGCTTCAGGTCGGCGTGCCGTTGGAGCACGTCGAGGTTGTCGTCGACGGTGTCGACGAGCGTGTCGTACACCTCGACGGGGACGTTGGGACCGTCCAGGGCGGCCTCGCGGGCGGTGTCGTAGTTCCGAGCGCGGGCCAGTTTCACGTCGGTCTTGACGCTGTTCTTGTAGGCGGAAGCGATGGAGTTGCGGTAGTCCTCCCACTCGTCGTAGAAGGTCTCGTACACGTGGCGGCGAAAGTCGCGGTCGGGGCTCTCCTGTAGCGTCGTGAAGTTGTTGAGGGTGATCCGCCGGGGCTCGCCGTCGGGGTCTTCGACGCTCGGGAACTCCACGTCGGCGTTGACGAGCATGTTGTACACCTCGCCGGTCGACCCCAGCACCTCGCCCAGGTCGGCCAGCAGGTTCTCGACCTCCGCCGACCGGGTGTGGGGTTTCATCCGCAGCACGTCGTCGAAGTAGTGGCCGTAGACGTCCAGATCGGGGTTGTCGTCGATGTAGGCGTCGACGGTCTCGCGGTCGAGGCGCTGGATCTCCGGTTCGAGGAAACTCGCGGCGCTGGAGGCCTCGGAGGCGAGCGACTGGGCGCGCGAGGACAGCGCCTGATAGTGGCTGTCGGCGGTGTCCTCGTCGCTGCGCATCCGGGCGTAGGCGGAGACGTTCGCCACCTCGCGCATGATCGACTCGTAGGTCTCCAGACAGTCCTGCAGGGTCTCGGGGTCCTCGGTCGCCCGTCCCTCGAACGCCCGGAGGTCGTCGAGTCGCTCTTGCACGGAGTCGAACGCCGCCTCCCACTCGTCGTCGTCGGCGTAGAGCGACTCCAGCTCCCACTTGTACTCCTCGTCGATATCGCCGCGCTCGGGCACGGAACTCATGCAGTTTTGTTCGGACCGTCCCGCCGTAAGCCTTTACCGTTCACCTGGTCCCCATATCGCTCGTTCGTCACGGATCAGTTTCTTGATCAGATCCCAGACCACTCCGGATACGACGACCTTGGAAATCCAGACCACCAGCGCTTCTACCGAAAAGAAAACCACCAGAATAACCAGACTGACCAGGACGACGTCTATCTCCGCGAAGGCGGCTGCGAGACGTCCCGTCGTCGGTCGGTCAATCATCCGCGGGTACCAGTCACTCGGTGGCGGACAGGTGATACAATTCTGATAACGGGGTGAGAACGGACACGAACCTAGGATTCGGGGCGGACGGCAGTGGAGAACGAGGGGAAACTGGGCAGCAACACGGAACTGACGAAGCCGCCTGCGTTCGGTTTCAGAAACCATATACGATCCGGCGGTACTGTCGTTCGGGACTCGCGTCCACGCAGGCACGATACGTGTGCCGTTCCTGCTTGCTTGTGCACGACGACGTTCGGTGCCCCACGATTCAGAGTGAGACAAAGACGGAACACCGCGTCTCTACGCGTGCAGAGACTCGTATCGAACCGTGAACGCGGTCGTGGTGACAACCCGTCCAGGCGGCAAATGGATGTCTAAAACCCCACTCGGCGAGTCAAAGCTGATTCTCGGCGAGTCAAAGCTGGTTCTCGGCGATGGTCCCACAACGGTTTCGGACGGCAAATGCGACGTGCCCTGCCGTTCTTATCGCGTCCCGCAGTTCGTCGCTCGTAACTGTCCTTCCAGCGGTACGTTCCAACAGTTCCCACAGATCGACATCGAAAGTCGCTTGCTCGCGTGGATTCGGAATTGCGACGGAACCGTCTCGGACCTCTTCGAGCGTGTAGTAGTTCACGTACTCGGTCCCCGCATTCGCGTTGAGATCGGGTTTGCTTGACACCCGCACGACCGTCGAAACGACCGTTGAGGCGGTTGGATCGGGAACGCTGGTATCCCGGACCACTAACGGCACGAAATCGATGGGGCTACTTTCCGAATCGGGGTGACAGCGAGGCGGGATCTCGAACGTCTCGTACTGCACCTTGTCCCGCTCGAATGTCCCCGCGATCGCCTCCTCCACGACGCCGTAGTGCGATGTGTTTGCCCGAGAGTTGAAACAGAACTCTTCTTTGTTTTCACAGAGGATCGAAAAGTCCGAGAAAGACCGCTTGTCTCGGACGATCTGTTCCTTCTCGAGCACCTTTCGCCTGATCGACTGCGGGTCGTCCACGACCACGACCTCATCGCCCCACGTACCGTACGGACCCTTCACGACGACACGACGACCGAGTTCCTCGTAGAAGTTCCTGACATCAGAGACCGTCTCGATTCGAGTAAATCGAGGGATTTCGACCCCTTGTCGCTGATGGACGAGTCGCTTTGCTTCCCGTAAGAGTCCGAGTTTGCCGGTCGTTTCAAATTGTGGGTTCCAGACACCTGTGGGAGCATTGGCGCCTTTGCTCATGGCGTTCACGTCGCTGTCGAGTGCGGTCTGAAGGGGACCCCCCCCGTCGGTGAGATTCACGTAGCCGTCAACCTGAACTGGCCCCTGGGGACGATCGTATGTGATAGTCGAGTCACGTTGTGCGATGCCACGGGCGCCTGCAGTGAGAAACACAGTACGAACGGAGTGGAGTTCGGAGATGGTGTCGACGACGGCCTGCTTGTCGCTCACGATCCACCGGTCCTTGTCGACCCACTCGTTGTCGCTCGTGTCGAAAACCGACTCCGGAAGGTTGACCACGACCGATCGTCCCGTCCCCGGGACGTTCGACAGGAAGGCACGGGCAACAAGATCTAAGACGGGTCGGTCTGACTTCTCCTCGTGGATTCGGAGGCCTTCCGGATTCGCGTTGATGTCTCCGAGTAGGTACGGGACGAACGAATCTCTCTCTGTGTTGTATGTGAGCTTCACGTCCGCACTCGTCACCACGTTTGGGAGCGTCCCTCGCCTGCGTTCGGTCGACTCGGCTCCGACGATCTCCGTCGTCGAAGCCGAAAGGTCATCCCAGTTCATCGAACTTCCGCTCACGATCGAGATAGATCGGCTGGGCCTATTACGGTTCGTTCACGCTTTGGGAAATGAACACGGACGGGAAGTCACGTCGCCCCGAATCGAAGCCAACTGGGACTCCCTTCACGACCCCCGGAGATTTACGGTCCGCAAATTCGTGCGTAGCTCTACCGTTTTTTCGCGGTCTGTTCAGAGGTCCGAAGATTCCCGTGGTCAGCGGATGGTACATAATTATATCTTGAACTGTTAAGGGTAAAATAGGACCTGGGGTGACAATCGAAGCAATGCCCAACTATGACCGAAACTCGAGCGATAAGGACACCGAGTTTGAGATGACCCAGTCGAAGGCCAGAAAGGCCAACGAGATCTTCAGCTGGTTCGGTGGGAGCGAACAACGGATTCAGCTGTTCGCAGACCTCTACGGCGGGATTTCACAGAAGGAAATGAAACGGAAGTACAACGATAGCTTCCTGTCTAACCAGCGTGAGAATCTAAACTCGTTTGGATTCTACAGGAAGGACGGTGACACACACCGCCTGACACCGCTCGGAGAGAAGGTGTACGAACCGTTCATCGAACTGTGCAGACAGGCGCAGATCGTCGAGGAACTCCGTCCGATCCTTCACGCCATTCCATCGGACAGCGATAACACCCCACCGATCGAGGACCTCTATCAGGCAGTCAGACGAGGAGAGGTTCGCGTAGTGGCGGAGAACATGGTTAACGAGTTTGCAGTCCTGACTAGCTACCGGGAGGCTGTCGGCGAATCGCAGACGCTGCGGGAAGTCGTAATCGGAATCCTTCGTCCACACGGGTTCCACGACCAAGTGACCGAAGGAGAACTTCAAGCGGAGTACATCTACCCTTCGAAGGTTCTCGAAGAGATCACGAACAACGCCGATCGACTGGAACTCGCGCAGGAACACGCCGAAATGAGCGTAGATCATCACATCATCGACGAGCAGTTCCCGTTCAATTTGAGCATTCTCGATCAGTCTGTCATCATCTGGGCACGGCGACCGACTGAAAACAAATACAGGGTGATGCTCGAGACCGATGCGAGCGAAATCAGGGAGTGGGCGACAGATCTGTTCGAACGGAAGAAAGCAGCTGCTGAGCCGGTCGATTGGTCGCAGTAACGACCCTCGAACAGTCCTATTCGGGGGTGTCCGGAGTCGTGGAAGTCCGAACTCCCAACTGATACTGCGTGCAGTTCAGTCTGTCGCCCGTTACACACGAAGGTAGTTGACACCCGGAGCGTTTCGAACCCCAGTGGGAACCAACGTGTTTCGAACCCCAGTGGGAACCAACGTGTTTCGTCCCCCGTCTGTAGCTCACGCCGCCCGCCCCTCGAATATCAGCGTCGACGGCAGCTTCGCCAGCAACTCGGGCCTGTGCTCGCCCCAGGGCCCCTCCTCGTAGTCGTCGGGGTCCGCAGACCCGGGTTCGAGCATCCGCTCGACCCGAAACCCCGCCCCGACGAGCGCGTTGTGTACGTCGGCGACCGAGTGACGGTAGGTCACCATGTCGACGTCGAGGTCGTCCTGCGGCGTGACCTGCCGACCCGTGTCGAAGTAGCTCTCCTCGATCTCGTGACTCTCGGGGTCGGCCAGGCCGTAGACCGGGTGAGGCATCGAGAAGACGAACCGGCCGCCCGAGCGGAGCACGCGGTGGGCCTCCCGGAAGCAGGCCGCCAGGTCCTCGACCCACTGGAAGACGTAGGCGTTGAACGCCACGTCGAAGCTGTCGTCGTCGAACATCCCCAGGTCCGTCACGTCGCCCTGGCGGAACGCCACGTCGGTGTCGCGCTCGTCGGACAGATCGCGAGCGAAGGCGAGTTGCTCCGTCGAGAGGTCGATACCCGTCACGTTCGCGCCCCGTTCGGCGAGCGCGACCGAGCACTGGCCGCCGCCACAGCCCAGTTCCAGCACGTCCTTGCCGGCCACGTCCAGCAGGAGCCGCAGGTCGTTGTCCGCGCTCATGCCGGTCCAGTTGACCCCCACGTCCAGATCGATGTCGTCCTGGAACCAGCGGGCCGTCAGCTCCCACCACTCCTTCACTTCCTCAGTCATACCCCGTCTGTTTCCCCCTGCTACGAAAGGTCTTGTGTCACCCCGTGATATCGTCTCAAGGAGCTTCGAGCGCACGATTTTGTAAGTGGCGCGCGCTATCGAGCGTGCCTGCCTCTTGGCAGGCCGCTCGAAATAGTCGTGCGAGGGATGAGAAGCGCAGCCTGCGAGCAGCGAGGGACCGGCGGTCCCTCGGGCCATGCGGGCGACCCGAGCGCCGCCCGCAGACATCGCAATCGGCTGGGGAGGGTCGTGGCTGTTTGCGGTGCTGTGCGGGAGCGGTCTGCTGTCCCTGGTGGATTGAAAGGGCGAGGCGCGCTCGCGTTCATGTAGTCGTCTGAGCGGGCCACTATCCGCGCGGGCGGTGCCGAGAGCGCGGATATCCCGCCTCAGCGACCGCGAGCGGGTCGAGGGCTTTCATCGGTTGCTGATTTCCCCAATCTCGACTCCAGCTAGCGAGTGGGTCGAAAGCGTTCATCGATTGCTGTCAAGTACAACCTCACTCACTCCAGCGAATCCCGAATTTCGCCGGCGACGCGTCCCCGGGTCAAAAACTCCGTTGCACGCGCTCCGAACACCTCGCGGGCGCTCTCGGAGGCGTCCTCGTCCACCTCGAATGCAACGCCCGGATACGCCACGTCCCACAACGCCAGCGGGTACGGCGCCGCGGGCGCGACGCCCTCGGGACCCTCGATCTCCTCCGCTGCGAACACCCGGTCGACCTTCCCTAGGTCGGACTCCCCACGACCGACCTCGGCGGCGAGCCCCACCACACGACGGACCAACTGCCGGGCGAACCCGCCCGCCTCCAGCCGGACGACCAGAAAGTCGCCGTCGCGCTCGACGGTCGTCGACAGATCCCGACGTGTCCCCTCGTCGTCGGGCGTGAGGTTGTGAAAGTCGTGCTCGCCGGCGAGCCGGTCGAGCGCGTCGCGAACCCGAACCTCGTCGAGCGGTCTCCCGCCACCGTCACGTGGCGCGTACAGGTGATACCGATACGTCCGCGAGACGGCGTCGTGGGTGGCGTGAAACTCCGTGCCCACGTCGGCACTGGCCCACGCCCGAACGGACGCGGGCAACTCGCTGTTGAACGCCCGGGCCGAGAGCCACGCGGGCGTCTCGAAGGCGACCGTCTGGGCCCGCGCGGACACCCCGGCGTCGGTGCGACCCGCGGCGGCGTACCCGTCGGGTTTGTCCACCCCTTCCGCCAGCACGTCCAGGTCACGGAGCGCGTCGAAGACGGCGTCCTCGACGGTCGATACGTCGGGCTGGCGCTGGAAGCCGCGGAACGGGCGGCCGTCGTAGGCGAGGCGATAAGCGCGCATCGCCGGCGTCTCCGACATCGGTTCGGCTTCGCGAGACCGGGCCTTGTCGGTTTCGGGCCGGTGCGGCCTCAGGCGGACTCCGAGACGCGGTCGGGCACGTCTTCGCCGAGTCCCTCCAGCCGGCGGCGGTACTCCGCGTCGTCGATCTCCCCGCGAGCGTAGCGCTCCCGGAGGATCGCGACCGGGTCGCGGCCTTCGGTGCCCGAGCCCTCGCCGCCGATGGACGGGTCGACCGCCTCGGGACCCTCCGCGACCACGCGCTCGACTCGGCGCTCGAACTCGGCCAGCGAGAGCGCGCCGGCGGCGTAGCGGGCGCGCAGTTCTTCGATCACTACGTCGTCGTCGGTCACCTCGTACTCGTCGAGGCGGTCGGCGACCGCGGCGACCAGTCCGAGCAGGACGACGACGCCGAGGCCGGCGGCCTGCCAGGGCGCCAACCCGACGTTGCCGGGGAAGACGGCGGCGAGAACCGGACCGAGGAGCGTCCAGACGGCGGCGACGAGAACGAGCGGCGCCAGGTCCGTATCTTCACGGGATCCGCGCCCGCGGACGGCGCTCCGGATGCGGCCCCAGTGAGCGGATCCGTCGGGTTCCGTGGCGACACGACCGACGCGCTGCCAGTCGATCCCGTCCTCGTCGTTCCCCATCGGTCGCGGATCGGAACGTCAGACAGGTGATTGTTTCGCCTCGGCGTGCGGGGCGGGCGACGGTCAGGCGAACTCGTCGTAGGTCGGCCGCTCGCTGTCGCCGGGGAACTCCGCGACGGGGACGTTCGTCTGGTCGCCGCTCTCCATGTCCTTGACGGTCACCTCGTCGTTCTCCAGGTCGCGCTCGCCGACGATCACGACCGTCTCGGCGTCGATGGAGTCGGCGTAGTTCATCTGCGCGCCGAAAGAGCGGTCGCTCACGTCGGTCTCGACGACGTGGCCGCGCTCGCGCAGGTCGCGGGCGATGCGGGAGGCCACCGAGCGCACGTCGCCGACCTGCAGGACGTAGTAGTCCGTCGCGATGCCCTCGCCCGGCCAGGCGTCGTGGGTCTGCAACAGGAGCGGGAGCGTCGAGTTCATGACGCCGATGCCGACGCCCACCGCCGGGGTCGACTGCCCGCCGAACTCCTCGATAAGGTGGTCGTAGCGGCCGCCGCCGAAGATCGAGCGCGATACTTCGCCCGAGGCGTCGAAACACTCGAAGACGACGCCGGTGTAGTAGTCCAGCCCGCGTGCGGTCGTCAGGGACACGTCGCAGTACTCCCGGACGCCGAAGTCCTCGGCGGCCGCGAGGACGTTCCGCAGGTTCTCGACTGCCGCCGCGAGGTCGTCGCTGTCTGAAAAGTCCGTCAGCGCCGACAGATCGTCGTCGCCGGCGACGAGCAGGTCGTCGAACTCCCGGGCCTGGTCGTAGGAGAGGCCGGCGTCGGACAGCAGGCCGAGGTACTCCCCCTCGTCGACCTTCGCGCGCTTGTCGACGGCGCGGATGGCCTCGGTGGTGTCCACGTCGGCGTCGAACGACCGCAGGAGTTCCCCCAGGATGTCGCGGTGAGAGACGCGGAACTCGAACTCCGAGCCGTCGAGGCCGAGGTTGGTCAGCGAGTCGGCGGCGAACGCGAGCACCTCGGCGTCGGCTTCCGGTTCCGAGGAGCCGAAGATGTCGGCGTTGGTCTGGTAGAGTTCGCGGAACCGGCCCTGCTGGACCTGCTCGTAGCGCCAGAACGGCCGCGTCGAGACCCACTTGATCGGCTTCGACAGCGCCTGCTGTTTGGCGACGACCATCCGCGCGACCGTCGGCGTGAGCTCCGGAGTGAGCGTGACGTGGCGGCCGCCCTTGTCCTCGAAGTCGTAGAGTTCGTCGACGATGTCCTCGCCGCTCTTGTCGGTCCACATCTCCGCCGGCTCTAAGGCCGGCGTCGACGTCTCCCGGAAGCCGTAGGCCCGGGCGGTGTCCTCGATGGTGTCGATGACCTCCCGGAGCGGGGCCATCTCGTCGGGGTAGAAGTCGGTGAACCCCTTCAGTCCCTCGTACATACCACCCCGTTCGGCCAGGGGTCGCTTGAACCTGTCCGTGTCGTGCGAGCGGTTGTCTGGCCCGCGATCCTACCAGTCGTCCACGTCGTATACTTCCCCGAGGAGTTCGAACTCGTCGATGTCGTACTCGGTATCGCTTTGCTGGTTGATGAGGTACTGGTCGTGGAAGTAGAACCGATAGTGACTGTCACTGTGACTTCGCACTCCGAACCACGCGTCGGTCACTTCGGTCACCACCTGCGGGTTCGTCCGGCCGTTCCACCGGACGAGGCTCCCCTCCTCGACTTTGTTCATCTCTGTCGAGACCGGCGGTCGAGACATCTAGTGTCGAAGTGACGGATCGAGTCTGAGTATTTGGGACCCAGAGTCGATTCGGGTCTGTTCTCACTCGGTCCGCCCCGTCACCCGCGACTGGACGTGCTCGGGGAACACCTCCGAGACGGTCCCCTCGCCGTGCTCGTCGGCCATCAGCGCGCGAAGCTCGGTCTCGTAGTCCCCGGTCGGGAGCTGCTCGCTCGGGCCGGTCTCCACGTCCAACAGCCGGTCGGCTAACTCGTCGATAGCCCCGCGGCCGTAGCCCGCGAGCGGGCGGAGGTAGTCGATCCCGTTCCTGTCCTCCAGGCTCTGGGCGAACGGTCGATCGATCACGGGCGCGCGGTCGTCGCGGCGGGTACCGTCCGCGACCGCCGAAAACGATCCCCCACCGACCGCCGCGCGGGCCGCGACCGTCTCCAGGGCGTGCTCGTGGACCAGTTGAATCCCGTTCCGGGGGTAGCCGTCCGCGACCATCCGGTCGACGGCCTCGCGAGCCACCGACTCGTCCAGTTCGACCCGTTCCACGGCAAGCCCCACTCGTTCGCCGGCCTCGCGAGCGGTGTCGACGACCGCCGGTCCGTTCTCCAGCGCGAACGTGCAGCTACACAGCACCACGTCGTAGAACGGGTCGAGGAGCGTGGCCGCGAGCGCGGAGTCCTTGCCGGCGGAGAACAGCGTGGCGACCGTCGGCATCTACCGGCGCTGGATGTCGAAGCTCTTCTTGTCCGGCTGGAGCTCCTTGAGGAGCTGTTTCATCTTCTCGTCGTCGATCTTGCCCTGGATGCGGCCGCTCTGGGCGAGCGCGAGCACCTGCTGTTCGACCTTGTCGCCGAAGTCGGGTTTGGACATCTGGACGGTGTTGAGCCGCTTGCGTGCCTCGTCGGTGAGGTGCTTGCGCAGCATGGCCTTCTTCTGGGCCTCGCGCTGTTCGCGCTGGGCCTCCATGGCCTCCTCGTCGACGCCCTGGCCCTGGCCCTGACCGCCCTGTTCCTGCATCTGCTCCATCTTCTCCTGACGGAGCTTCTCTAACTCCTCGTCGTTCGGTTCGCCGCTCATGGGGGTCCCTTGTCGAGTCGCGGGGAAAACGATTTCGGAGCTATCGGCGCGACGGCCGGGCCATCTGGGGCGGCGAAATCGGGAGAACGGCCCGCAGAACGTTCAGGCGTAGCGTTCGAGTTCCGGACGGTCCAGGTCCTCGAGGACCTCGCCGGCGACGTCGTCGAGGAGGCTCTGGCCGTCGGGGGTGATGCGGCGGCCCTCGCCCTCGGCGGTCTGGACGTAGCCGGCTTCCTCGAGCTGCTGGAGCGCCGTTCGGACGATCTTGCCGCTGCCGTCGGTGGTCTGGTTCGGACGGACCACGTAGCGGTTGGAACCCTGCTTGGTGCCGCCGTAGGCCGTCCGGAGCGCGCCGACGCCGGTGGGGCCGTCGACGGCGACTTTCCGGAGGAGGCTGGCGGCGCGGATCTGCCAGAAGTCGTCCTGTTCGGGCGGCAGCTCGCGGCCGACGCCGGTCTTCGTGAACTTGAGCCAGTCGGGTTCCTGTACCTCGTCTTCCTCGTCGAGGCGCTCGGCGACCGCCTCGTTGAGGTCTTCCGCGGGCACGTCGTAGAGTGTCGTCATTGCAGATGTCTTCCGGAGCGGCTCATTTAAGGCCATCGTTCGCCGGACGGGTACGGGACGGAGACACAGGGGAAACGAGGCCGACCGAAGGGAGGCCTCGACGGAGCGAGCGAGGAACGTCAGTGACCCGCGAGCAGCGTGGTCCGAACGCGGTGAGGACCACGAAACAGCGAGCGAGGAACGTCAGTGACCCGCGAGCAACGGGAAGGTGGCCGTCGCGAGGGCGCGGCCATGGCGGGAACCGTCGGTCAGTCGCCGACGCCGAGGGCGAACGCGACGCCGCCGCCGACGACGGTCGGGAAGACGTAGGTGGCGCCGCGGTGGACGAGGACGGCCGCGCCGGCGACGCCGCCGGAGATCCCGGTCGTCGAGACGAGCAGGGCGATCAACACGGCGTCGACGCCGCCGAGTCCGCCGGGCAGCGGCGTCATCCCGGCGACCGCCCCCATCGGGACGACGAGCAGGACGGCCGAGAACGGGACCGCGTGACCCAGCGCGTACACCGACAGCCACAGCGACGCGCACATCGCCAGCCAGCCGAGCGCCGAGAAGCCGACGGCCTCCAGCAGCGTCGCGCGGCTCGTGGCGACCCGTTCGATGGCGCCGAAGAAGCCCTCGATGCGGCGCTCGATCGCCTCGGCGGTGGGCGGAGACCTGCGCGGGACGACCCGGCCGAGAAAGCGAACGACGGGCGTGGCCGCGCGGACGACGGTGGCCTCGAGTTCGTAGCGGTACTGCCAGCCGAAGTAGGCGGCCGCGGGGATACCGACCGCGAGGGCGACCAGGGCGGTCGTGGCGAAGACGAGGTTGCGCCCGAACTCCGCGGCGCCGGCGACGACGAACGTGAGCCCCACCATGGCGTAGCCGATGGAGGGGACGAAGTGGAGCGCGTCGACCGACGCGATGGCGGCCAGGCCGGTCTCGTACTCGCTGTCGGTCGCCCGCGAGATGAGGTAGCCGCTGACCGGTTCGCCGCCCGCCTGACCGAAGGGCGTGACGTTGTTCGAGAAGACCGCGCCGGCGAAGACGAACCCGCTCATCCCGACCGAGAGGGGAGCGTCGAGCGCGCCCAGTACCGTCCGCAGCGCCATCCCCCAGAGGAACAGCCACGCGACCGCGACGCCGAGGATCACGAGCAGGAACCGGGGTTCGATCCCGCGAAGCTCCGAGAGGATGTCGCCGATGCCGACGACCCACACGAGCGCCGCGAGGACCAGCGCAGCGCCGACGAAGCCGACGACCGTCGCCCACCTGTCCCCGTTCATGTCGGGGTCGAAGGGCGTCCGCGGCTTGAACCCTCCGGAGTGGCCGCGAACGGCGGACGCGACCGCCGACCCGCGCGGACCCGAGCGCTCCGTCGGCGACGGACCGTCGCCCCGCTCGAACCGCAGGGGGTTTCCCGGGAGCGAGCGAACGCGTCGTATGGACGAACGGACCGCGCTGGGGCTGCTCGGCGACCGTCTGTCGGCGGCGGGCGACGACGCCGCAGTCCTCGACGGCCAGGTCGTCACCACCGACATGCTCCACGACCGGACGGACTTCCCCGACGGGACGACCCGCTACACCGCCGGCTGGCGCGCCGTCGGCGCCTCCCTCTCGGACGTGGCCGCGATGGGCGCCGACGCCACCGCCGCCGTCGCCGTCTACGCCGCCCCCGCCTTCGACGAGGCGGAACTCGCCGACTTCGTCGACGGCGCGAGCGAGGTCTGTGCGGCCGTCGGCGCCGAGTACGTCGGCGGCGACCTCGACCACCACGACGAGTTCACCGTCGCCACCACCGCGCTGGGCGACGCCGACGAGCCCGTCCGACGGTCCGGCGCCGAACCCGGAGACGCGGTCTGCGTCACCGGCACGCTCGGACGGAGCGGGGCCGCCCTCCGACTGTTCGACCGGGGCGGCCCCGGCGACATCGAGCGCGCCAACGACCTGTTCCGGTTCGAACCTCGCGTGGCCGCCGGCCGTGCGTTGGCCGGCCGGGCGACCGCGATGATGGACTCCAGCGACGGGCTGGCCCGTTCACTCCACCAGCTCGCCGAGGCCAGCGGCTGCGGGTTCGCCGTCGAGTCCCCACTCCCGATCGACCCGGTCGTCGACGAGGTGGCCGCCGACGCCGACGACCGGCTGGAGCTGGGCGCGTTCTTCGGCGAGGACTTCGAACTCGTCTGTACGGTCCCCGAGGAGGCGCTGTCGGCTGTCCGCGCGGACGTGTCTGTCGAGTTGACCAGGATCGGCGCGGTCGTCGAGTCGGGCGTCACGATCGACGGCGAGTCGCTCCCGGATCGCGGGTACACTCACTGAACCGCTGTTTTTCGCCGGTCGTCGCGGTGGCACGCGCGAGCGACCGCTCACCCGGCCAGGATCTCGAAGGGCACGGGCGTGAAACAGAGCAGACCGAGCGCGAGCGTCAGGACGCCCAGGGCCCGACGACGGGGACCGATCGGGTCGTCGCGGATCGGCGTGGCGGGGCCGGCGTAGGCCAGCCCGGCGGCGATGACGCCCCAGACGACCCAGAGGACGACCGCGTTGGTCGCCTCCTGTGCGAGATAGAGATAGCCCGCGAGGCCGAAGAGGGCCGCCGGGACCGCGGCGGCGACGGTCTCCTGGCGGGGGCCGAGGATCGCGCGGACGATGTGGCCGCCGTCGAACTGCCCCACCGGGAGGAGGTTCAGGAACGTGACGAACATGCCGACCCAGCCGCCGAAGATGACTGGGTTGGCCGCCAGCCCCGGGTCCGGATAGGAGAGGGGCTGGCCGGTCAGCTCGGCGAGGATAACCAGCAGGAGTGGGTCGTTGAACCGGATCGCGCCGCCGCCGCTGGCGACGCGCTCGGGGACCGTGATCGGGTCCAGGAACAGCCCGATCACGGTCACGACGACCGTCGCGACCAGGCCCGCGAGCGGGCCGGAGACGCCGATGTCGAACAGCGCCTTCCGGTCGGGGATGCGCCCGCGCATGCGGATGACCGCACCCATCGTCCCGATGAGCGAGGGGAACGGGATGAAGTAGGGGAGACTCGCGTCCACGTCGTGGTAGCGGATCATGACGTAGTGGCCGAACTCGTGGACAGCCAGCACGCCGAGGATCGCGGCGGTGAAGGGCCACGCCTCCAGCAGGGCCAGCGGACTGTCGAGCTCGACGTAGTACCAGATCGACCCGACGTACAGCGTCGACAGCACCGTCAGGACGAAGAAGACGAGGTTCGTCCACGGGATCCCGTCGATGTGGGGCGAGCGGGGTTCGGCGACGAGGACGTACTGCGGGCGAGTCGGCCCGAAGCGACCCTCGACGGCCGGCCGCTCGTCGAACGGTCCGGACGACTGAGCGCGGGTCGTCAGCGACACGTCGTAGCCCGCGTCGCGGAACAGGCCCCACAGCTCGCGCTCCAGAACCTCGGCGGACGCCAGCGGCGTGCCCAGGTAGTAGACCGTCTCGTCGTCGACGCGCACGTCGGCGACCTGGAAGACCGACTCGACGTCCTCGACCGGCGGCCCCTCCGCCGGCGTGCGACGCTCGTCCATCGACCGTCGGTTGGATCCTCCCGAGTATAAATCCCGGGACACCGCCGGCGACCGACCGATCCGCCGGAGCCGACGGTCGCGTCACCGAGTCGGCGACGCCGGCCGCGCCGCTGGGCCGGTCGGACGGGAGGAAGCGGGTCGGAACGCCCGCGCTCGGGCGTCCAATCAGGGACGGGGTTGCGGTGAACGGATGGGTGGTGTTCGGTGTTCGGAAGTCGGTGCGTGTGGTGGGGTGCGGACGGGGTCGCCGTCCGGGGATGTGTGGGTGCGTGGGTTCGGGGCGTGGGTGTGCGGTGGAGCCCGGTCGTCGTCAGGCGACTTCGACGCGCCACGTGGTCGCGCTCGTGTAGGACCACTTCTCGACCTCGAGCTCGGTGGCCGAGTCGCGGATCTTCACCATGAGCGCGCCGATCTCTTTGGGCGACAGGCCGACTTCGTCCGCGATGAACTTGCTCTTGAAGTACATCTCGCCGTCCTCGGCCTTCTGGCGCAGATACGCCTTGAGTCGCTGTTCTTTCGACGGCGCGTCGTCGTTGGAGGGCTGGAGTATCGAGCTCATGTTGACACCTCGATTTGCTCTGTGGCCGGTAAGCCCATATAAACGGAGGAAGCTTCGGGTGGCTTCGTGTCGTTTCACGAACTACACGGGAAAATCGGCCGATGTTCGAGTTTTTAGGACGTTTTCCTATCCGCTTAGACGTTTTATAAACTGCGCAGAAACGTCGAGACGTTTTTGCACTTCGACCGCACGGCCGACCGAAAAACCGACGCGAAACGCGGATTCAGCCCGATGTTGCGGAAATGGTTGCCGGTTTCGGGCGGTCGCAGGGGGACGAGCGCGCCGGCGGGCGTCCGGGGTAGTGAGTGGTTGGGAGCGGTATCGCGGGGACGGCGACGACACGCTCGGCCGTCGCGGCTTGACAACCCTTAAGACGGCATCGTGGCTACGCCGTCCCAATGAAAACAGTCGTCTCTATCGGCGGGAGCGTCCTCGTTCCGTCGGTGGGTCCGGAGCGAGTGCGGGCCTACGCGGACGCGGTCGAATCGCTCGACGCCGACGGTCACACTCTCGGGACCGTCGTCGGCGGCGGCCCGACGGCCCGCGAGTACATCGGGGCCGCCCGCGAGCTGGGCGCCAACGAGATCGAGCTGGACCAGCTGGGGATCGAGGTGACTCGACTCAACGGCCGCCTGCTCATCGCCGCGCTCGACGAGCGCGCGGCGCCGACCCCGCCCGAGAGCTACGAGACCGGGCGCGAGGCCATCCGTCGCGGTGACATCCCGGTGATGGGGGGGACCGTCGCCGGCCAGACCACTGACGCCGTCAGCGCCGCCTTCGCCGAGTACGTCAACGCCGACCTGCTGGTCTACGCCACCAGCGTCGACGGCGTCTACGACGCCGACCCGGGTGAGGACCCCGACGCCGCGAAGTTCTCGGAGATCACCGCCGACGAGCTGGTCGGGCTGATCGCCGACCTGGAGATGGACGCCGGCAGCAACGCCCCCGTCGACCTGCTGGCCGCGAAGATCGTCCAGCGGTCGGGCATCCGCACGGTCGTCCTCGACGGGACCGACCCCGCGGCCGTCGAGCGAGCGATCCGAACCGGCGACCACGACGGCACCGACGTGGTCCCCGAGGGCGTCGGGGCGGCGCCCGCCGAGTGGAGCGACCGATGACCGAGCGACGGGCGACCCACCGGGGGCGAACCGCATGAGCGAGACCGGCGACGACGCCGGCACCGACGGGCCGAGCGCCACCTCGACGGCCGACGAGACCGACGCGCCCGGCGCGACCGAGACCGCCGACGACACCCGCCCCGACGAGACCGAGGGCGAGGACCACTACGCCTTCTGGGCCGACGAGGTCGCCGACGCCGTCGAGGCCCGCGACCCAGAGGAGCCGATCGTGATCAAGGGCGGTATCTCCCCCTCGGGGGTCCCGCATCTCGGTAACGTCAACGAGATCATGCGCGGCTACTTCGTCGCGGAGGTGCTGCGCGAACGCGGGTGGGAGGTCCGGCAGGTGTTCACCACCGACGACCGCGACCCGCTGCGCAAACTCCCCCGCAAGCTCGCCGATCTGGACGGCAAGATCGTCGACCTGGGCGACGTGAACGCCGGCGCGCTCGGCAAGAACCTCGGGCACGCGTACACGGAGATACCGGACCCCTTCGGCTGCTGTGACTCCTACGGCGAGCACTTCTCGACGCTGATCGCCGAGTCGGCCGAACTGCTCGACGCCCCCATCGACGTAGTCTCGACGACCGAACTGTACGAGTCCGGCCGCATGGACGACGTGGTCGAGCACGTCCTCGCGAATCAGGACCGGGCGCGCGAGGTGCTCTCGGCGTACCAGGACAAGGTCGACGAGGACTACGTCCCGTTCAACCCCTTCTGTTCGGAGTGCGGGAAGGTGACCGAGACCGTCACTGCGGTCGACGTGGACGCCCGCGAGGTCGACTACCGCTGTACCGACATCGAGGCCGGCAACCGCACCATCGAGGGCTGCGGCCACGAGGGCACCGCTACCTTCCGCGAGGGCAAGCTCCCCTGGCGCTTCGAGTGGCCCGCCCAGTGGCAGGTCCTCGGAGTGGACTTCGAGCCGTTCGGCAAGGACCACGCCGAGGGGTCGTGGCCCTCCGGCGTCGACATCGCCGAGAACGTCCTCGACATCGAGCCGCCCGAACCGATGGTGTACGAGTGGTTCACCCTCGACGGCGACCCGTTCTCCTCTTCGGAAGGCAACATCGTCCTCGTCCACGACGTGCTGGAGACGCTCGAACCGGAGGTGTTGCGCTACTTCTTCGCAAAGGACCCGAACAAGGCCCGGGACTTCAGTATCGAGCGGCTCGACCAGCTCGTCGACGAGTTCGACCGCGTCGAGCGGCTCTACTACGACGAGGAGTCGGGCACCGAGCGGGAGGAACGGCGCGCCGACCGGGTCTATCCGTTCCTGAGTTCGCTGGCCGACGTGCCGCCCGCGGCGCTGGCCGCGAGCGACGCGTTCGACGTGAGCGACGAGAGCGAGGCGGCGACGCTGGCCGCCGACTTCGACCGCAACGACCCCGAGGACCGTCGGCGCCGCCGGGAGTTCGTCGACGGCGAGTTCGCGAATCGGGTGCGCCTCCCCTACACCTTCGCCGCGGTCCTGGGCATGTTCGACGACGAGGACGCCCGCGCGGCGACCGCCCGCAAGGAGGGCCACGTCGCCGACGACGACCCCGAGTGGGCGGTCGACGACGCCTTCGGTCGCGTCGCGCTCGCGAGCGAGTGGGCCGACCGCACCGACAACGAGTACAACTACACCGTCTCGCGGACGGAACTGCCCGAGGTGTCCGTCGACGAGGCGACCGCCGCTGCGCTGGACGACCTGGCCGACTTCGTCGCGGAAGGCCGCGACGGCGAGGCGATCCAGGGCGAGATCTACGAGACGGCAAAGCGCCACGACGTCGAGATCGGCGACTTCTTCGGCGTCGGCTACCGCCTCTTTTTCGACGAGGACGAGGGGCCGCAACTCGGGTACTTCCTCGGCGATCTCGACCGGGAGTTCGTCGTCGAGCGACTGCGACGGGAGCGGTAGACCGGCCGCCAGTTTTCCGAGGTCCGGCGTGTTCAGTAGGCGTGCGAACCCACTTTTTCCAGCGGAGAGTTCCTCGCGGCGCTTCGCGCCGCTGCGGGAATCCTCCGCTGGAAAAACTTGGGGAAAAAGGCTGAATCCTCGCTTCGCTCGGATTCAGTGAATCGCGCTCGCTTCGCTCGGATTCAGTGAATCGCGCTCGCTTCGCTCGCGCGAATGCTACTGATCAGCCTATCACCTGTACTGAGCATCCGCGCCGGATGGAGTGAGGCGCGGTTCACCGAACCGAGCGAAGTCGTTCGAAAGACGGCACAGCCGTCTTTCGTGATGACGAGAGAGCGTCGCTCTCTCGAACCACGAGGTTTGGCCTTTTTCACCCATGTTTTTGCCGGAGGGGTTCCCGCAGGGAGCGCAGCGACCGAGGAAACCCCTCCGGGAAAAAGATGGTAACCAAACCCTCTTGACGGGGAGGCCCCTGCAATCGGGTAATGGTAAGCCCGCTGTACTGGGTGCTCGCCGCGATCGTCGTCTTCACCGCGGGGACGATGGCGCTGCAGGCGAGGGGCAAGCTCCCCGATTCCGTCCGCGTCTCCGGCCCGATCCTGACGCTGCACACGCTCCGGGGCCGGCAGTTCCTCACGTGGCTCGCCACGCCCAAGCGGCTCTGGCGCGCCTGGGGGAACTTCGGCGTCGGGATGGCGCTGGTCACGATGGTCGGCATGTTCGTCGCCGTCTTCAACGCCGGCTGGCAGGCGATGCAACAGCCCGAGGCCCAGCCCGTCCAGAACCCACAGAACGTGCTGGTCATTCCAGGGGTCAACGACTTTCTCCCGCCCGCCGCCGCCCCCGAGATCGTCCTCGGCCTGCTCATCGGCCTCGTGGTCCACGAGGGGGGCCACGGCCTGCTCTGTCGCGTCGAGGACATCGACATCGACTCGATGGGGCTGGCCTTCTTCTCGTTTATCCCGGTCGGCGCGTTCGTCGAACCCGACGAGGAGAGTCGCCTGCGAGCGAACCGGGGCGGCCAGACCCGGATGTTCGCCGCCGGCGTGACCAACAACTTCCTCGTCGCGTTCGTCGGGTTCCTGCTCCTCTTTGGCCCGGTCTCGGGCGCCATCGCGACCGCGGCCGGCGTCCCGGTCGGCAACGCCGCCGCCGGGTCGGCCGCCGACGAAGCCGGTCTGGAGTACGGTGACCTCGTCACCGAAGTCGAGGACGAAGCGATCGCGAACGTCTCCGAGTTCGAGGCCCGGCTCGCCGCGATAGAGGGGCGGTCGGTCGACCTCACGCTGAAGAGCGGCGAGACGACCACGCTCGAACGGAAGCTCGCGCTCGTCCGGTCGGTCCCGTCGGTGACCGACGGCATCGAACCGAACCAGGACAACGCGACGATCGTCGAGGCGGTCAACGGCACGGCCGTCTACACCGAGCGCGGCTTCGCCGAGGCGATGGCCGGCCGCGGGACGGCCACCCTCGAGACCAGCCGCGGGACGACGACGTTCCCCGTCGGCGCCTACGGGCTGGCCGTCGAGAACGGCCCGCTCGCGAACGCCTCGGTCCCGGCCGACGGGACGGACGTGATCGTCCGCTCGGTCGCCGGCGAGCGCACGCCCAACGCCTCCGCGTACGGCGACGCGGTCGGCGGTCTCGAACCGGGAGAGACCGTTGAGGTGCGGGCGTCGGTCGGCGGCGAGTCCGACACCTACGACGTCACGGCGGGCTGGGACGGTCCCGGGGACGCGCTCGGGCTCCGCACCCAGCAGGGCTTCAGCGGCATCGCGGTGACCGACGCCGGCATCGACGTCTACCCCGCGGCGCAGTTCCTCGCCTACCTCGGCGGGTTCAGCGGCGACTGGGGCGGGCTGTTCTCCGGGCAGTTCCTCCAGCAGATGTTCGTCGTGCTCCTGTTGCCGTTCCTGAGCACTCTCGGACTCGGATTCGGCTACAACTTCGCCGGGTTCGTCCCCGACGTGGCGAACTTCTACACGGTGGCCGGCCCGCTCGAACCGCTCGGCGGCGGCGTGTTCATGATCGCGAACATCCTGTTCTGGACGGCCTGGGTGAACCTCAACCTCGGCGTGTTCAACTGCGTGCCTACCTTCCCGCTCGACGGCGGGCACATCCTCCGGGCGTCGGCCGAGTCGCTGGTCGCCCGCCTCCCCGTGGAAGACGGCCGTCGCGCGACCACCGCGGTCACCGCCTCGATCAGCCTGCTGATGATCGCCGGCCTCTTTCTCATGCTGTTCGGGCCGCAACTGCTCAACTGAGCGGGCTCCGGCCGGGACCCTCGCGGACGCCGGCGACCGCCCGCATTCGCGCTCGCCCGGCGCGGCCGGGAACAACAAGTTTCCTAAACTGCGATCGCTAACTCCCGGTATGGTCAGACGCGAGCCGCCGCAGACGGAGGAAGGCTGGTACGCCTTCCACGACCTCAGGACGGTCGACTGGGAGGCCTGGCGGGACGCCCCCGAGCGCGTCCGCGAACGGGCGCTGGACGAGGCCGTCGACTTTCTCGGGTCGGCCGAGGCCGTCGCCGACGCAGAGGAGGGCGACTCGGCACTGTACGCCGTCGTCGGGCACAAGGCCGATCTCATGGTCGTCCACCTCCGGCCGACGCTGGCGGACACCGAACGCCTCGAACGGCGCTTCGAGCGCACCGAGTTCGCGCAGTTCACCGAACAGTCCTCCTCGTACGTCTCCGTGACGGAGGCGTCGGGCTACAGCGAGCGCGCCCGCGAGTACTTCGACGGCGAGGTCGACGACGACTCGGGGCTCGCTCAGTACATTCAGTCACGGCTCCACCCCGAAATCCCCGACAGCGAGCACGTCTCCTTCTACCCGATGTCGAAACGCCGCCAACCGGGACAGAACTGGTACGACCTGCCCTTCGAGGAGCGCGCCGAGCACATGGAGAGCCACGGCGACATCGGCCGCGACTACGCGGGTCGGGTCTCCCAGATGATCACCGGGTCGGTCGGCATGGACGACTGGGAGTGGGGCGTCACCCTGTGGGCCGACGATATGACCGACGTGAAGGAGCTGCTCTACGAGATGCGCTTCGACCCCTCCTCCTCGAAGTTCGCCGACTTTGGCCCCTTCTACGTCGGCCGGAAGTTCCCGCCGGCGGATCTGGACGCCTACCTCGCCGGCGAGTCGGTGCCGACCGCCGACGCGACCGACGAGTCGACCGGCGAACGGGTCGCCCACGCGAGCGCCTCGGGCGCCGGCCACGACGGCAACGCCGGCGGCGGCCACGGCGCCCGGGGCGACGGCGAATCGGTCGACCCGCCGGCCGAGAGTCACGCAGGGGGCGCAAGCGACGGCGAGACGGAGTCGGTCAGCGAGTCGAGCGAGGGCGGAGCCGGGGGTCGGCCCGCGGCGGCCCAGAAGGACGTGGACGCCGCGGAACTCGACGCCGACGAGGCCGCACAGACGCTCGCGAACTTCGGCGTCTACCCCGAGGAGTACGGCGCGGGCGACTACGCGCTGGTCTGTTACGCCGACGCCGACGCCGAGGACCTCGTCGACGAGGTCGACGGTCTCCGGGGCAACTTCGACCACTACGACACCCACGTGCTGACGAGCGTCCGCGCCAACCAGGGACAGACGGCGATCGTCAGCGTCTGGGCCAACGAAGGCGCCGCCGACACCGCCATCGGCTTCCTGACCGACATCGACGCGGTCACGCACAGCGCCCGCGGCCCCCTCGGCGACGCCGGCGAGGCCGGCCGCGAGGGCGAGGCGGGAGCGAGCGGCGCCGAGGGCGGCGACGCCGAGAGCGACACCACCGCTGCGGACATCCGCGCGGAGCTCGCCGACGAGGGCGTCTACGCCGGCCAGCCCCACGGCGAGGACGTGTACGCGCTGGTGCTGTACTCCGAGGCCGACCCGGAGACGCTCGACGCGGAGGTGTCGGACCTGCGCGAGGGCTTCGACCGCTACGACACCCACGTCAAGACCGCCGTCTACGGCGACGTGGCCGAGGACTCGGACACGATCGCCGTCGTCAGCCTCTGGGACACCGAGAGCGCCGCCGACACCGCCGCCGACTTCCTCACCGATCTGCCGGGGATCGTCGGCCGCTCGCAGGACCGGGCGGGCTTCGGCACGATGGGGATGTTCTACACGGTCAAACCCGACTACCGCGAGGAGTTCGTCGACACGTTCGGGACCGTCGGCGGACTGCTCGCGGAGATGGACGGCCACCGCGAGACCGCGCTGCTGGCCAACCGCGAGGACGAGACGGACATGTTCATCGCCAGCCGCTGGGACGCGAAGGAGGACGCGATGGCCTTCTTCCGCTCCGAGGACTTCCGCGAGACCGTCCAGTGGGGTCGCGAGGTGCTGGCCGACCGGCCGCGCCACGTCTTCCTCGCCTGAGCGGCGGGGGCGGTTTTCGAGCGCTCCGAGCGCCGACAGCTACAAGCCCGCGATGGTCGAACGCCGAGCCATGACCGGACCAGGAGCCACGAGCGGACGAGTCGCGGACGGCGTGGCGGTCGTGACCGGCGGCGCGCGCGGTATCGGCGAGGCGACGGCTCGGCGACTGGCCGAGGAGGGCGCGGACGTGGTCGTCGTCGACGTGCTGGGCGAGCGCGCCGAGACCGCCGCCGAGGCGATCGCCGCGGATACCGGCCGGGAGACCCTCGCTGTCGAGTGTGACGTGGGCAAGGAAGCCGCCGTCGAGGCGATGGCCGAACGGGTCGCCGATCGCTTCGGTGGCGTCGATATCCTCGTCAACAACGCGGGGATCCGCGTCGACCCGAACCCGGTCACCGAGGCCGACGAGGACAGCTGGGACCGCATCCTCGCCGTGAATCAGAAGGGCGTCGCCTTCTGTGCGAAACACCTGATCCCGCTGATGACTGGAGGCGGGGGCGACACTGAAGGGGCCGAAGGCAACGGCTCGGTCGTCAACGTCGCGTCGATGGGCGCTGAGGTGGGCCGTCCGGAGTGGGCGCAGTACGACTCGACGAAGGGCGCCGTCGTCGCGATGACGAAGGACATGGCCTGCGACCACGCGCCGGAGGGAGTTCGGGTCAACGCCGTCTCGCCGGGCTACGTCGTCACCGAGTACCACGAGCCCGACGACTCCGAGGTGGCTCGCGAGTACCGCGAGGAACAGACGACGCCCAGCGCCGACGGCCCGGGCATCCTCAAGCGTGCGGCCGACCCGCGGGAGATCGCCGACGCCGTCCTCTTTCTGGCGTCCGACGAAGCGTCGTTCGTCACCGGGACGAACCTGCGGGTCGACGGCGGCGTCTCGGCCGTCGGGACCGGCTTCGATTGGGACCCCGCTCAGGACCGCTGACCGGTCGCCCACAGGGCGAGCGTCAGCGCCGTCGCGGCGACGAGCGCGGCCGCGAGCAGCTGGAACGCGACGGTGAAGCCGGCGGTCTCGGAGAGGAAGCCGACGAGAGCGGGCGAGACGGCGCCGGCGACCATCAGCAGCGTCCTGACGACGCCGAGGCTGCCGCCGGCGACCGATTCGGGGGCGATGTCCATCATGTAGGCGCCGCGGAGGGGTCGAGAGCCGTGGGCGCCCAGTCCGAGGAGGACGACGGCGCCGCCGAGGACGAGGGGACCGCCCGTCCCCGAGAACGCCAGCACCGCGACCATCCCGGCGGTGGCGACCGCGAGCGTCAGCGCGAGGACCGGCTCGACGCCGACGCGGTCGCTGGCCTCGCCGGTGACCAGCTGGACGAGGCTGACCAGAAAGAGCGCGCTGAACAGGAGGTTCGCCGTCGCCGACGACACGGCGGTCTCCTCGGTGAGATACAGCGGGAGGAAGGCCACGGCGCCGTTGTAGGCGAACGCGAAACAGACCGTGACGGCGACGAAGAGGGTGAATCGGGGGTCCCCGAACAGCGAGAGATAGACGCGCAGCGAAGCCGACGCCTCGCCCTCGCCTTCCTCGCCGTTCGGGGTGGACTCGGACGCACGAGCGCCCGTGGCGTCGTTACCGAGCCGTCTGGGGATCACGCGTGCGAACGCGGCGGCGAGGCCGACGCCGACGACGCCGGCCGCGAGGAAGAGCGTCCGCCAGGGGGCGCCGAGGACGCCGGGGGCCGCCGACGCGAGGACGACCGCGGCCGGCGCCGCGGCGCCGCCGAACGTCCCGAACGTGTCGAACACGCCCAGCGCGCGGCCGGTCCCGCGGGGGTACGCTCGCGCGAGCAGGCTGACGCCGACGGTCTTGTACGTGCCGGTGCCGGCGCCGATCAGGGCCATCGCGCCGACGAGGACGGCGAACGGCGCGTCGACGGCGAGCGCGAACGCACCGCCGGCGGTGACGAGTCCCCCCGCGGTGATCACCCGAACGGAACCGATACGGTCGGCGAGCAGCCCCGAGGGGAACTGCATCAGCGCGTAGACGAGCATCAGCGCCGTGAACGCCGAGCCGAGGACCGTCCGCGAGACGCCGTAGGTCCCCCCGATCGTCTCGAACAGCGGCGGGAAGGCGTACCGGAGGAACTTCCCGAGGAACCACACGAGCGCGGTCGCGACGAGCGCGTCGAAGCGCGCGAGTCGGCGCGGGATCACCGGCCCGACCCTCCCGGATCGGGCCGGACCCGCGAGCGCGACCGCGCCGGCGGCGCCGCTGGTCGGGGTCGCGACGCGGGCGCCGCCGGTCGTCGTCGTCGCGGAGTGGGCACTGCGGTTCGACACCGCTGGGATCGCACGATATCGGAGAAGGCGGACTCACGGTGAAATGCGTCCCGGTTCCGGCGAGGCCGACCCCGCCAGAGCCAAGGTACTCGCGGCCGAACTCGCTGTCGTGCCAGACGATAGCAACGAGGGGGACGAACGATCGAACGGCGGCCCGACGCCGACGGAGATGGACGACGCGCCGCGAGTGAGCTGTTCGCGCTGTGGCCGCGAGTGGGACCTGTCCTACGAACTCGACGACCTGGGCGTCGGCAACCAGGCCATCGAGCAGTTCGCGCTCGACCACAAGCGCCACACCGGCCACTTCCCCGACGACGTGACGACGTGGTTCGCCGAATGCCGCCGCTGTCCGGAGGGGTCCGAACACCTCGTGCGCCACGCGGCCGAGCGCTGGGCCAAAATTCACGCCCGCCACACGCGCCACTCGGTGGCCATCGAGCACGGCATCGACGACGAGACGACCGTCGTCGAACCAGCGGACGCGCAGTAGTTCGAACCGCGAACCGAACCGCAGAACGGCGGTCTCGACTCGAAGGCCGACCTCAGTCCTCGTCGTCTTCGGTCGTCGTCTTGTCGACGTCCAGCTCCTCGAAGTAGATCTCCGCGCCGTCCTGGGCGACCTTCTCGGCGAGCACGGCGCACTTGACGCGCATCGGCGAGATGTCGACGCCGAGCATGTCGATCACGTCGTCCCTGTCCATCTCCGCCAGATCCTCGACGGGCATGCCCGCGAGCTGCTCCGAGAGCATCGAGGCGGAGGCCTGGGAGATGGCGCAGCCGTCGCCGCGGAAGGCGACGGCGTTGATGACCTCCTCGTCGTCGTCGAGGACGACGTCCATCTCGATGGTATCGCCGCACATCGGGTTCTCGCCGACGTGGGTGAACGTGGCCTCCTCGAGTTCCCCGTAGTTACGCGGGTTCTTGTAGTGGTCGAGGATCTGCTGTCGGTACATATCCGAGCCGCCGATACCCATTGTCGGCCGTGGGTATGCCCTACCGGCGGAAAAGGATTCCGAGGGAGCGGTTGTCACGCGGCCGACCGATCTCGGAGTATACGTTCTATACCCCCCGATCGGTCGGCGGCTTCGCGGCGTGAATCTACACCGAAGTTTATTACCTACCGTCCCGGAAATACAGCACAACCACAGGGCAATGTTCGACCGAGTAAACGACGCGATATCCGGTGGTGGGTCGGGGGAGGTCGACGCGGAGCACCTCGACGGGTTGCTGCGCGACGGCGAGGAGCTGCAGCACGCGCTCGCCAACGACGGCACGATCGAGCACACGGAGGACGGTCGAACGACGACGATCGAATCGGGGGGCGGCCACGGCGCCTACATGCTCGTGACCGACGAGCGGGTGCTCTGGGTGCTGGGCGACCAGCCCGAGACGGCCGAGATCGCCTTCGAGATGAACCGGCTACAGACCAGCCACGTCCGCAAGGGGCTGATCAACAGCAAGCTGGAGGTCCAGACGTACGACGAGTCGGTCGTCTTCGACCCCGACGAGGGCGACGCCGAGGAGGCCGAGGACTACATCAGTAACGTCGGCTCGTCGTGGGCGGACATGTCGAGCGCGCTCGCGCAGGCCCGCGACGCAATCGCCGCCTACGAGGACGCCTGCGAGCGCGGCGCCGACCCCAACCAGCACGCGCTGGCCGCCCGCTCGCAGTTCTCCCAGGCCCGTCGGTGCGCCACCCGCGAGGACCGAGCGCCCGAGCAGAAGATCCGCGCCGAGATCCAGGAGGTCGTTACGGAACTGGCTCACACGCGCGTCACCTCGTGGCTCGACCGCGCACAGTCCCAGTACGAAGCCGTCGCGGCCGCGCTCGATGAGGACCGCTACGGCGACGCCTGCGAGGCGTACGTCGACGCCGCCGAGGCCGTCGAGGAGGCCCGCGACGTGATCGACGACGTCGACGACGTGCCCGAGGGCGCCGAGAGTCGACTGGACGCCATCGAAGCCGACCTCAGGGAGGCCGGCGAGCGGTTCCTCGACGACGCCGCCGGTCGTTGCGAGACGGCGCTCGACGCCGAGGAGGCGACCGTCGCCGTCGACGCCTGGGAGGAAGCGTTCGACCGCTACCGCGCCGCCGCCGACGCCGGCTGGAACGGCCACGCCCCCGTCTCCGAGGACGCGCTGGAGTACCAGCTCACCTGGGTCACCGCCGGCCTGCTGGAGGCGATGAGCGCCCACGCCGCCGCGCTCGAACGCGAGGGCGACGGGACCGACGACACCGACGAGGCCGGCGACTACTACGAGGACGCCGAGGCGTGGTTCGAGCGCGCCCGCGACCTCGCCGGCGAGCGCCCCCACCACGACGCCGACGACTACGAGGCCGAGCGCGACCGCCTCGAGGAGAAGCGCCTCGAGAGCGCCGGCTGGGAGTTCGGCGGCTAGGTCACCGCGCCACGAGGACCACCCGCATCGACTCGACCGTGAGGTCGCTCCCGTCGAATCCGCCGAGCAGCGCCACGTCGTCGAAGCCGCCGCGTTCACACAGCTCCCGAAGCACCGGCGGGGCGTACAGCCGGTTCTCCCACTCCATGGTGTCGATGTGCTCGTAGCCGTCGCCGACGACATCGAACACGTCCAGCGTCGTCGAGAACCGGCTCGTCTCCACGTCGAACTCCTGGCGGTAGACGGTCAACCGGTCGTCGTCCTCCGTGACCGTGGCCCCGTCGAGGTCGGCGACGAAGGCGTCGCGGTTGGACTGCTCGACCACGAGGGCGCCGTCCTCGGCCAGCAACTCGCGGGCGTCGGCCAGGACCGCCTCGTCGGTCTCGCGGCCGTAGTAGCCCAGCGAGTTCCAGAACACTGTGACCAGGTCGTAGCTCCCCGACAGCTCGTCCAGTTCGCGCATGTCGCGGTGGTGGAACTCCGTCCGGTCGGCCACGCCCCGGTCGCTCGCCCGCTGGCGCGCCCGGTCGAGGAACGGCTCGGAGAAGTCCA
Organism: Halosimplex rubrum; assembly: GCF_013415885.1. Classification (NCBI taxonomy): domain Archaea; kingdom Methanobacteriati; phylum Methanobacteriota; class Halobacteria; order Halobacteriales; family Haloarculaceae; genus Halosimplex; species Halosimplex rubrum. The sequence continues at coordinate 1,038,659 of NZ_CP058910.1, forward strand.
GTCCCTCGGCCTCGACCCCGCGGTCGGCCAGCGCGAGGGCGTGGCGGCCGACGCCGCAGGCCACGTCGAGCGACCGATCGGGCTCGCAGTCGAACTCGGCGGCCAGCAGGTCGAGCAGGTCGGCGACCTCCGCGTCGGCCGCCGCGAACATGTCCTCGAAGTGCTCCGCGAACAGGTCCGCCTGGTCGCGAAACAGGCGGTCGGCCCAGTGGCTCATGGCCGGTCGGTCGGCCCCGCCCGGCAAAAGTCCGGGGGCGCGTGGGATCGGGTCGCGCGGTCAGTCGTCGTGGGCCTGCTCGAACGGTCGCGGCGGCAACAGCAGGTCCTCCAGTTCGGGCATCGACTTGACGTTGTAGACGACCTGCAGTTCGTCGGTGACGGGCATCCCGTTGCAGGAGAGCTGGAACCCCTGGTCGAGCATCTCCTGGGGGAGGACGTGGTCGACGCGGGTCCGCACGTCGCCCTCCAGCACGATGATCGCGCAGTTCGCGCAGGCGCCGCCGCGGCAGGCGAAGGGCCACGCGAACCCGTGGCGCTCGGCGGCTTCCAGCAGCGACTCGCGCGGCCGGACCCAGAACTGGCCGTAGTCCTCGCGGTCGAGCCCGCCGTCGGCGGCGGTCTCCATGAGGTCCGGGTCGTCGAGGTCCCACCCGCGGTCGTCGAGCACCTCGTAGTTGAGGTACTCGACCCGACAGCGCTGCTCGCGGCGGGGTTGCTCCCCGTTCTCGGCGGGCGACGCCGCGGCTTCGGCCCGCTCGGCCGGCGATCGGTCTTCGCCCCCGTCCCCGTCCTCGCCGACCGCTTCGCTACCGCCGTCTTTGAGTTCCTCGTAGGCGGCCTTGACGAGCTGGAACTCGCGGGCCGACCCCCCGTGGTCGGGATGGGCGTCCTTGATCCGCTCCCGGTAGGCCTCCTTGATCTCCGCCTCGTCGGCACCCGGCTCGACCGAGAGAACGTCGAACGGCGACTCCACGCGCGCCCCTAGCGGCAAGAGGCGCATAAACCCCTCCATCTTTTTCGCTTGGGGGTATCCTCGCGCCCTTCGGGCGCTGTGGGCACCCCCAAGCGAAAACCATGGGTGAAAAAGGCCGAGCGCTCCCTTCGGTCGCGCTCGGAAGAACCGGCGCCGCCGGCGCCGGACGATGGTGCCGACCGCCACCGCAGAACCGCCACCGCAAACGCGACCGCTACCCTACGCGAACAGCTCTCGCGCCGCGTCCAGCGCCTCGACCAGTTTATCGACTTCTTCCTCGGTGTTGTAGATGTAGAAACTCGCCCGGGTCGAGGAGGGGATGCCGAGCTTGTCGTGCAGCGGCTGGGTGCAGTGGTCGCCGGCCCGCACCGCGACGGCGAAGTCGTTGAGGATCTCCGAAGCGTCGTGGGCGTGGACGTTCCCGAGGTTGAACGACACCAGCGCCGCCCGGTCGTCGCCGGGCGGCCCCAGAATCGTGATGTCGTCGAACTCCGAGAGGCGGTCGTAGGCGTATTCGGCGAGCGCCTCGCCGTGTCGCTGGACGTTCTCCATGCCGATCTCGTCGAGGTAGTCGCAGGCTTCGGCCAGCGCGATACCCTGGGAGATCGGCGGGGTGCCCGCCTCGAACTTCCAGGGGAGTTCGTGCCACGTCGACTCCTCGAAGGTGACCTTCTCGATCATCATCCCGCCGTAGAGGTACGGCTGCATCTCCTCCAGGAGGTGCTCTTTCCCGTAGAGGACGCCGATACCCGTCGGCCCGCACATCTTGTGGCCCGAGAAGGCGAAGAAGTCCGCGTCCATCTCCTTCACGTCGACGGGCATGTGCGGGACGGACTGGGCGCCGTCGATAAAGCAGAGCGCGTCGTGGTCGTGGGCGATATCGGCGATCTCCGAGGCGGGATTGATCGTGCCCAGCGTGTTCGAGACGTGGACGGCGCTGACCATCTCCGTGTCGTCGGTGACGAGCTCGCGCAGATGGTCCATGTCGAGGTAGCCCTCGTCGTCGACGCGGGCGTACTTGACCGTGGCGCCGGTCTTCTTGGCGATCTGCTGCCACGTCACGAGGGCGGCGTGGTGTTCCATCTCGGTCATGACCACCTCGTCGCCCGGTCCCAGCTCCGCGAGGCCCCACGCGTAGGCGACGGTGTTCATCGCCTCGGTCGTGTTCTTCCCGAAGACGACCTCTTCCCGGCCGTCGGCGCCGACGAAGTCGGCGACGCGGTCGTGGGCGTCCTCGTAGGCGATCGAGGCCTCCTGGCTCAGCTGGTGGAGCCCGCGGTGGACGTTGGCGTTGGTCGTCCGGTAGTAGTCGGCGATGGCGTCGACGACCCGGTCGGGCGTCTGGCTGGTCGCCGCGTTATCGAGATACACCAGCTGCTCCCCCGCGAACTCCCGTTCGAGGATCGGAAAGTCCCCGCGGATGCGCTCGACGTCGAGCGACTCCGGTTCTGACACTTCCATCAGTCGAAGGGAGGCGCTCGACGGGCAACATTCCTTCGGTTTCCCGAAAACTCAGTTCGCGCTCGGCGAACACCCGAGCGACCGGTCGTTTCAGATCCACCGACTGACCGGCAGGACGCCCCTGAGCGTCGTCACGAAGATTACGAGACCGGCCGCGAGTACGGCGAGTCCGATACCGAACGACGCGGTCGACGTCGCATCGACGACGGCCGTCACCCCGGAGACGAGGGAGACGAACCCGATCCCGAGCAACAGGAGCGTGCCGACGACGCCGAGGATCGCGTCCTCGACGGCGTCGTGGACGACCTCGTAGAGTTCGTCGTCGTCGAGTCCGGCCGAGACACCGCCGTCGGAAACCGGCCGGTCGGCCCCGTTCGAGGCCCCCGTCGGTTCGTCGCCAGGACTGTCCTCGTCGGTCATATACATGTCGACTCACCACGAGGTCAGAACCGTTCCGGTCGCGTCGGCGGTGTCGGTCGAACCCGATTTACATCCAGAGCAGCTGCGCGTGGCGCGTGCCGTCGAGGTCGAGGACGTTCTCCTCGTCGACGAAGCCGTGTTCGACGGCCAGATCGACGGTCTCCTCGCCGACGAGGTTGGCGGTCGTACAGCGCTTGAGGCTGTCGACCACTTCCTCCTCGCTGGCCTCATCGCCGTCGTAGAAGTCGGGTTCGACGGTCAGCGAGACGGAGCCGTCCTCGTAGGTCTCGCCCAGGTCCTCGGGGTCGCAGACCGAGACGAGCAGCCCCTCGTCGGTGTCCCGTTCGTTGAGCAACATCGCCTACTCCATCATCTCCGCCTCGGCCTCCTGGCGGAGTTCGTCGGCCTCCTCGGCCAGCTCCTCGGCGCGGTCGTCTTCGCCGAGTTCCTCGAGGGCGCGGGCCTTCTCTTCGATGATCTCGGCGTTGCGAAAGCCCAGGCGGATGGCGTTGTCGAAGGCGTTGCGGGCGTCCTCGGCGAGGCCGCGCTCCAGCAGGAAGAAGCCGCGGTTGTACCAGCCCTGGGCGAAGCGGGGGTCGACCTCGACGGCGCGCTCGGCGTGTTCGAGCGCCTGCTCGGTGCGGCCGGACTCCCAGAACGCGAAGGCGAGGTTCGTCTCGGCCGTCGCGGCGTGCTCGGAGTCGTCGTCGATGTTGAGCGCCTCGCGATAGGCGCCGATGGCGGCGTCCCACTCCTCCATCTCGGCGTGGGCGGCGCCCTTGTTCGTCCAGGCCTCCTGCTCTATCTTCTCGTCCTCGGCGAAGCGGGCCGCCCGTTCGAGGGCGTCGGTGGCCTGCTCGTAGCGGTTGATGCCGATGTAGCTCAGCCCCACGTCGAGGAGTTGGTCGGCGTCGACCTCGTCCGAGGCGAGGTTGCGCTCGTCCAGTTCGTCGGTGAGCACGCGCGAGTCGACGGGGTCGACCTTGTTCGTGTCGACCTGCAGCTCGGGCGGATCGATGTCGAACCCCTCGTAGGGGTCGCCGAAGCCCTGCCCGGAGGAGAACTCGTGGTCGTCCCGGTCGTCAGTCATACCCCGGGGTACGCGAGCCGAGCGGTTAAGGGCTACGTCCCGGGCTCGCGACCGGCTCGCGGCTACACCTGTCGGCCGGGACGAACGTCGGTGGCGTTCGCTCGGCTACCAGTGTCCGCCGCCCAACGCCCCGCCCGGTGGGCGGTCCGAGCCGTCGGAGTCGTCGCTCTCGTCGGTATCGTCGATCCCCTCGCTGCCGTCGCCGGACTCGTCGTCGGCTCCGCCGCCACCCGACGGCGGACCGCGAGCCGAATCGGACGCGTCGGCGCCCCGGCGGAAGAAGCCGACGAGCAGACTCAGGGCCAGGTAGCCGACGGCGAGGTAGGCGAGGGGGTAGCCGAAGCTGTTGCTCGGGTCGTACGGGTGCGTGTTCGCGGCGATCAGCCCGAGACCGACGACGACGACCGCGGTGCAGCGGCGGAGGGTCAGACGCAGGGCGGCGGAGTCGTCCATGCGGGACCGTGACGCCGCCTCGGAGGCTAAGTGTGACGGTCGACTCGCGGCGTGGACGCGGTCGTACCGAGCAGTCGGCGGTCGTGTCGGACGGCGCGGTCGGCAGTCGGGTGACCGGAGTCGACCACCGAGCGGCCCGTTCAGTTGCTCGGCGAGGAGTCGGAGGTGCCACCGTCGTCGGCGTCGTCCGCCGGCGGCTGGGGGTCGCGTTCCTCGAAGCGGTTCTCGGCGTACTCGTCGGATGGAACGTCGCCCTCGGACTGCGGGTCGGCGCCGACCGACCCTCCCATCGAGGCGTCGAGGGTGAGCCGCTCGCCGTGGAGCAGTTCCGGGAGGACGATCCGGACGCACTCCAGGATGGCGACGAAGACGATGGGCAGGAGGAAGAAGCCGTACCAGCCGAACAGGACGGGCCCGAGCAGGTAGGCGAACATGAGCATGATCCCGTCGAGGTGCCGACCGGAGATGTACGGCTGGAGGAACGTCTGCGGGAGGAAATCGAGCGCGAGGAAGTAGACGACGGCGGTGGCGCCGACGAACACGAGGGCGGACCCGCTCGACCTGACGGCCTGGACGGCCAGCAGCGCGAGCACCGGCACGTAGACGACCTTCCCGACCACGAGCGGGATCAGGCTCGCCGCGCCCGTCAGGAACGCCAGCACGGCGACCATCGGAATCCCCAGCCCCGCCGGGGCGAGGAGGTTCGTCCCGAGGTAGGCCAGGCCCGCGAGGCCGGACATGACGACGACGAACAGGAGGTTGCCGAAGAAGACCGACTCCAGGTCCGTGTCGACGGCCGTCGCGTACGCGTAGGCCACGGTGTTGGTGCCGCCGAACAGCTGCCGGAGCGCGTCGGCGATGTCGTCGTCGTACTTGAGGAGGAAATACGAGAGGGTGCCCGACAGGGCGAGCAACAGCAACGTGCTCGCGACGGCGGAGACGACGGTCCGCCCGGTCCGAAGCACCGTCAGGACCTTTTGACGGGGATTCGAGACGAACTCCCCGGGGTTCTCGAGCGCGCGCATGAACGACTGGCGCTCGGCGAGCGGGACGTCGCCGAGACCGAAGTACTGGCCCAGAAGCGCGACCGGGTCGACGGTCCCGGTCAGGAACCCCTGGAGCGCGAGGAGGAGCTGGTAGCCCGCGTACAGCGAGAGCGCGATCACCGGTACCAGCACGAGGAGGACGGTGATCCCGGCGGCGAGCCAGTCGCTGTCGACGACCGCGGCGACGCGGTCGTTGATCGGCCGCGTGGCGTAGTAGCCGAACACGCCGAGCACGAGCAGTCCGACGAACTGCCAGGCCAGGTACGCCGCGACGGCCGCGAGCAGCGCGACGAACAGCCACCAGCCGATCCGTGACCGCTCGAGGACCGTCCGGTCGTCGGAGTGTGCCATCGACCTCGTTTGTCGCTCGATACCGAAGGGACTGATGCCGGGAGATGCGTGGCGTGGTCGCTCGCGGTCGGTGCGGTCGCTCACGGGCGACCGCCGACGGCCCCGGCGAGCCGCCGAGTATCATCGGCGGGATCGTCCAACAAGAGTTTTACGCGATGACAGACCAGTCGGTAGTATGCAAGCCGTCGTACTGGCCGCCGGTGAGGGGACGCGGCTGCGTCCGCTGACCGAGGACAAGCCCAAGGGGATGGTCGAGGTCGCGGGCAAGCCGATCCTGACGCACTGTTTCGAGCAGCTGGTCGAACTCGGCGCCGACGAGTTGCTGGTCGTCGTCGGCTACAAGAAACAGGCCATCATCGACCACTACGAGGACGAGTTCGAGGGCGTGCCGATCACCTACGCCCACCAGCGCGAGCAGAAGGGCCTGGCTCACGCCCTGCTCACCGTCGAGGACCATATCGACGACGACTTCATGCTGATGCTGGGCGACAACATCTTCCAGGCCAACCTCGAAGACGTGGTCAATCGCCAGGCCGAGTCCCGCGCCGATGCGGCCTTCCTCGTCGAAGAGGTTCCCTGGGAAGAAGCGAGCCGCTACGGCGTCTGCGACACCAACAAGTACGGCGAGATCACCGACGTGATCGAGAAGCCCGACGACCCGCCCTCCAATCTCGTGATGACCGGCTTCTACACGTTCACCCCCGAGATCCTCCACGCCTGCCACCTCGTCCAGCCCTCCAATCGCGGCGAGTACGAGATCTCCGACGCGATCGATCTCTTGATCCACTCCGGGCGGACCATTGACGCCATCCGCATGGACGGCTGGCGCACCGACGTGGGCTATCCCGAGGACCGCGAGTCCGCCGAACAGCGACTCGAAGAGGCGGGGGCCGTCGAGACGGACGACGACGCCGAGTCGGCCGACGCCACTGCAGAGTGAGGGCGACGTGACCGACAGCGTGCCGATGGGTTTTTCTCCCGTCGAGTGAGCGATACGACAATGCGAGTCCTCGTCACCGGTGGCGCCGGCTTCATCGGCGGCCACCTCGCCGAAGCGTTCGCTCGCGACGGTCACGACGTGGTCGTCCTCGACAACTTCGACCCGTACTACGACACGCGGATCAAGGAACACAACGTCGAGGTCGGCCGCGCGGCGGCCGACGACGGCGACGGCAGCTACGACTTGGTCGAAGGCGACGTGCGCGACGCCGACCTCGTCGCCGACCTCGTCGCCGACGCCGACTACGTCTACCATCAGGCCGCCCAGGCCGGCGTCCGCACGGATTACAGCCCTCGCAAGTACGACGAGGTCAACGTCGACGGCACGCTCAACGTCCTGGACGCCGCCCGCGACCACGACATCGAACGGCTTGTGTTCGCGAGCAGTTCGTCGGTGTACGGCAAGCCCCGTTACCTGCCCTACGACGAGGACCACCTCACGACACCGATCAGCCCCTACGGCGCCTCGAAGCTGGCCGGCGAGCGCTACGCGATGGTGTACGCCGAGCGCTACGGCGTCCCCGCGGTCGCGCTGCGCTACTTCACGGTGTACGGCCCGCGGATGCGGCCGAACATGGCCGTCTCGAACTTCGTCTCGCGCTGTCTCGACGGCGAGCCGCCGGTCGTCTACGGCGACGGCTCCCAGACCCGCGACATGACCTACGTCGCGGACATCTTGAGTGCGAACCGGGCCCTGCTCGACACGGACGCCGCCGACGGCGAAGTGATGAACGTCGGCAGCACGGACAACATCGACATCGAGACGCTCGCGACGGAGATCCGCGACCAGCTGGCGCCCGAACTAGAGATCGAATACGCCGACGCCTACGAGGTCGACGCCGACCACAGCCACGCCGACGTGTCCAAGGCCAGCGAGCTGATCGGCTACGAGCCGACCTACACTATCCGCGAGGGCGTCGAAGCGTTCGTCGAGTGGTACCGCGACAATCGCGGGTGGTACGAACCCCTCGTCCGAAACTCCTGAGCGAACGATATCGGGCAGCCGAACGGCGGCCGCGCGGCCGGGACATGGTCGACCAGGCCGGTGTTCGAACGCCGACACGTAGATTTATGACGGATAGCCGGGTAGCAACGAACGCACCTGCATGTGTTCCGTCACCGAACAGTCGCAGACGTCGATACGACCCGGGGACAACGTGCTCGTCTGCTGCCCGTCGTTCACGGGCGCGGAGCCGCGAGCCTGTCTGGATCTGCTGACGCCCGACGGGTCGACCGACGTACACGCGCTCTCGGTGCTTTTCACCCAGTCTCCCGGGGACCACGTCGACGCCTGGCAGCGGATCGCCGGCGCCTACCCGACCCGGATGCGGATCGTCGCCGTCGACGCCGACGCCCGCTCGGACCGGACGGACGAGACGGCCGGCCCCGACGCCGACCGGTCGGTCGAACGGGTCGGGTCCCCACACAACCTGACGCGCCTCGGGATCCGGGTCGCCGACTGCCTCGACGAGTGGGACGGGTCCGCCGAGACGGTCGTCGTCTGTTTCCAGTCGCTCACGACGCTGTTGCAGTACGTCGACGTCGAGAGCGCGGTCGAGTTTCTCGACGTGGTGACCGAGCGGTGCGCGGCGACCGACGCCGTCGCCCACTACCACCTCGACCCGGAGGCTCACGACGACGAGACCATCGACCGGCTGAGCGAGCTGTTCGAGACGACCCTCCGCTTCGACGACGGCGAGTGGACCGTCCGGGCCGGCGGCGAGGAGTGAACGCGCCTCGGTAGGTCGGTACGGACCGACGGCGGCTACGCGGTCGTCCGACGGGTGAACGGCCGCTTCGGGAGATCTCGAGCGGGTTTCGGTGCCGAACCGAGGACCTTCGGCGCCCGCGACCGCGGTCCCGCGGTGTTCGACAGCAAGATATATTGCCGGAACCGCGGTGGGTCGGACAACGACGGTTCGCTCCCGATGAACTACGCACGGGCGCTCGTCACCCGGTGGTCGGCCCGCGACCAGTTCGCGGTGCTGGTGGTCGCCGTCGCGACGGCGTTCCTCGTCGGGGCGGTGCTCGTGTTGCTCGGCGTCGCCGGGCAGACGACTGCGATCGCGGGCGAACACGGCGCCGAGACGGCGGTCACGCTGACGAACGATCCGGGTGCCGTCACGGGCGAACGAGCGGCCTTCCCGCTGGCGACCGTCACGGTCGACGGTGAACGGCGGACGGTCGTCGGAGTGCCTGCCGGCGGGACCGACGCCGGCTCGACTTCCACCAGCGGGACCGACGCCGGCTCGACCTCCACCGGCGGGACCGCCGACGCTCCTCCCCTCGCCGGCGGGATCGACGGCGTTTCGGCCCCCGACGGCGTCGCCGGCCCGGTGTCGGGCGAGCGGGTCACGCTCGTCGGTGACCGGGCCGCGGTCGACCGGCGGGTCGACCACCGCGCGGGGGCGGACGTGTTCCCCGACTCGTGGCTGGTCACCGACGCGGCGACGGTGAGGGAGGTGGGCGCCGACCGGGCGCTTCGCTCGCGACCGGCGGCGTCGCCGGTTCCCGGCGAGGGGGCGCCGCTGACCGGGGCCCTCGCGTTCTTCCTCGCGGGCACCCGACAGATGCTCGGCGTCCTCGCGGTGGTCTGTCTGAGCGCCGCGGTCCTCGTCGGCGTCGTCGTGTTCAGCGTCACGCGGATGACGGTCCGCGACCGTCGCGAGGCGCTCGTCGTCCTCCGGGCGACCGGCGCCACCCCGCGACGTATCGGGCTCGTCGTCGCCGCCCGGGCGGGACTGCTCACGTCGGCCGGCGTCGCGCTCGGCTACGCGGTCGGCGTCGTCGTCCCGAACGCGGTGACCGCCGGCGCGGTGACGCTGGGGCTCCCCGTGGGCCTCCCGCTCGGGATCACCCGGCGGAGCGCGCCGCTCGTCGCCGGCGTCTGCGCGACGTTCGTCGTCGTCGGCGTCGCCGCCGGCGCGCTCGCCGCGCGGTCGGTCACGCGAGGTGCGCCGCTCGACCCGCCGCCCGGCCCGGCCGAGTGGCTGCCGTCGCTCCCCGGCGGGCCGCTCGCCCCCGACTGGCTCTCGGAGCGACTCGATGCCCTGTCGGAGCGGCTCGACGGCCCGTCGAGGTGGCTCCGCGGCCCGTCGCTGCTGCCGGCCGGGGCGGCCGTGCCGACGACGGCCACCCTCGCCGTGTTCGTCACGTTCGTCCTCGTCGTCGTCGCGCTCGTCGGCGTCGTCGGCGGCGTCGGCGCCACCGGGGACCAGGGAGGTGCGACGATCGTCGCACCGGACGCGCTCCACCCCGTCGACAGCCGCGTCCCGGCCGGCTACGCCGACGTGCTCCGGCGGTCGGGGACGCCCGCCAGCGCCGAGATCCTCCTCTTTCTGGTCCACGACGGCCGACCGTTCCCCGCCCGCGGGGCGTCGTTCGAGGCGTATCGCTCCGTCTCGGACGCTCGCATCGTCTCGGGGCGCCCGCCGAACGGGACCGACGAAGCGGTCGTCGGCGCGGACCTCGCCGGGACGCTCGGCGTCGAACCGGGCGAGACGCTCGCGCTCGGCGGGAGCACGAGACGCGCCGTCGCGACCGTCGAGGTCGTCGGCGCGTTCGAGGCGAGCGGTGCGGCCGACGACCACCTGCTCGTCGCCCCCTCGCTCGCCCGCCACCTGTCGGACGTGTACCCGGGGTACGCGAACCTGATCCGACTCGGCGAGCCCGCCGCGAACGAGTCGAGCGACGGGGTCGTCGTCCTCGGCGCGACGACGCCCGACCGGGTGGCCCGGGGCGAGACGGTCGAGGTCGGGGTCCACCTCCGGAACGTCGGCGCCGAGCGGGCGACGCGGACGGTCCGCGTGCGATTCGGCGACCGGACCCGACGGGTCGAGGCGTCGCTCGACCCGGACGAGCGACGGACGGTCGTCGCCGAGTTCGACGCGACGGGCGAGGGCGTCCGGGCGGTGACCGTCGGGTCGACGACGCGGCGAGTTCGCGTCCTCGCACCGGAGACGCTCGCGCTCCCGCCGCTGCCCGACGAGGCCCCGCCGAACGCCAGCCTGCGCCTCCCGGTCCGGACGCTGGCCGGCGAGGCGGTCGCGAACGCGACCGTGACGGTCGGGGGGCGGACGGCGCGCACCGACGAATCCGGAGCGGTGCGGCTCCGCCTGCCGGCGACGCCCGGGACCTACGCGATACGGGCGAGCGCCGGCGACCGGACCGCGACCGGCCGGATCCGGACGGTGGCCGGCGCGCCCCGCACTCCGGGGGTCCGGTTCGTGGTGCCCGACGAGACCGGTGCGCTGACCGACCCGACGGTCCGACTGCGGCTGACGAACCCCTGGGCGACCGCGCTCGAACGGACCGCGACGATCGCTGGCCCGGGGGTCGAGGTGACCGAATCGGTTCGGATCCCGGCCGGGGGCGAACTGACGCGGACGGCGACGCTCGACCCCAGGCCGCCCGGGACCTACACCGTCCGGGCGACGGCGGGCGAGGCCGTCGTCGAGCGGTCGTATCGAGTGGCCGGCGACGACCGACTGGCCAGCGCGCTCGCGTCCAGCGGGCGCGTCTCGGGCGCGACCGGCACGAGCGGGCTCCTGTCGCGCGTCTTCGGCAACCTCTGGCTGGTGCTGGCGACGCTGGTCGGCCTCGGCGCGGTGATGACGACCGGGAGCACGGTCGCGGCGTTCGCGGACGCCGTCCAGGCCCGACGGAGCGATATCGGCGTCCACCGGGCCGTCGGCGCGAGCCCCCGGCGGGTCGCCCGGCTGGTGCTCGGCGACGCCGTTCGCATCGGCGTGCCGGCCACCCTCGCGAGCGTCGCGCTCGCCGGAGTGGCGCTGTGGGTCCTCGCCCGTGCCGGGGCGTTCACCGTGTTCGGCGTCCGCGTGGCGGCTGCGCTCCCGGTGGCCGTCGTCGGACCGCTCGCGCTGGGGTCGCTGGCGCTCGCGCTCGCCAGCGCGGGCGCCGTCGCCTGGTGGTACAGCTCGGTCGACCCGTCGCGGCTGTTCGGAGGGGGGTCGTGACCGACCGTCGCTTCGACGTCGCGCTCGTCGCGGCCGTCGTCGCGGTCGGGATCGCGACCCGGCTGTCGTCGCTCACCCTCTCGCCGCTGCCGTACAACACGGACGCGTTCGTGTTCGTCAGCTCCGCCGAGCAGGTCCTCGCGGCCGACGGCGTGGCGCTGACCGGCTCGGCCGCCCCGGCGCCCGACGCGTACCTGTTCGTGACGCTGATCGCGGCGACCAGCGCGGTCGTCGGGCTCGAACCGATGGCGGTCGTCCAGCCGCTGGTCGCCTGCCTTGGGGTCGTCCCGTCGCTCGTCGCGATGGCGTACGCCCGGTCGCTCACCGCCGACCTCCCGCGCGCCCACCGGCGAGGGGCCGCGGCGTTCGCCGGCCTCGTCCTCGCGGTGAACGGACCGTACCTGTTCCGGACCATGTCGGTCAACGCCGAGGTGTACGGCCTGGCGCTGCTGGCCTGCTTCGTCCTCGCGCTCCATCGAGCGCTCGCCACCGGTCGGCGTCGCTGGCTCGGCGCGACCGTCGCGCTCGGGTTGCTGTTTCCGTTCGCCCACAACCTCTCGACCGTCGTGGCCGGACTCGTCGCCACGACCCTGGTCGCGCTCGGCGTCGCCCGCCGGTTCACCCTCGGCCGAGCGGTCGGCGGGGTCGTCGGCGTCGCCGGGTTCTGGCTGTTCGCGCTGGGCTACTACGAACTCGTCGACCTGCCGCGGGCGAGCGCCGTCTCTGGCTCGATCGGGCTCTTTCTCGCCTGGGCGATCCTTGCGGTCGCGCTGGCGCGGTGGCTCGACGTCGCTCCCCGGCGCGTCCAGCGGGGGTTCCCGCTGGCCGTCTGCGTCGCCGGTATCGCCGTCCTCGCGGTCAACGCGGCCGTCTCGATATTCCCCGGAGAGGCGACTACTCCGCCGCTGCTGGTCGCGCTCACGCTGCCGCTGTTGCTGGTGGTCGTCGTCGCCGCCGGCGGGTTCCCGCGGCTGGCGAGCGAGCGCGGACTGGGGATGTTCGCGGCGCTGGTCGGTCCGCTCGCCGCGATGGGCTTCGCGCTCACCGGCGGGCGGACGCCGGCGTACCTCGATCTGTTCGTCCGGTCGACGACGTTCCTCCACCTCGCGCTCGCCGTCGCGACGGCGGTGGCCCTGGCGTACTACGGCGCCCGCCGGCCGGCCCGCGGGCGGGTCGCGGCGGTCGCCGTCGTGGCGGCCGTGCTCGTCTCCGCGCCGTACCCCTTCGCCGGGCTAGCGGCGTTCCCGTTCGAACCCGTGACCCAACCCGACGAGTTCGACGCCGCGACGTTCGCGACGGAGCGCGTCGACGGCGGGTGGGCGACCGACGACCACCTCGCGTACGTCGCGTACAACTACCGCGGCGCCGCGGTCACCGACGCTCCGACCGCCGCGTGGCTCCGCGGCGCGGCGCCGCCTCCCGACTGCCCGACGCTCGCCCGAGGCTCGTGGACGACCGTCGGCGCGCCGACCGGCACCGGACCGGTACCCGTATCAGCGGGCGGGTACGACGAGTGGCTCGTGACGGGAGATGTCGTCTACGCCGGCGGCGCAGACTCGCCGATCGTCGTCCGGTGGGGCCCCGACGAGTGTCGGCCGATCGGCTCGGGGGTGGCGCCGTGAGCGACGACCCCGTCCTCGCGGCCCGCGACGTGTCGGTCGTCCGCGGCGACAGGCGGGTGCTCGACGGGCTCTCGGTCGAGATCCCCGACGACGCCCGGGTGCTCGTCCGCGGCGAGAGCGGCGCCGGGAAGTCGACGCTGTTCGAGGTGCTCGGCCTGCTGACGACGCCCGACTCCGGGGCGGTGGAGGTCCGGGGCACCGACGCCGCGGCCGTCTCCGAGCGCGAGCGGGCGGCGCTGCGCCGGGACCACCTCGGGTTCGTGTTCCAGTCGTTCCGGCTCGTCGACGACCTCACGGCCTACGAGAACGCGCGGGCGCCCCAGGAACACGCCGGCGACGTCGACGAGGCGTGGCTCGACACGCTGTTCGACCGCCTCGACATCGCCGACCTGGCCGACCGGACGCCGCCGACGCTGTCGGGCGGCGAGCGCCAGCGGGTCGCCATCGCCCGCGCGCTGGCCAACCGGCCGAGCGTCGTCCTCGCCGACGAGCCCACGGGCCAGCTCGACCCCGAGACGACCGACGCCGTGCTGGAGACGCTGTTCTCGGTCCACGAGACGTTCGACACCGCGCTCGTCGTCGTGAGCCACGACCCCCGGCTCGGCGAGCGGTTCCCCGACCGCTACGCGCTCGGAGACGGCGGGCTCCGGGCGGAGTGACTGCGCCGTCGGGCGAGCGCATCAGGCCCCTCGCCGCGAGGGGTCGGGCCGCTCCGCAGAACCGAAGCGGAACCGGTTACGGTGGCGCGCTGTCGTCTCGGACTCGCTCGCGGTTCCGACGGGCCCTCAGAGCTTGCAGTCTCCCGCGGTCGAGACGACCGCTAGCGAGCGAGTCGATGACAGCCGCCATCTGCCGCGGGGTGCCGGGTCCCCGACGGCTCCGAAAGCCACGCAAAACGCTCTCACCGACGACCGCCGTCGCTCACACGAAGGCGTTCTGGTGGGGCGAGTAGCGGACGAACGCCGCCACCGCGACCAGCACGACGCAGCCGGCGTACAGGCCGTATGGGACCCCACCGAGCGACGTTCTCGACCGGAGCAGGTCCTCCGCGAACTCCGTCGACCGGGCGACGGCGTAGCCCGCCAGAACGGCCGCCGGGACGACGCTCCCCTGCACGTAGTGGATCCACGTCGACGAGGTCGCGACCGTGAACAGGGCGATCGGGGCGGCCAGCCACCAGCAGAGGACGAGTCCGGGGCGGCGATCGGCCGCGTCCACACTCGACGCGGGATCGGCGTCCGCGTCCGCGCGGTCGGCCCGGACCGCGAGGGCGGCGCCGACCGCCGTCAGCGGGAGGAGCGGGCCGAGATACGACGGGAACTGCAGGGCGTAGAAGGGGTTGAACGGACCGACCATCGTGCCCAGCTCCCCGTGGAGCGGCGCGTGGTCGGTCCCGAGGCGGCCGACCGCCTGTTCGGCGACCATCTGGCGGAGGTACGTCTCCGGCCGGGACAGGTAGGCGAACAGGTTCCAGGGGAGGACGACCGCCAGGCCGGCCGCGGCGCCCTTTGCGAGGTCGACGACGCGGTCGCGGGAGACGAGGCCGACCAGCAGGGGGAGCGCGACGACGAGGAACACGCCGGCCGCGGCCTGTTTCGACAGGGCGGCGAGGCCGCCCGCGACGCCGGCGTAGACGAGGTATCGGGAGTCGGTGCGGGCGCGCCAGAGCCACCAGACGAACAGCGTGCCGAACAGCGTGAGGAAGATGTCGGTCGTCGCCGTCCGACCGCCGTTGCCGTACCAGTAGATCGCCGGCGTCGCCAGGAAGGCCAGCGCCGCCGCGAAGCCGGCCCGCCGCCCGTACCAACGGGACCCGATCCGGTGGACGACCACCGCGCAGGCCAGCGACACGACGACCGAGGGGAGCCGGACCGCGAACGGAGTCGCGCCCAGGACCTCGACGCTGAGAGCCTGCAGCCAGAAGACCAGCGGCGGCTTCTCCAGGAAGACCGCCCCCGCGATGATGTCGGCCTCCCCCGTGTATCGCGGGACGAGCCAGTGGCCGCCGACCGCCATCTGCCGGGCGACGTCGAAGTAGATTCGCTCGTCGAGCGTCGTCGCGAACGACCCCAGCCCGGGGAGATAGCCGACGGCGCCGACCACGAGGATCGCGAGCACCTCCCAGCACTCGTGGACCACCTCGGGCCGGCGGAGGGACTTCATACGGAAGCGCCGGCACGGCCCGTAGTAAAGCGTGCGGATCCGCACCGTTTCCGTCGCATCGTCGCCGCGCGGTCACCGGGTCACCGACGGATCGCCGGGCGCTGTCCCGGACGTTCGGGCGTCCCACCTCGGCGACCGGACCGATCTCGAACGAGACCGTCCGACCGTCCCGCGGAACGCAACCCATTTGCCCCCGCGCCGACAGCCGGACACCTGATGACCCGGCGCTCGGCGCTCCCGGCGGTCCGGCGGTCGCCCGCGGATCTGGTGGCCGTCGCCGCGCTGACGCTGGCGACGGCCCTCGTCGCGCTGGTCCCGGGGTCGGACGGAACGCCGTTGCGGGTCCTCCTCGGCCTCCCGTTCGTCCTCCTGGCCCCCGGGTACGCGCTCGTCGCGGCGGCGTTCCCCGCCGCTCGGCGCGAGCGGGCGACGACCGGCGGGCGGGACCGCCGCGGCCTCGACGGCCCGGAACGGCTCGCGCTCGCCGTCGGCGCCAGCGTCGCCCTCGTTCCGCTGGTCGGACTCGCACTGAGCGTCGCCGCGGTCGGGATCAGCCCCGTCCCGGTCGTCCTCTCGCTGAGCGCGGTCGCGCTCGGGGCGACCGCGGCGGGGGCGCGACGGCGCTCGGCGGTCCCGGTCGACGAGCGACCGGTCGGGTCGGTCGCCGACTGCGTCCGGGCGGCGCGGGCTCGGCTCGCCGGTCGGAGCGGCCGGTCGGGCGGGGCGGGCGACTCCGACGACCGGTCCGACGGGCCGTCCGACTCGGGGAGGCGCCCGGTCGCGACGCTCGACGTGGCCCTCGTCGCGGTCCTCGCGCTGGCGGTGACGGGCGGGGGGTACGCGGTCCTCGGACCGACCGGAGGCGGCGACTACACCGAACTGTCCCTCCTGACCGAGACCGAGTCGGGCGAACTCGTCGCGGACGACTACCCGCGGAACGCCACCGTGGGCGACGCCGAGCGGTTGACGCTCGGGGTCGGGAACCGCGAGGGCGAGCCGGTCGACTACACGGTCGTCGTCGAACTGCAGCGCGTCGCGTCGGGGGCCGACGGCGGCGCCCGGACCGTCGCGAACGCCACGGCTACGCCGGGCGCGGCGGGCGGCCTGACGGTGCTGGAGGAGGCCGAGCTCCGGCGGTTCTCCCCGCGGGTCGAGGCGGGCGAGACGCGGCTGGAACCGCACGCCGTGACGCCGACGCTGGCCGGCGAGCGCGTCCGGCTCGTCTACCTTCTGTACGTCGGCGAGGCGCCCGCCGACCCCTCGACGGCGAACGCCCACCGGGCCGTGTGGCTGTGGCTCTCCGTCTCGGAGTGAGCCGCCCGTTCGGCGCGGCGGGCGCGGGTCGCTCGCGGCGGCCCGTCCCGACGGTCAGCGCGGGTCCGGCTCCTCGCCCGACGCGGCCGCGTGCTCGCGCAGGTGACCGGCCGCCATCGACCACTTCTGAAGGCAGGCGATCAGGTACCAGCCGGCGGTCTCGGCGGGGTCGGCCGCGGCGTCGGCCAGCCGCGTCCGAAACGCGAGGGGGTTCACCGGGAGGAACTGCCGGAGCTCCAGCGGGTGGCGCACGTCGAAGCGGTCGCCGTGAGACGCCCGGAGCTCGGCGCGACCGCGTCCGATACGCGCGCTCTGGGAGAGCACGTCGCCGAGCGTCGACCGGGCGGGGTGGTACACCGTCACGTCGGGCGCGTAGTCGAGGTCGAACCCCGCCGCGTCCACGCGGCGGCCGAACTCCAGGTCGCCGTTCGACCGGAGTCGACCGTCGAAGCGGCCGACGGCGTCGAACACTCGCCGGCGAGTCACGAGACAGCAGGTCGGTGCGAACCGCTTCTCGCGGACGTACGTCTCCACGTCGAAGCCCGTCGCGCGCCGGTAGCGGGCGACGGTGCCGTCGTCGGCGACGAGTTCGACGCGACAGCCCGCGTAGTCGCGGTCGCGCTCGGTCATCAGCCGGGTTATCGACTCGACGTAGTCCGGATCGACCCACATGTCGGCGTCGAGGAAGCCGACGATATCGCCGTCGGCGGCTTCGACGCCGGCGTTGCGCGCGGCGTAGGAACTCTGGACCTCGTCCTCGACGACGTGACGGACCCGCTCGCGCTCGGCGAACCGCCGGGCGACCGCCGGCGTCCCGTCGGTCGACCCGTTGTCCGCGACGACGACCTCGTAGTCGGCGGCCGTCTGGTCGGTGAGCGACGCGAGCGTCTGCTCCAGCCCGCCGGGGTCGTTGTACACCGGCACGACGACGCTCGTCGCCGGGCTCACGCCCGGGTCACCGCCCTGCGAACGTGGTACGGCCGGGACCGAACCGCCTCCATGGTCCCGTCTTCGAGACCCGGGCGCTATCAACGCCCCGGTTCCGGCAGTTTTCCTTTGGCTGGCCTAAACAACGGCGTTCTGGCCCTTATTCGGCAGATGTGTGGAGATGAGTGGATTTATCCGCTCGAACGAGAACCGTCGTTGTACGAACGATCTCTCGGCACCCACAATGACAGATCCCGA
This sequence comes from Halosimplex rubrum, assembly GCF_013415885.1. NCBI lineage: Archaea > Methanobacteriati > Methanobacteriota > Halobacteria > Halobacteriales > Haloarculaceae > Halosimplex > Halosimplex rubrum. The sequence continues at coordinate 1,056,712 of NZ_CP058910.1, forward strand.
CACGCCGACCGCGTCCCGCGGCGAGAAGCTCGAGGCCCTGCGCAGCGTGCTCGACTACGACCCGCGGCTCACGGGACTGATCGTCGGCGTCGGCATGGTCGCGGCCGTGCTGGAGGGGGTCGGGCTGAGCTTCATCCTCCCGATCATCGAGCTGGTCCAGTCGGGCGGCGGGTCGCTCGAGGGCGACGGCGCCGCCGGGCTCTTCGCGACGGCCTACCGCGCGCTGAACGTGCCGCTGACGCTGGCGACGGCCGTCGTCGGCGTCGCGGTCGTGATGACCGTCCGCTTCGCGGCGAGTTTCCTCGTCGCGTGGCTCCGCGAGCGGCTCCGGATGGCCTACATCGAGCACCTCCAGACCGAGGCGTTCGCGAACGCCTTCCGCGCGGAGATCTCCTATCTCGACGAGACGGGCTCGGACGACGTGCTCAACGCGATCATCACCCAGACCTACCACGCGGGCCAGGTGATCCGCCGGCTCGTCCTGTTCATCGAGCAGACGTTCCTCGGCGCCGTCTACGGGCTCATCGCGCTGTTCATCTCGCCGCGACTCACGCTGCTGACCGCCGCGGTCCTCGGCGGCGTGACGCTGCTGTTGCGCGGATTCGTCGAGCCGGACGACGACCTCGGCGACCGCGTCGCCGACGCCAACGAGCGACGACAGGCCGCCGCCCAGGCCGGCACCCAGGGGATGCGCGAGAGCCGGATCTTCGGGCTCACCGACGAGCTGTACGGCGACTTCGTCGACGCCGTCGAGCAGTACACGAGCGCCCGCGTCGAGCTCCGTCGCAACCAGGCCGCGATCAACAACGCCTACCAGCTGACCGTGGCGGTGTCGGTGTTCGTGCTCGTCTACGTCTCGCTGACCTACGTCGAGCTGACGCTGAGCTCGCTGGGCCTGTTCCTGTTCGCCATGTTTCGGCTCGGGCCGAAGGCCAGCCGGGCCAACGAGCTGTACTACCGGATCGGCCAGGACCTGCCCCACCTGGTGCGGACCCGCAACTTCACGCGGGAGCTGGCCGACAACGCCGAGCCCGGGCGGGCCCGCCGCGAGGTCCCCGACCGGGTCGAGTCGGTCACCCTCGACGACGTGACCTTCTCCTACGACGGGGAGACGACCGTCCTCGACGGGATCGACCTCTCGGTCGAGCGCGGCGAGTTCGTGGCCTTCGTCGGCCAGTCGGGCGCCGGCAAGTCGACGGTGGTGTCGCTGCTCGCGCGCATGCACGAACCGACCGACGGCGAGATCCGCGCCGACGGCGTCCCCATCGGCGAGATGGACGTCGCCGGCTGGCGCGACCGCGTCGCGGTCGTCGGTCAGGACCCCTACGTCTTCGACGACACCCTCCGGTACAACCTCACGATCGCCGACCGGGAGGCCTCTCGCGAGGAACTCGAGCGGGTCTGTGCGATCGCCCGCGTCGACGAGTTCCTCGACGACCTCCCGAACGGGCTGGACACCCGCGTCGGCGACGACGGCGTCCGGCTCTCGGGCGGACAGAAACAGCGCGTCGCCATCGCCCGCGCGCTGCTGGACGACGCCGACGTGCTGTGTCTCGACGAGGCGACGAGCGACCTGGACGCGAACCTCGAACGGGAGGTCCAGCGCGGCATCGAGGGGATGGACCGGGAGTACATCACCGTCACCGTCGCCCACCGGCTGTCGACCGTCGAGAACGCCGACCGCATCTACACCCTGGACGAGGGCCGGATCTCCGAGGTCGGCGGCCACGACGAACTGCTGGAGCGCGACGGGGAGTACGCCGACCTCTACGCGATGCAGCGGCGGTGACCGCGACCGGACCGGCCGAGACGGCGCGCCTGACCGTCGCCCCTCGTCGCCGTCCCCATTCCGTCACCGAACATAACAACATTTTAGGTCGGCCAAAAACCATCTCGATCCATGCACGAGGACCGGAGCGGCGAGGGCGAGGGTGGCCACCGGAGACCGGCGAGCGGCCGCCGGACGACGCCGGGTCGACGGCGGTTCCTGAAAACGGTCGGTTCGACGGCGGGTCTGCTCGCGCTCGCGGGGTGCGGGAGCGACGGGAGCGGCGGTGGCGGGACCGCCACGCCCGCGCCGGGCTCGACCGACGACGGGACGGCCACGTCGGCCGGGACGGTCCCGGAGCCGCGGACCTACGCGGCCGACGAACTCTACAACATCGAGGAGTGGCGCGGGTCGGGCCCGCTGATCGAGAACCGGCCCGACGAGTACACGGGCATCTCGATGCTCGACCTGCCCGACCTGCGGGGCGAGCTGACGGTGTATCTCGGCGGCGGCGAGGGCGGCCTCTACGAGAACCTCATGTGGCGGATCCAGAACACCTACCGGGATTTCACCGTCACCCCCCGCAAGGCGTCCTCGTCGCAGCTCGCCAACACCATCATCGAGGAGGCGACCGCGGGGTCGAGCCCGGCGGACGTCTTCTGGGCCATCGACGCGGGGTCGATCGGCATCGTCGCGGAGAACGACGCGACCGTCGAGCTGCCCGAACGCGTCGTCCGGAGTATCCCGGACACGTTCCACCCCACCGACCAGTGGGTCGGGACCATGGGTCGCGCCCGCAGTGTCCCGTACAACACCGACGAGTTCTCGGCCGAGGACATCCCGAACGATATCTCGGCGTTCCCCGACGACGACCGCTTCGGGGACGCGATGGGGTGGGCGCCGACCTACGGCGCCTTCCAGTCGTTCGTCACCGCGATGCGGCTGCTCGAAGGCGAGGACGCGACGCGGCAGTGGCTCGAGGGGATGCAGGAACAGAACACCGGCACGTACGACAACGAGCTGGTGGTCGCCAACCAGGTCGCCAGCGGCGAGCTCGGCGCCGGCTTCGGGAACCACTACTACTCGCGGCTCGTCCGCGAGGAGCGGCCCGACGCCCCGCTGGAGCTGGCGTTCACGCAGGGCGACGCCGGCGCGCTCATCAACTGCTCGGGCACGGAGATCGTCAAGGGCACGGACAACGAGGAGCTGGCCGCCGACTTCATCCACCACCTGCTCAGCATCGAGGCCCAGGAGTTCCTCGGGACGCGGGGCTACGAGTACCCGCTGTTGCCGAGCGTCCCGCCGGTCGGCGACCTGCCGCGCATCGACGAGCTGAACCCGCCGGACCTGAACCTGGCGAAGCTGTCGGACCTGGAACCGACGCTGCGACTGCTCCGCGAGACCGGCGTGCTGTAAGATGTCCGTCGTCGACCGGCTCGTCGACCCGCTCGACCGCGAGGAGACCGACGGCCGCCCGGTCGGACTGGCGTTGCTCAGCGCCGCGATCGCCGCCGCGGTGCTCTCGCCGCTCGCGTGGATCGTCGTGCGCGTCCTCCAGGTCGACACCGACTACGCGCTGTCGATCCTCGCCCGGCCGGCGACCGTCGAGATCCTGCTGACCAGCCTCGGACTCGTCGCCGCCGTCACGGGCTTCTCGATACTCCTGGGCGTCCCGCTGGCCTTCCTGACCGTCCGGACCGACCTCCCGTTCCGCCGGTTCTGGACGGTCGCCGTGGCGCTGCCGCTGGTCGTCCCGAGCTACCTCGGCGCCTTCACGTTCATCATGGCGTTCGGCCCCAGCGGCGAACTCGCCGACGTGCTCGCGCCCCTCGGGATCGCGTCGATCCCCTCGATCTACGGGTTCCCCGGCACGGCGCTCGTGCTCACGCTGTACACCTACCCCTACGTCTTCATCACGACCCGCGCGTCGCTGCTGTCGTTCGACCAGCAGCTCGTCGAGGCCGCCCGCACGCTGGGGATCTCCCGCTGGGCGGCGTTCAAGCGGGTGACGCTTCCGCAGCTCCTCCCTGGGATCACCTCCGGCGCCCTGCTGGTCGCGCTGTACGCCCTTTCGGACTTCGGAACGCCGGCGCTGTTGCGGCTGGACGTGTTCACCCGGGTCATCATGGTCGAGTTCAACACGTTCGGCCGCGAGACCGCCGCCCTGCTGTCGCTGCAGCTGCTGGCGATCACGGCGGTCATCCTCGCCATCGAGTCGCGGGTCGGCGACTCGACGCAGGGCGCCTACGTCGGGGCGAGCCCGAACCAGGGGAGCGACACGACGGTCTCGCTCGGCGCCTGGAAGCTCCCGGCGCTTCTGTTCTGTGCCGTCGTCGTCGCCCTCTGTCTCGTCGTCCCGATCGGCGTCTTGGTGCTGTGGCTGGTCCGCAGCCCCGAGACGGCCGCGCGGATCGGCACCGAGTTCCAGTGGGGCTTCGCGCTCAACTCGACGAAGGTGTCGCTGGCGACGGCGCTGGTCTGTGCCGTCGCGGCGGTCCCGGTCGCCTACTTCGCGGCGCGTCACCGATCGCGGCTGGCCGAGCTGTTCGACCGGGCGACCTACGTCGGCTACGCGATGCCGGGGATCGTCCTCGGGCTGGCGCTCGTGTTCTTCGGCGTCTGGTACCAGTCGGCCGCCGGCGGGCTCTCGACGGACCTCTTCGGTGCGGACTACTCGCCCCAGCTCTACCAGGCGCTGCCGCTGTTGATATTCGCCTACGTCGTCCGCTTTCTCCCCCAGTCGGTCGGCGCGACCCGGTCGTCGGTGCGCCGCGTCGACCGGAGCCTCACCGAGGCCGCCCGCACCCTCGGCCGCACCCGCTCGGCCGCGTTCCGCCGGATCACGCTCCCGCTCATCGCGCCCGGCGTGATCGGCGGCGCCGCGCTCGTGTTCCTCACGACGATGAAGGAGCTGCCGGCGACGCTGTTGCTCCACCCGACGGGCTTCGAGACACTCGTCACGTATATCTGGGGCCTCCGCGAAAGTGCCAACTACGGAGCGGTCGCCGTCCCCGCCCTCGCGCTGATCGTCGTCTCCGGCCTCTCGATGGTCGTCATCCTCTCACAGGAGGACTAACGCATGTCACGTGATATCCACCGGAACCCGGCCGCCACGCCCGCGACGTCGACCGCCCCCGACGCGACCGACGGACCGGTCGGCGAGCCCGTGCTCGAACTCGACGGCGTCGTCCGGTCGTACGCCTCCGAGACCGCGGTCGAGGAGCTGTCGCTGACCGTCGGCGACGGCGAAGTGCTCACGCTGCTCGGCCCGTCGGGCTGTGGCAAGACGACGACGCTGCGGCTGGTCGGCGGCCTCGAACACCCCGACGCCGGGTCCATCGAACTGCGCGAGACGCCGATCGCCGACGCCGACAACGGGACGGTCGTCCCGCCGGAGGAGCGCGGTATCGGGCTCGTCTTCCAGGACTTCGCGCTGTTCCCGCACATGACCGCCGCGGAGAACGTCGGCTTCGGCCTCGACGACTGGGACGAGGCCGACCGCCGCGAGCGCGTCGCCGACCTGCTCGAACTGGTCGACCTCGCCGACCACGGCGAGGACTACCCCGGCGAGCTCTCGGGCGGGCAGAAACAGCGCGTCGCGCTCGCCCGCTCGCTCGCGCCCGAACCGGACGTGTTGCTGCTGGACGAGCCGCTCAGCAACCTCGACGTGAGCCTCCGCGTCTCGATGCGCGAGGAGATCCGCCGGATCATCGACGAGACGGGCGTCACCGCCATCTGGGTCACCCACGACCAGGAGGAGGCGCTGTCGGTCGCCGACCGCGTCGGCATCATGAACGACGGCCGGCTCCGGCAGGTCGGCCGCCCGGAGCGGATCTTCGAGCGCCCCGCCTCGCGGTTCGTCGCCTCCTTCCTCGGCCGCACGGGCTTTCTCTCGGGTGAGCGCCAGGCGGACACGGTCGCGACCGACCTGGGTCGGATCGACGCCGACCGGATCGCCGACCTCGACGCCGTGCAGGGGGAGACGGTCGACGTCCTCGTCCGCCCGGACGACCTGCGGGCGACGCCGACGACCGAGGGAGAGGCCCACGGCCGGATCACGAGCCGGCAGTACCAGGGCCCCTCGTTCGTCTACCGCGTCGAGACGGCCGGCGGCGACACGGTCCACTGCCTCCAGAACCACACCGAGGTGTTCGACGTGGGGCAGCCGGTCGCCGTCGACCTCGTCGCCGACCACCCGCTGCAGTGGTTCCCCCGGGACTGACGGGCCGCCACCGCGGCACGGCTCTCAGGCGCGAACCGTCTCTTCGTCTTCGACGGCCTCGCTATCGCCGTCGAGCACGCGCCGCGTGAGCGGCATCTCGAGGACGCTGACCAGCCGGTACAGCTCCTCGGCCGCGTTCGTCTCGCCCGCGCGATGGCGGCGGTACGTCTCGCGGGCGGCTGCGGCGTCGACCCCCGGGAGCCGGCGGAGCAGGGCGTCGTTGCGGTCGAGGGCGCGACCGACGAAGTCGTCGGTCCGGACGACCTCGTTCTTGTCCTGCCAGGGCCCGTCGGTCCGGTAGTCGGCCCCGCCGAGCTTGTCGAGCTGGTTCACCACGCGGTTGCCGACCGCGTGGGCCGCCTTCGGGTACGTCAGGGGCACTCGCGTCCCGGCGTGGGGGATCGCGGCCAGCGAACCGTCGAGCCGGTCGATCGCCCGGTGGAGCGGGTCCGCTCGCAGGCGGTACCGCAGCGGCATCGAGCAGTGTAACTCCACCAGCCGGCGGTCGAGGAACGGGTTGCGCGTCGGCGCGATCTGCACCGCGCTGTAGAGGTCGAACCCGATCCCGTTCGTGATGGGGTACAGCGTCGAACTGAGGCCGAGCTGTTCGACCGACTCGTACTCGACGCCGTGGTAGTCGACCCGGCCGTCCCGCGACGCGATGTTGTCGGCGAGGATCTCGCCCAGCGGCGTCGCGTCGAGGAAGGCCGGCCGGCGCGTCGGCCCCGCTGTCACCTGGCCGTCGACGAACGCGGCGGTCGTCGACGGCAGCCGCTCGACGGGGAGCCAGAACCGGACGCCCGCCGGGAGGTCGAGCGTGGCCTGGGGGACGCTCCAGGAGCCGAAGAGGTCGTCGCTGTACAGCCCCGTCAGCAGCGTGTCGGCTTCGCCGCGGATCTCGTCGGCGAACCCGAGCGCGTGGCCCGTGTGGAACGGGCCGACGAACTCCTGGATCGGGCCCGCCCGGTCGAGCAAGTCGGCGTGATACGCCGGCCCGCGGTCCAGCCGGTGAAAGTCCGCACCGGCGGCGTCGGCCGACCGCTCGGCGACTCGCGCCTCCCGGGTGTCGCCGTCGCTCAGGTGGAAGGCCGAGAGCGGCCCCTCGGCGGCGGCCAGCACCGCTCGGGAGTCGCTGCCGCCGCTCAGCAGGAGGCCGTGGTCGCGGTCGTCGCTCGTCCGGTCGGCGACCGCCCGCTCGAAGCGCTCGGCGAGTTCGTCCACGAAATACGACAGCGGCTCGTCGACCGGCCGGTGTCGCGGCTCCCAGTAGGTCCGCCGTTCCGTGTCGCCGGTGTCGACGTCGTAGGTCAGCGTCGTCGCCGGCGGGAGCTGTCGGACCCCCTCGATGGGCGTCGTCGTGCCGAGCGTCCGCCGGCTGTAGACGTACTCGGCGAGCGCCCGCTCGTCGAACCGGGGCTCGAACCCGGGAACGACCGGGACCGTCTGGACGTTCGTCGAGACGGCGATACCGTCGCCGGCGACCGCGTAGTACAGCGGCCGCGCCCCGAGTCGGTCGAGGAAGAGCGTGACCGTCCCCGCGGCCGGCTCGTACACGAAGCCGGCGAACTCCCCGTCGAGCCGCTCGACGAACCTCAGCCCGCGTTTCGCGTACTCTCGCGCGCACGTGCGAGCGGACTCGTTCGGGTCGACGGTCGTCCGGTCGCCGTCGCCGTCGGTGACGCTGTACACCTCGCCCCACAGCCACACGAGCGCGCCGTCGGCGGTCTCGGCCGGCTGGTCGGTCGCCGTCCCCGCGTGGAACGCCGACCGGACCCGAACGTCCCGGTCGCGGTAGCCGTCGGTGACCTCGTCGTCGACCGTCGGCGGCACCGTCGCCACCTCGCAGCTGCCGGCGCCCGCGCCGAACACTCCGGAGAGCCCGACCATCTCAGTCGTCGCCCCGGAGTCGCGGTCGCGACTCCGGGATACGGCGGGCCCCCCGCTCGGCGACGAACTCGTCGACGGCGAACTGCTGGAAGGTGTCGGCCCGCGAGGCGTCGTACACCTCCTCGCCGACGATCCCGTTGACGATCGTCGCGTTGCGGTACGGCCCGAGCCCGAGGTCGGGGGCGTTGATCCCGTGGGTGTGCAGCTCCGCGTTCTGGACGAAGATCTCGCCGGGCAGGTCCGTCTCCAGCCGGAAGTCCTTCGTGATCGCCAGGCGGCCCTGGCCGTCGCGGCGGATACGGTCCTCCAGCGGCGCGAGGAAGGGCGGCTCCGTCCGGGCGTAGCCCGTCGCGAGGACGACCACATCGCTCTCGTGGAGGAACCGCTCGTCCTCCTGCCAGTGGTGGCAGATCAACTGGTAGCGGTCACTGACCGAGCGGTCGGGCCCGACGTCGACGGTGCCGATGTCCGCGACCTCGGTCGCGGCGAGCATGCCGACGTCCGGGTCGCCGTCGCCGACGGAGCGCCGATACAGCGCGTCGTAGATCCGCCCGCTCGTCCGCTCGTCGATCCCCTTGTACAGCAGGTCCTGCCCGTCGAGCAGCTCGTCTTTCGTCCCCTGGTCGAGGTCGTAGAAGTACTCCGTGTAGTCGGGCGTGTAGATCATGTGGCCGAGCTTGGCGTCGGCCATCTGGAAGAAGCCGCGCGAGCGGGTGATCCAGTCGAGGCCGAACTCGCGGTCGGCCTGTCGTTCGAGGAGGTCGCGGAACACCTCCGCGGCGCTCTGGCCGGAGCCGACGATCGTGACGGAGTCGGCGTCGAGACAGCGCTCGCGGTTGTGGAGGTACGACGCCGAGTGGAACACGTCGCCGCCGAGGCAGTCCTCGAACTGCTCGGGGACGTGTCGCTGGGTGCCGATCCCCATCACCACGTCCTCGGCGGCGTAGCGGTCGCGCTCGCCCGTCGTCGGGTCGACCGTCTCGACGACGAACAGGTCCCCGTCGACGCGCACGTCGGTGACGCGGCTGTCGAATTCGAGCGACGGGAGCCGGTCGGCCACCCACCGGCAGTACTCGTTGTACTCGCGGCGCGGGATGAAAAACTCCTCGTAGAAGTAGAACTCGTAGAGCCGGTCCTCGGCCTGGAGGTAGTTGAGGTAGCTGTAGGGGTTCGACGGGTCCGCCATCGTGACCAGGTCGGCGAGGAACGGCACCTCCATCGTGGTCTCCTCGACGAGCATCCCCTCGTGCCAGTCGAACGCCGGCTCCTGTTCGAGGAACCGGACGTCCAGGTCGGCGTCGGCGCCGTCGAGCAGCGCCGCCAGCCCGAGGTTGAACGGCCCGACGCCGATCCCGACGACGTCGTGGACGCGGTCGGTCACGCGTACTCCTCCTCGAAGCGCTCGCGGTCGCAGACCATGAGCTGGCCCGTCTTGTCCGGCAGTTCGACCTCGCGGACGCGCTCGAAGCCGCTCTTCTCGAAGACGCGGATGGCTCGCTCGTTGCGGGCGTCCGGCTCGGTGACGATCCGGTCGGTCTCGGGGTGGCGGAACTGGAAGGCGACCATCGCCCGCACCAGCGGCGCCCCGTAGCCCTCGCCGAGGTACTCCTCCGGCCCGACGAGCAGGTGGATCCCCTGGTCGGCCGGGTCGGCGTCGTAGTAGCCGGCGATGCGGTCGTCGGCCGCCCAGTACGACTCCCAGTAGCTCATCGGCACGTGGTCGAGATAGCCGATGTACAGCGTCTGCCCGTTGTCGTTCGCCCGCCGTTCGATCGTCTCCCGGACCTCCGGCAGCGGGTCGTCCTGCGTCCAGTACGGCAGGACGTGCTCGCTGTTCAGCCAGGCGTGGAGCCGGCCGAGGTCGCGCTCGACGTCCACCTCGCGGAACCCGATCGTCTTCCCGACGGCCTCGTCGTTCGTGACGTAGCTGTAGCCCGAACCGACGACCTCTCGCGGCCCGGTCATGCCCGGACCAGCCCCGTCCCGGCGCTTCCCGGAGTCGCCGGATCCGCACGTTCGATTGATTGCCTCATTCGCGTTGCCCTCGTTGGATGAAGTAATTTTAGGCGACCCTCAAAACGATTCCGATTTTTAGGGTGGCCGAAAGTAGGGTGACGAGTCGGACTCGTCGCGGAACCGACGCGACCCGGTCCTCGTACCGGTGCGTTCGCGGACCGGGCGAACGGCCGAGAGCCGTTTCAGGCGCCCACGTCGACCACGGTCCCGTCGACGGCGACGGTCCGGAAGTCCAGCAGCACGTTCGAGCCCTCCCGGACCGGTCGGGTGCGAAAGCGGAGGCCGTCGTCGGTGCGGCGCACGCGCAGGTCGACGGTGAGGTACACGTCCTCGTTCCGCGGGTGCTCGCGCTCGTAGATGTTGCCGTCCTCGCTGGTGAGGACGACCGACGCCGGTTCCGACCGCACGTCGGTGATCTCGGCGAGGGTCGTCCCGTCGCGCCGCTCGACCATCCCCGCTTCGAGGCCGTCGGCGATGTCCGGCTCGACGCCGTCCAGCCGGACGACCGCGGTCGCGCTCGCCGGTTCGCCCGGCAGCGAGGCGTTGCCCCACCGCGTCACCGACCCGGACAGCGCGTAGCGTTCGGTGCGGAACGGGACGGTCTGGCCCACGAGGACCCGCCTGTCGCCGAAGTAGGTGCCACCGCCGTAGCGGACCGTCCGCAGCGAGAGGCCGAGCATGGCGGTCCGGTTGCCGCCCCCGGCGGAGGCGACGGTGGTCTCGGTGACCGTCGCGACCGTCCGGTCGTCGAGCCGGTAGCCGTCGCCGCGGTCGACGAGCGCGGCCGTCGCCGGCGGCACGCTCGCCTCGACGAGGACCGGTAGCCGTCCCGTCTCCAGGGTCGTGTTCGCGGCCCCGAGCTCGACCACCTCGCCCTCGGCGTCGTAGGCGGCCGTCTCCAGCGTCAGGTTGTCGCCCCGGCGCAGGGTCTCGCCGCCGAACTCGAAGACGGAAGCGTCCGCCGCCGGGTCGTCGACGAGCGTCCCGTTGACCCGGACGCGGACCACGACCGACGCCGTGTCGCCGTCGCCGGGGCCGACGTACGCGTCGGTGACGGCCAGCGCGCCGCCGGAGTCGTTGCCCTCGGCGATCCGTGCGGCCGTCGACAGCGGCTGCTGGCCCAGGTCGACCGTCGCGTAGCGCGCGGCCGGGTCGCCGCCCTCGGGGAACGGGTCGACGAACAGGACGCCGGCGCCGAGCGCGCCGACGAGGACGACCACCACGAGCGCGTCGTAGACGTTGACCCGTCCGAACAGGCGCCCGGACTCGTCGATGATCGTCACTGGAGCGCGCCTCCCGGGGGCGACCTGTCTGGCGTCGTTCGCATCGTTCGATTCAGCGTGCCCGCACCTCGTCGGTCGACGGTAAAAGGCTTTCACATATTGTTTGGCCGGCCTAAAGACGCGCGTTCGAGAGTCCTGCGTGCCGATCTGACGGGATGCACGCCGTCCCCGAACCGGCTCCGTCCCGAATCACGCCCGTCGCCGGACGTCGACCGCCGGCCGAGCGGGGCCGCTACCGCTCGACGGCGTCCGACCGCTCGACGGCTCGCTCGTACAGCGCCTCGAACTGCGGGACGACGGCGTCGGCCCGGTAGCGTTCGACCGTCCGGTTGGCCGCCGCGGAGGTGGCCGCGGCGTCGCCGTCGAACAGCGTCCGGACCGCGTCGACGAACCCTTCGACGGAGCCGTCGGTGGTCACTCCGCCGTCGCCGACGATCGCGGCGACGCTGCCCACGTCGCTGGCGACGACGGGCGTCCCGGCCGCCAGCGCTTCGAGGAACACCCGGCCGAACGGCTCGTCCCACCGACCGGGGTAGAGGAAACAGTCGTGGGCGGCGTACAGCGCCGGGAGGTCGTCGTTGTCGAGCCAGCCGGTGAACGTGACCGACTCGCCGAGGCCCCGCTCGTCGGCCGCCGCCTCCAGGTCGGTCCGGAGCCCGCCGTCGCCGACGACGGTCAGCCGGTACCGTTCGCCCGACCCGTTCAGCCGGTCGAGGACCGGCACCAGGCGGTCGACGCCTTTGTGTTCGTCGAGCGACCCGACGTACAGCAACTCGTAGGGCTCCTCGAAGTCGCTCCCGTGCGCTCGGTCGAACCGCTCGTCCAGGATGTTCGGGATCACCGTCAGCCGGTCGCGCGGGAACCCGAACTCGGCGTAGGTCTCGCGGATGTGCGGCGAGAGGGCGTGGTAGGCGTCGATCCGGTCGGCGACGCGCTCGCCCTCGCGGACCAGCTTCAGGTAGCCCAGCCGGCTGGCCGACCGATACAGGGGGCCGTCCTCGTCGTGGCCGCCGCTGGTCGCGACCGAACAGGCCGCGCACTTCGCGAGCCCGTTGCTGGTACAGGGCTCGCGGTCCATGTACCGGAGGTCGTTCTTCGGGCAGACCGCGCCGTAGGCGTTCAGCGTCAGCACCGTCGCCGCGCTCGTCTCGGCCGCGACCTCGCCCAGCGCCGGGAGGCTGTTCAGCACGTAGCTGTGGACGACGTCGAAGGCGTCGAACTCGGGGACGCGCTCGCGTAGCGCGGCGTCGAGTTGCAGCGCCGAGTGGTACGGGGAGCCGTCCGCGTCGAGCGAGCGCACCGAGATATCCCGCTCGAACGTCGCGTCGGCCGGCGGGTCCGCCCAGCAGTAGACCGTCACGTCGTGGCCGCGGTCGGCCAGCTCGAAGACGATCCGGGAGGCGCTGTGGGTCGCGCCCGTCCCCTCGCCCTGCGGATACGTCGGGTGGACGAAGCCGACCCGCACGATTACTCCGCGTACCCGAGGTCCCGCAGTCGGTCGGCGACCACGTCGTCGTCGAGCGATTCGCTCGCGGCGGCGGGCGCCGACGCGTCGACGGTCCGGCGCGGGCCGTCCTCGTGGACGAGCCACGGCACGTCGACGAGTTCGGGCGTGTAGACCCCACGCGGGTGACCCCACTCCCGGAACGGGATCGGGAACGCCCGCTCGCCGACCATGTTCCCGTGGTCGGCCGTGACGACCGTCTTCCCGTCGAACTCGCGCAGCAACCGCTCGACGTGGGGCAGCGCCCGGTCGAGGTTGGCGTCGTACAGCTCCCAGACCGCCTCGCGGTCGACGTCGAGCCGACCCTGCAGCAGCTGGACCCAGACGTTCTCCTCGGTGGCCTCGGGGTCGGTGAAATCGCCGCCGTCGAAGTCGGTCTCGCTGCCCACGAACGGGTAGTGCGGTTGCATGTAGTGGACGACGAGCCGCTTGTTCGGGTACTCCTCGTTCGCTCGTAGCGCCGCCTCGGTCATCGTCTCGGGGAGGACCGTCCCGTGTTCCTCGCTCCAGCCCTCGCCCGACCAGATGTCGACGATGTCGGCGAACTCAGCCCGGATCGACTCGCGATGTTGGTGCAGCTGCGGGTTCGCGGTCACGTACACCGTGTCGCGCAGGTCGCGGCCGTCGACGTTCGCTCGCAGGAACTCCACGGTCGTCGAGGCCCGGGACCGCCGGCGTTCGAGGTCGCCCGGGAGCGTCGACCGCCGCTCGAACATGTCGTACCGACAGGCGTCGAGCACGACCAGCGTGTCCCAGTCGGCCTCGAACGGGTCCGTCCCCGCGTCGTTGCACTCCCGGAGCCCGAGCCGTCGGTGATACAGCCGGTTCGCCTGCCGGCAGAACAGCACGGGCGTGGCGAGCGCGCGGACCAGTCGCGACCGCGTGTCCATACGCCCCCACTTCGCGCGACCCACGACATATTTGTTCCGACCCGCGCCCCTCGAAGGGGTGTCGACGGGACCCTGGGGCGGTCACCGGAGCGCCGAGAGCACGAGCGCGACGCCGACGAGGAGGACGACGACGGCGACGCCGTCGGTGGTGGTGTCGACGACGAGGTAGGAGGCGGTTCCGAGCAGGGCCGCCGCGGTCCCGACCGCCGCGGTCGCCGCCACGTGAGCGAGTTCGAGGCGCGTGGTCGACGCCTCGCGGCCGAGCTGCTCGCCGACGGTGATCCCGTAGCGGCCGGTGTCCCACGCGAGGAGTGCGCACAGCGTCGCGCCGACCAGCGCGAGCGGCGGCGCGCCGGCCAGCCCCGCCGACGCGACGCCGGCCACGAGCGCGACGGCGCCGGCGGTGACCCTCCTTCGACGGCCCCGCAGGGCACCGACCGCGACGAGGGCCGTTCCGACGAGGCCGAACGCCCGTCCGCCGATCGTCGGGAGCCACAGCGTGGCGACCGCCGCCAGCGCGACCGCGAGCCGGGCGCTCGTCCGCGCGGGCGAGCGGTCGACCGATGCGGCCGTCGCGCGCGTTCCGGCCGCCGACCCGCCCGTGCGCCGCTCGCTCGCTCCCGCTGTGGGGTCGGACCCCGCGGTTCCGCGCCCCGCGAGCCCGCCGTCGTCCGATCCGACCGATTCCGGGTCCGTTCCCGACTCGTCTTCGGGGGCGGCGACGGGGCGGTCCGCGGCGGGCGCCCGGTCGGTCGCGTCGCTCACGCCGACCACCGCCGTCGGGCCCGCGCCAGCGCGGCGTCGAACCGCTCGTCGTCCGTCCAGTCGACGACGCGGACGCCGGCCGACCGGAGCGCCGACAGCCGCTCGTCGCGCTCGTCGGCGGCGCGCTCGTGGGGGCCGGTGTCCCGGACGGTCGGGTCGGGGCTCACGACGGTCACGTCGCGGCCGTAGGCGGCGAGCCGGCGGGCGACCCGCCGCGGGTAGTCGTCGCAACAGGGCGAGACGAGCATGATCTGCGCGTCAGGGTCGAGCCGCCGGTGGATCCGGCGGATACGCCGCAGCCGGAGGGTCGTGCGCCGGTCGGGCGGGTAGCGCTCGTGGAGCTTCCGGGCGGGCGGGACCGGCGACAGCGCGGGGTGGACGTTCAGCAGCTCGCGGCCCAGAGCGCGGTGGTCGCCGCCGGCGCCGGGCGCGAGTCGACAGCCGTCGCGCTCGCGCCCGAACGTCTCGAAGCCGACGCGGTCGCCGGCGTCGAGGAGCGCGTCGAACACGCGGTGGGCGGCGTCGACGCCGCGCTCGACGGCGTGGTAGCCGTCGGGCGCCGACGCGCGGTAGGCGGCCCGCCGCGTGTCGACGACGAGCTGGACGACCGCCGACCGCTCCTCGCGGAACTCGACGGTCGCCAGCTCGCCCGTCTTGGCCAGCTGCCCCCAGTCGATCCGCGAGAGGGGGTCCGAGCGGCGGTACTCGCGGGTGGCGTGGAACTCGATGCCGGGGCCGCCCTCGTCGGTCTCGACGCGGCCGGCGAAGCCGGCGGTCGTCCCGCCGACCGGCACCCGCTCGCCGTCCAGCACGGGAAGCGTACATCGAAGGGTCGTCGACGCCGCGACGGTCGTCTCGTACTCGACGGCGCCGCTGGGGTCCGCGACCGTCAGTTCGGCGCGCGTCCAGTCGTGTTCGCCCCGCGTCGCCCGGACGGTGTAGGTGAACGTCGTCCGGCCGCCGGGGGCCAGCGGCGCGCCGTGGCGGGCCGAGCCGTCGATAACGGCCACCTCGTCGGGGACGCCGTCGACGACGCGCACGTCCGTCAGGTACTCGTCGCTCTCGTTTCGCAGTTCGACGCCGACGGTCACCGAGTCGCCCGGTTCGGGCGACTCGTCGGCGAGCCGCCGGCGGACGCTCACCGCCGGCTCGCCCGTCTCGGCGTCCCGGAGCGGCGGTTCGACCGCGCCCGCGTACCCCGCGACGGCGGCGCCGACCACCCCCGAGAGCACCAGCCCCGGCGCCCGCGAGACGACGCCGAGCCCGCCCAGCACGAGCGCGACCGCCACCGCGCCCGTCCAGTGCCCCGTCGCGTGAGCGAGGACCGCCGACCCCTCGCCCCCCTCACTGTCCTCGCCTTCTCCACCGTCTCCGTCGCGAGCGGCGGCCGCGTCGCCGCTCGGCCGGCTTCGGTCACGAGCCCCGGCGAACGCGGGGTCCTCGTCACCGGGGACGGGGACCAGGAAGCCCCGTTCGGGGTCCCGCGGGCGCCAGCGGTCGGGGTCGACGAAGCGGCGGCCCGCCGCAGCGGCCAGTCCCGCGACGACCACCGCACCGGCCCCGAGCGCCGCGAGCGCGGCCGCGACCCGGGACGTTCCGGGACCGCCGCCCCACGCGGCCAGCCCCAGGCCGACGACGACGGCGCCGACGCCGACCCAGCCACGGCGCTTCATCGGCGCCCCCCTGCGGCCCCGTCGCCGGCCGCTCCCGAGTCGTCGCTCTCGTCGCTCCCCACGCTCTCACCGCCAGCGCCGTCGCCGTCGTCGGCGTAGGCCGCCTCGATGCGGCGCATGGCGGCGACGGCGCGGTCGGCGCGGTCGGCGGGGTCGCGCCCGCCGTAGCGCACCTCCGCGAACAGCTCGGTGAGCTCGGCCACGTCGTCGGGGTCCATGCCGGCGGCGACGGCGGCGTCGGCGAACTCCGCCGGCGCGGTGGTCTCGGGGTCGGGCGGGTCGACCAGGGCGCGCATCTCGTCCCAGGCGCGGTACACCTCGTTGTCCACGTCGGCGTCGGCGTCGATCCGGTCGGCGGCCGCGCCGGCCGCCCGTCCGACCGCCGAGAGATCCACGTCGCCGCCGCCGACGCCGGTCTCGTCGTCGTCGCCGAGCCCCGCCAGCGACACGCCCGTCTCCGACCGATACCAGAGTGCCGCCAGTCCGGCGGCGAGCGCGGTGAGTACCAGCGCGGGCCCGGGGATCGGGACCGAGCTACCGCCGGGAACCGAGAAGGGGAGGTCGATGTAGAATCCGCTCCCGCCGCCGCCGGGGCCGACCAGGGGTTGGCGCTCGACGAACGTCCCGTTTCTTTCCCGGTCGACGCCCTCGGCCGGATTTCCGGGGTCGACGGCCGCGACCGCACCCATGCCGACGACGGCTGCCGCGATCAGCAGCGCGGTCCCGAGCGCCCGGCCGCTCATCGTCGCCTCGCCGCGGCCGAGTCCGCCTCGCTCGGCCGTGACCGCGCCGGAGTCGCGACGAAGCGTCCGCGGCCGGCCGACGTTCGGTCGCGTTCCGGTCCGGTTGTGTGTCCGATAGTCCGCATCTATCGACACGAAACGTCTCGACAGATATTGTTCTTTGGGTGACAGAGTCGCGGATCGGGGGGATCCGGCGCCGCTCGCGTCGGCGGGGCCGACGATCGGCTCCGATACCTGACAGACAATATAGTTATCTCGTCTACCAATAAGGTTTACATAACCCCGGTTCGATGTGGGAAGTGGAATGGCGTCAGGAGCGGTCACGGCCCCCGACACGGTCGCCGGGTAAGCAGCGGAACACGGAGCCGTCAGGCTCGCGAGCCCGCGGTCGACCGTGCCGGGGGAGTCCCGGCCGAGCGGTCGGGGCGCCCGCTCGGCACACACCATTCCACCGCGGTCCGAACGCTCACCCGTTCGGACTCGCACCCGAACCACCCACACCCACCCACCCGAACCCACGCCGTCCGGACATCGCGTCCGGATTTTCACGCCCGTGATCGCGGCCGACGCTCGGCCGCGGTCGCCCGTTCCACAAGAGACTTCCCACCGATAGGCGAACGTGTAGCCGAATGACGACAGCCCCGGACAGCGCCCGCGACGAGGTGACGCTCCGCGAGTCGGTCCCGCCGGTCCGCGAGTGGGCGAGAACGTTCGTCGTCGGTCTGTTCATGGGGACCGCCGACGGCGTCCCCGGCGTCTCCGGCGGCACCGTCGCGCTCATCGCCGGCATCTACGAGCGGCTCATCGCCGCGATCAACGCCGTCTCGCTCGGCCGCTTTCTCGACGGGCTCCGCGCGCTCACGCCCCTGGACGGCGGCGTCTCGCTCGACCGCGCCGCGGCCGTCCTCGAGGAGGTCGACGGGTGGTTCCTGCTCGCGCTACTCGGGGGCATCGGGACCGCCGTCGTCCTCGTGGGGCAGGCCGTCGAGTACGCCGACGAGCACGCGCCGGTCCTGATGTTCGGCTTCTTCTTCGGGCTGATCGGCGCCTCGGCGCTCGTGCTCCTGCGGGCGGTCGCTATCCGAACCCTCCCGGAGGCCGTCGCCGCCGTCGCCGGTGTGGTCGTCGCCTTCGTCGCCTCGGGCTACTCGGAGTCGCTGCTGGGCGGCGGCGGGCTCCCCGTCGTCTTCGTCGCCGGCGCGGTCGCCGTCAGCGCGATGATCCTCCCCGGCCTCTCGGGGTCGCTCTTGCTCGTGATCCTCGGGCAGTACACGTACATGTACGCACAGCTCGGGGACTTCCTGGACGGGATCGTGGCCGTCGCGACCCGGGGTGCGGTCGCCGAACTGACCGGTCCCGGCGTCGTCGTGACGGTGTTCATCTGCGGCGGCCTCGTCGGCCTGTTCACCATCGCTCGGGTCATCCACGCGGCGCTCGACGCCAACCGCGAGGTGACCTACGCGTTCCTCGTCGCGCTCGTGCTCGGGGCGCTCCGGGCGCCGATCACGGCCCTGAACGACCCCGTCGAGTACCCGTCGGTCGTCTGGGACGCTCCCACGACCGAAGCGTTCGCCGCGCTGGCGGTCGTCGGCGCCGCCGTCGTCTTCGTCCTCGACTACTACGCCGTCGACATCGACCTCGACTCGGTCTGAGCCGCGCCGTCGGACCCCGAATTTCGCCGCTCAGCTCAGGAACAGCCGCCGCTGGGCCCGCTCGTGCTCCGCGGAGCGCACGTCGACCAGCGGGGCGAACGGCGCCATGTCGTCGACGTCGCCCTCGGCGCTCGCCTCGACGGCGTCGACCATCGCCGGTCGCAACTCGTCGAGGACGCGTTGCACCTCGGTCGAACCCAGGCGCACGAGTCGCTGGGCCGCGCCGAGTTGCGCGGTGGCGAACTCGTGACAGGCCAGCAGACACGCCTCGCGCTCGGGCACGTCCGCCAGCGCCGCGACCGTCCCGAGGACGACCGCGTAGTTACCGGGCGCCTCCTCGGCATCGACCGCCGCGCCGTAGGACGCCAGCAGGTCACCGTCACGCAGGTCCCGCTGGAGCGTCAGCAGTCGGTCGCCCGTCCGCTCGGAGCTCTCGCGGAACTCCGCGGGGAGCGTCGCCGCGGTGAGCCGCCGGTCCGCGCGCTCGATGCCCGACAGGTCGCCCTCGTCGGCCGCGGCGTAAGCGGCCCGCAGGGCCACCAGATCGGCGCGGCCGTGCTGGCGACGGAGGACCGTCCCGACCAGTTCTCGCAACTCGTCGGCGCCGGTCACGGCGTCGTCGGCGACGAACTGCTCCAGGGCGTAGGAGACGCTGTCGGTCCCCACCGGGAGGAACGAGTCCGCGAGCCGCAGCGACTCCAGCGTCGCCTCGTCGCTCACGACTCCTCACCTCCGGCGTCGTCGCCCCCCGATTTCGGGTCGAGCGCGCGCACGCCGTGGTCGCCGTGGTCGTGGCCGTCCTCGCCGTGGTCGTGGCTGTGGTCGCCGTGGCCGTGGTCGTGGCCGCCGTCGCCGTGACCGTGGGAGTGGTCGCCGTCGCCCTGACCGTGGGAGTGACCACCGTCGACGCCCCTCTCGTCGAACAGCGTCGGCGGGACTGCCTCGTAGCCCACCGTGGCGCCGTCGGGCAGGTGCGGGTCGACCGTGCTCTCCATCCGATCGCGGGTATCCGCCAGCGGGAGGTACGCCCGCTCACCTTCGACGGCCAGATCCCAGTGACGGTTGCCGACGGCGTGGCCGAGTTCGAGCGCGGCCGTTACCGCCGCTCGGTCCGGGTCGGCGACGCCGCCGAAGTCGAGCACCATCGCGTCGACCGCTTCGAGCGAGACGACGACGAGCCGGTCGCCCGTCGAGAGCACGTCGCCGTCGCGCAGTTCGCGGGCGACGACGACCCCGAGGTCGGTGCCGTCCTCGGCGGTCGTGCGGAACCGGGAGCGACGCCGTTCGGTCTCGTCGACTTCGATACGGAGCGGGTCGCCCCGTTCGACGCGCTCGGCGACGGACTCGTCGTCGAGCCGTCCGACGAACGTCTCGGCGACCAGCATCAGGGCCTCCGCGAGTCGGGCGCGCCGGCGCCCAGCAGGTCGGTTCTCGCCTCGTCCCACGCCGCCCGGAGCGCCGCCGTCACGGTCTCCGCGCGGTGGCCCAGCGCCCGCACGACACAGCCCGCGTCGTTCGGGAGGCGCGTCGCGCCCGCGCGGACGGTGTCGTCGCGGCGGTCGTCGGCCGCGGAGGTACCGTCGGCCTCCGCGACACCCGTCGCGGCCGCGTGGAGCCGGTCGCTCAGGTCGTCGAGCGCGTCCGACTCCCCGACCGGAACGAGGACGTACAGCGTTCCCACGACCGCGAACTCCCCCATGACGCCAGCAGCGGAGGGGTCGGCGTCGGCCGGTCGCAGATGGGTCGCGTCGTCGACGAGCAGGGCGTCGTCGCGGCGGACGCGCAGCCGCGAGAGGTAGCGTTCGAAGTCGAAGCGTTCCCCGCGGGCCAGTCGGCCGGGCACGACCACGTCGCCGACGACGGCGCTCGCGTCGGCCGCGAGGTCGAGGTCGATCGCCTGGAAAAAGCGGGAGTCCTCGTGGAGGATCGCCGGCTCGGGCACGTAGTCGAGGTGGCCGCCCCGACCCACGGACAGCGACACGTCCGCGGCGGCGTAGTTGCGCTCCATCGAGAGCACCTTCTGGGAGCTCTGGGTGGAGACGTGCGCGACGGCGCCGGACCCGACCTCGACGTCGATCCGGTGGCGGTCGCCCTGGGCGACGCCGCCGGTCGGCGACTGGACGTAGACCGTCTCGGCCTCGGGGAGCGGGTCGTGGCCGAGCGTGCCGCTGACGTGGAAGGGCGCACGGGCCAGATCCCGCACGAGGTTCGTCTCGCCGCCCTCGTCGGCGGCGAAGCGGAGTTCGAGCCGACCGTCCTTGCCGGGCGAGCCGACCGCCGCGGCCGGGAGCGATTCGGTCGCGTAGTCGGCGAAGGCGGGGTGGGGCGGCTCGTCGGCCGCGTCGCCGTCGCGCCGGCTCGGTGGAACGGGCGGACCGTCGGGTGGTCCCGCCGGTTCCTCGGGCGTGTCGGCGGCCATTATGCGAACAGCACGCCCTCGCTGACGTACTCCTGTACCGCTTCGATCCCGTCGCCGGCCTTGCAGTTCGTGAAGACGAACGGACCGTCGCGCACGTCGTCGGCGTCGGCCTCCAACACGTCGAGATCCACGTCGACGTGAGGCGCCAGATCGGTCTTGTTGATCACGAGCAGGTCGCAGTCGACGACGCCCGGGCCGCGCTTGCGCGGGATGTCCTCGCCCTCGGCCACCGAGATGACGTACAGCGAGTAGTCGGCGAGTTCCGGGTTGAAGGTCGCGGCGAGGTTGTCGCCGCCGCTCTCGACGATGACGAGGTCGAGGTCGGGGTAGTCGGCGAGGAACTCGTCGATCTGCGCGAGGTTCATCGAGGGGTCCTCGCGGATGCCGGTGTGGGGGCAGGCGCCGGTCTCGACGCCCGCGACCAAGTCCTCGGGGACGACGCCCGAGAATCGCTCCCGGAGGGCGTCGGCGTCCTCCTGCGTGAGCACGTCGTTGGCGATGACGCCCACGTCCAGGCCGGCGTCTCGAAGCCGGGGAACGAGTTCGGTCACGAGCGCGGTCTTGCCCGAGCCCACGGGACCGCCGATACCGACCGTCGCCACGTCGCGGTGGGTGAGGCTCACGAGTCGGCCTCCGCCCCAGCGTCGCCGCCGTCCTCCGCGGTCCCGGTCCCGTCGTCGCTGCCGGGGTCCATCGCGCCCGAGGACCGGATCGGGTCGTGGACGGTGACGAGTTTCGTCCCGTCGGGGAAGACGGGCTCGACCTGGATCATGTCGACCATCTCGGGGACGCCGGGCATCACGTCGTCGGGGTCGAGCAGCTGGGAGGCCTCGGCGCGGATCTCGGCCACGTCCCAGCCGTCGCGGGCGCGCTCGACGCACCAGTCGGAGATGAACGCGACCGCCTCGGGGTGGTTCAGCCGGACGCCGCGCTCCTTGCGGCGCCGGGCGAGCTCCGCGGCCATGAAGACCGTCAATCGCTCCTGCTCTTTGGGTGTTAGATTCATTCTGGGGCTCCTAGAGCATGTACCGCTGCGCCAGCGGCAGCTCCTCGCTCGGTTCCGCCGAGACGACCTCGCCGTCGACGTTCACCTCGAAGGTCTCGGGGTCGATCTCGACGTCGTCCGGGCAGTAGTCGTTGTAGTGCATGTCGCTCTTCCCGGGCGTGCGGGCGCCCGAGACGGGAACGACCGGCGCGTCGAGACCGTACTCCTCGCCGACGCCGGCCTCGGCCGCGGCGGGGCTGACGAACGACAGCGAGAGGCCGTGTTTGGCCTTGCCCATCGCGCCGGCGCGGGGCCGCTGCTTGATGGGCTCGCAGGTCATCAGCGAGCCGTTGGCCTCGCCCATCTCCGAGTAGACGGGGAAGCCGCCCTTGAACGTCATCGCGGGCTTGATCCCGAAGAAGGCCGGATCCCACAGCACTACGTCGGCGAGCTTGCCGGGTTCGAGCGTCCCGACGTAGTCGTCGATGCCCGCCGAGATGGCGGGGTTGATCGTGTACTTCGAGAGGTAGCGCTTGACCCGGAAGTTGTCGGCGTCGTCGTGGGTGTCGGCCGCCTCGTCCTCCGGGAGGGGGCCGCGCTGGGCCTTCATCTTCGAGGCGGTCTGCCAGGTGCGACAGATCACCTCTGCCATCCGCCCCATCGCCTGGGAGTCGGAGGTCATCATCGAGATGGCGCCCTCGTCGTGGAGCACGTCCTCGGCGCCGATGGTCTCGGCGCGCACCCGCGACTCCGCGAAGGCCACGTCCTCCGGCACGTCGGGGTTGAGGTGGTGGCAGACCATCACCATGTCCAGGTGTTCGTCGAAGGTGTTGACCGTGTAGGGCATCGAGGGGTTCGTCGAGGAGGGGAGCATGTTGGGCTGGCCGACCATCTCCATGATGTCCGGGGCGTGGCCGCCGCCGGCGCCCTCGATGTGGAACAGGTGCATCGTCCGCCCGTCGACGGCGGCGAAGGTGTTCTCGACGAACCCGGCCTCGTTGAGCGTGTCCGTGTGCATGCACACCTGCACGTCCTCCTCCTCGGCCACGTCGAGGCAGGTGTCGATGGCCGCGGGCATCGATCCCCAGTCCTCGTGGAGCTTCAGCCCGCAGGCGCCCGCTTCGACCTGCTCGCGGAGGGGACCGGGCTTGGAGGCGTTGCCCTTGCCGTAGAAGCCGACGTTGACGGGCCACTCCTCGGCGGCCTGCAGGAACCGTTTGATGTTCTCGGGGCCGGTCGTCGTCGTGGTCGCGCCGCCGCCGTAGCCGCCACCGAGCATCGTCGTGATGCCGGAGGCCAGGGCGTGCTCGTGCAACTGCGCGGAGTTGAAGTGGATGTGGATGTCCAGCCCCCCAGCGGTGGCGATCTTCCCCTCGGCGGGGTAGACGTCGGTCGAGGGGCCGACGACCATGTCGACCCCGTCCATCGTGTCGGGGTTGCCGGCCTTCCCGACGCCGGCGATCTCGCCGTCGCGGATGCCGATGTCGGCGGCGACGATCCCGAGGATCGGGTCCATCACCAGGGCGTTCGTCAGCACCCAGTCGAGCGCGCCCTCGGCCTGGGTGGTGCCCGGCGACATCCCGAGGCCGTCGCGCAGCGTCTTCCCGCCGCCGAACACCGCCTCGTCGCCGGGCGTGCGGAGGTCTTCCTCGACTTCGACGAACAGTTCGGTGTCGCCCAGGCGCACGCGGTCGCCGGTGGTCGGGCCGTACAGTTCGGCGTAGGCCTCGCGGTCGACCTCGCGGGTCACGAGTCGCCCTCCGTCCCGTCGCCCGCCGCCGTTCCGTCCTCACTATCGAGCTTCCCGGCCTGGTCGGGGATGCCGCCGAAGCCCTGGCGCTCGGCCCGTTCGACGGCGGCCGCGGCGTCGCCGTCGACGCTGCCGTTCACGAGTCCGTTCATCCCGTGGGCGACGCGCTTGCCGCCGATGGCAACGAGTTCGACCGTCTGCTCGTCGCCGGGCTCGAACCGGACCGCGGTGCCCGCGGGGATGTTCAACCGCATCCCGAAGGCGGCCTCGCGGTCGAACGCCAGGGCGGCGTTGGCCTCGAAGAAGTGGAAATGGGACCCCACCTGCACCGGCCGGTCGCCCGCGTTGCCGACCGTCACCGCCGCCGTCTCGCGGCCCTCGTTGATGGTCACTGTCCCCTCCGCCGTCCGCACCTCGCCGGGGACGAGATCCTCGCTCATACAACCACGTCCGTCGACAGGATCGGCCGATAGTCGATCATCTGCGCGATTATTTGGATAGCCGTCCCAAGGCGGTTCGCTTCGGCGCAAATAGCACCGTCGGATCTCGAACTCTGCACGGAACGTTTCGTTTCGGTCGATTCTGCCGGACGATCGATCAGATATCGTCGTCGAGTCGGTCGCGAGCCGCGTCGACGGTCAGCGGCGGGTCGTCGGCCAGCCTGTCGAACAGTCGGACGACCTGCGGGGGCCGCAGGTCGCAGTCGGTCAGCAGGGCCGTGTCGGTTAGAATCTCTCGAGTCGAACCCCTCGCGACCACGCGGCCGTCCGCGTCGAGCAGGACCACGCGGTCGGCGACCCGGGGGACCAGCTCCGTGTCCGGCGTCGAGACGACGAGCGTGACGCCGGCGGCGGCCAGCTCGTCGAGCAGGGCGAGGACCGTCTCGCGGTTGGCCGCGTCGATATCGCTCACGGGTTCGTCCAGCAGGAGCGCGTCGGGCTCGACGGTGAGCGCGCTCGCGAGCGCCGCCCGGCGCTGCTGGCCGCCGCTGAGTCTGAAGGGCGGTTTCGACAGCAGTTCCGTCAGGTCGAGCCGGTCGGCGACGCGCTCGACGCGGGCCTCGGCCTCGCCGTCGGCGAGACCCTGCTGGGCCGGACCGTAGGCCAGGTCCTCCCGAACTGTGGGGTTGAACAGGTAGTCGGCGGGGTTCTGCGTGAGGACGCTCAGCCGGTCGCGGACGGCGTCGGCGTCGGTCGTCTCTCCGAAGTAGCGGACCCGCCCCTCGTCGGGGTCGATGAGGCCGCCGAGCAGCTGCAGGAGCGTCGACTTGCCGGCGCCGTTCGGACCGAGCAAGGCGACGCGTTCGCCCCGATCGACGGTCACGTCGACACCGTCGACCGCGGGCGTGCCGTCCGGGTAGGCGTAGCTGAGGCCGGTCGCCTCGATGGCCGGCGCGTCCGCCGCGTCGCTCGCTGGCGAGCCCGAGGGGTGTGCGGCGTCCTCGTCGCTCACGCCAGTCCCACCCCGACGACGGCGGCGAGGACGACCAGCGCGAAGACGGCGTCGGCCCGGCCGAACGGCGTCCGGCCGGCGGTCGGCCGCGGGCCGCCACCGCCGCCGCGGGCGCGGGCGGCCCGTTCGACGCGCTCGCCCCGTTCGACGCTGCGCAGGAGGAAGGTCCCCAGGAAGTTCCCGGAGTCGCGCCACGTGCGCCGCAGGTCCGGTTCGGCCACCGTCCGGCTGCGCCGGGCACGGGCCATCCGTTCGAGTTCCGCGAAGAAGAGCAGGAGGTACCGGTAGGTGATCGCCAGCAGCGAGACGGCGATGACCGGCGCGCGCAGGCGGGCGAGCCCGGCGAGCAGGTCCGAGAAGCGCGTCGTCAGCAACAGCAGCGAGAGGAAGGCGACGCAGACGCCGACGCGGGCGGAAAAGACCGCGACGTAGCCGACGCCCGCGGCGGAGAGGGGCGTCCCGGCGAGGGTGGGGCCGCCCATCAGAAGCGTCTGGGGGGCGACGGCGACGAGCGCGAACGCCGGCGGGCCGGCAACGCGACCGAGGAACGTCCGCGCGGGGACGCGGGAGGCGACCGCGAGGCCGCCGGCCAGCGCCGCCAGCGCCGCCACGGTCGGCAGGTCCCGTCGCGTGACGGTCAGCGCGACGAGCGCGACCAGGCCGACGAGCTTGACGCTCGGCGCGACGGCCTGCAGGAACCCGGCGCGGGCGGGGGTGTCCTCGGCGAGGAGGAACCACCGGGCGCGCTCGGAGAGCCCGGCGAGCGTGCGGTCGAGCAGATCGGTCCGACTCATTCGCGGTCGTCGGTCACCGCACCGCGTCGGTGTCGGCGTCGCCGTCGTTCCCGAGGACGCGACCGATACCGAACGCGAGGAGGAGGGTCAGGCCGGTCCCGACGAGCGCCGAGACGAGCGTGCCGGGAGCGGACCCGAGCCCGGGGACGCCGTAGTCGGGGAACGGCGCCGAATCGACGGGTTCGGCGTCGTCGGTCGCGCCGGTCGCCTCGGCGGCGTTCTCCAGGGGCTCGGCGTAGCCGACCTGCCCGGCGGCCCACCCGAAGACGGGCGCCAGCAGGGCGAGCGCGACGAGGACCGCGACCGCCTTCGGGAGCCAGTCGGGGGCCATCAGGCGCTCACCTCCGGTTCCGGCGCGGCGGCCGGCCGAAGGTCCGGCCGCGCCTGCGCGAGGTAGCGGTAGACGACGGCCGTGATGGCGCCCTCGACGAGCCCGAGGACGAGGTGGCCGACGCCCATGATCGCGAGCGTCGTCAGGAGCTCGTACTGGAACGCCGAGGAGAGGCCGAGCTGGAGCCCGGCGGTGACGGCCCCGGCGGTGATGCCGAGCCAGCCGGCGGCGAAGGCCGCACGGAACTCGCCGTAGGGCGCGACCAGCCGGTAGACGGCGTAGCCGACGTACACCTCGACGACGGCCATGTTGAACACGTTCGCGCCCAGCACCACGAGCCCGCCGTCGCCGAACACGAGCGCCTGGACCGCGACGACCGTCGCGACGGCGAGCGCGCCGAGGTGGGGACCGAGCAAGATCGCGGCGAAGGCGCCGCCGACGAAGTGGGCGCTCGTCCCGCCGGGGATCGGCCAGTTGAGCATCTGTGCGGCGAACACGCCCGCGGCGACGACGCCGAGCAGCGGCGCACGCGTGTCCGAGACCTCGCCGCCGACCCGCCGCGCGGCGTAACTCAGGACTGCCACCGACAGCGCGGCGAACAGCACGGCCAGCGGCAGGTCGACGTAGCCGTCCGGGATGTGCATACTCGGCGGTCGCCGTCGCACCGGATAATACTTTCTCATCGTGCAGTATTACTCGACCCCCGTCCGCGGTCGGCGACGGGTGACCAGTCATATTACGCCGAGCGTCGTAGGCGGGGGCATGAGCGACGACATCGACCGCATCAGTCTGACGCTCCCGGCGTCGATGGTCGAGCGGCTGGACGGAATCGTCGACGACTGGGAGTACGACAGTCGGTCCGAGGCGGTCCGGGACTCGCTGCGCGACTTCTTCGCGGACTACGAGTGGGAGACCGGCGGCGAGGGCCACCACCACGGGACCGTCGTGATCGTCCACGACCACCACGTCGACGGCATCGCCGACGACCTCCAGACGATCCAACACGAGATGGCCGAGGCGATCACCTCCGTCCAGCACATCCACCTCTCCCACGACACCTGCATGGAAACCTTGGTCGTCGAGGGGTCGGCCGGCGACATCACCGAACTCGCCAACCGCCTGCGCGCGCTCGGCGGCGTCCAGCAGGTGAAAGTCGTCGTCGTCGACGAGTAGGGCGCGCCGGCGTCTCACACTCACGTGGAAATCGGCCGTTCGTTCTGATCGTCCGGTCACTGTTCCGTTTCGACGGCGGGACCCGGACTGACGCGGAGATCGCGCTCAGCTGGCACACTCGATATAACTGCGGAACTGTGGTTTTCTCGTTGCTATCGTTCGAATGTACACCATTTGCGTGCCGTCCTAACATACCCTAATATTCAAGCGAGGGGTATTGGACATCTATAATACGCGAGTGCAAACCCTTATTTGCCGTCTGCGAAATCGAAGGTACGTACGCATATGATGGACGTTCATGCGGTGTCGAACGGGTATTGTGGTGGAAACAACGAAGTTTCGGACAGATTTAGTGACATTTCTGTATCGGAGGTCGCGGCATGAGCGACGACGGGATCAGCCGTCGTCAGTTCGTGACGGCGGGGGGTGCGGCGATGGTCGCCGGGCTCGCGGGGTGTTCGAGCACCGACGACGGCGGTGACGGCGGTGACGGCGGTGGCGGCAACGGCGCGACGGACACCATGAGCAGCGCCGACACGGTGAAGATCGGTGTGCTGGAGGACCAGTCGGGCAACTTCGCGCTGAACGGCACGCCGAAGTACCGGGCGTCGATGCTCGCCATCGAGGAGATCAACAACGACGGCGGCATCGGCGGCCGCCAGATCGAGCCGGTCACGCGGGACCCGCAGTCGGACAACCAGCGCTATCAGGAGCTGACGCGGGAGTTCATCAACGAGGAGGAGGTCGACGCCCTCTGGGCGGGCTACTCCTCGGCGACGCGGGAGGCCATCCGGCCGATCATCAACCGCAACGAGCAGCTGTACTTCTACACGACCCAGTACGAGGGCGGGGTCTGCGACGAGACGACCTTCGCGATGGGGCCGACCGCGCGACAGCAACTCGGCAGCGTCCTCCCGTACCTGCGCGAGGAGTTCGGGGAGGACATCTACATCATCGCGGCCGACTACAACTTCGGGCAGCTGTCGGCCGACTGGGTGCGCGTGCTGGCCGACGAGAACGACGCCAACATCGTCGGCGAGGAGTTCATCCCGCTTTCCGAGTCCAGTTTCGGCTCGGTCATCAACAACATCCAGGCGGCCGAGCCGGACTTCGTGATGTCGATGCTGGTCGGCGCCAACCACGCCTCCTTCTACGAGCAGAAGGCCTCGGCGGGGCTGGACGTGCCCATCGGTACGTCGACGGCGATGGCCCAGGGCTACGAACACAAGCGCCTGGACGCGCCGGCGCTGGCCAACGTCTACGCGGGCGTCAACTACATGGAAGAGGTCCCGACCGAGAGCAACGCCGGCGACGGCGGCCTCGTTGACCGCTACTACGAGAAGTACCCCGACGAGGGCGAGTACGTCAACGAGGAGGCCGAGACGAACTACTTCTCGACGTACATGTACAAGGAGGCCGTCGAGCAGGCCGGCACGGTCGAACAGCCGGAGGTCATCGAGGCGCTCGAATCCGGCATCAGCCTCGGCACCGAGCGCGCCCCCGAGGCGCCGGAGGGCGAGACGATCGAACTCGACGGCGCGACCCACCACGTCGACCACCACATGTGGGTCATGCGCGCCGACGAACAGCACAACCTCGAGGCGATCACCGACCGCAAGATCCCCGAGCAGTTCCTCTCGAACACGGTCGGCTGCGACCTGCGCGAGGAGTCCGAGCAGACCCAGTACACGCCGGTCGACTACTTCGAGGAGGCCCAGTAGGGATGGTCAACGGCCTGAACCTCGCGTTCCAGTTCCTCGATAGCTTCGCGTTCGTCGTGCTCGCGGCGGCGGGGTTGGCCGTCATCTTCGGGATCATGGGCGTCATCAACCTCGCGCACGGGGAGTTCATCCTCTTCGGCGCGTACGCGACGACCAAGTCGGTCACCGACCTGGGCCTGCCCCTGCCGGCCGCGATGGTCGTCGCGTCGCTGCTGACGGCCGGCTTCGGTGTCGTCGTCGAGCGGACGATCATCTCCGGGTTCGTCCCCAACTGGATCGGCCAGCGGACGGTCGGGCGGGACCTGATCGAACCGCTGTACGACCGGCTGGCCGACTCGATGGTCGCCACCTTCGGCCTGAGCCTCGTCATGGTCCAGAGCGCCCGGATCCTCTTCGGGAACTCCATCGACACGGTGGGGACGCCGTTCGGCAACGTCGCCTACGGCGCCTTCTCCTACTCGACCTACCGGCTCGTGCTCGCGGGGATCAGCATCCTCGTCCTCGTCGCGGCCTACTACCTGTTCACGCGCACGACCTTCGGCACGCGCGTCCGGGCGACCATGCAGGACGAACAGACGGCCAAAGCCCTGGGTATCGACACCGAGCGGACGTACATGCTCACCTTCGGAATCGGTTCGGGACTGGCCGGCCTGACGGGCGCGCTGTTCGCGCCGGTCCTGTCGATGCAGCCGACGCTGGGCGACCAGTTCCTCATCGAGGCGTTCGTCGCGGTCGTCGTCGGCGGCCCCAGCGTCGTCCTCGGGACGGCGCTGTCCGGCGGCGTCCTCGGCGCCGTCAGCGCGACCGTGACGAACCTCACCGACTCGACGACGTTCGGCCGGATCGCCCTGCTGGTCGCGGCGATACTGGCGCTTCGGTTCCTCCCCGGCGGGATCACCGGGCTCATCGAGCGGGTGCGCGCCCGCCGACAGGAGGCGACCGATGGCGACTGAACCGACCGGGTCCACCGGGACCGACGGCGGCGCAGTCGCGCGGATCCGCGGCCGACTGGAAGGTCCGAACACCGTCGGCAACTCGCGGGGCTTCTGGCTCGGCTTCGCCGTCGCCGTCCTCGCGCTGGCCGCGTTCCCGGTCGTCGGCAGCGGCGAGTCGTTCTCGCTGTTCCTCGTGCTCGCGCTGTTGGGCCTGTCGCTGTCGCTCGTCTGGGGCTACTCGGGCGTGCTCAGCTTCGGGCAGGTCGTCTTCTTCGGCGTCGGCGGCTACACCTTCGGCGTCGTCTCGATCAACTTCCCCGACGCGACGGGGATCACCGCGGCCGCCCTCGCGGGCGTCGTCGTCGGCGGCGGCGCGGCCGCGCTGCTGGGCTACTTCATGTTCTACGGCGGCGTCAGGAACGTCTACGTCACCATCATCACGCTCGTCACGACGATGGCGATGCACACGTTCATGGCCCAGACCGCCGGGTCGGAGTGGACCATCGGCGAGGCGCCGCTCGGCGGGTTCAACGGCATGCCCGGCATCCCGCTGCTCGAACTCGGTATCGAGGGCGTCGCCTCCTTCCAGTTCGTGTACAACGAGATGTCGTTGCTCGGGCTGTTCGCGTTCGACCCGTTCTACTACCTCGCGCTCGGACTGCTGTTAGTGACGTACCTCGGCCTGCGCGCGCTGGTCAACTCCGACTTCGGCCGCGTGATGGTCGCCGTCCGCGAGGACCAGGACCGCACCCGAATGTTCGGCTACGACGTCAAGCGGATCAAGCTGCTGACCTTCACCCTCGGCGGCGCGCTCGCGGCGCTGTCGGGCGTGCTCTACGCCGCGCGCAACGTCTACATCAGCCCGCCGGTGTTCGCGCTGTGGTTCGCGACGCTGCCCGTCATCTGGGTCAGCGTCGGCGGGCGCAAGAGCCTGCTCGGCGCCGTGATCGCCACGATCGCCATCGAGTACTTCCGCCTCTCGGTCGAGGGCGAGATGGCGCTGGTCGTCCTCGGCGCCATGCTGCTCGTCTTCATCCTCGCGCTGCCCGGCGGGATCGTCCCCTGGGTCGCCGGGAAGCTCTCGGGGAGCGCCGTCCCCGTCTCGGAGCTGGACGACGCCGACGCGCCCGCGGAGGTGAGCGAGTCGTGAGCAGCGAGACCGAACGAAGTGAGGTCTCGGGGAACGCGAGCGGGGAGGACCGACCCGCGAGCAGCGAGGCGCCGGTGAGCGACCCCGCTTCCGACCCCAACGTCCGCGAGACGCCCGCCGGCAAGGCCACGGGCGACCGCACGGACACCCTCCTCCAGACCGACGGCCTCGTCAAGCGCTTCGGCGGGTTCACCGCCACCGACTCCGTCGACTTCTCCGTCGACGAAGGGGAGCTGCGCTGTCTCATCGGCCCCAACGGCGCCGGCAAGTCCACGCTGCTGAAGCTGATCGTCGGGACGCTCGAACCCACCGCGGGACACGTCTACTACGACGGCCAGGAGATCACGGACATGGAGCCCAACGAACGGGTCCAAAGCGGGATCAGCATGAAGTTCCAGGTCCCGTCGGTGTACGGCGAGCTCTCGGTGCGCGAGAACGCGCGCCTGCCGGTCCAGCAGCTCGCCGACGGGGCCGAACGCCGCCGCCGCGTCGACGAGGCCATCGAGAACGCCGGCCTCGCCGGCTACGAGGACGTACAGGCCAGCACGCTCTCCCACGGCCAGCAACAGCAACTGGAGATCGGCATGGCCGCCTCGCTCGACCCGGATCTGCTCCTGCTCGACGAGCCGGTCGCCGGCCTCTCGGTCGACGAGCGGACGGAGATCGCCGAGCGGATCCGCCGACTCAACCGCGAGGAGGGCATCGCCTTCGTCGTCATCGAACACGACACCGACTTCGTCGGCGAGATCGCCGACTCGGTGACGGTGTTGCACCGCGGTGACGTGTTCCGCGAGGGCTCGATCGAGGAGATCGAGGACGACCCGGAGGTCCGCCGCATCTACCTGGGGGGCGAACAGTGACGCTCCTCGAACTTTCGGACGTGACGGTCGGCTACGACGCGCCGGTCCTCCGGGACGTGGACCTCTCCGTCGAGGAGGGCGAGATCGTCGGCGTCGTCGGCAAGAACGGCGTCGGCAAGACCACGCTCATGAAGACCGTCATCGGCCTCCTCGAACCCGATTCGGGGACCGTCGCCTACCGCGGGACCGACGTGACCGACCGGTCCGCCGACGAGCGCGCTCGCACCGGGATGGGGTACATCCCGCAGGGCCGGGACATCTTCCCCGGGCTGACCGTCGAGCAGAACCTCAAGATGGGCGAGCACGTCAACGCGGGCAGTTCGGAGACCCGGTACGAGGAGGTGTACGACCTGTTCCCCGTCCTCGAGGAGCGGGCCGACCAGGACGGCGAGACGCTCTCGGGCGGCCAGCAGCAGATGCTCGCCATCGCGCGGGCGCTGGTCGCCGACCCCGACCTGCTCCTGCTCGACGAGCCCAGCGAGGGCGTCCAGCCCTCCATCGTCGACCAGATCAGCGAGGACATGCGCGCCATCAACGAGGAACTCGGCACGACCATCCTCTTCGTCGAACAGAACCTCGGCGTCATCCGCTCGATGGCCGACCGCTGTTACGCCATGGAACGGGGCGAGATCGTCGACGAACTCGGCGAGTCCGCGCTCGAAGACGAGGACACCATCGCCGGCTACCTCGCTGTCTGATCCCCGCTATCAATCGCTAGCTATCGTCGAATTTGAGAGCGTTTGCACGGTCGACCGCACGACTGCGTGCGGTCGTCCGAGCGATGTCTTTCGAACGCTACGACACCTCGCAGTCCGCCCGCCGCCATCCCGTTCTCGGTACCGTTCGACCGTGTGTGTGTGCGAACCTATTTCACGGTTCTGGAGACGCTACCGATTGATAATGGGCAAAAGGGGTTTTCAGTATCGAGCGTCTATCCCCGGGTACGATGAGCGTACGCGCGCCGTCCACTCCCGATCGAGACCCGCCTCCGAAAGCGACGCTGTTCTGTCCCGACTGCGGCCACGAGAGCCCGCCGACCGGCGACTGGGTCGTCCGCAGTGCCGGTCCGGGATCGGACCGGGCCAGCGACGGTGACGCGGTCGTCTCCTGTCCCGACTGCGGGACGGAGATCGCGACCCGCGGCGGGTCCGAACTCCCGGCGTTCGCCTGACCGACCGCGACAGTTCTCCCTCGGTTCGCCGACCTCCCCGGCATCACGGCCCTTATCACGACGGGCGGCCGTAGCCACGGTATGAACATCGTTCCGGACACGAGCGTGGTCATCGACGGCCGCGTGTCCGAGCAGATCGAGGCCGACGCCGACCCCGACTCGGAAGCGGTCGGCGAGGGATTCGCCGGGGCGACCGTCTACGTCCCCGAGGCGGTCGTGGGCGAGCTCGAAGCCCAGGCCAACGACGGCCGCGAGAGCGGCTGGGACGGGCTGGGTGAGCTCCAGCGGCTCGCCGAACTCCACGACGAGGGCACCGTCACCGTCGAGTACGTCGGCCGCCGGCCCGCCGAGGTCGAGCAGCGCGAGGCCGGCGAGGGGAAGATCGACGCGATCATCCGCGATCTGGCCGACGATAACGACGCCACCCTCGTCACCAGCGACGTGGTTCAGAGCGAGGTCGCGAAGGCCAAGGGCCTCGACGTGGTGTACCTCGAACCCGTCGGCCGCGACACGGAGTCGCTCGACATCGAACAGTTCTTCGACGAGACGACGATGAGTCTCCACCTCAAAGTGGGGGTCGCGCCGATGGCCAAGCGCGGCGAGATCGGCGACATGCACTACGAGACCATCAGCGAGGAGGTCTCGACGGAGACCGACCTGAAGGAGTGGGCCCAGGACATCGAGAACTCCGCCCGCGCCAGCGCCGAGGGGTTCGTCGAACTCGACGAACCGGGCATGACTATCGTCCAGTTCGGCCAGTACCGCATCGCCATCGCGCGGCCGCCGTTCGCCGACAAACTGGAGATCACGGCGGTCCGCCCCATCGTCAAGACCGACCTCGACGACTACGACCACGCCGACGAACTGCGCGAGCGCCTGCTCGAACACCAGCGCGGCGTCCTGATCTCGGGCGCCCCCGGTGCGGGGAAATCGACGTTCGCCCAGGCCGTCGCGGAGTTCCTCGCCGATTCGGACTTCGCGGTCAAGACCATGGAGAAACCGCGCGACCTCCAGGTCGGCGACAACATCACTCAGTACACGGAACTGGGCGGGTCGATGGCCAAGACCGCCGACTCGCTGCTGATGGTCCGGCCGGACTACACCATCTACGACGAGGTCCGCAAGACCGACGACTTCGAGGTGTTCGCCGACATGCGCCTCGCGGGCGTCGGCATGGTCGGCGTCGTCCACGCGACGCGGGCCATCGACGCGCTCCAGCGCCTCGTCGGCCGCGTCGAACTCGGGATGATC
This sequence comes from Halosimplex rubrum, assembly GCF_013415885.1. Lineage (NCBI taxonomy): Archaea > Methanobacteriati > Methanobacteriota > Halobacteria > Halobacteriales > Haloarculaceae > Halosimplex > Halosimplex rubrum. Next base: position 1,091,107 of record NZ_CP058910.1, read on the forward strand.
CCGCAGGTCGTCGACACCGTCGTCTACATCGACGCCGGCGAGGTCGACACCGTCTACGACGTGACGACCGAGGTCAAGGTCCCCGAGGGCCTGATGGAGGAGGACCTGGCGCGGCCGGTCATCATGATCCGCGACTTCGAGACGGGCCAGCCCGCTTACGAGATCTACACGTTCAACCGCCAGGTCGTCACCGTGCCGCTGGGCGACAACGCCCAGAACGGCGGTGGCTCGGGCGCCGAGAGCGGCACCGAGCGCATCGCCAAGCAGGAGGTCGAACGGGAGATCCGGTCGATCGCCCACGGCCACGTCGAGGTGGAGATCAAGAACCCCAACACCGCCGTGGTGTACGTCGACGACGACGACATCTCCGCGGTCATCGGCAAGGGCGGCGGCCGCATCACCGACGTGGAGAACCGCCTGGGTATCGACATCGACGTGCGCACGTTCAGCGAGCGCCCCGAGGGCGCCGGCGGACCCGGTGGAAGCGGCGGCGGTGGCGGCGGTGGGTCGAGTGGTGCCGGCGGAGGCGGTTCGGGCGGCGGCGAGATCGTCACCCCCGAGATCACCTCGCGACACGTCCTCATCCCGATGGACGGCTACGAGGGCGACACCGTCGAGGTGCAGGCCGACGGCGAGTACCTCTTCACGGCGACGGTCTCCCGAGGCGGCGAGGTGCAGGTCTCCCGCGGCTCGGCCATCGCCGAGGAACTCGAACGAGCGATCGACCGCGGGAAGACGGTCACCGTCAGCCCGTCATAGCGGGCCGTCGACGCGTTCACTATAGTTGCGAAACCATCTTTTTCCGCCTCGGGTTTCCTCGCTCACTCCGTTCGCTGCGGGAACCACTCGGCGCAAAAACATGGGTGAAAAAGGCCGCCTCCGCCGTCTTCGACGGCTCCGGCGGTGAACCGCTCGCTTCGCTCGCGGACGATCGACTAGGGATCGACCACTAACTGCACCACCTGTACTGCGTATTTGAGCGGGGCCACCGGGCAAAAGACTTACCGGTCGTCTGGGTGACCGTTCGCTATGTCACCCGCGGACCGCCAGGCGCGACTGCGAGCGCGCCTCGCCGCGGCCGTCCCCGGCCGGGAAGCCGTGGTGTTCGGGAGTCTCGCGGGGTTCTGCGCGTTCGTCGCCGGCTCCGCGGTGACGGTTCTCTCGGAGCGCCACTGGGTTCGCGACCCGACGAGGCCGGTCCTCTCGTATTTCAGCTACGGGATCGACGCGGGCCGAGAGGTGAACGTCGGTCCCGACGGCGCGCTCCCGAGCGCGTGGCAGTTCGCGGTCTGGCAGTATCATCGGCTCCACGGCGTCCGGCTCGACCCGTGGTTCGGGGTCGTGGGTAACGTCGCCCCGCCGCGCCGCCTCCTCGTGATCGCGGTGCCGCTGCTGCTGGTGGCGGCGGGGTTCCTGCTGGTCGCTCGAACCCGGGCCGGCGGCCCCTGGGCGGCTGCCGGCCGCGGTGGCCTCGTCGCGCTCGGGTACTTCCCGCTGGCGGTGCTTTCCGCTCGGCTGTCCGCGTGGACGGCGCCCGACAGCGTCCGGGTCGTCGTCTCGGGGGTCGGTGCGACGACCCATCCGCTCGGCACCGTCCGGCTTCCGCTGGAGCCGGCAATCGTCCTGACCGGCGTCGCCGTCCCGCTCGCGTTCGGCGCCCTGGGCGGCTATCTCGCCTTCGCCTGGCGAACAAGCGAGTGGCCCCGTTCGCTCCTCGCTCGCGGCGCCGTCGCCGGCGCGGCGGCGTTCGCGGTCGGGTGGGCGGCGGTCCGGCACCTGACCGAGCGCCACCTCGCGACCGAGCGTCACCCGGACCTCGAGGCCGGCGGATTCGCCCGCGGCGAGTACGGGGGGATCGCACCGGGGAGTATCGACCCGGGCCTGGACACGCTCGCGACCTGGCAGTACCACCGGCTCCACGGCGGGTCGATGGAGGTGCGGTACCTGCGGGCGGTCACCGACGGTGTCGATCGCATCGATATCTTCGAACTGGCGGGGGTCGCGCCGCTCGTCCCGAGCGTCGTCCTCCTGCTGGCCGGCGCGGCGCTGGTCGCCCTGGTCGGCGCGTCGGGTCCCGGATCTGCGGCGCTCCGCGGCGCCGCCGTCGCGGTCGGCTACCTCCCGGTCGCGGCGGCGACGGCGCTGCTGTCGGCGTGGACGCCGCCCGCCGCGCCGGACCTGGTGCTCGCGGTGTCGTTCCTCGACGCCGTCCAGCGGACGGGGCTGGTGTACCCCGTGTCCTGTGGCGCCGTCGGTGGGATCGGCGGGTTCGCAGTGAGGGTCGCGACCGACCACGCCGGTCGTGCGCTATCGCGAATCGACCCGCGTGGAGCGTCATAGCGAGCGCGGCGTCGGTCGGCGGAGAAAGCGTATCAGTCGGCGGAGGCGGCGGCCTCGCAGTCGCCGTCACAGTCGGGTTTGTCGATCTCGTAGAGGTTCTGACGAGCGTCGGCGAAGTAGACATCCTCCTCGACGACGCCGACCTCTTCGAGGCGTTCGAGGGCGTAGCGGACGGTCCGCGCCGAAAGCATCGACTCCTCGACGATCCCCTTCTGGGTGAGCGGACCGTCGTACTCCAGTACTTTGAAGACGAGTTTCGCGCTCGGCGGCAGGTCGCTGAGGTCGTCCCCGTCTGTCTCGGGCATCGATAGATGGGTAGGGCGCGCGTACAATAAAGATTCACACTGGCGACGGCCGAGGCCCGGAGTATCGCCGGAACGCGAGCGAACGCGGTGGCTGGTCCGCCGCCCCGCGGGGCCGCGATCGGGAGCGGCAATCCCCCGCCCACCCCGGGCTCGCACGGGGGCAGGAACGAACGGCTTTTGGGGCCGCGCGGCCGAGACGAACGTATGGCTACCGAAACCGCCGAGGGGTGGGACGACCACCTGCGGGGGCTGACGGTGACGACGTTCGCCTCCGTGCTGGGGATCGGCGCCGGCGTGGCCGCCCAGGCGCTGGCCGCCGGCCCGAACGACCGGCTGGGCCTGTACCTGCTCGGTGCGGCGGTGCTCGTCCAGCTGCCCGTCTACATGGCGATCGGCATCGACGTGGACGACTTCGGCGTGAAGGAGTACCTCTACATCGCCTTCATCACCTTCTCGCTGTGGTTCGTCTCCTGGGGCATCCTCATGACTGCGGGGACCTCGCTGTAACGATGGCGGACGATTCGATCGCGGTCGTCGACCTCGACAGATGCCAGCCCGACCGCTGTAACTACGAGTGTGCGAACTTCTGCCCGCCCAACCGCTCGGGCAAGGAGTGCATCGTCACCCGGGAGGAGCGCTTCGAGGAGGGCGAACCGTTCGAGGGCGGCCCCGACCAGATCCACATCTCCGAGGAGATCTGCCTCGGCGAGAGCTGCGGCATCTGCGTCAACAAGTGCCCCTTCGACGCCATCGAGATCATCAACCTCCCCCAGGAACTCGACGACGAGCCCGTCCACCGCTACGGCGAGAACGCCTTCGCCCTCTACGGGTTGCCCGCCCCCCAGGAGGGGCAAGTGACGGGTATCCTCGGCCCGAACGGCATCGGGAAGACCACCGCCGTCCGCATCCTCGCCGACGAGATGTCGCCCAACCTCGGCCAGGTGTCGGGCGACCCGCCCGCCTGGGAGGCTATCATGGACGAGTACCGCGGGACGGAACTGCAGACCTACCTCGAAGCGCTCCGCCAGGGCGACGTGACCGTCGCGCGCAAACCGCAGTACGTCGACCAGATCCCCGACCAGTTCGACGGCACCACCCGCCAGCTGCTGGAGCGGACCGACGAACGCGGCGCGCTCGACGAGCTGATCGACCGGGTCGGCATCCGCCCGGTCGTCGACCAGGACATCGACACGCTCTCGGGCGGGGAACTCCAGCGGGTCGCGCTCGTCGCGTGTCTCGCCCGCGACGCCGACTTCTACTTCCTCGACGAACTCACCCCGTACCTCGACATCGGCCAGCGGATGACCGCCGCGCGACTGGTGCGGGAACTCGCCGACGAGGGCGGCCGCTCGATGCTCGTCGTCGAACACGACCTCGCGATTCTGGACCTGCTCGCCGACACCATCCACGTCGCCTACGGGACCTCTGGCGCGTTCGGCGTCATCACGAGCCCGAAATCCACGAAGAACGGTATCAACGAGTACCTCGGCGGCTATCTAGAGAACGAGAACATGCGGGTCCGCCAGGAGTCGATCACCTTCGAGGAACACGCCCCCCGCACGACCGCCGAGGGCGAGGTCGTCGTCGAGTACCCCGACCTCACGAAGTCCTACGGCGACGGGGAGTTCTCCCTCGAAGTGGAGGGCGGCGAGATCCAGGAGAACGAAGTCCTTGGCGTCGTCGGCCCGAACGGCATCGGGAAGTCGACGTTCGCCCAGATGCTCGCCGGCCGCCTCGAACCCGACGAGGGCGAGGTCGACGCGCGCCTCGACATCGCCTACAAGCCCCAGTACGTCGAGATCGACCAGCCGATGCGCGTCGATGCGTTCCTCTCCTCTATCACCGACGATTTCGGCACCTCCTACTGGAACACGGAGATCGCCGACCCCCTGCAACTGGACCGCATCATGGAGCAGAACCTCACCGATCTCTCCGGCGGGGAGCGCCAGCGCGTCGCCATCGCGGCCTGCCTCTCCGAGGACGCCGACCTGTACCTGCTCGACGAGCCGTCGGCCCACCTCGACGTGGAACAGCGGGTCCGGGCCACCTCGGCCATCCGTCGCTACGCCGAGAACCACGACGCGACCGCGCTCGTCATCGACCACGACATCTACATGATCGACCTGCTGGCCGACCGCCTGCTGGTCTTCGACGGCGAACCGGCCGCACACGGCCACGCCTCGCCGCCCGTGGGCATGCGCGACGGCATGAACGAGTTCCTCGCCAACCTCGACATCACCTTCCGCCGCGACGAGCGCACCGGCCGCCCGCGCATCAACAAGCCCGGCTCGCAACTGGACCGGGAGCAGAAGTCGGCCGGCGAGTACTACTACAGCGACTGACCCGAGTCACAGTCGCCGACTACCCGCTTCCCTCTGACGCCAGCACACGCGCGACGTAGCTCCCTCGCCAGACAAGCCACGCGCCGAACGACACCGAGAGCAGTCCGAGGGCGGTGATGGCGACCGCGTCCCAGTGAGTCACCGCGAGCGCGCAGGACAGCGTCTCCCGCGCACACGCCCCGAACAGCGGCCGTGCGACCGCCCCCAGATTGACCAGCCAACCCCCGACCGCCACGGCGGTGACGCCAGCGAGACTCTTTAGCGCCAGCACCCGCGCGCTCGGCGGATCGGCGACGATCGCCTCTCGAACGCCCTCGCGCGGACCCGAAACGTGCGAGAACCCCGCCGTCAGGACCAGCAGGAGCGCGACAGGGGCGACGAGGAGTCCGATCGACATCATCCCCACGACCGCCAGGCCCGTCGTCAGGAGAGCCGCCACCCAGACGAGCGGCGGCCGGTTCGTCCACGCGCCGACCGCGCCGGCGACGGCGAGGCCGACGAGCAGCAGCACCCACCCGGCGAAGAAGGCGTCGGCGAACGGGTCCGGGACGAGCAGGGCGACGGCGGCCGCGCTCGCGACGACGACGGCGAGCGCGCTCGTCAGGCGAGCCGCCCGCTCGGGCGACGGGACGCCGATCGCGGGGGTCACGGGCGCGGAACACCCCAGTACTCGCCGGTCGGTTCGAGGGCCCCCCTCGCGTTCGATGGGAGGGTCACGTCCGATCGTTGGCCGAGCGGGACCGTTACGTCACCGCCGGTCGCCGGCGACGACCCCTGTCGCGTCGCCGCCCCTGTCGGTCCCGGTCGCAGAGGTGTCGAACTCGATACAAAAACGGCGTTCAGCGATCGCTTTAGTGCTGTCCCGGCGTTCGATCGACCATGCTCCTCGCCGGCAGCGACGACGGCGTGTACCGGCTCCCCGATCTGGACGGCCCGGCCGACCGGACGGCCGAGCAGATCCTCGACAGCGGCCGCGTGATGCGACTGCGAACGTTCGACGCCGTCGACGGCGGTTCCGCGAGCGAGCGGAGCGAACCCTCGTCGGACTCGCCCGACGGCGCGTTCGCGGCGACGACGACCGGCCTCTTCCACTCGCCGGACGGCGAGACGTGGGTGGATCTGGGCGTCCCGACCGAAGCGGTCTACAGCGTCGGCGCGCTCCCGGACGGCCGCCTCTACGCCGGCACTCGCCCGGCTCGCGTCTACGTCGGCGAGTTCGAGTACGGGACCGACGCGGGCGAAACGGACGACATCGGCCCGGCCGTCGAGTGGCGCGAGTGCGAGGGGTTCCAGGCCCTCCCCTCGCGTGAGGAGTGGCGGCTCCCCCGCCACGACGACCTCGCGCAGGTCAAGGACCTCCACCGCGACCCCGCTGACCCCGACCGGCTCGTCGCCGGCGTCGAGGTCGGCGGCGTCCACGGCAGCGACGACGGGGGCGAGACGTGGGTCGAGCGGCGAGGAGACGACTCCGACGGCGAGGGCGTGGACGACGACATCCACGAGTTGCACGTCGTGGGACCCGGCGAGTACGTCGCCGCGACGGGCTTCGGCCTGTTTCGGACGACGGACGCGGGCGAGTCGTGGACCCGGCTGGACGAGGGGGTCGACCAGCGGTACTTCCGGACGGCGTTCTCGCTGGACGGCGTCGTCTACGCCGGCGGCGCGCTCGCGAACTCCTCGACCTGGGACGACCCCGACGCCGACCCGGTCCTGTTGGCCGTCCGCGACGGGTCGGTCGAACGAGTCGAGTTCCCGGCCGCCGACGAGACGGTCACCGGGATGACGGCGGTCGGCGGTGACCCGGTCGTCGCGACCCACCGCGGGTCCGTCCTCGTCCGCCGCGGCGGCGAGTGGGCGTCGGTCGGCGACCTGCCGGTGCCAGGGGAGCCGACGGGTCGGTACACGCCGCTGACTCGGCTGGCCTGACCGTCAGCCACCGATGGCCCGCCGGTCGGTCCGGCGCGAGACGCCGGCGGCACCGTCGTCGGCCCGCGGTAGCTCGACGACGACGGTCGTGCCGTCGCCCGCCCCGACGCCGCCGTCGTCGTCGATCCGGAGGTCGCCGCCGTAGCGCTCGACGAGCGTGGCGGCGATGCGGAGCCCGCCGCCGTCCGTCCCGTCGCCGTGGCGATAGGCGGCGGGGCGTTCCTCGGGCGGGATCCCGGGGCCGTCGTCGCTGACGGTCAGGCGGACCGTCTCCTCGCGGCGCTCGACGGTCAGCGCGACGCGGGGGTCGTCGCCCTCGTCGTGTTCGACGGCGTTCTCGACGAGGTTGTCGACGACCGACCGGAGGCCGGCGTTGGCGACGACCGGCGCCCGCTCGGGGAGGTCGGTCGTGACGGTCGCGGCCGTGGCCGACTCGACGCTCGCGGCCGCGTCGTCGGCGATCGCGACCAGATCGACGGGCTCGTAGTCGGCCTCGCCGGCGACGGTCTTGGCCAGCGAGCCCGCGGTGTCGATGCGCTCGAAGGCCTCGTCGGTCTTCTCCCGGACGACCGTCGCGTGGTCGGTCACCGCGGCGTCGGTCGGCGCGTCGGCGTCCTCGATCTCCTCCGCGTAGGCGCGGATCACCTGCATGTCGTTGCGAAGGTCGTGTCTGATGAGGCCGTTGACGAACGCCAGCGCGTCGCTCGCCCGCTCGGCCCGGGTGGCGTCGGCGACCGCCCGCGCCCGGTAGTAGCCCGCGAGCGCGCCCGCCAGCCCGCCGAACGACGCGGCGACCAGCAGCGTGAACGCCGGCTCCGTGACCACCCTGTCCTCCAGGAGTCGCACGGCGACGGTCAGCCCGACCGCGCTCGTGAAGACCGCGACGCCGCCGAGCGACCAGACGGCGACCACCCACCGGTACTCGGCGCCGAGGTCGGCGTTCCACAGCCGGTAGCCCGCGTAGGCCAGCACGACCGCCGGGACCCCGTCGATCAGCAGCGCGAGAAGCGGGCCTCCGAACGAGCCCAGCGCCGCCGCTTCCGCCCCGTGATAGACAAGCGCCGTCGCCGCGAGTACGAACCCCACGGCCCCGATCGCCAGCGGGCCCACCCCCCACCGGCGGTCCGTGTCCATGTCCATTGATTACGTCTACTCCTTTTTCAATCAGGTGCCTTACAGACCGAGAGCCGCGCCGCTACGGGCCCGTCCGTCCGCTCCGAAACTCCCGTCTCTCCGGTGTCGCGGCGACGGACCGCGCCGTCCCGAGAAGAGGTGACCGTCGGGCGTCGATGCGACTGCGCTCTCACCGGTCAGTTCGACGCGCCGTCCAGATCCGCGTCGATGGCGCCGTCGAGGCCGTCGTCGCCCATCGCGTACTCGTCGTCCTCCGAGTCCGAGACCTTCTCGCCGTCTTCCTCCTGGGACTCCGTCACGGTGTCGTCGCCCGTGACCGAGACGAACAGTTCGCCGAGCTCACGCGTACGCTCGCGGTTCTGGGATTCGCTCATCACCGTTGCTTCGCGGGGATTGGAAATAGCGCTGGTGCCTAACCACGTTGGTACGTCGCCGAGCGGGCGAAGAACGGACGGTAGCACCCGTCACGGACGGACACGGCGCGTCGCGGTCACATAACCTGGCGCTGACAGGTGCCACAGAGCGCCTCGTCTTTGATGTCGACCTCGCGGACGGTGGGCGAGAAGCTCATGACGCAGCGTTTGTTGTCGCAGTGTTCCAGGCCCATGGTGTGGCCGATCTCGTGGATGACCTCCTTGCGGACGCGGTCGGAGAACACGTCCTCGTCGGAGCGCCGCGAGATGCCGCCGTCGGAGGAGGTGTTCAGGCGATAGGTGGAGATGACCGACCCCTTGCCGTCGAGGTAGGCGAGCCCGAAGACGTAGTTGCGCCGGTGGTAGAACAGGTCCTTGGGGGTGATGGCGATGTTCTTGTCGCCGTCGCCCACGCGGGTGGCGAGTTTGATGAACGATTCCGCGCTGTACTGGTCGCGACTGCGGTCGTACGCGCCGGAGGGGATCGACTGCGTGTCGTGCATCGTCACGTCGCTCTCGTAGACGGCCCGGAGGCTCGCCGAGGATTCGCGTTTCACCTCGGCGCGGACGTCGCCCACCGGCACGATGTCGACGTGCATACGGGGTGTTTATGCGGGCGGGCATGATAAACTCCCCGACGTGATCCCCGAGACGCTGGACGCACTCGTCGCCCGCTTCGCCGAGTTCGACGCCGCCGTCGAGGTCGGGATCGGCCGCCGGCCCGTCGTCGCCGACGCGCTCGCCGAGACCGGTACCGACGTGGTCGCCACCGACCGCCGAGTCCGGACGGTCCCCGACTCCGTCCGGTTCGTCGTCGACGACGTGACCGACCCCGACCCGTCGGTGTACGCCGGCGCCGACCTGGTCTACGCGCTGAACCTCCCGCCGGAGCTCCACCGGCCGGCGCTGGCCGCCGCCCGCGAGGCCGACGCCGCGTTCATGTTCACGACCCTCGGCACCGACCAGCCGCTCGTCGCGACCGAACGCGAGACGCTGCCCGCCGAGACGCTGTTCGTCGCACGCGGCTGACCGCGGATCGACCGCTCGGGCTTCCGCGTCGCGCCACCCGCCGGGAACGGGCTACTCCGCTCGACCCGCCAGGAGCCGGCGCCTCTCCGCGACGCCGTTCGGTTCCCGTTTCGAACCCGGGCGGGAGACCGGTCTAGAAGTCGTCGAGCGTCGTCCGTCGGAGGCCGCTGCCGTCGGATCGGACCGTCGTCTCCTCCGCCGGCTCCGCCACGGCGCGGCCGCCGTCGGGCTCGAACTCGCCGAGCGAAGACTGCGAGACGGCGGCGAGGGCGTCCTTGCTGGTCTGCCAGGACGCGCGGGCGCAACCGGGCAGTTCCTCGTGGTCGGCGACGTAGGCTTCGAGGAACTCCCTCGTGGTCTCGTCGCCGGGGTAGCCGCTGCCCACGTCGCCGTACTCCTCGGCGAGCGCCTCGACGTGGGCGTCGCGGGCCACCTTCGCGACGATGCTGGCGGCGCCGACCACCGCGTAGGTCTCGTCGGCGCCGTGCTCGGCGCGGGCGTCGATCGCGGCCTCGGCGGCGTCCTCTACGCGGCGCTCGAAGCGGACGGCGTTGGTGTCGCCGGCGTCGACGTAGCCGTCGAGGGGGTCCTCGTCGGTCGGTGTCGCCCCGGCGGCGTCGGCCAGCGCGTCGACGGCCTCGGCGTGGGCGGCGACGGTCAGCGAGTTCATGTCCGTCTCCTCGTCGTCGATGCGCTCGACGGTGACCTCGGCGACGCCGACCGCCCCGACCTCGCGGATCGCCGCGTCGAGTTCGCGACGGCGCTCGGGGGCGATCCCCTTCGAGTCGCCGACGTCGTCGGGCAGATCGGCGGGGTCCACGGCGACCGCCGCCGCGAACATCGAGCCCAACACCGGCCCCTTGCCGGCCTCGTCGACGCCGAACTCGTGCATGGCGACGGCTTGTCTCTTCTCGTATTTAAACTGTCGCGGTCGAGACGCCGACCGTCTGACGCGCGTCTGCCGTCTCGGGGTCGCTCGGGGGCGTTCTGGGGGTTCGAGCCCCGAGACTGGTGGGTTCGGACGCGGTCGATAGGCTCAAAAAGCGGAGCGGACGCGTTCGCGCGCGGTCGCTGGGCGCCGTTAGGCGATCCGCTCGTCGAGTTCGCGGGCCAGATTTCGCCCGATCTCCTCCATGCCGGCGTCGCCGGGGTGGAGGATGTCCGCGGAGTAGCCGGACACGTCGGTCAGGTCCGTGCCCTCGACGACGGAGATGTCGGGGTGGTCGGTGTCGGCGACGATCTCCCGGAGCGTCGCGCGGTAGGCTTCGGCGCGCTCGCGGTCGCCGTCCTCGATCACGTCGGGGTAGTACGGGAACAGGGTGATACAGACGATCGGTTCGTCGGGGTGGGCTTCGGCGACGGTCTCGACGAACGCCCGGGCGCTCTCCTCGAACTCCTCGACGGGGAACTCCTGGTTGGCCATGTTGATCGACAGCGCGAGCGTGGCCACGTCCCAGTCGTCGCGCTCGGCGATGTACTCGCCCATCGGGGCGTCGGCGTAGGCCGACCCCGAGCAGCCGAAGTTCAGCACGTCCCACTCTAGGGCGCGAGCGACCCGCGAGACGTAGTTCAGGTGAGTCGCCGAGGAGGCGGCGCCCTCCGTGATCGAGGTGCCGTAGGCGAGATAGCGCGTGTCCGGCAGCTCGCCGGGTTCGGGCGGCCGGCAGTCGCCGGTCACGTCGTGGACGGCGACCGCCGGAGTGCGCTCGAACAGGATCCGACAGACGCGCGGGTCGAACCGGCCGTCGACCTCGGTGTCGAGTTTCCGCACTCGCTCGGGAACCGCGAGCGTGTGCGTCTCGGGCTCGGGGCCGATGTCGGTCGGTTTCCAGGGCTGGAACGGCCCCCAGAACACGCGGAACTGCCCCGATTCCTCGGCGGAGAGCGTGACCTCGATCTCCGCGTCGTCGGTCTCGGGCACGAAGCGGAGCTCGCTCCCGGACGGTTCGCGGACGCGGCCGTCGGCCATCTCGTTCAGTCGCGAGGCCACGTCGGCCGGGAGTCGGTGCAGACGGTCGCCGTCGTCCGCCCAGTCGGCGGGCACGAGCTCCGAGACGTTGTGCAGCGACACCGAGGGGTACTCGTCGATCGTCGGCATTCGCTCAGATCTCTCGAACCGTCCCCCTTGGCTTCGTCGGTGTCGGCGGCGTCCGCCGCCTGTTCGGTCAGTCGCCGTCCGCGCTCGCCGACTCCGCGTCCGAGTCGTCGCCACCGTCGCCGTCGCCGCCCTCCTCGCTGTCGGCCGCATCCGCCGGTTCGTCGCGGAAGAACGCCTCGTCGGCGAACGGCTCGCCCTCGCCCTCGACGTTCAGCACGTCCAGCGCGGTCACCACGCTCTCGACGCCCAGCAGGCCCGCGAGACTCGGTTCGGTGCGCCCCTCGTCGCTGGAGACGAGTTCCTTGACGTAGAGGCCGCCCTCGCCGTGGAGTTCGACGGTCGCCGTTCGCTCGCCGTCGAGTTCGCCCTCGATGTCGTACACCTCCCGGGTCCGCTCGATGTCCGCGCGTCGGTGGTCGACCCGCTGGGGCGTGCGCTGTTCGATCGTCGCACCCGCCAGTTCGTCGAGCGCCGCCTCGAAGTCGGCGGTCTCGACCGCTTCCGCGAACTCGATCTCCATCCGGTAGGTCTTGCTGGCCGCTAGTTCCTTGACGCGCTCGACCATCTCGTAGGTGGCCTGGCGCAGATCGAGCACCTCGACTTTCCCGTCGGCGAACTCGTTGATCGCCGGTTCGAGCGCCGCGGCGTCGACCGTCCGCTCGCGGGGCTCGTCGATCTCGATGACGAACGGCCGTCCCCCCTCCAGCATGAGCGCGTCCACGTCCTCGCGGCCGGCGCCGTGGAAGGTGGCCGACTCGCCGTCCATCGCCTCCTCCACGACGGGGGCGGTGAGCTGCTCGACGCTCTCGTCGTAGCGATACCCCGAGCCGTCGCAGCCCTCGCAGATCTCCCCGCGGTTCAGGCCGGTGCCGTTGCAGTCGCTGCAGGGCCACTTCGTCTGGGGGATGTCCCGTTCGAGCTTGCGGTAGCGGCCGTAGACGAACGCGGAGTTGACCCCCGCGTCGACGGTGTCGTCGCCGAGGTTGAGGGTGATCTGCACGTCCGGGCGCTGGAACTCCACCTCGCTGTCGGTCTCGCGGCCGAAGCGCTTGCCGACTTCGCGGTTGAGTTCGGACTTGAGCGCCTCGCCGGCGTCGTCGTCGAGGCCCAGGTCCGCCCGGAGCAGGGCGTCGTTCTCCTCGAACAGCGGCGGGACGCGCGTCCCGACCTGGAAGGTCTCGAAGTCGTAGTCGGAGACGGCGTAGGCGGCCCGTTCGGCCCACTCCTGGGCGCGCTCCTCGGTGGATTCGCCCTCGCAGACCCAGCAGGGCTCGTCCGGTTCGAGGTCGGCGACGGGGCGGTCGTCGGCGAGCGCGACGGCGACGCGGAGGCTCCGGCCCCGTTCGCGGTTGGTGAGGCCGAAGCTCCGCTCGGCGACGAGCCGGCCGAGACAGGGGTCACAGAGCGGCCCCGTCTCGACGGCCCGCCGGGCCAGATCGAGGACGTCGTTGGTCATGGCAGTGAGTGGGCGACGGGCGCGTAATTCCCTTTCGACACGGGGCCAGCGGCGGTGTCGTCAGATCTCTCGGAGCCCGAGGCTGTACTCCAGGGCGCGATCGACCGTGTCTGCGCCGTCGCGGTCGCGGGGTCGATCCAGCCGGGGTCGGTCGTCAGCAGTCTCGTCCCGAGATAGCCGCCGGCGGCCAGGACGGTCGCGTACAGCGCCGGGTGGACGCTCCGGAGGACGACCCGGTCCACGTCGCCCGGGATCGTCCGCGTGAGCCGGCGGATGGCCGCGTCGCCGCCGACCTGTATCAGCCGCGCGGCCAGCAGCGAGGCGCCGACCACGAGGCAGACGCTCCACCAGCGCGGCAGCGCCTGCGGGTCCGCCCACAGATCGGTCGCCAGTTGCGTTTGCGTGTGGCTCCTACGTCGGCAGTATTCATAACTATGCTGTCACCATCCGTGACACGGGCACACAGCGGGCACCGTCCGACGGAGTCGCTCTCGGAAACCCGAACGCCTTTGCCCGCGAAGCACGCCCCTGCCGCCATGGATCCGCGGGCGACGCTGCTGGCGCTGCTGGTCGGGCTCGTCCAGGGCGTCCTGGAGTGGCTCCCCGTCTCCAGCGAGGGCGGCGTCGCGCTCGTCGTCGCGCTATCGACCGGCGAGTCGGCGTTCGACGCGACGCAGTTCGCCCTCTTTCTCCACGCGGGGACGGCCGTCGCCGCGCTCGCGTTCTACCGCGAGGAGGCCGTCGGGCTCCTCGGGTCGGCCCCCGAGTGGCGCCCCCGCGACGCCTTCGGCGCCGACCGCGCCGACCTGACCTTCTACGGGGTCGCGTCGCTCGTCTCCGGCGTCGTCGGCCTCTCTATCTACGCCGCGCTCTCGGAGGCCGCCACGGAGCTGGCGGGGGGCGCGTTCGTCGCCGCCGTCGGCGTCCTGCTCGTGGCCACAGGGGTAGTCCAGCGGGCCGCCGACCGCTGGGGGCTTGGCGAGCGCGCGACGCCCGACGCCGTCGACGCCGTCGTCGTGGGAATCTGCCAGGGCCTGGCCCTCCTCCCGGGGGTCTCGCGGTCGGGCACGACCGTGAGCGCGCTGCTGTTGCGCGGCCACGAGGGCGAGCGCGCGCTGCAACTGTCGTTCCTGCTGTCGATCCCGGCCTCGCTCGGCGCGGGCCTGCTGGTCGCCCTCGACGAGGGCGTGCCGACCATTCCGGTCCCCCAGGCCGTGCTGGCGCTGGGCGTGAGCGCGGTCGTCGGCTATTTCACCGTCGGCGCGCTGGTGGCGCTGGTCCGCCGCGTCGCCTTCTGGGGCGTCTGCGTCGGCTTCGGCGCGCTGGCGGTCCTCGGCGGCGGGTTGCTCGTGGCCGCGGAGAACGGGTGGCTCGCGGTGGTATAACGAGGTTCGATGTTCGCGAGTTCGTGACCGACGCGAGTCACGAACGCGAGGGAGGGTGAAGCGCTTGCTCAGCGGGACCGCAGTCGTTCGCTCGCGTCAGTTCGCCGCGGGTCGCTCGGCGGTCAGCCGCTCGTGGGCGCGCCGCGCCACCGGAACGGTGACCACGCGCCGGTAGCGGACGACCGCCGCCGCGACCGCGACGCCGACGGCGACGGCGGGCTGAGCGACGACCGCGACCATCGCGACCGCAACCGCCACCGCGACCGCGCTGACCGCGGCGACCCGGGCGACGGAGTGGGACGCTACGGAAGCCGATACCGGGGCCGAACCGTGGATGGGTTGGCTCATACTCGATCGAAGGGCCGGGCCCACCATAAGCATAATCTGAAATACATTTCTGTAAGCCGGGATACCGAAACGCAGTCCAGTACGATGACTGTCACGATGCCGTCGCAGCGGGCTGGGCTTGTGGGCCCACCCAGACGAATTTATATGCGTCGCGCCGTCATCTGTCGATAGCTGCGTCATGAGCGGGGACGAAGCCAAACTCGTGGACACCTCGGGCGACTACGCGTTCGTCGTCAGGGACGGCGAGCCGGTCGCGGAGCCGCGCTGGCGCTCCTCGCGGGTCGTCCTCACTAGCGAGCGACTGGTGTTCGCCGACGCCGACGGCAACCAGTCGTTCCCCCACGGCGCCGTCGAACTCGTCGACGACCCCGAGAGCGTGGTCCCCGAGGGGTTCCCCGCCGACGGCGCGACCGCGCTCCGCGCGGGCGACCACGCGCTCCTCGTCGACGCGCCCGACATCGAGGCCTTCGACCGGGAGTACTGCCGCGCGGCGCTGGACACCGAGGTCATCCTCGTCAAACACCCCGCGGTTGTCGGCGGCGTCGTCCAGGACACCGAGTGGTCGAAGGCCCGCTTTCGCTTCGCCGACGACACCGTCAAGCTCGCGCTGCCGGGCGGCCGGAGCACCGCCTTCCCCGTCTCGGACGTGGGCACCGTCGAGACGACCAGCCAGGGCGTCATGGGCACCCGGCGCCAGGTCGTCCAGCTCGAACACACCGACGAGGAGGGTCGCAGCGTCGAGACGCACTTCTCGGGCACCGAGGCCCACTGCCACGCGCTCGCCCATCTGTTCGAGGCCGTCGTCTCCGACCGCGGGAGCGAAGAGCACGAACTCACCGAGACGGAGAATCAGGTGTTGATGGCGCTCTATTCGGGCGTCTCGCCGTTCGAGATGAGCGACTTCGTCGGCATCAGCGTCGAGGAGGTCGAAGAGATCTATCAGAAGCTGCTGGAGATGGACGCCGTCGACGAGGTGCGCGTCCGAACGGAGGTGTCGCTCAACGCCCACGGCCGGAACCTGGCGAGCGAAGCGATGAGCGAGCAGTAACTGCTATACTTCCGAGAGATAGTCGTCGACGACTTCGACGAACTCGACGTATCGTTCGAGACTGTTCTGGAGCGCGTCGAACACGATGTCGTCGTTGACGATCGGGCCGTACGTGTGCGAGAGTTACGTCTCGGAACTCGATATCCTCGACGGCGTCGGCGATCCGGGTCGCGCGCTCGGCCGGCATCTCGTCGGTATCGTCCATGCTGTTCAGACGGTCCTCGAATCCGCCCCGGCGTCGCGGCGGAGTCGCTCGACGGCCGCGGTCACGCGGTCTTTCGCCGCTTCCGTCGAAAGGGACCCCTCAGTGAGTTCCGACTCCAGCTCGGCCCGCTCGGCTTCCGACCCGAGGACCGTCACACCGTGGTCGAAGGCGCTCTCTGCGAAGGTTTCCGGCATCGTCCGGACATCGACGATGTCGACGTCGAACGGGACTGCATCGGCGATCGCCGAGCGGAGGCGGAGGTATGCGTCGCTGTATCCCTCGTCTTCGGGATCGAGGTCCTCGAACGAGACCGCGAGGTCGAGATCGCTGTTCGGGCGTGTCCCGCCGCGTGCGACAGACCCGAAGACCATCGCGAACGAGACGCGGTTTCGCGAGAACTCCTCCCGGATCCGGGATAGCTCCGCCTCGTCGAGCGCGAGATCGGTTTCGGCACCGTCCATCGTCCTTAGTTCGTTCCTGTCGGTGTATTAGTGTTGGGTGCAGCAGTCGGACGGATTCGTCCGAGTTCCGTCCCAGCTATCGTCGACGGGGTCCGCGCCCGCACCGAGGTGTCGCTCGACGCCCACGGGCGGAATCTGGCGAGCGAAGCGATGAGCGAGCAGTGACGGTTCGTCGCGAAATTAAACTGGGCAGTACAATTATTTACCGCGTGGCCGGATGATCGACTATGGCGAAGTCGGGTAATCCGGAACTGCCGGGTGTCGACCTTGACGGGATGCGCGAGTACCTCGCGCAGACGGACGTGATATTTGCCGTCCTGTTCGGTTCTCACGCGCGTGGCACGCCGACCGACTCCTCGGATATCGACATCGCACTCCGCTTCCCCGACGACATGGACGACTACGAACGATTCAAACGACGAAACCGGATCGATGCCACGCTTCAGCAGTACGCTTCGGGGTTCGTCGATGTGAGTAATATCGATGATCTGCCGAACCACGTGGCACACGCCGCGCTGCGCGACGGAATACCCATCGTCGGTGACGAACAGGCGATAGAGAACTACGAGGAACGAATCGCAGCCGAATACGAACGCGATCGGTCGGAGCGAGAACAGGAACGACGGGCATTCATCGACCGATTAGCACGAGGCGATGTCTGAATGGCCGACGAATCAGTCGTCACCGACAAACTCCAGCACGTCAACGAGTACACGTCTGATCTGAAGGAAATGCGGGGGATGTCGAAAGACGAGTACATGTCCGATGTTGTCGTTCAACGCGCTGTCGAGCGAACTTTCATGAACTTGATCCAGTCCTGCATCGATCTCGCACAACACATCCGGGCATCGGAGAACCTCGAACCGAGCGGGACGGCCAAACAGGAGATCGAGGCGCTCGGGAACGGCGATATCATATCACGCGGGACGCAAGAAAAGGTGGAAGAAGCTGTCGGGTTCCGGAACGTCCTTGCTCACCGCTATGGAGACGTTGACCACGATGTCGTCTACCGAACGCTCCACGACGATCTGCTGTGGTTCGAACGGTTCCAGCAGGAGGTCGCGCAGTGGTTCCAACAGTATCACAACTAACTCTCCCGTCGTCTATTTGGACGGTTCCAAAGCCGACACACTTCCGTGAACGTCCGCGGTCGCAGGTTCGTCAGTCCGCCCCGGCTGCCGGTTCCGACTGAGAGTGGCTCTGCTTTCACTCCGCGGCGTCGGAAGTCGCTGGCGGGTTCGAACGCTTTGCGCGACGACCGATTTCGCGAGGCGATAATCGGCCCGCAATGCCTATTGTCGACGGCCGAAAAGCCCCGACAATCGCGGTCGATCTCTCAGCATGAGTAACTCGGAGAAGAAGGTGACGGACATGCAGGGGCGGTACATGCAGGCCGTCGCCGACGGGCGCCAGCGCGACGACGCCGGCTGGCAGTCCTGTCGGATCGTCCTGACCACCGAGCGGCTGGTACTCGTCGCCGAGGAGAAGCTGACCGTCCCGCTCGCCGACATCGACGAGATCGGCGAGCGCTACGACGTGAACCAGCGCGCCGCCGGCGTGGCGAGCTACCTCGGCCTCCACGTCGGCGACGACGTGGTCCTCGTCTCCGGCGCCGACCACGACGAGTTCGAGACCGACTTCTACCACGCCTGTCTCAACGGGGAGGTACTGTTCGTCGACCACCCGGCCGTCGAGGGCGGCGTCGTCCAGGGCACCGACTGGACGAAGGCCCGTATCCGCATCACCGACGACGACATCCGACTGGCGCTGGCCGACGGCGAGCGCGTCGTCATCGAGCGCGACGACATCGGCGAGGTCGAGGAGGACGAACGCCAGGCCGCCGGCGAACGGCGCCGCGTCATCGAGGTCGAACACAGCCAGGACGAGATCAGCGTCGAGACCCACGTCACCGGCGGCGAGTACGATCTATCCGTCCTCTGGCAGGTGCTCGAAGAGGGCGTCGAGCGCAACCGCGCCGACCTGGATCTGGGCCCCGTCGAGGAGCAGGTCGTCATGGCCTTACACTCGGGCGTCTCCCCGTTCGAGATCCCCGAGTTCGTCGACAGCGAGGTCGAGGACATCGAGGCGATCTACGACCGGCTCATCGACCTCGACGTGATCGAGGTGGTCCGCGAGCGCACCGAAGTGGAGATGACCGCTCGCGGGCGCTCGGTGGCCGGCGACACGATGGGCGAAAACTGACGGCACTCAGGGCGGATTCTCGGCGTCGTTGACTCCCTCCAGACTCTCGCATTCGTACGCGTTTCGCCACAGTTGAACGACTGCACGAGTGACCAGCGACAGTTCGGAGACGCCGATACACGAGGGTTCGACCGGTCGACTCGCGGCGTCCGGGGGCGGATGGAAGTGCCGTGTCGGCGCGTCGGGTTTGGGGTGGCAGTCGAAGCGGAAATTCCGATCGAGAGCGTCCGTGTAGTGGAACGCGTAGTTGCTTGACTGGCTCCAGCGCACGTCGAACCTAGCAGTCGACGCCTCCCCGATGCCGTCGGCGAGCTCGATCGAGAGTGTCCGCGGATTGAGCGGGTCGTCCAGCGACGCGGTCTCGGCCAGCGGTTCACGATCGACGAACAGACCGCGGATCTCGCGCAGCGCACTGGCGTCGATCGGTCCGAATGCTTCGGAGCGGTCATCGGTATCGTCCCTCGTCGAACCGTCGTCAGTCATACGGGTAGCGACGAATCACGCTGGCCGCCGTCCTCGTCGTCCCTCCCCGTGAGGTGGCCGTCGCGTCGCGCATCGGCGATCGCGAGCGCCGCCTGTGCGAGCGCGAGGTTGCGACGGGTCGTCTGCCACTCGGTGAGTACGGAGCCGCGTTCGCTGTCGGCGTCGGCCACGGCGAGTTCGCGGGCGAACTCCTCGGGCGAGTCGACGCCGTACGCCTCGCGCCACTCCCGGATCGTCGCCTTCATGTCGGCGATCCCGGCGCTGATCTCCTCCGTCGAACGGTCCTCCAGGAGTGACTGGGCGTGTTCCGTCACGATGGCCGTCTCCGACCGCCGATACAGCGTCGTCCCCCCGTCTTCGGTCGTCGCGACCTCGCCGGCGTCGGCGAGCGTTCGCAAGTGCTTGCGTGCGGTCGTCGGCGACGTGCGAGCACGCTCGGCGATTTCGTCCGCGGATTCGTCGTCGTATGTCCGTCGAACGACCCCGTAGACCCGTTCGAACGGCGTCGTCTCGTCGACCCACTCTTCCTCGACGGCCTCGTTCACGTCCCGGAAGTCGCTGGCTCCGTCTCCCCGCGGTCGATCCAGTGGGTCGTCTTCGGTCATCTACCGTCCCGTTGTTCGCACAAATATAAGAATGCACGGACCAGTATACTGATCCCGATCGCGCCTTCGCCGGCAGACCCGTACCATAGGGTCGGTTTCGACGTGACCGAAATGGTCCGCGAGCGCACCGAGATGGAGATGACCGCCCGCGGGCGCTCGGTAACCGGCGAGACGATCGGCGAGCAGTAGAAGATAGCAACAGCGTACGCGGTATTGGATTCTGAACCGCTTCAATCATCGTCGGCAGTGTATGCACCGCTCCGATGTTCGATCCGGTGTACTTCCAGTATCTCCCCATCGCGATCGAGAACACAACCCAGCCGATACTGGCCGATTCGCAGTTTCGAAAAGGGACCACCGGTCAGTGGTTCCAGATGGTCGGCGGGACTTCGCCATTTCGATTCCACGATTTCGTCCAGTTTCGAGGAGATCCGATCCTGCGCGTGAGTATCGAGTTGCTGGAACTGGTCCGCGGCCGCTGCTGTGAACTTCCACGTCTAGTCGTCTTCAGTCGCCATCTTCGTCCATCATTGCGAGGACTTCCTCGCGGGAGACGAATTCGGTATCGTTCCGAAGTTCGTGTTCGCCCGCCGCGATCTGTTTCCAGCTCTCCCGCGTGAAGTCCGGGTGCTTCACGGCGTCGCGAGCGGCGTGTCTGAGGAACTCGCTACGGGAGTTGAACCCCTGTTCTTTCCACGTCGCGTCGATGTCCTCGAGGAACGTCTCGCTCAATCGGAGATTGACCTGCACCATCTCCGGGTCACTGGCCCCGTCGTTCGTGTCTGCGTCAGACATGCTATACAGATGCTTTACTCTCGTATATGCCTAAGGCTTTCCCCGACGGTAGTTCGTCGCTGCCAGCAGGGATTGGGCGCTCGAAACCGCCCGCGGGCGCTCTGTCGCCGGCGACACGATGGGAGAGCGGTAGAGGGCTACGAGGTCGACAGTAGTGTTTTGTGTGTGCGTGACCGACGTACGTGCGTATGTCAAAAGCCGATTCGGACGAGAACGATCCCGAGATCGACCGGATCAATCTCCGGATCTCCCGGTCGTTTCTCGACGTGGTCGACGAGACGTGGCGCGAGCGCGGGTTCAACAGCCGGAGCGAGTTCATCCGATACGCACTACGCGATTCGGTGAACCATCTCGAGGGCGCGGGCGTCTGGAAAGACTTGGCGATTAGCGAAGCGCAATTTGACGAGGGGGAGGGAATTTCGAGCGACGAGATGCGGGAGAAGTATGGGACAGACGAGTGACGACGAGTGGGACTGGACGTTCTCTCCACGGGGAGAATCTCAGTTCGCACAGATAGATCCGTCCACCCAAGAGCGGATAATGGACAAGCTCGACGAGGTTGTCTCGTCGGAGTGGCGAGAGCCAGAGGATTTTCTCGAACCGCTGACGGGTTCGCCCTACCGGAAACTTCGGGTTGGCGGATATCGAGTGGGCTGTCGCCTGCTTCACGAGACGAAGACGCTCCGCGTCGAGAGCGTCCGGAAACGCGAGGGCGCGTACAAAGGCGATGACGACTGAACATCGGTCACGGGAATCCGGACGTAGCAACCGGTCGATTCTGAACGAAACGGCCGAACGGGACCACGCGCGTCAGATCCGCCGCCCAGAAAGTTGAAAGTGGGCGACCACGACGATTACGTATGAGCATCGATACGGCGGTGGTCCTCGCGGCGGGTGAGGGGACGCGGCTGCGGCCGCTGACGCGCAACCGGCCCAAGCCGATGTTGCCGGCGGCCAACCGGCCGATCCTGGAGTACGTCTTCGACGCGCTGGTCGCGGCGGACGTACGGCGGATCGTGGTCGTGGTGGGGTACAAACGCGGGCGAGTGCAGGACCACTTCGGGCCGACCTACGAGGGGGTCGACGTGGAGTACGTCACCCAGCACAAGCAACTCGGCAGCGGGCACGCCCTCCTGCAGGCCCGCGGGGCCGTCGACGGGCCGGCGCTGGTCGTCAACGGCGACCGCGTCATCGACGACAACATCGTCCGCGACGTGGTCCGGGAGTTCGAGGCCAGCGGCGAGCCCTCGATGGCCGTCCTCGAACGGCCCGAGACCAGCCAGTACGGCGCGGTCGTCCTCCACGAGGGCGACGTGTCCGAACTCGTCGAGAAGCCCGAGACCGACGAGTACCGACTGATCAACGCCGGCGTCTACGCCTTCGAGTCGTCGGTGTTCGACGCCATCGACGCGACCGACCGCTCGGACGGCGAACTCGCGCTGACCGACACGATCGGCCGGCTCATGGACGACGGCCGGGTTCGCGGGGTCAGGACCGAGGGGATGTGGGTCGACGCGACCTACCCCTGGGACCTGCTGACCGTCGCCGACGAGGTGCTCGCACGCGGGCACGTCGACGAGCCCGCTCGCGCCAGCGGCGGCAACGACGCCGACGTGTGGGTCGACCCGGCCGCGAACGTCCACGACGCCGCCGTTCTGCAGGGCCCGACCGTGGTCGGTCCGGACTGTGAGGTCGGTCCCGGCTCCGTCGTCGGCCCCAACGCGGCCCTGGGCCAGAACGTCACGGTCGGTGCGAACGCGACGGTCAGGAACTCCGTGCTCGACACCGACACCCGGGTCGAGTCGGGGTCGACGCTCATCGACGCGGTGACCGGCGAAGACGTGACCCTCGGCGCCGGGACGGTCGTGCCGGGCGGGCCCGCCGACGTGCGCGTCGGCCGGGAGGTATTCCGGGACCAGCGCCTCGGCGCCGTCGTCGCCGACCGCGTGACCGCCGAGGGCGACGCGAGTTTCTCACCGGGGACGCTCGTCGGCCCCGGCGCCCACATCGGGACCAGCGTCCGCGCGAGCGGACGCATCGCCGGCGGCGCGGAGGTGGTTCGCTAATGTGTGGCATCATCGGCTGTGTGGGTCGCGAGGACGAGACGCTCGACGTGCTCGTCCACGGCCTCTCGAAACTGGAGTACCGTGGCTACGACTCGGCGGGCGTCGCCCTCTCGGGCGACCGCGTCGACGTCTGCAAGAAATCCGGGAAGATCGAGGACCTCAAAGGCGCGCTCGAACCGCGCTCGATCGGCGGCGCGGCCGGCATCGGCCACACTCGGTGGTCGACTCACGGCCCGCCGACCGACGCCAACGCACACCCCCACCTCGACTGTTCCGGCGACGTGGCCGTCGTCCACAACGGCATCATCGAGAACTACCAGTCGCTCCGGGACGAACTCGTCTCCGCCGGTCACACCTTCAAGAGCGACACCGATACCGAAGTCGTCCCCCACCTCGTCGAGGACGCGCTGGTCGACGGGGCTGACAACGAGGCCGCCGTTCGCGAGGCGATCTCGCGGCTTGAGGGAAGCTACGCCGTCGCCGTCGTCGTCTCGGGCGACGACACCATCTACGCCGCGCGCAACGACTCGCCGCTCGTGCTCGGGATCGACGAGAGCGAGGCGCGCAGCCCCTCGGAAGACTCGAGCGGACGGAGTCCGCGAGAGAGCAACGACGAGCGTGGCCCCGCCTACTACCTCGCCAGCGACGTGCCCGCCTTCCGTGATTTCACCGACCGGGTGGTCTACCTCGCAGACGGCGAGTTCGCGACCCTCTCGGCCGATGGCTGGCGGGTATCGGACGTCGACGGGAACACGGTCGACAAGGACGTCGATACCGTCGACTGGGACCCCGAGGAGACCGGCAAGAGCGGCTACGACCACTTCATGCTCAAGGAGATCAACGAGCAACCGCGGGCCATCCGCCAGTGTTTGCGGGGGCGCGTCGACGAGATGGCCGCCCAGGTCGACATCGGCGATCTCGGGGACCTGGCGCCCACGGGCGTCCAGTTCGTCGCCTGCGGGACCTCCTACCACGCCGCGCTCTACGGCGCGCAGTTGCTGCGCAGCGCCGGGATTCCGGCCCAGGCGTTCCTCGCCAGCGAGTACGCCACCTCGCCGCCGCCGATCGGTGATGCGTTAGTGGTCGGTGTGACCCAGAGCGGCGAGACCGCCGACACGCTGTCGGCGCTCCGGGAGGCGCGCAAGCGCGGCGCGCGGACGCTGGCCGTGACGAACACGGTTGGATCGACCGCGGCGCGGGAGTGCGACCACGCGCTGTATATCAGAGCCGGCCCCGAGATCGGCGTGGCCGCGTCGAAGACCTTCGCGTCGCAACTGGCCGCGCTGAATCTCTTTACCCTGGGGACGACGCGCGTCGACGGGAAGCGCGACATCATCGGCGCGCTGCGTGACCTGCCCAGCAACATCCAGGCGATCCTCGACGAGTCGCGAGCCGAAGCCGTGGCGGAGACCTACGTCGACAGCGGCGCCTACTTCTTCATCGGCCGCGGCCTGCAGTACCCGGTCGCGCTGGAGGGGGCGCTGAAGATGAAGGAGATCACCTACAAGCACGCCGAAGGCTTCGCTGCGGGTGAGTTGAAACACGGGCCGCTGGCGCTGGTGACCGAGGACACGCCCGTGTTCGCCGTCGTTACGGGTGACGGCGAGATGGCGCGCAAGACCATCGGGAACGTGAAGGAGGTTGAGGCTCGTGACGCGCCCGTGGTTGCGGTTACTGATGGGCAGTCCGACGTGGAACGGTATGCGGATCACGTGTTGGAGGTGCCCGAGACCCGCCCGCAGGCCGCTGCGGTGTTAGCGAACGTGCAGTTGCAACTGGTGTCGTACTATGTGGCCGACGAGCTGGGGCGATCGATCGACAAGCCGCGGAATCTGGCGAAGAGCGTGACGGTGGAGTAACCGTCAACTCTCGGCAGCGATAATTCGACCGCGTTTGTTTTATATCGTCGTTCGCGACTACAGATCAGCACCCGTGCGCAGGTCGATCCAGCGATGAGCGACGAGATATCCCTCGACGAAAAAATCCGGGCGCTTGTCCAGGTTGCACGGTTCCGGCCGCTGTTCACCACCGGGATCATCGGGCTGAGCGTATTCGCTGCGTTGTTGGAGGGGATCGGACTGAGTTTCCTCTATCCGATCATTCAGCTGGCTCGTGGCGGGGCCGGTGAGGCGGACGGCCAGTATCTGGAACTGTTCGTCACCGTCTACGAGGCGACAGGCGTCCCGTTCACGCTGGAGTCTGTGGTCGTCGGCGTCGCGGTCGTGATGACAGTACGGTACACGTCGAGCTTCCTCGTCGACTGGCTCAAGGCCGCGTTGCGGACGAACTACGTTCGACACCTACAGGTCGAGTCGTTTGACCATGCGTTGGACGCTGAAGTAGCGTACTTTGACGAAGAGGGGTCAGACGATATCTTGAACGCGATCGTGACGCAGGCAAGCTATGCAGGCCGGACGATCGATCGCGTGGTCAAGCTCGTTGAGCAGGGGTTCCTGACGGTGATGTATGGCCTTGTTGCGCTGGTAATGGCGCCGGGCTTGACTGTCGCATCGGTCGCCATCCTCGGTGCATTCGTTTTCGTCTCGCGAACGGTTCTTGAGTCCGGATACTCGGTCGGTGACCGCGTTGCGGAAGCCAACGAGACCGTTCAGATGGCTGCCCAGGCTGGCACGCAGGGGATCCGGGATGTCAAGCTGTTCGGCCTGAAGACCGAGTTGTTCGACCAGTTCCAGGACGCGACGGGTCAGCGCGTGACCGCCAAAGTGAAACTCCGACGAAACGAGGCGATACTCGACAACTTCTATCAGCTCGCGACGGCGATCGTCGTCTTCCTCCTGATCTACGTCGCGCTCCGGATATCGAACCTCTCGCTGGCGAGCCTCAGTGTATTCTTGTTCGCGATGTTTCGGCTCGCGCCGCGTGCGAGCACGCTCAACAACTATTTGTACCAACTCGAAAGCGATCTCCCACATCTCGTCCGAACACAAGAGTTCATCGACGAACTCGCAACCCGTGCCGAACCGTCGACGGGAGTCGAAGCGGTTCCCGACCGGATCGACCGAGTTGCCTTCGAGGATGTCTCGTTCAGTTACGACGGTGACGAACTGACGGTTCGGGACTTATCATTCGCGGTGGACCGCGACGAGTTCGTCGCCTTTGTGGGACCCTCTGGTGCCGGGAAGTCGACGATCGTCTCGCTGTTGGCGCGACTGTACGAACCTGACGAGGGGGCGATCACCGCTGACGGAATCCCAATAGACTCGTTCGACCTCAGAGAGTGGCGTGAGAACGTCGCCGTGGTCCGGCAGCAGCCGTTCGTCTTCAACGATACGCTCCGATACAACGTGACTCTCGGCAATAGAGACGCATCCCGGACGGAGGTCGAACGAGCTTGCGAGATTGCGCAGGTAACCGAGTTTCTCGAGGAGTTGCCGAACGGATACGATACTGTCCTCGGTGACGACGGCGTTCGGCTGTCGGGTGGCCAGCGCCAGCGGATCGCCATCGCTCGCGCACTGCTGAAAGACGCGGACCTGCTCGTGTTGGACGAGGCGACGAGCGACCTCGATACCGCACTGGAGGAGCGTGTCCACGACGGTATCGAGTCGATGGATCGGGACTGCCTGATGTTCGTCGTCGCGCATCGGCTCTCGACAGTTCGGGATGCAGACCGAATCTACGCGATGGATGACAGCGAGATCGTTGAAACCGGTTCCCACGCAGAACTGATCGAGGAGGATGGGACGTACGCCGATCTCTATCAGCGGCAACTCCAACAGCACTAACCACCACTCCGACAGATTGATACCATAGATGGGACACGCCAGGACAATGATCGACGGTAGAAACGTGCTACTCACGGGCGGCGCCGGTTCCGTGGGGCGGATACTGATCCCTCGATTGCTCGACCAAGGCCCGGAGGTATTGAGAATCTTCGATAACAATGAACCGGGACTTGCGTCACTCAAGGCCGAGTTCGGTGACGACCGGAGATGCCGGTTCCTCTCGGGCGATGTCCGGGAGAAAGATCGTCTGGAACGGGCGATGGAAGGCATTGATGTCGTCATCCACACGGCGGCGATGAAACACGTCGATGTCTGTGAGTACAACCCCTTTGAGGCGGTCAAGACGAATACCCTGGGATTGCAGAACGTCGTTGACACCGCAATCGATGCGACTGTTCAGCGTGTTGTCTTCACTAGCAGCGACAAGGCGGTCAACCCTGCGAACACGATGGGGACGACGAAACTGCTCGGCGAGCGGTTGATCACGGCCGGGAACAAACACCGCGGTCGCTCCGATCTCCGACTCGCGTCGGTCCGATTCGGGAACGTCCTCAACTCCTCGCACTCGGTCGTGCCGCTGTTCGAACGCCAGATCCGCGACGGGGGGCCGGTGGAGTTAACGGACCGACGGATGACTCGATTTTTCCTGACACATGACGATCTCTTCGAACTGGTCACCGGTGCGCTCGAACTGACGAACGGCGGTGAGGTGTTCCTCGCGAAGATGTCCGCGATCCGTATCGAAGACCTCGCGACCGCCATGGTCGAGACTGCCGCTCCGAAGTACGGTCAGGATCCCGAGGACATTGAGATCGATATCGTCGGAAAGCGACCTGGAGAAACGTTCCACGAGGAGATCATGACTCCCAGAGAGAGAGACCGAGTCATCGAGAACGAGAACCTGTATGCGATCCCACCTGAGAGCGGGGGGTATTTCTCCTACGAGAAGATCGAATCGTTTGAGCCGGCAAGCGACGTGGTCAGATCCTCAGAGGACGCGGAGACGCTCCCGAAAGACGAGATCGTCGACCTGCTCAAAGCGAACGGAGGTCTCAGAGCATGAGTGAGGTGCTCGTGACCGGTGGTGCAGGGTTTATCGGCCGCTGGGTCGTCGCCGAGTTCCTTGATCGTGGATACGATGTCCACGTGCTCGACGACCTCTCGAACGGGTCGCGGCGAAATATCGCCGCTTTTGAATCCAATGACGGATTTCGCCTGACTGAGGGGAGTGTTCGCGACTCTGATATCGTTTCGGAGTGTTTCCACGATGACCTTGAGGCTTGTCTCCATCTCGCCGCGGAGATTGATGTTCAGGAGAGTCTCGACGACCCTGAATCGCACTATGGGGCAAACGTCGCCGGCACGCAGAACGTACTGGAGTACTGCCGGCGATGGGATACGCGACTCGGCCTCGTCGGGACCTGTATGGTGTACGATGTTGCGAGTGCAGTCGACGACGCGGACGGGATCGACGAGTCCCACCCCGTCAAACCGGCGTCGCCGTACGCGGCGACGAAACTCGCTGCCGAGAACCTTGCCGAGGGGTACTATCACGGCTACGACCTCCCGGTGGTGACGCTCCGTCCGTTCAACACGTACGGTCCCTTCCAGCAGACAGGGATGGCCGGTGGTGTCGTCTCCATCTTCACCGACCGTGACCTGCGAGACGAACCGCTGAAAATCTTCGGCGATGGCACCCAAACACGTGACCTCTTGTATGCAACCGATTGCGCGCGGTTCGCCGTTGAGGGAACCCTCCACGACGACGCCGTCGGTGAAGTGATCAACGCTGGAACCGGCGAGGATGTCTCGATCAATGAACTCGCGGAATTGATCGCGAGTGAAGGGTCCGATATCGAACACATTGAACACCATCACCCGCAGAGTGAGGTACAGAAACTCCAGTGTGACCCGAGCAAGGCCCGCGACCTGCTCGGGTGGGAACCGGAAGTGAGTCTGGAGGACGGTGTCGACCGCTTACGGACGTGGCTACGCAAGAACGAGGCGGACGGAGAGAACCAGTGACAGACATGGGCAAACATGTACCAGCCCGTTACGGTGGCGATCCGATCCGAGAAGAGGTACTGGGCTACGGTGGACAAAGCATTGGTGACGGGGAGAAACAGCGGGTTCTAGATGTCCTAAACGGAGACTACATCACTCGTGGACCGACGGTCGATGAATTCGAGAACCGGGTCGCCGACTTTCTGAACGTCGAACACGCCGTCGCGACGACTTCCGGGACAACGGCGTTACACCTCGCAGGCGAAGCGGCCGGGTTCGGCCCTGGCGACGAGGTAATCACGACGCCGCTGACGTTCGTGTCGACAGCTCACACGGCGACGTATGCGGGCGCTGAACCTGTGTTCGCTGACATCGATCCTCACCGGCGAGCGTTGGACCCCGACGCAGTCCGCAAACAGATCACCGACGACACTGCGGGGCTAGTCCCGATGCACTACGCGGGCCACCCGGCCGATATCGAGGGACTGCTCGAAGTCGCCGATGAGCACGACCTTACGGTGCTGTGGGATGCTTGTCACGGGTTCGGCGGCACTTGGCGGGGCGAGCCGCTCGGATCCCAGCGGGATCTGGCAGCGTTCAGTTTCCATCCCGTAAAGAACATTACGACCGGTGAGGGTGGAATGGTCGTTACCGACGACGACGAGATCGCAGAGCGCGCACGGCAACTGCGCTCGTTCGATATGGACTATGACCCGCCAGGCCACGAGGACGAACCTTGGTACCAGATCGTTGAGGGCGTCGGTTACAACTACAACGTCACCGACATCCAGGCGGCACTTGGTCTGGAGCAACTTGATCGACTCGAGGAATTCAAACAGCGCCGGGACGAGATCATCGCTCGCTACGACGAGGCCTTTGCGGAGATTTCGGGGATACGGACTCCGCCCGACCCTGTAGAGTCGGACCCGATGTACCACCTCTACGCGGTTGAGATCCGAGACGGCTTCGGCTGTGACCGCAGTGAGTTCGTCAACGCGATGCACGACGAGAACATTGGAGTGCAGGTACACTACGTCCCGCTACACTACCATCCCCTGTTTCAAGAGGAGTACGGGTACGAGCGTGGTGACTTCTCCGATGCCGAGCGGGTCTACGAGGGGCTGGCGAGCCTCCCGCTGTTCCCCGGAATGAACGACAGAGACGTGTCCGATGTGGTCCACACGGTCGATCGCCTCTATTCATATCACTCGTGAACCGCAACTGTCTCGGTTATGTGGGTCGATTTCTGCACCAGCGAGTCAATTGAAATTCTTGGTGATTCCCCGAATAAGATTATTCAATAGAAAGATAGATTACATACTGGGAGAAGACGACGCAACCTCGCTTCATTCGGCAGTCGCAAACAGTGTACAATTGCGCCCGAGGCCCACACTAGCCAAACTGCTGTAGAACATTCGCCGGTGGTCATCATCAATGGCGAGTTCAAATCGAACCCGTTGGTCGTGGCAATCGCGGCCCATTTCGTCGTTTTCGACGTAGTTGTGGCCCATTAGGAGGAACTGAGACATCGGGAAGTCGGCAAACCGTGCCTGGACCTCGAAGCCAAGATCCGATAGCAGTTTAGCTAGCGAGTCAAAATTAAAGTAGAAGATGTGCGTCGGTGGGTCGACCCACCAAGTGCCGAGGTTGAGGGCCGCGCGGGCAGCCATCTGAAACGGATTGAATTCATTCGGCACTTTGACGATGAGCATCCCATCGTCTATAAGAAGTTCCCGACACGCTTCGAGTACTTCGATCGGGTTCGGAACATGTTCGAGTACATTAAACATAGTGATCAGGTCAAAGTTAGTGTTTTGTGACTCTGCATACTTCTCTACGGTTGTCTCGTGGACATCGAACCCTTTCTCCCGGGCGGTGTCCCCGATTCGGCCTGAAGGCTCGATACCGACCGCGTCGTACCCCTGATCCATTACAAAAGATATGAACTCGCCAGTACCACATCCTACGTCAAGTATCCGGTGACAATTTGGAAACTCTCGTTCGATGATGTCCATGTGATCGGCATACCATGTGGAACGTCGCCAGATTCGCTCACGCTTCGCTTCGTCATCGTCTCGGAGCAACCGCGAGACATCCGCAGCGAGTTCGCCGTTCTCGAGGAGTTCTGGATACTCGCTTTGGTAGAACTCAGAGAGTGTTTCGTCAGACGGGATTGGATCGAGTCGGAAAAATCCGTACTCGTTGTCTTCGATTAGATCGTACCGTTCGGCGTCCATCATACACAGGTGCTCAGGTTATGAATAAAAATGCTCTGTACTTGCTATACAGATTATCATCGGTTTCTGACTAGAGGAAGCGTTTTGTACTGTCGCCCGTAGGTTCGCGCTATATGCTCACTGTTCTAGTGACCGGTGCTGGAGGCAATATTGGTGCGAGTATGATACGGGGACTTTGCGACTGGAACCGGTCAGTACATATTGTCGGAACAGACGTTAGCAGGTACTACTGCTTTCTTTCCCAGGCAGATGCTACATATCGCGTGCCACCGGCGTCTGACGAAGCGTATTTTGACCGCCTCTCCGAGATAGTTGAACGAGAATCCGTTGACGTAATAGTACCATCGAACGGGTGGGAAGTGAGAGCCCTCAGTCAGCACTCGGAGACCGTTCCTGCAGTGACAGCGCTCCCTCAGGGTGGTGCAGTCGCCCAATTTCAGGACAAGTGGAGGCTGTCACAGGCGTTCGCGGATAAGAACGTCCAGACGCCGAAGACAATTCTTGTCGAAGA
Organism: Halosimplex rubrum; assembly: GCF_013415885.1. NCBI lineage: Archaea > Methanobacteriati > Methanobacteriota > Halobacteria > Halobacteriales > Haloarculaceae > Halosimplex > Halosimplex rubrum. Next base: position 1,122,246 of record NZ_CP058910.1, read on the forward strand.
CCCATCAGATGTCAAGAGAGCTGTGGACAATATCCCGACGGACTATATATGGGTTCGCGGTATCGGTATCAAAGATTACCCTGGTCGAAAGATGCGCGACCTGAGTCGGATCGTCGATTGGATTGACTATCACGACGGGTGGGGGAGCAGTACGGTGTCGACATATCTGCCTGGCGACGATCTTACTTGGCTTGGTGTATACGACGACGGCACGCTCGTATGCAGTCAGGGACGCAAACGCCTTGAGTACGGTGAATCGCGATCGTGGGGAACTGGCGCACCGACCGTTTCGCGGACTATCCACCGAGAGGACGTGAACGAACTAGGGAAGCGGTCGATCGAGACAGTTGATAATGCCCCTCACGGCGTCTATTTCGCCGACTTCAGAGCAGACGAAGACGAGGTGCCTCACTTGACGGAAGTGAATCCTGGCCGTCTTGGAACGACTTCGTCCGCATTCTACCTGCACATGGGACTCAATCTGACCGCTTTACTTGTCCAAATCGCGCTGGAAGAAAGCTACGATGCACCGCCAACTTTCAATGCTCTTCCAGCGGGCTTCCACTATATCTCGAAGGCGAATTGCGATCCAGTCGTGGTAACCGACGAAGAGATTGAGTCCGAAGGGTTCGAGCCATGACGTTGGATCTGGTTATCTTCGATCTTGACGGAACACTTGTTCAACTTGACTTTACAGGCAACGGGATGCAAAACGTCCGAACGAATCTTCAGTCGGTATTCGCAGAGGAAGGCATTAATCGAGAGTTTAGTCCACTACTCGTAGATCTAGAGGATGCACTTGAAACCGTTTCGGAGGTCGCCGACGAGAACACAGCGGCCCGTATCCACCAAGAAGCTTTCCAAGTGGTGGCAGAAATGGAGTGCGACGCAGTCTCGAGACAAGAGGTATACAACGACGCAAAGACAGTCCTGAAACGGGTCGCCACCAGTGATTCGACGCTCGCCGTCGCGACAAACAATACCCGTGGGGCGGCGGAAGCGGCGATGGATGCAGCGGGATTTCCGGAGCCAGATTATCTAATCACGGTTGACGATGTGAATAAGCCCAAACCAGATTCCGCCATGATCGATGCGCTCTTAAAGCAGGTTGACCATTCACCAACAACCCTGGCCATCGTCGGAGACAGGATAAGTGACGCCGAGAGCGTCCGTCGATCATGTGTAGATACTGATATTACCACTCATACGGTACTCGTCGACCGGTCAGGTGAGAATCCTGAGGATTCGGAGATAGTAGATCACGTTGTTACGTCACTCACAGACGCGTTGGACATACTCCCGATTGAGTCGTCAAAAACGAAATAACGTGCTTTCACCCGGTCTACGAGGGACCCTGGCCACCAGCAGTGTCGGTAACATCATCTAGCGTAATGCCGGCGTCTTTTTCGATTGCTTCTACTACCGTTTTTCCGAGCAAATCGTCGTAGACCGACGGAGGCGCTCCTTTATCTCGCATTCCGGAACGGAGTACAGCGATGTTTTCCTCTGTTAGCTGTTCGCCCGCAATGATATCTCTCGTTGCGTGGATGGAGCGACGTGCTACCTCGTAGGTATGGCTTTCAATATCCTGAACCCCAACTTCTCCGTCACCCAGTGCGCTCTCGGTCTGGCGTACCGCTGTTACCATGTCGGCGAGTTCGTCCGGTTCAAGGGCGAAAGGATGATCGGGGCCCTCCATCTCTCTGTCGAGCGTGAAGTGTTTCTCCACAACCGTCGCTCCACGGCTGACCGCGGCGCAAGGGGCAATGATGGGGTCCATCGTGTGGTCGGAAAGGCCGACTGGCAAAGAGAATGATTCGCGGAGAGTGTCGATAGCTTTGACGTTAATCTGGTCGATCGGCGTGGGATAAGATGAGACGCAGTGAAACAACGCAAGGTCAGAAACGCCTGCCTCTCGGAGGGTTCGAATCCCTGCTTCTATCTCCGGTAGTTCGTGAGCACCGGTGGACATGAGTATCGGCTTCCCAGTTTTGGCGACACATTCAAGGAACGGGAGGTGAGTGATACTCGAAGATGCGATTTTATATGCAGGCACGTATTCGTCAAGCACATCGATAGCCCGTTCGTCGAACGGGGTTGAGAGGAAGACGATGTCTCGGCGTTCACAGTGGGACTTTAGTTCAGGGATCCACTCCCGTGGCAGTTCAAGTGTGCTGATTATATCATGAATTGACTGGTTCTCGTCGAGACTTTCGTCGGTGCCGCTATCTTCGACATAAAGGCTGTCTGCCTCGAACACTTGGAACTTCACCGCATCGACTCCTGCCTCGGTCGCCACGTCGATAAGTTCCTTCGCTGTCTCTAAGTCGCCGTTGTGGTTCGATCCCGCCTCGGCAATGACGAATGTATCCTCATCCGGACCGATCCGGTGGTTCCCAATTTTCATTGCCTGAGTGTTCCGTACCTGAATAATTAAAACTCTCTGGGTTCAGGAGAGATCGCATCCAAACATGAAAACTAATTCTAGGGGGGAGTTCTATAGGCATTCAATGAATATCGTCACCATAATTCAGGCCCGTATGGGTTCAACGAGACTTCCTGGCAAGACTATGCTGCCCTTAGACGGCAAACATGTCTTGGAGAGAGATATCAAACGCGTATCTCGAGCGGACTCTATTTCCGAGACTATCGTCGCAACCAGCGGCTCGACAGCCGATGATATTATTGAACGCTACGCTGGCCGGGCCGGTGCCACGGTGTTTCGAGGGTCCGAATCTGACGTGCTTGGACGGATGCACAAGGCCGCTACTGCGGCGTCAGCTGACGTAGTTGTTCGCATCACAGGTGATTGTCCCCTTATTTCGCCGAGAGGAATTGACGCTGTCGTCAAACGCCTTCGGAAAACAAATAATGATTACGTAACAAATACACTTGAGCAAACACTCCCACGCGGCCTTGATGTGGAGGCGTTCACGTACGAGACATTTACCGAGGTAGAGAATCGTGCAACGGTGAACGACGAACGAGAACACGTCACTCTCCACTATCGACGAAACCAGAACCGCTTTGATCTCGCCAATGTGACCGACAGAGAGACGTTCGATACTGAAATCCTCCATGGTCGTGACGATTTGCGCCTGACTCTAGATGAGGCAGACGATTACGAACTCCTCCGCCGAGTCTACGAGGGCTTGGAACCAGACGGGCATCTAGACATTGAAGACGCTATTGCCTATATCGATCAAGAGGACTTAGGGTGTCTCAACCAGGATATCCAGCAAAAACATACGGAGGACTAGAAGAATGACGAGTTTAATTTTTTTCCGACGGTTCGTATTCTCAATTGACTGGAGTAAATTATTCTTTGAGGAACAGAGTAAAACAGTGGACCGAAACGGGAGTCGAACATGACTGGGACTCTCCTCATTCGTACTGATGGGAGCGCTGAAATAGGGACTGGCCATGTGATGCGTTGCTTGACACTAGCCCAGTCGTGGCATCGGAACGGTGGCAGCGTCAAATTTGTCGGAGCTAACATCCCCGATGGCCTCAGAGACCGGATTGACGAATACACCGAAGCAGTACACGTTCTTGATTCGCCCCCCGGTACACAATACGACGCATCTCGTACTACGTCTCTAGCGGTGAATCATGACGCCGAGTGGATTGTCGTGGATGGTCCGCACTTCGGTGAAGAATTCCTCGCGGAACTCATTACAGGCCCTGCCAGAGTACTACTAATCGACGATATGGGGAAACTCGATTATTACGGGACTGATATAGTACTCAACCAGAACCTCCACGCCGATCAAGAGATGTATGCGAACCGAGGCACGGGGACAGAACTACTGCTCGGTCCCGAATACGTCTTGCTCAGGGACGAATTTATCGAGTGGCTTGACTGGACTCCGGATGCCGTTAAAAAACCGGAGTCCTTGCTTGTTACACTCGGAGGGAGTGATCCCAACGACGCTACAAAAACAGTTGTCAATGCACTCGACCAGGTCAGTACTGACCTTGAGACGGTAGTGATTGTCGGTGTAGCGAACGAATCGCTGCCGGATTTAGCCGATAAGGCGGCAAACGTGAGACAAGAAATTACTTTAAAATCTAATGTGAGAAATATGTCAACACAGATGGCTCGGGCCGACTTAGCTGTCTCTTCGGGTGGAACTACCTGTTGGGAACTCGCTTTTATGGGAGTGCCGACGGTTGTGGGGACGATTGCGCCTATCGAAGAGCATCTTGTTTCCGGGCTGAAAGACGCTGAACTGTTCAATCATGTTGGTGACTTCGCTAGCGTCTCCGAAGCCGAAGTCGCAGCTGCAGTCACCAAATTAGTGCAAGAGACTGAGTATCGAGTACAGATGAGTACTCATGGACAGGAGATTATTGATGGCTATGGTCGGCAACGAACGATTGAGGCCATGCGTGACTACTAACCGTGGTCGCCTGGAGATAGTGATCATATGAGCCATTTGAGTGGTAAACGAGTACTCGTTACTGGCGGTAGTGGTGTCATCGGACAGGAATTGCTCCAAATTCTCATTGACAAGGGCGCGATCGTGAGGTCAGTTGATAAACGGCCGTATTCCGGTGCCGGTGTCGACGATGTCGAGGCCGTAAAACTTGACCTCGCTGAAGATGACCTAAACACAGTTACCGAGTTCGAACCAGAGGTGGTCTTCCACCTCGCTGCGTCTTTTGAACGGACAGATGAATCCACGTCGTTTTGGACTGATAACTGGGCGGACAATATATTGGCAAGCCATCGATTAATCGACGCTCTTCACGGACTCTCTTCATTGGAAACTGTGGTCTTCGCGTCAAGCTATCTTGTGTACGACTCTGACGTGTACCTTTCGCCTGTCGAGCCCGATAGACCAACACTCATCGACGAGCAGACGGCGATAGCCCCACGTAACCTATGTGGTGCTGCGAAGTATTACACTGAAAAGGAACTGTCATTTATGGCAGAGAGTGAAGAAGACCTCCGCGTTATTTCGCCCAGGATCTTTCGTGTGTATGGTCAAGGGTCAAAAGATATCATCTCGCGCTGGGTTCGTGCAGCCCTCCGTGGAGAACCGATCACGGTCTACAATAAGCAAAACATGTTCGACTTCATTCATGCCCGTGATGTCGCACAAGGCCTATCTCGACTTGTGTCAACGGATGCGGCCAGCGGCCCAGTCAACCTTGGTCGGGGTACACAATGTCAGGTTTCGGAGGTCATCTCGATTCTTGAAAACGAGATACCCGGAACGGGGGAGAATATTACGAGTGATGGCGTCAAAGACCTCTATGAAACCAGTTGTGCAGATATTTCTCGACTAATTGACCTAGTCAACTGGCGCCCAGCCCTCGGCATCGAGTCGGGAATTCGCGATGTCGTCAAGTATGAACGGTCACGTATGAATGATAACTGAAACGATATCAGAAAATTCCTTCTGAGTGGCCGTCTGCTCAACCTGATCTGTGAGGTGCGCAGATAATGAATGTGGAACCCATGTATTTGACCAGAGAACCACTATATACCATATTTGACTGAATTTAGCGAACAACGCATAACCACCTCTGATTTCTTATTTACAGTGGTTCAAAATCCAATTATTATTTAGATTTCGTCTCTTCCAAATTTTGGATTATGGTTCTATGCATGAAAGAAATTCATACAGTAATATAAACCGCGCTCGAACCTGTTCGGTTGACGGTCATAAGTTATATGAGAGCCAATCTCAGCATTGTTCCAGTGGGCGTACCGAGGGCCTTGTAATAATTGCTTCAACAATCGTGGATCAACACTGAATTTCACATATGGCTCAGACTGAGTCGCAATCTCTTGAGGGACAAATTCAAACCCCTCCCCTTCCATTGAAATTCTTGCACAGTGATCACCTACAAGTTCAATTATCACATCCATATCTGATTTAAACCCGACCTGCTGTCGAGTCTCTTCCATCCGTTCATATGCGTTTGGAATATACTGTTTTAGTTCATCTACTGTTGGCTGTTCAGTGGACTCATAGGGGAATTCCCTGTCACAAAGTTCGGTCGAAATGTACTTTTGAAGCCAATCTTCATCTATAGGAGTGAATGACTCCGTTTGAATTCCCGTTTCTAAATTGAAAGTCGTTTGGCTGTTCAGGAGGACACACTCATGTTCATCTGAATCAACCTTAGAACTTTTTCGTAGATATTCTGCCGCCTCACTCCGTGTAGGTACACCTCTGTATTCGTTGAGATCAGCAAGATCGCCAGTAAGGACATATGTACCTGCAAAAGGGGTATAATAGGTTGGCTCGAATAAATTTATATAATTTTCCGCCTGCTTATAATAATTTTGTTTTTTCACTTTGGCTTCCTGGCGTTTTTCATCGATAGAGAGATTTTCGAAACACTGAGGGTACGGTCCTGCACCAGTATACGGCAGCAGAAGGTGGTCTATGTCTTCATATTGATCAATAACATCTCTTGCTGCGGATTGTGATAGTTCATAAGGACAATCATTAATATTTACCAGTGACGTGTCGCCGTTGTCAAAGACTGCCATCGTATCTATCTGTGAAGACCCGTATCCATCGGTTGAATCATCAAGCCAATCGCAACCGAAAAATGAACCACAGGCGTCTGGATTACAGTTGTCTGCAGCTAGAATATTGATATGAAGGGCCCCTCCGAGATGGGTTCTATGATTATGTTTGAGTTCTATAACATCAAACCCCATGTTTTCTAGGTTATTCTTTAGGAAATCGAATTGAAAATCGTGTATAAGTATTGGTATATCTGTATTAAATCTTTCAAATGTTTTATTATGGACGTGATCTGGGTGGATATGACTAACATAGATATAATCCACGTCATTATATTCCTCGATGTCGAAATCAACCGGAGGATAATGTCCCCAAGACCCGTAATATGCACCGTCAATTAACCATGGGTCACATAATACTTCAGTTTCTCCTTCCTCCACGCGGACTGTGGCAGATTTAATGAATTCCAATTCCATACGATAACGTGAGAGGGTGATACGATTTATATCCTATTCCCTTACTATCAGCCTTGATTGTGGCTGGTCAATCATAAACCCCCACTCATCTACTGCCAGTTAGGGGGGTTAGGAAGTAAGACAGTTGTATCGAAAGGCCTCTGTGACATCCGCAAATCGGCACAAGAGCAATACCTATCTTTTTGAGATTTGTTTGGAAACTATATTGATCCTGATACCCATGCGCTGCTTCTTACTCCCCACCAATTTATAGATTTGTCTTACGTGAACTCAGAGCTGTCTCAATTGACCAAGTACTACTTGTTGATTTTTAGCGGTCTGGAATCTAGTAGTGAAATATTCCCCGCTCAGAGTATTCCGCCGAGATCGATTCCGTCGGTGGGTCACATTGGTGGGAAACAAATCAAGACAGACGTAAAATGAATTATTCCATGCCTCCTCTGATTCAGAGCCGCAAATTAATCTAAACGCTCTGGTGAAACACGTTGCTGATTTTTAGAGTGCGGCGTCGAGAGAATGTTTGAACGCTTCGTTATCTGGTTTTCTATAGAGTTCACGGCGGAGTTCGAAGGCTCTGAGATGGGGTATTGGTTTGTCTTTTGACGCTCCTCGGTGAGGCGAGAGTCATCGTCGCGCCAGCGACGCATAGCTCTCGCAGCCGTTGACGTGTTCTCGCTATCAGCGTATTTATTGTCGTCGCGGACGACGTATTTACGGGTAAATGAGTCGTCGTCCTCTAGCGGAGCGTACGCTCGAAATCCTCTGTATGGACGGTCAGCGACTCCTATTCGTGATCAGCGAGCAGAAATCACAGGTCGATTCGTCGGCGGATTTCGCTGGCACGACCTACCGCTCGTCCAAGCCGCGATCAACCAGCGTGAACACCGGCGGTTTGCCGCTGCCGTACGATCCTCGGCTACGCGTGAATACCACGCGAGCGCGACTTCTGGTCGCGCTCGCAGCCTTTGAGGGCGACAGAGACGTACACTTCGGCAATTTTGACCGGACCGGTCAGCGTGGCCGAAAACGCTATCTCGGTCATCCAGCGTTGCCCGTACAGCTCGCTGTCCAACCGTGCGTTGTGAGCGTGGCCGTAGTGTGCGAAAAGCCGGTGTTTGATCAGGGGTCGGACATCCTCTAAACGAAGGGTGTCCCGCAGCGATTGGTCGTCGTAACCTTTGTCATCAGGGAGGCTCTTGAGTTTCTCAGAGTTACGTAGCGCTATCTGACGGCCCACTTGTGTATCGTGAGATCAGTGTGCCGAACAGTGGATGTCGAGGATGGCACACGGGTTTGTATCGACCAGGGCCGTCGTTTTCAACGTCCGTCAATGGCAATCCGAGCGATCGGCGTAGTGGCTGGATGCCGCTTGGCGGTCGAAAAATATAGCATCCACAGCGCCGTGGTCGCTAGGATCGCAGGCGGTTGCAGCCCGATTGAGCAGTTGACGCCAGACACGAGTGGACACCCGTTCGAACGACCGCCACAGCGTTGAGGGTGCCGGAAGTCTGAACGGGCCAACCTGCAAAACAGCACGAACTTAGTCCATCTCACTCGCCCAATCAACGATCTCCGCGTAGCTCGCGTCCATTTGAATCCGCAAAAAGTGTATCGTCAGGCGCTTCCAGCTGTCAAAACCGTTGCCAACCGGGTCGCTTACCACCGCCATGGGACTGGCGGCACAGCGCTTTTGAGTGATCTATGCGGCTTGTTTAACGAAGTAGAAGAGGAGCTTAGTCACATTCACTTCTTCCGCTTCGCTCAACCATTATAGCGACGCCATCCCACCGCCGCATTCGAATTCAATAGAGGAGGTTAGTCGGAAATAATGCGTGTTTCGGTTCAAGAATCGCCACAACCAAAATCGGTAGAAGTAGAAATGATGACTATATCTCTGTCCGTGATATTCTGAATTAGAGTTGATCTTTTAAATTCATACAGTTTGGCGATAATATCTCTTCACCGTCAATAGCTTGATTCACGATCTCACTATACGGTCCTTTTTCACGTGCTATTTTATCATGTTCCACTATAACACCACTATTCGATCCATTTTTATTTGAGATGTATGGGAATTTTAAATGTTTGCATTCAAATAGGAAGTGCGCAAATCGTTCTGCACGCAATTTCATCTGATTGTGGCATTTTAGATCATCGATTTCGCGGATCTTTTTCCTAAATTCTGCCTGACTAGATGGGTCATAAGTGAGCCCAAATCCATGATACGGAGGGAATCCGCCAGTAATAACAGGAACCCCATTGAAGGCCATTTCCAATCCAACAGTTGATGCGTACACTATCCCTGCATCTAGTTTCCGGATCAATGCATACGTGTTCACATTTGTATCCGGTTGAAGGACTACAAAGTTATCCGGAAGCGGATGGTGATTTTCGTCTAGCCAGTCAAGTACACTCTCGTTAGTGCCTCTGAAGCTCTCAGCCGGATGGATTTTGATTACGAATTGGACATCATCCATCTCAGCGCCTACTCTTATCGTGTCATCAAGCCAGTCGTACAAATTCCCGTAGATCGCCTGATCTGGTTCCAGCGCCCCATCCCAAAGGAGGTGAGAAAACACACCTACCATCTTTTTCCTTTGTGTATCCATGGAGTTGCCGTCTTCCGGTGTGTATTGTACTTCTGTAATATCGCCAGATTCCCTCTTCTCCATAATCTTCTGTATGTGTTCCCTCTCTTTATCCGTGAGATCAGTCTCGACTGCTTTAGTGGTCAGACGTTCATCCGCATACTGGCCCATTGGATGTCTGTTTGTGCTTCTACCAAACAACATCTCCCCTTCATGGTACCCTCTTTTTTGAGTATAGACTTTGGTTCCTGCCGCCTGACAAAGTTCGAGTGGAACTCCTCCTTGAATATAACATGGTTCGTTTACGATTGTATAGTCCGGGTCGTATCTGTCGATAACCTCACAAACTGCGTCTGCAAGGATCATCCCACTTCGAAGGAATCTCTCGTACGTGGTCCGAGTATCCTGGTTAGTGAGATCAAGACTATATCTCTTCAGATATTTTCTTGTGGAAGCTGCGGCATATCCGGAAATATCGATACCACGGTATGTGTATGGCTCTATCTGTTCTGATTCGATCGTTTTCGCTGGCTGCTGATAGTCATTGTCAAGAGCGGTACTCACACTCACGCTTTTCAGTCCAAATTTTTCACAATATTTCTTAGCTCGATACCTATGTATCTCCCTTTTCGCCCGTTCATTCTCTGCTTGTATTGTTGTCCCAGTTCCGACAGGTAACGACAAGTCATCATACATCATGACGGGTTCGAAGCCGTATATTTTGAATGCGTGCCCTAGAACACCGAAACGAAGGCATAATGTGCGATATGCGGGTATCAGCGGAAAGAACACATACCCCCTACGCTCCTGTTTTCTCAGACGGAATCGCTGAACCTTATCATCAACTTCAATACTATAACCTGCTGGATTTTTACCGGAAATAGACTCGTACGCGGTCAACAGATTCTGAGCTTGGCCCGCTCTAGAAGCTAATTTTAGAATATCTCTTTTGAGACCCACTGTTGTTCTTAGTATAATTGGTGATGTGAATATCTTTATCGATTCTATCCCATCGCGTTAAACATATGCGGATCAGCCATTATGCGTTTGGGTAAATCACTGGAACCAATGTCTCTCTCACTGAGATTGAAAGCGGCCGTCAACTACACGATAATCCTAATGAGGCCCCGTGTTCGGTTCGATCGACAGCGAAATCTTTGGGATAAAGGTAGTGTACTGGCGCTTCTGGAATTCGTACGACGATAGTACATCGACGGTCACCTCATGTTCATAGCAGAGACCGAACTTGGGGATATCTCCTGTAACGAGGACCACGAACGGGGTCCGTGGTCGGTATTCATGTCCCTGATCCCGCCGGGAGACACCATCGCAGATGTAGGAGTTAACTCTGTAATGATACTTTTCCCGCGGTATCCGCCGTTGGTCCGAAAGGAGAGGGTTTGCGTTCGAGCCATCGGACCGGGTTGAGACGCTCGCACGGAACTTTGAAGTGAACGGTTACGAGGACGTGTGGATCGAAAACTGCGCCGTCTCCGATTCTTCCGGTGAGACGGCATTCATTGAACGGAACGGCCCCGACAGAGAAGCGGTCCGTATCGATCGACGAGTCCTTTGAGCGGCCTCCTGATGTCGTGAAGATAAATGTCGGGGGTCACGAAGTGAGCACTCTCTGTGGTATGAGAGAGATCCTCGAACGGCGGACTACGGACGTGTCTGTGAGACCCACCCAGAGAAATGCGGAGTGTTCAGTGACGACCTTGTCGAGGTCAACGACATCCTGTCCGAGTACGGGTACGAGATGTACGCCGTCTCGGACGACGGAGAACTGACCCCGATGACATCAGCGGTAGCAAACAGTGCTGTCTGTTCACTCCCGTGTCGGATGAGGGGCGTCCAAGTGATTACGTGCGTCTTGCCCGGCATGACTACGGGCCTTCCCGGGCGACTCGTCCGGACCGACACGGCTCCGGGACCTCGGGTCACAGATATCCCAGGTCCTCGAGGTGGGACTCGGCTCCTGAAGGGACGCGGTCGGTCTCTCCACCCGCCCGTGGTAGCCGCGCTCTGTGGCGATCGAGCCGTTCCGAGAGGTTCTCGACCGTCGTCGAGCCGCGCTCCTCGAAGCCGTCAACCGTGTCGTACCCATAGTAGCCAGGGGGGGCCGCGACACCGCACAGCGGCTTGCTGATGTCGGTCATCCGGTCCCCCGTCTCCAGCCGCTCCAATCGGTCCTGTGCGACCCCGTGACACTCAGTGAACGTCGGATCGTCCGGCGACAAGGTGCGGAGGTCGCGGCCGGCGGTCTCCGTCGAGACACCGGCCATCTCGGCGACCGTCGCGTGGATGTCGAGCAGACTGACGGTATCGGTGCTTGTCTCCGTTCCCCGCTCCCCGGACCAGACGACGAGCGGGACGTTCGTCAGTTCAGGGTCCAGACCGTAGAAGTGGCCCCACAGTCCGCGTTCGGCGAACAGTTCGCCGTGGTCTGCGCAGGTGATGACGTGGTCGAACTTCGTCCGCAGTTCCGAGAAGATGGGGCGGTATACGTCGGAGAGATACTCGACGCAGTCGTCGTAGCACGAGCGGATCCGTTCTGGGTCGAACGATTCGGCGGTCAATGATGCCTCGACGGTCGACGGGAACTCCCCTAGGTCTACCGATCGATACTCTGACGGCGCGACGTACGGTTCGTGCGCCTCCATGAGATTGACGAAGAGGAACCGGTCATCCCTATCGTTGAGGCTGCGGACCAACGACAACACCTCGCTGGCGCCGTCCCCTCTCGAATTCGAGGTTATGCGCCCATCAAGCCACATGTCGAGGCCGACCCTGAGCGATTCCAGCGACCGAGAGTCGCTCCGAAGACAGGCAGCGACCGCTCGCAGGTACTTCGAGACGCCTTCGTCGTCGGTCCGTTCGACGAACGCTCCCCAGTCGAAGATATCGTCGCGGAGTGTCGCCAGGTCCGAAGAGAGATGAAACCGGTCGAATCCCCTGTCGTACCCGAAAGACGGCGAAATGTAGGGATTAGCACTGAATCCGACTGTCTCGTATCCTGTGGCTCCAAGCGCCTCGGCGATGGTCTCTCTGCCCGTATCGAGGGCGTCGCTGTTGCTGTACACACCGAGCGAACTCGGATAATCACCACAGAACAGCGAGGCGTGCACGGGCGGCGTCCGGTGGCTCGGTGACCAGGCCCGCTGGAAATGGACGCCCGGAAGCCAGTCGAAGTGCTCGTCAAACGCGTCCTTCCTGACGGTGTCGAGTACAACGACCGCGACCCGTGCCATAGCTAACGTTGCGGACTCGATCACATAAACCCTTCAGCGATACGCTCACTGCAACGATCGCGATGGCCCCGTCGTCCAGTCGAAGATAGTCGTTCACGCTCGGGTAACGGCGTCGTACAGTTCGGCTGTCTGTTCGGCGACATCCGACCAAGAGAGCGACTCTGCTCGCCGCCGGTTGTCTACACCGATCGCGTCGAGATTATCCGATTTGAGCCCGTTCTGGAGTGCATCTTCAAGCTCATCGGCGTCTTCCGAGTCATACAACAGCCCGCCCTCCCTCTGGACGACTGCCGGGACACAGCCCATCGCGGGGGCGACGACCGGCCGACCAAATGAAGCGGCCAGCAACGCCGACCCGGAGGTGAGGATGTCACGATACGGCAGCGCCACGATGTCGGCTGCGTTCATGTACAGCTGTACCTCGTCGTTTGGGATGAACTGTAGATCACTTGTGATATCTGGTTCCATATTGGTCCGCCGGAGTACATCTTGTCGTATCTCCTCGTCCATTGGTGATCCAGCGATCAGGAGGTGGCTGTCCACTGTTCGGACCGTCTTGTACGCCTTCACGAGCTGTGGGACCCCCTTGTAAGGACGTATCCGTCCGAAGTTGACAATCACCGTCGCGTCGCTCGGGAGCCCGAGCCGCTTGCGCGCTTCTCCGCGAGTCACGTCGTTCGGGTACGCGTCGATGTAGTTCCCTTCTGGAATAACCGATATCTTCCCTGCCTGAACACCAAACGCGTCGCTGACGATGGTCTTAGCATGTTCACACTCGACGGTGAGCGCATCACAGGCTGTTGCGAATAGCTTGTTTACCGCAAGGTTGATCGTTACGTGATCCTTCTCGTGGTTATACTTGTTATGTACCGTCCAGACGATGCGGATACCGAAGAGCCGGAGAACGTATGCGTTGAGTATCAGTATCGTACCACGGACGATGGAGAGCGCTCTATTGACTGTCTTTGACGGCGTATAGCCCGCCTGGAGGAACAGGGGGCCTGTCCAGACGACGTGAACGATGTCGATGTCTACCTCTGGATCGAACGCGAACCGTACAAGCGGAAACAACAGCCCAAGGAGTTCCTCGCGCGAGCCGAATCCGGCGCGAGTGGTTCCCTTGTGGGTCTGGACATCGTGATCGGCCAGCGCAGCGGTCAGGAGATTATGGTATTCATTTTGTTCGCTGTACGGAACGAACACGACGTCACGCATGGGTCAGTCGTTCGTACTCGGTCTCGATCAACTGCTTGAGGCCCGCTCGTACCTCGTACGACGGCGACCAGCCGAATTCCTCCTGGATACGTCGTATGTCAGCACAAAGATACGGGCGGTCGGATTCGCGGAGTCGTTCGTCATCCTGGTCAATCCCGAAGTCCGTCGAAACAAGGTCACGAATCACCTCTACCAGTTCGGCGACGGAGTGTGCGGTCCCCGTCCCGACGTTGTACCGGTCGAACGATCGGGTGGCCGAATCAAGCGGGAGTAACAGGGCATCAACCACGTCCGAAACGTGGACAAAGTCGCGTTTCGGTCGGAGGTTCCCAAGCGAGATCGATCCCTCTTCGTCGTCGATCTGGTCTAGTATCGCCGGGATGACGTGCGGGTTCGTCTCTCCCGGGCCATAGACATTGAACAATCGATACATCACCGACTCGAAATCGTATCTAGTTGCGAACCGCTCGACAATATCCTCACCGACGAGTTTTGTCTGGCCGTAGATGTCGGTCGGTCGCGGCCGCTCGGACTCTACGTGTGGTTCTTTGGCTGGCCCATAGACCGCTGCGGAAGAGGCATAGACGACCGTCTCGACGCTCGCCCGCCGGACCGCCTCCAGAACGCGTCGCGTCCCGATGACGTTCACGTTGAACGTTTCTCTCGGGTTCTCGTTGCAGTACGGGATGTAATGGCGAGCCGCGAGATGGTAAAGAGTATCGGGATCGAACTCTGTGATGGTCTCGGCAGTCTCCGGGGCACAGATATCTCGTTGGGTGTACGAGATTCTCTCGTGCTGTGGCGTGTGCGACCCCGACGAGCAGTCGTCGACGATCAGCAGCCTGTGGCCGCGGTCGGAGAGTGCCCGCGCTAGGTGAGATCCGATGAACCCTGCACCACCGGTTACGGCGATCCGTCGTCCTGAATCACTCATCACCGGAGAATGAGCAACTAAAGTCAAGAAGGTTTCTCCCCGATACCGGGGGCGATACGCGATGCCGATCGCAGAGAGGAGCCGTTCGGCGACGCTCGAGCACGTATGGTTCCAGCTAACGTACACCCGTCCGTGCCGGTCTATCTCCAGACGCGCCGCCCGCCATCGGTCACGCAACGAAGCGATGGAGTCCGAAACTACCGGGATCTCTCGCATAAAATCTCAAACGCGTGTCGCTGCCGCGGGGACTCCTAAACAAACACCGCTTCGCGGTAGTCCGGAGTGACACGGCCATAGGCCGAGTTCAGGATTGCGCGTGCGTCCGACGAACCCCATCGCATACTGCCGGATTTTGCGGCCTGGGTAATAGAAGTGGCCACTGTTCCAGGGGCTGGCCAGACAGGTTACTTCACGGATACGGCATTCATCAAGTACTGTCCTCAACCTGTGATAGTGGTTATTCTGGATATATTGAATACGCCAGATTATCGTCGTCATATCCCGCGAGCAAGTCTTCAGCGTGCGATGCCTGCCGGGCAACCGTCAGGACAACGGAACCGCTGTCGGTATATCTCCGTGATTGTACTTGATGACGATAACTAACCAATCCAGATAGATCGGTAACGATATCTCGGAAACGAACCGTCGCGATCCTATGTTATAAGTAGCCCATATCCTCGAGCTGGCGCTGCAAACGCTCATCTGAGACCGTCTCATCGTATATGCGGTCGCCGAGCGGAGTCACTGACGACTCTAGGACCGATGCCAGACGGTCCACTTCGGACGATGTCGCGGCAAGATCTGTAGTCTCGTCTGTGTCCTCTCGCCAATTATACAGCTCCTGGGTATCGTCCGCGCGACGGATAAGTTTCCAACTGTCGTCGCGAACACTTTGAAGGGGGCCGTTCTGCGGCGTGTCTGTAAACTCCGTGTGATGACGACGGACCGGACTAGCGGGCTTGCGGCCGACTTCGGCGAACAGGTATTCGTGATCAGTGGCTGAAAACAGATCTTCTGCGAACCGTGGGCACTCGAATTCGGCTTTAGCTAGGTTGACTATTGTCGGGAACAAGTCGATGAGCGATACCATCTCCGAGCGACGTGTTACGGACTTCCCCACTGGCGTTCCATCTTTGGACTGGCCTTCGGCTGACGCCTGGATGTCGGTCCTCTCAGGCAGGCGGACAACCAATGGGACACGCAGCAGTTCGTCATACAGCGAGTAGCGGTGTTTGCCGAGACCGTGGTCGCCGAACTGCTCGCCGTGGTCTGCCGTGACGACGACACAAGTGTTCTCGAGTAGTCCGTGTTCTCGCAGATGGCCGACGATGTCTGCAACGCGATCGTCCATGTAGCGGATCGCACCGTCGTACCAGGCTTTCACGGTCGCGAGTTCTTCGTCGGTTGGGTCTATGGTATCCGCGATGAGCGGGTACTCTTGGGAGATCCGTCGAACACGGTCGATGTCGCCCTCCGGGAGGGACTGTGGTTCACGCCCTAACTTCTCCGCTAGTAGTTCGATTACGTCGATAGGCGGCCGATCAACATCTGAAAACAGTGATTTGTACGGCCGCGGCGGATCATAAGGATGGTGTGCTGTCTTGAAATTCACGAAGGCAAAAAACGGATCGTCCCCGGGGTCAGTTCCGATCCACCGCTTCAGACGCTCGGTCTTATAATAGGTATAGTTATCGTGGCCACGAACGAGCGAATAGACCAACTGTTTTACCGCTTCCGAGTCGGCGAGTGCACGGCGAAGAAATCGCGCTGAAGGACGGATACGAAACGTCTCGTGGAAGGCATCGAATCCGCGTTCGAACCCGCGGCCACTGCGAATATGTACTCCTGCTGCCGTGCCGAAGGTTCGATAGCCTGCCGACGAGAGACGCTCCGGAATGGTCGGGTAGTTTTCGGGGATCGTGAGGGTGTCACCGTAGACACCCGTTTCGGAGGGGAGGCGGCCGGTGAAAAGCGCTGCATGGGACGTCGGCGTCCAGTTGGAGTTAGCAAAGGCGTTCTCGAAGACGAGCGAGTTTTCGGCCAATGTGGAGAGAAACGGGTCCGTTTTGCGGCCGTAGCCGTACGTTGAGAGGTGGTCGGGCCGAACGGCGTCGAGGACGACAAGCAAGACGTTCGGCCGGTCCATACCCACAGATGAGTCCGGTACGGTTGTTTGTTTTTTGGTCACTCCGATCACTCCTCGGCCTCTTCAACGTGTGCTCTCGGTCGCTGGAGCGTGTCAGGGAGGACGCGTCGGGCCACCGTCGCCCAGGTATGGTTTGCGAGGACGTACTCGCGGCCGCGGACCCCCATCTCGCGGCGTCGGTTCGGGGTGGAATCGCGGAGTTCGCGAACGGCATCGGCAACGGCAGCGGGCGTTACCTCTTCGATGACGACACCGGCGTTCTTGTGTTCGACGAAGGTCATTTCCGGGGAACGACTTGTTAAAACGGGTCGCTCGCAGGCCAGATACTCGTATACCTTGATCGGGTTCGATGGGCGCTTCGGATTGACGACACCGTATGCAGCATCACAGGCCCCGATGTAGGTCGGTACCGCGTTGTATGGGACCTGCCCGACGAACGTAACCTGTGACTCGATAGTCAGGTCTGCCGTGAGCGTACGTAGGCGGTCACCAACGGGACCGCTTCCGACGACCAAGAGATGCACGTCCGGTACGTCCGAGAGGGCCCGAAACAACGCCGGGAGCATCTGGCGCTCAGCGAGTGTCCCAACGAACCCGAGAACAAATGTATCCGGCGGCAGGTCCGCTTCGCACGCGACGCGTGCTTCTTCCCGGTTAACGGGGGTGAACCGCTCTGGATCGACGGCGTTCGGAACGATTTCGATGTGCGATTGGTCGAGACGGCGGTAGTCTCCGATGGCCTCACGAACGGCCTCGAAGGCAACGGTTACCTCGTCGGCCAATGAAACGTTGAGGCGCACCACCTGTTCGACGATGGCCGAGAGTTTCGTCCGATCGTATTCGTCGTCGCGGTTGACGACACCGCGGACCATGAGAAGATACGGGATACTAAGCGCCCGGCAGATGGGCGCAGGAAACAGAGTGCTCTGGGCGAGGCGCGTGACGACCGCTGCCGGGCGTTCGACACGGATAGCGGCCAGTAGATGCCAACCCAATGCCGTTTCGATTTTTGCGTGCCAGAGTGGATGGCCAGGATTAGTTTCGGCCGGTAGGAAGCGAAACCGGTCGACGACTGCCCGCAGGTCCGTGGATAACGTCTCAGCGGGGTCGGGACAGATGACACAGAGGTCGGCCGTCGTCACCGAACCGATGGCGCGGACTATCTCTCGGGTGGCGACGCCGCTACCGCTTGTTTTCGAAAGGTCGTTCGTGCTGACGAAGATGAGCGAAGTCATAGGTAGCCGAGCTGTTCGAGACGGTCCGCGACGACATCGTCAGTTGTCTCATCGTCTCTGCTGGTCGGCGCTTCGGCTACGATGTCCCGTCGCTCGCCCTCGACAACCAACCATGGGACGGTGACGAGTTGGTCTGTGTAGATACCACGTGGGTGTCCCCACTCGCGGATGGGGAACGGTCGGGCACGTTCACCCACCATGTTGCCGTGGTCAGAACTAACGACCGAGCGGCCATCGAGATCTGCCAACAGGTCGACGACGTGCGGGAGCGAGCGGTCGAGGTTGTTGCGGTAGGCGCACCAGACTGTTTCGGTCGACGCCTGTAGGTCCCCAGTGAGCAGCTGGTTCCAGCTTCCCGCCTCGTCGGGCTTGAGAAATGCCTGGTCAGGGTCGAACGGCTGTGATCCGTCCCCGTCGATGATGAATGGATAGTGTGGTTGGATGTAGTGGACGAGCAGTCGCTTGTCCGGGTACTTTTCGGCAGCTCGCAGGGCCGCGGTTGTCGTCGTCTCAGGGAGGACCGTCATGTGCTCGTTGTCCCATCCCTCCTCCATCCAGACGTGATCGACGGCGTGGAAGGAGGTGTTGAGCCAGTCCCGGTGGCGGTATAACTGTGGATTTGCGGTGACGTACACCGTATCATGGAGTTCTCGACCCTGGAAGTTCCCCTTGAGAAACTCTCGTGTGCTGGACCCGCGTGAAACACGACTTTCTAGACGCCCGCCAAGGTCCGCTTGTTCCGCGAACATGTCGTACCGGCATGCGTCCAGAATCAGGAGATTGTCCCAGTCCTCCGCGAAGATGTCGACGCCGTCGGTGTTGTAGTCTCGACTGTTGAGTCGCCGGTGATACAGCCGGTTTGCCTCCCGAAGAAACAGCGCGGGCGTCGCGAACCCGCGCTTCAGCTGCGAGAGGGAATACATGGCCGCACAAAGATGCTGATGGGTTTATACCCTTTCGGTGGCGCAGTAGGACACGTCGATGGAGGTCTGTTATCTCATCAATCAACTGGCACCCGGCGGCGCGCCGACGCTCCTTCTCGATCTCGTCAGGCGGACCGACGACCCCGCCGTCTCATACACAGTCTGTTTCATCGAAGGCGACGACAGCCTCGTCGAAGACCTGCGCGAGGCCGGCGCCGAAGTGGTCGACTTCGGTGCATCGTTCAAGTTCGATCCCCGGGCACTAGTCCGGACTGTATGCTTTTTCCGCCGTCACGAGTTCGACGTTCTCCACGCGCATCTCCCCTACTCACAGACGCTCGGACGGATCTCTGCGCTCCTCGGAACCGTCGACGCAGTCGTCAGCACACAACACAACGTCCCGGAGAACTACCACCCGATAACCCGGGTCCTCGAACGCGCGACGCGACCGCTCGACGACGCGACGGTCGCTGTTTCGACGGGCGTCGAGCGAGCGTTCCGTGGCGCGGCCCACCGCTACGACGGGACCCTCGATGACGGCTGGTGTACGATCTACAACGGCGTCGACGTCGGCGAGTTTGAGGTTGCGGTCGAGGCGGCCGACCCCGGATCGCTGGATATCGCGGTTGACGACGACGCGCTTGTCTATCTGAACGTCTCGCGGTATGTCCCGGCCAAGGATCAAGGGACACTCGTCGATGCGATGGCGACCGTTGTCGACCGCGAACCGGCGGCACGGCTGTTCATCGTCGGGTGGGGGCCCAAAGGGCATTCGCTCCGGGAGCGTGTCCGTCAGCGCGGACTCGACGATGCCGTGACCGTCACTGGCCGCGTCCCGTCCGTCCACCCGTACTACGCGCTGGCGGACGTGTTCGTCTCCTCATCAGTGTTCGAGGGGCTACCGATCGCCCATCTTGAGGCGATGGCTGCCGGGCTTCCAGTGGTTGCGACCGACATCCCCGGTGTTGACGAAGTCGTCGTTGACGGCGAGACGGGACGGCTCGTTCCGCCAGAGTCGCCCGACGCGCTCGCGTCGG
This sequence comes from Halosimplex rubrum, assembly GCF_013415885.1. Lineage (NCBI taxonomy): Archaea > Methanobacteriati > Methanobacteriota > Halobacteria > Halobacteriales > Haloarculaceae > Halosimplex > Halosimplex rubrum. Next base: position 1,142,542 of record NZ_CP058910.1, read on the forward strand.
CGATGTGCGAACTGACTGACGTGAACCGCCGAACTGACTTTAGCCGCGCGAGTCGCCAGCGAGTCAGCGAGGAGTTCGACATTGCTAGTACCGTCGAAGCCCACCGCCGGCTATACGAGTCTCTTTCTACTGGGGGCGGCGACGGATGAATTCACGATACGTCTGTCTGGATAATCGAACACGGGCTAACTGTTTTGTCGACGGACGTGAGTCACAGGAACGATGACCCGTCGACGACGGTCCCGAGTCGGTGTGGCGGTCTTCCTCGTGGCGCTCGCGGTACGACTGGCCGGCGTCGCAATTACGAGTCTGACGGCGCTGAATCCGTACGCCAAGGCGGATGCCGGTCGATTCGCGGCCAGTGCCGCCGAAACTGCCGCAACGCTGGCCGCCGGCGGTTTTCCGGTGATCCCGACGAACCCGAATCGAGTCGTCACACTCTGGGGGCTGTTCCTCTCGCCGCTTTGGCTGTTGCCGGGACCGAACAGATTGTACGGGCGGCTGTTCGCCGCACTCCTCGGTACAGTCGCCGTCTACGGACTATTTCGACTGGGTGAGGCCCTTCACTCCCAGGAGGCCGGCCTTGTAGCTGCGCTCCCGCTCGTCTGTTATCCGAGTTTTGTCTTCGTCCACAGCACCGTCCTCCGTGAGTCGTTTGTCCTTGCCGGGCTCGTATGGGCCACGATACTGTTGGGTGGCACCGAAGCGGTGCCCTCGCGGCTCCCGGAGCGGTTGGGGCCCGCGTGGGTCCCTGACGGGAGTATTCGGTTGATCGCCGGATTCGTCACGTTGGGGCTTATATCGGTGGTCCGATGGGAGAACCTGCCGTTGTACACGGTCGCGGTAGGCACGGGTTTCGCGGTCGGCCACCGTGAGGAGTTCACGCGCCTTCGTCTCGCCGCTGTCGGGAGCGTGGCCACAATTTCCGGCCTGATCGTCGGCCGTCCGCTGGTCCGGTCGGCGCTCGACTTTCTGGTCACCAAGCGCCGGCGTCGAAGCGAGGGGCGGACGGTGTACCTTCCCGAATTCCGATCCGATACGATCCCTAAAGCTGTCGCATTCGCACCGGTCGGAGTTCTTTACTTCCTGTTCACGCCGTTCCCCTGGATGGTCGAGACGGTGGCCGACGCGGTCGTGTTTCCACAGGCGATCGGGAATCTCGTTGCGGCTGTCTTCGCGGTCGCGGGCGTCCCGTTCCTGTGGCGACGCGCCGAGCGAACGACCGGCGCGCTCGTCGCTGCCTTCCTCCTCGGGACGATGCTGTACGGGCTCGTCAACGCGAACGTGGGTACGAACGTCCGACAGCGACAGATGTTCCTTTGGGTGCTCTTCCTGTTCGCCGGTGTTGGCATCGCGGCACGGTTCGATCTCGCCGACCGCCTTGACCAGCTCGGATGACTGTCCGCGCGCTGATTCGGGGCGACCTGACCGACATCGTTAGGGGTCTGAACAGTCGTATGGTGAACGATGACCGCGGGCCTGCTTGGTCGTGATGATAGGCCACCTAATTCCTCGGGCCGGCGAGCGCCACGGCGGTGTCCTCGCGGCGACGGACCGATACGTGACCGCAACGCCAGAACGGGTGGCCGCCGATGACCCAGAACGTCGTCGTGGTGATGGACACCGTCTGCTACCGGGACGTGTTCCCCGACAATGAGACCGCCACGCCGACGCTCGAACCGTTGGCAAGCGAGGGCACCAGCTTCGACCGTGCGATCGCACCGGTACCGTGGACACTCCCCTCCACGCCTCGCTGTTCATCGGCACGTATCCGTCGAAACACGGCGCCCACGCCGGCCACAAGCACCCCGGCGACGACCTCGCGACGCTCGCCGAGGCGATTCCGGGGGAGTCGTTTCGTCTCGTCGGACCACCCGGACAGGACGAGATGTGCAACGAGCAGGTGCGATCACGCGTCGGCAACCTGGACAACGTTGAGCACTGCGGTCACGTCCCGCCGACGGAGATCCATTCCTACTACCTAGAGGCCAAGGCACTCGTCAATACCTCGGCCTACGAGGGATTCCCGAGCACGTTTCTCGAAGCGTGGCGGTACGATCCACCAGTTGTGGCACTCGACGTACCGCCGAGTCGGTTCGCCACCGATTCAGCCGATGCGGGTTACGCCGAGGGGGATTTCAACACGCTGGTGGAGTTGGTCTCGGCACTTTCGGACGAACCTCACGCTTGACGCGGTCGCCGGTCAGTATCGGACGCTCTTCGACGAGATTCTCTTGGAGGGGTGAGTCGAATTACCAGCGTTCGACACGAGCATTGGAGGGCGATCGGAGACCGATCTGTGAGCGGTCAGTAGCCACTCAGGCTAGGGTTTCGACGTATTTATTTCAGGCTGCACAACATCGACGACAGGGGATGTCACGGGCTCGTCGACGAAAACTGTCGGGACAGCTGTCGGCGCTCGATGACCGTCTGGACGACAATCTCCCCGCGGTGTACATCGCACTGTTCAGTATCGCGATTCTGGCGCGATGGAGCTACTGGCTTCAGGATCGCACTCGGATCAACCCATCCTCGGAGGTCTTTCTCGGGATCTGCCGTGGTCTCTCCACGTCGCCACTCGAAGCCCACCATACAATCCTCGCACAGGGCAGCGGCGGTTACTGGTATTTCTTTTCCGGATACTGGGTCCCGATGTGCGGAATCCATTCGGTTAGCGGGCCGGACGCGGTCGTCATCGCCCAGATTCTCCTCTCCTCGGGGACGGTCCTGCTCGTGGCGGATACGGCCCGCCGCTACCTCGACGTTCGCACGGCGATCGTCGCTGGACTGCCTATGTCGGCGCTCGCTGACACGTTCGCCTGGACGACGCGGTTGCTCTCCGACACGGCGTTCACGTTCGCGGTCGTGGCCGCGGTCTGGCAACTGACGCGGTACGACGAGCGACCAACCAACCGAAATCGCTTTCTCGTGTATGCCGCGCTCGGCTACTTGGCGGTCGTGAAGGTGCAGGGACTTCCCATCGTGCTCGCGTACTTGGCGTGGGATCTCCTGCCCGACCGATACGACCTCTCCTACGGGCTGTATCCGTATCAGCGCGCGGCGCTCGTGATCGCTGCGTTGGCCGTCCCGCTCGTAGCGATTATCGCCGTCCCGGCCTGGGTGAACTACGTCTCTCACCACCTCTACTCGGGGACTGTCGTCCAGTTCGACGACACGTTCCGGTACGCGTACACTCCTCGTGGGACTGGATCGGAGTTTCGATTCGTCGCGCAGAATCTCGACCATCTGTTCGTCCTATTCGTGTTGAAAGTCACGTTCCTCTGGTTACCCGTCATCGACCGTTTCTCGCTGCTCCACAACGCCGTGAACGTGGTGACGCTCGCCCCGACGATCGGGCTGGGATGGACCGGTTTAGTACTCGCTGCCCGCGAGCGACCTGCTCTGGCCAGAACGGCCGGTACGCCGCTCGTCGTGCTCACGCTGCTGGTCGGAGCGACGTTCGTCGACTTTAGCTGGGGATACCGGGCACCGATGACTCCTCCACTGGTCGTACTTGGGTCGTACGCCCTCCACCGAGCCGCTCGTGAAGTTCGCGTTCGAATGCTCTCAACTGGCACGACGTGAGAAATTGGATCAGACGTATCCGAGCTGTTCGAGACGCTCGCTCACTATCTCGTCCGCTGTCTGCTCCTGTTCCTCTCGGGGTGTTCGTCGGCGATTTCGCGACGCTCACTGGGGACGATTAGCCACGGTACTTTCACTAACTGCTCCGTGTAAATCCCGCGTGGATGCCCCCACTCGCGGATCGGGAAGGGGGGCGCGCGATCACCGACCATATTTCCGTGGCCGGCGCTGACGACGGACTTCCCGTTCAAATCCGTTAACAGGTCGGCAACGTGGGGAACTGCTCGATCCAAATTATCGCGATACGCTTGCCAGACAGCTTCGGCGGGGACTCGAAGATTGCCGGTGAGTAGCTGGTTCCAGCTACCAGCCTCATCGGGCTTGAAAAATGCCTGGTCAGGGTCGAAGGGCTTCGATCCATGGTCGTCGATGATAAACGGATAGTGTGGTTGGATGTAGTGGACGAGCAGTCGCTTGTCCGGGTACTTCTCGGCAGCCTCCATCGCGGCAGTCGTCGTCTTCTCGGGGAGAACGGTCATGCGCTCCTCGTCCCACCCTTCTTTCATCTAGACGTGCTCAACAGCGTGGAAGGAGACATCAAGCCGGTCGCGGTGCCGGTATAACTATGGATTGGCGGTGACGTATACTGTGTCGTGGAGGTTACGGTCACGGAAGTTTCCCTTCAGGAACTCCCGCGTGCTCGACCCCCGAGAGCTTCGACTTTCCAGGTCACCATTGAGCGTCGACTGCTCAGCGAACATATCGTACCGGCACGCGTCCAGAATCAGGAGGTTGTCCCAGTCTTCGGCGAAGATGTCGACGCTGTCGGTATTCCCGCGAGTTCAATCATGAGCCGAATGCCCGACTGTTCATCGTCGGTTGGGGGCCTCGTGAAGATCGACTCCGCGATCGGATCCGCCAACGCGGGCTGGGTGACGCCGTAACCGTCACCGGTCGCGTTCCGTCGGTCCACGAATACTATGCACTGGCCGACGTGTTCGTCTCTTCGTCGGTGTTCGAGGGATTGCCGATCGCTCACCTGGAGGGGATGGCCGCAGGGCTTCCGATAGTTGCGACCGACATCCCTGGTGTCGTCGAGGTCGTCGTCGACGGCGAGACGGGGTTGCTCATCCCACCGGAAGACCCAGGGGCGCTGGCGTCGGGAATGTGCGAACTTGCGGACGCTACCCGCCGGACCGAATTCGGTCACGAAGGGCGCCAACGGGTCGAAAGCAAATTCGACATCGGTGCGAACGTCCGGCAGCGCCAGATGTTTCTCTGGGTCTTCTTCCTGTTCGGTGGTGTCGGCGTCGCCGAGCGCGTCGACCTCACCGAGTGGTTCGACTGGCTCCGGTGACCGCACCACCACCCTATCCGGTCCGTTCCGACCGACATTGTTAGGGGCCTGAGCGGACGTGTGGCTAACGATGGCTGCCGAACCCTCCGTTCGCGAAACAGTCTACCCTCGGCTCTTCGGTCGAGTTCGGGCGGGGGAGTCCGACAGCGATGTCGCGACGACACTCACAATGGGGGAGCGGCAGTGACACGAAACGTCGTCGTCGTGGTGATGGATACGGCCCGCTACCAAGACGTCTTCCCTGAGGACGAGACCGTCGCACCGACGCTCGAATCGCTCGCCGCAGAGGGAGCCAGTTTCGACCGCGCGATCGCCTCAGCCCCGTGGACGCTCCCCTCACACGCCTCGCTGTTTACCGGTACCTATCCGTCGAAACATGGCGCCCACGCCGGCCACAAGCACCTCGGCGACGACCTCGCGACGCTCGCCGAGGCGTTCGCGGGCGCCGACTACGAGACCGTCGCCGTCTCGAACAACACCTGGATCAGCGACGAGTTCGGCTTCGCCCGCGGGTTCGAGCGCTTCCGCAAGACCTGGCAGTACCTCCAGGCTGACACTGACCTCGGTCGGGTCGCTCGCACGAACGAGGGACGAGAGAAACTTCGCGAGGTCACCCGGGCGCTGTTCGACGGCAACCCCGTCGTCAACGCGCTCAACGCGGTGTACGGGCAGTTCGTCCGTAAGCGTGAGGACAGCGGCGCGCATCGGACCAACGAGTGGATCCGGGAGTGGCTCGCCGACCGCGACGGCGAGCGGCCGTTCTTCTGTTTCGTGAACTACCTCGAACCCCACCTAGAGTACCGGCCGTCCCGCGAAACCACCGAGCGGTTCCTTCCGGAGGGGACGAGCTACGACGAAGCGATGGCCGTCCCGCAGGACGCGTGGTCGTACGTCGCGGGCGATCTGGACCTTTCCGGCGGGGACTTCGAAGCGTTGCGCACGCTCTACCGCGGCGAGATTGCCTACCTCGACGACCGGATCGCCGAGCTGCGCGACGCGCTCGAAGCGGCCGACGAGTGGGAGAACACGGTGTTCGTCGTTACGGGCGACCACGGAGAGAATATCGGCGATCACGGGCTGATGGACCACCAGTACGCCCTCTACGAGACGCTGCTCCACGTCCCGCTGGTGATCCACGGTGGCCCGTTTGCAGGTGGAGCCGACGACCGGTTGGTGTCGCTGACCGATCTCGCGCCGACGCTGCTCGATGCCGTCGATGTCGACGCGCCGGCGTTCCGAGAACAAGCACAGGGAGAGTCGCTGCTTGACGACGACCGCGAGGAGCGCGAGCACGTCTTCGCCGAGTACCTCGCACCGCAACCGTCGATGGAAGCGCTCTCCGAGCGCGTGGGCGGCCTCTCCGAGGACGTGTCCCGATACGACCGGCGGCTGCGCGCCGTCCGGGGCGACGATTGGAAGCTCATTCGGGGGTCCGACGGCTCACGGGAGTGTTATCACCTCGGCACGGACCCGACGGAGACAGTAAACCGTCTTTCGACCGACGACGAGGAGGGAGCCGACGACGGGCTGAACGAGAGATCGATCGACGCCACGAAGCAGGCGGAAACCCTCGACGGCGCGCTCGACGACTGGCTCGACTCCTTCGACCATGCCGACCCCGAGAGTGAGGCGACGATGTCCGACGGGGCGGCCGAACGACTCGAAGATCTCGGATACCTGCAGGAGTGACCGTCGGATCCGGTCGTCCGCGTCCATCGTCTCTCCAGTTCTTTTCCAACCGACCGCTTGCAGTGTCAGTACCACTCCGAAGTTACCGGTTTCTCGGCCGTCTTGGCCGTCTCGACCGGGATCGACTGCCGACGTTTCGACTGCACTGGCCGTCTCGATCCCAGACCGATGAAAAAACATATAATCGAGCGCAGTTACTCACAATCTGAGTAACTCAATGACGATCCTCGTCACCGGCGCCGATGGGTACATCGGCTGGCCGACCGCCCTGCGTATCGCGAACCGGACGGACGACCGCGTGCTGCTCGTCGACAACTTCGCCCGTCGCGAGTGGGTCGAAGAGGTCGGTTCGAAGAGCGCGACGCCCATCACGGGTATCGACCAGCGAATCGAGGCCGCGGAGGACGTGTTCGGCATCGGGAACATGTCCTTCGTCGAGGGCGACCTCGTCGAGAAGGACTTCGTGGACGAGCTGCTGGCGGTCCACGAACCGGAAGTCGTCGTCCACGCGGCCGCCCAGCCCTCCGCGCCGTATTCGCAGATCAACGGCGAGCGGGCCAACTACACCCAGCACAACAACATGCAGGCGACGCGGAACCTGCTGTGGGGGCTGGAGGAACACGACCTGACGGACACGCACTTCATCGAGACGACGACGACGGGCGTCTACGGCGCGCCGGAGTTCCCCATCCCCGAGGGCGGCGCGACGATGGAGAATCAGGGTGACAGCGACGAGGTGCCGTTCCCGGCGATGGCGGGTTCGTGGTACCACCTCACCAAGAGCCACGACGCGGCGAACATGCGGCTGGCCCACCAGCAGTTCGACATCCCGATTTCGGACGTGCGCACGGCCATCACGTACGGCACCGAGACCGAGGAAACCCGCGAAGATGACCGCCTCAAGACCCGCTTCGACTTCGACTACTACTTCGGCACGGTTGCCCACCGCTTCGCCGCCCAGGCCGTCGCGGGCTATCCCGTTACCGTCTACGGCAAGGGCGAGCAGCGCAAGCCGTTCATCTCGCTGGAGGACGCCGTCGAGGGCCTCGCGAACCTCGCCCTGCAGGACCACGCGGAGCGCCCGGACGACCTCACGGTGTACAACCAGGTCACCCGCGCTATCTCCATCGTCGAGATCGCCGAAACCATCGCGGGCGTCGGCTCGGAGTTCGACCTCGACGTCGCCGTCGAGCACTTCGAGAACCCCCGCGACGAGGACGAGACCCACAAGATGGAGATCGAGGACGACAACTACGCCGCCCTCATCGGCGACCAGGCCCAGGACTTCGAGAGTGGTATCCGCGACGTGTTCGAGTCGCTGACCGCGCAGGCAGACACGATCAAGGCACACGAGGATCGGTTCCTCCCGGGCGTCCTCGAAGACTGGGACAGCGAGGAGTAAGCCGTGGACGTGCTCGTCACCGGCGGGTGTGGCTACATCGGCAGCCACCTCGTCCCGAAGCTGCAGACCGACGACGACGTCGACCGCGTGGTCGTCCTCGACAGCCTCGTCTCCGGCTCACCCCGGGCGCTCTTTGGCTGCTTCGACGACGGCCTGGACTTCCGCCGGGGCGACGTGCGCGAGTACGGCGACGTTGAGAGCGCGATGCGAGACGTCGATCGCGTGGTCCACCTCGCGGCTATCACGGGCGCGGCGAGCACCCACGACCGCCGCGACGAGACCTTCGCGGTCAACTACGACGGCACCGAGAACGTCCTCACCGCGGCGGGCAAACTCGGCGTCGACCACGTCGTCTTCGCTTCCTCGTGCAATATCTACGGTCGCGCGACGAGCACGGACATCGACGAGTCCGTCGACCCCGACCCGATCAACCCCTACGCCGAGACGAAGTACCAGTCCGAGGACCTACTCGCCGAGCACTGCGAGGAGTACGACATGACCGGCACCGCCCTGCGGATGGCCACGAACTTCGGCTACTCGCCGGCGGTCCGGTTCAACCTCGTCGTCAACCACTTCGTCTTCCGCGCGGTGACGGGCCGGCCGCTCACCGTGTACGGCGACGGCTCGAACTGGCGTCCGTTCGTCCACGTCGACGACGCCGCCCGCGCCTACGAGCGGGCCGTTTGCGAGCCCGACGCCTGGGACGAGTTAGTTTATAACGTCGGCTCCAACGACGGCAACTACCGCATCGAGGAGATCGCCGAGGTCGTCCGCGACGAGGTCGGCCCCGTCGACATCACCTATCTCGAAGACGAACATCCCGGCCCATCCTACCACGTCAACTTCGACCGACTCGACGAGACGAACTTCGAGACCGAACACACCCTCCGCGAAGGCGTCCGCGACCTGGCCGCGCGGTTCCGGGACCCCGAGGCGGCCGCTGGCAATTCGGTTGGGGTGGGGGACTCGGAACAATGACCGACGGAATCCGCGTGATCGACCAGACCGGGCGGACAGCAGCACGGAGCTATACACCCCCCATTACGTCGGTACTGATACGACGTAATGTGGGGCGACTCACGATCGCTGTGGACGCTGGCGAGCGCGAGACAATTCACGACCGTACTTCGGGGAAACGGAACAGCGTGCAGAGTTGCGTCCCGAGTGCGAAGGCAAGTTTATCCGTGAAACCGACGAATCAGAACGTATGAGCGATATCGTCCATACCGACGGAGTACTCGGTGGAAAACCGCGCCTGGAAGGCCACCGTATCTCAGTGCTCCAGATCGCCGACATGGTTCTGGATGCGGGCCACTCTCCGGAGTACGTCGCGGATCAACTCGGTATCTCGCTGTCTGATGTTCACATGGCGCTCTCATACTACTACGACAACCCCGACGAGATGGACGAGATCCGGGACCGGAACGAACGACTTGAAGACCAACTCCGCGAACAGGCGATAACGCCCGATCACGTGGAGCAGTAATGGCTCGCTTGGAGTTCTGCACCGACGAGAACGTTCCGAGAGCCTTCGTGAGTGCATTAGAATCGAACGGGTTCGACGTTGTACACGCAACCGAGGAACGCGGCGAAGACACTGTCGACGAGTCGCTTCTTCAATGGGTGGCTTCGGATGACCGGGTTCTAGTCACAAACGATCGGGATTTCGCGGACCTGCACACGGAACACGATCACGCGGGAATCGCAGTGTACTCGAATCAATCGCTTACCCCAGGTGAGTTCGTCACGGCGATCCGACGGGTTGACCGACAGCTCTCCCCAGAATCCGCCCGAAACGAACTCGTCTGGCTCGATAGCTGGACACAATAATACACATGACAGACCAACGCACCGTCGCCGTCACAGGCGCGGCGGGATTCATCGGCAGTCGCGTCGTCTCCGAACTACAGCAGGCCCACCCCGACTGGGAGATAACCGCGCTCGACAACTTCTACCTCGGCGACGTTCGCGAGATCGGCGACGTGACCGTCGAACACGTCGACGTACGTGACCGCGACCGGTTGGAGGAGGCGCTGTCGGGTGCCGACATCGTAATGCACCTCGCGGCGATTTCGGGCGTCGACGACTGCGAGGAGAACCAGGACCAGGCCTACGAGGTCAACGTCCAGGGGACGAACAACGTCGCGTGGTTCTGCCGGAAGACCGGCGCGGCGCTCGTGTTCCCGTACTCGATGGCGGTGCTGGGCGACCCCGTCGAGTTCCCGATCACCGCCGACCACCCGCGCGACCCGATGAACTGGTACGGTCGGACGAAACTGCTCAGCGAGCGCGCCATCGAGACGTTCGCCGAGGGGGAGTTCCCGGCCCACCTGTTCCTCAAGTCGAATCTGTACGGCGAACACGAGATCGACGGTCAGACCGTCTCGAAGGGCACGGTCATCAACTTCTTCGTCGGCCGCGCGAAGGCCGGCGAGAACCTGACCGTCTACGAGCCCGGCGACCAGGCGCGCAACTACATCCACGTCGTGGACGTGGCTCGCGCGTACGTCCGCAGCGCCGAGCGACTCGACGACCAGCTCGACGCGGGCGAGACCGGCGTCGAGAAGTACGAGATCGCCAGTCAGGAAGACCCCGGCATCACGACCGTCGCCGAGCTGGTCCGGGACATCTCGGCCGAGGAGCTCGACTTCGAACCGGAGATCGAACTGCTGGAGAACCCGCGCGACGAGACGCTCGTCAGCGAGTTCGAGGTTGACACAACCCGTGCCCGCGAAGAGCTGGGCTGGCGTGTCGAACACTCTGTCGAGGAGAGCATCCGCGAGTTACTGCGTCGCTGAACTCGAGTTTGGATCCGCCTCGTACGGGACTCCCGCCGTTACCGCGGAACTATCACTTTGTCGAACTGTCGTACATTGCTTCGAACGTCTGCTCGCCGCGGATCAACTCGTCGACACCGTCGGTAAGCGTCACCTCGCCGAATACAGTTGCTCGATAATATGTGTACAGGCCATCCTGTCCGCGCTCGGTACGCTGGCGTTTCTCGACGAGGCCGACATCGACGAGCTCGTTGAGGTGGTAGTGAAGGGTGCTATCGTCTATATCGAGGGCCTTCTCGAGTTCCTTCGGACTCATCTCGCCGTTGTGGACGAGCCGATAGAGGATCTCGTAGCGAGTGCGATGGCCGACGGCAGCGTGCATCGCGAGATACTCGTCGAGGTCGAACACGCTCTTCTCGGGCAGCAGGTCCTCCGGGTCGTCCGGGGAGTTTCTGTCGACCGTCCGCGTTTGATCCGTCGGCATCGTACGTCGCGCTACGAACTTGGTACGCTTAGTCGCTTTCGAGCCGAAAGTTCTCGAAGATACGCCTTTTTATCTGATGGTGCTGGACGTGACACCGATGATTCGTTCGGCGCCAGTTCGGTGGGAACTGCGCGTCGAGACCTACGAGATCGAGGACGAACTCGTGGCCAAACTACGCCGGTTCTCTGGGGATCATTCTGTATTGGTTTGAGAACCAATACACCTATTGCATTGGTCTCCATACCAATGAAGTGAGGATGGCCTCACCGACTGGTGATGACTTGGACGGTGTGAGTGAGAGCGCGACGTACTCCGATGGGACTGTCGTTCGCGTGTTCTGCATGCGAACTGACCGTAACGCATACCCGTCCGGATGGGCCTACAAACTTCACTACGGTACGACGGAACCCGACCCACCGGACACGCTCGACGATGGCACGATTCGTCGGTACGACAACTCACATGAGGATACGAAAGGCCACGAACTGCACGCCGCACCGGAACCAAGACCAAAGACAGTCGAGTTCCCAGGGATGGTCGAACTGTGGGAACGATTCTGGAGCGAGATACCGAAAACCGAATTCGAGGTTGAGTGACCCTCACGACGTTACTACCAATGGATACTACGCCACCACTGCATCCGATGGAGCGGGAACAGCTGCGGACCGAATCGACGCTCGTCGTAACCGTAAAATCATCCGAAGAGTTCCACGATGATGTCTCCGCTGGCATCGAAGCGCTCGAACGAGACGAGACGGTCGATTCCACGCCGACGCTTTCGTTCGCGAGTTACGACGACCTCATGGACACACTGACGCCGCGCGTTCTCGATCTCATCGAGGCCATCCAGCGGGAAGAACCGACTAGCATCAACGAGACCGCCAGGGTTGTCGACCGGGACGTGAAGAACGTCCACGAGGAACTCGGCCGACTGGCCCGGCTAGGTATCGTTTTCTTCGACGAAGACGGCCAGAGCAAGCGGCCGATCGTCTGGTTCGACGAGATGCTCATCAATCTCCCGTTCGACCCCGACCTCGACGAGACAACAGCTGCTGCACCGTGAGGAACTACCGTGGCTCCTGAAAGACTACAGCCCCGAGATTCATGCTGCTGGGCCTCCGGAGGATATCTATGACAGGCATCGTCGATTCGCTTCCCGACCGGCCGCTGAATATGAAAGACTACGAGGCACTCGACGAGTCGTCGGCCCCCATTCAAGCGTTACCGGTGAGTTGGTTCGACGAGGAACTGATCTACTCGCTGGCCGTGTTTCTGACTCGCGGCGAGGAGCCGACCTCTGTGATCGTGGCATTCGACGAGGCCAACGAAGCGTGGGTCGTCGTCGACAGACCCGACCCGGATCGCGGCTTCGACGAACTCGGCGAACTGCTCTACCCGTGGTTCGAAGAGACGTACGAGGAGATACCCGACGAACTCGCCATCGTTCCGCCGGACTACGACCGCTTCGACGAGTTCGCGTAGCCGTCGGATCTCTCGTCACCCGGCTGAAGCAGTCGGCGCTCAGACGGGCAGGCTGACGACTGCGATGGCGGCGCAGAGGCCCGCAAACGTGAGCGCCCTCTCCGGTCGAGGCCGTATTGCACGATATCCCCGTGTTCCACAGCGTGCAAAATCCTGCACCGCTCGTCCGCTGAATGCACTCATCGTCCTGCCGCGATCCGCTGGAACTGCTCGGTCGTCTGCTCGACGGTCGTCGCCCAGTCGTAGCCGTCTTCGACGACCGCACGCGGCGAGTACGCCGCTCGTTCCTCTGTGACGGCCGCCAGCGCGTCCGCGAACCTATCGACATCGCCGACGGGGACCGTCTCACCGCCGCCGTCGACGACGCCGGTGAGCTGGTCGAGCGCGCTCGTGACGACGGGCACGTCGGTCGCCATCGCTTCTAACACAGTCCGTGGCAGCCCCTCGGCCTCGCTCGGCAATACGAGCGCGTCTGCGGCCCGGTAGACCGCTGGCATCGTCTCGTAGGAGAGATGGCCCAAGAACCGAACCGCCTCGTCCAGTCCACGGTCGCGGACCCGCTCTTCGAGTTTCTCGCGCAGCGGCCCGTCACCGCAGATCGTGAGCCCCGCATTCGGTGCCCGTTCTCGAAGGCGTTCGAACGCCGCGAGCGCGTCGCCCGGCCGTTTCCCGTCGACGAGACGGCCGACGAAGAGGATCGCGGGATCGCCGGCCAGGTCGTCGCTCCGGGGGCCGTCCGGGGTGAACCGCGCCGTATCGATCCCGTTGGCGACGACTTCGACCGGGACGGAAACACCTAGGTCGCGGAGCCGGTCGCGGTCCTCGTCGGTGTAGCAGAAGGCCACGTCCGCGCTGTCGAAGGTCCAGCGCCCGACGGTTCGGAGGTAGGCGTCGAAGACCCACTTGGGGGCCGTCTGGGAGTACAGGCCGTGGTTCGTGACCGCCAGCGGCGTCCCCGACAGCCGGCGGGCGAGCGCCGCGAGATTCGTCGAGAAATAGAGGTGCGAGTGGGCGTGGACCACGTCGTACTCGTCCGTTCGCCGGAGAAACTGCGCGACGCCCGCGGAGACGGCGTTGCCGAGCGGCTCCGCGGTCGGGGGATAGCGGACGACCGTGTAGCCGTCGCGCTGCTCGACGTGCGGTCGGTCTCCGTCGCCGTCGGGTGCGACCGCCAGCACCGTCACGTCGTGGCCCATCGCGGCCTGGTCGCGACTCAGCGCGTGGACGTGGTAGGCGCCCCCGCCCGCCACGTCGGGGTAGACCTTCTGTGCGACCCGCAGGATCCGGAGCGAGCGCGGCGTCGCTTCCGACGCCTTCGATCCTGTGCCCGCCGCCCCGCGATGGTCGTCGGTCATCGAGTACGAGGACTCATCGGTCGGTCTTAGGCCGGACGGTTCGAACCGCGTCGGCGCCGACGTCCCACAGCTGGCGGATCACGATCTTCAGGTCGAACCAAAAGGACTGCCGGCGGATATACTCCACGTCGTAGCGGAGCTTCTCCTCGGGGTCGTGGCCGGTGGCGTCGTTGATCTGGGCGAGGCCGGTCAGCCCGGGTCGGACGAACCAGCGTCGGCGCCACGTGTCGGCGGTCGTCTCCATCTCCGTGTCGAGTTCCGGCCGCTCCGGGCGCGGGCCGACGACGCTCATGTCGCCGACGAGGATCGACCACAGCTGGGGGATCTCGTCGAGGTGGGTCCGCCGGAGGAACCGACCCACGCGAGTGACCCTGGGGTCGATCTCGCCCGCGTCTTCCTCGCTCAGTTTCGGTCCCGTGGCGGATTCGGCGTCGACGACCATACTCCGGAACTTGTAGACCGGGAAGCGGTCGCCAAACTCGGCGGTACGCTCCTGGCGGTACAGGACGGGCCCGGGGCTGTCGAGTTTGACGGCGACGGCGACGGCCGCGATCACCGGCGCGAGGGCGACCAGTCCCGTCGCGGCGAAGGCGATGTCGAACGCGCGCTTGACGACGTAGTCCTGGGTGTCCCACGGTTCCAGGTCGATGTCGAGGAGGTCGCTCTCGGAGACGCCGCTGGTCAGCACGCTGTCGGCGTGGTCGCGGTGGACCTTCGCGACGACCCCGTGTTCGTAGCAGGTGTCGAGCGCGCCGAAAAACTCCATGCGGTCGGCGTCGCCGAACGCCAGCACGGCCGTGTCCACGTCGTAGGCGACGAGTATCTCCTCCAGCCGGGAGAGGCCGCCGAGACACTCCAGCTCGGCGAGGGGGTCCTCCTCGAGGACGACGCCCCCGTCCGTGACGCCCGGCCCGCCCGGGCCGGTCCCGCTCTCCCGGCCCGCGAACGGCGAGACGTAGCCGACCACGTCGGGTTCGGCCGTCGCGAGCACGTCCGCCATCGCGGCCGGGTCGTCGCCGACGATGACGGCCCGTTCGGTGCCCGGCGGCCGACGGCGGATCGCCGCCATCGTCACCGGCAGGCCGACGAAGAGCAGTCCGGTCACGATCATCAGCGTCGACCGCGGGAGCCTGTAGGTGTAGTTGTAGTAGCCCAGCGCGGCCAGCCCGACCATCGCCAGAAGGACCCGCTTCTGGGTCAGGAGGATGGTGTCGAGGATCCGTCGCGGACGCGGCTTGAAGACAGGCCACATCGCCGCGCTCACGACGCCGATCGTCGTCGCGATGGCGACCGCGAACTGCCCGCCCGTCAGGACCGACGGCGCCGGCCCCCCGAAGTAGGGGACCAACGCGAACAGGTTCTGGACGAACGGGTGGTTCGCGACGACGAGCACGAGGAGCGTCAGGACGACGGTCGCCCCCACGCTCGCGACTCGATACTGCCACCGCGAGTTCATCGTCCTGTATTCTCGAACAAACTGATATAAACGCTGTGTCGTAATTATCGGCGGTGAATACAGCCAGGGACCGGTGACGACCGATCTACTGCCGTAGGAGGCGTTCACTCTCGAATTGACAACTAACACACTTGTAACGATACCTGCTAAGAGCGTGGAGATAGATTCGGGCTCGTCTATCGCCATCGTTTAGCTAATGGAATTGTCATGTCGAAAGATAGTTTAAAGCCGTGAATCGACGGTACCTGGTTCGACGTGATTGAAGCAGTTCGAGAACGACGACATTCGACGCTTGAGTTCTCGAAAGACGCGTTCGATAGCGGTTCGATTTCCGTGGCGACGCATCTGAAATCGGCGTCCAACTCGTTGGAGTACGGTTGGTGGTGTTGAACGCCGTCAACGAGAAAGGCAGCGTTTTCGACATCGTGTTTCTGTCACAGTTTGTGGAGGAAGATTTCGGTGAGTACTGTCGCGGTCGTTAAAATGAGCCGGCCGTGAAGCAGATTGTTGGTCTCGGTGTCTGGAGCGTTCACAAGAGCGACGCTCTTGTGCAGCCAATCAGAACGCCACAGCCGTTCTGAAGGCGGCGTACAGCCGGAGTTGCTGGTCGTTGATCCGAATCACCGTTTCGTCGAGAGAGGTCTGATTCGGTGATTGACCAAATTCGGGCTGTAGATCAGATCTCTGGACCAGATCATGGATCTCTTTTCGACTTCGCTCGACGCAGACCTCCGAGTAATTCGACGGTATTCGACAGGAACAGCCCCGAAACGTGCGACTAAATACCTAGCGCCATCGCCGGTTCGGATGTCCGCTTGCGCTCCACAAAACTCAGATCAAGCCAGTATATACACCCCACTGAAGCGGCTGATCTCTGGCATGAACACAAAGAAATCCGTCGGCCTCACGATTCATGCTTAACTGACCGGAATTATGAAGAATGTTCACGAGCGCGTAGATAGCCAGCGGTTCTCAGTAAGTAGATATCCGGTTGCGAGTGCCAGTGAGGGGATTACTGGTGGCCGATATCCCCACGAATAGTCAATAAATGTCGCAGCGACGATAGCTGTCAGAACTATTACCGGAACGCCAAGATCACGTGCAACATGTTTCCGGTTCCGGATCAATTTTACAAACCCAGCGAACCCGAACAGTGTAACTGGGAGTAATGTCACCATATTGATCGCGTTGTGAAGTAGTGAAAAGCGGCCGACAACGGGAAGATAGAATAAAATCGTCTTGAGCGCAGCCATTATTATCATATAATCAATGTTCACGAGAAGAAATTCAACTGCACCCGTAGCAGCACGGGGAACGTACTCGTAGGTGAAAGTCGGATCGAACTGAACGAGTAGCCCGTCTCGCCAAGATTTAATGCCTTGTTCAAGGCCCCATGGAATCGTAATTGCGAGTAATGGTACCATGAGAACACCAGCTAAGAGGGCTGAAACACGCCGGTACGGAATAATATCGTACCCAAGGTCGTACCGACGAGGCAAAAGATCAAAGGTCAACCAGACCACCACGACGGGCAGCCCCTGTGGCTTCGTAAGTGCAAGCCACAAGAGTATTCCAGCGAGGATGAACTGATTCGCCCGTGAGCGGTGAGTCCTATATCGGTGGAGTTGCCAGAGAGAAAGCGTAATCAAGAAGGTAAACATCACGTCGCTGAGAAGCCGGGTCGTCCAAGCAAAGTTATCGAGCATCCCGGCCATGAATAGCCCAGCGATGAGCCCGGCAAGTGGTGTGAAGTAGCGCCGTCCGAGATCAAAGATTAGCACACACGTGGCTGCAGAGAGAAAGATCTGCCATAAGACAACAGCGGTGACCGATCCACCGGCTACTTTGTAGACACCACACATCGGAACCCAATAGCCCGAAAACAGTGTCCAGTATGGTCCGAAATCAGAGAGTATTGCGAAAAATCCGCTAAAATCGGCCGGTAACGGTTCACAGAGGCTGAGAAAAGTTTCCGAACTGGGTACGATTTTATCACCACTCATCTGCCAATAGGTGGCTCTGATAGCGGTTGCTATTACAAATAGCGCCCCATAGGCAGCACCCGTATGCGTTAAGAGCTCGGCGTTCGCTCGGCCAACGACATCGTCGATAGACATATTCCCCACTCTCATTCTGCTGGTAATTCAATCTGCTGGCAGCTGGTTTCCGTTGTAGTTTCTCATGTAACAGACGAAAGTGTTACAGAGACGATCTGCTACATAAGACTACGGACTACTGCCGGATTCATGAGGACCTGACTACGCGGGATTTACGCCTCGTCACCGTCGCGGTCGTCGCCGCCGTCGCTGACGGCGGGCGCCCGCTGGGCGGCCTCGCGACTCGGGGGTTCGACCTGCTCGACGATGTCTTCGACCACGTCCTCGGGCGTCACGTCGCTCAGGTCAGCCTCGGTCGAGAGGACGAGCCGGTGGGCGAGGATCGGTTCGACCAGCGCCTTCACGTCGTCGGGGATGACGTAATCGCGACCGTGGATGGCGGCCCGAGCCTTCGAGGTGTTGAGGAAGGCCAGCGACGCGCGCGGCGAGGCGCCGTGAGTGGTGTCCGGCGACTCCCGGGAGGCCGCCACCAGATCGAGGATGTAGTCGTTGACGCTCTCGTCGATGTACACGTCCTCGACGACCGCCTGCGCAGAGAGGATGTCGTCGCGGTCGACGACCTGCTCGGCGGAGTCGGGGCCCATCTCGGGCTCGGAGTCGAAGCGATTCAGGAGCTCGGACTCCTCGTCGCGGTCGGGCAGCCCCACGGTGAGTTTCAGGTCGAAGCGGTCGCGCTGGGCCTCGGGGAGCTCGAAGGTGCCCTCCATCTCGATGGGGTTCTGCGTCGCGATGACGATAAACGGCGTCGGGAGTTCGAGGGTGTCGCCCTCGACGGTGACGTGACGTTCCTGCATCGCCTCCAGGAGGGCCGACTGGGTCTTGGCGGTCGCGCGGTTGATCTCGTCGGCGACGACGACGTTGGCGAAGACGGGGCCGCGCCGGAGTTCGAACTCGCCGGACTGCTCGCGGTAGACGTAGGTGCCGGTGATGTCTGCGGGGAGGATGTCCGGCGTCATCTGGACGCGGTTGTAGTTGAGCCCGGTCGCCCGCGCGAAGAGGTTCGCGACCGTCGTCTTCGCGACGCCGGGGACGCCTTCGAGGAGGACGTGCCCGCGGGTGAGCATCGCGATGGTCAACCCCTCGACGGCGTGGTCGTTGCCGATGAGGACGGATCCGGCCTCCTCACGGATGGCCTCGTAGAGGGCGGCGGGCTCAGTCATCGTTCCGTGGTCCCTCCCGCTGGCGTATAATCGCTTCTGTTACGCGGTCGGCGTACTCCTCGTCCCAGTCGGGGTGACGGTCCTCGATGAGCGCCTTGACAGCGGCCTCGTCGAGCGTGATATCGTCGATATCGAACTCGTCGCCGTCGCGACCGAGCGCGGACTCCGCGGCCGCGAACAGCCGCCCGCGGTTGACGTACGTGCCGAAGGCGCCGAAGGCGAGGACGCTGACCAGTAGCTGGAGCGGCGCGTTGGTGCGGACGGTGATCAGGGCGTAGACGAGCGGCGGCAGCGACGAGTGCTGGGAGTAGTCCAGCAGGACGTGTTCCCGGCCGTCGAGCAGCGCCGCGAGGAAGGCCTGATTCCCCTCGCGGTCGAGCATCGCGTTCGTGAAGGCGCTCGGGTCACTGACGGCGACGATGTGGCCCTCGCCTTCCGGTTCGACGGTCGCGACCGGGAGCGACCCGAACGGTTCGCCGGTGTCGTAGGTCTCGTTGCCGTTCGAATCGAGGTACGCGACGGTCGAACTGTTGATCAGCGGCGTCACGTCGCTCTCGTTGAACGAGGGTGCGTCGCTCGGTTCGAGAGCCGTCCCGTCGTTGAGCGTGACCGACTCGACACCCTCGGTCAGGTTGTGGTCGGAGACGTTGTTCGCGACCGGCAACTGGGGTCCGCGGTAGTTGTTCTGGTCGTCGCGGAGCTGGGTGCCGTTCACGCGGACGCTCGACCCGACGGCATCGAGATAGGGGTCGGTCGCGTTCGGGCTCTCGCCGGCGACGACGAGCGTCCCGCCCCGGGAGACGAACGATTGGACCTGCGCGGCTTCCCCGTCGGTCGGTTCGCTCGGCGCGAGGACGACGGCGAGCGACTCACCGGCCGAGAGTTCGCCGTAGCGGTCGGTCGTCGTCGCCAGGTCGACCTCGGCCGACTCGCTCGCGCTCGTCCGGAGCGTGTCGGCGCCGTCCCACTCGCCATTGTACGGGCCGTACGCGGCTGACGAGGTGGTCATCGCGCCGACTAAGGCGAGGTTCACCGCGACCAGGAGCACGAGTACGGCCACCCGCGGGTAGTCGTAGTCGTCGAACGCCATCGGTCAGTCGCTCCCTCCCGGGGTGGTTCCCGTGGACTCGTCGACGAACGAGTCGACGGTTTCGATCGTCGACCGCGCTGCGTCGGTTCCGACCCCCTCGGCGGCGTATGCGACCTGCTCGTAGCGTTCGGTCACCGCCCGGAGCGTCTCCAGCGTCTCCTCGTCCACGTCGGCGGCCTCGCAGTCGCGGTAGAACTCCCAGTGGGTGCGGCCGTCGCCCGGGACGGCGTTGCGCCGTTCGATCCGGTCTCTGAGTGCCGCGTATCCGACGCGGATCGCGGTCTCGGGGTCGGATCCCAGTTGCTCGCGTGCCGCCGCGAGAAGCGATGTCGTGTCTTCGTCGCTACGTCCGACCTGCCCCGTCGAGACCATCGGTTCGTCCAACCCGTCGCCTCCCGCTTCGCCGCCGCCGGCTTCCCAGGGGCGGCGACGCGCGAGGAGCGCACCGCCGCCGAGCGCGATGACCAGAGCTGCGAGTCCGCCGAGCAGGACGGGCTGGCCGCTCGTCCGCACGGTGAGAGAGTCGGTGGCCCGCGAGGGGGCGAGGTTGCTGCCGGTGTCTTGGTACGACGCTTCGACGCCGATCGTTCGCGATCCACCGAGGAGCCCCCCGTCGAGTTGTGCGCTCGGCACGGCGACCGCCGTCGCGAACGACCCGTTCGCGGTCGTCTCCGTCGTCGCGACCGACGTGCCGTTGACCGCGATGTCGGCGGTCTGGTTGGGGATCCCGCCGCCGTTCAGCCGCGAGAACCGCCCGGACACGCGCACCGTCTGTCCGTCAACGTCGGTCGCTGCCGCCGACAGGTTCGTCCCGAGTTCGACGATGTCTACCGTCGTGTTCGCGCTCGTGCTGGCCAGTGTCCTGTCTTCGAGCGGCACGAGCACGCGGACCGTCCGTTCGCCGTCGGCGACCGAACTCGAAAGTGGCTCGGAGGCGTCGAATCGACCTGTTTCGTCGGTCTCGTTGCGCGCGAACACCTGTCCGCCGACGAGGATCACGTAGGGGGCGTCCGGAACACCCGTCCCCTCGACGCTCACCCAGCCGCTCACCATGAGTCGGTCGTCGTAGCTGAGCGACTCCGGCTCGGCGGTCACTTCCGCGTGCGGCGTTTCCCGCGTGAATTTCACGTTCAGCCGCTCGCTCACGGGGGCGTGTGCGGAGTCGTTTTCGGGAACGTACGCCACGGTCACGCTACTGGTGTTCGCCGAGACCAGCGCCGGTCGGTAGCTGACAGCGAACGAGCCGTTCGGCCCGGTCGTCGCTTCGAGAGTTTGGTTGCCCGCGGTGACGTTGAGCGTTCCGTTCTCGACTCCCGACCCGTTCGCGGTGACCGAGCCCCTGATCGACAGCGGGTCCGAGAACGACGCCGTCCGCGAGTGCTCCGCGACGGTCAGGTCGGTCGAGACGAACGTCTGATCGCGGACGGTTTCCTGTCTCGTCGTGACGTTCCCGACGCTCTCGTTGATCGAAGCACGTGTCGTCGTGAAGTTCCGGTTCGAGAGGTTGCTGAGCCGCTGGTACCGTCGGTTGAGCCGGGTCCCGCTCTCGTTGACTGCGCCGGCGAGCCGCGAGAGCCGGTGGGCGCTTCGGTAGATCTGCGTCTCGTCGACCGGCGACGGTTTGTCGCTGCCCGCCTCGTACTCGCTCAGGTCTGGCCGCGTCCGGGCATCGGCCAACTCCACCGCGGTGTACTCCGCGTCCCGAAACGCTTCGTAGCGGTCGTGGACCCGATTGTATCGGTCCAGCGAGTCGATAAACGTGGCCTGCGCTTCGAGCATCCGTCGGTAGGCGATCGTTTGTTCCGTGTTACCGGTCTGGTTGGCGACCGACGAATACTGCTGCAGGAGCGACTGGTACTCCGTTCCGTTGACCCGTTCGCGGGCCTGTTCGATGTCGCCGCTGCTGAGATTGACGGCGCCGCTTCGGGCCCGTTCGGCGAGGCGCTGGGCAAGTTGTTGCTCGACCGCGCTCAGGCTCCCCTCGCTCCCGACTTCGGCGGGGTCAACCTGTTTCGGCTCGCCGACACTTCCCGTCGATCCGAGGCCGGAGATGCCGGCTACGGGAGCGATAGCCCCAACCACCAGTCCGACGACGAGTATCGCGACCCCGAGGGCCACGAGCGCCCGCGAGAGCCCGTCGTCTGGGAGGAGGGCGGGGCGGTTCATACCCCGGTGTATCCCGCCGGCGGATTTAATCCCTTCCTCTCTGGCTGAAACGCCCTGTGATCTCGCTGGACAACAGTAGCTTGAATGTGGTCGGTCCGCTCGCTCCGGTATGGATCCGACGCCCCGGTTCTGGTCGATGGCCGGTATCGGTGCTCTGCTGGCGGTGTTGGGCGTGGTCTTCGCCCGGCCGGAGCCCGTCGTCGGTGCCGCCGGGGTCGGGGCGATCGTTCTTTCGCGCCAGTATGCGTTTCTGCGGGATATCCGGCAGCTCGACGACGACATCTCGGTCGAGATGACGACCGATGCGCGGTTCGTCAATCGCGACGACCGAATGGAGATCACACTCACGGTCTCCGTCCCATCGAGAACTCCGATACCGCTGTCGGTCACGGCTGGGATGCCCGTTATCGCTGGGAGCGTCGACCGCGACGATCGGACGGTTATACTCGATGCCGGCGATGAGTCGGCAACGACCACGTTTTCGGCGGAGTGGCCAGTAGTTGGTCGAACAACGATTCCGGAACCGACTGTCTCCGTCGTCGATACGTACGGGATGTTCACCGAGTCGGTCCAGCGTGGGTCAGAGACCGGGGTACAGGTCGAACCACGACAGCCGCGGAACATCCACGTCGGCGAGGGTGGTGACGCGGTGGCAGCGCCGTTCGGTGGACATCGAACGGACCAGTACGGGCAGGGGACCGACCCCGCGGAACTGCGTGAGTACATGCCCGGTGACTCCGTGAGCAACATTGACTGGAAGGCGACTGCGAGGTTGGCGTACCCGCATGTTCGACAGTACGAAGTCGAAAGCGACCGACAGACCGTGCTGGTGATGGATCATCGGAGTCGGATGGGCGAAGGTCCCGAGGGCGAGACAAAGTTCGACTACCTCCGAGAGGTTGCGCTGACAATCGCAACTGCCGCGGAATCAGCCGACGATCCGCTCGGTTTCTATGCCGTGGGTGACAAGGGCCTGACCGTTGAAGAGCGACCGTCGACCGCATCGGACCACTACCGAGACGTTCAAACGTTGTTACACGATCTCGAACCGACTACGAGTAGTGCAGTGAGCCGGGGTCAACTACAGACAGGGAGAATGCTTGCAGCGAGGCGTACAGCGACTACTATTGAGAATGACGACTCGGCTTTCGGTCGGATGCTTCGGCCATATCTCAGTACGGCGGAGCAATATGTTCGCAAGATAGACGATAATCCGCTGTTTGGCACGATGCACACCTATATTAACCGGCTTGGAAGCGATCACTGGGTGCTACTGTTTACTGATGATAGTGATCGGGCAGGCCTTCGAGAGACAATCCGGGTAGCCCGGTCGAATGGCAATCATGTCGTCTGTTTCCTTTCGCCCACTGTCCTCTACGAGACTGGGAGTCTAGCCGACCTGGACGATGCTTATGACCAGTACAGCAATTTCGAATCGTTCCGGCGGGAACTCGCTCGGATGGAGCAGGTGGCCGCCTACGAGGTCGGACCCGGCAGGCGGTTGTCGGCATTGCTCTCGGATGATCGACGGCGGTAATTCCAGAAAGTTGAAATCCGACGGGTGTCGAGTTACGTCGATGACAGCGTCCACCGGGCCCTCTCCTCGCCGTCGCGCCGCCGGCGAGGGCAGGTCCGACCCCGCTCCGGTTGCCGGTGCGGCAGAGATGTGGTCGGCCGTTGCCGCCGTCTTCGTCGCCCACTTCGCCTTACTCATCGCCAACCCTTTTGACGGCCTGAGTCTCCTGGCTGTCGAAGGAGGGTTGGTTATTCTTGTCGCCGCCGTCACGTTCCTCTCTGGGGACCGTTCGACCGGCCCCGTCGCCGCCCTGTGTCTAACCTGGGTTGCCGCAGTTAGCGGAACGTGGGCACTGACCCGTCTCTGGGACCTGTGGCTTGCCACCCTCGGAATCACCGCGCTCGTCGTGCTCGCTGTTTACGCGCTCCACCGCATTGAACTCGTCGCGCTTGGACTCGTGGAGGTAGCCGATGAGCATGAGTGAGATTGCCGAAGAGACAGTGTCGACCGATGTCTCCGAGACCGAGCGATTACGGGGCGAACTCGCAGTCCTCCGTGAGGAGAACGAACGGCTGCGCGCGGAGTACGTTCGCGCGCGACAGTCCCAGTACCGCCAGAGTGCCACGACGCTGGTTCTCGTTGGCGTCTTGGTACTCGCGGCAGGGGCGGTTGTCGCGAGCGCGCGGACGGTGCTGGTCGCGCTCGGCGGGACCGGCGTCTTTCTGGGAGTGCTGATCTACTTCCTGACGCCCGAGCAGTTCATCTCTGCGTCCGTAGGCGAGGCCGTCTATGCCTCGCTGGCGCGCAATGAGTCACAGGCTGTGACGGAGCTGGGGCTGACCGACGAGCGTGTCTATGTGCCTCGTGGGGCCGGCGAAAGCGGCGGGGTCTCGGACGTGCGCCTGTTCGTTCCACAGCATCCCGAGTACGAGGTGCCCGCGGAGGCGGCGCTGGACGACCGGTTTGTCGTGGTCGACGATCCCAAGGGTCGCGGGATGGCACTGCGGCCGAGTGCCGCAGATCTGTATGCCGATCTCGAAGACGCGGTGAGCGGCGAGCCCAGCGAGGAGGTCGGGGAGCTGGCGCGGGAACTGAGTGACGCGCTGGTCGAGGAGTTCGAGCTCGTCGAGAGTGCGTGGGCCGAGACGGTCGGCGAGAGCCGGGTCGCGGTACGCGTCTCCGGGAGTGCAATGGGCGGAGTCGACCGATTCGACCATCCCGTCGCGTCGTTGCTGGGCGTGAGTGTCGCGCGGGCCGTCGAAGAAGCGACGGCGGCCGAGACCGTAGAAGATGGGGACGAGTTCGTGGTAACGTGCTCGTGGATGGTGGACGAAACCGATTGAGGCGGATGACCAAAGAGATCTGGGCGAATGAACTGCGTGACCGATACTTCTTAACGTGCAGGTCGACAACCCGGCAGTAGTGGCGATGGCGCACCGACAGCAATTCATCCTCGGGCAAGCCGTGTGGATGCTCGCGACGCTGGTGATTCTCGTCGTCTTCTCGGCACTATCCTTTGACCTGTACTTCGTCGTATCGCTGATCGGCTTTCTGATCGTCGTCGAACTTACCGCTCCGTTCAACGTCACCCCGCAGTGGCGTCGGCGGCTGAAGTGGATCATTCTGGTCAGCCTCGTCGGATTCGCGTACGTCGTTGTCCGGCGGATACTGGCGATTCTCCCCCCCGGCGTGTTCTGAACGGTCAAGCGCCGATTCATGGCCACGGCGACCTGGGCGCTCGACTCCGGTATCAATAGGCTTTTACCCGCCTCGGATCGTCTCCGTTTATATGGCGCATGAGGACCAACCGGCCCGCTCATGGCTGTTGCTCCTCCCAAGGCAGGTACGGGACCTCCCCGGCGACTTGGCCGCCGTCTTCTCGTTCGTCGCGCTGGCGAACCTCGCGGTTGTCCTCCCGGTCGTTCGGAACTCGCCGGTCCGCGTCGCGCTCGGTCTGCCGTTCGTTCTGTTCGTTCCCGGGTATGCCCTAATCGCGGCGCTCTTTCCCGAGGCGGGCGGATCGCCGGCCGAATCCGCCGGCGAAAACGGTGACATCGAAGAGAAATCGGCCAATGACTGGTCGGAGATAGACGGCATTGAGCGTATCACGCTCTCGTTCGGCCTCAGCATTGTCGTTGTTCCGCTGGTCGGACTCGTGTTGAACTTCACGCCGTGGGGGACCCGGATGGTCCCGGTTATGCTGAGCGTCAACGGCGTTACCGCAGTTGCGGCGGCGGCGGCCGCGCGACGTCGCTGGGCGCTCCCCAAAGACGAGCGGTTCACCGTCCCTTACCGGACCTGGGTCGCGGCCGGCCGCCGGGAACTGTTCGAACCCGACTCGCGGGCCGACGCGGCGTTGAACGTCCTGCTAGTCGCAAGCGTCCTCCTGGCTGCTGGGAGTGTCACTTACGCCGTCGGCGTCCCAAAACAGGGCGAGTCGTTCACCGAGTTCTACCTCCTCACCGAAGACGAGGAGGGCGACCTGATCGCTGACGAGTACCCCACGAACGTCACGGTCGGGGAGTCGGCACCAGTCGCTGTCGGCGTCCGCAACCGCGAACACCGGTCACAGAACTACACTGTCGTGGTCGAAATCCAGCAAATCCAGCACACGAACAACGAAACTATCGTCCAGGGGGCCAGAGAGATAGAGCGGTTCGGCGTCGCCCTGGACCACAACGAGACCAGCCAGCGGTCAGTCCGGATCACACCGATGACGGCGGGTCAACGAGTTCGCGTAGCGTTCATGTTGTACCGGGGCAGCCCGCCGGCCGACCCGGGTCTCGACAGCGCCTATCGCTGGACATCATTGTACGTGAACGGCAACGGTTAGCTCGTCCCGTTTCCGGCGAGCCGCTCGACTTCGGCAGCCGAGAGTGCCCGGTCGTAAAGTCTGACCTCGTCGATCGTGCCCGTGAAGTCGCCGTCGCGGTTCGTTTCACCACCGATCGACAACGGCGGCGTCCACTTGGCTGGTCCCCCTGACGGCCTGTCGCTGGCGACCTCCGTGCCGTTGACGTACAGGGTTCGTTGCGCCCCGTCATAGGTGACGGCCACCTGTGTCCACGTACCGTTTGGAACCTTCCCACCCCTGAGCGGTTCGTCCGACACACCAGGCAGGTCCACGACGAGGTTCCCATCGTTGAGCAGCACGAAAACACCTTCACGTCCCCGCAGGAGACTCTGGAAGCCGTCGGCCTCAGTCCCCGCCGGCTTGACCCACATACTCACGGTGAATTGATCGACGGGATCGACATCCGTCACGATGTAGCCGTCCCCGTCGAACTGAACCGCTCTTCCGCGGTAGCCATCAACAACAGTCGTCACGTTAGTGCTGACACCGCGGTGTCCGCCAACCCGATCGTACACAATCGTGTCATTAGCCTCGTCAAACGGCCAGTGGGCCAGGCCAGTCCGGCTGTGGAGCACCTCGCGCCTCCCGTCGACTATCGCGCGCTTGGTCACTGTCACCTCGGTATCAGCGACTGTGTACGTCCCTGAATAGGGTACCCTCACCGAGTACACGCCATCTGGATTGACCCGTACCTCCCGCTGGTACGTCCGAGTTTCGCTTCCGACGCTCGCTTGCGTCCCAGCGGTCACAGTCCCAGAACTGTTCGCGACGCCCACGATGGTCGCCCCCTCGACGAGCTGGAACACCTTCTGTGGCCCGTCGTTGGCGTCGTACACCAGCCGGTAGTGACCGAAGCTCGGTAACTGTCCCTCGCCCATCATTCGGTTCTCTATAGTCGGCCCCTCGGTATCGTTGCGCTGGCCGGCGTAGAGGACGAACCCATAGCGGCCGCGCAACCGCTCGTACCAGCCGCCCGGATCGGTCGATCCAAGGAACGGGCTGTAGAAATTCCGTTCATAGAAGTACGAATCCGACTGTCCATTGACGAAGTAGTTGTAAAAGCGGGTGGTGTCCCACTGGCTGAACACCCCATTGTCGGGGTAGTCAAGACCATTGTCCTCGGCGTACTGGTCGATCCATCGAGCCGTATCGTAGGTGTCGTCGCCGATGGCTAGCTGGTCCTGTTTGATCGGGGTCTGTATGAGAGCGAGGCTGGCGACCAGTAGAAACAAGACGGCGACTGAGGCGACTTGCCGACCGGATAGACTGGGGAGGTTGTCGATTCCGGTCTGCTCGCCGAACGCCTGAACGGGCCGGGCCAGATCGACCAAGGCGGCCAGACGGAGGAAGCCGACGCCCGCGAACACCGCGGTGAACAGCGACAGTGGCCCCGCAAACCTGACCTTCACGAGCGACCAGAACAGGAAGTAAACGCCGTAGACGGCCGGGATTGCCCATGTCGGGTCATTATCGGTGAGCGCGCGGTACAGCCCGACTGCGACGAACGGGAGCGCGAGAAAGAGGATGAACCCGAAAAACGGCAACGGCCCACCCAACACACCAAGCTCTGTAGTGAACAGGCTGGCTGACTCGGCGATCGTCTGCTCCTGGAACAGTCCGCTGGCCTGCTTGAGCGCCGTCGCCATCCCGGGGACGAATGTGACGGCGAGGACACCAGCCAGCAGCGTCGTCGCGGCTCCGCTGGTGAGCGCGGCCCGCGGCGATAGCGACGACCGGCGGGTCGCTTCCAAGTAGCCGACCCCGACGGTAGCGACGACCACTGCGACCAGCGGAAACAGCGCTCGAAACCCAGGCAGCCATCCCAAGCTGGCGTGGACTAGAAGAACCAGCACACCCGCGAACAGGCCGCCGCCTATGTACGGGAGAGTCGCGACCAGCGGCGACGTCCCACCGCGCAGCGCGAACGCACCACGGAGGACGGTGTAGAGGACGAACGGGACGAGTAGCATCGGGGCGCCGACCCAGGACAGCGACTGGATTGCGAGCAAAACGCCAAGGGCGACGGTCGTCAGCTGGAAACGCCACTCACCCAGCCGGTCGCGGGTCGGCGGGGTAGTCCCAGCGACGAGCCGTTCCCAGCGGACCATCACCAGCACCGTCAATCCCAGCCAGATGTAGTCAAACGCGTGGTGATCGCCAAACCCGAGTACCGTCCGATAGGCGTGGACCGGCGTGACTGCCAGCATGAGGACGCTCGCAAGCGCAACGCGGATGTCGTCGGTCAGTTGTCGGGTAATCTCGAATACCGTCACCGCCGTCACCACCGCGGCGAGGACGGGGTACCACGCCAGCACGGTCCGGGCACTCGTGACGGTTCCGCCAAGCAGTTCCGAGGCCCACCACGCTGCGACTAGCATGAGCGTGTCGCCATCGAGACTGACCCCCTCGGGAAGCGAATCGAGCGCCACCGGGCTGTACTCCGCCTGGAGCTGTTCGATCCAGTACAGCCGCTTGTAGGGATCGTTTCCGACCAGGGTTATCGTCTCCCGATAGACCGAGTCGTAGACGAACACGACCCGCAGGACCACGACGAACGCCAGCAGGCCCGCCAGCGACAGGGTCGTCCGCTTCGACAGAGGCCAGGTGAAATCCGGAACTCCGAGCGCAAGCGCACTGCTCACCCCGTCTCCGGTATCACTGCTCTCAACCGCCGCTTCCGGCGAGTCTAGCACCGCACCGAGCGCTTCCGGGTCGGCGACCCGGTAGCCGTCGCCGGTTTTCTCGACGACCCCGCTGGCGACGATCTTACCGAACTGACCCGTGTCGACCGGCACGTCGTCGAACTCCCAGGGACCGTCGGCGTCTACCTCCAACATCTGCCCGAGTGGCCCCTCTAGCTCCGGGTACTCCTCTAATAATCGCTCGGCGTCGTCTCGTGCCGTCGGCATCCAGGTTCTCAGACCACCGCTTCGGGTTAAGTTCTGTTGGATCGAGCAGCCACAGCTATGATATAAAACCGGTCACTCATCCCCAACAGCTACAGATTGGATCGATAGATACAGTGATCCCACGGAGCAACGGATGTGTGAATTGTGTATGCGTCGAACAAAAAGGTCACAATCTCCGACCCGAAAGTGAACGGCAATGTGGCCATGGGGGCACTTGGCTGTCGCATATCTATCATACGTCGCGATTGTACGACTGCGCGGACACCGGCAGCGACTGTGGCCGTTGGTCGCCGTTGCAGTCGGGAGCCAACTTCCGGATCTCGTCGATAAGCCTTTGGCGTGGACGTTTGCGGTATTACCGTCGGGACGGACGTTGATGCACTCGTTCTTCGCAGCTTTGGTGATGGTGACAGTCACCTATTGGGTCAGTCGGCGTATCCAGCGGCAAGAGGTCACCGTCGGACTAGGCGTCGGGATGGTGTCGCACAGCCTGGTAGATCTCGGGCCGGGCGTGGTGTTCGGGCTGTTGCAGGGACAATGGGACCAGTTGCAGTGGACGACGTACCTGTTGTGGCCACTGCTGGCCGCGCCGCCGTATCCAAACGATAGTTCGTTCATGGAACATTTAACGACGTTTACGTTGAACTCGTACCTGATATTCCAGTTCGGATTGCTCGTGGTGGCGGTCGTCGTCTGGCTTCGGTCGGACACCCTCGGACTCAAAACTATTAGGCGTAGTATTCGATAGTCGGTTGAATCTCACGCCGTTTCACCGGGGTCGGCAAGAGCCACGTGTAAAATAGAAGATTATGCATCTACAAGAGACGAAACAGAGGACCGACGAAAACAAAGGAATTATCCATTCGTCGAACGCACGAGGGGATAACTTGAACCGAGTCCGCCCCTGGACGCAAGCTGGTCCCGAGAGAGGCCACGACGAATGACCGACGCTATTCCCCGAAACGAGTGGTCCAGAGTGGAGGCATAACACGCATGGTAACTACGACCGAACTGCTGTTCCTTGGTGTGGCGGCGTTCGTCCTGCTGTGGGGATTCGAGCGTTACCGGGTCCGTTTCGTACGGACGGACCTGGTCATCGCGTCGGTCGTCGCTGGGGGTCTGGCGGCATTCGTGCTGGTTCCGGGGCTGTTCTACTCGATTGGGAACGTCTTCGACATCCGGAAGCGATTCGTCGTGGCGTCGCTGATAGGGAGCCTCACGCTGCTGGCGATCCTGCTGTACGTGATCGGACGGCTGCGACTCCTCCGAACGGAGATGACCGAACTCAACCGCGCCCTATCGGTCGATCAGGCCCCGGAGACCGACGGCGGGACCGAGCAACTGTACGTCGTTATTCCAGCGTACAACGAGGGCGATACCATCCGCTCGGTAGTCGACTCCCTGCCCGAGCGGGTCTGCGGGTACGAGGTCCAGCCGTTGGTCGTCTGTGACGGCTGTGTCGACGATACCGCCGAACAGGCTCAATACAGCGGCGCGACCGTCGTCGAACACCACGTCAACCAGGGCCAGGGTGGGGCGCTCAAGACTGGCTTCGAGATTGCCATCGAGAACGATGCCGCCATCGTCGTGACGATGGACGCCGACGGCCAGCACCCCGCCGACGAACTGGACCGACTGGTCCGACCGATCGTTGAGGATCGCGCCGACTACGTGATGGGATCGCGCTACCTCGGCATCGACGAGTCCGGCAACGGCACCGTCCGTGAAGCCGGTATCCAGTTTTTCACTCGGGTGATCAACGTTCTCACGAAGTCCGATATCACTGACTGCACCAATGGCTACCGGGCGATCCGCGGGTTGATGCTTGAAGACCTGACGCTGACTGAAGAGCGGTTCAGCGCCCCCGAACTGATCATCGAAGCCCGCAAGAACGGCCTCCGGATCGAGGAGATTCCAGTGACTATCGAAGAACGTGAGGCCGGCGAGACCAAGAAGCCACAGGTCGGGTACGCACTCGGGCTCTCGCGGACGATACTGGCGACGTGGATCCGGTGATTGCGGACGCGTCGACGCTCCCTTTAGCAGGGGCCACGCGCCGAAGAGACAGATTTGTATAGCAGTCCGCACCTGAAATCGACAAACAATGAGTCAACCGACGTTCTCCGTTGTCTTTCTCACCTGGAACCCCGGGGACCGGATCGCTAACTCTATTCGGTCCGTTTTTTCCCAGTCGTACGAGGATCTGGAGGTCATCGTCGTCGATAACGACAGCGAAGACGGGACGGTCGACCGCCTCAACACCGAGTTCGACGACGACCGGCTCCGGGTCTACGAAAACGACCGGAACCTTGGGTTCGCTGACGGTATCGAAGTCGGCATTGAGCACGCTAGAGGAGAGTATATCTGCTGTTACAACCACGACACGACTTTCGCCGACGGATATTTTGAGACGCTGTCGAAGCACGTCAGCGATGACGTGGTGTTGACAACTGCCAGAGAGAACCACCGGGTTTCGTCGACAGCTAAATGTGTCCGTCTCATCTCAATATACGGGTTTACTGTTCCCTACGATGTTACAGGACTGTCCGGACGGGCTAGGGTAAATTACGTTCCGGGTGACGGTGCGATCGTTCCCCGTCAGATCTATCAAAAGGTCCTGAACAGGACTGTCTTTGACGCACGGTACCACCCGCGGTGTGAGGATGTCAACCTCTCACTGACCCTTGAGAACGCCGATGTGGACATCTATGCCGTCCTAGATACGTATTCCGTCCACCCGGACAAAGCGGAGTTCTACGCGCCGACTGTCGCGAACTTCCTCACTCTGGCGGGGACCACACGGGCCAGAATGCGAACATTCTGGGCCAATGACCGCCCCGTGCAAGCAACTATCGCCGCGATGAGTATCTTCACGCATCCGCTTTTTATCTATTCGCTTTCGTTCCCACGACCAACAGCCGCATTCCGCGAGCGTACTGGTTACTAAGACTTGGCCGTCTCTTCGAGGATCGACTGGTACTGATCGATTGCTGCGCCCCACCGGAATCGTTGTGCTCGCTCTCTTCCCGAAGTTGTCCTTGTTCTGTATAGTTCGTTATCGTCAAGCAGCGAGTCAATAGCGTCTGCGATCGCCCGTGTCGAATCCGGGTCAACGTACTCGGCCGCATCCCCAAGTACCTCTGGTAGTGCCGCACGGTCGGAAGCGACCACTGGCGTACCACACGCCATCGCCTCCAGCGGTGGGATTCCGAATCCCTCGTAGTACGAGGGAAAGACGAAGACGTCCGCGTGCTCGTAGATGTATTTCAACTCCTGCTGATCGACGTAGCCTGGCGTGACGATGTCCGGGTCGTCACGGATATCCGTCCAGTCGATGCCCGTATCATCGTAGGTAGAGCGTGGCCCGGGGCCGACCAGTAGTAGTTTCTGCGGAAGGTCCGTGTGCCGTTTCAGCAACTTAAACCCCTCGACAACACCGTCGATGTTCTTTCGCTTGTGCGCTCCTCCGACGAATAGTACGTACTCATCGGGTACGGCTGTCTCAGTGCCCATCCCGGGGTCGAAGAACACGTCGTCGACACCGTTATAGACAACCTGTATCTTATCCTGGGCGATGTCAAACCGGTCGACGAGTTCCCCTTTGGTGAACTCCGAGACGGTCACGATTGTCTCCGCAGTTCTGAGACTGAGGGGGACACGGACCCGCTGTATGGCGGTGTAGTACCACGGAGCGTAGCCGAGATAGTTGAGGATGTCGTGGACACAGATAACTCTGGGTGCGGCCGGCCGGACGAACGGATTGTTGGCGTTCGGGCAGAACAGGACATCGACATCCGACTGCGCGGCCGAGAGCGGTAGGATCGACTGTTCCCAGAGCAGGCCGAACAGTTGTGACTTCACGGCGAACCCGGCCGATTTGACGGTCGTATTCGGATAGGCTTCCTCGATGTTCCTGTGTCCGAACAGTGTGATTCCGTCGTTGCGTCTCGCGAGCCTGGTCGTGATTTCGTGTGCGACCTGTATCGCACCGCCCGGTTGATCATGCATCAGGGTACGCGCATTGACGCCAATATGGACGGAGGTTTCGTCGTGGGTCATCGCTTTTCAGGGGTACCTCCCTTTTCCTGTCCGTCCCAGGATCCCGTCGTACGCACCCAGACTAAGCGCCTTGAAAGAACTAAACCGACGAGTGACAGCCGTATATACGAGTTTGACTAAGACCCACCAGACGTACACGAACACGCCCATTGGGCCATACTCGGTCCGTTCACGGACGAAAATGAGACGGTTGCGTGCTGTGTAGTATTCGGCAAGCGGTGACTGGTCACCATCGGAACTTCCGGATACTCTGTGATAGACTGCCGACGACGCATCAGTCACGATCCGATAGCCGCGTTCTCTGACCTGTTTTGCGAACTCGATATCCTCGTAGTACATGAAATACTGTTCGGGGAGGAGACCCACCTCCTCAAATATCTCTGCCTCTATGAACGCGAAGCACAGGGGAACATAATCGTTCGATAGCAGTGTGGGTCGTTGCGACAAGGGGCTCTCGTCGACGACTGGATGCATTCGAAGGTTTGGCACCCTACGATGGGAGTGTAAGTGACTCGCGTTACCGTTTCGTTCGTCCACGTATCCCTGCTCGAACCAAAGTGAATTCGTTTCCGGGTACTCTATGATTCTCGGAGACACGATCCCGATGTCATCTGCTGATTCGATGGTAGACCTCAGACTCGAGATTAGATCGCTGTCGTCGACGACGATATCACTGTTGACGATCGTGACGTAGTCTGCGTCGTGACGAATAGCCTCCGAGATTCCCGCGTTCATCCCGGCACCGAAACCGAGGTTCGTCTCGTTCCGGATTACGGTCGCCGACGGGAACGCGTCCGCGAGCCGGTCGGCCGAGCCGTCAGTCGAACCGTTGTCGACGACGATGATGTTAAGATTGTCGTAAGAGAGTCCGAATAGCGAGCCGAGACAGTCTGCCGTATCATCGTAGGTGTTCCAATTTAATACAACGCAGGCGACCGTCGGTATCTCATCGGTCATATCGTCGGATGTCTGTATCGTTCTGAGTCGTGTATTTATATTATGCGCTCTTTGGTAGGAGATTGTTGAAACTGCCAAACGGGCGTTATGGGGAGAAGGAGACATAGATATCTATCATCTGTTGATATCAACCCGGCCGTTAGTGTACACTTGTGACTGGTTCGTCTGTATCGGACGAACCATCTCATCCATGGAGATCGCGTACCGGCCCGTTGAGAAGTGTGAACCGAAAAATAACTGATCGTTGTAATCAAACAGCAATAGTACACTGTTCGGTGGAACAGTCCCGTTAACGATCGGATAGGGAGAGTTGCCGGCTTGCCGGCCGGCAGTCGAAATAAGGACGTGTTCGGCGTTTTCGTCGCCGATTACGCCGGTAGACTCAGTGACGTGATTCGCAACGAACTCACCGCTGGCGAAATACTGCGCCGGGAACCGCTGATCCGTTTCACCCTGTTCGTATCTGGGTTCACCGAAACCGACCACATACGGCGGGACCAAGCACAATCCGAGGACCGCCATAACAAAAACGAAAATTCGTGTCGGCGTCACGCTTGATTCCCCCATACGCTTCGCGACGAGGGAGACTCCCGCCGGCGCGAGCCAGCCACTGACCAGCACGAAGAATGTCATGATCCGATTGATGCCGCCGATGCCTGTCACCCACGACAGTGCAGCACCAGTCCCGATTATCACACCGGACAGCACGCTGATTGACGCCCAATCGTCGGTGAGTATTCGCCGTCGATAGAGAACGACCGCTAGCGCCAGGCATCCGAACGCAAGTAGTCCTTGGTATATCCAGAGGCCGAAAAATGACTGAAAACGGATGAAAAGACCTCGCTTGATCAGCGGGAGCGCCGACTGTTGCTGCACGCTCTCACCAAGTATGAACGTGACGATCTTTCCGAGCTTTCCGCCGGAGATTACGACTGTCGCCAGCAAGCGTGTGAACAGCGACCCCCCTTCGGTGAAAACGAACTGCCATGCGAGAAACAGCAACACCGTCGTCAGGTACAGAACGAGAACAGTTGATCCCGTAAGCTGACGGCCGGGCAGATCGACGCGACTTCTGCGCTGAAGAATGACACCAGCAACGACCACGGCGACCAAGACGTTCAGGATGAAGCTAGTGAGGTGATGGGCCGAGATGAGGGAGAACAACAAAAACAGCGAGAGCCCGACGAACCGATACGAGGCACGCTTGTAGAGGCGAAAGAGAACGTACACCGCGATGGCGAACAGCGCGATACCCATGCTTTGACGGGTGAATCCTGTCTTGGTGTTGTACAGCGGAATCCACAGTACTACAGGAATGAGGAGGTAGCTCACGCGGGGCAGGGCAGTTGACAGAGCGTGTGTTTGTTTGTACTGCCGTACCGTGATGCCACAGGCCAATAGCGTGACGGACACATACCAGAGTGGGAGAAGCCAGGTCGCGAGTATGTGTGGCTGTGTTGATGGCTTCACCCTCAACCCTGTGACGAGGTGCACGGCGATCGCGTGGAAGTGGACCAGCGGCGTCTCCGGGAAGCCACGTGCGATGTCAAGTGCCGGGAGCGGCCAGCCGGAGACGAGAATCTGCTGTGTCACGTGGACGCCCACGTGAGAGCCGCGGCGATAAATCCACCCCGCCTGTGAGCCCGGATACAGGAACACAAGTGTGGCTGCCAGAACAGCTAGGATAGCCGTCCGACCGGTCCAAAGAGACACAAAAACTAATCCCAGAATTGCCCCGACTGTTACCGACGATACCTGAGATCGAATCGAAATGATGGCCACCGAAAAGAGCACTGCGGTTACGGTAAAATCCCGCTTCTGTGCGGCGTCCATGTGACCCGATAATCAACGCCGCAACTCTTGAAAGGTTCTATCTCGCGCCGGTACACCGCACTGCGTGCTGCTCCTCGAATATAGACCGATCCCGGTCGTGCCACACTTCGGCGACTGCGTCTATTACCGATAGATGTCCGAGATATTCATCACCACCGTCTCGATCGGTTGACGCGTCGCGGGGATCGAGACACATGTGAGGAAATAAGTTACTCCACCGAGGACGATAACGGTGGCGAGTTCGTATACCGTGTTGACAGCAAGTACTGTCTGCAACCCCCACGTCACGCCGGTCATCACTATCGCAGCCACGAAGAGTCCAATTACCTGACCGACAGGGAATACGAGATCGATTTCTGAGGTTACGAAATTGAGGATGATGACCGTCGAGATACTGAACGCCAGTGTGGTGGCTATCGCGGCGCCGGCGATACCAAACCGGGGGATCAGAAGGGCGTTCATGAGTATATTTGCGATCCCGCTGGTGATTGCAGCTATCGCCCGCAATCGGGGTTTGTCCACACCAGAGAGTAGATTCTTGTACGTTCCGTCTACAGCTTCGACAATTTTTCCCACGAGCAAGATCAGTAACGGAGTCAGGGCGATACCGTATTCCGTTCCGAACACGATTTCAAGAAGCGGGCTGCCCACGACGAAGGCACCGAAAACAATCGGAAGCACCAGCAGCAGCGACAGAAACAGCCCCGTAGAGAGTCTCTTAGTTATCTCGTCAGTTCGCCCAGCGGCATCAAACGAACTGATCTGGGGCAGGAGCGTTTCCTGAACGGCTCTGCTGAGCAGGACTGAAAAGTTGCTGATCCGCCACGCGATTTCGTAGGCAGCAACCACTGCAGGTCCGAGGAAGTATCCGAGAAGTGCGATATCCGCCCAGCTGTATAGGTAACTGTCAAGATGATTCGCTGCGGCCCACTTCCAGTACTGGTAGAGTGAGCGGAAGTGTGTAAACGACGGCGTACCGGGTCGAGTAGATACTCCATGGAAAGCGACAGCAGCCCCAGCGAGATTCCCGAGGACGAACGCGACGACAAGAGCGAGCAATGAGAGTCCCTGTGTAATGAGTAACGCGCCGCCGACTACCCAGATTAGCTTCCGTACAAAGAGTATTACCCCGACATCTCCAGTTCGTACCTCTCCTTTTAGAGTACTTATACCCATCCTCTGGAACTGAAATACGATGGTTCCCACGATCAGCCAGAGAGTGAGTCCATCCCCTAAATACGAATCAACGAAGGGACGAACGAGCCATAGAATGAGCGCGATGCCGACCGAAGAAACTGCCCACAGTACGAACGCAGTGCCGAGATACTGAGATTGGTCACGCCCCTCGCTCAGACGCTTGATGAGTGCACCACCCCGACCAAAACTGGTCGGGATTGAGACGAACTGAACCACCGCTTGATAAAGAAAGAAGGTCCCAAGAGCCGCCTGAGGGACGGTGCGGGTGAAGTAGGCGAGTCCGACGATAGTCAGCACCGCGTCTCCGACCTGTCCCACGAACAGGCGTAGCGTGGACGATTCGAATTTCATCAGTCGTGTAGGCCAGACGTGGAAAGTATCTGAACCGGTTTCATGCTTGTGATATCAACCACCTATGAGGGGAGCGCAAGGGACTGCCTCATGCGAAACAGTTTCATCGGCCTCGACTAGTACCTATACTTGAATATTAATGACTACCCCAAACGTCGCTGTTCTTGTTCTGGACTCTGTCAGACGTGACCACTGTTCGACGTACGGGTACCAGAGAGAGACTACTAGCGGACTTACCGAAATCGGAAAGGAAGGGTACGTGTTCGAGAACGCTTATGCCACGGGGTCTTGGACAGTCCCATCCCACGGATCGCTGTTCACCGGACAGCTCCCCACGGTGCATGGAGCCCACGCCCGCAAGCGATACTTCGATGTCGAACCCGAGCGAACTCTATCGGGAAAATTATCCGAACGTGGGTACGAGACAGCCTGTTTCACTGCGAACCCCTGGCTCACCCATGACTTCGGGTTCGATACGGGTTTCGAGACGGTGTCAGACTTCACCACCGATGTCCCATATCCGGACGCAGGTGACCCCCGACAGTTAGAGGTTGACGCAGGGAGCATCAGCGGTATTGTCGATGTCATCAAGTGGATAACGGCAGAGAAATCACTTCAACGTCTTCGAAACAGTGTGCATCTCAAGCGCACGGATCTCTCATCCACTGACGCTGAAGAAATAATTGCGGGTATTGAACAGTGGCTCGGTGAGCACGACGACGATCCGTTCTTTTTGTTCGCGAACTTCATGGATGCACATGACCCCTACAGTGTTGATCAGCGACACGACGAGTTCTGGCACGGAAACGACGGGACTATCGACGTGGACTGGAATCTCCGCTCGTTGAATAGATCTCCGGAAGAGAGCCAACAACGGATCAACGATGCCTACGACTCCGCACTGCACTATCTTGATACGCAGATAGGGAAGTTGGTTGAGATACTAGACCACCACGACAGGCTAGAGGACACACTTCTACTCGTACTCGGTGACCACGGCCAGTGTCTGGGCGAACACGGCTACTGGGGACACGGAACATTTCTTTACGAAGAACTTCTTCAGGTTCCGCTAATCGTGCGGCCGCCTAATGGATGTAATTCAGTTGATATAAATAAACTGGTCTCAATTCGGGATCTTTACGACCTTGTCCTGGACTTTACAAGCGGCACGACCCTGCCAGAGTGTATCGGGACATTGCCGGATCCCGGTGACGGCAGAGTTGTTGCAGAATCGCTGGGAAAACATCAAAATATTGGAATACCGTCCGGTGTGTATTCTGCGGAGGGTTTCCGTGGGGTTGTCGCCGAAGGGCGTCTCGGTATCCGGAAATACGAGGAAGACTGGACAGACGTGGGAACTGGGGATTGGGTATCCTTACTGGAAAAAGTTGAACAGCAGGCGCTCCGACAGGGGGAGATCGGCTCTCTCAACGCAGCCAACGATGAACAAATAGAATTCGGAGAAACTACAAAACAGCAATTAGAGGACCTCGGATACATGTAGACGCTTTTGAGAAGCAGATTGTTGATGCCGCGGTTCGGATCTCTGTGAAATCTTCAGACTGCCACTTCAGCCGACGAGAGCGTGTTTGGAACAACCTTGTCTCGACTAAGCAATTCAAGATCTTGTTTGGACGCCGAATTTCGGGCCGTTGAGTACCTGTACTCCGATCAAGGATGAACAGGCGCCGTCAGTTCAGCTCGGCCGATCGCTTCGACGGCTCAAATTGGACAGTTACTGCAACCAATTCGAACAGATCAGACCGATCTCGGC
Source organism: Halosimplex rubrum (assembly GCF_013415885.1). Classification (NCBI taxonomy): domain Archaea; kingdom Methanobacteriati; phylum Methanobacteriota; class Halobacteria; order Halobacteriales; family Haloarculaceae; genus Halosimplex; species Halosimplex rubrum. The sequence goes on from NZ_CP058910.1 coordinate 1,182,112, forward strand.
TCGAAAACTATCGAGACTTGTCAACGATTCTTTTTCGGACGGTCGGAAAGCAGCACTTTCAACCACTCTACCTAGCATTTAAACACGGCCCAACTCAAAAAATCGCAAGATTGCGCTCAATCAACAATGTTCTTCAGAAGAGCGCATGTAGAAACAATTCTTCACTACAACTTCAGACATGTACTTCGAAACTCTCTGCCCTTTTCGACCCCTATTTAAATACAAAAGCATAAGGCAGGGGATATCGATCCCACAATTAATCACCAGCGGGGTACGCTGTGTGAGCAAATTTCAAAAACCATGACCAATCAAAAAGATGCAGCGAACGAATGGTCGAAGGATTCGCCAGATACAGGTGAAAAAGAGGAAAAAAGTTCGAGTAGTCTAGCTGCTACTACTCGACGTGGTGCGTTAGTTTCACTGGCTGGGCTCGGTCTGTTAGGCGCAAGCAGCGGCACGGCGAGTGCAGCAAGCGGTGACCATTTAGGAGAGGCATGGCAAGGTGACCCAAGCGGGAGTCGGGGCCTCCTGGTCAGTGTTGGGGATAACACTACAAAAGCGATTGAGGGTACTTCCTCCGCCTCTAATGCCAGAGCTTTTGTTGGCTACGCATCGTCGTCCTCCGGATTCACCCGCGGATTCAAAGGTCGGGTCGATTCCCCGGACGGGATCGGTGTGTACGGTGTAGGTACCGCAAGTTCGGGCAGCGCGGTCGGTGTCAGAGGTAAAACAGAGTCAAACGAGGGGACAGCAATACTTGGACAGGCAACATCCAGTAGCGGGTCTGCGAAAGGGGTTGTAGGTAAGACCCAAGCTCCTAACGGCTACGGTCTCTACACTCCCAACGACGCCAAAATCGATGGTGACCTGGATCTAGGTGGTCAGATTAACCAGACGACGCAGATTAATGGCGACCTTCAGGTGACGGGGACAAAGAACTTCGTCCAAGCGGTCGACACGGCCGCCGGACCCAGGGAAGTTGCCTACACCGCAGTTGAGGCTGGCAAGGTTCGTACTGAGGCGAGCGATGTCACGGAGATGACCGACGGTGTCGCGGTCGTGGATCTGCCCGACCACTTCTCGATGGTCACCAGTGACGACGAACCGCTCAGCGTCCAGGTGACGCCCTATTGCGGCGAGAAGGTCCACGCCCAGGTCACCGACCAGTCAACCGAGCGTATCGTCGTCAAGGACTTCGGCGACGGCCCCAACGAGTACACCTTCTCGTATACCGTGAAGGGGATCCGCGCGGGCTTCGAAGACGAAGACATCGTTCGGGACGTATAGGCTCTCCTCTACTACGTTCCCATGAGGTGGAATGGGATGCCTGCTCTGGGTTTTTGATTATAGGTGTCTTGCTGTACCCACGGAAAGCGTAGCGATCATTCTTTGATGCAACATGTAATAGAAATTTTACAAAAAAGGAGTCAGCCCATTCAAATCGGCAACTGTAGTAGGTACAGTTCTTGAGGACACTATGGAGGACGAATGAACTGAGACGCGATCGGTAGTGTTTAGTTAGCAGCATTGTGCCAGCGAACGAATGTTTGAAGCCATGATTCGGCTGTTTCTGGTTCGACGTGGCTGAAGCAGTTCAAGAACGACGACGTTCGGTGCTTTAGCTCCCGAAAAATTCGTTCGATGGTGTTCCGATTTCCGTGACAATTCATTTGAAATCGGAGTCCAGCTCGTTGGAGTGCTGTTTGAAGGTGTTGAGCGCCTTCAACAGAAACACAGCAGTTTCGATACCGTGTTTCTGCCGCAGTTCGCGGATGAAGATCTCGATGAGGGCTGTCGTGGTCGTGGAAAACAGCCGGACGTGAAGCAGACCGTTGGTTTCGGGATCTGCAGCGGCGTACAGCCAGAACTGCTGGTCGTTGATCCGAATCACTGTCTCGTCAAGCGCGGCTTGATTCGGAGATTGGCCAGATTCAGGCTGTAGATCGGCCTTCTGGACCCAATCATGGACTGCTTTGCGACTTCGATCGACACCCAGTGCGTCAAGTAATTCGACGGTATTCGACAGTGGCAGCCCCGAAACGTGCGATTGAATACCGAGGGCTATCGCCGGCTCGGGTGTCCGCTCGCGCTCCACAAAATCCAAATCGATCCAGTCTCTACGACCGGTGAGGCGGCTGATTTCCGGCATGGACACCAAGAAATCACACCCCCCACCTTTCACGCTTAACTAAACACGACCTGGCTTACACCCATAAAAGATAAGTTCTGGACAAGAAAAGTTGAGCCATCATGGGAAACCTGATTCTGATCACAGCAGACTCTCTGCGGGCCGATCATATGCCGCTATACGGGTACGACCGGAATATAACTCCAAACCTTGATTCGTTGGCCGAGTTGGTATTTAAGCAGTCCTATTCGAACGGCCCCGTGACACCTATCTCTATTCCATCTCTTCTGACGAGCAAATACCCACTGGAAGACGGTCACATTACGGTTGATACGAAACCTACGTTCATTGACGACTTACACTCCTCATCGTACACCACGGGATTAGTTACTTCGAATATCCAGTTTGAGCGGTTCGAATACACTGACCGCTTCGACTACGTCGCGAATGGCACGAAAGCAAAGCAGAACACAGATGGCAAAAACGAAACAGACCCACTTATTCGACTCGCTAAGTGGGGACTTCATCAAGGAGGGGTAATCGGTAAAGCTGCTGCGGTTGCGAAAGAAACGTTCCATCGTTTTCGTGGACCTATCGTCTCACGGCAGCCAGATTCCGACCTGTTTATGAAATCTGAAGAATGGATCTCGACTGTCGAAGAGCCCTATCTCCTCTGGCTTCACGGCATGGATACACATACGCCGTTCGTCTTTTCACCGGAACATTTCGAGCAGGTGTCCGAGTTCGAGTACGATCCGAACCGATTTGCCCGGATTCTCGAACGTGCAATGACGCACATGAGAAAGGGTGATTTCGTCTGGTCGCTTGATACAGACCAGCGCCAGTATCTCGTTGATGCATACGACGCTTCAATCCTTAACTTCGACCAGCAACTCGGAGAGTTCATCAATAGATTGGATCTGGAAGAGACGACGGTTATCGTCTCTTCTGATCACGGCGAAGAATTTTGGGAACGTGGTCACTTTAGCCATCCCGGACGGGATACGATCCCTCGGCCGATGACACTCTATGAGGAGATCGTGAAGATACCACTGGTTATGTTTGGAAAAGACGTACCTAATCGCAAGATCAAAACTCCGGTTTCCCTCATTGATGTATTTCCCACAATTCTGGACCTTGCCGACGTTGAGACGGATACCAAGCCTCGGGGCGAGTCGTTACTCAGGATCGCCGAGGCAAATGAGGATCTGTCTCGACCAGTTATCACCCAGACAACCTCTCCAGGTGATCCGAATCATTATGCTCAATCTGAGGGAGCGTACCGGATGGGATCAATTCGTCGAGGGGATCTAAAATACATATATAACGAAAAACATGATCACGAACTGTATGATCTCTCTACCGACCCCGAAGAACAAAATAACATCATTGCTGCCAGGGCGCATGAAGCGGACCAACTCAGGGGCGAACTACTGAGATACTTTGGAGAGGTCACAGACTCAGAGCTGGAGACATCAAGCAGTGTCGAAGACCGGCTAAAAGAACTTGGATACCTAGGTTAATCCACCATCTATAGATGAACGCTCTTGGGTAGAAGATTGTTGGTCAGCTCGCAGCAGTAGCTGAAAGTCCCAGCGGGCAAGGGTGGCACGAACGCGCCACCCGACGAAGCATGATTCCACTCAAGACGTTCGTCTCGGAGCGTCGCGCCGCGAACCTGCACCAACAGGTTCGCTGGCGCGACGGCGTCTATTGCCCGCGCTACCGTACCGAATCCATGATTCGGTACAGAAGCTACCGAGTGTTTCAACGGTATCGCTGTAAAAATTATGACCGCATGTTCAACGACAAGACCGGTACGGTCTTCGAGGATTTCTCGCTCGGACTCAGGAAGTGGCTTCTCGCTGTCTACGCCTACATCCGGTTCAACACCAGTCTTCAACAACTGGACGTAGAGATCGATGTCTCCTACAAGACGGTGTGCCGCCGTATCCAGCGCTCGCGGGAAGCGCTGGACCCGCCTCGACCACAGCTGGAAGGACCGGTCGAACTCGACGAATTGTACGTTAAAGCCGGCCCGAAAGACCGCGATCGCGACGATCTGTCGTCCTTGCGTGGCCTGTCCACACGCGGACGTGAAACGTATGCCAAGGACAAGCCACCCGTGTTCGTGCTGGTTGACTGAGGAACGGGAGATCAGTACGTACTACCAGCGAAATCCGCCGAGGAATCGATCGTGCGACTCCTGCTTGCCAACCACGATGAAGAGTCGCTAGCCGTCTATATGGATAGATTTCAGGCGTACGATCCACTTGAAGACGACAAGGAGTTCAACCGCGAACACGTCGTCCACGGTGGCGGTGAATACGTTGATGGAGATGTTCACGTGAACACCAGCGAGAGCCACGCGTCGCTGGCGTGACGGTGGCTCTCACCGCATCGAGACGTCTCCAAAGACAAGCCCACACCCTACTTCAGAGCGTTTCAGCTTCGCAAACGTGTCCATCGTAAACCAAGCGAAGAAGCACTCAAAACCATCCTTCAAACCGCTCTATGACGCCACCAACAATCGCTTACCCATGAGCGTAAATGAAAATACGGGTTTGCTGAAACCGGAGACTGTCTTGGACCGCTGTATCGCGCTTGACTTTACTGTTTGACGGGACGATTAATGTTGTCGACCACATATATCAGGTCAACTTCGTGAAACACACGAAATCAGGTATGCGCTAGCACGGCGAAGCCGAACGGTCCTTAACAGTTAGATCGACAATCTTTGTCATCAGGCACTGGGTATCCCTCTTCGTTGATTCCAGCGTTGTGGGCGTAGTCGTGCGGTACGAAGATTTGGTGTTTGATCAGGGGCCTTATGCTGAAGTCATGCAGTGCTTCACGGAACGCTTCGTTGTCATAGCACATATTTGGGACCAGACTCTCAGTCTCATCGCTATTGTGCAGCGTCATCTGACGGCCTGCTAGTATATCTTTGAGGCAGTATGCAAATATGAGAATGTCGCGCATGGATACAAGTTTGTATTAAACAGGAGCGTTGCTTTCAGTGGAATGTGGCGATCCGAACAGTCTCTGTAGTGGCTGGATGCTGTTTGCGGTCGAAAATGGCATCACCGTACTCGGCGGGATCGCAGGCTGCCGACAACCGATCAAGCAGTTAATGCCAGATACAAGTGGATGCCTGTTCGAACGACCGCTATAGAGTCGATGGGTCCGAGAACGCACCACGAACCAACCGTATGAGAGCACGAACTCCTTCCATTTCACTGGTCCAATCAACGATTTTTGCGTAACTCTCGTCCACGTGAACGCGCAGAAAATATAGCGTGAGATACTTTCAGCCGGCAAATCCGTTGCTAGTCGGTCACCCACTAACGCTGTGAGCTTGCAGCACAGCGTTTTTGAGCGACCGATGTGGGTTGCTTAACGAAGGGAGGAGAATTTTAGGCACGCTTCCGTGGTGATCCAGCATTTCTATTAATATGAGTGGCCAGTAACTAAGCATGATGAAGAGTTTTGCGAGACGGGGGCTCAATACGCTTCGACGTATCCGTAGCCGGATAGCACACGAATCTCGTATGCGTGATGTACCGGAGCTTCCGATTGGGTCTCGACGAAACGTTCTTGTTGTGACCATCGACTGCTTGCGGAACGACCGCATTTCTCGGACCGGGTACGAGCGTGAGACGACTCCGTTTATAGATAGCCTGGAATCGTATACGTCTTCAATTGCTGCTGCACCATGGACATTCAGTTCGGTACCGTCTATTCTCACGGGACGGTATCCGCATGAACACGGTGCCGTCTACTCAGACGACTCTTCGCGGAATCAGGACCTGAACAACCCACCTAACAGTGTCCGTGAGGATGTGCATACACTGTCCGAACTATTCGCCGCGAGCGGATACGAAACTCGCTTCGACACGGCGATTACAACTGCCGCACTTCCGATACGTGGTCGGTTCAAAACCATGAATATACGGAACCAAGCTACAGCAGGCGACCTGTTGTCGGGGATGGAAGAGTGGTGGAACAGTACCAGTGAGGCAAAGTTTGGTTACGTACAGTTGGGTGATCTTCACGAACCGCTCCAGCGACCGGAAGCCGTTCCATTTGGAGATGTTCCGGATATCGATGGGATCGAGCGCTGGCGGTTCGAAGATGGAAAGGTAGAACACCCCGACTTTGCCCAGTACCGAGATGCACGAGTTCTTTTGTACGATACGCTTGTGAGATACATCGACGGCGAGATTGAACAGACTCTGAACAATCTGAACGGAATAGAGGACACGATCGTCGTTGTGACCAGCGATCACGGAGAGGAGTTTTGGGAGTACGTTGAGTTCGAGCAGGAGCATTTCGAGGACCCTCGAGGGACTGCCGGGGTCGGCCACGGACATGCACTCGTGCCACCTGTGATCGAGGTCCCTATCGCAACGAACATCGGAAATATAGACGACAGTCGACGCGCGAGTACGGTCGATATCGCACCCACTATCCTCCACGAACTTGGCGTGGACGATGAGTATTCGACTACTGGCGTTCCACTCCAGCGGGACCAGTACTCAGAGACCGTATTATCTCAAGAGATCGCATATGGACCGAATCAGATCAGTGTCACAAAGGAAGAAGACCATCTGATATACGTTCCCGAGAGAGAGAAATCGATCCTCATCGACTTCTCGACTGGCGAGGAATGTTCCGATCCTGACCGACGGGACGAATTATTAGAGTATATCCCTGACGAGAAAGTCGTGGGGTCCGAGATGGATCTCTCACAGGATGTGCAGGAGCAACTGTCTGACCTCGGTTACGCAGAGTAGACGACGAAATCCGAACTGTCATAGATTCACGAAGACGTTCTGCTGGACGATTGGCACAGCGAGGCCGTCTCCGGGGTGTGGTTCTGTCTCACAGCGACGGCGTACAGTCGACAGACATCACCCCGACGCTCCCGCTAAATGGGTGGTTTTCCGAAATATTGACAGAACTGTCTCGTTTCGAGTGAATAAACCCCTGCCTGGATGGGAGATCTTCCACACCGCAGTTGAGGCCGGCAAGGTTCGTACTGAGGCGAGCGATGTCACGGAGATGACCGACGGTGTCGCGGTCGTGGATCTGCCCGACCACTTCTCGATGGTCACCAGTGACGACGAACCGCTCAGCGTCCAGGTGACGCCCTATTGCGGCGAGAAGGTCCACGCCCAGGTCACCGACCAGTCAACCGAGCGTATCGTCGTCAAGGACTTCGGCGACGGCCCCAACGAGTACACCTTCTCGTATACCGTGAAGGGGATCCGCGCGGGCTTCGAAGACGAAGACATCGTTCGAGGCCTGTAAGTCGCGATCGCCGCGGTGGATCTGTTTTTCCTTCTCTACGAACGGCTTTCGACGACTGACAGTGGAAAAGCCGCGGGTCCTCGGAGTGCCCGGGCTCCGTTCGCTGCCCGTCGGCCGCCCGTTCCTCGACCCGACGGTCCCTAGACCTCCATGTAGTACCGGACTGTCCGCTTTAGAGCCTTCTCGAATGACCACTCCGGCTCCCAACCGAGCGACCGTATCTTCCCGGTGTCGAGCGCGTAGCGCTGGTCGTGACCCGGCCTATCTTCGACAAACTCGATCTGGTCCTCAGATGCGCCGACCGCGTCGACAATCTTCTCCGTGACTTCGATGTTCTGGAGTTCGTGGCCGCTTCCGACGTTGTATACTTCCCCGAGTTCTCCCTCTCTGAGAACGAGTTCGATCGCCCGACAGTTGTCAACGACGTACGTCCACTCTCGAACGTTGGTCCCATCCCCATAAACTGGCAGAGATTCGCCATCGGCCGCCCGCCGGATGAACTTCGGAATGAGTTTCTCGGAATGCTGTCGCGGGCCGAAGTTATTTGACGATCGTGTGATGATGATGGGGAGATCGTGTGTGACTTGATAGCTCTGAGCGAGCAAGTCCGCACTGGCTTTCGAGGCCGCGTACGGGTTGCGCGGGTCGAGTGGACTGTCTTCGGTGAACTTACCGTCGCGGATCTCTCCGTATACTTCGTCGGTCGAGATCTGGACGACCCGTTCGACGTCTGCGTGGCGGGCAGCGTCCAGTATCGTCTGCGTGCCCTGCACATTGGTCGAGACGAATGGCTTGGCTCCCTCTATCGAACGATCGACGTGGGATTCGGCAGCGAAGTTGACAACTGCGTCGGTGTCCGCGAGGAGTTTGTCCATCAAATCTCTGTCTCGAATATCTCCTTCTACGAACTCATGGTTCGGGTCCGAGAGAACCCCGTCGAGGTTCGACTTGCCGCCCGCGTACGTGAGTGCGTCAAGCGTCAATACGGTGTGGTCGGTTCCTTCGAGAAGATAGCGAACAAAGTTCGACCCGATAAATCCAGCACCCCCGGTGATGAGAACGCGCATACAACCTGAATCTGTAGCAACGCCTTTGTAGCTTTCTGTGTTACGCGTAGCCGATGGAACTGATGGTGGCCGGGGCCAGTGGCCTGTTGGGCAGTAACGTCGTCGCTACCGCTCGAGAGCGGGGGATCGAAACAGTCGGGACGTACCACTCGGATCGTCCATCGTTCGCCGGTCCGCTGGAATCACTCGACATCCGGGATGCCGACCGGACCCGCGAATTGGTAGAAGAGTATCGACCAGATGCTGTAGTCAACTGTGCCGCGATGACCGACGTTGACGGCTGTGAGTCGGAACCAAACCATGCGATGGAGGTCAACGCCGACGCTCCGGGAGACCTAGCGGCGGTCTGTACGGATTATGACACCGACCTCGTTCACGTCTCCACTGACTATGTCTTCGACGGCGAAGAGGCGAGTCCGTACAATGAGTCCGCCGAGATGAACCCGAGACAGGTGTATGGCGAAACGAAACGAGCGGGCGAGCGAGCCGTACTGCAGGAGGGCTCGGATCCACTCGTGACTCGCCTTTCCTTCGTGTACGGGAGCCACGAGTCGAGTGGTCAGCTGACCGGCTTCCCGGCCTGGATTCGCGACCAACTCGCGACCGACGAACCGATCACGCTGTTCACCGACCAGTACGTGACCCCTACCCGAGCGGGACACGCCGCAGCGGTACTGCTCGACCTGATAGAGGAAGGGGAAAGCGGTCTCGTTCACGTCGCATCCCGGTCGTGTGTAACTCCCTACACGTTTGGCGACGAGATCCGCCGGCGAATGGACGCGTCCGAGGGATTGCTCGCGAGGGGGACGATGGACGACCTCGACCGACCGGCACCGCGCCCGGAATACACCTGCCTCGACGTGAGTCGTGTTGAAGACGTTCTCGGACGGCCGCAACCGGAGTTAGCGGACGACCTTTCTGCTCTTGCGACCACCGTAGACGGCTGGTGACCGCTCGAGAACCATCACAAAGGCTACCCGGTTCATCCGTCACAGAAAGCAGTTCCGACTGGGAGAGACAGCCGCTCGGTCGGTCAGAGACGGTACTGTTCCCTGTTCTCTAGGAAGAACTGTCGCTCCTCATCCGGGAGATCGTCGAAGGCGAGCACGGTCTTGCATCCGAGACTCGGACACTTCATGACTCGGTTGGCTTCGAGTTCGTTGGCGGAGACGATAGTGCCACAGTCCGGACACGTGCTGGTAATGACTCGCATGGTTACAGTTTGAGGTCGGAGTTCTCGCCGACGACAAGACGCCGGCCATCGGGCAGGAGTTCGTCCGCGTTGCCGATGTCTGCTCCCCGGCCGAGGAGGCTATCGACGACCTTTCCGCTAGTCCTGATGTCGCTTTCGCCGATGACCACGCTGTTCTCGATGTGGACGCCTGCGATAGTCGAATCGGGTCCGATCGACGTGTACGGGCCGACGTACGTGTCGTCTTCGATCGTCGTTCCAGGTCCGATAGATACCGGCCCCCGAACCACTGCGCCCGATTCGATCGTGGCGGTCTCATGGAGGTCGACATGTCCCCGTACTTCGGCACCCTCCTGAACGGTTCCCGCTTTCATCCCAGGGTTGTCTTCCAGAACGAGATGGTTCGCCTCGAGGATATCTTCGGGCTTGCCCGTGTCTTTCCACCAGCCCTCGATGACGTGAGAGTCGATCGAGTATCCTGCGTCAAGGAGTGACTGGATCGCGTCGGTGATCTCGAGTTCACCGCGCCAAGACGGGTCGATCTCCTCGATTGCATCGAAGATCGCGTCAGAGAAGACATAGATACCGATGAGGGCCAGGTTCGTCGGTGGGTCGTCGGGCTTCTCGACCAGTCGTGTGATCGTGCCATCGTCGTCTACGTCCGCAATTCCGAACTCACGAGGATTGTCGACTGCTTGAAGAGCGATTCCCGCGCCGTAATCGCCTTCTTGGTAACTCTCGACGAGGTCGCCGATCCCTTGTTTGAGGATGTTGTCACCAAGGTACATCACAAAGTTGTCTCCGTCGACGAAGTCGCGAGCACACCCGGCTGCGTGAGCGAGACCGAGTGGGTTCCCTTGGATGATGTAGGTGATATCGACACCGTAGTCCGAGCCATCACCGAGGAATTTCTGGATCTCCCCGCGCCCTTTGTTGCCGAGTACGACTCCTATTTCGGTGATGCCGGCCTCCCGCATGTCATCGATAGCGTATTCGATAACCGGTTTGTTTCCGACGGGTACGAGCTGTTTCGGGCCGGTATGTGTTATCGGACGGAGTCGCGACCCCGTTCCCCCGGCAAGAAGCACACCTTTCATGATTAGTGTGACTGTTCATCCCAGTTCAAAGGGATTTCGTCCGTGTCCGGAGGGAGCCGCTCCTCGTCCGGGTCCTCGTAGTCGTAGAGGTTCGTGGGGAAGTTGATCAGCGTCGCACGCTCGTCGCCGAGGACTTTGAATCCGTGCCAGCAGTCTCCGGGAACCCGGACGGCTTGCATGTTCCCCTTGCCGATGACGTACGTGTCGAGTTCGCCCTCGGTCGGTGAGCCGTCACGGTCGTCGTAGATGCCGACTTTCACTCTCCCGTGCGGGACGACGAAGTGGTCGATTTGACCCCGTTCGTGCCGGTGCCACGCCCGAACGACCCCCGGATACGACACCGAGAAATACGACATCTCCGGGTCGTCTTCATCGTCGAAGAGATCCCAATCGGACCGGTAAATCTCGGTCAGAGAACCGCGCTCGTCCGCGTTTATCTGTAGGTCTCTCAATGAGACGTCGTGGATCATCTACCAGAACATCCAGACCACCGCGGCAAATCTCTTTTGTTCGAGCCGACAGCAACGAGCGCCAATCAAGGCCGGTAGCGACTGGTCGGACGCGATCGATCGAACAGTGCCAGCGGAAGTTAGCCGGCGACTAGCGGCTATGGGTCACGCGACGCTTACTCGGTAATCTGTTGATACTGGCCCGATTATTCGAGCGCGTACAGTGTCCCCTCGTGGCCGGCCACGATTACCTCGCCGTCCGTGATAACTGGTGACGACTGTATCTCACACGACAGCGAGACACTGTCGAGCGCGGCTCCTGAGCCAGTGTCGAGCACGTACAGGTTCCCATCGATCGTCGCGGCAAATAGCTCGCTCTCGACGAGCGTGGGATCGGACGCGATCGACACGTCCCACGTCTGGAATTCCCAGGCCGGTGAGTTGACGAGCACGCTTGAGGAAGCAGAGATAGCGTACACCTTCCCATTGCCGCCCCCGACGTACACCGCTTCGTCGTCGAACACCGGCGAAGAACCCGCGCTCGCGCCGAAAAACGAGGTTCCCCATGCTGTTGCCCCGTCGCTCGCATTGAGCGCGACGAGTTCGCTCGACGCGAAATACACGAGGCCGCGCTCGTCGTCGACAATCGGTGACGAGGAGTTGATGTCAGTACTGAAACTAGTCGACCAGACAACACGGCCACCGTCAGTTATGTCGCACGCACAGATACGTTCACTCGTACTGGCGTACACCGTCTTCTCGACAGCCGAATAGCTCGGATCGGTGGAGATCGGTGCACCCAGGTCAACGTTCCACAGCACTGACCCGTCGTCTTCGGCCAGCGCGATCAAGACGCCGTCGTTTCGCGCTGCGTAGACGATCCCGTCTGCGACTACCGGCGTCGATGTCACTGCGCTCGGGCCGCTGTACCGCCAGTGTTCCGACCCGTCGGTCGCATCGTACGCATGCACCGACCCGCCCCCGCTTCCCACGTACACCGTCCCATCGTGAACACAGGCCGATGAGTCTGACAGCGATCCGTCCCGCTCTCGCACCCACACCACACTCCCGTCGTCTCGTGAAAGAGCATAAAATTCCTCTCCCAGGCCACCGACGTAGACGTGGTCGTCGTCGACCGCTGGTGTACTTGCCTGCAGTGACGTCTCGATGGCGTCCGTCTGTCGCCACTTCTCCGCGAGACCCTCCGACCCCATTCTACTGTCAATTGCTACTTTCCGTATATTAATCCCCTCTTTTGTCCCAGTTGATTGATCATATCCCCGAAAGCACGCCTCGGTCCAAACCGGTCCTATTCGAAACGGCGACGTTTTAGCCCACCCGCTACAATTGATGAGCGATCAATGACACAGACGGTCGTGATAGGGCTCGACGGCGCCAACTGGCCGCTGATCGAGCCATGGATTGACGAGGGGCACCTCCCGAACCTCGCACGGCTCCGCGAGGAGGGTGCTCACGGCGTTTCCCGCAGTCGACTGCCCCCCGTCACGTGTCCGAACTGGAAGTGCTACGCTTCGGGCAAGAATCCCGGGAAGCTGGGCGTCTACTGGTGGGAGCGTATCGACACTGACGACCGATCGATCGAACTCCCGAACTCACGGAGTTTCACGAGCCCGGAAATATGGGACTACCTGAATGACGCCGACCGTTCGGCAGGCGTGATCAATCTCCCGATGTCGTACCCTCCCCGCGAGATTGACGAGTTCATGATCGCAGGTGGGCCACGCTCACGCGAAGTTGATTACACCGACCCTCCGGAACTCCAGGCGGACCTCGAAGACCGGTTCGACTACCGCGTCCACCCCGAAAATGTTCTCACCAGCAACAAGGATGCCGACGCTGCCGTTGAGATGGCTCACCAGTTGCTGCGGACGCGTCTCCGGACTGCCCGAGATCTTCTGGGGGAACGCGATATCGACTTCCTGCACGTCACTCTTTTCCACCTGAACGTCCTCCAACACTACTTCTGGGACGGGCCGGAAACCCGGCGAGCCTGGGAAATAATCGACGAGGAACTCGAACCGTTCGTCAAGGGCGACTATGACCTCGTCATCATGTCCGACCACGGCTGTACGGAGATCGACACTGTATTTTACATCAACCGGTGGCTCGAAGAGGAGGGATACCTCTCGACAGAGACGACACTGGCCTCGCGCTTTCACGATGTCGGGATCACCCAAGAGCGCATCGCCGGTATCGTCCGCTCGGTCGGATTAGAGAAGTACATCCGGCCGGTGGTGCCCCGACAAATAATTGAGCGGTTCCCGACCGACGAGGGTGTCGTCCGCGAGGAGAAACTCGACATGGTTGACTGGGAGAAGACGACGGCTATCGGGAGCGGCCAAGGGCTTATTTACGTTGTCGCTGATGACGAATCTGAGCGAGCGGCGATACGCGAGTCGCTGCGGTCGGACCTCGCCGGGGTGATAGGCACCAACGGCGAACCGGTCGCTCGCGAGATTCACAACCGCGAAGACCTCTACGACGGCGACCAGGTCGAGAAGGCGCCGGACATCGTATTCGATCAGCGGCCGGGCGTCCACACCAGCGAAGCGATCGGGCCCGACGAGGTGGTCTCGACACCCGACGACTGGCGCGGTGAGAACGTCCCCGAGGGACTAGTCCTGTTCCACGGCGACGGCATCCAACCGACCGACATCGGGGAGATTCGGATCACCGACATCGCGCCGACGGTGTTGCACTGGATGGACGAGCCCGTTCCCGACGACGTTGACGGCGAACCGGCCACTGGTGCCTTCGCGCCCGACAGCGATCCCGCTCAACGAGCGGTCAAGTGGCGTTCCCCACTCCCAGACCAGGGGGCGGATCAGAGAGCGGATCTCGATGAGGACGTACAGGACCGTCTCGAAGACATAGGGTATCTGGAATGAACTTCCCAGTTCATCGACCGGCGAGGTGTGTTCATGTCTGATCCGGGCCGCGCTCCGGTATCGATATCGAGGGGGACTGGTCTGCTGATTTAGTACGGGGTTACGGAGAGTGAAACACGACTTCGGGTGGCTGACCGAGCGGACCATCTTTCTCACGATGGACTTCGAGTGCGACTTCGGAGCCGCAATTAAGAAGAACGTCTACTAGCCGATCTAGCACGTCAAACGGTTCGGCCCTCCTAGAGCGATACGACGTGCCGGCCAAGACGTTCATCCAGACAAAGATCCTACGTTCACATCGAGAAACTGTCGAGCGACGATAATTCCCGCCCCCGAATCAGCGGAACCTGGTGACGAAATTGAGTTTATTGTTAGGGCACAAGGCGCTCATGAGTACCCGACCACCTCGGAATCAGTCCTCTGGCCCGTCAATATAATAACTCTATCAGTCAGCGCTGCCAACGAGACTATCGCCGTTGGTGGCCAAATAGGATTTAAAATCGACGCTACGCTCGCGACAAGAGTTGTGCTTGATGGCCTGTGGGCAGACTGGGAAGTGGTGGACTATAATGGGAACTCCCCCAGCAAGCCAGTGGCAATTGACGACCGAAAAACCGTGCTCCACTACGATGAGAATGAAGGATCCGTTTCCCCGTGGTTTTCGATTCGGTTCCCTGATCAATACCGAGGAGGAGACTACCTTCTAGAAGTCGTTGCCGAGAACTCGCAAGGGTCGACGGAATCAGAAGTGATCCTCTCCTTTCAGGAGGAGTAAGGTCCCCTCTCCTCGTCTGGGCGCTTCAGTCGTAAAGTAGGACCTGCTGACCTATTGATCCATGGACCACGTAGTGATCGCTCTCTGATGGCCTGTTCAAGATTGTAGATGGCAATGGTGAGTGGTAGTTCACGGAACTCACGGTATCACGTACTCAACCCGAGAGTGAGGTCATATCGGCGCCTGATAGCCGAAACGCCGTCTCAGCGATCTAGCGTGCCCATATAGATCGTTGTCCAACCGTACGTTATGAGCGTGATTGTAGTGAGCGAACGACCGGTATCTGATGACTGGTCAAACTCCTTCAGAACGGAGTGCGTCTCGTAGCGATTGGTCGTCGTAGCCTTTTCGCCGGCAAGACTTTCGATTTCTTCGGTATTGTGGAGCGTCACCTGACGGCCTACGCCTGTATTATGGGACCAGTGTGCCAAATAGTGTACGTTGAGGACGACACACGAGCTTGTATCGACGAGGGCCGTCGTTTTTAGCGTCCTGATGTGGCGATCTGGAGTTTCTGTAGTGGCTAGATCCACTTGGCGGTTGAAGAACTCACATCCGGGGTATCGTGCTTTTCGGGACCGCAGATGGCCACAGATCGCTTGAGCAGCCGGCGCTATATTCGGGTGGGACCCCTCTTGAATGACCGCCACAGCGTCAAGGCGCTGGAAACGCTGTGCGGATCAACTGCAAGACCGCGCAAACTCGACCCATCTCGCTGGCCTAATATGGGAATCTTCAACCATCTCTGAAGATGGTGGTTTGTCAGTAGGGCACTTGCGGTCATTCACGTTCTTTGCCAGGTGGTCAGATATTTCGGCATGTCTGATCAGTGGCCCTCCTGCATTCTGTTGATCGGGTCTTTATTAATACAGGCATACACAATGTCATTAGCATGCGCCTACGTCCGAGACTCATTGCCCTCCTGATTGGGGTGATTCTGGTTATGATCGCGTCGGCCCCGGTACTTGGGACAAATCACTTCCAGATATCCTCCGAAGATGCAGAATCAGTACCTGAGCGGTCGTTTGAGTTCCAGGATACGACTCACCAGTTGGATTCGGTTATTCAAGCAAACTCGGGTGACGAGATCACCGTTAGCGTCGGTGGGCCTGATGAAGTTTATCGAGTATACATATACAACAGCGAGGAACAGATTGTTGATTCAAAACGGGGTGACGGTAACGGGACGTTCACATTTGAACTCACCGACTACGAACCTGGATCGTATTCTGTAACAGTTTATCAAGACGGTGATTACGAGGCGATTGAGCCACTGATCGTCCAGGGATACGATGTGACCATTGATGCTCCCGAACAGGTAACAGCCGATGATGATATGTCCCTCCAGATCAGTGTTGAACAGACTACTGCCGAAAGCACTCCCCACACGGTCAAAGCTATCATAGCAACTGACGAGGACGAAGTCGTCGTGAACGCTACGGACTCAAACCGCGGATACACTGCCGAGGTTCCGGGAGGAACGCTTGACAGCGGCAGTTACACTGTATATGGGCTTGTCCAGGGCGACAACCAAGCCTTCGGCCGGAATGAGGGGCTCGGAATGAGTGACCGGGTTTCACTTTCAGTACAGGACGTGACCGATACGCCGACTGTCGATAGCACGGAGGAGACAGAGACTTCAGAGTCGATGTCGACCCCAAGTCAAACTGTGACGGCTACACAGCCAGATACGGAGGCAACCGATACACCGACCGATAGTGGGGAGGGAGCGATTACGCCAAACGAGGAACAAACGGAGACTACAACCGGCTCTGGCCCCGGATTTACCGGAATCGCTGCCGCAATTGGGTTTGTTGTTGCGGTTGCACTACTCGTCCGTCGACCCTGACTCCGCTTGTTACCTATCCGACTCTTGATTGATCCGACTGGTCTTTTATCGACACCGCTTTGTCACACGACCGGTTTCGTCAGTACAACAGTCAGGTGTTTTGACTTCCAATGAGTCTCCGTCGGCGACAACAGTTTGTGTCGGCCACGCTCGCATGGATGCTCGCAGCCACGCTGGCACTTGTAGTACTCGATGCTTTCTCCGTCGATCTGTTCATTTCGGTCTCTCTTATCGGATTTTTCGTTGTCACAGAGCTGACTTCCCCACAGGCAGTCTCCCCCACTTGGCGCCGGCGGTTGTACGTGATTAGCGCACTCGGCCTTGCTCTGTTCGCATATATTGTCGTCAAACGGATACTTGCAATCTTACCACAAGGGGTGATCTCATGACGGCACCGTGGGAACGAGTCTCCTATCCTCGTGTGCTCTTAGTCGTACTGATGTTGGCAGTCAGTATCGCCATCTTGGTCGGTGGCGTGTCCTCAGCGGCTGTTTTCGGCACGTACAACCCTACTTGGGAAGGGACCTCTGAGCTTCGGACAATAGCTGATGGCCAAGGGGCCGAACCCGTTATTATTCAGAATACGACCAGCTATGACGTGGTAAACGAGAGCGCTACAGTCGGAGTTATCCTGTCCCCGGAGTCTCAGTATACCCAGAGTGAAGCCACACGCATTGGACAGTTTATCCGCAGTGGAGGTACACTCATCATAGCTGAGGACTTCGGAGATGAATCCAATCAACTCCTCTCACGAATTGGTGTTGATGCGCGCGTTGATGGCAGGTTGCTCCGAGATGAGCGATTCCACGACGCTTCCCCATCAATGCCTGTCGTGAGCGATACTCAGGAAAGCTCGTATACTGAGGGAGTCACCCAAATGACACTAAACCGTGGGACATCAGTCCGTCCAAACGGCGCTGACGTACTCGCGTATTCCTCGAATTACTCTTATCTCGATGAGAACCGCAATGGCGAACTCGATGATTCAGAGGTACTAGAACAGCGCGCCGTTGCAACTGTTGAATCACTCGGTTCTGGGGAAGTGGTTCTCATCAGTGACCCGAGCATCTTTATTAACGCCATGCTGGAGCGGGATGGCAATCGAGCATTCGCCCGCAACCTGATGGACGCCCATGAGACGGCCTTGTTTGACCTCTCACATACTGCGGGTGTTCCCCCGTTGGTGGCAGTTCGTCTGGCCCTTCAGCAGTCGATACTGCTTCAGAGCGTCATCGGCGTCTCGCTCGTGGTTGCAATCTCCTACTGGCAAAATCTTCTCACCGCCGGTCGTCGCCTCGCTGACCAGTTTAGTGGGGGATCCCCGCCTGATCATGAGACTGATACCGAGGTCGTTGAACAGTTTGTAGCCGAGCAGTTCCCTGAGTGGGACCGAGATCGCATCCGTCACGTAACAAAAGAGATTATGAGCAAACAACAGCAAAAAGGCACAGATGACCGAGATTGATGAACGATATCGTCTTCCGGGGAGTCGTCGGAGATTGCTTGATTCCGTGTTGAGGTGGACATTCACGGCCCAGTATAGCCGTGTCCTCTTTCGGTCTTGCATGCCGTACCCATCCCCCAGTCTAATTTCCAGCTACTCGATGACAGACCGGAAACTGATCGGTTCCAATGACACCGATCGGATTACGCGAACAGTCCGAACATCACGTAATCGCCAGGAGGGACAAGCGTGACTGATACCGGAAATGACCCATCTGGAGATATTTCACCCCCAGAGCCTGAGGGAGACAGCCCTGTAGAGATCCATCGGAAACTCTCCGAGGAGATCGGCAACTTGCTTATCGGGCTTGACGACCAGATTAGCCTCTTGACAATCTCACTGCTTACTCGGGGACATCTCCTACTTGAAGGTGTCCCGGGTGTCGCAAAAACGTCGTTGGCCAATGGATTTGCTCGAACAACTGGCCTCGACTACACTCGGATTCAAATGACGCCAGATATTCTTCCAGCGGATATTACCGGCACAAAGGTATATCGCGAGAAAACTGGCGAGTTCGAACTTCAGAAGGGTCCTGTATTCGCGAATGTAGTCGTTGCCGACGAAATCAACCGTGCGACACCGAAAACACAGAGCGCGCTATTAGAGGCCATGGAAGAGCGGACAGTCTCCATCGAGGGTGAGACACTTGATCTTCCGGAACCGTTCATTGTCATCGCGACGCAGAACCCCATCGAGATGGAAGGTACGTTCGAGCTCCCCGAGGCTCAACGCGACCGCTTCCAGTTGAAGGTCTCAGTGGGTCTTCCCTCTCGAAAGAACGAACTCGAGATGGTGGACCGCTTCCACGAAATGCCCCGTTCTGGTCCGGAAACTATCTCTCAGCAGATCAATACTAAGGACATCCATCACGCTCAGCAGGTCGTCGATAACACCCACATTGATCAGAGCGTCCGAGAGTATATCGTGGATGTAGTTGAGGCAACGCGTGAACACTCCGCGACTGCCCATGGTGGTTCACCACGGGCGACCCTCGCATTTCTGGAGACGACTAAAGCTCGTGCCGCTATCAACGGGCGCGAGTATGTGATCCCCGACGATGTGAAGGCGCTAGCAGAACCGATCCTCGTCCATCGGCTAGTTCTGAACACAGAGGCAGAACTTGGGGACGTCGCCCGCCCCGATGTCGTCGCCGACGTACTGGAGTCGGTCATTCCTCCTGGCGGTGGGGGAGAAGACGCTACCAACGAATTCACCACAGATTGATTTCTACCTCCAACAGAGCAGGGGTAATCTTGGCCGTTGAAATATTTGGGTTGGTAGATCCCTGCGAGCAGACCGACTGTTGCTCCCCTACCATTGAATCGCGTAGTACCATAATAGACAAGAACCGCGGATCGCGGTACATGTGATATTCTGTCCTTCAGAAGAACGTATAGTGAATGCACTAGCGCCTCAATTGATGTCGATTCGGTGCAAGTTCCCTGCCCACGTACCCACATATGCCGCGTCAGATGCGTCCGTAATCGAGGTAGTCAACTTCCCCTCTATCGACGTCGACAGAACGGTCGTACCGCGGGCTTTGTCGACTCCGATGAAGTCGCCGCTCTCGTTGGCTACGTACACGTAGTTCGACGACAAGGCCGGCGTGGCGGTAACGAGTGATCCCGTGAAGGTGTACCAACCAGTGGAGCCAGAACCGGCGTATACACTGTAGAGGGCGTTTCCATGAGGAAGGTAGAGCCGACCGTTCTCCGCGGCCGGTGATGCTCCTTCCGGGATGTCGAACGATTCGCGCCAGGCCTGACTACCGTCGTCCACGTTCAATCCTCTAAGTCCGTCACCCGCGATGACGAGCGTGCCCTCCGTCACCACGGGGTCGCGGTACCCGATCTCGATTTCGAACTCTCGTGACCACCGAAGGTCACCTGTTGCTGCGTCTCGGGCAACGACCGTGGCGTCAGTTGTCGCCGCGAATACTGTATCGTCGGCGACAACCGGTCCAATTACCGGATTTCCACCGATTTCGTGGTGCCACTGTTCCGACCCACTTGCCGCATCAACGGCGTAGAGTTGGCCAGCGTTGGTTCCAAAATAGACCATTTCATTAGCAACTACTGGTGAAGAGTCAATCGCGCTCCCGACCTCCAGGGACCACGTGCCCTCTCCGGATGCCTCATTAATCGCGTACAGTTTCCCGCCGCCGCTGCCAACGTATACCAACCCATTTGCGACGGTCGGTGATGAGTCAACGAGTTCGCCGTCTCGGTCATACGTCCAATCGACTAACCCCGTCGTAGCATTCAGCGCACACAACTCGGACTGAAGTCCTGCGAGAAACACCCGATCACCGGAGATGGCGACTGACGAGTACTGCAAACGTGCACCGGTGCCATATGACCACCCGGGCGAAGCGGTTACGTCCTCAACATTGACTGTGATCGTGCCGGTGTCACTGTTACCGTCATCGTTTGTGACTTCGTACTGGAACGTATCAGTACCAGTATACCCGTTGGCCGGGTTGTAGTACACCTCGTCGTCGACGAATGTCGCAGCTCCATTGGAGGGTTGGGAGTCGACCGTATATGACAGTTCGGAATCATTAGGATCGGTGGCCGTGATCGTCCGTTTAAGACCTGTTTGCTCGGGAATACTGAAGGTGTAGTCCGGCGCTGTCGGTGGGTCGTTGACGCCAGATGCGTATCTCATATATACTTGGCTTTCTCTGCCCGCGTGGTTGCCAATAGTGTTACTCGCAACCCCGCACTCACGAATCCGTTACTCTGAGCTGTTATTTCAGTCAAAAATGTGCCAATCCCCATATTTCTGTATGTGCCGTCCCCGCTTTGCCAAGACACGTAGATGTCGACATCTTTGGCTGATATCTTCTTGAGCGTCGCGGTTACTGGATCTCCCTTGTGGCCGAGAATTTCAGGAGATTCTGTGCCGGCTAGTGAATTGGTAGCTCTATTCCGACATTTATCAGACAATGCTGTCATATTTTAATTATTGACTGGTATATAATCCATCATTCCTATAATTCTACTAAATAACTTTGCACTCCTCTCACCCATAGGATTCCACACTAACTGGAATTGTATATAATTTGCCTTTATAGAAGTGGTCGTAGTCAGTTTAACACAAATTGTGGCGGGTGACCTCTGAGACGGGCACTAAGAAATTCGCAGGCACATTTTTATAATTAAATATAGGTGGTGGATGACGATATTGGATTAATTGAATATGTATGCTGCGCCAGCATCCTCACCGTTCTGATTTGAGTTGTTACGGGCACCGATAATCGCAGTACTACCGGCGTCTGCTATCGATACTGTATCACCAAAGCTATTACCGGAATCACCGGTATCGTCATAGAGTACCGTCTCCTGTTGCCAGTCCCCCTCGGGTTTGGTGAAAACGAAAGCCGAGCCGGACACAGTATTATTGACGGGGACGTCACTCTGGGCCCCCACCAGTGCAATGGTGCCATCGTTCGACAACGAGACTGCAGATCCAAACCGATCGTTCGTATCACCATCACCGGACACAAATTGTTTCTCCTCTTGCCAACTTCCAGTAACGTTCGAGAAAAGGTAGGCCGCGCCAGGATTGCTCGGACCCTTTCCGTCTGCTCCGACAAGAACGAGACTGCCGTCGTCAGACATCGCGACAGAGGTACCGAATTGATCTTCTTGACCTGCATCGCTGGCTTCTAGTTTTGTCTCCTCTTGCCAACTGCCACTCGTATTGGAGAATACATACGCCGACCCAGCGTTATTCCCGTCCGAGGAATTGTGTCTTCTGGCTCCAACGACAGCAGTACTACCGTCGTCCGAGATCGCGACGGCGGAACCGAAGAGATCACCCTGTTCACTATCCGAGGCAGCGAGTTGATCTTCGGCACCCCAACTTCCATTTGTACGAGAAAACACGTATGCTGCACCAGCGGCGGTATCCTTTCGTCTAGCCCCGACGATCGCAGTGGTACCGTCTCCCGTGAGAGCGACCGAATTACCCAACTCTTCCTCCTCTTCGTCGCCGGTTATGAAGAGATTGTCCTGCTGTTGCCAACTCCCGTTCGATCGTATAAATACGTACGTAGAGCCACTATAAAGACCATCTGACCCCGGGTAGCCAGTGGCCCCTACAAGAGCGGTACTACCGTCCTCGGATATTGCAACTGATCCGCCAAAGAGATGGCCCGCATCCCCGTCATCAGCTAGGATCTTTTGTTCTTCTTGCCAACTGCCGCTCGAACGTGAAAAGAGGTAGGCTGCACCAGTATCTACCCCGTCCGAATCTGTGTCATAAATTGATCCGACGATGGCGGTACTGCCGTCGCCAGATATTGCGACGGAAGAACCAAACTCTTCATAATCGTCGCCGTTGCTGGCAATAAGTTTCGTCTGCTGGTTGATTGGAGGAGAAGTCCCGGTCACCGTCAGCTCCCCTGATGCTTCCAGAGTTTGGCTACCGTCTGTCGCAACGGCATTGATTTTGTAGGTTCCTCCAATATAATATGGAGGGAGGTCGACTGTGATTGATGGTTTACTCACGCCCTGCGTGCTTTGCCACTCAAATTTGATCGACCCAGTATCGGACGTTTCTCCCGCTGAGGTACTAGTTGTCCCTCCATCTGGATCGATCGAACTGATTTGCCAGTCTGTCCAGAGCTTGTCTATCTCGAGACTCGTATGACCACTGGCATCGATCGTTACTGTTGTAGATCCACCGATAGGGATTTCACCGGGATCGACCGTTGTAGAAATAGACAGAGTCTCTTGAGGTGACTGTGCCTCTGATGCGTCCGTCTGGATATCGTCTCGCATGTTAGATGTTCAATATGCAATTGGGTGGTAAATAATTGTAACGACAAATATACTATATTTGGGGGTTTGGATCTCCGTATCATAACAGAGCTACATCAAAACCTACGCATCGAGCGGTATCCTACGGAACAAATGATTAGGGGATCTAATATGCTAGTTTTGAGATGAGGTCATAGGGCCCTAAAATCGATGCCCCTATTAAATGAGGTGTATAGACCAACGCCTGCACTACATACCGTTCCTCTCCCTCCAATCCCGTCTGTCGTGAACTACTCCGATCTATTCGCACCCTTCAGGCGTTCCTTGCGGTTGAAGTCTCTTACTTCGGTGTCGGAACTTGCACCCGTGGACACAGCGGTTCCAGACTCCACAAATGTATGCCTCACTGGGTGGTTCGGAGTGTCCCACTCCTACCAGTTCGACACTCAGCCACAACCACCGATGCACGCTTTTTGTCGCGTTTGAACACCGTGGAAACGTGGTGAGTATCTTACTATCCCATTCGACCGCAAACGCAGTAAGAGTGATAGGGAACGTGCAAGCTCCTCGTGTGGGTGCTGTATCCCTTCTCTATTCGTTCGCTTTGTTCATCCGTATGGAAGGAGGTTAGCGCCCTCCCGCGGAGGATCGTAATCCACGATACCCTTCGTAGGTATCACAGTGGTAGTATCGCGGTGGGTTCAACTAATCAACGGGAAACCTCAGGGCCTGGCCCTAAGGCGGTTTACTACTGTTCGCGGAAGTAGTACGTGACACCGGCGATGATAGCCAGCACCACGACGATACCGACGATGATGAGCGGTAGATTACCGCCGCCACTATCGTCGCCAGCGGTCGTAGTCGTCATATCTCCATCACCGGGTTCGCCGTCACTACCATCGCTGTCATCGGGCGTGTCTGTGCCGTCGTCAGGGCCATCAGTGCCGTCCGCGGGCGTATCAGTCCCGGTATCGGGCGTGTCGGTTCCATCAGTGGGTGTCTCAGTACCGTCGGTAGGGGTATCCGTGTCTTCCTGCGAGACGACGACCGTACCACCCGCAACTTCACCGGCGCTAATGTCGTACTCACCAGCGGAATCGAACGTAATCTGAATCGCCTCACTCGTTGACTCACCGGCGCCTAGAGTCACATTAGTCGAACCCGCTTCTCCACCATTCGAAGTAACGGAAATAGACTCCGTTCCTTCAGAGTTACCAGTGTTTTCGACACTCACCGAGACATCAACAGTATCACCGACGGAGACCTCCGTCGACGAGAGTTGCACGTCAGTCACCTCCAGCGAGGCATACTCTGTGCCCACCGCGAACATCGAGAAGCCGGGAGTAGTCGCTCTGTAGCGATCTCCACCAAGATACGTTGTTTCGACTGTCTTCCACTCCTCATCGTTGAACCGGTAGAGGGTAATGTCTTCAGGGGAGATACCGCGTTCGTCAAGTCGGGATTGAGGGACCTGGAAGGTGAAGGTTCCCGGACTGGCATCCGACCCATTCAGGTTACTCAGATCAACACTGATGTACTGAAGGAGATTCGCCTTTTCAGGGAGTTCGGTTGCTTCTCCCGGATTCTCCCGTACTGCGGCCTCGATATTCACGTTCGATGAATCGAGGATCGTCGTGATGTTCAGATCGTTTAGGGTGACACCGGAGCTCCCCGAAATATCAAGGTTCCGAAGGCTGATCTCCGTACCTGCACTTACACTGTCGATACTTGCGGACGCTTGGGAATCGGATTTGAAGACGGTTGGCGTGACGACACTACCGTCACCACCACCGCCACCGCCGCCGCCGCCGCCACCGCCGCCACCACCGCCACCACCGCCACCACCGCCACCACCGCCACCGCCGTCGCGGGCGGAGCGGACGCGGAGTTCGCCGCTATCGGAGAGCATCTCCTGGCTGCTCTCACCGACTGCTACGTAGGCGTAACTGTAATCACCGGTCGTCCAGTTGGCGAACGTCTCGACATCGATCTCTGTGTTCCCATCGGTGCGGTTGACCGCCGTCATCGACGCGTTCAGCACGACGGTTCCCGCGGACATATCGACCGTTTCGGGCGACCCGGGGCCAGCCTCTTCACCGACGAAGTCAACGAGTGATTCGATGCCGGCCGACCGCGCGACCTGGCCGTCACCAACGGTCATCCCGAACATACCGAACGAGTCTTCCACATTGGCCACACCGTTGACTTCGTCGATCGTTGTCTCGAGTTCGCTGTCCGTCTCGATATCGAAGCCCGAAGAGATGTCATCAGTGATGTCGATGACGAAGCTCTCGCTGACGAATTTATCCTCATCGTAGAGGACGATCGCTTGTTCGATATGCTCGCCTTGTAGCGAACTCGCGTCGACATCGAAAGTCGCGGTGTTTCCGCGCTTGACCGTGTCGGGTGCTGATACCGAGCCCGACCCCTTCCGGACCGCGACCTGTTCCATCCCGACGACGGTGACTCCGCCGTCGATACTCAGATCTCCGCCGGCACCGTTAGCGTTGGTGTTCGTCACTGAGAATCCATCTCCGGACTCAGGGAACGCAAGCACGTAGATGTAGTGACCACTCTCGGGGACAGTATCGCTGAAGGTTACGTCACCGTCGGCGTCAAGCGCCGTTGACGCGCTGACCTCCTTGTAGGAGGCGTTGTCGTTCGCGTTCTCCTCTGTTACTAGATCGAGCGCCCCGGAGAACGTGTCCGGCACGGACCCTTCGCCGGATTCCTCAACGTGTACGCGGAGTACCTCCGCATCCTCGTTGGCGAAGTTGTTCGAGTTCCCGTTCGCGTCCGAGAGGTCGAAGGTCAAGCCGACCTCCGTTCCCGATTCGTAGACCGCGATTGGGTCTTTGTTAAGATTCGTCTCGTCACCCTCGTTCGAACTGGCTCGCCAGTCCGCGTTGGGGATCGTTTCTGCTGCGTTGTCCGTATCCGCGCGCAACGGCAGGAACGAGCGCTCCCACGCATCGACGTTATCAGACACCTCGAATGTCTCGTCTGCTGGTGGCTGCGTGGAGAGCACGTCCGCCGCACTTAACGGAACATGCAATACTGAAAGGATAACGAAGCCCACGACAAGGATCGTTTGGATCCGTTGTCGTGTCTCTGATGGCACCATATGGTCCCGTTTATGTAACAGTGACTTAGTTTTTCGGATGCCGGTGTATCTTCAAGTACTCCGGTATTCCCCACAATGAATTTCGGGTTCGTAACACTCGTTGACATCCTCCTTCGCGTAAGCACGGAGGGAATCCCGAGCGGTGGAAGTTTCAGGTTTGCAGCCTAATCACGGACTACCAGTCCTTTCGGGCGCAGGTAGTCCCACAGCATCGGACTGGTAGACTCCTGGCCATGCCAAATGGTCGTTACCCCTATCTCCGACCGTATACGGCGTCCCGGTGTTGTTTGTGTCACGGAGACGCTACCAAGCGTCAGCAGAGTCGGGGTAGCGTGTTGCTTGCTTTCAGCAGTCGGCATATGATCACACTCTTCTAGAATATGGCGTTTACCGACTGGTCTTTCGGATACTGTCATCCGAGAGACTCCGTCCCTCGTGATCACGAAAATCTCCGATTTTCGAACGACCTCGTTACGTGGGCGGACAGGCCGCCTCCGCAGGACGGTTCGGAATCCGCCCCGTTCCGACCGATTCCTACCGCTAATCTGGCTGCCTGTCACTAAAACGCCGGTATTCGACACTCAGGGGAGGTCCTCAAACGTGAATACTTTCCCCACGTGACGGCCCGTATCCACGGCCTGAACGCTGTGGTATTGCGCCTGCTCAACCTATAAGTGGTGTGTAACAAACGCCATGCGGCTGGCTCATTCGATCATGGCGCACCAACGGTTCGAGTTCCCGAATGAGATCTCGCCAAGAGGACTATATTTGTGTCCGAGGGTGTCATGAGACAACTCCTTGCCACTATCGCGACATTTGTCACGTTCGCACTTTCGCTGCTGGTTATCACTGTGTGGTTTCTGGCGTCTGCAAGCGACGCTGGAATGACCATCACAGTCAACTCGTACGGTGAACGATGGGTTGAGTATCTGCTGTGGCTTGTGATCACACCAATTCTTGTTTTAGGGATGCACTACACGCTCAGGTCGATAGATTCTGCCAGTATCGAATAGCGGATAGAGAACAATATCAGACTCGGGAACAAACCTAATTTCGTGCTCAGCTGGTTACGTTGACCCAGAGATGGGTTTCTCGGTACGCCGTCTCGGGTGTCGTCCGCGCCGGCGGCTCACTCTTGTAGAGCAGATACGTGAGTCTCAGATCCCGTCCCTCGAGAGTCGGTGCAACACTGTGTGCTCGGTGGTCCGTTTCGTTGTGTGCCAGCGAAAGGTCGAACCGGCGGAGCGACTCCGACTCGGTTATCGTGGTCGTGTTGTCGTCTGTCCGGACGCGGTGTGTCTGGACCAGTAGCGTGTAGTTGGTCCGTCGATGTTCCTGATTGGTGACACCGACGATGAGTTCCTGACTCCCACCGCGCGTGAATTCTGTTGGGTAGCCGTCTGCGACGAGTTCGCCGTCGTCGTCCTCTGTGAGTAGGTAGAACTCGGTGAACTGCTCGCCCTGTTGTGGGACCGCCACTGCGTAGCCAACGCTCGACACCGCGGCGACGACGCTGATGACGAGCAGGATGTTGAGCGCTGCGTCGGCCCGGTCGTCCGGTTCGAACAGTTCCGTTCGGGCGCTGGCAGTCCACTGTCGGTAGGGGACTTCGAATCGCTCGTCGGTCGGCAGTTCCCACCGTCGGAGCACCGCGATGGCCGTCGTTATCAGGACGAATCCGCTGACGCTTACCAGGATCGGGATCAGCCGGATGCCCCACGGTGTGAAGTTCAGCACAAGCCCGATCAGCGGAACGACCGCGATGCTGAGTCCGAAAGAGAGCGCAACCCGCTCGATACCGTCGATCCCTCGGTCGCCGACGCGCTCGGTTAGTCCCGCCTCGGAGTCCGTCTCCGCGGACTCGCTGGGTGGTTCGCCGGCCTCCGGGAACAGCGCCGCGATAAACGCATACCCAGGAACGAATAGGACGAACGGCAGGCCGACCACGATCCGGACCGGCGTATCCCGAATGAGCGGGGCGAGGACCACGAAGTCCGTCAGGAGCACGAACGCGGCGACCGCAGCGAGGTCTGCTGGCAGGTCACGGACTCCCCGGAGTAGACGGAGGGTGTAGACCGTCACCAGATTGAGGTCGGCGTCCCTGTGATCGCTGGCCACAGTATCGGTACAGGGGTTCTCTCTCATAAAGGCATCCCTCTTCCCAACCGGCCCGACAGTGGCACCGAGACAGCGTGACAGGTAGCAGGAGGTTCCGGTCGCGAAAAGTGTATACGACGGGCCCGTTGAGTTGGAGTAACTGATGGCCGGGAGTGGATTGCGCGCCGACGAGCGCCAGGCGGCCGATGCCGTCGTGCGAGGATCGGACCTCGTTCGCGAGTACGACCGCGGTAGCTCCGGCCTGTTTGGAGGAGACTCGACGCCGGCCGTTCGCGCCGTCGACGGCGTCTCGGTCGCCGTTCACGCCGGCGAACTGGTGGGGATCGCCGGTCCGAGCGGCAGCGGCAAGTCGACGCTGTTGCATCTACTGGCCGGGCTCGACGTGCCGACATTGGGCACTGTCACGCTCGCCGGCGAAAACGTCGCCGACTACGGCGAACGTGGACGCGCTCGCTTGCGACTCGACCACGTCGGCATCGTTTTTCAGCGGTTCCATCTGTTGCCGTCGCTGTCGGCGCGTGCGAACGTCGCGCTGCCGCTGATCGAACTCGGCATCTCGAAGGTCGAGCGTCGCAAACATGCGGGCGAACTGCTCGAATCCGTGGGGCTCGGTGATCGGATCACCCACAAACCTGGCCAGCTCTCTGGCGGCGAGCAACAGCGGGTCGCCATTGCACGCGCGCTGGCGACGGAGCCGGACATAGTCGTCGCCGACGAACCAACCGGCGAGCTGGATTCGGAAACAAGCGAGCGGGTCCTCTCCGTGCTCTCCGACCTTGCCGAGGACCGGGCAGTCGTCCTCGCCTCTCACGACAGACAGGCCTTGGAGGTCTGTGACCGTCGAATCTCGCTCCGAGACGGTGAACGCATGGCGACCCAGCAAGCCTCGGAGCCCGAATAGTATGCGTCGACTCCGACGATTCGGTGCGCTGGTCGGTTTGGCGTCTCGCCGCGTCGCCGGCCGGGTACGGACTTCGCCACAGCGCGTCGTGTTGAGCGTCGTCGGCGTCGCTCTTGCGATCGGATTGATGGTCGCCGTCACGGGCGTCTCGTTCGGTCTCGCCTCGGAGTCGGTCATCTCCAGTCCAGAGACGGACTACTGGATCGTTCCCGAGGACGCGAACGTCCAGTCGCTCGTCGTCTCGGCCGGCGGCGTACAGTTGAGTAATGTCCACGAGACGAGTGCGCAGATCGGAACTGATGATCGAGTCGAGTATGCCGTTCCAGTTCTGCTCGAACTGGTCCCCGTCGAGGACACAGTCACTGGCGAACGGGAGTACATCTTCGCGGCCGGGGTTATTGCCCGTCCGAACGCAAACCTCCTCGGACTGTCTCTCGCACCCCTCAGCCCCGGTGATCCCTACTACGCGAACGGGAGTTACGACGGAACCTGGACCGGCGAGACGATGCTGAATGATGCCGCTGCGGAGACGATCAACGCCTCGACTGGCAGTCGGCTCGTCTCAGACCGGATCCCGGACGACCGGTCGCTTTCGGTCGTGAACGTGTCCACGGGCGAGGCGTCGACCGCGTTCGGATCTATCCCGATGGCCGTCGTCCAACTGAGCGAGCTGCAGGCGATGACGGACGCGACAACCGGCGACCAGGCCGACCAGATCCTCGTGAGTACCAACGATCCCGGTGTCGAGGAGTCGCTGGCGACATTGTACCCGCGGACGACGGTTGTCGAACGGAGTGGGCTGGCTGCCCAGCGCGTTTCAACGTCGAATCTGCCGCTCGCCATCGCAGTCAGCGGGGCAGCTACTGCGGTCGTCGTCGGCGTGCTGTTCGTCGCAACGCTCATGGGGCTCATGGTGAGTTCCGACCGCGAATCGCTGGGGACACTTGCCGCAGTTGGACTGTCGCGGCGCTCGCGGTCGGTGCTCGTCGCGGCCGAAACCGTCACGGTCGCACTTCTCGGTGGGGGCTTCGGGATCGGTCTCGGCGCGCTCGGTATCGTCGCGATCAATGTCGCCGGCCGGGAGATCTTCGCCGAGTCGACCGTCGCGCGGTTCGATCCGCTGCTCGTCGGCTACGCATTGGTTGTCGCCTTCGTGATCGGGCTTCTGGGCGCCATCTATCCGGTTCTACTAAGTCAGCGGACGAACCCGATGGAGGTACTTTCGCGATGAGTCCGTTCGCACGACTGCGTGCGGTGGTCGGCGTCGCCGTTGCGCAACTTCGCCACGAGCGAGTGCGAACGGTGATCGCCGTGGCCGGCGTCGCGATGGCCGTTCTCGCCGCCGTGTTGCTCGCCAGCGTCGGGGTTGGCGTCCTCGAGTTCGGTCAGCAGAAGTTCGAACAGTCCGGGCAGGATCTGTGGGTGACCGGTGGCCCCATTGAGCTGCGCCCGGGGACCGTCGGTGGGTTCCAGAACTCACTGGTCGACTCCCACAAGGTTGCAACGGAGATCGAGGAACGCGAGGCGGTGGCGACGGCTGTTCCGATGATATTCCAGACCGTCTACGCTGGTCGGAATTCGTCGGAGTTCCAGACGTTGGTGGGGGTCGGAGCACCGACCAATGGGAACCTCGTGACGATGAGTGAAGGACGCGAATTTTCGCCGGAAGATGCTCATTACGCCAACGGAACGTACGAGGGGCCGATGAGCCACGAGGTGGTTATCGACCCGCGAACTGCGGACCTTCTGGATATCAGCGTGAACGACACGATGTATCTCGGCGGGACCATCGGAACCGCCCGACAGAACGAATTCACCGTCGTCGGTATTTCGCCGACATACTCGCAGTTCGTCGGCGCGCCCAGCGTTGTCATCCCACCTAGCGAGCTACAGGAGATAACGGGAACAACTGCGAGCGATAGGGCCTCGTTCGTGCTCGTTCGAGCGGAGGACGGTGCGGATGTCGCGGCGTTGGAGGCAAACCTGACGGAGAGCTATTCCCAGTACACGATCCGGACCAACGAGGAACAGCTGCGAGCGACGCTGGAAAACCAGGCTGTCGTACTGCTCAGCGGCGGGAGCCTCTTCGTGTTGGCAGTCGTCGCGGGCGTGCTTTTGGTGCTGAATCTGCAACTCTCATTTGTCTTTCGCCACCGCGAGATGTTCGCAGCGGTCACCGCTATTGGTCTCTCGCGCTCGGCGCTTGCCGGGCTCATCCTAGTCTACACGCTCCTCATTGGGATCATCGGCGGACTCCTCGGTATTGGACTCGCTATCCCAGGGGTTGAAGCGGTGAACGCGGTCACCGCGGTGGTGACCGGATTCGAAGGCGTCGCTCGGCTCTCCCACCGGATCCTTCTCGGTGGTTTCGGGTTGGCCATCTTCGTGAGTCT
Organism: Halosimplex rubrum; assembly: GCF_013415885.1. Taxonomy (NCBI): domain Archaea; kingdom Methanobacteriati; phylum Methanobacteriota; class Halobacteria; order Halobacteriales; family Haloarculaceae; genus Halosimplex; species Halosimplex rubrum. The sequence goes on from NZ_CP058910.1 coordinate 1,213,697, forward strand.
CGTCGGTGGCCTCGCAGCGAGTCTGTATCTCGCGCGTTCGAACCCGCTCGATAGCCTCTACTGACGAATACTCGGACTTGTCGGACAGCGGTAGTGAACTGGTTCGGGGTCAAGCCCCGAGGCACTCGCCCTGTTCCGCCTGTCGATACTAGATAGGGTGTCCGGCTTCCCCCCCAACTAGGGTGGGTCGAGGGATTCGGCCTCCAGACCGCAGATTCGGCGACTGTGATACTTTTCAAGAAATGTTATGGGGGTTGGTTGGCTCACAGCAGTACAGCGCGGAAGTCCACGGCTTCAGTCGTGGGAGGAAGCGCGTAAACTCCTAACATTGACCACTGATACCAGAAGGACCGACCCCCAAAGTAGTCGCCATTCATATAAATAACCATCGTAAATGTACGAGTTTCGTCGCCTATCGCGTATTATCTGAGATGTCACTATAATTTGTTCATATATAATATATATTATGAAACTCCTATATTTGTAATCTGAGAAGGTATGTCTGCAATTTCTTTATTATCTAACACTATATTCGTCGGCCCGTGCATACCCAAAACAGAGACGTACAGGATTCTCTCTGGCGGGTTATCGGTCGAGGCCACGTCTGGAATATTGTCCAAGTCGGCTGGCCGATCCGCCGGAACAGGCCACCCAAGGCGGAGGAACAGAAGCAGTCAGGACCAGGTCGACTCGATCCGGTCCATGAGCGAGTCGATATCCTGATCTCTACCGTCGCCGTAGAATCGGCTGCGCTCGTACGTCTGGACGAGCTCTTCGAGTACCACCGTCTGGTCTTCGGGGAGACCGCTCCGTCTGCACTTCGCGAGAAATTCCCAGTGGGTGTCGGAGTGGCGCACCGACACTTCGCTCGTCAGGTGCTCCCGAAGCTGCTGATAGGTGTACCGGACTGCGGTGTCCGGCCGATCCGCTTCGAGTAGCGACCAACTGGTCGAGAAGTCAGGCTGGTCCTGAGCCGCGTCCGGCGTCTCGATGTCCGATTCGGAGATGTAATCCGCTCCATCGGGGGGTCGTTCGTCGTCGTCGTCTGACCTCGAATAGCGGACGACCCCGGCCCCGAGCCCGGCCAGAACGAGACAGACCACGACGACTGCCACGGGACCCAGCGGTAGCCCGCCCGAGGGTTGGGTGGCTGTGGAACCGAACGTCTCGAACTGGATCCGTTCGCTGGTCGAGACCGACCCAAGGTTCGTCCCGCCGCCGTCGAATCTCGCCGTGACGGCGAGACTCCCGTTCACCCCGTCGGACAGTTCCGAACCGGACAGTGTCACCGAATACGTGCCGTTGCCCCCCGTTTGTACCGTGTGGTCACCGCCCTCTGGAATCGTCAGCCGTACGGTTCGATCGTCAAGTGGATCTCCGTCCGTAGTGGTGAGCCGCCCCGAGAGTGTCATCGTTTCGCCGACTCGCTCACCGGCGATGCTGAGGGTCGTCGCTGTCTCCGTAACGGTGAGGGGAGTGGTAGCGGGATCGGCGGTAACGGCACGGCCTGCTACCGCGATCGAGACGGTCGACTGATATTTACCCGTGGGGATCGTCGAAGGCAATCGGCCGGTCATCGCTGCGTTCCCATCGGCTGTCGTCCTCGCGTTTGGGAGTTCATACCCGTTGATGTCCGCGGTCAGTGGAATGCCCGACACCGGTTCGCCGTTGTGGACGAGCCGGGCGGCCACCTCGACCTGGTCGTCGTAGCCGATCCGCTTGGGCGTTGCGCGGAGCTCTATCGTCGCTTCGACTTGTTCGACGGTGACCGCCACCGTCGAATTCGCCGGGAGGAAGGCGGACTCCGCTTCGGGCACGTATTCGACGCGAAGCATCGATGTGTTCGCGGGAAGCGTCCGCGGGCGATAGCGAAGCGTGAACCTCCCATCGGCGTCAGTTTCCACTTCCTGCGTCTGGGTGTGGATCCGTAGCGTGATCGACCGGTCGGCTAGCGCCGACCCGTTCTCCCGAGTCAACTGCCCTCGGATCGTAAGCGGGTCGTCGTAGGCCACCGTCGCCGAATCCGCTCGGATCTGGAGCCGCGTCGGAGTGAACAGTTCGCCCTCTAGTTGACGCTGTTGAGTCGTAATGTTCTCCGTGGTCGACCCGATACTTCGGGTGACCGTGGAGAGGTCGGCGCCCGTGAGATTCTCCACCTGCTCGTAGTTCCTGATGAGGGTCCGATTGAGCTGTTCCACGTCCTGTTCGATTTCGCGCAGCTCGCGGGCGTACCTGCGAGCGGCTGTCTCGTTGCTTGCCTCTCTGGCTTCTTGATACTCTCGATACGTTTCGTTGTACTCGCTGGCAGCGGCCGAGTAGTTGCGCTGGGCACGCTGGATTATGGATAATCGATCGGCCGCTTCGTCGTCACTGTCACCCTCGGTTTCGCCTGCAACGTCGATGAGTTGCTCGAGCCGCGAGTCGTAGTCGTCACCGATGATGGACTGTGCTTGTTCGTACTGTCCCTGACTGATCTGCACGGCACTGTCGCCGAGCCGGTTTGCCAACCGGTCGGTTAGCCACCCCTCTACCTCCGAAATATCGCCGCCTTCTGAAACCGCATTGGGGTCATCGTGGTGTTTTGTCGAATTGTTGGCCGTCTGTATCTGTGGGACCGACGAACCATCATTGGGATTCTGTTCCGGTCGGTTGTCACTGTCCGAGATTTCCGCGGAGACTGGAATCGCGATACTGCTCACCAGCAACAGCACCGCAACCAGCGCCGCCCCTCGCGTAGACAGATCCATCACGGAGTTTGGTCCTACCATCGAAATGAGTGTGCTCCTAAATCTATGCTTTGGTGATCGGTCGTCCGTAGTGGTTGTCGACTCCGTTTCCCGTGACTTCGGGATCCCCTAGTTGTGGCTCTGTCGTGGCTCCCCGGAGCACGTCACCAGCGACAGGTGACCTGAACGGCCATCCGTTCGTCGGCCGACGCGCGCGTTTCCACCGTTACCGGCTGTCCGAGTTGCCTCGCGAGCCCAACGGCGAGCACGGAGGCCACAGGATGGTCGAGACGGGTTACGGAGCCGTAGACAGCGTCGTCGACACCGATCGTCAGGCGTCCATTGTTCGCGTCGAGATCGACGCTGGTCTCGGTGACGAGGTCGAACTGTTCGACGAGTGCATCCGTGAGTTGGGGCACGAGTTCGGCGGGCGTCTCAGCGACCGACCCGGTGACTGTATCCTCGAAGGACTGATACAGCGGCTCGCCGGTTGGGCGGAAGGCGACGCCGCGTTCTCCGGGCGATTCCGGGACGACGTGGAACGAATCGAGTTCGTCGTCCGATGGGATCTCGTATTCGGCCGACTGGGGGACGAACAGTCTGACGCGACTGTTGCGCTCTCCCACGGGTGTGTATACACGTTCGTCGGCCAGGCCGAGTTCGTCGAGAATCGCTTCCCGGTCGTCGGCCATCGCGCTGTAGAGTGCGTTACTGACATCCGCTGCGACGAACCGTTCAGGGGTCAGGTAGTAGGTGAGGAGTCCGCCGAAGAGGCCGATCGCACCGAGTACGAACAGGAGTTCCCGAACGTCGGGAAGGATGAGACCGCTCGCGCCGGCCAACGATCCCAGCCCGGCAAGGCCGAGCGCGGTTCGTCGATACTGTGTCTGCTTGGCCTGGACGTACGAGTCGCGAAGCGTCGCGTTCTGTTCGCGGAGCAACGCAAGCTCGGCGTGGATCTCGTCGCGGGTGCTGCCGACCTGCTCCGGGTCGTCTTCGTCCACGGATTGGCTCACTGTTCGTTCGACCCCCTCCTTACTCATATTCGTCTCCGACCTGCCGATAGCTGTGAATAGCGAGGGATATAAACCCGGCCATCGCGACGGCAAGGGAGACGGCCGCCGCCACCCAGACCGCCGCTGTCCAGAGATATATCACGGCGACGATGACAGCGATCCCGACCCAGAGGACGTACAGCAAGCCGGCGTTGCGGACGATCCCATCCGAAATACCGGTCGTGGTGAGCAGGCCGCCGAGCGTGGCGACCGGAACGAGAGTCCCGATCGAGAGCGCCTCACCTCCGAGGAGCGCGGTGATAATGATCTGCCCTATCGCGAAGACAGCCACGTTCGGCAGTACGGACCACAGTCCAACGAGCACGACTCCCGCGACGATTCCTGTCGGACCGGCCGCCCACGTGAGCATGCTAGTGACTGCTCCGATCACGAGAAGGTCAGTTCGTGCTTCCTTAGTAGCGGGCCAAGAGAGCAACCTGGACAGTCGCTGTTCACCGTCGCCGTCGTCGTCTCGGGGGAGGTGTGTACCCGCCATCAGTTCCTCCGTGTCCTCGACCATTGTTCTCGCCCTCTGGCGAGGACGGCCGACACGCGGTCGGCCGGACCGACCTCGAAGGCGGTCACGCGATCCATCGACGCCAGCGACTGGCGGAACCGTTCGAAGTCCATGTACTGGTCGTGAGCGTCGTCGAGGGTTCCGAGGCCCCCCGGTTCGTAGAGGACCGTCGGTGCGATGAAGACCAGCGCGCGCCCCTGATTCCGTCGCGCCAGTTTCACCGCCTCTCGCAGCTCAGTCCGGTTCTGGTCGTCGGTGAGTATCACCGACCAGATCGATCCATCGAGTCCCGCCGTCGCAGATTTGACCGCACCCACGAGTGGTCGTTCGAGCACCGATTCCACGTACGCGTTCGGTCGATCGAAGTACGGCGCGAGCCGTGTCCCGAAAGCCGTCTCGTCATCAGCGAGTCGCCCGCGGAGTTGCTGGGCGCGCGCTGGTGCGGTCGGGCTTGTCGACCGGTCTGGCTCGTCGGCTCGTTCGGTCGGTGCAAGCGACTGTAGCTGGTGACGGATCGATAGCTGCTGGTCGGTGTCCGCACTCGGCGTGAACGATCCGGTGATGCCCTCGTCGCCCACCGTGTAACAACCGAGCGGGTCAGTGTGTTCGCGAGCGTTCTCGACGAACGCAAGCCCGACCTGCCTGAGATAGTCGAGTTTCGTCTCGCCCGGCTGGCCGGTTTCGAGTGACTCGCGATGGTCGACGAACAAGACCGTCTCGCGGTCGGTCTCCGTCTCGAACTCCCTGACGTGTGGTTCACCGAGCCGTGCCGTCGCTTTCCAGTCGATATTCCGGATGGTGTCGCCAGGGACGTACTTGCGGACTTCCTCCGGTTCGAGTCCACTGCCGGATTGGCCAGTCTCGTGGTCACCGAGTCCTGCAGCGATCGGGTCGCCTCCCTCACCGACGTGGAGATTCTGAGTCCCACGGGGCTGCACGCTGACAGTTGTAGCCGTTCCGACGGTGATCGATTGTTCGAACAGCCCGAGCCGATCACGCAGTGTCAGCTCGGGTGGTTCGATGGTGTGGGTCCCCGCAACTGGCCACATTACTTCGACTGTGTGTGTTGACCTGTTCTCCCCTCGTTCGAGTGCGAACCCGGTAGAATCCGACTCTGAACCAGGTGGGAATCTGGGTGTCACCGAACAATGGAGCGCGAGCGGATCTGTCGCTTCCATAGTGACGCTCAGGACTGTGGTCTCCCCGGTGGGTACCTGCGATCGAGATGGTGTCTGCGTGACTGAGAGACTTTGTGTCGTCTCCGTAGTCAATCGAGTGAATCGATACTGCTGAGTGAGCAACCACGCGGCGATCCCCGCTGTACCGAATAGTACGACGATCTGCCCCAGAACGACCGCCCAGAGAGAGAGCAGGCCCGCCACACCAGCAATAGTCCAGAACCGCACCCGCGCTTGCATTATAGCCTACATTCTGGGTTGGGTAGTTGAAAATGTCGGTCAGTTACTGCACTTGATAGCATAGGCCCCATAGAGCGTCCAATCCCTGTAAATTGTTAATTCAGCAAGCTCAGCATTCGATCTCGTTGCAGGCCTTGTTCGTTTCCAACGATGGATCGTATGTTGCTGGTTAGTTTGATAGACCCGTAAAGTATAGGTGAGTATAGTAGAGTAGGCTTCGTATAAGCAGATGTCAAACGGGTCATTGTTTGGGGCTAGTCAAAACTGGGTTTCCCAAACCGAGGGTCGAATCCAGTCAGTAACGGAGGTCTGTCAGTAGTGACAACGAAATCAATGAGTAGCGACATTCGAATTCGAGGTACATAGATCACAATTACCATGGATGGGAAGATCTGCGTCATCGGGCTCGGATATGTCGGGCTACCACTAGCGATTCATTTCGATCGGGCGGGGCATACAGTCATCGGGTACGATGTGGATCAACAGAAGATCGAATCACTTCAACGGGGAACAGACCCGACAGCGGAACTTCGTGACGAATTAGTTGAAGAGAGCCAGATTTCGTATACGGCAGATGAAACGGCGATAGAAGAATCAGAATACATCATTGTCACCGTCCCCACGCCGGTTGACGATCTCAAGAACCCGAATCTGAAGTTCGTCGAAAGCGCTGGCGAGACTATCGGACAAAATATCCAAGAAGGTGCGACAGTCATTTTGGAATCGACAGTTTACCCCGGTGCAACACGCGAAATTCTGGCACCAGCTATCGAACGGACTTCAGGGTTCACCGTGGGCGAGGATTTCTATGTCGGCTACTCACCGGAACGAATGGTTCCAGGAGATAGCCAGCACGGGCTCCGTGATGTCATAAAGATAGTCAGTGGACAAAACGACGACGTTCTCGCTGATCTCGCCGCTCTCTACGAAACAATCGTCGATGCAGGCGTTCATCGGGCTCCAGATATTGAGGCCGCCGAGGCTGCGAAATGCATTGAAAATATCCAGCGCGACCTGAATATCGCCTTGGTTAACGAGCTGGCGATTGCCTGTAACAATCTCGGCCTGGATACACACGCTGTCCTCGAAGCCGCAGGCACGAAGTGGAACTTCCACGACTACCAACCTGGACTTGTCGGGGGGCACTGTATTCCCGTTGATCCCTTCTTCATGATTTACGAGTCAGAGCGGAATGGATACACGCCGCAACTCATGGAACAAGCGCGGGAGGTGAACGAGTACATGCCGAAGCACGTTGCCGAAATGATGCTCAGAGGCCTGAATGATTGCGGGAAGGTCCTTCAAGACAGTACTGTCCTCGTGCTCGGACTTGCGTACAAACCCGGTGTAGGAGACATCCGAACTTCCCCAGTTGAAGACACCATCGAAAAACTACAATCATACGATGTGGAGGTTATCGGTCACGATCCCCGTGCGGACGCTCAGATAGTGAGAGACCGATTTGGGATCGAGGTTCAGGATATCCCCTCCTTCGATGGTGTCGATGCAATCCTACTGGCGACTCCCCACGAGGAATATCTTGACCTCGAATATACGGATCTGATGCATAGGATGTCTGAGAACCCGCTGGTTATCGACGTAATGGGTGACCTTAACGGACGGCTCGCAGATTCAGATTCCGTGGACTACAGGCGGGTCTAATCATGTACCGCGACCATACAGTCGGCGTCGTCATGCCCGCTTATAATGAAGAGGGGCTGATCGGGGATGTCATTCTAACCATACCGGAGTACGTGGATGTCATCTACGTCATTGACGATTGCTCGACCGACGGCACTTGGGAGGAGATCTATGAGGCCGCCAAGCAAGACGAAGCTACTGAATTAGAAGATCAACAGGGAAAGACTTCGAAAACAGTGTTTGCAGACGGCGGTGGGCTATTGTCCAACCGAGCAGAGGTCTACGACCAAATCGAGCGGGTTGTCCCGATACAACACCGGGAGAATATGGGTGCTGGTGGAGCTATCAAGACTGGGTATTTAGCCGCATTAGAGGACAAAATAGATATTACAGTCACGATGGATGGTGACGGGCAGATGGACCCTGATTATATGCCGCGATTACTTGACCCAATTGTTGAAGACGAAGCCGACTATGCGAAGGCAAATCGGCTCTTGTACCGAGAGTTCCGTGAAGATATGCCTATATTTCGTTTTCTCGGGAATTCTATCCTGACCTTTCTGACGAAAGTCGCCAGCGGATACTGGAAGACGATGGATCCCCAGAACGGCTACACTGCCATCTCCAACTACGCATTGGAGAACGTCGGCATTGAGATGATGTACGAGTACTACGGCTACTGCAACGACCTCCTAGTGAAACTCAACGCGAAAGGGATGCGGGTCGCCGACGTAGCCGTGCCTGCCATCTACGGGGACGAGGAGTCTTCAATTGACTATACGACCTACATTCGGAAGGTTTCCGTGATGTTACTCCAGAATTTCCTTTGGCGCCTGAAGGTGAAGTACCTCGTGCTTGACTTTCATCCACTCGCACTGTTCTACGTCTTTGGGGCACTGATGACGACGCTTGGGATGATGGGACTTGGGTGGTCGCTATACGCGAAGTTCATGCTGGGAAACTCACTGTTCGTTCGTGGGTCTACGAGTATCCTCGTATTTTCGATCGGAAGTATGTTTATGATGTTCGCTATGCTGTTCGATATGCAGGTCAACGAAAGCAAGGAAATACAGGTGCGAGCGTAATTAAATTTAGTACCTCATGAAGATTATATTCACTGTGCAGCACCCCGCAAATGTGCACATATTCAAAAACCCAGCCAGGATTTTAGAGCAGATGGGGCATGATATCTGGATCTTCGGCCGGTCATCGGACGTTACGAAAGATCTACTGGAACAATACTCCTTGAATTCAGAGGTTCTGGTAGAAAAGGAACCGACCAATATTATCAATCTATGTAAAATACAGGCAAAGTATGAGTATAAAATGATTAATAAGTTTCGAAAAATTCGACCCGACATTGTAATCTCTCAAAGTGGGGTTGCAGCATCTCATGCAGCCAAACTTACTGACGCAAAAAATATACTATTCATTGATAACGATCATGCAACTATCGAAAACAGATTAAGTAAGCCATTTGCTGATAAGATCTACAGCCCAAATGGGTTTAAAAAACACTTCGGAAAAAAACATGAATTTTACGATAGTTATGATTACCTCGCATATACACACCCTGACTATTTTGAGCCAAATACAGAGGTATTCAAACATCTAAATATCAATTCAGACGCCAATTATGTATTATTCAGGCTAATTGCATGGAATGCAGCACATGACTTTAGAGCGGAAAGAAGTACAGATTTTAAAAAGTTGATTAAAAAGTTTGATGAATTAGGATACAATATTTTAATCTCATCTGAAGAGACTGCTCCTGGAGAATTTCAGGAGTTCATTATAGATGTCCCCCCGCATCTATTCCATGACTTACTCTATTACTCAAATTTATATGTGGGGGAAGGGGCAGCTACTGCACTAGAAGCTGCGCTGTTGGGAACCCCTGCCATATATCTTAATGAACTCAATCTGGGGTATTTGACTGAATTTGAGAACCGGTATGGTTCTGTTAAAGATCTCCATGGGCACTCTACAGACGACATAATGAAAAATGCAAAATTAATGCTTTCTAATGACTTTAATGCTAATAGTATACGGAAACAAGTAGCAGAGGAAAAAAGGGATATGACTAAGCTCATAGTTGATAGTGTATCCGAGGTCCATGACCGGTAATCAATTAAAATGTTATAGCTGTTTAAAAATAACCGCTTGTAGTAGTGATAGGCCGATAAATTTATATTTAGGTGAGGTTGAGCTAATCAGAAACCATGTCTAAACAAACCCCTCTGGTGAGTATCGTCATCCCTGTATATAATAGAGAAGATACAATAGTTCGTTGTATAGATAGTGCGCTGTCTCAAACTTATGACAACATTGAAATAATTGTAGTAGATGATGCTTCCACAGATAGAACTGTAGAATGTATTCGTTCGACATACTCTGATGATCTCTACCTTATCGAGCATACTCGAAATAGAGGTGGTAGCGCTGCAAGAAACACAGGAATCGATGAAGCAAGTGGCGAATATATTGCTTTATTAGATTCGGACGATGCTTGGAGACCGGAAAAAGTAGAACACCAAGTCAAAATTCTATCGTCAAGGAGCGACAAATATGCGGGAATTTACTGTGGCACTGAATATGTTTCGCAGGATCCGTTCACAACCTTGATAAAAAATCTCGCAATAAGTCCTTCAACAGACAAGAGCTGTACCATCGAAGAGATATTGTCTCTCCAGACAACACTCGGTGGAGCATCAACCATATTAGTCCGCAGATCTGTAGTAAACAAAATTAATGGATTCGATGAAGATTTCACGCGTCACCAAGATCTCGAGTTTTTGATTCGTTGTTTAAAAGAAGGCGAAATGATATATATGCATAAACCATACGTGATTAAATTCGAAACTAATTATCCGTCTGCAAATTCCGTATCTCAAGCTAAAGAGTTGTTTTTCCATAAATTTTCTGATGAAATATCAGTGCAAGAACAAAATGGCGTACCAATTTCAGAATACCATAATTTTGATTTAGCACGATGTCATATTAGAAACGGAGATCTGATCGAGGCTATCGAATTACTGAAGGAATCTAAGCCACCATCCACTACTGATGTACTATCTTTTGCAAAGGCAGTATTTGACCGCCTAAGTTGATATTTGATCGAAATTCATTGTTCGATCGAGAATCTCCGACTATTGCCGATATCCAAGTGCTCTTAATTGATCTTCTACCCCACTCCGACTATCTTGCTTAGGCCCTTTATTTTCATTTTTCTCAGCCACTATTTTTCTTCGAGTAGAATGGGGGAGAATAAACCAGGGAACATGACGAATTCCTGGAAGATCAAGTCCCGCTGGATGGCCGTATCCACGAACCGGGAGTATGTTCTGTCTATTACCTATAAGGTTTCCATGATCCGCAGTCATGACAATTTTTCCAGTTAAATCATCTACAAGCTGTGAAACATCATCAAGGACGATTCTGAGATTTTCTCGGTACGCTTCTAAGACCTCATTACGGGAAATTGGGGTCACCCCAAACTGTAACTGTTTCCATATAGATAACGTAGCAAAACTCTCCCAATTGCTATCCTTGGCATAACCTCGGTGGTCAATTTCTTGCCCCTGCGCACCTATAAATGGATAATGTGGTTGCATATAATGCCCGACAATACGTTTATTCGGATACTTGTCGTGAGCTTTCCGAACTGCCTCTGAGACTGTCTGTGGGTGAACTGTTTCTAAGTCTTCATCCCACTCTTCATATATGGGTATATGTTTATGGAATGAATGTTCTGCAATTTTGGAACTAAATGGATTAGCGGAAACATAGACTATGTCCTCAAACTGGTTGTTGGCATAATTACGTTGGAAATAGGTCTTTGATGTACTTGCTAGGGTTTTTCGCAATTCTAAATCACCCTCCATTAATATTTCCTCTTTAAATATGTCATAGCGACAGCCATCAAGGATGAATAATGTATCCCAATCAGCTTCAGGTATGGGGCGATCGGGTTCATTGCTGAACTTCTGGTTGACCTTTCCATTTATATTTGTACATACATGCTGAGAATACCCGATCGCGGCTGATGGATTATGTAAAATTCTTTTAAAATGATTCGTTATTTTGGCCGTCATCGGATCACATATAGACATCTAGAGTATTGTAATTTATGATTCGTTGGCCGCTATTTAGTTAGTCAATTTGAAAAAGAAGTGCTCTAAGAGAGTATCCGCGTCTCTCCAAGAATCCCCCGTGAAAGCTTAGCGGCAGAATGATGTTTAGGAGCGAGAGTAGGTACTCCGCATCATCTACAAGAAACAGCACGTCGTCAACTTGATAGCGGCAGTGTAAATCGCCCAGAAACCACTGTGTCGTTCGTTTCACCGTGGTGGGAAACAGCTCATGTAGAGAATTTCGTTTGTCTAAGGACGACAGCGCTGTACAGCCAGTGTTCTTGCCCATAGAGGCAGATCATCTTCTCGTTGACCACAAGTTGATCCGCAGTCACTGTCGAGCTCGGCTGTAGATCCGCCATATGAACCCAGTTCTGGATTGTAATGTGACTGCGTTGGACTCCCAATTTCGAGATTCTAACTTGCATTTTGTGTTCATCTGTCATCTAAATTATGGCGGGTGCCTACTTGAATCGCCCACTCGGGAGTTTGCTCACCTCCACAACCGCAAGTCTATCCACACGATAAAGCCGTTGAGACGTCCGGAATAGGGCATAGACGCTTCGAGATCGAACGCTTCATCCTCTAACTCAACGCGGTACTACACCACGCCCTATATTACCTATATTTGGAATTTGCTTTTCGATCGGCGCGGTGTTCAGATAAGGTTTGAAAGGTGAGCGTAGCGTTTTCTGGGTGATTCATGCCCGAAAACGCTATGATCGTTTGAAGTAATTGCCCACTTCTGGAATTGAAAGTTGGCCGAGAGCGGGATCGATCGCGATAGTCATTGCTCAAGCGAGTCAAAGAACCGGTTGCTGAGAGCGTCTTGGAGTTGCCGCCAGCACTCCTTGACAGGGTTGAGTTCCGGCGAATACGACAGTAACGTGACGAAACCGAGGTCGTCACGGGCCGCCAGGTCCGTGACGGCCGACGCCTGGAAATACGGCGCACCATCCAGCACGACGATCAAGTTTTTTCGAATTTTTTCATAACACAGGAATGAAATGTTTCGCGTGATCGGCGGTAACATACTCGGTGGATCGTGAGAAAAAGTGTTCACCGTCTTCGGTGATCGCGCCGAGCAGACACGTCCAGTCGCGTTGTCCGGACAGTTCGACGCTCGGTCGCGTGCCGCGCGGAAACCACGCGGCACGCGGCTCGACCTGAACAGATCTCTTCGTCTGATCGATACAGACTATTTTGGCGTCCCTCTCCGCTCGCTTTTTTGATCTCGTCATGGAACGCTTCTTGCTCGAATTGTTCGGATCTGGCGGCTGTACGGCGGGTTGTTAATAGCTTAATCTAGCTTCTTTCAACAACCGCCGGCAACTCGGCCCGTCGAAGCGATCGTCCGGGTCGAGCTGACAACGTCCACTCAGACCTGATCGGGAGACAGGATCTCAATGGCCCGTAATTCGGCGTCTAAACAAGATCATAAACATGGAAATCGGAACGCTGTTGAACGTGTCTTCAGAGAAGTAAAGCGACGAACTATCTGTTTCTCAAACTGTTTCAGCAACGCCGAAGCGGAAACAGCCAATGATTCGCTCAGATCGTTCAGTTTCGCATGGAATCAGCTTATCTGAACACTACCTCAATCGGTATCTTTAGGCGTTTAAATCTACCACTTTATAGCGACACATGCCCCACGATCCTCTTCGGACCCTCTTACCATCGATACTCCCAGTAGATCTGGAGAATTTCCTCTTCAATCACCTCCCCGGCCTTTTCTTTCTTGGCGTAATACTCGGATCTTTAACGGGCTTATTGATTGGTGGTGTGGAGTTGGCTTTGGCAGGGCTGTTGATTACAGGTATCCCATTTCTTGTGGCTAGCTTCTATCTGATGCTTCGGAACGATGTGAGTACCTACCCTATAATAAGAAATGTACCTAAATCAGTAACAAGCATACGAACGTTTTCGATAGCATATCTGGTTGGGATTAGCTATTTAGCAATTGTCCCAGATCGAGGCTACGAATTCTTCATCCTTCTGACTGGAATGTTCTTATTAGCATTTCTATCGACGTTTCAGCACTATCCAGAACGAGGAATTGGATATGCTATTGCGACACTTTTGATTTCTACCTACAGCGTCACTCTTCGAGAACCACTATTCATCGGCGGGACTGATATCTTACCTCACCTTAGTTACACATTACATATAGTTAACACAGGAACCGTTATTCCTGACTGGGTTAGTAACTATGCTAATTTTCCATTATATCATATCTTTGGTGCTATCTTCATCCAAATTTCGGGAAGACTACCAGAGAAGTCATATTTCATCATCATCGGTGCGGTAGTCGCTACCACGCCCTTGCTAATCTATGGGATTTCTTCACGCATTACCAAAAATAGGCGCCTATCGTGTCAGGTATCCATTGTTTATGCTACCCTTCCGACTGTGGTGTATGCGGGCCTATATAGTATCACGAGGACGTTTGCGTTCATTGGATTCTTACTTCTTCTCTGGATTTTTCTGGTGGAAAATAGGTATCAAAATTGGGCTTGGTCTATCCTATTAGGCGTTTCAGTACTTTTCACGCTCTTAGTTCATCAAGTGTCATACTTGCAGATACTCTTTGTGTTAGTACTCTTGTGGGGTGTGTCCAAGGCTATGACGAGCGGGCGACCGCTCATCACAGTATTCGAGATCCTTTTTTTTGTAACGCCATTTTGCGCATATTGGATCTACAACGCCGAAGGGCTTATCGGTCGACTCATTGTTAGACAGGTCCTTGGAACGAGTGCCACTCCAACTTCTGGTGGCATTGACACTTCTTTGCCTATATTCCACATTTTTGAATACCTAAACACCTATCTATTGGGCTTATTCCTACTTGTCGGGATCGTCATCAGTTTCCGGTCCAACAACGAGAGAATTCGGATAGTCGCTCTGTTCACATTGATTTGCACGCCGTTTATAATGTATAGTCCTATTCATGTCATTAACCGACTCAGTGCCTTTAGGTTAGACCGCCTTATTTTGCTCCTAAGTCTGTTCACTGCCCTTTTTGTCACTCTGGGAATGAAGGACATAATCGACCAACTATCGGGAATAAAATATAATTATTCCATGTATTTTATTGTGGTTTTGTTCAGTATATTTGCTTTTACTAGCCTACTTGGTGGGATTTATCAAGACACTGCAGCAGACTCTAACAAGATCGGCTGGCAAGGCCCTACAGAACATTTAGAGGCGGAAGAACAAGCCGCTCTGGAACATACACTATTGATCCCGTCAGGCCGTCAGATTCGAACAGATGGCATCTCATATAAGTACCTGACATCTAGACTGCCAATGGGTGAATTCACCGAGAGGCAACAAACACTATACGATATTAAGACAATACGAAATCCAAATGACGTTATGGGAGAATATCTTATCCGACATGAAGCACGAGAAAAACGTGGAGAACTTGTTTTAGGATATTATGGCGGCGACTACATCTATGAGGGGACACTGAATATTGGAGAGCATGACCGGGTTTATACTTCAGGCGACTCAGCTATATTGCACCGTGTGAACGCTTCCTCTATGGGAAAACCAGCTAGTACTACTCAATGAGTTCCCGAAACGCTAGTGGGTAAGCGATTGCTGATAGCGTTATAGAGCGACTTCGAGATTGATTTTGAGTGTCTCAACGCCAAGTTTACGACGGCGTATTGGCGAAGGAGGATACATAATTAAAGACGGTGTGCCAGCGCGCCTAGCGCTCGCAGGAAGCGCTGGGTGCGCCTTGGCTACAGTTAGAAGGGCCGGACGAGCTCAACGAATTGTACGTTAGAGCCGGTCTGAAAGGCCGCGAGCGAGATCAACCATCGGGCCTCATAGCCTGTTCACACGCAGGCGTGGGACGTATGCTGAAGACAAGCCACCGATGTTCTCGTTCTGGTTGACCGAGGAACGGGTGATCACTACCTCGTGCCAGCGAAATCCGCCGGGGAAGATCGTGCGTCACTTGCTTGCCGACCACGACGAGGGGTCGCTAACCGTCTATACGGACGTATTTCGAGCCTATGATCCGCCAGAAGCGGATGAAACGTTCGACTGTGAGTACGTTGTTCACGATGATGGTGAATATGCGGATAGAGACGTTCACGTCAGCACCTGCGAGAGATACACATCCTGGCGCGACGGTGGTTCTTGCCCCATCGCGGTGTCTCGAAAACCAAGCTGACGCCGTATCTCAGAGCCTTCGAACTCCGGCGTGAACTCTACAGAAAACTAGGTGATGAAGCACTCAAATATTCTCTTGACGCCGCGCTCTGAAATCAACAACGTGCTTCACAAGAGCGAATTGCCATTGAGCGTGAGGTACGATATGTTTCGGATCTCAATATCCTGAATTCTGTCCCCTTCGGTAGAGGTGTTCTTCAATGTCACGGAGACCGAGACACTAGCTTGTTTGAACATCTCTCCTTCGAGTTGCTCGAAGAGTTTGACGTGTTCTCCCCGGCAAAGATGGGGCGAACACGAGAGCACGAACCACTAGAGGTGATACGTGGGTTCCTCTATTGCTACTACCACGACATCTACGGCGTTTGTCCGGTTGAGTGAAAGCATCGGAACACGATTATCTGGCTGAGCTGTGGGTTCGATCGACCGCCATCCAGAGACGAGGTCGATCGCTTTCTCACTGACCTCAAACACGCCGTTGACGATGTCTTCGATCGACTCGTCGAGCAGGCTGCCCACCGCGGCCTGCTCGACTTGACTTACTGCATTGATTCAACCGACGTGAGAGCGATGCCCACCGATCAAGGCGCCTCGAAGTGCTACCCAACCGCCGATTGGTATACTACGGATACGGTTACACGATTTCCCGACCGGATCAAAGATCGATTGTAGCCGAGTTCACCGAGAGCAAACAAGCGCCAGGGGAGACAATGATGTGCGTCACACGTAACGCGCTCGCTGCCGCTCAGCCGATATGGATGGCTTACGACATGCCCGACTGGCAGACCCCTGCGGCTAGTAGGGTGATCGTGCCAGTCGCCCCGTACAACGCGCGAAATACCAACGATCCAAAAGACGTCTACTAATGTGACAATTCTCCCATCACCGATCACAGCGAAGGCGTTCAGCTGAAGCAATCGACCTTAGACGAGACGTACAACCGCCGGACCGGTGTCAAACGAACCAACGAATCAGTCAAGAACTGCAGCCTCGAGCGAACGCACGCCTGAGGCTGCGTCCACACGTGAGCACAGGTGTTTCTCTCCCTGTGTCTTCGTCTTGTCGTCGTAATCATCAACTACAAACGCAGAGACAATCCGGGAAGTACGGTCATCACGGTGTGAGAAGAGGTTCTATGGCACCCTCAACTACTGTTATGGTCACAAATACAATATGGAATAATGGGGAAATGATTATACAGAGCGATTTATGATATAGTCATTCAAAATTTTGCTAAAGAATTCTTTATCTGATTGTTCGATACCAAGTACATATAGTGTACTCAGGAACACTATTCCTCCCCCAGTTGAACCAAGAATTAATAGCACATAACCTTCCAAAATAAACGAGAAAGTAATTAGAGTGCATACGGTTGTGAAGCCAGCAATAATCGGCTTTAAAAATGACCAAGAATATGGCATCAAGCGCTCAGTATACCAGACCTGACCGATTCGTACTAAGTTGATTATTGAAAGAACACTTGCTGTGGCGAGAGCCGCACCGGCAATTCCATATCTTTGGATTAGAACGTAATTCAATATTGCATTTAAGATGCCGAGTATCCACTGGTTGAGTAAATTCAGATACTGGTGATCAGTCATCATTAATAGGAATCCACTGGGTCCGATTAGACAATTTGTTAATTGCCCGATTGTTAAGATAGAAAGAACAAGCGCTCCTTTGGTGAACTTTGGTCCAAATATCAATAGTATTTCTTGTCCATAGACTATTGCCACAAGCGCAGGCAGAATCGAAAGGGTAAATGTCCACCGGGTAACTCTTTCGTAAAGGGAACCTAATTCCTCCAGATCTCCATTGGAATATAGTCTTGATGCGATCGGAGGAAACAATTGGTTGAACCCGGAAAGTGGTAAGGATAGAAACATAGCAAGTAGCGTACTAATCCGGTAGATACCAACGGAAGAATTTGTGAGGAAAATACCAACCATCAGAATATCAATACGAGTATACAGCAGTGATCCTATATCCTTAAACGTTAATGGGATGCTGTAACCGAAAAATTCATCATAATTCTTGTGGGTCTGTTGCAGATCAAACGAGGGACGGAGGTCTGTTGAATGGATGATCATAATAATCCCTATGAAGAAGGTGAACACGCCAACAAGTAATAGAGTTGTAACAACACCAAGTAGGGAATATCCAACTGCCAGAACAATTCCAGTGAATACAACTTTTGATAATGGGGAGAGTATGTCAATCAGAACTATTTTGTATTTAATCTTTTCGACACTTCTGAATACCTCACCAGTAAGTCGAATTAGCGTATAGAATGGAAGTGCAAAAGCGAAGATCCGCAGTGCTTGAACTAGTAACGGGGACTCTAATGTTTGTGATGATATGGTTGGTGCTGCTACATAAAAAACCACCCCAATTACTGAACTGCCGGTAACTGCAGTGAATAAAGCAAGACTGAAAAAGTTATTACGCTTTGCGAGATCATCACTATAATCTGGAATAAAACGAAGCAAGGATTTTCCAGTTCCTAACCTACCTAGGACTATTGCTAGTGATGTCAGTGTCCATGCATAGGTGTAGATACCAAATAATGTAGCACCGAGACCACGAGTGAGAATTAGATTAAATAGTGCCGTTAACCCATTTTTCAAAATTCGACCAATAAAAAACAGAGTTGCCCCTTGAGTTAGTGCCAATAATGATGATGAATAACTGTCCTCACTACTGTCAGGCATTCATCTTGACTAGCTTACCCCTATATTATTAGTTTTCGCTTCTAAAAGGGATCAGCGCCGATTTTCGGGTTTTCTAAATGCCAAATCAGCACCCGGAATAACCGCGGGAGGTAGAAGCTAAACGATCTCTGCTGATCCCAAGAAAACCAGGTAACGAAGTGCTCAAATATGCTCTTGATGCCGCGCTCTGAAATCAACAACGTGCTTCACAAGAGCGTATTAAATTATCAGCCGTACAAATGAACAGATGGACTTACCGGAAAGGTGTTAGGTTTTGTATCCTAAACTTCGGAGCAGGCCATCAACATCTCGATCCTGATCTTGTGTACGGTCGATAGATGGTTCGCGGGTCCACTCATCACTGGCGGTTGTATAGAACCAGGGGACCTTTTTGACGACCGGATGCGGCCAACCAGTCGGGTGGCGGTGGACCCCAAATTCACCGAAGGACTCGCCGTGATCAGCTGTGATGAGGACCCGATCAGCATCGAAGTTCTCTAGTAACATCTCCACCTCGTCGAGAACAAACCGCAGGTTGTCAAGGTACATTTCCCATGCCTCGGCCCGTGTAATCTCGCCACGTTTGAGCATCTTCAGTGGTTTTCGCTCGACATCCGTCGCCGGTCGATCCTCATTGATGGGGTCTGGGATGTATGGGTCGTGTGGCTGATTGTAATGGAGGATGTATCGGCTATTATCTGATTCTCGGCCGATTGTTATTGCCTCGTTTGTCGCTGGCTCTGGTGGCGTGGTGCCAATATCATCATCATGGTGGTATTTCCAGAGGGTTTCTAACCGGCCGAAGTCACTTTCTGTCACAACGTTGTCTTTTGGCCAGCCGAATGGAACCGACACACTCGGCGCATACGTCTCGTTTATGAACGCTTTTTCGACGAATGCGTTCCCGGACAAGTATGCAGTGTCATTGATCTCGTCAAGGTATTCTGTCGTGAACGTCTTGCACATGAACTCAAACGAGCCGCTAGCGAGGCTATATTTTGCATCGATCTCCTCAGCCTCTAACCACTCGTATTCACTGGCAACCTCTCGAAGAGCATCAACTCGGCACGCATCTAATATTACTAAGAGATCCCAGTCATGATCGAAAATGTTCTCCCCGATTTCTACTCGTGACGTAACGGTGAACCACATCCCAAGATAGATGCAGTATAGAAACTGCATCATTGCGATCGATGGACTCTCTTTAAGATTCTCACCGAATTCTGAGACCCATCCTTTGAAACTGACTGGCATACTATTTGAGAGTAACTGATCTCAGATAAGGATGTCTATTAGTGGGGCATTGTCTAGTTCAGCACCTCCTCGACCGACATCTTTCCATCGAGAGCTTGATTCGGTCTCTGACGGTTGTAGCAATGCATGAAATATAAATTCACTTATGAATGTGGGCCGACTGCCCACCCACGAGTTATGGAAGCGGTCGATCCGCATCTTGAGCGTGTGAAACCACTTTTCGATGAGATTTCGGCCGGTATCGTTGACCCGGTTGCTCAATCCTAATCGAGCAAGTGCAGTCTGATATACCTGAGATTCTGGGGTCCACCATCGTGAGTGGTCAATTACACTCGTTGCCTGGTGTGTCTCTTCGCCTCTGTATTCCAGTCACAGCAGTGGGGCCACCATCGATAGCAAAGCAGCGGTCACTCGGTGCCCGGTGTGTGTCTCCCAGCCCGGTAACGTCCACTGGGAATTCCTGGTCGTCGATCTCGAACCGCATCGACGAGAGTGTCTCCACCAGCCATCGGTACCGGTCAAGCGTAACTGGTTGAACGGCCGTCCCTGGTCATCGGACTTCGATCTTATGTAACAAAGTGCATCGAAGGCGGTGCAAGTGTTACATAAGAACCCGCAGTAACTACTGACACAGCAGCGCTGAAAATTTGGGGACGGTCATAGCAGATCAATGGCTCCCTCCGCGCCGTGAACGGAGAGGGAACAAAAGAACATTCAGCAGGTGCGTGCCGTCTGGAACGGCGACGAGTGGGAACTCCACCTCGTCTGCAAGAAAGAGATTCCGGTCGAAAACGCACCCGGAGACAAGACAGCGGGTATTGACCTCGGGATCAGCAACTACCTCGCTATCAACTACGAAGACGGCCCCTCGGAGTTGTATCCGGGGAACACGCTGAAAGAGGACAAGCACTACTTCACCTGCGAGGAGTACCAGACCGAAGGCGAGAACGCCCCGTCGAAGCGTGCGTTGAAGGCTCGACGGAAACTCTCCCGACGCAAAGACCACTTCCTCCACACCCTCAGCAAACACATCGTTGAGCGGTGTGTGGAAGAAGGCGTGGAGCGGATCGCGGTTGGCGACCTCAGCGACATCCGCGAGGACGAGACCGGTGATTCACGGAATTGGGGTCAGTCGGGGAACAAGAAGTTGCACGGATGGGAGTTTAACCGATTCGCTCGTCTGCTCGAATACAAGGCTGAGAAGTACGGTATCCTCGTTGACCGAGTGGACGAGGAGAACACGAGCAAGACGTGTTCGTGTTGCGGGCAGATCCGAGACAGTAACCGTGTGGAGCGTGGGTTGTACGTCTGTGAGTCGTGTAACACGACGATGAACGTAGACATGAACGGTGCGGTGAACATCCGCAGAAAGATAACTCAGAGTCCCCCGACCGGGGATATGAGTAACGGCTGGTTGGCACAGCCCGGAGTCTACCTGTTCGACCGCGAGAGCGGACGGTTCATACCGAGAGAACAGGGAGACTGCAAACCCTAATATCCCAACGCTCGGGATTCCTCCGCCTTCAGGCGGAGGAGGATGTCAATGATAGCGCTCCACCCCTGGTGGCGCCGATAAAATCTCCGGCGGTGCGTCGCTCCAGTCCCCCATTTCGAGCACGGCAATGCTTATACTATCGGATATTGAAGATACATCTGTATAAGATGCCGGTCGATTTCGACGAGTACACTGAATCAGAAGAGTACGACCACTGGCTTCGACCGGGATCAAACGCACACACGATACTTTCGTTCCTGGCCGAATACCCAGATCAAGGATTCACTCCGACAGAGATTCAAGCAGAAGTGGATATTCCCATGGGGAGTATCGGACCGACGCTCCAGCGACTCGAAGAGCGTGACCTCGTGCGACACAAAGACACCTATTGGGCGATCGCCGAGGATGACCGTATCACGGGCTTCGAAAGCACGATCAACAGTGTGAGAGCGGTTTCGGAACACGACGATGAGTGGGGGGATATCGACTGGGATACGGAGGCCGCTGACAAGTCGGAGATCGAATCGTGGCGCGAGTCCCAAACTGATGAGTGAGCACCTCCGTTGCGAGGTGGTTACTCATCCGGCGATCTTCCAATCGTACAACCGCCCCTACGTGATCGTCAGCCAGAGTGCAAATCCAGACTATCCGGACCAGCAGATCGCACTCGGAATATCGACTACCAATGCCCAAGATAGCATCCCGATTAGTGCAGACGATTGGGAGGTCGGCCAGCTGTCGAAACAGAGTTATATTGTGCCCAGATATCCGACCGTACTCTCGGCGACGAACATCAACCACACTGTCGGCGCACTCTCACAGCAAGTCGTCGACGAGGCCGTCGAAGCACTATCCGAAACAATCGGTTATAGCTGACGGCACAGAAGCTTGCAATTGACGAGTCGTGGCTCGCTCGACACGAGCAATAGCGTGGGTATCGACCTCGGCATCCTGAACTACATCCACACCAGTGACGGCAAGACTGTGGACTGGCTTGACCTCGAAGACGAGTACGAACGACTCCACCGTGAGCAACGCAAACTCTCACGAAAGGAGAAGGGGTCGAACAACTACGAGGATCAACGTCGGGAAGTGGCGACGGTGAAGCGACACATTCGGCGGATGGTGCTGAACTACCAGCACAAGCTATCGACGTGGCTCGTCCGAGAGTACGACGCCGTGTTCGTCGAAGACTTGGACGTGACGGGGATGCTAGACCAGTCCCACAACGCTCGAAACAAGCAGGATGTGGCGTGGCGACAGTTCATCACCTTGCTTGAAAACAAGGCCGACCTGTATGGCTGTCACGTCGTGCAGGTGACAGCCGCTGGGACGACCAAAGAGTGTGCGTCGTGTGGTGTGGAGACGGCGAAGCCCATCTGGGTCAGGGAACACCCCTATCGGATAACTGATGTTCTGGGGTCCACCATTATGAGTGGTTCCTTTCACTCGTTGCTTGGTGTGTGTCTTCGCCTCCAGATCCCAGCCACAGCAGTGGAGCCACCACCGATAGCAAAGCAGCGGTCACTCGGTGCCCGGTGTGTGTCTCCCAGCCCGGCAACGTCCCAACTGGGAATTCCTGGTCGTCGATCTCGAACCGCATCGACGAGCGCGTTTCCACTAGCCATCGGTACCGGTCGAGCGTACTGGCTGAACGCCGCTCCTTGGTCATCGGACTTCGATCTTGTGTAACAAAGTCCATCGAAGGCGGTGCAGTTGTTACATAAGAACCCGCAGTAACTACTGACACAGCAACGCTGAAAATTTGGGAACGGCCATGGTAGATCAATGACCTCCTCCGCGCCGTGAACGGAGAGGGAGCAAAGCTCCCTCAGGCAGTCGGGCGTAGCCCGACGACGGCGCGGTTTCCCGAGCGTTGGGATATTAGCCGCTCTTGATGCTGTGTCGGTTCTTCACTCCGGAAGTGGCTTGTTCCCGGTTGAACGCACTCCCAGCAGGGGAAGTCGTCGAGACACCCGGAACACGCTTCGTCGGCAGTTCGCTCTTCATTGTTCGAATCGGTGGCCGTCTCGATCCGACCCCCGTCCGGGGCGACTGTCTTGCCAGTCGCTCTGTCTGCGATTGCATCGATGAGTGGTCGTCGGATCGCCACCGCGACGCGGTGCTTGCACGCGCCATCGTCGTGTTCGTCGGCGGGGCAGGTACACGAGACCGGGACCCCATCGTCGCTGCGGACGAGGTATTCGTGCTCGCTCGGATGTTCGTGACTGCCGTTGCGGACCTGGACGCCTCCGTGGGAGAGCGTGAATTCGAAGGCCTCGTACTGGGCTCGCTTGGCGACGCCACTCGAAAATTCGAGTTGGTTGAGTGGATGCATGCTGCTTTCCAGAGCACCCTATCGAGAGCGCTCCACCGCAGGTGGCGCCGATAAAATTGCCTGCGTGCGTCTCGTTTTCACACACCCCGATCAAAGAGTAATATCCCGTATATGAAAAGGATTATTCCGTGAGGGCCCCGTACCACTAGTATGGAAGAACCACGTCCCGAACTGAAGGCCGATCCCGACGAGCGTCGGAATTCCCCGGATTTCGACGAACTCGTGCCTCCGGAAGAACTCGTCGCCGGTGATCGCACACGTGACGACTTCTTCGACGCCGTTCTCGGTTTGGATAGTCCCGCAACGGCTAATGAAGTCGCTGACCGTGCGGGTCACGGAGTAGACGCTGCTCGGGAATATCTGGGGTGGTTTGAGCGTCTCGGAGTTGTCGCGCAGGTTACTGACTCTCCAGCGACGTACGAACGCAATCAGGAGTACCTGAATTGGCGGCGTGTGCAACGTCTTCGAGATCAGTACACCGAGGATGAACTTATCGACCTCCTGGAAAAGACGGCTAAACGTGACGAAGCGTTCGCGGAGGAGTTCGGTGCCGAATCTCCAGATGCGGTAACTATCACTGCACACGCAGCCCACACCGACCGATCTATTGAGGAGGTATGGAGGGACGTATCTGCATGGAGGACGGTTCGCCGTCGGATTTCGCTCCTTGAACGGGCATTGCAGACTGACTCAAATGGCACCGCTGGCCAGCGAACTATCGCATGAGTGGTAGACGAGACGACATTCCGTCATCGGACGACGAGAATGGGGCTCCAATTGATCTGGATCGTCTGGATGCCATCGTGGAACGGTTCTCCACGGATGAGCGCTTCTCGGATGTTGAAGTCCAACCGAAATATGCACCAGACCGACTCGTGTGTCGCTACGACCTCGGATTCTATCCGCAGAGTGTCCAGAGCGCTCGTTTCACGATTGCGTGGTTCGAGAATGGTGACTTTTCGTTACACTATCACGAAGAACACAGAGACTGCACGTTCGACTACCGATGGGATCGCCATCCCTCAACACACAATGGGCGTGACCATATCACCCAGGCCCGAACGCGCTGACACCTGGCGATGACACATCGCATCCAGAAGAGTGGCGTGACGTGCTGTCGATGATTCTGGGCGAGGCCAAAGACCGCCAGCGGACCTTTTGGTTCGGGTAAGTACGGTATCTGGGAAGATTGGCGAAATCGCTACCCAGCCAGCAAAACAGATATTCCGTGAAGACACATCAATAGTTTGATCTAGAGGTACAATTATATTTGTTGGCTGTGTCCCTTGCAGTATGGACGAGGACAGTCGACCAACAGGAGCCCCTGGAGATGCGACTTGGAAAAAGCACACGAGCGGGTTCGATCGCGTCCAAAGCGTTGCGCTCACACTCACCGAACCGCGTACTGCCGGATGGATTGCCGACGAGGCGTTGGTCGCAGAGAATACTGCCCGCCGACACCTCCAGCGGTTAGTCGACCTGAACATTCTGACAGCAGCGACCGACAGTGATGCGGTGACCTACTATCCCGATCCGGTCTACGTTCGGACGCGAGAAGTCCGAGCGCTGATCGGCGAGTACGACCAGGACGGGCTGACTGCGCTTGCCGCAGACCTCAAGGCTGACATCGAAACGTGGCGTGAGGAGTACGATACTGCCGGTCCCGAAACACTGCGCCAACAGGCGGTTGACGGTACCGTCTCGGCCAACGAGGCTCGTGAGCGACGCCAGATCGCTAGCGACTGGGAGCATACTCGGTACCGGCTTTCGCTTATCGAAGATGCACTGGATCGATACGGGGAGTTCACGAGCCGTCCCGCTCCGGCATGAGACGCCATCGGAGGGAGACCCTGCCGGCGATCCGTTCGGATGGCGGGCGCGACAGATCCCGCAATCGCGGCCAAGAGCGCCACCGGATCCTTCGTGAACTGCACCATCAGCTAGAGGATCATCCAGTTGTGACTGGCGTACAGGGTATCCCCGAGGGGAAGTTTCGGGAACTCCGGGCAGCGATCGACCCCGCGGCATTCGATCGTGAGGCCGACCACGCCTCACTGCGTGTCTCGTGGTGGCCCGAGCCGGACGACCCCGAGTTCGTGTTTCACTACAGCGAGAGTGCGGGATTTGACTGCGGTTGGCATCGAGAACCCAATCCCCACGTAGATGGGAAAACACACTACCAAGAGCGCACCAATCCTGACGAGCCCTACGAGTACGACGCTGTTTCGCTCCCCATTGAGGCCCCGACTCGGCTGCTCTGGACGGTGCTTGCACTGTTGGCCGACCGACTTCAGTCACCAACCCGCCGCTGAAACCGTGGAATCCAGCGTAGACTTTAACCCTGAGTATACCAGTCAGCGGTGTCCGATGTGTGGACATACGGAGCGAGCGAACCGCAACAAAAAGCGGTTCAAGTGCCGGGACTGTGGGCATCAAGACCACAGCGACCGCAGTGCAAGCGTCAATATCGCTGTGAAAGGCATCAAGAAACTCGATAGGAATGTGCCTGCTCTCAACAGCCTTCCCGTTGTTCGGAAGGTGCGACGGCAGGCATCGGGGGCTGTGGACGCCCCGACCGTGACCCATCCGACCGCACGAGGCTACCCTGCCGATGGTCGGATGGGAGTGTCCGACTAACCCACGGGAAGCCTCGGGGCTTGACCCCGAGGCGGTTTACTCCACAGAACTGACCGCCAGTTCTGTGATGAGCGACCGTGTCGCTTGTCGCACCGCGTCGTCGCTGGAGTCGTCGGGTTCCCAGCCCAGCGCGGCAAGTTTCTCGATGGAGAGGCGCATGCGTGGGACATCGCCAACCCACCCACGGTCGCCACCCGTATACTCGTAGTCTGGATCGAGGCCCATCTCGTCGCTGACGATGTCGGCAATCATGGTGACGGACGTTGTCGTACGGGTCCCGAGGTTGTAGACGTTGAAGTCGTCGGTGGCGTGTTCGACGACGTGGCACATCGCGTCGACACACTCAGCGACATTCATGTAGGATTTCTCCTGGCGGCCGTCACCAAGGATAGTGAGCGATTCCGGATCGTCACTGAGCTTCTCGATGAAATCAGGGATGACCGCGCCTGGTTGCAGACGTGGTCCGACGATGTTGGCGAAGCGGTAGACCCACACGGTGAAATCGTGGCAGTGGGCGTACACCGACAGCAGGCTCTCCTCGCCGAGCTTGCTCGCGCCGTAGATGCTGATTGGCTCCAGCGGCGCGTAGTCTTCTGGGGTGGGCCGCGGCGCCTCGCCGTAGACAGTCGAGGAGGAGGTGAAGGCGATGTTGTCAACGCCAACCTCGTCCATCCGTTCGAGGACGGTCTCGGTCAAGGCGTTGTTCGTGCGGTACTGGTCGATGTCGTCGGCAGCGGCGTTCTTGTTCGCGGCGAAGTGGAAGACGCCGTCGACATCTGCGGTGATCGCCTCGGCGACCACGTCGGGGTCGGTCAGGTCGCCCTCGACGAGTTCGACGCCGTCGGGCAGCCACTCCCGGTTGCCGTTCGAGAGGTCGTCAACCGCGACTACTTCGTTGTCAGCGACCAGTCGTTCACAGAGGTGCGACCCCACGAAGCCCGCCCCACCCGTCACGACTAGTCGCTTCTCAGAGAGTTCCATGTCCCGCAATGGGACACAACGGATATGGCTGTTTTGGGCAACACTTTTGCACACCGTATTCGCGGGAGAATATCAAAGAAACACTTAGAGCACAACTGTGGACGACCCAGGAGATACCGCTGGATCGCTATTTTGATTCAGCGAGAGAATCCCAGCGTTTACGCCGGGGAGGATGTCATCTCTGGGCGTCTGTATCGGTGTCACACCGTATTGTGGTGGGAGATCCTGTTCGTAAGTGAACGGTCTTACGCTTGCTACGGTTCACGACGTGTTTCGGTTGGCGGCCACGCCTTCACACACAGTTGCGACCGTTCCGCGGACACTAGATTGAAATTGGTGTAGCTGAAAGTATGAATTCGATGACTGAAGAACCGCTCCAAGCGACAATCTCGCTTCGCGGAGTCATATTTGACGCCAAAAACGCCGTGCTCGTTGTCAAACGGACGAGCGACGGTGGATGGGAACTCCCGGGCGGGAGACTCGACACACACGAGGACTGCGTCGCGGGTCTCAAACGTGAAATCCGCGAGGAAACGGACCTCGACCCCACGGTCAAAGAGCCGGTACACTCCGTTTCATGGCGGAACAGTAGCGATAACGGTCGGTTCGCGGTGTACTACCGCTGTCATAGTGCCGACCGGGCGGTCTCGCTCTCCGACGAGCACACCGATTACGAGTGGCTTCCAAGAGGGGCCGCTCGCGACCGACTCAGCGAGCCACAGGAGAGGGGAGTCTACCGAGCTGTGAAGCAAACTGCATCGTCGCTCGAAGCGAACCCCTCTATCACATTGGAGTGACACCGGTCCGCGGGAGAACGGACCGGAGCGGAAACGGTGGGGTTGGGGGGAGATGGAAGCCCGCAAGGCGGGCAAGCAGACGGTAGAACTCTTCCGGTGTCAGTGTTCTGGTTTGTGACCGTGTGGCTGTGCTAATATTCACAAATTTGTTAATACACAGAGCTTTATACGAGATACAGGAGAAAACTCACGGCTTTAGCCGTGGGATGAATCCGTCACTGCTGACTCAAACCACGGTCTTGTAGCAGGCCGACTCCCCAGTGGTTAAGAAATACCAGTGCTACATATAAGATATGGAGGTGCGGCGTACTGTCCCCGTTGCGCTCGACGTGGACAGCGACGACGCCGCACTCCTCGAAGACACCGTAGACACGTTCCGCTGGTCGGCACAGTACGTCGTAAACCATGCTTTCAAGGGCGAGTACGTCACCACCAGCAAAACCACACTCGACGACGAAACCTACAACGACGTGCGCGAAGCCACGGACGGCTTCAACGGCGGACTCGTGCAAGCCGCTCGAAACAAAGCCGCAGAAGCCTGCAAAAGCGTCGTCGCACGCTGGAAGCAAGGCAAGAAAGCGTCGAAACCCGAGTTCACCAGTCCACACGTCGTCTATGACCACCGCACCGCCACATTCCACGACGACTACGTGAGCCTCGCTACCACCGACGGGCGTATCGAAGCCGACTACGTACTGCCTGACGGGGCTAGTGACACACCGCATTCCGAGTACCTGTTTTCAGACGAGTACGAGACGACGGGTGCGGAACTACACTCCCACGACGGCAACTGGGCACTTCACATCCACTGCAAGACGGATGTGGAGTCTGACACGTCGGAACAGGCGACACCCGAGAACGGAACGGTTCTCGGGGTTGACCTCGGCGTGAACAACCTCGCAGTCACGAGCACGGGCAGGTTCTGGACGGGCGACGAGTTCGACCACTGGCGACGAGAATACGAAAAACGTCGTGGGTCGCTCCAGCAGTGCGGAACGCGCTGGGCACACGAGAACATCCAGTCCGTCGGACGGAAAGAGGAAGGGCGGTTCAAACTGCTGTTGCATCGCATTAGCAACGAACTCGTCGCGGAAGCCCGCGAGCACGACTGTTCGGTGATTGCGTTCGAGGATTTGACCGACATCCGCGAGCGGACTGGTGCGTCGTGGGGGCACAAGTGGGCGTTCGACCGCTTGTACGAGTACGTCGAGTACAAGGCTGAAGAACACGGCACTGCAGTCGAGCAGGTTGCCCCAGAGAACACGTCACGGCGCTGCTCACACTGCGGGTTCACGCATCCTGACAACCGTGAGGACGAGGTATTCGAGTGCCTGAAATGCGGGTACGAGAACCACGCCGATTACAACGCGGCGAAAAACATCGGCGTACGGTTTCTCCGTCGCAACCAAACTGGGGGTGACGGAGGCGCACCCTTGGGCGTGCGCTTGAACAGCGGGACGCTGAACGTGAACGGAGGCTATTCTCCTGCCTCGCCAGGGGCCAGAACGGGAGTCCATGCTGAATCCCACGACTTCAGTCGTGGGTAGCTCAATGATACCGAGATCGATACCCGCAGTGTCGTCGCCGGGTGCGTCCTCAACGGGTACCTCTTTCTTGCAGGCAAGGTGGAGTTCCCACTCGTCACCAGTCCAGACGGCACGCACCTGCTGGATGTTCTCGACTTCCACGTCGGGCCGAGTTTCGTACTCGGCGAGATGAGCGGCTGTTTCAGACTCTTTATGGCTGAAGAAGAGGGGTTCAACAGAACCAGACTTCCATATTCGAAGCGCCTTTCAACTCGAAGAGTATCAGAAAGCCCCCGAACAGGCAGACCACGTACAGACGAACGGATCCGGATCCGTCGCTACGTCACTTCGGACTCACGACTGTCTCGCAGCTGGGACACTCGGCGTAGATATCTGTCTCGCCGTCGCCCGTCTCGTACTCGATCAACAGCCATGCCTCGGGGACAGGTTCGCCACAGTCCGGGCAACGGCCAAGAGACGATTCGTCGGCGCTCATGCAAAGGGGGGAAGGGGAGCGTGTGACAACCCTTCCAGTCGGAATTGGGCCGCCATTGAAGGTAAATCTTCGGCGGATTGGCAGCCTGAGCGCACCGGATTTCCGATGGAACTGACTGTCCACCAAGACTAACTCGATGCTCCTGGTAGCCAGAGACATGGGTATCCGTGGGGCCTTTGCTCGACTAATCCCTGGTGACGGGACTGTGGTCATTATCGAGTGCCGTCAGTGCGGGGCCGCTGTCGATCCCGAAACGGATCAGTGTCCCGAGTGTGGGGGCGAAGAGTTCTGTCGGTACGAATTACCAAAGTAGCTGTAGTGCCAGTCAGCGCTGTAATTGTCGTGGTATACCCTGTCTAAAGCAGGGTCTCATAGAACCCACAACTTTGGAAAAATCTCCCGCTCAATTCGCAGGTTCACGCTGGTTTGGCCCGGAAACGGGTAATCGGGACATCGGTGACAGCGTCGTAATCATCATCAGCATCGACAAGGAGCATCCCGTCGACGTGTGCTGCGGTCCCGAGCGCGAAGGCATCACCAAGCGCCGGAGCGTAGCGAAATTTGAAGTCGGCGGCTGACGGCCAGGTCCCTTCGGTGTCGACGCGACGGATGCTGCTTTCCTTGAGGACGTCGACGACAGCATCAGCGCGTTCCTCGCCGTCGATCGCACGGACGATGTAGTGGACTTCGGCGAGATTGATAGCCGAGATGTAGCCGTCTGCGGCGCCTTCAACGGCGTCAACGTACGTCTCGACGGTGTCGCTCCCCGGTTCGTTACAGAAATACGCGATGAGTGGTTCGGCATCGAAGACGATCGTCTCGGGAATCTCAGTCTCACCTGTCATGCGTCGGCTTCATCGTCGCCGCCGTAGCGCTGGCGCAACTCTTCTTCGCTGGCTTTGTCCACTGCGCGTTCCTCCCGGAGACGTTCGGTTGCCGAGCGACCTTGCTCGTCGGTTTTCCCGTCCAGAATCCCACGTAATTCCGTAACCGATCGGATGGGGCGAACAACGATTTCATCCTTGTCGGTCCGAACGAATTTCACACGACCAGGCGTATCGATACCTAACTCCTCGCGGAACTCCTTCGGGATAGTGGCTTGCCCGCGCGACGAGACAGATACCACTTTTTCAGACTCTGTCTCACTCATACTTTCTCTGATCAATACTCCATGACGAACATACATAAGTATGTCCCGGTTGGGAAACCGAATGCCACTACATCGGAACATCGCTGGAGAACATCTCAGTGAGAGGGGCCGTGGTCGTGGAAAAGAGCCCACGGTGAAGCAGGCCGTTCGTTTCGGGGTCTGCGGCGGCAGACAGCCAGAATTGTTGGTCGTCGATCCGAATCACTGTTTTGTCGAGCGCGATCTGATTCGGAGAGTGACCGGGCATGAACGGCGACTGGTCAGTACTCAGGGAGGTCATACCGATCGTTGGCCCGGTCCCACCCGCGAGTTCTACTCGGGACGCACTCGTGTTCGCCTTCCAGTACGACCCCTTCGAATTCTCGCTGCTCGTCGCGGCCGTGTTGTTGGACATCGCCGTCGCAATCGAGATGCTCGCGTTCCTCGAGCACGCCCGCGACCACGAAAACGATCTCCGACCGCTTGCTTGGGTCCGCTACGTCGTGTACGGATTCGCACTTATCGAGAGCGGGTCGTTGAAGCGCGAGAAGATTCCCTTCCCCGGGTCGCTCTGTCGATATCTTGGTGGGATTGTCTTCTTCGGGGCGGTTGCAAGCCTCGTCTACTACGATCTGGCCATTGCCACCGTGGCTGGCGGAAAATGGGGGATCGTCCTCCTGCACCTGTTCGGGGCGATGTTTCTCGGGCTTGCGCTCTGCGGGGCACTGTTGCCCGTCGTCGCCGCGCCGATCATCTATCTGAGCACGCTCAAACGCGCCGCGTCCGCCTTCTAGAGACGGCCGTTCTGGGATTCTGCGTATCGTTCGTGCCTCCTCGTTTTCGGATCACGGCTCTCGAACTCCGAGAAGGACCGTTGTCGGACCGAGGCCTCCTCAGTTCCGAGACCTCTGGCTGAACGGTACTAGTTTCGGTCTCGAACAGGCGACCGGACGTGCTCGCTACGCGGGTTGTAGGTTCGATGACCGTAGCGAGCGGAAGCCCATCCCTTCAGGAGTGGGTCTGAGCGACAGCATATCGTAGCAAACCACGCACTACGACTCATTAGATGGCCGCACTCCCGCCGCGGAGATGCTGAACTAGACAGTGCTTCAGAATAGCCTGATCAACCATGCCTCGGTCCCGATACCGGCAGTCACGTGCCCCTGCGCAGGGTCCGTGCCGACCGCACGGCCGTCCCGGACGCGACCTACGAACTGCGGACGAGGGGTTCGTACCACTCGCGGTTGTCGCGGTACCACTCGACGAACGCTTCGACGCCCTCGCGGATAGTGTAGGTCGGCTCGTAGCCGATCAGCTCGCTGGCCTTGGACACGTCGGCGTGGCTGTGGTCGGCGTCGACCTCGTAGGCGTCGGTGTACTCGATGTCGAGCTCGGGCGCCAACTGGTCGCGGATCTCCTCGGCGAGGGTCTCGATGTCGATGTTGTCCGTACTCCCGACGTTCATCACCTCGCCGTCGGCGGCGTCCGTGTCGAGCAGCGCCCGGTTCGCACTCAAGATGTCCGCGACGTAGGTCATGTCGCGGGTCTGGGAGCCGTCGCCGTAGACGACCGGCGGCTCGTCGTTCAGACAGCGCGAGACGAAGTTCGAGACGGCCATGTTCGGCCGCATCCGCGGGCCGTACACCGTGAAGTAGCGCAGCGCGACCGCGGGGACGCCGTAGCGCTCGGCGTACACCATCGCGTAGCGCTCGCCGGCCAGCTTCGAGGCGCCGTAGGGGCTGATCGGCGTCGTGAGGTGGTCCTCGTCGTAGGGGAGATAGCGCGGCTTGCCGTACACCGAGGAGGAACTGGCGAACACCAGCCGTTCGATGTCGTGGTCGCGGGCGGCGTCCAGGACGTTGAGCGTGCCATCGACGTTGACCTCGTCGTACTTGCGAGGGCTGTAATCCGTGCGGACGCCGGCCTGAGCGGCCTGGTGGTAGACGTAGTCGGCGTCGGCGACTAACTCGTCGACCAGCTCGGCGTCCCGGATGTCCCCTTCGACGAGTTCGTAGCTGCCGTCCCCCTCGTCGGCGGCCGCGCGACCGGCCTTGACGTTGTGGTCTTTGATCCGCGTGTCGTAGTAGGGATCGAAGTTGTCGAGGACGACCACGTCGTGGCCGTCGCGGGCGAACGCTTCGGCGAGGTGGCCACCGATGAAGCCGGCGCCTCCGGCGACGAGGATACTCATTGTCGTATCGCCAACCCGGCCGGAAAAAAAGCCATCGTCATGGCGGCAGTCGGGGACGAGTTAGGCCCGGTGTTTCGCTGATCACTCGGCAGTCGCGTCGGCCTGCTCGCCGTCGTCGTCGGTGTCGACGACGCCGGCCTCCTGCAGCCGTTGCTCGGCGGCGTCGCGGTCCTCGGGGTAGCCGACGTCGGTGCGCCAGCCGTCCATACGGATGGCGTCGATGGTCCGCCCGGAGTGGATGAGCAGGTCGATGGCGTCGCTGATCTCGTACTCGCCGCGGTTGGAGGGCTGGACGAGGTGACAGGCGTGGAGAATGGCAGGCGTGAACGTGTAGAAGCCGGTCATCACGAGGTTCGAGGGCGGGTCCTCCGGTTTCTCGACGACGTCGGTTATCTCGCCGTACTTGTTGGTGTCACAGACGCCGTAGCGGCTGGCCTCCTCCCAGGGCACCTCTTCGACGAGGAAGGCGGCGTCGGCGCGCGATTCGGACTGCCGGTTGACGACGTCCTCGAGGTTGGCCTGGAAGATGTTATCGCCGAGCATCAGCATGAAGTCGTCGTCGATGTGCTCTTCGACCGTGAGCAGGGCGTGGGCCAGCCCCTTCTGCTCGCGTTGGTGGGCGTAGGTGATCGGGATGCCCTCGAACGCGTCCTCGTAGTGGTCGATGATGGCCTGTTTCTTGTAGCCGACGACGACCAGCAACTCGTCGGCGCCGAGTTCGACCAGCTGCTCGAAACAGTGGGTGAGGATCGGCTTGCCCGCGACCTCGACCATCCCTTTGGGCTTGTCCTCGGTCAGCGGACGCAGCCGCGTTCCCTCACCGGCGGCCAGCACGACGGCTTGCATGATACAGTAGTAATTTAGGACTTCTCAGATAACGCTTGCTCTTTTTGGCCGGATGATAGCTGATAGGGTATACCGGTCTTGCGAAGCGGCTGCTGAATCGCTCGAAGTATCTTATGTAACAGTCAGCTCGTAACGCTCCTTCTTTGTTACCTAAGAGATAATCTTCGCTACTGGTCGAGCCTTCGCGTAGGGGATCAGTTGCAGGCGCGATCCACTAACGTAGCGACAGGAGTTTGATGGCGACAGCACTGAAACGGTGAGTCACAGATTGGAGCGGCTACTGGGATATCCGAGTGTCCTCGTCGACCCGAGCGTGCTCGCCGAAATGATTGAATGGGGCTGTATCCACTATGGTATCACTCACGTTCGAGTTGCCGGTGACTCACGAACTCGAGGTATCACCCGTCGATGTTCAACTCTAGGGGAGATTCCCCTGCACGACATGATAAATTGAGGTGTCAAGTGCGCTTACTGAGGTGTTCTCAAGTGCCTCCTAGAGTACCTGATCATCCGGATATCCGTGTTGATACCACGGACACCAACCCGACATTTCTCTTCGAGAGGCTCCCGGCTATCCTCCAGATCCTCGATAGTATGTCCGACATGTCCAAGTCACAGTCATACCCCGCGGCGGAGTATAGAGGCCGCTCTCTTCGCCGTGTCTGAGCCATCGAATACAGTGTCTTTCGGAGGGTATCGGCACGAATGTCAGTAGACGACAAGCGATCGCAACTCCATATGTGGCGTCGGTTTGCTCATAGATTTCCCGCCGACCTCGTTTGCTTGCATCTGCATCGGGACCTATCGTTCCCCATCAATTCCGAACCGCGCTGCAGGGAACCCGTTTGCATCGGTCCTATTCCTGACTGTACGAACCCGTCCACACACTCAATGAAGTATGTCGTGTTCTATACCATTCTTGTCAAACACGCCGTGATCTACAATCTGCCGAAATTCCCGAATCGGGCGGAACACCCGGTGTATCGCCTTTGGTCCGCACATACATCGTAGTTCGTTCCCCGCTAGTATACGGTTTTCACTCCGATCTGCGTCTAGATACTCCTGAAATCCCCTGGTCGTAGTCGCCAGACGGCAGACCATATCGCTCATCTTCGCCCCACAGTGGCGTTTTCACGGCGACTACGCCGTATTCACAAGCGTCTGAAAAATATCAACACCCCCTGTTCGTCGCATCCCTGAAATCGGAAAACCTTAGCAGTAGAAGGGGTGTTCCGCTATGTATGAAACAATTCAAAATTTTCTCATTTATCGACTCCCAGGCAATCGCCAACCGCGATCCGTGGGGATTTCGACCGGCTGAGCACCCCCTGGGGGGTGGGGTCACCGTCTCACTCCGTCGCCTAACTGGGATCCTCGCTTCACTTCCGTAGATTTGCCACTATACTAGCAGGGAATTCCCAACCTTGTATTCCGGTATTCTACAGGGAACAGTCGATATTGACGAGCAAATGCCGATCTCAGGGGGTTGCAGATTCGACTGACTGGGACTGAACGAACCCCCCATGGGCTAGGGAGTCATAGATGCTTGCAAAGTGAACTGCTGTACGACACCCTCTTTCACGGACATCTGGTGTCGCTGGTGAAAAAGTAACTGTTTTATTACATTGAACACTACCGTTTCAGCGTCCGCTTCCGTTATCTCCCCCGGTATCCCGCTCACGATCAATCGTGACTTCGACATCCGACACCGGTTCCCGGCCGACGGGGCGCCACGTGCATCCAGTCCACTCGTCCGTGACGCGCCACCAACCGGATCCATCACACCGATCTACGAACCGAATTCGGTGGCGGCTCTCCTTCGACGGCGTGTACGCCACCGTGATCTCTCGGGGTCGGTTGAGGGGCTCACGGCCAGTGCTACCAGTGCTTACTTCATCATCCACCGACTCCCGATCTGTAGCGCTCTGTTCGTGTCGGAGATACTTTAAACTCTCTGGCGTACCGCCCTCGTCACCGAATCGCCGGTCGGCTGCTGCCCGCGTCAGCCGCGGGCCCTCGTAGTACTCTTTGTGGTGTTCGTTCCACGCGTGGCGATGTTCGAGCGGGAGCTGCCGGTGCCATTTCCGGTATGGCGGCTCGTCGACGCGATGGATATGGACGTGACAGCTCTGACAGACCGGGATAACGTTCTCGACGCGGTCGTCCGTCTCATCGCCGTTGATGTGGTGGAGCGAGAGCTTTTCTTGCCTTCTGGTACCGGCCGTCGTATCGAGCCAGCTGTCTGGCGACCGCCCACAGACCACACATTCGTCGCCCCACCTGTCGTATACTGCCACTCGGAAGTCGTCGCTCATCGATTCCCCTCCTGCTCGATCGAGTCCTGTCCCGGCCAGTCGTCACACCGTCGACAGAGTTCCCGACGGCTCCACAGGGGGCCACATGGCGACCTCTGTCCCGCGGACACCGACTTGGTATTCGTAGCCTGTACAATCGAATATGCCACGCACCGGGGGGTGACAGGAGCGGCCAGCAGACTGACCAACCGCTTGTCGCCCTCGTGCGTGGCTCGGCTGTTCGGTTGCATCATTACTTCGAGAGGGTGTACTCGGGAGCCGCACTGCTGCTCTCCCGAGTCCCTCTCACCCCAACCGAGGGATACAAACGGATCTATAGCGCCGGACCAAGAACGGCGACCTCAGTCATCGGTTTCTATATCGGCCACATTGAGGAACGGCAGATCTGGCGCATATATGCCTTCTGAGAACCGGAACGTGCGACCCACCAGGCGTTTATCGAGAAGTACGACGAGCGCACTGCCCAGGAGAACATGGAACAGCGACGAGGGCATCTGGAGGACGTCTAGGCGGTTCTCGCCAATGTGACGAACGCCTGCGCTGTGCTCACGGCGCAGCGGTCGACGTGTCGCCCGCTTCCGGAGTAAATGGAAGATTGATAACGAGCTCGTCGAACCAGACGACCGGGCGCTTACTCTGGCCGTCTTCCTCGAAGAAGATGATGCCCAGCTGGGCGAGCTGACTGAGTTCCTCGTGGACGTTCTTCACGTCCCGGTCGACAACCCGTGCGGTTTCGTTGATGCTGGATGGCTCTTCCTGGCGGATGGCTTCGATGAGATCGAGGACGCGCGGCGTCAGCGTCTCCATGAGGTCGTCGTAGCTGGTGAACGAGAGCGTTAGCGTGGAATTCACCTCATCACCCCGTTCAAATGCCTCAATCCCGTTGGTGACATCATCATGGAACTCGTCGTCCGACTTCACGGTTACGACAAGGGTTGATTCGGCCCGAAGCTGTTCGCGTTCCATCGGGTGCAGTGGCGGCGTGGTATCATTCATGCTATCACCGTCGTGTGATGGCCTCACTTGACATCGAACTCGGATTTTGGGATTTCGCTCCAGAACCGTTCCCACAATTCGACCATCCCGTGGAATGTGATGATTTCTGGATCGGGCTCCGGTGCGACGTGCAGTTCGTGCCCCTTCGTGTCTTCGTGTGAGTTGTCGTACCGACGAATCGTCCCGTCGTTAAGCGTGCGGGGCGGATCCGGCTCAGTCGCGCCGTAGTGGAGCTTGTAGGCCCATCCAGACGGGTACGCATCCCGGTCCGTCCGCATGCAAAACACGCGGACGACTGTCCCGTCAGGATACTTTCGTCCCTCGCTTACGCCATCGAGGTCGTCGGTCGATGCGGCCATCCTCATCTATTGGTACACAGACCAATGAAATAAGTCTATTGGTCGCGAGAACAATAGCAGCCTTCCATTCCCAATACGAATACGATACCGCTTCACCGATCCATTTCACCACGTCGTATTCCACCCGTTCACCAGTCTGTTACCGTCTCAAGCCAGCCACCACACTCTTCGACCCAGGCATGAATGTGCTGAACCATTCTCGAATCCCTGAATTGTCGCCGAAGGTACTTCGATATATTGTCACTTCCACGGCCACGATTCGGCAAAGTCCGAGGAGAATCGAAGCGACTGAAACTCTCTTCGCCAGAAGATAGAAATTCTGTAGACAGTGTCGGCCAGAGCGGGAGTCCATGCTGAAAGCCCACGGCTGTAGCCGTGGGAGAATATCAGTCGATCGTGAGTTGTGTCGTCTTCGTGGCAGAATCGCCTTCGGAGTTCGATACGGTGAGTTGGAGCTGATACGTTCCACCTACGTATCTGTTCGGGGGAGTGATGGTTATCACGGGAGAGACAGAATACTGGATACTATCCCACTTCAGCGTGACTTTGCCGGTTTCGGCGATCAAGTCGATGAATACGTCGTCTGAAACGGATGAATTAACGGTCCAGTCGGCCCACAGATCCTCGAGAATGATACTGTCTACGTACGTTGCGGAGATATTTATCTTAGCTTGCTGATTTATGCCAATTGTATCACCAGTTACATCTATAGATAGTTCGGTGGGGGCAGTCGGATCGTACAGTGGCGTCACGAGGTCTGTAACCGTGTCTCCGACTGCTGTGATCGCCCGTAACCGCTGAAACTCGTCCTCAGCACCGCTCTGAGCACTCAAGGTCACTTGTGCATCTTCGGACGTAGAGGCTGGGATACTATTCCATGTCCAGGTCTGGTCAATAACATCCCAACTGTCGGCCGTTGACTCTTCCGACTCGATAGACCAACCAGCAAAGTCGTTGTTGATGTTCAGTGTCACGTTCGAGACAGTCTTACTCTCCTCGTTCGTGATCTGGTACTTGAACGTCACTTGGTTCCCATTGATGGTGACACTCCCGTCAACAGATGGGGTTCCGATGACATCCGCAGTAACAGACATAGTATAGTCGTTCTTGGTACGGATGTCGTCAGTGCCCTGTATCTTGATGTAATGAGTGCCAGTCTGGGACGCAGTTGCTGCCACATTGGCTCCACCGTCAGTCGTTGTGTCTGATTCGAGAAAATCCTCATTAGGGTCATACAGATCGACATCGAGGTGGTCCTCCTCGTAGTTCGTCTCGTCGAACTGAACATCTACATCGATTGTGCCACCGCTATTTACGGCGATTGCGTAGTAGTCGTGGTCGGACGGGACGATGCTGGCGCTATACGATCCCTCAGTGACTGACACGGCCGTGTTGAAATTGTAGTTGGGTTGGAACGCGTCGTTCTCGGCAGGTTGGATTCGATTGATAGAGAGCGTGTAGTTGTTCTCGGTGAGGATGTTGTCCGTACCCTGCACCTCGATATAGTAGGTCCCGGTTTGGGTGGCAGTCGCTGCCGTTTTCGCTCCGGCATCGGTCGTCGTATCTGATTCGAGGAAGTCCTCGTTGGGATCATACAGATCGATGTCGAGGTGATATTCCTCGTAGTTCGTCTCGTCGAAATGGATCTCCACCTCAAGAACGTCACCATCAGTCAAGTCGATCGCGTAATAGTCGTGGTCGGACGGGACGATGCTGGCGCTATACGATCCCTCAGTGACTGACACGGCCGTGTTGAAATTGTAGTTGGGTTGGAACGCGTCGTTCTCGGTAGGTTCGATTCGGTTGACGGATAGCGTATAACTGTTCTCGGTGAGGATATTGTCGGTCCCCTGGACCTCGATATAGTAGGTCCCGGTTTGGGTGGCAGTCGCTGCTGTTCTCGCTCCGGCATCGGTCATCGTATCTGATTCGAGGAAGTCCTCGTTGGGATCATACAGATCGACGTCGAGGTGATCTTCCTCGTAGTTCGTCTCGTCGAAGTGGATCGCTACGTCGAGGACATCGCCGTCGTTGAGATCGATCGCGTAGTAATCGTGGTCGGATGGAACGATATTCCCGTCATACGACCCTTCAGTGACTGACGCGGCCGTGTTGAAATTGTAGTTGGGTTGGAACGCGTCGTTCTCGGCGGGTTGGATCCGGTTGACAAACAGTGAATAGTCGTTCTCAGTGAGGATGTTGTCCGTACCCTGCACTTCGATATAGTAGGTCCCAGTTTGGGTGGCAGTCGCTGCTGTTTTTGCTCCGGCGTCGATCGTCGTGTCTGACTCGAGGAAGTCTTCGTTGGGGTCATAGAGGTCGACATCGAGGTGGTCCTCTTCATAGTTTGATTCCTGGAACTGAAGCTCAACTTCGAGAACGTCACCGTCGTTGAGATCGATCGCGTAGTAGTCGTGGTCGGACGGGACGATGCTGGCGCTATAGGACCCCTCAGTTACTGACGCGGCCGTATTGAAATTGTAGTTGGGCTGGAACACGTCGTTCTCGGCAGGCTCGATTCGGTTGACGAACAGTGAGTAATCGTTCTCGGTAAGATCGTCGTCAGCCCCGTCGATCTTGATGTAGTGGGTGCCGGTTTGGGTGGCAGTCGCTGCTGTTTTTGCTCCGGCGTCGATCGTCGTGTCTGACTCGAGGAAGTCCTCGTTAGGATCATACAGGTCGACGTCGAGGTGATCCTCCTCGTAATTTGATTCTTGGAATTGAACCTCCACCTCGAGAACGTCACCGTCAGTCAGGTCGATCGCATAATAGTCCTCATCACTCTGTGAGATACGCCCGTCGTACTCGCCCTCTGTGATCGACTCGGCAGTGCCAAATGTATCGCCAGGTTCGTCGATTACTTTCGAGATACCATGCTTAGTGATGTCTTGCTTCCGCATCCCTGTGGATTTGATACTGTCTCACATATTTATAACCAGCGAAATGTCGGATCAGGACCTCGAGCATCATGCACGCCTCACGATATCCGATTTTGATCAACGAATGTGATCGAGACTGTCCAATATCATGCCGGATAATGCAACGACCCGAAATGTATACTTTGGTTATATAGCTCTTTCTGTCAACCACACGATTCCAAGATCGGCTGGCAGATGGTCAAGCGCAATCTCGACAAACTGAATATTCTTGTCGCCGACAAAGTATACGACTGGTGGTTACTTCGCCAAATATTACGAGCTGAAGATGTAAAATCGGTGCTCAAGCACCGCGAATTTGGCTGGCACGGCATCGCTAATAATCTATTGCCTGATGACACGATCTACCATCAACGCTTGAACGCCGAATCCACATTTTTCGCGCTTCGTCGAAAATACGGCGAGACCGTTCGTGCGCGAACGTGGTTCAGTCAGTTTTGCGAACTCGTCTTGAAATGCGCCGTTAGAAACATCAAAATTAGTGTTAGCCACTCACGACCCTGAAATTACGCGTCTAAACAAGGCCGAGATTTGGATTTACAGATCAGATTTGTCCCACCAGAAAATCATGATAAGGGAAATAAAGAACTCACAGTGGCTGAATGCCACAGTTCCGGCGAATACAAAGAGTGGTTTGAATAGATATGACCGCGGGTGGGAAGTCGCCTGTCTGATAGTCACCCCTTCGTTTCCACTCGAAGGTTAGCCATCTGTCGTTATTTTGTTCCATGTGTCAGCACAGTTCTCGCAGAGATAGCCAGTGAACCCGTCAACTTCGTATCGAGTGACTGTAGTGTCCTCCCTACACCGTTCACATTTCATCGTACAGTATCCCCGGCTTTCAAGCAAAATATTATTTTATAATACCATACAATTCGGGGAATGAGTCGACGATGACGAAACCGCTCGTGTAAGTGGCATTTCCATGGCGTTCTTGTGCCCCGATACATCCTAGTTCCGCAAGACACCGTCTCAGTTGGCGACTTCTCGAATGCCGCTGAGGTTGCCAATAGCGGTCTGCTTCACGCCTTCTTTGACAACCGTTGGACGATGTGGCTTTGAGAGAGTACAGAGGAAGTGATCCTTGGACTGAGAGAGTTTCTTCTGAGTCTTCACTGCCCGCTTCGACAGCCTGTTCTCGGGATCGGTCGGTATCCCACGGGGTGAAGTAGTGTTTCCCTCTTACAGTACGTTTCTTGGATGTTCTCGCCTTCGACGTTGGGTAGGATTCATCCTCGCAGAGGATGAAGTCAGATCGACGGTCGTAATCTGTCGTTGCCCCCTTTGAAGAGTTCATAGACAGTGTATAACACCTTTCTGAGGGTCACGAAATGTGTATCTAGGGTCGATCCCTCCAGAACAGAACTGTCGAGGGCAGCTGCATGTTTTATTTGACAGTCCTGCAGCCAAAATACGGTGTTTTCAGACTCTGAAGTCACCTCCACATTTTTTCAACCAGCTAATCTAACATCGGATTGCCTGCCACTGTTACCCTTGTGCAGGCTTCGTTCCCCGGGAAACTCTTCTCCCTACCCCCCAGCTTCCCCCCCCCCCATCTTTCTTGCTTCAGTCTCATTCGAGGGGCTGAACTAGAAGAGTGTGGGACTATTAACCAATACGCAATTGGCCTACAAACAGTTCCGAGGATTGTGGCACGGCGCTCACGCGATTCACTCCCGCCCTGTTCGCTCCTCGGTTCCGACAGCGCGTCGGAACCTCGTACTCACGGGAAGGGCGGGATTCTCTCGCTGAATCAAGACATCTCTCTATGTCGTAGCTTTTATTCTGAGAAATACAATACGAAGTGGTAAGTATGGGTAACCGATGGATGGCAGTCTTCTTTGTATGGATTCTTCTCCTTGGATCGGCCGGAGCAGGAGTTACAGTAGGAGAACTGGCATCTCAGTCGCCGGCTACCGGGAATCTCTCCACAACAGGTAATTCTGAACCGACAGCTGGACACCCAGTGGAAAGTTCAAACGCCAGTACGAGGCAAACAATAGACCTCGCAGATCGAATATTCAGCAACACGAGACTTAATTCCGGAACATCTGGTGTACCCCATCGTCAGTTGCAATCTACTAGGAATCGAGTACCCCACCTGCGAAGTCCATCGAATCTCGATACCGTTTCTGGCCTCCATGTACCACGGGAGACGATACTAGCTGATTTAGGGCAGACAGTCACGCTGTCCCCACCACCCACCGACCAATCGTTTGCCCCCGGTGGTACCTATCCGATCATCGTGAGTGTCAGGACGGCTAGTGGAGGGATACTAACCGACGATAAGGTAACACAACCGGGGTTGACAGTTACCGTCTCGGGGAATGGGGCCACTATTTCCCGGGCAGTTACTTCGAATACGGATTATCCGACTGTAGCCCGGCCTTCAGAAACAACCGCCGAATTCAGTTCAGAGACGTTCTTCCGGCAGCAGACGAAACACTCCGCGATCGTCTGGGTGAACGTACCCGACGATACAACTGCAAGCAGTATTGATGTTACTGCGACGGCCACCGACGGCGGAACGACTGACGATACAACGACCGGCTCGTATACGATCTCAGAGAGCGGAACCTCTTGGGCGGCACTGGCACGAGGTGCTGAGCGCCGCGCGACGCTTGCCAGCGGGTACCAAGATACGTACCATACTGTTGTTGATCATGAACCCTGGAATCAGACGGTTGGAACCGCCATGCAAGATGCATTCTCAACGGTCGCGGCTGAACAGACGAAGTCGCTGGCGATGAGTGCAGTCCCCTATGCAGGTACGCTGGATAATGCCAAGACTGCCTACGAGATGGCCTCCGGAGACTACCGAGGTGG
This sequence comes from Halosimplex rubrum, assembly GCF_013415885.1. Lineage (NCBI taxonomy): Archaea > Methanobacteriati > Methanobacteriota > Halobacteria > Halobacteriales > Haloarculaceae > Halosimplex > Halosimplex rubrum. The sequence goes on from NZ_CP058910.1 coordinate 1,257,205, forward strand.
TGCCGTTGGCAAGACTGGTCGTGTCGCACTCAAACTTGAGGAAAACCTCTTTTCTCGAGTCGATACCGACTACGTGAAACGTGGTGGTAATGCCTCGAAACCACTGAGCCATCTTGAGCGGCTCTACCGAAAGGAGGCAAAAGCGTGGCGAAATCACAACCGTGAGAAGGCGCTTGAGTATATCCAGAAAGAGTACGCGATTATCCGCGGGACGTGCCAGCGGATTGGTCCCTACAAATACTACCCGTCGCTGTCATATGATGCCTGTCTAGCGAACGAGGCGCTTGACCAGAAACAACGGGCTGGAGGAACGGATGTACAGTCGTACTTCAGCGCTCTCTACCAGTGGTCGCTCTCAGAGGAGCGCCATATTACTGAGGACCTGCGACCGCTTGCCAAAGACCCCGACCCACACGTCACGACTGAGCGTGATCTTTCAGCTGTCCGCACTGATCTGGCCGCTCTTGATGTCGGGCAGCAACTTGATGTCGCTTTCGTCGTCTCAAATGGTGACAATTCGGGGCTGACCGGTAGGCAGGGCTACCTCTCATTTTCACACGCCGACAGCTTAACAGTCACCAATGTCGCGAATACTTCTGGTGATACAGAGGCTGCAGGGGTCACGAAGACAGCACCAGGGGAGACCTTGTTTACCAGCACTGGGGACACGATGACGGCGAAATATCCACTTGTTGATATTTATGAATCCTACGAACCGGGTGAACAGAATGTTTACACAGTTACCATTGAGAAAACAGATGCCGACGAGAATCCATGGCTTGCCTATCGCGCTGCATTCAAGCCTGCAATCAGTGAGGACGCGCAGGATGTCTTCGCCCGTTATCCAACTGACAGTGCTTATCCGACCGATCAACAAGGGTGGAGCGCAGTCAATCTCACCACCGGGTCAGTCTCAGTAAATACGCCACCAGTTCCATCGCTGTCGACTTCAAACACACAAGTTCGTCCGAGTGAGACAATCACGATAGATGTAAGCAATTCGTCCGATGATAGTGCTATCGCATCAACATCCATCGAGATCGACACTGACGATGATGGAAACTACGAGCAGAGTTATACAAAACAAACCTTCCAGACAAGTTTCGACGACTCCGGCGTCAAGCGGGTGCGGGTAACAGTCACTGATGACGCCGGTCTGTCAGCAACCACTACGACGAACATCACTGTAATCGAGCGGCCACCCCTGACGGCTTCATTCAGGCTGAACCGAAGTTATGTGACGACTGGCAACGCGACGAAGTTCATTGCAACAACGGCCGCCGATACGTATGAGTGGGATCTTGACGCTGACGGAACCATTGAGAAGACAGGACAGCAGGTAGTCCACACATTTGAGTCCGACGGCAACTACGATGTTACGCTGACTGTCTCGAACGTGTCTGGCCGGTCTGCCTCGACAACAGCGACAGTAGCCGTCGAAGCGCTACAGACTCGTGTTGAACAGCCTGAACCAGTTATCGAGGCACCACAGGCGGTCCCGCCAGGGACGAGTGTCACGTTTGATGCGGGGAACTCGACTGACCAACGGGTACAAAGTGATGGGACCGTTGTTGACGGCTCTATCACGAGGTATGAGTGGGACTTCGGTGGCGATGGGACGGTCGACGCCACTGGTGAGACTACAACACGTACGTTCGAAACTGCCGGTAGCTACATCATCAATCTAACCGTAGCCGACAGTGACGGCAACACAGCGGCCGCAGAGCGCACTCTCAACGTGAGTGTTGATAACCGACCGCCAGTGACAGAGACGGGCATAGACCGAACAGTCAATGAGGGAACTTCGGTTGAACTGGATGGCAGCGGTTCGTCGGATCCTGATGGGGATTCGCTTACCTATCAATGGACTCAGACCAGTGGGACAGCCGTCTCTTTAGCAGATGTATCGACCGCAACACCGACGTTCGCCGCACCGACTGTCGATAGCACGACAACCCTGACGTTCGAACTCGTCGCCTCGGATGGGAGGGCAACCGACAGGGATGTCGTGAATATCACGGTCTCGCCAAATGCGCCGCCGGAGGCAGATGCTGGCCCGTACCGAACCGTTGACGAACGGACATCGGTCGAACTGGACGGAACAGGTTCATTCGACCCTGATAGAGACGGCCTCTCCTATGAGTGGACCCAGACCTTCGGACCGAATGTTACGCTATCTGATCCATCAACCGCGACACCATCATTTACCGCACCAGATGTTGATGGCTGGACGCAGCTACGGTTTGAACTTACGGTCTCGGATGGGATGGCAACGAACACTGATGGCACTGTCGTCAACGTGGAGGAAACAGATCCAACGCCAACAATTTCGTCGAAAGACCTCTGGATTGGCTCAACGGCACAATTCAATGCTAGCAAGTCAGTTGACCCGGATGGTACCATCGCGAGCTATGAGTGGGATTTCGGCAATGACGGGACTATTGATGCCACTGGAGTAACTACTTCACGACAGTTCACGACTGAAGGAGAACGGAAACTATCGTTGACAGTTACTGATGCAGATGGGAACACTGAGACGGTCGTACGGACCTTTGATGTCAATCGGGTCATCGATTCTCAAACATACGACTACACAGTTAATGAGGAGTTTAAGGACGTTCGTCGGACGAGTGATGGATACGTTTTTGTTGGTCGGACAGACCGGCCTACTGGTAGACTATCGGATGCTTGGTTGCTGGTACTTGACCAGTCAGGTAATGAAATACTGAATGAGACCTATGGGACCGCAGGGTACTCAGATATCCCATTCAGCGTCGCGACGCCGAAAAACGGGTATGCGTTTCTTGGCTATCATGGAAATGTTACGAGGGTCAAAGACGATGGGACCGAACAGTGGACTGTGCGGACGGAGATGGAAAACAATGAGCAGATCCGAGCGACAGTTGACGGTGGATTTGTCGCCGTCGGAAGTCATGTGGTGAAATTAGACGAGAACGGCGAGGTAGAATGGTCGGCTCTTGAGACGGTCGACACTACTGAGGATGTAATCCAGTTACCGGATGGTGATCTCGCTGTCACCGGCCGATACGAGAGTTATGATGAGAATCAGACCTACCTCGCAAGGATCACGCCCAACGGTACAGTCAGGTGGCTCGAACGGTACGGAGGGTCGGCCTATACTAGGGGCACCGCGATTACTCGGGCATCGGATGGGGGATTCGCAATCGCTGGTGTCTCCGAGACGAGTAACATGGTGACCCAATATCGTGTGTTCAAAACGGATGTCAAGGGTAATCTTGCGTGGTCAAGATCGCACGGTGGTTCCGAATATGAATTTACGACCGATATAGTTCGAGCAGTCGGCGGTGGATACGTTGTTGCAGGGGAGAGCCAATCTGTCGGTAGCGGGTTACGATCAGGCCTTCTTGTTAAGTACCGGCGCGATGGGACGAAACAGTGGAATACAACGATAGATGGCGGCGACCTCCCAGCAATTACCGCACTGACGCATACCCGGAACGGCAACTACACCGTTGTTGGTGCCCGTGACAATGCTTGGGTCGTGACAGTCCTGGATGATGCCACTGACCAAAATCGACCTCCGCAGCTCAGATACAGCGACTGGCGGGAGATGGTTTCGCCTGAATCCGCTATCACGTTCGATGTGTCGCCTTCGTTTGACTCCGACGGGACAGTCGCTTCTGTTGAATGGGACTTCGGTGATGGAACGACCAAGACCGGTATGACTGTCTCTCATACCTATGATACGACCGGCGAGTACACGGTCACGATCACTGTCACTGACGATGACGGAGCAGTAACTGAAACAACACGCACGGTTACTGTCAGCAGGGATGGGGATACCCCACCAGTTGCCGATGCCGGCCCCGACAGGTTTGTTGACGAGCGGATGATGGTCACGTTAGATGGGTCTGAGTCCTATGACCCAAACAAAGATGATATTCTTGAGTATCAGTGGACGCAAGTTAGTGGCTCCTCAGTCACACTCTCAGACTTTGCGACAGCGTCCCCGACGTTCGTCGCCCCGAACGTCGACGCCCGACAGACACTCACGTTTGAATTAGCCGTTTCTGATGGCAAGACGACAACGACCGATCGCGTGAATATTACTGTCAAACCCGAAATTAATCGCCCTGTCTGGCGGAGCTACGGTGCTGGGACTCGGAATGTGGGGTGGCGGCCCAGAGCGGGTGGGGTCCAAGGGCCTGTCGAGCCAGCGTGGACCCGTGCAACCGATGGAGCAATCCACCTTTCATCACCGGTCATCTGGAATGAGACGGTCTACGTTGGGAGTCGGGATGGTACGGTCTATGCCTTTGATGCGGATTCGGGTGCGACAGAGTGGCGATTCGAGACAGGGAGTTTTGTTGACTCAACGCCCGCTATAGCAAACGGTACCGTCTATCTTGGCAGCGGTGACCATTCCGTCTACGCTCTCGACGCAGCCACTGGCGACAAGCAATGGACCTATGAGACAGAAAGCTTCGTTGATTCTCCGGCCACGATAACTGACGGGACTGTCTACATCGGGAGCGACGATGGCACTGTTTACGCGCTGGACGCCGAAACTGGCAACGAGCAGTGGACCTATAAAACTGGAAACTGGGTCAATACTGCGCCGGCTGTCACGGCTGGGACTGTCTACGTTGGGAGCCACGATGGAACTATTTACGCTCTGGATGAGGAGACTGGTGGCCTCCAGTGGCAGTACGACACCGGAAGTGCAGTTGCCTCATCGCCTGCTGTACTCAACCGGACAGTATATGTAGGGAACAATGATGGCATCCTCACAGCGCTGGACGCTGGATCTGGCGACCCGCTATGGACCTACGAGACTGACAGCGCCATCGCCGCTTCACCAGCAGTAACTGAAGAATTCGTCTATGTCGGTAGCGAGGACAATGCTATCTATGCTGTTGATGCCAATACTGGTGATAATGAGTGGTCATTTGCGACTGGTGACGATGTGACCTCATCACCAGCAGTCGTCAACGACACGGTTTACATCGGTAGCCACGATTCAGAGGTCTATGCTATCGATGCCGATCGCGGTACCGAGCAATGGAGCTATACTACGGGCGGTGCCGTGTGGTCCTCACCGGCCGTTATTGACGGGGTCGTCTACATCGGTAGTACTGACCGGCGTATGTACGCGATCCACGAACAGTAGCCCCTACGGCAGTGGCCACCATGATCCTACGCTTCGTGGATTCAAGAACGCAAACCAAACAGAATTTTTGATCTCAAACAGCCCCGATTTTATTCGAATAGGTGATGAATTACCCTGTCGGTACCAGTGAACTACCCTACCCTACCCTACCCTACCCTACCCTACCCTACCCTACCCTACCCTACCCTACCCTACCCTACCCTACCCTACCCTACCCTACCCTACCCTACCCTACCCTACTCACTCGCCGCTGACGCGGCTCGTCGTTGAGGGTAGGGCTTCCTGCTTCCAAGACGCGCTTTGCAGGAACCGTAGTAGTTCCCGTAGGGAGCACAGTCTTCACAGGCGTTGATTCGGAGCGTCCCTCTCCTACTTGTTTCGCTCCGCGAGAAAGAATGTTCCACGCCGCGTTCCAATCCCTGTCGACGGTGAATCCGCACGACGGACAGGAATGTTCGCGGACCCACAACGGCTTGTCTGTCGAGACACCGCACGCCGCGCACTCCTTGGTCGTCCCCGCTGGTTCGACCGCCACGAAGTGCGTCCCCTCCCGTTCGCACTTGTATTCGAGCAACGAGAGGAACGTCCGCCACGCGGCAGACGCCGTGTTGCGACTGTTCGACGGCGACTCCATCATCCCCTTCACGTTCAAGTCCTCGACCGCCACGAGGTCGTACTCCCGAGCGTAGTAGTTCGAGAGCTTGTGTAGGAAGTCGCGGCGCTTCCGTTGGAAGTCGGCGTGACACTCCGCGACCCGACGCCGTTGCTCCTTCCAGTTGTTCGACCCATGTTGTTTCCGCGAGAGCTTCCGTTGTTCGCGTTCCAAGCGGTCACGTTCGTCCGAGAGGTCGAGCGACCCCACCGCCGTGCCGTCGGTGTCGTGGGCGTACTTGAGAATCCCCACGTCGATACCGACGCACTTCTCGGGATTCTCAGGGCGTTTGGGTGGCTCGCGGTCCATTTGGACGCCGAAGGTGGCGAACCATTCGCCCGTCGGTTCCTTCTTGACCGTGACCTGTTTGAGTGTGCCGCCGTCGGGGATAGCGCGGTGAAGCCGAATCGGTATGTCCGCGAGTTTCGCCCTGTGTTGCTCCTTGAGGACGGGGGCTTAGCGCCTGTGTTCAGCTAACCAGTATTTCATACTGTGTTGAATAGCGGTCTAATCGGTGGTTATCACGGAGTAAAAGGACGAAGCCGAGGAATTCGACTCTGGCTATGGAGGTCAATCTCCTTGGCTTCGTTGAGCAGTGTCGGCAGCTAGTCAAACAAGGTTGGGGATCGCGCGCGCCCGCCAGCGGTGGGTTCGCCCGCTAGAAGCATGTCGTTCTCCACTGTCTTCTGCTCGAAGACGGCCACAGCTACCGTGAAACACCGAATCGGCTGAAGTACATGGCCGAGGTTCGTGACGCACTCGGCTTAGATTGGGACGACCTCCCAGGCTACAGTACGATCTACAAGTCGTTCGACCGACTGAAAATATGGGTGTGACGGGCGCTGCTGCGCGCTTCGGCGCAGCAGCACCCGCAGTCTGGCCATGTAGCACTCGGCAACACATTCTTCGACCGCCGCTCAGCTTCATCGTACTCCTGCCAGCGGCCAGGAAGCAACGTTCAAACGTTGAAAGTCATGACACTCTCCGATAGAGAGTCGCTCGTGGTTCTTGACGTACACATCTCTGCCCGATGGAAACACGATACGAAGACCGGGCCGTAGGTCGTCCGCCGGAACGCGGACGACCTGCTGTCTGTCGCCACTGACAAAGCCTTCCACAACTGGATCACGAGATACGAATTCTACGCGCTCGGTATCGAGCCACTCATCTTACAGCGTGGATCGAGACCGGTGACGCCTGGCAACAACGCACACATCCGGGTAAACATCACTCTCAGCGCTGGATGGCCGAAACATCGTACTTGACGACAAAGCACTCGCTCGGCGACGCCGTGCGAGCGCTCGGCTGGTATCGACAGTTCCATGAGAGCGTCCTCATGTTCGCCATCTCCAACATAGAACCGCTCTGTGAATCACTCTAACCGGGACTCAGCATCTATTCAACACGGCACTAATTTGTTATACTAAACGTCGCTGTGGATTCGGCGGCCATAGTTTCATTCGTCACGATAGCGTCAATCTGGTACTCACCCCCGATGTACCGCTGTGGCAGACTGAACTCGAGAGTTGGTTGAGCGAGAGATTGCTCGCCGTCCCACGTGATAGTTACAGTACTAGTATCCAAAGTTTCGCCCTCAGAGACATCAACTGTTCCTCCGGCAGTCTCAACCGTATTGACCTCCCAGTCTGCCCAGAGCTTGCTAATTTCGATGCTGGTGTGGTCGCTGGCATCCACCGCGATTGTTATAACTCCTCCTGGAGAGATCTCCTTCGAATCAACTGAGGCAGTGATTGATGGAACGGTACCCTGGAATTGTAATTGTGGATAATCATCAGGGTCGGTCAGGACTATCCATGTCTGCTCAAAATCGAGCGCAGGCATGTTTTGTTTCGGTGTCTGGCCTTGCATCTCAGCAGTTTGTAACCCAGTCACATCGCCATTACCCTCGCCGATACCTGTCTGTTGGCCTGTTGACTCAGTATCCCAATACGAACTTCCGATTTCCGAATTGAACCCATTTCCAACGAGACCGCCAATTCTCGTGTTTCCACTTGGAGTACCGGTGGCGTAGCTTGTTTTCACTGTCCCGTTGTAATTGTTTCCAATCAGTCCACCAACATCCATATCACCGCTTGGGGCACCCGTAGCATAGCTCGACTTCACTGTCCCATCATAATTGTTCCCAACTAGTCCTCCAATATTTGTCTCACCGCTTGCAGCGCCCGTGGCATAGTTTGTACTCACTGTCCCCGAGTTCTCTCCGACAAGCCCGCCGACACTTCTAAAACCGTTTACAGGGCCATCAGCATGGCTTGTGCGTACGGTCCCCAGATTCTGCCCAATTAGACCCCCGATCGTACCACCGCCTGCGGCTTCTTGATCTCCCGTCGTGAAATCACCAGTTACGTTAGTATTCGCTGAACATGCACGCACAGTCCCGTTCCTGTTAGCGCCCATGAGTCCACCGGCACGCTCAAACCCAGTGACAGTCCCCTCAACATGGAGATCCGTGACCTCCCCGCCAGCATTATATCCGATGAATCCGATATTACTCATTTCTGGCTGGGAGATATCAACGGTAATCGTGTGTCCATTGCCGTCAAACGCCCCCGCGAGATGCGGTATGTAGAGGCCGTAGGTGACGTTAGTGAGGTCTATGTCTGCAGTCAACTGCCAGTTATTGTCTTGCTGCTGTGTAAACCCAAGTGCGTCCTTGATTCCCTGAACGTCTGCAATCTCAATGTAGGTGTCGACGACGTTCAAACTCTCATAATCTGCTACATTTAGACTCTTTCCAGAGGATTTCCAGTCCTGGTACTGCTCAGAAAATAGTCCACCGGCACTGAGCCGTTGCTCACCGTTGATATTGACTGCTGTAACGTCGTAGTGACTGTTATCCAGTGTTACGTCTCCCTCATACGCCCCAATAATCCCCCCGATAGGATTCCCGCCACTGATGTCGCCACTGACCGAACAATCACTTACTGTCCCATTACGAATTGATCCAATAAGGCCACCAACGTTTCTGCCGCCGCTGACAGTGACGCTGCCAGAACAGCCAGATATTATCCCACCGCTATTGGAGCCGATAAGCCCTCCCGTAGTACCATTACTGTTCACAGTACCATCAATAGAACAATTGGTTACTGTTCCGGAATTCAACCCAACGAGGCCCCCTATATGACCATTACCTGTCACATTGTGGTTTGCGAGCGTGACTCCGTCAATTTTGCCGTCATTCGATTCAATCAAACCGATATCTGATTCATCTGGTCGATCAATAACGAGATCGGCTATCTTGTACCCATTTCCACTAAGTGAACCTGCAAATTCACCAATAGAGGCGCCAAGTGGTTCCCACCCGGCATCGGGGTTTCCAACCTGCTGGTCGTAGCCAGGTGTATTCCGATCTAAATCTCTTGCCAGACGGAAGTCACCCTCAAGATACTCCTGTACATACCGCAACTCGTTCCAGTCCTCGATTTCAATTACTTGGTGGGCCAATCGCAACCGCGGATAATTTTCCGGACCTGTGACTACCCACACATTCTCGAAATCGAATGCCCCCATTGATTGCTTGGCCGTTTTGCCCTTCATCTCGGCAGTTTGCAATCCAGTCACGTCGCCATCACCATCCCCAACCCCCGATTGCTGGCCAGTCGATTCAATGTCCCAATACGATGAGCTCTGCTCACCGCGGACATGAGAACCGACGACGCCCCCGACATAGCTGTCCCCGCTTACTGGACCCGTAGCGTAGCCTGTGTCGCCAGATCCATCGAAATTCTGGCCGATAAGTCCTCCTACATTCTGAGTCCCGCTTGCGCCACCTGTCGCATATGCCTGACTAACTGTTCCGGTGTTTGTCCCAACGAGGCCCCCAGTACTCAATGTTCCATCTACTGTACCGGTCGCATAGCATTTGGTCACTGTCCCATTGTAATTATAGCCAAGAAGCCCCCCAGTGCTTTCGCCGCCACTGATAGTGTTAGCGGCATCGCTTGCGCTCACCTCCCCACCGTTGTTAGACCCAATGAGGCCCCCAACATACTCATTAGCACTGACGCTGCCAGTCGCAGAACAACTACTAATTATTCCATTGGATTCGTTGATTCCAATAAGACTTCCGACAGCACTATCTCCAGTAATATCGCAATCTACCACACTTAACTGCTTAACTGTCCCATCGTTTTCAGCAAACAAGCCGATCTCTCCTTGTTCTGGACGGTTTATAACGAGATCAGAGATTTCGTGACCATTTCCATCGAGTGTTCCACTGAAGGTGCCTCCAATTGGGTCCCACCCGTTGTCAGGATCAGTAACATGCGTGTCGTAGCCTGCGATATTGGCATCTAAATCGTTTACTAGCACGTAATCTCCAGACATCTCGTTCCGTATCTCATCCAGATCGTCCCAATCTGTGATCTCAGTTGCTGTTCTCATATTTGCCTACTTATGATCATAAAGACGTATAGAACCCTGTGTTTTTGTGTCTCATTTCCCCCGTTCACTAGTCGAGTAATTTAGAGCTTGACACCGGAGAGGAAAGCCATACGCCCCACTAAACGGAGTCCGTTTACGTGGTATACTGTTCAACTGGTTGGTCGATACGTCGCTTATCACCAATCGTACGAGATTACCCTGAATTCACCGCCACAGATGGCTCTCCAAGAACAGTTTATACTATTCGGATATCTCCCGCATTGTCAGGGATCTTCTTTCTTTTCGACGATCGTCTCCAATACTGCGGATTGAACCCCAGCGCTGCCTCAGTGCCGTCCCAGGTTGTCCCCGAACTTGTAGCCCCATCAGCGACCCACCGCTGAAGCGGTGTGCTTGTCGGTGGACTCCCGTTCAAACTCTAGGCTGGAGTGGACGTTGGAGACATCGCTCACGTTCAACGTCCCGGCTTCAGGGCAAGCTGACCGTTGTCCAACCCACCGGGACATTTGCTCGATGGGAAAGCTAAGAGCCGCAAATCGATGTTCTTTGCCGTTATAGTCGCTATTACTCTCATACCCACACTCGAGACAAGAGAACCAGCTTGTCTTCTTGTCGCGGTTCGTGCTGGATTGATAGCCGCACTTCGAGCAGGTCTGGGAATAAAAAGCGGGGCTGACCTGATCGACGCGGATATCGTACTCGGCGGCCTTGTACGCGATCTGCTCTTGGAGTTCGCGGAACGCCCAACTATGCATCTGGCGTTTCAGTTGGTCGTCGTGGGCGTCCATCCGCTCGCAGATGTGTCTGGTCTTCGATGGGAATCAACTCAGGGGCGAACGAATCGTCCCTGCAAGCAGACACTAATGAGGGAGACTTACTCTCGTAGGGGATGTGGGAGAATCCGTCCATGGCCATTAATCACCGGTTCTCTCCCCAATGCTGTTGTAGGCTTCAATAACGGGATAGATCCATTGATTCGTGATTCAATCCGGTTGCTGCCTGTTGTAGATGCCGTTTTTGTCTAGTACACTATCAAAAGTACCGCTGTCGGTGACGAACTCCTGAATGGATGCTCATAGCTAAGGGACCCAAGAAGGGGGAGCGGTGCCTCTGACGAGAACACATTTCTATCGATCACACTTAGTGGTATGTCTACGGATAGCTTTCTCCGCCTACCACCCTTCCCTGGACCACCTGCTGGCGTGTACGCGACAACGAGTTCGTTGTCAACTCTAATCACACTTCGTACGCTGGTTGGCGATAGTAGTGACATCTCGACGATACTTACGCAGTGGCCTCTCCAGAGATTGCGCTTTGTCTTGACGTGAGTTAATCAGTCGATCAGTGTCGATAGTGTCGAAGGTTCTTGTTAGACATCGAATTTCGGGCCGTTGAGAGCCTATACTCCGATCAAGGCTGGACAGGCGCCGTCAGTTCAGCTCGGCCGATCGCTTCGACGGCTCAAATTGGACAGTTGCTGCAACCAATCCTAGCAGATTAGACCGATCTCGCCTCGAAAATTATGGGATGAACAGGCGCAAAACCTCGCGCTTTAGCGCGGGGATACGCGCCGTCACTGGATGGCACAAACCACGGACAGTAGCTTTGCTGGATATTCCACGCCAACCGACACTATTAACAAAACAACGTTCATAACCAGTTATGAAGCCAGAAAATGAGTCGGACTATCCGAACGTTCGAGGCGACGATTACGAACCAGCAACAGGTTCGTGACGACCTCGACCAACTCGGATGGGCCGCCTCAAAGCTCTGGAACGTCGGTCGCTACTACGCACAACAACAGTGGGACGAAACGGGCGAGATCCCCGATGACGGGGAACTCAAAGCCGAACTCAAAAGCCACGAACGCTACACGGACTTGCATTCTCAGTCCAGTCAGCGCGTTCTCGAAGAACTCGCTGAAGCGTTCACCGGCTGGTTCGAAAAACGTCGGAACGGCGACGACCGTGCCCGACCGCCCGGCTACCGCAAACACGGAGACTCCCATCCACGTTCAACCGTGTCGTTCAAAGCGGCTGGCTTCAAGCACGACGCACAGTTCAATCGCGTTCGCCTCTCGAAAGGCCGCAACCTCAAAGAACACCGGTCGGACTTCATCCTCTGCGAGTACCAGACTCGCCCGGATGTTGACCTGACTGCGTGGGACATTCAACAGGTTCGAGCGGTCTACAAACGCGACGAGTGGCGACTCCAGTTCGTCTGTCGTACCACCATCGATCCGAAACCGCCGGGTGACGAAGTGGCCGGTGTTGATCTCGGGATTTGCAACATCGCCACTGTCTCGTTCGGCGGCGAGTCGGTGTTGTATCCGGGTGGCGCACTCAAAGAAGACGAATACTACTTCACGAAAAAGAAAGCCACCTGTGACGATTCATCGTCCCGAGAGGCAACTCGACTTGACCGGAAGCGAACGGGTCGCCGGACACACTTCTTGCACGCACTCTCGAAAGCAATCGTGAAGGAGTGTGTCGAACGGGATGTCGGGAGACTTGTCGTTGGCGACCTCGGTGGTATTCGAGAGGACGACGAGAACGGCGACCCACGGAATTGGGGCGATCACGGCAATCTCGACTTGCATGGGTGGGCGTTCGACCGCTTCACGACGCTTCTCGACTACAAGGCGGAAGCCGAGGGTATCGACCTGGAATTGGTTTCGGAACGCGATACGTCGAAGTCGTGTTCAGCGTGCGGCCATACCGACGATAGTCAGCGCGTTGAACGTGGACTGTACGTGTGTGAGAAGTGTGATACGGTTGCGAACGCGGATGTGAATGGCGCGGAAAATATTCGACAGAAGGTACTCCCGAGTCTCGCCACGGATGGCGGCGATAGGGATAACGGCTGGTTGGCACAGCCAGCGGTTCACCTGTTCGACCGTAGTGAGGGCTGTTTCGCCCCACGAGAACAGGTTGCTAACCGCGAACCGTAATATCCCAACGCGGTCGGGAATCCTCGCCCTTCAGGGCGGGGAGGATGTCAACGTTGCCAGACGGAGTCCCGATCAATTTCACTCTCAAGCGAACACACTGCCGGTGAGTGGGTATCCGTGGACGAAGCACGCGCCCGCCTCAGCGATCCCCAAGCACTGGCCGTGAAACACGCCTGTAATCCTCGTTAGGAGGTCGAAGTAGAATTGCAAATTGTTCTTCGCCAGATCAACCCGTGAAAGGGCGCGCTGAGACGGAACAAACACGTTGAAAGAGCGTATACTCATGGCAGGCACGGGACGGAATTCTCCGTAGAATGTGATTCTTGAGACACTACTTATATAATTTAGTTTTTCTGGAATCGAATATACAACATAAAAATAACGGATACGAGCGCATGCATCATCTGAAGTCAAGATCAAGCGTAGGGTGAGGTGAGAGGTCATGGTCTACGACAGTCGCGGGTAGAAGCCATGGTAAAAGTAGTAGCAGGTGGATAATTATCACCGGTTACTGCGACGACAACAGTATGACCGTCCGTGAAGCGGCTCAATTCATCTCGGATCTAACCACGATCGTTGTCCTTGGGTGCCTATATGTGGTCACCCTGGCTGTGGGGGCACTCTATTACGAGATGAAGGAGTTCGTCAACTACCCCACCCTACTTCGCTCACCCTGACGGGTTCGCTTGTGGAGGGTGGGGCTTGTCCGTGAACTCGGCCTCGAACCCGTCCGGGTGGGCATTGAACTTACGGACACGGAGAGGTTCGGAAGCCCGTCATGGTAGATGATGACCTGCGTTTCGGGCTGGGCCAGTACAGTTTCACCTCTGACCGCGGTTTCGGAAACTTACCTAAGACCCGTTTTCTTCCACATCTTGTTGGAATGAGCAAATCATTGGTTTGAATCGCGGAACCGCTCCATGATCTGCAGTGACTGTCGGAGATGCTGTTTTGTATCGTCGTTTTCCGCAGACTGAAGTGCGATCTGGAGATGTGATTCAATTGCTTGAACAGATTCCCTTTCAGAACGTTTCATAGAACGGTCACCTGCCTCATTGTTCTCACCCATCAATATATGAAAGGATCTGGCCCCCAGTACATATCTTTCGGGGAGAGTTTTCAGGAGGTGAAAAGACTTCACGTTGCGGTTTCTTCCTATACGGTATTTTATTTAATTCTGGATTCGTCTCCCTATCTCTTCTCACTTTGGCTTTTCCTGAATACGGGAGAGATACACTGTTAATTCACAAAAGCGCTGGTTTCATTGAGGTGCTAATCGTATTCTGACAAATTGAGGACCACGGACCTGCCGTCGTACATTCAACTGCTTGCACCGCTCACCACTTTCAATTGCCCCGCTAATATACAGGCCGGGCTCTATAAAATCAGGAAACCTTGATTGTTGCCGTTGTACTGATTGTCCCGTCTGTCCTGTCCCAGTTACTGTCACCTCATAGATGCCACCAATATAGCGTGCTGGGAGATTAACGGTGGGTGACGGAGAGACAGAAATTTGGGCTCTCTCCCAGGAATAGTTGCTACGACCATGACTACTGGTATTGTTTGTGAAGGTACTACCATCAGATTGTGCAGAATCAACCGTCCAATCTGTCCAAAGACCGTCAACTATTATTTGGTCAATATCTACTGCTGAGATAGAGAGATCTACGGTGCCGCCACCAGCCGTTGTGTCGCCAGTTGCAGAAACGGATATCGGGATATCCAGTTCATTGCGGGCGGCTTCTGCGTCGAGATATCCGTAACCAATTTTTCTGTTTACTGGGGCCCCAACACTGCCGTCATCAATATCACGAGCAGTCGAAAAGAGCGCGTCTCTAATGTCTGCATTAGAGAGCTTTCGAATATCCGCGAGCAATCCAACGACCCCAGCAACATGCGGGCAAGCTGACGAAGTGCCATAGAACTCTCCAAAATAGGCATCCGACTGAGTTCCACATGAGTCCATTTCTAGGCCACGCCCTCCAAATATATATTGGCGATTTACACACTCTGCACGTACAGATACTACAGCTCAACTGATAAGGAGAAGAGATGCGAGCACGGCGGGATATTGGATTGCAATCTCTGTACACCCACTCAATGCTATCAGTTCACTTGATCTGAATGAGTGCTGTATCGGTTACTGATGTATCGCTACTTGTGCCGGTGATCGTGACTTCATAGGTTCCTCCAACGTAAGGTGGATCAGGTAATTCTACCGTTATTGAGGGCGAAGCACTGTCTATCGGTTCTGGCCAAGTGAGCTCGTACCGACCCTCTTGAGAGAGCTGTGAATCTGGTGATCCATCGCCTGGGTTTTCGCTTACAATTTTCCAATCAGTCCAAAGTTTTTCAAAGACAATTTGTTCCACATCGTGTGCTGAGACTGTGATATCTGCTTGACCGCCTCTTGTTATCGATGCACCGGATGCGCTCACAGAGGGAGATCGTGAGACAGCTGCATTTGCCCAAATACGATTATGTCCGAGTGACCCTAATTCTACACGTGAACCATCACTTAGGTCGTTTCCGTCTATACGGACCGCGTACAAAGCGTTATCCGCTGATCCAACGTAGAGTGTGCCATCTACAACGGTTGGCGCAGACACAAGAACATCATAGGTCACAGCCTCCCAAACGATAGAGCCATCAGTTACGTCTAGTCCATAGATCTTGTTGTCTGCACCTCCCACGTAAACGGTCCCACCGGCAACTGTTGGCGAACTTTCTCCGCCTACACCGATATTAAAAGACCAGACCAAATCTCCATTAGTCGCATCAACTGCGTATACATAACCGTCGCTAGACTGGAAATAGACCGTTCCATTTGCTACCGTCGACGAACTCCAGATCATCCCGCTCGTCTCAAATCGCCAAAGAACATCGCCGTTTGCAGCATCTATGCTATAGAGGTAATTGTCAGAAGATCCGACATAGGCCGTTCCATTAACTACCGTTGGTGAACTCCCGACTCTACCACCTGTTGGTACCTCCCAATTTTTCTCTCCACTCGCTGCATCTATAGCATATATCGAGTTATCGTTGGATCCGATATAGACCGTTCCATTAGCTACTGTTGGTGAGGATCGGACTTCACCATCTGTTGAGAACTCCCACTCTTTATTGCCGGTTGCTGTATCCAAGGCGTAGAGGTGGTTGTCGAAACTTCCGACATAGACGGTGCCATCATACACTGTCGGAGATGATTGAACAATTCCTCCAGTCGAGAATCCCCACTGTTTATCGCCAGTATCAGCATCTAGCGCATATACCATCGTCTCAGCGCTAGATTCCTGTGTAGTTTGCTGTTCAATATTCGTTGCGCCCTCTGGCCCATCTCCCGCCGATTCTTCGACCTGGGCTGAATCACTCGTAGTAGTAGACCAGTGGCCCGCACCCACGTAGACATTCCCGCCGACAACAGTCGGTGATGAGAATACTCTTGCTCCAGCATCAAATTCCCACTCTTGGGAACCGGTCTCAGTATCTATCGCATAGACCTTCTCATCCGCACTTCCGGCATATGCTGTCCCATTCACAACGGTTGGTGATGAAGATACCCAATGATTTGTTTCATACCGCCAGCGTCTGTCCTTGGTGAATGCAGCTGCCTCAGCATCGAGGTATCCCCATCCAATCCTCGTATTGAATTCGCTTGGATCGACAACAGCTGAGTCGCTGATCGAATGCCCGGAGACTGTTAATTTCTCTCGTGCAGTAGCAACGGAAGCATTGACCTGATCACCGAAAAGAAGTCCAATTGCACCACCAATATGCGGTGAAGCAGCTGAGGTGCCATTGAATCCACCATCGTCCTCAAGTGCACCATATCCGCCATATTCTCCTACTGCAGTTGTTGACACCATTGATGGGCCCGCAATATCTATTCCTCGTCGGCCATCCTGTGTTGGGCCTCGTGAAGAGTAGGGTTTGAGGTTCTCTTTGTCTGTAATGCCAGTGCTTGTGGCCTGCACTGCTGCTACGGCAAGCAAATTCTCGTCGGGGCTTGTCGCGGGGATACCGATACTTCGAGACGCCGTTGTAGGACCGTCGAAGAAAGCACGACCCCAATAGAACATATCAAAGTGTTCGTCACCAGTCGCGTTAATTTTCTCAATCTCTAAATAGTACGTTGAAAGCCCACCTCCACCATGCTGGCTCGGCGACAACGAAACAATCTCGATAGGATCGTATGTTTGCTGTGTTATGATTGGGTCCGTCGCATCTTCTGTTTCATAGAGTCGTGCCTCATAGCGTTGGTTATCTTGAGCCCAATCCGCGTCCCAATGGATGTGAATCTCTGCTGGAGTATACATTGGATCCATTTGAACAGGATATCGAGTTGGCGTTGAAAGCGAGGTGTCAAATACCAGGAGGTTCTCGCCGTTGTTCTCAAATTGCCCATCCCAGTGACCGCCGTCCGCTTCATTTCCAGCTGAATTCGCAAATAGTCGACCGCCATCCGTGAACTCGTCAATACGACTACTTATTGGATCTTCTCCATCAATTCGGAGCGATGTAGAATAACCGAGAGACATTGTCGCTCCATCTGGATCGTACGTTTCAATCGCATCAAAGAGTTCGCTGGGTGTTCGAGGCCCGAGTGCAGAAGCGAGAATCAGCTCAGCATCAGGAGCTATATCTGCAACAATCTCTGCACAAGCAGTGCCGTGCTGTTTCGATGTTCCGTCATATTCAGAATCACTCGTGAACTGGCTATCTGGGCCGATGGTCGCAATGATCTGGTCTGCGTATTTCGGGTTGCCAGTATGGAATGTATGATCGATGATTGCAATTCGGGCGCCGTCTCCTGTGATTCCCTCATTTTGAAGGGTGTCGGTGTTCATAACCTCGATACCTTCCGAGATATACTTATCTGCTACTGCGTGCGCCTTTGGAGCACTTCGTTCCTGAAGGTGGCGGACTGACTTTTCATTTGCGAGATTCAATACCTTCTTCGCAGGAACATCCACACCGATATATCCGGCGTCTTCTGACCGGATATCAATTCTATGATCTTCAATAGCATCCTTAACATCCTCTACTTGCCCAGGCTCTGCTCTCACATAGAGTGGCAACTTTTCTTCGGCGTCCACTTTTGCCCCTTCCAGCCCGCTATCTGTCACTTTCTGCGCTAGTCCGCCTGCGATCTTTGATGGGTTACTTTCGCTCATATTTCCCGGATGTTAGATGTCTATGACCGCCCGCTTGCCCACGCTACTATCAGAACCGTTTGCTGACACACCCACCGTTTGTTATTGTCTGCTAAATTATTTTTGATGGAACCTATATCTGCAGATGTCTCCATTCGGTCTCTTGAACTGTACTCTATTCGTGTGTCAAAAATATATAGAACCGGGTTCAAACACCTTGTTTAGACGGTGAATTTCGGCTCGTTGAGGGGCTGTACTTCGATCAATGATGAGCAGACGCCGTCAGTTCAGCCTGTCCGATTGCTTCGACGGCCCAAATTGCCCAGTTGCTGCAATCAATCCAAGCTGATCAGACCGATCTCAGATCGAAAATTATCGATGTTCGTCAACGATTCCTCCTCGGACGTTCGAAAGCAGCACTCTCAACCGCCCTGACTAGCGTTTAAACACGGCCGGGTTCAAATGAAGTGAATAGTCGTCTCTAAGATCTAGTTTTACTCCAAGAAACTACTCCTCTAGTCCACGGCGTTGCCCTTCGATTCATTGAAAATTCTATCAGACGTGTTCTAAGGCAGAATATACGTCATCTTGAGAATCTCTCTCTACCCGTTGGTAGTATTCGTTTTCGTTTCACGGGTGCCGTTAAATTCTCCGTCGTTGTGCGTTTTCGATTCTAGTGGTTTTTGGACTTTTCTCACGTCCTCTTCCATCGACAGAGGCACTAAGTCATCGATGTGGACGTACGCCGTCACATGATCTTGATATTGGCTAATGACCTCAATCTGATAGCATTGCGGGAGCTCCACATCCGATTGTAGCATAATCATGACTTTGACTGAGTGATCCGCTGGCCGATACTCCACTCTTCGTTCTTTTGCAGCCGATTTCCGATCTGAGGCTGCGACGATTTCTTCCAGATCTCCGGTTAATGGACTTGGTACCGGAAGCCTCTCAACAAGGTCATCTCGTGCTGCTGGTGGTACTGGAGTGCGTTCGTCTGTTTGGGTTTTGTCGTCCGTTGGCATCATCGTTTCTGTGGCTGGTGTCTTCGGTCTCGTTTCTGGATTTGGTGACCCAGTATTCGCTCCTGTAGCGCTCTCCTGATCCTTGGGTTCTGCCTTCGTTGAAGTTCCAGTTCCTAGACAGCCACCAACGAACACAGAACTGAGTACTGCAAGTATTGCGCGCCTCGTTCTCATCTTTATCACTGGGGCACACTATGGCGGCTACAGGTTTAAAACATCCTGAAATGTTGGCAATAGAGGTGATTGGATCTTCAGAAGTAGTCTAATGGAGAAAGTGCAAGAAGGGAGGCGACAATCCTCTCTACAAAATTGAATTGGGAATATATCTATCCAATAATGAATGTTGCCGTTGTTGTCCCTGTCTGGCCGTCAGAATTGGTCCCAATGATCTTGAATTGGTATTCACCACCGATATACCGGCCAGGCAACGAAAGAGTGATTGACGGGGAGGTAGAGTTTTGTCTCGATCCATAGCTAATTGTCAGATTTCCACTGTTAGCGATCGAATCAGAGATAGTTCCACCGTCAGGATTTGTCGCCGTTAGTGTCCAGTCTAGCCAGAGCTTCTCGATTGAAATTTCATCTATCTGATTTGCAGAGATTGAGATTGTTCCTTCGCCCCCAGACGGGATACCGGTTTCACCGCTTGCCTCAATAGAGAATGTTGTCGTAGCTTCGTCGTCAATTGTGAAGTGCTGACGATCTCTGTAGATACTTCCCTGATCATCAACCGCCCAGACGGTAAGTGAGAACGAATCTCCTGTCGAGAATTCTGAGGGGAGTGCTATGTTGAATGTCCCTTGACCTTGGAACTGTGTTCCAAACGATTTTTCTTTGGGGTAGGAGGTCTCGCTGAAGGCCATCCCAGTGAGGTTTGCGCCACTGGGCACATCAAATGAGAATTCGGTAGTTTCTCCCGCGACAAGGGTGTCTGATGTTGACAGGGTCCCCGGATGGTTGGGATACAGTATCCACGCAACGGAATCACTATCGTACCGTGAGAGGTTGTTAGCTAGTGTCCGGAAACCAACGTCAGATGGTATTTGAATTGTTGCGCTGTCTGTCCCATCACTGCCAGAAACCATCTTTGCAGTTCCGAACGTTCCTGCTTGGCCATCAGCGTATACAGCGTCGAAGTGATAGGGAACTCCTCCCGCGGGATCTCCCGTTTCGACATCAGTAACACTGATAGAATATGTTCCTGACTCACCGGGTGCAGCATTTGGAACATCAAAATCGAAATCATACTGCACTATATCCGTAGAGACTGAGTCAGTATATGTCGTACCGTTATACTGCATGCCGATGGTTCCCTCAAGATCGAACCCATCAGGTGCATTGTTAGGGAGTGACGTTGAGATTGTTGCGGTTCCGTTGCTATCGGTTGTTACCGTTGAGGAGTAAACTGGTGGGCCATCATAGCCAAATCGAAGAAAAACCTCAACAGTTTGTCCGCCAATAGCATTCCCGTCATCAGTGGCCTCAATATCCACTGAAACAGTCTGACCTGGCGCGTGCTGATAAGAGGTATTGGCCGACAGTTGGACGGTAGAAGTTTCCCCCCCTCCGTCAGATGGATTATTTACTGGGAGCCAGTCATATTCTAGTGGGATTGTTTCTCCATTGGCAGTCTGGGCCTCTGCATTCAGATCCTCGCCACTGTAATCGGACGGAAGACCATATTCCATGAAGAAGAACCCATGCTCGTCTGTCGTCGCTGACTGCTCTGCGACGAGATTGTTCTGTGAGTAGTCCGAATAGATACTTACCACGATATCTGTATTCGCTTTCGGACCGTTAGAGGTATAGAGATACCCACCATATGCGTTCGTTGCACCTATAAGTGCTGACCGGAGATCATAGTCACCAGCGGCGATCATATCTACGGCCTGCACATATTCTGTCGCTAAAACAGAACCATTCCGTTCAGCTTCAATTCTATAGTCTCCCATTTGTGAGGGAGTGAACGAAATCGTAGCAAACCCGTCCGATTCCGTTGTTTTTATTGTTTCAGTAAGTTTCGACCCGTTTCGCAAAATGCGCAGTGTGAGATCAATATTTGAAGTTCCCTCGTCGCCATCGTGAGCAAAGAATGCAAAGGTAGATTCTTCACCCACGAATATATTCTCTCCACCGCGACCGCTTGTGGAGATAACATCGACCCCCACACTTACCTGAGTAGATGTCCTCACATCGTTTTGGTCAGACACCGTGATATCGTAGACGCCCGTATTCCGGGTTGATTGCGAGAGGTCATAATTAATTGACCCACCACCCTGTGAATTCGTCGTCGTAGAAAATGATTCAGTCGCCCCATCTGGGCGAGTGATAGCGATATCGAGCGTTTTATTCGCGAGTCCTGCTGGGATTGTCCCGCTATCATCGTAGGCGCCAACCCAAATCGTCGCAGAGGCCCCCGATGGAAGTGGCCCCCGATTAAATTGGCCAGGGCCCGAGACGAGCACGGCAACTGTTGTCCCGTTGCTTTCGCTTATACTCGCCGTCGTCGCATTGGTTTTGATCCCGCCAGAATCTGAATCCGGCTTTTTCGAGATTACTTGCTCGTTGCCGTCTTCATCCTGCACTGCATACTCAACGCGATCCTGTTCTTGTGTGTCGAACCCAAGATTTGCCCGCAATTTTTCACCCATGTGGAAACCCTACACCACACTATCATGACTACAACTATTAATAAATTGGCTAGTTGCAGATGGTTGCTCGTTTTCATCGTCCCAGATACAAGATAAGGAGAACGCGCCGTCGTTGATATCACAGGGGTCGATAACAATGTCGCTTTCGCCAACGCTCTTGTGAAGTACATTGTTGATGGGTCGCTGTCTTGCGATTTTGTCGAGTTGCCAGGACGGGACGAGTCTGTTTCAAACCACGCTCTCATTAGCTTGAGTGGCAGTCTGCGAATCTCACAGAGATCCGAATCACGATATCAACAATCTGCTTCCTAAGAGCGATCATCGATACTCCTCGACGATTCCTTCTCCGACATTCGGAAAATACTGCTCTTAACTCCTCTGACTAGCATCTAAATACGGCCCTTATTTGCGGTCGTGCTTTGTTCACGGCACCCTCTATTTGAATTCACTCGCTTGGATTGAGATGGGAATTGCCCCCTTCATCGACCCGAGTCGCACCACAAGGACCCCGTCCGCATCGACTCCGCTCCCGGCTGTCCGAACCCGGTTCACACACCCGGCGAAGTATGTCGAGTTCGATACCATTTCTGCCGAACCCCCCGTGATCTCCAACCCCCCGAAATTCCCGAATCGCGCGGAACACCCCTATGTATTGGCTTTGATCCGCACATACACCCTGGGTCGTTCCCCGCTAGTATACCAGTTTCACCCCCCAATCCGCGCCTAGACACACCCGAAATCCCAGGATCGTAGTCGCCCGACGACAGGCCCGATTCGGCTATATTCGTCATACAACAGCGCTCTCGCGGCGATTCCGTCGAACACACCAATGGCCGAAACATGTCAACACTCCCTATTCGTCGCACCCCCACAATCGGAAATACCTAGCCGTAGAGCGGGTGTTCCGCTAAGTATGCAACAATTCAAAATTGTGGCATCTATCGCGTTCCGAGTCTCCCACGGTCGCGCTCCGTGGGGATTTCGGCCGACTGAGAACCCTCGGGGGTACCACAGTCTTTCGCTCCGGCGCCCAGCCGGGATTCGCGCTTCGATCCCGTGGATTTTCCACTATACTAGCGGGGAATTCCTAACCTTACATTCCGGTATTCCACGGGTATCAGCCGGTATCGGCGGATAAATACCGATATCTGGGGGTTGCAGATTCGGCTAACCGGGACTGAACGAACCCTCCCGCGGACAACTGGTGTCCCCGGTGAACACAGCAACAGTGTCCTGATACTAACCGACGACTATCGATCGAGACGTGATACGACAGACTACCGACGCCAGATAAACACCCGCGTTCGCTCCATTCGTTCGTGTCTGTCAACCAGTTCGTGCCCGGTTAGGCATCTCTGCTACCCCGCCGACGCTAGTCACCGGCGACACCAGCTGTCGCCGGCGTCGACCCTTCGGGCTCCGCTGACTCAGTCTCCAAACGCGCCTCTCCAGGTATTTCCGCGTCCGCTGGCAACACCACCCGGCGCTCTTTGTATTGCAGCCCATCAGCACGGCGCGACCGCAACTCGTCGTACAGCCGGTGGTTCGACAAGTCCAGCAGCGCATCGATCGTTCGCCGGGCGAGCTTCGTCGCGTAGTCGCGACTCACGTTTCCCTCCTGAATTCGAATCCACGTCGCTAACTCACCGGCGTCGAGGTATTCACGGACACCATTGCAGCCTTCGTTCCAGAGGTCCGCAGTTGGTTTCTGACGGGCTTGCCAGACGCGTGCGGCCAACCGGTCAGGACGAGCGTCCGCGACGGACTGGAGCGTCGCCTCGTCCAGCTGTGCGAGTTGCTGGATGGGGAGCAGGTCTCCATGAGCGAGTGCCACATTCCCATCACGATCGAGCGGATCGGATTCTGCGGGCAGGCGGATGTATTTCCCGTCGTCTTTGCTGATCCGTTCGACAGCGTCCTCGTGAAGGTCGAGCAAATCGTCCTCCAGTATCGGTTTGACGTGCTCCCAGCGGAGGTGTGCGCCCTTCTCGAGTTCACGCGACTGGAGTTCCCCGATCATACTCCGACTTGATTTCATGCGTTTCCGGAGCGCATCGAGGAGGGCATCCTGGCGCTCGACGGTCGCTTCGAGATCGTCGACTTGCTCCTCAGCTGCGTTGCGCGCTTGGCGCTCGGATTCGAGATCGGTTTCGAGGTCGTCGATGCGGGCAGCCTGCTGTTCGACAGTCGCTTCGAGGGCGGCGACGCGTGCTTCGAGCGACTCACTGTCGGTCATTGACGATCCCTCCGGGAAGGTAATGTGGTGAACGAGCAGCGGTAGCTACTACACAGGCCACAGCAGTCTTGCAGAGCGATGCGACTCGTCGTGCGGGATGTTGAAGTACCCGCAGTTCGATTGCGAACATGTCGGTCGTTGCGACTCCACGCGGTGGCCGTGCCCTCACACGGTCGCCGATTTTCCGACGAGATTCCCACCGCGTCGAGTTGTTATTCACTGTCTTCCCTATCGACTTAATAATTGCTAATGGTAAACAAAGCGAGCCGGAATCAATAATTCGGCGGTTGTGTAAGTAGCTCTGTGAGTCGAGGTCCTGACCCCTCCGTCACGACGCGAGAGATCCTGCAGTTCTTCGTCGAGTCGCCGGACCCTGGGTTTACTGCGGCTGAAGTCGGAGAGGAATTCGAGAAGAGCCGGCAATGGGCAGACAACCAGCTCAAATCCCTCGTGAGCGAAGGATACCTGAAAAGCAAGAATCCCGGTGGCCGCGCTCGGTTCTTCTGGATCTCCACGGCTGGGAAACAATTCCTCGCTGAGACGCGCGATAGCTAATTCTCGATCCACCAAATCACGTTCCGCGGGCCGGATTTCTTCCGATGAATTCGATCGCCGTCGTTGAGGTCTTGGAGCCGATTATGTGCCCACTGGCGCGTCATGCCAAACAGTTCGGCTACCTCTCCAGCTGTTACGAACGGATCCTCTTGACTACGAATCGCCCTCAGAATTTCTTCATCTGAAACAGTTCGCTTCCCTTGCGCCATACAGCAGCAATTAGTTTACCAAAAGCAAAAGCATTATGGTGGGAACAGCTTATACAATTAGATAGGAACACCGGCTCTCTAGGGCGATATCTTACAGAAAGCGCCCGCCTGCTGAGACAGGCGAGCCGGGTTCCGAGAAACCCATGCCAAGCAACGATCCAACCCTTCAAGAAGGTATTGCTGCGCAACTCGCCCACGACGCCCACTACCTCGGAACTGACGGCGACGGTGCGAACCACTATTGGAGCCAATACGAGCGAACAGTCTACGTCGTCAACGACGACACCGTCGAGTCGTGGGCGTTCACGGAGACGCCGATGACGACCCTGACCGACTGGTTGACCCACGTTGAAAGCAAGCGCGGTGCCTGGGAAGATCACCGTGTGGGCACCGGTGGAGTGGCTGCGATTATCGCCGGCCACGACTCGACGGAGTGTCCCTGAGATGGCCGACGAACTCGTGGTCGCGTACTCGCCGGTGAGTGGCCCACGTCGGCGAGTCCGATTCGTACAGGCATCGTCGGGATCGGATTGCTGGCGAGTGACGGAGGTCTATGCAGGCTGTCACTGGCGCGAGACTGGTCGTGAACAGGTAACCGATATGGAGATGATCAGGACCGATTGACAGCTTTGGCGGTTAATACAAACGCTCAAGACTGGCAGTCGCAGAGCACCATCAGCCAGCAAAACAGATATTCCGTGAAGGCACATCAATAGTTGGACTTGGAGACACAATTCTCGAAGATGCACTGGATCGATACGGGGAGTTCACGAGCCGTCCCGCTCCGGCATGAGACGCCATCGGAGGGAGACTCTGCCGGCGATCCGTTCGGATGGCGGGCGCGACAGATCCCGCGATCGCGGCCAAGAACGTCATCGGACCCTTCGTGAACTGCACCATCAGCTAGAGGGTCATCCAGTTGTGACTGGCGTACAGGGTATCCCCGAGGGGAAGTTTCGGGAACTCCGGGCAGCGATCGACCCCGCGGCATTCGATCGTGAGGCCGACCACGCCTCACTGCGTGTCTCGTGGTGGCTCGAGCCGGACGACCCCGAGTTCGTGTTTCACTACAGCGAGAGTACGGGATTTGACTGCGGTTGGCATCGAGAGCCCAATCCCCACGTAGATGGGAAAACACTCTACCAAGAGCGCACCAATCCTGACGAGCCCTACGAGTACGAAGCTGTTTCGCTCCCGACTGAAGCCCCGGCTCGGCTGCTCTGGACGGTGCTTGCACTGTTGGCCGACCGACTTCAGTCAGCGACCCGCGGCTAAACTATCGCTGTTTGAACTACGATAGTTTAAACTATAATAGTTTGAGCTATAATAGTCTCTGCCCTAATAGGGAGGTCATCAGTCGATCCATCTCGTACGTCAACTGTATCACACCGAATGTGGGAGAAGATGAGCCACAGCGCCGTCGCGCTCCTCGCTGCTGGACCGAACTGGCGACGGATCGTCCGCTGCGCTCGAGCGGACGAGACGTGGTGGGACTGACCTCGTCGCTCGCGTTCACTCGCCGGTCCGCACCTCGAAGCGCGCGCCGCCCTCGTCGCTCTCGGTGACGGAGAGCCGCCAGCCATGGGCCTCGACCGTCGTTCTGACGATCGCCAGCCCGTACCCGCCCTCGTCGTCCTCGGTTCCGTACGCGAGCGCGCGCTCCCGACGCTCCGGCGGGATACCCGGGCCGTCGTCTTCGACGAAGAAACCGGCGTCGTCGTCGAGCGTCCCGACGCGAACCGTCGTCGCCGATTCGTCGGCCTTCCGATCGGTTTCGCTGTCCGGGTCGCGGTCGGAACCGGACGCCGACTCGGAGTCGGAGTCACGGTCGAAGTCGGGACCATCGGACCCGCCGCGGAGCAGCGGTTCCGACCGAGCCTGTCCGTCGGTCGCCGACTCCGAGGGGCCTCCCGCATCCTCGGGTCTCGGGCGAGCGGAGCGGTCGGCGGAACCGGGGCGGGTCGCCCGCGGATCCGCCGATCCGAACGGTTCGACGCCGTGGACAGCCGCGTTCTCGAAGAGGTTCTCCAGCGCCTGCTGGACCCGCGAGGGCTGGCCGCGAAGCGTCGTGGTCTCCTCCACGACGAGCGACAGCGGTCCGGTGTCGACGACGGTCCAGGCGTCCTCGGCTATCGCCGTCAGGTCGAACGGCGTTTCGCTCTCGACGGCCGTGCTCTCACGGGCGAGGTCGGGGATCTGGTCGGAGAACTCGCGGATCCGCGCGTGGACGGTCTCCAGGTCCGACAGCGACTGCTGGACCGATAGGTTGGGGTCGTCGATGTCGGCGCGGAGCAGTTCGACCAGCGCCTCCGCTGTCGCCACCGGCGTGCGGAGGTCGTGAGCGATGATGTCCGCGAGCCGTTCGAGCTGGTCGTTCTTCCGGCGGAGCTGCGCGGTCGTCCGTTCGAGCTCTTGGTTCTTCGTCGCGAGCTCGCACTCGCGGCGCCTGTGTTCGGTCACGTCGCGGGCGACGACGACCCAGCCGGTCCGAGCGGGACCCAGCGGTAGCGGCGAGACGTTCAGGCTGTAGTTGCGGGTCGTCCGGGTCCCGTCGTCGCCGTTCTCGCGGGCAACGAGTTCGACGGTCCGGGACTCCTCCGGGTCCTCGGGGAGCGCCCGTTCGACGGCCGGCCAGTACTCTGCGATGGGGTTCCCGAGGGCCGGCTCGGTTCCCAACAGGACGCTCGCCCGGCTGTTGGCGTCGATGACTCGCGCTTCGTCGTCGAGGGCGATGAACGGGTCGCGCATCCGCTCGACAGCGGTCCGGCGCGCGACTGGCACCAGTTCCAGGAACCGGTAGCGGAACAGCGCCCACGCCGCGACCAGCCCACCGAAGACGAAACTCAGCGGTGTCAGGTCCACGCGCGGACCGAGGATCGATAGAGTGACGTGGCCGATGTCGGCGAGCAGCGGGCCGACGCCGGCCAGCGCCATCGCGCCGGCTTGCCTCCGGAAGACCCCGCGCCGACGCAGCGTATGGCGAAAGAACAGCGCGGTCGCCGCGGCGACAAGCAGGTAACTGTACGCCGCGTGCGGGTAGAACAGCGGGCCGTAGACTCTGTCGAGCCCGCCGCCGGGCAGGGGCGTCGTCCCCGGCGCCCAGAACAGCTCGTGCGTCCGGTTCGTCCACGCGAAGACCTGCGTCGCGGCCGGGATCGCGAACAGGGCGACCAGTGTCCGGCGCGACGGAAACCGCTGGCGGGTGTACTCCAGCGCCATGAGGAACCAGCCGACCGTCCCGATGCCGGCCGCGAGGATGACGAAGTTGTAGGCGACGACCGGCGGGACGACCGTCTCGAAGGCGAGCGCGATTCCGTAGGCCGCGAGCCACACTGTCATCCCGCCCATCGAGAGCGCGAGTCCACGGGCGCCGACCTCCGAGCGATGGGCCAGCGCGACCCTGGTCAGCCCCGCCGTGACGACGGCGCTCGCGAAGGCTAGCCCCGCGACCGCGTCGACGAACTCGATCACCTGACTGTGTACCATTCGGTTGCAGAGAAGTATATATCTGGTTACCACTTCGACGGTCCTCGGACCGGCTGGGGACAGGATTGGGACGGTCGAACACGGACGAGGGCGGTCGAAACGGATGATTTCGGACCGACGCGGACGGGCCGTCAGTCGGGGTCGAACAGCCGCGCGAAGACCTTCCGTTCGGCGGTCCGGAGGTGCTGAGTGAACGTGACTCGGCTGATCCCGAGCGCGTCGCCGATCTCGGTCGCGTTGTGTTCGCGGGGTTGTTCGAAGTACCCTTGGTGATACGCGGTCTCCAGCGCCTGTCGCTGTTTGTCGGTGAGGTCAGCCGCGAGCCCTTTGTCGACGACTGGTTCCGCGCCGGATTCGTCGGCCCTGATGCGTCCGACCTCGACCTCGGCGAACTCGTCGCGGAGCGCCCGCGAGAGCGCCTGAATATCCCCTTCTCTGGGATATGACACCGAGACTATCACCGCGTCGTTCTCGACGGCGGTTCCGGTGACTTTCGCCCCGCGGTTCGCCAGCAGACGCTCGGGCGTCGGCCCGTCGGCGACGAGTTCGACTCGGACGGGCGACGCGTCGTCGTCGACGCGCACCGATTCGGCGCCCGGCACGGTCGTCGCGTCCGGGATCGCCGACCCGGAAGCGTCCGACACCCGGAGGAGATACAGCAGCGACCGGTCGCTCTTGACCGCCGTCGAGGCCACCGACACCGACGTTCCGTCGGGAAGCTGGCGGCCGAACGCGACCAGCGGCACCTCCTCGCCGGAGATCCGGAACTCGACGGACACCGGGACCGACGATACCAGCGACCGCTTCCAGCTCGCCGTCCGTAGCGCGTAGGCGATGGTCTCCGCGTAGTCCGATAGCAGCCGACACTCTCGGTCGTCGAACGCGCCCGGTTCGGCCGCGAAGACCGTCAGAACGCCGACGCGCCCGCCCTCCTGACCCAGCGGAACGGCCGCGACGCTCCGGAAACCGGCCGCAAGCGCCGCCGACCGCCAATCGGGGTCGTCGGTCCGGCCGGCGCTATCCCCCTCCGACGGGGCCATCGCGTCGGGGTCGTCCGGTCCGATCCGGTCGACGACGCACACCTCGTTCCGATTCCGCGCGGTCAGGGCGGGGTTCTCCCCGTCACCGGCCCGCAGAGCGGAGCCGACGCAGTCGAGGTAGCCGCCGCAGTCGACCGCCGCCCAGGGGTCGAGACCGTCGACCCCCTCCTCGATCCCGATCCACGCGCCGGTGTAGCCGTGTTCGTCGACGAGGAGGTCGCAGAAGGCCTGACAGAGCGTCTCCCGGGACGCGGTCGTGGTCACGATATCGAGCATCGCTTCCTTGCTCCGGCGCTCGCGGGTCAGCGCTCGACGGGTCCGATAGGCCCGGATCGCGGAGGTGACTCGCTCGGCCAGCAGCTCCGGGTCGTCGCTGTGTCGGCCCTTGCGGACGTAGTCGGTCGCGCCGCGCCTGATGGCCTCGCTGGCGACCCCTTCGTCGCCCTCGCCGGTCACGAGGACGAACGGTCGGTCCGGGTCGACCCGGCGCACTGTCGAGAGGAACTCGAAGCCGGTCGCGTCGTCGAGCCGGTAGTCGCAGACGACGCAGTCGGGGTCGAGGCGTTCGAAGGCCGTCTCGGCCTCCGGGAGCGCTGTGGCCGTGGTGACGGAGAGCCGGTCGCGCTGGCGTTCGAGGAGCCGAGCCGCGGTCCGCGCCCACGTCCCGTCATCGTCGACGACCAGCACCGCCGCCCGCGACGAGAGGCCGCCGTCGGCATCGATCCTCTCGGTCTCGGCACCGGTCCCGTCGGAATCGACCACATCGGTGTCAGTTCCGGCTCCGCCGGTGTCGTCCCCCTGGGGGTTCTCACCGGTCATCTACACCCCCATCCGCGGCCGGGCCGCAAGGGAGGTCCGTGCCGAGCGGTGTCGATCCCGATCTCGCCGGTGATTCCCCTCGAGGGCGACACACCTGTCGTCGGTGGTCGGCTCCGGCATCGCGGGTGACGGCACATGGCCGGGTCGCTCGGTCAAACACTGGTGAAATCGTTGAACAGTATACAGGTTTTCCACTCATATTACCGTTTGTGTCCCGGCGAAGGCCCCCGCCAACAGCAGGTCGGCCGCGGCCGTCATCCCGGAGAACGCAGTGGCCAGCAGCAGCAGGTACGTCAGGAGAACGATGATGTTTCGTTTCGGCGTGTTCGGCCGTGTCCCCGGGACGACCGACGCGAGCGACCGGCTTGGCCGTCGCTCCGTCACACCGGGCCACCCCTGCCACCGTTCGGCCCGTCGGAGGAGCGGCGCCGTCGCCCGCTGGAGGAC
Source organism: Halosimplex rubrum (assembly GCF_013415885.1). Lineage (NCBI taxonomy): Archaea > Methanobacteriati > Methanobacteriota > Halobacteria > Halobacteriales > Haloarculaceae > Halosimplex > Halosimplex rubrum. Next base: position 1,287,984 of record NZ_CP058910.1, read on the forward strand.
GGACGCACTACCGGCGCCTCGGCCGGAAGCTCGCCGGAAACGGGCGGCGGTCCCGCACTCCCCGGTGCGTTTCCGGCACCACTCGGCGCGTTCCCGGCACCGCCCGGTCCGGTTTCGGGGGCGTTCCCCGTCTCGATGGGCCCGGATAGCGGGGTGTTCCCGGCGCCGACGTTGCCGGCGAGCGTCGCGCTCACCGACTCCCGATCGACGAGGACGCTGTGGGTGAGTCCGCCGGTCGCCGCGGCAAACAGCAGCGCCGTCGACAGCGCGAGCGCCGCAAGTTTCGCCTCCGAGCGGCGCTCACTCTCGGCCATCGTCGCGCTCCCGGCCGTCGCGGTTCCGCGGCCCGTCAGCGACCCCGCCGGTGCCGACTCCGCCGTCGGTCCGCCCCGCGGCACCGTTCGCGTCCGCATCGTCTGTGGCCGCGCCGGCGGGTCTGACGAGCGGGTCGTCCGCTTCACCATCCGACGGAGCATCGTCTCGTTGCTCCGACTCCGTCGCCGCGGTCGCCGGGTCCGCCGACTCGGTCGCGACGAACGTCACGCCGTCTTCCAGCAGCGCGTACTCGCCGGCGTCCTCGTCGTGGACGACCCACGCGTTCGAGTCCGCGGCCAGCTCCCGGAACGCAGCAATGTCGCGGACTTCGACCCGCCTGGCGTGGGGGCGGTTCGAGACGACCGTCCCGGGGATGACCTGTTCGCCGCCGGTAGTCCCCGTGTCCGGGTCCGCACCGCCGTCGGGGTCGGACCCTTCCCCGGCCGTCTCCCCCGGCGCGGCGCCGACGAGAAACGCCACCAGCAGGAGCGCGCCGACGCCCGACCCGACGGCGACCACGGCCGCGAGCGGGCGGCGCGCCTGGAGGGCGTAGCGACCGGCGACGACCGCCAGCGCCGCCAGCGCGACGGCGAGCACTCCGCCGATTCGCGGGGAGAGCGTGACGATCGGGTCGGGTTCTCCACCAGCCGAGGCGTCCGTCGCTGCGCCGGTGTCCGTCGTGTCGGCGCCGTCGTCGGGATCGTCGGTCCCGGCGTCGTCGGCCTCGCGCCGGCGGGCGAACGCGTCCCACGCTTCGGAGAGAACGAGCAGCGACAGCGGCGTGACCACCAGTGCGACGAAGCCGTGGGTGGTGTTGGCAAATTGGACGACGAACCCGAGGTAGGGGACCACGAACAGCGTCGGACCGAGGGCCGGCAGCGACGGCTCCATCACTCGCCCGGAGACATCACCGGCCGACACCGGTTCGGGGTCGGGCGCCTGGTTGTTGTCGCCTTTCGTCTCGAAGACGAGTTCGCCGGCCTCCCGCTCGACGCCGATCACCCTGTGAGTCGTCGGCGGCTCGGTCGAGCTGCCGCCGAAGGTGATCACGTCGCCCTCGGTGATCACCGACGGTGACACGTCGTTGACGATCACCACGTCGCCGGGGCTGATCGCCGGCTCCATGCTCCCGCTGAGGACGACGTAACTGGCCTCCGCGCCCACGACCTGCGGGACCGCGAAGACCACGAACGGGACGACCAGCGCGACGAGCAGCGCCACCAGTGCCGCCCTGAGGAGACTCCACCTGTCGTACGATGCGACTCGCGCCTGCATTCTGGTTCGGAAATTCTCAGTCATGGTCACACCCGTCTGATTCGAACCCGCCACCGTCGACGTCGTACTTCAGTCCGCAGTTCCCGGGACACGGCGTCGGGTTCGAGCGGCCCGACCCGGGGAAGTCGGGGCCGCGCTGGTCGTAGGTGTCGCCGCTCCCGGCGACGAACCGCCCCGGTGAGGCCCGTTCGAAGACATCCAGGTTCGTCCCGTACTTGAGCAGGACCGTCCCGAGAGCGGCCGGCGCGTCGGCCAGTTCGAGGACCGACCCGTCGACCGCGAAGCGCAGGTCGTCGGGTCGAAGCCGCTCGCCGCCGGCCGCACAGAACCCGACCCAGCTGAGGTCCGCCGTCCCCGGCTGGCGGTCGACGCACTCGGTCGGGCAGGTCCATCCCGGGCCGAAGGTCTCGGGGTCCGCGACGTTGCGCGTCTGGACCGCATAGAAGTCCAGGTCGACGGAGACCGTCGCGTCGGCCGTCAGCGGCTCTCGGAGCTCCCACTCGACGGTCAGCCGCCAGTCGTCGCCGGGCGCGATCGACCCGTCGAGCCGGACGCCGTCGCCGAGGGTCGCGCGGGCGTCGCCGAGACGCCCGCGGAACAGCTGTGTCTCGGTCCCGTCGGCGACAAGCGAGAGCGTGACCCGCAGGTTGCGCTCGAGTTCGGTACACCGCCGACACCGCGTCCGAGCCCAGACGTACGCCGGGTTGCTCCCGGGCGCCAGCGACAGGGCGACTGCGTCGCTCCCGCCGTCGCCGACCGACCGGACGGTCCCGAACGACGCATCGCTCCCGCCGCTCACCCACGACGCGCGGAGGTCGACGACGCCGCTCCCGACCGATCCCTCGACTCGCTCGCCGTCGCGGAACACCGCCCTCGTCCCGACGCCGGCACCGGCCGCCGCGACCGCACCGGCCGATGTGAGTCCCGCGAGGACGGCTCGCCGGGACAGCGACCGATCGTCGCCGTCGGTCACGGCGGACCACCTCCACGCTCGGTGGGCCCAAGTCCGGAACGGTCCGACCGGCTAGGACTTGCGACCTCGGAGTCGACCGCGTGCAATCCGGGAACCGAGGTCTGTGGAGACACCGGGGTCACCTCGCGACCTCGAAGCGGTCCGAGCCGGCGTCGCCGGCGCGGCCGAACGTCACGGTTCGGGAGTCGGTCACGGCCCATCCGAGCCGGTCGTACAGCTGTCGGGATCGCTCGGCGTCGCCGCTCAGGTCCGCCCACAGCGTCGCGGTGACCTCGACACGCCGACTGGCCCCCGCCTCGGGGTCGAGCCCGGTATCGGTCCAGTCCGTCCGGGGGCGCTCGCCGACCGCACTCGGTTCCGAGATGGGGAAAGGGTTCGCCTCCCAGACCGGGACGGGCACCTCGCGGTACTCTCCGGGGGCCAGAACGCGGACACCGACCAGCGATTCGGGCGAGGTCGGATCACCGTCGCCGACGGAGGCGGCGTGGACGCCGAGGACGAACGAGTCACTCTCGTTGACATCAGACGCCATTCCGGGGTGCTGGTCTGCCCGCTCCGAGCCCCCGCCCGCGTCTGTGGCGGCCGGAGCTGCCTCGTCGTCGGGGTCGAGCGATACCGACAGCTCCGAGGGGTGCAGGTCGTCGGGCCCGACCGGCGTCCGCGGCAGCAGGGCGCTCCCCCGCCAGTCGTCCCCGAGCCGGCCGATCGCCGTCTCCTCGGCGACGAGCGCGGCCAGCGGGAGCGCCGTCGGCCCCGAGTCGCAGGGGCAGACGACCCGCGGGACGACGAGCACGTATCCCGTCCCGGACTGGACGCACGCCACGGTCGTCACCTCCGCCCGCCGCTCGCGCGGCCTGGGGGTTCGAACGGCCGCGCGTGGCGGTCTCGACGGCCGGAAACGGCCGTCGGCTCTCCGTCTCCCGAACGATGCGAGTGATCCCGGATCATGGTTTTGCGTACCGGTCTCCCGGTGCAGGCCCACCGGCGGAGTCGAACCGCCGTGCTCCGAGTGGGCGAGTCGCCGCGTCGCACCGCTATATCGTCACCTGGTCCGCCGAGTCGATCGCGCTGTCGTCGTCGTCTTCGAAGACGAAATCCACGTCGTAGGTCCCCGACGGTGCCGTGATACCGTTCACCGTCACCTCCAGGAAGGTGTCTGACGTGTACGTGTTCGAGTTGTCGGGATAGTCGAGTTCGACCGTGTTCCCGTCGATCGCGACGACCTCCGACCCCGAGGGCCCGACGCTCCATGAGGTGTCGTCGACCGATGCCCCCGAGAGGGCGAAGGGGAACTCGACGTCGACCGTCTCGATGGTCGCGCCCTCGTCGTCGTCGGAGTCGCCGCCGACGCTGGGGAAGCCCTGCACCGTCACTGTCGCGGTCTCCTCCTCGTCGTCGCCGTTATTGCCGTCGTCGCCGTCACCGACGGTGCTCGTGCCGCCGCCGTCGTTGCCGCGGCACTGTTCGGTGTAGAATCCGACATCGAAACTCACGGCGTCGCTCTGGACCTCGTTGCCCGCGTCGACCGGGAGCCACCAGCCGAATCCGACGAAGTGGTTGACGCCGGGCTGGAAGCACTCGCGGTCGTCGCTGTCGGCGGGGTCCGACAGCTCGTCGAAATCGGTTTCGAGCCCAGCGTCGAGCGGGACCCCTGCGCCCGAGGACAACGCTGCGAGGTCGTCGGCGAGGGTGCCGCGATGGAACACCTCCTCGTCCATGGCGATCGCGTCGGTTATCGCACTCAGGACGCCCGACACGGCACCCGGGTTCTCGCTGCTGAAGTAATCGCCCGGGATCCCCGCGATCTCGTCGCGGAGATACGTCGACAGCAGCGGGACGCCCGACTCGCCTTCGCGGCCGGTCGGTTGCTTGTCGTCGTCGATGCCGGCCGCGAGGATGCGGTGGTCCCCGCGGATCGCGTCCGCGACGGCCGCGGTCTCGTCGAGCTCGCTGTCGTCGACCGTCGAGTTCCCGGGGTTCCCGCCGGTGTAACCGCTGCCGACGGTGTACCCCCCGGTCGAGTACTCCCTGTTCTCGTAGTTGGGGCCGCCGTCGGTGAACAGCACGACGAACGTCTCGGCGCCCGACCGGGCGTTGGCGTCCAGCTCGGCGGCGGCGATGTCGAGCGCGGCGGGCATCGCGGTGCTCCCGCCGGACGAGAGCCCCGAGAACGAGACTGGCCCGTCGGCGAGCGCGGTGAAGTCGTTCACGTCGTCGCCGAACGATAGCCCGCCCACGCGGGCGTCGGCAGCCGCGTCGAGGTCGGTGACGAGGTCGTTGGCCGCGGTCTCGAGCTCGCCCACGTCGTCGTCGGTGAGCGACCCCGAGGTGTCGACCGCGATCATCACGTCGACCGAACCGACCGAGTCGTCGACGACGTTGTTGCCGTCGGTGTCGTACCACCAGACGGTCCGGATCTGCTCGGCAAGCTCCGGATCTGCGGGGCTGTCGTCGACAGTCGCCTCCGGCCCCGTCAGGCCGTTCTCGGACTCCGAGACCCCCCGCGCTCGCAGCCAGACGTAACCGGGATTGTCACAGAGGTGGAAACTCAGCGTGAGCTCCCCGAAGTCCCCGGGTTTGACGTCGTCGAGGCTGACCAGCGGCTCGACCTCGCCGTCGACCAGCGTGTCCGCGTTGTTCGTCCGCAGCCCGCCGACCGGGTCGAAGTGCTCGTCGAGGTCGGCGCCGTCCCGGCAGGGCGTGTAGGCGAACTCGCCCTCCTGCATCTCCTGGACCCCGTCGTCGTTCGGGTCGGGAAACGACTCGATCGACGTGTTAGCCATGTAGGCCGGTAGGTCGTCCTCGGCGACCCAGACCACGGGGTTCTCGGGGTCGGGGAGGCCGACGTACCCGTCGCCCTCGGGTTCGACACGGGTCACGTCCAGGTCCGTCGTCGGGTCCTCGAACCCGTAGCGTTGCGGGTAGGAGTAGTGTTCCTCCCAGTCGACCTTGAGGTCGAGTTCGCCCGCAGCGAACGTATTGCTCTCGAACGATTCCTCGTCGCTGAACAGCGCGGATGTCCCGAGTCCGGCGCCGGCGCTGGCGAGCCCGACCGCGCCGAGCCCGCCCAGCAGTTTCCGCCGTGAGAGTTCCATGGGTTCGTCGGTCATCGTACCACCCCGTCAGGGGCAGGCCCACCGGCGGAGTCGAACCGCCGCCGCCGCTTGCGGGCGCCCGCCTGGGTGTCGTGAGTCATCGATCGGTCACGCTCCATCGAACGGCGTCGCGTTGTTGCGGGTCTGCTCGGCGTCGAACCGCAGGGTGAACGACACCTCGTCGCCCTGAACGTCGTTGCCGACGCGGATCGGCAGTTCGAGCAGCTGGTAGAACCAGGCCGCGTCGGAGTTGGTCCCGACCGCCAGCGGCTCGCCGCTCTCGTCCCGGAGCAACACGCCCGACCGGTAGACCTCGTGAGCCTCGTTCATCGTCGTGTAGTGGGCACCGCTGTCGGTCACGCCGTCCAGGTCCGGCCGCTCCCAGGCCGGGAGGTCGGTTTCGGCCTTGTCGGTCGTCGGGTCGAGCCACTCGAGGTCCCCTCGGCTGATCCCACCGCTGAGGTCGTCGTACGACGCCCAGACCGTCGACAGGAGCGCGTCGCCGAGGTCGCCCGGCGCGTCGGTGTCCGTCTCAGAGTCGGGGGTGCGGCCCTCGGTGTTCGCGAAGTCCTCGTCGACCGAGGTGACCCGCACGTACCCCGGGTTGGCGATCACCTCCGGGTTCCACTCGAGGACGAGCCAGTCGCCCGGCTTCAGGTCCGACACCGTGATCGTGACGGCCTCGCCGTCGGCCGTGTCCTTCGGCGAGATCTCGGTGTTGTCCCGAACCGTCGTGGTGCTGTGGGCGATGTTGTCCACCGTGACGCGCAGGTTCAGCGCGCCCGCGCTCAGCTGGTTGTCCGCGAACGATTCCCCGTCGCTGAACAGCGCCGTCGTCCCGAGACCCGCGCCGGCGCCGGCGACACCGATGGTGCCGAGCCCGGCGAGCAGCGAGCGCCGCGTGAAACGGACGCCGTCGGTCGAGTCGTTGTCTTCGGTCATGGTTGCTACACCCGATAGTCGGGCGAGGCCCGCCGGCGGAGTCGAACCGCCGTCGTCGGGGCGACGAGCACCGGCGCGGGTCCCGGCGGCTGTGCCGCCGGAGCGGTCGCACCAGCGCGGGCGCGACCGAGTGTCGCAGGGGGTATGTGGGGTCGGGGGAGCGGTTACCCGAGGGTCACTCGGGGGTCTCAGTTCCGTCCGGCGTGCCGGTCGGATCGGGCGTCGGCGTCGCGGTGGGCTCCGGGGTCGCGGTGGGATCCGGGGTCGCCGTCTCGCTGACTGCGCTGTCACCGTCGAACGGCACGTCGTTGTTGCGGACCTGCTCGGCTTCGAACACGAGGTCGAACGACAGCGAGTCGCTCTGGATGATGTTGCCCACGTCCTCGGGGACGTACAGCAGGAGACACCACTCGGCCGTCGCCTCGTCTTCGACCGAACCCACCTCTAGCGGTTCGCCGTCGCTGTTCCGCATGATCACGCCGCCGGAGAACGCGTTGTAGGTCTCCTGGAGCGTCGACCCCTCGGGAGCCGCAGGGTCGCCACCGCTGGGCGAAAGGTAGCTACGTGGCGGGTCGCTGTCGGCGCCCCCGTCGAAGCTCTGGTACACTTCGGCGAGCATGAAGTCCTGTAGCTCGCCCGCGCCCTCGGGCTCGTCCGGGTCGTTCTCGTCGTCGCCGTCGGTCGGTTCGGGCTCCGTGTAGCCGTTCTCGCTGGTCTCGAGGCCCTCGGCGCGCGTGCGGATGTAGCCGGGGTTGTCGCCGACCGCGAACTCGAAGCAGATGATGCCCCAGTCGCCGGGCTTGACATCCGAGACCTGGAGGCCGGTGACGGCCTCGCCGTCGGCGGTCGCCTCCAGCTCTTCTAGGTCGACCTGTTCGGCCCAGTATTCGTTTGCGGCCTCGATCGACGCGGTGACGCTCATGTCGAGCGTGCCCGCGGTGATCGAGTTGCCCTCGAACGATTCCTCGTCGCTGAACAGCGCCGTCGTCCCGAGTCCGGCGCCCGCCGAGGCGACACCGATGGTGCCGAGCCCGGCGAGCATCTGCCGGCGGGACAGTCCGAATTCTTTGTCTGACATAGTTGTTGTACCGGGACGACCCCGGTGAGGCCCACCGGCGGAGTCGAACCGCCGTGCTCCGAGTGGGCGAGGGTCGGTCGGTTCAGTCCGAAACCGGTTGCCACTCGACCTCGTAGCCGTCGCTGGTTTCGCTGATACCGACGAATTCGTAGTCGTCCCCGCCGCTGGGGTGGGGAGTCCCGATCCCCGTCGGGATCCGGACCCACGGCGCGGCGCTCCCCTGGTCGTGAAAGTCCGACCCGTCGTAGGCGCCGACATTGAGACTCACCGATGTCGACTCCGTCCCGTCGTCGACCGCGACGGAGATCGGCTCGGCTGTCGTATTGACGTAGATCGGCTGCCCCGGCTCGGGGAGATCGCCGAAGGTGTCGCCGGGCGAGAGCGCGAACTCGTTGTCGTCACCGGGTTGGTTCCAGAAGACGCCGCCGGCGTCGGTCTGGGCCGTCGCCAGCCAGGGGTCCTCCGGGTACGCAGCTCCGAAGGGGGTGTCGTTGTTCCGGACCTGCTCGGCCGCGAACGTGAGGTCGAACGACAGGCCGTCGCTCTGGATCTCGTTGCCCACGTCCTCGGGGACGTACAGCAGGAGACACCACTCGACTGCGTCCTCGTCGGCCCCGACTTCGATAGGGTCCTCCAGTCCGCCGAGCGTCACGCCCGTGCGGTAGGTCTGGTACGCTGTCTGCAGGGTCGTCCCCTCCGGCGTGGTCGGGTCCCGTTCGCTCAGATGGCTGCGCGGCGGGTCCCCGTCGGCACTCTCGTCGAAGTTCCCGTAGACTTCCGCCAGCATCGCCTCTTCGAGTTCCCCTTCACCGTTGTCGTCCTCGGGCTCGGGTTCCGTGTAGCCGTTCTCGCGTGATTCGAGGTCCGCAGCTGTGACCTGAACGTATCCCGGATTGTCCCCGATGGAGATGTCGAAGCAGATGATACCCCAGTCGCCGGGCTTGACGTCCGAGACCTGGAGGCCGGTGACGGCCTCGCCGTCGGCGGTCGCCTCCAGCTCTTCTAGGTCGACCTGTTCGGCCCAGTATTCGTTTGCGGCCTCGATCGACGCGGTGACGCTCATGTCGAGCGTGCCCGCGGTGATCGAGTTGCCCTCGAACGATTCCTCGTCGCTGAACAGCGCCGTCGTCCCGAGTCCGGCGCCCGCCGAGGCGACACCGATGGTGCCGAGCCCGGCGAGCATCTGCCGGCGGGACAGTCCGAATTCTTTGTCTGACATGAGTTCCCTCCGCCCCGGTCGGGACGGGCGTGTCAGCACCCACAACTGGACACCCCATAGGTAATTACCAAATTTTGTATCAATCGTCTCGTTTGATGGGTTCGAACGCGTCGTTGGACGCGGAAAACCGGGGATTGTCCAGCCAATGGAGTTGTTTGACGGCTTAATCGAGGGTTTAGGCGGGTTCTGGATGGAACACCGATAGCGGCGGTTCCCTCGGAAATCGGGAACGCAGCAGTCTGGTCGGGACGGTGATGCCGTTGTAGGCCGATTTAATCTGCCGTTCGGTCGACTAAACGGTCGACTTCGGACGTAAACTGGCGAATAAGGAGAGCGCACGAAACACGGTCTTGGAGGCCTGAAACGGACGATATCGGCAAAGTGGGTCGATAACTAAGCGAACGGGGGTCGACGACACGGTCGGGACGGGTATGGGTACGTTACGAAACACGCGGTCGTTGGCCGAGGAACAGATCCACGACGTTCTCAGGAACGAGCGGCGACGCGCGGTGCTCACGCACCTGCAGCGGACCATCGGGTCGGTCTCGCTGCGCGAGCTATCGGTCTCCATCGCCGAACGGGAGGCGGGCGAGTCGCCGCCGCCGAGTGACCTCCGGGAGAGCGTGTACAACTCCCTCCACCAGACGCACCTGCCGAAGCTCGACCGCGAGGGCATCGTCGTCTACGACAGGGACCGGAAGACGATCGCCCTCGACGAGTCCGCTCGCGAGGTCGACATCTACATGGAGGTCGTCTCGCCGTACGGCATCACCTGGGCATCGTTCTACCGCGCGCTGGCGACGATCGGGCTGTTCGTCCTGTTGAGCGCCGAACTGGAGTTCCCGGTGTTCGCGCGGCTCGACCCGTTACTCCTGATCACGGTCATGCTGCTCGCCGTCGCGATCTCAACGAGCTACCAGCTCTGGAACCGGCGCTGGTTCGTCCTGTGGGCGCTCACGGAGTAACCACGGCGGGCGATTTCAGTGAGACGGCGGTCGCCCGTTCGGCGACCACGATCTGCTCGCTCCGCTCACCCGTGTCGTCCCTTCTGATAGACCAGTACGAGCAATACCACGAGCAACGACAGTTCCGCGAAGACACCGTCCAGCATCGCGGGCGTCAACGTCCAGACCGACGGGTCGACTACCGCAAGCACGAGGCCAACCGCGGCGACGGCGATACTCCACTCCAGCCGGACCGGGTCCGGAGACTCCGCCCCGTCCGATCCCACAGCCTCGCTCCTGTCGGTCCCCTCGCGTTCCGTGCCGACGATGGCGAGGCCGCGCGGTTCCACCGTGACGGTCTTGCGCTCGGAGTCGTAGTCGACGACCCCGTGCTGTGCGAGCTTCGGTAGGTGCGATTGGTGGAGCGTCACGTAGACGCTTTGGCGTTTGTCCCGAGGAGGCGGCCGCTCCCCGGTCTCGCTGGCCGCGACCTCCTCGGCGAGGTCCGAGAGGTCCCACGTCCGTTCGCTCCCCAACAGCTCCAGTACTCGCATCCGTCGTTCGTTGCTCAGTAGTTCGTGGACCGTCGTGCGGTCCAGTTCGTCGCACCTATCGTCCCCACCCGGAGGCCCGAGCCCCGGAGACGACGCCTGTGGCGTGGTCGGTCGTGACATGTGTATTGGTCCCTCCAGTTGCCACTGATCGTGGCGCTGGCGGTGTTCCTGGTCGCCCCGGCCGGCGCCCTCTACACCCGTAGAACCCGCCGGAACGTCGTCTATCTGGACACCGCCGATCGACTAATCGTTGGTGACTACATGCGTAGTATGATCAGTTACTAATCTGATTCGTTCCACCCCTGCCCCGGCCTACACCGTTTTGGTAACTAACGGTCGCGCCATTGATGAATTCGAGCCGAGGAACGAGTATCGAGAACTCGGGAACTACCGAGCGGTCTGGGGGCCGTGGCGGGACGACGAGTGGATCGTCTTGCGACTCGATCCCGAGCTGTCCCACAGATTAATCGAGACTCTCGATCTCGAACTCACTTGCTCTCACCCGAAGCGGGAACCAGCCCTCCTCGTCGATCCCGAGCAACGCCTCGGAGAATCCGTCCTCGTCGTTGCCGGCCTTCGCAGTCCGGATCCAGTTCACCTCACATTCGCTCAATCCGAACCACTCGGCTAACTTCTCGGCTTCCTCCTGCACCCGGTGGGTCAGCGTCATCGAGCACAGATTCGCGATTGTCCGTGTCTCCGGAGTGAGCGAAAACTCGCCGCCCGTCTGGGTGATGAAGTGCAACGAGAGATCGTAGTGGCGACTGTGACGAACGGCCGTCTCCAGAAACTCCAGCGAAGTCGCGTCGTTCATCAGATAGTGCGCTTCGTCGATCGCGAAGACAACTCGTTTGTCTGTCCCCTTCGCCCGCTCGTACACCGCATTGAACAACACCTGCATCATCAGACTCGTCTCCGATCGCCCGGTCGCGCCCTCTTCCTGATGCAAGTCGAGATACAGCACCGACGAATCCAGGTCGAACTTGGTCGGCGCCGCGAGATTCGCCAGATCACCACCAGTCCGAAAGGACGGCCGAAGGTCGGTCAACAGTGACTGGGCATCTCCTTGCACGCTCTCCTGCTCACCCGCAGTTACGTACCCGAACTCCGTCGGGTCGGCGAGCATGTCCTCGAGGACGACGATCACGTCGCGGATCGTCGGTGATTCCCGGTCGTGCGTCGACGGTGCCCGCGTAATCCCCTGTCTATCGTAGGCCTCCTGAACCGCCCGCCGAAGCGTCTGCTTCCGTCCCGCGAGTGGATTCGTCGCGACGTGGGTGAAGAACGTCTCGAAGAAGGTCAGCACCCACGCGATCTGCTCGGACCACGGATCCAGATCAGGCACGTCCGCGAGCACATCCGGCGGCGTCGCTCTGATCTCTAGCGGATTGAATCCGCGTGTCCCGCCGACGGTGATGCGCTCGCCACCGAGTGCTTCGTTCACGCCGGCAAACCCCTCCAACGGGTCGAGCATGATGATGACCGTATCCTGGTCGTACATCGCCCGCCGCAGCAGCTGAAGTTTCGTCGAGAAGGACTTGCCTGCACCGAGTTGCCCGATGACCATCGTGCAGTAGCCTGTCTCTCGATTGAATCGGTCGAGAATGAGCGGACTCTCGTTCAACGCGTACGTGCCGTACTCGATCCCGGGTTCGGCGAACGCGCCAGCGACGAACGGAAACATCGCACCGAGCGCACCACCGAGCATGGGCGTCGTCGTATCCATCGACTCGTTCAACTTCTCCACACCCACGGGACTCCCCGAGATCAACGAATCCAGCTGCGCCCACCGAGGCACTACAGGTGTAAGATTCGCCGGTGATTGCCGTGCGATGCTCGACACGTTATCTCCAGTAATCTCGTCCCGAGAGGCACCGTGCGTCGTCAGATACATCGACGTATCGAACGCCTGCATCGAGGTGTTCCGGAGGGTGTCGTACAGCGTCTGGTAGTCCTCGAGGTCCTTCCGAACCCCGCGAGCGCCTGCCCGGCGTTTCTCCGAGAGGTACTCTACGTCGGCCTCCAGGTCTTCGATCGTGTTCTCGATCGTATCGAGCGTCGCGCTGGTCTCCCGCGGTCTGATGTGCAGACTGATGTCCGTCGACCGCGTCTCCGCCGTCGCATAGAGGCCTTCGAAGAGGCCGTCGACGGGCGCGTCAGGGTAGTCCCCGACCCAGTGGGTGCGTGCCCACGTCTCGCCCGTTCGAACGGCATCAGGCGACCGCTCGATGGCCGACGGCCCGACGACGGTCCGATGTGAGTCACCGATGTCGGGCAGGGCTTCAGGCGCCGGCTCGAAGTCGACAGTGACGCCGTCGCTGTCGTCATCTTCGCTTCTCTCTCCACCGGCGCTCCCTCCCGGTAATAGTGACCGAAGTGTCTCGATCACTGCCGCACCTCTCCAACCATTGCCCGCGTCCGCAGCACCTGATCCATATCGCCATACTCCTGCGATTCGCCCGCCCAGAACTCGCCGACGACCCGTGTCGCCTCTGCGGTGTCGACGCGGTGTGCGTTACAGCCGTCGATCTCTCGGAGCCCCGTTCGGATGCGTCGAAGCCGGTCGTCGAGTTCCTCGAACAGCGCGTCTCGCCGCTCCTCGACTCGGGGCGCGAAGTACGCTCGAACGAACACGCCGAGGACCGGTAATCCGGCAAGTTTCTGCACCAAACTCTCCTGTTCGAACTGAACTTCCCCAGGTGTCACCGGGACCACGACGTAGTGGTCGCGAATCGTCATTTGCCGCTCGGCGAGCTCCGGCTCGTACCACTCGACGTAGTTCTCGATGAGCGCTTCCAACTGGGGATTCGCTTCCACGTCGGGGTCGTCGAGTCGGGATTCGTACTGTGCGAGATACTCCTCGGCGGGAAACGCCCGCGTCGTCGAGTAGACCTGGATGGGGAACTCGACGCTCGTGTTCAGGAAGTTCTGGAAGGCCTCGGCTTTCTGGCCCCATTCCTCGTCGGTCGCGAGCGCCATCGTCGGCGGCGCCACCTGCACGAGTCCGAGAAACGCACCGTCGGTTCGCTCTATCGCGCCGCGGTTCGGATACACTCGCTCGACCTGCGTGTGTTGTTTCGCCTCGTCGTGGCCGAGTTCGTCCGAGCGCTGGTGGAAGGTGACCATCGCAGTGACCCAGTCCGCGCTCGTCGTATACGCCGGCGTGAGATAGACGAAGATCGAACCGACGAGGATCATCACGCCGGCGAGGGGGAGCGTGAGCGTCTCCAGCCGGTAGCCGCCGATAGTCATCGAGGTCGGCAGGAGCACCTGAAAGCACAGGACGACGAGCACGCCCGGAAAGAGCGCGACGCCGATGTCGGTCATGGTGTAGCTCCCGAATAGTTTCGCGTCTGTGCCGAGGGATTTCGGAATTCGTTTCGCGGGGTCTCGTTCGTGCATTATTGGATATACCGGGGGTCGTCGTCGACTGCGCCGCTATCGCGTGATTCACGCTTCTGTTTGTTTCTCGAGTCCGTCCGGTCACGGAGCGTGTCGAACCGCTGGTTGCGACTCTCGCTCGATCTGTCCGAGGACGACCGAACCGAATCGCTTCCAGACGCGCTGGTGTTGGTCTCGGCTTCAGCGGTATGTTCACGGGCGAACGTGCCGCGAAGTCGAGAGCCGGTCGTGTTGAGTCGAGAGCCTGCGGCGTGGGCTCGTGAATTACCGGAATTGAACACCGCTTGCCCGTCGGCGTTCACTGCCTGTTGCCCGCGGACACCGCGAACGAAATTCCGCCCGCCGTGACTTGCGATCTGTCCCTTCTCTTGAGCTCCAGCGATTCGACCGTGAGCGCGACGCCTCGAACTGTGATGCGAGGCGCTCTGGGCCATGAAGAATATCGACCCCGCCTGCCAGAACAGGATGAACGGGGAAACGACTGCGACGATCGGGATAATGAGCGCAACGAGCCAGGCGCCGAGGCCTTCCACGGTGAACCCGAAACTGTTCCCCAGAATCTCGCCGAGACGGAATAGCAACGCGACAGGGACCGTCATGAACAAGAAGGGCACGTAGAACCCAGCGAGTCGCTTCATGAACTCCGAAACGAGACGGAATGGTCCGACACCGGGGATCCAGAAGGCGATCAAGATCGGGACCAGTAGCGTAAACAGATACAGTACGACTTCTCTGACGAAATATATGAGAAGCACGAGTCCCAGAAGGAAGAGATCGACCGATAACGCCGCAATCGCCGTGACACTACCGACCGCTCCAAACGAGAGCGTCTCGAAGAGTGTGATCTCGGAAAGGTCCGGGGCGAGGAAGAGCGTAAGTTCGTGAATGAACTGACGCGCAAGCGCGTCCATCCACCACCACGCCAGAATTCCGAGTAGCCCGGCAAACGCCCGGCGTTTGAGTTTCGCCCGGTGATAGCTGCTGAAGAGATAACTCGTCGACTCCAGGAAGATGACGATCCCGGCTGCCAACGCCCACAACAGGAGTGAGAGTGGGACGATCACATCCCAGAAGTAGGTGTAGATTCCCGGCCAAGAGTTGTTCGTCGGCTCTGTAAATACCGCGTTCGGGTGAGGCGTGCCAATAATGACCGTGAGAACATCGTTCGCGTGATTCTGAATGATCCCCTCGAGCGGACTAAAGAGGACTTTGAGAGACTCTGTGATCGCCCACACGATCACATCACCAAGGGCACCGCCTCCGCCGCCTTCGCCCGCCTGGGCACGGACAGCACCGATGAAATACTGGATACCAACAGCGGAGACGACAATTGGTACGATCCGATCGGATCTACCCATCGGCAGCCTCTATCTCGTCAAGGAGTTCGATCTCGATCTCACTACAGATCTCTTTGGCGTTCTCTGTCGACTGTTCGGTACCGAGTGTAGCCTGGAGTGGGCGCCGAACATCGTCTCCGACCCCGGTTAGAATGACAGCTGAGAACTCTACAGTTCTACCGTCACAATGATCCTGCCCAGGATGGAGCGGTGGCTGGCGGCCCAGTAACGTTCGAGATTCCCCTGGCTCGATAATGAACTCCTGCTCTGTCTCAGGCTGTCGGAAGTTGTGGTGGGGGGTTGTCTGTACGTATTCGGTGGATGGGAAGATCGTAGCCGAACTATTCGGTGCATCTTCATAGCCGAGGAAGTACATCCAGGTCGGTCCAGTCCCCAGATTCTTCGCAGTGACCAAGAGGTTCCCTCGGTTGGACAGTGTTTCACGTCCTCCCATGTAGGGTTCTACGTCGGTTATTTCGAGCTTTGGAGCCAGTTCCAAGGGTATCGAAGCGAGTTCTTCGTCCGCTGCAATTGCGACCAGTACGTGTTCACCCGGAGTGTAATGGCTCATGACCCGATGCTGGAAGAGCGAAAATCGGACTGTAGTCGCTCCTGCCGCCACGCCTGTTGAGAGGAAGCCGCTCCCATCTGGTGCTATCAGATTGACCTTGTCTACCTCGTTATCCTCCTGAAGATCAACCACCAGATCCGACCCGGAGATCGAGGTCTCTTCGAAGACCGGATTCGAGGGGGTGCTGGTACCAGCTGACCCAGCGCCAGCGCAGCCTGCGAGCCCGGCCGCGCTCACTACGAGCCCGCCTTTCAGGAATCGTCGTCGAGAGGTCCACTCTCGCTTCATAGGCCCCTCCACGGGGGCCAGATAGCCATCCCTGTGACTCGGTCGATGAGGAAGACGGCCAGCAAGAACAGTCCGACCGGAACGCCAGCCCGGTACAGCGAGCCGAGGATCGATAGCGTCGTTCCGTCAACGGACACTGCATCCGAATCGCCGACGTATGCCGTCGTGGACAGCCACCACTCGCCGGGCTCGTATCGCGCACCGATCGCCCCGCTCGGCCGCGAGATCGTCGTCGTGAGCGTTCCGTCGCGACCGGTCTGGACTTCCTTCCCCGCGAGTACGATTCTCCCTTCACGGTCTGCCGTCTCGATCGGCGTATCAGTCTCCACATCCCGAAGGGACACACGGACACTCGCCGTCGTCGCTGTCGTGTTCAGAACCGACAGCGAGAGATTGCTCCGGTGGATCGCGACCTCCTCGAACAGTCGCGGGTCCGCACTCGTCTCGACACCACGCACGAGCCCGTGAGCGGTCACGTCCGAGATATCTTGGGCGGGCGTGTCTATCCGCGTCGCGATGCTGAAACTCTCCGTGTACGGTTCTTCGAGTACGTCCAGATCGACCGCACCGGGGAGCGTTGGCGGCTGGCGCTGTCCGCCGTTGACCATCAGCAACTCGACTTTCTCGGCCGGTGATACCGTCGGCCCCGTTTTGATAGGGTAAGCAAAGACCCGTAGGGGATGGACGGGGGAGTGACTCCGAGACGAACCCGAGGCACTCGCGCTGACGAGCGTATCCCACGTGGGATCGCGTGCCGAGTAGAACCGCCAGACGCCCCGAACGTCTCCCGTGGGCAGCGAGTATCCTAACCACGGATCGCTTTTGATGACGACCGTCCCGAGGTCGCCATCGGGATAGCGGGCGTGAAAGCCCATGATGTCCAGATAGTACTCTGTAACCGAGATCGAATCCCGGACGGTTACTTCCGATGTCTGGTTCTCGAACGAGGTGATCCAGTACGAACACTCGTCGTCCGGTGGGGTCGGGACACACCGTTCGTGTAACCGACCGACTGTCACGGTAATGGTCGATTCGACCGTCAGCGTGTGGTCGATGCCCACGTTGTCGCCGAAGTCGTATTCGAACCGTGGCCGTCGATTCCCATCGTTGCGGGCTTCTTCTTCGCCGTCGACGAGCAACCGCGTCTCGGTCACGTCGTGACCGGTGAGGTTCCAGTAGGTTCGTTCGGTTTCGGTCACCGAATCTTCGGGAATGCGAACGCGGTAGTCGGAGACCGCCAGAAGGCTCCCAGTCGGTGCGACGTAGCGGGGTTGGTCGTCGGGTGAGAGCTTAGCCCGGGTAGACGGTTGGGCAGTGAATATCTCGATGTAGGCGTCCCGGACGTATCGCCGGTCAGTCAACGAGACACCCGGTGGGTGAACCGACGTGTCTCGATCGAAACTCGGGAAGTCGCCCACGTTCTCTCGATTCCACTGCTCGACACCGCGCGGTGGAGAGTCGAACGGGATATCGGTCGTCAAAGCCAGCGCGTCTCGGCCCGTCGTTTCGTCGTCGATCAGCGCGTCGAGTGCTACTGGGTCGGAGATATCCTCGTCACGCGACCAGAGGGCGGGATCGCTGGACCCGTGCGCGCCCCCGTTCGCGTGGCCGTACTCGAACACCTGATCGTCAGTCGATCCGGCCAGCGCCTGGGTCGCGGTCGTGCCCACAGCAGTGAGTGCGAGCGCGATGGCGAGCAGACCTCCGAGCGAGTGGTTCAGAAGCTGCAACTGGAGCCACCTGCGACGACACTCGTCAGGAGGAACTGCAAGATCACAGTACCGAGCGGGGCGACGATGACGCCCCAGATGATCGCCTGATTGCGCATCGATTTCAACTCCTTCTTCGAGTCGACCGTCCGGATCGCCGTGAGCGCGATCGTCGTCCCGAGAGCGATGACACCGCCGATGAGCGGGCCACCGAACTGGATGAGACTGAACATATTCCGGATGGTCGTGGCCATCTCCGTCTCACAGAAGGCTTCTCCCGTGGTCTGGGCACTCACGGGGTCGATCGCGAACACTCCTAGCGTCGCGATCAACAGGCCCACGGTCGGACCTATCTCTCGTAGCGAACGAGTGAATCGATACGTCGGTTCGTCTGCACCGTCGAGATCGTCAGCGTCGTCCATGTGTTTATAGTTGTCACTCGATACATCGATGCTCTCAGGAGAGCGACGATGGGCGAACGACAGTATCTCAAACCGCTTGCGTTCGAGATAAATATCTTCCTAGATGTGGTTGAAATTAGTCGATTCGCCAATTAATACGGAGTAACTGGAGATATATACCAAATAACTACAGATGGAGACGAATAGTTACCACCTACTCGGGAAGGGGTTTCTTGCCGGTTCGAACGCATTCCCAGCAGGGGAAGTCGTCGAGACACTCGCTGCACTCTTCATCGGAAACTGGTCCATTCTCACTCGGATCGGCTGGGGTATCGATCCGACCACCGTCTGGAGCGACTACTTTGGGGTCCACTTTGGTCGCGATCGCATCGACGAGCGGTCGCCGAATCGCCACCGCGACGCGGTGCTTGCACGCGCCCTCGTAGTGTTCGTCGGCGGGGCAGGTACACGAGGCCGGGACCCCATCGTCGCTGCGGACGAGGTATTCGTGTTCGCCCGGGTGTTCGTGACTGCCGTTGCGGATCTGGACGCCCTCGGAGACGAGGGTGAATTCGAAGGCCTCGTACTGGGCTCGCTTGGCGATGCGACTCGAAAATTCGAGTTGGTTGAGTGGATGCATACTGGCTTCCAGAGCACCCGACCGAGAGCGCTCCACCTCTGGTGGCGCCGATAAAATTGCCTGTGGGTACCTCTCCCGTTCATCATGTCTTATGTAACAACTGTCCCGAAAGACAGCTGAGTGTTACATAAGAATATTAATTTGAACGCTCCGGCCGGAGCGTGTGGCCTCTGTGAGTAATCGATAGAAGAGTACCGCTATTGTTGGTGACGGTAGATTCTCTCAGCAACCCTTATTGCATATTGCGTGCAATTCGCTACTACGGATGGCCACAAGAGAAGCGAACTGGGACACCCCGCTCGATACTGGCGGGGAGGTGTTCGAACTCCTCGGGAATGCCCGTAAAGCGTGGATCTATACGTATGTCCGCCATCACCCATCGACGACAATTCAAGATATCGTCGCGACACTTGATCTTCCCCAGCGAACAGTCTACGAATACGCCGATGACCTCGCAGCTGCGGGGTTTATCGAGCAGTCGAATGACGGACGGCCGGCAGAGTATACGGCTCACGAGATCGATATCCAGCTGGTAGAAGGCGATGCCAAACGGCGAATCACGCCGGAGTTAGTTGAGGCGATTGCCCGCCGAACACGGGATGACGATATCGATACGTACATCGATCGCTACGGACTGGACGGACTTGCCGTCGCACTCGAATACACTCGTGAATACGTCGAGGGTTCGATCACGCATCAGATTCTGGCTCGTGAGCAAGATATCTCGCCGTTGGAAGCAGGAGTGATTCTGGACGCACTTCGACCCGTCGTTGAGGACTGAGCCTGGATGGACCACAACAACGAGATCGTTTTTGTCGATTCGTCGGTCCTCATCAGCTGCGGCCGGCGTGGCAGCCCTGGATTTCAGGCGCTCGCTCGTGAAGCCCGCCAACGTGATGTAGTCCTCCGTATCTCGCCACAGGTATATGCCGAAGTGACTGGTGACCCATCTCTCGACACGTATGCAATCGTCGACTCTGCGGTCGACAAGGCACTGCAAGAAGGATGGATGAAGGTCACTGAAAGTCCGTCTTATTCGAACTCAGACATCTCAACCGTGATGGATCAGGCGCGGAGCTTCATTGCGAATGCTAGCGATCGATCAGAAGACATCATCGAGAAAGCGGATACAGAGATCGTGGGGCTTGCGCTTGAAATGCTCCTCAATGCCACAGCTGACCGAGTGACAATCGTAACAAACGATATTCCGCTCGGCGAAGCAGCAGAGTCGTTAATTCCGCAGTACGGATTTGATGACGAACAGATCGTCTGGCTCACCGGTAAACAACTTGCTGACGAACTCGCTGCGGATTTCGTTTCTGAGTTCGATTAGCCGCTCTTGATGCTGTGTCGGTTCTTCACTCCGGAAGTGGCTTGTTCCCGGTTCGAACGCACTCCCAGCAGGGGAAGTCGTCGAGACACTCGGAACACGCTTCGTCGGCAGTTCGCTCTTCATTGTTCGAATCGGTGGCCGTCTCGATCCGACCCCCGTCCGGGGCGACTGTCTTGCCAGTCGCTCTGTCTGCGATTGCATCGATGAGTGGTCGTCGGATCGCCACCGCGACGCGGTGCTTGCACGCGCCTTCGTAGTGTTTGTCAGCCGGGCAGGAACACGAAACTGGTACCCCGTCGTCGATACGGACGAGGTATTCGTGCTCGCTCGGGTGTTCGTGACTGCCGTTGCGGACCTGGACGCCTCCGTGGGAGAGCGTGAATTCGAAGGCCTCGTACTGGGCTCGCTTGGCGACGCCACTCGAAAATTCGAGTTGGTTGAGTGGATGCATACTGGCTTCCAGAGCACCCGACCGAGAGCGCTCCACCGCAGGTGGCGCCGATAAAATTGCCTGCGTGCGTCTCATTGTCCACACCTTGCTTGAAGCGTAATATTATGTATATACGAAGGATTATTCCGTCCGAGTGCCGTCACTCTGGTATGGAAGAACCACGTCCCGAACTGAAAGCAGACCCCGACGAACGTCGGGATGCACCGGACTTCGATGAACTCGTACCTCTGGAAGAACTCGTCACCGGTGATCGCACACGCGACGATTTCTTCGACGCCGTTCTCGGTCTAGATAGTCCCACAACAGCTAGTGATGTCGCTGACCTTGCGGGCCACGGAGTAGACGCTGCCCGAGAATATCTGGAGTGGTTTGAGCGTCTTGGAGTCGTCGCGCAGGTTACTGATTCTCCAGCGACGTACGAACGCAATCAGGAGTACCTGAATTGGCGGCGTGTGCAACGTCTTCGAGATCAGTACACCGAGGATGAACTTATCGACCTCCTGGAAAAGACGGCTGAACGTGACGAAGCGTTCGCGGAGGAGTTCGGTGCCGAATTTCCAGATGCGGTAACTATCACTGCACACGCAGCCCACATCGACCGATCTATCGAGGAGGTATGGAGGGACGTGTCTGCGTGGAAGACGGTTCGCCGTCGGATTTCACTCCTTGAACGGGCATTGCAGACTGACTCAAATGACACCGCTGGCCAGCGAACTACCGCATGAGTGGTAGGCGAGACGACATCCCGTCGTCGGGCGACGGGAATGGTGCTCCAATTGATCTGGATCGTCTGGATGCCATCGTGGAACGGCTCGCCACGGATGAGCGCTTCACCGATGTTGAAGTCCAACCGGAATATGCGCCAGACCGACTCATGTGTCGTTACGACCTCGGATTCTATCCGCAGAGTGTCCAGAGCGCTCGTTTCACGATTGCGTGGTTCGAGAACGGCGACTTTTCGTTACACTATCACGAAGAGCATGAAGATGGCACGTTTGATCATCGATGGGATCGCCATCTCTCAACGCACAATTCACGTGACCACATTCACCCGAGTCCGAGTGCATCAACACCTGGCGACGACGCTTCGCACCCAGAAGAGTGGCGTGACGTGATGTCGATGGTTCTCTCCGAAATCGAAGAGCGCCAGCAAGCCTTCTGGACGGAATGAGTGCGCTGAACTTGAGTAATCAGACGCCAAATTTTAGCTGACTACAGGCGGTAAGCCCCCGTCCTCAAGGAACCGCCAACGGCGGTGGGTAGGCAGGGGTAGTTTACATTACTGAAATACTCATCCCTGTCTGAGATGCGACATTCCCTTCGAATCCACCGTCAGAGACTACTCGATCTCGTAGGTGGCGATACCCGTTCGACCACACGTCGGACAGGACGATCCGTCTCGATTGACTGTCTGACCACAGTGGCGACACTCGCGGATGCATCGCCCCTTGCGTCCTGCGACGAGCCGACCGAGCCATGAACGGATCATCGCTCACCCTCCCGCTGACCTTCGATCGTATCACGGTGCGTCCGGACAGTCACCGGACTTACGCTTGCCGCCTCGGCGAGGTCCTGCTGTACGAGTTTGACCTCCTGTTCGCGACAGGCGACTTCCACACAGGCCGCCGCGAACCCTGCAGGGTGGACGCCGATACTCACGCCATCCTCCCACGCCGCCTCGGCGACTTCGACTGCCGACCGCTCGATTTCCGGTGGAACACCAATGGCCGACACCTGCCCGGCGACGAACTCGCGCGGTCGCTGGGGTGGGGCTGGTAGGTCGAGTTCCGCGTTCAGCACTCGATAGGCGTTGGTCACCGCCGACTTCGAACACCGCGCCCCCTCCACTACTTCGCCCAGCGTTCGCACTACGTCCGTACAGCGACAGACCGCATACACGCTCGCGGCCGCGAACCCTTCGATCGACCGGCCGCGTAGCAGGTCCTCGCTCTGGGCCGACCGGAACAACACACTCGCTTGTTCGCGAACACTCCGGTCGAGGTCGAGCGCCGAGACGAGTCGGGCGATCTCCGTACAGCCGTGGCCGAGATTCCGCTCGGCTTTCGAGCGCCACTTCGCCCGCGTGTGTTCGCGCCGCAGCCGACCCAGGTGCGTCCGTCTCTCACTGGAGAGGCGATTCCCCTTCCCGTCGACACGAAATCCGATCTCGGTCGACAGCCCGCGGTCGTGTCTGGCCGCCGTCAACGGCGCGCCGGTCCGCTCACGATCCGGCCCCTCGGGAAAGTCGAGCGGCGCCGCCGCGTGGTCGAGGTGGTACTCGTTGACGATAAGTCCACACTCGGTGCAGCTGATCTCGCCACCTTCAGTTCGGAGATCGCCGTCGCATTCGGGGCACTCCGTCGCCGCGATCGTCTTGCCGGCCGATTCGTCGAAGCCGTCCGTGTAGATATCTCTCGTTGCCATCGTTGTGCAGCGCGAGGCACGTCTACCCCCCGCACCCCTCAGGGGGAGATAAAATCACGTCGCGAAAGCTCACAGGTGGTGACGGTCTGTGCCTACCTGTCGACGAGAGCAGCGGTGCGGACGACGAGTTCGTCGTCTTCGCCGACCCACTCATCGAGTTTCCGTTCGAGGTAGCCGGGTGCCTCCGCGCGGGTCAACACGCCTTGGTCGATCAACTCTCCCGCGATGTCTTTCAGCGCTCGAAACTCACCTTGGGCGAACCCGTCGCCCACAGGTTCGCCGTCGTACCACCGAACCGTCCGTAGCACACCGTTGCCGATCGTGGGCGCCTCGTCGATCAGCGCAGAGTCGTATTGCAGGCCGAACCAGTGCGTCCGATAGGCGGTCACCTCGAAATTCACGTCGACGACGTAGAACGCTTCGTGGTGCAGGAAATCGAGTCGCTCGCTGATGATCGCTTCGAGCGTACACCTGCTGTCCCACGGTTCGATATCCACGGGTTGGTTCGGATATTCTCGTCCATCGAGCAGCGCATCGAGTTCTCTATCCGTCTCGGCTTCGCGCAATCCATCGAACAGTGACTGCAACGCTTCGTCCGGGCTCTCGCGGCCAAAAGGTGTTTCCGCCGTAATGCCCCCGCTGTTCAACTACGCGCCGGACGCCGACGCGCCGGACGCCGACTCTCCTCCGGCTGTCGAACCCTTCGACTGGCGGGCGAAACTCGACGAGGACTGCGTCGTCATCATCGATATGAGCAAACTCCGGGACGAGCCCCAGCGCGTGCTCACGCTCGTGGTCCTCTCGCAGATCTGGACGGCGCTCAACCGCCGTGACCGCGAGCGCCGCAACAGCTACGCGGCCACCGGAGACCCGCCGCTCGTGAACGTCCACCTCGAAGAGGCGGGGAGCGTCGCCGCCTCGGGAATCGTCGCCGACCTCTTGCGCGAGGGGCGTAGTTTCGGCGTCAGCCTCACGCTCTCGCTGCAGTTCCCCGAGCAACTCCGGCGCGCCGACGAGGCGGCCTACGAGGAGGCCATCAACAACATCGGGACGGTCGTCTCGGGACAGGTCGCGGACGACGCCGGCCTCGCGCGCCTCCTCTCGACCGATGACATGCCTCCGGCCGACGCAGCCAATCGTCTCCGCGGGCTGGCCTCCGGTGAGTGGATAGCCACGCTCCCGTCGCCGTTCGGTGGCGAGCCACCGCGCCCGTTCTTACTCGAATCGCTCCCGCTGCCACCCGGCCATCCCCAGGGGGATAACCCACTTTCACCGGCACAGCGGGCGACCTTCGAGGCCGCCTGCACCCAGCGCGCCGACCGCTCGCGTCGCCACGCAGTCTCTGTCACGCAGTCAGCGGTGACCGCACGTCCCTCCTCGGGCGAGCACGACGGTCGCACTGACCCTGACTCACCCGAACCGCTCGCGACCGAGCACACGACGCTCGATACCACGCTCCCGTTCACACGCCGTCTGCCGGCCGCTGTCGAGTTTCATCCGCCATCGCAGTCAATCACCTGCGCGGCCTGCGGAACGCGCTACGGGCGCCGTCTGGTCCCGCTGCTCGATGCGATCGAGTGTCACGGTTCGCTTGAGGAGGTCGACCGGGCGAACGTCCCGACGGTCGACGCCGGCGTGACGCGCTCGCCGGCCGAGCGCTCGACGTACGACTACTCCGACGCCCAGTTCCTTTTTCTCCAGCTCGTCTACAACGCCCACCAGCAGGGCTACGACACCCGTTGGGAGTACGATATCGTCTACGACGGCATGGAGCGACTCCGGGCCTATGCCGGCCTCTCCGACGAAGAATTCGACGAACTCGTCGTCGACGGCCTCATCTCGTGTGACGGTCGCCATCCCCACACGCTCTACACGGTGACACCCGAGGGCCGCGAACTCATCGGCGCCGCCCATAGGGAGGGCCACGCCCACGGCGACGGCGTCGGCGACCTCAGCGAATCCAGCCTGCACGTCATGATGGTCGAGACGATGCGCCGCGGATTCACCACCCGCTTCGTCGACGACCCCGACCACCCCGCGGCGAGCGTCGAGACGTACTATCCGGTCGAGGATGGCCGTCTCGACGTTGCGGTGCTCGACGCCGACGGCGATTACCATGGCCGGTCGCGGCCGTGCGATTTCGGTCCTATCTTGTATTCTGAGGTGATATTCGAGCCAACAGTGTTATCGGTCCGACTAGGGGAGTGGAGACAATGACTCCATCGTCGCCGAATCCGATACGGATACTCCACGTCGACGACGAACCGGACTTCGCGGAGATGGCTGCCGATTTTCTCGAAGGCGAGAACGAGCGGTTCGATATCGAAACTGCGACGACCGCCGCGGACGCCCTTGCAACACTCGACGAGCGGTCCGTCGACTGTATCGTCTCGGACTACGAGATGCCGGGGATGCACGGGATCGAGTTCCTCGAACGCGTCCGTGCCGACCACCCCGATCTGCCGTTCATTCTCTACACCGGGAAAGGCAGCGAGGAAGTCGCCAGCGACGCGATCTCCGCGGGGGTCACCGACTACCTCCAGAAGGAGACCGGGACCGACCAGTACACGATCCTCGCAAACCGGATCGCCAATGCCGTCGAGCGCGCTCGCGCGGAACAGTCCCAGCAACGCCACCTCAGCGCCATCGAAACCGCCCAGGAGGGGATCAGCATCCTCGACGGCGGCGAGTTCGTCTACGTCAATGAAGCGTATGCCGACCTCTACGGCTACGATCGCGAGGAGTTGCTCGGCGAACACTGGGGCCTGCTCTACCCCGACGACGACATCGAAACACTCCGCGAGGATATTCTCCCGAGAGTCGAGGCCAACGGGCACTGGCAGGGCGAGACGATCGGGCTCCGCGCGGACGGCACCACCTTCGTCGAGAATCACAGACTAGCCACGACCGAACACGGCGAGCTCGTCTGTACCGTGTTGGACGCTCAGTCCCAGTACCGACAGAAACAGGCGATCCGCGAGCTGCACAACACCGCTCGTGCATTGATCGAGGCCAGCACGGCCGAGGAAGTGGCCAACATCGCCGTCGACGCGGTCCGAGATATCCTCGACATCCCGGGCAACGGTCTGCACCTCTACGACGAGGCGGCCAACGGGCTCGACCCGGTCGCCTGGACCGACCGGACGGAGACGCTCGTCGGGACCCCGCCGACGATCGGCCCCGGAGAGGGGCTCGCCTGGAAGGCCTACGAACGCGGCGACCCGCACGTCTACGACGATGTGTCGACGAACTCCGACCGCTTCAGCGAAGATACGCCCGTCCGGAGCCAGATCCTGTTGCCGCTTGATGACCACGGCGTCCATCTCCTCGGCGCCACCGAACCCGACGCGTTCGACGAACTCGACGTCTCGCTCGCGAAGACGGTCGCCACGCACACGACGGCCGCGCTCGACCGCGTCGCCCGGGAGGAGGAACTCGCCCGCCAGAACGAGCGACTCTCGACGTTCGCGAGCATCGTCAGTCACGACCTCCGGAATCCACTCAACGTCGCGATCACCCGACTGGAACTCGCCCGGGAGGAGTGTGACTGTCGGTATCACGAGGATATCGACCGGGCGCTCGACCGGACGGCGTCGCTGCTCGACGACCTGCACGCGTACGCGGAGGCCGGGTCGGCGACGCTCGACCCGGAGCTGGTCGATCTCGCCGGGCTCTGCGAGACGAGCTGGCGCCACGTCGACACGGGCGAGGCGACGCTCGTGACCGAGACCGACCAGCGCGTCCGCGCCGACCCGAGCCGACTGCAAGAACTCCTCGGAAACCTCGTCCGGAACGCCGTCACCCACGGTGGCGACGGCGTGACCGTCACCGTCGGCGACCTCCCGACCGGCTTCTACGTCGCCGACGACGGCCCGGGGATCCCGGACGACGACCGCGAGACGGTGTTCGAACGCGGCTACTCGACGACCGAGGACGGCACCGGCTTCGGCCTCGCGATCGTCGCGGAACTCGTCACGGCCCACGACTGGGAGATCCGGGCGACCGAGAGCGATGCGGGCGGGGCCCGCTTCGAGATCACGGGCGTCGATACGTCCGCTGCCAGCGATTGCTGAGCGCTCGCCCTCGGTGCTGACCAGCGCTAACGAGAGTAATTTTTTGGCCGTAATACTCATATTGTATTACTGCCTACTTTCCAAGAACCACAATGCCTCGCGTCACGACCAAAGGCCAAGTCACGATCCCGAAAGAGATTCGCGAGTCGCTGGGAATCGAGCCGGGGGATGAGGTCGCGTTCGAACGGACCGAGTCCGGCTACGAGCTACGGAAAGAAGAACCGACGACAGCAGGAGGCGAAGACCCGTTTGAAAAACACCGTGGCAGCGCAGATAGTGACGAGACGATGCCCGAGCGGATGCGCAGGCTCCGGGGAGAGTATCCCCGTGACGTCGGCGACGAGGCTGACGAAAACGGGGATTCGGAGGCCGAGGCGTGACGACGGCGGTCGATACGAATGCGCTCCTTGCACTTCTGTACGAGGATGAGTACACGGACGCCAGCGAAGCGACACTCCGGCGTGCCTACCGGAAGGGTCGAGTTGTCATCACGCCGGTCGTCTACGCTGAACTCGCCGCAGACGGCCACTTCGACACGAGAGCGGACTTGGATCGGTTCCTCGAAGACTTCAGTATCCAACTTGCGGAGCCGTCGCGGGATGCTCTCTTCGAGGCCGGTGATATGTTCCAGCGATACACCGATCGTCGGCCAGATGGCCTTCAATGTCCTTCCTGTGGCACGAAGCAGACCGTCAGGTGCGAAGAGTGCGGGGAGGATCTCTCTCCACGACAACACATCGCAGCTGACTTCCTCATCGGCGGGCACGCAACTGTTGACGCCGATTCGCTCGTCAGTTTTGATGACGGATTCTACAGTACGTACTTCCCATCACTGATTGTCCACCCCGAATAGTTGCAGTCGAAACTGGGGGTGTATGCGGACGAAACCCCCGGAGTAGACGAGAATTTGGTCGGAGAATTGCCCTGAAAATAGCCGATCGCCGTTCACTGCTGCTCCATCTCATCGCTTCAGTTACGGATTATGGTCACAGGATGGTTCTATACCGGTGTTTCGACTGAATCACCTCTCCAGATGGAGGTACAAGCCCGATTTCGGCCGCAAGATGTGGTTTCTGTGGCGATGTACCGGTTGCGGGATGCGCTGGCACTTCGGCGAAGCGAGCTCCGAACGGACGGCCTGCAGACACTGACGATATCGAGGTGTTCGCTCGTTTGGGCGCCATCTGTGAGCGTCGCTGATTCGGCCGTACACTTGTTCTCGACTGTGAATTCGCCCGCGTACCGGAGGTTCTTCGCCGACTACTCGATGCAGAACCCTCGGGGGCATCGGATGGCTGGGTGTATTCATCTCCCCTATCACTTGAGTCGCCGGGAGAGCGCTTTCTACCGTCGAGACGCGGGCATTGCCTGTTCGGTCTTGATGCACGAGGTGCTTCCCGGATCGTCCTAATTGACGACCGAGACGCCTCTGTACCGGTGAATCCGGTTCCATTCCATATTCGATTTCTCTCTCTCGAACTGGCGCTTCCGCTCTATCCGCTTCAGTCGCGGCCGTAGCGCAGCGGACTCGCTCGTCGTCGATATCCCTGCCCCCGCACCGATAGCATCCAGATTCAGTAACCGTCAGTACACCCCTTGAAACACGATACTTTGCGGGAATCGAGTCATTCGTACCGCTGTCGAGTGTGCTATCACTGTCCGAATATACCACGTTCACCGAGAAGACCGGCTCTCTCTGGCGTGTACCCGATCTGCACCCATCTTCTCCGGGTGATCGCACTCTGCGAGAGCACGAACCATCCCCTGCTACGCCGGCTCCGAAAGCCTTCTGCGATCCACCCCCGTTTCAGCTGGAACGAGTCTGCTCCGTTGTCTTCTTCCGATGCAGTCCCTCCGGTCACGTGCCTCTACGCGAGAGTATCTGTCGGAGTTTCGCGAAGGCCGAATCGGGTTCGGCGGCGGGATTTCCCTGGCTGGAGTTTCCCTCAGACCGGGCGGTTTCGAGTTCGGCCGTGAGTCGTCGATTCCGCGCTTCGAGGCGTTCGACTTGCGCTTGTAGATCGGCGATAAGGTCGAGGTGGCGCTCCTGACGCGTGGTCAGTTCGTCCCGTTGCTCGAAGGGCGACCGCCTCCGCCGTGACCTCGTCCGGTTCGTTCAGTTTCGGTGCGTCGTCGTCGGTACCCGCGGCTGTCGTCTCGGACCGGGTCGGTTCGTAGAACTCGGTGGTCCCTGCCAACACGCGTTCGATCGTCTTCTCTCCGTACGTGCTCCCGTCGGCGAAGTGGCGCTCGTCCCACTTCTCGCGCAGCAACCCCGAATCGCGGAACAGGCGATCTATCTGCGTCCGGTCGCCCCCGGTCCAGAACGCGAGCAACGCACACAGGGCCATGTCCGCCTCCGAGTGGCTATCGTAGCCCATCGTCCGCCCTTGCCACAGTCGCTCGAACTTCTCGCCGTTCGCCGCGGCGTTGGCTCTGTCGACGACCTCGTCGTCCGATAACCCCGGTTCCTCGTCGTCTCCCCCTCGATCATCCGCGTCGGACGCATCGGCCGCCTCCGTCGGCGTGTCGTCCACCTCGGTACTCGCCTCGCCGTCGTCATCGTCGTCTTTCGACCCCAGCTCGTCGGCGACGAACTCCGTGTGGACGGCCCCGATGGCGGGGGTACGGCTCTCGACGGTTACTGGCGTCCCATCGAGATGGTCGCCGGTGACGGTGAAAAAGCGAGCGTCGTCGTACATCTCGACCCAGTCCTTCCGGTTGCGGTCGCCAGGGAGGCTACCGAGCGCGAGGATATGCACGCCGGTCCCAGACGGGCTCACCTCCGTGTAGGAGGCGAGGCGTTCGACGATATCCGTCGCATCGTCGGAAAGTGTCCCCGTCTCCGGGACGCGACACGTGTCGAGGTCGACGCCGACCAGCGGGTCCTCGTCAGTGAAGACGAATCCGAGACCCTCGGCGGCCCCATCGGTAGCGTATTCACGGGCAGTCTCGAACGATGCCCGAGAGTCGGGATTCGTTGCCGACCCGAACGAGCCCGTGTGCGGATTGATCGGCACCTTCGTCTCTTTGCCGCTTCGCTCTTGAACCCGCCAGCAGACCCACTGCTCGCGCTCCGTCAGCTCGTCGGGGAGACTGTCCGCCGTCGGCGCGTCCGTATCCATGTATCTCTGCGTCTACTCACCCGGCGACCGATATGACTATTCGATTCTGGTCTTGCGATCGGTTCGCCTCAGAAATCGTGGCCCTACAGGTAGTTCAAGGCGAGTACCTCGGAACTTGACCTCGGGGTGAGTCCACTCGCTTCCAATCGCTGTCGACGAACGTATCCGGGAGCTCGATACAGATTCGGGATCGACCGGCGGCCGGCTCATCGCTCAGTGAAGTCGAAGCAAGACATAAGTCATTATCACAGTAATCATTATTCAGAGTATGACCTTCTACGACCGGGGGGACGAACTTGCCGCACTCGAAACTGCGTTCGAATCCACGGGCCACGAGTTCTACGTGGTCTACGGGCGTCGCCGCGTCGGAAAGACGGAACTCCTCAAGGAGTTCTGCGCCGACCGGCCACACATCTACTTCCTCGCGGCTCAGGAGGCAGAAACTCGCCAGCGCGAGAAATTCGTCGAGACGATCGCTGAGTACTTCGATGACCGCATCCCCCGTATCGACGGGTGGGACGAGGCGTTCGACTACCTCGGCGAGAAGCTCGCGACCGAACAGTGCATCATTGTCATCGACGAATTCCCGTATCTCGTCGGGGAGAACGGCTCGCTCCCCTCGTATATCCAGTCGTTCGTCGACGAGCAACTCCGGGATACCGAATCGATGCTCGTCCTCTGTGGATCCAGTGTGAGTACGATAGAATCTGAAGTGCTCGGCCACGAGAGTCCGCTGTACGGCCGCCGAACGGGACAGATCGACCTTCAGCCGTTTTCTTTCCAGCAGGCCCACGATGTCATCGCATACGGAATCGAAGACGCGATCCGATCGTTTGCCGTCACTGGAGGGACTCCGATGTATCTCACCCGTTTCGACTACGACCAGCCGCTCGGTGAGAACATCCGGACACAGATTCTCTCCCCCACGGCCGTTCTCTACAACGAACCCGAATTTCTCCTCCGAACGGAACTCCGCAATCCCGCCCGGTATCTGAGCATCCTCGAAGCAGTCGCAACGGGACAGACGACTCCCAACGAGATCGCTGGCAGGACGGGAATCGACTCCGGGCCCCTGTCGAAGTATCTTCAGACGCTCCGCCGCCTTCGGCTCATCGAGCGCGATGTCCCTGTAACGGCATCCCCAAAGCAATCGAAGCGGTCGCGGTACCGGGTCGCCGACGAGTTCCTCCGCTTCTGGTTTCGCTTCGTCGAACCGAACCGCTCCGGTATCGAAGAAGCCCCGAACGTCGTCTACGACGGGACGATCGAACCGAACCTCCCGGACCACGTGGCAACGACGTTCGAAGACGTCTGTCAGGAAGTCGTGTGGGAGGCGATTCGGCAGAGAGCACTCGGCCCGTACTCCGAAGTCGGCCGATGGTGGTACGGAGAGGACGAGATCGACATCGTCGGACTCGCCCCGGACGACAACCGTATTCTGCTCGCGGAGTGCAAGTGGACGACTGATCCAGTCGGCCACTCACTGGTTTCGCAGTTACGCGAGAAAGCCGAGCGCGTCCGATGGGGACCGGACACGCGCGACGAGGAGTTCGCGCTGTTTTCGAAGAGCGGCTTCGTCGACGGACTCGCCGACGGTCTGGGCGACCGCTGGTCGCTGTTCGATCTCACTGCGATCGACGGCTGCCTTTCCTCTGGCTCGTAGCTGTGTTCATTTTTGGACCGGGCTTGAGATCTTCTTCGTTTGTTCGGAGGCATCGAATCCACTGGTGACCAGTCCTGAGATGCGTCATTCCTGGACAGCGAAACAGATGTCAAGAGACGGCTCCAGCGGTCGGAATGCAACGTTGTTGATTTTCCGTCTCGAACGCGAAACAGGCGTGTGCTCGTTCCGTTCGGTTCGAACCCTGCCAGCCCAACGGGTGTGGTCGGCGCTCCGGACGTGCCAGGGTATCGGCTTGCTCAGTGCGATTCCGACAAGCGCGTGCGATGAAGCCCGCGTACCTCCTTCTGAGCCTCCTGTGTCTCGCTGTGGTCGTCGTCGATCTGCTGTGGACGACGCTCTGGGTCGAGGGCGGAGCTGGCCCGGTCACGACTCGACTGATGAACCGGACGTGGCAGCTGTTTCGCAAGGTCGCAGGTGACAATCCCCGCGTGCTCTCTCTGGCCGGACCGGTGGTACTGGTCGTCAGTCTCACCGTGTGGATCGCGCTCCTCTGGTTCGGCTGGACGTTCCTCTTCGCCGGCGGCGAGAACACGCTGATCGATACCCGTGACCCGGCCCCCATCGCCTGGACGGAACGCTTCTACTTCGTCGGCTACTCGGTCTTCACGATGGGGAACGGGGATTTCACCCCGCGTGACGGGCTCTGGCAGGTCCTAACCGGTCTCACGACGGCGAGCGGGATGCTCTTCGTCACGCTGAGCGTGACGTACGTGCTCAACGTCCTCGGCGCGGTCACGCAGAAGCGGTCGCTCGCCAGCAGTATTCACGGCCTCGGTACGCGAAGTGCCGAGATCCTCGAACGAAGCTGGGACGGCGACTCGTTTCGAGGGCTGGACGTGCCGCTCGATTCGATAGCCACCCGACTCGACACCCTCACATCGAACCACAAGGCGTACCCGGCCCTCCACTACTTCTACGCGCCACAGACGGCACAGGCACCGGTGACGAACATCGCCATCTTCGACGAGGCGCTGACACTCCTCGAATTCGGGGTCGCCGAACGGGAGCGGCCGAGCGAGATCGCCGTCGGCCAGGCTCGGTCGAGCGTCCAGGGGTACCTGAACACGCTCGACACGGCGTTCGTCGAACCGGCTCGGCAGCCCCCACCAGCGCCGCCGATCGATTCCCTTCGAGAGCGCGAGATCCCCACCGTGTCCGACCAGCAGTTCGACGAGGCGCTCGCCTCGATAGCCGATCGCCGGCGGAAACTACTGGGGCTCGTCGAAGCCGACGAGCGGCGGTGGCCGCACTCGAACAGCCAGTGAGGATTCCCGAGCGGTCTATTACGGTGAACGGCCTCAGGGGCAAGCCCCGAGGCACTCGGCCTGCTCTGCTTGTAGACGCCGCCGAGTCGACCGAAGACGATCCCAACGTCCTCGACGAGGTGCCGATGGCCTACAAGTCGTCCGAGGCGCTCCTCCGAGAAGGAGAGGTTTGTCTCCAGGTCGCGGTAGTCGCCGTGGTAGACGAACAGCGGGACGCCGACGCCGTCGCAGGAGATGTCCTCGATGGCGGGGTCGCCCATCAGCGGGTCGATCTTCCCGTAGCGCACGAAGTCCCGGCGCAGGTAGTAGAGCACCCGCAGCAGCGTCGCCGGCGGCACGGCGGCGGCGTGCTCGTCGAAGACCCGCTGGACCTCCAGCTCGAAGATCTCGTCGCGCTCCTCCTCGGCGCCCACGTCCCGGTGCATCAGGTCCTGTCGGAGGATCCGCGTCAGGTCCTCGCGGACGTACTGCTCGAACTCGGTCAGCACCGGCGCCTCGGCGCGGTAGCGGCGCTCGTTCTCCGCGGGGTCGTAGACGATGGCCGTGTAGGAGTAGGGCCGGCGCGACCAGCGCCAGGAGACGACCTCGCAGTCGTCGAGATAGCCGAAATCGAACCACCGCCGACGCACCGACGCCGGGTCCGGCGCGTCGATCCCCAGCGCCGCCGGGTCGTAGTCGTCCTCGAAGTGCTCGACCACGTCGTCGACGATCGCCGCCTCGACCGCGTCCCGGGACATCGTCTCGGCCCTCGCGGTGGCGGTGGGATCGGCGTCGAGCGCCGGGTCGGCGTCCGCCCGGCCGAGCTCGTCGAGGACGAACGACTCGTCGCCCTCCGACGCGGTCGCCGGCCGGTGGTCCTCGCTCATTCCCCCGAAGGTTTCGCACCGAGTGTAAAAAAGACATGGCCAACATCCGGTCGATATCCCGCAGCGGACTGGATCCCGTTCCGCCTTCGGTCGTGTCCGGTGACAGATCGCCCGTCGCTCGCCGGATGTCACGGCGGTGCGACTGGACCGCGGTGGCGCTCTGTAGCTCTCGTGGGCGGTATGGAGGGGTCCGGACGCCTCCTAGTAACCCTCATTGACGCGACGCGCCAGCGCTGACACACGCCGGGAACCCGGTCTCACGGCCCCGGTTCGACCGACCCACACCATGTCAGACTCAGACTCCAGTCAGTCGTCGGACACCGACCGCGTCCATCGGGAGTACCCCCTCGACGTGCGCGTCGTCGAGTTCCGTCCCGCGGGCGCCGAGCAGCCCCAGTACCGCTTCGAGGCGCCCGAACACACCGACATCAGCTTCGCGGACCCGGAGACGGCGACGCTGTACGCCGACGTGTACTTCGACACGAACGGGTTTCAGGAGGCGGGCACCGGCCACCGCGGCGTCCCGCCGGAGGTTGTCCAGGCCGGCCGCGACACGATGGCGGCCTACTTCCTGACGATGGCCGGGACCGACACCAACTGGGTCGCCTCCTTCTACGGCAAGAAACCGTCGGAGATCGAGCGCTACGTCGGCGCCGTCCGCCGGCGCGCCGAGGAGATACGGACCGAAGCGGCCGAACGCGGCGTCGAACCGGCCGCCAACGCCGCCTGAGAGCGACACCGGTTTTCCCGCCGACCCACCCGTCGATAGCCGCAGCGATTCGGTTCCCGTCCGCTACGTAGCTCTCAGTACCGCTCTCGGTCGGTAAGACGCGAACGTATCACTCTTAGAAGACTTCATCTGGTGATCGGCTGACCGGACGGACGCATGGTCGATCTCAATCGGCGGACGCTGATGGCCTCCTCGGCGGCAGCGGCGCTCGGCGCGAGCGTCTCCGGCGTGGCGAGCGCGGAGGCCGCGGACGACGAACAGACAGCGGGGGCACCGACGGTGCGCGGCGACCTCAAGCGCTTCTCCTCGACGGCGCTGGGCGCGGAGGTCACGGGCCCGTACGTCTTCGACGACGGGGAACTCCTCTACAGCCTGCAGCACCCGAGCCGGGACAACCCCGGCGAGTACGGTCGCGCGGGCATCGGCTACTTCAGCGGCTTCCAGTTCGACTTTTCGGGGACGAACGACGACTTCGAGGAGCTGTCGACGCCCTCGACGGAGGACGAGCGCGGGCGCGTCCGTGGCGCCGACGGCGAGTACACGCTCCTCGCTCGGGAACAGGACCGGATCGACGGGGGGAGCGAACGGCTGGGAGTCGCTCAGACGCCGGACGGCTGGGACCTGACGACCGAGAACTTCGCGGGGACGCAGTACGGCGACGCCGGCTACAACCCCGACTGCAACCAGTTCGTCGCCACCGACGGCGCGCGCACCGAGGGGTATCTGTTCACCAACTGGGAGAACAGTCCGGGCAACGTCTCGCGCATCCCGCTACACAAAGACGACGGCGAGTGGCACGCCGACCTCGACGACGCGATCAACCTCGCCAACACCGAGCCGTTCCGCGAGATCGGCGGCACGCGCATCAACTGCTACGGCGACAAGAGCCCGTGGGACACGATGCTCTCCTCGGAGGAGAACTACGCTCACACGCGCGTCTCGCTGACGGCGACGGTCGGCGACATCGTCGAGGCCGACTCGGGACGGGGGCTCGTCGGCGCCTGCCAGTTCTGGAACCGCCCGAATCCCAGCGAGATCCAGGCGGCGATCGACGAATACTACGGCGAGGAGTCGTGGTCCGTTCAGGGGTACTGGGCGATGACCGGGGTCGAGCTGCTGGCGTACTACCTGGGCGCCGACCGCGTCGACCAGGCCGCGCCGCCGTACGCCGACGGCGCCGAGCAGGCCAACACGACCGAGCCGATCGGCGACAGCTACCCCAACCCCTACCGCTACGGCTACCACGTCGACATCCGCGAGCCGGCGGCCGAGACGCCCCAGCCCGTCAAGTACTACGTGATGGGGCGGGCCGCCTGGGAGGCGCCGGACGTCCAGACCGACGAGCGGACCGTCTACGAGTGCTCCGACGGCGACAGCAAGGGCGTCTACAAGTTCGTCGCCGAGGACCCGATCCCGAGCTACGACGACCCGATGGACGTCGAGGGGACGCTGTACGCGCCGAAGATCACCAACGGCGACGCGGTCGCCGGCGACTCCCCCGCGGAGACGGACCTGGAGATCGAGTGGTGGCCGCTCGGCAGCGCCACCAACGCCGCGGTCGAATCCTGGATCGCCGCCTACGACGACGTGACCCAGGTCGACTACCTCGCGACCCACTCCTCGTGGACCGAGGGCGAGGAGGTCACCGCCGAGATTCTGGAGGAGGCCGACCGCGAGGTCGTCGCGAACGGGAACCGGAACTACGTCACTAACGAGGAGATCGTCCGGTGGGCCGACCAGTGGAGCCCGAACGACCCCGACAGCGTCGACGACGACCTCCGCAAAGTCCCGTTCCTGGAGACGCGGGCGGCGGCCAAGGAGATCGGCGCCTCCATCGAGTTCAACAAGGCCGAGGGCGTCGACAGCGTCGCGGGCGCGACGAGCGGCGACTACGTCTACTTCGCCCTCTCGGAGTTCAACGACGACTTGGCCGACGACACGGGCGACCTCCGGCTTGACCGCGTCGACGGCGGCGTCGTCTACCGCGGGACCCTCGACTCGAACTACGATATCACGACGCTGGAACCGGTCATCGTGGGCCCGGACGCGACCGATCCCGCCGACGTGGCCGACGACGCGCTGATCAACGTCGACAACCTCTACGTCATGGAGGACGGCCGCGTCCTCTGCTGTGAGGACGCCGACCAGCTCGGCCGCTCCTACAGCAACGACTGCCTCTACGTCTTCGCGGACGAGGACACCGTCCGGCGGCTGGACTGACGAGCGCCGTCGACACCCGTCGCTTCGCCGGTCTCGTTTCGGGGCCGTCGCTGGCTCGTCGGTCGCCGCCCGCTCACTCGTGGCCGGGGACCGACGAGCCGTCAGTTCTCGGTGTCGTAGCGCACCTGGAGCAGCGAGTTGTGGCTCGACACGTCCGGGTCGTCGGCGGCGAGCCGCGAGTAGTCGGCCGTCGAATCACTGTCGGTTCCCTGTCTGTGGTAGAGGACGAACTGGACGCGGTCGTCGCGGTCAGCCCGAGTCTCCCAGGCGTGGCGGACGGCTCTCGTCACGTCCACCTGTCGGCCGCCCCAGCCGTCCTCGAAGGGGACGACCGAACGACCCGGCAGCAGCCTGAGCGACTTCGTCCGGTAGTCCGACGGCTCGATCGCGTCGCCGTAGTCGACGTGGACCGCGCTCAGATCGAACAGGTCGCCGTAGGGGTCGCCCTCCGGCGGCCGGAGGACGAGGGTCAGCGTCGCGTCCGTTATCGCCGACGGCGAGAGGTCCTCGGGGAGCGCGAGGTCGAACGTCAGCATCGCCTGGGTCGAGACGTTCTCGGCGTCGTCGCCCACCGGGAGCGTGTCGGTCTCGGTCGCGGGGACGACCGTCCCGTCGCTGGACAGCGCCCCGCTCAGCGCCTGGTTCGCGTCGAACTGTCGGGTCCGCTCGTTCGGGCGGAACTCGACGGTGAAGCGGTCGGTGAGCGTCTCGTCGCCGCGGGTAGCCCGCGATCGGATACCGACGATCTCGTGGCCATCGGAGCCCGGGCCCGTGTCGGAGACTGGGAACCCGTCGAACTCGAAGACCGCCCCGGGGTCGCTGGCCCCCATCCGCTGGTGGTTCCCGTCACCGTCCCGGTAGGCCCACTCGACGGACCAGTCGTCGATGTCGTCGACGCCCCGCGGGGTGGCGACGAACTCGACCGTCTCGTCGACGTCGACCGGCTGGTCGTTGCGCACGTCCGCGACCAGCGACGGCTCGTACAGGCTCATCAGGTAGTCGGGCTGGCGCCAGAACACGTCGAACGACCGCACGTTCGCGCCGCCGACCTGGTGCTGGCGGATGTCGACGCCCATGGTGCCGGTCCCCCACTCGTTGTGGAGGAACAGGTCGGTGCCCTCGTCGGTGACGAGGCGGCCGTCCTCCGCGGTCTCGGGGCCGGTCCGGTGGAAGTCCCCGACCACGAGGTCCGTCTCGTCGGTCCAGTCGAACCAGCCGCCCCGCTCGAAGCTTTCCACGCGAAGTTCAGCACTGTCGTCGTCCCAGGACAGCAGCGAGACCCGTTCGTCGGCGACGTGGGCGATCCCGCCCCGGTTGGGCCGCGAGTGGTGGGGGAGAAATTGCCCGCCGTACGACCGGTCCTCGGAGCCGAGCGTGAGTCGGTCCTGGGCGTTTTCGAGTCCCTTGAGGTCGGTCGTACGGTGCCAGACCGACTCGAACCCGTCGCCGTCCCACGAGAGCACGGCGGCTTCGTTGACGGCCGGCGAGGAGACCGTCTTGCGGACGTACAGCTCGTCGCGGCCGTCTCCGTCCAGGTCCGCGACCGCCAGGTCGTCGTCGGCGCCGAGCGTCCAGTCACCGACCGCCTCGGAATGGACCGCCGCCGTGTCAAGCGCGCCGGCGGTCTCGTCCCAGCCCACCAGCGCCAGGCCGTCGTCGCCGACGACGACGACCTCCTCGCCGTCGGAGCCGGTGAACCGGCCCGCGACGGCGGTGTCCCGCGGGGAGAACGAGTAGTCGCCGACCGTCCCGCCGTGGGTCGCTGCCACGTCGAAGTCCTCGTCCCACGAGAGGACGGCGGCTCCGTCGTCGCGGAGCGCGAGTATCTCGTCGCGGCCGTCGCCGTCGAGGTCGGCCGCGACCTCGTCGTCTCGGGCGGTCAGCGTCCAGTCACCGACCTCGTTCCCGACGACCGTGGGGGCCTCGAAGCGCTCGCCGGCCCAGCGGAAGATCCCCGCCCACCCGTCGCTCCGGACGTAGATCTCCTCGCGACCGTCACCGTCGAAATCGCCGACGAGCTCGCGGTCGCGGCTCCCGAGGTTCCAGCCGTCGATCCGCCCCTCCTGTCGGGCGCGGACGAACCACTTCGTCTCGTCGTGGACCAGCAGCGCCCCCGCGTTGTCGTCGCGGAAGAAGACCTCGTCGCGCGCCTCGGGGTCGTCGCTCGTGAACCGGCCGGCGACGCCGCGGTCCGCCGCTGTACACTCCCACAGCCGCTCGTGGTCGATCGGGTCCAGATCCAGCCAGAACGAGGCGCTGTCGTCCTCGACCGTGATATCAGAGATCGAGAGCGTCGACGACCGCCCGCCGTAGAAGTCGCTGCTCGGTTCCGTGTGCGGGGCGAAGAGGTGGCGTCCGGAGTCGCCCGTGAAGAGCGCGCCCTCCAGGTCGGAACCGCGGAGCGGGCCGCCCTCGTCGCTGTAGTCCGCGAACTCCGGGTCGAAGTACGGCGCCTCGCTCACGAACCAGTTCATGTCGGACGGGCTGGCGTCCCCGCCGGTCAGCGAGAGGATCCGCTCGTTGACGTGCGTGATCAACAGCCCCGACTCGGAGAGGGCGCGGTCCGGCCGCCACACCTCCTCGCCGGTCGGGCCGCGGAACTCGACGACGAAGTACTCGTGGGGGTTGTTCTCGGGGTCGGGGACGACTTTCACCGCGTCGCCCGAGGTCGTGTACGGCTCCAGCGAGAACTCGTTCGCGTAGCCGGCGGTGCTGGACCCCTCGACCACCTCGGTGAACTCCAGCCAGCCGATCCGTTCTTTGTGTACGCTCGACACCTCGGACATCTTCGCCGGGAGCGACCCGTCGCCGAGCAGGTCCCAGTACAGCGTCGCCCCCGTCGGTGAGTACAGGTCGCCGAACTCCAGGAAGTTGTGGGCGTACTCGTGGGCCAGCGGCGACCCCCACCACCGCCGGGCGTTGGCTTCCTCCTCCTGCAACCGTACATCGAAGCCGTCGGCGCTCACGCCGCGCTGGCGCGTGACGACCGCCTGGTTGCCCGCCCGCGTCTGGGCGTGACTGAGTACGGCCGGGTCCGACCCGTCGGACAGGCCCGACAGCGACACCGACGCCCACTCCAAGTCCGTCCGAACCGTCCCGACCGACAAGTCGGTTCCGTCGGGCAGCTCGTGGTCGCCGCTCTCGAGGACGACGTAGCCGACCGACTCGGTCACGTGCTGCTGGTTCTCGTAGTCCCACTCCTCTATCTGGAACTCGAACGACCACGAACCGACGTTTCTGAGCCGCGTGTGTGCGGGCTGGCTCCCCTCGTAGCTCGTCACCTGTGTCAGCACGACGGGGTCCGCGTAGCCCGCGTCGAGCGACACCGGGTGCCACTCGTCGCCGCCGCTCTGGTCAGTCCGAACGGTTCCGGCCTCGCCGATCCGCGCGCCGTCGCTGTCGGTTATCTCCCCGTCCTCGACGGTGAGGTAGCCGACGGTCTCCGGGACGTGGTCCGTTTCGGCGTTCATCGAGCGTTCCTCCTCAACGGCGACCTCGGCGTCGGCGTGCGACCGCGAGCGCATCCGGATCCCCGCCGTGTCGGACCCCTCGAACGTCTGGAGGGAGCCGACGACGACCGGCCGTTCCGCGTACGCTCCGTCGAACGTGACCGTCGACCAGTCGTCGGTGACGCCGTCGACCGTTCCGGCAGGACCGCTCCCGGTCGTCTCGGCCGCGACGTAGCCGATGCGTTCGGTCCTGTGGTCGCCGAGGTCGAACGTGACGTGGGTCTGGTCCCCGACGCGGTAGGTCGTCCCGCCGACG
Source organism: Halosimplex rubrum (assembly GCF_013415885.1). NCBI lineage: Archaea > Methanobacteriati > Methanobacteriota > Halobacteria > Halobacteriales > Haloarculaceae > Halosimplex > Halosimplex rubrum. Next base: position 1,328,663 of record NZ_CP058910.1, read on the forward strand.
GCGTGATCGAAGCCGTTCCAGTAGGCGCTGGCCCTATCCGGGTAGTTCTGCACGAGCACGACCGACGGGATCCACCGCTTGCCGCCTTCGTTTCCGTCGACGTACAGGCCGCCTGCGGCCTCCCAGATCGCCTCCGCGTTCGCGTCCAGACATTCCTCGATCAGCTGCTTCCAGTTCCCGGAGCTCACGCCCGATATCGTCGGGATCAGCGGGTCGCCCCGATCGTCACGCGGCGTGTCGACGCCGAAGGCGAGCTCCCCGTACGAGAGCGTTCCCCAGTAGTCGGTCATGAACTCTGAGATGGTCGGCGAACTCGGATCGTCGCCCTCGTCGAGCCATGCCTTCGCGTCCGCCGTCGTCGTCGTCGAGTATCCGCCGGGTTCGTTCCCCTCCGGCAGGTTGAAAAACAGCGCGACCGAGTCCCAGTCGGCGGTGAGCGACCTGTCCTCGGCGTCGTTCGGAAGGGGTTGCGGAAGCGTCTCGAAGATTTTGCGGCGCTCGGCCACGTTCCCTGTCGGTCCCAGGACCGGGTCGGTGTCGCCCTCGCCTTCGATACACGGCGGTCTGTACGGAACACTGGCGTCGTCGATCCGGGCGCTCGTCTCGTCGCCGTCCGGATCCGCTGGATCGTCGGGCACGTCACTCACCCTCCCGGCGGTCGGGCGCTCGCACGCCCCCAGCCCGTTCCGTTTCCGACCCGGGAGCGAGTTCGCCGGACCGACGGGACTCCCCCACCGGTCCGCGTGTGCCGCATCGGCCGATGCCCGTCCGCCGAGTTCGATAGCCGTGATCCGATTCTTCGGTCTTGGATGTCGTCTCTCCTGTCATCGTCTTCTCCGTGAGCGTTCCCCCCCACGCTCCGTCACACTTCAAGTAAACTCGACTGGAAGAACGCCTGTCACCAATATCGGACACGTAATTGATAAATATTTTCACCGAACCAGCAAGCGCTGCGGATTCGGACGACTGAACCGTCCGAACCGCCGTCTTCGGCTCTCGAACCCGCCTCCGGTTCGACCCGCTGCCGGCCCGCGCCGCGCGCCCGAATCGTCGATGCGCCGCCCGAAGCGACGGCGCCGATACTACTTCGCCGACCCCGGTTTAGGCCGTCCGAAAAATGTCTGGATCTTGAAAAGTTATAAGTGGTTCAGACGCGAACTATCGCTTGCAATGAGCACCCAGAAGACGGTTCGACAGGAGGCTGGGACAGTCGGAGAGAACCCCGTTCGACTCGACGAGGAGAAGGCCGCACAGGTCATCGAGGCGCTGAACGCCGATCTGGCCGACGCGTACGTGCTGTACCATCAGCTCCACAAGCACCACTGGAACGTCGAGGGCGCGGAGTTCCGCGACATCCACGTGTGGCTGCAGGAGGCCTACGAGGACGTCGAGGCGGCCGCCGACGAACTCGCCGAGCGCCTGCAGGCCATCGGTGGCGTCCCGCACGCGAGCATGCCCGCGCTCTCGGCGGCGGCGACCGTCGAGCCGGAGGACGAGGACGTCTACGACATCCGGACCTCCTTCGAGAACGACCTGGAGATGTACGGCGACATCATCGAGAGCTACCGCGAGCACATCGAACTCGCCGAGGGGCTCGGCGACCACGCCACCGCCCAGATGCTCCGCGAACAGCTCGAAGACCTCGAGGAACACGCCCACGTCATCGACCACTACCTCGAGGACGACACCCTCGTCACCGAAGCCGCGATGAACTGACCACTCGCGTCGACCACACCACCCGAGCGGAGACGTTTTTTCCGGCCCCGTCCGGGAGCGTCGGCTCCGTCGTGTCCGTAGCCGGTCCGCGTCCGGGGCCGATCCCGTTTCGAGGGCGCTACTGCGTCACGTCGACCGCGATGTCGCTGGCGATCCACCCGTCGGTGTTCCCCGACTCGAGAAAGACGGACGTTCCGGGAGCGCCTTCACAGACGGATATCTCGGGTCGATCGCGCGGTTCCACGTCGGGCGTGGCAGCGACGTGCGACTGTGTGCCGGCGGCCATTACGAGCGTTTAGGTATGCCTAAAAGATAAAGGATGCGGTTCGGACGCGGCCGTCACGCCGGACCGTCACCGAGCCGGTCCGCGAGCCGGCGGCGAGCCAGCCGGAGACAGTCGGTGAACACCATCCAGACCTGTCGGACGACGATCTTCACGTCGAACCAGAAGGACTGGTTGCGGATGTACGTGAGGTCGTACTGGAGCTTCGCCCGGGAGTTCTCGCTGGACACCTCGTTGATCTGGGCCAGACCGGTCAGCCCGGGTTTGACGAACCACCGTTTCTTCCAGGTCTCCATCTCGTGCTGGAGGAACTCCTCCTCGGCGGTCCAGGCGGCCCGCGGGCCGACGACGCTCATCTGGCCGGTGAAGATCGCCCACAGCTGGGGGAGCTCGTCGAGGTGCGTCCGCCGGAGGAATCGGCCGACGCGAGTGACTCGATCGGCCTCCTCGCCGGGCGCCGCCGACTCGCCCTCCGGGCGCATGCTCCGGAACTTGTAGACGGGGAACGTGTCGCCGAACTGCGTGGTGCGCTCCTGTCGATAGAAGACGGGCCCGGGGCTGTCGACTTTGATGGCGACCGCGATGGGGACCGACACGACGAGCGTGACGGCCAGCCCGACGCTCGCGAACGCCAGGTCGAACAGTCGCTTCGTGATGCGGTTCTGCAGGTCCAGCGGCTCCATGTTGATCCCGATGAGCCGTTTGGTCCGCTCGGCGGAGATGGCGCCCTCCTCTTTGACGAGGACGCTCTCGTTGTGTTCGGTGAGGATCTCCACGTTCACGTCGTGTTCGTGGCAGGTCTCGAGGACGCCGAAAAACTCCGCGCGGTCGGTCTGGGGCAGGGCGGGGATCACCGTCTCGACGTTCGACCGCTGGAGGATGTCGTCCAGTCGGGAGAGCCCGCCCAGACACTCGTACTGGGTCAGTTTCTCCGGGATCCCGGCGTGGCCGCCGTCGGTGCCGACCCCGTCTTCGGCGGCGCGGTCGCGCGTGTCGGTCGGCGAGAACGCGTAGCCGACGACCGGTTCGGCCGCCGCCTGGACCGCGGCCTCGATCCGCTTGGGGTTGTTACCGACGACCAGCGTCCCGCCGCTCCGCTTGAGCTGCCAGTGTTGCAGCGCCGCGAACCACAGCGGCAGGGCGACCGACAGGATCGCGACGGTCGCGAGTAGCGCCGCCCGCGGGAGCCGCAGCGTGTAGTCGAAGTACCCGGCGGTGGCGAGCGCCGCCGTCACCACCAGCAGCGAGCGGACCGTCTCGGTCACCGTGTCGAGGATCCGCCGCGGCTGGGGCTTGCACAGCGACAGCGTGGCGAGCACCGTCACGACGCCCGTCAGCGCGAGCATCGTCGCGAGGTCGCCGCTGTGTCCGCCCACGTCGCTCGCGTGCCACAACAGCCCGTGGCGGTCGAAGGCGCCGCGGACCTCCGCGAGCCCGACGACGCCGAGCGTCAGCGCCGTGATCCCCACCAGCCCCGCGCCCGAGAGAACCCGATACACGTTTTTCGGATGCCGGACGGAGCCGCCGCTGCCCAGCGACAGGCGGGAACTCGAACCCGTGTTCGACTCGGCGTCCGCGGCCATCGGACTGGTTTAGGCAAACCTAAAATAAAAGAGTACAGGTTTCGTCCTCGGCGGCGGGCTGCCCGCGCGAGGGCGGTGGCCGTCGCCGGCGCGCGGCCTGGTTTTGGCGAGCCTAAGAACCGAAGCGCTTATTCCGATTTCGGTCCGGAGTGGACTCACAGGGGCTCGGGCCCCTCGGGACGGCGTTCGGCGGTCGGGGCCGGCCGCTCGTCGCGAGCGATAGTGGGAGCGGCGGCCCGGCGGTGTGCGGTCGCGCCACCGGTCCGAGCCGACCGCTCGATCCGATCTATGTCCACCGACCCACCGGCGGCCGACGCGCCGAACGTCCTGCAGGTCTGCACCTACTACTACCCCTTCACCGGCGGGATCCAGAAACTGGTGCGGACGCTGGTCACCGGGATCGACGACGCGAACTTCCGGATACTCACGTGCGCGACCGGCGGCCGCGGCGGCGTCGACGAGAGACACGGGACCGAGGTGGTCCGCGCCGGCTCGCCCGGCGCGGTCAAGTCGACGCCGATGAGCCCGACGTTCCCCTACCGGTTGCGCCAACAGCTCGCCTGGGCCGACCTGGTCCACTACCACCTCCCGTTCCCGCTCGGGCCGGTGAGCCACCTGATCAACCGCGTCGACACGCCGGCCGTCGCGACCTTCCACGACGACATCGTCGGCAAGGGCCCCGTCGTCTACCCCTATCGCCCGGTCCTCGACCGCTTCCTCGGCGACGTGTCCCGGGTGATCGTCACCTCGCCGAACATGCGCGACGAGTGCGCCCGGATCGCGAAGTGGCGCGGGAAAGCCGAAGTCGTCCCCATCGGGATCGAGGCCGAGGACGGCCCCGTCGAGCCGAAGTCGCTGGCGGGCCGGAAGCTGCTGTTCGTCGGCCGGCTCGTCGAGTTCAAGGGCGTCGAGTACCTCGTCTCGGCGATGGCCGAGCTCGACGCGACGCTGTCGGTCGTCGGGAAAGGCCCCGCTCGCGACACGCTCGAACGCCACGCCCGCGAGGAGGGGGTCGCCGACAGGGTGACCTTCGAGGGGTTCGTCTCCGAGGCCCGGCTCGACCGGCTCTACCGCGAGGCGGACCTGTTCGTGCTCCCCTCGGCCGGCGAGAACGAGTCGTTCGGCATCGTCCAGCTCGAAGCGATGCAGCGCGGGCTCCCGGTGATCAACACGTCGCTGCCTACCGGCGTCCCGTACGTCAGCGTCGACGGGGAGACCGGACTGACCGTCGAGCCGGGCGACCCGGCGGCGATCGCCGAGGCCGCGCGGACGCTGCTGGGTGACTCCGAGCGCTACCGGCGCTACTCGGCGAACGCCCAGCGGCGCGTCCGCGAGCGATTCACCAGACGACGGATGCTCGACGAGACCCGCGCCGTCTACCGCGACGCCCTCGCCGGCGAGTGACGGCGACGGGTTCGGCGACGAGTGACAGCGACGTGCTCGGCGACGAGTGACAGCGACGTGCTCGGCGACGAGTGACGGCGACGTGCTCGGACGCGCGGCCGGTGCCGTCGACGGGCGCTCGCCCCGCCGATCCGCAGCTATAAACTTCGCCGACGAAAACCCGCGGCCGATGGTCGCCCTCGCCGTCGTCGCGGTCGCCCTGGCGTTCGCGCTCGTCGCGCGGCGCCGCTCGCGGACCTACCGGGTGGCCGGCGGGCTCGCGCTCGCGGCCCACCTCGTCTTCGCGCTGGTCGTCCTCCCCTTGCTGCCCTACACCTGGGACATCGGCGTGTTCCACGAGGTCGCGACGGGACTCCTCGAAGGCGCCGAGGCCGCGCCCCTCTCGTCGCTGGACGCGTTCGGGACCGTCCAGGCGGTCGTCTACGCGAGCTTCGGCGCCGACCCGACGACCATGGCGGTCGTCAACGGCCTGTTCGCCGTCCTGACGCCGCTGCCGCTGTGTTACCTCGCCCGGCGACTGTACGACCCCCTCGAATCGACCGACGGCCTGCTGCTCGCGCTGCTGTTCCTGCCTTTCCCCTTCCTGTTCGCCAGCCTCCCGATGCGCGACGCCCTCTCGACGCTGCTGGCGGCGACGCTGCTGGCGGTCTGCGTGCGCGCGGTCGCCGACCGCCGCTACTGGTGGGCGCTCGCCGCACCGCCGCTGTGGGGGATGGTCTTCCTCCTGCGCGAGGAACTCGCCTTCCTGGTCCTGCTGGGCGCGGCCGGGTCGCTCCTCGTCGCGACGCTCCGGCGCGTCACCGACCGCCGGATCACGCTGGCGTCGCTGGCGCTGGTCGGCGCGCCGGTGGCCGTCGCCGGCTTCGCGCTGTTCACCCGGCTGTTCCCCGTCGACGCCCTCAACTCGCGGCTGCAGTACCGCATCATGGGCGGGGCCGCCTACCTCGGCTTCGAGCGCTACGGCTCGTGGCTGGACGTGGTCCTGGCGGTGCCGGTCCGCGCCGTCTACTTCCAGTTCGCGCCGTTCCCGCTCCACGTCGACTCGGCGTTCGACCTCCTCGCGGTGCTGTCCCTGCCGCTGCTGGTCGTCCTCGCGACGGCCGCGTATCTGACGCTCCGCCGTGTCGAGAGCGACCCCGTGGTGACGCTCCCCCTGCTGGTCGTCTACCTCGGGGGGATCGTCGGCTACGGGCTGATCGACTCGAACTTCGGGACCACGATCAGACACCGCTCGTTTTTCGTCTGCCTGCTGGCCGTCTTCGCGGCGCCGACGCTCGAATCGTGGTGGCGGTCACTCCGCACCGGGGTCGACGAACCGTGCCGTCAGCGCCGCCAGGCAGACGAACACCAGCGCGAAGCTGAGGAACTTGACGCCCGAGCCTAGGTTCGAGCGGAACACCGACCCGACGCTGACGACCACGAGCGCGGCGAGCGCCCCGAACAGGACGCGCTCGCCGTCCAGATGCGCGAACAGGACGCTCCCCTCGGCCCACCGGCCCAGCGTGCGCACCGCTCGGTAGGTCGCCGATTCGGAGAACGGCTCGACGTCGATCCGGGCCATCGTCGGTCGCGGATCGGAGCGAGACGCACATAACTGTTCGTGGTTCGACGCACGCTCGGACGACTCCGCCGATCGTCGGTCCCTCACCCCTGCATGTACAGCGAGTAGGTGATGACGGCCAGCCCGACGGCCAGGAAGACGCTGTTGACGAGGACGCCGGTTTCGAGCGGGACGGCGAAAAACTGGTTGGCGGCGCCGGAGACGAGCGCGCCGAGGGTGATGATCGCGAACCCGGCGCCGAGGACGCCGAGCGAGCGCTCGCCCGCCCGGCGGTAGGCCCGGTAGGCGATGACGGTGATCGCGCCGCCCAGCACCAGGACGACGGACTTGACGACGGCGATCGCGACCGAGGTCTCGTTCACAGTTCGTCCCCCATCGTCGACCAGATGTCCGCGAGCCGCTGGTCGGCGGTCCGCTGCGGTCGGTCGACCGTCACCGAGAAGGTGTCGTCCTCGTTCATCGAGATCAGTACGTTGTCGAAGTCGCGTTCGTATCTCGTCGTTCGGCCCCCCTCCGGGTTGATGACGTCGCGCTCCCGGAGCAGCGCCGCCGAGCCGAGGAGTTCGAGCTTGCGATACAGCGTCGATTTCGGGATCTCGCAGGCGTCGGCGAGTTCTGTTGCGGTCATGGGTTCGGCAGTCTCCCGGAGTATCGCCCGGCAGTCGGGGTCGTCCAGCGCCTCGAGCACGGCCGTCAGGGACGTGTCGTCGGGCGACGGCGCTGACTCGTCCGCCATCATCCGGCCTTGCACGGACTCCCCGATATGCGATCCGGTCGGGACTCGGCGGCGCATGCGGGCTTCCCCACCTGTCCCGGGCTCCCGGGGCGCGACCGCCTCGGCTCGGAGCCGCGCGCGTCGCGCGCCGTCCCGCCCACCGTCACGCCTCTCGGGCGGCGTAGATGTCGAGCAGCTCCTGGTAGCGGTCCCGGATCGTCACCCGGCTCACGTCCGCGACGGAACTCACGTCAGCCTGCGTGAGCTTCTCGTTGGTCAGGTTCGCCGCGGCGTAGATGGCCGCCGCCGCCAGCCCCGCGGGGCTCTTGCCGCTGTGAGCGCCCGTCCGTTTCGCCACGTCGAGCAGCTCCCTGGCCATTCGCTCGGCCTCGTCGCTGACGTCGAGCGACGACGCGAACTGGGGGACGTACCGCGTCGGGTCTTCGGGCTCGATGGCCAGCCCGAGTTCCTGCTTGACGTAGCGGTACGCCCGCTGGACGCGCTTTTTCCGGACGCGACTCACGTCGGCGAACTCGGTCACCCGTCGAGGCGCCCCGTGCTGGCGCGTGGCGGCGTACAGCGACGCCGTGGCCATCCCCTCGATGGACCGCCCCGGAAGTAACTCCGCCTCGACCGCGCGCCGGTAGAGGACGCCCGCGGTCTCGCGGACCGGCTCCGAGAGGTCCAGCGCCGAGGCCATCCGGTCGATCTCGCCGAACGCCTGCTTGAGGTTGCGCTCCTGAGCGTCCTTCGCCCGGAACCGCTCGTTCCAGGTGCGCAACCGCTGCATCTTCTGGCGCTGGTTCGACGACAGCGTCTCGCCGTAGGCGTCCCTGTTCTGCCAGCCGATGTTCGTGCTGAGCCCCCTGTCGTGCATGAGCTCGGTCGTCGGCGCGCCGACCCGGCTCTTCTCGCCGCGGTCGCCGTCGTCGAACGAGCGCCACTCGGGCCCGCGGTCGATGGCGTCCTCGTCGAGCACGAGCCCGCACTCCGCACAGGTCGCTTCGCCGCGGTCCTCGTGTTCGACGACTCGCCCGTCGCACTCCGGACACGACCGCGCGGCGACCGCGTCGGTCGTCGTGTCGGGCTGCCGTACCTGTCCGTCGTCGGAATCGTACCGTGTCTGAGTCATTGTGTGGCTCGGGGGGGACGTTCGGGCGGCCGTGATCCCTGTTACCACCAACATCGGGGGTGTCGAAGATGAGTGAACGGCGCTGTCCCAGATACTGGGAATCCGCTCGATCCACCCGGATCCGGCCCGGTCGACCCCGGGCCGACCGGACCCGGGCTCACCGAACCCGGTCCGGCTACCCGCGAACGTCCGCGAACAGCGCCGCCAGCCGGTCGGTCACCGATTCCCAGGTGTAGTCGCTCTCCAGCACGTACGACCGACAGACCTCGCCCGCGGTCGCTCGCTCGGCCGGGGTCAACCCGGCCCAGGCGGTCAGCCCCTCGGCGAGCGCGCCGGTCTCGCCCGGCGGGACCAGCAGCGGCGCCGGGATCCCGGGTCGGTCGGCCAGCGGGCCGAGGATCTCCGGCGTCGCCCCCGCGGTCGTCCCGACCACGGGCGTCCCCGACGCCAGCGCCTCCAGCGTCGCGAGCCCGAACCCCTCGAGTTCCAGCGTCGGCAGGACGAACGCGTCCGCGCCGGCGTACAGCCCCGGCAGGTCGTCCTCGGGGACGTAGCCGAGGAAGGTCACCGCCGACGCGACGCCGAGTCGCTCGGCCCGCGCCGCCAGGTCCTCCCGGAGCGGCCCGTCGCCACCGACGTACAGGTGGGCGTCGAGCCCGTCGTCGACCACCCGCGCGAAGGCGTCGAGCAGCGTCTCCAGTCCCATGCGCGGCGTGAGCCGCCGTACCGTGAGAAACGAGATCGCTTCGTCGCCGACGGTCTCGGGAGCGGGTCCGTCCAGCGGCGCGAACCGCTCGACGTCGACGCCGCCCGGGACGACGCGCACGGGCGGCGCGTTCGGGTGGTGGTCGCGGACCCGCCCGCGCTGAAACTCGCTCAGCACGACCGCCGCGTCGCTGCGGCGGAGTACGCGTCCCTCGACTCGGTGACGGAGCGTCCGGTTGAGCCAGTGGTACGGTGCGGCCCACGGACTCGGGTCGACCAGCCGGTCGCGGTACTCGACGCCCCACAGCCCGTGGACCGTGTACGTCCGCGGGACCGCCTCGGGCGTCGCTCGGTCGACGCCGAACGAGCTCAACGCGCCGTGGAAACTCACCAGGTCGACCGGCTCTCTCGCCCGGACCGACTCGACGAGCCCCTCGATCGTCCGCATCGTCGCCGGCAGTCGCGCGATCGACGCGCCGTAGCGGTACACGTCCATCCCGGCGACCCGCTCGCGCGCCGGCGAACCGCCGCGCTGTCTGGTGATCACTGAGACGGTGTGTCCCCGCTCGGCGAGCCGACGACCGACCTCGTAGTTGTACCGGCCCGACCCCGTCGCCGACGGGTCCGGATAGAGGTTGTTCGTCGCCGCGAGGACGTGCATACCCCGCCTGGACGGCGATGCGGAATCAGTGTTGCGAACCCGCGTTTCGCGGCGGAGCGTTCCTCGCGGCGCTTCGCGCCGGTGCGGGGATCGTCCGTCTGCTCGCGGCGCGACGCGCCGTCTGCTCGCGGGCCTTTGGCCCGCTCGCACGGGCCGTGGGAGCGAAGCTCCCACGCTGTGCGCATGGTCCGAGGGACCGGAGGTCCCTCGCTACCGCAAAAACGCGGGGAAAACGGCCGCACGACTGGCTCCCGAGGTCGCTCGGCGGATGCTGGCGTGATCACTCCGCCACCGATACCGAACACCACCCGAAACCGGGGTCGCCGGGCTTGAAGACGACGGCGTCCGACGGGACGACCATGAGACCGCAAGGAGACGTGCGCGAGCTCGCTCGGGAGCTCGTCTCGATCCCCAGTCACGACTCGGAGGCCGCGGCGGGCGACCGGATCGAGTCCTGGCTGCGCGAGCACACCGACGCCGCGGTCGCCCGCGACGACGCCGGCGGGACCGAGCGCGGCGGGAACGTGATCGCCCGGAGAGGCGCCGGCGAGACATCGCTGGCGCTGGTCGGCCATCACGACGTGGTCCCGCCGGACGACCCCCAGGTCGACGACGGCGAGTACGTGGTACGAGCGGAGCGGGCCGACGGCGAACGGGCGGACCGCCGCCTCTACGGCCGGGGGAGCGCGGACATGAAAGGCGCCGTCGCGGCCGCGCTGTGTGCGTTCCGCGACGCCGAACCGCCCGCGGGGGTCGAACTCGTCGTCGCCTCGTTCGTCGGCGAGGAACTCGGGGGGATCGGCGCGCAGGCGGCCATCGACGACGGGTTCGCGCCCGACTACGCCGTCGTCGGCGAGGGGTCGACCGGCTACTCGGCCCCGGGGGTCACGGACGTGGCCGTCGCCCACAAGGGTCGACGGGGGTCGACGCTCGTCGCCGAGGGCAGGGCCGCCCACGCCAGCGAGACCGAGTCCGGCGTCAACGCCATCTACCGCGCGACCGACGCCGTCGACGCGGTCCGCGAGCTCCCCTTCCCCACCACCGAGGTGCTGGGCCACGAACTCTCGGGAAGCGTCGCGGTCACGGAGATCGACGGCGGGTCGGCCTGGAACGTGATCCCCGAGCGCTGCGAGGTGACCGTCGACGAGCGGACGGTACCCGGCGAGCGCGCGCCGCTGGACCGCGCGGAGTCGGTCGAGGGCGTCACCTGGACGGTCGACCAGGACCTCCCGCCGATGGCCTGCGACGACGCCGCCTTCGCCGAGGCGGTCCTGGCCGCGGCTCGGGACGCACACGAAACGGAAGGCGAAGCGGCGTCGGGCGACGGGGTGACCGCACCGAACGAGGACGCGGCAGCGCCCGGCGAGGGCGACCCCGAGCAGGTGGTCAAACCCCACGCCACCGACGCCGGGTGGCTCGCCGACGCCGGGACGACCTGCGTGGTCTGTGGCCCCTCCGAACCCGGCGAGGCCCACACCGCGACCGAGAGCGTCTCGCTCCCCGTCCTCGACCGCTGTTACCGGATCTACCGCGGCGTCGCCGAGTCCTGGAGCGTGTGACCTCGTACTTATCAGCCGACAGCTCTAACGAGGGGTATGCGACGCCGAGCGTTCATCGCCGCGTGTGTCGCCGCCGGGGTGGCCGGCTGTCGGAGCGACGGCGCGACGACCGACGGCGGGACCGACGACGGAGGGGCCGGACCGGACACGCCGACCGACCGGTCGGACGGGACGACACCGACGGGGACGCCCGCGACGGGGGGCACCGCGACGGCCACCGAGCGCTCGTCGCCGACCGGGACGCCGGCGGGGACCGCTACCGCGACGGCCTCGCCGACCGCGGCCGGCACCGGGACCCGCGAGGCGATGTTTCCCGACTACGAGACGACGGGCGTCCGGGTGACGACACCTGACGGGGAACGGTTGGGGTCGGTGACGGCCGCGATCGCCGACACCTACAACTTACGAGTGACCGGTCTGAGCGACACCGAATCGCTGCCCGAAGACTGGGGGATGCTGTTCGTCTACGGCTCCGTCGGAGACCGCACCTACATCATGCCGGACATGGACTTCGGGCTCGACATCGTCTTCGCCGACGGCGAGGGCGCGATCACCGAGATCCACCACGCCCCCGAGCCCGGCCCGAACGAGGACGGCGCGGACCAGGAGTACCCCGGTCGCGGCCAGTACGTGCTGGAGGTCAACCGGGGGTGGACCACCGAGCGCGGCGTCGAGGTCGGCGACGTGTTGCGATTCGACCTGTGAGCGACCGCGTAGGCGGTCGATTCGGCCGGTCGAGATGCCGGTCCGGGCGGTGACCCGCGCGTCTTTCGCACCTCCCGAGCACGGTGGAACTGCTCACTACAGTTGCGCACTAAGCAATTCTCAGATATGACGGGCATCTAATCGTTGGTCGCTCTTGGGGAAGGGATTGTTGTAGCTCCAATCCATCGATTTTCGCCAACAATTCTCTACCCGAGAGCGTCGTTGGTTTTAGAGGGTGACAGAGACTTCGCCAGAAAGCGTTTCTGGAACGGTAAGAGCCACTCTCGTTTTTGCCCCTTGTTGTGTAACTAAAAGCAAGTCGACGGTTGTACCTGGGCGGAGGCCTCGGATGTTCTCACCCTCAATTGCCGTGATATTGACGTTGAGGACGACTCGCTCTGTATCATCAAGCACCGGCCCATTATCGGAGAGCGGCGTTACTGAGAAATTCCTTGAAGCTGCTTGGTCGTCACCGTACACTAACCGCGCGGATGTTGTGTCGCTGATATAATGGATAGTGAGGTTTCGGAGGTCAATCTGATTGCTTCCGGGACTTCGTCGCACCGTGACTGATGCATTCCGAATTGCAGCGCCCACATGTTCAGTTGTCTCGGGTACTGTGACGTTGGCGGTCGGTTTTTCGATGGTCCAGCCTACATAACTCTCGTCTTGATCCGGGTCTCTAATCACAACTTCATTTGAACCATCAGAATTTCCCGTATCGATAAACTTGTCCTCTTTTAGGTAGAGCGCACTATCATCGGATATTTGTGCCCACATCCGTACCGGTGGTGAAACCGTATTGATGACCTCGCCGTTCGTGACATCCTTGACTTGGATTTTCTCTCCGGTAGCCTCGGAGAATCGGATCTTGATATTCGTATCGCTATTGTACGACTGAGATTGTGTCCCGTCAACGACTAATCGTCCAGACGCCCCGTTATGCGGAATATAAAGAAAGAGTGTCTGTCCTTCGTTTATTTGATATCCTTTCTCAAAGTAATCTGGATAATCCGATCCACCATTAGTGGTGACATCAGATCCGTTGAGATCTAGTGTAGACGGTTCTTCCTTCGGTACCAATCGAACACCACCAGGTCCGACTGTGCCAGTCGCACTCAGCACACTCAGTCTGTCAGAGACTTGGTCTGCCGACTGCTGGCCTGTCGTCTCCGATTTTGACTGTAAAAATCCAGTAGTATTGATGAGAACACCAGCAGCGATGGCCGCTACCAACACCATTGCAATAAACACGATGAGTGTTCCGACCCCAACCTGTCCACGGCCCTCAACATTGGAAGTCATTCAAATTCATCTCAAACGATCTTCACCCGACAAATAAATCTCGTGTTAGGAGTATCAATACTGAATACAGTCCATTGTTCTCTGCGCGCCCTGTACCGATCGATGGCTCCAGTCCAATGGGGCGGTCTGAACCGGCACCGTCTCGGCTACTGCGGGTCCAGGTCGCCGGACTCGACCATCGCTTCGAGGGGGTTGTCGTCGATCTCAAGCGGGAGGTCGACGCGACCGCGCCGCCGTGCGGATTCCCAGATTCCGAAGATGATCTCGGTGCTGTTGAGCGCGTTCTCGGCGCCGATCACCGGCTGGTCACCGGATTCCAGACAGTCGACGACGTGGGCGACGGCGTCGTGGATCGGGTCGGTCCAGGCGCCCTCCGCGACGGTCTTCTCCTCCCACTCGCCGCCGGTCCGCCAGCGCAGGTCCGCGTCGGACTCCTCGGGACCGATTTCGAGGCGGCCGTCGCTCCCGACGAAACGCATGTCCGCGGGGACGAACGACCGCTCGCCGCCGGTCGAGACGACGGCGTCGACGCCGTTCTCGTAGCGCCAGTGGGCGTGGGCCTGGTTCTCGTTGTGGGCGCCGAACCACGTGTTCTCCTCGCGGTAGTCGACCTGTCCGATGACCCACTCGGCGGGGCGGTCGCCGGCGACGCCCGTCGCGAAGTCGATCTGGTGGGTGCCGCCGTCGTAGATGTTGCCCGGTGCGAGTTCGATCCGCTCGAGGTCGCCGATGGCGCCGTCTTCGATGCGCTGACGGGCGTCGACCCACGTCGGCTTGAACCGGCGCATGTGGTTGAAGGTGAGCTGGACGCCCGCCTCGCGACAGCCCTCGGCCATCCGCCGGGAGTTCCCCCAGGTGAGGTCCATCGGCTTCTCGCAGTGGATCGCCTCGACGCTGTCGCTCCGCGCGCAGTCGAGGACCACGTCGGCGTGGTCCGCGGGCCATATCGAGATCGAGACGATGTCCGGTTCGGCCTCGGCGAGCATCGCCTCGTAGTCCTCGAAGACGCCCTCGTCGTCGATGTCGAAGCGGTCGGCGAACGCCGCGGCGCGCTCGGGGATCAGGTCGGCGCAGGCGACCATCTCGCAGTCGTCGAGCCGCTCGTAGCCCTCCCCGTGGTAGTAGTTCATCGCGAACCCCTCCGGGTTCGGGTTCTTCAGGTCCGCCTGATCGCCCGTTCCGACGAAGGCGATGTCGTGAGTGGTCACGACTACCCGTCTCGCGGGCGTTCCGTTAGTAGCTTGCGCCCGCGGAAGCGCACGTCCTCGCCCGGGCGCGAGCCGTCAGTCCTCGAACCCGTCCTCGCGGTTCGCGCCGCTCGCGTTTCCGAGGCGCTCCGTTCGTCGCGCCTCGCTTCGCTCGGCTCTCCCCTCACGGCTCCCTTCGGTCGCCGTTCGGTATCCGAGGACTTCGCTCCGCTCAGTCCTCGCTTTCCTCCCACCGGAACACGCCGTTGCGCTGGATCACCTCGCCGTCGACCTCCAGCCGGGAGTCGCCGGTCATGTCGGTGATGAGGTCGACGTGGACGGCGGAGTCGGTGCCCGATTCGCCCTCCGGGAGGTTGGCGTCGTAGGCGCGACCCAGGGCGAGGTGGACGGTGCCGGCCATCTTCTCGTCGAAGAGGATCCGCCCGGTCGGGCGGTCGATGCCGCGGTTCATCCCGATCCCGAGTTCGCCCAGCTGGCGCGAGCCGCCGTCGGTCTGGATGATCTCGTCGATCACGTCTTCGCCCTGGGCGGCCTCCCAGTCGACGACGACGCCGTCCTTGAACGTGAGCTTCACGTCGCGCACGTCGCGACCGCGGATCGTCATCGGCACGTCGAAGGTGACGACGCCGGCGGTGTCGTAGGGCGCGGTGAACACCTCGCCCGAAGGGAGGTTGTGGGAGTCGTAGGCGACGCTCGCCGCGGAGTTGACGGCGGTGCGGCCGTCGATGAAGAGGGTCAGGTCGGTGCCCTCGTTGACGATGCGGACCTCCTCGCCGTCGTCCAGTATCCCCTTCAACCGGTCCATCTCCTCGGCCAGCGACTCCCAGTCCCGGAGGGTGGCCTCGTAGACGAACTCCTCGTACTCCGCGTAGGCCATGCCGGCCTGCTGGGCGAGCGACCGGGTGGGATGGACGGTCGAGACCCAGTCGGTATCGAGGCGAGCCTCCCTGATCCCCTGCCGTGCGCGGCCGTAGCGCTGGGTGCGCTCGCCGGGCACGTCGGCCATCCCCGCGGTGTTGCGTCCACCGCCCAGCGAGAGCACGCTGTCGGCGTTTTCGTACAGCGATAACTCGTGTCCTGGGTCCTCGTCGAACTCGCCGTCGTGGGCGCGGAGGTAGGCCCGCTGGAGTTCCTCGGAGGCGTAGACGGTCGTCACGTTCGCACCGCGCTCGCCCAGCGCCCGCGCGACGGCCACCGCCAGGTCGTGGGCGCCCTCGTCGACCGACACGACCACGTCGTCGCCCGCCTCGATCCGCGCGCTCCAGTCGACCAGCGTCTCGGCGTGTTCGCGTACGCGTTCGTCCATACCGCTCCGTCGGCCGCCGCGGACTAAACCGTCCCGCTCTTGGCGATAGCGCTCCTGTCATAGACTTTAGGGTGACCTAAAGTTCGAAACGGCTTTATTGGATTAGGGCGACCTAAACGTGTGACCGACTTCGACTCCGACTCCGATGCGACGCGCAGAGCCTATCTGACTACCGCGGCGGCCGTCCTCGGCGGGAGCGCCCTGTCGGGCTGTGCCAGCGACGGCGACTCGACCGACACGCCGGGTGACGCCGGCGGGACCGACGAGCCCACCGCCACACCGACCGCCACGCCGGCCGATCCCGGGACGGCGACCGAGACGCCGGCAGGCACCCAGTCGAGCGTCGAGACGCCGTACTCGGTGTCGATCGAACCGATGGGGAGCGTCGAGTTCGAGTCGGTCCCCGAGACGTGGATCGCGAACAACGGCTCCTGGGCGGACATGGGCATCGCGCTGGGTCTCGACGCGCCGGAGGGCGTCTGGCTCACGGGCCGCTATCACACGCAGTACTACGACGAGATTCCGGGCGTCAGCGTCGACAAGAGCGATATCAAGCAGCTGTGGGGCGACAGCGGCGTCGGCAAGGAGCAGTTCTACGAGATCGACGCCGACGTACACGTCGCCGACCCGAACTTCCTCCTCAACCGCGGGAAGTGGGAGCAGTCCGACGTCGACGAGATCACCGAGGAGGTCGCGCCCTTCTTCGGCAACAGCATCTTCTCGCGGAACTACTCCTGGCACTCCGACTACCGGTACTACACCCTGATGGAGGGCTTCGAGAAGCTCGCGCAGGTGTTCAAGCGGACCGACCGCTACGAGGCCTTCGAGGCCGTTCACGACGACTTCCAGGCCGCGCTCGCGCCGGTCGTGCCGGCGGCCCGGAGCGAACGCCCGTCGGCCGCGGTCGTCTGGGGCGGCGGCGAGCAACCGGAGTCGTTCTACCCGTACACCTTCGACGAGGGGACGAGCTTCAAACACCTCAACGACCTCAAGGTGAGAGACGCGCTCGCCGACTCCGACGTCAAGGACTTCTACAGCAGCCGGGGCGCCATCGACTTCGAGACGCTCCTGGAGGTCGACCCCGAGGTCATCCTGCTCCGCGGGCAGGAAGCCAAGTCCCGGTCGGAGTTCGAGGACACCGTACTCACGTTCTTCGAGAGTCACGACACCGCGAGCGCGCTCACGGCCGTACAGAACGGCGACGTCTACCGCGCCGGCGCCCTCTACCAGGGGCCGATCTCGAACCTCGTCGTCACCGAACGGCTCGCGACGGCGCTCTACGACGCCGACGACGAACTGTTCGACCGCCAGCGCGTCGGCGACATCGTCGACGGGAACCTCTGACCGTGACGGACGGCTCGACCCGGGAGACCGTTCGCCGCGACCCACCGCTCTCAGCCGCGCACCGAACCGCAACCACTAAGCCGCTGTTTAGGTATACCTAAAGCGATCGAATGGTAGACGACGTCGCGTCGGAAGGCGGGTCGGAGGCGACCGACAGCGCCCGCCTCGGGTGGATAGACCGCTCGCTGCTGGGGCTGTGTCTGGGCAGTCTCGCGCTGACCGCGGCCGCGGGGCTCGTGCAGGTGAGCTTCGGGTCGTACTCGATGTCGGTCGTCCAGGCCTGGAGCGCCGTCTTCGACCCGGCGGTCCTGCTCGACCACCGCTGGGTCCTCAACTTCCTGCTCGGCGAGGGGCTGATGCGGACGGTCACGGGCTTCGGCGGCGAGCTCCCCGACCTCGCGACGCCGACGCTCATCGTCTGGACGATCCGCCTGCCGCGGGTGTTCGTCGCCGGGCTCGTCGGCGCGAACCTCGCCGTCTCGGGCGCCATCTTCCAGGCCGTCACCCGGAACGAGCTCGCCAGCCCGTTCGTGCTCGGCGTCTCCTCGGGCGCGGGCCTGCTGATCCTCCTGACGCTGGTGGTCTTTCCGGTGCTGGCGGCGGCGCTGCCCGTCATCGCCGCCGCCGGCGGGATGGCCGCGTTCCTGATCGTCTACGCCATCGCCTGGAAGGGCGGCACCTCGCCGGTGCGGCTGGTGCTGGCGGGCGTCATCGTCGGTACCGTCTTCCAGAGCCTCCAGACCGGACTCTTCTTCTTCGCCGACGACATCGGCGTGGTCCAGTCGGCCATCGCCTGGACCACCGGCTCGCTGACCGGCGTCGACTGGGAGCAGGTCCGGACCGCGCTGCCCTGGTCGATACTCGCTATCGGCCTCTCGCTCGTCGGCGCCCGCCAGCTCAACGTCCTGCTGCTGGGCGAGCGCACCGCCTCCTCGCTCGGCATGAACGTCGAGCGGATGCGGTTCGCCCTCTCGACGCTCGGCGTGCTCGCCGCGGCGGCGTCCATCGCCGTCGCCGGCATCGTCGGCTTCGTCGGCCTGATCGTGCCACACGTGGTCCGCAACATCGTCGGCAGCGACTACCGCCGGCTCGTCGTCGGCTGCGTCTTCGCCGGCCCCGCGCTGCTCGTCGCCGCCGACGTGGGCGCGCGCCTCGCCATCCCCGTCCTCGCGGGCGGGACCGGCCAGCTCCCCGTCGGCATCGTCACCGGCCTCGTGGGCGGTCCGTACTTCCTCTACCTGATGCGCAAGCAGGAGCAACTCGGAGAAATATGAGCCAGAGCGACACAACCCCGACCGGACCGAACCGCCGCGACGAACACACCGACTGCGACGAGACGCCCGACCCGCAGTCGGGGCTCTCGGCGCCCGCCATCGGTACCGGCGGCGACGGCGCCACCCCCTTCGAAGCCGATGACCTGGTCGTCGGCTACCCCACCGGCGAGGAGCCCGTCGTCGACGGCGAGTCCCTCGTCGCCGCCTCCGGCGAGGTCACCGCCCTCGTCGGCCCCAACGGCAGCGGCAAGAGCACCCTCCTGAAGGCGATGGCCGACCAGCTCGCCCCCGAGAGCGGCGCCGTCCGCATCGACGGTCGCGAGGTCGCCGACATGGACGCCAAGGACCTCGCCCGACGGCTCGGACTGCTCTCTCAGGAGAACGTCGCGCCCGACAGCATCACCGTCGAGAAACTCGTCGAACACGGCCGCTACCCCCATCGGGGCTTCTTCGACGGCCTCACCGACGAGGACCGCGCCGCGATCGACCGCGCCATCGACCTGGCCGGCGTCGACCACCTCCGCGACCGCGACGTGGGCAGCCTCTCCGGCGGTCAGAAACAGCTCGTCTGGATCGCCATGGTGCTCGCCCAGGAGACGGACGTGCTCCTGCTCGACGAGCCGACGACGTTCCTCGACATGCACCACCAGCTGGAAGTCATGGAGATCGTCGAGACGCTGCGCGAGGACAGCGACAAGACCGTCGTCGTCGTCCTCCACGACCTCCAGCAGGCCGCCCGGCTGGCCGACCGCGTCGTCGCGCTGAAAGACGGCGCCGTCCAGAGCCGGGGCGACCCCGGTGAGGTCGTCACCGAGACCCTGCTCGCCGACGTGTTCGAGATCGAAGCCGACGTGACCCCCACCGACCTCGGCCCGCAGATCACGCCGCTGCGCCCGCTCCACGACGACGCTGGCGACGACCGCCGCGACTGACTCCGAGGTTCCGCTCCTGTCGGCGCTCGTCGGCTGTTTCTCCCGGAGTTCCGTGTGGTCTCCTGTCCCCGAGCGCTCGGTCGCGTCTGGCGGTCGAGCACACGACGGAGGAGTCGAGTCGTCCCTGCCAGAAGTCGGTGTCCGCGCGATCGATCGACTGCACGCTCCAGGGGACGATCCGGCTCTCTACGGGGGTCCCGCCGCGGACCCAGGCGCCGTCCGGTATCTCGACCAGTCCGTCCATCCAGGAGTTCGTCGTGAGCGTGAGTGCGATGTACTGCTCGCCGTGGAAGGGTCGTCCCTCGTGATTCGAGATCACGAGCCACGGACGCGCCGCTTCCTCGCCCTTGAACGGGTCCGCCCCGTAGACGACATTCCTCCGTTCGAAGACCGGTTCGGGTCCATCGTCGCTCACCGTTCGTCCGCGACGCTGGGGTGGGGTTCGTCCGGTGCGCGGTCGCGCCACTCCTCGCGGTCCTCCTCGGCGAGTCGTTCGTTGAACAGCGCCGTCGCTCGCTCGTAGCCGCTCGCCGCCGCCAGCCGTTCCTCGTCCTCGGTCACCGCCCAGTACGTGGCCTTGTGTTCGACGAGCCCGCGCTGCTTCAGTCGCGTGAGCGCCGTGCTGACGGCGCTCTCGTCGAGGTCGACCCGGGACGCGATCTCCGCCGCCTCGAACGCCCGGTCGTCCCGCGCGACGAGAAAGCCGAGTACCCGCTCCGTGACGGACAGCTCCCGCAGTTCCCCTTCGCTCGCGTCCCGGAATCGGTCCCTGTCGATGGACATCCGTATCGGCACGTTGTACACCCACCGACAAGAGTGTTAGCGATGAAAGTATCGTAGCCGGCGTAAATAGCGAGATCGGAGCGACGTTCGGTGGCCCCTCCGATGGACATCTCCGACCCTGTTTCGGTCGGTACGGTCGACCGAACGGTTTGTTTCTCGCGCAGTTCTGTGCGATCGGGAGCGCGCGGGCGTCTGACGCTGTCAACGGCATGGCGATATATCGAATCTCCGGTGGTCGGTCCCGGCGGGGCTGCGAACCGGCGGCGACCGCGGGCGACCGCTCTCCGGGCGGCGTCGAATCGCAACCCCTACCTCCCCGCTCCGAGAGCGCCCACACATGCAACTGGGCGTCGTCGGACTCGGCCGGATGGGACAGATCGTCGTCGACCGCGTGAGAGAGGCGGGCCACGACGTAGTGGCCTTCGACCTCGACGAACAGGCCGTCGCGACGGCCGCCGACGCGGGCGCGACGCCGGCCGACTCGGTGGTCGACCTCGCCGAGCGACTCGGCGGCGACAAGCGGATCTGGCTGATGGTCCCCGCCGGCGACGCCGTCGACGCCGCGCTCGACGATCTGGAACCGCACCTCGATTCCGACGACGTGGTCGTCGACGGCGGCAACTCCTACTTCGAGGACTCCGTGCGCCGCGCCGAATCGACCGACGCCGCGTATCTCGACTGTGGCACCTCCGGGGGACCGGCCGGCGCCGAACTGGGCTTCTCGCTGATGGTCGGCGGCCCCGAGTGGGCCTACGAGGAACTCGTCCCCGTCTTCGACGCCGTCGCGACCGGCCCCGAGGGCCACGACCGCATGGGGCCGGCGGGCTCGGGCCACTACGTGAAGATGGTCCACAACGGCGTCGAATACGCGCTCATGCAGACCTACGGCGAGGGGTTCGAACTGCTGGCCAACGGCCGCTACGACCTCGACCTCGAATCGGTCGCGCGCACGTGGAACAACGGCGCCGTCATCCGCTCGTGGCTGCTCGAACTCTGCGAGGAGGCGTTCGCCGAGGAGGGCAACCACCTCGGCACCGTCGCCGACCGCGTTGAGGGCGGATCCACCGGGACGTGGACGGTGCAAGAGGCGCTCGAACAGGAGGTCCCCGTTCCCCTGATCTACCAGGCGCTCGCCGAGCGCTTCGACTCCCGCTCGTCGGGCGGCGAGGGCCCCGGTCGGTTCTCCCGGCGGCTGGCCAACCGCCTGCGCTACGGGTTCGGGCGCCACGAGGTGCCGCGGCGCGAGGAGTAGGCCGGACCCGCCGGGGAGTAGCCGCCGTCGAATCGCCGCGAGAACACGTTCGGGGGGCGCGTCGGGCCGCTGTCCGCCGTTGAAGCGTCAGTTAGTTATACGGGCACTCCGAAGCCCGAATATGGACACTACAGTGAGTGTCGCGATCGGGGCGGCGTTGACACTCGTCGTCGTCGCGGTCCACTACGCGCGGGGGACCGGCTGGGAGCCCCCGGCGGACATCTCCCAGGAGGTCCTCGAACAGCGCGCCGCGGCGGTGCCGGACACGGAGTTCCCCGAACCCATGAACCGCTCGATCGGCGGCGGCGCCGC
Organism: Halosimplex rubrum; assembly: GCF_013415885.1. Classification (NCBI taxonomy): domain Archaea; kingdom Methanobacteriati; phylum Methanobacteriota; class Halobacteria; order Halobacteriales; family Haloarculaceae; genus Halosimplex; species Halosimplex rubrum. Next base: position 1,350,403 of record NZ_CP058910.1, read on the forward strand.
GGGCGCCATCCCGTCGGGCGAGGGCGGCGCCGAACTCGCCGAGGGCGAGGACGAGGAGGAAGACGAGGGCTTCGACCCCGAGGCCATCGCCGACGACGAGGTCGAGTACTACGAGATCGAGTTCGCCAAGGAGGGCGAGACCATCGAGATCGCCAACAACGAGAACATCCTCGACATGGGCGAGGAGGAGGGGTGGGACCTCCCCTACGCCTGCCGACAGGGCCAGTGCGTCTCCTGCGCCGGTCAGATCCAGGACGGCCCCGCGCTCGATTACGTCCAGCACGAGCACAACGAGGCGCTGTTCGACGACGACCTCGACGACGGCTACTGCCTGACCTGCGTCGCCTACCCGACCGACGACTTCACCATCGAGACGGGCGAACAGCCCTGATGTCGGCTCGGATTCGCCGCTTCTCGCCGCGTCTCACAACCGTTAAGAGTGGTAACGCGCTACCCGATTACGTGGGCCCGTAGCTCAGTGGACAGAGTGCTTGGTTCCGGACCAAGTTGCCCGGGGTTCAAATCCCCGCGGGCTCGTCTCCGTCGTCGCTTCGCTCTTCGGTCGCCGAGCCCGCTGACCCTCGCGAACGCTTCGCGTTCGCTCAGTCCCCGCGAGTCCACTCACTCCGTTCGTTCCCTCGCGAGGTCGCACTCGCTGCGCTCGCGCGACCCCCGCGGGCTCGCTCCTCCGAACTCGTCCGACGCGGAGTTTCGTCTCCGCAGTCTCCCGAGAGACGGACCGACGGCGGTCCGAACGCACAGCCCCCGCCACAGAACGAACTCAACAGGGGTAGATACGCACGTTTTTGAGGTTCATCTCGTCTGCGGTCGTCCAGATGTCGAGCTCCCACTTGGTCTGGACATCCGCTCGCCCCGTGTCACAGCGGGGGACGCCCACCGGGCAGTACACCGTCTCCCAGTTCGGACCGACGGCGAAACTCGTCTCGGCGCGCGGGAAGTCCTCGAAGGAGTCGACGCGGACGTTCACGTCCCTGACGTTGTCCCGAACGCGCGCGTCGAACTGGACCATCATCGTCGTGAACTGGGGGTTCAGCTGGATGTCCCGGGTCCGCAACCCGCCGAACACCTCCTCGCCGGTCGACGACCCGATCGTCCAGTAGGGCTTGGCCCGGGCGTTGTCGACGAGGGGCGCGTTCCCCATCGGGAGCCAGAAGCTGTCCGCGAACTTGTCGAACTTGGGGGAGGACTCCTGGACGATGTCGCCCTCCGGGAGTGACCACGGAATGAGCAGCCCGCCGGTCGAGGAGGCGACGTGCAGGTCGCCCGCGTCCCGTTTGGCGACCAGGTAGTCGAAGATCTCCTCGACGCGCGGCCAGTCCTCGACCTTGTGGCTGTGGAAAAAGAGGCGCAGGCGACCCTTCGGCCGCTCGATGAGGCGGTCGATCATCTCTTTGGCCTCGTCGGCCGTGTTCTGGTCGGGCCGCTCGATCATGGCCGAGCTCTGGCCGTGTTTGGCCGTCGTCGCGGTCGCGGCGTAGTCCGCGCCGTTGGTCGCCCAGCCGTGACCGGAGGCGGCGAACAGCGACCGGACGGCGTAGAACTGCGGCTCGTCGAGTTCGCCCATGTTCAGGCCGCGCCCCTGTCTCGGCTGGAGGTGCGTCACCGGGAACCCCTTCGCTTCGAGGTCGCGCTTCTGTTCGTGGACGATCCGCAGCAGGTCCTCCATGGACTCGACGCCGTCGCTCTCGTTGCCCGGCTCGGTCAGCCGGCCGCCATCGTCGACCATGCCGCTGCCGGTGTAGAGGCCGACCTCGCAGCCGTGCAACAGCATCTCCTCGAGCTGCTCGGTGTCGATGAGCTGCTCCGCGTCGTCCTTCTCGAGCCGGGCCGGCGTCGCGCCCATCATCCAGGGGAGGCCCCGCTCTCTCATCCGCGGATACAGCTCCTCGTACTCGGCGATGTGGCTCCCCTCGCTGTGTATCATGACGACCGGCGTCTCGCGGGTCGGGTACGTGGCGATGTGTTCGGGCATCGCCATCGGCCTGCTCGGCGGTGCCGGACTCGAGATGCGTCCGGCCGCGCGTTCGTCGAGCGAGCAGCCGTGGACGTACCCCTGGGTGGAGCGGACCTGGCTGGCGTTGACCTGGTCGGCTTCCCGCGTCGCCGCGGTCCAGGAGTCGCCGTCGCCGTCGTACACCGCACCGGTGTCCGTCGCGACGAACGTGGCGGCCTCGTGGGGCGTGTACGTCCCGAGGTTCGCCTCCTCGTCCCTGACGACCAGGCGCTCCTCTATCGTCCCCATGTCCGGCGAGTGCGTCCAGTCCGTCTCGCCCGGCTCGTACTGGTGGAGGTCGTGGTTGGGCGTGCGTTCGACCATCGGATCACTCCCCCGGACTCCCGTAGGTCGCGGCGCCGTAGCCGGGTCGACCGTCCGTCCGCTCGCTCCCGGCCGCGCCGGACGTGTCGCCGTCCGCTCGCGTCCCGGGTCCGCCCCCGCCGTCCGGCCCGCTGGCCGGAACGGCGCCGTACCCGGCCGTCGCCGGTCGCCGCTCGCGTCCGTTCGGTCGCCGTCCGCCGGCGCGTGATGCCACCGCTCCCAGGGGGGCCCCGATCGCCGCCCTGACCAAGTCGCGTCGCGATAGTTGCAAGGTGTTCACCCACCGGGGCGATCCCCTGGGGGGCAATTAGTTATCAGTCGTATTCCTCGGTGTAGGCGCCGCATAACCGCAGCATCGGCGGTGCCGCCAGCCGCGTCCGGTGTCGACCGGCGCGTCCGGACCGGCCGGAGACGCTCGAACGGACGTGTTACCCGCGCTGAAATAGATTGATAAGCGCGACTCTCCCAGAGTATCGGAAATGGGCGAGCGCATCGAGGATGTGACCGTCGTCGGGGGCGGGGACTCGGGACTGCTGGCGGCGCTGGCGCTGGCGCGGACGAACCCCGGGCTGGACGTGTCGGTCGTCGACGACTTCGACCGCCCGATCCCGAAGGTCGGCAAGAGCACGTTTCTGGCGATCCAGCAGATCCTCCACGACTCGCTGGGGATCGACGAACAGCGTTTCGTCGAGGCGGTCAAGCCGGTCTGGAAGGCGTCGGTGTACTTCCGGGACTGGTGTGGCTGCGAGCCGTTCCACTACCCCTTCGACCAGCGCCGGAAGTTCCCGAACCCCGAGGAGCGCGACACCGGTGAGGCGTACTACTTCTACTACGCGGAGCTCGCCGACAGCGACGACCACCTGTCCAAATGCGAGCAGCTGGTCGCGCAGGGGAAATCGCCGTGGTACTTCGAGCCCCGCGAGGGCGGCGCCCGCAAGTACGAGAACGTCGCCTACCACCTCGACACCGAGCGGTTCAACGCCTTCCTGCGCGAACTGTGTCTCGACCGCGGTATCTCGCTGGTCGACGACGAGATCGTCACCGTCGACACCGACGGCGACCGGATCCGGCGGCTGCGCGGTCGAGACGGCGCCTACGAGGCGGACCTGTACGTCGACGCCTCGGGCTTCTCGCGCGCGCTCAGGAGCGAACAGGACGCGACGTTCCGCGAGTTCGACCTCCCGCTGGACGCGGCGCTGAACGCCCGGTCGGGGATCGACCTGTCCGAGGTGGTGCCGGCGACGGTCATCGACACGGGCGAGGCCGGCTGGTTCTGGCAGATCGACACCTACGACAGCCGCGACCGCGGCTACGTCTACGCCTCCGAGTACCTCTCCGAGCGCGAGGCCCGCGAGGAGTTCCTCGACCACTGCGAGGGGATCGACGCCGAGGACGTGGTGAACTACGAGTTCTCGTCGGGGTATCACGAGCGGGCGTGGATCGAGAACTGCGTCGCGGTCGGCAACGCCGCGGGGTTCGTCGAGCCGCTGCAGTCGACGGGGCTGACCGCCAACGCGAAGGCGTCGGTGACGCTCGCGACCCTGCTGTCGGGCCACGGCGGCGTGGCGACCGACGCGGTCCGCGAGCGCTACAACGCCTGGGTCGAGCGGACCTGGGAGTCGGTCTACGACTTCGTCAGCGTCCACTACGCCTTCGCCGACGGCGACACCCAGTTCTGGGAGTCGGTCCGGGACCTGGAACTCAGCCCGCGCGTCGACGTACTCCTCGAGGATTTCGACCGGAACGGTTTCGACGCCCACGTCGACCCGACGATGGGCCACAGCGACGTCGACGAGCCGCTCTTCTTCCAGCCGCTCGACTTCTACGCGCTGATACACAACATGGGCGCCACCTCCGAGTTCTACGAGACCCACGACTTCGAGATCGACGACGAGACGCGCCGAGCGGTCGACCGCAACTACGGGTCGATCCGCGACGACGTGGCCGACCACTACGACCACCGCGAGTTCTACCACGGCGCGCTCGGTCAGCACTGAGCGGGTGGAACCCCGTCCGGAATCGATGGCGGTCCGACCGCACAGTCTTATCTCGACCGCCGCCAACGGTGACGCATGGACGGGATCGTCGAGCGGATCCACGTCGTCCCGACGAGCGGCGGCGAGCGATTCCGGGTCGGGGAGGTCGTCTGCGTCGGGACGGGGCCCTGCGAGCCCTGTGCGGCCCTGGCCGACCGCCTGGACGAACCGGGCGCGACCGAGGCGCTGGCCGGACGCGGCGGGCTGCGCTGTCGGATCGCCGAGAGCGGCCCGACCCGAGTGGGGTGCCCGATCGGACGATCGTGAGCGTCGGCGACCGCCAACGACGGATTAAACAGGATACGGTGTCAGATACCGATCGATGACGGATCGAGTGGTCGGGAATCTGGTCGATCAGGCAACCGTCGCGGCGCGGGTCGAAGCTGGCGAGGCCCCCGACTGGGTCGCCGACCACTGGCGGACCTTTCGCGAGGGGCTGCTCGGCGAGCGCAACGATACGCCGTTCCCCTGCTTCTTCGGCGCCGAGTCGGTCGCCAACGGCGACCCGCTGTACACCGCCGTCCCATCGATGACCGACAAGGACGCGCTGCTGGATCTGGGGCGGACGCTCCTCGACTACATCGACAGCTACGAGGCCCACAGCGACCGCGCGTCGCTCGTCACCTTCTTCCGGCCGCCGGCAGAGCCGCTGTCGGAGGCCGAGTATCACCGGCGCCTGTGGCACGTCCTCCAGTTCCTGCACGTCCACGACCCCGAGCCGTGGCCGGCCGACATCCCGACCGAGCCCGACGACCCCTACTGGGAGTTCTCCTTCGGCGGCGAGCCGATGTTTCCGACCTGTCGGGCGCCCTTCTACGACGACCGCAAGAGCCGATACTGCCCCGTGGGCCTTGAGATCACCTTCCAGCCCCGTGCGCTGTTCGAGGATCTCGACGTGACGGCCGACACCGACGCGGGCCAGCACGCCCGCGAGGTCATCCAGGGTCGCCTCGAAGAGTACGACGGCGTCTGCCCCCACGCCGACCTGGGCGACTGGGGCGTCGACGGCGACCGCGAGTGGGTCCAGTACATGCTCTCGGAAGAGGAGTCGGCGATGCCCGAGGCGTGTCCGATCACAGTCACGCGCGAGCATCCGAAGTCGGACGCCCTGCTCGACGCCGGCCCCGGGCGCGGTCGGGGGGCCGCGGGCGACGACTGACGATGCCCGACGCCCCCTCTCCGGACGCCGCGCCGCCGGTCCTCGTCCTCGTCGACTTTCAGCGCGGGTTCGACGAACCTGGCTGGGGCGAGCGCAACAACCCGGGGGCCGAGGACGCGGCGCGCCGCCTGCTGGACGCCTGGCGAGCGGCGGACCCACCGGTCGCGCACGTCCGTCACGACTCGACGGAGGACGACTCGCCGCTGCGCGGCGACCGACCCGGGTTCGCGTTCAAAGACGGCTTCGAACCGCAGGAGGGCGAACCCGAGTTCGTCAAGCGGGTCAACGGCGCGTTCGTCGACACCGACCTGGAGGGGTGGCTCCGCGACGGGGGTCACGAGGCCGTCGTCGTCTGCGGCCTGACGACCGACCACTGCGTCTCGACGACGGCGCGGACGGCCGAGAACCGCGGGTTCGACGTGACCGTCGCCCGCGACGCGACGGCGACGTTCGACCGCTCGCTCGACGGTGAGCCCTTCGACGCCGACCTCGTCCACCGGACGGCACTGGCCCACCTCGACGGGGAGTTCGCGTCGATCAGGTCGGTCGACGACCTCCTCGCCGCGCTCGAAACGGGTCGGTGACGCTTCTCAGGACAGGTCGACGGTCGCTCGCACCCGTTCCTCGCGCGAGGAACGGCCGACGACGACGCCATACTCGCCGGCGTCGACCGTCCAGCCGTCACGGCGGTCGTAGCGGGCGAGCGCCCGCCGCGGGACCGAAAGCGAGACGGTCCGCCGCTCGCCGCCGTCAAGCGCGATGGATTCGAAGCCCGCGAGTTCGCGTCGCGGGCGGGCGACCCCCGCCGGCGCCGCGGGTGGTTCGACGTACGCCTGGACGACCTCCCGGCCCGGGCGGTCGGCGCGGTTCTCGACGGTAACGGTCGCGTCGAGGCCGGGAGCGTCGAGGCCGGGAGCATCGAGGTCGTCGACCGCGCCGCCGGTCCGCACGCGCTCGACGGCCAGGTCGTCGTATCCGAAGTCGGCGTAGCTCAGGCCGTGACCGAACGGGAAGCGGGGGGCGACGCCGTCGCGGTCGAACCCGCGGTAGCCGACGAAGACGCCCTCGTCGTAGTGGACGTGCTCGTCGACGCCGGGATACCGGCGCTCGTCGCCGGCGACCGGGTAGTCGTCGAACCGTCGGCCGACCGTCATCGGGAGGCGACCGCCGGGGTCGGCGCCGTAGAGCACGTCCGCCAGCGCCGCGCCGTCGGCCTGGCCGGGGTACCACGTCTGCACGACGGCGGCCACGTCGTCGGCCCACGGCATCTCGACGGGGCCGCTGGACCGACAGAGCACGACCGTCCGCGGGTTCGCCTCGGCGACGGCGCGGACGAGCCGGTCCTGGTTCCCTGGCAGCGCCATCGAGTCGCGGTCCTCGCCCTCGGTCGCGCCGTCCTGGACGACGACGACCGCGACGTCGGCGGCGGCCGCCGCCTCGACCGCCGCCTCGAAGTCGGGTCCCGTTCGCAGTCGCCGACGGAGCCCCGACCCCGGCACGTCGAACATCGACGGGTTCGCGACCGGCTTGACGCCGCGCTCGAAGGCGACGCGGGGAGCCCTCGACCGCAGGCCCTCGACGGGACTGACGGTGCGGGTGGGAGTCACCTCCGAGCTCCCGCCGCCGCCGACCTTCGCCTCGTCGGCGTTGGGTCCGACCACGGCGAGTGATTCGTCCCCGTCCAGCGGGAGGACGCCGTCGTCGGCCAGCAGGACGGTCCCGCGGCGGGCGACCTCTCGGGCGAGGTCGTGGTGGTCGTCCCAGTCGACGCTCGATGGGGAGTCACCCGGTCCGCGCGCCCCGCCCACCCCTTCTGCCCCGGGCGACCGACCCCCATCGAGCATCCCGAACCGGTCGTACAGCCCGAGGACGCGCCGGACTTTCCGGTCGATCGTCGCCTCGGCGACGAGCCCGTCGGCGACGGCTCGCTTCAGCGGCTCGCCGAAGAAGTCGAACGGGTAGGGGTCCGGCTGGCCGTCGTCGGCGAAGCGGTCGACGAGCCGCGAGACCAGCGGCGGGTCGATACCCAGCCGGTCGGAGGGGCGGAGCCGGAGCATCGCGCGCAGGGCACGGCTGCGGGGCGCGAACAGTTCGACGACGGAGGCGCCGGGCATCTCCAGGTCCAGCCCGCCCTCGGCGGCCGCGACGGCGTCGTGGGTGCCCCACCAGTCGCTCATCACCGCGCCGTCGAAGTCCCACTCGTCGCGGAGCACTCCCTCCAGCAGGTCGCGGTGTTCGCTCATGTAGTGGCCGTTGACGCGGTTGTACGCGGCCATCACCGCCGAGGCGCCCGCGTCGACCGCGGCGCGGAACCCGGGCAGGTAGATCTCCCGCAGCGCCCGCTCGGAGACGACGGCGTCGACCGTGTCGCGCCGGTGTTCCTGGTTGTTCGCGACGAAGTGTTTGGCCGTCGCCCCGACGCCTCCCGTTTCGACGCCGTCGACGTACGCCGCGCCGAGGGCGCTCGTGAGTTCGGGGTCCTCGCTCAGGTACTCGAAGTTGCGGCCGCCGGTGGGGACGCGAACGAGATTGAGACCGGGCGCGAGCAGCACGTCGTGTCCCCGAGTGCGGGTCTCGTCGGCGAGGGCTCGACCCAGGCGGCGAGCCAGGTCGGGGTCCCAGGCCGCCCCGAGCGCGACGGTCGCCGGGAACGCCGTCGCCTCGCGGTCGCGCACCCCGAGCGGCCCGTCGACGAGCCGAAGCGGCGGGACGTCGAGCCGCTCGACGCCGGGGAGATACCCCGTCGCGCGCCCTTCGGGGTCGGCCCGGCCGCGAACCAGTCGCAGCTTCTCGTCGAGCGTCAGATCCGACACGAGGGCGTCGATTCGGGCGTCGGTCATCTGTCGGTCGTGACGGGCGGCGTCCGGATATCCGTTGCGACGAGCGCGCGGTGTCGGTGTTCGCGTCCGGCGTTCGGTTCGATTCGAGCGGGCCCACCGCCAGACTCGCACCCGGATCCCCACCTGTCGCAGACCCGCGGTGTTCAGATAAGGTTTGAAGGGTGAGGCGTAGCGTTTTCTGAGTGATTCATGCCCGAAAACGCTAGCCTCGGCGGTAATCTCGACCAATTCGACTTAGATTTTGTGGAGCGAGAAGCGACACCACGACTGTTGATGAAGCTGAGTATTCAGTTGCATCTGGCTGGACTCTCACTTTCGAATACTGTTTCTATTCTTGAGGTATTCGGTGTCAAACGTGCTCGCTCAACTATTCATAATTGGGTTCACAAGGCTGATTTACAGCCCGAAGGTGGACACTCACCGGATCACGTCGCGGTTGACGAGACCGTGATCCGACTCAACGACGAGCAGTATTGGCTGTACGCTGCTGTCGATCCGGAAACGAACAAACTGCTGCATACAAAGCTAAGACCAACTACAACGAAGGTTCTCGCCCATTCATTTCTCGCCGAACTCAGCGAGAAACACGATGTTGACGACGCCGTGTTTCTCATCGATGGCTCCAAATCGTTAGAAGCTGCGTGTCACCGACATGGCTTCGATTTCAGATACGAAAAACATGGAAATCGGAACGCTGTTGAACGTGTCTTTAGAGAAGTAAAACGACGAACTGTATGTTTCTCAAACTGTTTTAGCAATGCCGAAGCAGAAACAGCCGACGATTGGCTCAGATCGTTCAGCTTCGCATGGAATCAGCTTATCTGAACACGATGCGCAGACCCGGGGCAACACTTACCGGACGGGGAGGCGTACCTGTCGGAACAGTAACGGCATCCGGTCGCCCGTCGCCGGGAGTCTTCGACGCCGACCGGCCTTCGTCCGACGCTGTCCCCCCAGGCCGTCGTCGTCGGCGCGACCGGCGCGGCGGCCGTCCTCGGCGTCACCGTGGGTGCGCTCTGGGGGATCTGTCTGGGCGCCCGACTGTTCGACCGCCGCGTCGGCGTCGTCGACTCGGTCGGCCTGGGCTGGTTGCTCGTCCCGTTCGTCCTCCCCTTCTACAGCCTCGCCGCCATCAAGGGGATCGTCGAGTACCCCATCTCCTGGCGGGGCGAGTGGTACCGCGTCGAGAAAGAGGGGTGAGGATGTGACCTATCGGAGCGACGACGGTGAGCGACGGCGACCGAAACCGATAGCGCGCGCCGAACGGAGACGAGTACCTACTCGCCGTCGTTCAGGTTCCACAACTCGACGCGCTCGGGAACCCCGGCGAGCGCGCTCGCGGGCCAGTCGTCGTGACCGAGCGTGAACGCGGTGTCGGGGTGACCCGCCACGAGGCGGGCGACGCCCGCGGCGGCGGCCTCGTAGGCCGGCGATTCGAGGCGTTCGGGCGTCTCGGCGGTGAGCGGGTAGCCGTCGGCGAGTTCCCGCGGGAACGGGCCGAACGGCGCGAGGACGTTCCAGCACTCGTCGAAGTCGTCGTGGCCGTTGCCCTCGGTCAGCAGGACCGAGTCGCCGCGCGGTTCCAGTCGATCGAGCCGCTGGTGGTGGCGCAGCACTTCGGGTCGGCGGGCGCTCTCGCCCGAGAGGTGGAAGAAGGTGTCCTTGGAGACGGGGTCGGTCCGTTCGAGCTGGGCGGCGTGGTCGAGCAGGGCGCGGTAGCCGTCGAGCATCGCCGGGTGGCTCCGCGCGCGGGCCTCGACGAGTTCCATGAGGCTCCCGCGGCGGATCGCCTGCTTGATCGTCCGGAGTTCGCCGTAGGAGACGTGGAGGTTGTGCTCGGCGAGCAGGCGCTCGCGCTCGTCGTCGTCCAGGCCCCTGACCTCCGCGGGGGTGTGGGCCGTACAGACCGGGCAGGAACACGGGAAGTACTCCAGGTCTTCGAGGTGTTCCGTGGTCCGAACGGTCATGTAGCGGTCGTCGCGGGCGTAGATCGCGTAGGCGGCCGAGTCGAACAGATCGCAGCCCAGCGCGACGGCGAGCGCGAACATCATGGGGTGGCCGGCGCCGAACAGGTGGACGGGCGCGCTCTCGGGCAGCCCGCGCTTGGCGGCGGCGACCACGTCCGCCAGGTCGGCGTAGCGGTACTCGTTCATCATCGGGACGACGGCGCCGACGGGGAACACGTCCAGCCCCGACCGGGCGGCGTGGGCGCCTGCCGCCTCGCGGAGGTCGGTGTAGGTCGACCCCTGGACGGGCGCGTTGACGAGCATGTCGCCGGTGTCGACCTCGGCGGCGACCCCGAGCCGCTCCTGTGTGGTCGCCAGCTCGTCTTCGGCCTGTTCGCGGGACACGTCGGGCGGCGTGGGGACGTCGACCGGCGTGCCGATGTCCGAGCCGATGTCGTGCTGGAAGGCGAGGATCTCCTCGGTAGTCACGTCGATCTCGCCGTACTCGGCGAGCTGGAAGGAGCCGGAGTCGGTGACGACGGCGCCGGAGAAGTCGAGCATGTCGTGGAGTCCCTGCTCCTCCACGGGCTCGCGCAGGTCCTCGCTGCCGTAGAGGACGTAGGAGTTTGTGATGAGGATCTCCGCGCCGAACTCCGATTCGAGCTGGGCGGGCGTGACGGTCTGGAGGTGGGGGTTGATGACGGGGAGGAGCGCGGGCGTCTCGACCGTGACGCCGGCGCGGGGCACCTCCAGTTCGCCCAGTCGCCCGGCGGCGTCGTAGCGGTCGACCTCGAAGACGTCGGTCATTGCCCGCGCTTTCCCGCGGGCGGGCCTAAGGGTTGTGTTCCTCGCCGTAGAGGATGTCGTCGATATCTTCTTCGTCGGTCTCGACACCCGAGGCGAACATTCCTTCGTTCATCCGCTCGCGTTCTTCCTCCGAGAGCGGGACTGTGCCCGCTTCGAGCGACTCGACGAGTTCCTCAGGCGACTCCTGTGCCGAAGCGACGAGTTCGTACAGGATCGCCTCCGCTGTGACAGACGTACCCATCTCGTCTTCGACTGAATCCTGTAGGTCCTCCAGTCGTGAAGCGAGCACTGCGTTGATCTCCACTCTCGGCATCGTACGCAACGATAGTCGCCGTGGTACTGTCAATATTCCCCAGCTACTGCTCGTCCCCGAACACCTCGAAGTACAGCACCCCGAGCATCGACCGCCCGTCGCGTAACTCGTCCTCCCGAGCGGCATCCACGAGCGCGTCGAAGGTCGTCGTGTCGACGCGGATGTCCTCGTTGTAATCGAGGTCCCGCTCGCCGGACGGTTCGCAGTCTCGGGCGACGAAGTAGTGGAAGACGGCGTCGGAGAAGCCGTTCGCCGGCTCGATGGTCGTGAGGTGTTCGACCTCGCCGGGCAGGTAGCCCGTCTCCTCTTCGAGTTCGCGGGCGACGCAGGCCTCGGGGTCGGTGTCCTCGTCCTCCATGCTTCCGGCGGGGAGCGCGCGGTTCACGCGCCCGACCGGCTGGCGCCACTGCTCGATGGCGACCACCTCGTCGTCGGGGGTAAAGGGGAGGACGACGACGCTCTCGCCCTCCGAGAGGTAGTCGAACTCGGCTTCCTCGCCCGACGGGAACCGGACGGTGTCGGTGAGGATGTCGAACCCCTCGCAGGTGTAGGACGTGCGGCTGTCGACGGTCTCCCAGGCCAGCTCGTCGGTCATGGTGGAGGGGGCGGCGCGAACGAGTTAGCCGTGTCGGCTGGTGAGCGGGGCCGGTGCCGGCGTCCGAAACCACGAAAGCCGCCCAGTCCGACGCAGAGGTATGGACGTTCGCGACGAGTTCATCCCCGCCGAGGAGTTCGCCACCGTGTTGAACCGCGTGCCGCAGGTCTGCGTCGAGGTCGTACTGGAGGGGGAGGAGGGCGTCCTGCTCGCCCACCGGACGAACGAGCCGGCGAAAGGCGAGTGGTTCTGGCCGGGCGGCCGCCTCTACAAGGGCGAGCAGCTGGCAGACGCCGCCCGCCGGGTCGCCCGCGAGGAGCTGGGGGTCGAGGTGACGGTCGAGGAGCGAGTGGGCGTGTACGGCCACTTCTGGGACCGTTCGCGGATCGACGGCGTCGACTCCCGGCACACGGTCAATATCGTCTTCCGCGCCTCGCGGGTCGACCCCGACGCCGCGATCGAACTCGACGACCAGCACGACGACTACCGGTTCGTGGCCGGCGACGAGGACGGCCTCCACGAGTACGTCCGCGAGTACCTCGTCGACATGGGACTGCGGGAGGGGGCGGACGACTGAGGGTCGGCCGCCCGAGGGGACATCCGGGACGGAGCGAGCCCCGATCGGATCCGGAGATGCCGAGCCCGGGCTTTTCCCGCCGGGACTCGAACGGGTCGCATGGAGGACCCGTCCGCGCCGGGGAGCGAGGCGACCGCCGGGGAGGCGAGCGGCCCGGCCGGGACGACAGCGGGGTCCGCCGGGGAACCGGCCGCCGGGGAGGCGAGCGGTCCGGCGGTCGTCAGCGGGGAGGGGGACGGGCCGACCGTCGACGTGGGACTGCTCGCGGCGACGGCCTCGCGGGTCGACCCCGACCGGCTGGTCGCGTTCGCCGGGCGACTGGCCGCCGACGCCGCCGACGAGCTCGCGGCGGCGACGGGCGTGACCTGGCGGTTCTACGACGAGGAACCGGAGCCGCTGGCCGACGGCGACCCGCGCCGGCCCTCGGAGTTCCTCGACGAGGCGGCGCTGCGGATGGTCGAGGGGCCCTACGACCTGGTCGTCGTCGTCACGGACGCGCCGCTGCTGGCGCGGGACCGCAGTCGGGTGGCGGGGCTGGCCTCGCCGCTGAGCCGCGTCGCGGTCGTCTCGACTCACCGGCTCCGGGTGTCCGGCCGCGACCGCCCCAGCAGACCGCTCGACGCGCCCGCGGTCAGATACAACGGCGCGGCGGTCCTGCTCCACCAGGTCGGCCACCTGCTCGGCGCCGCTCACGACCCCGACGGCGGGGTGATGGCGCCCTGCGAGTTCGACCCGGAGCGGCGCTCGGTCCCGTCGTTCGGCGACCGCGCGGCGGGCGACCTGGCGCGGACGGCGGCGCGGGTCCCGGAGGAGGCGGTCGAGTCGCGGAGCGTCCCGGGGCTGGTCGCCTTCCACGTGACGAGCGCGCTCAGGAACCCCCGGAAGATGCTCCGGGCGCTGGCGACGAGTCGGGCGCCGCTGTTGCCGCTGTTCCTGCCGAAACTGTCGACGGCGGCGGTGGCGCCGACGCTCATCCTCGTGTTCAGCGCCGAGACGTGGGACGTGGGGCTGAACCTCGGAAACGGGACGGCGGCGCTGTTCGCGGTCGTCAGCGTCCTCGCCGCGGCGGTGTACCTCGTCTTCTCGCTGAACCTCAACGTCCCGCGCGAGCGCCGCGGCGTCGTCACCGAACACGTCGCGCTGCTCAACGTCGCGATCCTGGGGATCCTAATCGCCGGGACGGTCGGGCTGTTCGCCCTGGTCGCCGGGATCATGCTCGTCATCGCCTACGTCGTCTTCCCGCCGAACCTGATGACCAACTGGCCGAGCCTCGAAGACCCCGTCGTGACGGCCGTCGACATCGTTCGCACCGCCGGGTTCATCGCCACCGTCGGCGTCCTCTCGGGCGCGCTCGCCGGCGGCCTCGAAGACCGCACGCTGTTGCGCCACCTCGCGCTGTTTCGCCGCCGGCCCTGAGGTCGCCGGCCACGCCCACAGCGCCGGCCACCGTCGGGGTTCACTCGCCGGCGTCGACCACCCGGTAGAGCGCGCCCGACTCCTCGGGGTCGGGGTCCCGGTCGTCGGCCTTCTTCGCGTCGAGGTACACCGGGGAGGCGCGCTCGGTGAAGTAGACGGCGTCGTCGGTGACAAGCGGCGCGCACGTGACGTTGCCGACGCCTTCGACGGCCCACACCTCCTCGCCGGTGGCCTTCTCGACCGCGTAGCAGGTGTCGTCGTACGAGCCGACGAGCACGTGTTCGCTCGTGACGGTCGGACAGCCGGTTATCCGGCCGCCGGTGTCGAACGACCACCGCTTGCCCCCGTCCTCGAACGCCAGCGCGTAGAGGTTCGAGTCATGGCTGCCGACGTACACCGTCCCCGTCCCGGCCTCGATCGAGGGGCCGGACATCACCAGCCCGCCCGTCCGGAACGACCACTCCTCGGTGCCGTCGTCCAGCGCGACCCGGTAGACCGAACCGTCCCACGACCCGAAGACGGCGCTCCCGCCCGCGGTGGCGACCGGGCCCTTGATCGGCCGTCCGGTCGGGAACTTCCACAGGTACTCCAGGTCGGGGTAGCTCCAGGCGTAGAGGTAACCGTCGTTCGAGCCGACGACGAGCCGACCGGCCCGGCGGTCGACCGCGGCCGTCGAGTGGGGGTGGTCGGTGACCCGCTGGTCCTCCCAGACCACGTCGCCGGTGACGGCGTCGACGGCGAACATCGCGCCGCTGGGGTCGTGGTACTCGACGGCGATGTAGACGGTGCCGTCGTGATACCCCGGGCTCGACCCGATGGCGTCGCCGAGTTTCGCCCGCCAGTAGCGCTCGCCCGATTCGAGGTCGAAGGCGTACAGCGCGCCGTCGTAGGCGCCGACGTAGACGGCGCCGTTGGCGACCGCGGGCGTCCCGTGGATCCCCCGCCCGGTCCGGTCGACCGACGACCGCCAGACCTCCTCGCCGGCGGGCGTCACCCGCCGGATCTCGCCGTTGTCGCCGGGGACGACGACGTCCCCGCCCGGGACTTCGACGGGGCTGGCCTTGGCCGCCGTGTGATCGCCGGTGTTGACCTCTCGGACGGTCCAGTCGACCGCCGGATCCGTCGGGACCGTCGCGTCGGGGTAGACGCCGCGTCGCTGGAGGCCGCCGCGGAACTGCGCCGCCGCGGCCTCGCTGAGCGGTTCGCCGTCGGTCTCGATCCTGCTGTCGGTCTCCGAGCCGCCGGGCGCCGCCACGCAGCCCGCGAGGCCGGTCGCGACGCCCCCGGCGGCGGCGCCGACCGTCCCGAGAAACGCCCGTCGTGAGTGGCGCTCGTCCATGGCCCGGTAGTCGTCGTCGGGTGGTTTCACTGTTGCGGGGCGCCGGCGGGTCGCCCCCACCAGGTCCACCTTCCGTCGCCGGTTCCGCTCTCCCCCACAGCTAAGGGCTCGGCGGCCGCGCTCGTGGACATGGCGACCGACGACGGGACGCCCTCGGGGGACATCCGCGTGTTGCTCGCCCTCGACTTGCTCCTCTCCTCGCTGTTCAGCGTCGGCGCCGTCTACGCCCTGGACTTGGCCGGGATCGGCGAGTACACCTGGGAGAACGTCGCGCTGGCGACGGTGTTCCTCGCAGTCGTGACGTACGTCGCGGTCCTCCGGGAGTGAGCGCTGGCGGGACCGGCGGGCGGGGACGACCGCGACCGCTCCGCGGAGCCGGCAAGCCGTTCGGCCGCCGGATCGGTTACCCGTCTCGCGGCCGTAGCGCGCGTGCCATGACATCAGCACTGTTCGTCGTCAGCGAGGAAGGCTACTGGGGAGAGGAGTGCGTCGAACCGCTCACGACGCTGGAGTCGGCGGGCGTCGACGTGACGGTCGCGACGCCGTCGGGCGACCCGCCCGAGGTCGACGAGCGCTCGGTCGACCCCGACGAGGTCGGCGCGGAGACCGCCGAGCGCGTGCGCGAGGTCCACGAGAACCACGCCGAACTGAACGACCCCGACCCGGTCGCCCGCGTCTCGGCCGACGGCTACGACGCCGTCGTCTTCCCGGGCGGCCACGGCACCGAGTGGGACATCAACCAGGACCGCCACGCTCGCGCGCTCCTCCGGGACGCCGTCGCGGGCGAGGAGGGGACGGCGCTCGTCGTCTGTCACGCCCTCGGGCTCCTGGCGTTCACCCGCACCGACGACGGCGCGTTCCTCGTCGACGGCCGCGACGTGACGGGCTTCCCGAACGACTGGGAGGCCGGCATCGTCGACGACGACGACCGGATGCCCGACGGCCGGAAACTCCCCTACTGGGTCGAGGACGAGGTGAGAGCCGCCGGCGGCGAGTGGGACGCCGAACTCGACACCGAGACGAGCGTCACCGTCGACGGCGACCTCGTGACCGGCCGCGGGCCGGAATCCTCGGCGGCCGCCGCCCAGGTCCTGCTGGACGAACTCGGCGTCGCCGCCGAAGCCGGCGACTGAGGCGGTACCGAAGTCGGACGGCGTCAGAAGACGGAGTCCGCCGTCGCGGCCCCGACGACGCTGAAGATGGCGCCGACGCTGACGGCGCGGGCGGTGACCGCGGCGCGCTCGGCGGTCGTGAGACCCGGGTCGGTGAGGAACGTGGTCGGCGCGGTCAGCGTCAGCGCGAGGACGGCGACCGAGCCGAAGGAGACGAGCATGAGCGAGAGAAAGCGCAGCGGGACCCCGGCGACTTCGGCCTCGCGGTCGGGGTCGCGGTCGTCGTCGGCCTCGTAGAGGGCGCCGTAGCCGATGGCGAAGACGATGGCGACCGTAACGGCGGTGTGGGACCAGGTCATCCGGTCGGCGAGCGTCCACACCTCCTCGGTGACGACGAACGGCCCGGCGAGGAGGAACCCGCCGACGACCTGCTGTGCGGTGTCGGCGAGTTTGTACCGGGGCGCCCGAGCCATGCCACTCCCTATTTCGGGGGCGGGCAAAACGCTGGCGGACCCGGTGGCCGGCGGCGGCGGACGGCTCGCCGACCGTCGCGCCGCGCTCGACACAGAACCGTTTTCCTCGCGGGCGCCCACCGCCGACCCATGAGCGTCAGCGAGGAGTTCGACGAGTGGGCCCGCGACGGCCGCGACGAGGGCATGGAACAGCGCCACTGGCACACCGCCAAACACGCCCTGGCGCGGATGCCCGTCGAGGCGGGCGAGGTCGTCCTCGACCTGGGCTCGGGGAGCGGCTACGCCGGTCGGGCGCTCCGGGAGACCAAGGACGCGGCCCGGTCCTACGGCGTCGACGCCGCGCCGCAGATGGCCCGCAACGCCCGCGCGTACACAGACGACCGCCGGTCGGGCTTCCTGAACGGCGACTTCGAACACCTGCCGTTCGCCGACGACAGCGTCGACCACTGCTGGTCGATGGAGGCGTTCTTCTACGCCCGCGACCCCGACGCCGTGCTGGACGAGCTGCGCCGGGTCCTGCGGCCGGGCGGGACGTTCTACTGCGCCGTGAACTACTGGGAGGAGAGCGTGCATACGCACAAATGGGACGAGCTGGTCGAGGTGCCGATGATCCGCTGGACGGAGGCCGAGTACCGCGAGCGCTTCCGGGCGGCGGGCTTTCACGTCGCCGGTCAGGACCGGATCCCCGACACGGAGACGACCATCCCGCCGGCGGGCGAGTTCCCGACCGAGGACTTCGAGACGCGCGAGGCGATGGTCGAGCGCTACCGCGAGCACGGGACCTTGCTGACCGTCGGCGTGGTGCCGTAGTGCGGTGGGGCGTCGTCCGCCGCGACCGGTCGGCGAGGTCGGCGCCGAGCCCCCTCGTCGGCGCCGCTCGTACCAAACGTTTTGTAGGTGTCGCGTCCACGGAGGGGTATGGCACTGACGCGGCGACAGCAGGTGCTCGGCGGCCTGTTCGTCGGTATGGCTGCCCTGACGCTGGTGATCCTCTCGCGGGTCGTCGGAACGGTGTTTTTCGCCATCACGGTGGCGTACGTGCTCTACCCGGTCCGGCGGATGATCGTCGGTCGGGGGGTCAACCGACGGATCGCGGCCGCGACGGCGACGGCGGTCGGGTTCCTGTTCGTCGCGCTCATCGTCGGACCGATCGTCTACGCGCTGTACGGCCGTCAGGCGCTCCTGCTGGAGTTCTTGCGGTCGATCCCGGCCGAACAACCGATCTCGGTCTTCGGGATGTCGTTCGTGATCGACGTGAGCGCGCTGATCGTGCGGGCGCGGGCTGCGGTCGTGGACATCGGGTTCGACATCGCGGGGGCGGCGCCCGTCCTCGCGCTGAAGGCGTTCCTGTTCGTCTTCCTCGTCTACGGACTGTTGCTCCGGCCCGGGAACGTCCGCCGGGCGACCCTGCGGCTGGTCCCCGGGGAGTACCACGACGTGGTGCTCGCGCTGCACCGCTGCGTGCGCGACACGCTGTACGCGCTGTACGTCCTGCAGGCCGCGACCGCGCTGGGTACGTTCGCCGTCGCCTACGTCGTCTTCTCGCTGCTGGGGTACGACAGCGCGTTCACGCTGTCGGTCTTCTCGGGCCTGCTGCAGTTCATCCCCGTCCTCGGGCCGAGCCTGCTCATCGCCGCCGTGGCGGTCGGCCAGGCGCTGGCGGGCGAGGTCACCGCGGCGCTCCTCGTGGCCAGTACGGGCCTGGTCCTCATCGGCTTCCTGCCGGACGCGCTCATCCGCCCGCGGCTGGCCTCGCTGACGACCGGGATGTCCGCGAGCCTCTACTTCGTCGGGTTCACCGGCGGGACGCTGAGTCTCGGCGTCGTCGGCGTCATCGCCGGCCCGCTCGTCGTCGCGCTGCTCGTCGAGGTGGTCGAACTCATCACCGACGAGCGCACGACCGTCCAGCAGACCTTCGACGGGGCCGCCATCGAGCCCGACGGGCCGCCGAGCGACCCGCCCGGCAGCCGCGCCGCCGACGCCCTCGCCGGCCCCGAACCGGGCGGGGCGGACGGCTCGTCCGGCGACATCGCCGACGGGACCGCCGGCGACTCCTCGGGCGGCCCGGCCGACGACGACTGATCCGACGGACGGTGACCGACTCCGACGCGACCGACTCCGACGCGACCGACCACGACGGCGACCGGTCGCCGGTCCCGGGAGCGCCTACGCCCCGGTCTCCAGTTCGCGTCCGTCGGCCTCCCACTCGGTGAGACTCCCCTCGTAGAACGCCAGGTCGGGGTAGCCCAGGTGACGGAGGACCGTGTAGGTGTGGCTGATCCGGCGGGCGGTGTTGCAGTAGAGCACGATCCGCTTGTCGGGGGCGATCCCCCGCTCGTCGAGGATCGACTCGATCTCGGCGCGGGGTTTCAGCCCGCGGGTCTCGTCGTCGACGAGCTCGCGCCAGTCCAGCCGGACCGCGCCGGGGATGTGCCCCTCCTCGAACTCCCAGGCCTCGCGGGTGTCGACGACGACGGTGTCGGGGTCGTCGGTCGCCGACGCGACCGCGTCGATCCCGACCAGCGGCGTCTCCGCCGGCGGGTCGACCTCGTAGGTCGAGCGCTCGAACTCGGCGACCTCGCTCGTGGTCTCGTGGTCCAATCGCCACGCGGAGAAGTCGCCGTCGAGCAGGTGCAGCCGCTCGGGGTCGTGGCCGTACAGCTCGGCGGTCACGAGGAAGCGCGCGGCGAAGACGCCGTGGGTGTCGTCGTAGGCGACGATCCGGTCGTCGTTCTCGATCCCGGCCTCGGACATGAGGTCGGCGAAGGCGTCGGCGCCGGGGAGCATCCCCTGGCCGTCCCCCGACTCCTCGGCGCCCGATCCGCCGGACTCGCCGCCCGCACCGTCCTCGGCGGCGTGTTCGTCGGCGCGAAACGAGTCGAACGGGACGCTGACGGCGCCCGGGACGTGCCCGATGCCCTCGAACTCCCAGGCGTCGCGGGTGTCGACGATCCTGACCTCGTCGAGGCGGTCGGCCACCCGGTCGGCCGGGACGACGATCTCGCTCATATCCCGGGTTCGGGCGAGCGTACGCTTCAAGATGTCCTTCCGCCCCGGTCGGAGGTAGGGGCAATTTTGACCGGGACGACGGCGGCGACCTCGTCTCATAAAGGCCGCGTCGACCGGCGGGCGCGTCCGGCGGCCGCACCCGTCCCCCGGTCCGAGCCGGTCGCCGAGCACGCGAGACAGAGGCCGTGAGAACCATAGTCACGGCCGCTATCGGCAACATGTTCCGCTATAGTCGTCAAGGGGCGGGACATGCCGACAGTCCTAGCTGTATATAGTCGGTAGACCAATGGTTCGATGAATCATGAGCGACTACGCCAAAGACGTGCTCGTCTCGGCCGACTGGGTCGACGAGCACCTCGAGGACTTCGAGAGCGACGACGACGACTATCGACTGGTCGAGGTCGACGTCGACACGGAACTGTACGACGAGAGCCACGCGCCGGGCGCGGTCGGCTGGAACTGGGAGACCGACCTCCAGGACCAGGTCGAGCGCGACATCCTCGAGAAGGAGGACTTCGAGGCGCTGCTGGGTTCGGCGGGCATCAGCGGGGACACCACAGTGGTCCTCTACGGTGACAACGCCAACTGGTTCGCGGCCTACACCTACTGGCAGTTCAAGTACTACGGCCACGACGACGTGAAGCTGCTCGACGGCGGCCGCGACTACTGGGTCGAGAACGACTACCCGCTGACCGACGAGGAGCCCGACTTCTCCGCGGTCGAGTACAACGCCGCCGGCCCGCGCGAGTCCATCCGCGCCTACCGCGACGACGTCGAGAACGCCGTCGAGAAGGGCCTGCCGCTCGTCGACGTGCGCTCGCCCGAGGAGTTCTCCGGCGAGGTCCTCGCGCCCCCGGGCCTGCAGGAGACCGCCCAGCGCGGCGGCCACATCCCCGGCGCCAGCAACGTCTCCTGGGCCGCCGTCACCAACGACGACGGCACCTTCAAGACCGCCGAGGAGATCGAAGAGCTCTACGCCGAGGAAGGCATCGAGGGCGACGGCACCGTCGTCGCCTACTGCCGCATCGGCGAGCGCTCGTCGGTCGCCTGGTTCGCCCTGCACGAACTGGCCGGCTACGACGACGCCATCAACTACGACGGCTCCTGGACGGAGTGGGGCAACCTCGTGGGCGCCCCCATCGAGAAGGGCGAGGCCGACGACTGACCGAAGGGAGAGAGGCGGCCTCGAATCGGAGCGGGGAGGCGTAGCCGACCCGCGGAGAAGGGCAACTGAGGTCGTTCAGGCGGTTCCGATTTTTTCGACGCTGTGGCCGATAGCCGCGCAACTGCCGGCCGTTCGTCCTTCGAGCGAACGTTTAACTTCGTTCCCACCGAAGTGGGAAACATGGGAACGAGCGAGGAGCGACGGGTCGACGAGAAGGGACGGGTCACGATCCCCCAGTCCATCAGAGACGCGTTGCACATCGACCCGGGCGAGGAAGTGGCCGTGGAACTGGTGGACGACCGGATCGTCATCCGAAACTCCGTCTCACGGGAGCGACTGGTCGAACGGCTGGAGGGCTGCATCACGGCGGAGACTCGGGCCGAGGACGCCGACCGGATCGACCCCGAGGACCTGAAATCGGAGTGGACGAGCGACCTGCCGAACTGATGTACTGCCTCGATGCGAACGTCTGGATCTACTTCCTCGATTCCGACCTCGACGAACACGACGCCGTCCGCGACGACGTTGCGGACGTGCTTCGCTCCCGGCCGCTGTTCACGACGACAGTCCTCCAGATGGAGGTCGTCCACTACTTGACGAATCAGCTGGCCGACAGCGAGCGACAGGTCGAACAGGTGTTGTCGATCGAGGACTCGACCGTCGCGGCGCTACGGACCACCGACGTAGAACGGGGAGCGGAGTTGCTCGCGGAGTACGACCAGTCCGGTATCGGCGGCCGCGACGCGACGGTGCTGGCCGCGATGGAGCGACACGGAGTCGGCCGACTCTGGACACACGACGAGGCGCTCGAGCGGATGGACGACCGTCTCGACTGGCTGACAGTCACCGACCCCGTCACCGAGTAGCGACCACCCGCGTAGTGGGTTGTCCCGGTCCCAACCGTTTTCAGCCCGTCGGCCGAACCGCGGGACATGGAACTATCGGCTTTCCGCGAGCCGCTGTCACGCGAGGAGACCGCGGGGCTACTCGCCGTCGCGGCCGTCGTCGCCGTGCTGCTCGGCCCCGACGCCATCACGCTGGCCGAGGGGTCGTCGCTCCTGCTGACGGCCGTCTCGGCGCTGGCGATGGGGACGCTCGCGTTCGTCGTCGGCGCGCTCGCGCTCGTCGCGATACGCGAACTGCGCGGCGACGGCGAGGAGTGAGACGACGCCGCGAGCACCGCCGACGGATCCGGTCGCCGGTGTCCGCGTTCGCTCGCCGAGCCGTTTCCGAGAACTGATCGAACGTCCACGAAACACCACCCTCTTTTACGCCGACGAGGACCGGTGGACGTGTCCCGCTTCGCCGTCCGGACGGCGGTCCACGCCGGCGCGCTGCTCGCGGTGACGGGCGCCGTCGCCTGGCTGACGGGGACGCCGTTCGTCTTCCCCAGTCTCGGGCCGACCGCGTACGTGCTGGCGACCCGGCGGACCGCGGACCGGTCGGGACTGGCCCGCGTCGTCGCGGCCCACGTCGTCGGCGTCGTCGCCGGTCTGGTCTCCTACCGCCTGCTGGCCGACGGCGTCGTCGTCACTGCCGACCTGGCTCCCCGGTCCCCCGCGCTGGCGGCCGTCGTCGCCAGCGGCGTGCTCGCGCTGGCGCTGACCAGCGCCGGGATGGTCGCGACCGGCGCCGTCCACCCGCCGGCCTGCGCGACGACACTCATCGTCTCGCTCGGGCTGTTGCCGACGCTCCGCGAGGGCCTGCTGATCGCCGTCGCCGTCTGCGTGCTCGTCGTCGCCCACGCCGTCGTGGTCCGGGCCATCCCGGACGGGGACGAGCGCGAGCGAGCGGCCCCCGGCGGCTCGTGACTCCGCGAGAGCAAGATTGACAAAGACGCGCTAACAGGTTTCCGTATGGACGAGACCCTCCGCGAGCGACTCGCGGCCGACGAGGCGCTCGCCGACGCCGCCGCCGTCGTCCTCGACCGCGCCGAATCGGGCGACGGCACCGTCTCCTGGACCGACGTGAGCGGTGCCGTCCCCGCCGAACAGTGGGGGCGATTGCTCGAATCCGAAGTACTCGTCGCGACGGACGCCGGCTTCGTCGTCGACGACCCAGACGCCGTCCGGGCAGTCGTCGACGACCGCGACGCCGCCGGGAGCGAGGTCAGTGACGCCGCGGACAGCGCCGACGCGGACGACGACGCCGACGCCGGCTGCTGGTCGGCCGCCGACAAGCTTGCCGGCGTCGCCGCGCTCGGACTGATGGCCAGCTACCAGGTGCCGGTGGCCCGGGATACCATCGGGAGCACCGCGGACATCTTCCTCGGCCCGGTCGAGGCCGCCCTGCCGTTCGGGGCGACGATCGCGCTGCTGGCGGTCGCGACGACGGTCGTCTCCACGACGCTGCGGCGCCGGCTGATGGACGGCAACCCGCAGGAAGCCGCACAGGAGCGGCTGCAGACCGTCAAAGAGCGGCTCGACGCGGCACGCGAGCGCGGCGACGACGAAGCGGTCGAACGGTTGCAGTCGCGCCAGCAGGAGCTGATGCTGGAGCAACTGGGAGCGATGAAGCGGATGGTCCGGCCGATGGTCTACGCGATGCTGGTCACGGTCCCGGTGTTCCTGTGGATCACGTGGCTGACCGTCAACCCCGCCGCGGCGATCACGCCGGCCGCGCAGGTGTTGCCGATCGCCGGCCGCGTCGTCTGGACGGCTAAGCTGGTCGGGCCGCTGCAGGTCTGGACGGTCTGGTACATCGCCTGCTCGATCCTCTCGAACGTCGCGGGCAAGCGCGTCGCGAAGAGAGTCGGGCCGAAGATCTCGAACTACCGGTCGGTCGTCTGACCGGCGAACGCAGTATCGCGGTACCGAAACCGGAATTTTGCGGCCGTGAACGGCTCTTCTCTCGTATTTTCTTCGTATCTGTCCGACTGGTGTCGGGGATTCGAAGTGGCGAGCACACCGGCGAAACGACTATCGGTAAGACCATCGTATCACGTGCGTATGTCCGAAGCGACCACGGGAACCGACAGGGAGGACGAGATCGTCACGGTGAATTTCAAGATCACCGAATCGTTTCTCGACGAGATCGACGGCACCTGGCAGGGTCGCGGGTTCAACAGCCGGAGCGAGTTCATCCGCTACACGCTCCGCGACGCGGTCGAGCATCCGACGTTCGAGCGGGACGAACTCGTCGCGCTGCTCCGGGCGGAGGAAGATGTCCGCGAAGGACGGACGATGAGCGCCGACGAGGCGCGCGAGCGGTTCGGAACGGACGATGAGTGACGAGTGGGCATGGGAACTTTCCTCGACGGCACAAGACGATCTCGCTGCGTTCTCCCCCGACGAACAGGATCGTATCCTCGACAAGCTCGACGAGGTCGTCGACTCCCCGTGGCGTGACCCGCCTGACTACGGAGAACCGCTGCAGAACAGCCCGTACAAGAAGATCCGCGTCGGCGGATTCCGTCTCTCGGTGTCCTTCGGGCGGGACGAACGGCGACTGGTCGTGGCTCGGATCAAGCGCCGTGGCGGCGCGTACAGCGCCGACGAAGACTGAATCCCGCGCTGTCTCGCGTGGTCGCAGGCGTTACTCGTGGCCGATGATCGGCTGCGGTTCGTACGGTTCTTCGAGGTAGGCCACGTCCGACGCCGACAGCGAGATCTCCAGCGCCTCGACGGCCTGTTCGAGGTGTTCGACGCTCGTGGTGCCGACGATGGGCGCGTCGACGTAGTCGTTCTGGAACTGCCAGGCCAGGGCGATCTGGGCCATCGTCACGCCGTGGTCGGCGGCGAGTTCCTGTACGCGCTCGTTGATCTCCCGCCCGCCGCCGCGCTCGTACTCGGGCGTCGGGTTGTGGAAGTTCTCCGGGTCGCCTCTGTTGGTGCGCTCCAGCTCGTCGAACGGGCGAGCGAGGAAGCCCTGGCCCAGCGGGCCCCACGGGACGACGCCGATGTCCTCCTTGTCGCACAGGGGCAGCATGTCGCGCTCCTCCTCTCGGTAGGCGACGTGGTAGTGGTTCTGCATCGTCTCGTAGCTGAGGAGGTCCTCGCGCTCGCTCGTCTGCAGTTGCTCGGCGAGGTCGTGGGTCCACATCGAGGAGGTGCCGGCGTGGCGGATCTTCCCCCGTCGCTGGGCGTCCGTCAGCGCCCGTAGGGTCGTCTCCGGCGGCGTGTTCGGGTCGACGCGGTGGGTCTGGTACAGATCGATGGTGTCGAGGCCGAGGCGGTCGAGCGAGGCGTCGAGTTCCTGCTCGATGGTCTTGCGGGAGAGGCCCGAGGCGTTGGGCGTGTCCTCGCCGACGGGGAACCGCACCTTCGTGGCGACGACGTGGTCGTCGCGGTCGTAGCCCGAGAGGGCGTCGCCGAGGATCTCCTCGCTCTCGCCGTCGGAGTAGGCGTTGGCGGTGTCGAAGAAGTTGACGCCCAGGTCGATGGCGCGCTCGATGACCTCCCGACCGTCCTCCTCGTCTAACATCCACGGCTCCTCGCTGCCGAAGCTCATGCAGCCGAGACAGATCTGCGAGACCTCCATCCCGGTCGAGCCGAGTGTGGTGTACTCCATGCTCGGCTCTCGGGAGTTCCCACGCAAAAGGCTGGCCCTCGCGGCTCAGGGTTCCGGGATCCGCTCCCCGGGATCCGTGTGCGGACAGGCGGCCGAACGGGGCTCAGTCGCCGGCGGCGGCGTCGGGGCGGTAGTCGCGACTGACCACCTTCCAGGTGCCCGAGCGATAGCGGTAGTAGGTGACGACCGCGGGGACCGCCATCTCGGCGAGGATGGCGACGTACAGCGCGGTCTGTCCGATGGAGGGCACGGCGACGCCGAGGTAGGCGATGGGGAGCGCGAACAGGTACAGCCCGGTCAACTGGGCGTAGAAGGGCCAGCGCGTGTCCCCGCTGGCGCGCAGGGGACCGGTCGAGCCGCCGTAGACGCCGCTGAAGAGGACGCCGAAGCAGGCGACGCGAATGAAGGTGACGACGGTCGGCAGGATCGACGGGTCGTCGACGAACACGCGGCCGATGGGGCGGGCGAGGACGAACACACCCACGGCGATGACGGCGTAGCAGGCCAGCGAGAAGCGGATGATGTCGTGGGCCCAGGCGCCGGCGTCGTCCTCGTCGTCCTGGCCGAGCGCCTGCCCGACGAGGCTGGACGACGCCATGCTGAACCCCCAGTTGGGCGTGTCCATCAGCGCGCGGACCCGCATCGCGACGACGTAGGCGGCGACGACGTTCGGGCCGAACAGGCCGACGATGTACAGTTTGGGGAACTGGCCGCCGCTGCGGGCGAGGTTGGTCCCGATCAGCGGCGTCGCCATCTCCACGAGGTCGCCCAGTAGCGACCGGTCGAGGTGGGGGCCCGACAGGGGGATCTGCACGGGGAACTCGCCGATGCCGGGGAGGCCGCCGCGGGCGAGGCCGACCGCGAACGCGACGGTCACGAGCGCGTTCGAGAGGGCGGTCCCGACGGCGGCGCCGACGACGCCCCAGCCGAACCCGAAGATGAGCACTGCGTTGATGAGGATGTTGAGCGCGGCGCCGCCGCCGCGGAGGATCATCGGCGTCCAGGCGTCGTCGGCGCCGACGAGCGCGCGGCTGCCGATGAGGTTCAGCGCCGCGAACGGGACGCCGAGCGCGACGACTTCGAGGTAGTCGGCGCCGAAGGCGACCGCGGCGTCGCCGGAGCCGATGAGCGCGATCAGCGGCTCGGCGAGGAACCAGTAGACGGCGATCAGCGGGACGGTGATCGCGACGGTCAGCAGCGCGCTGGCCTTCACGGAGAGGGCGAGTTCCTCGTAGGCGTCGGCGCCGAAGCGCTGGGAGACGAGGCCGATGGTCCCGCCGGCGACGCCGCCGCCGAGCGCGAACGCGAGGCCCCAGAAGGGGCTGGCGTAGCCGACGCCGGCGATGGCGGTCGGGCCCAGCGCGATGCCGACCATCGCCACGTCGGCCGTCGAGCGGGACATCCGCGCGAGGCCGGTGACGATGCGCGGCCACGCCAGGTCGGTCGCCCGTTCGACGCGCTCGCGGTCGATGATACCGGCGCGAGCGACGATCGACCCGACCCAGAGGAGCAGCGCGCGGACGGGGTTGTACCGGGACCAGGACACGGGGACCCGTCTACGCTCTACCGTGAAAACGGTTTAGAAACGGGATCGACCCGCCGAGACCGGCGCCCTCTGGCGGCGAGTCGACAGCGTTATCGGCGGCGATGTCGATCCCCGGACCGATATCGCCGTGCAGACACTCGACGCCCTCGGGTCGATCCCCTCGGTGTTCCTCTCGTCGGTCGCCCCGCCGCTGTCGATCGCCGCCGCCGGCCGGTCGACCGCCGTCCTGTTCGTCCTCGTCCAGAACCTGCTGTTGTACACCGTCGGCGTCTACCTCCTCAGCCGGGGCGGCGACGGGAACGACCGGGTTGCGCTCGGCCGCGTCGCCCGCCAGCCGGTCGTCTGGGCGCTGGTCGCGGCGGGCGCGGCGGTCGCGCTCGGCGTCGTCCCACCGGCGGGCGGCACGGCGATGGACACGCTCCGGCTGGTCGGGAACGCGTCGATCCCCGTCTTTCTCGTCGTCCTCGGTCTGCAGGTCGAGTCGATGGACCTGGGCGCCACCGTCCGCGAGACGCTGCCGACGGTCGGATTGAAACTGCTCGTCGCGCCCGTCGTTGCCGTCGGGATCGCGGCGCTCGTCGACATCGGCGACCCGACCGTGACCGCCGCGTTCGTCGTCCTCGCCGCCGGCCCCTCGGCGGTCATCCCGCTCGTCCTCTCCATCGAGTTCGGGGACGACGAGGTGAGCGACCCGACCGCCGACGGATCGGCCGTCTCGACCGCCGACTACGTCGGGACGGTCGTCTTCCTCACGATCCTCGGGAGCCTCCCCGTGGTCACCGGACTGGTCCTGCTCGCGGAGCTGGGCGTCCTCGGCTGAGCGGCGGCCGGCGACGGTCGACGGCGGTGACCGGTCCGGCTACACGTCGACGGCGTCGCCCACCGCGGGCGCCGTCGCGTCGAAGCCGTCCGCGCGGAGTTCGTCGGCGAACGCCTCGCAGCGGTCGCCGTGGTTGACGAGCACCGCGGCGTCGTGGTAGTCGTCGAGGAACTCCAGTATCCCCTCGCGGTCGGCGTGGGCGGAGAAGTCGTAGGACTCGACCTGGGCGGCGACGGGCATCCGCCGGCCGTCGATCTCGGCGCTGCCGGTGTCCAGCAGGTCCCGGCCGGGCGTGCCCTCGACCTGGTAGCCCGTCATCGCGACCTTGTTCGTCGGCGACCCGCGGATCGCGGGGATGTACGTCATCGCGGGGCCGCCCGAGAGCATCCCGCTGGTGGTGACGATGACGGTGTTGTCTTCGGCGATGCGCCGGCGCTGGCCGTCGCGACCGTCGACGAAGCGGGCCGCCGACTTGGCCCGCCCGAGCGCGTCGGCGTCGCGGACGAACTCGGGATGGCGGCGCAGCATCTCCGTCACGCGCTTGCCCATCCCGTCGACGTAGCAGTCGATGTCGTGGGCCTCGCAGATCAGCAGTATCTCCTGGGTGCGCCCGATCGCGAACGCGGGGACGACGACGGTGCCGCCCTGCCACACCGTCGTGCGCAGGCTCTCGGCGAACCGGTCCTCGATGGCTCCCCGGTCCTCGTGGGTCACGTCGGAGTAGGTCGACTCGCAGATGACGGCGTCGGCGTCGGGGCGGGCGGTCGTACCCGACACGAGCCGTTGGTCGCCCGTATGGAAGTCGGAAGAGTACAGCAGTCGCGTCTCGCCGTCGTCGGACTGCGTCCGACTGCCCGAGGTGCTTCGCACCTCGCTGTCGTCGACGAGGACGTGGGCGCTGCCGGGGATGTGGCCGGCCTCGTAGAACGTGATCTCGTAGCCGGCGGCCTCGAACGGCTCCCGGTAGCCGTGGGTCTCGGAGACCTGGGTGACCCTCCGGACCTCCGTCTCGGTGAACGGGCAGTCGTAGGTGCCGCCGTGGAGTTTCAGGGTGTCGCGGGCGAGCGTCAGCGCGAGTTCCCGCGTCGGTGGCGTCCAGTGGATCGGCGGCCGACGGTCCCCCGAGCACAGCGACGGCACCGCGCCGACGTGGTCGAGGTGGCCGTGCGAGACGACGACCGCCTCGGGTTCGATGTCGTCGACCGGAAACCGGGGCGGGTTGCCGGTCAACAGCCCGTAGTCCAGCAGGAGTCGGTCGTCGATCAGGATCGCGCTGCGACCGACCTCGCGGGCGCCGCCCAGGAACCGGACGTTCATCGCCCGCTTCTACCGCCCTCGGCCGCTTGGGTCCGTCGGTTCGCGGCCGCTTCGCGGAGTCGGTCGGTCCGTCCGCCGCCGCTCGGCGCCCAAATATCATTTCCGATACTACAAAAACGACTTCGAATGCATGTTTCTAAACCGCTATCTTCTCGGATATCGGGGAATCTACCTGTCGTATCTGTTAACCGAGTCTCAATATTGATTCCACAGCGAGAATTCTTTAGTCAGTACGCGTATCAGGTAGGGTATCGTGGTCTCGGAGACTGTCTACGTCGGGGTGGTGGCGCTCTCGACGGCGCTCGCCGTGGCGGTCGCGGTCTGGTTGTGGAACGAGGAGATGAACCTGCAGGGGCAGCTGTTCGTCGGGATCGTCGGCGTCTACGCCGTGTCGGGCCTGCTGGTGATCGGCGAGCTGCTGGCGCCGTGGCGGTCGTGGATGTTCGCGATGTTCAACTTCGAGGCCGCGCTCACGGGCTTTCTCCCGCTGCTGTGGTTCCTGCTCATCCTGGAGTACACCGGCTACCTCCGCCGGATCCCCCGACCGGCCGTCTACGCCCTGGTCGGGTGGAACGTCGTGGTCGGGGTACTGGAGATAACCAACCCGACCCACGACCTGATCTGGAGCGGATACGCGGTCGCCACGTCGCCGTTCCCGCACGTCCAGGCCGAAGGAACGGCACTCGCCGCCGTGGTGCTGCTCCCGGGGTCGATACTGTACTACGCGGCGGTCGCGTTGCTGGGCGCGCACCTCCTGGTCGGACCGCGCGTCGCTCGCAAACAGACGGCCGCGCTGCTGGTCGGCTACCTCCCGACGTTCGCGATCTTCACGCTGTGGTTCGGTGGCGCCGTCCCGGGGCCGCTGACCGGCGCGCTCGTGATCGGGTCGCCGCTGATCCTCGGCGTCGTCGCCTGGGCCGTCTTCCGCCACCAGCTGTTCGACCTGGCGCCGCTGGCGCGGGAATCGGTCCTCGAAGTCCTCGACGACGCCGTCGTGGTCGTCGACCGCGACCGCCGCCTGCTCGACTACAACGCGGCGGCCGTCGAGACGTTCGGCGCTCTCCCCGACCACGAGGGTGAACCCGTCGAGCGACCCCTCCCCGAACTCCGCCCGGTCGACGGGCCCGACGGCGACCGCGACGGGGACCCGGTGACCGGCGACGCCCCGGTCGTCGACCGCGGGGACGGGACCGCGGCCGCCGTGGGCGAGCCCGACCCGCGCGGCGATCCGACCGAGGTGGCCCCGTCGAACGGGACCGACGACTCTCCGTTCGTCTCGACGTTCACGCGGTTCGAGGACGGCGAGGTCAGGGAGTACGACGTGACCGTCTCGCCGCTGGAGGTGCGGGGGTCTGTCGCGGGGTACACGCTGGTGTTGCGGGACGTGACCGAGCGGCGCCAGCACGTCCGCGACCTCGAACAGCAGACCACCCAACTGGAGCAGTTCGCGGGCAGGCTCAGTCACGACCTGCGGAACCCGCTGAACGTCGCCTTCGGGCGGGTCGAACTCGCGCGCGAACGGCACGACGACGAGCACCTCGCGACGGCGAGCGACGCTCTCGAACGGATCGAGGGGATCGTCGACGACACCCTCACGCTCGCCCGCGAGGGTCAGACAATCGACGAGCTCGAACGGGTCGACCTGGCGACCGTCGCCCGCGACGCCTGGGAGACCGTCGACACCGGCGAGGCCGAGCTGGTCGTGGAGCCCGACGCCGGCGTCCGGATCTACGCCGACGCGACGCGGCTGCAGTCGGTCTTCGAGAACTGCTACCGCAACTGCGTCGAACACGGCGGCGCGTCCGTGACGGTCACCGTCGAACGCTGCGACGACGGGTTCGTCGTCGCCGACGACGGCCCCGGCGTCCCGGCCGACGAGCGCGAGCAGGTGTTCGAGTACGCCTACTCCTCCGACGACGACGGGACCGGACTCGGGCTCGCCATCGTCGAGGCCATCGCCCGCGCCCACGGCTGGGCGGTCGAGATGGCCGAGAGCGACAGCGGCGGCGCGAGGGTCGTCTTCTCCGGCGTCGAGACGGTCGAGACGCCCATCGCCGGCGACGGCGGCCGCGTGGTCGTCGGCGGGGCGGACAACTGAGTCGGGCCCGGCGTCGGTGGGAACGCCCGCATCGACCACCGACCGCACTGCCCGTCGACTGCACTGCGCTTCGGCCGCCGTTCAGTCGTCGTCCAGGCTGGCGCGCTCGCGCTCGGCGGTCCGCTCGACGAACTCCTCGGGGAGCGCGTCGACCTCGCCGACCTGGACGCTCCAGAGGTTGGCGTACAGCCCGTCCCGTTCGAGCAGCTCCTCGTGGGCGCCCTGTTCGACGACGCGACCGTCGTCCATGACGAGGATCGTGTCCGCGTCCCTGATAGTCGAGAGCCGGTGGGCGATGGCGAAGGTCGTCCGCTCGGCCGTCAGGTTCTCAAGCGACTGCTGGATCAGGACCTCGGTCTCGTTGTCGACGTGGCTGGTCGCCTCGTCGAGGACGAGGATCTCGGGGTCCTCGAGGATGGCCCGCGCGATGGCGATCCGCTGGCGCTGGCCGCCCGAGAGCTTGACGCCCCGTTCGCCGACGGTCGTCTCGATGCCGTCGGGCAGGTCGGCGACGAACTCCATCGCGCCGGCCATCCCCAGCGCCTCGACGATCTCGTCGTCGGCCGCTTCCAGCCCGTAGGCGACGTTCTCCTCGATGGTGCCGTGGAACAGGTACGGCTCCTGGCTGACGTAGCCGACGTGGCTCCGCAGGCTCGACAGCGAGAGGTCCCGGATGTCCGTCCCGTCGATACTGATAGTCCCCTCGTGGGGGTCGTACAGTCGCATCAGCAGTTTGAGCAGCGTGGTCTTGCCCGCGCCCGTGGGACCGACGAGGCCGACGAAGTCGCCGGGTTCGGCGGTGAAGCTCACGTCCTCGACGGAGTCCTCCTCGGCCTCGGGGTAGCGAAAGCGCACGTCCTCGTACTCGACGAGGCCCTCCACGCCGTCCAGGTCGACGGCGTCGTCGTCCTCGTGGATCGTCGCCGGGTCGTTCATCAGCCCGACGACCCGTTCCGCCGCCGCGAAGGCGTAGCGGTAGTTGTTGACGACGTTGCCGAACTGCCGCATCGGCCAGAGGAACCGTCGGGACCACAGTAGCATCGTCGTGAGCGTCCCGAGCGCGAGCGTGCCCGAGAACGGACCGGGCGCGCCAAAGAGGAGCCAGTAGCCGCCGACGAGGAAGGTGATCACGTAGCCGAAGCCGGTGATGATCCTGAGCGACGGGAAGAACTTGATCCGCGTCGAGATGGCGTCCCAGTTGGCGTCGAGGTAGTCCTCGGAGGCGGACTCGACGCGGTCGCGCTCGAAGGACTCCCGCCCGTAGGACTTGACGACCTCGATGCCGCCGATGTTGTTCTCCAGCCGGGAGTTGAGCGCCCCGACCGACCCCCGCACGCGGCCGTACTTCGGGCCGATCCGCTGGACGAACACGTAGCTCGCCAGCGCGAGGACGGGGATCGACAGCAGCGCGACCAGCGCCAGCTGGGCGTTGAGCCAGATCATCAGCGCGCCGGTCCCCACGACGAGGACGCCGATCCGGATGCCGGCGTTGAGGTCGTTGGTGAGGAAGCTCTCCAGCTGGTTCACGTCGTTGTTGAGGATGGACATGATCTCCCCGGTCTGTTTCGAGTCGAAGAAGCTCATGTCCAACCGCTGGACCACGTCGTAGGTGTCGACGCGCACCTCGTGTTGGAGGTGCTGGGCGAAGCGGTTCCACGCCCAGGAGTTGACCCAGTTCAGCGTCGCCGTCAGGACGTAGATGCCCGCCACGAGCCCCACGGCGAACCAGAACTGCCCCTCCGTCCCGTTCGGAATCACCGACGCCGGCAGGAGGGGGAGCCTGAACGCCTCGTCGCCGGCGAACAGCGAGTCGATGGCGACCCCGAGGACGAGCGCCGGGATCAACTCGAGGAAGCGAGCGATGACGCTCGCGACCGCACCGAGCGCGAACTCTCCCTTGTAGCCGCGCCCGTACTCCGTGAATATCTGCCACATCGGCCGCTCGGCAGCATCCCGGAGGTCCTCGAAGGCGTCGGCGTCGTCGTTCCCGCCGGAGAAACCCCATGACATAGCACCGCATAACGACCGCCCGGTTAAATAACTAACTCTCGTGTTAGTCGCGCGGCCCGCCGGACGCGGTTCGAACCTCCCAGCGGCGCGGAAGGTTTTTGCCCGCGGCCGGCAACACGTCGGTATGGCTTCCGAGGTGGACGTGCAGGGGGACACGCACCAGGAGATAATGGGCGCCACGTATCACGCCCTCTGCAAGCACGGCTACGCCCACCTCACGATGCAGGACATCGCCGACGAGTTCGACAAGAGCCGCTCGCTGCTGCACTACCACTACGACACCAAAGAGGAGCTGATGCTCGCGTTCGTCGACAACACGGTCGGCTGGGTGGGCGCGCGCCTCGCCGAGTCCGACACGGAGGACCCGCTGGGCCGGCTGGAGGAGTACGTCGACGGCTTCGTCATCGAGCCCGGCGAGGAGGACCGCGAGACGTTCGCCCTGGCCCTGCTCGAACTGCGCGTCCAGGCCGTCCACAACGAGCAGTTCCGCGAGAAGCTGGCGACCCACTACCAAACGAACATCGACACCGTGGCCGAGATCATCGCCGACGGCGTCGACGCGGGCGTCTTCCGCCCGGTCGATCCCGAGGAGATCGGCGAGACCATCTACACCGCGCTCGTGGGTGCCCGGATGTACCAGGTGACGCTCGGCGCCGGCCACGCCAGCCGGCGGATGCGCGACGAGATCGCCGAGTTCGTCGTCGACGACCTGCTCGTCGACGGCCGCGCGGTCGCCGAGTTCAACGTCGAGGACGCCGGGTTCGGCAAGGACGACGGCGACGACGACGACGACCGCGGGACCTAACGCCCCGGGCCGCAAACGACCGACCATGAAACGCGCCGACCTCGACTTCGAGGGCTTTTTCGACGTGCGCCAGACGACCGACGACGCCCAGGTCGCCCAGATGACGCTCTCGCCCGGCCAGTCGACCGGCGGGCCCGACAACCGCCACGCCGACAGCGACCAGTGGCTCTACGTCGTCTCGGGGTCGGGCCGCGCCACCGTCGACGGCGAGGACGTGCGCTTCGAGGCCGAGGACCTCCTCGTGATCGAGGCCGGCGAGACCCACGAGATCGAGAACGACGGCGACGAGCCCCTGGAGACGCTCAGCTTCTACGTCCCGCCGATCTACTGAGTCGACGGCTGCCGGCGACCGCGAGGGCGACCGCCACGCCGCCGACCGCGCCCGAACTTCCGCGACCAGCAGGGTCAAACGCCGACGGCCGTAACGTGGACCCATGCCAGTCGACGACCTCCCGCGACTCGGGCTTGGGACCTACTCCGACGACGACCGCGAGCAGTGGCGCGAGAACGTCCGGACCGCCCTCGACGCGGGCTTTCGCCACGTCGACACCGCACAGGTCTACGAGAACGAACGGTTCGTCGGCGAGGGGCTGGCCGACAGCGACGTGGCCCGCGACGACGTGTGGCTCTCGACGAAGACCGTCCACCACGACGTGCCGCCCGACCCGGAACAGGTGCCCGCGGCCATCGACGGCTGTCTCGACCGCCTGGGCGTCGACGCCGTCGACCTGCTGTACGTCCACTGGCCCTCGGGGGTCTACGACCACGAGGAAGTCCTCCCGGCGTTCGACGCCGCCTACGAGGCCGGCAAGACCCGCCACGTCGGGCTGTCGAACTTCACGCCGGAGCTCCTCGACGAGGCTCGGGAAGTGCTGGACGCGCCCCTCTTCGCCCACCAGGTCGAGATGCACCCGCTGCTCCCCCAGGAGGAACTGGTCGCGTACGCACAGGCGCACGACCACTGGCTGGTCGCCTACTCGCCGCTGGGGAAGGGGGCGGCGCTGGACGTACCGGAGATCCGCGATGTCGCCGAGAAACACGACGCGACGCCGGCGCAGGTCAGCCTCGCGTGGGTGACCAGCCACGACAACGTCGCCGCCATCCCGAAGGCCAGCAGCCGCGAACACATGGCACAGAACCTCGCCGCCCGCGACCTCGACCTCGACGACGAAGATTTCGAGTTGATCGACTCCATCGACGAGCGCCACCGGGAGATCGACGCCGACCACGGTCCCTGGAACTGGTAGGCGCCCGTCCGCGAGCGCCACACGATAGGCCAACCACTACGTCGCCGCGCCCCGAGGTTCGATCCATGACAGCCGAGCCGTTCGTCGTGATCGGTGGCGACGCCGCCGGGCTGAGCGCCGCGAGCAAGTGCAAACGGGAAGCCCCCGACCGCGAGGTGGTCGTCTTCGAGAAGGGCCGGTGGGTCTCCTACGCCCACTGCGGGACGCCCTACTACGTGAAAGGCGAGATCGACGCGCTGACCGACCTCCTGTCGCTGTCGCCGACGGCGATCGACGACCGGGGGATCGACCTCCGGCGCGAACACGAGATCACGGGGGTCGACACCGACGAGCGGACCGTCACGGTCCGCGGCCCGGACGGCGAGGCGCGCGAGCAGTCCTACGGCGACCTGCTGGTCGCGACCGGCGGGCACGCCCTGACCGGGCCGATCGACGGGACCGACCTCCTCGGCGCGTTCTCGTTACACGGTATGGACGACGCGGCGGCGATCCGCGCGGCGCTCGAACCCGCTGGCGAGGCGACCGTCGAATCGCTAGGCGGCGGGGAGTTCCTCGACCCGTCGGTGATCGAGCCCTACGCCGACCGGACGCCCCCCGAGACGGTCGCCATCGTCGGCGGCGGCTACGTCGGCGTCGAGATGGCCGAAGCGTTCGTCGCTCACGGGCTCGACGTACACGTCTTCCAGCGGGGCGAGCACGTCCTCGGCCCCTTCGGCGAGGCCGTCGGCGAGCGCGTCGGGACCGAACTGCGCGACCGCGGCGTGACGCTCCACCTCGGCGAGACGGTCGAGCGACTGGCCGGCGACGAGCGCGTCGAACGGCTGGAGTGCGCCGGCGGGACCGCCCTGGACGTCGATCTGGCGCTGGTCGGCGTGGGGATCGAGCCGAACGTCGGACTCGTCGCGGACACGCCGGTCGAACTCGGCGATTCGGGCGCGGTCGCGGTCGACGACTACGGCCGCACGGCCGTCGAGAACGTCTACGCGGCCGGCGACTGCGCCGAAGCGCGCCACGCCGTCACCGGGGAGTTCGACTGGGTGCCGCTCGGCCTGACGGCCAACCGCGCGGGCCGCGCGATCGGGCAGACGGTCGCCGGCGACCCGAAACCGACCGGCGATATCGCGGGGACGGCGGTCGTCAAGGCGTTCGACCGGGAGTGCGGCCGAACCGGCCTCGTCGACCATGAGCGGGCCGAAGCGGCGGGGTTCGACCCCGTGAGCGAGACGGTCACGGACGCCTCGCGGTCGGGCTACTACCCCGGCGCGGCGGAGACGGTCGTGACGCTGACGGCCGACCGCGAGACGGGGCGGCTGCTCGGTGGGACCATCGTCGGCACCGACCGCGCGGCCGTCCGGATAGACACCGTCGCGACCGCGCTGGAGGGCGACATGACCGTCGACGAGGTCGAGACCCTCGATCTGGCCTACGCGCCGCCGTTCTCGCCCGTCTGGGACCCCGTCCTGACGGCCGCGAAGGTACTGAACGGGTCGCTCGACGACTGACCGCTCGACGCGTCCGAAGAGTGACCGCGGTGGAGCGCGGTCGTCGCGTCAGTCCGCGGCGCTCGCGGCCCCGTCGCTCGCGTCTTCGGCGGTCTCCGACGCCAGCGCGTCGAAGTCGTAGGCGACGCCGGTCAGGTCCTCGGAGACGGTCCACAGCCGCTCGGCGAGGTCCGCGTCGTAGGAGCGGTCGTTCGAGCGCTGGGGCTCGGGGTGGCCGCGCATGTCGAACAGGCCGCCGGGACCGATGTACGAGCCGCCGTCGACGCCGGGCGCGGTCGCGGCGTAGGCCAGCGGGAGCGCGCCCATCTCGGCGGACTGGCCGAGGACGGCGTTGGCCGCCCGCATCGCGTACAGCTTCACCGTCGACCCCTCCTCTCTCGGGCCGCGAGCCTGCAGCGAGGTGTCGGCGTAGCCGGGGTGACAGGCCGCCGATGTCGTGTCGTCGATACCGGCCGCCGAGAGCCGACGCTGGAGTTCGTAGGCAAAGAGGAGGTTCGCGAGCTTCGACTGGCCGTAGGCCTCCCACTTGCCGTACGACTCCTCGTGGTGGAGGTCGTCGAAGTCGATCTCCCCGCCCTGGTGGGCGCCGCTGGAGTGGGTGACGACCCGCGTCTCGCCCGGCGTCTCGACGATCCGCTCTACGAGGTGGGCCGTCAGCGCGAAGTGGCCGAGGTGGTTGACGCCGAACTGCGTCTCGAAGCCGTCGGCGGTCTCCGACCGGGGGACCGCCATCACGCCGGCGTTGTTGCAGAGGACGTGGATCCCCTCGTAGTCGGCCAGCAGGCCGTCGGCGAACGACTCGACCGACGCGAGGTCGCCCAGATCGCACTCGCGCACGTCGAGGGCGGTCTCGTCGGCGGGGAACCCCTCGCGCCGGCGGATATCGGCGGCCGCCCGCTCGCCGCGGTCGGTGCTGCGACAGGCCATCACGACGGTCGCGCCCTTCCGGACGAACACGCGGGTCGCCTCGAAGCCGAGGCCGCTGTTGGCCCCGGTGACGACGATCGTCTGCCCCGATAGGTCCGGCACGTCGGCGGCGGTCCAGTTGCTCATACCCATCGTGCGGGCGCCACCTACTCAAGCCCGGCGCCAAACGACTGGGGGGGGGGGGGGGCCCGCCGGATCGGGCCGGCGGCGACGGTGCCGCCGTCGGCCCCCGACTCAGTCGGTGCCTTCGGCCGGCGTCTCCGCCGGGTCGTCGACGACCCGGACGGTGGTCAACAGGGCGACGATCCCGACCGTGAGGACCGCGCCGAAGACGAACGGCGACCAGTAGACGACGACGGCGTACAGCGCCGTCATGACCGGCGGGCCGACGGTCCGCCCGAGGCTGCCCGCCCCCTGCGTGACGCCGAAGGCGCCGCCCTGGCGGTCGGCGCTGGTCGCCAGCGAGACCAGCGTCGTCAGCGAGACGTTCAGCAGGCTATTCCCGAGCGACAGCAGCGTCAGCGCGCCCAGCAGCGCGACCACCCGCGGGCCGAACCCGAAGACCGCCCGCTCGCCCAGCAGCGCCCGGCCGATCTCCGGGGAGAACGGGAAGGCGGCGAGCGCGACGACCAGCAGCGCGGCGCCGGCGACGGCGAGCCGCCGGGCGGGGACGACCCGGGCGAGCCGGCCGACGAGGACGCCCTGGTTGACCACCGCGAGCGCGCCGACGTAGGTGAGCAGGAGTCCCGCCTGCGAGGCGTCGTAGCCGTACACGTCCGCGACGTATGGGATGAACGCCACCTGGATGCCCGAGAAGGCGACCGAGGCGACGAGAAAGGCGCCGACGAGCGGGCCCAGCGTGGCGTCGCGGACGGCGTCGACGAACTGGCCGACGACTCGCGGGCGGCCCCCGCTCCCGACGTGGCGGTCGGGTTCGGGCAGGAATCGCCACGTCCCGAGGAAGGCGACGAAGCTCAGGACCGCGGCGCCGAAGCTCGGCAGCGAGAAGCGCGTCGCCGGGACGAACCCGGGGAAGACGCTCGCCGCACCGGCGACGACGCCGTCGCTGGCCAGCACCGACCCCAGCGCCGGACCGAAGACGAACCCCAGTCCGAAGGCGGCGCCGATCAGGCCCAGCGCGCCCGCGCGGCGGTCGACGGGCGTCACGTCGGCGATGTACGCCTGTGCGGTGGCGATGTTGCCGCCCATCGCACCGGCGAGCATCCGCGCGAGAAACAGCGTCGCCAGCGCCGCGGTCGTGCCCGCGACCGTCTCGACCTCGCCGCCCAGCCCGAAGACGACCCAGGCGACGGTGTTGGCCAGAAGCGAGAGCATGAGGACCGGCCGCCGGCCGCGGGCGTCCGAGAGCTGGCCCAACAGCGGCGCGAAGACGAACTGCATCAGCGAGTACGACGCCGCCAGCAGGCCGTACACCACGTCGGTGCCGCCGAGATCGCGGACGTAGAACGGGAGGATCGGGATGACGATCCCGAACCCCAGCAGATCGATGAACACGACCGCGAGAACGGCGACGAGCGCCCGCCGCCGCCCGGCGACCGACGCCCCCACGGCGCGAGGGTCCAGCACGCTCGCTCGTTCGGTGCGTGTCGGGGAATAGCTAGGGGCGGTCCCCAGCTCGCCCCTGGCTCGCCGCTCGCTCCCGGTACGCCGTTTGCCCCCTCAGTCCCCGCGAGCGTCGGCGACGGTCCCGGCGAGGTCGCGGGTCGCCGCTTCGGGGTCGTCGGCGCCGGTGACCGCGGTGATGACCGCGACGCCGTCGGCGCCCGCTTCGACGATCGGCGCGGCGTTGTCGGCGGTGACGCCGCCGATCCCGACGACCGGGATATCGACGGCCGCGGCGATCTCGCCGACGCGCTCGGGGCCGATCTCGTACTCGTCGTCGTCGATGTCGTCCTTCGAGCCCGTGGCGTAGACGGCGCCGACGCCGAGGTAGTCGGCGCCGGCCCGCTCGGCGCGACGGGCGTCCTCGACGAACGACACGGACCGGCCGATCAGGGCGTCGGGCCCCAGCTGGTCGCGGGCGACCGGGACGGGCAGGTCGTCGTCGCCGAGGTGAACCCCGTCGGCGTCGACCGCGTCGGCGAGGTCGACCCGGTCGTTGACGACGAACGCGACGCCCGCCTCGCGGGTGAGCGTCCGGAGTTTCCGGCCGAGGTGATAGCGCTCGCGGGCGCTCCGGTCTTTCTCACGCAGTTGCACGACGTCGACCCCGCCGGCGACGGCCGCCTCGACGACCGCTCGCGTCGTTCGGTCCCCCGAGAGACTCTCCTGCGTGACGAGATACACGCCCCAGTCGGTCATTGACGACGACTCCGAGCCCACCTACCTGTTACTTTCGAACCGTCTCCCCGACCGACACGTCGGGGACCGCCGGACGGGACGGGGCGAACACGCCGTCGGAGCGCGCTCGGGCGGCGACTCGCGCCGGCTTCGCCGCCGCAGTCACTCGGTGTCCCACACGTCGGCGACGGGGTTGGACTTCGACTTCGAGCGCCGGGAGCGGCGGTCGCTCCGAGAACTGCCGCTACTGCCGTCGTCGCTCGACCCGGACCCGGAGGCCGACGCGCCCGAGGCCCCAGACGAACGCTCGCCGGACCCCGTCGAGTCGGACGACCGGGAACGAGCGGACGCGCCGGACGAGCCCGACCCGGTCGCGGCCGTGGCGTCCGCGGCGGGGAGATCGGGCCGACTCATCCGGTCGACCTGCTCGGCGAACCAGTCGGGCATGTCGACGCGGGCGCGCTCGAACAGGTCCAGCAGCGAGGAGTCGGCGAGGTAGGTCGCTCCGTGATCGTCTGGCGCTCGCACCGGGCGGCCGCAGGCCTGGATCACGGTCCGCAGGGCGGTCCGGTAGTACCAGCCCCACTGGTCGTCCTCCAGCCGAGCGGCCACGCGCGAGTCGCGGGTGTTCGGATACGGCGCCTTACACAGGAGCTGCCAGCGACACAGATCGCCTTCCAGGTCCAGCGCTTCCTCCATCTTCACCGAGAGGAACACGTCGGGGTCGTCGATCCGCTTCCACGTCGACAGCTGGGCGTCGCGGTCCTCGGAGTCGTGGCTGCGGACCCGCGAGTCGACGCCGAACTCCCGCAGGTGGGCCTGGAGCTGGTCCTGGATGGCGTAGGAGTGGCAGTGGACCAGCCCCTTCTCGTCGGGGTGGGCGGCCATGATCCGGACCAGAACCTCCGCGACCCGGGGGATCGTCTCGTCGCGGGCCTCGTAGGTCATCTTCCCCTGGGTCACGTCGTACAGCGGCCGGTTCTCGACGGGGAAGGTGTGGGGGACTTCGACGAGTTCGACGCGGTCGGGCGCGAGCCCGACGTTGGCGCAGAAGGCGTCCTTGTTGAGGATCGTCGCCGACAGCAGCGCGAAGTTGCTCGCGCGGTCCCAGACGGTGTGTTTGAGGTACTTCTCGGGCGCCATCGGCTTGATCGTCACGCGACTCCCCTCCCCGCCGTTCTGGTCGACGACCCAGGTGGTCCCGCTCTCGTCGTCGCGGTAGTCCTCGGCGAACCACGAGAGGTCCGACTGCAACTGGACGAGCTTGTCGCGCTCGGCGGCCTCCTCGGGGTCGAGTTCGGCCTGCTGGCGGACCTCCGTCAGTCGGCGGCCGGCCATCGTGTGGAGGGTGTCGGCGTAGCTGACGGCGTCGTCGAGGCCGTCGACGGCGGGCGGTTCGCAGGCGTCCCAGATCGGGACGGTGTCGGGACCGAGGTCGATGGTGGCGTACATCTCGGCCCAGTTGCCCAGGCCGTGGGCCTCGTCGACCACGAGCACGTCGCGCTGGCCGAACACGTCCGAGCCGGCGGTCTGCATGAAGTACGCGAGCGTCATCGCGGCGATGCGGTTGTTCGCGGCGATGGCGCGGTCGGAGAAGTACGGACAGCGGTGCTGGACCTGGCAGTCGAACATGCGCTCGCGGGCGCAGGGCGCCTGGTCGACCGGGGTGTCGGTCTCGCCGGGGAGGATGCAGTCGTAGTTGTTCTTCCCGCGGATCACTTTGAGGTCGGTCAGCAGGTCGTCGCGGGCGACGTCGTCCAGCTGGGAGACCTGCGGAGTGGTGTAGTAGGCGTCGATGGGCTCGCCGGCCTCGCTCTCGCCGGCGGTCCTGGCGCAGCCGGCGATGGCGCGGGCGAGCAGGGACTTGCCGCTGCCGGTCGGGGCGCGCACGAGGACCACGTCGTTGTCGGCCTCGAAGGCGTCGCGGATGTCGCGCAGGGCCTGCTCCTGCGCGCCGCGGTAGGACGGCGCCGGAAATTCGTCGAAGATCCGACCGGGTTGCACGCCCGATCCAACCGGTGCCGGGAGCGTAAAACTGCCGGAAGGCCCGGGACCGGAATCGGCGACGGTGTCGGACGGCAAGTATTTACCACCGCGCCGGAAAACGCGACGACGATGACATCCCCGCGACGACGCTTCCTCCGACAGAGCGCCGCTGCCCTCCTGGCCGGCGCGACGGCCGGCTGTCTGAGCGACGGCACGACCACGACCGACGGCCCCGGCGGCGCCGGGACCGGGACCGACACCGACGCGGCGACGGACGCCGCCACACCGACCGCGACCGGGACCCCCGAGCCGACGGCGACCCCGACCGACACCGAGACCGCCACGCCGTCCCCCGAGGCGCTCGGCAACGCCGACTACGCCGAGTGGCTGCCGGCCCCGGCGGCGTTCGGCCGCGACGGCTACGGCTTCACCTCGCTCGCGCCCCGGGACATTCTCGCCCACGAGTCCAACCTCGGCGACGGCGCCACGGACGGCCTGCGAGGCGACCCCGGCGTGCCGGGTATCGACTCCTACGCCGCCGCTTCCGGGTTCCACCGGCTCCGACCCGGCGTCCTCGTCTTCGAGGGCGATCTCGACCGCGAGACGGCCGTCGGCGACTTCAGGGCGCTCGGGCTCACCGAGGCCGAGACGAGACACGGGTTCGCGCTGTTCACCGGCGACCGGGGCGCGGCGGCGCTGGCCGACGCGGCGGTCGTGCTGGCGATGGGTACCGGCGACCCCGACGCGGCCCGCTCGGTCGTCGAGGCGGTGGTGGACGCGAAGGCCGGCGCCGGCCCCCGCTACGTCGACGCCGTCGCCGACTGCGAGCGCCTGACCGCGGCGGTCGGCTCGGCCCAGCTCGTCAGCGGCCGGACCTACGCCGCCGAGGCGAGGCTGGACGGCGCCGTCGCCGGCGGGATCGGGATCGAGATCGGCGAGCGCGAGACCCGCGTCCGGGTGCCCGCCGTCTTCCCCGAGGGCGAGGTCGACGAGGCGGTGCTGGCCGAGTGGGCGGCCGACGCCGGCGTGTTCTACGGACAGTCGGCCGAGACGACCGTCGACGGCCGGGTCGCGACCGCGCGGGCGACGGTGCCCAGCGCCGAGGTCGAGACCTTCGGAACCGGGTCGTTCCCCGGGTCGCGCCGGACCGCTCCCCGCACGCCGCAGGCCATCTTCGGGCTCGAGTACGAGGCGACCGGCGACGGCGTCGGGACCCTGGAGATCACACACGAGGGCGGCGATTCGATCCCGAAGGCCCAGTTGTCTCTCCGCGGTGCGGGCTTCGCCGACGTCGAGGGCGCCGACCAGACCGCGGCTGGACAGTGGCGAGGGACCGCCAGCGGCGACGACGAGGCGGTCGTCGCCGGGGACTACGTGACGGTCGGCGCCGCCGGCGACTACGAGATCAGCGTCGTCTGGGAGTCCGCCGAGGGTGACGCGTCGGCGACGCTCGACGAGG
Organism: Halosimplex rubrum; assembly: GCF_013415885.1. NCBI lineage: Archaea > Methanobacteriati > Methanobacteriota > Halobacteria > Halobacteriales > Haloarculaceae > Halosimplex > Halosimplex rubrum. The sequence goes on from NZ_CP058910.1 coordinate 1,394,055, forward strand.
GGTCCGGTCCCGACGCCTGAGACCGGCCCGCCGACCGCAGGACCGTCGCCCGCTCCCGTGACGCTTCCACCATCAAATTCGCAATTATTTTACACGCAGTCGGGGAACACGGGTTCGATGCAGGAGACGCGACGGAGTGTGCTGAAGCGCGGGGGAGCAACGATCGCGGCATTGTCGGCGCTGTCGGGCTGTCTCGGTATCGGCGGTGGCGGAACGCCGACCGAAGCGCCGGACCGCGACGGGGGCGGTGGCGACGACGAGAGCGACGACGGCGGCGGTGACGCGAGCGAGTCCACGCCCACCGGGACGCCGACGGCGACGCCGACGGCGGCCCGGCCCGAGACGCCGGTGAGCACGCTGACGCGGTGGATGCCCGACCCGTCGCTGCTCGACCAGACCGAGGAGTCGGGCTACGCCTTCCTCGGGATGGCGCCGCGGGCGCTGGGCGAGTTCGAGGGCGCGCTCGGTTCGGGCGCGCTGCAACAGTTCCAGGGGCGATACCCCATCCCGGGCGTCGGGACCTTCGGCGAGCAGCGGGCGCTGTTCCGGTTCGCCCGGACGGCGTCGGTGCTGCTCGGCGACTTCGACCGGACGGTCGTCGAGGACGGTCTCCGCCAGTACGGCTTCGAGGCGGGAGAGGCCTCCCGCGGGTTCCGCTTCTTTAGCCCCGGCGACCCGCGAGCGGCGGCGGTCCGGGACGGCATGCTGGTCACCGCCGGCGCCGTCTCCAGCGAGGACACGACCGACAAGAAACCGGTCGTCGAGGCCATCGTCGACGCGCGGACGGGCAACGCCGACCGCTACGTCGACGCCGCCCCCGACTGCCGACGACTCCTCGGATCGATCGGCAGCGCGCACGTCCTCGAAGGTCGCACCCACGGGACCGGGGAGACCTTCGAACGGGGCCTCGGCGAGGGGACGGGGTATCACGTGGCCGAAGGCGAGACGCGCGTCCGGGCCGCCGCGCTGTTCACCGAGGGCAACGCCGACCGCTCGGCGATGGCCGACTGGACCGGGAGCGCGGACGCGTTCCTCGGCGGCGAGCCGACGCTCCGGACCGACGGACGGGCCGTCACCGCGACGGCGACGGTCCCGACGGGCGACGTGACCGAGTTCCCGGGCGGGTTCCCCGGTCCGTCGATCGAACGGGACTCCGGGTCGGGCGGCCCGCCGACCGTCGCCTTCGGTTTCGACTACGAGTCGACCGGCGACGGCGACGGCGTCGGCGTCGGCGTGCTCACGATCACCCACGACGGCGGCGACGCGGTCCCCCGCGAGGCCGTCCAGATCCGCGGAAGCGGCTTCGCCGAGGTCGACGGCGTCGACCAGACGGGGACCGGGGTCTGGCAGGGTTCGGCCGGTGGCGAGGGCGGATCCCTGACGGCCGGCAACGCCGTCGCGGTCGGGGTCGCCGGCGACTACGAGATAGCCGTCGTCTGGCGGCCGCCGGACGCCGACCGCTCGGCGACGCTCGCGACGGACGAGGGGCCGGACGCCTGATCCGGAGCCGACGGGTCGAGTCCCCGGGGGCCGACCTCGCCCTCGCGGCGTCCCTACAGGTCGGCCACGTCGTCGGCCGTCGGCTCGCGCTCGTCGGGGAGCCGTTCGATGCAGTCGTAACAGAGGAGGTGGTCGGAGCCGTCGGCGAGTTCGAGCGCCAGCCCGTCGGTCGTCGACTTCTCCGTGGTCCAGATGTTCGCGATGCCGCCGGCGATGCTCACGTCCTCGCCGCAGCCGTCGCATGGCCGGGTCGTCATACCCGCCGTACGGGAGGGACCGGCAAAAGCGACGCGGGCCGTTCGCCGCCGAACCGCCGAAGCCGGCGCCGACGCGTCGGGACCGGCCGGCCGCGACCGTCGTCGCGGGGTCGTCGCCGGCGTTCTCGGGTGTCCGTTCACACGTGACACGACCCGTCCACTTATCATCGGGTAGGGGTAACAGGTACACCGAACTCCGATCCCACATGTACGGTCCACCGGTCGTGCTGTACGTCGGGCCCGACGCGGCGGCGGTCGCCGACGCCTGGGCCGAGTCCGGCGACGGCCTCGTCGTCCGCGGGGCGGCTCCCGAGACCGACGTAGCGGAGCGACTCGCCGAGGACGGGGTCGACGCGGTCGTCTGCGACTGCGACGGGTCGTTCGACGGCCGGGCGACGGTCGAGGCGGTCCGCGACTCGTCGTCGCTCCCCGTCGTCGCCCTCTCGGTCGGCGACGCCCTGCCGCTGGCGGCCGCGACCGACCTGGGCGTCGAGAGCTACCTGCAGGTCGACGCCGACACCGACCGCGTCGAGTTGCTGGCGGACCTGCGCCCGCTGATCGAGCGCCGCCGCGAGGCCCGCCGCGAGTCGACGATGCTCGCCTCGCTGCTGGAGAACGTCCCGCTGTCGGTGTACTTCAAGGACCGCCAGAGCCGCCACGTCCGGGTCAGCGACGAGATGCCGCGGCTCAGCGGCCCCTCGTATCTGGAGAGCCCCGACGGGAAGCGCCACCACGCGCCCGCGGATGTCGTCGGGAAGACGGACTTCGACCTGTATCCGTCGGCGCTCTCGGAGGGCGCAGTCGCCGACGACCGTCGCGTCGTCGAGACGGGCGAGTCGGTCGACGACCGGCTGGAACACGCCTACGGCGACGACCTGGAGGAGAGCTACGTCACCACCTCGAAGGCGCCCTGGCGCGACGAGCACGGGACGGTGCTCGGGGTCGTCGGGGTGACCCGCGACATCACCGAGCGCAAGCGCTACGAGAACCAGCTCGAACGCCAGAACGAGCGGCTCGAACGCTTCGCGAGCGTCGTCTCCCACGACCTGCGCAACCCGCTGGAGGTCGCGCTCGGTCGGCTGGAGTTCGCTCGCGAGGACGGTGACGACGAGCACTTCGACGCCGTCGAGCGGTCGCTCCACCGGATCGACGACCTCATCGAGGACGTGCTGACGCTCGCCCGCGAGGGCGAAGCGGTGAGCGACCCCCGACCGGTCGACCTCGCGGCGGTGGCCCGCGCGGCCTGGGGCGTCGTCGAGACCGGGGACGCGACGCTGACCGTCGAGACCGACGCGACGCTGCTGGCCGACGAGAGTCGCCTCCAGCAGCTGCTGGAGAACGTCGTCGGCAACGCCGTCGAGCACGGTGGCGACGGCGTGACGGTCACGGTCGGCGACCTGGGCGAGCGCCGGGGCTTTTTCGTCGCCGACGACGGCCCCGGGGTTCCCGAGGACGAACGCGAGGCCGTCTTCGACCCCGGCTACTCGACCGACGACCAGGGCACGGGTCTGGGCCTGAGTATCGTCCGAACGATCGCGGAGGCCCACGGCTGGGAGAGCGAGGTGACCGACAGCGAGTCCGGCGGGGCGCGTTTCGAGTTCGGCGACGTGAACGGCGACGGCCTCGCCGATTCCCGCGCGGACGAGGGGACGGCGGACGAGGGGGCGACGGACGAACGGGCCGGCGCGGGCGACGACTGACCCGAGATCCCGCCGGCCGCTTCGTGTGCGTTCAGCACAGGTACCGTACGTATCACGCCGGCCGCCACCGAGCGACCGTCAGCGAGGGGCTCTCCGTCGAAACAAGCGGGTTCGTACGCGTATCTCCCGCGGCGCGCCGTCACCACTCCTTGCAGTCCGGACAGACCAGCCCGTCGTCGCTCCGCCAGCGCCGTTCGCCCGTCTCGCCGCAGTTCGCGCAGGTCCCGCCGTCGCCGCTCCACGTGTAGGTCGCTTCGGCCGGCTCGACGGTCGCCGGGTCGACGCGGACACCGTCGCCGTCGGCTTCGACACTCCCTTCTGTGTCGTCGCCGTCGGCCCCGGTACTCACCTCTGTGTCGTCTCCGTCGGCTCCGGCGCTCACCTCTGCGTCGTCGCCGTCGGCCGCGACGCTCGAATCGGTCCCGGCGCTCGTATCGCTATCGTCGCCCTCCGTCTCGGCGTCGGCGTCGCTCGATTCGACCGTGTCGCTCGCCTCGACCGCGTCCTCCCCGGCGGATCCGTCTGTCGACTCCGCGGGCTGGTCGGACGACTCCGCGGGCTGGTCGGACGACTCCGCGGCGTCGTCTCCGTCGTCGTCGGCGTCCAGAAAGTCGTCGAGCGACCGGTCTCCCATGCGTCGTGGTGGTCGCTCGGCCCTCTTAGCGCTGGCGACCCGACCCGGGCCGCCGGGCCACCGCGAACCCGCCGTTCGACTACGACCGCGCGTCCTCGACGGCCTCGACGAACGCCGCCGCCGACTCGCGGACGCCGTCCCAGTCCTCGCGCTCGATGGCGTCGTAGTCCACGAGGGCGGACCCGGCGCCCACCGCGACCGCACCGGCGTCGAAGTAGTCGGCGACGTTGTCCGTCGAGACGCCGCCGGTCGGCATGATCGGCACGTCGCCGAGCGGGCCCTGCAGCGCGCCGATGTGGCCCGGCCCCACCGTCGAGGCGGGGAACATCTTCAGCACGTCCGCGCCGGCCTCCATCGCCTCGGCGGCCTCCGTGGGCGTCATCACGCCCGGGATGCAGACGACGCCCTCGCGGTTGCAGACGTCGATCACGTCCTCGTTCAGGTTCGGGGCGAGGACGAACTCCGCGCCGGCCTCGATGACGTTGCGCGCGGCGGCGGCGTCCATCACGGTGCCCGCGCCGACGATGGCGTCGGTGTCCGCCATCGCGCGGTCCACGTCGGCGATCATCTCGCTGCAGCGCGTGGCGTCGGCCGTGATTTCGAGGGCCGTGACGCCGCCCGCGTGGACCGCTTCGGCGACCGGTACGATGTCGTCCTCGTCGATGCCCCGCAGGACCGCCGTCACGCCGCTGTCGACGATGCGCCGCTGGATCTCGTGTTTGTTCGTCATACGCCGTCCTGCGACCGGCGGGGCCAAAAGGGTACCCGGTCGGGCGGCGCAGTCGGCCGGCACCGCTCCGCTTCGGTCCGCTTCGGTCCGCTCCGACCGCCGACATTCTTATTCGCCGACGGCGCCTACCCCGGGTATGACAGACGCCCCCGACCCGCGGACGACGATGGCCGGCGACAGCTTTCCCCGGATGCCCGGTGCTCTCCTCGTCGGCCTGCTCCTCGTCCTGTTCGTCCTGTACGTCGTCGTCGGCTGACCCGCCGCCGGCCGCTCGCCACGCTCACTCGCTCCCGGGTTCGTAGGGGTGGGCGATGTCCGACTTCGGCGCGCCCGTCCCCAGCACTCGCACGGGCTCCTCGGCGCCGTCGGGGTTGTACGCGCGGTGCGGGCTCTCCGGTTCGGCGACGAACACCTCGCCCTCGTCGACGACGAACTCCTCGTCAGGAGTCTCGACGTGTAGCGTGCCCGAAATCACGTAGAACGCCTCCTCGCGGCTGTCGTGGTAGTGGTAGACTCGGGGGAGCTGCTCGCCGGGTTCCATCTCGTAGGTCGCCAGGTGCAGCGCCGCGAGTTCGGCCGCGTCGGAGACGCCGCGGCGGTCGCAGGGGTAGTCCGGCGTCGGGTCGAGGTCGTCGGGGTCGACGTGGTGGTAGCCCATGCCCGACGATGGGTCGCCGGCGCTGATAAAGCCGAGCGGGGGAGAGTGCCGTCGAACTATCCCATGACCTGCAGGATGACGCCGACGGTCCCGAGCGAGGCCAGCGTCGTCGCGAAGACGTTGAGCGAGGCGAGCTGGGAGTCGCCGCCGAGTTCCGTGGCGTAGACGTACGTCGAGACCGCCGAGGGCATCCCGAGCATGACGACGACGGCCGTCGCGGCGGTCGGGTCGACGGCCAGCAGGGTGAACACCACCCACGCGACGGCGGGCATCAGGCCGATCTTCGTCGCGACGACCGAACCCGTCAACCGATAGTCCACGTCGGCGTCGACGACCTCCAGCGAGGCGCCCACGCAGAGCAGCGCGACGGGCAAGGCGAGTTCCGAGAGCGCGCCGAGGCCCGTCGCGGCGGCGCCGGGGACGCCGAGGTCGGTCGTCGAGACGGCCAGTCCGGCGACCAGCGCGAGCAGGACGGGGTTGGTGGCGACGCCGCGGATCTCGTCGGCGACCGCGGCGTCGGCGTCGTTGATGGCGATCAGCGAGCCCACGGTGAGCGGCGTCTGGACGAGCACGCCGATGCCGAGGACGACCGCGGCGGTCCCGCTGGCGGCCCCGCCCAGCGTCGCTTCGACGAGCGGGAGGCCGAGGAATCCGAGATTCGAGTGATAGGACTGGACGACGGCGACGCTACGCTGGCCCCGCGAGGCGCGGCGGCCGTGGACCAGCCAGGCGACGGCGATCACCGTCGCGAACACCAGCAGGACGCCGCCGACCAGCGCCGGCGAGACGAGTTCGCCCAGCGCCCGGTCGTACGTCGAGGAGAAGACGAGCGCCGGCAGCGCGACGTAGAACGCGATATCGTTGAGCCAGCCCGTCCGGCGGTCGGTCAACAGGCCGACCCGGCGGGCGGCGAGGCCCGCGAGCAACAGCGCGAGCAGGTAGCCCAGCCGCGCGTACACCTCCATACCCGGGTGGAACCGAGCGGCGCCTTTCAGGGTTCGGATCGCCGTCGTTCTCGCCGGGACTGGGTCGTGTCGCCCCGAGACCCGTCGTCGGGGGCCGCAGTCTCGGCCGACCGGCTACCGCAGCGCGTCTCGCCGCTCGTCCTCGTCGAGCGCGACGTCGCCGGCCACGTGGCGGCTACAGCGCTCGCACTCGTAGGAGACGCCGCCGTCGTCGTAGGTCCGGACGGCGGTGCCGAACAGGAAGAGGGCGTCCTTCTGGCGGCGGGCGATGACGGCGTCGGCGTCCTCGCCGCAGTTGGGACACCAGTCCTTGTCGGGCGCGGGCTCCTGCCAGGTGATGCGGTGGCGACCGATCGTCGCGTCGGCGTGGGCCTCCTCCTTCGAGGTCTGGACGACCGCTTCCGGCGGGACGGGGTCGGAGTCGACGACGTTGTCGAAGCCGCTCTCGGCGGCGGTCGTCGCGGAGACGTACGGGCCGACGCTGACGCGGTTGTCGCGGCCGACGAAGAAGACGGTGGCGTCGACGCCGCGGCCCTCGATGCGGACCTCGTTGTCCCAGCCGACGACGTAGACGGTCAGGTCGTGTTTCCCCTCGGTGACTTCGACGGCGTTCTTCGCGCCGCGGACGCTCACGCCGTCGCGCGGGTCCCGGGCGTCGCGGTCGTGGTTCCACCCGGTGACGGTCACGTCGTAGCCCGCCGGGTCCTCGGTCGGCGTCGCGGCGCCGTCGTGGAAGACCTGTTCGGCGCCCGCCGGGTCGAGCGCCTCGGCGGCGCCGCTCGCGACGAACACGTCGTCGACCCCCCGGACCGACACGTCACCGTCGACGTCCTCGACGTAGCCGTCTTCGATGTCACCCGTGACTTCCGTCGCCGCGGCCGGCGAGTCCTCGGCGGGGTCGGCCCCGCCGTTGCCGGGCGGGACCACGTCGGTGTAGACGTACTCGGCGTCGGCCAGGCGGAGGGTGCCGGCGACGCCGTCGGGACCGACGAACACGTCGGCGGCGCCGCGGAGACCGACCGGCGTCTCGTGACTGCCGGCGAGTCGCACGTCGCCGGAGTAGCGTTCGGTTCTCGCGTCGGAGGTGTCGCTCATTGTGAACTCAGTACCGTCACCCTACCGCGGGTCTCTACTTGAATCCCGGCCCACCGTCCGCCGGTTCCACGGCCGCGGAACGTTCCGTTCTGCTGAAACGATAATATAAAGATACTTGGTCGATGGCCGATGCGGTAGTTGGTATGAAGCGCAGAAGCTTCGTGCGCGGCAGTGCCGGGCTGGCGGCCGGCGGGGCGCTGGCCGGCTGCCTGGGGATCGGGGGGAGCAACTCCCCGCCGCCCAGAAAGTCCGACGTGTTCGACGACGTCGCCCTCCAGGGAACGACGCTGCAGATCCAGCTGTTGTCCGAGATCGAGGTCGAGACGCGCCAGCAGAACCAGAGCAACCTCGGCGGCGGCGCGATCGCCGCCCTCCTCCCGGTCGGTCGCGCCCGCGCGGCCAAGGGCGCCGCCGGCCGCGGTACCGGCGGCTACGGTTCGGCGCCGAAACACTCGCACCACGGCTGGGCCATCTGGCACGGCGGCGCCTACAGCGACGACTGGCGCGACGACCACGACGACGAGTTGCGGATGGCCGACGCCTCGGTCGCGACGCTGGGCGTCGCCTACCTGGGGACCGACGACGAGTACGAGAACGACGCGCCGGGTCCCGGCCCCGGGTCGGTCTCCTGGGACGAGACGTGGGACGACCCCGAGCCCGGCACCGACATGACGGCCGACGTGGCGGCGCTCTCGCCGGGCGACGGCGTTCGCGAGGGGTGGTACCGCGTCGGGACGGAGCTGGTCTCGGCGGACGGCTCGACGAACTACGGCTGGCAGGCCGTCGACATGGAGGTCGACAACGGCCTCGGCGAGCCCCAGATGGACAAAGCCTGGTACGTCAAGCCCAGAGTGTGAGCCACTGACCGCCGATGGCCCGCGACAGCGACGACGCCGCCGGTGGGGCGGACCCGCCGCCCAGCCGCTCAGCCGACGAGGAGCCGCCGCTGTCGTCCTCGAATCCGCGCCTCACCGACCGGCGGCTCCTGCTCGCGCTCACCTTCGTCGTCGCCTTCTGCTCGATCGCCTACGAACTCGTCTACTCGGAGCTGCTGACGGTGTTCTACGGCGGCACCGTCCTCCGGTACTCGATCACCATCGGCCTGTACCTGTTCTCGATGGGCGTCGGATCCTTCCTCTCGGCCCACCTCGACGACCCCGCCGGGAACTTCCTCCGGACGGAAGTGTACCTCGCACTGGCCGGGCCCGCCGGCGCGGGGTTCATGATCGCCCTGAACGCCTTCCCCGACGTGACCCTGACCGTCGGCCGGCTCGCGCTGAAGGAGCCGCTCACGCTCGGGCTCGCCCACGTGCCGATCCTGGTCGTCGGCCTGCTCTCGGGGTTCGAGATCCCGCTGCTGAACGAGCTGGTCGAGCACCGCGAGGAGACGCTGTTCGCCGCGCTCGGCGGCCTCTACCCCCGCAGAATCGTCCGAGGTGCCCTCGGCGTGTTCTTCTCGGTCTCCGAGGCGGAGGGGCGGTCGTTCTCGGAGGTGCTGGGCGTCGACTACCTCGGCGGCCTCGCCGGGACGGTCGTCTACGCGCTGGTACTGTACCCCCGCTACGGCCTCGTCGTGTCCGTGCTGGTGCTGGGACTGCTGAACGGACTGGCGGCGCTCGCGTTCGCGGCGTGGTCGGCCCGGGCGCCGGCCGCCCGCGGCGCCGACCGGTCGTTCTCGCTGGCGCGGTGGCGCGGGGTCGTCCTCGCGGGGTTGCTACTGACGGGCGCCTACGGTGGGCTGGTCGCCAACGCCGGCGCGGTCGACCGGGCGGTCACCGGCGCGTACATGGGCGACCGCATCGAGAGCGAGTACCAGCCCGGGAAAGCCGAGGTGACCGTCACCGGCTTCGAGCGTACCCGCTACCAGCGCATCACCACCTACCGCCGCGACGTGGCCGGCGACCCCGGCACGGAGACCTGTCTCCGCCTCGACAGCGCGATCCAGCTCTGCGAGAGCTGGGTCGACTCCTATCACGCCGGCCTCGTCGACGTGCCGATGTCGGCGTCTCTGAATCGCTCGGGAGCGCTCCCCGGCGCCAATGCGTCGTTCGACGTGTTGCTCGTCGGCGGCGGCGACTACATCGCCGTCGACCGCCTGCGCGACTACGGCGTGAGCGTCGACCAGGTCGACATCGACGGGGAGTTCCTCGACTACTCGCGCGAGGAGTCGGCGTTCGCCCGCTACAACGACGACGCCTTCGAGTACGACCGACTGAACACGACCGTCGGCGACGCGTACAACTACCTCCGGGGCTCGGACAAGCGCTACGACCTGATCCTGCTGGACGTGCCGGGCGCCCGCAGCGACGACGCCCTGTCGCTGTACTCGACGGAGTTCTACCGGCTGCTCCGGGGACACCTCGCGGACCGCGGGGTCGTCGCCACCTGGGCGTACTCGGAGTACTGGTTCCCCCAGCACCACAAGGCGTACGTCGAGACCGTCCGCGAGGCCGGCTTCGACCGCTATCTCCCCTACTCGGTGTACGAGGACCCCGACGGCGACGACGAGTTAGAGCGCGGCGAGCGCTTCTACCTGCTGTCGGACGGCCCGACGCCGACCCCGAACGTCTCGCGGGCCCGCAGCGACTACCTCGACGCCGTCGCCGACCGCTACGAGCGGCTGGACTGGCGGCCGGTCCCGGCCTACCGCGGCGTCGAACCGAACAGCGTCTTCGACCCCAACTACGACGTGATCGTCGACCCATGACCTCCGAGACCCTCCAGTTCGTCCACGGAACGGCTCCGCCCACCGACGACGTGCGCGTGTTCGACTCGCTGACCCGCGAGTTGCTCGGCGCCGAGTTCACCTTCCGCGTCGTCGGCAGCTCACACTACGTCAGCGCCCCCGCCTACGAGTTCCACGAGCTGTCCACCTGCGATCCCGTCGACGCCGACGGCGCGACGACCCTGCGCCTCGACGGGCCGACGACGGACGACGCGACCGGCGGCCGACCGCCGAACGGCGACCGCCCGACCGCTGACGCCGTCGACGGCGACGCCCGCCGCCGTCTCACCCACGCGGCCGACGGGCTGGCCTGCGCGACGATCGTCGAGCGCCGCCCGCTCGCGGCGTTCCCGGTCGACGACGCCTTCGACGTGGCCTATCGGTTCGGGCCCGACGCCTACACCACGATCGACCTCGCGCCCGACGGCTACGAGACCTATCACACCTACCCCGAGTTCGACCTCGCGCTGTACACGAGGACGGCCTTCGAGTCGGTGCCCGGCGGGACGCTCGCGGAGACGCTCGACGGCGACGCCCGACGCCGAGCGGAGCGGACCGGCCAGCCGACCGACTGAGTCGGCCGGAAACGGCTCGCCGCGGTCAGCAATATTTATGTTCCACGGTTCTCGTGTGAGAAAGTATGACAGATGGAGGGGACGGGAGCCACGGGCGCGGTGCGGTCGGGGCTCCCGGGGCGGCCGCGGACGGCGACGCGGGGGACGGGCTCGGCCCGGCGACCGAGGTCCTGCGTCTCTCTCCGGGCGAGCGAGCCGAGCGGGGGATCGGCGACGAGACGGTGCGCGAGGCGTTCCTGACGGTCGTCCGCGAGGGCGACGCCGACGCGAAGGACCTGCGGGGCGTCGAGCTGCCCGCCATCGATCTGGACCGGCTGACCGTCGAGGGAGCGGACCGCCACCCGGTCGACCTCCGGGGGGCGACGATCGAGTCGCTGTCGGCGAGGTTCGCCACGATCCGCCTGCCGGTCCGGCTGGACGACGCGACGGTCGGCGACGTGACCCTCGACGAGGCCCACGTCGAGGAGGCGATCCTGGCCGACGGCGCGACCGTCACCGGCGAGCTCGAGGCGTTCGAGACGGAGTTCGCCGGCGACGTGGAGTTCGAGGGCGCGACGTTCGAGGGGCGGTTCGACGTCGACGAGTCGACCTTCGCCAACGACGTGACCTTCGACGCCGCGACCTTCCGGGGGCCCGTCGAGGCCCGGGCCGCCGAGTTCTACGGCGACTCGAACCTGCTCGACGACAACACGAGCTTCACCGGCGCCGCCTTCGAGTCCGACGCGGACTTCCGGCAGACCGGGTTCGGCTTCACCCACTTCGAGCGGGCGACGTTCGCCGGCGAGGCGAACTTCCAGGAGGCGCGCTTCGACGGCGACGCCGAGTTCGACGAGGCGGTGTTCGAGGGGTTCGCCGACTTCGACGAGGCGCGTTTCGACGGCGACACCGGGTTCGCCGACGTGACGTTCGCCGGCGACGCCGACTTCCGCGGCGCGACCTTTTCGGGCCGCGAGCGCGCGCTCGACGAGGACGTGACCTTCGCGCGCTCGACGTTCGCCGGCGACGCCGACTTCCGCCACGCCCGTTTCCGGTTCGTCACCTTCGCCGAGGTGGACTTCGAGGGGGTCACCCACTTCGAGGAGGCGGAGTTCGACGCCGACGCGACGTTCGTCGGCGCTCGCTTCGCGGCCGAGGCGGACTTCGACGAGGCGCGGTTCCGCGAGGACGCCGACTTCTCGGGCGTCGAGTTCGCCGCCCGGGCGGTGTTCCGCGGCGCGGAGTTCACCGGTGGCGCGAACTTCCTCGAGGACGACCTGACCTTCGAGGGCGCACACTTCGCCGCCGACGCCGACTTCCACGACGCCGAGATCACCTCCGCGAACTTCGTCGACACCGCCTTCGGCGGCGAGATCGACTTCAGCGGCGCCCGCTTCTCCGAGCGCATCGACTTCGAGGCCAGCCAGGTCGAGGGCGACGCCTGGGTGGACTTCACCCGCGCGAAGATCGTGACCGGCCGCATCACCCAACCCGCCGAGAACTGGGTGCGCTACGACCTGACGCTCGCTTCCCTCGGCGACGTGGACCTGGTCGCCATCGCCGAGGGGGACCACCGTCGCCTGCTCGACTTCTTCCGCTTTTGCCGCACGGAGTTCACCGAGTTCGACGGGCACGAGTTCGACTTCAGCGGTCACCGCGAGTATCTGGACCGCAACGCCTGGGCCATCCACGAGTTCCACGAACCGCCCGACGCCGACCCCGACTACGAACTCGAGATGACCCCCGAGGTCGTCGAGACCACCTACCTCAAGGCCAAACAGAGCGCCGCCGCCGTCGGCGACATGAAGGTCGCCGGCGAGTTCCGCGTCAAGCGCCAGCAGTACAGTCGGGCGAAGAACCTCGAAGTCGTCCGCGACGGCTCGGCCGCGACGTGGACCCGCGTCAAGAACCTCGGCCGCGCGACCGAGAACTACTTCCTCGGCGTCACCTGCGGCCACGGGATGCGCCCCATCCGGATCGGCTTCGCGTTCGTCCTCGCGCCGCTGCTGTACGTGCCGTTCTACGCGTTCGGCGGCGGCCCGTTCCGGACGGCCGCCGGGCAGCTCTCCGTCGCGGCGGCGCTCTCCCCGGAGGGGCTGGCGACGCTGTTCGACGTGGCCCGCTTTAGCTACATTTCCTACACGACCATCGGCTACGGTTTCCTCGGCCCCGAGGGCCGGATCGCGGAGGTGCTGGCCGCCAGCGAGGCGTATCTCAGCGTCGTCCTCTCGGCGCTGCTCGTCTACGCGCTGGTCAAGCGCTCGGAGATGTAGGCGGCGGGCCCTCACTTCGTCCGGGCATTCGAGCGTGTGGAGTCGGCGAACCGGCGCTTTATAGCAGTTCTGCGGCGAACTCGCGGAATTCCTGTTCGACTTCCTCGGCGATGTCGGGCGTGATCCAGCCGGACGCCCAGTTCATGTTCGCTGTGTGGAAGATGAGCACGTAGAGGCGCCGGCGCGCGTCGAACGCTTCGTCCGCGGGAAGACCCCGGACTTCCCGGTACCCCTCGTACAGCTCGGACCGGATACACTCCCGTCGCTTCGAACCGAGCGAGCTCAGCCCGCAGAGGCCCTGCTCGGCACAGGCGAGGTCGTACTCCCGGTCGGTCGTGCGAACGAGCCCCCAGTCGAGCAGGCCCGTCACCGACCGCGACTCGCGGTCGACGGCCAGGTTCCCGGGATTGTGGTCGACCCGGGCGATCGCCGGCGACCCCGAGAGATCGAGTCGTCGCTGGCGTCGGTCGATCGCCGCCCGGAGGTCGGGCACCTGATCGCCGAACCGGCCGTCCGCGAGTCCGTCCAGCATCCGCTCGGCCGTCGCCGACAGCTGTGACGCCCAGGAATCGCGCGGGTCGTAGAGCGCCAGCCCGTACTCCCGGGCGAGCGGTCGCGTCCCGCCCAGGTCACCAGGTTCGGCGTGCTCGGCGACGACGACCGGGCCGTAGCCGTCGAACGCGTCGATGTCGTGGACCTCGGCGATCGACCGACCCACCTGTCGGGCGTACTCAGCCATCTCGTCGTCGGGGATCGCCGACGCGTCCGTGGGGAGCGGGTCGCCGTCGACTCGTTCCATCAGATACAGGGGAGTCGGCAGGTCCGGGTGGTCGGGAACGACGCCGTACACCTCGGGGACGGGCACGGCAGTCTCGGCGCCGAGCAAGCGAAGGAGCTTCGCCTCGGCGGCGAGGTTCCCGCCGCCGCTCTCCTCGTCGGTCGCCTTGAGGACACACTCGCGGGGTCCGTCGGCCGTCTCAGCCGTCACCGTGACGGTCTCGTTGCCGCCGTCGTCGATCGCGGATGCCGAACGGACGGTCCACCCGTCCGTGACCGCTGCGATCATCTCTTCGATGTCGGACCCGGCCGCGCCGTCCGACTCCCACACCTGTTCGTCGACAGTCACGTACTCGCCGACTCGGGCCCGCCCAATGAGTCTTGTCCAGCACGGCAACAGAGCGTGAGCGCGCCCGAAACGCTTACTTGTAACTCAGCGTAATACTCTGGTAACACAATGAGCACACTCAACGTCAAGGTCCCGGACGAGATGGAGGACGACATCGAGGAATTCCTGGAGCGGCACCCGCACTACCTGAACAAGAGCGAACTCGTCCGTGACGCGCTTCGTCACGTCATCGGGCCGGACACCGCCGCCAATCCCGGGCAGTCGATCGATGATGACCCGCTGTTCTCCGCACCGGCGGCGACGGCGGAGGAACCGATCTCCGAGGACGAGATCGACGAAGTCGTCTACGGCGTCTCCGACGAATGACTCCGCGGTCCGCGACGCCACTGTTCGTGGACACCAGCGCGTTCTACGCGCACTTCGTAGAAAACGCCCCTCGCCACGGGGAGGCACGGGGGGTGTTCGACGGGATCAGGACTGATGACCTTCCGTATCGTCCGCTCGTCACCTCCAGTTACGTGCTCTCGGAACTCGCGACGCTGTTACTCCGAAAGACATCTCAGACGGTCGCGAGCGATGCGCTCGAACGGATCCGGTCGTCGTCGGTCGTCTCGATAGTCCATCCGAACGAGTCCGAGTTCGCTGCGGTCTGCCAGTCGTTCGAACGATTCGACGACCAGCGGATTTCGTTCGTGGACCACTCGATAGCAGTTCTGGCTCGCCAACGCGGCGTCGAACACGTGTTCGCGTTCGACGACGACTTCAGGGTGTTCGATCTCGCGGTCGTGCCCGCCGACACCGGTGACGTGACCGGACAGTAGGTGTCAGTGCCCGCGGTCGTGGGGGTTCATCTCAGTCCCGTAGTTCTCGGCGTGGTCGGCGTAGTCGATGAACCGGGGCGCGTCGGGGTCGAACGGCCGTTCCAGCGACTCGAAGGCCTTCTGCTTGTCCCACGACTGCAGGCCGCCGACGGCCGACCGGTCCTCGAGGTCGTGGTAGTCTAGGTCGTCTTTCGTCAGGTTCCAGGCGTCGAGGCCCTGCTCGGTCCGGACGATCACCGAGGAGTACTCGTCGCTGGACCCCACCGATCCGACGGTGAGGTCGGCGCAGTAGCCGGTGAAGTCCGCACACTCGTCACAGCCCTTCAAGGCGGCGTCGTGGAACGCCTCGACGTCCTCGTCGACGATGAGGTCGCCGTCGCGGTCGTAGACCATCATCCGCCCGTCGAGCACGTCCATCTTGCCCACGTCGTCGAGGTCGATGCCGCGCTGTGCGACGATCTGCTCGCCCATCAGGCGCTCGTAGTTGAAGTTCTTCGTACACATCAGGGCGATCGTGTAGTCGACCGCGCGGACGCCCGCCTCCTGGCTGGCGTAGTCCCACTCGAAGTCCTGCAGGGCACGGATGCCCTCGATCTCGCAGGGCGTGCCGACGAGCGCCAGCGACGCCTCCTCGATTGGGCCCTCGATCTTGTGGTCCCACTGTCCGAGGTCGAGGTTCCCGAGCGCCATCGTCTGGTTGTAGAAACTCCCGGCGTTCTCGATGCACTCCGCGGGCGTCGTCGCGAGGAAGGACTCGGCCTTCCACGGGTCGTCGTCGCTCTCGGTCGCGATGAGCGCGCCGTCGATCTCGCCGGCCTCCAGCAGGTGACACAGGACGGAGGTGACGAGCCCGCCGTCCTGCGCCGAGTCGCGCCAGTCGTCCTCGACTTTGGCGGAGAACTCGGTGATGGGGTCGCCGGCGCCTTTCACGTTGTCGTCGCCGCCGGTGATCTTCCACTGGCGCTCGTAGCGCAGGCCGCCGCGGGGGCAGAAGTCCCAGCACAGCGAACAGCCGGTACACATCTTGACGAGTTCGGGCAGACCGTCGTCGCCGATGCCGATGGAGTCGGAGGGGCAGGCGGCGACGCAGGTGCCACACTGGATACAGCGGCCGTCGTCGACGACGGCCTCGTCGAGTTCCATGAACCACGTCTTGTCGTCGGGCGTCTCGATGTCGTTCATCCGCGAGCGGATCTCGTAGGAGGGCGTGTCCAGTTCCAGCTCCTCCTCGCCGGGCCGCTGGACGCGCCGGTCGGCGGGCGTGTCGTACACGTCCTGGCTCGCGCCCTCCGCGGGTTCGGTGAACTCGACATCACGGAGCTTACCGTGCTCGTCGACGTTCGCGGGCGTCGCGCCACCGTCCGTGGCGACGCCCCCTTGCTGGCGATCGCCGCGTGACCGGCCGCCGCAGCCGCAGGAACTGCCACAGCCACAGTCGTCGCCGTCGTCGGACCCGCCCACGTCGGGGACGCGGGGTACCGGGTCGTCGCTGCCCCCGTCGGTCAGCAGTCGTGAGTCGTCGAATTCGATCTCGTCGCCGTCGGGGCCGTGTCCAGTTTCGGCGAGTTCGGGCGCCACGTCGGCAGGTGCGACCTGGTCGGCCTCCGGGCTGGCCGCCACGCGCTCGCGGGCCCGGTCAGTCCCCATGAGCGACACCTCCCGAGACGTTCGCGTCGGCGCGTTGCATGACCTTCCGGAGCCGCTGGTTCCCGACTCGACGGGTCCACTCGTAGAATCGCTCGCCCGCCTCGCGCTCGTCGACGTAGGCCGCGAACAGCTCCTCGATGGCCGGGATGACCGCGCTCGCGGGTACCGCGGTCTCGACCCAGTCGAGGAACTCGTTGTCCGAGCCGAGGCTCCCGCCGAGGCCGAAGTCCATGCCTTCGACGATATTGTCGCCCTCCTCGTTGGTGGTGCCCTCGGGGTCGTCGACGTCGACCGTCTCGCCGCGGAAGCCGATGTCGGCGATCTGCGGTTGGGCACACGAGGCCGAACAGCCCGACATGTGCATCCGGACCACGTCGAGGTCGTCGGGCGTGTCGATGCGCCGATCGAGGGCTTTGGCCCACCGATACACCCGATTCTTCGTCTCGACGATGCCGTAGTTGCAGAACTCCGAGCCGGTGCAGCCGACGGCGCCCCGCGTGAACGGCCCCGGATCCGGTTCGTACTTGCGGGCGAACGGCTCGTTCAGCAGGTCGCCGACGTTCTCGGCGGGAACGTGGGTGACGAGGAAGTTCTGGTCGGTGGCCAGGCGGACCGAGGCCTCGTCGGTGCCGTACTCCCGCGCGGCGCGGGCGGCTTCGGCGAACTCGTCGCCGCCCATCCGGCCGGCGACGACGTTGAAGCCGACGTACTTCAGCCCGTCTTCTTTCTGGTCGTGGACGCCGACGTGGTCGCCGGTGTACCCCTCGGTGAGGTCCGTCCCGGCTGTCGGCAGATCCACCTCACAGCGCCGGCGGACCGCTTGCTCGAACGCCTCGGTACCGAGCTGTTCGACGAGATAGCGCATCCGGCAGACGCCGCGATTCGACCGATCACCGAGTTCCTTGAACGTCTGGGCGATCGCGCGGCAGAACTCCACCGCGTCGCCCGGCGGGACGAACACGTCCATCGCCGTCGCCATGCGCGGCCCGTCCGAGAGGCCGCCGCCGACCTTGCAGTGGAAGCCGTAGACCTCCTTGCCACCGTCCGACGAGCCCGACGAGCCTCCGGCTTCGCCGGAGCCCCCGACTTCCTTGCGCGCGGGCGTCAACCCCACGTCGTTGATCTGCGACTGGCCGCAGTCGCGCGCGCAGCCGGTGACGGTCATCTTGAACTTCCGCGGGAGGTTGGCGTACTCCCGGTTCTCCGTGAAGAACTCGGAGACGGCGTCGATGACGGGCTGGGCGTCGAAACACTCGTGACCGTCCAGCCCGGCGGCCGGACAACCGAGGACGTTCCGGGCGGAGTCGCCACAGCCCTGGATCGTCGTCAGGCCGACCTCGTCGTATCTCGCCCAGACCTCGGGCACGTCCTCGACCTCGATCCAGTGCATCTGGATGTCCTGACGGGTCGTGAGGTCGAGGAAGGCGTCGCCCCAGACCGAGTTCTGGTCCTCGCCGCCGTACTCCGCAGGCGCGGTGGCGTACGTCTCGGCCACCTCGCCGATCACCTCGGCCTGTTCGGGCGTGAGATACCCGCCGGGGACCTTGGTCCGCATCATGAAGTAGCCGTCCTGCCGCCCGTGAGCATACATCCCGGCCCACTTCAACCGCTCCCACTCGCCGTCGCCCGCGCGCGCCTCGATCTCTTCGAACGACAGCCCCTCTGCGGCGTACGACTTCACGTCCTCGACCACGTCCAGCGGGTGTTTCTCCTGTTTCCACTCCTCGACCGTGTTCACGCGAGCCACCCCCCGGTGGCTCGCGTGTGCTCGTCAGTGCCCGTCGTGCTGCCGTTCGCCGCCGTCTCCCTCGACGTTCCGCGAGTGCGTGTATCCCTGGTGTGCATGGTCTCTCTCACGCGACGGTCGCGTGTGCTACTAGTTCTCACTACCCACGCCCCTGTATCCCACCCTCTCGGTCAGCGCTGCCACGACTGCGTGAAACCCCGCTTCGATTGCCGCTACCGGTGACGTTCTGCGGCGGCGGAGACACCACCGTTTCGCGTCCAGCGGCCGTCCGGCCGGGGTCGGTACCCGATCGGTCGGCCCGCAGCCGTGTCATGTGTCCGATCTGCCCGGTTCGGTCCGGTATCACGGCGTACTCCCGGGCTTCTTCGGGGAGCGCCGATCGATGGAATCGGATCATGTTGCCTATTCCCGGCAGCGACGGCGAAGGGTGCGTGGAGGTGCGTTCTTATATGGGAGGGAGCCCTGTAAACGATCAACCGAATGAGCGACTCACAGAACGTGCAGGCGGTCGAAGAAGAGCAGGTCGAATCGGAGGACGAACGCGAGGTCGACACCTCGCACCTCGACGGCGTCGAAGACGGATGCGGCTGCGCCGAGGTGTGGGAACACCTCTCCGACGAGCGCGACGAGTAGGCCGGGCGTTTATTCTCCGGCGGTGCGAACTGGTTCCATGAGTGTCATCGGGGAGTTGCGGGTGCCGGCGGCGGCGTCCCTACTGGACGACGCGCTTGGGTCCGTCGCGGGGGCGGTCACTGTCGAGCGGATGGTCGTCGACGGCGAGGGACGCGTCGCCGTGGCGAACTAAGGAGCGGTTACTCCTCGCCGAGGAGTCGGTCGACGATGTCCTCGGGATCGAACGGTTCGAGGTCGCCGTAGTCCTGCCCGGTGCCGAGAAAGAGGATCGGCTTGCCCGTGACGTGGGCGATGGAGATGGCCGCGCCGCCCTGCGGGTCGGCGTCGGCCTTCGTCAGCACCGCGCCGTCGATCTCCGCGGCGTCGTCGAACTCGCGGGCGCGGTTGACGGCGTCCTGGCCCGCGACGGCCTCGTCGACGAACAGCGTCATGTCCGGGTCGATGACCCGGTCGATCTTCGAGAGCTGGTCCATCAGGCCGTCGGAGGTGTGCAGGCGACCGGCCGTGTCGCCCAGCACCACGTCCACGTCGTTGGCCTTCGCGTACTCGACGGCGTCGTAGATGACCGCGGCGGGGTCCGAGCCCTGTTCGTGGGAGATGACGCGCTTGTCCAGCGCCTCGGCGTGTTGCTGGAGCTGCTCGTTGGCGCCGGCGCGGTAGGTGTCGCCGTTGGCCAGTACCGCCGATAGGCCCCGCTGTTCGAAGTACCGCGAGAGCTTGGCGATGGTCGTCGTCTTCCCGACGCCGTTGACGCCGGTGAAGATGATGACGACCGGCGCGTCGCCCTCGGCCACCCGCTCGTCGAAGTCGAACTGGCCGACGCTGATCACGTCGTACAGCGCCTCGCGGAGCGCGTCGCGGACGAGGTTGCCGGTCGAAGACAGCCGTCGGCGCGTGTCGCCGACGAGGTTCTCCTCGACGCCGTCGAGGATCTCCTGGGCGACGCCCATCTCCACGTCGCTCTGGAGCAAGGCGAGTTCGAGGTCGTCGAGGTGGTCCTGCAGGTCGTCCTCGTCGATGACCGTCTTGCCGGTCGCGAACAGCTTCGCCCGCTCGCCGAGGCTCCGACCGTCGTCGGCTTCCGCCTCGGTCTCGGCGTCCTCGACCTCGGCGCCCGCCGACTCCGCCGTGTCGGGCTCGTCGCCGGCGTCGGTCGCGTCTTCCGCTTCGGCGTCGGCCGCCGGCGTGTCGACCCCGTCTTCGGCGTCGGACTCGCCGGTCGTCTCCGCTTCGGTCACCGCGGACGCGTCGCTGGCCTCGGCCTCGTCGGGCTCGGCCCCCTCGGCGTCTCCGTCGACCGCTTCCTCGTCGACCGCCTCGTCGTCGACGTCCTCCTCGACGTCGTCGCTGAAGCGGCCGAGCTTCTCTTTCAGTCCGTCGAACATCGGGCCTTACTCGTCGTCCTGCTGCTGCATCTGCTGCATCTGCTGCATCTGCTGTTGCTGCATCTGCTGGGCCTGCTGTTCGAGCTCCTCGCTCTCGGTCTCCAGCTCGGCGATGTCCGAGCGGATCTCCTCGATGCGCTCGTCGAGCGTGTCCTGCTTGTTCTCGAGGATGTCGACGGCGTCGTCCTGCTCCTGCTCGGCGGCGTAGCCGGCGCCGAACTCGACGATGACCTCGTCGATGTTCTGGATCTCCGCGCGGAGGAACGCGTCGCCGCCCAGCGGCACCTGCACGGTGTCGCCGGACTCGATGGCCCCGATGGCCTCCATGGCCTCGTTCATCTCCTGTTTCTCGTCCTGGAGCCCGGTGATCTCGTCCTCCATGGCCTCGATCTGCTCCTCGATCTGCTCGATCTCCTGGGCGATCTGCTGGAGTTGCTGCTGACCGCCGCCGCCACCGCCACCACCGAGGCTCATGCGTCGACCCCCTCGATCTCGACCTGCGTGCGATTGAGTCCGTGCTTCGAGCCGAACTCGGCGAGGACGTGCTCGCGCGCGACGTTCTCGTTTACCGCTTCGATCTCCTTCTCGAAGGGCTGCCAGCCGTCGCGGGCACTCCACTGCCCGGTGACTGTGAACTCACTCATGTGTCCCGCTGGGAGAGCGAGCGGGAAGTACCTTCCGCAACGAACTCTCGCCGCCGTCACCGCGTTCGTCGAGTCCCGGGTGCGGCGGCTCGAACCGGTCGCGCTCGCCCGCGGTCCGCCGATCGTGACGACGAGGTAACAGTTATGTACGACCGTCACGAACCGTCGCGCATGATGGGGGCTTCGAAGATGTTCGGGTTGCTGGCCAGCGACCGGCGACGACGGGTGTTACTGTTGCTGTGCGAGGAGGAACCGGTGAGCGTGCCCGACGCCGTCCAGATGCGGGGGGACGCGGCGCGACCATCGGCCAACGGGGGCCGCGACCACGACCGATCGCGACGGCAGACGGTTCGGCTGTACCACGCCGACCTGCCGAAACTGGCGGCCGCGAACCTGATCGAGTGGAATCGTGACGCCGAAACCGTCAGTCGCGGGCCACGGTTCGGGGAGATCGAACCGATGCTAGACGTGCTCGGCGACAACGCCGCGCGGGTCCCGCAGGAGGTCGTCTGACCGGCGCGGGTCAGTCGATGTAGCCCAGCGCCGACTCGATGCGGCCCAGTTCCGGACCGGTGGTGTCCTGGCCGACGACGTAGCCGTGGTCGTTGGCCACCAGGCCCGAGCCGACCAGCGGGGCGCCGTAGTTGACGGTGCCGATGTCGGCGGGCACGTCCAGCAGGTCCTCCAGGAAGTCCAGTTCCGCGTCGGTCGCGTCGGGGTGACAGAGCACGCCGTCGTTCGTCGCGACGGCGGCGGTGCCGACGGTTCGCGACCCGGCGAGGACGCCCTGCTCGACCGGGACGTCGAGGGCGTCCGCGACGGCGTCGACGGCCGTCTCGGAGAGGTCGGGGTGGACGTAGGCGCCGCTGTCGTTGGCGAGGACGACGTTGCCGGCGGCGTTGATCCGGCCGGGGAGTTCGGAGACCCGGAGACCGGTCGCCTCGGCGATCGCCTCGCGCTCGCGGTCGCGGACGCGGCTGCTGACGAGCAGCCCGTTGCCGTTGCCGGTCGCCAGCGCACCGACGGTGCCCGAGCCGCCGACGGTCGTCGGGACCGCCGGGACCGCGAGCTCGTCGGCGAGCTCCTCTCGGAGGTCTTCGTCCACGTCGGGGCGGACGAGCAGACAGTCGTCGGTCGCGCGTGCGA
This sequence comes from Halosimplex rubrum, assembly GCF_013415885.1. Lineage (NCBI taxonomy): Archaea > Methanobacteriati > Methanobacteriota > Halobacteria > Halobacteriales > Haloarculaceae > Halosimplex > Halosimplex rubrum. The sequence goes on from NZ_CP058910.1 coordinate 1,416,292, forward strand.
AGACACCGACGTACGCCGAACCGGAGAAGGCCGCGCGGAGCAAGTCTACTCTGCGGTCTCGGCTTCGACGACGTGCTCGCCCTCTTCCTCGAAGCGGGCCGCACGGACGCGGAGCTTTCGCGGCGGGTTCGAGCGGCCGTTGGCCCAGACCGCCTCGTTGATCGAGGGGTCGAGGCGGATGGCGTCGCCGTCGATGGCGAAGTGCTTGGCGAGGTGCTCGCGGACGATGGACATGGCCTTGTCGGCCTGCTCCTCGTTGGGCGCGGCCTTCACGTCGCGGAGCGGGACGGTCACGACCCGCTCCTCGAAGTCACCGGCGCTCATTCGTCCGTGTCGCTACGGCGCCAGTGGCGCCGCTTCGGGTTGCGTTCGACGTTGCGGTCCGTCTTGAGCATGACCCACGGCGGGACCCGCGTGTTCTGGCGCTCGAGTTTCCCCAGGCGCTTCTTCTTGGATTTCGACTTCTTACCCATAGTGTCACCCCCTTCCGCCCCGGCGCTTAAATTCCTGTTCCTTTGCCCGCGACCGCTCACCGCCCGACCACGCCGCCGTCCTCGCCCGGTCGCCTCGGGCGGTTCTCCCGGTCGTCGGACGCCCGAGTCGCGCCCCGGAGAGCCGCGAACCGTCGGCTATCAGGTGTGATTCTCCGGTCCGAGTCTCTTTATACTACTATTCGTGTCACGTACGTATGCATCGGCGAACGCTGCTGTCTACGGCCGCGGCCGCGGTCGCGGTGGCGGGCGGTACGGCCGGCTGTGTCGGCAGTAGCGAGGTGGTGGCGACCGTCCAGCGGTCGGTCTCGGTCCGCCCCGGTCAGGGGTGGATCGAAGAGCTCCCGGACGTGTCGGACCCGGGCGGCGCGATCCGCTACCGGGCGAAGGCCGACCGGCCGTTCGACGTGTACTTCTTCGCGAGCGAGGAGTCGTTCATGTTCTACGACACCTACACGGACGGGGACGAGCCGGCGCTGACGCCGAACGGTGACGGTGACGTGAGCGCGTCCGCCGAGGAAGTAGCCGAGGACACCTACGTCGCCGAGACCCACGACGGCGGGGCGCGACAGCCGATCGACGACTCCGGCCCGTACTACTTCGTCGTCGACCACTCGGGGTATCGCGGCGAGAACCAGCCGAGATCGGAGCAGCCGTCGCCGCTCGACGTGTTCGTGGACCTGACGGTCACTCGCCGGAAGCTGATCTGACGAGCGGTCGGTCCCGTCCGAGGCCGCCGGGCGACCACGCTCACGCGAACGCGAGCGGGACCATCACGAGCACGCCGGCGGTGATCCCGCCGACCAGTTCCCGGCGGCCCCCGCCGGGCAGGTCCGAGCCGCGCTCCAGGGCCTCGGGGACGAACTCCGTCGCGACGAGGTACACCATCGCGCCCGCGGCGAACCCGAAGCCGAAGGGAAGGAAGCGCTCGGCCAGCGTCACGAAGTAGTAGGCGACCACGGCGCCCAACGGCTGGGGCAGGCTGGAGAACACCGCCCACCAGACCATCCGCCACTCGCTGACGCCCATCGACCGCAGCGGGATCGAGATGGCCACGCCCTCGGGGACGTTGTGGATCGAGATGGCGACGGTCATGAACACCGCCAGGACCGGTAGCGTCAGGCTCCCGAGCGTCACCGTCGCCAGGCTCGGGTCGTCGATCCCCAGCTCGGCGAAGGAGACGCCGACCGCGACGCCCTCCGGGAAGCTGTGGACGGTCAGGATCCCGAGGATGAGCACGAGCTTCCGGAAGTCCGCCTCCTCGTACTCTCGGGCGTCGAACTCCGCGTCCGCCAGCACCTCGTGGCCGACGACGACCAGCGCCACGCCCGCGACCACGCCCGGGCCGATGGCGACTGCGGCGTCGACGACCCCGCCCTCGACGACCGCGACCCCCTCGCGGATCAGGCCGAACAGCGACGCCGCGACCATGATGCCCGAGGCGAGCCCCCACAGCACCACGTTCCACCGGTCGGAGATTTCGTCGACCAGGAAGAAGGGGAGCGCGCCCAGCCCGGTCGCCAGCGCCGTCAGCAATCCCGCGAAAAACACCAGCCCGAGGTTCCAGAACTCGACCATCCCTGCCCGAACCTACGCCGACCGCGTCCTTAATAGTTATCACGAATCTTACTATTTTTGGGAGACCTAAAGCGGACGACTCCCGCAGACTACCGATCCCGACCGGCGGCGCGACGCCGTCGGTCCCGGTGTGTGACATCGTAATTAATGCACCTTATACACACTATGAACATCCGGACTCCTATGCGGTGAAGTATAAATACTGCTTCGCTGAATAAAACAGTATGTCAACGACCGAGGCGCGCACGACCGACGTGAAGGCGGACGCGGATGCGGGGGAAGCGGGGGAGACGGGGGCACGGCCCCACAAGGTCGTCGACCCGATGGGTGCGACCGGCCGGATGACCGTCGAGACGCCGGAGGGGGACGAACGGACGGTCGTCGGCTGTCTGGACGGGCTCGTCGCGGGGCGACTCGACGGAAAGGCGCCCGGTTCGACCGTCCGGATGGAGCTCTCGCCCGCCGCCGACGGCGGGGGGTACGTCGCCGCGCGCGTCCGCCCCGGCGGCCTCCCCGCGCTCTGAACGGCTATCGCGGCCGACGGCGACCGCTACAGCGGGAACCGCTCGACGGTGTCGTACGTCGGCCCGTCGGGCCCCAGCACGCTCTCTTTCAGCCGGACCTCCTCGACCGCGAGCCGTCCCGCGTCGGGGTGGCCCTCGCGGACCGTCTCCCGGACCAGCTCTTTCCCGCCGGCGTGGTCCATCCGGGCTATCGTGACGTGGGGCGTGAACTCGTGGTCTTCGGCGTCGAACCCCATCGCCGTCGTCCGCGCCTCGACGCCCTCGTGCAGGCGCGTCAGCTCTTCGCCCCCCGAACGCGTCCCGACCCAGACCACGCTGATGTAGTCGAGAGTCGGGAAGACGCCCAGGCCGCCGAACTCGTACTCGAAGGGGTCGACGCCGGCGTCGTCGACCGCCGCGGCGAGTTCGTCGACGAGCGCGTCGACCCGCCCGGGGTCGGTGTCGCCGAGAAACTTCAGCGTGACGTGAGCCCCCTCGGGGTCGACGAAGTTCAGCCCCGACGCCCCCGCGAACCGCTTCTGGACGGCCGCCACCTCGTCGGCGAGCCCGTCGAGGTCGACGGCGACGAACAGTCGCTTGCCCATGTTCGCCCGTCGGCCCGCTCGCGCCTTCAGCCTTCGGTGGCGCGGCGTTCGACGCTCGGTACGGAGTCTCCGCGAGGACGACCTCCCACGGCTCGGACCCCGCGGCCGGTTCGGGCGCGGTCTTTTGGCCGTCGGCGCCCAAGCGCGACCATGGAGGTGAACTGCGAGGGGTGTGCCGGGTGCTGTCTCGACTGGCGGGCGTTGGCGCCCGACGACGCCGACCACGGCCACGAGCGCCGCGGGCGATACCGGCCGCTCGACGATATCGACAACCTCGCGCCAGTGTCGAGCGACGAGGTGCGGGCGTTCCTCGCCGAGGGTCTCGCGAGCGCGCTGGTCGCCCGCCTGTTCCGCATCGACGACGGCCCGAGCGTCGCCGTCGGCGGCGTCGAGGTCGCCGCCCTCGGCGGCCGCCCCGCCTTCCTCGTCGGCCTGCGGAAGGTCCCCAAACCCGTCGCGCCCTTCGGCGCCGAGTCCCGCTGGCTCCCGACGTGCGCCTTCCTCGACCCGGTGACGCTCCAGTGTCGCATCCACGACAGCGGCGTCTACCCCGAGACGTGCTCGACCTATCCGGGGGACAACCTCGCACTCGACGCCGAGACGGAGTGCGAACGCGTCGAGCGCGCCCACGGCGGCGAGCGACTGGTCGACGACGACCCGCCCGAGGACGCCGACCCGGTTCTGGGTCCGGGGGCGGTGGGCGCGCGCGTGTTCGCTCACCCCGACGTCGACCGGATCGAGGGCGCGGTCGAACGGCTCGCGGCGGGCGAGGCGACGCGGGCCGACCACGCGGAGTTCGTCGCCGTCGCCGCCGCATCGGCCCCGGGGACGCTCACCGTCAGCGACGAGCGCTGCGAGCGAGCGCGCGAGCGGGCGCTCGAGGCCGACTCCTGGGTCGGCGGCGCCGTCGCGGAGTGGACCGACCGGGCCGACGGGGAGCCCCCCGACCCCGGGGTCGCCGCGACCGTCGAGGGCGACCGCGGCGCGCCGCCGACGCCCGGGTGGGACGACCGGCCGGATCGGTGACGCGCGGTCGACGACCGATCGGTCCGACCGCGTCTCGGTCGGCGCGCCGTCCCGGCCGCGGCGCGTCGGGCAACTCGCCGCCCCAGCGGTCTCGGGTGTTAAGGGGATACGGTTCGTGGAACGGGTATGCACGTGCTCGTCACGGGAGCGACGGGGTTCGTCGGGGGGCGGCTCGTCCCCGCGCTGACCAGCGCCGGCCACGAGGTGCGGGCGCTGGTCCGTGACCCGTCGGCCTACGACCCGCCGCCGGGCGTCGAGGTGGTTCAGGGCGACCTGCTCGAACCGGGGACGCTCGCGTCGGCGTTCGAGGGGATCGAGGCCGCCTACTACCTCGTCCACTCGATGCGGGCGGGCGACGACTTCGAGGAGCGCGACCGCAGCGCGGCAGGCAACTTCGCCGCGGTCGCGAGCGACGCGGGCGTCGAGCGGGTCGTCTACCTCGGCGGGCTCGGCGAGGACGGCGACGACCTCTCGCCGCACCTGCGCTCGCGCCGGGAGGTCGAGATGATCCTCGCCGACGCCGACTACGCGCTGACGACGCTGCGAGCGGCGGTCATCGTCGGCGACGGCAGCGCCAGCTTCCGGATGGTCCGCCAACTCGTCCGTCGCCTGCCGCTGATGGTCACCCCGCGGTGGGTGCGAAACGAGTGCCAGCCCATCGCCGTCGACGACGTGGTCGCGTACCTCGTCGGCGTCCTCGACGCGCCCGAGACCGCCGGCGAGACCTACGGGATCGGCGGCCCCGACGTGTTGACCTACCGCGAGATGCTCGCCCGGACCGCCGAGGCGATGGGCCGGCGCCGGCCGCTGGTCCTCTCGGTGCCCGTCCTCACGCCGAAACTGTCCTCGTACTGGATCGGGCTGGTGACCGACGTGCCGACCGCCGTGGCGCGCCCGCTCGTCCTCGGGCTGAAGAACCCGGTGGTCGTCACCGACGACGCCATCCGCGACCACGTCCCCGTCGAGCTGACGACGTTCGACGACGCCGTCCGGAAGGCGCTCGCGCCCGACGCGGGGACGCCCAGCCCCGCTCCCGGCGGGAACCCGACGGCCGGCGAGCGCGGAGGGCGGCGCTGATGAGCACCGGTTCGGCGTCCGACGACGCGACGGCCGGCGACCCGGCGCCCGACGGTGGGGCGACCGACGACGCCGCGACCGACCGCCTCGTCCCGGAGTACGGCGAGACGTGGGTGTACGAGAGCATCTTCGGCGCGCTCCCGGGGATCGACATCTCCGAGCGGCTGGCGCTGGCGATCCAGTTCTCGCTGTTCGAGGTCGGAGTACTGATCCTGGCGTGGTACTACGGCCTCGCGGACGGCGCCGTCGCCGGGACCGCCGCGGTCGTCGTCGCCACCGCCGGCAGCGTCGAGATGCTCCGGATCAGCAAACACGTCCGACGGGCCGACCCGCCCGAGCCCTACCGCCGGCTGCTGTTCGGCTCCAGCATCGAGGTCGTCCTCGGCGTCCTGGCGTTCGTCGCCCTGCTAACCTACCTGTTCGTCGTCGACCCGCGCTCGGCCCGCCCGCTCGCGACGAGTCTGCTCGGGCCCGAACCGCCGCTTCCGGCGACGTACCTCACCCTCCTGATCCTCTGGGACGTGTGTTACCGCATCGGCACCGGCTGGTGGGCCAGCGTCGCCGCGCTGTGGCGGTCGGCCCGCTTCCGCTTTTCCCCCGAGCAGACCCGCGCGCTGGCCCGTGCCGACCTGGAGACGATGGGCTTCGGCCTCCTCCAGTTGCTGCTGGTCCCGTTCCTGGTTGACCACACCGTTCTGCTGGCGGCCGTCGTCGGCCACGTCCTCGCGGTCGCGACCGTCACGACGCTGTCACTGGTCGTCCTCTACAGTCGGACAGAAGGGACCGACCCGATTACGAATTTATCGCCTTGAACTGGTCGAGCAGCTCCTCCGTCGACTCGTCGCTGTCGTACTCCACCTCGCCGCGGTACTCCGTCCGCCGGTCGTCGTCGCTCACCTCGACCTCGCTGTTCTTGCGTTCCCGGCGTTCGTACTCAACTTCGTCGAATGCACCCATCGACATTGTGTCTCACACCCATACTTGTGAGTTACCACCTATCAATGTAACGGTCGGTGCGATTCTACGTCGAGCGGCGTCGCTCCGGCCGGTGCGGTCGATTTCGGTCCGCGGCGCCGGCGGCCGAACGGGCGGCGAGTCCGAACAGTGTATACCACTGGCCGCCTCCCTTTCGATATGGCCGGACCGGTTCGCTTTCGGCGGTCGACCGGGCGCTGGGACGAGGACAGGGTCAGGCGGGACCTGCTCGCCCCGCTCGACGACCGCTTCGGCGCCCGACTGACGACGCCGAAGATCGACGGACCTCGCGAGTATCACGCCCGTCGGATCGAGATGGACAACGGCGACCTGGCCCTGTTCGCCTGGAACGACGACGGCGCCTACTGGCTGGGCAACACCGAGACGCCCGAGACGCTGTGGCGCACCGACAAGGAGACCTTCGACGAGGCGCCCTTCGAGGTGGCCCGCTGGGCCCAGCGCGAGCTCACATACGACCTCCAGCGACAGGCCCCCTGGCTCGCTGCCTACGAGTACCTCGCCTGGTTCTTCCTCCCCGTGCTGTTTTCGAAGGACGGCCGGGAGACCACCCGCGCCTTCTTCGACCGCGACGCCGCGGGTTTCCCCGACGCCACCCGCGAGGAGGGCCTGGCGTTCTACGAGCGCCTGCTCAAGACCGGCGTCCTCGACGACCACCGCTACACCATGGCCGCCAAGCTCGGCACCAGCGAGCGCGACGAGTTCGCCCGCATGCGGGCCACCATGGGCGAGTTCGACGCCGCCAAGCTGCTCGCCGACGCCGCGATCCCGTTCGTCCCCGAGTCCGAACAGGACTCGGGCCACGCGCTCGATTTCGCCGTCGAGACGCCGGGCGGCGAGCGACTCGTCGAGGTCACCCGCCCGATGGCCCCGCGGAACCGCCCCGCCGGCACCGCCATCGCCGCGCTGCGGCGCACCGTCGACTCCAAGACCCGCGACCAGCTCGCCATCCACGACGACGCCGTCCTCCTCGTCGACTGCACCTCCTTCCGCGACGACGAGTGGAACCCCATCCGCGCCGAGCGCCCCTCCGTCGGCTACCGGCCCACCGTCGTCTTCCGCTACCGCCCCGACGGCCGCTGCGAGGGCTATCGCCACGGCGACGTGCCCCTCGATCTGGACGGCGCCATCGAGTGGGTGTGACCGTTCGACTCGCGCCGCCGCATCTCGGCGCGCGACCCCGAGAGCCGCCGTTTACTCGCCGCGGTTCCAGGCGCTCGGTTCCATGCCGATGGCCTTGACGACCGGGCGATACACCGCGACGATGACGACGACGACGGCGAGTTCCAGCCAGAACCCGAGTTCGCCGACGGCGGCGCGGACGACGCCGAGGACGACCGTGACGATGACGACGATGACGAGGTAGTGCGCGACGAGTTCGAGGATCTGATCCCTGTCCATGGCGGAGCTACGGACCCGGGGGACAAAAGCGACGGTTTCGCGGTCGACGCGTCCGCATCGGTCCTGCGGCGCCCGTTCGCGCGCTCAGACGAGCGTGTCGGGACGCGTCGAGAGGTACTCGAAGACAGCGCCGAGACCGATCCCGTAGACCCAGTGGGCGACGAGCGTGACGGCGAGGTAGCCGACCAGCGCGAGGCCGGCGTAGCCGTCGTAGAACGCGAAGACGAACCCGGTCCACAGCGCGGTCCCGAAGTAGATCCCGTGGACGGGGTCGCGGCCGCCCGGCAGGTAGTCCTTGAGCGAGGCGAACAGTAGCGGCCAGGGGAACATCCCCGCGAGGACGAACAGCACGTACCCGGCGGTCACCGGCGGGAACAGGCCTTCCAGACCGACCATCTCGGTGACCGTCGCGAACGACGCGCGCGTGAACACGCCGAAGCTCTCGCCGATGAGCAGGACGACCGTCATCAGCGCCGTCCCGACGAGCCCCCCCGCCGCCCCGACGACGCCGTCCGCGACGATACCGAACAGCCGGTCGAAGTCGTCGTCGACCACTGTCGGGTCGTCGAACTCCTCCCCCTCGACCCCCCGCTCCTCCAACTCCCGTGTGTCTGCCATGCCATCACGTACCACTCGAACCGGCAAAAAACTCCCGGCGGATATAGCAGGGCCCGAACCGGTTCGGCGCACTAAAAGGTGCGTGTCAACACGCCCCAAACGATAAGACCGGGTGGGTCGTTGGTGATCGAATATGGTAGATGTTGGTGGCGCGGTGGCCGGCGACACCGTCCTGGCGGGGGCCAGCGGCATCCGGGCGCCGGCGGAGGTGTTCGAAAGCATCTTCGTCGCCTTCCTCGGACTGGGGACGCTGGTCGGGGTCGTCGTCATCTCCTACACGCTGTACAACGCCTACAAGTACCGCTATCGCGAGGACGAGGACCCCGCGCCCGACGCGGACCGGCCGGAGGTCGGCGAACTCCCGGAGGGCGGGGGCAAGGGCAAGAAGCTGTTCCTCTCGTTCGGCATCAGCGCGTTCATCGTCCTCTCGCTGGTGATCTGGACGTACGCGTCGCTGTTGTACGTCGAGGGCAAGCCGACGGAAGTCCAGCAGAACGGGGGTGACGTGATGACGGTGGCGGTCGACGGGTTCCGCTTCGGCTGGCAGTTCACCTACCCCAACGGCGCCCAGGCGAGCACGCTCCGCGTCCCGACGGACACGGTGGTCAACCTCTCGGTGACGTCGCAGGACGTGTTCCACAACTTCGGCATACCGGAGTTGCGCGCGAAGGCCGACGCGATCCCCGGCCAGACGACGAACGCGTGGTTCGTCGCCGAGGAACCCGGTCGGTACCAGGCCAACTGCTACGAGATCTGCGGCGAGGGCCACTCCGGCATGACCGCGCAGGTCGAGGCGATGAACGAGTCGGCCTTCGACGAGTGGTACGCGACCACGGAGCCGGCGAACGCGAGCGCCGAAAGCGAGGCGGCGAGTAACGGAACCGCGACCGCGAGCGACGGAACGCCGGGCGCGCTCGCCCCCGTACGGGCGGGAGGTGCGCCGTGAGCCACGGCGAGGCCGGCGGCCACGAGTTCCCGCCGATGAGTTCGGTCAAGCGGTGGTTCGTCACGACCAATCACAAGGACATCGGCATCCTCTACACGATCACCGCCCTCTTCTTCCTCGTCCTCGGCGGCGTGCTCGCGATGCTGATGCGCGTCCAGCTGTGGAGCCCCGGCGCGGGCGTCCTCAGCGCCGGCGCGTACAACCAGGCCGTCTCCGCCCACGGCCTGCTGATGGTGTTCTGGTTCATCTCGCCGTTCGCCTTCGGCTTCGCCAACTACCTCGTCCCCCTCCAGATCGGCGCCGACGACCTCGCCTTCCCGCGGCTCAACGCGATGAGCTACTGGGCGTACCTCTTTTCGGGACTCCTGTTCATCGCTTCCTTCTTCCAGGGCGGCACGTTCGACGGCGGCTGGACGATGTACGCGCCGCTCAATCTCCCCACCTACATGCCCAACATCGGCGGGACGACGGTCGTGCTGGCGCTGATCATGTTCATCGCCGCGGTGACGATGGGGTCGGTCAACTTCCTGACGACGATGTACCGCATGCGCGCCGAGGGGCTGCGGATGCGCGACCTGCCGATGTTCTCGATGTCGATTCTCCTGACGGTGTGGATGATGCTCTTTGCCTTCGCGGCGCTGCTGGCGGCGCTGATGATCCTCGCCGCCGAGCACCTCTTCGGCGTGACCTACTTCTCCGCGGAGGGCGGGACGCTGCTGTGGACCCACCTGTTCTGGTTCTTCGGCCACCCCGAGGTGTACATCGTCTTCTTCCCCGCGCTGGGGATCATGGCCGAGTGCTTCCAGACGTTCACCGGCCAGCGCATCGTCGGCCGCAAGTGGTTCGTCCTCGCGATGGTGCTCGTCGCGCTGCAGAGCTTCGTCGTCTGGATGCATCACATGTTCCTGACCGGGATCAACCTGGAGATCAAGACCCTGTTCATGGTCACGACCATCGGCATCTCGCTGCCGTTCGACCTGATGGTCTTCTCGCTGATCTACACGATGATCAAGGGCCGCATCCGCTTCACCACCCCCTTCCTCTTCTCGCTCGGGGCGCTCATCCTGTTCATCATCGGCGGGATCACCGGCGTCTTCCTCGGCGCGGTCGTGCTCGACTACGAGTTCCGGGGCACCTACTGGGTGGTCGCGCACTTCCACTACGTGATGGTCGGCGGCGCGACCGGCCTGTTCGCCGGCGTCTACTACTGGTTCCCGAAGATGACCGGGCGGATGTACGACGAGACCCTCGGAAAGCTCCACTTCGCGCTGTACTTCGTCGGGTTCAACCTCCTCTATTTCCCGCTGTTCGTCGCCTGGGAGACCCCCCGCCGGGTGTTCGACTACGCGCCCGGCCTGACGAGCTGGCACCAGGTCGCCTCGATCGGCGGGTTCGTCCTCGGGGCTTCGTTCCTCGTCATGTTCTACAACCTCTTCAAGAGCATGGCCGTCGGCGAGGAGGTCGGCGACAACCCCTGGGAGTACTCGACCACCGCGGAGTGGGCCGTCTCCTCGCCGCCGCCGCTGGAGAACTTCCCCGGGAAACCCAGCTACGCGAGCGGCGAACTCTCCTTCCGCGACGAGCCCGAACTGACCGCGGACGGCAGCGGCGACGGCAAGCCCGTCGTCTCGGTATCCCCGCGGTCCGACGGCGGTGTCGCGAGCGGAGCGAGCGAAACCTCGTCGGGCCCACGGTCCGACGGCGGGAGCGTCCGCACGGAGGGCGCCACCGCCGGCGGCGGGACCGGCCTCGTCGGCGGCACGGGGACCGCGACGCCGGCCGCGGCGGGCACCGCGACGACCCACGGCGAGGAGCGCCACGCCGACCACGCGAGCTTCTGGCCGTTCGTCGTCTGCTTCGCCGGCTTCCTCACCTTCCTCGGGGTCTCGGGGATCCGGAGCGGCGGCGTCTATCCGGGCCTCACGGCCGTCGGCGCCGTCTTGAGCGCGGTCGGCTTCGTCGGCTTCGCTAACGAATCGTTCTACGTCCCGGAGCCGACCGTCGCGGAACAGTGGCCGTTCGGCGGGGTCGAGAACATGAAGCTGGGGATGTGGACGTTCCTGGCCTCTGACGTGGTCCTGTTCGGCGGGTTCGTCGGTTCGTACCTGTTCCTGCGGGTCGCCAACGGCTGGATGCACTGGCACCACGCGTTCATCCCGGAGGCCCACGTCACGTTCCCCGGGCTGGTCAACACGTACCTGCTGCTGGCGAGCAGTTTCGCGGTCGTGCTCTCGCTGGTCGCCGCCCACAGAAACTCCAGCCGGGGCGTCGTTGCCAGCCTCACCGTGACGTGGCTGCTCGGCGTCGGCTTCCTGATCAACAAGGGCATGGAGTGGCAGCACCTGTTCCACATCTCGACGGAAGCGTTCCCCAACGGCTGGGCGGTCGGGACGAACGTCGCCTCCTCTACCTTCTACCTCACCACCGGGCTCCACGGCGCCCACGTCATCGTCGGGCTGGTCATGCTGCTGTACATGATCCCGCGGGCCTGGCGGGGCGCGTACCTCGACGACGACTCCAGCCTGGAGTACTTCGGCCTGTACTGGCACTTCGTCGACATCGTCTGGCTGTTCCTGTTCCCGCTCTTTTACATCCTGTAAAACCATGTCACGATTCAAACTGTACACCGGCATATTCGTGGTACTGATGGCCCTGTCGACGACGCAGGCGCTCGTCGAGCGGACGGGACTGGTCGACTTCGACGCGCCCGGGACTTACTGGACCGCGTTCGGCGTCATCCTCGCCCTGTCGTTCGTCAAGGCGACGTTCGTCGCCACCTACTACATGCACCTCCGGTGGGAGCCTCGGTCGGTCACCTACCTGTTCCTCGGCGGGCTGTTCGTCGCGCTCGCGCTGACGACCGCCGCGGCCTACTCCATCCTCTGACCGGGGCCCGGCGCCGACGGGCCGGACCGGTATCGTTTATGCGGTCGACGCGGTGAGTCCTCTCACTCATGTCAGAGGACGGGCCAGGCGGTGCGGGCGGCGGGGGGTCCGCGGGCGGGACCGACCCCGACGATCTGTCCGACGCGGCGACCGTGACCGACTCGGAGCTGACGACCGTCGCGAGGACGCGGGCGCGGCTCGGCGCGCTCGTCAGCACCTGGCCGCGGCGGATCGCGACCGGGCTGGGCGCGCTGGTCGGGCTGTTCGTCCTGCTGTACCTGCTGGGGATCGTCGGCGCGCCGGCCGCGGGGCTGGTCGACCGCGGCGACTGGGGCGAAGTCACCGACGAGCGCACCGAGGTCGTCACGACGGTCTGGGTCGACAACCCCAACCCCGTCGGCGTCTCGCTGGGGGACACCGTCACCGCCGACTACGACATCTCACTCAACGACGTGTTGCTCGCGGCGGGGACGAAGTCGAACATCACCGTTCCGAGGGGCAACAGCACCGAGCAGCTACGGACGGACGTGCTGAACGACCACCTCGCCGACTGGTGGGTCAGGTACGTCCGGGCGAACGAGACGGTCACCGTCGACGCCAACGCGACGCTCCGGGTGAACACGCCGATCCCGGTGACCTACGACGTCCGCCGGAACCGGACGATGCTGACCGAGTCGACGCCGGTCATCGACTCGCTGTCGGCCTCGGCCAACCGGACCAGCGGCACCTACACGCGCTCGGTCGGCGCGAGCCAGGCGTCCGATTCGATACTGGAGGACGCCGGCCTGAGCGAGGCCAGCACCCTCACCGTCGGCTACGAGATCGAACGCGGGTGGGCAACGTGGGGGAACGTGACCGCCGACCGGACGACGGTCGTCTTCCACTTGCGGGTCCACAACCCCGGCGACGTGCCCGTGCCGGGCTCGCCGGAGGGGATCGGCGTCGGCATCGACCTCAACGACATCCCGACGTTCGAGGCCGACGGCGGGTCGCTCTCGGCGCGCAACACCGAGTCACCGCTGTTGATCCAGCCGAACGAGACGCGGGAGGTCGCCTTCGCGGTGACGATGGACAACGACCGCGTCGACGAGTGGTTCACCAGCCACGTCCGCAACGGCGAGCGCACGACCGTCGAGTCGCGGGTCCAGCTCGTCCTCGCCAACCCCGTGACCGGCGACGCGCTGCGGATCCCCCGCGACTCGACCACCGTCTACGACTGCTCGTTCCGGACGGCCATCCTGATCGACGACGCGAACACCACCTCCGACTGCGAACCGCCGAGCGTTCCCAGCGGGCCCTGAGGCACGGCTCCGCGTCCGTCTCTGACTGCTGTCACGTCTCCGCCTCGTCGCGTCCACCGGGGAGTGCTGGGAACCCCGGTCGCCAGTACAGGAGCGCCACCGACGCGAGGAAGGCGACCGTCGAGATGTCGACGGAGTAGGCGATAGCGGTCGACATGAGCGTGACCCAGCCGCCGAGGACGCCCGTGACCGCGGAGGCGAAGATGGGGAACGAACAGCTGAGACAGGAGACGAACCCGAGCGTCCCCGAGGCGACGACGCCGCTGGCGTCGACGAGCGCGGCGTAGACGAGGTAGGTGAGCCCCAGATAGCCGATCACGCGGTAGGGGACGACGGAGACGTAGACGGTCTCGGTGATCAGGCGGACCCGTCCCCACCCGGGCGAGCCGGCGCCGACGCTCACGCCCAGGATCCCCTCGGGGATCGGGTGATGGCCGCCGACGGTCAGCCCTACCAGGCCGGCCCAGTTGGCGAGCAGCAGGAAGTAGCCGGCGGCGAGCGCGCCCGCGAGGAGGTGCCGGCGCGGCGGCGCCGACGGGAGCGGGGTTCGATAGGCGGCGACGAGGGCGACGTTGATCCAGACGAACGGATAGAGGACGTAGCGCGGGACGGTGACGGTCCCCGGCGTGGCGAGGAAGTAGCCGACGACGAGGACGCCCTCCAACGCGACGGCCGCGGCCAGCAGTCCCGCCCCGGTCGGCCAGGATCGTCCTCGGGTGCGCGTGGAGTGGGCCATCCGGCTACCCGGTCGTGACGAGGACGACGGTGATCGCGAGGACGGCGAGCAGGCCGGTCGCGACGGCGCTGCCCGCGGCCGCCTGCGCGCTCGGGCGGCCGTTGTCGCGCATCGCGAAGTAGACGCCGGCGACGAGGAAACTGGCGACCAGGGCGACGACCGCGCCGATGACCAGCGGGCCGGTGATCATACCGCCGGCGTAGGCCATCGCGCCGAACATGAACCCGAGCACGAGCGCGACGTAGGCGACCGTCCACGTGCCCGTCCGGCCGGCGAGGCCGGCCAGTCCCGAGGTCGGTCGCTCGCCGGCGGCGAGGTCGTAGGCGGTCCGCGGGACGTAGTGGCGCCACGGGCGCGACCGCAGGACGAACAGGACGACCCCGACCCCGAGCAGTCCCATCGACACCATGCTCACGAGATAGGTCGTGTTGGCCATGGTACGTTCCTACACACCACTTTTCAGCCGTAGTTTATAACTATTCTTTTAACGAAACCGAGGGGAACGTCGGTCCCGCCGGGCGGCGGCGACGCCGACACGCTTTTTCGGGCCGCCGACACAGAGGTGAGCATGACCGACGGACCCGAAGCGGGCGAGGGCGACGGGCTCGACGCGGCGTCGACCGAGGGGGACGCCGAGTCGCCGGACGAGACCACCGACGCACAGTCGACCGACGCCGACACCGACCCGGCCGACGCGTCGGAGTCGACGGACACACCGGAGCCGACCGATCCCGGGCCGGCGGCTCCCGACCCGGATCTGCCGCCGGACGTGGCCAAGTACGACCGCTTCAAGAAGATCGACGGCGGCACCTACGACCGCGCCAACGACTTCCTGCGCGACCGCACCTACATCACGGCCCGCGAGTGGGCCATCGCCCGGCTCTGTGCCGACTTCCGCACCGAGACCGGCGTCGAGATGACGAAGATCGGCGAGAACCTGCCCGAACTCGTCCCCTTTATGACCGACACGTACACGCCCCAGGCGGTCAATCAAGCGAGAGCGTCCTTCGAGGAGAAGGTCCGCAAGGCCGGCGCGACGTTCCTCTACGGGGCGATGTGCGACTTCTTCACCGCCGAGGAACTCGACGACGTGATGTACGAGGCGACCGAGGTCGCGAAGTTCCTGCTGGAGGTCGAGGGCGTCGAACTCTCCGTCGAGGAGGAACTGGAAGCCGAAGACGAGATCTCGGAGGTGATGCGCGAGGTCCGCGAGCACTCCGCGGCGCTGCGCCACGACGAGGTGGAGTGTCCCGACTGCGGCCACCACTTCGAGGCCACCGCCGCCGACGCCGTCGACGACGACTGAACGTTTTTCACTCGCCCCGACGGATCGCCGAGCATGGACGCCGCCCGACGCGTGGTCCTCTTCGAAGGCGGCATGGGAGTCGTCTGGATCGCGCTCGGCGCCCTGAACGTCGGCGTCGCGGGCCTGCGCGAGGCGTGGTGGGTCGCGCTCGCGGCGGCGGTCGCGACGGTCGCCGTCACGTACACCGACGAGCACGACCTGTTCGGCTGGGACGACTGGCAGCGATACGCCGCGGCCGTCGTCGGCGTCGTCGCCGCCGCGGTCGCGGTCGGTCTCGTCGTCCTCGCGACGAGCCTGGTCGTTCTGACTGTCGTAAGCGCCGGACTCGCGGGGATGGGTGCCGGCCTGCTGTGCTACCGGTTCGTCTACGGCGTCGTCCGGCCGGTGCCGCAGTCCCGACTCGACGTCCGTGAGTGAGCGGTCTGAGCGACGGTCGGGAGAGAAAGGGGGCGGTCAGCGACGGTCGTCGTCGGGGCGCTCCTCGACGACCTCGGCGGCGAGGTCGGCGATCGACTCGGTCCCCTCGCCGCGGGCGAGCCGGTCTTCCGCCGACCCGCGCTCGTCGGAGGCGCCGGTCGCGCTGCGGACGTTCCGCCCGACGGCGTCGCCGAACGACTCGCTCGACCCGCCGGGGCGGTCGTCGGCGTCTCGTTCGTAGACGACCGAGCCCCGAACCAGCGTGAGTTCGGGGAAGACGGCCTCGCGGCCCTCGAAGGGCGTCCAGTCGCACTTGGTGTGCAGGCGGTCGGCGCGGATCGGGTGGGTCGTCCCGGGGTCGACCAGTACGAGGTCGGCGTCCATGCCCTCGGCGACCCGGCCCTTCGACGAGAGGTCGAACACGTCGGCGGGGTTGGCGGCGGTCAGGTCGCGGACGCGCTCGTAGGTCAGGTCGCCGGTGCGGGCGTCGGCGAGCAGCATGGGGAGGACCGTCTCGACGCCGGGCACTCCTGATGGAGCGTCCCAGATCTCGGCGTCTTTCTCCGCGGCGGTGTGGGGCGCGTGGTCGGTCGCGACCATATCGACGGTGCCGTCGACGACGCGGTCGTAGACGCGCTGGCGGCGCTTCTCGCGGCGCAGCGGCGGGTTCATCCGGCCGTGGGTGCCCAGCTCGCGCAGGTCGTTGCGCGAGAGGTACATGTGGTGGGGGGTGACCTCGCAGGTCATCCCCGTCTCGGCGGCGATGTCGATACCCCGCGGCGTCGAGGTGTGGGCGACGTGGATGGTGGTATCGCGCTCGGCGGCGACCTCGCAGGCTCGCCCGACGGCGGCGGCCTCGGCGCGGGCGGTGCGGTAGGCGCTCCAGGCGTCGGCGTCGTCGCGCTCCCGGGCGGAGACGTTGAACAGGCTCGCGTCCTCGGCGTGGACGGTGACGGTCACGTCGCGGGCGTCGGCCTCGGCGAGCGCGTCGAGAAAGAGCGGCTCCTCGACGCCCATGTTGCCCGTCGAGTCGGCGAGGAAGACCTCGCCCAGCGCGAAGGCGTCGCGGTCGAGCAGGGAGTCGGGGTCCCAGTCGGCGGTGACGCCGCCGTTGAGGCCGAAGTCGACCAGCGAGTCCGCCGCGAGGGCGGCCTTCTCGTCGAAGGCGTCGCCGTCGACGGTCGGCGGCGAGGTGTTGGGCTGGTCGACGACGGTGGTGACGCCGCCGGCGGCGGCGCTGGCCGAGCCCGTCGTCCAGTCTTCCTTGTGCGAGTCGCCGGGCTCGCGAAAGTGAACGTGGGCGTCGATCATCCCCGGGAGCAGGCGTTTCCCGGTCGCGTCGACCGTCCGCTCGTCCTCCCGGACACCCAGATCCTCCCCGACCGCGGCGACCGTCTCGCCCGACACGCGGACGTCCCGCCGCTGGCCGTCCGCGAGCGTCGCGTTCCGGAACAGCATACCCCACCTCGAACGCCCGGTACCCTAAGTTCCGTGGTTTTCTGCAGGCCGACTGGCACGCATTCGACGGTAAGCGGAGCTTAGCCCACCCGTTGGACCGACGCGTCCCCCGCCGCGTCGCCGACGAGCGCCCCCGCGACCGCATCGACGACCGCGTCCGGATCGGTCCGGCCGCCCGCCCGCGCGACACTCCCGACCGTCCCGGGGTCGAACGGTACGTCCAGCGCCGCGTAGACCGGGTCGAGCACCGACGCTATCGCCGCGTGGTCGCGGACGACCAGCACGCCCGCGACGACGGCCGCGTCGGCGCGCACCCGCTGGGCCAGGCCGGCGAGCTTCCGCGACCGCCCGCCGCAGTCGGCCCGGACCGAATGGGTCCCCGGGCAGAACGAGTCGGGGGGTTCGCCCTCGCGAGCGTCGGCGCCCAGCGAACCCAGGGCGTCGAGCAGGTCGGCCGTCGCCGCGTCGTAGCGAACCCGGAGTCCCGAGCGCGAGTCCGCTACCGGCGTCACGCGCGCGAACGCGACCGTCGCCCCCGTGTAGGCGACGGCGCGGCCGCCGACTTCGCGCTCGACCGGCGGAAACCCGCGCTCGTCGGCGAGTTCGCGAGCGCGGTCGTACCCCTCGACGCGAGCGTCGCGGCGACCGAACGCGACCTGCGGGTGGGGCCGCCAGACCCGCACCGCGGGCTCGCGGTCGGCGGCGACGCGCTCGACGACTCGGTCGGAGACCGCGCGGTCGGCTTCGATGGAGTCCCCCCGCCCGCGGTAGACGCGCATACCTCGACTTCGGGGCAGTATCGGCAAAACGGTCCCGGTCGTCGCTCCCGACTCACCGGCGTGGGCGTCCCGTTCACCGGCGTGGGCGTTCCCTTCACCGGGCGAGGGGCGGCTTTCAGTCCGCGGCCTCGCCCGACAGCACCGACCGATAGCGCCGCCCGGCGTCGTCGTCCGCGCCGATGGCGTCGGCGATCCGCGCGGAGACCCAGCGGTCGGCCTCGGCGGGCGGGGCGGCCGGCTCGACCCCCGCCGACCGGCGCTCGGCGGGAAGGAATCGCTCGTAGACCGGGAGCCGCTCGGTGAGCGGGACGCCAGCGTACTCGGCGATGTCTTCGAGTTCGCGCAGTGCGGGCCACTCGTACTCGGGGTTGATGTGGTCGTCGGTGACCGGAGAGACGCCGCCGAGGTCGTCGACGCCGCACTCTATCACGTCGCGGACGGGCGCGAGGTTGGGGGGAACCTGTACCGACACCTCCTCCGGGAGGGCGGAGCGAGCCATCGCGACCGCGCGGCGAAGCGTCTCGACGCCGGGCGAGCCGTCCGTCCAGCGCTCGTTCTCCCGGACGGGCTGGACGATCACCTCCTGGACGTGGTCGTAGCGCTCGTGCAACTCCCGGATGGCCAGCAGGCTCTCGGCGCGGTCCGCCCAGTCCTCGCCGATGCCGACGAGGATGCCCGTCGTGAACGGGACCCCGAGCTCGCCGGCGGTCCGGATGGTGTGCAGGCGCTGGCCCGGCGACTTGGCCCGAGGCCCGCCGTGGGCCTGCACGTCGGCGGTGGTCTCGAGCATCACGCCCATGCTGGCGTTGACGTCGGCGACGGTGGCCAACTGCTCGCGCGTCTGGTCGCCGGGGTTGGCGTGGGGGAGCAGCCCCTCCTCTAAGGCGATCTCGCAGACCTCCCGGAGGTAGGTGTGGACGGAGTCGTGGCCCCACTCGGCGAGCTGGTCGTGGATAGCGGTGTAGCGGTCGTCGGGGTCGTCGCCGAAGGTAAAGAGCGCCTCCGTACAGCCGGCGTCGGCGCCGCGGCGGACGACCTCGCGCACGTCCTCGGGGGACATGAGTTCGGCCTGGCCGGGCGGGTCGTAGTAGGTGCAGTAGGTGCAGGTGTACCGGCAGGCGGTCGTCAGCGGGACGAACACGTTGCGGGCGAAGGTGAGTTCGTCGGCCGCCGTCACGTCGCCGGGGGCGACCGCGAGCAGGCGCTCGACGGCCGCGGGGTCGGGGTCGACGGCCACGTCGTACTCGTCGGCGCCGGGGATCACACTCCCCCGTCCACGTCCGACCGGCAAAGCGTTGACGCTCCCGGAGACGCGCGTGCGGGGCCGCGGTGGACCTCGGCCCGTCGCGACCCGTCGACGCCGGGCGGACCGCCGCCGAACGCGCGGGCGACGGGGGGCCAGCGGGGGGAAGGGCCCGCCGAACCGCGGTGAACAATGGACGGCCGACGGCGGGCCCGGCGGGCCGCCGGCCGCGAGACGGCCGACCGTGTCCCAGGCGAGAGTGGGAGCGACACTGGCGACACGGTCCGGGTGCCGGCGCGGGACGTGACCCGTCGGCACGGGATCGGCCCGTGCGTGTGAAACGTTGTCTCACCGCATGAAAACCGTTGTCCGAATTTCGTTCGGGATCAGCCCGAACTCCGTTCGACATCGACCCGGCCGTCGGCCGCGACGACCGAAACCCCCGCCTCGGCCAGCCACGCGGGCGCCTCGCCCTCGCCGTGGAGCAACACCTCGACGAGATCGGCCGGCTCGTCGACGTCCGCCGCGAGCCGGAACGAGTCGACGTGTGCGAGCGACAGGTCGGCGTCCCGCGCGATCCGTCGGTGGTCCCGAACCGACGCGCCGTGGTAGTCGACGCGGAACGCCGGGTCCCGCACGACGAGGGCGTTCGTCCCGCCGCCGCGGCCGGGCGCGACCACCACGTCCGCGTCGGGCCCGAACAGCCGCGCGAGCGCCTCGGGCGTGGCGAGCGCCAGGTCCGCCATGACGACCGCGACCGGGTCGTCGCCGCCGCTCGCGGGCAGGCGGTCGTTCACGGCGCTGGTGAGCGGCCGGTCGTCGACGGCGACCGAGACCTCGCAGTCGATCGGTGCCGTCGAGAGGACGAGCGGGTCGACCGAGACGGCGCGCTCACGGTCAAGCGTCGAGAGAACGGAGAGCACGTCGCCCAGCATCGCCCGCGCGAAGGCGGCCCGCTCGGCCTCGCCGAGGACCGGTGCGAGGCGGGTCTTGGGCCGCTCGGGAGCGAACGGGACGACGACGCGCATCTACTGCAGCTTCGTCGGTTCGTCCTGGTTGGAGCGCCAGTAGTAGATCCCGCCGCCGATCAGGGCCAGAACCACGAGCGCACCGACGCCCATCAGGATGGTCTGGTTGCGCTGGGCGGACTGCTGGGCCTGTTCGGCCTGGGACTGGGCGTCGCCGGCCAGCGACTCGGCGTTGCCGAAGTTCCCGTTCTCGTAGGCGGAGATAGCCCGGTCGCGCTGCTCCTCGGCCTGGTCGTTCCCGCCGCTCTCGTTGATCGCGGCGTTCGCGTCGTCGATGGCCTCTCGGGCGTCCTTGCTCGCGTTCGTGTAGTGGTGAACGGAGGTCTCGTTCAGGTCGCTCGTCGAGCTCCCCTGAACCGTGTCGAAGTCGTAGAGCGTGTACGTCTCGACGGGCTCATACGTGTAGTTCTCTATCGCGGGGGTGTCACCGGTGAGCTCGATCTCCACGGTGTCTCCGCCGTTACTGGCGTTGAGCGCCTGTTCGAACGACTGTTCACCGTAGCTCGCCTGGTCGACCTCCTCGCCTTGCTGGAGGACGGTCACCGTCCAGCTGACGTTGGTGAGTTCGGTACTCCCCCGGAGCGCCCACTGGTCGTTCATGTCGACGAACGGGTCCTCGACGGTCACCGTCGTCGTCACCGTCTCGCCGACCTGCGACTCGTCGGGAACCTCCCCCGGAGAAACCGAGATAGCCCCGGCTGTCCCCACTGCAACGAGCGAGAGGGCGAGCAATGCGACCAGAGCGGCGCTCTTAGAAGAGCGGATCCAGCTCATCTTCGTCATCTTCCACCAACTCCTCTAAGTTCTCTTCGCTTTGCTGCCGGATGTCGTCGATGTTGTCCTGAGCCTCGATGGCGACCTGCTGTAGCTCCTTGATCCGCGGGACGTTGTGGACGCCCGACAGCAGGATCGACGCCGCCACGTTGTTCTCGCGGACGGGGTAGTCCCCGCCGCGGACCTCCATCGAACCGGTCTGCTCCTCGAGCCACTTGCGACCGCGTTCGATGCCTTTCCGGTTGAGGTGGTTCGACGGACCGCTCATCACGAGCAGCGCCCGCTCGGCGCCGTCGATCTCGCAGGGCAGGGTCAGCCGCCCCAGCGCCGCCTTCCGGACCAGCGACGTGATCCGGTTGGTGGTGTTGGCGGTGTCCATCCCGCTGTCGTCGAGGCCGTCGTCGTCGCCCTTGAACCGCGAGAGCAACCCGCCCGAATCCTGCTCCTCGACGGTCTCGGCGGCGTACCCCACGGTGGAGACGCCGCCGCCCGAGAGCGTGTTGATGATCTCCGACGAGTCGACGACCGACTCGGCGACCTCGTCGCCGGAGCCGACCTCGCCGGCGCCGAACAGCACGCCGAACCGCCGGACGATCTCGTCGTTGATCTGCTCGTAACCGCCCTCCATCGACTCGCCGGACTTGCGCCAGGCGTCGTTGTCGAACACGAGCAGGTTGTCGACCTCGCGGACGAACGTCTGGAACGACCGCGCGGCGTTGAGCGTGTAGATGCCCCCTTCGTCGCCGCCGGGCAACACGCCGAGGCCGTACACCGGCTCGGTGTAGATCCGCTTGAGATGCTTCGCGAGGACCGGCGAACCGCCGGAACCGGTTCCGCCACCGAGCCCCGCCACGATCATGAACGCGTCGATCTCGTGGACGGG
Organism: Halosimplex rubrum; assembly: GCF_013415885.1. Lineage (NCBI taxonomy): Archaea > Methanobacteriati > Methanobacteriota > Halobacteria > Halobacteriales > Haloarculaceae > Halosimplex > Halosimplex rubrum. Next base: position 1,438,341 of record NZ_CP058910.1, read on the forward strand.
GATGTTGTCGATGGCCCCCTGCACCTCGTCGATGTCTTCCTCGGCGATCTCCGCGCCGAGCTCGTTGTCGGCCCCGACGCCGTGACCTTTCACGCGCGCCTGACCGATCAGTACTCGATTCTCCTCCGGAATCCGTTCTAGCCCGAGCAGGTCCGCTTTCGCTGTGTTGACCGCGACTGCAGAGCGGACGATCCCGCTCTGCGTTGCCTCGTCGTATTCGAGGAACTTGTCGACGATCTTCCCGCCGGCCTGCCCGAAGCCGATCATCGCCAGTTTCATAGCTGCCGTTACCGTTGAGAAATAAACAATCCCAACGCGGATATAAGCTTTTTGTCCGGGTATCGAACCTGAAATTGTCACGTGAGTAACTGATCGCGGCGAAACCGCGAGACTGCGCGCTGATAAGCTGTTCTTTCCGCGGTGAGGCGGGTATCGAACGATAGCCGGCCCCGATCCGTGATTGAAGTGGACACACGTCACCGGCGGTCGGCAGGAAAGCGGTCGATACTGTCGCGTAGCGCGTCGATACTCGGGCGAACTCGCCTCTCAGGCGAGGCCCAGATACGATCGGAACGTCGTCAGCTCCGACGCGTCGGCGCCGAAGGCGCCCACGTCGTTGCGGTCGGTCGTGTTGTCCAGCCGCAACGACCGGACCTGATCCCTGCCCATCGGGAACCCGACGCTCCCGAGCACGGTGAGCCCGACGTTCGCCAGCGCCATCGGCAGGGGGACGATGGAGACGGATTTGCCCTCCGAGTCGTAGACGAGTTCGGTCACCTCACGGAGCGTCAGCACGTCCGGGCCGCCGATCTCGTAGGTCTCGCCGACGTGGTCGTCGCCTTCGACCGCGTCATCGGAACTCTCCGAGTTCCGATTGCTCGTCGGACTCGGTCCGACGGCGTCGGCTATCATCGGAACGAACTCTCCGACCCAGATGGGCTGGAAACGCGTCTGTTTCCCCCCGCCGGGCAGCGGGTACACCGGCACGCCCGGCGCGAACCACGACTTTAGCTTCTTGGTGAACTCGACGAACTCCCCGCCCTCACCGAAGATGATCGACGGCCGGAAGATCACCCACTCGCGGTCCGAATCGCGGACGAGTTCCTCCGCTCGCCCCTTCGCCCGCAGGTAGTGGGTCGGCCCGTCGGAATCGGCGCCCAGCGCGCTCTGGTGGACGAACCGCTCGACGCCGTGTTCCTCCGCGGCGCGCAGGCAGTTCTCCGCCCCGCCGCGGTGGACGCGGTCGTGCATCTCGTCGCCCCCCTTCGGCTTGAACAGCGGCGACAGCGCCACGAGGTAGACGACCGCGTCTTTCCCCTCGAAGGCGCCCTCGATGCTGTCGTAGTCGGTCACGTCGCCCGCGTACGTCTCCACGGCCGCCGGCAGCCCCTCGCCGTCGGGACTCCGCGAGAGCACCGTCACGTCGTGTCCCCGCTCGACCAGTTCCTCGCTCAGATGCGTCCCGACGAATCCGCTCCCGCCGACGACGAGTACGTTCATGTCAGAACTATTCGAGGCCATCCCCCTAAACGTTCCCGCCCAACTGGTCGTGTACTGCGCCGGGACGTGCGACGGACGCGGCCGCCGCTCCGGGAGTGAGAGGGTGGAAAAGTGGGCCGGCGCGAATTCGAATCGCGGTTACGGCCACCCGAAGGCCGAAGGATACCAAGCTACCCCACCGGCCCGTGCTGGTAGCACTTGTACGGAGACGCCGGCCGTTTTTAACAGTTCCGAAGCGCGCTCATCCCGGGACGGCGACCGGGGCCGGTCTCACCCGACGGACGGCTCAGTACTCGGTGAAGCCGTCGGTGTCGAGGTAGTTGTGCGCGACGGTGATCGCGTGGTCGGCGTGCAGCGCCTCGGGACCGAGCCGCACCCGCCGGTCGGCCGTGTCGGCCAGCAGGTCGGCCTCCCGGTCGGTGAAATCGCGGTGGTCCGAGAGGACGAAGACGGGGTCGCTCGGCGGCTCGGCGTCGACGACGGGGTCGCCGTCCTCGTGGAGCTGGACGACGGTGCCGTCGCGGGCGGCGGCGTCGAGCGTCGGTTCGAAGCCCCGGCGGGTGAGCGAGACGCCGGGGGAGGTCTCGACGGGCTGGTGGCCGATGGCCTCCTGGCGCTCGTCGAGCGCGCCGCGGACGAGGGCGGCGGTCGAGCGCTCGTCGGGGTTGAGCCGGCGCAGCTCGCGGCCGTCGAAGGTGACGGTGAGCTCGTCGGCGAGGACGAGGTGGACGCGGACGGCGTCGCGAATGTCGTGCGAGAGGAAGAAGGCGGCGGTGACGCAGCGACAGAGCACGTCGAGGCGGCCGGCGCCGCCGGCGATGTCGTCGAGCGAGAAGTCGGGGGTCGTCGGCGCGTCGTGGCCGAGGACGACGAACTGGCGCATGGGGGAGGTGAGACGCGGTCGCGATATACCTCCGTCGAAGTGCGTCGGCGGTCCCGGAGCGGGTGGTCCCGGGGCGGCCGGCCTCGCCGCGAAACCGTTTTGGCGTCGGCCTCGCGAGACGGGAGCGTGCATCCGCTGGTCCGACTGGTCGGCGTGGTCGCGCTCGTTGGCGTCCTCGGGGGGCTCTGCGTCCACTACGACGCGGCTTCGCCGGCGCACAGCCCGTACCCCGAGACCGAGGACCTCGCCACCGACTACGGGAGGTACGTGGGCGAGGACACGCTGCTGTTCGGGACGGTCCAGCGGGTCGACGCGGCCGCCGACCGGGCGACGATGCGGGTCGACTCTGACGAGGGGAGTTTCGGGCTGACCGTCCACGGGTTCGCCGAGCGCGTCCGGCCCGGCGGGGTCGTTCAGGTGTACGGCACCCTCCGCGAGGGGCGAGCCATCGACGCGTCGACCGTCGCGGTCGTCAATCCCGCGGGCGGGTCGAAGGGGTACAAGTACGCCGCCTCGGCGGTCGGCGCGCTGCTCGTCCTCGGGGTGTTTTTCCGCCGGTGGCGGGTGGACTGGCGATCGATGACCTTCGAGGTGCGATCGGACGAGCGCGAGGTGCGCGCCGATGGCTGACCTGCTGACGCACGTCCTCGCGGCCTACGTGGTCCTGACGGTCGCGAGCTGGCGGGTCGACCGGATCACGCCGCCGCGGGTCGCCGTGGGGATGTGCGGCGGCGCGATCCCGGACCTGGTGAAAGTCGATCTCGTGGTCGACTCGATGGCGGTCGAGCGCGCGCTCGGGCTCCCGTTCACCTGGGGCGCGGTGAGCACGCTGGGCGGCGTCGTCCTGATCGCGGGCGCCATCGCGCTGGCGTTCGGTTCTCGATACAGGCGCCGGGCGTTCGCGTTCCTTCTTGCGGGCGGCTCGCTATCGCTGGTCCTCGACGGACTTCGAGTGTACGCCGACGGGCGCGCGGGACCGTGGCTGTTCCCGGTCACGTGGTGGCGGCCGCCGACGCCGAGTCTCTACGTCACCTCGGACCCGCGAGTGCTGGTCGTCGGTATCGCGGTGGCCGCGCTCGTGTTCGTCGTCGACCGCCGGGTCGAACGCGACGGGAGCGAAAAGTAGCCACCGCGAACGGCGACGGCAAAGCTCGGTGAACGACGGCGCTCACCACGTCAGCCCGACGTACTCGATGCCGTCGCGCCGTTCGACGATGTGGCGCCCGTCGAGGACCAGCGGGGTCGCCATCGCGTCGAACTCCGAATCGAGCGCGGCGAACTCGTCCCAGTCGGTGACCGCGACCGCGGCGCGGGCGCCGTCCAGCGCTTCCGCAGCGCTGTCGGCGTACTCGACCTCGATATCGGGGTAGTGCTCGGCGAAGCTCTCGGTCGCCACGGGGTCGTAGGCGACCACCTCCGCACCGCGCTCCTGCAGTCCCTCGATGACCGGCACCGCCCGCGTCTTCCGAACGTCGTCGGTCCCGGGCTTGAACGAGAGTCCGAGGACGGCGACGCGCTCGCCGGCCACGTCCGCCCGCTCGTCCAGCAGCCCGAGCAGGCGCTCGGGCTGGAGGTCGTTCACCTCGACCGTGGCTTCGAGCATCGGGGGCTCGTAGCCCGCGTCGCGGGCGGCAGCGATGATCGCGTTTACGTCCTTCGGAAAGCAGCTCCCGCCGTAACCGATCCCTGACCGCAGGAATCTCCCGCCGATACGGTCGTCCAAGGCGATGGCGTCGGCGACCTCGTAGGCGTCGACGTCGAACTCCTTGCAGATGTTCCCGATGTCGTTGATCAGCGAGACTTTCGCGGCGAGGAAGCCGTTGTTGGCGTACTTGATCATCTCGGCCTCGCGGAGGCCGGTCTCGACGACGGCGGCGTCGCTCTCCTCGACGAGCGGCGCGAACACGTCGCCGAGCGTGTCGTAGGCCGCGGGTTCGCGGGCGCCGAAGACGACCTTCTGGGGGTCGAGGAAGTCCTCGACGGCGGTGCCCATCCGGAGGAACTCGGGGTTCATCGCGACGTGGAACCCCTCGCCGGCGGTCTCGCCCGAGGCCTCCTCGATAGCCGGTGTGACGACCTCCTCGGTGGAGCCGGGGACGACGGTGCTCTTGACGACGACGAGGTGGTCGCCCTCTTTCTCGGCCAGCGCCTCGCCGAGCGAGGTCGCGCCGGCCTCCATGTAGGCCAGGTCGATGGCGCCGTCGGCCTCGGAGGGGGTCGGCAGCGCGAGGAAGGTCACGTCCGTCTCGCGGACGGCGTCGTAGTCGGTGGTCGCCCGGAGGGTGTCGCCGGCGTGCTCGGCCACGAGGTCGGCGAGACCGGGCTCGTGGATCGGCGATTCGCCGTCGTTGATCGCGGCGACGATATCCTCGTCGACGTCGACGTTCGTCACGTCGTGCCCCAGGTCGGCCAAGCAGGCGGCGACCGTCGTCCCGACGTAGCCGCTGCCCACGATACTGACGTGCATTGACCGATGGGTTGGCCACCCCAGGTCTTCAGGATTCGGATCGGTACGGGACCGCGTTCGGTTCGATGTGCTCGCCGATCGGTGGTTTCTGCGAGGGTCGGTTCGGACGGAACTCGTACGGGAACGGCCGCAGTCGACGGTGAGCGCTAAACGCCCTCGGCGCGCTCGCTCACGGGTCGCTCCGCTCCCGTTCGCGTTGACGAGGGCTCTCGCAGACGACCTCGTACCTCCCCAGCCTCTTGCGATGTCTGCGGGCGACGCTCGGGTCGCCCGCATGGCCCGAGGGAGCTCCGGTCCCTCGCTGCTCGCACGCTGCGCTACTCGTCCCTCGCGCGACTACGTCGCGCCACGAGACCGCGACAGCGCGCGCCGACCGCACCGCTCCCATTCTCAGTTACACTGCGCATTCGGCGCCTGCGGCGTCGGTTCACCGGCCGCGAGCGAACGCAACGAGCGAGTCGGCCGGCCTTTTTCACCCCTGTTTTTGGACTGGGGGGGTCTCCACAGGCGCGCTCTGCGCGCCGAGAAAACCCCCCGGTGGAAAAAGATGGGGAACAAACGTTACTTATCTCCGGCCGTAAGGCACGACACCGAACGTCCCGTGGGATGCTGTCCCACTCCCCCCAGTCGCCGTCGCGTTCCGCGCTCGGCGGCGCGTCGGAGCCGTAGCCACCAATGACAGATACAGACACTCCAGTCTCCGGTCGCCAGGAGAGCACGGTCGAAGACGTAGACGACGCCCAGACGGTGGTCTCGCGGGTCGTCGACAACGTCGAACAGGTGATCGTCGGCCACCACGGCGAGATCGAGCACATCCTCACCGCCCTGCTCGGGCGCGGGCACATCCTGCTGGAGGACGTGCCGGGCGTCGGCAAGACGATGCTCGCCAGGGCCGTCTCCCGGTCGTTCGACGGCTCGTTCAAGCGCGTCCAGTTCACGCCCGACCTGCTGCCCTCGGACGTGACCGGCGTCAACGTCTACAACCAGCAGACCGAGACCTTCGAGTTCCGGCCGGGGCCCGTCTTCGCCAACGTCGTCCTCGGCGACGAGATCAACCGCGCGCCGCCCAAGACCCAGTCGGCGCTGCTTGAGGCCATGGAGGAAGACCAGGTGACCGTCGACGGCGAGACCCACTCGTTGCCCCACCCGTTCACGGTCATCGCGACCCAGAACACCGTCGAGCGCGACCGCACCTACGAGCTGCCGATGGCCGAACTCGACCGGTTCATGAAGAAGCTACAGCTGGGCTACCCGGGTCGCGACGAGGAGACGGAGATGCTGGACCGGATGGTCGGCCACCATCCCATCGACGAACTCACGTCGGTGGCGACGCTGGACGACCTGCGGCGCGCCCGCGAGACGGCCGCGAACGTCACCGTCGAGGAGAGCGTCCGCGCGTACGTGACGCGCCTGTCGCAGTTCACCCGCCGTCACGCCGAACTCGGCGTGAGTCCGCGGGGCGGCCTCGCCGTGTTGCGCGCGGCCCAGGGACGGGCGATCCTGGAGGGACGGGACTACGTCATCCCGGACGACGTCCAGACCGAGGCCGAGGTCGTCTTCCCGCATCGCATCCGGACGAGTACGGACGAGACGACGCCGCGGGCCGTCGTCGAGAACGCGCTCGAATCCGTCCGCGTCGAGTGATGCGGCTGACACGCAGAGGCTACGGCGTCCTGGGCGTGGTCGTCCTCGCGGAGGCGCTGGCGATCACCTACGGCGCCCGGGCGCTCAACGCCATCGCCGCGCCCGCCGTCGTGGTCCTGTTGGCCTCGGCGGTCCAGCTGTGGCGCACGCCGGCGCCGACGGCCGAACGCGACCGCGTCCCGGCGGGCTTCCCCGGCGACAGCCGCGAGGTGACCGTCGACGTCGACGGCGGCGGCGTCGCCGAGATCGAGGAGACGGTCCCCGAGGGGCTCGACGCCGACGGCGCCAGCGCCGAGGCGTCGCTGCCGACGACGTTCGCCTACTCGCTGACCTGTGTCGAGCGAGGTCGGCACACGCTGGGTCCCCTGGAGGTCCGGGTCCGGGACATGCTGGGGCTGGTCGAGCGGGCTACCCAGGCCGGGTCGACGACGCGCGTGCTCGTCTACCCGCCGGTGTACCAGATGGCCGGCCGTGAGGCCATCCTCCGGCACGTCCTCGAGCGCTCGGAGGTCGAGCGCCAGGAGTTCGACTCCATCCGCGAGTACGCGCCGGGCGACCCGCTGCGGGACGTCCACTGGAAGTCGACGGCCAAATCGCCCGACGAGATCTACGTCACCGAGTTCGCCGACAACCGCGTCGAGGACGACGACATCACCGTCGCGGCGGTCGGTGACGCCGGGTCGATCGACGGGATGGCGGCGGCGGTCGCCAGCGTCGCCGTCATGGCGCTGGACGCCGGCCTGGCCGTCGAACTCCGGCTCCCCGACGCCCACGTCCGGCTGGGCCGGGGCGACGGCCACCGCCAGCGGCTGCTCGCCGCGCTCGCCGAGACGGACACCGACTTCACCTCGCCGTTCCAGACGTACGCCCTCGACGACGACGTGCTCGCCGACGCCGACGTGGTGGTCCGGAGCGACGCCGACGGCGTCACCCTCGCCTTCGGCGCCGACGAGCGCGACTTCGAGGCGATCACGGCCAGCCGGGAGAACCCGCTGTCCCCTCGGGGGGTCGGGTCGTGAGCACCGAGACGCGCGCGGCCGACGCCGCGTTCGATCTCGACGACGTCGACCCGGTCAGGGCCGTCGCGCTCGGCGGGATCAGCCTGCTGATCGCGGCGTACGGCTCCGTCTTCTACCGGTTCATCGACGTGACGGGCGAACCCCTGGTGTTCGTGATCCTCGGGGGGGCGACGCTGGGGGCGGCGACGCTGCTCGCCCGGTCGCTGCGGCTGCGGTGGGCGGCGGTCGTCGCGGTCGGACTGCTGGCGACCGGACTGACGCTGTACATCGTCAGCCTGCCGCGCCAGCCGCCGCTGGTCCCGCTCGTGACCGACGCGGTCGCGCTGATGACCGGCCGCTCGCTGCTGCAGGTGACCAACGTCGACCTGTGGGTGCTCGGCGTCGCGCCCGGCCCGCTCTTCCTGACGTGGTATCTCGCCGTGCGCCGGCGCTACGTCGGCGGCGTCGTCGCCGGCGGGGCGACGCTGGGCTTTCTCGTGTTGACCGGCGACGCCTCGAACGTGACGACGCTCGTCGGCGTCGTCGGCGGCATCGTCGCGGTCGCGGTCGGCGACATGGACCGCCGTGGCGACTCCCTGCGAGCGGCCGAGCCGCTGGCGGTCCTGCTGGCGGCGCTCATCCTCCTCTCCGCTGTCGCACCGGTCGTGCCCGCCGGCCCCTCGCGGACCGCCGACACCTGGTCGAGCTTCCAGACCGGCGGCCCGGACGGCGGCACCGTCGAGGCGAACCTCGTCGAGGCCGACAGCCAGCTGGGCATCGCGGGCAACCTCTCGCTGTCGCCGGAGGTGCGGTTCCGCGTCGAGAGCGACACGGAGTCGTACTGGCAGATCGGCAGCTACGACCGCTACACCGGTGACGGCTGGATCCGTACCGGGAGCAGCTACGCCTACAACGGCCGCATTCAGGGGCCGCCGGGCCAGAGTCGGACGGTCGACCAGACCTACACCGCGATCGACGAGATCAGCGTCCTGCCCGCGGCCTGGAAACCCGTCGAGGTCGGCGCGAGCGTGTCCGACCGAGCGCGCGTGACGGACCTCGACGGCCTCGAAATCGACGGGTCGCTGGAGCGCGGCGAGCGCTACAGCGTCACCAGCCGCGTCCCCGTCGCGAGCGCGCGCGACCTGCGGTCGGCCGGCACCGACTACCCCTCGGCCGTCGCCGAGCGGTTCACGCGGCTGCCGTCGAGCACGCCCGACCGCGTCGCCGAGCGGACCGAGCGGATCACCGCTCGCGCCGACAGCCCCTACGCGACCGCTCGGGTCGTCGAGCGGTGGCTGGAGAACAACAAGAACTACTCGCTGGACGTGCAGCGACCCCGCGGGAACGTCGCCAACGAGTTCCTCTTCGAGATGGACGCCGGCTACTGCACCTACTTCGCGACGGCGATGGTAACCATGCTCCGGACCCAGGATATCCCGGCGCGGATGGCCGTCGGCTACACGCCCGGCGAGCGCGTCGCCGAGGACGAGTGGGTCGTCCGCGGCTACGACGCCCACGCCTGGGTCGAGGTGTACTTCCCCGACGCGGGCTGGGTGCGCTTCGACCCGACGCCGGCCGGCCCGAGACAGGCCGCCGAGCAGGGCGAACTCGTCGAGGCCCGCGAGAACAACCGCACCGACGTGGACACGAACGAGACCGGGAGCGGCGAGTGGACGCCGACGCCGACGGCCACGCCCGCGCCGCTCACCCCGCGAGCGGAACAGCCCGTTCAGGAAGCTCCGGGGCAGGTCACCGTCCCCGACCGGATCACCCGTCCCGGCGGCGGCCCAACTGGCAACGTGACCGCCTCGGGTCCCGCGGTCACGCGCCCGCCGACCAACGCGCCCGGGGGCGACGAGGGCGATAGCGGCGAGGGCGGCGACGACGGCGCGGCCGGGCCGTTCGACGGCCGGCCGCCCACCCGCGCGGAGGCGGCGCTGGCGACTATCGTCCTCGTCGGCGCGGTCGTCGCGCTCCGGTGGACGGGCGTCACCGGCCGGATCTACCGGGCGGTGTGGCTGCGCTATCAGCCGACGAAAGACCCTGTCACCGACGCCGAACGGGCCTTCGATCGCCTGGAGTACGTCCTCGGCGAGCGCCATCGCCCGCGCCGCCCCGAGGAGACCCCGCGGCAGTATCTCGCCGCCGTCGGCGCCGACGAACGGGCCGCACAGGTCGCGGCCGTCCGCGAGCGCGCGAAGTACGCCGGCCGGGTCACCCGCGAGGAGGCCGACGAGGCGGTCGACCTGGTCGACGACATGGTCGGCTGGCGCGGCGCCTGAGCCCCGATCCGGCCGCGGCCGGATCGGCGGGCGCCTCCGACCGCCGTGGCGGCGACCGTGGGAAGTCCCGACAGTGTTTAATAGGTCGATTTCGTAGGCGGATGCGTAATGTCGGAAGTCTGCTCGCTGAACAAGGCGAGTACGCCGCACGACCTCAGTCACAGCCCGTCAACCACCGAGACCGGACACGCGGGTCAGTATGTCTGAGGTCTGCTCCACGTGTGGGCTGCCCCAGGAGCTCTGCGTCTGCGAGGACGTGGCCAAGGACTCCCAGGAGATCAGCGTCCACATCGACGAGCGCAGATACGGGAAAGAGGTAACGATCATCGAGGGATTCGACCCGAAGGACGTCGACATGGACAGCCTCTCGTCGGACCTCAAATCGAAGTTCGCCTGCGGGGGCACCGTCGAGGACGGCTCCATCGAGCTCCAGGGCAACCACACTGGACGCGTCGAGGACTTCCTTCGAGACAAGGGATTCAACGTCGCCTGACCACCCTCGTGGCCTCGTGAGCGCGGACGGAACGCTCGTTTTGGCCCGTCTCTCGGGCCCGGTCGTTTCCGACCGGTGAGTCGCCGGTTCGTGGTACGGGCGACGGTGGTCCTGCTTCGATGACAGCACTCGTCTCACCGATCGGCTCAGAGTGCGTATGCAGCATGGCAACCTACGCGAATTGTATCGGTAGTGAAACAACGGAGACAGTTGATCCGACCCTCAGGACATTAAGACGGTTGCTCTGGAAGCAGAATATTTTTGTAGCTCGGCTCCTGTATTTCAGATGAATACGGGAGCAGGCCAACACCACGGTTCCGTGGTGCGTGGTCTGGGAAGGGAAGTGAGGTAGTGGCTCACACCTGTTGACTCCCCAGTCGGTTTCTGGTGTCAATAACGTACTGAGAGATGTCTTCATCGTCAATACGGTTCTCAACAAGAGTTTCAAATTGTTGTTGTGACAGCTCTCCGAGTGCGTCTTCTGATGGGCGGTGTCCTGTCAGCCACGCCGCCACCTTCGACTCAAACGTGTTCTTCTGAGCGACGCCTTTCGGAGCCAGTTGATAAATGCGGTCCTCAAAATCAACGGACGGGACAGACCGTGAGCTATCGAAACGCTGAACCTTTTCTAATTGTTCAACTGCGTTCCCCTGTTCTATTCGATGGCGAAATACGTTGCAAGCGCAATCCGCCACAGTGACTTCAGGGTACGTTCTGTCGCCTTTTTCAAGGGTAGCGAAAGCGATGTTGACGTTGTTCTGGTCCTCGAAGTAGTCGTCGAGTATCTCCGATCGAGAGCGTAGGATGTTCTGTTTTCCCCCGAAGTTTGAGACACGACCATCCAGTATGACGAGACAGTTTGTCGTGTCGCCGTCGTGTGAGACTCCTGCTGGGACGACTTCTTTTACCGCTTCGACGGCCATGAGTGCCCGCTGGCCGCGATTAGGTGATCCCCAAGCTGCTCGCGCTCGGGACGGTATCTCAGTTTGCTTAAAGAATCTGTAGATGTCACTGATATCCAAGTCCGTCGATTTTTGTATCCAGGGCTCAGCACCGACATTGAGCAGTTTCTTCACGATCTGGACTGACTGTTCTCTGTCGATGAATGAGGCGCTTACAACAGTCGGTATTCTGTCTTCGTGTATTCCCGTTTCGTCGATTGCAATTACCGACTCAAACGCCTGTCCTGGATCTGTCGTCTCGGACAATTTGACAGGCGTGATCACAGTATATGCCGGTGTGCCCCCAGTATAAACCTTCCACTCTGGAGGTTTTGTAGCCGGTCGCTATCTGGACGGTCAGAGGGCTGCCAAACTATGGCCCGTTAAGCCAAGACGCCACGGTAAAGAAGCGGTGGGGTTCGGCAGGGAAATGAGTTGGTGCTGCCGTTGTGATGAACTCAGCCTCTGCACTGAGCATCCGCGCGCCTGCGGGGAACCCGTGTGGCAAAAGATGGCCTCAGAAGAACTGGAAGAGGTCGTCGCGCTCGGCTTCGTGGAGGTGGTGGCGGACGGCTTCGGTCATGGGTTCGATGGAGCCCCGTTTGGCGGAGATGGGGGCGATGGTATCCTGCCACTGCTTCCAGGGGGGGTAGAGGCCGAGGCGGTCGCAGAGCTCGTTCAGTCGTTCGTCGCGGTCGTCGACCTTGTCCATCTTGTTGACGGCGACGACGACGGGCACGTCCACGTCGCGGAGGAAGTGGAACATCTCCACGTCGTAGGGGACCTCGTCGGGGCCCGAGTGGCGGTCGATGATGTCGACGGCGGCCTTGCCGTCGACGACGAGGACGGCGGCCAGGATCTTCTCGGCGTTGTCCTCGATGTAGCGGACGATGTCGGTCTTGGTCTGCTCGCGCACGTCCTCGGGGACGCCTTCCATGAAGCCGAAACCGGGGAGGTCGGTGATGACGAAGTCCTCGCCGGCCCAGTCGAAGTGGTTGGGCGAGCGGGTGACGCCCGGTCGCTGGCCGGTGTCGAAGGTGTGGCCGGTGAGCTCGCGCATGAGCGTCGACTTGCCCACGTTGGACCGACCGACGAGGGCGACCTCGGCGTCTCGGTCCGGGCGTGACTCGAACATGGAAGGTCGTACAGTGCGGGGGTGGAAAAGGGGCGCGTTCGCGCCCGGCGGGCCGGCCGGCCGTCGCGAAGGGGCGAAAAATCAGCAAGCCTAAACGACAGCCGTCCGGAGAGTGAGGCGTATGCGCCGCCGTGAATACCTCCGTTCCGCAGTCGGCGCTGCCGGTCTCGCAGGGATCGCAGGGAGCGCCCTGACCGCCGCCGGCAGCGACGACGACGCATCGCCCTCCTCTCAGACGACCGCGACGCCGACCGCCACCGCCGAGACGGCCGGGACCGGGACGGCGAGTGGCACCGACGCCGGCGACGGCTACGGCCCGCTGGCCAGCTTCGACGTGTCCAACGACCAGACCGGGTTCCAGACCACCGAGGCGGTGATGGAGCCCTCCGGTCGGTACGCCTTCGCCTCGCGGGTCGACGGCTTCTACGTCGTCGACTGCGCCGACCCCGAAAACCCCGAGGTAGTCGGTACCTACACCGGGATCACCGCGTCGGGCGGCCGCGCAATCACTGGGTTTTACGACATCAAGTACAACCGGGGCCGGCTGATGCTGGCGACCTCGCGGGCGGCCGGCGGGTTCCGCGGCATCGCCATCTACGACGTGAGCGACCCGACGGACCCGCGGCCGATGAAGACCTACGAGACGACCTACACCATCCACAACTCCGACTTCCACGGGGAGTACGCCTACCTGACGACCGGTCGCGAGCTCGACATCGTCCACGTGGCTCCCGACGAGCCCGAGTCGGTCGCGCGGTGGTCCCCCGCCGAGTACGACGCGGGCTACGGGGAACTGTCCGGCAACCTGGTGAACCTCCACGACATGTACGTCCAGGACGGGCGCGCGTACCTGGCGTACTGGGACGCCGGGGCGTGGATCCTCGACGTGAGCGACCCCGCGAACCCGTCGTACGTCGGTCACGGTGCCGAGTACTCCCTGTCGGAGCTCCAGGAGGTCAGCGGGGCCGAAGCGATCGAGTACGCGCTCGAACCGGAGGGCAACGCACACTACGTTCAGCCCGACGACGACGGCGACCTGCTCGCCGTCGGCGGGGAGAGCTGGAACGTCGAGGGCGGGGTCGAAGACGACGAACCCGAAGACGAGGACATCGGCGGGCCGAGCGGGATCATCCTCTACGACATCTCCGACGCCGCCAGCCCCGAACGGCTGACGGAGATCGAGCCACCCCAGCCGCCCGAGGGCGAGACCGCCCGCCGAAACGGCGGCTACTACACCACCTCGCACAACTTCGAGATCGTCGGCGACTACCTCTACTCGTCGTGGTACCGCGGCGGTGTGAAGGTCCACGATATCTCCGACCCGGCCAGTCCCGAACAGCTGGCCCACTACGAGAACGGCGACCGGGCGAGCTTCTGGACCGCACGGGTCGGCGTCCCCGGCGACTTCTTCATCGCGACGAGCTACGTCCACCCGACCGAGCAGGGCGGCCCGGGCGCGTTCTACACGTTCCCGGACCCTTCCGACAACGCGGCGACGGTGACGCCCTCCGGCGCCGAAGTCGACCTGCCGACGGCGACGGCCGACCCCGTCGAGACGACGGCGTCGACCGGGACCGCGACGCCGACCGATACGCCCGCGGGCTCGCCGACGGCGACCGCGACCCCGACGGATTCGCCGACGCCGACCGACTCGCCGACCGCGACGAGCGGGATGGCCGGCGAGACCGCGACGGCGACGGCCGGCGGGGCCGCGGACGCCACCGACACGGCGACGGACGGGTCGACCGGCGGGGCCACCGACACCACCAGCGGCGACGGTCCCGGCCTGGGCGTGCTGTCCGGGCTGGCCGCGCTGGGCATCGGCGCCTGGCGGCTCGGCGACCGCGACGACGACGCGTGAACGCGTCGGTCCCGGCACCCACCGGGAAACTGATACCCGTCGACCGCTAGACCGGGGACGTGCATCGACGCCAGTTCCTCCGGGCGGTCGCGGGGACCGCCGGCCTCTCGACCGTCGCCGCCCTGACGGCCCGCGAGGGCGACGCTCGCCCGTCGTCGCGAGCGGGCGCCGCCGGGGACGCGACCACCGCGAGCGCCGACCCGACCGCGACGGTGACGCCGTCCGGGACGCCGACGCCCACCCCCACGGAAGCGGTCGCGACGCCCACCGCCGGCTACGAACCGCTCGGCAGCGTCGCGGTCGAGGGCGCGACGGGGGCGGTCCTGACCCCCGACGGAGGGACGGCGTTCGTCGCGGTCGGCGACGGGTTCGCCGTCCTCGACCTGCGCGACCCCGCGAACCCGACGGTCGTCGCGAGCGAACGGGAGATCTCGCCGCCGGGGACGACCCAGACGATGGGCGGCATCCGGGACGTGAAGTACGACGACGGGCGCCTGCTCGTCGCCGGTCCCGCGGGTTACGACCCCGGCAGCTTCTACGGCGTCGCGCTGTTCGACGTGAGCGAGCCCGCCGACCCCGCGTTCCTGCGGGCCTACGAGACGGCCTACCCGGTCCACAACTGCGACCTCGCGGGCGAGTACGCCTACCTCACTCGGAGCGACCGCGACGCCAACCCGCTGCTCGTCGTGGACGTGGGCCGCGCGGAGCCCCGCGAGGTCGCCCGCTGGTCGGTGCTGGACCACGACCCGGTCTGGGAGACGGTCCCCGGGCAGTTGCGGACGCTCCACGACGCGTTCGTCCGCGACGGCTTCGCCTTCCTCGCGTACTGGGACGCCGGAACGTGGGTCCTCGACGTGTCCGACCCCGCCGACCCAGAGTACGTCGCGGACGTGCGCGAGCGCGACCCCGAGACGCTGGCCGAACTCGACGGGCTGGCGGTCGCCCGCGAGCGCTCGGAACCGCCCGGCAACGACCACTACGCCGCGACCGATCCGGATAGCTCGCTGCTCGCGGTCGGCAAGGAGAGCTGGAACTCCAACTTCGGGAAGGAGGGCACCACACCGGGCCCCGACGATCCCGGCGGCCCGAGCGGGGTCGCCATCTACGACATCGACGACCCCCGTTCGCCCGAGCACCTGTCGACCATCGACCCGCCGCCGACGGCGGATTCCAATATCAACGGCGTCCGGACGACCGCGCACAACTTCGAACTGGCCGCGGGCCACCTGTACTCGTCGTGGTACCGCGGCGGCGTCGCCGTCCACGACCTGTCGGACCCGGCCGAACCCGAGCGCGTGCGGTACTTCCGGCGGTCGTCGTCGACGAGTTTCTGGACGGCCCGGCTCGCGGCGCCCGGCGAGGCGGTCGTCGCCACCAGTTTCGAGGACCCGTCCGACCTCGACGCGCCCGCGAGGGTCTACACGTTCCCCGACGTGGCCCGAGCGACGCCGACGCCCGCTCCCGGGCCGACCGACGCGACTACCGTCCCGACCGAGTCGGGCGGGCGACCGGCGACCGACGCGGGCGACGGGAGCGGGAACGACGGCGGTGACGGGAGCGGGACCGACGCGACCGAACCGGCGGGCGGGACCGGCGCGACCGAACCGGCGGGCGCGACCGCCGGCGACGGCCCGGGGTTCGGTCCCGCCGCGGCGCTGGCGGGGCTCGGAATCGGTGCGTGGCGACTGCTGGACGGGAGCGCGGGCGAGAACGAGGAGTAGTCGGTCAGAGCGCGTTCTCGACCGCACCGGCGACGCTGCGGGCCTTCTCCGCGAGGGCCTCGGGGACGTGGCCGGCCGCCACGGCGGCGTCGAGTTCGTCGTCGTCGACCCGCTCGACGCGGCCGTCGGCGTGTTTGACCACGTCGACGTGCAGGTCGACGTAGCGAACCGCCGACGGGAACACCTCGACCGGCGTGCAGATGTTGACGTAGGTGCCGCGCTTCTCGCCGTCCTCGCCGCGGTAGACCGTCGGGTACCACCACTTGCCCTCGGTGAGTTTCGTGACGGCCACGTCGCCCGTCTGCTGGTCGACGCCGAGCGCGTCGTAGGTGCCGCGGCCGGACATCTCCCGCTCGACGACGACGGTGCCGTCGGCGTCCCGACGGGTCACCTCGCCGGTCCCGAGCGAGAACATGCGCCCGTCGGGCTTGCCGTGGTCGATGCGGACGCCGTCGCCCTCTATCGGGCCGAACTGCCGCGTCACGGCGTCGAACGGGAAGTCCGTCTCGCCGCCGGTCCCGGCGTCGGGACAGACCGCCTCGACGAAGTCGACCGCCGCGCTGGCGCCGTTGGTCGCGGCCTTCGTGCGGTGGTGACCGGGCATCGTCGCCGTCACGTCGCGGCGGCGGTCGTCGAGGCCGAACCGCGACTCGCGGCCGAACCAGAGCCAGGCCGTCGCCTCGCCGGCCCAGTAGCAGTGCGGCGCCGCCTCCTCCGGGGCGGGCGCGTCGTCGAACGCCGAATCGAGCGCGGCCGCCCGCTCGACGAGGCCGTCGAGGGCGTCGCCAAGTGCGTCGAGGTCCGCGTCGTCGGCCGCCCGGTCCCAGTCGATCCCCCAGCCCTCGGGCGGGTCGACCGGGAGCAGATCGGCCAGTTCCGGCCCGTTACCGCCCGGCGACGAGCCGCGGACGAGCGTCGCCAGCCCGGCCTGAACCCGGACGGTCGTGTCGAGGACCGGTCGACCCGACCCCCACGGCGCCGCGGGTTCGCTCACCTGGACGCGCAGGCGATCCCCTTCCTCGACGTGGGCCGCCGTCTTCGAGTACGGCAGGAACCCCTCGGGGTCGGTCCCGGCGACGGGCGGTAGTGACGTGGACTCGGGCTCGGACGACGACCGCTCGTCCTCGACGGCACCACCGCCGAGTTCGACGACCGCGCCGCTGCCGAGCGTCTCGATCACCTCGCCGGCGTAGACGGCGCCCCGCGGCGTCGGGTCGCGCCAGGCCAGCGCGTCCGTTCCGACCCCGAGGGCGGCGTCGAGCGCCGCCGCGACCGCTTCGGCGTCGCCGACGATCCCGACCCCCTGTCGGTCGTCGGTCGTCGAGACCGCGGCGCCGGCGGGCGCGACGGCGAACTCGTCGTCGAAGCGGTCGCGGATCGGCGGCGACGCCTGGACGACCGACAGGCCCCGATCCTCGAACAGCCGCGTCAGCGCCGTCGTGTAGATGCCGCGGACGCGGACGGTCGAGTCACCGGTTTGCTCGTCGCCGCTCATAGGGCGTCGCGGTCGGCGGCGAAGCGGACCCGGTCGTCCACCGTCGGCCCCAGCGACAGTTCGACCACGTCGTCGGAGAGAATCCGACCGCCCTCGACGGGCACGCCCCAGGAGTCGAACCGGAGGTACCCGCGGATGTCGTCGGCGTGGGTGAAGAGATCGAGGTACTCGACGGTGTGCTCGGGGAACTCCTCGGCCGAGTGGGCCTGGTCCATGTCGGAGTAGACGGTCCCGCTGTCGGCGAAGAACGCTTCGAGGCCGTCGGCGGCCTCGCGGGTCGCCGCGACGACGCGCTCGGAGGCGTCTTGGATCTCCTCGGTCGAGAGACCGGCCTCGCGGAGCGCCGCCTGCGTCCGCTGGTCGAAGTGCATACCCGCGGGTTCGCGGCCGGGGCTTGAAAACGTCGCGGTCACGGCTCGCGACGGCGGTTCGCAGCCGTCGCCACTCTGGTCGTCCGCGGACTCGGAACGCCGCCTCCCTCAGAGGGTCGCGCGGAGGACGAGCACGAGGAAGCCGAACATGGCGCCGAAGGCGATGACCGTCTTCGGGTCGATGCGGATGGCGTTGCGGTCCTCGGCGTCGAAGTACCGGACCAGGCCCGCGCTGGACATCAGTCCGCCGCCGTCGTTGCTGCTCATGTCTCTCCCTCCCGCCCCCGCCCGCCTAAGCCTTTCGTCCTGACCCCGGCGCGCCGGGCCGCTCCCACCGGAAGTGCGCGCCGGCGACGGAGCCGCCGAAGCTGTCACTCGCGCGACCGTCACGGCGGCCGATCGGCGGTAGTGGAAACCCTTATCTCTCCGGATTCGCAACTTTCGGTGAACCCATGACAGTCACGCTCAAGGACTTCTACGCCGACTGGTGTGGCCCCTGCAAGACTCAGGACCCCATTCTGGACGACCTCGCGGACGAGTACGGCGAGGTGCAGTTCGAGAAGATCAACGTCGACGAGGAGCAGGACGTGGCCAACGAGTACCACGTCCGCTCGCTGCCGACGCTCATCGTCGAGAACGACGACGGCATCGTCGAGCGGTTCGTCGGCGTCACCCAGGCCGACGACATCGAGGACGCGCTCAACCAGGCCTCCGCCTGAGCCGCCGCTTTCGCTCTCCGTTTCTCGAACGCCCCGAGCGACAGCGGGAGCGACGCGGCCATCGTCGTTTCCTGTCTCGTTTCTGGGAACGATAACGGATTTATGGCTCTGTGACGGACCGCGCTCATGGTCTCGCTCGGACTCGTCGTCGCGGAGTTCTACGAGGGCCTCGCGGCGGAGATGGAGGAACGGGCGCGGACGAACGCCGACCGGCGCGACGCCACGGTCGCCGAACGGGTGGCCGTCCCCGGCGTCTACGACGCGCCGCTGGCGACCGACCGACTCGCCCGCCGGGAGGCGATCGACGCGGTGGTCGCACTGGGCGTCGTGATCACGGGCGACACGGGCCACGACCGGGTCGTCACGCACGCGGCCGCACGGCAACTGAGCGCCGTGAGCGTGGACCGCGACACGCCGGTCACCTTCGGCGTCCAGGGACCGGACATGAGCGCGGCGGAGGCGCGGGAGCGCATCGAAAAGGGAGCGGCCGCCGTCGACGCGGCGGTCGATCTGGTCGAATCGCTACCGGGAGCGACCGAGTGAGCTCGAGTCAGCCGCTAGTCGAACTTCACGCCCACGTCGTGCATCCCCTCGTTGTTCATCGCGATGTTGATCAGGAGAGGCGTCAGCCCCTCGACTTCCGCGGCGTTGGCGATACCGCCGGCGGAGACCGCGCGCAGGCCCTCGATGCCCTCGGCGAGCGCGGAGACGGTGTCGACGGCGTCCTCGTCGTCGCCGACGACGAGCGTGTCCACGTCCAGTTCGGCGTCGAGGTTCGCGAGGCGGTCGGCGGCGAGGTTGTGGAACGCGCCGACGACGGCCACGTCGTCCGGGGCCGCACCGGCCGCCAGCGCGGTGACGCTGCCGGCGCCCGGTCTGTTGTAGTGCATCCCGTCCTCGTCGCGTTTCATCCCGACGGCGGGGGAGACGAGCACGTCGCCAGCGTCCAGTTCGTCGGCGACGGCCTCGATCGTGTCGGTGAGGTGGTAGGCCGGGACCGCGGCGACGACCACGTCGGCGCGGGCGGCGGCCGCGGCGTTCTCGGCGCCGGCGATGTCGCTGTCGACCCCGCGGCTGTCGAGTTCGGTCGCGTACTCCTCGGCCTTGTTCTCGGCGCGTTCGGCGTCCCGGGAGCCGACGACCACGCTGTGGGAGGTGTGGTACGCCCACCGCAGCGCCAGTCCCTCGCCGATGTCGCCGGTCCCGCCCAGCAGTGCGATGTCCATACCGGAGCGTGGGCCGAGATCAGGATAAGGGTTAGCGATTCGGCGAACGGCCGGGTCACGTGTCGTCGGCCCGACGGACTACCCGTCGCCGAACGACGGGCCCTCAGTCGTCGCCGTCCAGCCACTCGGGCAGGTCGTTGACGGAGTCGATCACTGCGGTCGCGCCCGCCCGCTCGTACTTCCGGCGACCCTCCTCGCCGGTCAGCCCGCCGGTGAGGACGCCGACGCCCCGGTAGGTTCGCTCGGGGTCCTCGTCGGCGGCGTTGACCGCTGTCCGGATGTCGTCGAGCGTATCGCCGACGAAGACGACTCGCTCGGCGTCGAAGCGCTCGGCCAGCGTCACGAGCGCCCGGGGGTGGGGCTTGCCCGCCTCCCAGTCGTCCATCGTGAAGCGGTGCTCGTCGGGCACGTCCAGACCCGCGCGGTCGAGCGCGATGTCGGCTTCGGGCGCGGGTCGGCCCGTCAGGACGCCCACGTCGTAGCGAGCGTCGAGGGCCTCGATCGTCTCGTCGTCGATGATGACGGGTTCGTCGTGGATGTAGCCCGGCGTGTCCGCGTCGGGCTCGGCGCCTTCGAGGTCGCGGTAGAGGTCGCTCCCGAGGTACAGCTGCTGGAACACCTGCCGGAGGCGGTCGGGGTCCCACTCGTTCATGACGCGCTCGCGTTCGGCGGGGCCGAGCGCGTCGAGGACGACCGTCTCGGCCGCGGAGACGCCGCCGCCCGTGGCGGCTACCCGGTCGGTGAAAGAGGAGAGCGAGAGCGCGAGCCCCTCGTCGCGCGCGAGCACGTACAGCGCGGCCGCGTACGTGAGTTCCCAGTCGTTGTTGAAGCCGCCAGCGTCCTTGAACTGCTGGATATCGGCTTTCTCGATAGTGTCGCCGTAGACCCGGGACACCGACTCGACGATCGCCCGGCGGTAGGAGTCGGCCACGTCGACGAGTACGCCGTCGACGTCGAGCACGACCGCGTCCGCGTTCATCGGTGTCTCCGGGAATGCGCTCCTGGCAAAAGTCCGTTCCGACTCGGGGAAGCGTGTTCGGTCGCGTCGGTGCGGTGACGATGCGATGGCGGTGCAGTGACGGTTCGGTGCGGTGGCGGTGCGGTGGCGGTGCAGCGGCGTGGGTTTTCGCCCACGGACCGCTCCGATTTTCGGAGGCCGCGACCGCGGTCGCGGCGAGGGGTCTCGGCGTTCGCCCGCACCGAGGCCTCGATAGAGCCGAACACGGCGTCGTCACTGCGGACGATAAGGATAGGATGGGGGAACGTAGGGGCTGGAGCGTGTGACAGTCGGGGTCTCCAGGGCCCCTACGATTGCCTTGATCGTAGACGCATAAAAACCCACGGCAACCGGAGTGAAAGTGTAATCGCAGGACTGTACCGGACCGACCCGTGCCAACGGCAGACACACCGACGCGCTCAGGAGGGGATCGTTTCGGGTCGAACCGCCCGGGGAGCGGTCGGACGGCTATCGCGCCAGGGGGAGGGAGTAGCTGCGCTCGCGTTCGACGACGGCCTCCCAGGTGCGCCGGCAGTCGCAGGAGACCTGGTCGAAGACGGCGGGGTCCTGGCGCTGGTCGAAGTCCTTGACGGCGCGCTGAAGGCGGTCGTCGCAGTCGCCGCAGTTGTGCGGGCCGCGCTCGGAGCCGTGGCCGACGGGGTCGGAGACGACGATGCCGTCGACGTCCGCCGTCGCCTCCAGCACCTCGGCGACCGACCAGAGCCACGGCGGACGGTAGCCGCCCTCGTGGTAGAGGTCTTCGACCATCGTGTAGCGCTGGACGTTACAGGGGTTCATCGAGACGGTGTGACACCCCGCCACGTCGAGACAGCGCCGGACCGACCGCTTCATGTCCGCGACGGCCTCGCCCTCCGAGAGGAAGGGCGGTTTCATCAGGAGGTAGGCCTTGACGCCGCCGCGTCCCTGCTCGCGGCTCTCGTCGGTCGCCGCTCGCTCGTCCGGCGGTGGTCGCTCCGCTCCCACCGCCCGCGCCTCCTCGCAGGCGTCCTCGAAGTCGGAGAAGTCGAAGTACTTGTTGACGCAGTCCCGGCGGACGCGGTCAGTGGCGGTCTCCAGCCCGATGGCCACGTCGCAGTCGAGCCCGTGTTCGGTGAACTCCCGTATCTTCTCGCGGTCGACGAAATCGGGCAGGGACTCGACGACGATGCGGTCCCGATCCGCGAAGGTGTCGGCGATGGCCTGGCGGGTCTCGGCGGGCACCTCGCGCTCGTCGAGGAAGGACCCGGAGGTGTAGATCTTGATCAGATCGGCCTGCTCGCCGCGGAGGTCCTCGGCGTTCTCCTGCTCGTGTTCGAGGCAGGCGTCGATCTGGGCCATCAGGTCCTCGTGGGGGACGCTGCCGCCGTCGACGGACTCGGCGACGTAGCCGCACATGGTGCAGCCGCCGGCGCGGGCCCAGCGGCAGCCGCCGGTGTTGAGGATGATGGTGAGCGAGTTGACGAAGCCGTCGGGGGTGTTGTCCTCGTCGAGCCAGACCCGCGTGGGCTCGCGCGGGTCGTAGCTGGCGTCGTTGCGCGAGCGCACCTCGCGCATCACCTTGTTGTGGGCGTCCATCCCCTTGCCCTGCTCGTAGACGTCGGGGCTCGGCTGGCTCATTGCCCCGTCCTATCCGGTCGGGCGATAAAACCTCCGCGGTCGCGGGCTTGCCTCGCGGAGCGCGAGCGGGGTGGTCGCGGGTCAGCCGTTCGTCAGCGCGAGCCAGCGGAACTCGCCGCTGAGCGCGTCGACGGCCGGCAGCGCCGAGGGGCCGTAGTGGAAGAGGACGAACGACGTGAGCAGGAGGTAGACGGTCGCCATCGCGGTCGCGACGCCGAAGGCGCCCGCGGCGACCCCTCTGGCGCGGTCGTCGCGGCGACCGGCCAGCAGCGCGACCGCCAGGACCGCGGCGGCGGCCAGCGACGCCAGCCCGAACGGCTGGACGACCTCGCCCTTCGACGCGTCGAAAAACAGGAGCGCGCCGAAGGCGACGGGCGCCCCCAGCAGGATGCCCGCCTCGTAGCCGAGGGCGGCCGCCCGGGTTCGTTCGGTGAGCAGCGACCGGACCTCCGGGATCCGGAAGATCCCGTAGACAGCGAGCGGATAGATCGGGTGGAGATAGCGGACGGTCGCCTGGACCTGTACCGGGAGGTTGCCGACGTACAGCGAGAGGAACAGCGCCGCGAACACGAGGACGAGGAGGTCCACGGGGTCGACGGCCTCGCGGAGGCGCCGCTCGCCGGCGCGGACGCGGCCGCTCCACCGGCCGAGTACCGGCGGCAGCGCGACCAGCGCCGCGAGCACGGGCGCCGATTCCAGCACCGAGAGGTTCGTCTTCCCGTCGAAGAAGAGGTTCGAGACGTTCTTGTCGGCCTCGCCCCAGCGGACGAACGTCCGGAAGACCCCCTCCGGCTCGGTGAGCAGCGCGACGAACCCGCCGACGTACATGTCCAGCGCTCGCCGCGCCAGCGGGCGGACCGCCTCGAACCCGGCGACGACCGTCCCCGCGACCGCGGCGACGGTCCCGACGATAGCGGCGAGGGCGCCGCCGGACGCCGATCCCGCGCTCCCGCCGGTCCCGCCTGCGGCGTCGCCACCGCCGGCCGACGCGGCTCCGCCGCTCCCACCGTTCCCGCCGCCCGCCGCCCCACCGTCGGTGAGTTCGGCCAGCGACTCGCCGTGGTAGGAGTCGAGGAAGTGCGGCGGGAGCAGCGGGTTGCCCGAGACGACGGCGTTGGTCGCGAGGTACGGGACGAGCGAGAGGCCGGCCAGCCCGGCGACGACGGCCAGCGTCCGTCGGTCGTTTCTCGGGGCGGTCGGCAGGTCGACGGCGGCCAGCGCACCCAGCAGCGTGATCCCCTCGGGGGCGTGGACCCACGCGAGCAGGCCGCCGCAGGCGTAGGCACCGCCACGGAGCGCCGCGGCCTCCAGCGGCGCACGGTCGCGCTCGCGGCTCGCCGCGAACGCGTAGACGGCGAGTACGACGAACATCGCCGAGAGCGTGTGGCGCTTGGGCGTGCTCGCCCAGAAGGCGACGGGCGTCCCCAGCAGGACGGTCGCGCCAGCGAGCAGCCCGACGGTCGTCCCGTGACGCGACGCCAGCAACCGGTAGACGGCCGCGACGAGTACCGCGCCCGCGAGCATCGTCGCGATCTGAAGCGCGAACATCGACAGCTCCCCGATGTAGGACTTGTAGAACCAGGCGTTGCCAGCCAGTGCGAGCGTCCCCAGCCCGACGCCGGCCGCGAGACCGCGTCGGCGGTGGCCGACCAGGTCGCCGACGAGCAGCGCCGTCGCGAGCGTCAGCCCGCTGAACCCGACCACGACCAGCCAGCGCAGGTCGACCAGCGGGTCGAGGACTTCGACCGCCCAGTAGACCGGCAGCGCGAGCGCGACGAGCCCGTAGCCGCGACCCCACACCCGCCCGTCCCGATAGTGTATCCCGGGGTACCCCTGGTCGAGCTCGCCCGGGACGCCCAGCGACAGGTGGCCGTCGGCCAGCCGTTCGAGCATCCACGGGTACAGCCCGATGTCGTTGAAGAAGACGCCCATCCGCCAGGTCAACACGTACAGGGCGAGCGCCCCGCAGAACAGCGCCAGACCGGGACGGCCGCCGAACACCACGCGCGTCAACGTCGCGGCGACGCGGGCGACCCGCTCGCTCCGGGCCGATTCCGGGAGCCACGCGTACCGCACCGAGTCGCCGCTCATCGGCGTCCCCCGCTCGCGCGTCCGCGACCCGCGCCACCCCGTCGGTCGGTCCGTCCCGTCACGTTGGCTCCACGTTCCCCGCTCCCCGAGATAACTATTTGGGGGCGATTATCGCACGCGATAAGCGTCATCGGGTGTCTCGCGAGTTCGTTCGATTCGTGTCTCAGTTGTAACGGCTGTTTCTGTTTGTGTCGGTCTGGAACAAACAGTGACGACCGCGAGCGATAGCACGCGATGAACGCCCGCGAGCGATAGCACGCGATGAACGCCCGCGAGCGCGTCTCGCCCTTTCAATCCACCAGAATCGAAACCGCGACAGCGACCGTAGACGGCCACACACCTCCCCAACCGATTCGCTCGTTCGCTCCGCTCACTCACTCATCCCTCGCACGGCTACGCCGCGCGCATGAAAGCGCGCGACAGCGCGCGCCACCGCACCGCCGACTACAGTTCGTCGACGTGGCGGACCTGCGCGGCGATCCCGCGGGTCGAGCGGGCCATCTCCGGGCCGGACATCTCCGCGCGACCGACGGCGAAGGCGCTCGGTCCCTCGAAGACCACCTCGTCGCCGACGCGGATCGATTCGTCGGCGTCGACGATCCCCGGCGCGAGGACGCTCCCGTGGGGGACGAAGTCGTCGATCTCGACGCGCTTGGTCGGCGCGTCGCTCTCGGCCCAGTGGCGGGCGCCGGCGAGCGTGAACGCCAGCGTGCCGTAGGGGCGGACGACCACCGCGAGCTGCTCGCCGTCGCCGTCGTGGGCCTGCAGGCCGGGGTGGCTGCCGCGGATCGTCAGGTCGTCGAACAGCTCGTCGCCGGCACCGGCGCCGAACTGGTAGTCGGCGATGGCGCGGACGGTGTTGTGCTGGCGCTCGCGCTTGCCGTATTTCAGCTCGCCCGAGAGCTCGCTGGCGAGGTTCCCGAGCGACTCCGTGGTGGTGGGGTGGTCCTCGACGGTGTAGGTGAACTCGGTGCCGAGCGACCGCTCGACGCGCTCGCAGATCGGGCGGTAGTCCTCGGGGACGTGCGCGATGACGCGGGGATAGTCGGTGTGCTCCAGGTAGCGTTCCAGCACGCTCGCGACGAACTCGATCTCGTTCGCGCTCCAGCGGCCGGTCACGACGGAGTCGTAGTGCTGGGCGGGGTAGGTGAGTTCGAGTTCCTGCGGGACGCACCCGATGGGCGAGGTCATCGACACCTTGTGGGCGCGCCACTGGACGGCGTCGTGGTACTGGCCGTGACTCTGGGAGTCGCTGTAGGGTTTCCGCGCCGAGCAGGGCACCAGCACGAGCGGGTTGTCGAAGCGGTTGCGATAGCGCGAGGTGACTCGCTCGGCGAAGCGCTGGATCTCGACTCGCCGGACGGTGTCCTCGGTCGCGGCGGTGATCTCGGCCTGGCGCAGAATGGGGGTGCGCTCCTCCAGATAGCCGTACTGCTGGTCGAGCCGCCGGAAGACGGCGGTGAGCCACTGCTCGTGGCGGGCCTGGCCCTCGATGTAGTCGCGCAGGCGGCCGTCGCGGATCCGTCGGCGGACGGTCTTGAGCGCCGCTTCGAGGGCGTTGACGTTGTGGCGGGCGCAGTCCATCCGGTCGAACGCCTCGCGGGGCTGCTGGCAGGCCGGACAGGCGCAGGGGAGTTCGTCGAGGTCTTCGAGGAACTGGTGGCCGTCGACGGTGAGATAGCGGCCCTGCGTGCCGCG
This sequence comes from Halosimplex rubrum, assembly GCF_013415885.1. Lineage (NCBI taxonomy): Archaea > Methanobacteriati > Methanobacteriota > Halobacteria > Halobacteriales > Haloarculaceae > Halosimplex > Halosimplex rubrum. The sequence goes on from NZ_CP058910.1 coordinate 1,464,480, forward strand.
GACGACGGCGCGGTCGGCGTCGACCAGATCGACGCCAGCGTAGACCAGCGTCGCGACGTTCGCGGGCGTGGCGACGCCCGGCAGGTAGAGCGCGGCGTCGTAGGGGATCGCCTCGCGGACCCGAACCATCGAGTCGACGAACTTCTCGGCGTGGCCGGCGATACCGGGTGCTCCGGAGAGGACGTAGGCGTCGGTGCCCAGGTCCGCGGCGGTGTCGGCGGAGATCACGGCGGCGCTCGGATAGTCGGTCTCGGGGACCTCGGGCGCGAACGCCTCCTGCACCTCGTCGGGGGTCCCCGAGGGGAACCCGCGGGCGGGCAGGACGGTGAGTCGCGCGTCGTCGCCGTCGGGGGCGTCGGGTTCGGTCGCCCAGCCGGTCCCGGGGTCGGCCAGGACCGGCGCCGCGACCCCCGCTTCGGGCGCGTCGTCGTCGCGGTCGGCGTCGGTGACTAAGGCGGGCGTCGTCACCGGCGAGTCGAGGCGCACCTCGGCGAGACGGGCCGCCCCGTCGCGCTCGTGGACCTCGAAGTGGTCGGTCATATCCACCTCGTCGGTGTCGGCCGGGATGAGGCTATCGTCTCGGGCCGTTCGGCGCCGTCTCGGTGACTCGGCCGCGATCGTTCGTCTCGCCTCGTCGCGCTACCGAGTCGTTTAGGTGGGGCCACCGAGACGGGCAGGTATGCTCGTGACGCTGGAGGGGCTCGACGGCAGCGGGAAGTCCTCTGCGGCCGCCCACCTCGCCGAGAGCGACGCCCTGCCCGCCGACGCGGTGTTCACCCGCGAGCCCACCGACTCGTGGTACGGCGAGGCGGTCGCCCGTTCGATCGGCGACCCCGACGCCGACTCGCTGGCCGAGCTGTTCCTCTACACCGCCGACCACGCCGACCACCTCGACCGGGTGGTCCGGCCGGCGCTCTCGGAGGGCCGGCTCGTCGTCTCCGACCGCTACTCCGACTCCCGGTACGCCTACCAGGGCGCGACGCTCGACGCCCACCCGCACCTCGACGTTTCCGATCCGCTCGACTACGTCCGCGACGTACACGCTCCCTTCACTCGCCGCCCGGACGCGACGGTCTACCTCGACGTCGACCCCGAGACCGGCGCCCGCCGGGCGGGGTCGACCAACAAGATGGAGCAGGTGGGGTTCCTCGAATCGGTCCGCGAGAACTACGAGCGACTGATCGACGACGACCCCGAGCGGTTCGTCCGGATCGACGCGACCCGCCCCCAGGAAGCGGTGCTCTCGGACGTGGAGTCGGCCGTGCTGGACGTGCTGGGGGAGTGAGCTCGCGGTGCGGTCCGCGCCGGCGGGCTCCGGCGTCGCGGCGACCGGTCAGCGGTTCTCGTAGCGGCTGGGTCGCTCGTCCCTGTCCCAGCGCTCGGGCAGGTCCACCTCGTCGGGGGAGGGCATCCAGAAGTAATCGAAGGTGATGCCCGCCACCGTCGGCAGGAGGATGATCAGCGTCACGACGGCGCCGGCCGACCCCAGGTTCGGTCCCAGCGGCAGGATGCCGCTGAAAAACAGCGTCGACAGCAGTAACGCGAAGGGCACGAGGACGCCGGCGTAGAGGAACCCACCCCACCGGGTCGACAGGCGCACGCGGAAAAAGCGCGTCATCAGGGCGGCGACCGCGCTGTGGACGACGATCAGGAAGACCAGTTCGACCGCGTCGACGGCGGTGACCATACCGGCCGTTGGCGCCGCGCGCTCTTTGAGGTGTCGACTGCGAGCGGGCGCCGTCTCGGCCGGGTCGCCGTCCGGACCGACGCAATCGCTTTCCCGCCGCCGCTCCACAGTCTACGGCATGCACCGCGTCATCGGCGAGCGGTCGCTGAGCGAGACGAGCGTCGACCCGGACCTGGCGCGCGCGCTGCTTCGGGACATCGTCCGCGCTCGCGTCTTCGACGAGCGGGCGGTCGCGCTCCAGCGCCGCGGGTGGATGAGCGGCTATCCCCCCTTCGTGGGCCAGGAGGGGTCCCAGGTCGGCGCCGCCCGCGCCCTGACCGACGACGACTGGCTCTTCCCGACCTACCGCTCGAACGCCATGCAGCTCGCCCGCGGTCGCTCGCCCGCCGATATCCTCCGGTTTCGCCGCGGGTTCTCCGAGTACGAACCCGCGGACGGGTCGGAGACCCACGCCGGCCGGCGGCCGGTCACGTTCACGCAGGCGACGCCGATCGCGACCCAGCTCCCCCACGCGGTCGGCGCGGGGATGGCCGCCGCACACCGCGGCGACGAGCGCGTCGCGTGCGCCTGTCTCGGCGACGGCGCCACGAGCGAGGGGGACTTCCACGAGGCCCTCAATTTCGCGGGCGTGTTCTCGGCGCCGGTCGTCTTCTTCTGCGAGAACAACGGCTGGGCGATCAGCGTGCCGACCGACCGCCAGACCGCGAGCGAGACCGTCGCCGGGAAGGCCCGCGCCTACGGGTTCGAGGGCGTGCGAGTCGACGGCAACGACCCGGTCGCGGTCTACGAGACCGTCGCCGAGGCCCGGGAGTCGGCGCTGTCGGGCGACCCGGTCCTCGTCGAGAGCCTGACCTACCGGCAGGGGGCGCACACCACCAGCGACGACCCCGACCGCTACCGCGACGCCGCGGCCGAGGACCTGCCCGACTGGCGGACCGCCGACCCGCTGGAGCGGTACGGCGACTACCTGCGCGAGGCGGGCGTCGTCGACGATGGGTTCGTCGAGGCGGCGCGCGAGGCGGCCGAAGGCGAGATCGACGAGGCCGTGGCGGCCGCGGAGAGGAGCGAGCGCGACCCCGGCGACGTGTTCGACCACGCCTACGCGGCGCTCCCGCCTCGGGTCCGCGACCAGCGCCGGGCGGTCGCCGAGCGAGCCGCCGGCGACCGGCCCGCCGCCGGGAGCGAGGGGCTCCCGGGCGACGAGTCGCGGGAGTGACCGAAATCGGTGCCGAACGGCGGGCGGCGAGCGGAGGGCGACGGGGTCCGACCGCGGGAGCGGTCAGTCCAGACAGATGTAGGTCTTCGTGTCGGCGATACCGTCGAGGTCGCGGAGCCTGGTCGCGACGCCGTGCATCAGGTCGTACACCTCCTCGCCGGTCGCCTCGACGATGATGTCGTACTGGCCGGCGACGATGTGCGCCTCCTCGACCCCGTCGATCCCCCGGATCGAGTCGAGCAGCTGTTCGGACTTCCCGGCCGCCGTCTTCACCATGATAAAGGCCCGCACCATCGTAGGACGATCTTCTCTCGGTGACTCCAAAAACCTTCCCCCGTCCCTCGAAGCCGGCAGTAATTGGCTAGGGTGAGACTGACACGCACACAAGCGGCTGGGGGATCGATCGGGGGTTCGGAGCCACAGATCGGGGTGCGATCGGAGGTAGCTTTATTCCCCGTCTGGTCGTACGCGTTACCATGCGATTCGTTATCGTGGGTGCCGGCCGCGTCGGGCTGCGAACGGCACGCGCACTCGAAGACAGCGGACACGAGGTGGTCCTCATCGAGCGCAACCCGACGAAGGTCGACCGCGCGACGGCGGAGGGCTACGAGGTCATCGAGGGCGACGCCAGCGACGAGCAGGTGTTGCTCGCCGTCGACCTGGCAGCGGCCGACGCCGTCGGCGCGCTGACGGGCGACCTCTCGACGAACTTCGTCGCGTGCATGGTCGCGAAACACCACGGCTGTCGCACCGTCCTCCGGATCGACGAGGAGTACCGCGAGGACATCTACCGCAAGTACGCCTCCGACGTGGACGAGGTCATCTACCCCGAGCGGCTGGGCGCCATCGTCGCCAAGAACGCCCTCCTCGGCGGGAACATCCGCGCCGTCGCCGACATCGCGCAGAACCTCCAGCTCGTCGAGCTCACCGTCTCGCCGGAGTCGCCGATGCGCGGCTACACCCTGAGCGAACTCGAACTGCCCGCCGACACGGAACTGCTCGCCTTCGGCAAGCAGGGCGACCCGCTCATCATCCCCGACGAGGACGTGTCGCTCGAAGTTGGCGACACGCTCGCCATCCTCGCGGACTTCGAGAAACTGGACGACGTGCGCCAGATAGTCGTCGGCGAGGCAGTCGCCGCGACGGGGGGCGCCTGAGATGGTCCGCGCCTACGTCATGGTCAAGGCCCACTCCGGCGACGCGGAGCGGCTCAAATCCGAGATACTCGACGTGGAGGGGGTCGACGACGCCTACATCGTCGCCGGCGACGTGGACTTCATCGCCACCGTCACCGTCGACGAGACCGCCGACGTGAAGGCCGTCGCCGCCACCCACATCCAGAATTTGGAGGGCATCGAGGACACCCAGACCTACGTCGCGATGGACTGACCGACGCCGCGCCGCCGTCTCCTACTCCGTCGTCCGGAACGCCCGGTCGCCGGCGTCGCCGAGTCCGGGCACGATGTAGCCGTCCTCGTCGAGTTCGTCGTCGATCGCGACGGTGAGCAGTTCGGCCTCCGGGACGGCCTCGCTCACTTGCAACAGCCCCTCCGGGGCGCTCACCGCCGAGAGGACGAACAGGTTCTCGGGCTCGGGTTGGCCCTCCAGTACCCGCTCCAGCACGGCGCACATCGTCGACCCCGTCGCCAGCATCGGGTCGGCGACGATGACGGTGTCCTCGGGCTCGATGTCCGGGAGCTTCACGTAGTCGACGGAGATGGGGAACCGCCCGGACTCGTCCATGCCGGCGGCCTCGTCGCGACTGGCGGAGATGACGCCCTGGCGGGCGCGGGGGAACGCCTTCAGCAGCCCCTCGACGAACGGCGTCGCCGCGCGGAGCACGTTGACGATGACCACGTCGTCGAGGCCCTTGACGCGCTGGCCCATCGTCTCGGTCAGCGGCGTCTCGACGGCGACGTACTCCGTCTCCATCGCGCCGTCGATGATCTCGTAGCCGCAGATCCGGCCGAGCTTGACGAGTCCCTTCCGGAACTCCACCTGTTCGGTCTTCACGTCGCGCAACCGGGTCAACACGTCCGTCGCGAGCGCGTGAGTGATCAGGCTCGCGTCGCCGCGGTCTTCGATCGCCATACCCGCGAGTGGGTTCGGCCCCGTCAAATATCCACCGCGCGAGGCGTCGTCGGTCTCGTCGCCGGTGAACGCGGGACGAGAGCGGAGGGCGCCTCGCCGGTCGGACCGCGCTCCTCAAGTTCGTCCGACCCTACCTCCGGGTAATGAGCGACACCGAGGGGCCCCTGTCGCCGGACAGGCCGGACGCCGAAAGCGACTTCCGCGTCGACGCGCCGTTCGACCCGGCGGGCGACCAGCCCGAGGCGATCGAAGGGCTCGCCGCGGGCTTTCGCCGGGGCATGGACGAACAGACCCTGCTCGGCGTGACCGGGTCGGGCAAGACCAACACCGTCTCCTGGGTCGTCGAGGAGACCCAGATGCCGACGCTCGTCATCGCCCACAACAAGACGCTGGCCGCCCAGCTCTACGAGGAGTTCCGCGAGCTGTTCCCCGACAACGCCGTCGAGTACTTCGTCTCGTACTACGACTACTACCAGCCCGAGGCCTACGTCGAACAGACCGACAAGTACATCGAGAAAGACGCCTCCATCAACGACGAGATTGACCGCCTGCGCCACTCCGCGACCCGCTCGCTCCTCACCCGCGACGACGTGATCGTCGTCGCCTCGGTGTCGGCCATCTACGGCCTGGGCGACCCGCAGAACTACGTCGACATGAGCCTCGAACTGGAGGTCGGCCAGGAGATCGACCGCGACGAGGTGCTCAAACGGCTCGTCGACCTCAACTACGAGCGCAACGACGTGGACTTCACGCAGGGCACCTTCCGGGTGCGGGGCGACACTCTGGAGATCTACCCGATGTACGGCCGCTACGCCGTCCGCGTCGAGTTCTGGGGCGACGAGATCGACCGGATGTTGAAGGTCGACCCGCTGGAGGGCGAGGTGGAATCGAGCGAGCCCGCCGTCCTCGTCCACCCGGCCGAACACTACTCGATCCCCGAACAGCGCCTCCAGCGCGCGATCGCCGAGATCGAGGAATTGAAGGAGGAGCGAGTCAGGTACTTCGAGCGCAACGGCGACGCCGTCGCCGCCCAGCGCATCGACGAGCGCACCACCTTCGACCTGGAGATGATGCGCGAGACGGGCTACTGCTCGGGCATCGAGAACTACTCCGTCCACCTCTCCGAACGGGAGTCGGGCGACGCGCCGTACACCTTGCTGGACTACTTCCCCGAGGACTTCCTCACCGTCATCGACGAGTCCCACCAGACGATCCCCCAGATCAAGGGCCAGTTCGCGGGCGACCGCTCCCGCAAGGAGTCGCTGATCGACAACGGGTTCCGGCTCCCGACGGCCTACGACAACCGCCCGCTCACCTTCGAGGAGTTCCAGGACAAGACCGACAAGACCCTCTACGTCTCCGCGACGCCCGCCGACTACGAACGCGAACACAGCGAGCAGGTCGTCGAGCAGATCGTCCGTCCCACCCACCTCGTCGACCCCGCGGTCGAGGTCTCGCCCGCCGAGGGGCAGATCGACGACCTCATGGACCGGATCGACGGTCGCGTCGACCGCGACGAGCGCGTGCTCGTCACCACCCTGACCAAGCGGATGGCCGAAGACCTGACCGAGTATCTGGAGGAAGCGGGCGTCGCCGTCGAGTATATGCACGACGAGACGGACACGCTCGAACGCCACGAACTCATCCGGTCGCTCCGGCTGGGAGAGATCGACGTGCTCGTCGGGATCAACCTCCTCCGGGAGGGCCTGGACATCCCCGAGGTCTCGCTGGTCGCCATCCTCGACGCCGACCAGGAGGGGTTCCTGCGCTCGGAGACGACGCTCGTCCAGACGATGGGCCGCGCCGCGCGCAACGTCAACGGCGAGGTCGTCCTCTACGCCGACGACCCCAGCGACGCCATGGAGTCGGCCATCGCCGAGACCAACCGCCGCCGGGAGATCCAGGAGGCGTACAACGAGGAACACGGCTTCACGCCCACGACCATCGACAAGGAGATCGGCGAATCGTCGCTGCCCGGGAGCAAGACTGACACCGGCGACGCCGCCTCGCTGGCGCCCGACGACGACGAGGAGGCCGCCCGCGCCATCGAACGACTCCAGGAGCGCATGGAGGACGCCGCCGACAACCTGGAGTTCGAACTCGCCGCCGACATCCGCGACCGCATCCACGAGCTCCGCGAGGAGTACGACCTCGCCGGCGGCGACGACGAGGAGGGCGTCGTCCCCGAACCCGTCGACGAGTTCTGAGGACCACCGGTCCCGGCACGCGAAGGCGTGTGACACGCCGCCGTGATCCTGGACGTGGGTGTCCCGTACGAACGACTCGGCCGGACCCGCCTGTTTTCAGAGAAGATACTCGCGCTCCGTCGTCGGGTGCCGTATCGATCGATCCGATCTACGGCCCCCACAGCCGACGGTCCTGTGGTGTGTGGGTGGATACCATTCCGACGGTTATTTATCATAATTTGATAAACGAACACGTATGACAGGGGACGCGTCCGCGGAGGCCGGGGGCTTCCCGCGACAGGTGGTCGGTTCGGCCGCACTACTGACGGTCACGATGGTCGCAGAGGCGATCGCCCGTGCGAGCGGATGGGGGCAGTGGACAGGCGGTGGGGCGCTGGTGTTCACGGGGGAGTTCCTGGTCGGTGTCGTCACGACGATCCCGTTCCTCGTCGGGATCGGGTACGTCGGGTACCGACTCCCGGAGGGCGACCTGGACCCCGAGCGATACCCGCGGGTCCGGCGGTGGTTCGTCGGGTCGGCCGTCGCGTCCGCGGTCTTCAATCTCGTGCTCATCGCCGTGATCGGGACCACCTCGGTCGGGATGTTCGTCGCGTGGGTGCGCTGGAGCGCGGCCGTGGGCGCCGGGATAGGGTTGGCCGTCGGCCTCTCCGAGGCGAAGGCCATCCAGCGGTCGGTCGACGCGGCCCGCGCCGAGTTCCGCGCCGAGCATGCCGCCAGTCAGCGGGACTTCCTCGACTATCTCAACGGGCTACTCAGACACGAGATCCTGAACGCGACGCAGGTCATCTCCGGGAACGCGGAGGTGTTGCGCAACGACCACGACCCCGGGACAGCCGCGCACGACCGCGGCACGACGATCTACCGCCAGAGCCAGGACGTGACGGAGGTGATCCAGAACGTCCGGGAGCTCCTGCACGCCACGTGGACCGAGAAACCCCTCGAATCGGTCGACGCGGCGTCGGTCCTGCGCGCCCAGATCGAGACGGCCGACTCCCGGTACGACGAGGCGACGTTCGAGGCGGACGTGCCCGAACGCGCACTCGTCGAGGCGAACCCGTTGCTGGGACGCGTGTTCGGCAACCTGCTGGCGAACGCCGTCGAACACAGCGACGGTCCCGTGTCGGTGTCGGTGACGATGGCCGTCGCCGACGACGAGGTATCCGTTCGCGTCGCCGACGACGGCCCGGGCGTCCCGCAGGGCGAGGTCTCCGACCTGTTCGACCGCCCGGACACGCTCGCCGTCGACCACGGCATCGGTCTGTACCTCTCCGCGAAACTCGTCGAGCAGTACCGCGGCACGATCGACCTCGCCGAAAACGGCGGGGACGGCGCCGTCTTCCGCGTCCGCCTCCCCAGAGCCACCGACGACACCGCCGTGGACCCCGCCGAACCACGTGACCCCGATATCACACCCGCGACGCCCCTCGGATCGGTCGACCGCAGCGGCTCACCGACCGCCCCTTCGGACGGCCACCGCCGGACCGACTGAGCGACCACCCCGCCGACCGCCGGATCCAACGCTACCGGGGCGTAATACAATCTAAATTGTCTTAGTGCAAGCGGTGTTGGAAAGCTTTATTCGGGCGGGGCCGGTCAGGAACGAACGCACCGCGAGCGGCCGTATTCGGCGGTTTCGGGCGGGATCGCCCGGGTAGCCGAGCGGCCGCGTGTGCCGCTTTGCCACCGAACAGTGGCGACACTACCATGAGTACGCTGACAGCGCAGTCGACGATCCGCTCCGTCCTGGAGCGCGCACGCACAGGCCACGAAGACATCATCGACGACGAGACCCTCGACGAGCTCGTCGAATCGGTCGAACGCTCGCTGTACGACGGCGTCGACGCCGACGACCGCGACGAGGGCATCGTGGGGGAGCTGACCGCCCGCATCGAGCGCCACCCGGCCTACGACGACGCGGCCGCCCGCGTCGCCCGCCGCAAGCACTTCCGCGCCGTCACCGGCGAGGACCCGCCCGGCGACGGCTGGGCGCTCCCCGCCGACGAGGACGGCCGAGTCACCGACGACGCCGACCTCGACGACGACTACGCCGACGCCTACCGCGAGGCGTTCGTCGAGGGGATCGAGCAGGGGGTCCGCGCCGACATCGTCGACGAGCGACTCCTGACCTACGACCTGGCGGAGATGGCGGCGGCGATCCGGCCCGAGCGCGACGAGCGCTTCGACCACATCGCCGTCGACACGCTCGCCCAGCGGTACTTCCTCGACGACGACGGCGACCCGCTGGAACTCCCACAGGCGTTCTGGATGCGCGTCGCGATGGGCATCGCCCTGCGCGAACCCGTCGACGACCGCGCCGACCGCGCACGCGAGTTCTACGAACTGCTCTCGACGCTGCGGTTCGTCCACTCCTCGCCCACGCTCTTCCACGCGGGCACCACGCACCCCCAGCTCGCCTCCTGTTACGTCACGACCGTCCCCGACGACCTGGAGGGCATCTTCGACGCCTACAAGTCCCACGCCAAGCTCTCGAAGTGGTCCGGCGGCCTCGGAACCGACTGGACCCCCGTCCGGGCGTCGGGCTCGCTCATCGAGTCGACCGGCGTCGAGTCGACGGGGACCGTGCCCTTCCTCAAGATCTCCAACGACGTGACCGCCGCGATCAACCGCTCGGGCAAGCGCCGCGGCGCCGCCTGCGCCTACATGGAGCCGTGGCACCTGGACTACCCCGACTTCCTCGACCTGAAGCGCAACACCGGCGACGAGCGCCGGCGCACCCACGACATGAACACCGCCGCGTGGGTGCCCGACCTGTTCATGAAACGGGTCGCGGCGGACGAACAGTGGACCCTCTTCTCGCCCGACGAGGTCCCGGACCTCCACGAGGCTCACGGCGAGGAGTTCGAGGAGCTGTACCGCGAGTACGAACGGAAGGCCGACGCGGGCGAACTGCGCCAGTACGAGCGCGTCGACGCCGCCGACCTCTGGCGCGACACCCTCACTCGCCTCTTCGAGACCGGCCACCCCTGGATCACGTTCAAAGACGCCTGCAACGTCCGATCGCCCCAGGACCACGCCGGCACGATCCGCTCGTCGAACCTCTGTACCGAGATCACGCTCAACACCTCCACCGAGGAGACCGCCGTCTGTAACCTCGGCTCGGTGAACCTCTCGGAGCACGTGACTGGCGCGGCGCGAAGCGCCGCGGAAAACGCGAGCGGTGAAACCGCGAGCGACGGCATCCAGCGCGAGAAGCTCGAAGACACGGTCGAGACGGCGATGCGGATGCTCGACAACGTCGTCGACCTGAACTTCTACCCGACCGACCGCTCGGCGGACTCGAACATGACCCATCGACCCATCGGGCTGGGGATGATGGGCTTCCACGAGGCGCTGATCGAACAGCGCGTCCCGATGAACTCCGAGCGGGCGGTCGCGTTCGCCGACGAGGTCACCGAGTTCGTCGCCTACAACGCCATCCTGGCCTCCTCGAAGCTCGCCGCCGAGCGCGGCACCTACGACAGCTACGAGGGGTCGAAGTGGGACCGCGGCCTGCTCCCGCAGGACACCGTCGACCTGCTGGAAGCGGAGCGCGGCCGCGAGGTCGACGTCGACGTCGAGGAGCGACTCGACTGGGACCGGGTCCGCGAACACGTCGCCGAGCACGGCATGCGCAACTCGAACACGATGGCCGTCGCGCCCACGGCGACCATCTCGACCATCGCCGGCACCTCCGCCTCGATCGAGCCGCTCTACTCCAATCTCTACGTCAAGTCGAACATGAGCGGCGACTTCACCGTCGTCAACGACGACCTGGTCGCCGACCTCGAAGGTCGGGGCCTGTGGACCGACGAGATCCGCGACCGGATCAAGTTCCACGACGGCTCGGTCCAGGAGATCGCGGAGATACCCGACGACCTGCGGGAGCTCTATCGCACCGCCTTCGAGGTCGACCCGCGCCACCAGCTCCGCCTCTCGGCGGCCCGCGGCGTCTGGATCGACCAGAGCCAGAGCCACAACGTCTTCTTCCCCGAGACCGACGGGAGCCTCCTCGCCGACGTGTACGAGACCGCCTGGGATCTCGGCCTGAAGACGACCTACTACCTGCGGACGCTGGGCGCCAGCCAGTTCGAGAAGTCCACGCTCGACATGGGCGAGTACGGCCGCACCCAGACGAAAGAGCGCGGCGGCGACGTGGCCGACGGCGACGGGAGCGCGAGCGACGAGTCGGCAGGCGCCGACGGGGACCGCGCCGACGGCGACCTGCCGAGCGTCGAGGACCCGACCTGCGACGCCTGCCAGTGAGACCGAACTCAGGGAGATATCCACGATGCCGATAACCTACACGACGGACAACGACACGCACGACCCGAACAAGATCCTGCCGATGGACTACGAGTGGGCCCGCGAGTACTACCAGTCGGGCGTCGCCAACAACTGGACGCCCGAGGAGATCCCCATGGGCGAGGACGCCAGACAGTACGAGGACGGCACGCTCACGGAAGCCGAGAAGGACCTCGTCGAGTGGAACCTCGGCTTCTTCTCGACCGCGGAGTCGCTGACGGCCAACAACATCGTCCTCGCGGTCTACGATTACGTCACCGCCCCGGAGTGTCGCCAGTACCTGCTCCGGCAGGCCTACGAGGAGGCCGTCCACACGGACACGTTCATCTACTGCTGTGACTCGCTGGGGTTCGACCCCGAGTACCTCTACGGCATGTACGACCGCATCCCCGCCATCGAGGCGAAAGACGACTTCGTCGTCGACCTCACCCGCGTCGTCGACGACCCCGACTTCACCATCGACGACGACGAGGACGTGCGAGCCTTTCTCCGGGACCTGATCGGCTTCTACGTCGTCATGGAGGGCATCTTCTTCTACGCCGGGTTCGCGATGATGCTCGGGCTCAAACGCCAGAACAAGCTGACCGGTATCGGCCAGCAGTTCGAGTACATCATGCGCGACGAGTCGCTGCACCTGGGGTTCGGCGTCGACCTGATCGACCAGATCCGGACCGAGACCGACGCCTGGACCGACGACTTCGAGGCCGAGGTGATCGAACTGGTCCGCGAGGCCGTCGAGCTGGAGGCCCGCTACGCCCGCGAGGCCTGCCCCGACGAGATTCTCGGGATGGGCCCGGAGCAGTTCGCCGAGTACGTCGAGTACGTCGCGGACCGGCGGTGTTCGCAGCTCGACCTCCCCGAGCAGTACGGGACGGACAATCCCTTCGACTGGATGTCCGAGGCCGCGGACCTCAACAAGGAGAAGAACTTCTTCGAGACGCAGGTGACCGAGTACCAGAGCGGCGGGCAACTGGAGTGGTGACGGCCGTCGACGGCTGACTGGCGGGTGCGCCCGGCCGTCCACGACGGCCGCGGGGCGAGGCGAAGACGCCCGACCGGGGCCGTTCGGTCGCCTGCGCTCGCAAGCGGCGTGCGACAAGATATTTGACGGGCCCGGACGACTCCCCTGCAGAGGTCCGCTGGATGGACGATACGACCCCGCACTCAGACACGACACGCCCCGCACCGACGCGGCGGCGCTTCCTCGCCGGCCTGACCGCGGCCGGCGTCGCTGGTTCGACCCTCTCTGCCGTCGCCGGCGAACAGGTCCCGGCCGACCGCGCTCCCGCCGACCGCGCGGCGGACGCGGCCGCCTCCCGCAGGTGGCCGATGTTCGCTTTCGACGACGGCAACACCGGATACAGCGGCGCGAACGGACCGAACGACGGTATCGCTGTCCGGTGGGACCGGGCGATCGGCGCGACCGGCGAGCCGACGTTCGACGACGTCCGCGCGTACGTCCGGAGCGCCGACGGCAGTCTCTACGCGCTCGACCGCGCCTCCGGGGAGACGCAGTGGCGGTACGGGACCGACGGCGACGGCGGGTCCCCGGCGGCGGCCGCCGTCTCCGACGGGACCGCGTTCATGGACGACGGCGCCGCGGTGCTGGCGGTCCGGACCGCCTCTCAGGAGCGATACTGGCGCACCGAGGTCGACGGCGCCGTCTCGGCGCCGGTCACCGTCACCGACTCGCGCGTCCTCGCGGGGACCGAGGCGGGTACCTGCTACTCGCTCGGTCGCGACGGCGGCGCCCGCAGGTGGACGTTCGATGCGGGCGACCCGATCGCGGCGGCGCCAGCACGCGGCCCGAAGCGCGCCTTCTTCGCGACGGAGACGGGCACCGTCGTCGCCCGCGAGTCCCAGGCGGGGAGCCCCCGCTGGGAGTTCGAGGCCGACGATCCGACGGAGGACGTGCCGCCCGTCGTCAGCGGCGACCAGGTGTACATCGGTGACACCGGCGGGACGGTGTACGCCATCGACAGGGTCGACGGCGAGGCCCGATGGCGAGCGGACGTGGGGGGCGCGGTCGTCGGCGGCGCGACCGTCGCGCGCGACACCGTGTTCGTGGCGACGGCCGACGGGACGCTCCACGCCCTGAACGCGATCGGCGGGGACGAGCGCTGGTCGGTCGACCTCGGCTCGCCGGCGAGTCGCAAGCCGATCGCCACGGACGAGACCATCTACGTCGCGACCGCCGAGGACACCGTCTACGCGTACCTGTGGGGCGGCCGCAACGAGGGCACCGAGGCCTGGCGGGCCGACCTGCCGGTCGACGACCCGTCCCTCTCCGTGGTCAACGACATGGTCGCGGTCGTCGGCGGCCTCTACGTGGCCGTCGAGAGCGGCTCGCAGACCGTCATCGACCGCGCGTCGTTCGACGCGGTGACGACCCGGTGGACGTACGCGACCGACGGCACCGCGACCGGGTCGCCGGCGCTCACCGACGACGCGCTCTACACCGCCGACGACACGCAGGTCTGTTACGCGCTGGACCCGGCGGAGGGCGGCGAGCAGTGGCGGTACGAGGCCGACGCCGACCTGACGGGGCCGGTCACCGACGCCGACGGCGTCTACCTCGGCGCCGCCGACGGCACCGTCCGCGCTCTGGAAACCGGCGACGGGACCGAACGGTGGACCTTCCCGCCCGACGAGGGCGAAGTCGGCCCGATCCCGGCGCCACCGGTCCAGTGGTCGGACCTGATCGTCGCCCTGGACTCCGGCGGACGACTCTACGGGATCGACCGCGCGGAGGGAACCGAACGGTGGACCGGCCGCGTCGACAAGGGCGGAACCAGTCCGGCGGTGGGCGGCGACCGCATCTACGCGAGTTCGCCCAGCGGCGTCGTCTCGGCGTTCGACGCCGCGAGCGGCGAGGAGCTGTGGGGCTTCCGAGCGGGAGGGACTGCCGCGGCCCCCGCGGCCACCGCCGACACCGTCTACGTCGGCAACAGCAACGGCCGCTTCTACGCGGTGAACGTCGAGAGCGACGACGGGGCGACGGAACGCTGGTCGAGGGATCTCGACGCGGCGGTCAGGGCGGCGCCGACCGTCGCCGGCGACACCGTCTACGTCGGGACGGTCGCCGGGACGCTCTACGCCTTCGATACGAAAGGGAACCGCCGATGGCGAGCCGAGGCCCGCGGGGCGATCCGCGCCAAACCCGGCGTCGCCGGCGACCTCGTGACGGTCGGCAGCGAGAACGAGAGCATCTACGCGTTCGACGCGGCCGACGGGAGCGAGCGGTGGGCCTACGACACCGCCGCGCCGCTGCGGACGACCGCCGCCTTCGGCAACGACACCGTCTACCTCGCCAGCGCCGAGATCGCCGCGCTCGATCCGCCAAACACCGTCCAGACGCCGACTCCCTCGGCGACCCCGAGCGACACCGCGACCCCCACGGCGACGCCGACCGACACCCCGACGGCGACACCGACGGACACACCGGGCACCACGCCGACGCCCACCGACACGCCCGCGGGGACGACGCCGACCGACACCCCGACGGCGACACCGACGGACACACCGGGCACCACGCCGACGCCCACCGACACGCCCGCGGGGACGACGCCGACCGACACCCCGACGGCGACGCCAACCGAGGCGCCGACCCCGACCGACGCGCCGAGCGGGAGCACCGTGACCCCGACTGGGACGGCGACGCCCACGACGACGTCCGGCGGTGCGACCGGACCGACGGTGACGCCGACCGAGGCCCCGACACCAACGGCGACGACCGGCGGCGGTGGCGGCGCCAGCGGCGGCGGCCCGCTGGACGGCTTCGACGTGGAACCCGACTGGCTCCCGTACGCAGGTGCGGGAGCCGTCGCCGCGGTCGCCGCGCTCGGCGCCGCAGTCAAGCGCTTCGGCGGCGGCGGCAACGGCGGCACCGGCGGTACCGGCGGCAAGCAGGCCGACGCCCTGAACTGGGGCGGCGGCCTCGACGACGACGACAACTGACCGGTCCGCCGTCTCTCCGAGCCCGCTCTCGCCCCGGGAGCCGTCGCGCCGTCCGACGGGGTCGCCGACCGGGGAGGACCACCGGCACCGACCCGTCACGGACCCGAAAGCTTATTCGCGAACGAGGCGGAGAAACGTGCCACGATGGACGTATCGCGCGGCAGCGCTCTGGTCTTGCTCGGCGTCGGCCTCTTCGTCGCGACGATGGTCGTCGGCGCCGCGACCGCTCCCTCCGGGTCCGCCGGCGGCGTCGACGCCCCGGCGACCCCCACGCCCTCCTCGGACGACACCGCGGCCCCGTCGGACCCCGACGCCACGGCCGCTCCGTCCGGCACGCCCTCGTCCGACGAGCCCCAGACGCTCGTCGGCAACCAGGGCGGCTGGGTGACCCACGGCAGCGTCGTCGCCTTCGACGGCCGGTCGGTGGCCTGGCGCAACACGCAGGCCGACGGCTACTTCGAGGTGAGCAGGCTCGACAACGGGAGCGTCCTCGCCGCCTTCGCCAACGAGAGCTCCGAGGACTGTGGCGACCGCTCGGCCCCGTGCGCTCGGACGGGCTACCGGGTCATCGAGCCCGGGAGCGGCGAGATCCTCTCGGAGTACAGCTTCCCGGTCGGCTCGATCACCAACAGCGAGGTCCACGCCGCCGACGCCACCGGGTCGGGCGGCATCGTCTACACCGACATGGACGCCGAACGGGTCGTCGTGGTCGAGAACGGCACCGAGGTCTGGGAGTGGCGCGCCAGCGAGCGCTACGAGGCGCCCGACGACCCGACGAGCCGCGACTGGCTGCACATCAACGACGTGGACTCCATCGGCGACGGGCGCTTCCTCGTCTCGGTACGCAACGCCAACCAGCTCCTGATCGTCGAGCGCGGCGACGGCGTCGTCGAGGTGATCAACGAGGACGACGGGACGAGCGACGCCAACTGTCTCAAGAGCGGGCGGCTCACCGACGCCGACGGCGACGGCGACGTGCGCTGTGGCGACCCGAGCGTCATCAAGGAGCAGCACAACCCGCAGTGGCTGGGCGACGGCGCGGTGCTGGTGGCCGACAGCGAGAACGACCGCGTCGTCGAGCTCCACCGCACCGACGACGGCGACTGGGAGCCCGTCTGGGCGGTCGACCGGGCCGGCGGTATCGCCCTCACCTGGCCCCGCGACGCCGACCGCCTCCCCAACGGCAACACGCTGATCGCCGACTCGCGCAACCGGCGCGTGATCGAGGTCAACCCCCAGGGCGAGATGGTCTGGAACGTCTCGGTCGGCGCCGCCGCCCGGAGCGGCCCCGGCATCGTCTACGAGGCCGACCGGCTCCCCTACGGCGAGTACGCGGGCAGCTACGACGGCGGTTCGACGCCGACCGACGGCACCGCCACCGCTACCGCCACCGAGGGCGGGACCGCGACGCCGACGAAGACGCCCCTACCGCGGATGACCGCCGCGAACGGCTCCGCGGCCCTGACCGCCCCGGACGACAAGATCCCGCTGCTCTCCGAAGCGGTCGCCGGTCTCCAGGGCACCTTCGCCTGGGTCCCCATCTGGTTCGGCGAACTCCACCTCGCCGCGACGGCGCTCGGACTCGTGTTCGTCCTCGTCGGCGGCGTCGACCACCTGCTCTCGGCCCGCGGCGTCTCACTGCCCGGCCGGGAGTAGCGAGCGGACCCCCACTCCCCGAGCCGCACTTTCGAACTCGCGGACCTATTCACCCACCGTCAGCGACAGCTCGTCGAACGACAGGAACGCGGTCTCGTAGCCCTCGTGGCGGGCGATCTGCGGGACGGCGTCGACCGAGAGCGTCAGGTCGTCGCCGGACTCCACGTCCGCGACGGCGCCGTAGTGATACCCCAGGTCGGGGTCGACGGTGGGGGTGAGCGACCCGTCGTAGCGGGTCGTCCCGTCGCGCGTGACCGTCGCCGACAGCGACGCCTGCGGGATCGGATTACCGTTGTACGGCGTCCGCATCGAGACTGCGAGATACGACCCCTCGCCGTCCACGCCGGCCGGCGGCGACTCCAGTCGCGCGACGACGAACCGGGCGTCGCCGCTGGAGCCCTCGCCGACGACGGTCCCCGGCATCTCCCCGGGTGCGGGCGTCGCGGAGACGGGCATCATGTCCATCGACATGGGGTCGAGCGCGTCGCGCTCGCCCTGCCGGTCGGGCAGCGTCTCGTAGGAAATCTCCTCCAGCGCCGACTGGGAGAACTCCAGGGAGAACGAGGCGTTGCCCAGTTCATCGAAGCGGCCGTCGAAGGCGCCCGCGCGACGGGTCGGGAGCGGCGGGACCGTCACGTCGACGTCGTAGGTGCCCGCGCCGTCGAGTTCGAGGTTGTCGCCGGCGTGGACGCCCATGTTCTGGGAGAGCATCGGCCACAGCGACTTGCCGCTGGTGAGCGTCTCGCCGTCGAGCGTGATCGTCGCCGTGACCGAGCCGTGCGGGAGGACGGTCTCCGTCTCAGGGTCCCAGACGGTCGTCATGAGGTGCAGCGAGTCCGACCCCTCGATCTCGACCTTCTCGGTGCTGTCACCGCTGACGAGCCAGAACCGATGGGGGTAGCTGTAGGTCAGTGCGACTCGGAAGTCGCCGGCGGATCCCATCCCGACCATCTCCATCCCCTCGACGTGGCTGGGGACGTAGACGGCGTCGGGCCGGTCTTCGACCAGCGGCGGCGACCGCGCCGAGCGGGTCTGAAAGAGCGACCGACACCCTGCGAGCCCCACCGACGCCGCGGCGGCGCCCGCGGCGAGGAAGCGTCGTCTGTGCATGTCCGGCCCTAATCGCTATGCGCAAAAGCGGCTTCTGGTTGGGTTCTCGAAAGCGCCGACGCGTCGGAGCGCGCCGGCGGTCGCTGCTAGGACTGCGGCCGACGTGGCCCGTCACTCGCCGGGGCGGGGCGTCGGGAGCGCCCGCGACTCCCGTGGCGGGAGGAGGTAGTTGCCCCGCCGGCGGACGTTGATGTACTGGAGGATGCCGTTGTTGGCGCGCTGGCCGACGGCGCCCTCGGCGGCGGCGTCGGTGCCGTTCATCGCCTCGCGGGTGCCGACGAAGTCGGCGATCGACTCCTGCAACGCGAGGAAGTGCAGGCCCGCGCGGTCGCCGTCGGTCGAGTCGAAGTCCCGGCGGAGCATGACCGGGCGGCCGTCCTCCCGGGCGCGGGCGTTCTTCTGGGCGTGGCCGACGACCCCCTCGCGGGCGTCCTCTTCGACCGTCTCGGCGCAGCCGCCGACGCCGCTGGAGTTCCCGAGGTTCTCGCCGGTCCCCTCGATCGCGCCGTTCTCGGCGTGGGCCGGACAGAACATCGACGCCTCGCGGTGCTCGCGGCTGTCCTGCTCGTACCACTGGGTGAGGTTGAGGTCCATCGAGGAGACGTGCTGGGTGGTGCCACCGGCGAAGGGGCCATCGGCGATGGTGACCCGGTCCTCGGTGGCCTGGGTCTTCTCGAAGCCCGACTCGAACCCCATGTACAGCGGCGACTCCTCGGGGACTGGCTCCGAATCGGGGATCCCCGCCACGTCCTGGTTGTCGGCGGGGAGGCCGTCGCCGATGAACCCGGTCCGGCGCGCGCGGCCGTCCTCGGCGAGGGCGGCCCGCTCGAAGACGCCGTCGAAGGTGGCGTCCATCTCGCGACCGTTGACGGACGAGCGCTCGCCGAGCAACCCTTCCTCGGCGGCGAGGACGACCGAGCCGTAGTCGCTGGCGAGGTGGACGACGGCGTCGGGTTCGTCCGGGACGGGGTCCTCGAAGGGCGCGAGCGCCTCGGGCGCCGGCAGGTCGACGCTCTCGGGCAGTCCCCCCTCGAAGCGCTCGAAGTAGGCGGGGGCGTAGCCGATCGTCGAGAGGAGGCCGATGTCGCCGTCGTCGGTATTGGGCGGGTAGGCGCGTTCGAGCGACCGGAGGGCGGTCTCGACGGTCTCGCGATCGGTCCCGGTGGGCGTCCCGTCGCCGGCGTAGTCGAGATAGACCAGGAGGTGGTGTTTCGGCGGGACGTGGTTGCCGTGGTCGTCGGTGCGGAGGGCGTCGTTCCAGGCGTGCTGGCGGCGGGGTAGTCCCGAGAGGTCGTCGGGTCCCTGCGGGAGGTCGGGGCTCTCCCGACCGAGACAGGCCGACAGCGCCGCGGACCCGCCGATGGCGACGGCGGCCTTGACGAACTCCCGGCGCGAGACCCCGCGCTGGCGACTGGGTGGCATCGGCGACACTAGCGACCGGTCGGACAAGGGGGTTCTGGTCGGGCAGTCGAAAGCGGCCGGGGTCGACGGGCGCGGGTCCGAGCCCCGCCCGGTCGCCCGACCGTCCGCGCCACTCGGCTGTCCCGTCGGCCTACTCGGCGAGCAGGCGGTCGACCAGACGGGTGAACCGGTCGACCAGTCGCGCCGGCAGCGACGGCTCGACGGTGCGAAGCAGTCGGGCGGTCTCCTCGGGCGCTTCGAGCACGAGGGTCACGCGGCCGCGCTCGTCGCGGCGCTTGGCGACGAGGTCGAGGTCGGTCAGCCGTTCGAGGTGCCACTCCAGCGTGCTCCGGGCGACGCCGACGCCGTCGGCGGCCTCGGCGGCGGGCGTCGGCCCGTTCCGGAGAAGGAAGACGACGATGTCGGCGGCGGTCTCGCGGTGGAGGACCGCGAGCGCGCGCCGCTCGAAGGCGTCGCAGTCGGGCGGGTAGTAGTGGGTGCGGCCGTAGAGGTCGGCGGCGACGACGCGGTCGTCGAGCTTCCGCAGGTGGTACTGGACCTGTCCGGGCGCCAGGTCGAGCCGGCGGACGAGTTCGCTGAAGTAGACGCCCGGGTTGTCCGCGACGTGGGCGGCCACACGGGCGCGAGTGTCGGTGTCGGTCATTGTGAGCGGTCTGTCGTCGTCACTGCGGCTCCTCGGGGGCGCTCGGGCCGGCCGAACGCGCGTAGTAGATGGCGCCGAGCAGGAACGTCGCGAGCATGGCGTCGAGGGCGTGCTCGGCGAAGTGGTGCATGCCGGCGTCGAGCGGGCCGAACATCGCGAGCGCGGAGACGAGCGTACGGGCGAGCAGGGCGGCCAGCGCGAGGACGACCAGGAGATACGACCGGGAGCCCCGCTGGCCGAGCGCCGCGACCGCCAGCGCGAGCAGGAGCCCCGATCCGACGCCCGCCAGCAGGTGGACGCCGAGCAGGCCGGGGTCCGGCGAGGGCGCGGCGTGGGCGACCGGGCGCAGCGGTGTCACAGCCTCCGTAGTCGCCGCGCGCACCTAAGTCGGTCGCTTCCGGGCGATCGAACGCCGCGGACGACCCCGTCGACCGGCCGGCGGGCGCTACCCGAGCGACACGTCGAGATACAGCATGACGACGACGCCGGCCATCGTCCCGAGCGTCGCGACTCGCTCGTTGCCCCGGAGGTGGGTCTCGGGGACGATCTCGTCGCTGATGACGAACAGCATCGCGCCGGCGGCGAAGCCCATCGCGTAGGGCAGGATCGGCGCCGCGAGCGTCACCGCCAGCGCGCCCAGCAGGACCAGCGGTATCTCGACGAGTCCCGAACGGATCCCGGTGACGGCGGCGTAGAAGCGGCGGTCGAGGCCCGCGTTGACCGCGGCGACCGAGACGGCCAGTCCCTCGGGGATGTTCTGGATGCCGATGGCGAGCATGAGCGCGACGGCGCTCCCGATGGAGGCGTCGCCGGCCGCCGCCGAGCCGAAGCCGACCCCCACGGCGAGCCCCTCGGGCATGTTGTGCAGGGTAATAGCGAGAATGAACAGGACGACGGAGGCGAGGCGGTCGTCGTCGATGGGCAGGCCGTCGCCGGGGTCGGCCGCGTCCGCCCGGCGCTTCCCGGTCAGCAGGTAGTGTGCGTGCGGGACGAGCACGTCCGCTCGGTCCAGGGCGAGCGCGCCGAGGAGGACGCCGCCGAGCACCGGCAGGGGGTTGCCGCCGGGCGTCGCTTCGATCCCCGGGAGGATCAGGCTGGTGAAACTCGCCGAGAGCATGACGCCGGCGGCGAAGCCAAGCGCGCCGTCCAGCGCGCGCTCGGAGGGGTCGCGCCAGACGAACACCAGCGACGCGCCCAGGAGGTTGAGCCCGGCGATGACGAGTCCGCCGACCAGCGCCTGGACCACGAGCCGCTGGGACCCGAGCGTCTCGACGAGCATCTCGACCGGTCCGGACATCGCGTGGCGGGACGACGCGGGCCCCCGATATAAAGGTCGCCGACGCGTCGACCCGCTGTCGGCCGGACGCGACCGCGCCGACCGCAGGTATACCCGTCCGGCCGCCCAACGGACGGGATATGAACGGTCAGGAACTCCTCGAAGCGGTCCGCGAGGCGCGGGCGACGGAACTCGACCGGCTGGGGTCGGACAAGTACCTCATCGCCGCGACCGGCGCCGACCTGGAGCGGGCGCCGGTCCTGCGCTCGGTCGCCGAATCGGCCGCCAGCGGTCGCGATACCTTCTCGGAGTGGGCCGAGGAGGCCACCGGCGACGCGGCCTCGGCCTTCGGGACGACCGCAGCGGCCGAGACCGAACAGTTCGACCGCGTCGTCGCCTCGTTGGCCGAGTTACCGAACGACGACGCCGACGCCGCGGCGACCATCGACGGGACGGACGCGCCGCTACACGCCGCGCTGGCCGACACCGACGGGACCGTCGAGCGGCTGGCGGCGGGGTTCGTCGGCCGTCCGCTGGTCGCCGACCGGACGCTGCTGCAGGTGATCAACTTCTTCGTCAACGAAGCCGACGAGGGCCGGGCGGACCTGGCGCGGGAGCTGCGGAGCGACGCACAGGAACGGCTCGAGGAAGGTGTCGACCTGCTCGAGTCGGGCTGCGAGACGGACGCCGACTGGGAACGCGCCCGGGGGGCCGCCGAGAGCGTGGTCGCGGCCGCCTACGAGGGGTACGCGAGCGCGCTCGAAGCGATGGGCGTCGACCCGAAGCCGGTCTGCTAACTACAACCGTCCCTTCTGTCGTCGGGTGTCCTCGCTCGCTTCGCTCGCGCGAACGCCACTGCTCGACCCGCACTCGAACCGAACACCGACCCCACCCTTTTGCCCGGAGGGGTCGGAGACACGGCCGTGACAGACTTGACGGCGTTCGTCGACGGGATCGTCCACGAGCCGACCCAGACGGAGGGGCGCGGCCTCGACCTGACGGTGGCGGAGGTCTACGAGGTCGCCGAGCCGGGCCGCGTGGACTTCGGCGGGGGCGAACTCGAAGCGGCGGATCTCGACCCACACGACCGGCAGTACCGGGACGAGGACGACGATTACGAGTGGTGGCACCTCGACGCGGGCCAGTACCTGATCGAGTACAACGAGTCGCTTTCGGTCCCCGAGGATTCGGTCGCACGAGTACAGACGCGCGATGCCGTGGTCGCTCGCGGCGCGTTCCACCCGACGCTGGCGCTGTCGTCACTCGCGCACGTGCCACTGTCGGTCGGCGGCGCGGGACTACGGCTGAAAGAGAACGCCCGCGTCTCGACCGTGGTGGGGGTCGAACGGGACTGAGCGCCTCGAAGTGACGGCGCTACGCGGGGACGGCCCGGCGGGACAGTCCGTAGGCGACGGCGACGACGACCAGCGGGGCGACGGCGAGCAGCAGCGACCCCTTGATCACGACCGCGTACCAGCACAGGACGGCGTAGGCGAGCGCAGCGACGACGAGCCACGGACGGGGAACCAGCCGTGTGGACGCCTCGGCCATAGTGGGTCTGTGCACGGACTCGATAAATTATTTCCGGCCGACAGGACTGTCCGGTTACTCCCGTTCCATCTGTTCGGCGATCCGCTGGACGCCGTCGGCAATCGCCTCGACGGCGGCGACGACTCGCCAGACGAGGTAGCCGAACCCGATGAGTAACACCGGAAGGAGTCCCAGTAGGAGCGCGCCCTGGATCAGCAGCGCGTACGCCAGTATCAGGGCCGAGGCGAGCCCGAACCCGGCGACGATACCGCGCGACAGTTTCGGAGGGGACCAGCCGGACATGGGCGAGCGTTCGGCCCATCGTGTCAAAGTATTTGGGATAGAAGCGGGTCGCATCCGGTACGACCACGGGATTGACGGAGCGACCCTCCGGAGAGCGAGACGAATGTCGACGGCCACGGTTAGATCCGTTCGTCGGGACGAACTGGACGACCTGCTCGAACTGTACCGGCAGCTCAACCCCGCCGACCCGGAACTGGCTCCCGAGGAGGTAGCGGGCCAGTGGGACGAGATGATCGCCGACGCGGATCTCGACATCGTGGTCGTCGAGCACGACGGGCGGCTCGTCGCCACCTGCCTGCTGTCGGTGACGAAGAACCTGACGCGGGGCGCGCGACCGTTCGCGCTAGTCGAGAACGTGGTGACCCGCGAGGAGTATCGTGGGGAGGGATTCGGCACCCAGTGCGTCGAAGGGGCGGTCGAGCGGGCGCGCGAACGCGGCTGCTACAAGGTGATGCTGCTGACCGGGTCCGACGAGGCGTGGACACACGAGTTCTACGAGTCCTGCGGGTTCGACTCGGAGGCGAAGACGGGGTTCACGCTGGATCTACGGTGACGACGGGGAGGGGCAACGTGCGGTGGTGAGACGAGGTGCCGCCGAGCCGTTCGAGCGGGTGGCTCGGCGTGGACAGCGACGGACGGGGCGTTCCGACGGGCTTTTGAACGCGCGCCGAGTTCGACCGGGTATGGCAGATTTCACGGTCGCCGTCTCCGACCCGGAGGACGGCCACACCTACCAGGTCGAGATCGACGGACAGGACGCCAACCGGTTCATCGGCCGCGAGATCGGTGAGGAAGTCGACGGCGGGAGCGTCGGGCTCTCGGGCTACACCGTCGAGATCACCGGCGGCTCCGACGAGACCGGTCGCCCGATGCGCGACGACGTGCGCGGCACGGAACTCAAGCAGATCATGCTCGAAGGCGGCACGGGCTACGAGCCGGGCCGCGACGGCGAGCGCAAGCGCGTCACCGTCCGCGGCCGCGAGGTCGGCGAGGCGACCCGCCAGATCAACGCCCGGATCGCCGAGCGCGGCGGCGAGGACCCCGCCGAGCTGCTCGGCGACGACGAGTAAGTTCGCGACCGGCCTCCGGTCGAGGCGACGCTGCGTTCTTTTTCGGCTCGCCGCGTGGTGCGTGTTGACTCGCGTCGCGAGACGCGTCCCCAACGACTTTCCTCGCCCCGCCGCTCCACCCGACGATGGACTCGCTCGCGGGTCGACCGCTTCGGACGCTCGCGGATCGGCGGCTCCGGACGCTCGCGGTCGGTGACTCTCGGGCGCGACGGCGCCTGGTCCTGACGGTCGTCGGGCTGCTGGGAGCGGGATCGGTCGCGTTCCTGCTCGAACTCCACGAGGGGCATCGACGCCGAGGAACTCACAGCACGATGTCGACGGCGACGAACGCCCCGTAACTGACCCCCAGCGCCAGCGCCAACGACCCCACCCAGGCGGCGACGGTCTTGGCCATCTTCTCGCGGCTGACGGCGTTGTTACCGGCGGCGTAGCCGCTCCCGATGATCGCGGAGACGATGATCTCGTTGAACGAGACGGGGATCCCGAAGAAGACGGCGGTCTGGGCGATGGCGAACGAGGGGATGAGCGCGGCGATCGACCGCCGGGGGCCCAGCGAGGAGTAGTCCTGCGAGATAGCCTTGATCATCCGCGGCGCGCCGGTCCAGGAGCCGATCAGGAGGCCGAGGCCACCGCCCAGCAGGACGGCGACGATGGGGAGGTCGAACGGGTCCAGCAGGGGGACCAGCGGCCCGATCGCGAGGCCGACCTGGCTCCCCCCAGCGGAGAAGGCGACGAGGCCGCCGAGGACCAGCAGGAAGTGCCGCTGGCCGCGTTGGCTGTCCTCGCGCACGTCCCACCAGAGGGCGAAGGCGGTACAGGCGGCGACCAGCAGCGAGACGGTCGCGCCGACGGCGAGCGAGGGGCCGCCGATCGCGGCGACCGCAGAGGAGACGACGGAGGCCTGCTCGCCGGGCGGCCCGAGGAAGACGAACTCGACGTTGGCGAGGATGATGCCGACGACGCCGGCGAGCGCGGGGACCGCCAGCCGCTCGGGGACGCCCTCGCTCCTGAGCAGGCGGGCGGTGGCGTAGGCGATGCCGCCGCCCACGAACGGGACGGCGAGCCACAGCGCGGCGATCTGGCGGTACTTGGCCCACGCGGGGTCGCCCCCGAGCGCGAGGCCGACCCCGACGACCGCGCCGGTGACGGTGAACGCGGTGGCGATCGGGTAGCCCGCGAAGACGCCGATCGCGACCAGCGTCGCCGCGGTCAGCAGGCCGACCACGGCGGCGGTCGGCGAGAGCGTGACGCCGCGGATGAGTTCCTGTCCGACCGCCTCGGTGACGTTCGCGCCCTGAAAGACCGCGCCGGCCAGCCCGAGGATCCCGACGACGAAGCCGGCCCGCATCACCGAGATCGCGTTGGCCCCGACCGCGGGTGCGAAGGGCGTCGACCCCGAGGAACCGGCGCCGATCGCCCACGCCATGAACAGACTCGCCAGAGCCGCGACCACCAGTATCGCCAGCGATGCCATCTGCGGTCGGATAACGGCGGTTGGTATAATAGCCTGCCGACTGCGGTGCGGGACAGCGGAGGGAAACGGGTCGAGCGACCCGAGTCAGGTCGTCTCGGAGTCGGCCTGGTCCCCCAGGTCGGGCGCCTCGACGCCCTCGGCGGCCTCGGCGGCGTCGGTGGCCTTCTCGGTGTCGACGTGCCAGCGGTCGACCGTCGACTCGTAGTCGGCCAGTTTGTTCGAGACCTTGATCTTCAGGTCGTCGTCGTTGACGTTGATCTCGAAGACGTACTCCGGACGGTCGTCGCCGTTGACCCGCTGGAGGTTCGCGCTGACGAGTTCGTTGTCGAAGTAGTAGGGCGCGATCTGGGTCATCACGTTGCGGTAGACCGCGTCCTCGACCTTCCGGACGGCCTTCCGACCGGCCGAGTCGGCCGCGCGGGCGACGTAGTCGAGGGACTCGCTCCACTTGTCGACGGCCGCGTCGGTGTCCTCGTCTTCGAGGTTCTCGTAGGATTCGGTGAGCTTCTCGCCGGCTTTCTGGAGGTCCTCGTCGGGGTCTTTCCCCGCCTTCTCGCCCTCTCCCTCCTCGACGCTGGCCTGGTCGGCGGTCTTCTCGTTGACGTCCTCGTCGAGCCGCTCGTGGCTCTTGGGCCGCCACTCGTCGAACTCGTCGAGGGCGGCCAGCGACACGTCGTCCTCGCCGTCCTCGCGCAGGTCCTTCAGCGCGCGGACGATGCGCTCGCCGTGTTCGACCGCGTCGACCCATCCCCCGCGGGTCTTGAAGCCGGAGACGCTCTCCTCCATTATCGCCCGTAGGTGATCTTCGTCGCGACTCGGTCGATCCGGCGCTTCGCCCGGGCTATCAGGATCTGCGGTTTCGCGACGCGGCGCAGCTGGTCTTCGGGGACCTCGATGCGCGCGTCGCCGAACGGGTCGCGGTCGCCGTCGTCGTCGCCCTCGCTCGCGGCACTGACGACGCTGGTCATGCTACAGCGACCGCACGCCTCGGTGTCTTTCGGAGCCATCGATTCAACGGTGGTTTGCACTCGTCGGGGTTAAAGGTTGCTTGGCGTGCGAATTCACGACAGGATCGACCGCTGTCCTCGGATCCCGGCCGATGCGGGCAGCCTACTACCGACCGTCACCGGGGACGCGTTCCGGGGAGACGTTTTTACCGCCCCCGCCCGACGAGTGTGGTATGAGATGCCACCACGTTTCCGCGGGTGGTCGGGGCGTCGGCGACGGCCGCGTCGCCGAGGGAGGCGAGCGATGAGCGACCGCGGGGGACGCGACGGCGCGGGGGGCGGGAGCGCGGACCCGGACGAGGCGACCGCGACGGGCGAAGAGGCGCCCGAGGACGTGCCGGTCTGGGAGGACGAGTACGTCGAGCGGGTGAGCGGGCGGCTGCTGCACAACTTCGACCTGGAGAAAGAGCGAACGGTGGCGGGCGAGCCGTTCGCGCTGTACGGGCGGATGGACATCGAGAGCCGCAAGCAGCTGTTCCACGCGGCGCTGAACTACGCGAACCACGGCTCGACCGAGCACCTGTTCGTCGCCCGCCGGGACGGCGTCGGCGTCGCGGACCTGGAAGCGCTCGTCGAGTGGGCCCACGACCTGGCCGACGAGTGGATCGACGCCGACGAGGAACACTTCAGTACGGACTTCACGGTGGCGCTGGTCGTGCCGCGGATTCCCGAGGCGGTTCGCGAGTTCGTCGAGCGGTTCAAGGACCGGACGCTGATCAGGTACGGCTACTACGGTCACTACGAGGTGAACCTGGTCGTGGTGGCGCCCGAGCGCGAGGAGATCGCGACGAGTCGGGCGACGGACTTAGACCGGGCGTTCGCGCTGTGGGCCGAGCCGGAAGCGGAGTCGTCGGGACTCCTGAGTCGGCTGTTCTAGTCGTCGCCGGGTTCGACGCCGCCGCCCTCGGTGGAGCCGACGATGGCCTCGCGGTCGAGGCCGCCGCGGGCCTCCTTGACGTTGTCGTAGCTGAACCAGACGAGCCCGAAGATGAGCCCGACGAGCACCAGCGCGATGACGCTCTGGAGAGCGAGCGACGCGGCGCCGACGAGTCCGCTGTACTCGCCGGCCACGAGTGCGGTCGGGTTGCGGTAGAGGCCGATGGTCGCGAGCGCGATGACGGTCACCGCGAGCATGAAGACCAGCGGCACGCCGGTGCTGACGAGCTGTTTGTTGTCGTCCCAGTTGGCGAGCCAGACGGTCGCGACCAGCAGCGCGAGCGCCGCGAGCGCCTGGTTGGCGCCGCCGAACAGCGGCCAGATGTTCGACCACTGGCCGGAGGCGACGAGGAAGTAGCCCGCCAGCGAGAGGACGCCGGCGTTGACGTAGCGGTTGGTGACGGTGCGTTCGAGGTCGGTCTCGGGCGTGCCGACGATCTCCTCGAGCATGTACCGACCCAGTCGCATCGCGGTGTCGGTGCTGGTCAGCAGGAAGCTGACGAACACGAGGCCGATGAACGTCGCCGCGGCGGTGACCCCGACGCCGAAGACCGTCAGCAGGGCGCCGCCGCCGGCGGGGAACGTGACGAGCGCGGAGCTGAGCGAGTCGCCCGCGCCGACGACCAGCGAGACGGCGAGGATCGCGGTGATCGCGAGCAGGCCCTCGCCGAGCATCCCGCCGTAGCCGATGAGCCGGGCGTCGCTCTCCCGGTCGAGTTGCTTCGCGGTCGTCCCCGAGGAGACCAGCGAGTGGAACCCGCTGATGGTCCCGCAGGCGATGGTGACGAACAGGAACGGGAACAGCGCCCCCAGTTCAGGGTGGATGAAGCCGGTCCAGCCGGGGATCTGCGTCGTCAGCGACGTGACCTGGACGCCCTCGATACCGGCCGAAGCGACGTTGATCGTGATGTCGGTGAAGCCGACGACCGTGCCGACGATGGCGCCGAGGATCATGCCGCCGACGCCGACGTACAGCAGGCTGGAGGTGAGGAAGTCACGGGGCTGAAGCAGCACCCAGACGGGCAGGACGCTCGCGGCGAAGGCGTAGAGGACGGTCACGAGCACCCAGCCGGCCATGTTGGGGTTGGTCGCGCTCGCCATCGGGAGGAAGTCGCCGCTGCTCCCCAGCAGGACGATCGTCTCGGCCGGCAGCCCCTCGCGGGCGAACAGCGCGACGGGGTACTCCAGGCCGACCCAGACGCCGCCGAACACCATCGCCACGAAGGCGACGGCGCCCGGCAGGAACGGGCCGTTCAGCTGGTAGAGGTACACCCCGAAGAGGATCGCCAGCGCGATGTAGACGAACGACGCCGTCGCCGTCCACGGGAAGGCGTCGAACACCAGCCCGATCAGGTAGGCGAAGGCGGCGATGACGAGGATGATCGTCAGGTACGCGAACCACAGCAGCATGTCCTTGCCGCGCTCGCCGACGTACTGCCCGATGATGTACCCGATCGACTTGCCGTCGTGGCGGACGCTCGACGACAGCGACATGAAGTCGTGGACCGCGCCAAAGAGCGGGTTGCCGACCGCGACCCAGACGACCGCCGGGATCCACCCGAACGCCGCGGCGGCCGTGATCGGCCCCGCGATCGGCGCCCCGCCCGCGATACTCGAGTAGTGGTGTCCCAGTAAGACCGGCTTTTTCGACGGGACGTACTCCTGTCCGTCGTCGTATTTATGTGCCGGTGTCTCTCGGTCGTCGTCGAGTTCGACGAACCGGGCCAGGTACCTCGAATACCCGAGATACCCCACCGAGAACGTTGCCAGTGCCGCTATCGCGAGCCACATCACCTGTACCATGTGTTGTCACCACACACCGTACATCACGAAAGAACACCATAAAACTTGAAGATTATGATATACTATATCCGACACTTACTGGACGTAAAACGGCGGTACGAGCGACCGTGTCAGGTCAGTGCGCGGTGCGATACCTCCCTCGCGGGAGAGCGGTGTTCCCTGCGTTATGGATCCGGCGGCGAGCGCGGTCGGTCCCGTCTCACGCTTCGACGGACGCCGCGTCGACGTCGACGGCGAGGTCGTCGGCCACCGCCGCGAGGAGGTCGCCTTTCACCTCGCGGACGCGCGACTCGATCTCGGCGACGACCGGTTCGTCGAACTCGCTCCGGATCTCGTCGATCCGCTCGCGCTCGGTCGCGACGCGGTCGCGTAGCCACGTCGCGCCGCGGCCGCGCTCGTCGTCGTCGGGCGCGGGCGTCACCCTGTTGACGACGAGCCCCTCCACCCCGAGGTCCTGCT
This sequence comes from Halosimplex rubrum, assembly GCF_013415885.1. NCBI lineage: Archaea > Methanobacteriati > Methanobacteriota > Halobacteria > Halobacteriales > Haloarculaceae > Halosimplex > Halosimplex rubrum. Next base: position 1,494,629 of record NZ_CP058910.1, read on the forward strand.
CGGCCATCTCCGCGACCGCGCGCTCGGTCTCGCGGATCGACAGCTCGTCGGGGTTCACAACGAGGAAAAAGGCCGACTCCTCGCGCAGCGTCCGGCCGGCGAACTCGAAGCGCTCCTTGCGACCCTGCAGGTGGGCGATCAGCGGGTCCTCGTCGAGCTTCCGGCGGGCCTCCCGGCCGCCGACGGCCGCCTTCTCGAACAGGTCGACCGACTTCGTCCGCTTGGCGACGAGCCGTTCGATCCACCCTTCGAGGAACTCCGGCAGCGCGAGCAGCCGCAGCGTCCCGCCGGTCGGCGAGGTGTCGAAGACCACCCGGTCGTAGTCACCGCTCGCGGCGTCTACCGCTCGCTCGTTCCGAGGCGCTCCCTCCGGTCGCGCCTCGCTGCTCGCGGGTCGTCCCTCCCCGCTCGCACTGTCCGAGGCGTCTGACGACGCCTCGTCGCGCATGACCCGGACGAACCGGTCGAACAGCGCGGCCTCGTAGGCGCCCGGCGTCCGGTGGGCGAGTTCGATCTGGCGGTCGATCTCGTTGACGATGGCGGCGCTGACCTGCTCGTTCATGCGCTGGCGGATCTCCCCCATGTGCCGTTCGACCTCCTCGTCGGGGTCTACTTCCATCGCCCACAGGCCCTCGTGGCCGTCGACCGCGCTCGGGTCGTCGTCGAAGGCCTGGTCGAACACGTCGGCGGTGCTGTGGGCCGGGTCCGTCGAGACGACGAGCGTGTCCAGCCCCGCCTCGGCGCACTTCAGCGCGTAGGCGCAGGAGACGGTCGTCTTGCCGACGCCGCCCTTCCCGCCGAAGAAGACGAACTTCTCCACGGTCAGGCCCTCCGTCGTCTCGCGGCGCTCGATCCGACGCCGCTCGGTCGGGTCCGTCGTCGGTCGACCCCCCACATCAGTGGACGTGGTACTGCTGGCCCTTGCGTTCGAGCCACGACCCGCGGTCCCACATGCGCCGCTCCCAGGCCTCGAACTCCTCGGCGAGGTACGGCAGCAGTTCGACCGTGTAGTACGACACCGGGCTCGGGATGCCGAAGGCGTCGGCGAAACAGGCGAACAGGAACGTGTCCTCGACGTCCTCGGCCTCCTTCTCGATCTTCTCGAAGGAGGGGTGCTCGACCATCCCGTGATAGAGCCCGTGGAGCCACTCCTCGACCCACTCGCGGAACGACGCGATACGCCGGGCGAGCGGCCGGCCGTCGTCTGTCATGAACGTTCGTAGTAGACCGTCGTACTTAAAGATGTCAGCGGCCCGCCGCGGCGGGCGTCGCCGACGGGCGCGGGGACGCCGCTCTATCTACCCGAGGTCGTCGGCGAGACGGGCGAGCGCGCGGTCGAGTTCGCCCCGGCGCTTCCAGGCGGCGACGCGGTCCGTGACGGCCGCCAGCGGGAGCCCCAGGCCGACCCCGGAGGTCGCGGTGACGCGCGTGCCCTCGTCGTCGGCCGCCCAGGTGAGGTCGGTCCACATCTCGTCGAACGGGCCGGCGTCGCCGACCTGCTCGTATCGCAGTCCGGCCTCCCGGGGTTCGAACCGGAGGGCGACGCCGACGCCGCGGGCGCCCGCGGTCACGAAGGTCGCCTCGTCGCGCTCCTCGATGTCGAGCACTTCGAAGCTCCCCTCGTACTCGACGACGACGCTCGGTTCGAGCGCTCGGCGCACCTCGGCCGGCGTCGCGCCGACGAATCGCTCGACCGTGACTTCCCGCATCGACCCGTTCGTCGGGGCCGCGGGGCTTAAACGCTGGCCCGGTCCCCTACGGCGGGCGCGCCGTCGCGTCCGTCCGCCGGTCTCGCGGGGAAATCCTTACCAGCGGGGCGTCCGTTCGGTCGGAGACATGTGTGGGGTCCGAGTGCGCGACGGCGCGTCGAGCGGTGAGCGAACGGCGACGCGAGGGGTGCGATGACCCGCGAGTCGCCCGACCGGACCGGCGCGGAGCGGGCGACCGACGGGTCGCCGGGGCTCACCCGCAGGGCGGCCCTGGCGGCGGTCGGCGCCGGGGCGGCGACGGGACTCGCGGGCTGTCTCGGCGGCGGCCGCGAAGAGATCGTCCTCACCGGGATGGAGCTGTACAACTGGACCGGCGCCTCGATCACGGTCGAGGTCACCCTCTCGGCGGGCGGGTCGGAGCTGCTGGCGACGACCGAGACCGTCGCGAACGACTCGAGTACGCGGGTCACCCGCGACTGGTCGGGCGAGCCCGCCGCCTACCGCCTGCAGGTCGACGCCGTGGACGCCGACCTCGCCGTGGACGCGGACCTGCCGGACGGCACCTGGCCCCGCGGGCGGTGCGCCTGGGCGGAGGTCGACTTCGGCAGCCCCAACCGCGAGCGCGAGCCCGGTGGCGCGACGGTAGCGTACTCGGCCAGTGCTCGCCTCCGCGAGAACGACGAGGGCCCCTTCGGCGAGCAGTGCCCCTCGGAGTGACCGTCCCCTTCTCCCGGAGTCGGCCCTCAGTCGGCCGGGGGCGTGGGGTGTTTCAAGTGCGTCGACCGCCTACTCCCGACGATGGCCGAGGACATTCCGCGCGAGAAGCCGATCCTGCTGTTCGACGGCGTCTGCAACCTCTGTAACGGGTCGATCCAGTTCGTCATCGACCACGACCCCGAGGGCGTCTTCCGGTTCGCGCCGCTGCAATCGGACGCCGGCGAGCGGTTGCTGGACGACGTGGGCTTCGAGGACTACGACTTCGACACGTTCGTCCTCGTCGACGGCGACGACTACTACACGAAATCCGAGGCCGCGCTGCGGGTCGCGCGTGAGCTGGAGTTCCCCTGGTCGCTCGCGGGCGCGTTGCGCATCGTGCCGCGGCCGCTCCGGGACGTCGTCTACGATACGGTTGCGAGTCACCGTTACGCCGTGTTCGGCAAGAAGGCCCAGTGCATGATCCCCTCGCCGGAGATCCGCGAGCGGTTCGTCGAGATGAGCGCCGAGCGCGCCGAAGCCGACGACTGACGACCGAGCGCGGCGGCCCCAGTCGCCTTCGGGGCCGACCATCAGCACTCCCCGCAGTTCGCACTGCGAGGCGCCGTTTTCGACGCCCGCGAGCGCCGATCCGCTCTTCGTCCGCGCCGGAACCGACCGTCGCGTCGTCGCGGCTCTACCCCGCGCCCATCGGTCGGTCCGGCGCGGTGAGGGACGGTCTCCGCCCGCGTCACAGTTATGCCCGTGTATCCCCAAACGCGGGTACCATCTCGACGGGTACGCGGGACGGGCGATCGAACATGTACGGGCACTATCCGCGGCGTGCGGACGGGCGGCGGCGACCGACCGACGGCGGCGGTCGCGAGTCGACGCGGCAGTGGGTGGTCGCGTGAGTTCCGCGATCCACCGCTCGGAGCGCTCGCTCGGGCGCGCCGCGCGCAGGGCCTTGGCGGTGATCGCGACGCTGGCGGCCGTCGCCGGAGCGGTCGCGGTCGTCGGTCCCGGGGCGATACGGGCGGCGCTGGCCGGCGCGGACGCCGGGACGGTCGCGCTGGTCGCCGGCGTCGCGGTCGCGGTGCTACTCGCGCGCGGGCTCGCGCTCCGCGTCCTACTGGGTATTCTCGGCCACGACGCCCCGCTGACTCGCGTCCTCGGCGCGTACGTCGCGACGACGGTCGTCAGCACGGTCGTCCCCGGCGGGCAGGCGGGCGGTGCGCCGGTCAACGGCCTGCTCGTCGCGCGCTCCTCGGCGGCCGACTACGAGGACGGCGTCGCCGCGGTCGTCGCCGTCAGCGCCCTCACCAACGTCCTCGTCGGGGCGTTCGGCGTCGTCGGCGTCGTCGCGCTGCTCGCGACCGCGGACGCCGGTCACGTGGCCGGGCTCGCGTCCGCCGGCGTCGCCCTCGTGGCCCTGGCCGCGGCGGGCGCGGTCGGCCTCTGGCGGGTCCGCGACCGCGCGACCGAGCGGGGCGTCTCGCTGGCCGCCCGGCTCGCCGCCGCGCTCCGGATCGTCCCCCGCTTCACCCCGCCGGACCGGGCGGCCATCGCCGAACGGGTCGGCCGGTTTCGGACCGCACTGGCGCGCCTGCGCGGCGGGTCGCCCCGGCAACTCGCGACGCTCGTCGGCCTGCTCGCCGTCGCCCACGCGCTGACGATCGCCGCGCTGTGGCTCTCCTTCCGAGCGGTCGGCGAATCGGTCTCGGTCGGCGTCCTGCTGGCCGTGATCCCGGCGGCCGTCGCGGCGGCGGTCGTCCCCGCGCCGGGCGCCAGCGGCGTCGACGCGGCGCTCGTCGGTCTGCTCGCCGCCGGCACGACCGCCGTCGCTCCGGTCGCCGGCGCCGCCGTCCTCGTCTACCGCGTCGCCACGTCCGGTCCGACCCTGGTCGCCGGAACGAGCGCGGTCGCGGTGATGGCGTCGCTCGGCTGGTTCCGAGACGCCGACTGACGCCACCGACGCCGACTGACGCCACCGACGCCGACTGACGCCACCGACGCCGACTGACGAGCCGCGCTCGCCGAAGACGAGGTGGGCGTCGCCGACGCCGACGCGGGCGTACTGCTTGACCATCGGGTAGATGGGGGTGATCCCGGTCCCGGTGGCGACGAAGACGGCGTCGCGGGCGAAGCTGCGGACGGAGAGGGTGCCGTCGACGGGTTCGACCTCGATCTCGTCGCCCGGCCGTCGCTCGTGCATGAACACGGAGCCGTTGCCGTCGTCGTAGCGCTTGATCGCGAGGACGAGCTCGTTCGTCCCGGGGAGGTTCGCGGCGGTGTACGGACGGGTCTCCTCGTCGCCGTCGAGTTCGAAGTGGACGGCGGTGTGTTGCCCGGGCTCGTAGCGAAAGCGGTGGTCCTCGGCGACCAGCCGGAACTGCTTCACGTCCGGTGTCATCCGATGCACGTCGGCGACGGTGACGGTGATAGACATGGGGAACCGCGCTATAGTAGAATTTGAAAGCGTTTGCTCGTCGACCGCGCGACTGCGTGCGGTCATCCGAGCGATGTCTTTCAAATTCTACTACAGGAGTCGCCGACGGAACGACGTGCTGGCGACCCGACACCTGACGGTTCCTCTGGCCCGCACTTTTGTACGTCGCGGTCTGACGGCTCACCATGGCACCCGTTCGCCGACTCGTCGTCGACGTGTTGAAACCGCACGACCCGCCGCTGCTCGCCTTTACCGAGCACCTGAGCGAGCTCGACTCCGTCGAGGGCGCGAGCACGTCGCTGGTCGAACTCGACCAGGAGGTCCAGAACGTGAAGATCACGCTCGAGGGCGAGGACCTGGACTTCGATGCCGTCGAGGCGGCCGTCGAGGACCTCAGCGGGACGGTCCACTCCGTCGACGAGGTGGCCTGTGGCGACTACGTCGTCGAGCACCGGCTCACGCCCCAGGACGGCTGACCGTGTCCGTCCTCGACCGCGCCCGCCGCCTGCTCGGCAAGGAAGACGTCCTCTCGATCGCCCGGCGGTACTTCGTCTCGAACGGCTTCGACGGGACGCTCACGGCGATCGGCGTCGTCGTCGGTGCGGTCCTCTCGGGCGTCCCCGACGGCGCGACGGTGATCAAGATCGGCGCCGGCGCGGCCGTCGGGCTGGGTACCTCGGCGGTCTGGAGCGTCTGGGAGATCGAGCGCGCCGAGACCCGCGCGGAGATCCGCCGCGTCGAGCGGGCGATGCTCACCGACCTCGACGACACGCGCATCCAGCGCGAGCAGAGCGGCGCCCGCGTCGTCCACGCGGCCGCCAGCGGCCTCGGCCCGCTCATCGGGATCGTCGTCCCCCTGATCCCCTTCTTCTTCGAGGGGACCGTCTTCTCGATGGTCGAGGCCGCGCTGGCTTCGGTCGCGCTGGGCGTCGGCGTCCTCGGCGCCTTCGGCGCGTACATGGGGTCGATCTCCGGCCAGCGCTGGTACGTCGCCGCCGCCCGGATGGGGCTGGCGGGCCTGGTCGTCGCCGTCATCAACGTCTTCCTGCCGGGGTGACCGACGGCGCGAGCGAGGCGGTCACGCCGGCCGCGCGGCCCCGACTCAATCGTTGACTGGCGACTCCCGGCGGCCGGTGAACTCGTCGGGGTCGAGCCGGAAGAAGTCGAACGACACCATCCGCAGCGGCTCCTCGAACACGTCGACCAGCGGGATGTCGACCCGCTCCATCTCGGCGAGCGTCTCCGTCGCGATCCCCTCTTCGTCGACGTTCTGGAGCCGCCCGCGGGCGACCACGCTCCGCCAGCGCCCGTCCCCGTCGCCGTACGCGACGAACGTCACCGCTCTGCCCGACAGGTCCCCGGGGTCGTCCTCGTGACCGAGCGAAACCCGGAAGTGAAACACGCGACGTTCCGCGTCGTAGCCGTACGACACCGGGACGGCGTCCGGCGGTTCGTCCCCCTCCGTCGACAGCGAGAGCACTCCCGTCCCCCCGCTCCCCAGGAACTGGTCGACCGCCGCCGCATCCATCTCGACCTCCTCTGCGTCGGTCATACAGACAGGTACGCACGTCGCGTTGTTAAGCCCGCCGCCGGCACCGTCGTCTCCGGCTGCTCTCCCACTGTCTCGTCGCTTCGCCCCCCTCGTTACGCGCCGCCCGGCCCCGTCTCCGGGGCCGCGTCCGCCGTCCCGTTCGGGTCGCGCAGGCGCCGGACGCCCACGGCCACGAGCAGGTACGCCGGGAGCGTGACCGCGAAGACGCCGGCGATGGTCCCCCAGTCGCCGACACCGAGCGCGACCGTGTCGAAGTACGCGGCCAGCGGGCTGTACAGGACGGCCAGCTGCAGGGCCAGCGAGCCCGCGACGGCGGCGAACAGCCAGCGGTTCGACAGCGTCGGCGTCTCCCGCAGCCAGCGGACGACGAACAGCTTCCCGAACTCCAGAACGACGAACGCGGTGAAGATCATCGTCCGGACGTAGGCGTCCACCTCGCCGGCGCCGTCGAGCAGGAGGGCCAGCAGCCCGAGCATGACGGCGGTCGTCACCGCTCCCGTGCCGCCGACGAGCCCGAGCATCGGCCGGTCGACGATGCCCCTGTCGGGTTCGCGCGGCGGCCGCTCCATCACGTCGCCGCTCTCGGGGTCGGCCCCCAGCGCCAGCGCGGGCAGCCCGTCGGTCAGCAGGTTGATCCACAGCAGTTGAACCGCCGGGAGGACGAGATACCCGCCGAGCGACGCGAGGAAGACGATCGCGACCTCGGCGACGTTGGCGCTCAGCAGGTAGGCGACGAACTTCCAGATGTTGTCGAAGATGGCTCGACCGCGCTGGACCGCCCGCGCGATGGTCGCGTAGTTGTCGTCGAGCAGGACCACGTCGCTGGCCTGTTTGGCCACGTCCGTCCCGCGGACGCCCATCGCGACGCCAACGTCGGCGTTTTTCAGCGCCGGCGCGTCGTTGACGCCGTCGCCGGTCATCGCCACGGTGCGGCCGTTCGCCTGCAACGCGCGCAACACACGGACCTTGTGCTCCGGGGAGGCACGCGCGAACACGTCGACCTCGCCGACCCGTTCGCGGAGTTCGTCGTCGCTCAGCCCCTCGATCTCCCGACCGTCGACCACGTCGCCGCCCAGCCCGAGTTCCGCGCCGATGGCCGCCGCGGTCCGGACGTTGTCGCCGGTGATCATCTTCACGTCGATGCCCGCCCGCCGGGTCCGCGCGACGGCGTCGGCCACTTCCTCGCGGGGCGGGTCGAGCATCCCGATCAGGCCGACGAACACCAGGTCGTCCAGGTCGTCGGCGCCGTCGAGTCCCCCCTCGCCATCGGCGTCGAACCCCCGACCGTCCTCGGTGTAGGCGACCGCGAGCACGCGCAGCGCGTCGTCGGCGAACGCGCGGGTCCGCTCGCGGACTCGCTCGGCGCCCGCCTCGTCCAGCTCGTCCGGACCGTCGTCGGTCAGCACGCGCGAGCACTTCTCGACGACCACCTCCGGCGCCCCCTTGACGTAGGCGCGGTCGCCGTGGACCGTCCCCATCCACTTGCGTTCGGAGGAGAAGGGGATCTCGTCGGTCCTGGGGTGCCCCTCGCGGAGCGCGGCCACGTCGAAGCCACGGTCCTCGGCGGCCGCGACGAGCGCCCGCTCGGTCGGGTCGCCCTCCTCAGCGGTCGCGTCGTTGCAGAGTGCGCCCGCACGCAAGAGCAGGTCGACGCGGTCGCGTTCCGTCGCCGCCCCGCTCTCGACGGGGTCGGTCGCCGCCGTCGCGCCGCCGTTCGCGGCGGCCGTCCCCTCGCCCTCCGCGGCGGCCACCGCGTCGAAGTCGACGACGCCGTCGTCGACCCACAGCCGGCTGACCGCCATCCGCCCTTCGGTGAGCGTACCCGTCTTGTCGGTACAGACCACGTCGACGGCGCCCAGGGCTTCGACCGCGGGCAACCGACGCACGAGGGCGTTCTCGTCGGCCATCCGCCGGACGCCCAGCGCGAGCGTCAGCGTCACGACGGCCGGGAGTCCCTCCGGGACGGCCGCGACGGCCAGCGATATCGCCGTCAGCGCCGTCTGTAGCGGCTCGACGCCGCGGAGCCAGAGCAGGGGAACGACCAGCGCCGCCAGCCCGACGACGCCCAGCCCCAGCGTCCGTCCGAGGTCGTCGAGCTCGGCCTGCAGCGGCGTCTCGGTCTCCTCCGTGTCGGCCAGCTGGCGCGCGATGGCGCCCACCTCGGTGTCCTCGCCGGTCGCGGTCACGACGAACGCCCCCCGGCCGCGGGTGACCGCCGTGGACTTGTAGCCCATCGACGACCGCTCGGCCAGCGGCGCGTCGGCGGCGACCGGCTCGACCGACTTCGAGACCGGGAGGCTCTCGCCGGTCAGCGCCGCCTCGTCGACCTCCAGCCCCGTCGCCTCGACCAGCCGGCCGTCCGCCGGTACCACGTCGCCGCCCGACAGTTCGACCACGTCGCCCGGGACCAGCTCGGTCGCCTCGACCTCGTCGGTCTCGCCGTCGCGGCGGACGACGGCGCTGGGCGCGGTGAGTTCCCGCAGCGATTCGAGGCTCTGCTCGGCGCGGTAGTCCTGGACGAACCCGAAGACGCCGTTGGCGACGACGATGACCGCGATGAGGACGGCGTCGACGGCGTGGCCGGCCCACACCGACAGCGCCGCGGCGGCGAGCAACACCCAGATGAGCCAGCTGTCGAACTGCGCGAGGAAGATGTCGACCGGCGAGCGGGCCGCACCGCGGGCGATCTCGTTCGGGCCGTGTTCGTCGCGCCGTTCGGCCGCTTCGGCCGCCGAGAGCCCCGACTCGTCGACCTCCGCGTCGGCGAGCGCCTCGTCGATCGACCGGCTGTGCTGGGGCTCTGTCACTGCCAGCGCCTTCTCGTTCCGGTCCTATCGGTGTTTGGTCGAGTCGGCGTTCGCGCGACCGCCCGAATCGCGGTCCCGAAACAGCACGGCGATGCGACTCCGTATTCAGCGGGCGTTACTCGCGCTCTCCGCAAACTTAACTGTGGGCGGGATCTGTCCCTGAACAATGGCGATCACCACCGAATTCATTCTCAGCTCGCCCGTACTCCCACTCGTCAGTATCACTGAGCGACTCCCACCGAACGAGATTGAATGCACCCACGCACTCTGTCTCCAGTCAGACGTTCGGATGTTCATCGTTCAGATCGACCCCGACGACGATGTTGCCGAAGCGGAACTCGTCGCGCTTGACGAGATCGAGGAGACGACCGTGCTCGGAGAGACGAGCGAAAAAGTCGTCTACAAACTCACTGTCGACATCGACGAGTCGGTCTCTGCGGCGTTCGATCCGGAACGCATCGACGGGGCGCCCGTCGAACCGACGACCATCACGCCGGAGGGGTGGCACGAACGAAAGGTGTTCACGGACTTCGAGGCGTTTACCGAGTTCCGCGAGAGCTGTGAGGACAACGGGATCTCTTTCGACCTGCTCTCGATGACCCCCGATCCATCGCAGGCCGATGAAGTGTCACAGGACGGGCTGACGGACCGACAGCGAGAGGCGCTCACACTCGCAATCTCTCGTGGGTACTACGAGAGTCCCCGTCAGGTCACGACGGAAGCTCTCGCCGAGGAGATGGGTATCTCCCAGCCCTCTCTGTCCGGCCTCCTCCGCAGAGCAGAGCGCCGAGTGCTCACCGCCTCGCTCGATACTCGGGTTACCTTAAACACCCTCTCCTGATAGGATCGGTTCTATTCAGTACAGTGGCCTCGATTCGAGTGATGCCATCAACGGCTGAGTCCGGGTGTGACGGACAGGTCTGGTTCATTACGGGTGCGAGCCGCGGTATGGGTCGTGAATTCGCCACAGCCGCTTTGGAAGCAGGACACGCTGTCGTGGCCACCGGCCGGGAGATCGACGCCGTGGCCGAGGCCGTCGGCGAGTCCGAGGATCTTCTGGTCGCGGAGTTGGACGTTACCGAGCCCGAAGACGCCGAGTCGGCAGCGCAGGCGGCCCTGGATCGGTTCGGCCGGATCGACGTGCTGGTCAACAACGCCGGCGTCTCGTACAAGGGCTTTTTCGAAGAGATGGAGATAGCGGAGATCAGACACCAACTGGAAGTGAATCTCTTCGGAGCGATGCGTGTCACCCGCGCTGTCCTCCCGGTCATGCGCGACCAGCGGTCTGGGCACGTCGTCTCCATTTCCTCGGGCGCGGGGCTACGGGGGTTCGGGTTCAGTTCGGCCTACGCCGCCTCGAAGCACGGGCTCGAGGGGTGGATGGACGCACTCCACGACGAGATCGAACCCTTCGGCATCGATACGACCGTTGTCAACCCGGGGTGGTTCCGAACGACCCTCCATTCTGACCGATCGATGCCGTTCACTGACCCCGCGATCGACGACTACGACGAGCGACGCGCGGAGCAGATCGAATGGTGGGGGAAACAGGGTGGCCAACAGCCCAACGACCCGGCCGAACTCGCCGACGCGCTGGTCGAGATCGCTGCCGAGGACGACCCGCCGCGCCGGTTCGTCGCCGGTGAAGACGCGGTCGAACTCGCCGAGGGGAAAGCCGCCGGACTTCGCGAGCAGGTCGACGCGTATCGCGACCGTTCGACGTCGATGAGGTACGACACGTGAGCGACTCGGAGATAGGGACCGCGACTGCAACCGAGCCGTCAACCGCACGCCAACAGGCCATCGACTCCGCGCGGAGCTGGCTGCTCGTCGCGCTGGGCGTCTGCATGCTCACCACCATCTGGGGCGTCATATTCACGTTCACCGTCTACGCGGGTCGGCTCTCGACCGCGTTCGACCTCACTGGGCTACAGGCCTCGTCGGTCTTCTCGATCACGACGGCGGTGTTTCTGGTCTCGGGCGGCGTCTTCGGCGTAGTCGCCGCGCGATTCCCGCTGCGGCCGGTCGTCGCGGCCGCCGGTGTCGGTCTGGCGGTCGCCGCCGCCGGACTCGGGGCCGTCGACTCGTACGTCGGCGTCATCGCCGCGTTCGCGCTGCTCGGGACGGCCGGCGGCACGGCGTTCATCGTCGTCGTCTCGCTGGTCCCCCAGTGGTTCGACGCCCACGAGGGTACCGCGATGGGCATCACGATGGCCGGCAACGGGCTCGGCGTACTCATCGTCCCGTTCGCGTGGCTCTGGCTGTTCGACCGCGTGGACTTTCCCACCGCCTTCGCCGCCGTCGCCGGCGCGGCCGCGGTGGTCGTCATCCTGTCGAGTCTCGTCTTCCGGCGACCGCCCGGCCACTCCGAGACGACGAGCACTGTCGGCGTCGACTGGCTGCGCCGGCGGCTCGCCGACAGATCCTTCGTCGGCGCGGCGCTCGGCTACGGCTTGCTGTGGGGCTGGTACTACGTCCTCTCCTCACAACTGGTCGACATCCTCACGGGGAACGGCGTCGACGCCGCCGTCGCGGCGGGCGCGTTCGGGATCGTCGGTGGTGTCAGCATCGTCGCCCGCGTCGGCGGTGGCTTCGTCGGCGACCGCCTCGGGGCGCGCAACGTGTTCGCGGCCTGTGTCGCGCTCACCGCCGCGTGCGTCCTCGTGCTCCCGGCAGTCGGGTCGCGACCGGCGCTGTACGCCGTGCTGGTCGGCTTCGGTATCGGCAACGGGACCCTCGCCGCGCTCTGGTCACCGATCGTCCTCACGCGATTCGGTTCCGAGAACGCAACGGCGACCGTCGGCCTCCTCAACACCTCGACCGCCGGTGCGGCCTTCCTCTCGCCGCTCGCGATCAGCGCGCTTCGCGGCGTCACGGGCGGCTACACCGTCCCGCTCGTCGCCCTGGCGCTCGTCACCGCGGTCGGCGTCGCGCTCTTCCATTGGGGGACCGCCCCGGCGAGCGAACGGGGGGTACTTGAACGGGCTTTCAGGATAGCATCGGACTGAAGGACGGACCCGCCCACGGTCTAGCCGAGCCATGGACGTTACCAGCTTGCAGTCCGCCGACACCGAGGAGACGGACCATCCGGTACAGGTCGGGACGCCGCTCCTCTCGGAGGGAGTCGAGAGCGCCTTCGACGGAGTCTCGGTCGACGCCGCCGAAGTGACCTTCCGCCCGGGCGAGCGCACCAAGTTCCACGCCCACGCCGGGGTGCAGATCCTCTACGTCACCGAGGGCACGGGGACGATCGGCAACCGCGAGGAGGAACGCGAGGTTTCGGAAGGCGACCTGGTCGTCTTCGAGCCCGGCGAGGAGCACTGGCACGGGGCGAGCGAGGACGCCGACTCGGCGTTCAGCCACGTCTACTTCCTCGCCGAGCCCGAGGACGGCGAACTGGCGATCCAGGAAGCCCCCTGAGCGGTCCACCGCGCTCGGCGCGCCGCGACGGACTCGGTGTTCCGTGCAGGAGTGGCAACGACAACGGCCGTACCCGACGATACCGCGGGGTACAGCCCCGCGACGTTCGTCGCCCCCTCGCCGCTCCGAAGCGGATTTTATATCGCGGTATGTGATTTATGTCGTCTCCCGTCGAGCACTGGTGGCAGTCCATCCGCTCGCCGAGTGTGGTGTCGATCGGCCGTGAGCGGGCTGAAACGGCCCGACCGACGCGGATCGCGGTCGACTGACCCGGGACGAGCGGCCGCGCGACACCATCCTTTTTGTGCGAGCTCGTCAGTCGGGGAACCATGGCGACGGCGACCGAGGACCTGACGGAGCCGCACGTGCTCGCCCGGGCCAAGCGGCGGCTGTTCCCCGAGGACGGCGCCGAGGCCTACGCGGTCGTCGACACGCAGTTCGCCCGGGAGCGGTGGGTCGACCGCGCGACGATCGACGAGGCGGTCCGCGAGGCGCTGGCGCCGTTCAACCACGTTCGGGTCGGGTCGGGCTACCCCGACCTGGTGGGCGTACGGCCGCTCGACGACGACCTGCTGGCGGTCGACCGCTTGGGCGGCGAGCCGCCGCTGATCGCCGTCGAGGCGAAGGGGTACGCGGGCGGCGGCGTCGACACCGAGCGCGGCATCGTCCAGGCCCGGGACCGCCTCGGCGAGGCCAACGTCGCGTTTCTGGCCGCACCGAGCGCGGCGATCTCCCAGACCGACCGCTCGCTGGCGAGAGAGTGCAACGTCGGCGTGCTCGCGGTCGACGGGGACGGCGACGTTCGAGCCCTCGAACGGCCCCGCGTGGTCGGCAACCGCACCGCCGACGCGGCGACGAGCATCCGCTTCCAGGCCAGCGCACAGGGCGTCGCCGGCAAGAGCTTCGGCCTCAACCACCCGAAGAACTACCTCGCCTACCCGCTGGCGGTCGCCCACGACCGCGACACCGAGACGGTGCTCGCCGAGCGAGTCGTCGGGGCGACCGACGCGGCCCGCGCGGGCGCCGCGTTCCTGAACCTCGTCGCCGTCGAACCCGACCGGACGACGCTGACGGCGCTCGGCAAGGAGGTCGTCCGCTTCGGGCTCGCGGAGTGCGGCAGCGTCGACGCCGCACTCGACGCCTTCGAGGCCTGGAAGCGCTCCCGAAAGCGCTTCTGCGAGGTCGCGCCGAAGTGGGGCCAGCTCGCCCGCCGTGTCGTCTACGCCTATCCGGCGACCGAGTTGCTCGTGACCGAACTCCAGTCGCTCCACGACGACGGCGAGCGCGACCCCACGCTCCGCGAGTTCGTCGAGTACCTGCACGAACTGCACCCGACGTTCACCGTCGAGTTGTTCCTCCGCGGTGACGAGGGCGTTCGCGGCCGCGCGCTGACCGACGACGGCGACCTCCGGAGCGAGGTCCTGGCCGACGGCGACGCCTACCACTCGCCGACCGTCTTCCAGCTGAAGGCGATGCTGTACCACGCCGGAATCGTCTCCGAACGCGGCAGCGAACCCCATCGGCTCGACCCCCGCGAGGACCGCTGGGCGCTGCGCCACGACGTGAGTCCCGTCCGCGAGTGAGTGCGCGGTCGACCGCCTCGGGACCGTGGCGCGTTCGCAACATCGTCTCACACCGCCGTCAGTTCTAAGTGCGGCCTCGGGATAGGTTCGGCCGAAGCGTTCTATGACCCGCCGGATCGTCGGTCGTCCGGTGTTCGACCCGCGCTCGCCGCCCGCGGCACGAGCGGCCCGATAGCTGCAGCACTCGGGTTCGCGTCGCTCCGCTACGTTCCGTAGCCGCAGTCGCTCGGTCGAACACACACGCACATGCCGACATCTGCCGAGTCCCCTAGCCGGGGCTCGTTCACGCACGCATCGTATCGACGACAGTCGCATCGCTCGCGGTCGCCCCGACCGCTCGAACCTCCAGACGCGCCGCTCGACTCCGCCGCTCCGCCCGCTGGAGGTGGTCACCGATGACCACTGCTACCGAGACGGTCGAGTCCGACGACGCGGTAGGCAGTGAAGACACGACCGCCGCCCAGCCGTCGCTCTGGCGAAACCGCGACTTCCGCCGCTTTTTCGCCGGACAGTTCGTGACCAACGCCGGGGACAGCCTCTACAGCGTCGCGGTGGTGTGGCTCGTCTTCGAACTCAGCGGCTCGACGGTCCTCACTGGGATCGCCAACGCCGTGTTGTTGCTCCCGTGGCTCCTGCAGATCCTCGCCGGGCCGGTCGTCGACCGGCTCCCGCTACGACCCGTCCTCGTCGGGTCCCAACTGCTCCAGGGCGTCGTCGTCCTCGCGCTGCCGCTCGCGGCGGCGACCGGGAATCTGAGCGTCGGCATCATCTTCGCGGTCGTCCCGCTTCTGACGCTCGCGACGCTGCTGATGGCGCCGATGCAGGCGACGGTCGTCCCGCGGATCGTCCCCGACGAGCAGCTTTCGAACGCGAACTCCGCGCTGGCCACGGTCACGCTCGGCCTGGACATGATCTTCGACGCGCTCGGCGGCGCCGTCATCGCCGTCTTCGGCGCGACGGCGCTGTTCATCTTCGACGCGGGGACGTTCGTCCTCGCCGCCCTGCTGTTCGCCGGAGTCGCGGTGTCGCGGTCGGCCGGCGGCGACTCCGTCCGGGAAACGGGCGGGGACGACCCCGACGCCAACGGCGAGTCGATCCTCGGCGCGTACGTCGCGGACCTGCGCGACGGGATCGAGGTGCTGCGCGGCACCGTCTTCGTCGAACTCGTGGTGACGACGGCGGTGGCGAACCTCGCGACGGGCGTGACGCTCGCGGTCCTGCCGGCCTACGGCGACGCGCTCGGCGGCCCCGCCGTCTACGGAGCCTTGCTCGGCGCGCTCGGCGTCGGTCGGCTGGTCGGCTCGCTGCTCGCGCCGTACCTGGAGGGCGTCCCGTACGGCCGACTGCTGCTCGTCGGCAACGCCGCCGGCGCCGTCTGCTGGCTCGGCGCGGTCGCCGCGCCGTCGCCCGCGCTCACCGTCGTCCTCTTCGGGCTCGCGTGGATCCCTGCGGGCGCCAGCGGCGTGCTCACGGCGACGCTCAACCAGACCGTCTTCCCGACTGACCTGCTCGGCCGCGTCTCGACGATCAAGGGGACCGCTTCCGGCGCGACGCTCCCCCTCGGATCGCTGGTCGGCGGCGTCGTCGCCGAACTGCTGGGAACGGCGACGACGGTCGGGCTGGCGGCGTTCGGGTTCGGGTTCACGGCGCTGTACCTGCTGGCTCGCCCGCGACTCCGGCGACTCCCGGCGGTCGCCGACGCCGACCCGGCCGCCTTCGGCGTGACGGTCGCGTCGGAGTCCGGGAGGGAGTGACGCCTGTACCCTGTCGCCGCCCCCCTCTCGCCCGTCGTGACGGACAAAGCACTTACTTCGGCCACCGCTCACCCGTAGACGAGCATGCGCCCAGCCCACGCGGTCGCCCTCTGTGTCGTCGTCACGCTCGCCGGCTGCGCGACGTTCGGGGGACCGGCGACCGACACCGGCACCGAGACGCCGCCGGCCGAGTCCGCGACTCCCGCGGCCGGTCCGACCGCGGGACCGACGACCGCGGGGACGGAGACGCCGGTCCCGCTCGACCTCCCGGAGGGTATCGACCGTGACGAGGTGACGCCGGCGTGGGGGCTCTCGGAGGGCGACCGGGAGAGCTTCGAGGCCGCCCGCGGGGCCGACGAGTGGGTCGAACTGGAGTCCAGCGGAGCCGCCGAGACGTTCAACGACCTCCGATACGTGTACGCTGACGGCCGAGTCTGGGAGGTCTGGTACACGTACGGGACGCCCGCGTATCTGGTCGACACCGGGAACGTGTCGGCCGACGAGCGCGTCGTCGCCTACGGGACCCTCTCGACGGAGCAACAGCGGCTGTTCGACCGGGTCCGCACGGGCTCCGGGTGTTGCCCGGGACCGGACCAGGAGGGCGTGGAGCTGCCGGCTACCGTCCGGTACGACGACGAGACCTACCTCGTCGAGTCGGGCACGCGGAGCTTCGCGCACGGCGCCATCGACGTCGACCCCTACGAGCCCCGGCGGACGGTCACCGAGGAGTGAGCCGACCCCCGTCGCCTCGCGGGCGCGACCGGCGGCGGACCGGATCCCGGCGCTTGCCGGTCCCGCGCTTTTGAGCCCGCTCGACGTATCTCGAACGGAACCATGAACTTCGACGAGTTCACCGGGACGGTCCAGCACCGACTCGAACTACCCGGGACGGGGGAGGCCGTCCGCGCGACCCGCGCGACGCTGACGACGCTCGGCGAGCGGATCCAGGCGGGGGAGGCGACCGACCTCGCGGGCCCGCTCCCGATGGAGGTCGACTTCTATCTGACCGGCGCCGTCGCCGAGCACGGCCAGCGCTTCGACTGGAACGAGTTCCTCGACCGCGTCGCCGAGCGGGAGGGCCAGACGGCGCCCGACGACCGGGCCGACGTGGCCCACCACGCCCGGACGGTCGTCGCCGTGGCCGCCGAGGCGATACCGGCGGGACAGCTCGACCAGGTCCGCGACCAGTTGCCCGCCGACGAGGGGTGGGGGAACCTGTTCGAACTGGTCGAGGCCGACGGCGCGCAGGCGGAGTGAGCGCCGGCGGGCGACCCTCGGCCGACTTAACGCGGCCTCAGTGATCAGCGGTAAGCGCTAAGTGGGCGTCGTCCGAAGCCGGCAGTATGTGGCGTTCTTCCCGACGGGGCCGCGACGAGGTGACCTGTATCGCCTGCGGCGACTCGGTCGCCCGTTCGGAAGCCCGGGAGTACGACAAGTTCGGCGACCGCTGGGAGCGGGCGGGCAAGGAGTTCGAGCACCTCTGCAAGCCCTGCGACCGCGAGCGCTGTCACCAGCCCCGCGGGAACCTCGAAGCCCTCCTCGAAGACGTGGAGACGGCCGCCGACGGTCGCGACCGCGACGCCTTCCTCGCCACCTACCTCGAACTCGCCGAGCGAGCCGACTCCGTCGAGGAGCGGTAGCCGCTCCCGGACGCCGCTCGCTACTTCGAGGGCTCGTTTCGCTCTCGCCACGCGGCTCACGGCGCTTCGCGCCGAAAGACTCGCTCCGCTCGTCTCTCGAGCCCTGTCTCACTCCGTTCGACAGGACGCCGTTCGCATCGAGGTCTCCCTGCGGTCGACCTCGCACTGCTCGCGGTTCCCTCCGGTCACCGCTCGCTGTTTCGAGGCTCTCACTGCGTTCGAGCCTCGCCTACCACAGAAAGCCTATCTGTACCCTGGTCATAGCCCGCTACATGACTACCGAAGACGAGCAGGCCCAGGCCGGCACGGTCGAGGGCCAGGGCCCCGTCGAGATCGACGAGGAGATGGCCCGCCATCTCGAGAACAAGCGCGAGGAGCTGTTCGAGAAGTTCGAGATCCGCGACGAGTTCCCCGCGGAAGTGATGCGCGAGGCCGAACAACGCACAGAGGGCGTCCAGGCGGAGATCGAGGAGGAAGTCGACGAACGGCGCGACCTGCGGGACATGACGACCTGGACGACCGACCCGATCGACGCCCAGGACTTCGACGACGCCATCTCCGTCGAGAAACGGGACGACGAGTACGTCCTCTGGGTCCACATCGCCGACGTGACCCACTACGTCAACCCCGACACCGCGATGTGGGAGGAGGCCGTCGAGCGGGGCAACACCGTCTATCTCCCCGACTACACCATCCACATGCTGCCGCCGATCCTCGCCGAAACCGTGTGCTCGCTGGTCCCCAACGAGGACCGGCTGGCCCACACCGTCGAGATGCACCTCGACCCCGAGACCCTCTCCTACGAGGACATCGACATCTACAAATCGGTCATCGAGTCGGACGCGCGGCTCACCTACTCCGAGGCCGAGGAGATCCTCGACGACCCCGCGAGCGCCGACGACCTGCTCGAAGACACCGAGGTAGACCTGGCCGAGAAGACCGAACTCGTCTGGGAGCTGGCCGACCGGATGCACGAGCAGCGCAAGGAGGACGGGTCGCTCGTGCTCAACCCGGCCCGCGACCGCGCCCACACCATCATCGAGGAGTGCATGCTCAAGGCCAACAAGGCCGTCACGCACGAACTCATGTGGGACCGCGGGGTCGAAGCGATGTACCGCGTCCACCCCCAGCCCTCCCCCGACGAGTGGGACGAGGCGCTCCGGGAGATCCAGGATCTGGACGGCGTGTCGATCCCCGGCGACAAGTGGGACGACCCGCGCAAGGCCGTCAACGCGACGCTCGAAGAGGCCCCCGGTCGCCAGCTGAACAAGATCCAGCGGGCCGTGATGTTCGTGATGCCCCGCGCGAAGTACATGAGCGACCCCTTCGGCGGCCACCACGCGCTGAACTTCGAGATCTACGGCCACTTCACCTCGCCCATCCGACGGCTGTCGGACCTGATCAACCACTGGATCGTCGCCACCAACGACGTGCCCGAGGACCTCCAGGCGCTGTGCAAGCACGCCTCCGACCAGCAGAAGGACGGCGAGCAGTGCGAACGCGAGTACAAGCAGTTCCTCGAAGAGGTCGGTCTCGACGCCCACGCCGTCAACAACCGCGGCATCGAAGTGATCGACGAGGAGGAGTAGCGCGGAGGGTGCGGTCCCGTCCAGTCGTCGCCGACATCCCCTCGATTCACGAACAGAAATTTCCTGCGCCAAACCTATTTCCCCCGACCGACTGAACCGTCGTCCCGATGACACAGTCGCCCACGCGACGCGGGTTCCTCGCCGGGGTCGCCGCGACCGCAGCGGCCACCGGGTCGGCGGCGGCGGCCCCCTCCGACGACGGTCCGCCCGCCGTCGACCCGTCCGGCCCCGGGCGTCCAGCCGCCCTGCAGGACGACGGCGGGGACACCGGTATCGAATCGCTGCTCGACGACCTCGTCGAGTCGAGCCTGGAGGGCCGGACGGCCTCGGGCGCGACCGTCGCCGTCGTCGCCGACGGCGAGGTGGCGCTCACGAAGGGCTACGGGGTCGCCGACCGCGAGAGCGAGCGGCCCGTCGACGCCTCCACGCCGTTCCGCGTCGGGTCGGTCTCGAAACCCGTCGTCGCGACGGCGCTGATGGCTCGGATCCGGCGGGGGGATATCGACCTCGACGAACCCGTCGCGACGTACCTCGGCGCCGGGCTGGACGAGGCGGTCGGCTCGGCCACGCTCGCCGACCTCGTGACCCATCGCGCGGGATACGAGATGTCCAACGAGGGGCTGTGGATCACCGACCCCGACGACCTGCGGCCGCTCCCCGAGGCGCTCCGGCGGTGGCGTCACGCTCGCGTCCGGCCGCCCGGTGAGGCGCCCGCCTACTCGAACTACGGCTACGCCGTCGCCGGGGGCGTCCTCGGAGCGGTCGCCGACGCGCCCTTTCACGAGGCGGTCGCCGCCGACCTGCTCGACCCGGTCGGGATGACCGCGAGTAGCTTCCGCCAGCCGCTCCCCGAGTCGCTGGCCGAGTCCCACGCGACGGGGTACGGGCCCGGCAGCGTCTACGCCGACGGGGAGTTCCCCTACCTCGGCCTCGGTCCCGCGGGCGCGCTGTCGACGACGGCCGAGGACATGGCCCGGTTCGTGCAACTGCACCTGAACGACGGCGTCGTCGACGGCGAACAGGTCCTCCCCCCGGAGACCGTCGCGGCCTGCCAGCGCCAGTGGGCGACCGCTCACGAGCGGCTGCCGGGGATGGCGTTCGGGTTCGTCGAGAGCGACTACGGCGACGTGCGGACGCTCCGGCACGACGGCGGGACGCCGTCGTTCTACAGCCACCTCCTGCTGGTCCCCGAGCGCGGCCTCGGGCTGTTCATCGCGTACAACGGCGCCGACGGCGGTGCCGCGGCCGGTGACGTGCTGGAGGGGTTCCGCTCGGAGTTGCTCCCCGACCCGGAGTCGGACTCGGATCCGGAGTCGAACTCGGGCGCCGATGGAGGGACGCTCTCGTCCGACGGCCGGCCGACGCGGGCCGACGACCTCGGCGGCACCTACCGCTCGCTGCGTCGGTCGTGGGCCTGGCACGACCGGGTCACGACGACGCTGCAGGCCGGCACCGTCGAGGTGAGCGTCGCCGACGACGGCGCGCTGGTCACGACGGGCGGGAGCGTGACGCGCCGGTGGGTCGAGGTCGAGCCGCTGGTCTTCGAACGCGTCGACGGGAGCGAACGGTTGGCCTTCGACACGGGGGCCGACGGCGAGACCATCGAGTACCTCCACCGCGGCGCGAACCCGACGACGGCGTACGGCCGCGTCGAGGGAGCCGACCGGCTCTCGCTGCACGCCGCGCTGACCGTCGTCTCCCTGCTCGGCCTGCTCTCGGCGGTGTTCGGGTGGCCGGCGGCCACCGCCGTCGGGTGGTACCGGTCCGGGGACGACGCCGCGGCGGACTCGCGGCGGTGGACCGACCGGCCGGCGGCGCTCGCGCGTACGGTCGCCGCCGGGGCCGCGGTCGCCGTCCTCGCCTTCCCGGTCGCGGCGCTCGTCCACCTCGCCGCGGCGCCGTTCGCCGTCCTGTCGGCGCCCCCGCTGACGTTCGCGGCCCTGTTCGCCCTGCCGATACTGGGACTGGCCGGGACCCTGGCAGCCGTCGGGTTCGCCGTCCGCTCGTGGACCGACGGCTACTGGGGGCCGATCGGCCGGGTCCACTACGCGCTGGTCGCCGCGTCGCTGGCCGTCGCCTGCTGGCTGCTGTGGTACTGGAACCTGCTCGTCCCGCCGCTGTGACGGCGGTTCCGCCGGCTCTCCCGGTTCCGGCCGTCGGTCCGACTGACTCCCGGTCGAACCGGTCGCCGGCCCGCCCGAGTCCGCCCGACTCGTGCCCGAACTCTTAGACACGCCGAGAAGCGTCGAACGGAGCGTATCGGGTAGCAACGTGCGCCGTCCGACCTTCGATAGATACAAAAAATAATATACGAATATTCGAAGGAGGTTAAACGACTGTTCGAAGTGCGTTCGGAGAAATGATCTGGCATAACATTTTAGTGGGGATCGCCCGTACGTGTAACTGAGAGGTGATGAACCGATGTCGACCAGAGACAGGGCTCGACGCACACGGGAACACAGCGCAGCAGGCGGCCGGTTCTCCCGCTACGACCTCCTGCTACTGGTGATACCTGCGGCGTTCCTGCTGGCGCTCGTGGGATCGATCGTGTCGCCGCTCCCCGCGAGGGTGTTCGTGGCGGGGGCGTCCGTGGTCGGCGCGCTCGCCGTCGCGGACGGGCTGTTCGTCAATCCGCCCAAGCGCGGTCGCTGACCGGCGCGGACGCTCGCGGTCGAACCGTCACCAGTAACCGTCCCGCAGACACCGGCTACGGGGCGGTTCGCCGGACGCGGCGGTGACTCCCCAACCAGTTGGGGTAGTTGCTTATTTAATCTCTCTCGAACATATAGATACGAACGGTCGGCCGGCGCTCTGACCTGTGGTGGTCCCCGCGACTCCGAGCGGGCTCTCTACGACCGGCGACCCCTCATCAAACAATGCCAGCGAGCGACCAAGTCGATACGAGCAAGCAGATCCACAGGCGGACGGGGCGGACGTTCTACGCCGCCACGAAGCTCCTACCCGAGCGGGTCCGGGAGACGACGTACGTCCTCTACGCGTTCTTCCGGATCGCCGACGAGGTAGTGGACCGAACGGATGACCCCGACCCCCAGACCCAGCGGCGTCGGCTCGAAGCGATGCGAGCGGCCGCGCTGGGCGAGCCCGACCCGGGCGTCGACCTGACCGAAGACGAGCGAGCGGTCCTCGACGCGTTCCGGTCGCTGGCCGACCGGACGGGCATCGACGACAGCGAGATCGAGGTGTTCGTCGACGCGATGCTTCAGGACATCGAGACGGCCCGCTACCCCGCCTACGAGGACCTGGAGGGGTACATGCGCGGCTCGTCGGTCGCGGTCGCGAACATGATGATGGCCGCCATGGAGATGCCCGCGGAGGACCGCGAACAGGCCCGACCGCACGCCGAGGCCCTCGCCGAGGCGTTCCAGCTGACGAACTTCCTGCGGGACGTGCGCGAGGACATCCGCGACTACGGACGGGTGTACGTGCCGGGGGAGACTCTGGCGCGGTTCGACGTCGAGGAGTCCGACCTCGCCGAGGCGAACGTCACCGACGGGTTCGTCGCCGCGATGCGTCACGAACTGCAGCGGACCGAACGCCGCTACCGCGAGGGGGTCGCCGGCATCCGCATGCTCCCCGAGGACTGCCAGTTCGGCGTGCTCCTGGCGGCGGTGTTCTACGCGGAACACCACCGGCTCATCCGCGCTCGCGACTACGACGTGCTGACCGAGACGCCCGAGCTCGGCCGGCTCCGACGGGGGTACCTGCTCGTCCGGACCTGGATCCACTGGCGGCGCCACCGCGACCCCGAGGCCACGTTCTACGCGGTCAGCGCCGTCTCGCCCGGCGGCGAGGGCGA
This sequence comes from Halosimplex rubrum, assembly GCF_013415885.1. Lineage (NCBI taxonomy): Archaea > Methanobacteriati > Methanobacteriota > Halobacteria > Halobacteriales > Haloarculaceae > Halosimplex > Halosimplex rubrum. Next base: position 1,517,642 of record NZ_CP058910.1, read on the forward strand.
CGGCGTCGAGACCGACGGCGTCACGAGCCACGTCGCCTGAGGCGTCCGCGGTCGGTTCGGTCGCTCGTGATTCTCCCGTCTCCCGGTGTCCGGACAGCGGCGGCTCCGCGGACAGCGCTCGCTCCGCCGATAGCGGCCGCTCCGGGTCGAAGCGACGCGAAAAGTGCGGTTCGCCGGGTCTACCGGCCGCGGTTCTCGTTGCTGGAGAGACTCGGCCGCGTGCGTTCGGAGCCCTTGCCGCGGTTGTTCAGGCCGCGGTTGCGGCGGCCGGCGCTGGTCAGCCCGCGCAGCGCGCGGTCGGTGTGCTGGTCCTCGCAGATCCACGAGAGGTCGTCGTCGTTCTCGATGGCGGGGTGTTCGGGGTCGACGAGGATCACTTCGAACCACTTCTGGCTGCCGTCCTGACCGACGGAGTAGGAGTTGAGCACGCGGAGGTTCGGGTAGACGCGGGTGGTGCGCTCCTCGGCGACGCGCTGGAGGTTCTTGCGGCGGGTGATCCGCGTGACGCCCTGGCGCTTCGACCGGCGACCGGCCGTGAAGCGCTGCTTGCGGGCACCGCCCTTGCGGATGGACGCACGGACGACCACGACGCCCTGCTTGGCCTTGTAGCCCAGCGAGCGCGCGCGGTCGAGACGGGTCGGGCGCTCGATGCGTTCGAGCGCGCCCTCCTCGCGCCAGTCCTGTTTTCGCTGCCACTGCAACTCCGCCAGCTTGCCGTCGTCCGGGTCCTTCCAGGCGTCCCGGATGTACGTGTAGAAGCTCTTTGCCATGGGTGTTCACCGCCGGGCGTTGCGTGGTTCAAGAGCGAGGCCCGCAGGGCCTCGACCGAGGCGGCGAAGCCGCCGAGGTGCGGGTGACTCGACACTCACATCCCGACCTGCACAGGCAGGCGCCCGCTGGTGCCCGACCGCCCAGCGAGTTACCCGCCAGTTACCCGTTCGCACCCTTAAGGGATCCGAACTCCCGACGACGCGACCGCTTCGCGTGTCACTCCACCGATGCTTGTCATGCGAATATTATTATATTGGTGTATTATATTCCGTTAAACACGATGGAACGGGACGAGATTCTGGGGGGACTGGAGGACGCGGGGTTGACCTCCTATCAGGCCGACGCGTATCTGACGCTGCTGGACATGGGGGTATCGCCGGCCGTGGACGTGGCCCGGAACTGCTCGGTCCCGGTACCGCGTATCTACGACGTGCTGACTGAGTTAGAGCAGATGGCGTGCGTGGAGACGCTCGACCGGGAGACGCTGCACGCTCGCGCGCGCGAGCCCGCGGAATTCGTTCAGGACCTCCACGAGAAGAGCGACCGGCTCTCGGCGGTCGCCGAGGAGATCGAGGACCGCTGGGAGGCGTCGCCGCTGGGGGACAACAAGATGAACGTGACCAAGCGGGTCGACACGGTCGTCGACCACGTCGAGGGGCTGATCCGCGAGGCGGACTCGACGGTCGATCTGGCGCTGACAGACGAGCAGCTCGTCGCCTACGAGAGCGCGCTGACCGAGGCGATCGAGTCAGACGTGGTGGTGCGCGCGTCGGTCGTCCCGTCGGGGGAGGTGGGGATCGCGGACCACCCCGTCAGCGATGTCGTGACGGAGATCCGCGAGCGGCCGCTCCCCGGGCCGTTCTGCGCGCTCGTCGACCGGACGAAGGCCTGTCTCGCGCCGACCACGCGCATGCCCGAACCGTACGGCGTCGTGATCAACGACGACATCATCCCGTTTATCTTCCGATGGTACTTCCAGACCTGTCTCTGGGCGAACTGGGAGACGGTCTCGCGGTGTCGCGAGCGGCCGCCGGTGTACGTCTGCCTGGAGGAGTTCATCCGGGACGCCTACCCGCTGTGGTGGGACGACGCCGTCGTCTCCGTGACGGTCCGCGGGATGGAGCCCGACTCCGGACGCGACCGGGTGGTGTCGGGCGTCCTCACCGATATCCGGTACTCCGCGCCGTCCGCACGCACCGGGCGTCGTCCCACGTTGACCGACCTCTCCGGCCGGGCGACGATCGTCCTCTGGACCCCCGAAGGGCGGTGCACGGTCGGCGGCTGGGGCGCGCTCCAGGAAGACCTCGAAGTCAAGCGCGTCACCGTGGACGGCGTCGAGTGGCTCGGCTGACCGACCGTCCACCGCCTCGGCCGCTCGTCCGGTCCACAAAACATCATTCAATTGTGTAATGCCATAATATAGTAATCGGGTGTAAAATACTTGTATTAACTGCTGTATAAACGATAGTGAAGTGGAGAGAACGTGCGGGACCGCCCCGTCTCGACGCCGAAACCTCGTTCGTCCGTTCGAGTCAAATCCGATATCTGTTCGAATACTTACTACGACTTGACTGTTTTCTTATATAGTTGTGCGATCCGTCTAATCGCTCGAATATGGGGTACTGGAGCGCTATAAAACGTTATTTTGAATTCGAGTAATTCATTATATCTCGGGCTAGAAAAACGTTTTATACCGGTCGTTCGATGTACGGTTCACACACCGCACGGTGTGTATCGGAGGTCGAAATGACAAACAAGAAGCAACCCCCTGACGGGGGACGAGAGGCATCGCAATCCAACGGTTCGAGCGTGGACGAGGGGGGACCGTCCCGCCGCACCTTCCTGAAGGGGACGGCTGCGGCCGGCGCGGTCGCGCTCGGTGTCGGCGCCGGCGCCGTCGGATCGGTGTCAGCGGGGATCCCGACCCCTCAGCTGCATCGCGACGGAAATCTGATCAAGGACCCGGACGGCAACGTCGTGACGCTTCGAGGGGTCAACATCGCCGACCCCAAGCGGATCAACGTCACCGCCCCGGCCCGTGGGAAAGACGCCGTGCAGGTGATCGACATGCTCACCGACGCGAGCAACGGCTGGTACCCGCGGATGATCCGCGTCCCGGTCCAGCCCGTCGACATCGGCGAGTACGAGCCCGGCTCGGGCCCGCCGGTTCCGGCGTTCACCGAGGGCCAGCTGGAGAGCTACCTCACGAACCACCTCGACGAGGTCGTCCAGCGCTGCGCCGAGCGGGGCGTCTACTGCATCATCGACTACCACCGCCACCGCGACGTGCAGTGGGCCGAGGGCCAGGACGGCCCGGTCAACGCCGAACTCCAGGACGAGGTCGACATGTTCTGGGATATCGTCGCGCCGCGGTACGCCGAGGACTCGCACGTCCTCTACGAGGTGTACAACGAACCGACCGAGCCCGGGATGTGGGAGGACCCCACTACCACGCAGTGGGTCGCCGACATCTGGGACCTCTGGCTGGAGATGGCCCAGCCGTGGGTCGACACCATCCGGAGCCACGCCGACAACATGATCCTGATGGGGTCGCCCTCCTGGACCCAGAGCCCCGAGGGCGCGCTCGTCGAGGAGTTCGACGGCGAGGACATCGCCTACACCTACCACATCTATCCGGGGCACAACTCCAGCAGACAACAGAACTGGGAGGACGCCTCGATCAACGGCGAGGGCGTCGAGGGCGTCTACGAGCAGGCGCCGCTGTTCGTCACCGAGTTCGGCTGGGAGGAGGGCGGCGGCCAGTACATCGGCGGGACCGACGAGTTCGGGACGGCCTTCCACGACTTCCTCGAGCAGAGCCCGGCCATCCACTGGACGGCGTGGTGCGCCGACCCCGTCTGGCGCCCGGTCATGTTCGAGCGCCCGTTCGCCGACAACGCCGACGACTCCGTCGGCGACCCGTACAACGGTACGGTCCCCGAAGCCTGCTCGGACCTGCCGTGTGAGTGGTCGCTGACCACCGGCAGCGGCGCCATGGGCGACGACATCAAGAGCTGGCTCGAACAGTACCGCAACGACGGTATCCCCGGCGAGGGCACCGTGACGCCGCCGACGGACACGCCCACCCCGACGGACGAGCCGAACACGCCGACCGACGAACCGGAGACGCCGACCGACGAGCCGGACACCCCGACGGACGAACCGGACACCCCGACCGACGAGCCGGACACCCCGACCGACGAGCCGGACACCCCGACGGACACGCCGGCTGCGGACGCGATGGTCGTCGACAATTACGACGGCAGTCCCGGCTGGTCGTCCCATCGTAACGATCTGGGCGAGTGGTGCGGCGCCGGGTCGTTCGAGAACGGCGGCGGCGAAGAGATGGACGGCGCGCTCGTGCTGGAGTACGACAACGGCGGCTGGTTCCAGGAGCAGATCAACGAGGACGTGTCGGACTACTCGACGCTGGTCTTCGAGATCAGCGGCGCGGACGGCGGCGAGGAGTCCGAGGTGCTGTTCGACATGGGCGGGGTGCGGACGCTGCTCGCCAACGTCACCGACGACACCATCGGCACCAGCATGGGGACGGTGCGCGTCGACCTGGCGGCGGCGGGCGTCGACCGCTCGTCGCCCTCGGTCCGATTCAACTTCTGGCAAGGGGGAGCCAGCACGCTCGAACTCTCCGAGATCCGACTCGAATAGCCCGATAACCGAACCCACACCTCACGACACAATGAGCGACAACGGCACACACGACGGCGCACAGACATCGAACGACGACGTATCGACCTCCGACTCGACAGGGAGCTTCTCCCGCCGGAGCGTCCTGAAGGCGACGGGGGCGGCCGCGGTCACGGCCGGCTTCGCCGAGGCCCTGACGGGCTCGGTCGCTGCGGTCGGGATCGACACCCCGCAGCTGCACCGCGACGGTAACAAGATCAAAGACCCCAGCGACAACGAGGTCATCCTCCGCGGGGTCAACATCGCCGACCCCGCCCGGCTGGCCCGCAGCTGGCGCGGCAAGGACTCCATGGGCGTCTTCGAGAAGGCGACCAGCACCGACGAGTCCGACGAGGGCGGCTGGTACAGCCGGATCATCCGGCTCCCGACCCAGCCCCAGGACATCTCCAGCGCGTCGAACGACCTCAAGATGGTCCACGGCGACGACTGGGGCCCGCTCCTGCCCGGGCAGTTCGACGAGAGCGACATGGAGACGTACTTCTCGACGTACGTCGACCCCATCATCGACGCCGCCGAGGAGCAGGGGCTGTACGTGATGATCGACTATCACCGACACTTCCCCATCTTCCACCAGCCCCAGCACGAGGAGGACCTGGGTGACTACCAGTGTGGGAACGAGTCGTTCCCCAACGACATCGGCTTCTGTGGCGAACGCGGCGTCCTCTGGAACTCCGAGGAGCAGGCCTCCGAACTCGACGGCTACACCGAGGAGTACGCGGAGGAGCTCGACCAGGAGCTGCACGACTACTGGAACTTCGTCGCGCCCCGCTACAGCGACCGCTCGCACGTCATCTACGACGTCTACAACGAGCCGACCGGTCCCTACGCCGGCGACTGGGGCACGCCCAACCGCGAGCCCAACGCCGGCGAGGACGCCGGCCAGGACACCGACGTGATGGCCCAGGAGTCCAAGCGCTACTGGGACATGTGGGTCGACCGAGCCCAGCCGTGGATCGACACGGTCCGCGAGCACGCCGACAACCTCCTGACCATCGGGTCGCCCCGCTGGAGCCAGTACACCTACTGGGCGCCCCAGAACGAGTTCCAGGGCGAGGACATCTGTTACTCGGGCCACGTCTACACCCACGACGGCCTCCGGCCGCTGTCGGACTACTACGGGACGCCCGCCCAGGAGGTCCCCGTGTTCTTCAGCGAGTTCGGCTGGGCCGAGGGTGGCGGCAAGGACAACTTCTCGTTCCTCGAGGGCACGGCCGACGAGTACGCCGACGACTTCGAGTCGTTCATCGACGAGTACCCGGTCCACCCGATCTGCTGGAACTTCGACCACACCTGGGAGCCCGCCTTCTTCCAGCACGACTCCAGCCAGGACGGGACCTGGGAGATCCACGACTACCAGTCCCGCCCCGGCCAGTGGTGGCAGGACTACCTCGAACAGCACCGCAACGACGACCTGCCCAACCCCGACGAGAGCGACACCGAGACGGCGACGGCCACGCCGACTTCGACGCCGACGGCGACGCCGACCGACGAGCCGAACACGCCGACGCCGACCGACGAGCCGAACACGCCGACGCCGACGGACACCCCGACGCCGACGGACGCGCCCGAGACGCCCACGGAGGGGATGACCGTCGACAACTACGACGGCGACCCCGGGTGGGACAGCCACCGCAACGATCTGGGCCAGTGGTGTGGCGCCGGCTCCTTCCAGAACGGCGGCGGCGAGGAGTCCGCGGGCGAGCTAATCTTGGAGTACGACAACGGCGGCTGGTTCCAGGAGCAGATCAACCAGGACATCAGCGACTACGACACGCTCGTGTTCACCATCCGCGGCGCGAACGGTGGCGAGGAGTCCGAGGTGCTGTTCGACATGGGCGGGGTGCGGACCATGCTCTCGAACGTCACCGACGACTCCATCGGCACGGGCGTGAGCGAGGTGCGCGTCGACATGGCGTCGGCGGGCATCGACCGCTCGTCGCCGTCCATCCGCTTGAACTTCTGGCAGGGCGGCAGTAGCACGCTCAGGATCAGCGGCATCCACCTGGAGTAATCCGACGACCGCGGCGGTCGTCGGCGCCCGGGTCGGCCCGGACGCCGGGGGGCGACCACCGAGCGTTCGACACGCGGACGGACCATGACAGGGAACGAGCACGCCGACGGGGACGACGGGAGACCGCGCGACCGCGGTACCGGGGGTACTGCGCCGGTCGCGCGGGCCGCACCGACCGGACTGACCGTCGACGCCACCACCGCCGTCACGGCCGCGCTCTCGTGGTCGACGACGGCGCCGGCGAGGACCGACCACTACAGCGTCTATGTCGACGGCACCAGGCGGGCCGAAACCGACCGGGGACGGACCCGCGCTCGCCGCGGTCGGGCGACACCGACCAGGGCGACCGAGCGACCGAGGAGCACAGCTAACGGACCGACCGACGACGGGGCACGGCCCCGCGGCACACACGGACACATGACACGAGACGACGACACGACCGAACCGAGCGACGAACGCGCGGCCCCGCAGTCGAGCGAGGCCGAACCGACCGCACGGGGCGACGACCGCGCGGCCGACACGCCCCCGGGCGCCGCGAGCAGACGCAGCGTCCTCAAGGCGGGTGCCGCCCTCGGCGCCGGCGGCCTCGCCGTCGGGCTGGGCGACCGGGTGTCGGCGGCGAAGGTCGAGGAGATCTGCGACTCCAGCGACTACGGCGCCATCGAGGTCGCCGACGGGTTCTCGCTGATCGACAACCAGTGGGGCAACTCGGCGGCCGAGCAGTGCATCTGGCTCGACGAAGACGGCAGCTACGGCTACGACTTCGACGCCTCGGGCACCGGCGGCGGGATCAACTACCCGCAGGTGCTCGTCGGCACCAAGCCCTGGGGGTCGGACACCGGCGTCGCCGACTTCCCGGTGCGTCGGCGGAACGTCGACGAGCTGACGATCGACGTCGAGGCCGACTACAGCGAGTCCGGCGGCGAGTGGGACTGGGCCGAGGAGTGGTGGCTGCTGGAGGAGCCCGTCGGCGAGGAGCCCGAGACCCACCAGTACGAGATCATGCTGCTGCTGGACTGGAACGACCAGCACGACCACGGCGGCGTCGAGGCCACGGGTCTCTGGACCGACCAGTACGGCAACACCGTCGACCACTGGGTGACCTACGGCGGCGGTGGCGGGACCAACGCGGAGTTCTACATCTTCCGGATCCAGGGCGGCCACGACGGCGGGAAGATCGACCTGAAACCGATCGTCGACTACCTCACCGACGAACACGGCGTCAGCAAGGACCTGTGGCTCTCCGGCATCGAACTCGGCAACGAGTACTGGCCCGGCTCGACCGGACAGACGACCTACGAGACCTTCGACGTGACCGTCAACGGCACTACTTACGCCAGCGGCTCCGGCGAGTCCGCGGACAACGGCGGCGACACCGACACACCCACCCCTACCCAGCCGCCGACCGATACGCCGACGGACACGCCGACCGACGAACCGGACACACCCACGGACGATCCCGGGGGCGGCGACGGCGGGGCGCCCGCCGACGCCCTCGTCGTGAACGACTACGACGGCGACCCGTCGTGGTCGGCCAGTCAGAACGATCTGGGCGAGTGGTGCGGCGCCGGGTCGTTCGAGAACGGAAGCGGCGAGGTCGTCGACGGCGCGCTCGTCTTAGAGTACGACAACGGCGGCTGGTTCCAGACGCAGATCAACCGCGACGTGAGCGACTACGACGATCTGGTTCTGGGAATCAGCGGCGCGAACGGCGGGGAAGAATCGGAGGTGCTGTTCGACATGGGCGGCGTGCGGACCGTGCTCGCCGATGTCACCGACGACTCCATCGGGACGACCGCGAGCGATGTGCGCGTTGACCTGGCGTCGGCGGGCGTCGACCGCTCGTCGCCGTCGCTGCGACTGAACTTCTGGCAGGGCGGCAGTAGCACGCTGACCATCGAGGAGGTGCGTCTGGAATGACGGACGAGTCATCGCCCGCCGACGCCTTCGACGGGACCAGCGAGGACGCCCGCGACGGCACCGCGACGGCGACCAGGCGGACAGCGTTGAAGACGATCGGCGCGGCGGCGGCCGGCGGGACGCTCCTGTCCGGCCGCGCGAGCGCGGGCGTGCCGACGCCCCGGCTGCACACCGACGGCAAGTGGATCCGCGATCCGCAGGGCAACGCGGTGCAGCTGCGCGGGATGGCGACCGCCGACCCCGCGTTCTACCGGCGTACCCACCCCAAGTCCTTCGAGGAGGTACTGCGGTGGGCGACCGACACCGAGCGGGGCTGGCACCCCAACGTCGTCCGCCTGCCGTTCACCCAGGACAACGTCGCCCACTACGGCATCGACACCCTGATCTCCGAGTTCATCCGCCCTGCGGTGGACATTCTGGCCTCCCGAGACGTGTACGCGCTGGTAGACTTCCACCTCATCCGGCCCTACACGCAGGAAGCCACGGAGACGTACAACTCGGAGAACGAGGACACGCTCGACCCCATCGACGACGTGATGCGGAACTTCTGGAACGCGGTCGCGCCGGAGTTTGCCGACGACGAGCACGTCGTCTACGAGCTGTTCAACGAGCCGACCCAGCCGACGATGTACGGCGACGACGAGGGCGCCTGGCAGACCTGGCGCGACGCGGCCCAGCCGTGGGTCGACCTCGTGCGCGGGCACGCGCCCGAGACGCCGATCGTCATCGGCTCGCCGCGATGGACCTCGGTGACCCACATGGCGCCGGAGTACCCCTTCGAGGGGGAGAACCTGATCTACGCGGCCCACATCTACCCCGACAACGGCGCGCCCTCGGAGTTCGACCAGTACTACGGCGAGCCGGCCAACGACGTGCCGGTCGTCGTCACGGAGTTCGGCTGGGACCCCGACGGCGGGAGCGTCGACCAGGGGACCACCTCCGGCTGGGGGGAGCCGTTCCGCCAGTGGGCGGAGGGCTACGCCAACATGGGCTGGATCTCCTGGTGTTTCGACGACTCGTGGGCGCCGACCTTCTTCGACTCGCCGGGCGAGGGCGCTGCCGAGCCCTGGACGCTCAAGACCGGCGCCGACCAGATGGGCGGGTACATCAAGACCTGGCTCGACGAGACGCAGTCCGACAGCGTCCCGGCGAGTCCCATCGACGACTCGATAGCGCCGCCGGCGCCGGCGAATCCGACGGTCTCGAACGCCACCGAGATCAGCGTCGACCTCTCGTGGGACGCGGTCACCGACGAGGGCGAGGCCGGTCTCTCGCACTACACCGTCTATCTCGACGGCGAGCGGGTCCAGGAGGCACTGCCCGGCGCCACTACGACGACGGTCGCCGGGCTCTCGCCGGGGACGACCTACGAGTTCGCCGTCACCGCCGAGGACGACGCCGGCAACGAGTCCGACCCGGCGACCGTGGTCGCCGAGACGATCGCCCGCGACGCGGGGCAGTCGCCCTACAACGGCCCGCACACGCTGCCCGGGCGCGTCCAGGCCGAGGACTTCGACGAGGGCGGCCAGGGGGTCAGCTACTACGACACCACCGCCGCCAACCAGGGCGGCGCTTCCTACCGCGACACGGCCGTCGACATCGGCACGTCGGCGAACACCGGCTACAACGTCGGCTACATCTCGACCGGCGAGTGGCTGGAGTACACCGTCCAGGTCGAGTCGGCGGGGTCGCGCACGACGCGGGTGAACGTCTCGGCCGGGTCTGGCGGCGGCGGGGCGCTCCGTATCTCAGTCGACGGCGAGACGCTGGCGACCCAGGACGTGTGGCAGACCGGCGGCTGGTCGAACTGGCAGACGATCCGCGTCGGCGACCTGGACCTGCCCGAAGGCGAGCACGTCGTCCGGGTCACCGCCGAGTCGGGCGCCTGGAACTTCGACTGGATCGAGTTCGGCGAGTCCGAGGGGAGCGCTGATACGACCGCCCCGCCGGCGCCGACGAATCTCTCGGTGACCGGGACGACCAGCACCTCCATCTCGGTCGACTGGGACGCCGTCACCGACACCGGCGGGAGCGGCCTCGAGAGCTACGCAGTCCACGTCGACGGCAGCGAGGTCCAGACGGTCGCCGCGGGGACTACCTCGGCGACGGTCGACGGGCTGTCGGCGGAGACGAGCTACACGGTCGCCGTCTCGGCGGTCGACGGCGCCGGCAACGAGTCGGCGATGACGAGCGCCTCAGCCACGACCGACGCCGCGGGCGACTCCACCGCGCCGTCGGCGCCCGCGAACCTCTCGGTGACGGGAACGTCGAGTTCGTCGGTGTCGGTCGGCTGGGACGCCGTCACCGATTCCGGCGGGAGCGGGCTGGACCACTACGTCGTTTCCCTCGACGGAAGCGAGGACCGGACGGTCGCGGCGGGCACCACGGCAGTCACCGTCGACGGGCTGTCGGCCGATAGCTCCTACGAGGTCGGCGTCGCGGCGGTCGACGGCGCGGGCAACGCCTCGGCGGTGGCGACCGTGACGGCGACGACCGACGCCAGCGACGACGGCGGCGGGAGCGACGGCGAGACGCCCGCCGACGCGATGGTCGTCGACGACTACGACGGCGATCCGGGCTGGTCGAGCCACCGCAACGACCTGGGGCAGTGGTGTGGCGCCGGGTCGTTCGCCAACGGCGGCGGCGAGGTCGAAGACGGCGCGCTCGTCCTCGAATACGACAACGGCGGCTGGTTCCAGGAGCAGATCAACGAGGACGTGTCGGGCTACTCGACGCTGGTGTTCGAGATCAGCGGTGCCTCGGGCGGCGAGGAGTCCGAGGTGCTGTTCGACATGGGCGGGGTGCGGACGATGCTCGCCAACGTCACCGACGACTCGATCGGCACGAGCACGAGCGACGTACGCGTCGACATGGAATCGGCGGGCGTCGACCGCTCGTCGCCCTCGGTGCGCTTGAACTTCTGGCAGGGCGGGGCCAGCACGCTCACGATCGAGGAGATACGGCTCGAATAGCGATGCGACGGACTCATCTCGGCTCTCGACCGCTCTCGCTTCGACGCGACGGCGGCCACAGGAGGGACTCCCGGAACAGATGACAGCAAACGACCCGACACACGACACGGAGGAGTCACAGAACCGACCCGATCAGGCGCCGGCTCGAACGGCGGCCGACGACCAGCGCGCCGACCGATCGAGCGCGCTCTCCCGACGCGGCGTCCTGAAGACCGGTGCGGCGCTCGGCACGGGCGCACTCGCGGTCGGTCTGGGGGCGCAGGCGTCGGCGACCACGCCGACGGACCCGTCGAACCTCGACCTGTATCTCCTGTTCGGCCAATCGAACATGGAGGGCCAGGGGACGATCGAACCGCAGGACCGGGAGACGAACGACCGGATTCACGTCCTCGCGGACCTGGACTGTCCGAACCTCGAACGCGAGTACGGCGAGTGGTACCGCGCCGAACCCCCGCTCAACCGATGCTACGGGAACCTGGGTCCGGGGGATTACTTCGCGAAGACCATGATCGACGAGGTGCCCGAGGACAGGGGTATCGGCCTCGTCCCGGCGGCCGTCAGCGGAGCCGACATCAAGCTCTTCCAGAAGGGCGCGCCTATCGGACGAAACGGTCGCGACATCCCCTCGCAGTTCGACGGCGCCTACCAGTGGATGAGAGACCTCGCCGAGACGGCCCAGGAAGCCGGGACGTTCAAGGGCATCCTGTTCCACCAGGGCGAGACCGACACGGCAGACCAGCAGTGGACGGGCGACGTCCAGGGCATCGTCCAGAACCTCCGTTCCGACCTGGGGATCGGGACGGTCCCGTTCCTGGCCGGAGAGATGCTCTACGACTCCCAGGGCGGGTGCTGTGGTGCGCACAACTCCGAAGTCAACGAACTCCCCGACGTGATCGCGAACGCCCACGTCGTTTCGGCCCAGGGGCTCGAAGGCCAGGACAACGCTCACTTCACCGCCGAAGCCTACCGGGAACTCGGCCGGCGCTACGCCGAGGAGATGCTCCGGCACGTCGACCCCGGCGGTGGTCCCGCGACCGGCACCCCCACGCCGACGGACGAACCGGAGACACCCACACCGACCGACGAGCCCGAAACGCCCACATCGACGGACGAACCGGAGACGCCCACGTCCACCGACGAACCCGAGACGCCCACGCCGACGGACACGCCGGCGGCGGACGCGATGGTCGTCGACGACTACGACGGCGATCCGGGCTGGTCGAGCCACCGCAACGACCTGGGGCAGTGGTGTGGCGCCGGGTCGTTCGCCAACGGGGGCGGCGAGGTCGTCGACGGCGCGCTGGTGCTGGAGTACGACAACGGCGGCTGGTTCCAGACGCAGATCAACCAGTCCGTCGAGGAGTACTCGACGCTGGTGTTCGAGGTCAGCGGCGCGGACGGCGGCGAGGAGTCCGAGGTGCTGTTCGACATGGGCGGGGTGCGGACGCTGCTCTCGAACGTCACCGACGACTCCGTCGGGACGAGCACGTCGGAGGTGCGCGTCGACCTGGCGTCGGCGGGCATCGACCGCTCTGTGGGGGATCTCTCGGTGCGGCTCAACTTCTGGCAGGGCGGTAGCAGCGTCCTCGCGATCGGGGAGATACGGCTCGAATAGCGCGCGAACCGGACCAAAGGCACACACGGAACCCATGACGAACGACGACACACACGAGACGGGAGAGACGGAGCGAACAGACACGGCGGCCACCGACGCGTCGGCCGACGGCGACGAGGTCGCGGCGGCGCTGGCGTCGATGGACCGCCGGGACTACCTGAAGGCGTCGCTGGCCGCTGCGGCGATGGCCGGCCTCGGCGGTGCGGCGAGCGGGACTGCGGCCGCCGAGACGGCCGACACCTCGAAGACGGTGGACGAGCGCATCCAGGAACACCGGGCGGGCGACCTCGAAGTGGTCGTCGAGAACCCCGACGGCTCGGCGGTCTCGGGCGCGGAGGTCTCGGTCTCCCAGCAGGAACACGCGTTCGGCTTCGGGACGGCGGTCAACGCCGACACGCTGATCAACCAGTCCGGCGAGGGCGACAACTATCGCCAGTACATCCCGGAGCTGTTCAACAAGGCGGTGATGGAGAACCGCCACAAGTGGGACTTCTTCGAGAACGAGCGGGCGCTGGCCGACGAGGCGACCGACTGGATCCTCGACCAGGGGCTGGACATGCGCGGGCACGTCTGCCTGTGGGGCCGCGAGGACGTGGCGGCCATCCCCGCTGACGTCAACACGGCCATCGACGACAACGACGCCGAGACGATCCGCGACCGCTCGATGGCCCACATCGAGGAGATAATCACCCACTACGGCGACGACTTCACCGAGTGGGAGGTCGTCAACGAGGCGATGCACGCCTATCAGATGCAGATCGGCGTCTACGGCGACCAGATCGACACGGAAGAGCCCTGGACCGGCGAGGTCGTCCCGTGGACCTCCCAGCTTTTGGCCGACTGGTACGACGAGGCCGAGTCGGTCATCGACGAGAACGACCTCGACCTCGGGATCGCGGTCAACGACTTCAACCAGTTCCCCTACGCCTACACCGACAGCCGCTACGAGTCCGAGATCGACCACATCAACAGCAACGCCGTCCAGCTCGACACCGTCGGGCTCCAGGCCCACGTCGCCGCTCGCACCGGCGAGTTCAACAGCAACTCCAGCCCGGACGGCCGCATCGACGCCGGCCAGGTCGCCGCGGAGATGAACAAGTGGGCCGACCACGGCGCGCGCCTGAAGATCACGGAGTTCGACACGTACAACGGCAGCGACTGGAACTCCGACGAGGAGCGCGCCCAGATGCTGGAGAACTACTTGCGGGGCGCCTTTTCCCACCCCGGCTGCGACGACTTCATCATGTGGGGGTTCTGGGACGGCCGCCACTGGGAGAACGAGGCCCCCCTGTTCTATCAGGACTGGTCGCAGAAGCCGGCCTACGACGTGTGGACCGGGCTGGTGTACGACGAGTGGTGGACCGACGACAGCGGGACGACCGACGGCTCGGGCGCCTACGCGACGACGGCGTTCCTCGGCGACCACGAGGTCACCGTCAGCACCGACAGCGCGGAGACGACGGAGACGGTCTCGGTGTCCGAGGCCTCGGGCACGACGACGGTCACCGTCACCGTCGAGGGCGACGGCGGCGAGACGGGGGACACCCAGCCGCCGTCGGTGCCGGAGACCCTCTCGGTGTCGTCGACGACCGACTCGACGGTCACCGTCACCTGGGACGGCGTCTCCGACAACGGCTCGTCGGGGCTCTCGGCGTACGTCGTCTGGGTCGACGGGACCGAGGACCAGACGGTCGGTGCGGGCATGACGACGGCGACCGTCGAGGGGCTCTCGCCGGAGACGAGCTACACGGTCGGCGTCACGGCGGTCGACGGTGCGGGCAACGAGTCTGACGCCGCGACGGTCTCGGCGACGACCGCGGCGAGCGACGACGGCGACGACGGCGACGATGGCACCGACCAGCCGGCCGGCGACGCGCTGGTCGTCCACGAGTTCGACGGGAACGCGTATCCCGGCTCGAACGACCTGGGCAACTGGGCCGACGGGGGGAGCTTCGCCAACGGCGGCGGAAGCGGCGAGGTCGCCGACGGCGCGCTCCGCCTGGAGTACGACAACGCCGGCTGGATGGGCTCGAACGTCGCCCGGTCGATCGCCGACCGACCGACGCTACATCTCCGCGTCCGCGGCGACTCGGGCGGCGAGGAGAGCGACTTCACCGTCCAGGTCGGCGGCGCGAGCGACGTGCTCGCGACCGTCACCGACGACACCATCGGTACCGAGTGGTCGACGGTCACCGTCGACCTCGAGGCGATGGGCGCCGACCTGGACAACCCCCAGTCCGTTCGCCTGAACTTCTGGCAGGGCGCCTCCGGTGCCGTCGAGATCGACCGCATCGCCCTCCGCGGCCCCGACGCCGGTTCCGGTGACGGCTCGGACGGCTCGGACGGCTCGGACGGCTCGGATGGATCGGACGGTTCGGACGGCTCCGATGGCGACTCGGGCAGTAGCGGCGACCTGATCGCGGAGATCGACCCGAGCGCGACCGCGGCGTCGGTCGGCGAGCGGGTCACCTTCCGCGTCACGGACACCACCGACTCGGGCCACTGGATCGACTCGCTGTCTTGGAGTCTGGGCAACGGCGAGTCGGCCAGCGGCTGGTACGCCGAGACGACCTACGACGCGGCGGGCACCTACGCGGTCGAACTGACCGCGACGAACGACGAGGGCGCCTCGACCACCGACACGGTCGAGATCACGATCGCCTGACGACCGCGACACGATACGACAGAGACCCATGCACTCCGACGACTCACCACGACAGGCACAGGACGACGAACAGCGACGCGATCGGGCGGACGACGCCGCGACCGGCGGGACCCAGCGACGGACGGTCCTGCGGGCGCTCGGGGGCGGCGTGGCCCTCGGCGCGGTCGGCACGCTCGGCGCGGAAGTGTCGACGGCGACCGGCGCCGACCTCGGCGACGGCGTGAACCTCATGCCGCCGTACTACTGTAGCGGCGACCAGGACCTGGGCTGGGACCTGATGGACGAGTATCCGGACATCGAGACGGTCCGCATCGAGATCGAGCCCCCGTCGATGGGCGAGAGCCAGTCCACGATGGACGACGCCAAGCGGTGGATCGACGAGGCCCACGAGCACGGGTACGACGTTCTGGCGACGTACCACCACCATCCGCACAACGGCTCGGCCGACCCGGCCCACCTCCAGAACGCGGCCGACTGGTGGGTCGAACACTACGACTACCTCTCGCAGGACGCCGAGTTCACGATCAACATGATGAACGAGTGGGGCAACCACCAGGTGACCGCCGACGAGTACGCCTCGGCGTACGACGAGGCGCTCTCGACCGTCCGCGACGGGACGAGCTACTCGGGACCCATCGTCTGTGACGCGCCGGGGTGGGGCCAGGGGACCTATCGGCTCGCCGACGCCGTCGAGTCGATCGGCGACGACGACCTGATCCTCTCGGCGCACGTCTACCCCGTCGGCTGGAACGCGACGACGGGCGAGTACCTCGCCGCCGAGGACCTGGACGTCCTGGAGGAGACGGACTACCCCTGCATGGTCGGGGAGTTCGGCAGTATGCCCCAGAACAGCGACGGCGACGCCGACTGGTCGGCCATCATCGACCACGCCAACGAGCTGGGCTGGCCGGTCGTCGGCTGGTCCTGGAACGGCGACGGCGGCGGCATGAACATGGCCGACCCCTACTGGGGCGACGACTGTTCGGCCGACAGCTACTCGACGAGCGACTACTTCCCGGTCGTCTACGACAAGCTCGGCGACGGCAGGACGACGACGGACACGCCCACCGCCACCCCGACGGACGAACCGGACACGCCGACCGACGAGCCGGAGACGCCGACCGACGAGCCGGAGACGCCGACCGACGAGCCGGAGACGCCG
Organism: Halosimplex rubrum; assembly: GCF_013415885.1. Classification (NCBI taxonomy): domain Archaea; kingdom Methanobacteriati; phylum Methanobacteriota; class Halobacteria; order Halobacteriales; family Haloarculaceae; genus Halosimplex; species Halosimplex rubrum. The sequence goes on from NZ_CP058910.1 coordinate 1,534,463, forward strand.
ACCGACGAGCCGGACACGCCGACGGACACGCCGGCGAGCGACGCGCTGGTCGTCGACGACTACGACGGCGACCCCGGCTGGGCGTCCCATCGGAACGATCTCGGGCAGTGGTGCGGCGCCGGTTCCTTCGAGAACGGCGGCGGCGAGGAGACCGGCGGCGCGCTCGTCTTAGAGTACGACAACGGCGGCTGGTTCCAGACGCAGATCAACCGGTCGGTGAGCGACTACGACGACCTGGTGATCCGCGTCAGCGGCGCGAACGGCGGCGAGGAGTCGGAGGTGCTGTTCGACATGGGCGGGGTGCGGACCATGCTCGCCGACGTCACCGACGACTCGATCGGCACGAGCGCGAGCGAGGTGCGCGTCGACATGGAAGCGGCGGGCGTCGACCGCTCGTCGCCGTCGGTGCGCTTGAACTTCTGGCAGGGCGGCAGTAGCACGCTCGAGATCGGAGGGATACGGCTGGAGTAGGCGCTTCGCCCCCACGCTCACGTTCCCTGGGTTTCCACGCCCCGATCGACGCGTTTCGGACCGCGCCGCGCAGCGCGGTTCGCCCGCTGTCGGGTCCGCCGGGACCCGAAGAGATTAGCGTTTCGCAAAAATTATTTTTCTATTCGTTAACTTTAACAGCTATCGGTCGTATGTGTACTCTGCAATGGTAGATAGACGAACCGTACTGAAGGGGGGGGGCATCGCATTCGGAAGCCTGGGCCTGGTGTCGACGGTGCTGGGCCAGGAGTCCGCGCTGGTCGTCCACGAGTTCGACGGGGGGACGTATCCCGGGTCGAACGACCTGGGCAACTGGGCCGGCGCGGGGAGTTTCGCCAACGGCGACGGGAGCGGCGAGGTCGCCGACGGCGCGTTGCGGCTGGCGTACGACAACGCCGGCTGGTTCGCGAGCAACGTCGGCCAGTCGGTCGCCGACCACGGTCACCTGACGATGCGAGTCCGGGGGGACTCGGGCGGCGAGGAGAGCGACTTCCTGGTCGATATCGGGGGCGCCAGGGGGCTACTGTCGAATCTCACCGACGACACCATCGGCACGGAGTGGTCGACCGTCTCGGTCGACCTCTCGGCGGCCGGCGCCGACCCGGAGAACCCGAAGGCCGTTCGGTTCAACTTCTGGCAGGGCGCCTCCGGCGCGGTCGAGATCGACCGCATCGCGTTCACGAGCGACGGCGAGGCGCCGCCGTCGACCGCGACGGCGACGCCGACACCCGACCCGTCGACACCGACGGACGCGCCCGACGACGAGACGCCGACGGACACACCCACCGACGAACCCGACGACGAGACGCCGACGGACGCGCCCGACGACGGCGGGAGCACCTGGGACGTGCCGTTCCCCGAGCGGCCGCCCGAACCGGACTCGCTGCCGGCGGCCTCGGCGATCACCGAGAGCACGACGGTCGCGGAGCTGTGCGAACACTTCGACGACCCCTACTACGTGCCGCGGGACTTCACGGACTACCTGCCGGGCGAGACGGGCTCGAAGCTCCAGGAGTGGACCGACTCCGAGAAGGCCGAGGAGTTCGATTACGACGTGAGCGCCGTCGAGGAGAGCGCCGGCGACGGCTCGCTGACGCTCGGCCAGCTCGGTACGCAGGCGCTGCCGTACGTGAAACAGTTGGCCGAGCACGACTTCCCGGCCCACGCGACGGTGAAGCTACTGCCGCGGCTGGCGCTGCTGCCCGACGAGGAGGAGGACCCCGGCGTCCACGACGAGCCCTCGACGGTCTGGTCGGAGACCGCGGGACCGACCGCGGCCACCAACGACCCCGACCAGCTGATCCAGGACCGCTGGCCGACGGACGCGCGGACCTACCAGCCGATGGAGGTCCGCGTGCGCGACCGCGCTCACGACCAGCCCCAGTACGACGACAGCCGCGAGTGGGCGAGCTCCGGGAGCATCTCTGACTCCTTCTACAACGACGAGACGAACCCGGTACTCGACGCCGCCGCCGAGAAGGTCCACCCGGCGACGGGCGAGTCGCTCGGCGGCGACGGCTTCACCGCCAACGCGCCCATGGAGGCGGAGATCCGGATCCACGAGACCGGCGGGGGCTACCTCAACCAGTACATCAAGCTGAAAAACACCAGCGAGGTGCCGTACTTCCAGGACGCCGCGGTCATCTGGTGGCTCGGCCCCTCGGGGAACGCCTCGAACCTCTCGGACGGCCACTGGAACAACCCCCACCGGCCGAGCGCGTCGCTGGGCCACCCCCAGCGCGACGTGATCGAGGTGAACCACCCCGACTACACCGATCTGTCGGTGTACGCCGTTCGCCTGGCCAACCACGACGAACCGTACCACATGCGGACGATCTACCCCGGCCAGAGCGTCGCCATGGAGATCGGCACGCCCCGCGACGGCAGCGCGTGGTCGAGCAGCGCCGAACGGCAGGATATGGTCGACACGATGCTCGACTCGCTGCACGTCGAACTGGAGACGGACCTGAACCGCAACGACCCGATCGTCGACGCCATCGACCTGACGTACCGCGTGCCGAACTGACCGCGGTCGCTCTCGAACCGACCGCGGCGGTTCCCGAACCGACCGAAACCGTTCCCTGTCGCCGTCCCCGCCCGCGACCGCGGCGTCGCGGCCCCCGACCGTGACGCCGACCGCCACGCCTGCGGACACCCCGACGCCCAGCGGCCCCACGTCGACGCCGACACCGACAGACGCGCCGAGTACGTCCTATGAACAGATCGACCGCGACGTGAGCGACGACTCGACCGGCGCCTCCTTCTCGGAGGTCGCCGTCGACACGGAGTCGCCGAGCGTCGACCGGACCTCGTCGACCCTCTCGCTACGATTGAACTTCTGGCAGGGCGGGGCCAGCACGCTCCGAGTCGACGGCGTCCGCCTGGCGTAGCGTCGTCGTCGCTTCTCGCGCTCGGTGGGACCGACTCGCCGGTCCTCATTCGACGAGGTTTCCCACTCGCCGAGAACGGTTCTCGGTCGGAGAGAACAGCCTGTCGGGTATATACTCCGAACCGGCGTCTGTCCAGATAGAGGTCAACACAATGGCAACGACCACCCCCGGCGTCAACGAGTTCGAGAGCGAGATCGGCGGCATCACGGTCCGCGGGAAAGCCCACAGCCTGTCGGCGTGGTTCGTGCTGGCGCTGCGGCTCATGATGGGCTACGCGTTCCTGTACTCGGGCGCGACGAAGATCCTCGAGGGCGGATTCGCCGCCGACGGCTATCTCGTCCACTCGGCCGCGACCAACGGTAACCCCCTGGCCGACGCCTTCCTCTGGATGGGGACGACCGACTGGTTCGTCGCGTTCGCGAACGTGGCCGTCCCGTGGGGGGAGGTCCTCATCGGCCTGGGCCTGCTCGTCGGTGCGCTCGTCCGCCTCGCGGCCCTGTTCGGCGCGCTCATGATGGCCCTGTTCTACTTCGGGAACTGGGAGGTCGCCCACGGGGTCATCAACGGCGACTTCGCCTACATGCTCGTGTTCCTCGCCGTCGCCGCCTTCGGCGCCGGCCGGATCCTCGGGCTGGACGCGCTCGTCGAACGCTACGAGGTCGGTGGGCAAGCGCTGATCGAGCGCTACCCGCGCCTGCGCTACGTCCTCGGCTGACGCCGGGGGCGAGTCGGTCCGAGTGTCCGAGCCCGCCTGTTTTTTCGCTCGCGGATCCGAGATGTCGTCCGAGAGGCTTCGTCTCCCCGAATTCTGTGGGCGTGCGTCGACAGGGCAGATTAGATTTGGTATCGCGATATACGATTTATCTGCCCGAGATGCTAACGGAGGTTCCGTCGGAATTCGTCGGACAGAATGCTGCGGACCGGCCGAGAACGGACTTATTCGGCGAACTCGGCGACCGACTCGAACGAATCGTCGGCGAGCGCCCCGGCGAGGGCGGGCACGTCGACCTCGTCGACGTGACTGGGGTACTTGCGGGCGAAGTAGCCGACGAGGTTCTCCACGTCGCGTTCGAGGAGTTCGCGGGCGTTCTCGTGGTCGGTGGGGACGGCCTGTGGCCAGTCGAAGACGACGACGCCCTCTTCGGTGACGAAGACGTTGTACTCGCTCATGTCGGCGTGGACGTACCCCTCGGCGTAGGCGGTCGCCATCTCCGCGAGGATCAGCTCCATGACGGGGATCACCTGGGCGTCGGTGAGCTTCGTCCGGGAGAGCTCGACGCCGTCGACTTTCTCCATGACGAGGGCGTGGCGGTTGTGGTCGACCGGCTGGGGGACCGACACGTCGGGGTACAGCGATTCGAGGGCGTCGTACTCGCGCTCGGCGGCCTTGCGCGCGGTGTACTGCCAGGAGACGTGGTCCCGATCCGAGGTGTAGTCGCGCTCTTTCATCACCTCGCGGAAGTTGGTGTAGCCCTCGCGGTGGTACTTCAGCGCGAGCGGGCGATAGGACCGGACTTCGTACACGTCGCTCTCCTTGCCGACGCCCAGGGGCGCGCCGACGCCGTCGAAGGTCTCCCGCTCGGCGAAGGTGTGCAACGCGAGCGCGTCGTACCCCTCGAAGGTGAGCTTGAACCCCTCGTACTGGATGGTCTTGCGCTCGACCAGCCCGCGGTCCTCACAGCGGTCCAGCCGGTAGTCCACGTCCTCGGCCGACAGGCGGGTGTACTCGGGGAGCGTCTCGCGGTCGACGTACTCCGAGAAGCGCATCCCCTGTTCGACCCCCGAGAGCAGATAGAAGTCCTCGGCTTCGAGGTCGGCTATCACGGACGCCACGTTCTGGACCATTACTCGCCCGTACTCCGTCGATAGGGAAAAGCCCGACGCGTCGGCCGCGACCGGGCGATAAATCACATAACGCGATATCGAATCGTTCCCGGGCCGCCCGGATGACCGCTCTGGACGGTCGACCGCACGGGACACCGATCGCCCGTTCGCGATCGCCGGAGCCCGGACTCGATGAGCGGAATCGTCGTTTCCCAGGCCCGAACGGCCGAACGAGCTGGCCGAAAATATTGTGAAGAAATTTTTCCACCAGAAATTATTTCAAGGGGTGGCGCACAGTAGGGCACGGATCATGGTAGTTAATCACGAGGGTAACGAGGCGGACGGCGAGTCGACGGACGGGGTCTCGCGTCGTCGGTACGCGCAGGTGATCGCGGGGCTGGGCGCGGCGGGGCTGGCCGGCTGTCCGAGCGAGGGCGGGTCGACGGCGACACCGCTCGGGTCGAGCGACGACACGGTGGAACCGATCGAGCCCGAGAACACGGCGTCCGACGGGTCGGAGAACACGGCGGCACCGACGGCGACCGACCGCGAGCCGGTCGTCGACACGATCGCCTTCGCCCACGCGAACTCGCCGGACGTGTTCGACTGGAACCCGTGGACGCCCCAGGACAACACCGCCGGCGACCTGTGGATGTCGGACCTCCACGGGCTCCGAAACGTCCACACGACGAACCTGTCCTACAGCGGGACGACGATCCCCACGCCGCACAAGCCCGACCACGAGGAGATCGAGGTCATGACGTGGATCGCGAGTACCGATGTCGAGCCCCCCTACGACTGGTACGACCACCACGACGACCGCTCGGCCTATTGGAACGGTGACGCCCACGACGCGGTCGCCCGCGAGAAACACAACCACGTCGAGTTCTTCCAGGCCGGGAACAAGTTCACCGAGGGCGCGACGTTCAACCAGCAGGCGGAGGACCAGTGGACGCTCCACCAGTGGACCGACAAGGGGTCGGTCCCGGCCCAGGAGCCGGACCCGACGGCGAGCAACATTCTGGAGACGTACGCGGGGCCGGTCGACGGCGACCCGCCGCTGCACCCGTCGTTCACGGAGCCGTACCTGGAGCAGTACCGCGACGCGGGGTCGCGCGACCGGGCGACGGCGGTGACCGACGAGGTCAAGAGCGACCGCGTCTCGCTCGACCGCATCGCGCTGGCGGGCGGGACCGACGAGTATCTCGCAGGCACGGGGCCCTACCGGCTGGAGTCGATGGACGACGTGGGCTCCGAGCGGATGATCCTCCGGCTCGACCCGGAGCACCCCAACGCCGGGCACACCAACGTCGAGAACCTCGCGATCTACTGGGCGGAGGGCGACCGCGCCCAGACGCTGAAGACCGAGGGCGTACTGGACGTGAACGTCGGGGACGTCTCGCCCGGCGCGTCGCTGAACCGCGAGGTGCTGCCCGACTACATGCAGGAGTTCACGCGGTGGCTGCGCGCCACGGGCGGGGACATGTGGAAGTTCAACTGGAACAACCCGCACCTCCAGAACCTGTGGGTCCGCCGGGCCTTAGTCGAGGCCGTCGACTGGAACGCCGTCTCCGCCAACGGCTGGGGTCAGGGCGGCGCCCAGCCGCTCGCCCACGACACGTTCCTGCTGGACGCCCAGTCGGAGGCGGTCTTCTCCGAGGAGTTCCTCGACGGCCTGCACGCCTACTCGCGGGGGTCGAACACGGAGGCGGCCACCGAGTACATGAACCGCGCGGGGTACACGAGGCAGGGCGGCCAGTGGGTCGACCCGACGGGTAACGCCGCCGAGATCGACCTGTTCGCCACGTCGACGATCCCCGAACACGTCCAGGCGGCCCAGACGATCCGGGCGAACCTGGCCAACTGGGGCTTCGGCGTGAACCTCTCGACGCAGGGGTGGTCGACGTGGTCGAACAACTTAGACCCCAACGGCGGGCTGAACTACGAGACCTCGCTGTACTGGCACGGCGACCCGTACGTCTTCCAGTACTACCACGACGTGGGCGCCTGGTGGGACGAGACGCTCGTCGCCGGCAGTCCCACCTCGTCGGACCCGATCGAGGCCAAGCCCGAGGACACCGTCGACACCCAGGGCAAACCGATCGTCCAGCAGGTGCCCGACGAACCCGGTGCCTTCGAGGCGCCCGACGAGGCCGGCAAGGCCCCCGATCTGGACGACGCCACCGAGGTCAACCTCGTCGAGACCGTCAACGCGATCCGCCAGCCGGGCAACAGCGAGGCCGAGCGCCAGCAGCTCTACCGCACCTGCGCGAAGTACTACAACTTCTACGTCCCGCACTTCCCGTTCCACCAGTACATGCAGGGGTCGTTCGGCAACGTCCGCGACTTCGACTGGCCCGGTTCTTCGGCGCGGGCGTTCGACTACGAGCACTCGTTCGGTATCGAGAACGTGCTCGTGCTCGGCGGGATCGCACAGGCCAGCTACGACACCGAGTTCGAACCGCCGGAGGAGGGATGACCATGTAACGGCGCCCTCGTCGCCGGGCCCGGCGTCCGGCCGGGCGACCGGTACGACACTCCTTGTCACGAGGTTTCCGGCGACCGCGCCGCGCCGTCGCTCCCACCCTCGCGGTCGCCGGGGCGGCTCCCGCCGAACAACACACGGATTACTCGCGAGCGAGATATCGACACAAATGGACTCCGACGACGCGGCGCTGCGCGAACAGTTGCGGGTGTTCGGGCTCTCGGACAACGAGATCAACACGTACTTCGCGCTGCTGGAACTGGGCGAGGCGACGACCAGCGCCGTCGCCGACGAGGCGGGCGTCACCCAGCGGTCGGTGTACAACATCGTCGAGCGCCTCGAAGCGCGGGGGCTCGTGCGGGTCAACGACCACGCCTCGCCGACGACGATCCGCGCGCTCCCGCCGCGGGAGGCGATGGCCGACATCTCCGAGCGCATCGACGCGATGACGCCCGAACTCGAGGAGCGCTTCACCGAGACCCGGCCCCGCACCTCGGAGATCGAGATGGCGAAATCCCGGCGGAAGGCGCTCAAGAACCTGCGCGAGGACATCGAGAGCGCCGAGTCGGAGGTGCTGGTCTCGGTGCCGGCGGACGTGGTCCCCGAGATCGGCGAGGCGTTGCGCGCGGCCCGCGAGCGCGGGGCGCTCGTCCTCCTGTTGGTCGGCGAGGTCGCGGACGTCGGCGGGGCGGCCGACCGCTACGCGGACCTGGCGACGGCCGTCCGCTGCTGGGGCGGCGAGATGGCGTTCGCCTACGCCGCCGACGACGAGCGGGCGATGATCGGCAGCCCCGAGGTGTTCGACGGCGCCTACTTCGAGGAGGGGGTCGTCTGGGTGTCCGAGTGGGGACTGACCGGCGCCGTCATCGCCACGTTCCTCGGCGCCTACTGGCCGTTCCCGCGGGAGGTCCACGTGGCCGACCCGGTCGAGCTGCCGGCGACGTTCGAGTGGTTCCGCCGCGCGACGTTCGCCGCCGCTCGCCACCGCGAGGCGGGCGCGGAGTTGCGCGCAGCAATCGAGACGGAGTCCGGCGAGCGGATCGAGGGCCGCGTCCGCGAGGTGCGCCAGGCGCTGGTCGACCCGGTCACCAACGAGTTCACCCTGGAGAACAGCCTCGTCGTCGACACCGGCGAGCGGAGCGTCAGCGTCGGCGCGCCGGGCGGCTACCTCGAAGACTACCGCGGCACGTCCGTCCGACTCCGGCCGGTCGAGGACTGAGCGCGCGGGACGACGCGGTTCGCGGTCGCCGAATCACTCGCCGGCGACGGCCTCGACGGCCGCCATCGCGTCTTTCTCGTCGGCGTCCGCGCCGAGCCACTCGTCGGCCCACCCCTCGATGGCGTCGAAGACGGGACAGAGCGATTCGCCCTTCGCGGTCAGCGAGTAGAACGTCGCGACGGGGGCGTCCTCCTCGAGCCGGCGGTCGACCAGGTCCAGCTCCTGCAGGTCGTCGAGCACGCGCGAGAGCGTGCGCGAGCTCGCGCCGGTCGAGCGTTTGAGCTCGTTGAACCGCTGCTCGCCGTCCTGGAGGTCGTACAGCACCACCAGCCGCCACTGCGATCCGATCTGTTCGAGGGAGTCGACTACTGGACAGGCCTCGGGGTTCGCCGCTTCGGAGTTCGCGTCGGTCGCCATGTGCTTCCCCGTACTCCGCCCACCCACTTAGGTAGTTCGTTCACGAACCCGGTATCACCGAGACACCTGGATCCGGATGCCGTCACGGATCGCTCGGGTCGACTCCGCTATCGCCCGGTAACACGGCCGTCCCCCGGTGACACCAATGTCAGATAACGCATATTTGTATGGGGACTGTACGTGCTCTCGATGTCAGAGGCACGCGTTCACGACGACGGCACGGACGACGAACACGCCGCGGTCAGACTCGGGGTGATGGCCTGATGGTCGCCGAGTCGGCGGCGGGCGAGGTGATATTCCTGGTCGCTCGCCTGCTGTTCGGCGGCGTCCTCGCGTTCATGGGGATCAACCACTTCTCGGGCGTCGAGGGGCTGGCCGGGTATGCCGAAATGAAGGGGATCCCCGCGCCGACGTTCTCGGTGATCGCCTCGGGCGTGGTGCTCGTCCTCGGCGGAGTCGGGGTCGCGCTCGGCGCCGCGCCGGTGCTTTCGGCCGGCGCGCTGGCGACGTTCCTGCTGGTCTCGGCGGTGACGATGCACGACTTCTGGGCGGTCCCCGACGACCAGACCCAGGACGAGATGACCGGCTTCCTGAAGAACGTCGCGCTGGCGGGCGGTGCGCTCGGGTTCCTCGCGCTCGGCGGGCAGGCGTGGCCCTACGCGGTCGGCGTCGGGCTCTTCTAAAACGGATCGCCGGCGGTGTCGGTTCGACGGTGTGGTCGGTCGTTTAGGCACTCCTCGACACTTCCTTCACCGATCCACGTCGCCCATGATGGGGTCGAGGCTGCCGATGGTGGCGATGAGGTCGGCGACGAACTCGCCGCGGGCGGCCGCCTCCAGTGCGGAGAGGTTCGAGAAAGAGGGGCCGCGGATCTTGAAGCGAGCGGGCTCGTCCGTGCCGTCCGCGCGGATGTAGATGCCGAGTTCGCCTTTCGCGGACTCGACGGCCCGGTAGATCTCCGTGTCGGGGTCGGGCCGCAGCGTCCGGGGAACGTTGGCCTGGACGGTGCGGTCGGCCTCGGGCCACTCCTCCAGCAGGTCGACGCACTGCTCGACGATCCGGGCGGACTGTTCTATCTCGCGCAGGCGCACGAGCACGCGCGCGTAGTTGTCGCCGCCCTCGGCGGTGACCACGTCCCAGTCCAGTTCGGGGTAGTAGCCGTAGGGGTCGTCGCGCCGGAGGTCGTAGTCGACGCCCGAGCCGCGGGCGACCGGGCCGGTACAGCCGTTTTCCTTCGCGGTCTCGGCGGATAACTCGCCGGTGTCGACGGTCCGAAGCTGGAAGACCTCGTTGCTGGTCAACAGATCGTGGTACTCGGCGAGCCGTTCGGGCAGGTCGTCGACGAACTCGCGGATCTCGGCGAAGAACTCGTCGCGGGGGTCGGGCAGGTCCCAGGCCACCCCACCCAGTCGGAAGTAGTTGAACATCAGCCGCTGGCCGGTCAGGTCCTCCAGGACCGACTGGATGCGCTCGCGCTCTTTGATCGCGTACATGAACGAGGCGGTGAACTCGCCGATCACGTCCAGCGCGTAGGTGCCCACCGCGAGGAAGTGCCCGAGCAGTCGCGACAGTTCGGCGCTCATCGTCCGGATGACCTGGGCGTACTCCGGCACGTCGATGTCGGCCAGATCCTCGGCGACGCGGGCGTAGGCCCACTCGTTGCAGAGGCCGGCACCGGTCCAGTCCCACCGGTCGGGGTAGGGCATGATCTGGTGGCGGTAGGTGCCCTGCTGGCACATCTGCTCCTCGCAGCGGTGGATGTAGCCGATATCCGGAGTCACCTCGGCGACGCGCTCGCCGTCGAGCGTGGCGCCGACGCGGAGCACGCCGTGGGTCGCCGGGTGGTGCGGCCCGAGGTTGACGTACATCGTGTCGCCGTCGCGGTGGTCGTCGGCCAGCGGGTTCTCGTGCTCGCGGAAGGGCACGATCTGCGGCTCTTCGCCGCCGAAATCCGGGTCGAGCGGGTGGCCCTGCCAGGTCTCGGGCAGGAGGATCCGCCGCAGGTCGGGATGGTCGTCGTACTCGATGCCGACGAGGTCGTAGGCCTCCCGCTCGTGCCAGTCGGCGGTCGGGTACACCGGCGCCGCGCTCTCCTGTTCGGGATCGGCGGCGGGGGTCGGGACGACGACGGAGAGTTCGCGCTGGGGGTCGTCGTAACTGCGGAGGTGATAGATCGACTCGTAGCGGTCGCCGTAGGCCTGGCCGGTGACGCAGGCGCAGTGGTCGAAGCCCGCCCGGTCGCGCAGCGCCGACAGCACCGCCTGCACGCGGTCGGCCCGGACGACGAGCGCCGGGGCGTTCAGGTGCTGTTCGGTGTCGGTGACGGCGCCGTCGGGGACGACCGCCAGTGCTTCGTCGAGGGGCGACTCGGCGTCGGCCGGTGCGAGCGACGCGGGGGCCGTCCCCCCGGTCTCGCCCACCTGTCGCTGCCGTTGGTCCATACGCGCCGTTGGCGCGGTCGGACAATCGCCGTTGGGCCTCACGAGTGGGCAGGATTTAAGTCAGCGCGGTGAAACCGATCGCGCGATGCGGTACCTGCGCGTCGCGGTCCACCAGGAGCCGGCCGTGCGACACCCGATGCACCAGTTCGTCGTCGAGCAGGAGGGGTACACTGTCTCGCGGCTGCTCCAGTACAACACGTCGCTGGCGGAGGAACCGGCCTTCCTGTTCCACGTCGACGGTGACCCCGCCCCCTACGAGCCGGTCCTCGACGAGGTCGAGAGCGTGTCGACCTACGAGATATCCCGGTGTCCCGACGACACGTTCTACCTCTACGTCCGCGAGACGATCCCCGAACACAGTCAGGACTTCGTCGGGGCGTTCACCCAGCCTGGGCTGGTCGGGCTGATGCCGGTCGAGTACCGGGCCGACGGGACCGTCCGGCTGACCGCCGTCGGACCGGCCGAGATGCTCCAGACGGCCGTCGACGAGACGCCCGACGGGATGGACGCCGAAGTGCTGGAGATCGGGGAGTACGACGCCCGGCGGCTGGACGCCGGCAGCGACCTGACCGACCGGCAGTTCGAGGCCGTCCTCGCGGCCGTCGACTGCGGCTACTACGAGACGCCCAGCGAGGGCAGCGTCGCGGACGTGGGCGAGCGCCTCGACTGTGCCCCCGGCACCGCCGCCGAACTCTTGCGTCGGGCCGAGCGCTCGGTCATGAAAAACGTCGTCTCCACGGGACCGTTCTGAACCGACCGGGCCGCTCGGAGTCGTCGGACCTGACGAACGCAACCGATTTCCTGCGACCGTCCCAACCCAGGATATGAGCCTGGCCGACCGGGAGTGGCGGCTGATCGCCGAGGAGTCCCGTTCGGGGCCGCTGAACATGGCGCTGGACGAGGTCGCCGCTGAATCGGCCGCCGAAGACGGAACTCGCACGCTGCGCGTCTACCGCTGGGCGCCCAGCACGCTCTCGCTGGGCTACCACCAGGACCCCGAAACGATCGACTGGGACTACTGCGACCGGGAGGGGGTCACGGTCACCCGCCGGCCCACCGGCGGCGGCGCGATCTACCACGACGACTTCGGCGACATCTCCTACTCGGTCGTCGCCCCGGCCGAGGAACTCCCCGGCGATCTGCTGGAGTCCTACGAGTTGCTCTGCGAGCCGCTGCTGGACGCCTTCGAGCGGATGGGCGTCGACGCCCGCTTCGCCGACGAGGAGCGGCCGGCGGTGTACGAACCGGCGTGTTACCTGCGGGCGCTCCACCCCGCCCACGACGTGGTCGCCGGCGACGGCCGGAAGATCTCGGGCAACGCCCAGTACCGCCGGAAGGACGCGGTCGTCCAGCACGGGTCGATCACGTTCTCGCGGACGACTGACCGGCATCTGGATTGTTTCGCCGACCCCGACGCTACTGCCGCCGAGTTCGACGAACGGGTGACGAGCGTCCGCGAGCAGACCGGGATGGGTCGAGCCGAGACTGTCGCGGAGTTGGAAGAAGCGCTCCGCTCGTGGGTCGATGCCCACGAGGGAACGTGGTCGGACGAGGAGTTGTCGCGAGCGCGTGGGCGGGCCCGCGAGAAGTTCGAGACCGACGAGTGGACGCGCGAGGGCGACGACCCCCTGTGAGGGCGGTGGGCTGGTGGTGCGGGTCTCGCTACTCCTCGCGGGCCGCTCCGCTCCCCGCTCGGATGTCGGAGACGCTCACTTCGCTCGCGTCTCCCTACTCCTCGAACCCGTCTTCGAACCTGAATGTGCCGTCGCGCTGGACGACTTCGCCGTCGACCTCGATGAACGACTCGTCGTTCATGTCGACGATCATGTCCATGTGCATCGCCGAGTCGTTGCCTTCCACGTCGCCGTCGTCGGGGACGTTCTCCTCGATGGTGCGGCCCAGGGCCATGTGGACGGTGTCGCCCATCTTCTCGTCGAACAGCATGTTGTAGGTGAAGCGGTCGATGTCGCGGTTCATCCCGATACCTAGCTCGCCCAGTCGTCTCGCACCGGGGTCGGTGTCGAGGACGGCGGCGAGCACCTCCTCGTTTTTCGCCGCCTCGAACTCGACGACTTCGCCGTCCTCGAAGACGAGGCGCACGTCCTCGACCTCCCGTCCCTGGGCCATCAGCGGCATGTCGAACAGCACCTCCCCCTCGACGCTGTCGGGGACGGGCGCGGTGAACACCTCGCCGCCGGGGAGGTTCTTCTCGGCGTAGTCGTTGGCGGGCACCATCCCCTCGACGGACATGGTCACGTCGGTGGTGTCCCCGGAGACGATCCGGACCTCGCTGGCCCCGTCCAGGATCTCGACCATCTGGGCCTGGAACTCGCGCTGTTCGTCCCAGTCTTTGGTGACGGCGTCGTAGACGAAGTCGGCGTACGCCTCGGTGGACATCTCGGCGTCCTGGGCGTTGCCCGTGGCGGGGTACTGGGTGCCCACCCAGCGCTTGCTCATGATCTCGTCTTGGATCGGCTTCATGATCTTCCCGTAGGCGGCGTTCTTCTCGGGCGGCACGTCGCCCCGCTCGTGGGTGTTGCTCGACGCGCGGATCGAGATCGCCACGTCGATCTCCTCGACCATCGCCCGGAGCGCGGCCGGCGGCTCGTCGTAGTCCTCGGGGTCCATCGCCCGCATGAACGCTCGGCTGGCGCGACTGCTCCCGATGCGCGTGACGCTGTTGGCGCCGCGCTCGCCGATGCGCCGCTGGAGGGCGACGACCAGGTCCTCCGCCTCGGGCGAGGCCGAGATAAGCACCTCGTCGTCGGCTTCGATCCCGACCGAGTGGTCGACGATGACGTCCGCGTGGTCCTCGACTCTGGGGTCCATACCGTCGGATCGTCCGGCAGCCCGTTAACAGTTCCTCGACGGACCGCTCCCTGTCGCCGTCGATCGTCCTGAACCGGTCCGTGGGGAGTCGTTACCCCCGATGTTGAGGTCGCCGACCCAACCGTCGCGAGCGCCTACGGAGAGACGATGGATATCGCAGATGACATCGCGGCGGAGATCGGCGACACACCGCTCGTCAGACTGGACTCGTTCGCCGACAACCTCGCGGGCAAGGTCGAGTCGTTCAACCCCGCCGGCTCGGTGAAAGACCGCATCGGCGCGGCCATGCTCGACCGCGCCGAGCGCATGGGCCACCTCGACGAGGCCGACCTGGTCGTCGAGGCGACCTCCGGCAACACGGGCATCGGGCTGGCGACGGCCTGCGCCGCTCGCGGCTACGACCTCGTGCTGACGATGCCCGAGTCGATGAGCGAGGAACGCCGCGCGTTGCTGTCGGCGCTCGGTGCCGAGGTCGTGCTCACCCCCGCCGACGGCGGGATGGACGGCGCCATCGAGGCCGCCGAGACCATCGCCGACGAGCGGGACGGCGTCGTCGCCAGCCAGTTCGAGAACATCGCCAACCCCGAAGCTCACCGCTCGACGACCGGCCCCGAAATCTACGAGGACACCGACGGCGAGGTCGACGCCTTCGTCGCCGGCGTCGGGACGGGCGGAACGATCACCGGCGTCTCCGAGTACCTCAAGGAGGAGCGAGGGGCCGACGTGGAGAGCGTCGCCGTCGAACCCGCCGACTCGCCCGTGCTCTCGGGCGGCGACGCCGGGTCGCACTCGATCCAGGGGATCGGCGCCGGGTTCGTCCCCGAGATCCTGCGGACCGAACTGGTCGACGAGGTCCGCACCGTCGAACACGAGCGGGCGGTCGAGACGACCCGCAAGCTCGCCCGCGAGGAGGGGATCCTGACCGGCGTCTCCGCCGGCGCCGCGCTGGCCGCGGCGAGCGAGGTCGCCCGCGAGCGCCCGGACGACCTGGTGGTCGTCGTCCTCCCCGACACCGGCGAGCGCTACCTCTCGACGGACCTCTACGAACCGGCCACCGTCAGCCACTGGGAGGCGAACGAACCCGCCCCCGCCGACGACTGAGACCGGGCGATCTTCCTTTTCGGCGCGCGCTGTCGCGCGCTTTCATGCGCGCGACGAAACTGCGCGAGGGATGAGCGACCGTAGGGAGCGAATCGGCTGGGGAGGTGTGTGGCTGTTTGCGGTGCTGTGCGGGACGGTGCTGTCCTGGCGGACTGAAAGGGCGAGGCGCGCTCGCGTTCACTTCAGTCGTCTGGGCGGGCCACTATTCGAGCGAGTCGTGCGAGCGAGAATATCCCGCCTCAGCGACCGCGAGCGCGTCGAGGGCTTTCAGTGCTTGCTGTCGTCTGCGGTCACCTCGATTCAGAGCGAGCGCGTCGAGGGCTTTCAGTGCTTGCTGTCGTCTGCGGTCACCTCGATTCAGAGCGAGCGCGTCGAGGGCTTTCACCGGTAGCCGTCGAGCACAGTAATCGATCCAGCTAGCCAGCGTGCCGAGAATCTCCACCGTCCACGAACGACAACAGAACCAGCTACTTCACCCGGCCGACGGTGACGAAGAAGGGGACCGTCTCGGTGCGGACGTACGCCTCCTCGCCCATCTGGTCGACCACATCGCGGCCCATCGCGCGCCAGGCCGAGCGCAGGTCGTCGTACTCGCCC
Organism: Halosimplex rubrum; assembly: GCF_013415885.1. Classification (NCBI taxonomy): domain Archaea; kingdom Methanobacteriati; phylum Methanobacteriota; class Halobacteria; order Halobacteriales; family Haloarculaceae; genus Halosimplex; species Halosimplex rubrum. The sequence continues at coordinate 1,550,255 of NZ_CP058910.1, forward strand.
TCCGACGTATCCCCGGACAGGATCGTCTCGCGGTCGTCGGCCAGCCCCTCGCCGGTCACTTTCCTGCGGGCGGCCTCGACGGCGGCCTCGGAGTAGGGCGGCGCCACCACGCGCTCGTGGTCGTACCGGCGGGTCGACACCACCTCCAGCCCGGCCGCCTCGAACACCCCCCGAGCGCCGGCGCCGAGGGTCACGTCCGTCTCGACGCCGTCGAGGAATCGCTCGCGGGCGCGGCGGGCCAGCGGCGGTTCGGCGTCGACGGTCGAGTCCACCGTGACCGCGCCGTTGTCAGGCTCGACGGCCGCGACCAGGTCCGAGGAGACGCGGGCGAACTCCGCGACCGCCTCGGCGGGGTCGGGGAGGTTGATCAGCAGCGCCTGGCAGACGACCAGGTCGAACGCGTCGGCGCGGAAGGGGAGACGCGTCGCGTCGGCGCGGACGACGGGTCCCACCTCGCTCGCGGCGGCGAGCAGCCGCGGGTCGGCGTCGGCGCCGACGACCTCTGCGCCGCTCTCCGCGGCGAGGACGCGGGTGAGTTCGCCCGTCCCGCAGCCCACGTCGAGGACTCGCTCGCGGGTCGCGAGGTCGAGATCCGTCAGGGCTTCGCGGGAGTCGGCCCACATGCCCTCGCGGGTCGTCTCCAGGTAGTCGGCGCTGAACTCTCGCACTGACCGTTCGTTCGCCCCCGCGGCCGCATAGGCGCGTCGGTCGACGGCGGTCGGTCCGCCCCAGCCGGCTACTCGACGTCGCGTTCGTAGAGCCAGCCGGCGCCGAGCGCGTCGGCGATGGCCTTCGGGTCGTCGACGTGGGGGGCCACGAGCGACCCGGGCGTGTCGTCGTGCTCGACCTCGTCGGGGTCGGGGACGGTGAACTGCAGTTCCGGGCTCCGGTCGCCGCGGTCGAACTCGACGGTGGCGGTGTCGAACGTCCGGTCGACGAGGTCGGTCTCGACGGCGACGCTCCGTACGTCGTCGCGCTCGATCCGCTGCTGGGGCTCGTCGAACAGCGTGTCGTAGGCGACGAGGACGCCGTCGTAACAGCGGTACTCCAGCGGGCCGTACCTGAGATAGCGAGTGGCGGCTCGGAGCGTCCCGAACGCGACGACGACGGCGATGGGAACCGCCGCGAGCCGAAGCGCGAAGACCGCGAGGAACGCGGCGACGGCGTAGAGAAAGACGACGGTGCTGGTCAGGGTGTAGAGGATCCCGCGGTAGAGCGCGTCGGCGACGGCGACCGCTCGCGAGGGGCGGGCGCGGAGGAGGGGGTCGCCGTCGGGTTCGACGACCGGTTCGGGTTCGATCTCGGTCTCCTTGCTGCCGTAGAGTCGGTAGAAGACGCCCCGCCTGTCGGGGTCGCGTTCGACCTGTATCGTCCGGAGGTCGTAGACGAGCTTGCCGGCGACGATCAGCGCCAGCACCGCCCCGCTGTCGACGCCGGAGGGACCGGCGACGAACAGGAGCGTGCCGACGCCGAAGACGTACTTAAACGGGGCCAGGACGACGGACCGCGGGGAGTGGTCGCGGTAGCCGCCGTCGCGGAAGTAGTCGGCGGCGGTCTCGACGCCGCGGGCGGCGAAGACGCCGACGCCACCGAGCAGCATCTGCCCGGTGGTCTCGGCCGTGATCGTCGGGTCCGCGAGCGCGAACATGAGGAACGCCGCGCCGAGCTCTATCGGCGCGAGGAGGACCACGAGCGTGACGAGCGTCGGTAGGTTTCGGAGGTACACCGGCGGGAGCGGTCCCGGGAGGTCGATCCCGCCGCGTTTGGCCTGGAGCGCGCCCAGCAGCCGGTGGTCGTCGATCGCGTTGTTCGGCCGCTTGGCGGCGAAGGGGACCTTCACCGCCGCCCACCACAGCACCGCCGCGAGTTCGAGGACGAACACGCCGAGGAGGACGGACGCCGACCACCCGAGCGCCAGGACGACGACGGGGGCCACCGCGTTCGAGGCGACCACCGCGAGCGGCCCCGGGCGGCCGAGAGAGGGGACTCGCATACCCGGGTGTGGGCGCTCGTTCAATTGAGAGCCACGGTTTTCGGACCGTTCGTCGGTCAGTCGTGGAGTCAGACATATGTGGACCGGGCGAAAAGACCGGACAACGAATGGGAGCGGACGAGCCGGAGTTCGACCGCGGGGTGACGCTGTGGGAACAGGCACGGGAGTACCTGGAGTGGTACCCGACTGCCGACGTGGACGCCCTCGTCGTCGGTGGCGGCGTTCAAGGCCTCGTGCTGCTGGACGAACTCGTCGACCGGGGGTACGCCGCGGCGCTGGTCTCGAACACGCCGCTGGGCGCCGGCCAGACCTTCGACTGGCCGGGCGTCCTCGCCAAGGGATACCTGAACCCCGACCGCGCCCGCCGCGAGGCCGTCGACGAGCGGTGGCTGCCGTTCGCCGAGGACGCCCGCGTCCCCGTCGAGGGCGGCGAGTGGTACGTCGCTTCGACGGACTACCCGTACCGGCACCTCGTCGACGGGTGGGACGAGGCCGGCTACGAGTACGACGAGCGGGGAGTCGAAGGGCTTCACGAGGTCTACCGCGAGGGGACCGTCTTCGCGAAGGGCAGCGGCGAGCACGTCGCCGCGATCGACGAGTACGTCGTCGACCGCGAGGCGCTCGTCCGCGCGCTCGCGGCGGACCACGCCGAGCGCATCGTCGTCGGCGACATCACCGACGCGGCGTTCGCCGGCACGGGGGGCGACCGCGACGGGGCCGACGGGGCCGGCGCGCCCGCACTCGACCGGCTCACCGTCGAGACTCATCGGGATCTCACGCTGCAGGTCGAGCCGGACTACGTCGTCGCGGCGACCGGGACGGGCACCCATCGGTTCGTCGACTCGCTGGTGGGGAGCGAGTCGTTCCGGGAGGCCGGCGGCGACGCCGGCGCGGTCCGAGGGTCGCTCGACCCGGTGACCTACCGCAACCAGCTCGTCCTCGCGGTGCGCGGACCGGCCGAGGACCTGCCGGCGGTCGGCGCGCACCTCCCGCACAAGGGGATGAGCGTCGTCCCGCGCCGGCACCGCTATCGCGACGAGAACTACGTCACCTGGTACGTCACCAACGACTCCGCCGCCGAGGAAGTCGACCCCGACGAGACGACCGACGAGGCGATGGGCACGCTCGACCCCGAGAAGGTCGAAGTCGGCTACAACAAGCTGTTCGAACTCGTCCCCGCCGTCAAGAACCGCGCCGCCGAAGACGCCGACCTGGAGTTCTACGCCTACGCGACGCTCCAGCAGCGGACCGGGGACGGGGCCGTCCCCCACGCCGAACCGCTGGCGGGGATCGACAACGTCGGCGTCGCGCTGCCGTCCTGCGCCGCGGGCGTCTGGCGGGCGACCGACGACGCCGTCGAGTTCGTCGCCGACGCGGTCGACCCCAGCGGTCCGGTCGACGGGGTCCCGACCGGTGGCGACCCGCCGTACGGCCAACTCGCCGACGACCGCCCCGGCGCTCGCTGGCTCGACTGGACGGCGCTGGGTGTCAGGTATCCGCGCGTACAGAACCGCCCCGACGCCGTCGAACGGTAACGAAAGGGAACGACCGTCGCCGATCCCGGCGACGGCGGTGGAGTGGAGCTATCCGGCGCCCGCCGTCAGTTCGCGGAGCGGTCGCCGTCGACGACGGTGACGTTGTCGCTGTCGACGGTCCGGCTGACGACCTCGCTGTCGTCGATCAGTGCGCCGTCTTCGACGCGTACCGACTCCTCACCGAGGTCGGCGACGACGATCGTCTCGGGGCCGCCGTCGGATGCGTTCGCGTCCATGTGGACGCGATCGCTTGGGTCGACCCCGCTGACGCTCAGGGTCACCGTCCCGTCCTCAAAGCGATCGGCCAGCGACGCGACGGCGTCGTCGGCCTCGTGGATGAGCGAGCGGGTCCGCTCGCGCTCGTCGGTCGTCAGTTCGCCGTCGGGGTCGACGACCTCGACGGTGATATCGGCGGTGTCGTCGTGGTGCTGTGCTACCGGTCGATCGGGCGTCCCGAGATCCGCCGCGGCGACGGAGGCGCCGCCGAGGGCGAGCGCCGCGACGCAGAGGGACGCGATCAGGGTCTTGCGTTTCATCTGTCTGCTCGCGTGACGCGTGCGCCGTCGCCGGTCGCACTCCGGCGCGACACCGCGCCACGGCGGGTACACGTTGCGTGAAAGACCGGATATATCCCCGTTGGAAACGCCCGAAATCGCCGTTCGATCGCCGTTTCAGACGTATTTCACCGGAGGTAGACGACGTTTCCCATGCCCCGTCGCCTGCGTTCGAGGAGGTCCTTGCTCTCCAGCGTGTCGAGCGTGCGGCTGACCGTCGCCTTGGAAAAGTCCGTCCCGGCGACGATCTCGGTCTGCGGGAGGACGCCGTCGGCGTCGAGTACGGTCTCGTAGACGGCCCGTTCGTTGGTCGAGAGTCGTCTCGCCGTCTCCTCTAGCTCCTCCCGGCGCGTTTCGACCAGCTCGTCGCTCGGTTCGGGTCCGGACGACCGTTCGGGAGCGGTCGAGTCGACGGTGGCGGCACCGCTCTCGGGGAGCGACTCGGTCGCGGCGCTGGCCGTCGAACTGACCGCGTCGGGGGTCGAACTGTCGCCGACGAGGAGGTACGTGCCGCTCGCGCCCAGTAGCGCGCCAGCGGCGGCGACGACCGCGATGTCTTCGGGGGTGAAATACGTCCCGAGTTCGGAGACGGTCGTCCCGTTCTCGCCGACGGAGACGACGACCGGGGAGGGGGTGATGAGCTGCACTGCGAGGACCACCGCGGCGGCGACGAACGCGACCGCCGCGGCGAGCTGTCGTCGCTGGAGGGGCGGCATACGTTCTCGGCCATCCTCCGCGATCCCCTAATGCCACCGGTTCGTTACCCTCCGGAACGCCCGTGAAACAGCGACGAAACGCGTTCCGAAGCGCTTTCACCTGAACGCTGATGAGGGCTTTCAGACAACTGTCTACCGATGACCGACATCCGACTACGGGCGCTGGCGCTGGTCGCGCTCGCCGTGCTCGGCGGCGGCGCCGGCTACGCCGGGACCGCGCTGGGCGTCGGCGGCTCGCTCACCGACCAGGCGCCGGCCGGGGAGTTCCGCGTCTCGGACAGCGGCGTCAGCGTCTCGGGGACGAGCGGGAACGTCACCGTCGTCGAGAACATGACCGGGGTCACGGCCGTCGAGATGAGCGCGACCGACGGTCGGCTGGCCGTCGAGACCGCCGAGGGGCCGCTCTCCCCCGCGGACCGGGAGCGAGCGAAAGCGATCGCGCGGAGCGACGAGCGAGTCCGACAGCGCGTCGCCGAACTGGACGAGTACGAACTCACCGTCGAACCGATCTACGGGATCAGCGCCGACCGGGTCCGGTCGACGAACGTCTCCGTCGACGGGAACTGGACCGTGACGGCGGAGAACGGGACCGAGGTGGGGGGCGTCGGGACGTTCGAGGTCGAGAACGCGACGGTCGAAACACGGGACGGGTCGGTGACCGTCGGCGAGCAGTCCTACGACGGCCACGTCGAGGTCGAGATCCGTAACGAGACCGGCGCGGTGGCCGTCGAAGTACAGGTGGATCTCGCGAACGAGGAGGTCGTCGTCGTCACCGAGTGACCGCAGACCGGTTCGACGTATCCCCGCGGGAGTCGCCCGCCGTCGCTACCGGTCACCGGCGATCGACCGGGCGGTGTCCAGTCGTTTCGCTCGCTCACTCCGACTGTCGTTCGCTACGCGTCACGCAGCTCCCGCACCCGCTCGACGTTCCACGCGAAGCTCTTGCCGTCCTCGGTGGGCGTCTCCAGCACCAGCGGCACGTCCAGCAGGGCCTCGTGATTCAGAAACGCGCGCATGCCGTCCTCGCCGATCTCGCCCTCGCCGACGTGGGCGTGTTCGTCCTTGTTCGTCCCGCAGGCGTGTTTGGAGTCGTTGAGGTGGATACACTCCAGGTGGTCCAGCCCGACCACGTCGTCGAACTCGGCGACGGTCTCTTCGACCCCTTCGGGCGTCGAGAGGTCGTAGCCCGCGGCGAAGGCGTGGGCGGTGTCGAGACACACGTCCAGGTCCTGACCCGAGCGGTCGAGTACTTCCGCGAGGTGCTCGAAGTCGCCGCCGAGCTTCGTCCCGGAGCCGGCGTCGGACTCGACGAGGACGGTGACGCCGTCGGGGATCGCCAACTCGTCCAGCGCGCTGGCGGCGTTGTCGAGGCCGCCGTCGACGCCCGCGCCGGTGTGGGCGCCGAGGTGGACGTTGACGTAGGGGATATCGAGTTTGTCGGCGGCGTCGACTTCCTTCTGCATCGAGTCGACGGACTTCTCGCGGAGGTCGTCTTTCGGCGTGCAGAGGTTGACGAGATACGAGGAGTGGATCACCCACGGGCCCAGGTCGTGTTCCTCGTTCAACTCGCGGAACTCGGCGGCCTCGTCGTCGCCGATATCGGGGTCCTGCCAGACCTGCGGGGAGTGGGAGAAGATCTGGCCGCAGGTGCCGCCGATCTCCAGCTGTTCGTCGACGGCGTTGGGGACGCCGCCCGCGATCGATGTGTGTGCGCCGACACGGGTCATGGCCGACCGCAGGGAGTCGACCGGCAAAGTCGTGTCGGACCGTCGCGCGCGGCGACCGTCGCGAAGCCGCCCGGGACCGCGGCCGCGGCTCCGGCCCGACGGTCACACGCGCGTCCGCCGGTCGCGGCCGTCGCCGTACGCGTACACCAGCGCCAGGAAAAACAGCGTGACGAGCGCCCAGGTGAGGACGCCGAGGAGGATCGCCCACAGGAGCATACCGCGACGGACGCGGTCGCGACCGATTGTTATACACTGCCTGACCGCAGTCAGGCGGTCGTTTCGCGGTCACCGCACGCGTCGCGGCGAGTGCGCGTCCGCTCGCACGTTCCCCGCGAGCGGTCGCTCACACCACGTCGCCGCGGACGGTCGCGCCTTCCTGGCGCTCGCGGTAGGCGCGCAGCGCGTCGGCGGCCTCCTCGGCCACGTCCGGGTCGGCGCCGAGCATCTCCAGGGCGCCCGACAGCGTCGGGAGGACGAAGTCGCCGTCGCGCAGCTTCCGGAAGGCCTCGTCGCTGCGCTGCCCGTCGACCCAGAGGCAGGCGCCGCGGGGGTCGAGGATCTGCTCGTAGTCGCCGGTGGCCAGGGCCCCCTCCAGGCGCTGGGTGACGTTGTCGTCGAACGAGGCGTTGCACACTTCGAGGTGGACGGGCTCGTCGTCGTCGACGAGGTGGGCGGCCAGGCACTTCTCGGGGGCGGCGTAGCCGTTGGCGTTGGTGCGGACGTGCTCGGTGTGCTCGGCGGCCCAGTCGGCCCGGACCGTCTCGCCGATGCCGTCGACGCCCAGCGCCAGCTCGTGGGGGTCGGTGTCGCTGTCGTCGCCGCCGACGAGGATGTCCTTCGTGAGGTAGATGTCGAGGCGCTCGACGGGGTCGAGGCCGAGCGCGGCGTCGCCGAACACCCAGATCTCCCTGACGGGGACGGGCATGGGCTCCTCGTCGACGCGGGCGACGAGGTCCTCGACGCGGGCGACGGCCTCCTCGCGCGAGAGGTCGGTCATCGACGCGAGGTAGCCGCCCGAGGGGGAAAACGGTTTCTCGATGGCGCCGCGCGGCCGGCGGTGGTATCACACCTCGATCTCGGAGGAGCGCAGTTTTATGCGGCTCCTCGGAAAATGGTAAGCGATGCGACTCCGGACGCGGTTCGTCCTGGCGCTGGCGCTGGTGGCGCTGGTGCTGTCGGCCACGTCGCTGGTCGGGTTCGTCCTCTACCGGGACGCGGTCGTCGCCCAGGAGCGGACCGAGCTGGCCCACTCGGCGGAGTCCGTGGCCACCCAGGTCGGCGCCGTGCTCACCGAGCGGGAGCGACAGGTCGAGCTGTGGGGGTCGGCGCCGTCGCTGGTCGACCACGGCTCGCCGCCCCAGGAGGCGCGGCTGCGGTCGTTCGTGCGGACCACGGAGTTCAGCGGCGCCTCCGTGATCGCGGCCAACGGGACGATGACGGCGCTGTACTCGGCGGGACTCACCACGAGCGCCCGCGAGCGGCTCGTCGGGCAACAGTTCGGCGATCGGACGTACTTCCAGCGAGCGATGACGGGTGAAACCTACGTCAGCGACCCCGTCAGGGCCGAGACGGGGAACCTCATCGTGACCGTGAGCACGCCGATCCGGGAGACGGGTGAGACCGTCGGGACGTTCAACGCCGCGTTCCACCTCGAACGGGGGGACCTGGCGTCGATCGTTCGGGCCAACTCCGGCCCGACCCAGGGGATCCGGATCGGCGCGAACGGGACGACGCTGTACGCGGTCGGGCCGGTCACCGAGACGGGCGCGGACGCCGACCTGATCGTCGCCGACGAGACGGTCGCCGGGACGGGCTGGACGGTCTCGGCGACGACGACGCGGGCGGCCTTCGAGTCCCAGCTGTGGGCCGCCACGGCCGCCCAGGGCGCGGCGTTCGGGCTGGTGTTGCTGTCGATCGCTGCACTCGGCCTCTGGCTCTACCGCGAGTTCGTCGGCAACATCGAGCGGCTCCACGGCGGGTTCGGCGCCCTGGTCGACGGCGACTACGGGTCGACCGTCTCGCTGACGGGCGCGACCGAGTGGGTCGAACTCGAAGCGGGGTTCAACGACCTGAGCGAGGTGCTCGCCCAGCGCCGCTCGGAGGTGATCGTCCTCAACCGGGTGTTGCGACACAACCTCCGCAACGCGATGACGGTCGTCGTCGGCAACGCCGACCGCATCGCCGAGCGCACCGACGACGAGACGACCCGGACCGAGGCCGACCGCATCCGCCGGCGCGGGGAGTCGCTGCTCGAACTGGCCGACCACGCGCGAGCCGTCGAGTCATCGCTGGGCGCGCGACCCGAGGAGGCGGCGGCCCGGCCGGCCGGCGCCATCCTCGAAGACGTGTCGACGACGCTCCGCGAGGAGTTTCCCGACGCGGACGTGCGGGCGGCGGCGCCCGAGGTGCCGGTCGCGGTCCCCGACGGCGACCTGTTGCTCGTGGCGCTGGACGAACTCGCGCGCAACGCGATCGCGCACAACGACGCGCCGACGCCGACGGTCGCGATCGACGCGGCGGTCGCGGACGGGACGGTGACCTTTACCGTCGCCGACGACGGTCCCGGGATGCCGGCGGTCGAGCGCCGCGTCCTCACCGACAGCTTCGTCGAGACGCCGACCCAGCACGGGGCGGGACTGGGCCTCTGGCTGGTCACCTGGCTGGTCCACTGGGCCGACGGCGAGGTGTCCGTCGACGTGGACGGCGGCACGACCGTCACCGTCACGGTGCCCTGCGAGCCCGACGATGGAATCGACGAGCCGCCCGCCGAGTGAGCGCTCGCCTGACGGTAACACGGGCGGCCGACGACGGGCGCCCCCGGCGGCGAGTCGGGAGCGAAACCCTGACACCCGTCGCCGCGATAGGTCGGGGCGATGGACTGCGACAAGTGCGGGTCGGCCGCGGTGATGCACGCCGCCTACTCCGGGCTGCACCTCTGCGAAGACCACTTCTGTCGAACCGTCGAGACCCGGGTCCGTCGGCGCGTCCGCGAGGACAACCTCCTCGCCCGCTCGGCGACGCCCGACGAGCCCGAGACCTGGGTGATCGGCCTCTCCGGCGGGAAGGACTCGGTCGTCCTCACCGAGATCCTCCACGACACCTTCCGCGAGGACCCGCGGGTCGAACTCGTCGCCCTCTCGATCCACGAGGGGATCGAGGGCTACCGCGACGAGTCGATCGACGCCTGCGAGGAACTCACCACCGACCTCGAGATCCGCCACGAGGTCGTCTCCTACGCCGAGGAGTTCGGCGTCGAGATGGACGACGTGGTCGAAGACGACCCGGAGGGGATGGCCGCCTGCGCCTACTGCGGCGTCTTCCGCCGCGACGCCCTCGAACGCTACGCCGAGAAGCTGGCCGCGGACAAACTGTTGACGGGGCACAACCTCGACGACGAGGCTCAGACCGCACTGATGAACGTCTTCGAGGGCGACGTGGGGCAGATGGCCAGCCACTACGACGCGTCGCTGGGGCCGTTCCCCGAGGAGGACCACAACGGCGACCCGGTCGACCCGCCCGCGGACCCGACCGAGCGGCCGCGCCACGCCCAAGAGCACCACGTCCCGCGGGCCAAGCCGCTGCGGGACGTGCCCGAGAAGGAGGTGGCGCTGTACGCCCACCTCCGGGACCTGCCCGCTCACATCACCGAGTGCCCCCACGCCGAGGAAGCGTATCGGGGAGAGATCCAGGAGCTACTGCTCGGGATGGAGGACAACCACCCCGGCACGCGTCACTCGATCATGGCCGGCTACGAGCAGTTCGCGGCGCTCGCCGCGTCGGCGTTCGGCGGGACGGAGTCGCCCGACTACGGCGAGTGCGAGGTCTGTGGCGCGCCGACCGGCCGGCAGACCTGCCGGAAGTGCGACCTCCTGGACGCGCTGGAAGCGGTCTGACCGGTTCCTTCCGCGCCGCGTCACCCGCCACCGACGCTCGCGTCGTCACTGTCTCCGCTGTCTGACATCGTGTGACGAGCCGCGGCGCTCCGCTGTCGGACGAGCACCCGCGAGCCGGTCGGCGTCGTCACTGACCGGTCGGAAACGGAAAGAGAGAGTGGGTCGAGCGGTCCCTGGAACCGGTGGAGGGGTCTCCAGTGGGCCGACTCGGGAGCCTTAATCCGGGCGGATGACGTCCAGCCCGTTGTTCTTCTCTAAGTTGTCGCGGCCGCCGTCGGTGTGGCCGTAGTCGGGCTCGCCGCCCGAGTTACCGCCCGCACCGCCGTGGCCGCTACCGCCGCCCATGCCGCCGGAGTCGCCGAACTCGGTGTCGACGTTCTCGCTGGCGTCGAAGGTCGAGTCGTCCACGTCGTCGAGCGCCTGACGGGACTTGTCGGCCTGCTTCTGGGTCGTCGGACCGAGGACCTGCGCGGACTTGACGCCGGTCATGATTGCCATGACCCGCACCTTGCCCTTGTACTCCTCCTCGATGCGCGCGCCCCAGATGACGTTGGCGCTGGCGTCGAGGCGCTCGGTGATGTTCTGCGCGATGCCCTCGGCCTCCTTCAGCGCGAGGTCCGGACCGCCCGTGATGTGGACGAGGCCGCCGGTGGCCCCGCGGTAGTCCACGTCCAGCAGCGGGTGGTTCATCGCGTCTTTGACGACTTCCTCGGTCTTGTTTTTGTCCTGGGTCTCGCCGACGAGCATGACGGCGACGCCACCTTGATTCATGATGGCGGTCATGTCGGCGTAGTCCAGGTTGATGAGCGAGGGCTGGGTGATCGTCTCCGAGATGCCCTTGACCGTCTCGGCGATGATCTGGTCCATCACGGAGAAGGCCTTGCCGATGGGCAGGTTCGGGACGTAGTCCAGCAGCCGGTTGTTGTCCAGCACGATGATGGAGTCGGCCTCGCTGCGGAGGGTCTCGAGACCCTTCTCGGCCTTGACCGTGCGGGCGCGCTCGACGTTGAACGGCGTCGAGACCATCCCGACGACGATAGCGCCCTGGTCTTTGGCGATGTTCGAGACGACCGGCGCCGCGCCGGTTCCCGTCCCGCCGCCCATGCCGGCGGTGACGAACACGAGGTCGGCGTCGCCCAGGACTTCCTCGATGGTGCCCTGAGCCATCTCGGTGGCGCGCTTGCCCATCTCGGGGTCGCCACCGGCGCCGAGACCGTTGGTCAGCGACTTGCCGACCAGGATCTTCGTGTCGGCCTCGATCATCTGCAGGTGCTGCTTGTCGGTGTTGATGGCGACGGTGTCGGCACCGTCGACGCCGATGTTGTACAGGCGATTGACGGTGTTGTTCCCCGCGCCACCGCAACCGACGATGACGATCCGGGGGTCACCGAACCCGTCGCCCTCCTGCTCGTCCATCTGCTTCTGTTCGGCCTCGTCCCGTTCGAGGGCCTCCTTGACGATATCCTGCATCGGTCAGGCCCTCTGGAAGCTGCGGCGCTTCCGTTTCTCCGACGGGCGCTCCTTGCTCCCGTCCTGCTCGTTTAGTTTCTCGCGGACGGCCGCCCGGATGGCTTCGCTCCGGTTGGGGTACTCCCCCGTTTCGACCATTCGCTCGACCTCTTCGATCTGCTGCTTCGGAATCCGTAGTGTCACACGCTCCATGTTTGATGTTCCCCTTTGGGTAAGACGGCAGCCGTGGACGCGGTCGCCCGTTCGTCTTACACGGCGACTTCGTACTCCCATCCGACGTAATCGCACGATGGCGCGGGTCACACGTCCGCGCCGCGGCCCGTGTAAGACGACCGTCTTACGCAGGAATTACATCTGGGTGTAGGGTTATAAAGGTAACGGCGAGCGTCATACACTTGCTCGTTTACGCCGTTTAATAGCCTCTGTGTGGCGTTTGCGGCGTATTCAGGATTGGTCGAGCACGTCGGCCGCGGGGGTGCGTCGGCCGCAGCTGGGGCAGAAGGCCCAGTCCGACCGGAGTTCGTCCCCGCAGTCACAGAAGACGCGGTGGGACGCCTTCTCCCCGCAGTTCGGGCAGTAAACGTGCCCAGCGGAGACGTTCTCGCCGCATTTGCCACACGAGCGTTCCGCGTCGTCGGGCGCGTTTTCGCCCGCGTCCGCGCCTGTCTTACGACCGGGATCGACGCCCGACGCCTCGGCCGCTGGGGCCGGGGACGCGTCGGCGTCCGGTCGGCTAGCTGCGGCGTTTTCGCCGTCGAGAGCGATGTTTACGTTGATGTCCTGGGGCTGGCTCGGCGTAAACGCGCCGTCCAGCCGGTCGGCGACGATGGCGTCGACGCGCTCGGCGATGAGGTCGTCGATCGACTCGCTCGTGTCCGACGGCTCGGCGGTCGGCGTCGACTCGGTCGCCGTCGCGCTCGGTCGCGTGTCCGACGCCTCGCCGAGGTACTCCCGCAGGGCCTCCCGCATGATCTCGCTCTTCGAGGCGTCGAACCCCTCGAGTCGCTCGATGAGATCGTCGTCCGCGCGGAAGGTTATCTTGCTCATCCGACTCGTCAGATCCGTCGTCGCCCGGGTATTTCAATCTTCCCGCAGTGTCTGACGCGTGTCTGTCGCACCCCGGACCGGCGTGGCTGGGTCACTCTCCCACTCCCGGCGCGAGTCAAAACGGTTAAGTCCGACACGGCGGCTACCTGCAAGTGCGCCCGCCCTTAGCTCAGACTGGTAGAGCAGTCGACTGTAGATCGACTTGCCCCCCGTTCAAATCGGGGAGGGCGGACTTGGAATCCCGTTGAACTACAACAGATAGCTACGCGGCCGCTTGCGTGGGCTGTGGGCCGGCTACTCCCGGAATCCGGTTCGGGAAAACCGGACCGATTTGGTGAGTTCAACTGGAAGCAAGTGGCGGAACCACGCCGTCCTGCGAATTTTGTAGTTGAAACGGAGGGGTCGGCGTGAGTCAGCGCGCGACGAGCGAGCCGCGCGTCAAGGTGGAGACGGCCGTGCGGAACCGGTCGCAGTACGCCGACACGCTCCACCGGCTCGACCCCGACGCCGACGAGCCCGAGCCGGCCTGTGTCGAAGCGGAGTACCGTTCGGACGCCGAGTTCACCGACGTTCCCGTCGCGGCGTATCCCCACTACAGCCTGTGCGGGAACCCGGAGTGTTTCGGGAGTGAGTGGTGGTGACCTACCAGTCGTCACTCTTCGAGTACGAGGAGGACCTGTCGGCGCTGTCGGACGCCCAGCGGGAGGTGTACGAGGCGGTCGTACAGGACGGCTACGGGATGCGCGAGTACGCCCGTAAGACCGGCCGCTCCGCTGGGACCGTCGGGAACCTCCTACGCCGCGCTCGGCGCCGTCTCGACGGGGGTGAGGCCGCGTGACCGAGTTCATCCGCGCCTCCCGCCTGTACGACGTTGAGGCGGGCCAGCGCGTCCGCTGGGACTGGGGCGGTCAGCAGCCGGTCGCAGAAAGCGAGGCGCGAGTCCAGCGCGCCGTCGCTGAAGTCGAGCGTGAGGGGTGAGCGAAGGTGAAGACGGTCCAACTCGCCCCACACGAATTTAACGCGAACCTGTTGTTTAACGATAACGGGCTCGCCCCGTTTTTCGGGCTGGATAGCGCCGTCAAACAGGCGGGTGGCTCCCGGAGTGAGGAGTTCCACGCCGACGGCCAGCGGTGGGTAGCCCGGCTGTCCTACCAAGAGAGCAACATCGTCCACCCCGGCGGTCAGACTCCGCAGGGAACCGACTTCCGCATCGAGACGATCCGCGAGTACCGCATCAAGGTGATGCGCCACCCCTCCGAGGATTCCGTGGGAGAACAGGACTTCACCGCCCACGTCGCGCCCCGCTGGCCGGGGATGAAAGGCGAGAAGGGCGACGGCACGCGCGTCGAGATTCCCGTCCCCGACGGCTTCGGCGAGGGCGTGAACGTCCGGGTGAAGGGGTCGAACATCGCGTTCGAGCGCTACCCGCAGTTGCTCCGGCGAGCGGCCGGAGTCCTGGGTATCGCGACGCGGTACTTCGAGGACCCGCACCCCTACTCGAACATTCAGGACGCCGAGCGGTACGCGCGGGCCCACAAGGATGCCAGCGGTCCCGTCCACGCCCGCGACGGTCCACTGGCGGCGATGGGGCACCTACTCGAAAGTGACCGCTCAGGCTACCGCAAGGTCGTTCAGAACGACGACGACAAGCGCGGCCGGAACCTACCCGGCTACTACCACACGGCCACGCTCGACGCGAGTCGCGTCCGCGAGGCGTTTCCCGACCACGCGCTCCCCAAAGAGGTGAAGCACTACTACGCCCGCGAGGCGTTGTCGGTCCCCGACGACCACCCGCTCGCCCATCCGAAGGTCGGCGCGTCGCTCCAGGCGTCGCTACTCGACGACGACGAGACGGTCCGCTGGCGCGACCTCGACCGACTCCAGCGGGAACTCGACCAGACGGTGCTGTCGGTGCTGGCCGACGCCGGCTTGGACGTAGCGCCGAGCGATGGGCATGGGCCGTTCGTCGCTGACGCGTACTTCGAGCCCGCCGTCGACGAGGGTGGTCCCGACCCCATCGGGCTGGACCTGACGCGGGTCGAACAGTCCCAGGAGAGCGTCGTCGTGCGCCACCTCGCTGACGGGCTCTCACCCGTGCAGTGGGAGGCGATGGAGACGTTGGTGACGGACGGCGGCCAGGTGGCGCCGGCGGATATCGCGGACGTTCACGGCCGGCACGTCGAGTCCGTCCGGCGAGCCCTGCGAGAGATGGACGATCTCGTCGAGCGCGAGTATTCGTCGGTGTCGCTTCGGTCGGAGTACGTCGCGGAAATGGTCCACGCCGCGGTCGACGAGGCGCGCGAGGGACTTGAACGCGCGGTCGACGCGACGGCGAAGGCGATGGAAGCCGCCGAGCGCGGGCTGGAGGAGACGATGAGCGCGTTCATCGCGTGGGCCGCCCGCCACGGTGTCGACGTAGACGACGCCCGCGACGCCCGGATGACGCTCCGGTTCAACGCGACGGTCGCCAGCGACGTGGGTGAGTCCATCCGCGAGGGCTTCCGCGTCTGGACGGACGCGGGGATGCCCGAGCAGCGATACCGCGAGGCGCGAGTCCGGTTCGGTGACGGTTCGATCAGCGACGCCTGGCGGTTCCTGAACACCGGGTAGCAGCCCGCCCGAGTAGAGGCATCACTGTCGTTCGTACCTATTTTCGGGGTATTTTCGCGCGCCAGTGCCGTGATTGCGTGATCTCGGTCGTCATCGCCCGGGTCAACGAGCGCCAGCTGGGTGTCGCCGCCGCGACGGAACCCAACCCGGGGGGTTTGGTTCCGTCTTAGGGGTGTGGCTAAGGCCACTTGTCCAAAATACACCGCACGCCTTTTGCGGAGCGCGCGAAATTTCCGCCCCCTTGGGGGCGCGCGAAAAATTGGGGGAGGAGTCAATCGAAGATAGCGCCGATCGGGAGTTTGGCCTGCTGGGCATCGCGGTGGTCGCCGCCGCCGTGCCACTCCAGGCGCGGGAGTCGTGACGAGTGTCGCATCTCCCAGGCGAGAACTTCGACACCGCGGCCTCGAACCCGGTAGGGAGCGAAGACGTACCACCCGTTGGCCCCTCTCAGTTGTTCGTGATACCTATCATATATCTTGAAGTTCCCCGGTTGACCGTCTGCGTGGGTCCGTTTCGCCGCTTTGATTTCGACCGGCGTCCCGTCGGGTCGGAGCGCGTCGTGCCAGCTACACCGCTCCAAGTCGAGACGGTACCGCTCGGCGGCCTGGCGCTCGACGAGCGTCCCGTAGTGGTTGGCGCGGTGGCTCGGCATCGCTACGCGCCCCTCGCGCCTCGCGCGCTTTTATATATATACTCGGGCCGCCCCCGCCCCGCGCCCGGCCCATCGGTCGCTCTCGCTCCCGAAGGGACGAGAGCCGGCTGTGGGCCTGACCACCCTATACAGTAGGCGGGGGGTGTGTGGACGTGGACACGTGGACACCCGGGCGCCCTCATGCGATTATGCCCTCCACTCTGTCCAAGGCCCCATCATGCTCTCCGTCGGCGATTTCAGGCGCTCGATTGCCGACCCACGATTTCCCGAACGGCACGTATTTGGCCGTTTCGCGGTGACTCAGGCCGTCCTCTTTACAGGCGCGAACGGTCCACACCGCCACGTCATACGCGACTTCGCCAGGCTCGGGATTCTCCTCGTCCTCCGCTCCTGTCCACGACCACGTAGCCGGGTCTTTCGTATCATAGCGCCAGTCAGTCTGCGGAATTCCGTCGATCCGGAATAGTTCATCTCTCACCTCGCCCGATTTAATCCTGTCCGCGACCACAGCCTGCTTCTTAGACTGTTTCTGGATGATATAGCCGACTCTCCACAGCAGCGGGTGAATGCTGCTTGGGTCGTGCGCGATGTAGATGAGAATCCCGTTGTACTTTCGAATTTTGAACACGAGCGGCCCCATCTTGGTCCGCATGAAGTACCCCGATCTCCCGGTCCCGTCGCCGCCCGACGAGAATTCATCGCCGATGAACATCTTTGGCGACTGCTGCTGATCGAGTGGGTCGCCGTCCTGCTCGACCCACTCCTCGAACGACCGGAAGCCAGGAACGAATCCGTCGCGCGGCTCGCCCTCCTGGTCGGTCCACTGGTCGGTCTCCCGCAGCGTCGGGATGTTGCTGGCGACCTTCTCGATACCGAGCAAGTGCTTCGCTCGCTGGCCGATAAGACCGCCTAAATCGGTCTTTCCGGTCCCCATGTCGCCGAGAATCACTATCACGGGCGCCGGGTCCTCGATGATTTCGTCTAGCTTCTGGATTGCTTTCATTCCTGAAATATCGGCCTGCTGGCCCTGGTCGCCGGTCTGTAGCTTCAGCGTCTGCATATCGCCCTCCTCAATGGCGTGCCGGCCGGCGTCGGTCGCCTCGATGCCGGTGATGTCGCGCCACTCTTGGAGGTCGCGGGCCTGGCCGGGCATCTCGGCGGGCTCGTCGGCCTCGCGCGGGTCGTAGTGCATCCGCATCACCGACAGGTACCGCGATAGCTGGGGGTCTTGGACCGTCCCGGCGTGCGGGTCGGCGACGGGATCTCGGTGCCCATGCCCATGCAGATGTTCGACGTACTGTGCTGGCGTGTATAGGTCGCTATCTTCAGTCATCGTTCATATCCTCCTGCTGCTGGCGGGCGCGGTCCATCCGTTCGTCGAGGTCGCGGTCGCGCTCGCCGTCGGTGTAATCGTCGATATTCGGCATCTCGTCAGCGTCGAGACTCGGGATGTCCTCGTCGTCGCCGGTCATGTCCTCGAAAACGTCGCGGGCGGTGGTCCGCTTCAGCGTCGTCCCGCGCTCGCGCGCCTCGGCGAAGTCGTTGACTGTCTCCTGTTCGTACTGCGTGACCGACCGAGACCACTTCGCTCGGGTATCCGCGAGGCGTTCGATCTGGTCGAGCATCCACCCGTGCATGTCGACCATCATCGACTGAGCGGTGAACAGTTGGGTGTCTTCCAGACCCTCCAGCCAGACGCCCTTTACCCGCAGTTCGCCGATGTCGTCCAGATATTCGTACTCCTGCACTGCCCAGGCGCTCCCGCCGTTGACCGGGTACGGGTCGGGGCCGTCGACGGTCTTGGTCCGCCACGTCTCCGGCGGGACGTAGTGCTTCTCGATGTCGGTCTCGGTCGTCCCACGGCCGTCGACGTGATGGACTTCGACCCAGTTGCGCCGGCGCAACCAGCGGGCGATGGCGACGCCGGCGAGGTAGCAGGGGATGCCGAGCACGAGCCAGGCGACGATCGCGGCGCCGACCCAGGTCGGCGGCTGTGGAATCGACGGCTGGTAGTAGGCGACCAGGGCGATAGCGCCGAGGACCATGCCCGTGACGAGATACCGAAACTCGCCGATGAGGTAGACGATGCGGTCGGTGCGGGAGTCGAACGTCGGCGCCGGTCCGTCGGCCATCAGGCAACCTCCGGACGGCCGCGCTCGCCCCGCAGTTCGTTCCACCCGGCGATGATCATCCAGACGAGCATGACCACGACGCCGATGATGAGGCCCTGCAGGCCGGATAGCTCACGGATCACGTCGAGGCCGCCGCCGCCCTGCTTGACGATGACGCCGTAGATCGGCGTCTCCTCCGTGCCGATGATGACGGCCGCGCGCCCGCCGGACTCGGTCACCGGGATGGCGACGGTCGACTCCTCGCCGGCGCCGAACGCTTCGGCGCGGAACCCGGCTTCGCCGCCGCCGTCGGCGAGGAACCCGCCGTCACTGAAGGTGATCACCTGTGCCGACTCGGAGCGGACAGTGACCTTCGCGATGCCGTTCTGCGGCAGGTACTCGCTGGCGACGATGGCTGTCTCGGAGTCGATGCGCGTCACGTTGCCGTCGGACTCCGGCGCCGGGACGGCCGTCGGTGCCCGCGTCGCGGTCGGCGTCGCCGTCGCGGTCGCGGTCCCGTTGCCGCCGAGTGAGATGTTCGGGAGCGAGATGTTCCCGCCGCCGGTCGCGTTCGAGAGCCACCGACGGGCGCGGTCGGCCTGGCGGCCGCCGCGCTCGCCGCCCTCGGAGCGGACCCACCCGGCGACGGTCCGCACGTCGTCGAGGGTCGCGTTCGATGGGTCCACGTCGTCGAGCACGTCGTCGGCGGTCGGCCGGGGCGTCCCGGTCGGCGTCGGGGTCGGCGTCGCCGTCGGTGAGCTCGTCGACGTGGTCGTCGCGGTCGTCGTCGAGGCCGCTGGCGTCGCGGTGGCGTTCGGAGTGTCGGTACGTTGGGCCGTGGGCTGTGGGCTCGCGACGGCGCCGCCGGCCGCGACGGTCACCAAAGCGAGCACTGCCAGCACTGTGAACAGCGAAAAGCGCATGGGTAGTTACCTCCGGCCGCCGTTTCCGAGGACAACCACCGCGACCGCGCCCGCGACGAGCACGAGCACGATGGTCTGGTTGCCGCCTCCGAGGAGCCCGCCGCCTCCACCGCCGCCGTCCATGTTGGCGAGTCGGGCGTCAATCTCCGCTTGGTCCTTGGCGATTTGCTGATACAGATTACTGAGTTCGTTCGCGCTGGTGGTCTCGTACGTCCGCTTTTCGATACGGACCTTGTCGAGCGACCCGCCCGTCGTGTTGACGGCGGAGTCAATCGTGAACGCTTGCTCAACCTCCCGAATCTCGGAGTCTTGGGAGTCAATGAGCCAGACCGCTCCCGAGATATTGCCCGGAGCGTACTCGGTGCCGACCTGGAAGGACCCGCCTGGCGGATTGGACTGTGCAACGACGAGCCCGCGGTCGGTCGTCCCGTCCGCGAACGAGACGTTCATGTGCCCGAGTTGGGAATAGCTCTCGGGGATGCTGACCCCGAGGCTTGCGAGGCTAGCGGCCGCGTAGCCGCTGAAATCGCTGCTCTGGGAGTAGCTGCCTGCGACCATCGCGGGAGTGACGAGGTCCGACGAGTTGATCTCTCCCGTCTCCAGCTGATCCCAGGTCCCACTCACCACCGACTGCATCTCTGAGATCGCGCTATCCGTCTGGGTCGAGATTCGCGAGAGCGGGGTCGCAAAGTCCTTAAACCAAAGCGCAGTCTGTGCGTCGTGGTTGGATTGAGGCGCAGAGACGTTTATGCGCCGGATATCAACGTCCTTGGCTGGACCATTGCTATTGCCGTCGGTCGCGTTGAAGACGGTCCCGGTCGACGGACCGATCACATGCGTCTCGGTCGTCGCGGGCTGCGTCTGCAAGTTCCAGAACGTGACCTCGATCGTGCTCACCTCAACGCTTGACCCGTTCTCCAGCGTGAATTGTCGGGTGCCGAACCCAGTAATGTTGAGTTCGTGAGGAGTGAAAGAGCTAGCAAGGTCTCCGTCCTGAACGTCCTCCTCAATGACATGAACGTAGGAGTCAGGAACCCCAGTCTCCTCTTGAGAGACCTGTCGCATCCGCTTAATGGTCGCAACGTGTCGGTTCCATTCGCTGACTGTGTTGCGATCCATCACGGAGTAGTATTCCGTGATATTCTGGATAGCTGCGTCTTCTGCGGCGGCTTCGCCGAGTCCGTTGTTGTAGGCACGGATGTAAGCGGGCTTACCGTGGTTGACGAGGGAGACCGTCTCAGTGTCTTCGAGACGGTTCGAGATCGTCGTCTGCCAGTTGTCGGCCGCGTCGGCACTTGTGGCGAGAGATTGATAGATATCTAGCATCGTCTCCTCTGCATCGAGGCCCGTCGTGTTGACGGTCGTCGTGGCAGGGAGCGCGTTGCAGTCCGTGATTTCGATGGCGGGGTTAACCACTTGCGAGACCCGCTCCATCGGACCGCAGTTAAAATCACGGTCCGCGCCGCTGGAGGTCCATACGTCCTTGTTTCGCCAGTCTGAGCGTTCGAACGCCGAGCCGGTCCCAATCTCCAAATCGGACGGGACTCCGCTCCCAGAGATCTCGACCGTGACGTTCTGGTACGCCTTGCTGTTCCGATACGCGGGGATATCCGCGGTGTTGGCGGCGTTGTGGGTGTCCTCGTAGACGAGTGTTTGGCCACCTCCGGGGGCCGGCGACACCCAGATTTTCACATCGAACGACCCGCTCACGTCGCTCACGTCCGCGGCGACGTAGGCGGCGCCCTCGGCGTCGACGGTCTTCGAGACGGTCTCCGCCGACGCGAGCCCGACCGCGGCGGGCGCGGCCAGGGACAGCACGAGCAGCAACGCGAGCACGGTCGGCCCCATCGCCTCGCGGGCTCGGCGGGCGCGGCGGCCGATCATGCTCCTCCCTCGTCGTGCATCCCGAGCGGGTCGCCCACGTCCACTCGGTCCGTGTCGTCTTCGTCGGGCTCCTCGACGCCGGCGCCCTGGTCGTCGCGCCGCTCGCGGAGGTGGTGACCGGCGACGAGCGCGCCGGCGGCGATGCTAGGGACGACCACGGGGAACGGGTCGCCGACGATGGCCGAGGCGATCGTGCTCGCCGAGACGCCGATGGTCCCGACGAGCCCATAGCCCATGATTCGGTCCATCGGTATTCACCCCAGGTAGCTGATGACGTAGTAGCCGGCCGCCTGGACGGCGAGCGAGACGATACCGATGGCGGGCTCGCTCTGGATGGTCTCGCGGAGGCCGAGGATGTTCAGGCCGGTGCCGAGGACGAGCACGATCGTCCCGATCATCACGTAGCTCTCGACGGTGGCTTGACCCTTCGCGAGCGCCTTCAGGTCCGTGTCGATTTCCATGTCCTTGCCGGCGGAGTCCATGCGATTCGTCGCGTAGGCGGTCAGCAGCGACAGCAGCGAGAGCGCGAACGCGAGGGTGAGTTCGGTGCCGGCGCCGGTGCCGGAGCCGCCGATGGTCCAGAGACTCCCCGAGAGCGCGTGCCCGAGGACGGTGATAGTCGCGATGCCGGCCGTGACAGCGGCCGAGAGCGCGAAAACGGTGCCTGCGATAGCGTCTTCCATATCGATCTGTCCGAACATGATTCGGTCATCCGTCCGCGTGGACGGATGACCGACAGGCTATCAGGTGGCGGTAAAAGACAGGTCACAACCAGATCATATACAGTCAAATCATGGTGTTCTATCCCGCCCATCCATCATGGAAATTACTTTTGTGACTAAGCGATTTTGATTCCTTTGAGATGGTAGATGGAAAGTTGTACTCTGCGACAGTACCTTTGCTGTATCTTGTAATCGTAGAATTGTCCGCAATATGTAGAGAGACAGACATTCTTGAGATACTTAGAAATGATCTCAATATTGGCAAGTACACCTTCCCCGGAGTAGATAACTCTATGATTCTCTTACGAAGAGTGGCCGTCATTCACATGGTGAATACAGGATTGTTCATTGTCGTTTTCTTTATGGTATTTCAACTTTTTGAGGTGGATTTTACTATTGCAGCCACATTATGGATACTCACTTGGATAATGTGGATTTTCCTGCCGTACTTAGAGATCCAAGAATATGGACAGATGCCTCCCGACCTACAAGCCTACGAAGCTCAGGGAGGTGGTGAAACTAACTCAGACCTCCTGCATAGTTCAGTAAAAACACATATTAAGTACATAGCGGTTCTACCGGTGTTGCTGTTCCTTTTAAATTATATTTCATCCCGGGGGGCGAGTTCCATGTTTGTATCGAGTGTTTCTGCTGGATGGATTTGGTCTTCCGGTCTCTGGCTAACTGTGTTGTATATGTCCTTTGAGAACATTACAAAATTCACGCGAGCGGTCGTCGGGGAGGCAACTGCCTACAATGTCTACAAACAGAAACAAAAGGAAGATTGATATTGTAGCATTGACCCTGCGAGGAGAGGAAAAGACGAAACCCTCCGGTCGCGCGTCGAGAGATACGCTCGCCGCGATATGCACACGAGCGCGAATCGGTCGTGTGCATATTCGGTGCCCGGGGAGGGCTCCGAACCTGGGTATCGAACGCTGTGGGCCGTGGGCCAGCATGGGCTTTAAGAGTAATCGGGGTTCCAGTCACTCGCTCAGACCTGCTTTTTGGCTTCGTGTTCACGAACGGTCGATATGCGAATCCGCGAAGACGGCAAGCACGCGCACCGGAGCGACACCATCGAACAGGCCGCCGAGTTCTGGGGGTGCAACAAGACCACCGCGTTGATGCGCTCGGCGGACTTCGCCCGGCGAATCGACGAGCGAATCCGAACCGTGCTCGCTCGCGACGACCTGACCATCGAGCAGAAGCAGGAGATCGCCGATACCCTGAGTATTCTGGGAACGTACGATTTGACCGTTGAAGAATCCGTATCCGTTGACTTGACGGATTAGTTCAGAATATTACCAGGGAAGTCGAGTGCCGTCGCAGTCACACGGACATCGCTGGCATCCTCCGGGACATTCATGGTGAGGGTTACGTCTCTCCGCTCACTTTGGGTCATGTGTATCTCTTTGGTCACTTTTTCGAGAACCACCGTCGGAGACTCGATAGCTTCCAGAGAAACAAGCACATTTCCCTTTGCGCCCCTGTTGAATACTCGAACGGTGAATTCTGTTTCTCCGAGTAGTTCACTGTTTGCGGAGTGGTCCCCGACAATCGGTTCAGTACTTTTGACAAAGATACCAAGCCCCAGAGCACCCACACCGACAGCGCCGCCGAGAGCCTTCAATACAGTTCTACGGGTCGATTTATCCGACATATAGGTGTCAAGCACTACCCAGGAACTTGTATCATTCGTCGTCGAGCCGGAGATCGTCTGCGTCGAGATTCCCTGCGAGATAGTCGCATCCCTTTTGAGTTATCTGGTAGTACCCTCGTTCTTCAGATACTTTTGACAGGAGCGTGCGGTCGGTCAATTTTCGCATCCGGCGAGCAACTGTGTCGCGGCTCTTGTCGATAGCTTCGAGACGTTCGTGGAGGTTGTACCAGACGACAGTAGGGGGTAGAGCGACGCCCTCGTCTTGCGCCGCGAAAAATTCGAGGACGGCATCGTCCACCTCGTTCATGCCTTCGACACGCGGGCGCATACCCGCAAATCTGAGCAATTCGTGTTAGTATCACCGGTCACTCCGTAGGTTTGGGTTACCATGTGCGTTTGTACGCAATATAGTGCAAACTAATAAGTAAGGTCGGCATTACTGAGCAGTATAGGGCGACACGCCGGGCTGGCGAGCGTAGTTCCTGCGAGAAAGAGTCGTCGACCGACGCCCCTACGCGCCGGCCTGGTCCGCTCTGTGAGCGAACACATGACGACGAGACACACGCGCTGGCTTAAGCCAGGTGGCGAGGAGTATCGACCGCGGACCACTTTCACCGGCCGCTCGACCGCTCAGGCGGGTGATACCTGCCCGTCCGGACGGGTCAGTTGCCGGATACGGGCGTTTTACTTTCACCCTACGTCCGTGGATTTCCCCTTTTACACACCCGGCCGTCAGCCCGACTCGGCTATGTCGGCAAACGAGAAGATGACCGTCCGGATTGAAGACGAGAGCGACCGCTGGCGCTTCACCTGTCCCCGCGGACACCGCGATTGGGAGCCCACGAATCACCATTTCTGGTGTGCGACCTGCGCTCGCGCTGAGGGTGTGGACGGCGTGTTCACCGACCTTCGCGACAAGACGAACGGCGAACTCTACGCACGCGACGACGTGCGCCTGGTGACGCCTGCCGGTCCCTACGACCGCGACCTCGACCGGAGGAGTTCGGCGTGAGCGCGCAGCTTGAACCGCTCCCCCCTTCGGAGGCGGTCGACTTGTATCTCGAAGCCCGCGACGACGCCGCGGATCAGACGCTTGACGGGCAGAAGTATCGACTCCGCGCGTTCGTCGCCTGGTGCGACGAGGAAGGAATCGCCAACATGAACGACCTGTCCGGTCGGGACCTGTACGCGTATCGCGTCTGGCGGCGCGAAGGCGGGTACTCCGGGGAGGAACTCGCGACGGTCACCCTCCGCGGTGACATGGCGACACTTCGGGCGTTCCTCCGCTTCTGCGGTGATATCGACGCGGTGCCCGAGGAGCTATTCGATCAGGTGCCGCTCCCCCGGATGGACGGCGAGGCGGACGTGAGCGACAGCACGCTCGACCCGGACCGCGCCGTCGAGATCGTCGACTATCTGGAGCGCTTCGAGTACGCGAGCCGGCGCCATATCATCGTCCTGCTACTCTGGCATACGGGCTGTCGGGTGGGTGCCCTCCGCGCGCTCGACCTGGGAGATCTCGACCTGGAGGGCGAGCGCCCCCGCGCCGATGGGCCGGCGATTCATTTCGTCCACCGCCCGGAGACGGATACCCCGCTCAAGAACAAGGAGAAGAGCGAGCGGTGGAACGCGATCAGCGGTCACATCGCGGACGTGCTGGACGACTACATCCACGGCCCTCGCGACAAAGTGACCGACGAGCATGGGCGCGCGCCGCTCGTGACGACCCGGAACGGCCGGGTGTCGGTGTCGGCCTGCCGGGATACGCTCTACCGAGTGACCCGTCCGTGCTGGCGCGGTGAGGGGTGCCCGCACGACCGCGATATCGACGATTGCGAGGCGGCCCACTACTCGAAGATGAGTACGTGCCCGTCGTCGCGGTCGCCCCACGACGTGCGTAGCGGCCGGGTGACCGCGCATCGGCTGGCCGACGAGGACCGTTCGCTGGTGTCCGACCGGATGGATGCCAGCGAGGACATTCTGGACAAGCACTACGACCGGCGGAGCAAGCGTCAGAAGGCGGAGCAGCGACGGAGGTTGTTCGACCTATGAGATTCGACCCCACCAAGTTGACCACGGAGACGTATCGGCGAGAGGATACCCCAGTACGGGGAGGGCGGACTCGTTCTGTCGGCGACTGCGAACGGAGTGAGCCAACGCCGACTGCCGTGTCTACCGCTCCCCGATTTGAGCCTGGAAGTCGCAGCGCGCGAACGAAGTGAGCGCGACCGTCTTCCTTCGTTCAAATCGGGGAGGGCGGACTTGGTTTTCGGCCGAACCGTAGTCGACCGCCGAGCGACGGCTCTCGGTCCTCGGAGGGGCTCGGGCGGTGCGCCGGGATACGGGGGACTATGACCGACCAGTCCTGAGCGCCCGGGGGCTGGCGTCTGCCAGCCCGCGGCGATGTCCCGGCCGTCGGCGCGTGTCCGACCCCCGACCCCTCCACACGTGCGCCGACGGAGCCGAGGGTCCGGGCCATCCCTTCAGCCGTCGGACGATTCGGCGCCCATCGCCTGTGTGACGTGTGTGACGGTGACGAGGCCGAACCCGCCGACGAGGTTGCCGGCGGTGACGACGGCGGTCATCGCGGCGAGCCGTTCCGGGCCGACCGTCGCGCCCAGCAGCGTTCCGAGGACGACGTGGAGGATGGAGACGACGACGTGGTCGAACGGGCCGAGCGCGAGCATGAAGCCGACGGCGTAGGCGAGCCAGAGCCGGCTCCCGTCGCTCCGGACGGAGACGACGAGAAAGGAGAGCAGGCTCACGAGCGCACCGCCGGCGACGCCGCGGGTGAACCACGTGCGTGCGGGCCGGTGCGCGGTCTCCTCGGCGAAGCGCTGGAGCGCGTCGGCCCCGGCCGGTGGGATCGCGCCGTCGACGGCGAACACGAGGGCCAGCAGGCCGCCGCCGAGGAGGTTGAAGACGAACGTGAGCGTCCACAGGCGGAGCAGCGACGGGAGCGCGGAGACGCCGCGCTCGACCGCGGCGGCGGCGGGGTCGGAGAAGTTCTCGTTGAACAGCTCCGTCCGGCCGGCGACGAGGAAGACGACCCCGGGCGCGAAGGCCAGCGCGCCGGCGACCCGGGCGGCGTGGCCCGCGGTCGGTCGGACGAGCCCCTCGACGATGCCGAGCGCGACGACGCCGAACAGGACGGTGAAGCCGGCGATGAAACTCGTCGACGCGAGCTCCAGCGGCGACTGGTCGAGGCGGCGCTCGCCCTCCGCGACGGCGCGGTCGAAGATCTCGCCCGGCGTCAGTTGCTCCGCCACGTGAGCGGTTGAAGCGCCGGCGACAAAAGCCGCTGGCCGGCCATCGAATGGGCCGGGTCACCCGGCACTCCGACGGGGTCCCCATCGGTACTCGCGGTGGGGGCGCGCGGTGGCGCGCGACCACCGGGCGGGTCGGTGCCGGTCGCCGCCGAGTGTAAACCCCTGGGACCACAAGTCGGGGTATGGACGAAATCGAACTCGGCCAGGCGACGATCGTCTACGACGACCCCGAGGAGGGTACGACCGAGGTCACGGTCGACAACGAGGAGGTCGTCTACGCCCGGGACCACTGGATGCTCAAGTCGGGGACCGACGACGACGGCAACGACCTGATGAAACAGATCCCGCGGGACCGGGTCCACTCCGTCGAGCGCAACGTCGAACGCTTCGAGGACGAGGCGTCGACGGTCCGCAACCGCGTCGAGTCGTTCGCCAGCGAGATGCGCGAGAAACTCCCGGTCGGCGGCGACGGCGAGCGCCGCCCCGGCGACGGCCGCGGGAGCGACGGCGGGCCGACGCGCGTCCCCGTCACCGAGGCGGACGACCGCGACGACTCCGGCGGGGAGTGAGCGGCGAGTCGCCCCCGCGACCCGCTCGTTCGGCGTGCGTGAGGCGTCGAGCGGACGCCGGTACCCCGGCGCCGAGAACACGGCCTAACGCGGACGTAGGCCCGGACGGGAGCGTTTTCACCGGATGTAAACTATCCTCGCTCTTTTTAGTGGGAGCGGTTCTGGTACGGATGTGGTCACGATGGGCGTCTTGGAACGGGCCAAACGCGCTTCAGGGCTGTCGGAGCCCGAGGCGTTACCGTATCTGTGTCTCGGCTGTGAGACGCAGTTCGACATCCAGTATCACACCTGCCCGGTCTGTGGGAAGTACGATATCCGACGGGCCAAGTGGGTGAACGCGGACGGCGAGTCCCGCTGACGACGGCCGTCCGGACGCCTCGCCGACAGCTCAGGCCTGCCCGAAGCCGAGCGCGCGGCCCACGACCCATGTGACCCGGGGCCGAATCGGCCCGCACACCCCTTTATTTATCGCGACTCCCCGGCGAGCGGCGGCGCCGACGGTCGGTCGTCATCGCGGTCCGCCGTCCCGATGCCCGAGCGCGCTGAACAGTCCGTATCGTTCAAGGTGCGGCGGTTCGACGGGGGGTTCGTGGTAGTTTCGTTCGACCTGTTCGGCACGCTCGTCGCCGTCTCCCGGCCCGCCGAGCCCGCCGAGGCGGTCGCCCGGCAGCTCCGCGAGCGCGGGGTCGCGGTCCCCGACGACTGGGCGAGAGCCTATCGCGAGCCGCAGGTCACCGTCGAACCGGGTGCGGAGCTCCCGCTGTCGGACCACGTCGGACACGCGCTCGCGAGCCGCGGCGTCGACGCCGAGGCGGAGACGGTCGCGGCCGCCGTTCGCGCGGCGTTCGACGGGCCGGTGGACACCCGCGAGGGCGCCGAGGCGGCCGTCGCGGCCGCCGCCGAGGGCGCCCCCGTCGGGGTCCTCTCGAACTGCAGCGTCGACGGGCTGGTCGAGCGGACGCTCGAACGGTCGGAACTCGCTGTCGACCGATTCGACGCGGTCGTCGCGAGCGTCGACTGCGGGTGGCGCAAGCCCGACCGCCGCGCGTTCGAGGCGGTCGCCGACGCGCTCGGCGTCCCGGTCGCGGATCTGGTTCACGTCGGCGACGATCCCGCGACCGACGGCGGCGCCGGCGACGTCGGCGCGCGGAGCGTCCTCCTGGACGACATCGGCCTGGCGGATCTGCCGACGCGACTGGAGGGGATGGAGTGTCGCTGAGTACCGTCGCGGTCGGGCTGGCGCTCGCGCTCGACGCGGCCCTTGGCGAGCCGCCGACGCGCGTCCATCCCGTCGCCTGGTTCGGCCGGCTGGTCGCGCCGCTGGACCGGCCGTGGACCCGGCCACGACTCGCCGGCGCGCTCGCGACGGTCGCGCTCCCGCTGGTCGCGGCGCTGACCGTCGGCGGCGTCGTCGCCGCGGCCGGTGCCTGGCGGCCGCTCGCGGGCGCCGTCGCCGGCGGGCTCGCCCTGTTCCTGACGACGAGCCTCCGGCGGTTGCTGTCGGTCGCCCGCGAGGTGACGGCGCTGACCGAGACGGACCTCGACGCGGCCCGGGCCGAGTTGCGCGCGCTCGCCGGCCGCGACGCCGCGGCGCTGTCGGCCGGCGAGGTGCGGAGCGCGGTCGTCGAGAGCGTAAGCGAGAACCTCGCGGACGGGCTGGTCGCGCCGCTGGGCGCGTTCGTCGTGCTGGCGGTCGTCGGCGCGCTCTTGCCGTCGGCTGGGGCGCTTCGGCCCGGTCTCGACCCGGCCGTCGCGGCGGTCGCGCTGGGCGCGGCCGGGGCGGCGTGGGTCAAGGCGGTGAACACGATGGACTCGATGCTCGGTTACCGGTCGAAACCCGTCGGGTGGGCGCCGGCGCGGCTGGACGACGCGGTCATGTGGGCGCCCGCGCGGGCGAGCGCCGTCCTGATCGCCGCGGCGTCGCTGTCGCCCGGTTCGGTGCTCGCCGCGCGGCGCTGGCTCGACCGCGTCCCCTCGCCGAACTCCGGGTGGCCGATGGGGACGGTCGCCGCCGCGCTGGGCGTGCGCCTCGTCAAGCCCGGCGCGTACGACATCGACGCCGACGCGCCGCTGCCGACGGCCGACGACGCCGAGCGGGCAGTCCGTCGAGTGGGACTGGCCGGCGGGCTGGCGTACCTGGGTGCGGGCGCGGTGACGTACGTGGGTGCGGGGGTGTTCACGTGGGCCTGAAGGAGGTTCCGAGGGCGATCCGCGGCGCGCTGGGGTTCCTCTCACGGCTCCCGGTTGGCCGCGACGAGCGCGCCTGGGAGGCGTTTCGGACGGCGCCGTGGACGCTCCCGGTCGCTGGCTACCTGCTGGGCGGGCTCGCCGCCGTGCCGGTCGCGGTGGGCGTCCTCGCGCCCGTTCCCGCGGTCACGGTCGCGCTCGCGTACGTGCTCGCGGTGGTCGCGCTGACGGGGATCAACCACTTCGACGGCGTCGCGGACCTGGGCGACGCGGCCGTCGTCCACGGCGACGCCGAGCGCCGCCGGGAGGTGATGGGCGACACCGCACTGGGCGTCGGCGGGACGCTCGCGCTGGCGGTCGTGGTCACCGGGCTGGCGCTGGCCGGGGCGGGGCTCGCGGCGCTGCCGGTCGCGGCGGCCGTCGGGCTTGTCGTCGCCGCGGAGGTCGCGGCGAAGGCCGCGATGGCGACGCTGGTCGCGCTCGGTTCGGCGGCCCACGACGGCTTCGGCGCGGCGGTCGCCGACGAGACGCCGCCGCGCGGGCTCGTCGCCCCGCTCGTGCTGGCCGCCCCTGCGGTCGCGCTGACCCTGCCGTCGCTCGCGGCCGTCGCGGCGCTTTCGAGCGGCGTGGGAGTCGCCCTCGCGCTGCTGTGGTGGGCGCGGGACCGACTCGACGGCGTGACCGGCGACGTGATCGGCGGCGCGAACGAACTCGCGCGAGTGGCCGCGCTCCACGCCGGGCTGGTGGCCTGGCGGGCCGACTTCGCGGTGCCGGTCGGTTTCGGGGAGCCGGTAGGTCTCGCGGTGCCGGTGGGGCTCGGGGAGGTGGTCGCGTGGACGCTCTGGTGATCTGCGGCGGGAAGGGCACGCGGCTCGACTTCGACGGCGAGAAGCCCCTGTTTCCGGTCGACGGCGAACCGATGGTCGACCGGGTGTTGGCGGCGCTGGCGGACAGTCGAGTCGACCGGGTGTCCGCCGTCGTCTCGCCCCACGCCCCCGAGACCGCCGCCCACGTCGACTGTCCGACCGTCGAGACGCCCGGCGAGGGGTACGTGGCGGATCTGCAGCACGCGCTGGCCGACGAGCGGGTCGGCCGGCCGGTGCTGACGGTCGCGGCGGACTTGCCGCTGCTGGACGCCGAGGCGGTCGACGGCGTGCTCGACGCCCACGAGTCGGGCTCGCTGACCGTCGCGACGCCGACCTTCCTCAA
The DNA here is from genome assembly GCF_013415885.1 of Halosimplex rubrum. NCBI lineage: Archaea > Methanobacteriati > Methanobacteriota > Halobacteria > Halobacteriales > Haloarculaceae > Halosimplex > Halosimplex rubrum. The sequence goes on from NZ_CP058910.1 coordinate 1,580,989, forward strand.
GAGCGCGCTGGGCGTGAGCGTCGACACGACGTTCGTCCACGAGGGCGAGGAACTCGCGCCGGCGGGCGTCAACGTCGTCGGCGACGGCCCCGACCGGACCGCGGTCCGCGACGACGCCCGCCTGGCGGTCAACGTCAACCGCCGCGAGGACGCCGAAGTCGCCGAGCGACTGCTGCACTGAGCCGGCGCCGCGCGGCGTCGTCCCCCGAACGGTCGGTCCGTCCGTGGGAAACCCTCAATGGGCTCACCGCCGAAGGTGGGGTATGTCATTCGATCCAGCGGTGCCCGACCCGCCGAGACTCGACGCCGCCGAGGACCCGGGCGACTACGACGCGGTCGAGGAACCGGAGACCAGGACCGGCGAGGAGGGGCGCCGCGAGGCGCTCGCGGAGTTCCTCGCGGAGGGCGCCTGGGAGGACGCCTTCCTCGAGTGGGTCGACAACTCCTACCTCGACGACGAGCAGTTCGAGGCCGCCCGCGAGCTGGGTATGGTCGCCGCGCTCGACTTCTACTGGAACGAGACGGCCGGCGACGTGGGGTATCTCGCGCCCGAACTCGCCGACGAGTTGCCCGACCCCTGGGACGACCGGCTCGGCCGGGCCGACCGCGCGGACATCGACGAGGCGATCGACGAACTCGGCCGGACGACCAGCGAGGTGCTGGAGAATCGCTACATCGACCGCAGTTCCGAGGTGTTCGGCTACACCTGGGAGTGAGCGGTCGCCGCGAGCGGTCGGCCGGACCGTGTGGCGAGCGAGATGGCGCTCGCGGGCGTCGCGAGCGCCTGTCTGGGAGATCCGTCGAACCAACGGCGGGCGGAGCGGGAGCTTCATGTCGCCGCTGGCCGACCCACCGGTATGGACAACGAGGCGGTCGCGCGGCTGGCCGGGACGGCGGTGACCCACGGCAGCAGCGACGACCCCGACGCCCTCGACTTCAGCGCGAACGTCAACCCCGAGGTGCCCGACGGCGTCGCCCAGGTCTACGCGGAGGCGCTCGACGACGCGCGGACCTACCCGCCCGAGGACTACCCCGACTACCGGCGGGCCGCCGCCGGCTACGTCGACTGCGAGGCCGGCGACGTGGTCCCGACGGCGGGCGGGCTGGCGGCCATCCGCCTGGCCGTCGCGGTGACGGTCGACCCGGGCGACCGGGCGCTCGTCCCCGAACCGAGCTTCGGCGAGTACGCCCGCGAGGTCGAGCTGCAGGGCGGCGCGGCGGTGGCGGTCGACCACGACGCCCTGTTGGAGCGCGACCCCGGCGAGTTCGCGCTCGTTCTCCTGTGCAACCCGAACAACCCGACCGGCGACGCCTACGAGCCGGGGGCGCTGGCCGACTTCGCCGACCGCTGTCGCGCGGCGGGGACGCCGTTGCTCGTCGACGAGGCGTTCCTGGGGTTCACGGACCGGCCGTCGCTGGCGGGCGAGCCGGGCGTGGTCACCGCGCGGTCGCTGACGAAGCTGTTCGGGCTGCCGGGGCTGCGTGCGGGCTTCGCCGTCGCGACGGGCGAACTGGGTGACAGGGTCCGGACGGCGGCGATCACCTGGGGACTCGGCTGGCCCGCGGCCGCCGTCGGCGCGCACTGCATGGACAGCCCGGGATTCGTCGCCGAGACGCGCGACCGCGTGGCGAGCGAGCGCGAGCGGCTACGGGCGGCCTTCGACGGCGACCCGCGGTTCTCCGTGTATCGGCCCGACCCGCCGACGGAGGACGCGACGGCGCCGTTCCTCCTCCTCGATTGTGAGAGCGACGACGGCGTCGAAGAGCTGCTCTCGCGGGCGCGGGCGGCCGGTATCGAACTCCGGGACGCCCGCTCGTTCGCGGGGCTGGACTCGCACGTCCGGGTCGCCGTCCGGACGCCCGCCGACCACGACCGGCTGCTGGGGGCGCTGGATGTTCGAGAGTAGGGTGTCGGCGGACGTGTTGCGGGTTCGGCGACCCGACACCCGCTGGCTCTCGACCGGCTTCGCGGGCGGGTACCAGCGGGCGGACGCCGCCTACAACTGTACCGTTCCGGAGGGCTTCGACCGGACGGATCTCTCCGCCTACGTCGCCGAGCGCCGCGAGCGGGCGGGCTTCTCCGACGAGGGACCGGCGATGCTGACCGGCGTCGAGTTGCGACACGCCCGCCGCGCCCGGCTGGACGGCGTCGAGGTCGTGGCGACCGCGGGGATCTCGAACCCGGCGCACCTCTCGATGGACGGCGAGCGGGCGGCCGAGCGAGCGGACTCGGGCGGCGGCGAGACCGGCGACGACCCGCCGCGGCCGGGGACGGTGAACCTCGTCGTCGGGACGACGCGGGCGCTGGACGAGGGCGCGCTGGCGACGCTGCTGGCGACGGCCGTCGAGGCCAAGACCGCGACGCTGCTGGCCGAGACCGGCTTCACCGGGACCACGTCGGACGCCGTGGTGGTGGGGTCGGACCCCTCCGGCGAGCCCGCGGCGTTCGCCGGCAGCGCGACGCCCGTGGGACGGGCCACGCGGGTCTGCGTCCGTGACGCCGTCCGGGCGAGTCTCGCCGCGCGGTACGGGGGGATGGCCGGTGACGGGAGCGGCGACGCGGTCCCCGAATCCGTCGCGGCGGCGGAGTACGGCGTCCGTTCGAGTGGACGGGCGGCCGTCTCGCGGGTCGGCCAGTAGCGCCGAGCGCGTGGACGAGCGGCCGGGACCGCCCGGTCGAAGCGGCTACGAGGCTGGGGGGCGACGCCATCGACATGAGCGACGACGCGACCGCGGACGGCGATCTTCGAGGCGACGACCCGCTGGAACCGCGACCGATCGAGCCGGCGGCGCCCGAGGCGTTCGGGCTGACACAGGTCTGGTGGGGCGACGGCAAGGGCAAGACCACTGCCGCCATGGGGATGGGGATGCGCGCGGCCGGCCACGGCTACCGCGTCCACATGCTCCAGTTCATGAAGGGCGGCACCAGCACCGTCGAAGACGTGCGCGGCGAGTACAACGCCATCGCGGCGCTGCCGGGGTACTCCTACGAGAACAGCGGCCACTACGGCTGGCACCGCTTCCACGACGGTACCGACGACGACGAGCACGCCGCCCGCGCTCGCGGCGGCTTCGAACGAGCGCGCGAACTGGTCGACGCGGCGGGCGAGGCGGACCTGTCCTCGCCCCTGCCGCTGGACGGTCCCGCCGACGACGGCGTCCACATGCTGATCCTCGACGAGATCTGCTACGCGGGCAACCGCGGTCTGGTCGACCCCGACGACGTGCGGGAGCTGGTCGAGTCCAAACCGGCGGACCTGGAACTCGTCCTGACCGGCGGCCACGAGCGCCCGGAGTTCGCGACCGACCTCGCGGACCTCGTGACGAACGTGGGCAAGGAGGCCCACCCGATCGAGTCCGGTCACAGCGCCCGCAAGGGGACCGAGTTCTGAGACTCCGGCGCCGTGCGTTCTCGGGGGAACGCCGATCAGGCGAGTTCGTACCGGTCGAAGGTGCGGACGGCGTAGCGATAGGACAGGGCAGGGAGGAGCAACAGCACCACCAGCGCGACGGCGCTGACGGTGAAGAGCGCGCTCGGCGCCAGCGACACCTCCGAGGAGAGGACGAGCGAGGCGATCGCGCCGATCAGCGTCGCGCCGAGTTCGCGCGCGCCTTCGAGGCCGACGAAGACGGCGGCGACGGCCGCCAGGACGACGTGGGCGCTGAAGAGGACGAACGCCCACGGGCTGGGGACGACCGCTTCCATCGAGCGGGTGACGTTGGTCGCCTCGAAGCGGGGGAAGGCGGTCCCGATACCGACCGAGAGGCCGGCGGCGACGACCATCGCCACGGGCGAGAGCCCGACGAGGATCGCCGTCTTCCCGGCGCCCACCGGGCTCAGCGCGGCGACGACGCCGACGAGGACCGTCCCGACGGGGACGGCGACGATCAGGCCCGCCAGCACGTGCGCGAAGACGAACGCCCGGCCGGTCACCTCGCTCAGCATGGTGGTCGCGAGCACCGACCCCTGGTCGCCCAGCGGGTTGAGGGTGAAGACGACGCCGCCGGCCCAGGCGACGAACACGAGGAGGGCGTAGGGCAGGTACACCGGGATCTCGCCGGTCTGGAGGATCTCGACGAACGCGCCCGTCCCGAAGAAGAGCGGATAAGCGGCGTACATCAGCTTGAGCGGGGCGCGGGCGGCCCGGCGCCAGGCGAGGACGGCCAGCGCCGCGGTCGGTCGGTCGACGACCGCTTCGAGTCGGCGGGCGAGCCAGTCGTCGTCGGCGGTCGCCGCGGCGGTCGCGCTCGCCGCCCCGGAGGTATCGGATTCGGCGGGGTCGGGGTCGTCCTCGCCGGCGAGGGCGGGGTCGGCGAACCAGTGACGCCTGGCGACCCAGGTGCCCGCGGCGAGGGTGACGGCGGCGAAGCCGACGGAGGCGGCGACGGCCGCACCCGCTCGCGTCGCGTCGGCGGCCACGTTCGGCAGGCCGAGCAGTCCCAGGTCGGCGAACCAGCCGACGGGCGAGGCGGCCATCGGCTCGAAGATGGCGCCCACGGCCTGGTTGAGCGACCCGCTGACGATGGCGGCCATGTAGACGACGAACACGAGGGCGATCAGGCCGTTCTTGTGGCGGGCGACGAACGGGAAGCGGGTGACGACGTGGCGGATACCGAGCCCGAGCGCGTACGCCGCGGTGGCGACGGTCGCTCCCCCGAGGACGAGGGCCAGCGGGACGCCCGCGGCCGGCCAGGGCGTCCCGGTGCCGAGCGCGAGGCCGACGCCGGCGCCGGCGGCGGGCAGCAACGTCCAGATCAGCAGGTAGACGAACTCGCTCGCGACGAGTCCGAGGTAGGCCTCGACGGTGGGGACGACCGTCAGGACCCCGTCGGCGTTGGTGAGCGTGCCGCGCTGGCCGACGGCGCGGACGGCGAAGACCACGACGGCGATGGCCCACATGACGCCGACGAACCCGCGGGCGGCTTCCGCCGTCGCCGTCGGTGCGAAATCGAGCGACCCCGAAGCGAGCGCACGGCCCAGCGCCCGACCGCCGTAGCCGCCCCCGGCGGTGAGCCCGAGCGTCAGCAGCGCGAACAGCCCCACGGAGACGATCGAGGTCGCCCAGCTGTCGGGGTCCGTCCGCTTGCGGACCATCCGCCGTACGTCGATGCGGGCCAGTCGGAGGCTGTGGCCGGCGTTCATGACTGGGTGTCCGGCGTCGTCGCGCTCGCTTCGGCGGCGGTCGCCTCCTCGGTGTGGTCGGTCGTCACCTCGAGGAACACGTCCTCCAGCGACCCCGCCTCGCCGCGCTCGGCGCGCTGTTTGAGCCGGTCGGGCGGTCCCTCCGCGACGAGGTCGCCGCGGTGGAGGACGCCGACGGTGTCGGCCAGCTCGTCGACGACCGGCAGGATGTGCGTCGAGAGGAACACGGTCGTCTCGCCGCCGGAGAGCTCGGCGACGAGGTCTTTGACCGTCCGGGCGGCGCGGGGGTCCAGCCCGCTCGTCGGCTCGTCGAGGAAGAGGACCGGCGGCTCGTGGATCACCGTCGCGATCAGTCCGACCTTCTTGCGCATCCCCGTCGAGAAGCCTTCGAGCCGGCGGTCGGCCTCGTCGGCCAGCGAGAAGCGGTCGAGATAGCGGTCGATGCGGTCGCGGGCCTGCTCGCGAGGTATGTCGTGGAGGGCGGCGACGTGGCGCAACTGTTCGCGAGCGGTCAGCTCGTCGAACAGCGGCGGTTCCTCGGGGAGATACCCCACCACGGAGATCAGCTCCCGGCGGTCGGTCACGTCGACGCCCATCACGTGAGCCGACCCGCTCGTGGGCCGGGTGAGCGTCGTCAGCATCCGCATCGTCGTCGTCTTCCCGGAGCCGTTGGGACCGAGGAAGCCGTACACCTCGCCCTGGTCGATCGACAGGTCGAGGCCGTCGACCGCCAGCACGTCGCCGAACCGTTTCGTCAGATCGCTCGTCTCGATCGCGAGACCGTCTGGGGGACGTTCGGGGGCCATATCGCCCTGTTCACGCGTCTGACCCTTATGTGATCGGTCGGCCTGACAGGATCTCGGTATCGGACGGGGGCGGTCACCGCAGGTCGGCGCGGAGACAGAGCGACCGCGGCGGCCGCTCGGCGAGGTCGGCCACCTCCTCCAGCAGTTCGTCGTCCAATCGCTCGGAGAGGTCGGGCTCGCGCAGGGCCGTGAGCGCGAACCCGGCGTCGAACAGCGGGTCGGTGAGCGCGTCGAGCGGTCGCCGGTGGAAGGTCGACGGGGCGGCGTCGTCGCCGCCGGTCCCATCCTGCTGTCCGTCGGGCACCGACCCGTTCCAGTAGAGGTCGTAGCGTTCGGTGTCGACGTAGGTCGACGACCCGGAGTCGGCGTCGACGGCCGGACGAGCGTCGAGCCCGTCGATGGCCCGGGTGTCGGGATAGGACGCCTCGCGGGCGACGAGGTACTCGTGGAAGGGGTGGTGGGTCGAGCAGACGACCGAGCCGCCGGGGCGGACCAGGCGGGCGAACGCCGCGGCGACGGGTTCGAGATCGGGGAGGTGCGAGAGGACGTGCTGGCAGAGCACGAGGTCGAATCCGTCGTCGTCGAGGAAGTCGAGGCCCGTCGCGAGGTCGCCGCGGCGGAACTCGATGCGGTCGCGGTCGCCGTAGCGTTCGCGCGCGGTCTCGATCATTCCCGCGCTCGCGTCGACGCCGACCACGTCGGCGCCGCGGTCGGCGAGCGCGGCGGCGTGGGTGCCGTCGCCGCAGCCGGCGTCGAGGACGCGCTTCCCGCCGAGGTCCGGGAGCAGTTCGTCGACGGTTGGCCACAGCACCTGTGCGCGCCACGGGACCGCGGCGTAGTCGCTCCAGTCGTCGGCGAGGTCGTCGTAGTGGTCGGACATGTGAACGGCGCTCACGAACGGATGGATCCAGTCGTCACTTCAGTGGTTCGGACAGGCCGATCTCGCGTGCGTGCCCGACAACTGCCGCTGGGACCTGATCTCTGTCGCAACTCGGGAGAGCTGAGGAGCGAAATCAGAACCACCATACATCCCCGTTCGGTCTATCGAAGGAAATGACAACTATCGTTACAGTCCGACACGGCGAGACCACGTGGAACCGGGAGGGGCGATTGCAAGGCTGGGCGCCCGTCCCACTCACCGGGTACTGCTCGATCACCGAGTTCGAGTTCGACCACGAGACGGATGCGGTGCGGGTCGTTCGCGAGAACGATACCGGCCACTGTTGACTCCCTCCGACGATCGACCGATCCCCGGCCCGTATTTACCGCTCGGTCCCGAACCGACGAGCGACTCCCGGATGACACGGACGATCCTGATCGCGGGCACGGCCAGCCACGCCGGCAAGAGCACCGTCGCCGCGGGGCTCTGCCGGTACCTCGCGGATCGGGGCGTCGACGCGGTGCCGTTCAAGGCCCAGAACATGAGCAACAACGCCCGCGCGGTGCCGAAAGCGGAGGCCGTCACCGACGACGGCGAAGCCGACGCTGCGGCGTTCGGCGAGATCGGCGTCTCCCAGTACGTCCAGGCCCGCGCCGCCCGCGTCCCGTCCACCACGGACCACAACCCTGTCCTGCTCAAACCCCGCGGCGACGGCGAGTCCCAGCTCGTCCTCGACGGCGAGGCGGTCGCCCACTACGAGGCCGGCGAGTACTACGACGACCACTGGGAGCGCGCCCGCGAGACGGCCCGCCGCGCCCACGAGCGACTCGCCGCCGACCACGAGGTCGTCGTCGCCGAAGGTGCGGGGTCGATCGCAGAGCCGAACCTGCGCGACCGGGACCTGGCAAATATCGAGACCGCGCGCTTCGCCGACGCCGCGGTCCTCCTCGCGGCCGACATCGAGCGCGGGGGCGCGTTCGCCAGCCTCGTCGGCACGGTGGAACTGCTCCCCGACGACGTGCGCGAGCGGGTCGCCGGCGCCGTCCTGACGAAGTTCCGCGGCGACGAATCGCTGCTCGACCCCGCCATCGAGGAAGTCGAGGAGCGAACTGGTGTCCCCATTTTGGGCGTGATCCCCCACGACGACCCCGGGTTGCCCGCCGAGGACAGCGTCGACCTCCCCGCGGAGGGTGAGCGAGCGATCCGCGGAACCGACGACGGCGTCCCCGACGACCGGGCGGTCGCCGTCGCCGTCCCACGAGTGCCCCGGATCTCGAACTTCACCGATCTGGAACCGCTGGCCCGCGAACCCGGGGTTCGGGTGGTCTACCTGCCGCTCGACGCCGCCCTCGACGACCCCGGGGCCGTCGGCGCCGGTACCGGTCGCGGGGCCGACGCCGTCGTGTTGCCGGGCACCAAGAACACCGTCGACGACCTCCGGGCGCTGCGGGCGGCGGGCTTTCCCGAGCGACTCCGCGCGTTCGACGGGCCGGTCGTGGGCCTCTGTGGCGGCTACCAGATGCTCGGCGAGCGCATCACGTCCGCCGGCGTCGAGAGCACCGACGACATCGATTCCCTCGAAGGTATCGGCCTCCTCCCGGTCGAGACGCGCTTCTCGACGGACAAACGGGTCGAGCGAGCGACCCGTCGTATCGACGGCGTCGGTCCGCTCGCGGGCGCCGCGGGCGAGGTCTCGGGCTACGAGATCCACATGGGCGAGACGCGCGTGCTCGACCGGGGAGGCGACACCGGCGCCGCGGTCGACCGGCCGTTCCCCGACGCCGGGGCGGGCGCGGCGACCGACCGAGTGCTGGGGACGTATCTACACGGACTGTTCGAGAACGAGACCGCTCGCGACGCGTTCGTGGAGCGTGTCTTTTCCCACGTAGGTATCGAACGGTCCGACGGCGGTTCGGCGGCGGGGTCGCCGTACGACAGGGCGGCCGACCTCGTCGCGGGGCTGGGACGGGACACGCTGGCCGAGGGCCTCGGCCTGGGCGCGCTCGCCGACGAGGCGGGCCGGTAGACTGACCGGTCCGGCGGCCGTGGATCGGGTATGTCGCTCCCCTCCGTCGACGACGCCCGCGCGTGGATCGATGCCCGCTCGGCGCGCGGACTCGCGCTCCGGGTGGCCGTAGCGGTCGCCGTCCTCGCGCTGGCGGGTGGCCTGGCCTTCTACGCCTACTTCGGTGTCTTCGCCCACCACGCTCCCGAGGAGGTCCGGGAGTCGGTCCGCGCGGACGGGAACGTGACGGTGACCGAGGAGTACGGCGGGTTCGTCGTCTCGGACGCCGACCCCGGCGTCGAGCGCATCGGCGTGGTGTTGTACCCGGGCGGTCGGGTGGCGCCCGACGCGTACCTCCCGACGGCCGCGCGGATCGCGACGCGGGCGAACGTCACCGTCGTCGTCCCGAAGATGCGGGCGAACCTCGCGGTGTTGTCGATCGGGCGGGCCGACGCGGTCCTCGCGGGCGAACGGAACGTCTCGCGATGGGTCGTCGGCGGACACTCCCTCGGTGGGGCGATGGCGTGTCGGTACGCCGGGTCCAATCCCGAGGCCGTCGACGGTCTGCTGCTCGTCGGCGCGTACTGCGACCAGCCGGTCCGCGGGATGCCCGCCCTGGCGGTTCTCGGGACGCGCGATGCGGTGCTCGACCGCGAGCAGTTCGCCGACAGCCGGGCGAACCTGCCGGCCGACGCCGCCGTCGAGCGCATCGAGGGGATGAACCACTCCCAGGCGGGGCACTACACCGGCCAATCCGGCGACCGTCCGGCGCGGATCGAGACCGACGCGGCCCACCGTCGGCTCGCGGGGGTCGTCGCCGACTGGCTCTGCGCCGGGCTCGACCACTGCGCGGCCGACGCCTCGCCGGACGACGGGACGGCCGCGCTCGCGCGGCCACCGTCGACCTGACACCGCCTCCCGAACCACCGAGTGCGCCGGACTGTTCCCGTGTGGGTCTACCGCTCGACGGCACCGTCGCTCGGCGGTCCGCTACCGGTCGCGCGCGAGCGCGCCGACGGCCCCACAGGGGAGGGCGACAGTCGGGCCACGGCCGTATCGCCGACGGGCTCGGACATTTCGAAATACGTTCGATCGGTTAATCGGTGGGAAACAACCCGATCGTTTCTAAATCTGTCGAAGCCATGCAGTATTTGCGAACTCGATCGGAACAGAATTACGGACGTGCTATTTTCGGAGGAGTATGAGTGTGCATCGGATACGTGGCAACTCGCGCCGGGGGCTGGTGTCGGCGACGCTCGGCTTCTTCGTTGGGTTCGCCGGCGTCGTGTTGTACGGGCCGGTCGCGACGGAGTTCGAGTCGGCGATGGGGCTGTCCGGGCTGGCGCTCGGGTTGCTGGTCGGTGCGCCCCAGCTGACGGGGTCGCTGCTGCGGATCCCCTTCGGCGCGTGGGTCGACGAGGTCGGCCCGCGCAAGCCGTTTCTGGTCCTCCTGACGCTCTCGATCGCCGGGATGGCCGGGCTGTCGGCGCTGCTGGTGACGGCCTATCCCGACGGGCTGACGATGGAGCTGTACCCGCTGGTCTTCCTGTGTGGCGCCCTGAGCGGCTGCGGGATCGCCACCTTCTCCGTGGGCACCACCCAGACCTCCTACTGGTACCCGAAGGACCGCCAGGGGACGGTGCTGGCGGTGTACGCGGGGCTGGGCAACAGCTCGCCGGGGCTGTTCACGCTCCTCGTCCCGATCGCGCTGTCGGCGCTCGGGCTGACGACGTCCTATCTCGTCTGGTTCGCGTTCCTGGTGGTCGGGACGGTCGCCTACGCCGCGCTGGCGGTCGACCCGCCCTCGTTTCAGCTGCGCGAACAGGGGCTCGATACCGGCGAGGCGCGTCAGCGGGCCGAAGCGTACGGCCAGGAGCTGTTCCCGGGCGGGGACGCCTTCGCGTCGGTCCGCGAGGCCGCGGCGATCCCGCGGACCTGGGGGCTGGTCGCGCTGTTTTTCACTTCCTTCGGTGGCTTCCTGGCGCTGACGGTGTGGTTGCCCTCCTACTGGACGGCGATCCACGGGATGGGCGTTCAGGGGGCGGGGGCGCTGACGGCCATCGCGTTTACCTTACCGGCGGCGATCCTGCGGGTTCCGGGAGGGTACCTCAGCGACCGCATCGGCGGGGAGGTGACGGCGGTCGGGAGCTTCGTCGTCGTCGGCATCGCGGCGCTGGGACTCGTCGTCACGCGGACCTACGGGACCGCGCTCGGGGCGACGGTCTGTCTGGCCGTCGGGATCGGCGTCGCCAACGCCGCCGTCTTCCAGCTCGTCCCGAAGTACGTGCCCGAAGCCGTCGGCGGCGCGTCGGGACTGGTCGGCGGCCTCGGCGCGTTCGGCGGGTTCGTCGTCCCGCCGCTGTTGGGGCTGTTCGTCGACAGCTTCGGCGAGTCGGGCTACGCAAGCGGGTTCGTCGTCTTCGTCGCACTCGCGCTCGTCTCGGTCGCGCTCTCCGAGCGGCTCTACCGCACCCGCGCGAGCGTCGGGGTCGACGCCGCGGCCGCCGGGGAGTGACCGCCGGTCTCGGCGACCGAGTCGGCGTCACTCGCCGGTCACCCGTCCCGAGTCACTCGACGACGAGTTCGACCGTATCGGTCGTCGTCTGACCGGTGTTGTCGGTCGCGGTCAGCTCGACGGTGTAAGTGCCCGCCGAGTCGTAGGCGTGGGACGCCCACCAGCCTTCGGCGCTCGTATCGTCGCCGAAGTCCCAGGCGAGCGCGTCGACCCAGCGCTCGTCGCCGGCGGTGTCGCGGGCCTCGAACTCGACGGTCTCGTCGACGGCCGGTCCGGTCGTGCTCGGGTCGGCTTTCGCGACTTTCTCGGTCGGCTCGGTGACGGTGATCGCCAGCCCGTGGGTCGTCGACTCGCCGGCGTCGTTCGTCGCGGTGAGCGCGACCTCGTACTGGCCGGGGCCGTCGTACTGGGCGTCGACCCACCAGCCCTCGCCGGTGGTGCCGTTCCCGAGGTCCCACTCCAGCGTCGAGACGTGGCGGTCGTCGCCCGAGGTGTCGCGGGCCTCGAAGTGGACCCAGTCGCCCGCGGTCGCCTGGGTCCTGTCCGGCTGCAAGCGCGCGATGGGGTCATCGGAGGTCTCGGCGAGCCACTGTCTGATGAACCCGCCGTGTTCCTCGGGCGCCGAGCGCAGCGTCCACTCGTCGGCGCCGCCCGGGCCGGGGGAGTCGAACATCGTCGGCGCCCACGAGTCGTCGAAACACCAGGCCGCCCAGCCCATGTTGTCGTAGCTCTCGACCCACTCGCGGAAGGGCTGGCCCCAGTCGGTGTTGGTGCCGTAGTCGAGGCCGTCGCTGTAGGGGTCCCAGCCGAACTCGGTGACGAAGACGGGCACGTCCTCGGCGGGCGCGCCGTAGGTGTCGTCGAACTCGTCGGGCTGGCCGTTGTCCGGGTAGATGTGGGCGGCGTAGATCAGGTTCTCCCCCTCGAAGGGGTACTCCGGGGCGAAGTTCGTCCGGGAGGTCCAGCTCGGCGACCCGATGACGATGGGGGTCTCCGGGGCGTCCTCGCGGACCATGTCCACCCACGGCTGGGCGGTGTCGCGCCACAGCAGCCACTCGTCCTCGGGGCTCTCGACGGCTTCGCCGTTGTCGCTCCAGAAGATCGGGTAGGTGGGTTCGTTGAACAGCTCGTAGCAGACGTGCTCGTCGTCGGCGAACGCCGGTGCGACGCCGCCCCAGAAGGTCCGGACGATCTCGTCGGGGCTGGTGTCGTAGTCGGCGTCGTCGGCCGCCGCCTCGGTGTAGGGGTGGATGACGTGGAAGTCGATCAGCGCGTAGATGCCCCGCTCGCCCAGCAGGTCGACGACCGGCCGGAGCACGTCGTCGATCAGCCCGTCGACGCCGAGCTGGTCCACGTCCCACTGGGTGACCGGCAGGCGGACGACGTTGGGGTACCAGCCCCGAGCGGGGTCGCTCGCCCAGTCGACGACCTCCTCGGGCGTCTTCGGGTGGGTCCCCTCGACCTCGTAGAAGCCCATCGACGCCGTCGCGAGGCCGCGGAGTCTGACCGGCTCGCCGTCGGCGTCTCTGACCCACCGGCCGTCGGTGTGCAGTCGCGAGGGCGCCCCCTCGTCGTTCGCCGCCGCGGTCCCCGCGAAGCCGCCCAGCGCGACGCCGGCCACGCCCGCCCCCGTCGCTCGCAGGACGCCCCGCCGCGTCGCCGTCCGTTCCCATGTGCCCGTTCGCCGCTCGTCTGATCCGTGCGGATCGATATCTGGTGTCATGCCACTTTTCCATCGGAACGACACGATGTAATACCATAGTCGAGTGAAACGTCGGGCCGCTGAAACTCCTTGGATTTCACAGTGTGGAACGGCATAGGGCGCGTGAGGGTGTCTTCGGCCCGACGGGGTGCTCGCGCGCCAACTACCTGTCGCTCACACGAATGTTTTTAAGCCAGGGGGAACCACCCCGACGTGATGGTCGAGGCGTTCGCGGTCGCCAGCGGGAAAGGGGGGACCGGCAAGACCACGAGCACGCTCGCGCTGGGGATGGCGCTGGCCGAGGAGTACGACGTGACGGTCGTCGACGCCGACATGGGGATGGCGAACCTGCTCTTCCACGCCGGGCTCGCCGACGTGGAGACGACGCTGCACGACGTGCTCGTCGCGGGGGGCGCGCCGGTCGACGCGGCGGTCTACGAGCGCCACGGGATGCGGGTCGTCCCCTGCGGGACGAACCTCGCGGACTTCGAGGCGGCCGACCCCGCGCGCCTGCGCGAAGTCGTCGCGGCGCTGGCGGCCGACACCGACGTGCTCCTGCTCGACTCGGCGGCCACCCTCTCCAGTCGGGCCGCGGTCCTCCCGGTCGTGCTGGCCGACCGGGTGGTCGTGGTCCTCGAACCGACGATCCCCGCGCTGTCGGACGGGCTGAAGGTCCAGGAGTACGCCACCTCCTACGGGACCGAGACGGCGGGGATCCTCTTCAACAAGGTCAGAGACGCGGACGCCATCGAGCGCATCGCGCCGAAGGCCGAGCGGTACTTCGAGGGGCCGACGCTGGCGACCGTGCCGGCCAGCGACCGGGTGCGGGCGGCCCGACGGAACGGCCGGCCGCTGCTCGCCCACGCGCCCGACAGCGAGCCCGCCAGCGCGTACCGCGAGGCCGCAGCGACGCTGTCGGTCCGCGACGGCGACTCCGGGGCGGTCGCGGACCGCTTCCGCAGCGCGGTCCTCCCCGAGTCGCCGTGACATCCTCTCCCGCTACGACCGCGGGACTCCCTACAAGGGAAGTATTGGAGTGAGGTCTCAGGACGAAAATGCCGTGAGTTTCATCTGTCCGGATCTCGGACTCGGCTCACGGTGTCCTGCGGCGCTGTCACTGGCGCTCCCATCCCGAGGTGAGTCATCGCGGTCCGGTTCCCAAGGAACGCTCTCTCCCCACGGGTCAACGCGAGCGGCGACATTCGCACTCGCGTTAATATCTGCTTGGAACTCTGTTACCCAGCATGCACTGTTCGTACAGTGAAACTCCGCTTGCGATGGTCTTGCGCCGAGATGTCCGCAGGCATGGCATATCTGCGATGTGTATGCCGGATTCACGAACTGAACGGGGATTCCTTCCTCCCGAGCTTTGTCTTCGATACGCCCGGTAAGTCGAGCGAATGCCCACGTATGCAAGCGGCGGTTCATCCACTTTCCGTAGTCTATAGATTCTCGAATATTAGTGAGATCTTCCAAAACGATGATGGGATCTTCGAACTGCTGAGCATACTCTACCGCTCGTCGAGACGCTTTCTCAACGATATCGGTGAGCGCGTTTTGGAAATAGTCCCTTCGCTCGTCGATCTTCTGATCTGCCCCGCGTGTTTCTAACCGTCGAAGCGTCGTGAACATCTCCTTTCGGAGCTGTCGTGCCCGGCCACCATCGAACAGCATTGGCTGGGTCGGCTTCCCATCCTGATAGGCACAGCCTGTCAGGAGTTTGGACTCCCCAATATCGAATCCAACTGGGGTTTGATCGGTTTCCCGATCTACTTCTGGAGCATCGTATTCGACAGTGACGTGTAGCACCCAATTAGTGCGACACTCCTGTAACCGGAATTCGCCAACGGTCATGTTTCCCTGATACAGGTCGTCCCACAACTCACGCTGTGCTGGATTTATCCGAAGCGGGATCCAGAAACTGTTACCCCATCCGGCTTGCGGAACTCGCCAACAAAATTCGTGGGTTCGGTCCTTCGATCGGTCGAGTTTCCAGCCTCGGTTCGTGAACCTAACGGGGTGGTCGTCATCTAGTTCAGCGGCAGAATGTGTCTGGCGAAGCTGTGGGACTCTGGACTTGAGTGCGTCCTTTGCGTATGATGTGAGTCGGTATTCAGTGACGATGTCGTTGACTGCTGACTGTGTCTTTGCTCCGCTTTCGAATGCCGCTCTCAATGCGCGACGATACGTCGCTGTTGTCCGCTGTAGCCGTCGCTCTTTGTGTGCAGTCGGTGGCGCGAGTGTTGCTTCAAGCGTCTTCGTGATCGTCTCGCCCACAGTAGTACTTTAGACTACATAATAGTTAAATCTAACTAATCACTATTACTGATTGATGCCAAACCTTAATATCGAAGTAGATGAGGAAGAGTTTGAACGACTTACGGAAATTAAAGAAGCTCACGGCCTAACTTGGCGTGGACTCGTTATTCAGGGAGCACAGAAATTGGATACTGATGGCCCCCTGTGATGGTGTAGAGGTTTACTTTCGAATCCCACTCCCAAGGATTAGCGTCTAAACGGGTCAATGAAGTCTGATTTCATATCTCTTCTCAGCAGATTGCTCAATACACAGGAGCGTTTAGAACGGCTAATTACCCCGATTTTCTCGCACTTCCCACTAAGGTTTAACTAGCATTATAAATAATTGGGGTATATGGATCACGCCAATGGTGAAGACATCACGGACAATAACCACTTAGCTGAAGCAATTAACGTGACAAGGGAAGGGAGCGCCCCACCTGGATCAGCTGGCTATGATGAGCCAGATAGTGCAGGGGCTGGAATGACACTCCGGGATTCGTGTTTCCATGTGGCAATTAACGAACTCCAGAAGATCCATTCTGCCCCACAAGAGAGCCAAGAAGAAATCAACCGCGTACTGCAGATGCTTCAAGAGGCACAAAACGCAGACAATGAAAGACGTGCCCGTGTTATGGCGAAGGCTCACGAACTCCTACAGGATGTGTGGGTACCACCGGAGCAGTAAACGGCCGGCGCAGGCCAGGCACTCATCGCTCAGTACATACCTGCACAGAGCAAATTCAGGAAGCGAAAGACAGGGTATGTGAACTGCTGTATGACACCCTCAGCTGCTGTCCTATCCAAAGAAATCCCGTAATGGTGACGAAGTGTACGCGACTGGCGTTTCGCCAATTAAAATTAGGACACCAACACTCTCTTCTTCTCCAATAGGAAATCCGACATTTGACCCTGCATCTAGTGTGTAAGTTGCTACTTCACCAATCCGATCTTCGCCTATTGTTGGTACGACAAGGGCCCCCTGCTCGTCATCTGGTCCTTTCGGTTCTTGTTGTACTTTAGTCACATGTTGTAAAGCACCATACTCTTGCCCTGGCCATCTGAAAACGACTGCGCGGCTATTCCATACGCCGACTTCACTTTGCGCTATAACATCAAATGAAACCTCCATATTCTCTGTCACCTCAGTTATTTCAATGTCGTACTGGGGGGCAACAGAAGGTGCGACAGTGAATGACTCCGAACTGCTTACAGTGTCCAGTGTCACCTCCTGTTTGCTGGTCCAATAGTCGCCATGTCTTACTCGCCACTGAAGTGTTGAGTCTTCTATGTTAATCGCAGTTTGGGGAGAAGTTTCGCGTACATCCGCGAGATCGACAGATGTCGGGTTCGAAAATTCGAATATGATTTCAGATCCCTGTGTGGAACTTGGTGTAGTCCACTCATTGGGTTCAACAGCGACATCAACATCTGAAGGCGGTGAAATAGGAATATCTTCGGCGGTGTACGTCGTCCCTTCGAGTGGCTCTGAAGCAAATCCCACGAATTCAATTCCTGCGCCGGGTGCAACACCATATGCTCGCTTACCTCTATTCTCATCAGAAAGTGTCAGGTCAACGTCGGGGATTGTAGACCAAACTTCAACTGCCTCCGTAGCGATAATTCGTTGATCCCCGGTGTTCTGTAGTTCCCACGTCTTTTGATTTTGGTCAGGGGGCTCATCGCTCACCTTTTCAACCTGTAACCCCGGCCTCTCCGCTTTCGTGGTTGCTGTTGTGGTATCCGTATTTTGATCTGTTTCAGATTCTGGTGTTGATGTCGGTGTTTGTTCTGGTGTGTCAACATCGGGTGCTTCTGCTTGGTCGGACTCCAAGATCCCGGAGCATCCTGCTAATGTAGTTGTTAGTCCGGCTGCGGCAACCAGGAATCGTCTTCTATTCTTATCTTGCATATTGGTAGTTAAGAGGCAGGTGAGAAAAATATTTACTGGAATCCCCAAATATCGGGTCCACTGAGAACAAACGCTCTCTCGTTCGTAGCTGCAATATCAACAATTGGGTCATAAAATACACGTTGGCCGGTAAGTTTCCGTGTATTTAGATTGTACTGATACATACCGTGTTCAACTTGCGGAAGTAGTGGATTATTTGAGTGTTGATATGGGATGAATACAGAATCGTTAGTTACCTTCGGTCGTTCTACGGTCCGTTCATCTATCTGGGTGCCCCACCTGTGCTCACCAGTTCTTGAGTCAAGGATGTGAATTTTACCACTCACTGGATCATCAAACACTATGTGATTATTACTCATTGAAATATTATAATCGGGTTCTTTTTCCAAGGTATATTCCCAACTAAGTGTCCCGTCTGTGGGATTAAGACTTACAACTTTCCCTTTTCTATCATTATAATTTGTACTGTGAACGAATAACAGGTTATCTCGGGAAAATTTCAGCCAGATAGGACGGCGGTCAGGGTTGAACCGCCACTCTGGATTCCCAGATACGCTGTCGAGTGCTACAATGACGCGTTCGTTCGCCTCATTGACTCCTGATAGATAGATGTGGCCTGCGCCTGCTGCCATACGTTGGATGTTGAAATCGCTTATCCAGGCAAAATCATCAGTTCCCCACTGATAATCTCCTGTACGTGCGTTGTAAGCGAGTAATTCGATTTTATTAGCCTCTCGACAGACAGTTTCAGTTTCGCCATCCAAGACCGGTATCATATTGATGGGTGATTCGGGCAGTTTTCCCTTGTCCAATACCTCTCCAGTCTCGCGGTCAACAGAGGCGACTGGCTGTCCATCGGGGTACCGTCCCCCAGCGATAAACACTGTTTCGTCAGTATGTGAGATTGCGTACGGACGTGTGTAGGTCGTGATATCGACCTCCCAGTTGACTTCGCCCGAATCTGGACTGCGAGAAAAGACACTGCCAGATGTAGTCCAAAGTGTGTTACTATCGGCTATGGCCAATGATTCGCGGTCATATTTATCTCCGGGATCGTTGCGGCAAAACCGGCAAGAATTGTATGTTTGCTTTGTCCAGGCTGGTTCAAGTTTTGGAGTGATCAAATACTTACTTTGCTCATCTGCACATCCGGTTTCATGGCAGTAGCCTCGGCCACCAAGATAGCCAGCTCCAAGAACAGTTCCTAGGCTGGCAATCAATGCCCGTCTTGACGGCTTCCACATAGTAAAGAAGCGTAACTCACAAATGATAATTTTAGCGGTGACTCTTTGCTACTTTTCTCGACTCTGTAGGTTTAATTTTGGAGAGTAATGTAATAATTACTTATACAATGTCTGGAGTATGATGGTCAATACGTACGTATACCTACTAGCTGATTCATTCTTAACACCTCAGAAATAAACTCGCGTATAGACTTACGAGGCTCTCTTGTTTGAATCAAGAACGGATATCAATAGAAGGGCGACTCCTGCGCTCGCGAGTCGTCGAAGACCCGCGGACCGTCCTCGTCGACGCGCTCGACCGCGAACTCACGGGCTACGCCGTCTTCGAACCGCAGGACGCGCTCCTGCTCGAAGCGAGCGGCCGCGGCGTCGTCACCTTCCACGCGGGCGTACCGGTCGTCGCCTACCACACCGGCACCGACCGCGCCGGACCGCCGGCGCTCGCGGACCTGGCCGCGGAGGGACCGTATCGCCTGCGGCTGTTCGCGCTCGCGCCCGCCGACCTCGAAGCCGTCAACGACCGGTCCTCGTTCCGGGTCCCGCCCGGTATGGCCGCCGAACGGCTCGCGGGCGACCCGGCGCTGGCCGACCGGACGCGCGAGGCCGCGCCGGCCGACCGGTCGACTGATACGGCGGGCTCGTCGGGCGGTGCCGACGACGACGCGGCCGGCGACGACGCTGTCGGGTCGGGCGAGCGCCAGCCGGGGGCCGTCGAGGCGTTCCTCGACGACGCCGAGAAGATCGAGGCGATCCGCGAGCAGGCCCGCACCGAGGCCGCCGAGCGGGCCGACGAGTGGGGCTTCGACGACGTGGCCTGACACCCTATTCGACGGCGGGCGCTTCCTCGTCGGGGCGGCCGGGGAGTTCGAGTTCGATCTCCAGCTCGGGGTCGTCGACGCCGTCGAAGTCGACCTCCAACTCGACGGGTTCGCCGAACGCGAACGGGAGCTCCCACTCGTCGGTCGCGATCGTCAGTTCGTCGCCGTTCTGCAACTGTTCGCCGAGGTCGACCAGGAACGCGCCGGCCTCGCTCGCGTCGAGGCGGTAGGTCTGTTCGAACTCGCGCCCGCTCCTGATCGTCGTCCGTCCGTCGTCGGATTCGTCCGTGTCAGACATGGTTCGTGACTTCGACCGCGTGTGACTTCGTACCGGGACTCATCGGAGTCATTTAGGCAAGCCTAAATCAAAAAGGGTGCGGTTCCGCCCGGTCGGTGGTCGGGCGAGCCGCGGCCGCGGCTCGCCGGTCACGCTCTCCGGACGAGGTGGGTCCGGACCGCCCGCCGACAGGACCGACAGGTCTCGGCGAGCCGGGCGACCGTCGACAGCACCGGGTAGTCGACCGGCAGTTCGTCGTAACAGAACGCGACGAGGTCGCGGTGGCGCACGCCGGCGTCGGGCGTCTGGTTCGTCGTCGCCGCCAGCGTCGACTGGCGCTCGCTCGCGAGTTCCTCGCACCGGTCCTCGAACCCCGCCAGCCGCCGGTGGCGCCGGGCCAGCGGGTCGAATCCGACCTCGCTCAGCGGCGTCTCCTCGGCCTCGGCGATCCACGCGGTCGCCGCCTCGACGAGCGCGACCGCCGACGAGAGCCCGTCGGCCTCCCGGTCGAGCGCCGCGAGCACGGTTTCGGTCTCGCCCGTGCGCGCCTCGACCGCGCCGAGGACGCCGCGTTTCACCGCCGGCGAGAACGTCGTCTCCGTCGCCGGCGCGAGCGCCGCCGCGACCGTCCCGGGCAGTTCGGCGCGGAGCGTCTCCGTCAGCGGCTCCGGCTCGTCGATGTCCGCGACGCTGTGGGGACGGACCGTCTCGTCGAAGGCGGTCCGGACCCGGCGACAGCGGTCGGGCGTCGACGGCGTCCCGGCCCGCCTGCCCCCGCCGGAGACCGCGACTCCCGGCGCGGCCGTCGGCATCTCCGTCCCGATCTCGGCGACGCGGTCGGCGAACGCCTCGTAGGCGTCGACCTTCGCGGCGAAGGCGTCCCGTTCCGCCCGGACGCGCTCGCGGGCGCGGTGGAGGTGGGTGTCCCCCGCCGCGACTCGGTCCGGTCGGACCGGGTCGATCGGTCGCCACCCCGACGACTCGGGGTCGTCGCGCGGTTCAGGTCTCACCGTTGACGATGTCGGCGACGCGCCCGCGGTCGAACAGCTCCGCGTCGCTCGTTACGTCCCCGAACTCGTCGGGGAACAGCTGTTTCGCGGCCCGTTCGGTGAGGAACAGGTTGTGGATCGGTCCCTGGTGGAGGTAGCCGCCGCGGTAGACGCGGCCGTTCTGGACGGCGGTGAGTTCGCCGCCGACCGGGTGGTCCTCGATAAACTGAACGACGGTGTCGCGGAACTCGGCGGCGGACTTGCGTTCGTGGCCGCGGATCAGCAACACGTCGGGGTCGACCGTGAGGAGGTTCTCGTAGTCGAGTTCGCCGCGGTTCTCCGTGCTGAGGTTCTCGATGCCGGTGCCGGCGAGCGCGTCGCCGACGCCCAGGTCGCGCCACTGCTTTTTGCTCGTCCCCTTGTCCGTCAGCCGGTACGGCGAGAACGTCTCGGGTTCGTTCGTGCCCTCGAAGGTGAGCATCACGCTCGGGCGCTCGCCGGCCGGCGGGAGTCGCGTCTGGACCCGGGTCAGGAAGTCGTCGTGAAGCCGTCGGAACGCCTCGAAGCGCTCGCGCTCGTCGAAGACGGTCGCCACCGTCTCGAAGGCGTCGTACAGCGAGTAGTAGCGGTAGTCGTGCCACGAGTCCGACCGGCGGAAGATCAGGTTGCCGACGAACGGCGCGACGTTGCTTCCGATCTCGTCGACGTCCGACTGGTCCCAGTCGAACCAGTTGACGAGCATCTCCGTGTCGTACAGGTGGACGTCGGCGTCGAGCTCGTAGAACTGCTCTTTCGTCCGGACTTCCGGGTGGCGTTCGAGCGGTTCCTGGTCGACGCTCACGCCGGGCAACTCGTCGTAGACGTAGGTGTAGTAGCGGTCGGCGCCGCCGCTGCCGAGCATGCCGTCGGCCTGCCCGAGCGCGACGGCCATGTCCGCGAACTCCCCGCAGAAGGCGATCCAGTCGCTCGGGACGGCGTCGAACGTCACCTCGCCGGCGGGTTCCATCGTCACCGAGTACGACTCCGTCGCCGTCGCAGCGTCGCTATCGGTCGATCCCTCGCTCGAAGTGGCCGTCGGCTCCGGCGTCGGGGTGGCCGTCTCCGTCGACTCCCCACCGCGGTCGTCGGTCGGCGTGGACTCGCCGGCGGTACAGCCGGCCACGAGCCCGCCGCCGACGGCGGCGCCGTATCTCAAGTAGTCGCGTCGCGTCGGTGCCTCGACTTCGCTCGTCTCGCTGGTGTCCTCGCTCATGATCAGATGTCTCCGTTGACGATGTCGCGAACTCGCTGACGGTCGAACAGACGGTGCTCTTCCGGAACGTCGGGAAACGACTCAGCGTCGAACGCGCCGAACGCCTCCGGGTAGAGCTGCTGAGCCAACAGCTCCGTCTGCAGCAGGTTCACCAAGGGCCCCTGCGAGCCGAACGCGCCGGGATAGACGTTGCCCTGCTGCACTGCCGTGAGCTGGCTCCCGACGGAGTCGGCTTCGAGCGGTGCGACGTACTGCTCGCGGAACGCCTCGGCGGAGAAGCCGTCGCCGTCGCCGGTCGTCCCGATCCCCCAGTGGAAGACGAGTATCTCCGGGTCCACTTCGAGGAGTTGTTCGTAGTCGATCGTCCCGGCCTCGACCAGATCCGCGGGGAACGCGCTGTCGACATCGAGATCCCGGTACGGTTTCATCTCGACGCCCTCAACCCGTGTGTCCATCGGGTAGAACGTCCCCTCGTTCGGGTTCGACGCGCTGTTGACGAGCCCGACCTCAGGGCGCTCCGGGGCGGGCGGGAGCCGGGAGTCGATCTCCGCCTGCACCGAATCGTGGACCGCTGCGAGCGCCTCGTAGCGCTCGCGCTCCTGGAACAGGTCGGCGAGGCGTTCGAGCGCCTCGTACAGCGAGTAAAGCCGGTAGTCGTGGAACTCCCGGCGGCGGAGGATATTGTTGCCGAAGAACGGCGCGACGTTCTCCCGGATCTCGGCGGTGTCCTCCCGACTCCACGTGTCGTCCCATCCGGTCTTGTGGAGATAGTTGGGGTCCATCAGGATCACGTCCGGATCCTGCTCGTAGAAGACCTCCTTGTCCCAGTTCGTGGCCGAGAGTGACTCGGTTTCCGAGAGCGCCGGGACGTCGAGGCCGAACGGTTCGAACAGGAACCCCGGGATCATGTTCGTGGCGGTCAGGAACCCCTCGCGGTGGCCGAGCGCGAACGCCATGTCCGCCCACTCGCCGTTGTTGACGATGTACGTCTCCGGTACCTCGTCGAACGACAGGCAGCCGACGGGTTCGATGCAGGCCTCGTAGCCGCCGGTCGTCGTCGGCTCCGCCGTCGTGGACGGCGCCGCCGTCTCGGAGTCGGAACCGGTGGACGCCGTCGGCGTCTCGGTCGGCGTAGCGGTGGAACCGCGCTCCGCGCCGTCGGTCGGCGTGGACTCGCCGCCCGAACAGCCCGCGAGCAGGCCGCCGCCGACGATCGCGGCGCCGTAGGTCAGGTAGTCTCGCCGTGTCGATGCCTCGGTCGTGTCGGTGTCGTCGTCGCTCATGGTCAGATATCTCCGTTGACGATGTCCGCGAGCCGCCCGCGGTCGAACAGCTGTTCGCTCTCCGAGAGCTCTCCGTATCCGGGATAGGTGCCGAATTCGTCGGGGTAGAGTTGCTTGGCGGCCATCTCCGTCTGGAACATGTTGATGATCGGGCCCTGATACGGGGTGCCGCCGACGTACAGGTCGCCGTTTTCGACCGCGGTCACCTGGCTCCCGACGGGGTGGTCCGACAGCACCTCCCGCTGCTGTTGAATGTAGTTCTCACCCTGGAAATCGCGATACGTGACGCCGAAGTTGAAGATGATGACGTCCGGGTCGTACTCGAGGAGCCCCTCGTAATCCACGATCACGGAGGATTGGCCGTCGTAGGCGCCTTCGAACGCGTCGACGACGTTCAGGTCGCGGTACTGTTTCTTCCCCCAGGTCTTCTCGACCGCCGATTTCGGGTTGTAGACGACCCATCCGTCGCGGTTCTCCGGGTTGTACTGTCCGTTCACCAGCGCCAGCGACCGGCGCTCGCTTTCGGGGGGGACACGCGAGCGAACGTCGTCGACGAACGGCTCGTAGAGGTCCAACAGCGCCTCGCCGCGCTCTTGCTCGCCGAACAGGGCGGCGTATTCCGGGATGTACTCGGGCAGGGAGAGGTAGGGGTACGGCTCGCCGTCGGGCCAGTGGGTCCAGCCCCCGAAGCGCTTGCGTCGGCTCTCGTTGCCGAACCAGGGAGCGACGTTCTCCCGGATCTCTCGGGCCTCGCCGCGCTCGAGCCCGTAGATCGCGATGAGGGGGTTCGGATCGAACGCTATCAGGTCCGGGTCGAGTTCGTACAGCACCTCGAGGTCGGTGTCGCGGTCCGAAGTCGTGAACTTGGCGAGGTCGTCGGTCGCGGGCGCCGAGACGCCGTCGAGGAAGTCGTAGAACCCCGTGTACCAGAACTGCGGGTCGGCCATCCCGACGGCACCGTCGGCCTGCCCGAGCGCGGTCAACACGTCCGCGCTGAACCCGAGGCCGCCCACCCACGAGGACGGCGGCTCGTCGAGCGTGAGTTCCCCGACCGGTGGCATCGTCGCCGTGTAGGACTCCGGTTGCGTGGGTGTCTCGGTCGACGACTCGGTCGCCGTCGCGGTCTCCGTCGGGTCCGACGCCTCGGTCGGCGTCGGCGTCTCCGTCGGCGTGTCCGCGTCCGTCGACCCCGCACTGTCGCCGGATCCGCCGCCGCTCGCACAGCCGGCGAGCAGTCCGCCGGCGACGATCGCGCCGCCGTAGGTCAGGTAGCCTCTGCGCGTTGGTCCCTCGTCTGCAGGGTCGTCTCTCGACATATGTTTTAGGCTCGCCTAAAACCATATAGTCGCTTCGGTATTTAGGCCGACCTAAAATTAGGGCCGGCAGTGGCGAGCGGTGCGTCGGCCCTCAGATCTCGCCCATCCGCTCCTGTTTGCGCATCAGATACAGGAAGTACGGGCCGCCGAGCAGGCCGGTGACGATGCCGACGGGCATCTGGCCGCCGCTACCCAGCAGTACCGCCAAGCCGAGTCGGGCGCCCACGTCGGCGGCGACCATCAGCGCGGGGCCGGCGAAGACGCAGCCGACGACGAGCCTGCGGTAGTCGCTGCCGACGACGTTGCGGACCATGTGGGGGACGATCAAGCCGACGAAGCCGACGATGCCGGCGACGGCGATGCTCGCCGCGGCGGCCAGCACCGCGACGCCCGACAGCGCGAAGCGGATCTTCTCGACGTTCATCCCGAGCGACGAGGCGGTGTCCTCGCCCAGCAGGAGGACGTTGAGCTGGCGGGCGCTGGCGAGCGCGAGGACGAGCGCCAGCCCCGTCCACGGCAGGGCCATCCGCACCTGTTCCCAGTCGGTCCCCGTCAGCGAGCCGGTCGTCCAGGCGATGGCCGACTGGACCACGCCGATGTCGTCGGCGAAGAAGAAGAGTCCGGTCTGGAGGCTGCTGAAGACGGTGCCGACGATGACGCCCGCCAGCACCAGCCGCACCGGCGAGGTGCCGTTCTTCCAGGCGATGACGTAGACGATCAGGAACGCGGTGATCCCGCCCAGTGCGGCGATCACCGGCAGTAGCGACGAGATCCCCAACACGAGCGTCCCGAAGACGTAGGGGATCACGAGCGTCACGCCCGAGAAGACCACGAGCACGAGCAGGATCATCAGCCCCGCGCCCGAGGAGACGCCGAGGATGAACGGGCTCGCGAGTTCGTTCCGGGTGACGGCCTGGAAGATGGCGCCCGAGACGGCGAGGTTCGCGCCGACGAGGGCGGCGACCAGCACCCGCGGGAGACGGATGTTCCAGACGATGAGGCTGCGCTGGTTCATCTCCGGTAGCTCCGTCCCCAGCAGGAACGCCCGCCAGGCTTCGGCGTTGAACAGCACGTTCGGCTCGAACACGGCCCCCCACGCCTCGACGAGCGTCATCGAGTAGGCACCGTAGCTGACCTGGACCAGCCCGCCGGCGACGACAACCGCGAGACTCCCGAGCACGACCGACCACAGCGAGCCCGAGAGCCAGTCGGTCACCCGGCGCCGGCGCGAGAGTCGCTCGGTCGCGTTCGCGGATTCGCTCGCCATCCTCACTCGCCCGCCTCCGCGGACCGCCCGTCGGCTTCGATGTCGCGGGCGCGTTCGCGGATCGATTCGTCGGCGACGTGGTCGAGCAGCGTCTCGTCGTCCACCGCTGTGGCCACCCGTTCGGCGTCCAGGTGACCCGCGAGCGTCTCCTGTCCGGTCGCCGTCCGCGTATCGATCTCCCCGTCCGAGACGTACGACGACAGCGAGTCGTCGATGCTCGCTTCGCGCACGCGCCGGAACCGGTCGGCGTCGGGGTCGACCGGCGCCTCCTCGGCGTAGTGGTCGTCGAACCACTCGACCCACTGGTCGCGGTCGGCCCACTCGTCGTCGAGTTCGGCCTCGCGGCGCACCCAGTCGACGCCGTCGGCGACCGCCTCCCACCAGCCGTCGTCGATCCGGGCGTCGGCGATGACCCGGTGTGCGACCCGCGCCCCCCGACCGGCGGCGATGATCGCCTGGTCGTCCTCCTCGGAGGGCGTGGCGACGTACAGCCGCTCGACCGGCGTCGTCCCGTCGTGGTCGGCGTACGCTTTGTCGAAGTGTTCGTGTTCCTCGTCGCCGTGGTCGTGGGTCTCGAACATCGCCGCGTCGTCGTCGAGCCCGCGCATGTACTCGCCGTCGTAGCGCGTGGCGGCCACGACTCGACGGGCGGTGACGGGCTCGCCCTCCTGGGGCGTGACGCGGAACCCGTCCCCGTCGTCGGTCCGGTCGACCGATTCGACCAGATCCGGGACGATCGTACAGCCCGCTCGCTCGGCGTGGTCGTGCATCAGGTCGTACAGCGTCTCGATGTCAATACCCTCGGGGAAGCCGAGGTAGTTCTCGAGGTAGGCACACCGCTGGAGCGAGGAGCGGCCGCGGTCGTAGACGACCGTGTCGAGCCCCTCGCGGGCGCAGAACACGCCCGCCGAGCAGCCCGCCGGCCCGCCGCCGACGACGACCACGTCATGGTCGTGCTCGCGTGTCGGTTCGGGTTCTGTTTCGGTCATAGTCAGATGTCTCCGTTGACGATGTCCGCCACGCGCCCGCGGTCGAACAGCTGCTCGCCGCCGAACTCGTCGGCGTACAGCCCCTGTGCCGCTCGTTCGAGCTGGAAGAGGTGGATGATCGGTCCCTGGTAGGTCAGGCCGCCGTAGACGACGCGGTCGTCCTGGACGGCCGTCAGCTGGCTCGCGACGTCGTGGTCTTCGAGGTGCGAGACGATGTCGCGCCGGAAGTCCTCGTCGCTGGTCTCGCCGCTGATCCTGACGGCCAGGGCGTCGGGGTCGATCTCCAGCAGCGTCTCGAAGTCGACGGTGTTGCCGCCGGCCTGGGCGTCGGTGACGCCGTGTTTCGCCAGCGCGTCGCCGACCTCGAGGTCGTTCCAGTGTTTCGACTGGGTCCCCGAGCCGACGAGGTAGGGGTAGAACGACTCCGGGGGACTCCCCGCGGGATAGAGGATCGCGATGTCGGGCGTCTCCTCGGGGAGCCGCCGCTCCACGTCGGCGATCACCTCGTCGTGATACGCCGCGAACGCCTCGTAGCGGTCCCGTTTCCGGAACGCCGCCGCGAGCTTCTCGAAGGCCTCGTACAGCGAGTAGTAGCCGTAGTCGTGCCAGCCGTAGACGCGCGAGAACACCGTGTTCCCGAAGAAGGGCGCGACGCTCTCGCCGATCTCGTCGACGTCGCCCTCGTTCCAGCCGAGCCGGTTGACCATGAAGTTCGGGTCGACGACGTGGAGGTCGGCGTCGAGTTCGTAGAAGATCTCCTTGCCGGTGCCGTCCTGCCAGAGCTGCGCGAGGCCGCTCTTGTCGACGGAGACGCCCGGCAGTTCCTCGTAGAGGTGCGTCCCGAAGCGGGCCTTGACGCCGACGGCCGCCAGGCCGTCCCCCTCGCCGAGCGCGACGCCCATGTCAGCCCAGTCGGCCGTGTACGGGAGCCACGTCTCGGGCGGTGACTCGAACTCGACGGTTCCCACGGGTTCCATCGTCACCGAGTAGGGCCCGTTCGCCGCGGTCGCCGTCGGCGTATCGCTCGCCACGGGCTCGCTCGTCTCCGTCAGCGCGTCGGTCGCCGCGCTCGTCGCCGTCGGGGTGGCCGTCGGCTCGCTCGTCTGGGGGGGCTCGTCGCCCGCGGCCGACTCGGTCGGGTCGCCGTCGCTCGCACAGCCGGCGAGCAGGCTGCCGGCGACGATCGCGCCGCCGTATTTCACGTACTCGCGCCGCGTCGGTGCCTCGTCGTCAGCATTGTTTGGCATGTTTTTAGGCTCGCCAAAATCGTATATATGACTTCCGGAATTTAGGCGAGCCAAAAACCGGATCAGCGGGGGGCGCCGCAACGCGGACACATCGGTGGTCCCTGATCGGGTAGTTCGAGGCCGCAGTGGGGGCACTCGCCGTCGGCATCCGGCGACCGCATCGCTTCGACGGCCGGTTCGGTCGTCTCCCGTATCGATTCGAGCGTGCCGACCGCTTCGGCCGTCGACGCCTCGACGGGGGAGTCCTCCCCGTGGACGCGGGCCGCGAGGGCGTGCATCCGCCGGGCGGCGAATTCGTCACCGTCGTCCTCGTCGGCGTCCGCCGGCTCCGGGATGGCCGGGAGCGACGCGTCGGCGTCGGCCGCGACGAGCGACGCCAGCGCCTCCGTTGCGCGCCCGCGAACGTGCGAATCGGAGTCGTCCAGCCGCGCGACCAGGGGGCCGCTCGCGGCTTCCAATCGCTCCGGGTGCGTCGATCCGACGGCGGCCAGCGCCGTACAGAGGTGATATCTGACGAACTCGCTGTCGTCGTCGAGGTGTTCGGCGAGGCGTCCGACCAGGTGGCGGAGCCGGTCGGGGTCGCCCAGCGCCACGAACGCCAGCGCCTTGGCGAGTTTCTCGGTGACCTCCGGTTCGTCGAACGCCAGCCCGATCCGCAGGTCAGCCAGCACGTCCGGCGAGGCGACCGCGTCGGGGTGCTCCAGGGCGACGTAGCCGAGCGCTTCGGCCGACCGCGCCCGGACGTAGTAGAACTCGTCGTCGTCGGCCAGCCGGTCGGCCAGCGCCTCGACGACCGGGACGACGGCCGCCGGTTCGGCGCCGGCGACCGCGACCAACAGCTTCGCGGTCGTCAGCCGGACCGGCCGTTCCTCGTCGGTCAGGAACGGCGCCAGCGCCGCGGCGAGCCCGTCGAACCGACCGGGTCGTTCGTCGGCCAGCGCCCGCAGCTCCCGGAGTGCGTC
This sequence comes from Halosimplex rubrum, assembly GCF_013415885.1. Lineage (NCBI taxonomy): Archaea > Methanobacteriati > Methanobacteriota > Halobacteria > Halobacteriales > Haloarculaceae > Halosimplex > Halosimplex rubrum. Next base: position 1,609,894 of record NZ_CP058910.1, read on the forward strand.
CGTCCGCCGTTCGGCCGGTGCCGTCCCGAGCGCGTCCAGCGACGCCCGCGCGTCTTCGGTCGCACCGTCCTCGGTCGCCTCCACGACGCGGTCGGCCGCCGCCGAGTCCTCGTTCATCCTTCACGTCCCGTATCGCGGGAGGCCCACAAACCGCTTGCGCTCGCCGCGCACCCCTTCGACTCCCGGACCCCCGCTCGTCGCTCACCGCGTTTTAGGCCGGGCGAAAAATACCAGACAGGAGTGCAGAATTTTGGCACGCCCAAAAATATTCGCGATATGGCGCGCTACGACGGCGATTTTAGGCACTCCTAAACACACAGATTTATGATATGTGGGGTCGAAGGTGGACGTGTATGAGCGCCGAAGGACTCGAACGGCAGACGCGGAACTACCTCAGCAACAACGTCCCGCAGATCCAGCAGCACGGCGGTAACTTCGAAGTGCGCGACGTCGACGAGGCGTCGGGGTCGGCGACGGTCGCCATCGGCGGGGCCTGCTCGGGCTGTGGCATCGCGCCGATGACGATGAAGGCCATCGAGGAGCGCCTCCCCGAGAGCGTCGACGGCCTCGACGACGTGGAGGTCGTCCGGTCGGGTGGCCCGCGGGCCGCCGTGATGCCCTCGAAGACCGACGAGATGGACGAGATGGACGAGTACGAGGACTACAGCCCGCCGTTCTGAGCGGCCCCGTGGCCGCCGTGAGACCGACGGACGCCACTCGTCGGTCGTCATCTCGACCGCTCCGACGCCGTTCGGTATCCCGTCGGGTGGCTCGCTCGGAAGCGCCAGTCCGAGGCGGGGACGTCGAGATCTGTTCGTCGGCTTCGGTTGCGATCCCTGCAACCGAAGTTGAGAGACCTCGTCTTCGCTCTCTTCTATCTCATCAATTGTCTCGCTAAAAGGGCGTCATAGAACGGTTCGCAAGGCGGTTGGTTTCAGAGCTATCGGTTGTGAATCATCCGCCCAGTGGGAGTGCGAACTGAGCGTTTTAGTCAAAATACTATGTCATTGTAGACTGAATTGACAGCGACCGTGGTCATCGACCGGAACTCCGCGGATTCGTGGAGTTCGTCGCCGTCGGTGTCGGGGCTCAGCGGGTCGGTCTCGAACTTCGCGAACTCCCCGTCGACCTGGGTGGGAATGCCCTGGAACTCCTTGAGGTCGGGGAACCCCTCCTGGTCTGAATCCTCCGTCTCGTACTTTGAACCAGCCGCGTCGCCAGCGTCCCGGCGATGGCGTACCGCACGTCATCACTCGGGTCAGTATGTGCCTGGAACTTCTCGGCGTCGTCGGAGATCACGCCGTCGTCGGAGTCTTTCTTGCGCGGGTTCGAGTCGACGTGGACCGAGCCGTTGGCCTCGTTGGTCGCGTAGCGATACGCCTGCCCGCTGCGGTTGATCGTCGGGACCGTCCAGCTCTCTGTCTCCGTGTCGTTGAGCAGATTGTCGCAGTGTCAAAGTAAAGCGGTTCGATGAAGTGATTGACGGGCGTGTTGCCATTCGTCCCCTTCCCTGCCGATTTGGAGCACGGGACCGATCTCACGGACCGCGGTTTTGCGCGCGACCGCCTGGGTGGCCTCGAGGGGCTGATCCCAAGGCGCTGCCGTGGCACGGGTGCAGTATCGAGGCCGTGGGTAAGGACGTTGATGTAGAGCGTGTCGTCGCGGCCGTCACCCTAGGCCCGGTGCTCGCTTTGACCGGGATAGAGATTTTCCCACCTCGGTGCCGGATCGTTCGAGACGTTCCCGACGAACATGTACAGCCCGTCGGTCTCGCTGAATTCTTGGCCGAATCAGAGTAGATCAGCAGCCGAACTGCGCTGGGTCGGTGATGCTGTACGAGCGTAGCGCACCGGATTCGAGCACCCTGACGCCTACCGTTTGGTCGAGAGTCGTATTCGGAGTCTGCCACTCGGTGACCGTCGGGACCACGTACGCGGTGTCGGCGGGTAGCGACGTGTTGAACGGGATCCGCCACGACTCGTTCGCTGCCGAGATGCGTCCGAGCTGTTCTCGTTTCAAAACGGCTCCGTCCGCGTCCCAGAACTCGACGCACACGCCGGATGCGGTCCCGCGAAACTGTCCATTGGCCGCGACGAACCCGTCGATCGTTCGGTGTTCCCCCAGCGAGATGTCGGCACCACCCAGCTGGAGCGACCAGATCTCCTCGTAGGTCTCCGTGATGGCCGTTTGCGTCTCGGCGTTACCGGTTGAGCGCGGCTGCTCCGTCGGCCCCGGTGACGGGGCCTGGCAGCCTGCGACCACGACGAGCGCTAGGAGGACGAGGGCCAATCGGTCAGTCATCTCGCTCCCTGCTGTCTACGTTGTCCAGATCGACAGTGAACAGTTCTTCGATGCTGAAGGTGGAGTACGTCGCATTCATGGGGGGTTCCTCGTAGGAATCCTGCCACCCGGAAGCCATGGTGCTCCAGAGATCGATCGAGGGGTAGTTCGGGAACGAGAGGTACTCCGGGGTCGTATCGCTCGAAGACCCAGAGTACACTTCACCACTCGGTCCCGTCTCGTCGGCGAAGCCGGTGTCGAGCAGGTGGCCGACTTCGTGGACGGTGGTGACCAGGAAGTGTTCCCCCGGGTTCCCACTTCGGAGTTCATCGACAAACAGTGCGTTGCCGAAGTCGAAACCAGTCCGGTACGTGCCGCCACGACGAGAGGTCCGACCGGCGCTCCCGCCCGCGTGTTCTGTGCCGACGAAGAGGTACGCACGCTGTGCGCCCGCATCGGCATAGGCTTGCCAGATCCGGTTGATGTCTCTGTTGGACAGCGGTGGGTTGCCTGCGGCCTGGCGCACTGCGTTGGCTGACAGCTCATCGTCGATGACGAACCGCACGTCGATACCGTAGAACGCGAAGTTGTCCGAGACGTTCCGAAGTTCCGTCCGGAGTCGTTGCTGGCTCCATGCGATGCGCTCGTCGTAGTCCACCTCGAAGACGAGCGTAGGGTCTGGCGTCGTCTCAGCGTCAGTGGGGTCCCCGTCGGTATTTGCTCCCGCAGTCGCCCAGTGGAGTTCGCCGATGTGGATATTGGAGTGTTCCAGAGCGGGACCCGCGGCGACATCCGCACCGTCGTGCCCCTGCTGGTTTGGAGTCGGCGCTGCCGTGACAGTGTGGAAGTCGGCCTGCTCCTGCAGCGAGTCCTGGACGGGAACGCCGCCCGATCGCAACGCCTCCCTGTACAACACGACGTTATCCGCGTACTCGATCCCGCGGTCGTGGTCGTAACTGACGTTGTAGACGCCGACCCAGCCGTCCCAGTACCCGTCGCCGTCCGTGTCGGGATCGGTCGGATCGGTGGTATCGGTTTCCCGAAAACCGTCGACGCGGACGGTCACACCGTCGATCTCCCGGCCGTCCGTGAGACTGTCACCGTCAGTGTCGTTGTTCTCTGGATTCGACTCGAACGGTTCGACCGTCAACGGGAGCGTCTCGGCCGTGAACCCACCGGTCTCGGTACCGTCGGGGAGCCCGTCCCCGTCGGAGTCGACGCCGCTGGTAGTGTTTGTCGCGACCCGCGAGAACACCCGCGGCAACTGGCTGGCATTCTCGGCGAAGTAGGAGTTTCCGCCGGTCGTGTTCGCGATCTCGCTCAACAACTCGGCGTTCGCGTTGCTGAATCCGACCGTGTAGAGGGTGATATCGCGGTCGGCCATCTCCTCGGAGAGAGCCCGGATCTTGCCGGCGTTGCCCGGGGCCTCGCCGTCGGTCAGCAGGACCGTGATCTTCTGCCGCTCAGCGCTACTGTTGGCGGTGAACTCCGCGAGGTCCATCCGCAGTCGGTCCCTCGTGCCTAGTATCGAGTGAGCTGTTCGTGAGTGGAGATTCGGCAAACATAGAGAACGACTGGAATCACGGTTTTCACTTAGATCCTCAGTACCGGACCTCGAAGTAGGAGTTGTCGAGCGCTTGGACCAGCGCGCAGGGATGTTGTTCGCCTTCCCGACGGCGTGTCCGCGGATCTGGACTATTCGTCTACGGCTGCAAGCGCGTCGCGTGCCGCCTCACGGATGGCTTCTGGTTCGTCTTCGTCGTCCGCGATCGCCTGGAGTGTCGTCCGGACTTCCTCCTCGTCGAAGGTTCCGAGCGCTTCGATGGTGGCCGTGCGGATGGTTTCGTCGGCGTGGGGGAAATCCCGATAGTCCAGGAGTGCGTCTCGAACCTCTTCGCTGCCGAGTTTAGCCAGCGCCCGGAAGGCGTGGGGAACGACTTCCGGGAGTGCCTTCCAGCGAGTCTGGAGGAGTGCGTCTTTGGCTCGCGGATCTGGGTTGTCGGCCAGTGCCTTCGCGGCTTCGCTCGGGATCTCTGGTCTCGGTCGGACCAGGAGGTCTTCGTACCACTCCACGACGTATTTGTCGTCGCCCGACGCAGCGAGTTCGTCGACAAAGGACCGGACGGCATCCGTTCGGGGAACGAACTCGCGTAATCGATCGGTGTGTTCGCACTTCCTGACGATGGTTTTCAGATGTTCTCGACTTAGGGCTGGCGTGTATCCCCGCTGTGTGCCATGTTCACGGTAATAGTCGAGTCGACGTCGTCCGTCCTCAGTACCGACTTCAAGAGCCGCACAGTCACAGTCATCCATCTGCTCCCGACCACCGTTTCCGCAGACCTGCTCATAGTACGATTTCCCCGCAGATACTATCGCCTGACATAGCCCCTCTTTCTCGACGACTGCCTCTTTGACCGTCTCGTCTTGCCGTTTCAGAACCTCAATAACTGAAGTATCAGAGTTTCTTGGCCGAGATCGCAATTGATATTTACTATATGTGAAACGTTGTAGCCAAACCTCTTCACCTCGCAGAATTGCTTCAATCCCGAATACGGAACGCAGTATATCTCCTCCGGGTGTTTGGAGCCCGCTACTACCAAATTGAGATACCTCTTTAGACGTATCTTCGTCATCTGGCGTTTCTATTACTATTTCTATAGTTTCTGCATCTGGATACTTGATCGAGATATCTGAGTGCATTTGCATGGATTATAACGCTATATCGAGTGTGAGATTGTACTGTGTTCTAGACCCATAGGGTTGACTCCACTTGGTCCACTCGTTTCCATTCCATCGTTCCCACCGTTCCTTGACGCGATTCCATCGCCTCACATCAGGGCCGTTATTCGGATACGCAGTCGTAATAACATCCCCATCTGTATTGATTTGCAGTTCCGAGATCCCGTAGTGACTCCACGTTGCTTCGACGATATAGCTCCCACCTGAGCTCTGTGTTCGTTCGATGGCTTCTCTGACTAATTGTTTCACATCATGTTCGCTCATCGTATCAGGGAGGTCAGCCGCCGGCCTTGCATCACGACTCCTTACTGACTTTCCAGTTGGGAAGAAGGTTGTTTCGTCTGCCTTCTTGTTGGTTTCCGTCCCTTCGACGTGTCTGTCCACGATGTGCTGCCACCGATCCGGCGTCAGGTATACGACTCGGCCATCGGGATCCTTTGCGATTAGTTCAATCTTCGTCAAGTCTGTCTCCCCGGAGATGTCGTGTATCTCGGCGGGCGTGATATCGTCACTAGCGAGCTTGTCGTCACCGCGTAGTTCGCCGTCAACTACGATCTCGCCGAGGATTTCTAATTCACTGCCGCTCATACGCAAGAGACTCCCGTAATGGCCAGTTCTTGCTTCTCGGATGACCTCCGCAGCGTCACCATCGAGCGCTTCGATGAACTCGGCAACCTGACTGAGTGAGTCTGCCTGTGGGAAGAATCCTTGTAACTCAGATTCGTGAATATCCGCGAAGAACTCGACGGCCGGCGCAGGCGCTTCCTCGACGATGTCCCAGGCCATCTCCTCCTGGTTGAGCGACTCGATCGTCTCGACGGCAGCGTCGATGTCGCTCTCACTAACATCTGGATCATCGAGCGCTTCGACCAGCGCGCTGGGATGCTCCTCGTCCTCTAGCCCACCGTCGGTCATCACGCGCTTGGTCGTCTCGGAGGCGTCGTCGTGGAGGAACTCCCGTGCAGCGTCGAGTTCGCTTTGACTGTCGATGCCCTGCAGGTCCTGTGCAGTCGCCCGCAGGATCGTATCGCCGACGATGACGACGAAGACGAGTTCGGGGTCGTCGACGGGTCCAGCGATGCCGACGCCGACGTTGAGCGACGAACCGGAGTCGTCAGATTCGGGCAGCGTGACGCCGATGGCGTTGTCCGGTTCGAGCGCTCGCCCGATGTTCTCCAGCGTCACGTCGTCGTCGGTCGCGTCGATGAACTCCCACCCGCGGCCGGTCTCGATGCGGTTCGAGTCGCCGTACTCGCCTCGTGGAAGGACGAGGTCGCCAAACTCCGTGTCGTTGTATCGTTCGACGACATCCGAGAGCGGGACAGAGTACTCACGGCTCTGTTCACTAGGTCGTGAGATGTCGACGACCATCCTGTTTTCGAGGATGTATCCTGTCGAGATCAGGAGGACTCCAGCAGTTGACGAGATCGGCTTCGATTGTACGTCGGGTAGCGTTATCAGTTGTCTTCCGAGGCTGTATGCGGTTCTTGAGACAAAACTCGACCCGGCCTTGCGATGGTTGATCAGGTACCTCGCTGAAGTCCCGTTCTGGTTGGTGACGTTTACCCAGTGTCTATCTGGATACTGGTCAGCAAGTCCGAGTGCGCCCCCGCTAATCGACTCGAAATCGTATCCGTAGTAATTCGGATATTCTGGTCGGTCCTGCGCACCCTGCTGTGCCCACGCGACGGTCGCTCGAGACGGACTCCAACCGACGCCTTCGTAGTACGGGTTGGCCTCCACGCCGTCGACAGTGACTTTCGAATCGTCGACAACTTTAATGCGCCCTTCACGCCGCGTGGTCAAGAGGAACTTTACGGCTGGTGGGGTGTCATCGATTAACGGCCGCTCATCGTACGAATCGGTGAGTCCGTCTTCGTCGGTGTCGTTAGATAATGGGTCGGTCCCAATCGTCCGCTCTTCTAAATCGCTGAGTCGATCCCCGTCCGAATCCGTCTCGGTCGGGTCACTAATCAGCGGGAAGATATCCCGCTGGACACCCGTCGGTCCGACGTCTCGCCGGACCGTGGTCATCGACCGGAACTCCGCGGATTCGTGCAACTCGTCGCCGTCGGTGTCGGGGTTCAGCGGGTCGGTCTCGAACTTCACGAACTCCCCGTCGACCTGGGTGGGAATGCCCTGGAACTCCTGGCGGTCGGGGAACCCGTCCTGGTCGTGGTCCCGCGTGTCGTCCAGCTGGACCGGCCGCGTCGCCAGCGTCCCGGCGATGGCGTACCGCACGTCACCGCTGGGGTCGGTGTGGGCGCGGAACTTCTCGGCGCGATCGGTGACCACGTCGCCGTCGGAGTCTTTCTTGCGCGGGTTCGAGTCGACGTGGACCGAGCCGTTGGCCTCGTTGGTCGCGTAGCGATACGCCTGCCCGCTGCGGTTGATCGTCGGGACCGTCCAGCCCTCTGTCTCCGTGTCGTCGGTCAGCCCGTCGTCGTCGGTGTCGACTTTCGTCGGGTTACTGTGGATCTGCCAGTTGCCGCCAGAGAGCCGCTGGGTGAACGGCTCGCCGTCGGTGACGATGGTGAACGCGACCGACCGGTGGACGATCGACCCGACCTCCGCACCGTCGGCGAGCCCGTCGGCGTCGGTCTGGGCGTCGTTCGGGTCCGTCGAGAAGGGGACGACCGACACCGGGAGCGTCTCGTCGGTGAATCCCGAGCGTTCGGTCGCGTCGGTCAGGCCGTCGCCGTCGGAGTCCGTGCCGCCAGTGGTGTTGGCCGCCACGCGAGAGAACACGCGGGGGAGTTGACTCGCGTTATCGGCGAAGTACGACGACCCGTCGGTCGTATTGGCGACGTACTGCAGGAGGGCGGCGTTGGCGTTGCTAAAGCCGATCGCGTTGATCGTGATGTCGCGATCATCGGCGTCTCGGGCGACTTGGCGGATGTCGTCAGCGTTTCCGTAGTCCTGCCCGTCGGTCAGTAACACGGCGACTTTCCGCCGCGTCTCGTTGCTGTTGGTCTCGAACTCGTCGAGGGCTGTCTCCAGCCCGGCTTCGATGTTCGTGCCGCCGACCTGATTCAGCGCGTCGATGCTCTGGTTAACCGTGTCCCGGTTCGTCGTCAGCGGCGCCCGCACTCGTGCGGACGAATCGAAGTCGACGACAGCCGCCCGGTCACCGTCGATGAGGGCGCTGACGAAACGCTTTGCCGCAGTCGCGCGCAAGTCCTGCGGATCGGTGCCGTCCATCGACCCCGACGAGTCGAGCACGAACACGACGTCGAGCGACTTGACTGCACTGTCGTTCGTCTCCTCGCCCCCTCCTCGATTCGGTTGCGGAACCGTCGTGAACGTGTCTTTCCACCGGGCCACGTCGAGGACGGCGTACTGCGAAAAGTGGCTCGTCTCCGCCGACACGGTGTTCTCGTCCGTATCGACCGTCGAGTTGACGGGAACGAAGCCCTGAACGGTATCGTTCCAGCGGAAGACACCGAGCCGCGACTCGTTGTGTCGCGGCAGTGCAGACTCCTCGTAGGAGAACGTGATGTTCGCCCGTTCGAAGTCGCGCTGGGACTGGATGCTGACGACCGGCGTCGCGGTGATGTTCGCGACCTGCGGCGTGTCGAACTGCCCCTGGTCGCCCTGCCGGATCGTCGTCGTACCCGCGACGTTGCCCTCGCCGGTCACGTCGATGGAGACGCCGAGCGACTCGTTGCCGGTCGTCGTCGTGAACGTCTCGTTGCCGTCGAGGACGCCGTCGCCGTCGGTGTCCGGATCGAGCGGGTCCGTCTCGAACGGCTCGGTACCCTCCACGCCGTCGAGCAGGCCGTCGTCGTCCGTGTCGGGATCGGTGACGTTGGTCTCACCGTTCACCTCTGCGAGGTCGGCCAACCCGTCACCGTCCGTGTCGGCGCGGAACGGAGAACTCCCGGCGTCGATTTCCTCGGCCGTCGTCAGCGAGTCGCCGTCCCGATCCTCGGCACCGTCGAGCGTGCCGTCGTCGTCGGTGTCCGGATTGAGCGGGTCAGTCGGCAGGAACAACTGCTCGATGCCATCGCGCAATCCGTCGTCGTCCGTGTCGGCCACGAGCGGGTCGGTCCCCAGGTCGAACTCCGAGAGCGTGCCGAGGCCGTCGCGGTCGAAGTCCGCGTGGCCGTCGATCACGCCGTCGTCGCTCTCGTCGCGGTCGGTTTCGGTCGAGTCACTGTCGGGATCGAGCGGGTCGGTACCCAGCGCCGCCTCGGTCGACTCGCTGAGGCCGTCGCCGTCGAGCAACAGCGTCGCAGTCGCCCGCACCGTCTGGCCACCGGTTCCGCTCGTGCCGGGCTTCACGTCGCTATCGGTGACGGCGACGGTGACGTTCGCCACCCGTTCCGAGAGCCGTACGGGCACGCCGACCGTCCGGTTCTCCATCGGTCCGTTACCCAGCCGGTCGACCGGCTGTGAGCGGCGCCGTTCGCCGTCGACGTACACGGTGAGATTGCCGAGCGTCCACGGTCGCGGATCCGAGAACCGCACCCCCACGCTTCGATTCACATCCTCCGAACCGTTGCGGATCGGGTCTGCGCGATTGACGATCGCCACGCTGGGGTCAACCTCCCGATCGATCATATGGAGCGATTGCTGTGCTTGCTGCCAGCTCGTCCGCAGCGCCCGGATCGCTTGTGCGTACTGACTGATCGCTTGCCGCCCGTCCGACCTGTTCGCGCGGTCGAGTCGGCGCTGTGCGCGGTCGAACTGCCGTTGGGCGTTGTCGAAGTGCGCCTCAGCGCTCCGGCGCACTCCCCGATTCTCCAGTTCGCCCTCGGTCTGGTTCAGCGCTCGCCGCGCGTCGAGGATCGTCCGATAGGTCGTCCGGTTGTCCGCGACGGCGACGTAGCGACTCGCCCGTAACGCGGTTACGTTCGCTTCCGAACGAGCGAGTTTCGCCAGCGCCTGCACGCCGACCGCGTCGTCGGTGAACGACTGCATCGACGCCAGCCGCACGGGATCGCGATAGTCGTTCAGCGTCCCGTTGATTCGGTCGTAGGCACGGTCACGTGCCGAGGCGAAGCGTTGCTTCTCGACGCTCGCGTTGTCGATCGCCGCCGCGGCCTCGGCTTTCAGCGCGGCCGGCGGCCCCGACGGAACGTTGCCCGCGCCGGCGAGCGTCGCCTCGTTGCCCGCGTTCCCGATCGCCGCAGATCCGGTCGTACCACCCACAACGGGGGGAATCGCTGCCATCACCAGCATGAGGACACACCCCAGTGCCCCGATTCGGCCCAGTGGCCCCATTGTCACCGCAGACTTATCAGTCATTCATAATTACTTTCGAGCTGGACATACTTGCCGATAGTTTCAATACGTTCACCGAATCCGACGAACGGTCGCACCGCTCCACGACACTATCTGGCGACTGTGTCGACACGTCGCCAGCAGAGCGCAAGGATCGAGACTGCCGACCCGTCCCGGCGTACCGCGTACTCCGGCGGCCTGAGAACACCGCACACCGGCCGGGCGCATCCGAGTCGGCGGGGAAAATACAACGGAGTCGCGCGTCGCTACTCGTCCATCCGGACGGGGATCCACCAGACGCGGCTGCGGCCGCCGACCTTCTTGCTGGTCACGTCGGTCTCGTCCTGGAGGTCGTGGAGTCGGTTGAGGGCGGTGCGGCGCGAACAGCCCAGCACCTCGGCCACTTCGCTCGCGGTGAGCGGCTCCGCGTAGTCGGTACGGTCGCGGAACACCTCGATCACGTCCGACTCGGTGTACTGGGTCTCGCGGCCGGGGTCGACCATACCGATAGTTGGGTCGCTCGACCCTTATGGGTTCCTACGAAGGAAGGCGTGGACGGCCGTCGACCCGACCGCGACGGTCGTCCTCGTGGTCGACGCCCACCGCGCGGCCTATCGGGTGTCGCGCTGCTGGCCCTGCTGGTCGGGATTGCCGCCGTCGTCCCTGCGTTGCGGTAGTCTCTCCCGAAACCTGCGCATCGACGACACGCCGGTGTCGTCCGAGCACCACTCTCGGGCGGTTCCCAACATTTAATCCGGTTCGTTCGTGGTTCTGATGATATGTATCGGATATTACTGAAGTGCGAGGAGAAAGCCTCGCCGTTCACGGCGAGGCTTTCTCCTCGCACTTCAGTAATCGGCTTCCGAAGGTCACGCAAACTGTTTTGAGCGATGTGTTTTTGCTCTGCATTGAGCGACTCGGGACGTCAGAAGATGGGTGTGCCGAGCGTTCTATGACACCCTGGTCTGTGGTGGCTGCCGACACTGACTCCAGTCCTTCACACGTGGTAGTGGAACCGATAGGATTTGGCGACAGGTACTTTCTGTTGGATCCGGGCTACTACCTACCCGCTTCGGAGGCAATGAAGCCATCCACTTCGTTTCGACTACGTATCCATCAGTCCAGCCTCCGCCGACCGACAGGCCGTCACGATGCACTCGAAATCCGGTGTGTCGCGACGGTCGGTTTGTCGCCCCCGAGAGGGGTGCGGGGGGCACCAGACTCGCCTCGCGCTGAGTTCAGATGGTGACGACAAATTCCTACCGACGTGGCTTCGACGAACAGTACGGCCGATCGATACCAACAGTTAGCTCCTCAAAACACGCAGAGGACACCGGAGCAGATCCGTCGGAGGACCACTGCTGACCACGGCAGGAAATACGCCGATACACCTAATACATTTAGCGACAAGAAAATACATATGCCCATCGACATCGAGACGTTCGAATCTTCCTCGGAGGACCACCTCCAGCACAGCGGGGTGACGAACGCCGATCGGGTGATGCGGTTCCTCGCTACTCACCCTGACCAAGCGTTCACGCAGAGCGAGATCCGCGACGAGACCGACGTGAAAGCCGGCAGCATTAGCGTCGTCCTCTCCCGTCTCGAAGACCGCGGACTCGTCCGTCACAAAGGGAACTACTGGGCTATCGGTGAGGCCGACGAGGTGGCCGCGTACGCGAGTCTGTCCGAAAGTACCCGAGCCGCGAACGACCGTTTCGGTGAGGAAGACATGGACGAGTGGCTAAAACACGCCGTCGACGACGAGGACCCCGAATGAGCTACCAGCGCGGCGATGTGGTCTGGGGGCCAGATCCGTTCAAGTCAGGCGAAAATCCACGGCCGTGGTTGATCCTAAACAACGATAGCCACCCGTTCGGCGACGAGGAGTATATGACAGTCACACTGACGACGACGCCTCACGACGAGGGCATTCCGCTCGACGACGCCGGTTGGATCGAGGGTGGGATGCCTCGACAGAGCTATGCTTCGCCATGGACGGTGGCCTCGCCGAAGCACGCCGCGATCGTCCGACGCCAAGGCCGAGTTGAATCGGCCTTCGTCAACACTGTCGTGGATGCGCTTGGCACCTATCTCGAACCACTACCCGAAAACTGATCTCCTGAACTGGTTCCAGTCTATCGACGGGCGTCCTAGCGACAGCGAGCCGGCGCTACACTCGCACGGATGGGTCCTCGATACTGTTGCGTTACTCGTCGATAAACGATGGCTTGTCGCGTAGCCAGTCGCGATGCACTCGAAATTCGGCGTCTCGCGACGGTCGGGTTTGTCACCCCCGAGAGGGGTGCGGGGGGCAAGACAGACTCGCCCTGTGCTGACTCCCGATGGCGACGACAGCTCCCTACCGACGCGGCTTCGACGAACAGCTCGACAGATCGTTCCCAGCCGACGGCTGCCCCAAGTGCGACGGCCGACTCCGAACGGACGGCGGCGAAACCTGCTGTCGAGAGTGTGGGCTCCTTGTCGAGGCCTGTCGCGTCGATCGACGTGGCCCTGAATCCAACCGGAGGAACGCTTAACACTGTTGGGGTCGTATCCCAACAGTACGGAGACGATGCCCGCGACGGAGCTGTACCGGGACCACGGTGAGAAGCCGGATGGCAGCGAGTACGAGCTGGTTGCGTGGCAGGTCCCGGTGAGCGAGGACTTCCCGGAGGGGCTCAAATACAGCTTTCAGTACACCAGCGCTGAAGGTGACACACTCCTCCGGTTCGACAACGCGCCACACCACCCCGATATCGGCCGCCATCATCGGCACCCACCCGATGGCGATATCGAGGCCCTGGAGTTCACGGGCCTCGCCGACTTGGTTGAGGACTTCCGGAACGAGGTGGATGACATCTATGCCCAACGACACTGACGCCGAACCCACGCACGAGGAATTCACGCCCGACGCGGACGAAGTCGAGTATCCCTCGACCCTTCGAATCACGTCACTCCCGTCAGAACAGGCCCAAGCAGCGGCCGTCGAGCGCGCCGACCGCTGGGAGGCAGGTGAGGCGGTCCCGCACGTCGTGAACTTCGAAGACCGGTCCCGACTCCGCGAGTTACTGACCGACCGACGGATGGAGCTCCTCGAAGCGGTGATGGAACAGCCGCCCGAGAGTATCCGTGCTCTCGCTAGCCGTCTCTCTCGCGACGTACACGACGTCCACGACGACCTCCATCTGCTCGCCGAGTACGACATCATCCACTTCGAGACGGACGGGCGCGCCAAGAAGCCCTACGTTCCCTACGATACCGTCCGGATCGAAGTCGAGTTCGGGCTGCCGCGTGGCGACCACTCAGAGTCGGCTGCTTCGGTGTGATACGGCCCGTGGTTGTGGCAGGCGCACCGAATGGGCTGGCGGCGACGTTGTCCGGCAGTTTCGTTCGGTTCCGGTCCTGCTCGAAGCGCCGCGGCTGACCCACCGTTAGAGCCACGTCTCTCGCAGACAGACCCGACAGTCCGGGCGATGTGGCCCTCCTCGGACCCACCCAGACCACGACCGACAGCTACGCCGACGTGCTTGGAGACGCGAATCAGTTAGTCGACAGTCCCTTCGACCAGCGTGTCTGCGCCGAGCTGGCGCCCGGAGTCACCGGGCTTGGGGAGACACTGCGGTGACGGTCTACAGCTCGGAGGTTGCTGCGTCGCCCCTTGCATTCACTAGAAATTCGGTGTGCGACACTCGGTGATTTTGTTTCCCCCGAGAGGGGTGCGGGGGGCACCAGACTCGCCTCGCGCTGAGTTCAGATGGCGACGATAGATCCCTACCAGCGGACGTTCGACGAACAGCCCGACGAACCGATCCCGGCCGACGACTGCCCGGAATGTGCCGGCCGACTCAGAACCGACGGCGGCGAGACCCGGTGTACCGACTGCGGCCTCGTCGTCGAGGCCTGTCGCGTCGACCGACGCGGGCCGCGCACCTTCGACGAGGACGACACCGACCGGCGACGGACGGGCGCGCCGCTGACCGAAGCGCGCCACGACCGGGGCCTCTCGACGAAGATCGGCTACTCGACCGACGGCAACGGCAACGCCCTCTCCGGCCGGAAACAGCGCCAGCTCGCCCGATTGCGCCGCGAGCACACCCGCGCGAAGTGGCGCTCGAAGGCCGAACGCAACCTCGCCCACGGCTGTACGGAGATCGCCCGCCTCGTCGGGGCGCTCGGGCTCGACCACGACGACCGCGAGCAGGCGAGTGCGCTCTTCCGGAGCGCCCAGCAGGCCGACCTGCTCCGCGGCCGGTCCATCGAAGCCTTCGCCGCGGCGGCCGTCTACGCGGTGTGTCGCTGCACGGCGGCCACGCGGACCCTGGGCGAGGTTGCATCGGTCGCCCAGTGTGCCCGGGGGAAGGTCACCAACGCCTACGACGTACTCAACGACGATCTCGGCCTCCCAGCCCCACCGCAGCGCCCGCGGGCGTTCATCCCGGCGCTGGCCTCGGCGATGGACGTGCCCACAGAAACGGAGTCACACGCCCGCGCCCTCGCCGAGCGCGCCTGGGCGGCCGGCGAGAGTCTCGGGACGCACCCGGCGGGGTTCGCCGCGGGCTCGCTCGCCGTCGCCTGTCGGGATCACGGCGTGGACATCGTCCAGCAGGATCTGGCGAGCGAAGCCGATGTCACACCGAACACAGTCCGCGCACATCGCGATACCATCGAGGCCGACCGGGAGGCGTGGGCCCGATGATCCACGGCTGGCTCCACGACCGACTGCTGGCCGACCGCCCCAAACGCGTCCACGAGTGTCGCCGCTGTGGCGAGGCCGTCGACGCCGGCTGTGAGCGGTGCCCGACCTGCGGCCACGGGGGCATCGCGACCTACGAAGTCGGGTAATCCCACCGCACGCCGTGGTTGTCGGCGCCCCGGAGGGGCGGGGCGCCCAGTGACGGGCGCTCGGAGACGATGCACCCGCTCGAACAACTAACCTTCCCGACCCGTGTCGCAAAGCGCGCCCAGTACGAAGCCTTCGAGTTCACACTCGCCGACGACAGTGTCGTCGTCCGAAACGGCAGCCACCCCGACCCCAGCGACCACGAGTATCGCGTCACCGTCGACGACGGCCTCCCGACGGCGTGTGAGTGCCCGGCCGACGACAGCTACGCGGGCGCCTGCAAACACCGCGTCGCCGTCGCGATCCGGCGGCCGATCCTCGAGGCCGTCACGGCAAACGAGACCAGCCAGTCCGTGGCCGCGGACGGTGGACGGGTCGCCGACCGGGAGTCCGACGACGCCGGCAGCGGGCCAACGCACGATGGCCCAATGGACGACGGCGAGGCTTGCGCGGAGTGTCTCGGCGAGTTTCCCTGCTGGGACTGTGTCCGCACCGGGCGGAAAGACCTCCCCGAGTCGTAGGTCGCCAACGGGGGGCCTTCCTTTCCGCTTTGCGGCGAGTCATCGATGGCTGGGAAGCGGCGGACACGAACACGGCTGTTCTGGGGGACGATGCCGGCCACCCGCGACTCACCACCCCACCCTCCGCTCCCGGCCGCCCTGGGGCGGCCGACAGGCACGACCGTGATCGTGGGACCCGAACCGCCCTGCTGTGTGTCATCTCAGCGGCATCGGTCCAGCCGACACCTCCACTCCACTCCGTTCGATCCACTGAGTTTTTCATGTCTATGCCGATGTCATTCCTGACTAAAATGCAAACAAGAAACAAGATATTTACGACATGCTTTGTGGATCTGTGAGTGAACGCAGTCACCGCTCGCCCTTCAGGGGGGATCTGGGGGCGGTGAGTGACAACACTCGAGCCATGAATCCAAACGGTGTGCAGGACGAGCCAGGCGAACAGGACCACGAGACGACGCGGACCTATTGGGGGGATCGCTCGACGCTAGCAATCGTCCTCGGCGGACTCGTCCTCCTCGCGGTCGAGCCAGCGGCCGCCCAGACGGTGACGGCGAGCGGGTCGGGCATCGGGAGTTCCTTCTGTAACACGACCATGGCCGACACGATCCGAAATCTCTTCACGCTCATCCAGTTCGGCGGCCCGCTCGTCGGCGGCCTCGTCGCCCTCGGTGCGACGGTGGCGCTGCCGGTGTTCCGGCGCGCGGACACGAAGAAGGAACTGAAATCGATGCGCGGGCAGGCCATCGTCTGGGGCGTCATCGCGGCTCCGCTCGGGGGAACCATCCTGCAGTTCCTGCTCACGTCCGTCGTGGCGGGTGGGGCCAGTTGCAGCCTCTGAGCTGGTCGGTCGGGCTCGGCGGCGCCGTCGCCACGCTGCTCGCCGTGAGCGCGCTGGTGGCGACCCAATCGGTCGCCCACCCGACCGAGATAGCGGCGACGGCACCGAACGTGACCGACCACCACGACACCGATCCCGCGCTGTGGTCGCGGGACGACGACTCGATACACCGGTCGACGCTGCGCAACCGAAGCGGGTCGGCCGCCCGGTCGCTCGCCACGACGACGGACATCCCGTTCAACCGACCACCGGCGGCGGTCGCCAAGTGGAATCGCGACCAACTCGCGACGTTCCCATCGACCGGCGTCGACACGTCGGCGTATCCGGCCAGTGCCAGCCCGACCGACGGGACGGTCGTCCGCGATGCCTACGTCGAGATCTTCACGGTCCAGCCGTCGACGCGGGTCCGGCTCACCCCGGAGCGCCAGCCGCGATACGTCGCCAAACAGGGCCAGCTGTTCGCGACACTCGACTACCGGGTCCCCGTGCCCGAGGATTCGGACACCCGGTGGGAGACGATCACCTGGGCGCTCGCGAGCCACACCGTCACCGACACGACGCTGTTCGTCGACGGCGACCGCGAGGCCACAGCCGGCGGCGGTCACGTCCAGCGGTTCGACTACGACCTCAGGGGCGACCGCGGGGCGAGCCACACGCTGGCAGTCCGGGCGAACATCTCGGCCTCGCTCACGCGGGATCGCAGGTGGTGTGCGAACCGGACCGTGGGCAACAGCACTGCGGGCGATGAGCGCACAGTCACGTGTACGCGATGGGAGACGAACACGACGACGGTCAACGAGACGCTCACCGTGACCGACGCGGTCGACGTCAGGGCCTACGCGCTGCTGGCCCGCGGGGCGTACGCGCGCTACCCCGACGGTGACCTGGGGCTGCTGATCAGGAAGACCAACCCCTGGTTGGGCTACCGGCTGCCGACCGGGCGCGTCAACGGCGTCTGGCGGTTCTATTCGGCCCGCGACCCGGGCTGGGACCGGCTGGTGACCGCGACAGCCAGTGGCGTGAACGTCTCACATTCGCCGGTGCATCCCTTGCGGATCTCGGCGTATCCGTTCAAGCCGGGGCCGACCGTCGCGCCGGCCGAGCGCGTCTCCCTGCAGGCTGTCAGCGGGCCCCAACGCCGGCCACCGACGTTGCCCCCGACCATCCGACTGGACGTGCTCGAACAGCCCTACACGGCGAGCCACAGCCTCGTGACGCGGTTCGAGAGTCCCAACGCGACCATGGACGACCTGACAATCGCCGGGCTCGTGCGCGGCACGCAGTGGGACCTCGACCCGCAGTATTTCACCGAGATCACCATCCACCGCAGCAATCTCACGCTGACGGTACTGAACACGACGGCACGAACGGCGACCGTCCGGATCACCCTCCGGGACGCACAGACTGGAACACCGATCCGAACGACGGACACCGAGGGGCACGTCCGGGTCGCCGGCGAGCGAGTCCAGACCGACCGCGACGGTACCGTCACGACGACGGTCGCCCGGCCAGCCGGTGCGATCAGCGCCCGGTTCGAGCCGTGGGACTGGTGGCTGCGGCCGACCTCCTACGTGGGCGATTCCGATGCAGCCAGCGTCGACGGAACGGTGCTGACCGCCGTTCGATACCTGTATCGGGCCGGGATCCCGGTCGGCCTGTTTCTGCTGGCCGTGTTCTTCATCGACCGGATCACAGGCATGTCTATCTGGCCGCCATGGAGGGGACTATGACGGGCGAGCAGCAGTCACGACGGCGAGTGCTGAAACGTGGCCTCGCCCTCGCGACAGCGGGTATTGCCGGCTGTTCGAGTCTCGGTCCCGTTGGCGGTGTTGGTGGGAGTGGGCCCATTCAGGGGACCTCGGTGTCGGGCGCGTCGCTCGTGGTTGACCTCCGCGAGGATCACGAAGTGACGAAGCTCAACTTGATCGGTCCGTCCGGGAGCCGCTTTCGGTCGACCGACGTTGCAACCGGGGCGACCTCAGCAGAGCTGGGCCTCTTCGATTATCGGCGGGGCTGGCACTATACCCCTGGTGAGCATTCGCTCGTTGCCATCGCTGACGGAGACGAGGTCGCTTCGAAGACGCTTTCGCTGGAGCCCACGCTAAAGATCACGGATATCGAGCCGTACTCTGGTGGGCGTCCTACTCCGTCTAACCGGGCGAACCTCCTCGTTACAGTCGAGAATACTGGGACCGGCCCGACGTGGGTCTACTACGTCGGGTATGAGAATGCGTTAAACAGAGATGCAAATCATATTCCTACAAATAACTACGCTAAGACCGTTCCACTCCAGAATTTGGATAAACCAGAATCCAAGAATGACGTAATCTTAGAACCGGGTAGTGATTCGGAACTTTTGGGAATGGATTCGCCATTCCTTCTGACTAATGAGGATCAGTGTGACAATCAAAGAGTAGAGCTTTCGATTCTCGTTCTGTCAGGAATCGGTTCGAATGCAGAGAAACAGCTCAGAGCCACTCTCACAGGTGAAAGAATTAGTGCCAACTTTGCGAGTACCTGTAGCGACATCTCAGTGAATCGCGTGGAACGGACTTCTGAGAAAGATGAATGAGCGAATAAAATGGATATCCGGGGTTTTCCTCTGCATTGCAATTCAGCCTATAGTCGGAATTGCTCACGCTCAGAGTGGGGACGAGAGCGGCGGTGGCGGTGCTCTTGGTGACACGATCGTCTGGGCAATCAAAGAAGCGCTGCGGGTCCTCTTCAACCCATTTAGAGAACTTATTGAAACGTATGGTAATGATATTGTTTCCATCATCGTTGGGACACCTCATCCAAACTCGGTGTTTAATGCACCGTCCAATAGCTCTTGGCCAGATCTGTATGTCTACTATTGGGACCAAATCATCCCTCTATCGCTATTGCTGTGGACCCTTTCTATCGGACTCGTAATATTTCTCGAATCAACTAGTTATCTCTTCAGCAGCTATCACAAAACTAAGCTCAAGAGGCGTTCCTTCACTGGATTACTTGGTATCCTATCTTGGTGGTGGATGGATGCCTTCGCACGCCAATTCATGAACGAACTAGCAATTTTTATCGCGCCTGACCTTTCACAAATATCTCTATTCAAAACCATCTCCTTTGGTTCAGTCGGCGCTCTTACGACTGCGATTGTACTCTCTGTTGATTTTTTCCTCCTGTGCCTAGTAATTGCTATCTACTTCATTCGAATTGTCGTATTGTATCTCTTCACACTGCTGATGCCGGTTCTAATCGCCTTATGGATTCCTGGAGTCGGACCATTCTCTCTCGTCTCGAACTTTATGAAACGCTTGGCTGGATTCTATGTCCCATTCCTGTTCATGCCGGTTCCCGTTGCGTTCTTGTTCCAACTGGCTCAAATTCTTGGGCAAAATTTCGGGTTTTCAACGCATGGATTAACGACTTGGCTTGCTGCTCTCGTCATCCCAATCGTCGCGATCGTCTCACCGTTCGTCCTGTTCTGGCAGGCCGGCTCGATCTTTTTCATGGCACAGAGCGCCTCCCATCACGCGTCGTCGCGCCGTGCCCGATCACGATTCGGGAAGACACGCGATCTCGGTGAGTCCGCGGCCCACGGCGGACGTAACTTCGTTCGTGGAGCCCGCGGCCAGGCAGCGATCCAGCCGGACGGGCAGGTCGTGTTCGACTCCGGACGGTCCCGGGCCCACGCGGCGGGGTCCCGGCTCAACGACACCGGATCGCGACTCCGTGGGACACTCCAGCGGTCCGCGAACACGGAGACCCGTCCCGACGGCGGGGCCGCGAACCGTTCGACAGCCCCAACCAGTGACACCGCAAGTAGTGACGACGCAACCAGCGACGACACGACCAGCGGCGATGCGGCCGAGACCAACAGTCGCGACGCGGCGTTCGAGGCGCTGCGCGATCCGGCCCGAACGGGCGACCGGTCGCAGGCAGATCAGGACCGTGCTGCAATCGACGACGAGCCACGCTACATTCGCTAACGATGCAGGACCGCAACCCCGCAAAACGCATTCCGAAGTCGCTGGGTACCGGCACGAAACTACTCGGGACGTACACGCTGACCGACCTGGCCGTGGCGCTGTTTCCCGGCGTCGTGGTCGTCCTCCTCGTCCAGCTGGTCGTCCCGGTCGACCTGACCGTCGCCGGGTATCAGGCCGACGCGTTCACGCTCCCGGTGGCCGGCGCGTTCGTCGCCGTGGGCGCCGTGTTCGTCTACCTGACGCCCGCCTATACGACCAGTCTCGATTGGGTCACGTCGATGCTGGGCTTTCACGCGCGGGCCAGCGAGATCGACCACGAGGCGGCCAAAGCGTACACTCAGATCGAGCGCGTGTATCCCGACCGCGACGCCATCGAGCGGACGGACGGCGCCGTCGTCGGTCTCGTCCAGGTCATCCCTCCGACGATGGCGCTGGCGACCGACGAGGAGTGGGCCCGGAAGGCCGAGTCCTTCCAGGACTTCCTGAACACGACCGTCGAGTTCCCGATCCAGATCTATTCGACGACCCAACCGTTTCCCGTCGACGAGCACCTCGCTCGCTACGAGGCGCGCCTCGAGGACCCCGACGTGGAGGCCAACCCCCAGCTCGAATCGCTCATCGAGCACTACATCGACTGGTACGAGCAGGAACTGGCCGAGCGACGCATGACCATCCGCGACCACTACGTCGTCGTCCCGGTGACACCGGCCGAGGTCCACTTCGAGGAGGCGAGTCTCGCCGCGCAACTCGCCGACCTTCCAGTCGTCGGGCTGTTCGTCCGCGAGCTGTTCGCCCCGCGGGAAGCGGTCGAACGGGCGGCGCTGATCGACGAACTCAACGACCGACTCGGCCGAGTGCGAGCGGGCCTGCGCGGCATCGACGGCTGTACGGCCCACCGGATCGACGCGACCGACGCGACGAAGATCGTCGGCGAGTACTGGAGCGACGAGTCCCAGGACTACGGGGATCTCGACCAGGTACTTCGCACTCGCGGGATCGTCGGGGGGCCCGAGCGATGATCGAGGCACTCCTGTCGGTGCTTCCGACGCGTGAGGCCCCCACGGACGCCGACGACGCGGACAGTCACGGTGAGGCCGACGACGGCGATGAGGGGAGGGACGGCGGCGAGGCCGCACGGGACACGGACCGGGTCAGCGTCGATTACGACCCCGCCGAAGCCGACGGGACCGAGACCGTCCCCGAGATCCCAGAGATCCACCAGACGGTCGTCACGCCGTCGAGCATCGAACCCGAACCGAACGCCGTCCGCACCGGCGACCAGTGGGCCCGCACGCTGTGGACCGGCGAGTATCCCGACCGGCCCCGCGACGGGCTCTTCGAGACGCTGTACTCGACCGCGGCCACCCGCCGGACGGACATCAGTCTCCATCTCACGCCCAGAGACACGACCGCCACACTGGACACGCTCGAAAACACCATCGAGGATCTGGAGGCCGACCGGGAGTATCTCGAAGAGAAGCGCAAGGCCGGCGCCCGTGGCGTCGCGAAGGACCTGGAGGACTACCAGGCGCTGTACGACGCGCTCAGGAACACGTCGATGAGCGCGTTCGACGTGTCGATGTATCTCGCGGTCCAGGGGGACTCACCCGACGACCTGAACGCCGACGGCGTCACGAACACGGCGCGCCAGTCCCCGACGAATCTCACGCCCGTCACGCCCCGGTGGACGCAACTCGACGCGTTCGTCTCGGCCAGCCCGGTCGGCGTCGACAAGCTAAACGAGTCGCTGGACACGACGACGCCGATGCTCGCCGGGGCCGTCGGTGCCATGTTCCCGTTCGTCGCCGGCGCCTTCGCCGAGCCCGGAATCGAGTACGGCACCTACGCGCTGAACGAGAGTCCGCTCATCCTTGACCGCTTCGAGCGGGAGACAGGCTACTGCGCGATGGTGATCGGCCAACTCGGCGCCGGCAAATCCTTCTCGACGAAACTCCAGCTCCTCCGGCGGGCGATGTACGACCAGGACACGGTCATCATCATGCTCGACCCGCTGGGGGGGTTCGCTGGCGTGAACGGCGCGCTGGGCGGCGAGCGGATCACCGTCGGCGGGACGCGCGGGCTCAACCCGCTCGAACTCCGGGCGACGCCCGCGGACGTGTTGCAGGACGTCCCCGACCTGGACCCGTGGGCCGAACAGCTCTCGTGGGTGCTCACCTTCTTCGAGACCTTCTTCGAACACGTCGCCGCGAACCCGCTCGGCGACCGCAAGCAGACGCTTCGGCGAGCGGTCCAGGAGGCTTACGAACGCCAGGGGATCACCAAGGATCCCTCGACGCACGACAACGAGTCGCCGACCGTTCGGGACGTGATCGCCGTCCTCGAAGATCTGCTTGACTCACCCGAGCAGTTCGGCTACGCGACCGACGGCGAACAGGAGAAAGTCCGTGGCGACGCCCAGACACTGCTGACGGATCTCCGACCGTCGTTCCGCGAGGACGGCGACCTCGCGAACCTCGCCCAGCGGACATCCTTCGATCTGGATTCGTCGGTACTCTATCTCGATCTCCACCAGGAAGAGGGCGCGACCGGCCGCTCGGAGACGAGTCTCATGATGCAGGTGCTGTTCAACGCCGTCTACGAGCGGGCCAAGGGCACGGACAAGCGGGTCGTCTTCGCCATCGACGAAGCCCACTACCTGCTGAACGACGCCACCTCCCTGGAGTTTCTGGAGACGGCCGTCCGGCACAGTCGCCACTACGATCTGTCGCTGCAGTTCATCACCCAGACGGGCGGCGAGTTCGCGTTGACCCCTGAAGCGAAGACCATCGCGGATCTGTGTTCGCTCACGTTGATTCACCGGGTGCAGGAGGAGACCGACACACTCGCCGAGTGGTTCGGACTGAGCGAGCGGGAAGTGAACTGGGTCCGCACGGCGAAAGCCGGCGATGAGGAGGAGGGGTTCTCCGAGGCGTTGCTGGGGATCGATGAAGAGGGGTGGTTCCCGCTGCGGGTGCGTGCGAGCGAGTTCGAAGTCGACCAGATTGATCCGGCAGATGGATAACTCAGTCGTCGCGTAGACTGGTCTCCGCGCTCCAGCGCTGTGGGGCACACTTCACCGCCCAAATTTACCATGGATCTTTCCCGCTCGGGTCAATACCCAGATGTACGATGGCTGGCCAACGCCACGGTCGAATCCTTCTCGTCGCTATCGCTCTCCTTGTGGCTGGCTGTACGGGGGTAGTGCCGACCGATACCCCGGCAGGAGACGCCCCGTCGTCACCATCGTTGTCGACACCGACAGCCGATGCGACGGCAACAGCGATGAACGGCTCTGTGGAGGTTCACTTCATCAACGTCGGCCAGTCAGTGAGTACGCTCATCGTCGGCCCAACGGGCGAGACGATGCTCGTCGATACCGGGCACTTCAACGACGACGGAGAGCACGTTCTTCAGTATCTCCGTGGCCACGATATCGACCGGATCGACCATCTCGTTACCTCGCACAACGACGCCGACCATATCGGTGGGAACGCAGCAGTGATCGACTACTTCGAGCGTGAGGCCGATGGGGTCGGTGCAATCTACGATCCGGGGATCGCGGCGAGCACGCAGACATACGAACAGTATCTCGACGCTGTCGAGGAGTACGATGTGGCGCTCTACGAGACACGTGCGGGCGACTCGGTCCAGTTCGAGGGCGTCGACGTGCAGGTGCTTGGCCCACCCGACCCATATATCGAGAACGAGGGACGCAACGAAAACAGTCTCGTCCTCAAACTCACGTACGGAGAGACGAGTTTTCTCTTCACAGGTGATGCCGAAGACGATCAAGAAGCCTATCTCGTTGAGAACTACGGTGACCAACTGCAATCGACCGTTATGAAAGCTGGTCATCACGGTTCGGCGAGTTCGTCGAGCGGGGACCTGCTCGATGCAGTCCAACCGAAGGCTGTCATTCTCTCCAGCGCATACGATTCACAGTACGGCCACCCAGCCGAGGAAGTCCTGCGACGATTGGCCGACCGCTCATTGCCGGCCTACTGGACGGCAACACACGGCGATATCGTCCTCGTCAGCGATGGCAAGAGTGTCTCCGTCCGAACCCAGCAGGACGCACCGACAGCGCCACTCGATATCCGTTCCGGCAGCCCCGTCGAACCGGGCGTGAGCGGGAGTGTAACCGAACGAACCCGCCTTGGCGGTGAGCCGGTCGCAACACAGACTACGGTGGTCGTCACCGATGGTGGGACACCAGTCCAGGGTGGCGAATTGACTCTTGCGGAGGTCAACGCCGATGCCGAGGGTGATGACCGGGAGCATCTCAACGATGAGTACCTCGTATTCGAAAACACCGCGAGTGATTCGCTCGACCTCTCGGGGTGGACTGTCGAAGACGAGGCCGGGAAGACCTACACGTTTCCTGATGACTACACGCTCGAGGCGGGTGCGACTGTCACGTTACACACTGGGAGCGGAACTGTCTCCGAGAGCGACCTCTACTGGGGTGCTGGATCGCCGGTCTGGAACAACGCCGGTGACACAGTGATCGTGCGCAACAGTAAGGGTGAGCGCGTGCTTATGGAGACGTATTCATGAGTGACCTCGAGACCCTCGACGACGGCACCTACACTGCAGTCGTCGATTCGGTCGAGGATGGGTTTGCGACCGTGTTCTTCGAACGAGACGGCGACGAGGTCGGGAACGCGGTCGTTGAGTCGTCGGACCTCCCCGAGAGCGCGCGCCATGCCGATGCAATTCTGTCTGTCGACATCGAAGGCGGAACTGTGGCTTCGTACGACTACGATCCCGAGCGGACTGAGTCACGGAACGAAGCCGCTCAAAATCGATTCGACCAGCTGTCGAGCAGACCACCATCGGCCGAGGACTCGGGAACGAACGCTGGCTCTGGTGACGAACAATCCTGATTGCTACTCTGACCCGTCGATAGACAATTTCTGTGCTTGTTGTCGTGTTCCGCGTGGATACCAGCTGGTCGAACTCCGCGATGAGTTCCACATCGGGATTGAGGTAGTTCGTCTCGGTCATGAGGTCCGCCATCGTCACCTGCTTGTAGTCGTCCTGGTGTTCGCGGGTCGTCAGCGAGACGCCGGTCTCGTGAGGGTGCCACACTTCTCGCGAGCCCTCGTCGATGCTCACCGGTCGGTCTCGGAAGCTGACGAACGGCATGTGGGCGTTCCATATACAGTAACTACTAGTAGATTTGTAGAGGCCGATATCCGCCGTAAAAATGGAGTATTGGGGCTAAAAACGTGTATATATCTTTTAGTCCACCGACGAGGAGTGCGCTTCTATTCACCGAACTCCCGAGTGGAATAGCTGCGAAGTAGGGCTGCGGACGACCCTCAAACAGCGAGGGCATTTGATGAGGTCCAGACGGTCATGTCCGGACTAACCCCGACCACCCCGCCATGCTGGATTGAGGCCCACATTCTAGGATTATGAGCTGGCTCGCTCGCTAATAAAAAGTGATCAGTTGCCCCTTGTCCAACTGCCCACGATTTCGTTTGGTCACCGTAATTGATGGCAGGTGCATGCACAAAGAGTGACTTCCCACCTTGATGTCCAATGAGAGTGCTCCCATCCGTGAGGACGAACGTTAGATACGTCTCATCAGAGGGTCCGTCAGGATCATCATGCATACCGCCAGCCAGTTCAGCAACTCGCTCAACGACGGAACTGATACTTTCCCAGAGCACTTGTGGCCCAATGTCGTCTGCTTCTTTGCCAAGAACTCCTGCATCAGACATAGCGGTCAGGAGTCGGTAAAATAGTACCTCGCTATCCGTGGTCCCAACTATGTGGGAACGCAGAGAGGGAGCAATTTCGTCTAGCAGCGTCGCTCGTAAGTCATCAAAATCAGCGATATTGCCGTTGTGTGCGAACAGCCATCGACCGTATTGGAACGGGTGCGTATTTGCAACCGTGTGGTCACCATGTGTCGCACGGCGAACGTGAGCGACAACGCAACTTGAATCGATCTGATTCGAGAGAGTCGAATATACAGGGCTCTCAGCAGCCATCTCCGGGCTCTTGACAATCTCCGGAACGCCCTGAACGTACTGGCCTACCCCCCACCCATGCGGATTGACTTCGCTCAGCCGTTGCAGAGATTTGTCGGCGTCCAACAGCGATTCCTGAACGCGACAGGAAACGCTGCTCCGTAACGCGAACATTCGACACATGGGTGTTATCGATTCTCCTGCAAGTCGGATTCCGGCTCTTCAGGATGTCGTTCGGCGACCAAGACGCCCACCTGGTCATGCACACGCTCGATGTCCGTGACCACGAATCCGACGTCAGTGAGCATTTCTACGAGCATCCCGACGGTTTCCCCATCAACCCCGTGGTCGAAAAGCGGATCTTCAGGGTCAGGTGATCCGAAGAACATGGGGTCACCGAGTACGAATCGACGCGGGCCGAGGTCAGCGATGGCCTCGATAGCTTCGCGTTTTTCCTCAGCGGGGAGGTGATGCAGTGCGAAATTCGAGACTACGATGTCTACTTCGCCGTCGTAGTGCGGGTCCCGGAACTCTCCGTACCCGAAATCCACGTTCACGAGACCCCTATCGGCAGATTTTGACCGCGCCTGCTCTATCATCCCATCACTGATGTCGCGGCCGACGACGTGGCCGGCGTCCCCGGCCAACGCAAGCGCAATCAGGCCCGTCCCCGTTCCGAGGTCGAGGACGACATCGTCGGGACCAGGATTGGCGTGCTCGACGACGAGCGAGGCGCACGCATTGTAAATCGGCTTCTCGTCGCTGTCGTGTATGTCGTCATACTGATCAGCGATCTCCGAGAAGCGATCGCCGAGCTCCTCTAAGGACATGTCCATAGTTACCGCCCTCCCTCGAAGTCTTCCATAGAGAGTTCTCCATTCACGGTTGTCCCGACTGCGTACCCATCCCCGACGGCGGACGCTATTGAGGGTGGGCCGCCGCTAGAGGCGTCGCCAGCAATGAACAGCCCCTCGACCGATGTTACCCCGAATCCACGTTGGGAGCGCGTTGCATCGACGAGGCCAAACTCAGTCACGTCGAGATCGAGTTGTTCTGGGAGGTCGCTGTGTTGCTCCATCGGTGGCGGGTAGAACAGCGCATGCCGAGCGACATCGCGGCCATCCGCGAGTGAAACGCTTTCAAGTTCACCATTGGTGCCGTTGAGTGCGGTAATCGGTCTATCCTCGATTTGGATTCCACGCTCGACGAACAGCGACCGGGATTCTTCGTCGAAGACGTCCTCTCCATCGGTGAACACGACGAGGTCGTCACTCAGATTGTAGATGAGCTTCGCGTACTCGACAACGTGTTCGTCGGTAGCAATCACGCCGAGTGGTTCACCACGAACCTCGTAGCCGTGACAGTAGGGACAATGATACACCCCACTTCCCCAGAACTCCTCGAAGCCGTCAGTCTCAGGAAGATTGTCCCCGACTCCCGTCGCCAATACAACTTTCCGACTCGTGACGGTCTCGCCGGAGTCGAGTGTGCTGGTGAATCTGTCGTTGTCTTTACTGACGTCGGTCACCTTTGTGTCCCTGAATTCTGCCCCGTAATTCATGACCTCCTCACGGCCGAGAGCTCGGAGCTCTTCCGGTGGAACACCATCTCTCGTCAGGTAACCATGTGCTTCATCAGCTGGCTCATTCCGGGGTTCGCCGTTGTCGCAGATCAGGACACTACGGAGCGAGCGCCCTAACTGAAGGGTTGCACTCAAACCCGCAGGCCCACCCCCGATGATCAGAACGTCGTACTCCGACTCACCACGATCAGTTGTTTGCATATCTAGTGCAATCAGGACTGTTGGACATAAGGCTTTCGTATCTACAGATCGAAACCCATGATAGTAGAAATCGGGGTATTTGACTTATTAAAGCGTTCAAAGATGGGTTTTCAATTGGTGGCTGTCTACCTCCTCCTTCTCGATGAGAACGTAGTCACAAACCCTAATTGCTTCGATTGTGCAAATCTTATGTGTGGGAAGAACCAAGCACCGATACCAATGCCAGAGGCCATACAACGTCAGATCCGTGATGAGCGGGAATGTGAGGATCTTCTTGACTGTCTTCTCGGGCTGAATGAACGGGACAGAGCCGTTTTTCGGCTGTTAGCAGAATCTTCTGAGCCGCTTACCGTGGATCATATTGGAAAGTTCATCGGGAAAGAGCGGACAACAGCGTATCGCTCGATCAAACGACTCGAAGAAGCGGGGGTGGTCGTACAAGAGCAAGAAAGTTGTCCTAAAGGGGGATATCACCACGTGTACCGGGCTTCTGATCCGGATGAGATAGCGGACGACTTTCAACGAATACTCAACCGGTGGTACGCTGAAACCGGCCAGCTCATTCAGGAGTTCCGAGACACATATAGTGGAGATGATTCAGCTGAGATGGGTTAATAGACCCTCTCTACTTATTGATTGACGGTCGTTGAGGTCTTGCTATACTGACTGTCGTAAGTAATCGGTTATTTGTGGCGGATTAATTTTCCGCAATGCGGTTGCCACAGCTGGTCTGAGCTCGTCGATCGAACTAAAGAAAGGTTTCCGAGAGATCGTTTTAACTGGCGCCAGCACTCCTCAACAGGATTAAGATCCGGCGATCCTCGCGGAAAGTACGTCACTTCGATCTGTGTTTCTTCTACGAAGTCGCGCACTTGTTGGGACTTGAAATACGAGGCGTTATCCAGCAACACGTGGATTTTCTCGCCAAACTCGTCTTGAAGTGCTCGAAGGAATCTGATCGTCACGTCGCTGGTAAAGCGGTCTGAGACTTCGGCTGCGAAAAATTCGCGTTCGTCAGAGACTGCACCAAGGAGCTTTACACCCCTTGAACGCCGCCAAAACGGGAGATTTACTCGTTGACCGCGCGGAAACCACGAATGGTAGAGATCACAGCCGATCGTTTTCCGCGTCTGATCGACCGCAACGGTGGTATACTCATCAGAGAATGATTTACTCAGTTTTTTGGTAGCTTCCCAAAATTCGGTGCGTTCATCCTCGTCAGCTGTCGGCGGTTGCGGTCGCGGTGTTTGCCAGGTGAGACCGGCGTCTTTCAGCAATCTCTGGACGTGACGCAGGGAATATTCGGCTCCAAACTCGTCTTCGAGAAATTGCTGCGCGAGTTTCGTTGTCCACGCCGGTTGGTCGTAACCGGCCTCAGACGGCGGATTGTGGACGGTTTCCTGAAACTCCGCTCGGTCGGCGTCATCTAGTTTCGATGGCCGACCAGAGCGCTGTCGATCCTAGACGGCTTGGCTGATCGGTTCTTCTTCGAGACGGTCGAACCACCGGTAGATCGTTTGTTCGCGTGTATCGAGCCACTCTGCGATCATCGGCGCAGACGGCCCTCTCTTGTAGATAATCGTCACAATCAACCGCTGTGTCTCACGCTTTTCCGTTGCATCGTCAAGTGCTGCCTCTAGTTCGTCAATAGAAACGTCCTCTAATATGCCATTATTTCTCTATAATCAGGAAGAAAATTAGAAGTTATGGTTAGTTTCGTCTCTTAGTATAGTAGATATCATATGTGGGCGTTCATCAGCGTCGTCTTCCCGACGCCGGTCGGGCCGCAAAAGAGGACGACGCCGTGGTGTTCGTACAGTTGCCAGAGCATGGCGACCAGCTCGGTCGGGAGGCTGTCCCGCTCGAGCAGGTCGACGGGCGTCATCACGTCGGGGGCCTGTTTACGGATGGAGATGTGGGGGCCGTCCTCGCTGACGGTCGGCAGCGCCACCGCACAGCGGATGGTCTCGGAGACGCCGGGCGGGCTGAGGTTGACCTTCGCGCTGGGGTTGGCGGCGTTGAGCTCGGTGCCGTCGTCGGCGGCGAGTTGCTTGACGACGTTGACGAACTCGCTCTCCTCCTCGAAGGCGAGGTTCGTCGGGATCCGTTCGGTGTGGCCCACGTCGTCGCGGGGGACGACCTTGACGCGCTCGCCGACGCGGTTGGCCTCGACATCTTCGAGGCGGTTGTCGCGGATCGGGACCGTGAGCTTGCCGTAGCCGACGTAATCGCGGAGGACGTAGTAGACGAGGTCGTCCAGTCGGTCGGTAGCGTAGCGGTCGTCGACCGGCGGGATGGCCAACTCCCACTCGGCGAGCGCGCTCCGAACCCGGTAGCGGGCGGCGTCGAGCCAGGTTCGCGTGTTCCGCGCGGTGAGTCGTCGCGAGAGCAACTCGCGGGCGCGCTCGCGGACGAACGCTGCCTCGTCGTCGACGACGCCGTCCACGTCGGTTTCCCAGATTCGCTCCTTGCACTCGGCGACGAGGTCGGCGTCACCCGGGAGCAGGTCCGGTTCGCGGACCGCGTACTTCGTCATGAAGCTGTCCGTCCCCAGCAGGTTCTCGCGGTAGACGACGACGGGGATCTCGAAGCCGTGGAAGTCGACGGTGTGGTGGTCGAGCCGCTCGCTGGCGAAGCGGTCGAGGTACTCGGGGTCGGTCGGGAGTTCGGTCTCGGCGGGCGCGAAGTCGTCGGTGTGGACGACGACGCCGCCGCCGGCCACGTCGGCCACGTCGATCCGGTCGTCCAGCGCGTACGGCGTCAACCGTCCGAGACACCCCAGCTCGGCGAGCGCGTGGTACTCGAGGCGTCGACGGGCGCCCGGCGGGGCGTCGACCAGGCGGTCGAGTACCCGCCGGTGTTTCGGGTCGAACCCCTCGGCCATCCGTTCGACCGCGCCCTCACGCGTGCGCGGTCGTTCCAGACTCGCGTCGCCGAAGTACTCCAGCACCCGGTCGAGTCGGTCGCGGTTCCCGTCGGTGAGTCCCGGTTCGCGGACCTCGTAGTCGAAGTCCGTCGCGGTCTCGCGGATCGTGACGACGACGCCCGGCGCGACTTCGGTCTGTGAGCGCACGTCCGGCGCGTACCACGCCTCGGGGTCGTCGGGCGGCAGCGGCGGCGCGACCGCTCCGCCACCGCCGTCCCCCCGGCCGGCGAGTTCGAGTCGCTCGTTCGACATCTACGAGGGCTTGGCTGCCCGATGTGGTTTAAACTCTTGCATCCCTCCGAACAGAGGGTGTAGGCCGTTCTCCCTGTTTGGGCAGGTAACGGCCGACCGAGCGCACCCGATACACCACACGAGGGAGAGCGCTCAATACACCAACGAGTTGAAAGTCGACGACCCGCTCGCATCAGTCTCCGGCTCTGACACGGTAGATCGTGTATCGGAGTCGCCTCCCGATCCGGGCGGGCACCCGTCACACTGCGGCGGTCGACCGCAGTCGAACGATCGGGAGCGAGCACGATTTCTGGCCGATCCCGACCGGTTCCGCCTCCTGCGAACGATTTAGGAGTGTCCAGCCGAACATAGTAGCCATGTTTCCGGTGGGGGCTGACCGCCTACAGTGCGCGGTCGCCGGTACGGATGCGGTCGCGGACACGCTTTCGGGCGCGGAGATGGGTGGTGAGCGGTCGCTGGCGGTCGAGGTCGTCGGCCCCGGAGCGGGTGTGGCGGCGCAGATCACTGAATGCGAGGCGGACTGTCTGGTCGTCGACAGTGGCGCGACCGGTGTCGACGTGGAGACGGCGCTCGAACAGTGGAGCGCCGATCGGTCCGACGGCCCGGCGGTCGTGCTGACCGACGGATGGGGCGACGCCCGGGAGGCGGCGGCGCTGTCGGCGGGGGCGACGGAGACGCTGCCCCGGCGGCTCGTCGAGACCGATCCGGCGCTGGTAGCCGAGCGAGTCCGTTCGGCGGTCGACCGCGAGCACGCCCGGGACACTGCCGAGGCGCTGTACGAAACCGTCGCGGGTGTGGCCGCGGTCCACGACCCCGAGACCGGCGACCTGATCGACGCCAACCGGGCGTTCCGCGAGCTGGTGGGCTACGACCGCGAGACGGTGCGGTCGATGGCGCTCACTGAGTTCACGGCCGAGGTCCCCGGGTACGACCGCGAGCGGCTGGCCAACGCAGTCACCAGCGTGGCCGACCGGGGGGACGCGACAGCCGACGGGGCCGACCCGATCGAACTGGAGTGGCCGGTGTCGACGGCGGATGGATCGGTCCGATGGATCGAGTCCGAACTGCGGCCGGTGGCGCTGGGCGGGCGGACGGTCGTCCTCGCCGCGTCGGTCGACGTGACCGAGCGCCGTCGCCGGGAGCGCGCCTACGAGCAGGTGTTCGACAACGTCAACGACGTGATCACGGTCCACGACCCGTGGGCCGAGCAGCTGGTCGAAGTCAACGAGACGATGGCCGACCTGACGGGGTACGGTCGGGAGGCGCTCGTCGAGATGGACGTCGGCGGCTTCACGGTCGACGAAGAGGGCGACACCGCCGAGCGCGTCTACGAGGCCCAACAGCGGGTCGCCGCGACGGGCGAGGCCGAGACCGTCGAGTGGCTGGTCGAGACGGCTGGCGGGGAGCGGCGCGTGCTGGAGGCGAACCTCGCGCCGGCGACGATCGCCGGCGAGGACCGCGTTCTGGCGTTGGCGCGCGACGTGACCGAGCGCCGCGAGTCCCAGCGGCGGCTCGAACGGGAGCGCGACCGGCGGTCGGTGCTGTTCGAGAGCAACCCGGACCCGATGCTCAGGGTTCGCTTCGAGGAGGAGGTGCCGGTGATCCGGGAGGTCAACCCCGCCTTCGAGGCGGTGTTCGGGTACTCGCCCGACGAGGTCGTCGGGTCCGGCGTCGGCGAGGCGGTCGTCCCGGCGAGCGAGCGCGAGGAGTACGAGCGCCTCCGAGCGAAGGTCGCGCGCGGCGAGCGCGTCGAACGCGAGATCACCCGGCAGACGGCCGACGGGACCCGGGAGTTTTTCGTCAGGGTCATCCACTCCACTGGGGACCTGGCGGCCGACGGGGAGACGGACGCCTACGTCTGGTACACCGACGTCACCGAGCGGCGGGAACTCGAGCGGACCTACCGCAACGTCTTCGAGAACGTCTCCGACGGGCTGATAATCCACGACCCGGACACCGGGGAGATCCTCGATGTCAACGACCGCTTCTGTGCGATGAACGGGTACGAACGGTCGGAGCTGGTCGGCGAGACGATCGACATCGTCACCGGACCGGACCACAGCTACGAGCGCGCCGAGGCGCGCATCCAGGCGGCCAGGGAGGACGGGTCACAGCTGTTCGAGTGGCGCAACCGGCGCAAAGACGGCGAGACGTTCCCCGTCGAGGTCCACCTCTCCCTCGTCGACATCCGCGGGGAGGAGCGCGTCCTCGGCAGCGTCCGCGACGTGACCGAGCGCAAGCGCCGCGAGCGGGAGTACGAGCAGATCTTCGACGGGGTCGACGAGTCGATCGTCGTCCAGGACCCCGAGACGGCCCAGCCGCTCGACGCGAACCGGACGTTTCTGGACCGGCTCGGCTACGACAGCGTCGCGGCGGTCCGCGAGGCGGGCTTCGAAGCGCTCAGCGCGACCGGGTCCGGGTACACGACCGAGCGGGCGCGGGAGCTCTGCCAGCGCGTCGTGGAGACGGGCGAACCGGAGACCGTCGAGTGGCAACAGGAGACGCGGTCGGGCGAGCGGCGCTGGATCGAGGCGACGGTCGACGCCGCGGTGATCGGTGGCGAGGAGCGGGTCCTCTCGATGCAGCGCGACATCACCGAACGCAAGCGGCGCGAGCGGCTGGTCCGCGCGCTCCACGAGTCGACCGACGACCTCCAGGAGGCGGAGACGCCCGAGGAGGTCTGCGAGGCGGCCATCGACGCCGCGACCGAAGTGCTGGACCTCTGGTTGCCCACCTGCTGGCTCCGTGGGCGCGGCGACGGCGGAACCGACGCCAGCGACGGCGGGACCGACGACGGGGGCGATGCTGCCGACGCGCTCACACCGGTCGCCGCCGGCGACGCGGTCGACGACCTCGCGCCCGGCGACGGACCGCGCCCCCTTGACCCCGACGACCTCGAGTACAGCGTGTACGAGGGCGACGAGCGCGGGGTCTACGACCCTGAGGCCCTCGACGGCGGGACGCCGCCCGGGGACGCGGTGCTCGTCCCGCTGGGCGACCACGGGCTGTTCGGCGCGGTCGACCGGGACGGTGACGGGTTCGACGATATCACGCTCGACGTCGCGGGCATCCTCGCTCGCCACGTCACCGCTGCGCTCGACCGCGTCGAGCGCGCTCGGGAACTCCGGGAGAGCGAGCGCCGGTTCCGGCTCATCGCGCAGCACATCGACGAAGTCGTCTACGTGGCGACGGCCGACTTCTCCGAGATACGCTACGTCAACGACGCCTACGAAGAGATCTACGGGCGTTCCGTCGCGGAACTCGACGAGGACCCGACCGCGTTCACCGAGGCGGCTCACCCGGAGGACCGGCCCGATTACGTGGCGGATATCGAACGTCTGGTGGCGGACGTCGAAGCGGGCGACCCCCGAGATGCCTACGGCGGTGAGTACCGGATCGAGCGCGACGGGGAGACCAGGTGGATCACCGCCACCCGCTTCCCCGTGCGCAACCGAGACGGGAGCGTCGACCGGATCGTCGGCCGAGTTCAGGACGTGACCGAGCGCAAGCGCCGCGAGCGGGAGTACGAGCAGATATTCGACGGCGTCAACGACGCGATCACGGTGTTCGACCCCGAGGCTGGCGAAATAACCGCAGTCAACGAGACCTACAGGGAGATGCTGGACTACGACCTCGAGGCGATCCGGGAGCTGGGAATCGAGGGACTCAGCGCCACCGACGAGGGGTACACCGGTGAGCGCGGGTGGACCCTCATCGGCGAGGTCGCCGCGACGGGCGAACCGGAGACCATCGAGTGGCGCGTCGTGACCGGCGCCGACGAGCGGATCTGGCTCGAAGTCACGCTAGCGCCTGCGGAGATCGGCGGCGAACTGCGAGTCCTGTCCATCCAGCGTGACGTGACCGAGCGCAAGCGCCGCGAGCGGGAGTACGAGCAGATATTCGACGGCGTCAACGACGCGATCACGGTCCACGACCCGGAGACCGGCGAGATTCTCGACTGCAACGAGCGGATGTGTGAACTGACCGGGTACGATCGCGAGGAACTGCTCGCGGATGGGATGGAGGCGATCAACGTCCCCGAGGAGGGGTACTCCAGCGAGCGCGCTCGCGAAACGATCCGGGACGTGATGGACGCGGACGAACCGGGCAGCCACGAGTGGCTGATAGAACGCGAGGGCGGCGAGCGCCGGCGGGTCGAGGTGAACAACACGCCGGCGACGATCAACGGGCAGCGCCGGTACCTGGCGATCATCCGCGACATCACCGAGCGGCGTCGGACCGAGCGGCGACTCGGAGCGGTCCTCGACCGCATCGACGAGGCCATCTTCGTGACCGGTGCCCGGGAGATAACCGCCGCGTCGCAGTCGCCCGAGTACGTGTGTGCGGGATACGAGGAGATCTGGGGCCAGTCGCTCGAGGAGATCCGCGAGACCTACGAGGACGGGTTCTTCGGGACTATCCATCCCGACGACGAGAGCGAGTACCGATCGTTCATCGAGGGTATCGTCGCCGACATCGTCGACGGGGTCGCGGCCGATAGCTACTCCCACGAGTACCGCATCGAGCGACCCGACGGGCAGTCGCGATGGGTACAGTCGGACTACTACCCGATCGACTGGGAGGCCGGCACCGACCGGATCGTTATCGTGAGCCGTGACGTCACTGACCGGAAAGCCCGCGAACGACGGATGGCATCGTTCGACGACGCGAGCGACGACCTCGCGACTGCCGACACCCCGGAGGAGGCGGCGCTGACCGCCGTCGAGGCGGCCACCGAGACGCTCGATCTCCCGGCGGTCGGCGCGTTCCTCTACGACGCCGACGACGGCGTGCTCCGCCCGGAAGCCCTGACCGGACCGCTCCCGTCGGCAGTCGGGGGCGCCCCCATCGGACCGGGGGACGGACCCCTCTGGGAGGGGTTCGCCGACGGGACGAGCGTCGCTTCGAACGGCGGACACGGTGACTCCGGAGTCGTCGGTGGGAACGAAACTCGGGGTGAGGGAGTCGTGAGCGACGACGGGGCCACGGCGAGCGGGGGCGACCCCGACGGGCTGGCGGACCTGCCGGCGTGGCGGGCGATCGCGCTCGGGAACCACGGCGTCCTGCTGGTGGGCTCGCCCGACAGCGCGCTCGGCTCCGAGCGGATCCAGGCGGCCCACGTGCTGGCGGCGACGCTGGAGGCGGCGCTCAACCACTTGGAGGGGCGACAGCGACTCGAAGCCCGGGAGGAACAGCTCCGCACGCAGACCCAGCGGGCCGAACGACTCGACCGGATCGCGCGGCTCACCCAGCGGGTCGAGGCGGCCATCACGGACGCCACGGACCCCGGCGAGGTCGAGCGGGCGGTCTGCGAGCGCCTCGCCAGTTCCGGCCCGTACGACCTCGCGTGGGTCGGCGGCGTCGAGGTCGGGACGGACCGGCTGGCCGCCCGCGCGGTCGTCGGCGGCTCGGAGGGGTACGTCGAGGGGCTGGACCTGACGACCGCCGACGACACGGCGGATCCACACCCCGCGGTCGCGGCCTGGCAGCACGACGAGGTTCGGGTCGCCGACTCGCTCGTCGGGGACGGACCGGCCAGCGACTGGCGCCGGCGCGGGCTCTCGGCAGGGTATCAGTCGCTGTGTGCCGTCCCGCTGACGTACGACGGTATCACCCACGGCGTGTTGACCGTCGGCACCGACTCGCCGAAGGCGTTCGGCGACCGCGAGCGCGAGGTGCTCGCACAGCTGGGGACCTCTATCGCGAACGCGCTCGCGGCTATCGAGCGGCGGCGGGCGCTCGAATCCGACGAGACCGTCGAACTGGAGTTCGTCGGCGGCGGGAAGCACCTCCCGTTCGCCCGCGCCGCGGAGGCGGCGGAGTGTCGGGTGACGCTCGAACGGACGGTCTCCCGACAGGACGGGTCGGTCAGCGTCTACTACGGGTTCGACGGCGACGTGCCGCCGGACGCGGCCGCCGTCGCCGAGCGGACGTTGCCCGGGGCGGTCGACGTAGTGACCGACGACTCGTCGTCGACGCTCGTCGAATCCAGGGCCGACGAGTGGTTCGGCGCGCCGCTGGCGGAGTACGGCGGCGTCCTGCGGGAGGCCGAGGCCGACTCCGACGGGACCACCGTCGTCGTCGAGGTGCCCCGGCAGGCCGACGTGCGGTCGTTCGTCGAGCGACTGGCGGGCATCGCGCCGTCGCTCGAACTCGTGGCGCGGCGCCAGCACCGGCAGCGCGACCGGACGCCGGCGGAACTGGCCGACCGTATCCGGTCCGACCTCACCGACCGCCAGTTCGAGGTCCTCCGGACGGCGCTGTCGGCGGGGTACTTCGAATGGCCCCGCGAGAACGACGGCAGCGAAGTCGCCGACCGCCTCGACATCACCCAGCCGACGTTCAACAAACACCTTCGGATCGCCGAGCGCGCGACCTTCGGACTGCTGTTCGACGGCGACGACTGAGCGGCCGGCTCGGTTTCCCTACCCGCCGGTCAGCGAACGCCGTCTCGCTGGAGCGCCGAGAGGGAGTCACTGAGCGCGAAGCCGAGCGCGACCGTCCGGAGCAGCGCGGCCGTCGCCAGCGGCGACTCCGCGGCGTCGGGAACGGGATAGCCGTGGTCGGATTCCACGGCCGCGGCCGTCCGGGAGAGGGTCGCGAGCCGGCGAGCGCGACTCGTCGCGTAGGCGTCGACGACCGCCGACGCCGGTCGGTCGGCCCGCGCGACCGCTCTGACGAACGCGAGGGCGTCCTCGACCCCGAGCGGGATCCGGAACCCAGTCGCCGGCGCGACCGGCCAGGCGGCTGCTCCGCAGGCGGCGACCCGGTCGCTCCCCCACCACCTCGGGTCGGGGGACCGCTCGGGGAGTCGGGCCTGCCGGACGGTCGTCGGTTCGACCCCGTCGAGGGCCGTCGCCAGCCCAGTGGCGTCCGGGAGGGGGGCCTCGCGGCGTCCCGCGATGGACTCGTCCTCGCGCTCCGGGTCCGGTGCAGTGACCCGGACCATTCCACCGCCCCCATCCGGACGGGGGAGTCGTTGCACGACGGTTCCGGAGTCCCACCGGTCTAGCGTCCAGTTCTCTCCGGGAGTGTCTGCGGGGAGAGGGGCCGGCGTCTCGTACTGGACGAGCGCCGCTCGGTCCGGGCGCGGGCGGTCCGGCAGGTGGCCAGCGGCGTCGACCCCGCGAGCGTCGACGACCGCGTCGAACCACTCCACGACGCCGTCGTCGAACTCGACTGCGACGCCGTCGTCGCGAGGGGACAGCGCCGCGACGCGAGTCCCGTCGTCCCGCTGGCGGGCGGGACGGCGCGCGTCGAGGGCGCGGCGGAGCGCCCGCGTTCGGACGAGTACTGGGGGCGTTTCGACCCCGTCCAGTCCCCCGGGAACCGCCGCATCGGTGGCCGCTTCCGTGTCGTTCTGTCGAACGGAGACGCCATCGACGGCGACGCCGCGCTCCCGGACGGCCGCGGCGGCGTCGACCGCGGCGAGTACCGCGAGCGTCGCCGGTGGCAGGTACGTCACGCCCGACCGGGACGGCTCGGCGTCGCTCGACGCGACCAGCGGGTCGTACCCGGCGCGCCGGAGCAACAGGGCCAGCGTGAGCCCGACAGCCGTCTCACCGACGACGAGCACTTGCCGCTCCGGGCGGCCCCCGATCGCGTCGTCCGGAGGGACGCTGATTCGCGCCCCGAGGGCGCGGTCGGCTTCATTCGCCCGGTCGCTCGAGCCACTCGTCCGGTCAGCGGCCTCGTCGACCGAGTCGGCGTCATCCTTCGGGTTCGCGTCCGCCCCGCGATCGGGCTCGTCGCTGGTACCGGTGACGGCGCGACCGAGCAACCGGCCGGTCAGTCCCCACCGCCCCGCCGCGCGGCGACCCCTCGGAGACGACAGTCGGCAATCGGACATTCGACGGCCCTTCGCGGTCGCCGTACCTAAGCGGACGAGCCGTGTTTCAGGCCGAGAAACAGCGGCGGTCGTGCGCGCCACCGAGCGCGAGCGCGTCGGGGCGTCCGTGGTCGGTGATCGTGTGAGCCGTTGTCGTCACAACGTGTGTAGCCCCGAGCCGGCCCCGGTGACAACGTGAGTTTCCAGTACGCCGAGGGGCGTCGGGGCCGACGCTACGGACGAGACTGAGCGATGCCACTCACCGAATCCGCGCGGTCGGGGCCCGTCGAGACGACGGAGGACGCGCCCGGCGACCCCCTGGCCGACGAACTCCTGGAGTTGCTCGACGCCGAGTACACGCGCCCGATCCTCGAAGCGATCCGGGCGGACCCGAAACCCGCACGGGCCATCGCGGACGCGTGCGGGGCGTCCCGGCCGACCGTCTACCGCCGGCTGAACGCGCTGCAGGAGGCCGGGCTCGTCGACACCGACCTCGCGTACGACGCGGACGGCCACCATCGGACGGTGTTCGAGGCGGCGTTCGAGTCGCTGACCGTCGCCGTCACCGAGGACGGACTCTCGGTGACGGTCACTACCAGCGGTTCCGAGCGGTCGTCGAACGGACGGACTCGTCCCGCGCCCACCGAGTGACCGGCTCACCTCCCGACTCTCTCTCGATGGCTTCCGCGTGTGCGAGCGGCGCCGCTTCGCGCTGGAACCCACTCTTGAGACGACATTTCGGCCGGTGTCACGGACCGAGAGTCAATACAGCTAGCCCGTCCACCTGGGAGTGGCGACGACTGTAGCCAGTAGGTTCGGGGGAGTGGGCCCAGCAGTGTCGATAGAGCGTTCCCATGGTACTATCCACTGATTCGCGATCGACAGGCCGCGTCTCGACCGGGGCGGACGAGTCGACGGCCACGCCCGAGGCGGTTATCGAGGTGCTCGCCGACGACCACGCGCGGACGATCCTCCGAGCCGTCCGGGCCGAGCCGAGGTCGGCTCGGCGGCTGAGCGAGCTGTGCGACGCGTCGCGGCCGACCGTCTACCGCAAGCTCGACCGGCTCCAGCGGGCGGGACTGGTCACCGCCGAGATGGAGCACGACACCGACGGCTACCACCGTCGGCGGTTCGAGGCGGCCGCGGACCTCGTCGAGTTCGAACTCGGCGACGCCGGCTTCGACGTCACCGTCGACCCGAGCGAGCCGGGGCGTGACCTCTCGCGCTGACTCGTCCGGCGGTTC
This sequence comes from Halosimplex rubrum, assembly GCF_013415885.1. Taxonomy (NCBI): domain Archaea; kingdom Methanobacteriati; phylum Methanobacteriota; class Halobacteria; order Halobacteriales; family Haloarculaceae; genus Halosimplex; species Halosimplex rubrum. Next base: position 1,650,326 of record NZ_CP058910.1, read on the forward strand.
CTGTCGGAGTCGGCCGCCGTCACCTGCGAGTCCGACTCCACCGGCCGGAGACGGCCTCGCTCCGGATCTCCTGTTCGGGCCCACGTGTTTCAGCGGCTGAAACACTCCTGTTCGGTTGATTATCCCCCGGTCACTACTACCGATCGCCCGCCCGACCGGAGGCGGGAGCCAGTATCCGGCCGCTGTCACACTCCTCGTGACAGGGAAACCACCCCATCCCACCCTACCACTCCCCGAACCCGCCCACTTCCCGAACCAACCCACTTCCCGAACCCACCACCCTGATCGCCGCCCTTCACCGCTCGGTCGGGTCGTGTCCGACCGCCGCCCGGCCCCCAGTCCCCACTCGCTTCGGCCCTCGTCTCCGTGCCCCCGACTCCGCCGTCGCCGTCGATTCGACCCCGTTTCGCGACCCGTCGAAGTCCCCTCCGTTCCGACTCTGTCCGCCGCCTTCGAATCGGCGCCGGATCCCGGTCCGAGGTTCCGAGTCTGAAACCCTGATATCACTTTTATCTTCACGGCACGCGGACTGTCCGTATGAGCGATGGTGGCGACCGCGACGGCACCCCCTCGTGGATAGACGACCAGCCGCGTCGGCCCGACGCGTCCGACGAGACGGTCCGGATCGAGACGATCCCGGACGACGACGCGGGCACGGTCACGTTCGCCGCTCGCCGCGATAGTGACGGGCCGACCGTCGCGTGGATCACCGTCGACGCGGCGACGGTCGTCGATCTCGGAGCCCACAACTGAGCGCGCATTCCGCGGGCGCTCGGCGGAATCGAACCCCGACGCTGGCGGGGGACCCCTCAGCTCTCACGGGAGTGCTGTCGATCCCCGACCGACGGGGAACGTGGTGATTCCAGCGGTGGGCCCTCCGCCCGCCACAGCGTCGAGCGGATGTCCCGACGGGTCACCCCCGCCGGTCACCGGTCGTCTCGACCTCGTCGGCGTCCGCGACCGCCCGACGAGCGTCGTCGAGCAGCCCCTCGCCACCGGCCACCAACACCAGCGGGTCCCCGTCGGGCGCGTACACGTCCATCTCCGTCCCTTTCTCGGAGTACCACTGGTCGACGACGGTTGCGAGGCCGGCGTCGACGAGATTGTCGAGGTGGTAGTCGGCGTTCTGGATCGAGGTGTCGACCCGGTCGGCCAGCTCCGACTGCGTCGCCGGCTCACGGTACAGTTCCGAGAGGATCGACCGGGCGAGCTCCGCCGAGAGAACGGAGAAGACAGCATCGGACTCGATGTCGTCGAGCCCGACGACCTCGGGCTCGCCGTCCGGGCGTTCGATTCGCGGCTCTCGCGGTAGTAGGGCGCTCATACCACTCACAAGCGGCTGCACCCTCAGAAGTGGTCTCACTACGTCAGTCGACACCGCGTCGGTCCTGGGCTAGATAGATTGATCCGGCGGGCGACGCGACCGCTCCGCCACCGCCGTCCCCCCGGTCGGCGAGTTCGAGTCGCTCGTTCGACATCTACGAGAGCTTGGCCGCCCGATGTGGTTTAAACTCTTGCACAGCGGCCGTCACTCTTTCGGAACACCGGCCGGTCGAATCCGCGCTCGAATCTCGACTGCCTGTCGATCTTCGAAAGGAGATCGTCGATGGCGAAAGCTGCGGCTACGAGTCGAAGAGGGCAAAGGCACCCCGACAGCGGTCCCCGATCGTTCCACGTGAGCCGATTCGGATTGAAACCGGCTGCAGCGAACCTGTTGGAACAGGTTCGCCGGCACGGTGGCGTCGGATCCCCCACCGGGGGTCTGACCTGGCGGTTAGAGACGGCAGTTATCGGGTGTCGCAGTGGTCTCTGTGTGTCGGATTCCGGCTCAGGTGATCTCCTCGATCAGCTCGAATCCATTTTTGAACCGCACGCAGTCGTCGAATCCGCTTCTCGAGAGAGCAGAGACGATCCCCTCGCCAGCGTCGATATCGGTCGTCACGACGCACGCAAACTTTCCGTTCCCCACGTCGAGATGTTCCGCTACAACAGCCCCGAGCGCGGTATCCGCCTTCTCGATCTGGTCTTCGCGTCGGTTCGACGACTGTGCGATGAACGTCCGCACGTCGTCCATCACCTGCGATACGGTACCGTTTGTGTAGTCCGGTTCGTCGGCGACCGTGACCCAGCCCGTCTCGATCGCGCTGTTGATCGGGGTCTGGCCAGGCGTACTTCCTTCCGGAGCGCCCCCGAGTTCGTGGTACACACGCTGGGGAATCACGAACGAGATGGCGTTCCGCTGGGCAAACCGGCCCAGCGCTGTGTACTTGTTGTTCTGCTGGCGGCCACAGGCGACGAACAGTCCCGTATCCGCGGCCCAGACGACGCCCTCCTGCATCGGATCGAACGGCTCACTCATCTCCGCGACCTGTCAGTTTCCCGTCTCGGGCGGTTGCTCGCGGGCACACCGGATGTCCTCGAAGTACGGATCGACCGCCTTCATATCGAGGACGACCTCTCGAAGGGCTTGCAAGACTGCGATAGCGAAGGCGGGTTGGAGATCGAGTTCCCGGGCCGCCACCCGCTCCGACATCTCGCCTTCGACGTACGGGATCGCGTAGGTGAGTGCGGTCGCGAGTTTTCCGAGGCCGTGCTTTTCCAGCAGGATATCAAGATCCTGATCTCGAGGTGAGCGTCCGAACGCTTCGATGAGAGTCGGGGTGACCGTGGATTCGTCGCCGTCGAGGTTGGCAGTGAGAGTGATCGGAACCGCCGAATACGTGTGCGTCTTCTGTGCTTCGTCCCGTGTCAGTACCCCAAGCTCGACGAGCGTGCTCGTGTCCGAGTACGCGGTCGTCCGCGGCAGCCCCAATGCGTCAACGATATCGTCGATGGTGGTTTCGCCTTCCCGAAGGATGTACGTGTACAGGCGTGCCAGCCGCGGCTCTTCCAAGAGCCGGGCGACAGACAGGAGGCCGTTGATAGCTCGTTCGGGATCGCCGGCGGCTCTCGACATACAACTCATAATTCGTGTGTTGTGTAATAATTCTTCGGGAGAGCGCGAAGCGGTGAACCGCCGCGGGGTCGAGCCCCGGGGGCCCGTAGTTCGTCTGGGGCGTTCCAGCCGGGGACCGACGCGACGGTTCGGGCCGGTTCGGCGACCGTCTCGACGCGGCCGCAAGTGACGACCCGGACGGGTACGGCGGCGACGGGCTGTGGAACGGCAGGGAAAACGAGACCGACGCCTACGAGTAGCTGCCGGTGACCGCTTCGGGGTCGAGAGTACTCGGTGTGACGCCTGGCCGCGAACGAGTCTCGCTTCGGGGTCGAGAGTACTCGGTGTGACGCCTGGCCGCGAACGAGTCTCGCTTCAGACCAGTTGGATGGTGTTCCCGTTCGAGGTAACGTGCAGATCCTCGTCGAGCTCGTAGCCCTGGCTCGTCGCCAGATCGACGTACCCGGAGAACCCGGCCATGTCCTGATGCGCGGGGATGAGATGCTCGGGCTGGAGCGCGTCGAGCATCTCGTAGTGGCCCTCCCGCGAGAGGTGGCCCGAGACGTGGACGTCGTCGTAGATGCGCGCGCCCTGCATGCCCAGCAGCGTCTCGGACTGGTAGCGCTGGCCCTCGTTGGTGGGCTCGGGGATGATCCCCGCCGAGAAGATGACCTTGTCGCCGTTCTCCAGTTCGTAGGGCGTCTCGCCGCGGCCCATCCGCGTGAGCATCGCGCGGGGCTCGCCCTGGTGGCCGGTCACGACGGGCAGGAAGTTCTCCTTGCCCTCGTTCATGATCCGCTCGAACGTGCGGTCGACGGACTGGCGGTGGCCGTACATCCCCAGGTCGTCGGGGAACTCGACGGCGCCGATGCGTTCGGCGGTGCCGGAGTACTTCTCCATCGACCGGCCGAGCAGGACGGGCTGGCGTCCGATCTCCTCGGCGAACTCGACGAGGCTCACGACCCGCGCGATGTGGCTGGCGAACGTCGTCGCGACGATGCCGCCCTCGTAGTTCTCGAGGCTCTGCATGAGGTCGCGCAGCTCGCTGCGGGCGACGGCCTCGCTGGGCGTGCGACCCTTCTTGTTGGCGTTGGTGCAGTCCTCGATGTAACACAGCACGCCCTCGCGGCCGATCTCGCGGAACCGGTCCATGTCGATGGGGTCGCCGATCACGGGGGTGTGGTCCATGCGCTTGTCCAGCCCGTAGACGACGGCGCCCTCGGGCGTGTGCAGGACCGGGTTGATGGCGTCGATAGTCGAGTGGGTGACGTTGACGAACTCCAGGTCGGTCTCGTCGCCGATCGACATCGTCTCGCCCGCGTCCATCTCGACGAGGTCGTTGTCGACCTGGAACTTGCCCTCGTCGTCGATCTCCTCGCGGACGAGTTCGAGCGTAAAGGGCGTCGCGACGATCGGCGCGTCGTAGCGGTGGGCCAGCTTGGAGATGGCGCCGATGTGGTCGAGGTGGCCGTGGGTCGGCACGATGGCCCGGACGGTGCCGTCGATGTCGGACATGACGCGGTCGTCGGGGATGGCGTCCATGTCGATCAGATCGAGGCTGTGCATCCGCTCGGTCTGGATGTCGTCGTGGATCAGTACCTTCGAGAGGTTGAGGCCCATGTCGAAGACGACGATGTCGTCTCCGGCACGGACGGCCGTCATCTGGCGGCCGACTTCCTCGTAGCCGCCGATAGTTGCGATTTCGATTTCCATAGTGGGGTCCGATCGGAGCGATCCCAGAACCCATCTCAGAGTCCGCCAACGGAGGAGAGCAGGCCGAACGGACGCCGTCGACAGCGACACAGAATGGAGCGCGACGGAGTCGTGGACGGCCTTCCCGGGGACAACGCGTCTCGGTTACGTCGACATCCGCGACCGCGGCGTAAATAGTTCCCGGAACGACCGCCGATCGGTGACCCGAACACCCCCTCGCGGGAGACCAGCGGTGGTGCGTCGCCACGGCTCGGCGGGCCACGTCGGTCCCGCCGCGGACCGGGAGAACCCGTCTGTTCGCACTGACCGGCACGGCGCCCCCGCCCGCGCGGACGACGGCTCCGAAGAGCGGGGCCGGCGACGCGGCGATCGCCACTGCGTGGGAACGAGCGGTAGACCCAACACCTTCGACCGCGGCCGTACGCCCATGACCGGAACGACGCTGTACGACCGGCTCGGCGGTCGCGAGGGGATCGAGGCGGTCGTCGACGAGTTCTACGACCGGCTGCTCGACGACGACGAGCTCGGCCCGTTCTTCGAGGACGCGGATATCGAGATGCTGCGGCGGACCCAGGCGGACTTCCTCTGCGAGGCCGCCGGCGGACCCCAGACCTACGACGCGGCGCCGGTCCGGGAGGCCCACCTCCACGTTCCGTTCACCGAGGCGCACATCCGCCGAGCGATCGACGTGCTGGAGGCGACGCTCGCGGCGTTCGACGTGTCCGACGACGACGCCGACAGAGTGGTCCAGGCGATCGCGGCCTACGAGGCCGACCTCCTGGCGACGCCGGCCGACGACGCCGGGGACTGAGCGCCCCACTCGCGGGTGCAGTGCGATCGGCCGCGCCGTCGGCGCCGCCGTCGGTTCCGCGGGCGCGGCGAGTCAGTCGTCGGGTCGCCGGGCGAGACGCGATTCCGTCGCTCGGACCGGGCGGATAGCGGTTTCGGCGGATCCCGCCCGCTGGATAGCGGTCTCGCCGTCGTCGACCGGTCGAATGGCCGTCGAGGACGGCCGGACCGGTGCAGGGATGCCCCGCAGTCGGTGGTCCGCGGCGACGTGGCGGGAGCGGTCGTCCGGGCCGATGCGCCGGTCGCAGTCGAGGCAGTACCAGCGGTCGGTCGTGGCGAGGTGGTGGTCGTGCGTCCGGGTCATGGTCGGTCGCTCGCTGGTCGTCCGTCGGCGTCGCCGTTCGCGAGCGGTCGTTCTCGCTCGCGCGGACGCCGCTCGATAGTCACTCGGTGCTCGACGCCCTGTTCGCGCCTGTGGGCGCGTTCCGTCGATAGCGCCGCCGCGACCGTGGGCGCTTCGGCGGTGAACGAACACGTCTCGCAGTCGACGCTGAACCGCGCCATCGCCTCGGTCAGTCGCTCCCGACCGCCGACCGCGGCCGGTCGGCGATCCGATCGTAGGCGGTCGGTTCGGACGACTCGCCGGCGAACTCGACGGCGAACCCCTCCTCGCCCATCGTCACCACGGCGCCGTCGAAGCACAGCTCGTAGACGTTCTTCGGCCGGCAGTCCTCCGGCAGCCGGTTTTTCTCCGCGACGAGGTCGGCCTCCTGGAGCCGGTTGACCTTCCGATAGGCCGTCGACAGCGGGATGTTACACTCCTCGGACAGCTCCGGGATGGTCTTGGCCTCCGCGCGGACGGCGTCGAGGATCGTCTTGCAGTCCTCGTCACCCACCGCGTCCAGAAACGCTCGCTCTCTACCCTCTGACATCTGTGTTTACGCCTTGACCGCCGGGAGCCATAGCCGACGGACCTAGCTCACTAGCGACGGAAAACCGACGATAGTCGGAGGGCGCTAGTCAACTAGCGTCCGACTCGTGTCACGCCCGACGGGGCGCGTCCTCGGCGTCGACGAGGAGTTCGAGGACCTTTCTGGTGCCCTCGCGGACGTGTCGGTAGAACGTGGGCGAGGCGATACCGAGCACGTCCGCGAGCTCCTCGCCGGTGGAGTGGCGCGGGGAGGCGAAGAAGCCGGCGTGGTAGGCGAGCGCGAGCGCCTCGCGCTGGCGGTCGGTCAGCCGCTCCTCGACGGCGGTCCGGGTCAGCTCGACGGTCCGCACGTCGCGGTCGCGGGTCCGCTTGGCGGCGAAGACGGTGTCCTCGCCGGCGGCCTCGACCGCGGTGATGAGCGTCTCCACGTCCGAGCGGGGCGCGGTCTCGCAGCGGACCGTCGCGACCTCGCCGGTCGTCTCGAAGGCGCGGACGGTCGCGCCGTGTTCGACCAGCGCGGCCACGGGGTCGGCGCCGCCGGTCACCTCGACGACGCCCGTCTCGCCGTGGGCCTCGACCACCCGGGCCCCGGCCACGTCGTTGCGCTCGCCGAGCGCCTCGGCGACCGCTTCGGGTCGAGCGCCGTCGACGGCGACGTAGGCGACGTACCCCGCCGCGGCGGGCGCGACGCCGTCCAGCGAGAGCCGACAGCCCAGCTCGCCCGCGACGCTCGCGGTCGGCGAGTCGCGGGCGCCGACCTCGAACTCCAGTTCGACGACCGTGTCGGTGTGGAGCAGCTGCCGGTTCTCGGCGGCGTTGATCGCGTGGCCGACCCGCTCGCCGAGCTCGGCCAACAGTCCCCGCTCGTACTCGTCGAAGGCGTCGGGCCGCGCCGAGTAGACGGTGACGACCCCGAGGACCGAGTCCCCGTAGACGGCCGGGACCACCGCCTGGGACTGGAAGCCGTGGGCCAGCGCGCGCTCGCGGCGCGGCCCGCCGCTGGGCGCCGTCGTGAGGTCTCGAACGGCCTGCACCTCGCCGTCGGCGACCGCGCGGCGGTAGAGATCGTCCCCACTCTCGTCGCCGATCCCGAGGTCGAGTCCCTCGACGAAGTCGTCGTCGACGCCGGCCCACTCGCGGGGCGCGACCTCGTCGGCCGCGGCGTTGTGGTCGCCGATCCACGCCGCGAGGTACGCCTCGGAGGCGGCCAGCCCCTCGCAGACGCCGCGGTCGACGGCCTCGCGGGTGTCCGCGCGCGCGAGCTCGCGGTTGATCGGTCGCAGGCTCTCGATGATCTGTTTGATCCGCCGCAGGGAGTTGCGCTGGCTGCGCAGTTCCCGCTCGCGGCGCTTCTGGTCGGTGACCTCGTCGTTGACGGCGACGAACCGCTCGATGGTCCCCGAGCCGTCGACGATGGGGGCGATGGTCTGGTTGACGACGTAGGGCTCGCCGGACTTGCGCCGGTTGCGCACCTCGCCGGTCCACACCTCCCCGTCGCGGATCGTCGCCCAGAGGTCGGCGAAGAAGGCGTCGTCGTGCTCGCCGGAGTTGAGGATCGAGGGGTCGGCCCCGACGGCCTCCGCGGCGCCGTAGCCGGTGACCCGCTCGAAGGTGGGGTTGACGTACTCGATGGTGCCGTCGGTGTCGGTGACGTACACCGAGTGGCCCGCCTGCTCGACGGCCTTCCGGAAGGTCCGCAGCTCCTCCTCGGCGCGCTTGCGGGCCATCAGCGCGCCCAGATCGGCCGCCACGTCGGTGACCGCCTCGACCAGTTCCTCGTCGGCGGCCCGCCGTTCCCGGAGGAAGAAGGTCAGCACGGCCACGACGCCGTCGTCGGTCCGGATCGGGACCCCGAGCGCCGCCTGGAGGCCGACCGACTCGGCGGTGTCCGTCCGGTGGAACGTCGACTCGGGGACCGCCGAGGCGTCGGGGATCCACTCGGCGGACTCGCTCGCCCAGACGCGACCCGGGAGCCCCTCGTCGGCGTCGAAGGTCACGTCGCTGCTGGCCCGCAGGAACGGGGCCAGCCGCTCCGACGCGGCGTGGCCGACGAGGTGTTCGAGGCGGTCGCCGTCGGCGGCGGGCACCCACGCCTCGCCGTAGGCCCACCGCGTGCGCGCACAGACCGCTTCGAGGGTGGTCTCGACGCCCTCGCGGAAGCCGTCGGCGTCGGCGATCGCGTGGTTGACCGTCGCCAGCAGCTCGCGCTCGTCGGCCAGCCGCTTGCGGTCGGTCCGGTCGCGCAGCCGCAGGTCGAACCCCGCGATCCCTCCCTCGGCGTCCCGCCGAGCGGTGGCCGAGACGCCGGCCCAGAAGTCGCTCCCGTCCCGGCGCAGCCGCCACCCCTCGGTCTCGACCACTCCGTCGGTCCGCGCGCCGTCGAGCGTCTCTCCGGGGTCGGCCGCGGCGTCGTCGGGGTACAGCAGCGACAGGTCCGCGCCGACGGCCTCGGCGGCCGACCAGCCCGTCAGCGCCTCGGCGCCCGCGCTCCAGCCCGCGATCCGACCGTCGGCGTCGAGCGCGACGCGGGCGGTGTCCTCGTTGGGCGCGACGCGCTCGGCGTCGTCGTCCCGCGCGGCCAGGTCCGTCCGCTCGCCCCGCGTGAGCCGCACGACGACCCGCTGGCCGTCGGCGGGGCTGACCGTGGCGACGACACCGCCGCCGGCCGCGCCGGCCGCGCCGGTGGCCGCCCCGGCGGACGTTCTCCCGTCCGCCGCGCGCCACGCGACCCGCCGTTCGTCGCCGCCGTCGGCGACCGCCGCGACCGCCGCGACCGCGCGGTCCGGGAGGACCGTCTCGACGGATTCACCCGTCAGATCGGCCGGTTCGCGCCCCAGGTATCGCTCGACGCTCGCGTCGGCGAACGAGACCCGCTCGTCCTCGACGACGAGGACGCCGGCCGCGGTCGCGCTCGCGACGGCGTCGAGCGTCGCCCGCGCGTCCGCGCCGTCGACCGCGTACCCGTCCCGGTTCGTTCCGTCCGTCTCCGGCCGCGACCCGTTGCCCGTCACGTTGGCGGGGACTACGTCGCGAGCGCGCAAAAGCGTACTCCACGGGTTCGGCGGTGCCCGAGCGGTCGCCGGTTCGCTGTTCTCAGCGAGCTGTAACTACCGAAACGAAGGTACGCCGGTGGGGGGTACCAGCGAGTAGGGCGACTCCGATGATACACCACCCCGACCACGACATCGAACTGTACCGCGACGACGGGACCTACCGGGTCTTCGTCGACCTGCCGGGGTTCGACCCCGAGGACATCGAGGTAACGTGGGTCCACCACCGGCTGACGGTCTCGGCGCGGCGGACCGGCGGCCCCGGGAGCTCGCGCGTCTTCGACCACCAGGTGAACGTCCCGCGGGCCGTGGACGACGACGGCATCACCGCGACCTACCGGGAGGGGGTCCTCGACGTCGAACTCCCGGTCGACCGGAGCGAGAGCCCGCCCGGTCGCCGGATCGAGATCGAGACGTAGGGGCGCGGTCGGGTGGTTCCGGCGGCGGTCCGGCGGGCGGTCCGCGACCGCGGGTCTGACTCCGAGAACGGGCCGCGACCGACGGGCGAGCTAGACGACGGTGAACCGGTCGGCGACCTTCGTCTCGACGGTCTCGTCGTCGGCCTCGACGGTGACCTCGTAGCGGTAGGTCCCCCGCTCGGTGTCGGCGTCGGTGGCGATCTTCGACCCCCAGGTCTCGGCCGAGTAGGCCTCGTGGTCGCCCCGCCAGTTCAGCTCCAGCGGCCCGTACTCGGCGTCGGGGAACTCGACGCGCACGGCGTCGACGGCGTCGTCGCCGAGCGGGTCGCCCGTCTCGGGGTCGTAGAGGGCGACGTGGAGGCCGACCTCCATCCCGGCTGCGAACCGGCCGAGGCTGGCACAGGAGGTGGTCGTCGGCGGCGGCGTCGGGGTCGGCGTGGGGGTGGGCGTCTCGGTCTCCTCGTCGGGGGTCGCCGCGGGGTCGTCGGTCCCGTCGCCGGGATCCGTCGGGGTGTCCGGACCGACGGGCTCGTCGGTGGTGGTGGTCTCGGTCGTGACCGTCGGCGTGTCGGTGTCGGTGTCGTCGTCGCCGGTGCCGGGGTCGGTGATGTACTGACAGCCGGAGACACTCGCCGTTGCCCAGGTCGCCGCGCCCGCCGCCATGAGTCGCCGTCTCGTCACTCGCCCGTCGTCCGCCGAGTCGGACCGGTCGCTCCCCGCCGGCCGTTCGTCCTGTTCGCCCGCGCGACCGTCGCGGTCGGCTCCGGAGGTGTCTTCAGCCATCTCGCTAGGGTCTTCGGGGAGTTTCGGGTAAAACGGCGGGCGTCTCTCCCAGTGAGTTAGAACTACGGCGAGGGTTTTGTCGACACCTCGTGGAGTTGCGTGTGTAATGAGCCGCGACAGCAGCTACTCGACCGAGGAGGAATCGTCCGCCGGTCCGGGCGAACCCGACGACGGGGCGACCCGAAGGCGCGTGCTCGCGGGCGGCGCCGCCAGTTGGGCCACCGTCGCGCTCGCCGGCTGTCCCGGCGGCGGGGCCGACACCGACACCGCCGAGCCGGCCGCAACGGACACGGAGACGCCGACCGACACGCCGACGGCGACGCCCGAACCCGAGCCGGAGAACTACGTCGTGACCGCCGAGACCGGGACTGGTGAAGTCCCCGAGGGCGCCGCGTTCGCGTCGGCGTGTTCGGCGACCCGACGGTTCGTCCCCGGCATGCTGGCGGTGTTCTACGTCGGCATCTACGACCCCGAGACGGGCGACCAGCTCACCGACGAGGACCTCGACAGCGTCGTCGTCGACGTCGACGGTGGCGAGTCGGTCGAACTGAGCTGGGCCGGCGACGACGAGGAGAACCCTGCCGAGGAGTGGAGCGGCTCCTGGCAGCTCCCCGACGATATCTCGACGGGCACCTACGCGTACACGGTGGAGGTCACCGACGGCGACGCGAACTTCCGCGCCGTGGGCATCCTCGAAGACGCCATCGAGGTCATCGAGTACTCGAACCCGACGAACTACGTCGTCACGACCGAGACGTTCTGGAACGGCGCCCCCGTCGAGTCGGCGGGCGGCTTCGTCGGCGGCTGCGCGCCCGAGCGGCAGTTCAGCCCGGAGATGGACGTGACCTTCTCGATCGGCATCTACGACGGGTCTAGCGGCGACCTCGTCGGCGGCGACGCCCTCGACTCCGTCACGGTGGAGTCGACCGACGGCGCCTTCGACCCCGTCGAACTGTCCTGGCAGGAGAGCGGCGAGGAGACGACGGCCCAGTGGACCGGGACGCTCGAGACCGAGGCGCTCGACCCCGGCAGTTACGGCTACGACGTGGTCGTCACCGACGGAGAGGCGAACTTCTACGACGTGGGGATCGCCTCGAACCAGTTCACGATCATCGAAGTGTAGCGACCGCGCGACCCCCCGCACATCAATGAGCCATCCCGACGACACGCGACCCGAGGAACCGACCGGCGAGGAGTCCGAGGAGCGGCCGCCAGCGGACGCCGACCCGGAACGCCCGGCTGACGACGACGGCGTCGAGCGCCTGGAGTTCGCCGACGCCGTCTACGTCGACGCAGCGCCCGGGGCGCTGTGGGACCACTTGTCGGACCCGGAGACGCTCACCCGGTGTGTCCCCGGCGCCGAGTCGATCGAGCGGCTGTCCGAGCGGCGCTATTCGGTCGAGATCACGCGGGGGGTGAGCCGCCTCACCGTCTCGCTGTCCGGCGAGGCCGAGTTCGTCGAGATGGACCCGCCGGACCACGTCGTCACGAGCGCGACCGCGTTCGACTCGACGACCGGCAGCGAGTTCGACGTGCTCGCCGCCATGGAGATCCGGGACGGCGACCGATACGGGTCGAAGCTGGCCTACACCGCCGAGGTGACCTACACCGGGGGTGCCGCCACGCTCAACCCGTCCGTGTTGCGCCCGATCGTCGAACGGGACATCGACTCCTACTTCGGGACCCTCACCGAGGTCGTCGAGGGCGACGACTGACCCGGATCGCGCTGCGGTATCGCTCCGGTCGGCCGGTCCACCGACCGGCAGTGGCCCACCCTCGACCGCCGTCTTCCCATCGAGTAGCAATCTCCGCTACCCGTTTATCCGAACGCGGGGTAGCCCGACGTGTATGACCGGACAGCATTCAGCCGACGCCGACCGTGGACGCGACGAGCGCGACGACCGACGGCGTCGGACCGGGGTTCCCTCGCGGCGCGCGTTTCTCGCGACGGGTGCGGCGGTCTCGGCGGCGTCGCTCGTGGGGTGTCTGGGGTCCGACTCGCCGACGACCGCGACGCCCGACGCGGGCGGCGAGGCGGCCGGCGACGGCTCGACGCCCGGCGGGACCGCGTCGTCGACCGGCGCCACCGTATCGACGGCCGGCGAGCCCGAGCCGCCGTGGACGACCGAGCAACTCGCCGACTACGTCGGCGACGGCGCCGAGGTCACGATCTACGCGGGGACGGGCGACTCCCAGCAGTGGTACGACCTCGTCGACGTGATCAACGACGAGTTCGGGACGAGCGTCGAGGCGACGGTCTTCGCCAGCGACGGCGCGGCCGTCTCCCAGCGGCTCCTCCAGGAGCGCCAGGCCGGCGAGGACGCGGCCGACGTGATCAGCGTCGCGTCGAACCTCCGCGACCGGATCAAACAGAAGGGCCGCGAGGAGGGGACCGCCTACGCGAAGGAGTGGTTCGAGTGGGGCATCGACGAGAACTTCTGGTTCGGCGACGCCCTACCCGACAAACGCGTGCTCCCGTTCCTGGTGTCGGGGTTCAACGGCGGCGCCGGGGTCGTCCTCCCGGTGAGCACGGAGATCTTCGACGAGCAGGGGCTGGACTACCCGGAGACGTACAACGACCTGTTCGACGACCAGTACGAGGGGCTCGAAGTGGCCTTCTCCGGCTACGTCAGCTCCGGGATGATCGGCTGGATCACCCGCTACCACGCCGCCCAGACGGACATGGGCGAGATGGAGTGGATCCGGAGCCTGATGGACCACTTCGAGGTGGTCGGGGTCAACTCTCACTCGGCCGGGATGCGCGAGGTCGGGAAGGGCAACGCCGCGATGATGCTGTACAACTGGCCGTGGGCGGCCGCCCCGTTCGTCAAGAACGAGGACCTGGCCGTCGAGGGCATCTTCACCGACCCCGCCAAGCGCAACGCCACGGAGGGCGGCCTGAGCATCAACCGGGAGGCGCCGCACCCGTGGGTCGCCCGCTACTTCGTCAGCGCGATGCTGGAGAAGTCGGTCCAGCGGCGGATCCTGACCGACGTGACCGACCAAGTGCCAGTCCGGACCGATCTGGACCTCTCGGATATCGACATCGACCCGTACACGGAGCGGCGCCTGAACGCGAACCTGTTCCCGATCGGGTTCTGGGAGTCCGCGGAGTACTCCACGCTCGGCCAGAGAGCCGTCGACACCGGCATGTTCGAGCCGTAGTCGGGACGAACGGAACGCGCGCTGTGACTCCCCCACTGGTAGGCATGGATAGCACCGATCCCTCGAACGCGCCCGGAGGCGAGCGATGAGCGTCCGCGACGACGTGGCCGCCGCGCTAGAGGGTGTCGGCGGGCTCGCAGACCGCCGGTTCTCGGCCAAGCGACTCGTCCTCGGGACGATCGTCGCGGGCGTCGCCGTCCTGACGCTGGTGCCGCTGGTCTTTCTCCTGTGGACGAGCGTCTGGTCGGGCTATCCCGGCGAGATCGGCGGGTCGTTCACGCTCGCGCACTTCGTCGACGTGTACCGCGAGGGATTTTTCGACGTGCCGACGCTGCTGGCGAACACCCTCGTCGTCGCGGTCGGGATGACGGTCACCGGTATCGCGCTCGGGCTGACGCTGGCCTGGCTGTTCGTGCGGACGAACCTCCCGACGAAGGGCGGGCTGGAGCTGGTCCTGCTGTCCGGCCAGGCGATCCCGGGGTACGTCTTCGGGATCATGTACATCACCGCCTACGGGCCACAGAACGGGCTCGTCTCGGTCGCCGTCGCCGACGCGCTGGGCCTGGGGTCGCTCTCGGTCGGTCTGTTCACCCCGTGGGGGGTCGCGTTCGTCGCGGGCGTCAACGTCGTCTCGACGGCGTATCTGCTGACGGTGCCGGCACTGCAGGACATGGACGCGTCGTTCGAGGAGGTGAGCCGGATCCACGGAGCGAGCGTCACCCAGACGCTGCGGTCGGTCACGCTCCCGCTGGTCAAGCCGGCGCTCCTCTCGGCGGTGATCACGGTCTTCCTCTACGGCATGGGGGAGTTCGCCATCGTCTCGGTGCTCGGCTCGCGCCGCGGGTTCGACGTGTACTCGACCGCCATCGGGTCGGCGATCAACTCGCGGTTCCCGCCGGCCTACGGCGAGGCCGCCGCGCTGGCGTGTAGCCTGCTGCTCGCGACGGGCGTCCTCGTCTACTACTACCGACGGGTGACGAGCCGGAAACGGGAGTTCATGACGCTGACCGGTCGGACCGGTCGACGCCGGACCTGGGACCTGGGTCGGTGGCGGTGGCCGCTCGCCGGCGGGCTGTGGGCCGTCGTCTCACTCGTGTGGATCCTACCGATCCTCGCGCTGGCGCTCACGTCGCTGCACTCGACGTGGACGGGCCACGTCCGGCTCTCGGGGCTCTCGGTCGAACACTACGTCACGGCGGTCACGAGCTCGGGGTTGCGCGAGGCGTTCGTCAACAGCGTCCTGGTCGCGGTCGGCGCGGCGACGCTGGGGACGGTCCTCGTCGTCGGGGCGGCCTACTACACCGAGCGGACCGACGGGCGCTTTCGCGGCGCGGTGGACTTCCTGACGCTCACGCCGCTGGCGGTGCCGGGGATCATCACCGGCGCCGGGCTGATCTTCCTGAGCCTCTGGGTCGGCAAGCTCCCGGGCGTCACCCTCTACGGGACGCTGGCTATCATCGCCCTCGGGTCGGTGATCGTCTTCCTCCCGGTCTCCTCGCGTATCGCGGTCGGGAACGTCGTCCAGATCCACTCGGTGCTGGAGGAGGCCGCGCGGGTCGCCGGCGCCTCCTGGCTCCGCCAGCTACGCGAGGTGTTCCTCCCGCTGTTCCGCAACACGGCGGTCGTCCTCTGGTTCTTCCTGGCGGTCCACGTGTTCCAGCTGCTGTCGATCCCGTGGATGACCTACTCCTCGGACACGGTGGTGATCCCCGTCGAGCTGTTCCAGCTCTACATGTACGAGCCGGCGCTGTCGCTGGTCGCCGCCATCTCGACCGTCTTCATCGGGCTGACTGTCGTCTTCGTGCTCGCGATGCGGGTCTGCGGCATCACCTTCTACGAACTCGGCCAGCACTGAGGTCCCGATCGCGCCCGGGGCGGGGATCGGCCGCGACCTCGCTCGGACGGCCCCCCCGCAGTTCCCACGGCGTAGAAATCCGCGGAGGGGGTTAATGCGTGGGCGGGGTAGCTCGAACCGAGACGACCGGCGGGCCGTCGGGTCGGGACGACCGGCCACCGGCCCGTCGGGGACACCACCACAGCTATGGACAGTGACACGCGGCTGACGGTACGGGACCTGGAGAAGGGGTTCGGTAGCGAGTTCCACCTCTCGGGGGTCGACGTGACGGTCGGCGCCGACGAGATCGTCGCCCTGCTCGGCCCGAGCGGCTGCGGCAAGACGACGGTCCTCCGGTGCGTCGCCGGCGTCGAGACGCCCGACGGCGGCGAGATCGCCATCGACGGCGAGCCCGTCTTCGACGGCGACACCTCGCTGCCGCCGGAGCGACGCGACCTGGGGATGGTCTACCAGAACTACGCGATCTGGCCCCACAAGACCGTCCACGAGAACGTCGTCTTCCCGCTCGAACACGCGACGGACGTACCGAGCGGGGAGTACGACGAGCGAGTCGCGGAGGTGCTCGAACTGATGGAGATCCCGGAGCTCGCGGAGTCGCCGGCGACCGACCTCAGCGGCGGCCAGAAACAGCGGACGGCGCTCGCCCGGGCCATCGTCCACGACCCCGGACTGCTACTGCTGGACGAGCCGCTGAGCAACCTCGACAAGGAGCTTCGCAAGCACATGCGCTACGAGCTCCAGCGGCTGCAACACGAACTCGGGCTCAGCGTGCTGTACGTGACCCACGACCAGCAGGAGGCGTTCTACCTCGCCGACCGGGTGCTCGTGATGAACGACGGGGACGTCGTCGAGCGCGGCGAGCCCGAGGCGCTGTACCGGCGGCCCGAGTCACCGTTCACCCGGCAGTTCGTCGGCGTCCGCAACCGCTTCACCGGGACGACCGAACCGAGCGGCGACGGCGACCGGGTCGTCCGGACCCCGTTCGTCGACTTCCCGCTCGGCAACGTCGATTACGTCGAAAACGGCGGTGAGACGGACGACGTGGAGTGTTTCCTCCGGCCTGACGACGTCCAGATCGGCCAGTTCGCCGGCGAGGTCGACGGGCGCATCGAGCTGTCGGGGACGGTCGTCGCCGAGGGCATCATCGGCGACCGGTACGAACTGACGGTCCGGATCGACGACACCGACGCGACGCTGGTCGTCCACACCGACAGCTACCGGCAGTTCGACCGCGGCGACGGGATCAACCTCCAGTTCCAGCCCAAGGCCCTGCAGGTCTACGAGGCCGAGACCTGACCGGCGCCGTCCGGTCGCGACCGCGCTCGTCCGGGTTCGACAGCACCGCCCCTCCGTTTCAGGTCCGCGCGACCGAGCAGTCGACGAACAGCTCGTCGAGGTCGTACCGGTCGGGGATCAGTCCCTGGTTCTCGGCGTACGTCTGGAACTTCTCCAGCTCGGGGACGGTGCGGTCGGTCAGGCCGTACTCCCAGGCGTCCTCGCCGAGGATCCGGTCCTGTTCGACGAGGTGGAGGTGCCCCCAGGTGTTGGTCGTGTGGGTGCTGGGGCTCAGGTTGGCTTCGAGGGCGTCGTCGCGGGCCTCGCGGAAGGCGTCGAACAGCGAGACGGCGAGCCACGGGTGGGCCTCCAGCAGTTCGTCGCGGACGGCGACGGTGTGCATGATCGGGTGGATCCCCGTGTCGCGGTAGTACTCGCGTTCGGTCTCGACGGGGTCGTCGAACATGAGCGCGGCGTCGTCGGACTCGACGACGCTGTGGAACATTGCGTTGGCGGGCTCCATGGCGGCGACCAGCTCGCCGTCGAAGAACATCGCCCGCAGGTCGTCGGGGTCGACCATCGCCTCGCCGCCCTGCTCGCCCGGCACCGTGCGGATGTCGAAGCGGTCGGGGATGTCGACCGGCACGTCGTCGCCCTTGCGGCGGAACCAGGTCACCTCCGAGAGGTCGAGCCCGTAGCGCTCGCGGGCGATGCCGCGCATCCACACGTCCCGCGTCGTCTGCCAGGACTGGATCCCGACCCGCTCGCCGGCCAGGTCCGACGGGTCGTCGATCCCGGCGTCGGTCCGACGGTAGCAGAACGACTGGGGGAACTTCTTGCACGGGAAGACCGGGATCGCGGTGAAGGGATACTCCTCGGGCCGTTCGTGCGAGGAGAGGTACGACGCCAGCGACACCTCGCACACGTCGAAGTCGCCGCGCTCGAAGAAGCGGCGGTGGCGTCGCGGGGGGTACTCGGCCACGACGGTCGCGTCGACGCCGTCGGGTTCGACCGCACCCGTCAGCAGCGACCGCGTCAGGTCGCGGGTCCAGCAGGCGATCGACAGGTCCAGTGCCATACCCGAACCGTCGCGCGTCGCGGCCGTAAGCCCGGCCGAACGGCCCATCCAGCGGGACGCGACGCAACGCTTAACGGGGCGAATCCGCGACTGCGCGTCACTCCGCGTCGCCGCGCCGCTCGGCGACCGCCGCGACGGCGTCGATGATCTTCTCGTAGCCGGTGCAGCGACAGACGTTGCCCGACAGGGCCGACCGGAGCGCCTCGCGGTCGGCGTCGGGGTCGTCGTCGAGGTGGGCGAGCGCCGACAGCACGAACCCCGGGGTGCAGTAGCCACACTGCAGGGCGCTGTGTTCCTCGAAGGCGTCCTGCACCTCGCGGCCGAGGCTCCCGGTGGCGATGCCCTCGACGGTGGTGACCGATCGGCCGTCGACCTTCGCGGCCATGACCAGACAGGCCTTCACGGCGTCGCCGTCGAGCAGGACGGTGCAGGCGCCACAGCGGCCGCCGTCGCAGCCGGCCTTGACGCTCCGGGCGTCGCAGTCCTCGCGGAGCAGTTCCCGCAGCGAGCGGTCGGGCGGCGTCTCGACGGTCCGCTCCTCGCCGTCGAGTTCGAAGGCGACTCTCATGGCGACCCTCCCGCCCGGCCGATGGCGCTCAGCAGACTCCGCTCGGTGAGCGTCGCGACCAGCCGGCGTTTGTACGCGGGCGACCCCGCCTCGTCGTCGATGGGGTCGATGTCCGCGGGCGCTCGCTCGCTCGCGGCTGCGACGGCCTCGGCGCTCGCCGCCTCGCCGGTCAGGTCGCCCTCCACCGCGTGCGCGCGGACGGGCGTGTCCGCGACGGCCGAGCAGGCGACGCGAGCGGTCTCGACGGCACCGTCGACGAGGGTCACGACCGCGGCGACGCCGGCGGTCGCCCGGCCCGATCCGGCGGCGGCGTGGCGTTCGTAGGCCGAGCCCGACCGCTCGGGATCGGGACGGTCGAACGTCACGTCGGTCACCAGTTCGCCCTCGTGGCGATCCGTTCGGAGGTGGCCGATCAGGAACTCGCTCAGGGGGACGCGCCGGCGGCCGTCCGGGCCCGCCAGTCCCACGTCGGCGTCCAGTGCGCGGAGCGGCGCGAGCAGGTCGAACGTCGGATCGCCGTGGGCGACGGCCCCGCCGACGGTCCCGAGGGTCCTGACCTGCCGGTCGGCGACGACGGCGCAGGCCTCGCCCAGCGCGGCGACGCGGTCGGCCAGGCCGTGGTCGGCCAGTTCGGCGTAGGTCGTCGTCGCGCCGACGGTCGCGCGGCCATCCTCGACCGTGACGCCGGACAGCCCCGGGACCGCGCTCACGTCGACGAACGCGTCGGCGTCGACCAGCCCCTGCCGGACGAGGGGCAGCAGCGTCTGGCCGCCGGCGACGATTCGCACCCGGCCGTCGGCGTCGCGCAGTCGCCGACAGGCGGCCTCGACCGTCTCCGGGCGGTAGTAGTCGGCCTCCGAGCGCCCGGTCGCGTCGGCGGTCCCGTCAGTCATCGCTCTCACTCCCGTCGAGCGCGAACAGCACGTCCTCGTCGCGGACGGGCGCCGCGGTGAACCGCTCGCCGACGGCGTCACGGACCGCGCTCGTGACCGCGGGCGCGACGGGCGTGATCGACGGCGTCCCGACGCCCTTCGCGCCGTACGGACCGGATTCCTCCGCGGACTCGACGATCTCACAGGCCAGCCGGTCGGGCATCT
The DNA here is from genome assembly GCF_013415885.1 of Halosimplex rubrum. NCBI lineage: Archaea > Methanobacteriati > Methanobacteriota > Halobacteria > Halobacteriales > Haloarculaceae > Halosimplex > Halosimplex rubrum. The sequence goes on from NZ_CP058910.1 coordinate 1,669,984, forward strand.
CGGCGGGCGAACTCACGGGGTAGTCGGCCAGTGTCGCGTTGGTCGGCACGCCCCCCTCCAGCTGAACCTCGGAAGTGAGCGCGAACTCGATCCCGTGGCCGACGGCGCCCTCGATCTGGCCCTCGACGAGCGTCGGGTTGATCGCGTAGCCAACGTCCTGGGCGGCGACGTAGGCGGTCACGTCGACCGCGCCGGTCCCGGTGTCGACGGCGACCTCGGCGAAGTGGACGCCGTAGGCCAGCGGCGCCCGCTCGGTCTCGGCGCGACCCGTGACCGCGAGGGGGTCGTCGACGAGCGCGCCGACCGAGATAGCGCTCCCGTCGGGCGACTCGACGCGGCCCTCCCGGACCGCCAGGTCCTCGGGCGGTGCGTCGAGGTGGTCGGCCGCGCGAGCGCGCAGTCGGTCGCACAGGTCGTCGGCGCCGTCGCGGATCGCCGCGCCGACGAGGTACGTCGTCCGGTTGGCGACCGAGCCGTACTTGTCGTCGACCGCGTCGTCGGGGTCGTAGCCCTGGACTGTCACCCGGTCGAGCGCCAGTCCGGTGGCCTCGGCGGCGATCTGGGCGAGCGCGGTCGCGGCGCCCTGGCCCACGTCGATGGCGCCCGTGCGGACGGCCAGCGAACCGTCGGGCGCGAGGGTCAGGCGCGCCCCGGCGTAGTCGTCGTTGTTCCCGGCGGCGGGCGTCGTGATCTGCCCGCCCGCGGCGACGCCCCGGCCGTAGACGGTGTCGTCGGATCGCTCGCTCTCGGGGCCGTCCCGGTCGTCGCCGCCGGCGTCGGGGCTCGCTCGCAGCTCCTCGAACCGCGCCCGACCGCGGTCGAGGCACTCGCGGAGGCCGCAACTGCTCACCGGCGCGTCGGCGTGGGGCCGTTCGTCGCCCTCGGCGACCCAGTTGCGCCGGCGGACGGCGACGGGGTCGAACCCGGCCCGGCGGGCGAGTTCGTCGAGGTGGGACTCCAGCGCCCAGGTGATCTGCGTGACGCCGATACCGCGGTACTCGCCGGCTGGCGGGTTGTTAGTGAACGCCGAGACGCCCTCGAAGCGGTAGTTCTCGACGGCGTAGGTGTCGAGCGGCCGGCCGCGGCAGGCGCTCAGGACGACGTGGCCGACGCCGTTGGGGTACGGGCCGGTGTCGGCGACGGCGTCGACCGACAGGGCGGTGAGGCGGCCGTCGTCGGTCGCCCCCGCTTTCAGGTCGAGGTGGGTCGCGTGGCGTGACTCGGCGGCCGAGAACTCCGTCTCGCGGTCGAATTCGAGTCGGACGGACCGTCCGGCTTCCCGGGCCAGCGCGGCCGCGACCGGTTCGAGAGTGAGCTTCGTCAGCGACCGCCCGCCGAAGCTCGACCCCGCGGTCGGGGGACGTTTGACCTCGACTTCGACTTCGGCCTCGCCCTCGGGGTCGTCGAACAGCCGTTCGAGCGTCTTCTCGGCGTGGCCGCGGTTGCCGAGCGTCGCGGTCACGCGGAGCGTCTCCCCGGACCACTCGGCGACCGCGCAGTGCCGGTCGAGGTTGCAGTGGGTGACCCGCGGCGTCCGGTAGCTCGCCTCGTGGACGTGGTCGGCGGCGGCGAACGCGGCGTCGGGATCGCCCACTTCGAGGGCGTGGTAGTCGTCGACGTTGCGGACGTACTCGGGGTTGTCTACCCGGAGGGGGTGGCGGTCGGGCTGGCCGAACGCCGGGTCGGCCTGCACGACGGGGGCGCCCGAACGGACGCTCTCGCGGGGGTCGTGGACCGACGCCAGCGGGTCGAGGTCGTACTCGATGGCCTCCACCGCCGCGTCTGCGGCCGCGGGGGTCTCAGCGGCGACGGCGGCGATAGCGTCCCCGTAGTGGCGGACGCGGTCGTCGAACCCGCCCGGCAGGTCCCAGCGGGGGACCACGGCGGCCACGTCGTCCATCGCGGCGGCCGCGTCGCCGTCGAACCCCACGATTTCGGCGTGAGGGACCGGCGACCGGACGACGCCCCCGACGAGCGCGTCGGGGTGGTCCACGTCGGTCGCGTAGCGGGCCCGGCCGCGGACCTTCGCCCGGGCGTCCTTGCGCGTGGCCGACGACCCGACGGCGGACTTCGGGTCGGGGCCGGAGTGCCCGGGCGTCACGCGCGGGCCTCCACGCGGTCGACGAGGTTCTCGAAGTACGTCTCGACGTTGGCGCGGACCTGCCGGCGGAGCACCCGCGACCCCATCGTCGCCAATCGGCCGGTGAAGGTCACGTCTACGTCGTACGCCAACTCGGTCGCCGCGCCCTCGTCGGTCAGCGTCACCGTCACGTCGGCGTCCATGCGGCTCCCGGTTCGGGAGTCCGTCCCGACGCCGGTGAAGCGGAGCCACTCCGGGCGGTCGCGCTCCTCGATCCGGACTTCGCCGTCGAGCGCCACGTCGATCCCGGTGATCCGCTGGCGGATCGCCCCCTCGTAGCGGTCCTCGGAGACCCGCGCGATCTCCTCGGCGCCCATGACGCACGTGGTCAACACGGCCGGGTCGGTGATCAGGTCCCAGGCCGCCGACCGCTCGACCGGGACCGTCTCGGTTCCCTCGAACTCCATACGGAAGCGTCGGTGCGACCGACGTAAACGCGCGACGGGGAATCCCGCCGAGTGGGAGCGCCCGGGTCGGTCCGGGCGGACTCGAACCCGAGTTCAGGCGTAGTAGTCGGTGTCGAGGTGGTCGGTCGCGAACAGCTCGCCCGGATCGTAGCGCTCGGCGGCGACGCCCTGGTCGTGGGCGTACCCGGCCAGCGTCTCGACGGCGGCGACGTTGTCCTCGGTGAGCCCGTACTCCCAGGGGTCCTCGCCCAGCACCGACCGCTGTTCGTCGGCGTACACGTCCGCCCACACCAGCGGGAGTTCGCGCGGGCGCTCCAGCGCCGAGAGGCCGATCTCCTTGGCGTGCTGGAAGGCGTCGTACAGCGGCTGGACGACCCAGGGGTGCTCGGCGAGCACCTCGTCGCGGACGACGATCGCGTGCATGACCGGGAAGATGCCCGTCTCGCGGTAGTAGCGCTGCTCGACGGCTTTCGCGTCGTCGAACAGCCGGCGGGCGTTCGCGATCCCGGCGTCGACGGGGTGGAAGATCGCGTCTATCTCGGCGCGTTCGATCATCCCTTCGAGGAGGCCGATCGTCGACCCCTGGTGGCCGACGTACTCCAGGTCGAACCGCTCGGGCACGTCCACGTCGACGATCTCCGACCCGCCGGCAACCCACTCCACCTCGGCGAGGTCGAGGCCGTGGCGGTCGGCGAGGGTCCCGCGCTGCCAGATCCCCGTCGTCGTCTGCCAGTTGACGATGCCGACGCGGGCGCCCGCGAGATCCGCGACCGAATCGATCCCCGCGCCCTCGCGGACGTACATGTACGCGTGGCGGAACTTGCGGAAGGGGAATATCGGGAGGGCGGTGAACGGAAAGCGGTCGGCGTCGCGGCGGGTGGCGAGGTAGGTCCCCATCGACAGCTCGCAGGCGTCGAACTCCAGGTCCCGGACCATCCGGGAGAAGCGGACGGGGTTGGGGTAGTTCACCGCCGAGAGGTCGACCCCCTCGGGCTCGACGCGGCCGTCCCGGAGGGGCTGGGTCCAGGCGTAGGGGTGGACGGCGAGCGAGAGATCCAGCGCCATCACTCGGTGACCTCGAAGGCCATGTGCAGCGCCGGCAGCGGCCGGACGGGGTGGTTGTCGAGATACGAGAGGTGCGGGCGGACTTCGAACACGGGTTTCTCCTCCTGCATGTCGAAGAGGCTGGGATAGACGTCGAGGAAGTGCCAGCCGGGCTCGCCGGCCGCCCGGAGCCGCGCGTGGACGGTGCCCTCCTTGTCGTCGCCGGCGGTGCCACAGACGTAGCCCAGCGGCGTGTTGTCGTAGACGAAGAAGGGGGCGTTCTCGTAGATGGTCCAGCCGATCCCCGACAGCTCGATGTCGATCTCCGTCCCGACGGGGCCGCGGACGGGCGCGAACGTCTCGATGGAGGGCTGCATCATGAACCCGGTCACGGCGACCTCGCGGCCGTCGACGGCGGCGGTGATCGGGCGGGTCGACCCCTCGGCGCGGGGGATCGCGATCTCCGTCTGGAAGCCGCCCTCCGAATCGGTTTCGACCGTCGGGAGCACGTCCGGCTTGGGCTCGGGAGTGATCGGGATCCCCTTGACGCGGTGGCCCTCGTGGCGGTACCAGATCAACTCGACCTCGGTCTCGGCGGGGAAGTTCCGGCCGGTGAGTACGGCGGTCGTCCCGGCCTGGCCCGAGGGGGGCGAGATCTCCAGTTCGGCCTCGGTGTCGGCGTCGATCTCGGGGTAGTGGACGCTCATCGGCTGCTCGTCGAGCAGCGGGTCGACCCAGGCGGTCCGGGGGTCGTCGTCGGGCTCGGTCACCTCGACGGTCCAGACCGACTGGCGGCCGCCCGCGACCGGGCCGTACGGCGACTGGGTGTTGTTCTGGAGGTAGGGGACCCCCTTGTAGTTGCGCCACACCTGGATGACGTGTTCGCCGGGCGGGCCGACCGCGCGGATCTCGGCGGTCGCGGTCCCGCGGTTCATCACGCCGGTCACGAACCCGACGTTGCCGTTGTCCCAGGAGATCTGGTAGTTGTTCGTGACGACGTTCGGGCCGATCCCGTAGCCGGTGATAGTAAAGGCCTCGCCCAGCGGCGCCTCGGTGCGGTCGATCTCGAAGTGGGGCGTGACCGAGAACTCGTCGCGCGCGAGGACGTTCCCGTCGCCGTTCTGGACCTGGATCCGGTGGGCGCCGCCGTAGTCTCTCGGGATCGTCCAGTCCTCGTCGAAGGCGCCGTCGGCGTCGGTCCTGACGGTCGCGATGCGGTCGGTCCGGGGCTGGTACTGCGGGCCGACGACCTCGTTGCCCTCCAGGACGCCCCACCGACCTTCCGTCGAGTTCCACAGCAGCTCGTACTCCTCGTCGGCCGGGAAGTTACGGCCCTTCAAGGTGATCTCGTCGCCGACGTACCCCTCCTGGTCGCTCAGCACCAGCGTGCCGTCCGAGCCGCTGCCGCGACGGTGGCGCTGGAGCGTCTCCTTCAGGTCGCTGGACACTCCGGATTCGTCGTCCATGTCTGTCCGTTCGCGGCTCCCTCGAATACGTCTGTGCCGGCTTCCACACTGGCGGTGGACACGGCAAGAGTTAAGGGGTGAATCGACCACGGCTCGCGGTCGGCGGTGTCGAAACGAGAAAGCGGTCGGCCGTCGGTGCCGGCCGACGGGCACGAGCTATCCCAGGAACAGCCGGAGCTGCGGGTACTGTTCGACGACGTCGAGCTCCTCGATGCGGGCGTCCAGACCGAGGATCCGGCCGGCGCCGAACGCGCCGAGGCCGAACAGCAGGAAGACGTACACCATGTGGTAGTCGATGAGCAGGGCGTTGTCGAAGGGATAGGAGGCCAGCCAGTAGAACAGCATCATCGTGGCGCCCCAGAACGCGCTGAACCGGACAAAGAGTCCGAGGATCAGCGCGAGGCCGACGAGCGTCAGCCCGAGCTGGTTCAGCGGCGTCAGCAGCCAGGCCCAGTCGTTGCCCATCGCCGTCCACAGGCCGGTCAGCGGGTTGCCGTCGGGGATCCCGTACAGCAGGAACCCGCGGACGCTCCACTCGGGATCGACGACTTTCGTGATCCCGGCGTAAAAGAGCGTCCAGCCCATGATGAGCCGCAATGCGAACAGCGCGTACCCTATCCACGTCTCCGAGTAGGTGAACTCCACGTCCCAGCCGAACACCTGTGATTCGAGTTCTCGGGTCGCCATACACCGACGTTCCGCCAGCGAGCGGATAAGCCGTGCCGTGATTCCCAGCCGCTGGGACCGGACGCGCGCACTCGAGACGGCGATACCGGCGATATCGCCCCACAGAACGCGGATCCCGCCCGGTCCGCCGCGGTGGCGCGAGCGACCACGTCACCTCCCGTTCCCGGCCGGCGAGAAGCCCGTCCGGGCTTGAAGGTCGCCTCCGTGGTAGCTTCGCACACGGCCGGGGACCGACCGGTCGCGGTCCGGATGCCGTCGTCGCCCGCCGCGGGGCGACGGACCGGACGGCGACCGCTCCCCGACGGTGATTCACCCATGTCGACGCACACTCCGCTGACGGTCGCGACGCTCGTCGTGACGACGGTCGCCGTCGTCTCCGGCGCGCTCGTCGCCTCGCTCGCGTACAGGGCGGCCAATCGAACCGCGTCGCGCGAGCTGTGGCTGCTGAGTTACGGACTCGCCGCGATCGCGCTCGGCCCGCTGGCCGGGGCACTGGGCGCGGTCGCGCTCGGACTCGACGCCGAATCGACCCTGTTCGTGCAGGGGCTGCTCGTCGCCCCGGGGTTCGCGCTGCTGGTCCGGTCGCTGTACCCCGCCGGTCGACCCGTTCGGGCGTGACAGCGGCCGGACGGGGGTTCGGTCAGTCGTCGCCGTCCCGCCGACCGGACCCGTCAGTATCGCGAGCGGAGCGGCCGTCCGCTCGACGGGCTCGCGACTGGTGTCCGTACCTGTACGGGTACGCCCACAGGTGTACCGAATACATGGATCACTGAAAACCTCTCAATGCGGTAATAGTGGATACCTAGAGAAGCGTTATGTGGATATTCGATCTGAGGATTACTACGGTCGAACGCCAGGTATGAACGACGATCCATCGCGGATGAAACGGAAGGTACAGAAGCTGGGGTCGTCGACGTTCGGCGTCTCGATACCGGTCGAGTGGGCGCGCGCCCACGACATCGACAAGAGCGACCAGGTGACCCTTCAGGAATCGAAAAACGGGGAGTCGCTGCTGTTGATCCCGGAGCGGTCATCGAACGACGAGGAGGAGACGCTGATCAACGCGGACCTGTTGGAGAACGAGGCGCTGGAGCGGGCGCTCATCAGTCAGTACGTGCTGGGTCGACAGATCGTCCGGATCGAGGGGTCCGAGCCGCTGAAACTCTCCCATCACGACGGCGTCCTGGCGGCCGAACGGCGGTTGATGGGGCTGGGCGCGATCGAACAGCGCGACCAGGTGGTGACGGTCCGGTGTTCCGTCGCGCCCGACGACTTCGATATCCCGACGCTGCTCGACCGGCTCCACCGGACGGAGGCGTCGATGCGCGACGACGCGGTGACGGCGCTGATCGACGGCGACACCTCGACCGCGCGCGTCGTCTCCAAGCGGTACCCGCAGGTCGAGAAGCTCTACTTCCTCTTCCTGCGGCTCCTGTTCACGACCTACCAGAACCCGCGGCTCAGCCAGGACGTCGGGCTGGAGGCGGATCTCCCGATCATCGGGTTCCGGTCGATCGCCGCGGACATCCTCTCGATGGCCGACGCGGCCTGTGAGATCGCGACGATCGCCCGGGAGCAGGAGGGGACGCCCGACGCGGCGACGACCGAGCGCATCGAAACGCTCCGGGAGACGATCGACGAGGCGGCCGATATCGCCATCAAAAGCGTCAACGACCGCGATTACGAGGGGATCGAGCGGGCGAACGACGCCTTCGACCGGGTCGACGACGAGGTCGAGTCGATGAACGAGCACCTCGCGACGGCGCGACCCGAACCGCTGTTGGCCCTCCAGCGGTCGGTGGTCCTGCTCGAACGGAGCGCCCGCGCCGCGGAGAACAGCATCTCCGTCGCGACGGACCTGACCTTCCGCGACCCGTCGGTCGTCGACGGATAGGTCGCCCTCCGCTCGGCCGGTAGGTCCCGTGAACGTCGCGCCGAGCGCCGGGACGAGAAAAAGCCCAGTCCGAACTGGGGTCGGTCGCTCGCGTGTCGCACGCGATGAGAGTCCGTCGAACGCCGGCGGCGCTCAGCCGAGCCCGGCCGCCGCCCGCACGGCCAGCGACGCGGCGGAGCCGGTCGAAGAACGACTGACTGGGGGTGAGTCGCCGAAGACGACGGCGAACGGGACACTTCTCAGGGCGACCGAGAACGCCCGTTATCGAGACGTGTACCGGATGGTCACGCACCGGGCGAGGGCCGGCTGACCGCTCCGTGTCCGAGCCGTGACGCCGCCGAGAGCACGGACGAAGCGCCAGCGACGTGGTGGACCGCTCAGACCCCCTTGGCGACGCTGTACCACTCGCCGTCCCAGGTGAACAGGTAGGCGACGGCGGCGCGGATGCCGACGAGGCTGTACAGCGGGAGGACCAGCGGCGTCGCGAGCCACGCGAGGCCGACGGAGTCGACCCGCCCCCGCCGAGCGTCGCTGACTCGCAGCGCCAGCGCGGCGCCGGCCAGCGTCGCGACGGGGAGCGCGAGCCAGGTCACCGCGCCGCTGACGACGAGGACGGCGGCCTTCGAGACCAGCGAGAGCATGAACACGTTGCCGAACACCGATCCGGCACACAGCAGCGGGGCGAGCAGCGTCCGGTAGTTGCGCGGGGAGCGACACCCGACCAGGAGGTCGTGGAGCGTCTGGGCGTAGCCGGTCATCCAGCGCTTGCGCTGGCCCCACCAGTCGGCGACGCTGTGGGCGCCCTCGATGGTCGAGGCCTGCGAGAGCAGTTCGACCACGTCGAGGTCGGCCTCGTAGCAGTCGAAGGCGAAGGCGTAGTCCTCGGTGAGCATCGCGGGGTCGTAGCCGTCGACCGCTTCGAAGGCCGACCGGCGCATCACGACGGTGCGGCTGGCGGCCATCGTGAAGTCGGTCACCAGCGTGAGCAGGCGCTGGCTCAGGTCGCCCAGCACGACCGACTCGTAGTAGGCGATCGTCTCGACGAGCCCGTCGGGCTCGGGGACGGTCCGGCCCTGCACCACGTCGCAGTCGTCCAGCCGGGCGACGGCCGTCGAGACGAACCGCGGGTCGACCCGCTCGTCGGCGTCGAAGACGGCGAGGTACGGCGAGTCGGTCGCCTCGGCGGCGTAGTTGACGGCGCCGGCCTTGCTGCCGGGGTAGCGGGTGTTGACCAGCACTTCGACGCGGGCCTCGCGGGCGGCGTACTCGCGGGCGCGTGCGATCGAGGCCTCGTCGTCGGGTTCGGCGACGACGACCACCCGCAGGTCCTCGTAGCGGCCGTCGAGCAGGCTCTCGACGCTGCGGTCGAGGACGGCGGCGTCGCGGTGGACGGGGACGACGGCGGTGACGGTCGGGCCGGTCGACGGGCGGCGGCCGGTCTCCTCGACGGCGCGCTGGCCGAACAGGGCGAGCGCCGAGCAGCCGAACATGCCGGAGACGGTGAAACAGGCCATCACCGCCTGGACGACGACGATACTGCCGAGGCCGATTCCGAGGACGGTCGGGACCGCGACGACGACGGTCATGCCGCCCTGGAGGTAGCCGGCGACGACGACGGCGGCGACGAGGCCGACGTACGCGGTCGCGTCGACCGCCTCCCGGACGGAGTCCGGACGGAGCGCTCGAACCGCGGCGGCGCTGCGACGGAGCGTCCGACGGAGACGGCCAGGGCCGGGGCTAACGGAGGGGAGGGCGTTTCGGGGACGCATCGTATCTCGACCGTCGCACGCTTCTCGCATATAAATGTATGTACGACTTCACGATCGGCAACTCGGCGAAACCGGCGGAGGGGGCGAGGGAGTCGTCTCGGCCGCGGGCGGACGCCAGGCGGCGGATCCGGCGGCGGTGGCGCGGCCGTTCAGTCGAGGTTCGCGAAGGCCTCGTCGACGAGTTCGCCGGTCTCGGCGACGATCCCGTCCATCGCTTCCTCGTCGGAGACCATCCCGAGGAGTCGCGCGATGCGCATGATCGAGACGTGGTAGACGCGCTGGACGCCGGGCTCTTGCTCCCAGACGACGACGTTACAGGGCATCAGCGCGCCGAGCCTGTTGTCGGTCGCGTCGAGCGCTCTGTCGGCGATCGCCGGGTTGCAGGCCCCCAGCACGTAGTAGGGGTCCCTGTCGGCGTCGACCTTCTCGTTGAGCATCTCCGACGGCGAGAACTCCACGGGGATCCCCATGCCGACATCGGTGAACGCCTCGCGGACGCGTTCGACGGCTTCCTCGTGGTCCATCTGCAGCGTGGTCTGGGCCTCGCCGAAGTCGTCGGGGTCGATCTCGGTCGGGTCGATCGGGAGCGTCATTGTTGTAGAGCATTGGGCGTTCAGAACAAATATATTTCGGCGGGGGCACTCCTCTCACTTCGCGTATCTATCCGGATCGAAGTCCCCCTCCGCGTCGATCCCAACCGCACACACCTCCGATTCACGTCTACAATTGCACGATCTGTACACAAATCTTATACCCGTCGATTCCGTAGCGTTCGGCACACAGATGCCGGATTCGATGTCCGAACAACTACAGCGGGACATGGAGTGTGGGGGGCTTCTGGAGTGTTTCCACGGGCTCAAACAGCTCGACAGGGACGTCTTCCAGGCGTTGGTCGACACCGACGAGCCGCTGACGGTCGACGAGGTCGCGGCGGCCGTCGACCGCGAGCGCTCGACCGCCTACCGCGCCGTCCAGCGGCTGCTCCAGACCGGTTTCATCCGGAAGGAACAGGTCAACTACGACCAGGGCGGCTACTACCACGTCTACGAGCCCGCCGACCCGGCGACCATCGCCGACGACATGCAGCGCATGCTCAACGACTGGTACGCCAAGATGGGCCAGCTCATCCGCGAGTTCGAGACGAAGTACGAGGACACCGAGACGCCCGCCGGCTCGGTCGAGGGCTGACCGGCCCGGAGCGCGCTGGCGTGACTCGCGGGACCGTCACGCCAGGTCGCCGTCGACAGCCTTCGCCGCGGTGAGTACGGGGTCCCAGACCGGGCCGAACGGCGGCGAGTAGCCGAAGTCGAGGTCGGCCAGTTCCGCCACGGTGAGTTCCGTGTGGAGCGCGGTCGCGGCGGCGTTGATCCGGTGGGCACACCCCTCCTCGCCGACGAGGCCGGCGCCGAGCAGCCGGCCGTCGTCGGCGTCGGCGCCCATCTCGGCGACGATGCGCGACCCGCCGGGGTAGTAGTGGGCACGGGAGATGGTCGTGATCGTCTCCTCGACGGGATCGAAGTCGGCTGCTCGGGCCGTCTCGCCGCGCTCGATCCCGGCGTCGGCGGCCAGCTCGGCGTTCGGTTCGACGCCCTCGTCGACGAGCACGGCGTCGACCGGGATGCGCCCGTCGCCGGTCTCGATCGCGGTCACGGCGTCGTCGCCGACGAACCGCTCGACGCGACCGTCGCGGCGTCGGGACGCGCCGTCGGTGACGGGCGGGCGGGCCGGCGGCCAACCGGGAGTAAGCCCGGCCCACTCGACCCCGGCGGGCGATACGCTCCGTGTAACAATGCGACCGCGGCGTCCCCCGTGCAACATGATAGACGGCGTCGCGGTGCGGGACCTTCAGGTGAACGCCGACGAGCGCGGCCATCTGGTCGAGTGCTTCCGCGAGGACTGGCCGGAGTTCGACCCGGAGCCGTCGATGAGTTACCACTCGACGAGCTACCCGGGGGTCGTCAGGGCGTGGCACCGCCACGTCCGGGGACAGGTCGACCACTTCGTCTGCCCCAGCGGCCGGATCAAGGTCGGCGTCTACGACGACCGCGAGGGGTCGCCGACGCGGGGCGACCTCGACACGTTCGTCGTCGGCGAACACGACCAGCGGCTCGTCCGGATCCCGGGCGAGTGCTGGCACGGGTTCAAGGTCGTCGGCGACGAGCGCGCGCTGCTTCTCAACATGCCCACGAACCTCTACGACTACGACGACCCCGACGAGCAGCGCCTCCCCCCCGACACCGACGAGATCCCCCTCGACTGGGACGAGACGCCCCACTGACCATGTCCGGACGCGCCCCACTGACTATGTCCGGACGCTCACCCCTCGCGGTCGGGAGGGCCCGCGCGTGAAGGGACTCGTGCTCGCCGGTGGGACGGGGTCGCGGCTCCGGCCGATCACCCACACCGGGCCCAAACAGCTCATCCCGGTCGCGAACAAGCCGGTCGTCGAGTACGCCATCGAGGACCTCCGCGCCGCCGGCATCGACGAGATCGGCGTCGTCCTCGGGCACAAGGGCCGCGAGGCCATCCAGTCGCTGCTCGGCGACGGGAGCGACTACGGCGTCGAGATCACCTACGTCGTCCAGGGCGCTCCCCTGGGACTGGCCCACGCGGCGGGCTGTGCCCGCGCGTTCGTCGGCGACGACGACTTCGTGATGTACCTCGGCGACAACCTCCTCAACCGCGACATCGGCCGGCTGGTCGAGCGCTTCGAGGCCGGCGACGGCGACGCGGCCATCGCCCTCCAGCACGTCGACCGGCCCCGCCAGTTCGGGATCGCCGCGGTCGACGACGACGGGACCGTCCGGCGACTGGTCGAGAAGCCCGACGACCCGCCGAGCGACCTCGCCCTGGTCGGCATCTACGTGTTCTCCCCGGCCGTCTTCGACGCCATCGCCGACCTCGAACCGTCCTGGCGGGGGGAGCTGGAGATCACCGACGCGCTCCAGTGGCTGCTCGACGAGGGGCGGGCGGTCGACGCCCACGTCGTCGAGGGCTGGTGGAAAGACACCGGCAAGCCCGGCGACGTGCTCGACGCCAACCGGCTCGTCCTCGAGGACATCGACCCGGCGGACGCGGGGCGGATCGCCGACGGCGCGCGGACCCGCGGTCGGGTCGATCTACGCGACGGCGCCGAAATCGAAGCCAGCGCCGTCGTCCGCGGCCCGGTCTCGATCGGCGAGGGCGCGACCGTCCGCGACGGCGCCTACGTCGGCCCCTACACCTCGATCGGCCCCGGTTCGACCGTCGCCGAGGCCCACGTCGAGAACAGCGTCCTCATCGGCGCGGTCGACGTCGACGCCGAGGTCAGGATCGTCGACAGCCTCGTCGGCCGCAACGCGTCGATCGAGAGCGCCGACGGCCACCGCCCCGACGGCCACCGGCTCGTCGTCGGCGAGAACTCCGAGCTGAAGTTCTGAGCATGAAGATAATCACCCACACCTGCTCCGACTGCGGAACGGTCGTCTCCGCGAACGAACTGGAGGACCGGCGCGTCACGAAGTGTCCCGGCCTCGACTGCGAGGCGGTCCTCCGCTTCTCGGACCTGCCCGAGCGCGACCGCGAGCACTTCCTCGACAACAGGGAGCGGTATCGGCTCTGAACGCCGGCGAACGACGCTCTCGGTGGCCGCTTCGGACTCGTCGCTGGGCGTTGTGTCCTTGATGGGTCGATACCCCATCAAGATGGACGGGATACGGGGGGTTACGTCCCAACAGGGACAGATCTTTGTCGATCGGTCGTCACCACACGGGTATGAGCGACTCAGGGGGGCGTCCCCAGTCGGTGACCTCGTCCATCGGCCACTGTACGTGACGACCCACGTCCTGTCGGAGTTCGCTACGCTGGCACTCCGGTACGCTGGCCCCGCCGCCGCGGCGCGAGCCGTCGAACGCGTCCGTGACTCGGGGCTGTTCACCGTCGTCCACCCCGACCCGACCGCCTTCGACGAGGCCTGCCGAGCGCTGGAGCGCTACGACGACCAGCGGATCACGCTCGTCGACCATCTCACCGGCGTACTCGCCGACCGACGCGATGTCGCCCGCGTCTTCACCTTCGACAGCGACTTCGGGACGCTCGGATTCACCGCGATCCCGAGCGATACGGACGATGCGGGCGTCGACGAGTGACGCCGCGGGCAGTCCACACTGACCGTCAGTGTTCGTCGACACTCGCCGCGAGCGCCCCGTCGATCGCCGCCAGATCCTCCGCGAGCGTCGGCTGGTCCCGACCCAGCGTCGCTTCGACCCTCGACACGTCGAGGCAGGTGTCCCGCGGCCGCGCGGCCTCGCGGTCCGCGTCCCCCATCGAGCCCGCGTCGACGAGCCCCGGATCGACGCCCAGCCGCTCGGCTATCAGGGCGCCGAACTCGCGGGGGGTCACGCAGGAGCGCGCGGCGACGTGGTAGGTCCCGCGGGCCTCGGCGGCGGCCAGGCCGAGGAGCGTCGCGGCGGCCTGGCCCGCGCGGGTCGGCGTGACGCGCTGGTCGGTGAACAGCGGGACCGCGGTGCCGGCGGCCAGTTCGTCGCGGACCCACGCGGGAAATCCGGTGAGTTCTCCCGAAAAGCCGTGGGTGCCGTAGACGAAGGAGAGTCGGGCGACGAGCGTCTCGCCCCCGGCGTCGCGGACCGCGCGCTCGCCGGCGAGCTTCGACTCGCCGTATTCCTGGAGGGGGTTCGGCTCGGCCGACTCGTCGTAGGGCTCGCTCGCCCGGCCGTCGAAGACGTAGTCCGTCGAGACGTGGACGAAGGGGACGCCGCGCTCGGCGCAGGCGCCGGCGAGAGAACCGGGGGCGCGGCCGTTGACGGCACGGGCCCGCTCGGGGTCGCGCTCGCAGCCGTCGACGTCGACCGTCGCGGTGCAGTTGACGACCAGTTCGGGGGCGGCGTCGTCGAGGACGGCGGCCGCGCGGTCGGCGTCGCGGACGTCGAACTCGTCGCAGTGGACCGGTGGGTCCGCCGGGTCCGAGCGGACGGTGCCGCGGACCGTCCAGCCGCGGTCGCGGGCGGCGGCGACGACGTTGCTCCCGAGGCGACCGTCGGCGCCGAGGACGAGCGTGCGCACGTCGTCCGGTAGGGGGTCGATAAACAAATACGTCGGCGCTGACCCTGCAGGCAGATGCGAACGCTCGTCACCGGTGGCGCCGGCTTCATCGGCTCGAACTACGTCCGTCACCGCCTCGCCCGGACCGGCGACGAGGTGGTGACGCTCGACGCGCTGACCTACGCGGGGTCGGCCGACAACCTCGCGGGCGTCCGCGACCACGACCGCCACGAGTTCGTCGAGGGCGACGTGCGCGACGAGGGCCTCGTGACCGACCTCGTGGCCGACGCCGACGCGGTCGTCCACTTCGCGGCCGAATCGCACGTCGACCGGTCCATCGACGGCGCGGCGCCGTTCGTCTCGACGAACGTCGACGGGACGCGCGCTCTGCTGGACGCCGCCCGCGCGACCGACCTCGACCGGTTCCTCCAGGTGTCGACCGACGAGGTGTACGGCGAGACCGTCGACGGCCGGTTCGCGGAGACGGACCCGCTCGACCCGCGCAACCCCTACGCGGCGACCAAGGCCGGCGCCGACCACCTCGCGCTGAGCTACCGGGCCACCCACGGCGTGCCGGTCGTCGTCACCCGCTCGTCGAACGTCTTCGGGCCGCGCCAGCACCCCGAGAAGCTGATCCCGAAGTTCCTCACGCGCGCCGCTCGCGGGGAGCCGCTCCCGCTGTACGGCGACGGCTCGAACGTCCGCGAGTGGACCTACGTGACCGACAACTGCCGGGCGCTCGACCGCGCGCTGGCCGACGGCGAGCCCGGCGAGGTGTACAACGTCGCCAGCGGCGAGGAGCGCACGAACCTCGAGGTCACCGAGGCGGTCCTCGACGCCGTGGGCGCCTCGCGGGACCTGATCGAGTTCGTCGACGACCGGCCGGGTCACGACCAGCGCTACGCGCTGGAGACGGGGAAGATCCGGGGGCTCGGCTGGGAACCGGAGTACGACTTCGAAGCGGGCCTCGAACGCACGACCGAGTTCTACCTCGATGAGTGAGCGCCGCCGCACCGGCCGCTCGCCGAGTCGCCCGCCCCGGAGCGAGCCGGGTAACCGGGACTTACCGTCGAAACGGGCGGTCGACCGGCGGACTGCGAGCCCGGCGAGCCGACCGAACGGCCGGTTCCGGCGGGGCCGGCGCGGGGTGGCATGCGGCCGATAGCGGGCGGGCTGGTCGGGCGGGCGCGGCGCTGTCTCCGCGCGGACTTCGAGTCGGACCCGTACCTGCCGTACATCCTCGGGTTGGCGGCGCTGCTGTCCGGATTCTGGTTCTGGCATCGGGTCCCGAACTTCGCGACGCGGGACGAGCGCTGGCGGCTGGTCGACCCGATGTCGTTCGTCGGGACGGTCGCGGCCGACCCGAGTATCGAATCCGCTCTCGACGGCCTGAGCGAGGGCCGGACGTTCGGCGCGACGTTCTACCTGTTCGGGCTGGCGCTGGTGCCGGTGTTCGTCGCCGCCTTCCTCACCGGGCGGATCGAGGCGTTCGTCGCCATGCCCGAGCACGCGTCGGTCGACCTGTGGGCCCACTGGCAGCGCACGCCGCGGTGGATCTGGACCTGGAGCATCGTCCTCGGGCGCCTCGTCGTCGTCGCGCTCGCGGTCGGCTGTGTCTACGTCACCTACCGGATCGGGACGACGATGCGCGACCGGGCGACCGGGCGGCTGGCCGCCCTGCTGTGCTCGCTGACGTGGGGGGTCCTGGTGCTCGCCCACGAGGTCGGCGAGGACGTGCCGGCGCTGTTTTTCGTCCTGCTGGTCGTCTACTGGTCGCTGCGCTACGCCGAGACGGGCGACGCCGGACTCTTCCTCGCGGCGTGTCTCGCCGGCGGCGTCGCCATCGCGCTGAAGCTCACGACGGCGGTCGTCGTCGCTCTGATCGCCGTCGCCTTCCTGTTGCGGGTCGGCAACGCCGGCGACGACTGGCGGGCGGCGCTGGTCCGCCCCCGGATGCTCGCGGCGGGCGCCGCGCTCGGCGCCGCGGCCATCTTCGTCGGCTTCCCGACCGTGATCGCCGACGGGCTGGACCCGCTGGTCGCCCGCATCCAGCGGGGCGCGAGCGGCAAGACCGACCCGCACGGCTGGCGGGTCGAGCCGACGTGGTGGTGGTTCCTGCGGAGCTATCTCGGCGGGCTGGGGCTCCCGCTGTTCGTCGCCTCGGTCGGCGCGCTCGCGGCGAGTCTCCCGCGGCTGTTCGACCGCTCGACCGAGGCCGACGCCGTCGCGCTGGCGCTGGTCGGCCTCGCCGCGTACGGCCGGCTCTACAGCAACTGGGCGTACGTCCGCGTCCACCACCTCCTGCCGACGTTCCCGCTGCTGGCGGTGCTGGTCGCCGCGGCGCTGGTGCGCCTGCGCGAGTCGCGGCCGGGGCTCGCCCGCCCGCTGATCGCCGTCCTGCTGGTGACGAGCGGGCTGTACGCGGGCGCGGGCGTCCTCGGCTACGCCGCCCAGCCGCGCGACGGGGCGACCGACTGGCTGCGGGCCGAAGCCGGCGCGAACGCCACCGTCGAGACGTACCCGAACGACCCGCAGGAGACCGCCGTCCCGCACGACGTGACCGTCTACCGCCCGTCCAACCGGAACGCCACGCCCGGCGGCGCGAACCCAGGCGGCGGCCCGTGGCTGCTCGGGCTGGAGACCCGCTGTCCCGACTACGTGCAGTTGCACTACTACGAGAGCGTGCTCGTGCTGGCGCCCGACGACTGGAGCGAGCGGGCCCGCCGCCTGGGGGGCGAGCGCCGCCGGCAGTACGTCCGTGACCTGCTCGCCGAGGACACCTACCCCTACCGCGTCGCGGCGACGTTCGGCTCCCGGCCGGCCTTCCTCGACGGCCGGTCGCGGTCGGCCGGACTCCCCGAACTCGTCGAAGTCGGGCTCGTCCCGCGGACGCTCCAGTACGGCGACCCCCAGGACATGGGGGTTGACCAGTACACCGTGATCCTCGAACGCAACGGCCGATGCACGCCCTCGGAGGCGTCATGACCCGACCGCGGCGGGGTCAGGTGACCCCGACCCTCCGCCGCCCGCCGCGGCGAGCCGGTGGCGGCGGACCGCGATCGAGAGGTCGGCCGATATCGACGCGTTCGACGCCTTTCGTGGCGGGCTTGTGTGTGCAAGATGATTCGTTATGCTCGTACCGGTCGACCGTTCGGGTGAGTGCTCCGTATGTCACCGCTCGTCTCCCGCCGGGACGGGTCCGGCACGGCATCGAATCGGGCAGTCGCATGCCACTGGGGCCGCCCCGACGGGCGGTCGACGTGCGGGAGGGAGTGGTTTGGATGACCGGCGACACGTCGAGCGGTTCGGAGCGGCGAGCGGGGGGCGAGCGGGTCCGCGAGCGCGGCGACGACCCGCGAGCGAGCGCGGACGCCGAGTCGCGGCCCGCCTTCTCGCTGGTCTTTCTGACCTGGAACCCGGGCGACGCCATCGTGGCGGCGATCGACTCGGTCTGCCGGCAGGACTTCGAGGACTACGAGGTCGTCGTCGTCGACAACGGCAGCGACGACGGCACGCCCGAGCGGGTCCGGGGGGCGTACCCGGACGAGCCGGTCCGCGTCTTCGAGAACGACCGCAACCGCGGGTTCAGCCGCGGGATCAACCGCGGTATCCGCGAGAGCCGCGGGCGGTACGTCTGCACGTACAACCACGACACGCAGTTCCCCGTGGACTACCTGTCGACGCTGGCCGACCGGGTGACGCCGGAGGCGGTGTGGACCACCGCGCGGCGCAACTACCGCGTCGACCCGCGGGGGACCTACGTGCGCCTGCTCTCGCGGTACCGGTTCACGGTGCCCTACGTCGTCGACTCGCTGTCGGGGACGGCGGCGGTGAACTACGTCCCCGGCGACGGGACGGTCGTGCCGCGGCGGATCTACCGCGAGGAACTCGACGGGGAGGTGTTCGACCCGTCGATGCCGACCCGCGGCGAGGACGTGGACCTCTCGCTGCGGCTGGCCGACAGCGGCGTCCCGATGCGGGCGGTGCTCGACACCCACTCGATCCACCCGGACAAGGGCGACATCTACGCCCCGTCGGTCGCGAACTTCGCCGCGCTGGTCCGGACGATCGGCGCCCGGATGGCGGCCCACAGCAACAACTCCGTCCCGCGCGCGACGGTCGCCCTGGCGGCCGCGAGCCTCGTCACCCAGCCGCTGAACGTCTACTTCGCCGCCTACCCCCGCTCGGCGGAGGCGTTCGTCGAGGCGACCACGGTTCGGCGCCGCGAGGACCGACCGACGCCGGCCGACCCGACGTTCACGGAGGCGCGCTGATGGACTCCGACGACACCGCCGGATTCCTGCCGTTGTCGCTCGCGCCCGGGAGCGCGGTCGATCGCGGCGACCTCCTGCGGCGCTCGCTCCGGGCGAGCGGCGCGCTCGAACTGGTCCACGAGGGGGTCGACCGGTACAACCGGATCGCGGGTTCGGAGGGGTACGAGCCGCCGACGGACCTGCCGGAACTGCGGGCGGTCCAGCGACGCGCCCGCCGGAACACCGACACCAGCGACCACCTCGAACGGCTGTTCGTCGAGGCGCTGGCGGCCGACCCCGACACCGTCGTCGAACTCGGGGTGCGGGGCGGCGAGTCGACGTTCGTCTTCGAGCGGGTCGCCCGCCTGACGGGCGCGGACCTGGTCAGCGTCGACGTCGAGGGGACGACCTACGACACCGACTACGAGCGCTGGGAGTTCGTGCGGTCCGACGACGTCGCGTTCGCCGAGGCGTTCGAGGAGTGGTGTGCGGGCCGCGAGGTCGACCCGGCCGTCGACGTGCTGTTCGTCGACACGAGCCACGAGTTCGAACACACCGTCGCGGAGATCGACGCCTGGTTCCCCCACCTCGCCGACGACGCGGTCGTCCTGTTCCACGACACGAACATGCGGCGGGTCTACCGCCGCGAGGACGGCACGGTCGGGCTCTCCCGGCGCGCCGACCGCGGCGTGATCCGGGCGCTGGAGGAGCACTTCGAGTGCTCGCTCGACGAGACCGAATCGTTCGCGACGGTCCGCGACGGGTTCGTCCTCGAACAGCGGCCGTCCTGCAGCGGGCTGGCCGTCCTGAAGAGGCTCGGCTTCGACCCCGCGGCGGACGGAGGCGAGCGGTGACGGCCGACTCGCGGTATCGAGCCCGGGCCGTCACCGGCGCGCAGTACCTCCTCGGCGCGCTCGCGCTGGCGTGGGTGGTCACACAGGTCGACTGGGCGCGCGCGCTCGCGCTGGTAGGGGGCGTCTCGCTCGGGACGGCGGCGGCGCTGGTCGCGGTGAGCACCGTCGGGCTGGCCACGTCGCTGTACATGTGGCAGGTGTTGCTCGACCGGGTCGAGCCGACCGGCTACCGCGACGCGGCGGGGACGGGACTGGTCGTGCTGTTCGTCAACCAGCTGTTGCCCTCGCGGCTGTCGGGACGTGCGGTCGCACCGTTCGTCGTCCGCGAGCGCACGGGGATGGGTTACGCCGACGCCGTCGCGGTCTCGGGCGTCCACACCGGGCTCTACGCGGTGCTGTACGGCGCCACGGCGCTCGTCGGCGTCGCCCTCGCGTTCGGGCGGGTGCCGTCGGCGCTGGCGCTCGTCCTCCTGCTCTCGACGGGGCTGTACGTCGCCGCCGGCGGGCTGGTGTTGCTCGCCGGCGCGCACATGCGGAGCGTCGACCGCGTCGCCGGCCTGCTCGCGGGCGCGGGGCGGCGCGTCCCGGTCGTCGGCGACCGCCTCGCGGCGCTGTCGGGGTCGCTCCCGGCGTTCACCGAGTCGTCGTCGGCGACGTTCCGCGACCTGCTCGGCGCGCCGGCGGCGCTGGGCCCCTACGCGGTCGGGTTCGTCGTGACGGTGCTCGCGGTACCCGGCCTGCGCGTCTGGCTGCTGTTCCGGAGCCTCGGCGTCGGGTTCGAGCCGCTGGTGGCGCTGCCGCTGTACCTCGTCGCGGCCTACAGCGTGACGCTGTTGCCGCTGACGCCCGGGAGCGTCGGCGTCACCGAGGCGACCGCGACGGCGGTGTTCACCGCGCTGGGGGCGCCGGCCGCGGCCGTCGTCCCGGTGGTGTTCCTCGACCGCCTCCTCGGCTCGTACCTCCCGGCGCTCGTCGGCTGGTACCCCTCGCTCCGGGTCGACTTCGGCGACCTCGCCGCGGGGCCGTCCGCGGGGACCGGCGACTGAGTCGCCGCCTCCCCGCGGCGGTCGACCTTTGCCGGTGGCGACCCATCGACCGGTGTGACCGACCACGACAGCCGCGGCCGGGGCCTCGCCGAGCGCCTCGCGGACGCGCTCGACCGCGAGGCGACCGGCGCGTTTCGCGTCGTCGACCGGACGAGGCGAGTCGCCCCGACGCCGGACGGGGCCTTCGCCTACGCGATCGCGGCCGACGGAACGGCGCTCGCGGAGGTGTTCGTCGCACCCGAGCGCGTCCGCGTCGAGTTCACCGCGGCACAGGAGCGCGCGGCGAGGGCGGGCGCCGACGCCGACCTGCGGGTCCGGCCGAAAGCGACGAGGCCGCCCCGGACGCTCGCGTTCGTCGAGTCTCCCGGCGACGTCGAGCGGGCGCTGGACGCGTTCGAGGCGGTTCTGACGGCCGTCGAGTGAGCGGGGTGGTCGCGCTCGCTCGTCACTCGCGTTCGGCGCGGGCGGCCGCGGCGCCCTCGTCGACGTGGTCGAGACAGCGGATCTCGCCGGATTCGGTGTCGAAGGCGAACGGGTCGCCGGGGGCGATCCGTCGGCCGTCGACGGCGCAGCCGTCGTCGTGGCGGAGGAAGTACCGCCCCTCGGGGCGGCCGGTCTCCAGGCGGCCGGCCTGGACGGCGAACTTCACGAGCCCCTCGCCGATCTGCGTGCGCTCGGGCGAGTCGGCTTCGAGTCTGATGACGGGCATCGGTGGTCGCCGGGCCCTACCGGCGGCGGGGCGATAAATCGTCGGCCGGCCGGCGCAGGCGGCCGGGCCGGCAGCGAGCGGCGGCACTCTCAGACCGGCCGTTTAGGGGCGGCCCCGCCCAAGGGCGTCCATGGGCGTCAGAGACGTGACCGACATCCACGAGGAGTTCGACGGCGAGCGGCTCCCGCCGGGCCAGCGGGAGACCGAGCGGTTCCCCGTCCTCTCGCTCGACCACACCCCGGAGTTCGACCCCGACGACTGGGCGTTCACCGTCCGCGGCGCCGTCGACGAGGAGCTGACCTACTCCTGGGCGGAGTTCCGCGAGCTGCCCACCGACACTCAACGGCAGGACTTCCACTGCGTGACGGGGTGGAGCCGCTTCGACAACGAGTTCGTCGGCGTCCCTTTCCCCGAGATTGCCGAGCGCGCCGGCGTCGACGACGACGCCGTCCACGTCATGTTCGGCGCGATGGACGGCTACTCGACGAACCTCCCCCTCGAGGAGTGCATGCGCCGGGAGGTGCTGTTCGTCCGCGAGTTCGACGGCGACCCGCTACCCTCCGACCACGGCGGCCCCCTGCGGGTGGTCACCCCGCACAAGTACGCCTACAAGGGCGCCAAGTGGGTCGACGGCGTCACCTTCCTCACCGAGCCCCAGCGGGGCTACTGGGAGAAACGCGGCTACTCGAACACCGCGAATCCGTGGGCCGAGGACCGCTACACGACGATGTGAGCGGGTCCCGTCGGGACCCGGCGGGCGGTGCCGTCATCCCGACGACTCCTCCGAGAGCCGGAGTTCGGCGACGAGGCGGTCGCTGACGACCGATTCGACGATGTCGACCAGTCTCTCGTCGTCGGCGGTGTAGTCGGCGAAGACGCCGAGCGAGACCTCGCCGCCGGCCATGTCCTGGTGGCCGCCGGCGGTGCCCACGTCGCCGAAGGCGTCGTCGAGGGCGTCGCCGAGGTGGATGCGCGGGTCGACCGTCCGCCCGCTGAGGTGGATCGACCGGCCGACGATGCCGAAGACGATGGCGGTTTCGACGCCTTCCAGCGTCTGGAGGTAGTCGGCGGCCTGCGGGAGGGCGTCGCGCTCGGTGGTCCGGCCGACGTTGGAGATGAGCACGGAGCCGCGGGTCCGTCGGTGTTCGATGGCGGTGGCGATGGCGTCGAGCGTGGCACCGGTGACCGACGGGCTGGCCAGCTGGCGGAGCAGGTCGATGTCGGCCCGTTCGTGGAGGTAGCCGGCGGCCTCGTACTCGGCGCGGGTCGTCCCGCGGAGGAACTCCAGGGTCTCCCGGCGGATGGCGAACAACAGCGCCGTCGCGAGGTCCTCGTCGAGCTCGGCGTCGAGGTCCCGGACGTACTCGGTGAAGATGGTGGCGGTCGCGCCGATCTCCTCGCGGTGGTCGACGAAGCGGGCGTCGACTTCTTCGGCCGGGTGGTGGTCGACGACGATGTCGACGGGCGTCTCCTCGGGGACACGGTTGTTCCGGCCGGGGACCGAGTGGTCGACGAACGCGAGCAGCGATCCCGATGGGCGGTCGCGGGCCATCGCGGGGTCGAACCGCTCCAGGTCGATGTCGAGCAGGGTGACGAACGCGCGGTTCTGCTGGTGGGAAATCTCCCCGCTGTAGGTGATCCGCCACTCCTCGACGCCGGCCGCCGCGGCGATCCGGCCGAGCGCGAGCGCGCTCGCCAGGCAGTCGGGGTCGGGGTTGTTGTGACAGACGATGGTGACGGCTTCGCCCTCTCTCAGGAGGTCGCGAAGCGCTCGGGCCGGACGTGCGGTCGGCGATGACTGACTCATCGTGTGGCTCGGACGGGCCGTCTAGACGCCCGGTCGGCAAAACGCCCCGGCCGGCACACGCCGTCGTTCCGGGAGCGCTCACGAGCCGGCGGTCGAGATCTTCGACAGGGCGTCGTAGACCGGGTACAGCGACGCGTAGACGGGATACGGGAGGTTCCGCGCGACGGCCCGAGCCAGCCGCTCGCGGCGCGCCGGGGTGGCCTCGCTGGCGACCGCGGCCATGTCGACGCCGTCGAGCCACCGGAAGAAATCGGTCGCGCCGTCGACGGGGAACGACCGGTCGAGGTCGACGTGGGCCTGGATGTCCTCCCAGTGGAAGCGAGTGTGCTCGTCCATCACGAACGCCGTCCGCTCGAAGGCCGCGCGGATCTCGTCGAGCGTCCGCCGGTCGGCCTCGTAGCCGAACTCGTTCGGGTCGAGTCCCGCGAGGACGAGCCCGACGATCGTTCGGTAGCACTTCTCGCAGTCGTTGCAGTTGCCGCCGGCGTCGTCGTGGATGCACGTCCGCAGCGGGAACCGCTCGCCGGTCTCCTCGACGTACGCGGCGATGCGCTCTATCTTCTTCTGGCGGGTGAGCTCGAACCCGTCGTGGTTCCCGCGGCTGTGTCCCCAGCGCACCCGGTCGTCGATCGCAGGGTGCGAGCCCCACGGCTCGTCGAATCCCGCTGTGTGGCTGGCCGCGATGTGGACCGTCCCGAGGCCGAGCGCGTGGGCCAGCGGCGCGCACAGCCCGAGCAGCCCCAGCCCGTGGCCGACGGAGCTGTACCAGGCGCCGTCCACGTAGCGCTTGTAGTGGGCCTGCAGCATCGGGGTGTCCAGCACCGAGAGGGCGTTCGACCGGACGTAGCGACAGTCGAGCCCGCGCCGGTCGGCGAACGGTTCGACGTGCTCGCGGAACCCGCGCCAGCGGTCGTCCTCGTCCGGGCCGACGACCCACCCCTGGACGCCGATCAGCGTCGGCTCCGCCTCGCGGTGGCGGACGTAGCTGGCGACGGAGTCGACCCCGCCGGTGAACAGCAGGCCGCTGTCGTCGACGGCGTCGGCCGGGCGGCCGTCGGCCGTCCGGCCGACCTCGTCCGCCCGCAGTTCCCCGGGGTCGACGAACTCGGGGTACATCCGCGCCAGCGCCTCGCCGACCTCCCCGAGCGCGTCGAGGAACGCCCGGTCGACCGCCGGCGCCGCCACGTCGTCGCCGTTGGCCCAGGCGACCGGCGCGACGTGGGCCAGCGCCGGGATCGACGCGATCGCGGGCGGCACGTCCGAGATATCGGCGTCGTAGTCGACCCGGACCGTGTCGCCGGTGAAAAAGCGCCTGAGGTCGCGCGACGGCGTGACCTCGCACTCGACGGTCGACCCGTCGACGGTCGGTTCACCGACGACGACGGTCATCGGCGGTCCCACCCGCCCGGCTCGCCGCTCGCGCGACGGAGTCGTCTCACCCACTGATTCGCGTGCATGTTCGTCGTGACCTATGGGCGATGCGACGAGGTAGTAAATTCGGCGCTACCCGCCCGCGTCTACCCGTCCTCGCCGAGGAGAAGCGCTCCATACTGCGCGTAAGTGCTATATACTCATACGTATCTGCCCGGTCGTCACGACCACAGATGCAGCGGGTGGTCTCGAAGCTCCGAACGGCGCTAGCGAATCCGCGTGCGGCCCTCCCGTACGTCAGGTCGCGGCTTCGGGTGGCTCGCGGGCTGGCCGCGCTCTCGCGGTACCGCCTGGCGTCGCTGTACGTCGCCGACCTGCTCGGCGGTACCGACCGGTTCGAGTCCTACGTCCGGGCCAACGAAGGCGACCGCTACCCCGAACTCGACGTGCTGGACTTCCGGATGCGGGTGGACGCTCTCGACGAGGGGCTCTCGCGCGAACTGCTGCGCGACGGCGTCAGGGAACCACTCGCCACTGAGGCCTACCGGCGGGAGCTGACCCGGCTGGAGAGCGAACGCGGCCCGCTGACGGTGGTCGACGCGGGCGCCAACATCGGGTACTTCGCGCTCCAGTACCCGGCGCTGAGTCGGTACGTGGGCGGGAACGGGAACGAGGACGAGCACGTGGAGGGGGACGGGAACGACGAGAAACGGGAAGGGGGCGAGGGGGAGGTGATCGCCGTCGAACCGCTCCCGAGCAACGCCGCGCTCCTCGAAGGGAACGTCGCGCTCAACGGGTTCGAGGAGTCGGTGTCGTGTCACCGCTGTGCCGTCGGGTCGTCGACGACGCGGACGACGATGCACGTCTCCACGCACAGCAACTGGGGGACCGTCGGCGACACCATGGGGATGGACCACTTCGTCGACGAGATCGAGGTCCCGGTGTGGCGCCTCGACGACCTGCTCCGCGACCGGGCGGTGCCGCTCGACTCCGTCGACGCGGTCCGGATGGACGTACAGGGCTACGAGTACGAGGTGGTCCGCGGGATGGCCGACCTGCTCGACCGGGGCGACCTCGGCCTCCTGTTCCTGGAGATCCACCCCTGGTATCTGCGGGAGACCGGCGAGTACGACGCGTTCCTCTCGACGCTCGAGGCGGCCGGCTTCGAGCCCGTCTTCGTCGCCGACGGCCGCACCGGCGTCCTCCGGTCGGAGAAGGCGAGCTACACCGAGCGGGAACTCGACGTCGACAGCCTCGACGAGCTGCGGTCGGTCGACTTCACGACCGAGGTCGTCCTCCGGGCGGGTTGAACGCCGTCCCGGCGTATTAGGTGTGTCAGGACTAAGGCAGACCCCTAATAGGTATATAGACAACCGCTAAGGGCGGTCGGTCGCCCGGATCGGACGTGACCGAACGACGCCACGCGACCGACGCGAACCGACGGACCGGGGCGGTGGTACGCCGTGAGTGACGCGGCCCGGCACCCGCGAGTGCTGGACCTGCCTCGGGACGAGACCGGACTGGCGACGACGACCGTCGCGCTCAGGCGGCTGCAGGAGCTGTTGCCGGAGTTCCTCGTCGATCTGACGACCGACGCCGACGCCGAGGGGCTGGTCGTCCCGCTGGACGGCGGGGTCGCCACCGCGACGGCGGCGGCGCTGGCCGTCGACGCGGTCGGCGCCGAGGACGTGATCGGGCTCGCCATGCCCGCGGGGCTGACCGACGAGGCGACCGCGCGGACCGCCGAGACGGTCGCGGAGATGCTGGGGATCGACCACCGGCGGCTGCAGCTGCAGCCGGTCGTCGCGGCCTTTCAGGAGACGGTCGGCGAGGCCGGCGGCCCGGCCGACGACCTCGTGGCGACGGACAACGCCGTCGAGCGGTTCCGGACGGCGACGGCCTACTACTTCGCCAACCGCCGGGAGGCGCTGGTGGTCGGGCCGGTCGACCGCACGGACCGGCTGCTCGGGTCGGCGACGAAGTACGGCGAGACGGGCGTCGACTGCTTGCTGTTCGGCGACCTCTACGGGACGGAGGTCCGCGCGCTCGCCGCGGCGATGGACCTCCCCGTCGACATGCTCGACGGCGACGGCCGCGCGCCGGCGGGCGGCGCGACCGACGCGAACAGGCTCGACGTCGACGCCGAGACGGTCGACCGGGCGCTGCGACTCCACGTCGACGAGGGCCGGGAGCCGCGGGCGGTGGCCGACCGCCTGGGGATCGACCGCTCGGTCGTGGCCCGGCTGAAAGAGTGGTGCGCGGCGACGCGACACAAGCGACACATGCCGCCCAAACCCTCGACGAACCGCTGAGAGCGGGCCCGGCGCGGACCGTCGTCGACGGCACCGCTCGTCGGGTGGGACCGTTCGCCGACGGCACTGCTCGTCGGCTGGGACCGTTCGCCGACGGCACCGCTCGTCGACGGCACTGCTCGTCGGCTGGGGCCGACTTCACGTCGGGTCCCCCCCCCTGCGGTACCCCTAAGGGCGGCTACCCGCTAGAAGGGGTGTGGATCCGTCACGCCTGAGCCCGCGGACGGTCGCCCTCGCGGTCCTGTGCGTCGCGGTGATCGCGTTCGCGGCGGCGACGCTGGACACGACGACGAACCCGGACCCGTCGGCCGGCGCGGGCTACGCCGGTGTGGACGACCAGCTGGGCGGCGAGCGCACGCCGGCCGAGGAGTCGACCGGCGACAGCGCGAGCCCCCGGGACTCGCCGCTCGACCTCGACTTCGACTTCGCGGAGGGGTCGCCGTTCCAGTTCTGCCAGTCGTGGCTCAAACAGCCGCTCGTCCAGCTGCTGTTGCTGTCCGGCGTCGTCGGCGTGTTCGCGCTCGGTCGCCGGCTCGACGACGCGGCGACGGGGTTGGCCGCCGTCTTCGTCGTCGGCTATCCCGGTTTCTTCCTCTATCTCCTCCTGACGACCTGCCGGACGGACCCGGGACTGCTGTCGTTCGCCGACGGCGGGCGGCCGGCCCAGGAGGGCGGCGGGTTGCTCGGCGGTGAGGCGACCGTCGCGCCGCCGTCGTTCTCGACGGCCGCGCTGCTCGTGCTCGTCGTCGCGACGCTGGTCGCCGTCGCCGCGCTGGTGTTGACCGGCAACCACGACCAGCGCGAGGAGCACGAACGGGGCAGCGACGAGGACGACCCCGACCTCGAGCCGTCCGCGGACGTGCGGGCGGTCGGCGCGGCCGCGGGGCGGGCGGCAGATCGCATCGAGGAGAGCGACGGCTTCGAGAACGAGGTCTACCGCGCGTGGGCGGCGATGACCGACCACCTCGCGGTCGACCGGCCCGAGTCGAGCACGCCCGCGGAGTTCGCGACCGCCGCGACGGACGCGGGGATGGACCCGGCGGACGTGGCCCGGCTCACCGAGGTCTTCGAGGAAGTGCGCTACGGCGGCGAGGAGCCGACCGCCGAGCGCGAGCGTGCGGCCGTCGAGACGCTGCGGCGGATCGAGGCGACCTACGCCGACGCGGACGCCGACACCGCCGGCGACGGTGAGGGGGCGGTGGACGACCGATGAGCCGGAGCGTCACCGCGACGCTGGGGGTGTTGTTGGGCGTCGTCGGGCTCGCGGCCCTCGCCGTCCCACAGATCACGACGCCGCTGCCGACCGGCGAGACGTTCGTTCTGGTCGTCGGGCTGGTCCTCGTCCTGGGCGCGGTAGCGCAGGTCCAGCGCCGGCGCCACACGGAACTCGACTACGCGGAGACGCCGGACGCGGAGCTGGCGGTCGACCTGCCGACGCCGGGCGACGACCTCGACCGGCGGCTCGGCCGGCTGCGGCTGACGCGGTTCAACGAGGCCGAGCGCCACCGCATCAACGACGAGATCCGTGACGTGGCCGCGGCGACGATCCGGCGCCGCGAGCGGGGGTCGGCCGAGGCGGCCGAGCGAGCGCTCGACGAGGGGAGCTGGACCGACGACCCGTTCGCGGCGGCCTTCTTCACGGGCCGAGTGCCCGAGGCGCCGACGACCGACCGCCTGCGCGAGCTGTTCGACCGCGAGTCGCCGTTCAAGCGCCGCGCCGTCCGGGCGATCGACGCCGTCGAGCGGCTGCTGGAGAGCGAGGTGCGCCGGGAGGCCGACGATGAGTGAGGACGATCCCGCACGGCCGGGTTCCGAGCGGTCGGATACCCGGGGCTCGGAGCCCGAGCGACCGGACGGCGGCCGAACGGTGGTCGACGAGGACGACGAGGCCGACGAGACCGGCGCGGCGGACGAGCCGTCAGTCGACCCCGGTGGCGGGGACGGGACCGAACCGGCGTCGGCCGGTGCGAACGAGCGGGACGGCGAGACGACCGAGGCGGGGAGGGCCGACGAAGGGGACGTAGCAGATGGGTCGGCGGGCGGGGCCGACACCGGGGGGCCGGTGGCGGTGACGGTCCGCTCGTCGCGGCTCCGCTCGACCAACCACTGGGTGGGGTTCGCGACGCTGGTCTTCCTGTCGGCGGGGCTGGGGGCGCTGTTGCGCTCGCGGGCGCTCATGCTCGCGGCCGTCGTCGGCGTCGGCTACCTCGCCTACGCGAACACGACGGAGGCGCCCGAGCCCGACCTCGCCGTCGAGCGGCGGCTCTCGGCGGAGGACCCGGAGCCGGGCGACACGGTCGAGGTGACGGTCGTCGTCGAGAACGTCGGCGAGGCGGCGCTGCCGGACCTGCGGGTCGTCGAGCAGGTGCCCGAGGCGCTGGCGGTCACCGCGGGGCCGGCGCGGGCGGCGACCGCGCTCCGTCCGGGCGCCCGCATGACCTTCTCCTACACCGTCCTCGCGCGGCGGGGCGCCTACCGCTTCGAGGGGCTGACGGTGATCGCCCGCAACGCCAGCGGCAGCCGCGAGCGGGAACTCGACGCCGAGACCGAGCCGGCGGCGATCACCTGTCTGGCACCGGTCGACGCGACGGAGGCGGTCCCGCTGCGCGGGCTCACCTCGCCGTACACGGGCCGGGTCTCGACCGATTCGTCGGGCGAGGGCACCGAGTTCGCGTCGCTCCGGGAGTACCAGCACGGCGACGCCCTCTCGCGGATCGACTGGAACACGTTCGCCCGCGACGGGACGCTGACGACCATGGAGTTCCGCGAGGAGCGCATGGCGACGGTGGTGGTCGTCCTCGACCTGCGCGAGGAGGCGTACCTCCAGGCCGGCGACGACGGCCCCCACGCGGTCGACCGCGGCATCGACGCGGCCCGCCGCGTGTTCAACTCGCTGCTCGGCACCGGCGACCGCGTCGGGATCGCCGCGTTCGCGGCCGAGACGGTCTGGCTGTCGCCGGGCGCGGGGCCGACCCACCGCGCCCGCGCCCGGGAGCTGCTGTCGACTCATCCGGCGCTGTCGCCGACGCCGCCGGACGGACGGGTGTACGTCCGGCTCCAGCTGCGCCGGCTGGCCCAGCGGCTCGACGACGACGCGCAGGTGGTGTTCGTCTCGCCGATGCCCGACGAGACGAGCGCGGTGATCGCCCGCTCGCTGCAGGTGCGGGGCCACGCCGTCACCGTCCTCAGCCCAGACCCGACGATGCGGGACACGCCGGGGCGGCGGCTGGCGGCCGTCGAGCGGTCGAACCGGCTGAACGACCTCCGGGGCAGCGACGTGCGCGTTGTCGACTGGGACGGCGACGAGCGGCTGGCCGAGGCGCTCGAACGCGCGCGCAGGCGGTGGTCCGGGTGAGCGGGACGGAGGTCACCCGCCGGCCGGGTCGCCACTCGCTGGTCGTCTCCGGGATCGCGGGCGCGACGGCGACGGCGATGGCGCTGACCGGCGGCGGCGCCGGCGCGGCGGTGGCGGCGCTCGGGGCGGTCGTGTTGCTCGCGGGCGTCCGGACGGCGAACCATCGCGCCGTCGACGCGGGCGGACTGGTCGCGTTCCTCGGGGTCGCCGCCGCGGCGCTGTCGGAGGCGCCCCCGGTCGCGGTCCTGCTCGGGACGGTCGCGGCGGTCGTCGCCTGGGACGCCGGCACCAACGCCGTCTCGCTGGGCCGGCAACTGGGCGCCGAGGCCGACACCGTCCGCGCCGAGAACCTCCACGCGATGGCCGGCGCCGTCGTCGGCCTCGTCACCGCCGTCCTCGGTCTCGTCCTCTTCGAGGTCGGCCCCACCCGCCAGCCCGTCACCACGCTGTTCGTCCTCCTGATCGCCGCGACGCTGCTCGTCGTCGCGCTGAACCGGTGAGGCGCCGACCCGACGGCTGGTGTTATAGTAGAATTTGAAAGCGTTTGCTCGGTCGACCGCACGACTGCGTGCGGTCATCCGAGCGATGTCTTTCAAATTCTACTATAGCCGTGTGCAACCGAGCGATACGATCGGGTTACCCCTCGCGGTCGCGCGCTCGGGCCGCCGAACCCGCCGGTCCCGACCGGCGGTCGCCGGCGAACACGTCGGCGCGGTCCGCTCCGATCGCGCCCGGGATCCAGCGGTACCCCGAGCCTGTGAGAACGAAACGTACCGGTACCGAGCGTTTCAGAGCCGATTACTACGAGCCGTCACCGCGTGGGATCCGGGTATGGTCGAAGGCAGCACGTCCGACGGGCCCGCAGTCGCGGTGCCGGTCACGGACGTCCCGAGCACGGTCGCCACGCTCCGCTCGCTCGCTCCGCACGGCATCCACACGGTCGTCGTGTCGGAGATGGCCACCGCGCAGGCCTTCGCGTCGAAGTACTGTGACGAAGTCGTCGGGACGGCCGACCCCCACGCGGACCTGCTCGCCTACAGGGACGACTTGCTCGACGTGGCGGCCCGGGACGACGTTCGGACCATCGTCCCCGTCCGGGAGGTCGACGCGTACGTCCTCTCTCGCTACCGGTCGTCGTTCGAGCCCCACGTCTCGCTGCCGGTGCCCGACATGTCGGCGCTCGAACGCGTCCACGACAGGCTGTTGCTGGCCGAGGCCGCCGAGTCGGCCGGGGTCCCCGTCCCCGACACCCGGCGGCCGGCCGACGTCGAGGACTGGTCGCGGGACCTGCTCGCCAAGTCCCGATACAACCTGCTCACGGCCAGCTACGACGACTCGCTGGGCCCCGGGGAGAGCGCGACCTCGGACCTGATCGAGCACTTCGAGACCGGCGTCCGACCGGACCTCGACTCGCTGTACGAGCGCCATCGGGTGGAGCCGATCGTCCAGGAGTTCGTCCCGGGCGGCGAGGAGTACATGGTCGCCGCGCTGTACGACTCGGGCGACCCGCTCGCCGTGTTCCAGCACCGCCAGGTCCGGGGCACCCGCTACACCGGCTCGGGCGGCGCCTACCGCGAGTCCGTCTCGATCCCCGAACTCGAAGCGGTGGCGACGGATCTGCTCGACCACCTCGAGTGGAACGGGTTGGCCTGTCTGGAGTACCTCCGCGACGAGGACACCGGGGAGTTCGTCCTCGCGGAGATCAACCCGCGCATGTGGCAGTCGCTGGCCTCGACCGTCGCGATGGGGGCGGACTTCCCCCGGTACTACTGGCAGCAGGCCACCGGCCGGGCCGACGAGATCGACCCCTCCTACGACCTGGGCGTCGGCTGTCACTGGCTGAAAGGCGAGTTCCTGCACGCGCTGAGCCTGTTCCGGTTCGACTCCCCGCACGTCGAGCGGCCGGGCTACGCCGAGACGCTCCGGGACATCGCCGTCTCCACCTACCGCCACCCGCGGTTCGACTACCTCTCGCTCGACGACCCCGGCCCGTT
This sequence comes from Halosimplex rubrum, assembly GCF_013415885.1. NCBI lineage: Archaea > Methanobacteriati > Methanobacteriota > Halobacteria > Halobacteriales > Haloarculaceae > Halosimplex > Halosimplex rubrum. Next base: position 1,702,132 of record NZ_CP058910.1, read on the forward strand.
CCTCCAGGACTGCTCGACGCTCCTCGCCGAGCTGCCCGCCGTCCCGAGACTGCAGGTCAAGGGCTGAGGCGACCCGTCGGTGCGATTCCGGTGTCACTGGGATGACCGAAGCGTTTTTACCGGAAGATAGTCAGAAAGTTGGTATGAACGGCAGAGCGGTCTTGGCGTGGGTGACGGGTGTTCTGCTGACGCTGCTGGGGCTCGTGTTCCTGGTCGGCGCGCCGCCGGTCGGTGTCGTCGTCCTGCTGGTCGGGTTGTACGTGCTCCCGCCGGTCAACCGCCGGGTCGAGATCGACATCTCGCCGTCGTGGGCCGTGTCGTGGACCGCCGGTGTACTTCTGTTCCTGTTCGCGCTCGTGATCGTTCATCTGGTCCCGCTCGCTGGAGCGGTCGCCGCCGTCGGTGGGCTGTTCGCGCTTCCCCCTGTCCGCCGGCAGGTGACGAGTCGGACGGGCCGCGAACTCGGTCGCGGAGCGGTCGTCGGGGTCGTCCTGCTGGCCGCGGTCGGTGCGGGCGGAACGGCCGCGCTCGCGCTGGAGACCGACGAGACGCTCGGCACGGACACGAAGGTCCACGACGTGGGCGAGCGGTTCGTCGTCGACGAGGACGACACCGACCTCGCGGTCACCGTTCAGGGCGTCAACAGGACGTACTCGCTGGACCGCCCCGAGGCGGTAGTGGTGGGCTCCCCGGAGGAGGTGTATCTCGTCGTCACGGTCCGTATCGAGAACGTCGGTGACGAACACGTCCCCCTCCGGGAGAGCACCCTCCTGGCGGTCAGCGCCGACGACGAGCGAAGCTACCAGATGCACGAGGGCACGGACGATATCCGCGAAGGCGGTCCGTACCGGGCGCCGGGGCTGGAACTGTCGCCGACGACCTCCGGACCGCGCCTCGACGGCGGCGAGGAGATAACCCGGACCATCGCCTTCCGCGTCGACCGCGACCGGACGTATCTCCTCACGAACCAGGCGACCGGGCCGTACTCCGGTGCGGACCGTCACTACGTCCCGCTCGGGGACGTGTGACCGGTTGCGTGCCGGTTGCGTGTCACAACTATCAAGGTAATTGCTAGGCTGTCGTGATGTAATGGCAGACGACGATCGGAGTCGCAGACAGTTTCTCCGGGCGAGTAGCGTTCTGGGCGCTCTCGGGCTCGCAGGGTGTACGGGCGTACTAGAGGAGACGACCGCGACGCCGCCGGACGCCGGTGAGACGACGGAGGTACCGGAACTGGTGTCGACCGGGACGGCGACGCCCACGGCGGCCGAACAGCCGGCCACGACCGGCCCGACGGAGACCGATACCCCGACGGCGACCGCGACACCGGAACCGTCGGTCACGATCGGTGTCGCGGAAGAACTCGACCGACAACGGCCGGACCTCCCGGAGCAACCGGAACCGGATTGGACCGTCGCCGCGGACGGTAGCGGCGACTACGAATCGCTCAGCGAGGCGATGCGGATAGCCAAAGACGGTGAGGTGATCGAACTCAAGGCCGGGACCTACGAGATCACGTCCGGGGGAGAGATACAGTTCGTCGGCGCCGGACGGTCGGAGACGACGGTCAACGTCACTGCAGACGGTGTCAACGGGTCGGACTTCTCCTTTCACGGTCTGACGGTGGCCGAGATGCCGGCCGTCGCCGGGCTCAATACGTCTCTCCGGTTCTACGATTGCCTGGTCGAAACCTCGATCGAGGCCGCCCGGAGCAGCCGGAGCTACGGCGTCCACGGCGTCCGGTCCCGGTTCGTCGAGTCCGTCAACGCCGAACTGCTGGAGGCCAGCGGCTGTCTGTTCGAGAGCGAGGCCAGTCCGGTAAGTATGCGCGTCAGCGACTGTCGGTTCGAGTCGGGAACGAAGCTGTTCGATGCCAAGTCACTGGAACGGTGCGTCTTCGACGAGCCCGTTAGCCTGCGTCTCCAGGGCGGGGAGACGGTGTCCGACACGGTCTTCACTGGCGTATCAGTCGATGTCATCAACGCCCGCGAATCCGGCGTGATCACGAACTGCCACTTCCAGCAGCCGGACGGCTCCACCGAGGTCGCGTCGTTCACTGGCAACGGTGACGTGCGGTACTGTCGGTTCGAGGGATCTTGCGACCCGAACTGCCGATCCCTCTTCGCCAACGAGTTCACCGCGGACGGGGCTGTAGAGTACTTCATCGACGGGCGAGCGCCGTCGGAGTTCGTCGCGAACGTCTTCGACGGCGCCGATATCCGGGTCGACTCGCTTCGCAACGATTTCGACTACAAGACCGCCCCGTATCTCGAAGCCGCGGAACTCGGGAACTACTACAGCGGGCACGACGAGTCGGACGAAGACGGTGACGACATCGTCGATCTCCCGTACCCGATATCCGGCGAGATGGGCCTGACAGACAGGTACCCGTTGGCTTCCAAGGACATCGCGAGGTACCTCCCAGTGACCGCCGAGTGTGAGTTCTGTGGCTAAGCGGAGGCCCGACGAGTTCCCGGGGAGGTAGCTCAGGCGTCCCCGACGGACCGGAGGGGCTCGACGATGTTTTCTCGACGTCACCGGAGCGCTCGCGACAGCGGGCTGTTCCGGGCTGATGAGGTCGTCGACGCCGATGGCCACCCCACAGGGGACAGACGCGGCCGTGGTCGTGGACGGGTGTCGGACGACGATCCGGAAGGGCGAGCGCCAGCGTTCGACGACGCCGACTACCGCTCGGAGTCGACGAACGACGCGAGAGTAATACACCATCGGATCAGCGAGGGAATCCGCTCCAGGCCCGTTCGGGTGGGGCGGCCCGGCGTTTGCAGGCGGCCGCGTCTCAGAGGTCTCCGTCGCGCTCCATCGACCGGAGTTCGCTGACGCGCTGGAAGATCTCGTCGAGTTCGCCGTCCTCGCGCTTGTCGTCGACGTGGCCGTAGACGAACCCCATCCGGTGGTTGCTCCGCAACTCGTCCTCGTTGCGGTCGAGGAAGTCCCAGTACAGCGCGTTGAGCGGGCAGGCGCCTTTGCCGGTGGTCCTGTCGGGGTCGTAAGCGCAGTCGCCGCAGTAGTCGCTCATCCGGTCGACGTAGTTGGCCGAGGCGACGTACGGCTTGGTGGCGAAGACGCCGCTGCCGTAGGCCCCCATCTCGACGACGTTCGGCGTGGTCACCCAGTGGTAGGCGTCGACGTAGGTCGCGTGGAACCACTCGTTCAACTCGGCGGGGTCGACCCCCCACAGCGTCGCGAAGTTCGAGAGGACCATCAGCCGCTGGATGTGGTGGGCGTAGCCCCGCTCGTACACGTCGGCGACGCTGCCGCCGACGCAGGCCATGTCGGTCTCGCCGTTCCAGAAGGCGTCGGGGAGAGCCCGGTCGGCGCCCAGTCGGTTCGCTTCGGCCAGGTCTGGCATCGCGTGGCGGTAGACGTGGCGCACGAACTCGCGCCAGCCGAGGAACTGGCGGACGGCGCCCTCGGCGGAGTTGAGCGGCACGTCCGCCCGGCTCTCGTAGGCGTCTTCGACGGCCGTGACCGCTTCCCAGGGGTGGAGCAGCCCGAGGTTGACCGCCGGCGAGAGCAGCGCGTGGGCCATCGCCGGGTCGTCGGCCCGCATCGCGTCCTGGTACGGGCCGAACTCGGGCAGCCGTTCGGCGACGAAGTGGTCGAGCGCGGCCAGCGCGTCCTCGCGGGTGACCGGCCAGGCGAAGCCGTCGGTCGATCCCCAGGTGTCGAACTCCGCGGCGACCCACTCGCTCACCGCGGCGGTCAGGTCGTCGCGTTCAGGCTCGTACACCGGCGGGGCCTCCCAGTCGTCGGGCGGGACCGCCCGGTTGTCCGCGTCGAGGTTCCACTCGCCGCCGACCGGGCCGCCGTCCGCCATCAGGACGCCGCTCTCGCGGCGCATCCACCGGTAGAAGCTCTCGTGACGGAAGGCGTCGGTCTCGCCGTCGGCCCACTCGTCGAAGGCCGCGCGGGTGGAGCAGAACAGTTCGTTGCCGACGAGGTCGAGGTCGCCGCCGACGGCGTCGACGAGGTCGGCGAAGCGGCCGCCGCTGCGGTGGCTCGGCGAGCGCATGGCGACGAGCGTGTCGTCGGGGTGTCGCTCGAAGTACGTCGCGAGGCCCTCGCGGAACGTCTCGGCGCGGACGTACTCGACCTCGTAGCCGGCCGCGCGGAGTTCGTCCCGGAAGTGACGCATCGCGGCGAAGACGAGCGTGAGCTTGTGGTGGTGAAAGGGCTTGCGCCGGGCGAACCCGTGGGCCTCGATCATGCAGACGCGCGACCCCGGCGGCGCGCGGCCGAGCGGTCCGACCTCGGGGTGGAGGTGGGTCCCGAGGACCCAGGGGACGCGGTTCGGATCGGTCAGGTCGTACTCGTCGGGGGTTCCGACGACCGGGCGTGGCTGTGTCATGGCGGAGACGGGGCCGATATCTCACCTAGCGGGACTCGCACAATAGAGGCGGTACCCACACAGTTCGACCGGGGTCGCCACGCGTCCGGTCCGCGCCGCGTCCGCGCCCGGCCGGACACCTCGTCCCGCTCACCCGCTCCGAGGTTCGCCACCCATCGCTTCGCCGCCGCTCGCAGTCCCGCCCCGTCGACCCGCGTAGCCGACGTACACCAGCAGGACACCGGTCGACAGCAGGTGGACCCCCGTCAGGAGTCCGACCGCCCACGCGGCCGTGCTCGGGAAGCCGGCCCACAGCAGGACGGCCAGCCCCAGCGAGACGGCGCCGCTCGCGACGTACCAGAGCCAGTTGGGCTCCGAGCGCGCCCGGATCCCCATCGCGACTTCGATGACCCCTTCGACCGCGAAGTAGGCGATGAGCAGGATCGTCACCGTCGTCAGGCCGAGCACCGGGTTGGCCAGCAGCGAGATCCCGGCGACCGCGTAGACGACCGCGAGCGCGACCTGCCAGACCGTCCCGGCGACCCCGCCCGCCGAGAAGGCGTTGACGGCGTGCCCGAGCGCGCCGACGACCAGCAGCGCGCCGAGCAGGACCGAGACAGCGACGCCGGTCACGAACGGCGCCGCGATCGCGGTCAGTCCGAGGACGGTGATCAGGAGGCCGGCGCCCATCAGATACCGCCAGCCCCGCTGTACGTCCGCCGATTCGACCGAGGAAGTGTCTGTGCTCATCGGCTCTCTCTCCCGTTAGGAGTACGCCGACCCCCGAGATAACCGTATTCGTGGCGCCCTATCGACATTGTTACTAGGTCACGCACCGTTACGGACGGTTGAATACGGTTACCGGAGAACGGAGCGGCTACTCGCCCGCCGCCGGGGTTCGGCCGGGCTCGCGGCGCGGCGGCGCGGCGGATCCGAATCGGTCGGATATCGGCTCTCGGCCGCCGCCCGCGGGACTGGCCACAGATCCGGTTCCAAGTGGGAACAACCGACTTGACGGCTTCGCCCCTCGCTTCGAAACGAGATGGGACGGGTTTCGTCGCCGCTCGCGAGCCCCGCGGTCGTCCGGCGGTGGTCGAAGGCGGTCGCTGCCCGTGGTCGGTCGCGTGTCGCCGGCGCCGCTCGCACCGGACCGGCGGTCGAACGGGGGAGCGCGGGCGGATGACCGACGCCTACTACCTCCTCAGCGACCTCCACATCGGCGGCGACGAGCAGTTGCGCCACGTCGACTTTCGCGAGGAACTGATCGAGTTCCTCCGCGACCTGGCGGACAGCGACGAGGACGCCGAACTGCTGATCAACGGCGACGCGTTCGGGCTGTGGGAGCTCACCGAGGTCGAGGGGCCGGCGAAGTTCGACGCGCTGGTCGCGGACTACCCGGACCTGTTCGCGCAGTTGCGCGCGACCGGCGAGCGGGTCCCGATCACGCTCATCCCGGGCAACCACGACTACGAACTCGCCGCCCACGACGAGTACGTCGACCGGCTCGCCGAGTACAACGTGACGCTCGACCAGTCGGTGTCGATCACGCGCGAGCTGGGCGATTCCGTCGTCCACGTCGAACACGGGATGCAGCAGGACCCGAACAACCGGATCCCGGACTTCGGGAACCCGTACGCGAATCCGCCGGGCTACTTCGTCAACCGCCAGATCACGAGCCGTGCGGGGCGGCTCTCGGGCCGCGGGAAGTACAACTGGCTCAGGGACATCCAGGCGGTGACGCCGATGACGCAGATCCCCGACTGGCTCGTCTCGAACTACTTCTACCGGGAGATGAGCGCCTGGCTGCGCTTCGCGGTCGTCCCCTTCCTGTTGCTGTTCAACGCGGCGCTGTGGTACGTCGGTGTCGTCGCCCTCGACGCGACCGGGGTCTGGTCGCTCCCGATGGAAGCCGTCCAGGACGCGCTCGCTCTGTTCGGTCCGGTCGGGTACCTCGTCGACATCGTCCTGACGGCCAATCTGGTGCTCGTCGGGCTGCTGCTCGTGATCGCCGCCCCGCTGTACGTCTTCGCCAGGGACGTGCGGAAGACGCTCCGGCGGTTCGGGCTCGTCCACGAGGGGAGCGACGAGGACCCCGTCGAGAAGTACCTCGACCGGGCGCGGGCGGTCTTCCGGGCCGACCCCGCCGTCGCCGTCTACGTCTACGGCCACACCCACCGCCCGTCGACGACCGAAGTCGGCGACCGGCTCGTGATCAACACCGGCACGTGGCTCAAACGCCTGCACCGCGTCGATCCGGTCGTCGGCCTCCTCCCGCCGGTGTACTACGCGTCGTTCCGGCTCAACTACTTCCGGCTCACCGCGGCCGACGACGGGGGCGTCCGGGTCGACTACGAGGTCGTCGACAAGCCCGACCCCGACGACGAGACGCTCCTCCAGCGGCTCCTCACCCGCCCGCCGGAATCCGAGGCGCAGATTCCGGAGACGACCGTCGTCGACCCGCCCGCGCCGCTCGACGAGCCGGTGTCCGAGCCCGCCGAGGAGTGAGCGGCCCACCCGGGGCTACGGCGCGGTCGCCGATGGGGTCGCCGGGTCGACCGGTGCGGTCGTGCCGTTCGCGGCGGTCGCGGTCGGTGACCGGTCGGTGCCGTCGGCGGTCGCGGTCGGTCCCGGGGTCGTGACGGTGACGGCCTCGGAGCCGGGGACACAGAACGCGTCGGGGCGGTCGACGGTGACGGTGCCGACTTCGCCGACGGCGAACGTCTCGACTTCGGTGGTGTTGACGATGCCGTCGATGGTGTCGCGCTGGAGCGTCCGGACCTGCCGGACGCGGCGGACGACGCCGCGGCGGTCGACGAACACCGTCGACTCGACGCTCAGCGCCTCGCCGGAGCCGACGAGAATCTCGATATCGCGGGCCTCTTGGAAGACGCGCACCTCGGTGCCGTTCCAGGTTCGCGTGCCGATCTGCGTGTAGTTGTAGTCGCCGATCCGCTCGTCGAGCCAGCTCTCGCCGGTCAGGGCATCGCGGTACCGGGCCGACCCGGGCGAGTCGGGGTCGTAGGGCTGGCGGTCGACCGCGACGCCGTCCTCGACCTGCCGGAGCCGGTAGATCGTTCCGGCGACGGCGAACACGCGGACCGACTGGAAGCCCAGCGTGACCCCCTCGTAGGTGAACGCGGTGACACCGGGCATGGCTCGCACCCGGGTGCCGTCCATCCGGAGGGAGAAGCTGTAGTCGTCCAGCGCCGCCCCGTGACCGGCGACGATATCGTCGCCGGCGACCGTCCCGTTCGTGGTCGCCAGTGGCACGGGCGTCGCCGGCGTCGGGGCCGGCGTCCGGTCGTCGGCCGCGACCCGCGGGGCGAGACACTCCGTCGGCGTCGGCGTGGCCGTCCGCAGCGACTCGGCGGTCGGGACCTCGACGGGCGTCAGCGTCGCCGTCTCGGGACGGTCCGTACCGTCCCCGCCGGCGAAGGCGTTACAGCCGGCGAGGACGACCAGCAGCGCGACGACGACGGTACGTCGATGCACGCTCCCCACTGAGGAGTCGACCCGCAAAAACCTACGCACGGCGATGCCCGGGGGCCGCGGGTTCGACGCCGGTCGCTCCGGCCGCCGGGGTGGACGCGCGTCCACGGCCCGTACCGACGGGGCAGGCTTATCGCCGTGCCGCCGTTGGGGTCGGTATGAACGCAGCCGACGACGCCGCCGACGCTCGCGACGCCCGCCTGGGCGTCGACGTGGGCGGCACCTTCACCGACGTGGCGCTGGTCGTCGACGGCGAGTTGACGACCGCGAAGGTCCCGACGACCGACGACCAGTCCAGCGGGGTCGTCGCCGGGATCGAGGCGGCCTGCAACGCCGCCGGCGTCGACCCGAGCGCCGTCGTCGGATTCCGCCACGCCACCACCGCCGCGGTCAACGCCGTCCTCGAAGGCGCGGGCGCTCGGACGGCGCTCGTCACCACGGAGGGCTTCGCCGACGCCGTCGAGATCGGTCGCCAGGACCGCCCCGACCTGTACGACCTCTCGGCGGAGAAACCCGAGCCGCTCGTCCCGCGCGAGCGACGGTTCGAGGTGGCCGAGCGCACCACCACGGAGGGGATCGAACGGGCGGTCGACCCCGACGGGATCCGGGAGCTCGCCGACGCGCTCGACGGGAACTGCGAGAGCGTGGCCGTCTCGTTCCTCCACGCGTACGCCCATCCAGACAACGAGCGCCGGGCCGCCGAGATACTGCGCGAGGAACTGGCCGTCCCGGTGTCGGCCAGCCACGAGGTGCTGGCGGCGTTCCGCGAGTACGAGCGGACGGCGACGACCGTCGCCGACGCCTACGTGACCCCGACCGTCGACGACTACCTCGCGCGGCTGTCAGAGCGGGCCGCGGACCTGGCGCTCCCGCCGGTGCGAGTGATGCAGTCCAACGGCGGGATCGCGGACGCCGAGACCGTCAGGGAGCGCGCGGTCACGACGCTGCTGTCGGGACCGGCGGCGGGCGTCGTCGGGGCGGCGCGGTTCGAACGGACCGCCGACGCCGGGCTCGTGACCTTCGACATGGGCGGCACCTCCTCCGACGTGAGCCTCGTCCGCGGGGGGAGCGCCGAGCGGACGACCGACGCCGAGATCGGGGGCCACCCCGTCGGCGCGCCGATGGTCGACGTACACACCGTCGGCGCGGGCGGCGGGTCGATCGCCCGGGTCGACAAGGGGGGTGCGCTTCGGGTGGGACCCGAATCCGCGGGCGCCGAGCCCGGCCCGGCCTGCTACGGGAAGGGCGGCGACGAACCCACGGTCACCGACGCGGCGGTCGTGCTGGGGTATCTCGGCGCCGATACGACGCTCGGCGGGGGGCTCGAACTCGACGCCGACCGCGCCGAGGCGGTGATGGAGGACCTCGCGGACGCGGCCGGCCTCGACACGGTCGTCGACGCCGCCCAGGGCGTCTACCGGGTGGCCAACGCGACGATGGCGCGGGCGATCCGCGGCGTGACCGTCGAGCGGGGCCACGACCCCCGGGAGTTCGCCCTCGCGGCGTTCGGCGGCGCCGGCCCGATGCACGCCGCCACGCTCGCCGACCGGCTGGGGGTCGAGACCGTCCTCGTCCCGCCCGGCAACGGCGTCCTCTCGGCGCTGGGCCTGCTGGCCGCCGACGAGCGCCACGACGCGACCCGGACCTACCGCACCGGCCTCGCCGGCGCCGACGCCGGGGCGGTCGAGTCGGTGTTCGACGAGCTTGCCGACGAGGCGCTCGCCGACGCGAGCGACGCCGAGACCGCGGCGGTCGAGCGCGCGGTCGAGTGTCGCTACGCGGGCCAGAGCTTCGAACTCGCGGTCGACGCGCCCGACCCGTTCGACCCCGAGACCGTGCGCGACCGGTTCCACGACGAACACGAGCGCGCCCGGGGCTACCGCATGGACGAGCCGGTCGACCTGGTCACCTGCCGAGTCACGGCGACGGTGCCGGGCGACCCGCCCGCCATCGCGTACGACCCCGAGGGCGACCCACTGGTCGGCAAGCGCGACGTGTTCTTCGAGTCGGGGTTCTACCGCGCGCCGGTGTACGACCGCGCCCGCGTCCCGGTCGGCGTGTCCGTCGACGGCCCGACGATCTTCGCCGGCGGCGAGAGCACCGTCGTCCTCCCGCCGCAGTGGACCGCCCGCGCCGACGAACAGGGGACGCTCGTGCTGGAGGCCGGTGAGCAATGAGTCGGGACCGTGATCTGAGATCGAGACGAGGCGATGCGACGCTCCATGCGGCGCGCGCTGTCGTCTCGGAATCGCTCGCGATTCCGATGGGCCGTCAGAGCAGCGCTCTGACACTGGCGCGCTCTCGTGCGCGCGACGGCACCCGTGCGAGGTCTGCGGGCGAGCCGAGCGTCGCTCGCATGGCCCGAGGGAGCGCTGCTCCCTCGCTGTCTTCGCGAGATCTGCGAGCGCAGGCTCGTCGGAGCTTGCTCCGACGGTGGATGAGGGAGCGACCGCAGGGAGCGAGCGAATCGGTCGGGGAGGCCCGTGGCTTACGGTGGCGGTGCGGTCGGTTCGGGTGGACTGAAAGGGGCCGCCGCGAGCGCGAACCCCGGCGACGTAAGCACTGGACCGAGCGACCGGCAGGAGCGAGGGAAGCGCGCAGCGAGCCGCGGGAGCACTCGCGGCGGGGGCTTTCGGCACCCGTTCCCGTGGGCGGGCTCGCAGTAGCTCGCGCCACCGATCGAGACGGCACCAACGGAGGACACGACGAATGATGGCCCTCGACCCGGTCGAACTCGAGATACTGCGAAACCAGCTCGAAAGCGTCGCCGAGGAGATGGGACAGGTCCTGATCCGGGGGGCGTACTCGCCGAACATCACCGAGCGGCGGGACTGCTCGACGGCCGTCTTCGATGCCGACGGGCGGCTGGTCGCCCAGGCCGAACACATCCCGGTCCACCTCGGGGCGATGCCCGAAGCGGTCGACGCGGTGCTCGACCGCGACCCCGAACCGGGCGACGTGTTCGCGCTGAACGACCCCTTCGAGGGCGGCACGCACCTCCCGGACGTGACGCTCGTCTCGCCGATCGCGCCCGAAACGGATTCGACTCCGCCCGACGGGAGCGACGCCGACACTGACGCCACGGACGACGAAATCCTCGGCTACGCGGTCTCGCGGGCCCACCACGCCGACGTGGGCGGGATGGCGCCGGGGAGCATGCCGGCGGGCGCCCGGGACATCCACCAGGAAGGGCTACGGATTCCGCCCGTCAGGCTCGTCGCGGACGGGGAGATCGACGACGAGGTCGAGTCGCTCGTCCTCGCGAACGTCCGCGACCCCGACGAGCGCCGCGCGGACCTGCGGGCGCAGATCGCCGCCAACGAGCGCGCCGAGGAGCGGATCGCCGACCTCCTCGCCGCCCACGGCGACCGCCTGCTCGCGGCGTTCGACGCCGTGATCGACTACTCCCGCGAGCGCGTCGAGAGCGAACTCCGCGCGCTCCCCGACGGCACCTACCGCGCCAGCGACGTGCTGGAGGGCGACGGCGTCACCGACGAGGAGATCCCCGTGGAGGTGACAGTCACCGTCGACGGCGCCGCGGTCGACGTGGACTTCGCCGGCACCGCCGACCAGGTCGCCGGCAACGTCAACGCCCCCCTGACCGTCGCCAAGAGTGCCGTATACTTCGTGATCAGGTGTATTACTGACCCCGAGATACCGCCGAACCAGGGGTGTTACGACCCGATCACGGTGGACGCGCCCGAGGGGTCGCTGTTGAACCCCGAACCGCCGGCGGCGGTCGTCGGCGGGAACGTGGAGACGAGCCAGCGGGTGACGGACGTGGTCTTCGCGGCGCTGGCCGAGGCGGCGCCCGACCGGGTCCCCGCGGGCGGGCAGGGGACGATGAACAACCTCGTCGTCGGCGACGCCGAGTTCGCCTACTACGAGACCGTCGGCGGCGGCGCGGGCGCGAACTTGGGGAGCGACGGCCTCTCGGGCGTCCAGGTCGGGATGACGAACACGCTGAACACGCCGGTCGAGGCGCTGGAAGCGGCCTACCCGCTGCGGGTCGAGCGCTACGCGCTCCGCGGGGGCAGCGGCGGCGACGGCCGACATCGCGGCGGTGACGGGCTCGTTCGGAGCGTCCGGGTCGAGACCGACGCGACCGTCTCGCTGCTGACCGAGCGGCGTCGACACGCTCCGCGGGGGATCGCGGGCGGTGCGGACGGCCGGCCGGGGGTCAACCGCATCGACGGCGAGCGCGTCCCCTCGAAAGTCACCCGAGAGGTGTCGGCGGGGACGACCGTCACCGTCGAGACGCCCGGCGGCGGCGGTCACGGCGGATCGGCGACCGAGCGGGTCGACGAGTCCGGACCGGCCGACGACAGCGACGAGCGGTCGGCCGACGCGGAGTGACCGACCGGCCGACGCGACGGGAGCCTTAAGTCCCTCCTGACTGTTTGGTCAGGTCATGGCAGACCGAGCGGCTGCGGCCGTGGTGGTGGTGTTGTGTGTCGTCGCGCTGGCGCTGACGGCGTCGACGCTCTCGGCCACGTCGAGCAACCAGCGGGGCGCGGGCGACGGCGACCGGGTCGGGGCCAGCGACGACCCGCTGGGCCAGCAGACGCCGGTCAACGAGAGCGCGCCCGACGCGCCCGGACTGCCGGGCGACCTGGTGGCGATCCTGATCGCGGCGGCGGTCGTACTGGCGATCCCGGGGGCGCTGTTGATGGGGTACGACCGGGTGCTCGGCATCGCCGCCGCAGTCGTGTTGTTCGTCGGACTGCTGGGGCTGTACGTTCTCCTCTCCGGGACGATCGACGTCCCGTCGCCCGGCGGTGCCCTCCCGAACGCGTCCGGCGATCCGCTCGGTGGCGGCGGCGACCTGGGCAGCGCCGACGAGAGCGCGGCGGACAACGCCCGGGACCTCCCCTCGCTGGTGACGTTCGGCGTCGTCGGGTTCGCGCTGTTGGCCGCGCTGGGGCTGATCTACTACGCCAGCGCCAGCGTCGACGCGTCGGTCGACCCGACGCCGCCGCCCGAGCCCGACTCGCCCGACCGGGAGTCGGTCGGGACCGCGGCGGCCCGCGCGGCCGACCGCATCGACGACCACGAGGGCGACGCCGAGAACGCCGTCTACGAGGCCTGGGTCGAGATGACGACCGCGCTCGAGGTGCCCGACCCCGCGACGAGCACGCCCGGCGAGTTCGCCGACGCCGGGACCGCGGCCGGGATGGACGAGGCCCGCGTCGCCGAGCTGACCGACCTCTTCGAGCGGGTCCGCTACGGGTCCGAGCCCGTCACCACCGACCACGAACGGCGGGCCGTCGAGACCCTGCGTGCGATCCAGGCGGCCCACGAGGGGGTCGACGCCGACTCCGTGGCCGCGGCCGCCGCCGCCGAGTCAAACGGTGGGTCGCCGGTTGGCGACGGCCCGGGAGACGAGACGGGGGCGACCGATACCGGTGGCGACGAACCCGACGAGTCGGGTGATCGGACGTGAGCCCGGACGACGTGGACCGGGACCCCGGGAGCGTCACCGACCAGCGCCTCCAGCAGGGCCAGGCCATGGGGCGGACGATGGAAAGCGTCGACACGGGCGTGACGGGCGACATCGACTTCGAAGCGCCGTCGGTGCGCGACAATCCGGTCAAGACGGCCATCGGGCTGGTCGTCGTCGTGGCGGGGTTGGCCGCGGTCGTCGGCCTCGACGCGGTGCCCGCGCTCCCGTTCGGGAACGGCGTCGTGGCCGGGATATCGATCTCGGCGATCCTCACCGGGTCGCTCGCGCTGGCCCGACGGGCGTTCACCGATTACGAGACGGCCGAGACGGCCGACGTGGAGTACCGCGAGTCGGTCACCGTCCCCGGTTCGGACTTCGACGACGCGCTCGCCGGCGCGATCCACGGGCTGAGCCGGACGCGCGTGGACGCCCGCCGCGACGTGACCGAACGACTCCGGCGCGCGGCCGTCTCGATCTACGCGCAGGCCGAGCGCATCCCCGAGGCGGAGGCCCGCGAGGCCGTCGCCCTGGGGACGTGGACCGACGACCCCGTCGCCGCGGCCCTGCTCTCCGACGAGGCGTCGGTCTCGTCCACCGGCGACCAGGTCCGGTCACTCGTCGGTCGCCGACCGAAGCTCGCGACCGACACCGACCGCGTGCTGGCCGAACTGGCCGCCCTCGCGCCCGGTCTCGACGCCGCCGACTGGGCGGACGAAGCGTCGACCGACGCCGACCGCCCCTCGACGGTCCGGACGACCGACCGGCGGCGCCGACAGGTCGACCGGCGGACGAACCGGTGGACGGGCCTGACGGGGCTGGGCCTGCTCGCCGTCGGCGTCGGCATCTGGGCCGGCCACTCGGCGGTGCCGCCGTCGCTGATGGTCGCCGCCGCGACCGTCGTCGGCGCCGCCGGCTACGTCTACCTCTCCTCGCCGCCGCCCGTCGAACTGGCCGTCGAGCGCGACCTCTCCGCGACCGACCCCGCGCCGGGCGACCCCGTCACCGTGACCGTCCGCGTCACCAACGAGAGCGACGACCTCCTCCCCGACCTGCGACTGGTCGACGGCGTCCCGCCGGCGGTCCGGGTCGTCGACGGGTCGCCGCGGTTCGCCACCGCGCTGCGGGCCGGCGAGACCGTCTCCTTCTCCTACACCGTCGAGGCGGTCCGGGGCGACCACCCGTTCGACCCGGTCCACGTCGTCGCCCGCGACTTCAGTGGCGCGCTCGAACGCGAGCGCCACATCCCGGGCGAGGGCGAGACGGCCGTCTCCTGCGCGCTCGATCTGAGCGCCGACGAGGAGATCCCGGTCCACCCCCAGACGGCCCGGCGGGTCGGTCGCGTCGTCACCGACACCGGGGGCAGCGGCGTCGAACTCCACTCCGTCCGGGAGTACCAACGGGGCGACCCCCTCTCCCGGATCGACTGGAACCGCGTCGCCCGCTCCGGGGAGTTCGCCACCCTGCTCTTCCGGGAGGAACACGCCGCGACGGTCGTGGTCCTCGTCGACGCCCGCGCGGAGGCGTACGTCGCCCCGCGGGTCGACGCCCCCTCCGCGGTCGACCACTCCATCGCCGCCGCGGACGTGGTCGTCGCCTCGCTCATCGGCGCCGGCGACTCCGTGGGGGTGGCCGCCCTCTCGCCGGAGCGCTGTTGGCTCGAACCCCGCGGCGGCGCCACGCAGGCCGCCCGCGCCCGCAGCCTGCTCGAACGCCACCCCGCATTCGACGGGAACCGGCCCGAGGGCGCCTTCTACGGCGAGTTCGCCGAGCGCCGGCTCCGCCGGGAACTCCCCAGCGACGCCCAGCTCGTCCTCTGTTCGCCGCTCGCCGACGACGACGCCGTCGACATCGTCCGCCAGCTGCACGCCCGCGGATACCCGGTCACGGTGCTCAGCCCGGACGCGACCGCCGGCGCCTCGACCGGCCAGCGGCTGGCCAGCGTCGAGCGGGCGATGCGGATCTCCCGGTTGCGCCGCGCGGGCGTCCGCGTCGTCGACTGGGACCCCGACAGGCCGCTGGAGACGGCCATCGACGCCGCCCAACGGCGGTGGTCGGCGTGAGCGTCGTCCGCCGCCCCGCCCGCGAGTCGGTGTGGATCGCCCTCGCGCCCGGCGTCGTCGCCGTCCTCGGCCTCGCGGTCAACCTCGGCTCGTTCGTCGTCGCCGCGGCCGGCCTCGCCGTCGTCGGCTACGGGACCGACCGCGCCTCGCGCGCGATCGTGACCGCGGGGAGCGGCCTGATCTTCGCCGGCGTCCTCAACGCCGGCGCTCGCGGCGCCCCGCCGGCCGTCCTGCTGCTCGTGACCGCCGCCACGATCGTCACCTGGACGACCGCCGAGCACGTCGTCGGCCTCGCCGAACACCTTGGTCGCGAGGCCCCGGTCCAGCGGTCGATCCTCGTCCACCTCGGCGGCGCGACGCTGACGACGCTGGTGGCCGGCGGCATCGGCCTCGGCGTCTTCCTGGCCTCGACCGCCACGCTCACGCCCGGCGTCCTCGTCTTCCTGCTCGTCGGCAGCGGGCTGTTGCTGTACGCGCTGGAACCGTAGCGCGGGTCCCGGCCCGGCCCGGCCCGGCCCGGCCCGGCCCGGTTCACCACAAAGATTTCCCGGTCGCCGGTCCGACCACTCGGTCGACAGCATGGCACTCGCTACTCGACCGGCCATCGTCGCGGCGCTCGCGGGAGCCGGTCTCCTGGCGGTCCTCGCCGGACTGGTCCACTGGTACGGTCCGCTGTGGGCCGGCGCCCTGGTCGTCGCCGGCGCGGGCTACGTCGCCTTCGAGACCGCTTTCGCCGACGCGTCGTTCTGACGGACTCCCGTCCGACGCGCACCGCTCGTTTGCAAGGTGAAGGCAGTTGCGCGAGCCGACCGGAACGGGGGTATGTCCGAAAGCGACGACGACCACGAGCAAGGGGTCGAGTTCGGGTCGATCGAATCGGTGTTCGAGGAGGTGTCCTACCCGGTGACCGCGGGCGAACTCGCCGAGGAGTACGGCGACCGGGAGATCGGGCGCACGAGCGCCGACCCGATCGCCATCCGGGATCTCTTCGCCGGCGCGGGCGAGCAGTCGTTCGAGTCCGACGAGGAGCTGCGCCAGGGGATGCTCAACATGATGCCCGCCGAGTCGGTGGGACGGCAGCGCTACTCCGACCGCGGGGGGTCCGACCAGGACGACATCGACCAATCGGAGATGCAGGCGGACAACGAGCGGCAGGTCGAGGACCGCGGCGAGTGACCGGCCTCAGACCGTCGGGACCGGTATCTCGTCGAGGACGCTGTCGACGACCGACGATTTCTGCACCTCGTCGACGCGGGCGTCGGGCGTGAGGACGATGCGGTGGGCCAGCACCGGCTGGGCGACGCGTTTCACGTCGTCGGGGGTGACGTACTCGCGGCCGACCATGGCGGCGCGGGCGCGGGTCGCCTCCAGCAGGCGCTGGGTGCCCCGCGGCGAGACGCCCACCTCGACGCGCCGGTCCTGGCGGGTCGCGCGGGCGATGGCCGAGACGTAGGTCACCAGGTCGTCGTCGACGCGGACCTGCTCGGGCGCCTCGCGCAGGCTCGTCACGAGGTCCTGGTTCAGCACCGGCGAGACCGACGGGCTCTGCTCGCTGCGGCCCAGGCGGCGGTGGAGCAGCTCCTCCTCGCCGGCCTCGTCGGGGTAGCCGATGGAACTCTTGACGAGGAAGCGGTCGACCTGCGCCTCGGGGAGTTCGAAGGTGCCCTCCATCTCGACGGGGTTCTGCGTCGCGAGGACGAAAAACGGGGAGGGCAGCTCGTAGGTGTCGCCGTCGACGGTGACCTGTTCCTCCTCCATCGCTTCGAGGAGGGCGGACTGGGTCTTGGGCGGCGCGCGGTTGATCTCGTCGGCCAGCACGACGTTCGCGAACAGGGGGCCCTCGTTGAACTCGAACTCCCGCTCGCGCTCGTTGAAGACGTGCGTGCCGGTGATGTCCGCGGGCAGCAGGTCGGGGGTGAACTGCACGCGGGAGAAGTCGAGGCCGAGGGCGGTGGCCATGCTGCGGGCGGTGAGCGTCTTCCCGGTCCCCGGCACGTCCTCCATGAGAACGTGGCCGCGGCCGACGAATCCCAGCAGCACGGTCTCGAGGAACTCACGGTCGGCGATGACGGCCGACCCGATCTCGTCGAGGACCCGGTCGCACTCCGCGTTCGCTTCGCTTACGTCCATGGAATCCCGTGAGCGCGCCGACAAGTTAGGCGTTGGGTCTGGCGTCGCGGTCGCCGGGCCGCGTGGAGGTCCGCCGGCGGCCCGCCCTCGCCGACTCCCCGACGCGAGCGGGACGAACCGTAACGGATAAAGTCGGCCTGCGTGTAGCGGGAGATGAGCCGAGGTAGCCTAGCCTGGCCAAGGCGCCTGCTTCGAGAGCAGGTCTCCGCAAGGACTCAGGAGTTCAAATCTCCTCCTCGGCGTTTCTCGTCGACGCTACCTCCCGAGAGCGTTCTATCGCTCTCGCTCCGGGTCGATGTGCCCGCCGCGCGAGATTTGAACCCTGGACGTCGCAGCGCGAGCGAAGCGAGCGACCGTCTTCCTCCGGTTCAAATCTCCTCCTCGGCGTTCTTCCGAACTCGACCGTCGAGCGACGGCCGTCGGCGCGGTCAGCCGCCGGTGCCGGGGTTCTGATAGACCGCGGCGACGATACCGGCGGTCTGGCCGAGGCCGACGGCGGCGATGCCGACGGCGGCGTCCACGTCGGAGCCGGCCAGCCCGTAGGTGGCCGCGCCGGCCAGCGCGAGGACGGCACCGCCGAGGTAGATCCGGTTGAACGGCGGGTCCATCTCGGCGGCGGTCGCGACGTAGGCCAGCGCGGGAACGATCATCCAGCCGTACAGCGTCACCGGGAGCGCGGGGTCGGCGTCGGACGTGACCGCCAGGTCGACGGCGCCGACGAGCGTGACGACGAAGCCGACGACGACGACCCCTTGCCAGACCGCGAGGACCGGGCCGGTCATCTCCCCGCGGGCGAGGACGGCGAACGCTCCCAGGAGAACGGTCATCACGGAGAGCCCGACCAGCAGGACGTGTCGCGATACGAGCGGGGAGACGTGGGCACCGAGCGCCAGCGCCCACGCCGCCGGGACGAGGACGGCCGGCGCGACGTCTGTCAGCGAGCGGCTCACGGCGAGCGCTACGGACAGCTCCGTGTTCGGCGTTTCGGTCGGCGTCCGAGTACGCGGGCGTCGAACCGGGAGATATCGGCCGTCTACAGCCGCGCGACGAGGAAGATGAGCGCCGACACGGACAGGGCGGCGGTGATGATGGCGCCGGCCAGCGGCGCGCCCATCGAGACGGCGGCGTTGGCCGTCGAGGCGAGCATCTCCGTGCGGTCGTTGCCGAAGACGGTCACCTCGGCGCTCTCGGTCTCCATGCCCGCCTCGACCGGTTCGAGGTCGGCCTTGGCCCGTTCGACGAGGTCCTCGATGGCCGCGACGACCTCCGCTTCGGGGAGGACGTCGCCGATCTGGTTCTCGGCTTCCATCGTGTTGACGACGTGCGTGTCGGTCGTCAGCACCTCGACGGTGTCGACGGTGTCCACGGCGTCGACGATGCGCTCGCGGAGGCCGGGCACCATGTTGTTGCCGTCGACGAAGACGTAGGCGGTCTGCTGGCCGTCCACCTCGAAGACGGCCACGCGGATGCCGAGCGGGCCGATGCCCTCCTCGGGCTCCCAGTCGGTCTCGTCCCAGGCGACGCCGCACTCGAACGGTTTCCGGGTCGCGGCGGCGAGCCGGGAGCCGACGTCGCGGGCGCCGTCGATCATGTCGAACGAGCGCTGGCTGCCGGGGACGACGTGGCCCAGGTCCTCCCCGTCGAGGCCGTTGTTGCAGTTGTGGGCGTCGGCGAGCATCACCTCGTCGAGGTCGCCGGTTCGGGCCTCGGCGACTGCGGAGAGGCCGACGGCGTACTCCACGTCGTCGGCGAACCCCGGCGAGAACGTCGACGCGAGGAAGGCGCCGTCGCCGAACGCCTGGCCGGTCAGAGTGGCGTCGCCCTCCGTGAGACGGACGGACTCGGTGGCGGTCGCGCCGTACTCGATGCGCTGGTAGGCGTTCTCGGCGGTGTCGATGACGGTCTCGACCTCGCGCTCGGTGACGAGGTTGAAGTCGTGGCCGGCGGTGGCGTGGGGCGGGAACGCCAGCCCGTCGGCCTGCTCGGCGATGCGGCGCGGGAGGTTGCCGCCGCCGATGTCGCCCATCGGGCCGGGGTGGAGCATCGGGAGGACGAACCGGGCCTTCTCGCCGCCCTCCGGCCGGCGGACCGAGAGCACGGTCACGGGGACGATGGCGTCCTCGCCGATGTCCTCGAAGAACGTCTCGAGCTCGCGGCTGCCCTCGGCGACGTGGCCGATGAACCCGCGGACGAAGTCGAGGACGCTGACGCCGAGGCTGCGCTTCCAGGGCTGGTCGATGACCGTGAGGAACAGCCAGACGCAGCCGGCGTAGACGACGCAGATGAGCGCGAGCAGGCCGAACTTCCCGGGGTCGACGTACTGCATCTCGGCGATGCGCGCGGGCGCCTCGTCGGACCGGAAGAGGAAGGCGCGAGCGACGGGGCCGCCGCCGAACTCCAGGTAGCGCATCGTCCCGCTGTAGACGAACAGCAGCAGCGCCGCCGAGGCTGTCTGGATGCTCGCGGCCGCCGACGCGACGACCAGCCGCTGGCGCGAGACGGCCATGATGACGAACAGTCGCAGGGCGAAGATCGACGCCAGCGCGACCAGCAGGGCGTCGACGACGAACTCCTGGCCCAGCGGCGTCACGAACGCGACGAACGCCGCGACGGTCAGCACGCCGATGGTGATGAGCTCGCAGGCCAGCGCCAAAAGCGACGCCTGGTTGCGCGAGAGCTGGCCGCCGAGCTTGCGGTCGACGTACGGCGTGAACACGCTCGCCGCGACGGTCGGGATGCCGATGTAGAACAGCCCCTCCCAGGCGTCCTCGAAGACGAACCGGGAGTCGAAGGCCGCGACGCCGGCGATCGCCGCGATGAGCAGGGCGAAGCCGACGCTGGAGTACCAGCTGGGCGCGCGAAAGACGAACCGCGAGAGGCTCGCGAGGTTGCCCTGTGTGGTCGTCATGACTAACCTGATCCACCAATGACGGTACGATCACTTCAAACGTGGGAGTTCCGTCAGACGCCCGTCAGCGGCCAGTTCAGTCGTCGAAATGGCGATATCTCCGATCGCGATCGCGAGATCGTGAGGCGCGGTCACACGCCGTCGTCCGCGGGCGGTCACCTACTCGCAGATGTCGAGGAAGTTCTCGAAGACCTCCTCGCCGCGCTCGGTGTGGGCGACCTCGGGGTGCCACTGGACGCCGTACAGACCGCGGTCGGTGTCGCTCATCGCCTCGACGCCGCAGACGTCGCTCTCGGCGGTGCGGGCGAAGCCGTCGGGGACGCGCACGACCTCGTCGGCGTGGCTCGCCCAGACGCGCGTGCTCGGGGCGAGCGAGCCGATCAGGGGGTCGGCGTCGTCGACGATGTCGACGGTCACGTCGGCGTAGCCGCCGTAGTCGCCCTCGCCGACCTCGCCGCCGAGTTCCGTCGCGATCACCTGGTGGCCCAGGCAGATGCCCAGCACCGGGACGTCGAGGTCGAGGTAGTCGGGGCAGTTGCCGATGCGGTCGATCGAGGGGCCGCCCGAGAGGACGAGGCCGTCGGCGTCGATCTCTTCCGGTGGCGTCTCGTTGTCAACGATCTCCACGTCCACGCCCATGTCCCGGAGCGCGCGCTGCTCCAGGTGTGTGAACTGGCCGTGGTTGTCGATCACGTCGATGCGGGTCATTACGCCCCCGTAGCCCACCGGACGGTAAAAGGCGTCCGGAACGCGCAGGACTGGCCAGCGGCGGACCGCGACGACCGACGTTGTAACGAGTGGCCGCCGTCCGTCCCCGTCTCCCGGTCACCGCGCTTATGTCCGCCCCTCGCGAGCAGTCGGTAGATGCGACGCCTCCTCCGGGTCGTCCTCGGGTTCGCGCTGGCCCTGCTCGCGGTGGGTGGCTTCCTGTGGATCGTCGGCCCGCGGCAGGTCCTCGCCGAACTGGCCGGCGTCGAGCCGGTCACCTACGCGGCCGGCTTTCTCGCCGTCGTCGCCGCCTTCTACTGCTGGAGCGAGGCGCTGCGGCGCCTGCTCGCGGGCGTCGACGGCGACGCTGGTGGTGAGGTCGGCGGTCCCCGCTACCGCGCGGCGTTCATGAGCGGCGAGTTCGCGAAACAGGTGGTCCCGATGGGCCACTCCGGCGGGCCCGTCTTCGTCTCCTACGCGGTCAGCCGCGAGACCGACGCCCCCTACGAGGCGGCGCTCGCGGCGGCGACGGTCGTCGAACTCGTCAACATCGGAGCGTCGATGGCCCTCGCCGGCGCCGGGCTCGGTATCGTTCTGCTCACGAGCGACGGACCGATCACGCCGCTGTTCGCGGCGCTGCTCGTCGGCTTCGCGGTCGCCGTCGTCGCGCTCGGCGGGGCGGCGCTGCTGGTCTACTCCCGCCGGGCGCTCGTCGAGCGGCTGGTCCTCCGGGCCGCCGGCGTCGGCCGGGCGACCGTCGGGCGGTTCTCCGCTCGCGCGCGAGACGCGCTGGAACCCGGTCGGGTCGCGGCGACGTTCGGGACGTACTACGCGGCGTTCGACCGGGCGCTGGCCGACCGGACGCAGGTGCGTCGCGCCGCGGTCTTCTCGATTCTGGGCTGGGCGCTGTTTCTCGCGCCGATGTACACGAGCTTCCGGGCGATCGGCGAACCGGTGCCCTACGCCCTCGTCTGCTTCGTCGTCCCCGTGCTGAGCCTGGTGAACGTCGTGCCGTTGCCCGGCGGCCTGGGCGGCTTCGAGGTGGCGCTGGCCGCCGTCGTCGTCGCGCTGGTCGGGCTGGAACTGCCCGCGGCGACGGCCGGCGTCTTCCTCTATCGACTGTCGAACTACTGGTTCGTCGTCCTGCTCGGCGGGCTCGCCACGGCCTGGGTCTCGGCGCGAGTGGCCGACGCGCCCGGCCCGCTCGCGCCGACCTCGGAACCCGACGGATCGTCCGCGGAGTCGACGGCCGATAGCAAGTGAAGTCGCTGCTCGATCCGTGTTGCTCGTCGATCGGTTGTTTCCGCTGGGATCGGCTCGGACGGAAGTCCTACGAGAGCGGCCGCACTCGTCGATGAGCGATGAAAGCCCTCGCCGCGCTCGCGGTCGGCTCCGCCGACCGCCGCAGGCCGTGGCGGCTTCTTGGCGCGGCTTCGCCGCGCCAACGGTCCGAGGGAGCGAAGCTCCCTCGCTATCGCCGCCACGCGCACCTCGCCCGTTCAGTCCGCCGGGAGAGCGAGCTCTCCCGAGCCCTGACTCGCTTCGCTCGTCAGGACACCAGGGGCCGCAACCGCCCCGCACAGTAACCGCCCCGCACAGCACCGCAGACGGCCACGAGCCTCCCCAGCCGATTCGCTCGTTCGCTGCGCTCACTCGCTCATCCACCGTCGGAGCAAGCTCCGACGAGCCTTCTCTCACGAGTTCGAGAAGACCTCGCGCGGCTACGTCGCGGCACGGAGGCCGCGACAGCGCGCGCCAACCGCACCACACCCGCTCACAACAGCACTTGCACTGAACGGACCCATCGCGAGCGTCGGACGATTTTTACCGGCCGGCCGCGTTCGTCGTCAGTATGTCACGTCGCGTTCGGCTGGTCGCGGGGTTCACGCTCGCGTTCCTGGCCGTCGGCGGGCTCCTCTGGGCGGTCGGACCCGAGGCCGTGCTGGCGGAACTGGTGTCGGCGGATCTCGCGGTGCTGTCGGTCGGCTTCCTCGCGGTGGTCGCCGCGCTCGGCGTCTGGAGCGAGGCGGTGCGGCGCCTGCTGGCGAGCACCGGCCACACCGTCCGGGGCCGGCGCTACCGCTCGGCGTACCTGAGCGGCGAGTTCCTCAAGCAGGTGCTACCGATGGGGCAGAGCGGCGGGCCGGTGCTGATGTCCTACACGGTCAGCCGCGAGACCGCGGCGCCCTACGAGTCGACGCTGGCCGCGGCGTCGGTGTTCGCCTTCCTCAACGTCGTCGCGTCGCTCGTGCTCGCCGTCGTCGGCCTGGCGCTCCTGGTCGCCACCCAGCGGGGCCCGTCCGGGACGCTGCTGCGCAACGTCCTCGTTGCGATGGTCGCCGTGACCGTCGTCGTCCTCGCGCTCACCTATCTCGCCGTGTACCGACGGGAGGTCCTCGAAGGGATCGCGCTCCGGGTCGCCGCCGGCCTCCGCCGGACGGTGGGACGCGTCTCCCCGCGGGCCGACGCGGCGCTGGCGCCCGAGCGCGTCGCGGACGCGGCCGCGCGGTTCGGCGGATCGATCGGCGACCTGGCGGGCGACCGCCGGCGGATCGGAACGACCGTCGCGCTGGCGGTCACCGGTTGGCTCTGCTTCCTGCTGCCGCTGTACACGAGCTTCCTCGCGATCGGCGAGCCGGTCCCATACGCGCTCGTCGTCTTCGTCGTTCCGGTCGTCACGCTGCTGAACGTCGTGCCGCTGCCCGGCGGCCTGGGCGGGTTCGAGGTGGCGCTGGCGGGCGTGACCGCCGCGCTCGCCCCGGTCGGCCTGCCGACGGCGACCGCCGCCGTCTTCCTGTTCCGGCTGTCGAACTACTGGTTTATCGTCCTGCTGGGCGGGCTGGCCGCCGCGTCGCTGTCGGTCCGAGTGAGCGACCCGCCGCCGGTGGTTCCGCTGGAGGACGACGAGGGGGTCTGACCGCTCTCGCTCTCGGGCTACGTGTCACCGGACACGCTCACGTACCGCCGGGTCCGTCCGCGTCGTCGCTCCCGCCTGTCTCGAACCGCTCGGCGGCGGACCGGAAGCCGAGTTCGGACCGTTCCCGGGAGCGACGCCCCTCGCGCTCGGCGATGGCCTCGGGATCGGGGTTGGCGTCGTCGTCGACGCTCGCCCACGAGTCGTGGACCTTCGCGTGACACCACCGACAGAGGAAGACCGTTATCTCGTGGCTCGGTTCCTCGTCGTCGGACCCGCTCGCGTACGAGAGGTGGTGCTCCTCCAGGAGCGGCCGCTCGTCGTCGTGGGCCATCCGGCGCTCTTCGAGCCCGCAGCGCTCGCACGCCCGGTCGCGGTTGCGACACCGGAAGTGCGGGCAGTCGGCCCACTCCCAGGGACCGGTCAGTCCCTCCTCGTCGAACTCGCCCACGACCGGACACCGGAAGTCCTCGCGACTGCGCGCGTCGGCGAACTCGGGGTCGCGCTCGCCCCGCTCGACGGCGAACCGACAGCGACCCTCGTCGGTGCAGTGGTCGCAGCGGTCGACGTGGGCGTACGGGTCCTCTACCCCCACCGACGTGCCGGCGGGCGTCTTCTCCATGTCCGGCCGGTGGGCGCCGAGGGGTTTGAACCTCCCGCTCGCCCGGGGCCCGACCGCCAACCGGTCAGTTCTCAAATAATGAAATACGCGTCCAGCATTTATCACGCACGTGTTCGAGTCGACCCGTATGGACGTTCGCCCCGTTCGGTGGTACAAGCGGTTCATACGACGGTGGATGACGACGATGGGGATCGACCGGTCGGTCGAGCGGACGGTCGTCGCGGCGGCCGGGATTCAGTTTCTGATATCTGTCGCTCAGGCGGTCGTCCCGTTCGTGACGACGGGCGCCGCGCGGGTCGCGCTCGCTGCGGTCCTGTTCGTGGGGGCGGCGCTGGCGCTCGCGAACACGGTCTGGATCACGCGTGAAGACGTGGTCGTCCCCGTCCGGCGGCTGGAGGCGGCGGCCGACCGGATCGCAGACGGGGAGGTGGACGTGGCCGTGCCGGCCAGCGACGACCCTTCGGAGGTCGGGAGCCTGACCCGGTCGTTCGCGGCGATGAGCTCGCACATCGAACTCGTGGCGGCGCAGGCGGACGCGCTGGCCGACCAGGAGTTCGACGCGCCCGTCCTCGACGAACGGGTGCCCGGCGCCTTCGGCGAGTCGCTGGCCCGGATGGCCGAGAATCTCCGCGAGTACACCGACGAGTTGGAGACGATGACCGCGGACCTGGAACGGCGCTCCGAGCGGCTGGAGTCGCTCGTCGCGGCGTTCGGCGACGCGACCGACCGCGCCGCGGACGGGGACCTGACCGCGCGGCTCGACCCCGACGATGTCGCGGGCGACGACGACCAGTTCCGGGAGATCTGCGAGAACTACAACCGACTCGTCGGGACGCTCGGCGCGACGGTCGGCGACGTGCGCGCGTTCGCCGACGACGTGTCGGCGGCCAGCGACGACGTGGCCGCGAGCATGGACGAACTCGACCGGACGAGCGACGAGGTGGCCGAGTCGATCCAGGGGATCTCCGAGGGCGCGACCCGCCAGAGCGAGCAGGTCCGGTCGGTCGCCGAGCGGTTGAACGACCTCTCGGCGACCGTCCAGCAGATCGCCGCCTCCGCCGACGAGGTGGCCGACACCGCGGGGACCGCCGCCGAGCGCGGCCGCTCCGGGCGCGACACCGCGACCGAGGCCATCGACGCGCTCGACGATCTGGAGGGGCGGATGGAGCGGACCGCCGACGCCGTCGAGGGGTTGGCCGACCGCATGACCGAGGTCGACGAAATCGTCTCCTTTATCGACGGCATCGCCGAGGAGACGAACATGCTGGCGCTGAACGCGAGCATCGAGGCCGCCCGCGCCGGCGGCGACGGAGGCGGTGGCGGCGCGGGCGACGGCTTCGCGGTCGTCGCCGACGAGGTCAAGGGGCTGGCCGAGGAGACCCGCGACGCCGCCGAGGAGGTGGGCGACCTCGTCGGCGAACTCCAGCGCGAATCCGCCGAGGCGGCCGCGACGGTCAGGGAGATGCACGACCAGGTCGGCGACAGCGTCGCCACGATAGAGGGGGCGCTGGGCGATTTCGAGGACATCGTCGCCGACGTGGGGGACCTCGACGAGAGCGTCCGCGAGATCAGCGCGGCGACCGACGAGCAGGCGGAGACGACCCAGGACGTGGTCGCCGTCGTCGACGAGGTGGCGAGTATCAGCGAGGACACCCGCGACGAGGCCGAATCGGTCGCCGCGGCGGCCGAGCAACAGACCGCCTCGGTCTCGACGGTCTCGGCGGACGTGCGGTCGGTCGCCGACCGCGCGGACGACCTGCTGACCGCGCTCGATCGTTTCGACCTGCCCGACGGCGCGGGCGACGGGGCCGCGACGCTCGCGACCGGTCGCGCCTCGGCCGCGCCGACCGACGATTGAGGGCAACGGTTTTGTCCCGCTCTCTCCAGGGTGTAGCCATGCGCCTCGTCCACGAGTCGGCCGACGGCGACACGCGGACCCTCGCGACGGACGTGGAGCGAGCCGACTCGCTGCTACAGAAGATCAAGGGGCTGATGGGCAAGTCCTCGCTGCCCGACGGGTACGCGCTCGTGTTCGACTTCGGGCGGACGAGCTATCGCGACGTACACATGCTGTTCGTCCGCACGCCGCTGGACGTGGTCTGGTTGCTCGACGACGAGGTCGTCCAGGTGAAGACCCTGGAACCCTGGCGTGGTACCGGCGTCGCCAAGGCCGACTGCTTCGTCGAACTGCCCGGCGGCGCCGCCGACGGCGTCGAAGTCGGCGACCGGGTGTACCTCGACGGCGACGAGTGAGCGAGCGTCGGTGAAAACCGAGAACGGAGTCGACGGCGTCGAACCCGACGGTTTAATTAGGGCGGCTCGCTTCACCTCGGAGTACGATGTCGGACTATACCGACACGGAGGATAGAGGAAGTCGCCTCACGGCGGCTGGCCGAGAAATTCTCCGTCATGTGTGACGGCTCCGGTGAGCGCGAAGGGACCACGCTCTTTGGCGACCATCCCGAGACGACTCACCTCAGTGACGTTGGAGACGTACAGTTTCTCGATACGACGCTGCGCGACGGCGAGCAAGCGCCGGGCGTCTCGCTGACGCCCGACGAGAAGGCCCGCATCGCCCGCGCGCTCGACCGCGCGAACGTCGGGTTCGTCGAGGCCGGCAGCGCCTGTACCGGCCCCGGCGAACGGGAGACCATCTCCCGCGTCGCCGAACTCGACCTCGACGCGACGGTCACGAGCTTCTGTCGGGGCATCCAGCGGGACATCGATCTGGCCCTAGAGTGCGACGTGGACGGCATCAACCTCGTCGTCCCGGCGAGTGACCGCCACATCACGGACAAGGTGGGAACGACCCACGAGCAGAACGTGCAGGACACGGTCGAGCTCGTCGAGTACGCCAAGGACCACGACCTCTGGGTCGAGGTCATCGGCGAGGACGGCTCCCGCGCTGACCTGGACTACCTCGAAGAGCTCCTGGGCGCCTCGCTGGAGGCGGGCGCCGACCGCATCTGCTGGGCCGATACGGTGGGTCACGCCACCCCGGACGGCGCCCTCGAAGCGGTCGCTCGCCTGTCCGAACTCGGGCCAGTGAGTACCCACACCCACGACGACCTCGGGCTGGCCGTGATGAACGCCCTCACGTCGGTCGCGGCGGGCGCCGACGTGGTCCACGGCACGGTCAACGGCATCGGCGAGCGCGCCGGCAACGTCGCCGTCGAGGAGGTCGCGATCGCCCTCTCGCACGGGTACGGCGTCGAGACGCTCGAACTCACGGAGGTGTACGACCTCGCGGAGCTGGTGGCCAACGCGACGGGCATCCCGCTGCCGCCGAACAAGGCCGTCGTCGGCCAGAACACCTTCACCCACGAGTCGGGCATCCACACCGACGGCACGCTCAAGGACGACGCGATGTACGAGCCCTACCCGCCCGAGACGGTGGGTCGCGAGCGCCGTCTCGCCCTCGGCAAGCACGCCGGCCGCGCCGGCGTGAAGGCCGCCCTCGACGAGAAGGACTTCGAGGTGACCGACGACGAGTTGTCGGCGATCGTCGCCCGCGTCAAGGAGATCGGCGACCGCGGCAAGCGCGTCACCGACGCCGATCTGCTCACCATCGCCGAGGACGTGACCGACAGCGAGCACGACCGGCGCGTCGAGATCACCGAACTCACCACCGTCGCCGGCGGGTCGACGCCGACGGCCACGGTCACCCTCGTCGTCGACGGCGACGAGCGCACCGAGGCCGAGATCGGTTCCGGACCCGTCGACGCCGCGATCAACGCCGTCCAGTCGGCGCTCGGTCACTCGTTCGACACCCACCTCGAATCCTACCACGTCGACGCCATCACTGGCGGTACCGACGCCATCGTCACCGTCGAGGTGGAGATGTCCCGCGGCGACGACTTCGTGACGGTGTCCGCCAGCGACTCGGACATCACCCGCGCCTCCGTCGAAGCGATGGTCGACGCCATCGACCGCCTCGTCGCTACCAGCGACGACCGCGTCATCGCCGACGATTGACCGCGGCGCGGTGACTTTTCGCCCCGCTCACGCCGACAGCCGGGCGGAGGCTTGGACGGCGCCAAAGAGTACGGCCAGCGCGCCGGTCTCGACGAGCATCGGCGGGTCCCCCTCGAGTATCGTCCGCAAGACCAGCGCCAGCACGCCGAACAGCGTCGCCAGCAGCAGGTTGTACTTCGCCGGCACGACCCGGGTCTCCCGGTCGAGTTCGACGAGACCGTCTGATCCCACACCCCGTTCGGAGTTCGAGACGGGAACCCCCTCAGAACGGGTCGTCGTCGCCGAAGCCGGGATCGTCGTCCTCGTCGTCGAACTCGAAGCTCTCCTCGCCGAGGTCGTGTTCGCGGCGGGCTTCCTCCTCGTCGACGAAGCCGAGTTCGTCGGGGTCGCGGCCGGCCTCGTCGATCACCTCGTCGGAGACGATGATGGGACAGTCGACGCGCAGGGCGAGCGCGATGCCGTCGCTGGGCCGGGCGTCGAAGACCATCTCCGAGCGCCCCTCGTCGCCGTACTGCTCGGTGTCGATCTTCGCGTAGAACGTGCCGTCGGCCAGATCGTCGATGCGGATGCGGTCGATGGCGGCGCCGAACTCGGCGACCATGTCGACGAACAGGTCGTGGGTGAGCGGGCGCTCGAAGGGCGTCCCGTCGAGGGCGTGTTGCATCGACTGGGCCTGGTCGGCGCTGACGAAGATGGGGACCAGTTCCTCGCGGACCCGCAGCAGCACGACCGGGTGGCCCGGGCCGTCGTCGCCGACGCCCACGCCGACGCCCTCGACCGTGGCCTCGTGAGTTGCCATGTTACCGCGTTGGGGCGCGACCGTCAAAAAGGACCGTGCGCGACCATCTTTTTGGCGGAGGGGTGGGCAAACTGCACCCGCCCTCCGCGAAAAAGATGGGTGAAAACGCCCTCCTCCGCGGGGGTTCGGTCCGCTCTGACGGAAGGACCGCGCGCCGCAGGCGCGCGGATGCTCAGTGCAGCCTCTGGACTTATCGGTGCAGGTGACGTAGTGTCTCTGTATG
Source organism: Halosimplex rubrum (assembly GCF_013415885.1). NCBI lineage: Archaea > Methanobacteriati > Methanobacteriota > Halobacteria > Halobacteriales > Haloarculaceae > Halosimplex > Halosimplex rubrum. Next base: position 1,731,751 of record NZ_CP058910.1, read on the forward strand.
CCTGAAAAAGTCCTGTTCAAATCCGAGACCGATCAGACCCGAGAAGAGATCGCGTCGTATCTTCGTAGTGTCGCTGATAAACTCGACCGAGGAGAAGCGGTCACGCTGAAATCCGGTTCCGAATCGGTGACGATGGAGCCGCCAGCCCGCCCGACGTTTGAGGTCAAAGCCGAACGCGAGGGACCGACGGACGGGTCCGGCGAACTGAGCATCGAGTTCGAACTCGAATGGGACGAGAACGCCGGTGGGGATGGCGGTGGCAGCGGCCAATTAGAGATCGAGTGACCGGTTCGCTCAACGAACTGAACACCGTCACACGGAGCGGAGGCGAACGCTGAAATGGGCCGGCGTCGTGGCCCCGGTATGAGTCTCGTCGCCGACGAACTCGCCGGTGTGGTCGACCTCTTCGGGGGACTGACTCGGGCGGAACTGCGCCGCGCGCTCGAAGAGCTGGCGTACAAGCGCGGCGAGGAGCCCGACGCCGACGCCGTCGCCGCGGCCGTCGAGGCGGCCGTCGAGAGCTATCACCTCGTGCCCGTCGAGCGCGACGAGGTGACCCTGCTCGTCGCCGGGCCGACGGCCTTCCCGACGCTGCCCGAGCACGCGGAGGACCTCCCGCACATCATGGACGTGCAAGACCGGTCGGTCGACCGCGAGACCGCCGCGGTCGCCGCCCGCGACCGCCTCGACGCCCAGGCGGTCGAGGTCGCCGAGGCCGGTGACGCCGACCGCGCCGACGAACTCGTCGAGGTCTGTTACGACCTCGAGACGTGGGCCGCCATCGACACCGCGGAACTGCGCGAGCGACTCGACGACGTGTGAGCCCCCGGCCCGACCGGCGACCGTTCCTTCGAGGGTAACCCGCCAGTTAAGACCACCCGCCCCGTTGCTCCGCGTATGGACCTGTCGCGGGTGCGAGAGCGTGACCCGGTCGGCCTGCCGGCCGAGGGGTCGCGAGCCGACGGGAGCGACCGCCTCACCGGCGAGGAGCGCGAGGCGGCGGTCCTGGCGCCGGTCGTCACCCGCGACGGCGCCGACCACGTCCTGTTCACCAAGCGCGCCGACCACCTCCCGGACCACCCCGGGCAGATGAGCTTCCCCGGCGGCGGCCGCGAACCCGAGGACGCGGACCTGCTCGCCACCGCGCTCCGGGAGGCCGACGAGGAGGTCGGGCTCCGGCCCGACGAGGCCGAGGTCGTCGGCCGGCTCGACGACATCCGGACGATCACCGACTACCTCGTCCGCCCGTTCGTCGCCCGCGTCGCCGACCGCGAGTACCTGCCCGGCGACGGGGAGGTCGCCGAGGTGGCCGTCCTCCCCGTCGCCGGACTCGTCGACCCCGACAACTACGAGAGCGAGCGCCGCGACCACCCCCACTACGGCGAGATCCGACTGCACTTCTTCCGCGTCGACGGGTTCACCGTCTGGGGCGCCACAGCCAACATGCTCGTCCAGCTGCTGGAGTTGACCACCGACTGGGACCTCCCTCCGGAGCCCGACCGGACCGTCGACGCCGACGTCGACCTCCCCGGGTGACCGGGGTCGGACGGCTGGCCGGGCGACCCGGGACCGGCTGGCGCGCGCGGGACGAATCTTCAAGTTCCGACCGGACGGAGGTGGTGCTATGAACGAGGAGGCGGGGATCTACGCGCGGGAGTCATCGTATCTCGACCGACACGTCCAGTTCGGAGAAGCGCAGGGACGGGTACTCTCGCTGTCGTTCCCGAACGCGCCCGACGACGACGCGGCCGTCGACCACGCACTGCTCGACCGGATCGAGGAGTACCTCGCCGGCGGGGACGACGACTTCACCGACGTGACCGTCGCGCTGACGGTCCCGACCGACCGCCGTGCGGTGCTCGAGGCGGTCCGGGAGATTCCCCACGGCGAACAGGTGAACGTCGCCCAGCTCGTCCGGATGACGGCCGAGGGCGACCCCGACGACGAGGAAGACGTGCGCACCGCTCGCAGCGCGCTGGCCGACAACCCCGCGCCGCTGCTCATCCCGGACCACCGCGTCCGCGACGGTCCCAGCGCCGCCCCTGCGGAGGTCGAACAGCGCCTGCGCTCGCTCGAAGGGCTCTAAGCGTCAGGCCGCCGCGTCGTCCGCGTCGCCCGCCCGATTCGAGAGGACCAGCAACAGCGCGGCGAGGATCGCCAGGTCCGCCACCAGCGAGAGCGTGCCCGTTTCGACCGGCGACCACCCGACACCGACCGCCGACAGCACCAGTGCCGTTCCGCCGGCGACGAGCAGCCCGCCGGCGAGCAGGCGCGCCTGCGCGCCCGTCGCGGCGACGGCCACCGCGCCGACGCCCCCGAGGACGAGCGCGAGCCCCACCGCGAGGTCGGCCGGCGCGAACGCCAGGCCGCCCGTCGAGTCGGTCACGGCGACCGCGAACCACGCCAGCGCGAGCAGCGCCCACCCCGCGAGCGTCGCGCGACGGACGAGCGCGTCGTCGACGTCCATACGCGACCGGTCACCCCGTTGTCAGAAAACGGTGGCGCTCCGCTCAGGACCACACCGGGTCGGGGAGGCCCAGTCCCTCGTGAGCCAGAAACTCCAGCGCGTTGACGAGGTAGTGGGCGACGACGACGACGAGCAGGCTATCGGTCAGGACGAACCCGGCCGCGAGCGCGAAGCCCAGGCCGCCGGTGACGAGCACGCCCACGCGACCCTGGGCGCCGTGGCCGAGCGCGAACGCGACCGAGGAGACGACGGCGAGAACCCAGGGGGAGGTACCGGCCGCCGGCGTCACCGCGCCGACGACCGCCGCCCGGAAGACGAACTCCTCGACCACCGCGATGGTCGGCAGCGTCGCCCCCAGCAACAGCCCCCAGCCGCGGACCCCCTCCGGCGCGAGTAGCTCGCGCAGTCCCTCGTCGTAGTCCGCGCCCGAGGCCGCCGCCAGCCCGGAGGCGAGTTCGTTGCCGACCCAGAGGACGACTCCGAAGACGACACCGACCAGAAGCGCCGGCAGCCCCGTCGAGAGCGCGTCGCCGCCGACTCCCAGTACGTCCAGCGGAACGCCGAAGTACCAGACCCCGCCCGCGAGGATCGCGCCGAACAGCCCCTGCGTGAGCGCCACGTTCAGCAGGAGCAAACCGGGCGACATCGCCGGGTCCTCCCGGACGTTGCGTGCGACGGCGGGTTCGACCGGGCGATCCGCCGCGCCCCCGTCGGCGTCGCGGAGCCGATCGGCGTCCTCGGTCGGCCCCAGCGCCCCGTCGGGCGCCAGCGGGTGCGCGACCGGCGACGACTCCGGCGCGTCTTCGTCCCCGTCGCGGTCGCCGTCACCGGTGATCCCCCGTTCGGCCGCGTTTATCTCGCGACCGCCGAATCCCGTCTGTCCCGTCGAATGCGGCCGCTCGGGGCTCGAATCGTCGTCCCCGTGGTCGCCGTCCGCCTCGTCGCCGTCGGCGACGCCCTGCGAGAGCCGCGCGAGTATCAGAAAGCCCGCCAGGACGACGGCGACGAGCCAGGCGAACCCGGCCAGATCCGTCTCGGGGACGGGCAGCGTCTGGAGGGCGCGACCGACGGCCGGCGAGAGCGTCACACCCGGAGTTGGGACTCGGCGGTCGAAAGTCGTTTCGGAGCCGAAGAAAGCGAATTCGCGGGTCGAACGAGCGGCGTCGGGCCGAAGCGCCGCGACTACTGCGGGCTCGGCGAACCGCCGGTCTGACCGACCTCGCGCTGTTCGAGCGCCTTGCCCGTGATGGACTTGAGGCGGTCGACGAGCCCGTCCTTCTCGGGCTCGCCCGCCAGCGCGACCTCCAGCACCTCGGAGATGTGCTGGACGGGGACGATCTCGATCTGGTCTTTGAACTCGTCCTCGATCATCACGTCCTGCTCGTTGGCCTTGGGGATGATGACCGTGTCGAGGCCGGACTTCGCCGCCGCCTCGATCTTGTGCGTGACGCCGCCGACCGGGAGCACGTCCCCGCGGACCGACAGCGAGCCGGTCATCGCGAGGTTCTGCTCGACGGGCACGTCTTCCAGCGCGCTTATGACGGCCGTCGCGACCGTGATGGAGGCGGAGTCGCCGTCGACGCCGCCCTCCCCGGCCTGGACGAACTGGATGTGGACGTCCCGCTCGGAGATGTCCTCGTCGCTGAACTTCTTGATGATAGCCGAGACGTTCTGGACCGCCTCCTCGGCCATCTCCTTGAGCTGACCGGTCGCGATGACCTGACCGGGGCCCTGCGACGGCGTGACCTCGGCCATGACCGGGAGGACGATCCCGCTGTCCTCGCCCATGACCGCGAGGCCGTTGACGCGGCCGACCACGTCGCCCTGGTTGACGGTGAGCTCGTAGTCCTTGCGCCGTTCGATGTAGTTGTCCGCGAGCTGTTGCTCGATCGACCGGGAGCGCTTTTTCGCCTGGAGCACGTCCTCCCGTTCGGTGAACTCCTTGTCCTCGGCGCGGGCGATGTCGCCCGCGACGCGGACCAGCCCACCGAGGTCACGGAGCTTCAGCGAGAGGTGGCCCTTGCGGCCGGAACGGCGGCGAGCCTCGAGGATGACCTCCTCGACGGCCTCCTCGGTGTAGTGGGGCAGACGGCCGTCCTTCTCGACCTCCTGGGCGACGAACCGGGAGTACTTCCGGCGCATCTCGGGCTCGTCGTCGATGGTGTCGTCCATGTACACCTCGTACCCGTACCCCTTGATACGCGAGCGCAGGGCCGGGTGCATGTTCTCCATGGCGTCGAGGTTCCCGGCCGCGACGATGATGAAGTCCGTCGGGACGGGCTCGGTCTGGACCATCGCGCCCGAGGAGCGCTCGGACTGGCCCGTGATCGAGAACTCGCCCTCCTGGATGGCCGTCATCAGCTTCTGCTGGCTGCGGATGTCGAGCGTGTTGATCTCGTCGACGAACAGCACGCCCTTGTTGGCCTTGTGGATGTCGCCGGCCTCGACGCGGTCGTGGCTGGGCGTCTCCATGCCGCCGGACTGGAACGGGTCGTGGCGCACGTCGCCCAGCAGCGCGCCGGCGTGGGCGCCGGTGGCGTCCTCGAACGGCGCGGTCTGCTGGTTGGCGTTGTTGACCAGCAGGTTCGGGATCATCGCGTCGTTGCCCCGCGAGCCGTAGCGGAAGGCGAGATAGACGACGCCGGCCGCGAGGATACCCAGGAGGACCGACCCCTGGATGAGCAGCGCGTACCCGATGATGATCGCGATGATGATCCACATCAGGAACGACCGCATCTGGTTGCGCTTGCGCGCCTCCTCCTTGTGCGCGTCGACGATCTGTTCGCCCTTCCCCGCCGGCACGGTGCGGATCTTCGGCTCGTTGCCGTCGTCGGGGTTGTGGTAGACGAGCACGTCCTGCAGCTCCTCCTTGGGGAGCAGCTGGCTCATCGCCTTCGCCAGCATCGACTTGCCCGTCCCCGGCGAGCCGATCATCATCACGTGGCGGCGCTGTTTGGCCGCCTTCAGCACCACGTCGCGGGCGTGGTCCTGTCCGATGACCTGGTCGACCAGCCGGTCGGGCACCTCGATGTCCGCCGTGGTCTCGATGTCGAGCCCGCCGAGCAGGTCCTCGTCGGCGGCCTCGTCGGCGTCCTTGACGACGGCCTCGTCGTCGATCTCGACCGTGCTGCCGAGACTGTCGTCGCCGTCGACCGCGACGGCGGACTCGCCGTCCCCGGACTCGTCGGTACCCGACTCGTCGCCGCCCTCGGCGTCGGCCGACGGCCCCGGCTCTTCGCCCCGCTCGTCGGGGGTCGAGTCCGGCGCCTCCTCGGCCACGCCGACCTCCTCGGTCTCGTCCGCGTCGTCTGCGGACGGATCGTCGGTGTCGATATTCTCACTCATATAAACGATTCTGACATCAGAAGCCAAGGGCTGTTTATTGATATACTTTCTCCCACAGCGCGTCCCGATAACGCGCTCAAACCGCCGGACGTTGGCGGTATCGGCTGCCTCGGAGTACACGGCTCCTACCGGTCAGTCCGGAAAAAACAGGGGGTATCTATAGTAGAATTTGAAAGCGTTTGCTCGGTCGACCGCACGACTGCGTGCGGTCATCCGAGCGATGTCTTTCAAATTCTACTATAGGGTTGGCGCGCGGGGCGGAGCGGGGTCGTCCGTCGCCCCAGATCGGCCGTCGGGCGGGCGACAGCCGTGGGATCGTGGGCGGGCCGACGAGCACGGGCCCCGCTCGACGAGGCGAGTCACGGGGGTTAATGTGCCCGCTCCGCACAGGAAGCCGTATGACGCGCGGGTTCTACATCGGGCGCTTCCAGCCGTTCCACAACGGCCACCGGGCGATGGTCGACCACATCGTCGACGAGGTGGACGAACTCGTCCTCGGCATCGGGAGCGCGGACGTGTCCCACACCGTCCGCAACCCCTTCACCGCGGGCGAACGCGTGATGATGGTGAGCAAGGCCGTCCGCGACGTGGACGTGCCCACCTACGTCGTCCCCATCGAGGACATCGACCGCAACGCCGTCTGGGTCAGCCACATCCAGAGCATGTCCCCGTCCTTCGACGTGGCGTACTCGAACAACCCGCTGGTCGTCCAGCTGTTCGAGGAACGGGGCATCGAGGTGCGCGACTCCCCCATGTTCGACCGCGACCGCCTGGAGGGCAGCGACATCCGCGACCGGATGCTCGCCGACGACACCTGGACCGACCGCGTCCCCGACGTGGTCGCCGAGGTGATCGACGAGTTCAGCGGCGTCCAGCGACTCCGGACGATCGCTAAGGACGACGTCTCCGAGCGCTGGGAGAGCGGCGAGGACGACTGAACCGGAGACGAGAACGACGAACCGGAGACGGGCGCGACCCCCACGAGGGCCTACCGGAACGGCGACCGCTCCTCGACGAACTCGGGTTCGACCGACTCGACCTCCTCCTCGATCGCGTCGCGCTCGAAGTACAGCAACTCGACGGCGACGGCGACGACCGAGACGACCACCACGACGTAGAACGTGTGGCGCTGGTTCGTGTAGAGGTGCCAGAAGAGGAGCGGCAGGAACGCGGCCGTCCCGACCAGTCCGACGGCGGGCGGGACGGGGTCGATCCGGTCGCGGTCGCGCTCGCGCAGCGCGAGGTAGCTCATCGACCCGAAGACGACAATGAACGCGACCGAGGCGAAGGCGGTGATCCCGCCGAGACTCCCGATCGCCGCGAACGCCGCCGTGACGCCCCCGAGGACGAGCAGCGTCCGTGTCGGGATCCCCTCGGCTTCCGAGTCCCCGATCCGGTCGGGGAGCAGGTCGTCGGAGAGCATCCCCTTCGCGAAGTGACCCGTCGAGAACAGCGTCGCGTTGATCGCCGACCCCGTCGAGAACAGCGCCGACAGCGAGATGACGAGCGCGCCGGCCCGCCGTAGCCCGAACGACTCCGTGATCGCGCCGGCGGCGTCCGCCAGCGCCGTGTGGGGGTGCGACCGCAGCGCCTCGGGCGCCAGCGCGATGGTGACGACGGCGACCATCCCGTAGATGAGTACCGCCACCGGGATCGAGACGTACACCGCCTTCCGGATGGTCTCGACGGGGTTCTCGATGCTCTCCTGGTCGTAGAAGAGCAGCTGCCACCCCTGGAAGGCGACGAACGAGACCGCCGCCGCGACGACCGGCCCGAACGAGGTGAGCCGGGAGAACCCGAGCGAGAGCGTCGCGCCGTCGGAGCCGAGGGCGACGTAGGCGATGCCGCCGACGCCGAAGGCGACGAGGACGCCCACCTTCGCGGCGACGAGGACGTTCTCGGCGCTCCCGGTCGCTTGCGCGCCCAGCAGGTTCAACCCGACGAACCCGGCGACGGCGGCCACGGAGACGACCGGTCGGAGCGGGACCGCGCCGACGCTGTCGGGGACGCCGCCCAAGGCGACGGTGAACTCGCCGAAGGCGAAGGCGTACATCGCCATCGACCCGACGTAGCCGAAGAGGAGCGTCCAGCCGGCCATCCCCGCGAGCGTGGAGTTGCCGACGAACGACTGGACGAACGAGACCGACCCGCCCTGATTCTCGTCGTCCACGTCGTTGAGCGCGTTGTAGGAGTAGCCCGCGCAGGCGGCGACCACGCCCGCGAGGCAGAACGATACCCACGTCGCCGGGCCGGTGATCCCGGTGACCACGCCCAGGACGGCGTAGATCCCACCGCCGATCATGCCGCCCAGCGCCATCGACACGCTCTCGGTGAGGCCGAGTTGCTCGCTGGACACGGCTGGGTCGGCCTTCGGGTCTCAGTCGGTTGAAAGTGGCGTCGGCGAGGCCCACGCGCCGACCGGATCGTGACGCCGGCGAACGGCGGGAGCCGCTGCTGTTCGGGTGTGGTCGATAAAATTCGGGATGTGTTCGAGAACCGACAGCGGGACGGTCGGCTCGCTTCGGGTCGCGGCGCTTAGCTCGCGGAGATGACGTCGTCGATGCGGACGATCATCGTCGCGGCCTCGGTGGCGCTCTCGACGGCCTCGTCCTTGACGGCGACGGGGTCGAGGACGCCCAGCTCGACGGGGTCGTCGATGACGCCGGTCTGGCCCTCGGAGATGATGCCGGCGATGCCCTCGCTCTCGTACTCGGCGCGCAGGTCGACCAGCGCGTCGATGGGGTCCATGCCCGTGTTCTCGGCGAGCGTGCGCGGGAGCACGTCGACGGCGTCGGCGAAGGCCTCGACGGCCAGCTGCTTGCGGCCCTCGACGCTGGCGGCCTCGCTACGGATGTGGTCGGCGACCGCGATCTCGGTGGCGCCGGCGCCGGGGACGACGCCGCCCTTGTCGAGGGCGGCCGTCACGACGTCGAGCGCGTCGCCGAGGACGCGTTCGAGCTCGTCGGTGACGTGCTCGGTGCCGCCGCGGGCGAAGACGGTGACCGACTGACCGGCCGCGCCGTCTTCGACGAAGGTGACGTAGTCGTCACCGAACTTCTCGACGCTGATGGAGCCGGCGGAACCGAGGTCGTCGGCTTCGAGCTCGTTGACGCCGGCGGCCCGCGAGAGGCCGGTCGCGTGGGCGAGCTCGTCGCCCTCGTCGTCGCCGACCTCGAAGGCGGCGACGCCGTTCTTCGCGAGGATCGCTGCGACCTGGTCGGCCACGTCGCCGTCGACGAACAGCACGTCGACGCCCAGATCGAGGACGTGCTCGGCGTAGCCGCGGAGTTCCGACTCCTCGGCCTCGATGGCGGTGTTGAGGTCGTCGACGCTGGAGACGTTGTACTCGGCGTCGATGGAGGCCTCCTGGACCTCGATGTCGTCGTTGACGAAGGCGATCTGCGGGTCCTCGAAGCTGGTCGGCATGTTGTCGTGGACCGGCTCCTCGTCGACGAGGACGCCGTCGACCAGCCGGGTCGCCGACGAGGACGAGCCCGTCTGCGTGTAGACGGTGATGTTGTCGCGGACGACGCCGTCGTCGTCGGCGACGCGGCGGACGGCGTCGACGACGGTCTCGGCGAGGCGCTCGGCGGAGACGTCGCCGGTGCCCTTGCCGGTCATCGACGAGCGGGCGACGGTCTCGAGGAGGTCGTCGTCGAGCTCCTCGTCGAGCTTGATCTCGTCGATGGCCTCGTGGGCCATCGAGAGGGCGGCGTAGTACCCTTCGACGATGGTCGTCGGGTGGACGTCGTCGTCGAGCAGGTCCTCGGCCTGGCTGAGGAGCTCGCCGGCGAGCACCGCGGCGGTGGTCGTCCCGTCGCCGACCTCGGTCTCCTGGGTCTCGGCGACCTCGGAGATCATCTGCGCGGCCGGGTGCTCGATGTCCATCTCGTCAAGGATGGTCGCGCCGTCGTTCGTGATGACGACGTCGCCGCCGTCGGAGACGAGCATCTTGTCCATGCCGCGCGGACCGAGTGTGGTCCGTACGGACTCGCTGACGGCCTTCCCGGCCGTGATGTTGGAGCTCTGAGCGTCCTTGCCTTGCGTGCGTTCACTGTCCTCGTTGAGGATGAACATCGGCTGTCCACCCATGCGTCGCTGGCCAGATGACATGGTTGAGTTTCATCTATTCATCGTTAGCGGTTCTATATAAAACTTTCCAAGCACCCCCCACAACCACCGCCAGCGGTGTGTGAGGGGTCACCATTCGATTTCCCGGGAAGCGTTTAAATAGGATGAAGCAGGGTGGTGGTTCGTCGTCGGATCCGGGCGTGAGGAGTCGGTCGACGCGGTGCGGTCGGCGCGTGCTGTCGGGCGTGTTCGAACCAGGCGAGGCGTGACCGGAGGACGCCTCACGGAGTGACCCGAGGGCGACGAGTCCGAACACCGGTCCGACCACTCGCCCGTTCGCTCCGACAACCGTTTCAACCACCTCCACACATGGTAGGGTGAATGCTGGAGCTGGAGCACGGGTTCCGGGTGGTCGACGTACACGCGCGGCTGGAGCCGGACGAGGACCGCCGTCAGCGGGAGGGGCTGGGTGACCCCGAACGGCTGGAGCGGGAGATGCACCAGGCCGGCGTCGTCCGGTCGCTGGTGTTCCCGAGCGCGCGCGACGGCAACTACCTCCCGGCGAACAACGCCGTCGCGCGGATGAGCGTCGGCCGGCCGTTCGTCGCCGTCGCCCGCATCGACGGCGCTCGCGACCCCGGAGACACGACCGCGGCGAAACTCCGGAACCTCACCGCCCGCCGCGGGGACCACCACACCTCCCCCGAGGACGTCGAGCAGTACGCCTACGACGACCGCTTCGTCGGCTTCAAACTCCACCCCGCTCGCGACGGGCTCCCCGACGAGGAAGTGCTGGCGGGACTGGCCGACGTGGGCCTGCCGACCATCGTCCACGGCGGCCGCGACTTCCCGCCCGAAGCGGTCGAGGCGACGCTGCTGGAGTACGACTTCCCGGTCGTCCTCGCCCACTTCGGCGGCCACCCGCTCGACCGGGAGCTGATGGAGCGCAGCATCGACATGCTCGACCACTCCTCGTCGCTGTATCTCGACACGAGCTTCGTCCGCTACCGCGACCCGCTGGAGCGGGCGATCATGGAACACCCCGACCGGGTCTGTTTCGGCAGCGGGTCGCCCGCTGCCCACCCCAACGTCGCGGTCATGGAAGTGCTCACCCTCGACGTGCCCGAGGACGCCATGACGAAGGTCTTCTCGAACAACCCCGGCCGCGTCTTCGACGCGCTCGCACCCGCCGGCGACGGGTGACCGCCGCGGTCGATCCCCGCCCCGCGGTCGCTGTCACCGATCCGACACGCACAAGCCCCCCGACTGCGCACCCGTGAGCGTGACCGACCGAAGCAGGGACGCGTTGGCGGTGTTCGCGACCGGCGCGCTCCTCGGGGTCGCGATACTGGTCAACTACGCCGTCAACCGGCCCGGGACGTTCGGGCTCAACTACCGCGTCTACCACGTCGCCGCCGAGGCCGCGCTGGCGGGTCGGGACTTCTACGCCGTCACGCCTGCCGACAGCGGCTACCACTACGTCTACCCGCCCGCCGCCGTCGTCGCCTTCCTCCCGTCCGCCCTCGCCGAGAGCTGGGTCCCCGGCTTCCTCGCCATGACGGCCGTCTCCGTCGCCGCCAGCGCCGTCGCCGCGCGACTGCTCGCGGGGTACGTCGAGTCGCTGGGCTACGACGTGGGCCGTCTCGAACGGGCCCTCCTGTTCGCGTTCCTGCTCGCCTCGGCCGCCTCGGCCCCGTCGCTGGGCTACGGGCAGGTGAACCACGCGCTCGCGCTCGCGCTGGTCGCCGGGTTCGTCTGGCTCGCTCGCGACCGGGAGGGCAGAGCGGGCGTCGCGCTCGCGGTCCCCGCGTTCGTGAAGGTGTTCCCCGCGGTCGTCGGCCTGTGGTTGCTCCGCCGGCGCGCGTGGCGCGCCATCGCGGCCGCGGTCGGCACCGCCGCGAGCCTGTTCGGTCTGGGACTGCTCGTCTTCGGGGTCGACACCACCCGGACGTACGTCACCGCCGCCCTGCTCCCCCAGCGGGAGACGGCCGACTTCGTGGGCGGGCTCGCGCCGGGCAAGAGCTTCGTGACGCTCCGTCGGCCGCTGTCGGTGGTGTTCCCGAACGTCGACCCGGTCTGGTACGCCGTCGGCGCGGCGGCGCTGCTGGCGCCCGTCCTCGCCGCGCTGTACTACCGCCCGCGGACCGTCACCGACCGCCACGTCGCCGTCCACGGGACGCTGGTCGCGATGGTGCTCGCCTTCCCGTCGCTGTTGCTGTACTACGCCTACACTGCGTTCTCGCTCGTGGTCCTCCTGTACGACCTCCCCGCGGGTCGCGGCCGCCAGCTGTTCGTCGCCGGCGCGCTGCTGGCCAACGTCTCGCTGTCGTACGGTACCCTCCGGGAGACCGTCCGGGCGCTCCCGCTCGATCCCGCGACCGCACAGGCGATACTGGACGCCGCGCTCCCGGTGCTCCGCCTCGGGACGCCGGTGCTGTGGGGGAGCCTGCTCACCCTCGCCGGCTGTCTCGTCTACCGCGTCGAGTCCGGTGCGCTGTCGGTCCCCGCGCCGCTCCGCGCGGTCGTCGGCGACGACTGACCCGGTCGTTCACCCTCGGTCTCAGTCCCCTGACTCACGCCCGCTCGCCCCACGCGAGCCCCAGGTACCCCAGCCCGAACGCCTCGAAGCCGTGGTCGACACAGCCCGAGTAGACGGCGTCGCGGGCGGTCGCCACCCGTCGCTCCAGGCTCTCCACGGGGGAGACGCGCCCGTCGCCGGGGGCGGCCAGCCGGACGAACGCGCGGAAACCCAGGTTCAGCGGCGCGGCGACCCGTCGCTCGGAGCGGCCGGCGTTGAGCAGGGCGATCCGCCCGCCGGGCGCGAGCGTCTCGATCCACCGCTCGACCGCGGGGCGGGGGTCGGCGAACATCCCGACGACGAACGTCGCCAGCACGGCGTCGACGGGGCCGTCGACCGGCGGCCGTCGGGCGTCGGCCTGCACGAGGTGGACGTTGTCCCAGCCGGCGCGGTCGACGCGCTCGCTGGCCCGCCGGAGCATCTCGCGGGTCACGTCGACGCCGACGACCCGCCCCTCGGCGCCGACGCGCTCGCGCAACTGGGCGAAGTTCGCGCCGGTGCCACAGCCCATCTCGACGACGGTGTCGCCGGGTTCGAGCCCGAGCCGGTCGGCGGCGCGGTCGCGCCAGGAGTCGACGCCCGGCGCGGTCGCCAGCCAGTCGTAGGCGTTCGCCCAGCGGCCGTAGAACGCCTGTGTCGCCCGAGTGTCGTTCGCCATTACAGCTCTCTGACCGCGCGGGCGGCGGTCGGGCCGTCCGCCCCCAGCACGTAGACGATCGGTTCGACGCCGAACCCGCCGGTCTGATAGAGCACGTCGGCGTCGGGCGACTCGGCGAGCGCGTCGGCGACGGCCTCGGTCAGGTCGCGCTCGGCGTCGAACGCGACGGCGGTGTAGCCCGCGTCGGTCAGCGTCTCGACGATCTCGGGGTCGTAGCGGACGTTCAGCGCCGCGCGGGCGTCGCTCCCGCCCGCTCGGGCCGCCAACAGCACGCTCGCGACGTGCTCGCTGACGCCGAACTCGGGATCGCCCGGGACGGCCGTCGTCCCCTCCAGGTCGAGGATGCGCCCCGGCACCGCGGCCACGTCCTCGATGCCCTCCGCCTCCGGGAGGCACTCGACGAGGTTGGACCCGACGGCGGGCACCAGCTCGGGGAAGTCGTCGGTGTTCTCCAGGATGCGCACGCCCCGTCGCAGCGAGGCCAGCACCTGCTCGGCCGCTCGCACCGTGCTCTCGGGGTCGTGGATGGCGAAGCGGTCGTCGCCGTACTCGGCGAGGCCGGGCATCTCCGCCTCGTGGAGCTGGGCGAGCAGGTCGCCCTGCTCCAGCCGGCGGACGAACACCTCCGCCTCGACGAGCGCCTGGACGGGGCTCATCTCGCCGCTCGCGAGCCCCTCGGCGAGGCGCTCGACCAGCTCGCGCAGGCGCCGGTCCGAGAGCAGCCGGTCGTTGCGCTCGACCTCGCCGTGGACGTACTTCGAGACGGCGCTCTGGCTGATACCCAGCAGCTCCGCGACCTCGCTCTGGGTCAGCCCCCGCTCGCGCAGCGCCTCGGCGAGCATCGACCGGAACGTCGGCAGGAACTCGTCGACGACGACCTCCTCGACGAACTTCATCGGTCGGTCACCGCCGTTGTCGCCAGCATGTCACTGGTCGCCTCCGAACTCCAACTCGTTTCTCGCCGACATCGTGCCGACACGCCAAGGGGTCGTCACTGGTCGCCTCCGAACTCCAACTCGTTTCTCGCCGACACCGTGCCGACACGCCAAGCGGTCGTCACTGGTCGCCTCCGAACTCCAACTCGTTTCTCGCCGACACCGTGCCGACACGCCAAGCGGTCGTCACTGGTCGCCTCCGAACTCGCGGTCGCCCTGGATCTTCGACGCTTGCGGCCCGGACTGGTCCTGGTACTTCGAGCCGCGTTCCTCGCCGTAGGGGCGGTCGGCGGGCGTCTTCAGTTCCGTGAAGGTCAGCTGGGAGATGCGCATCCCCGGGGTGAGCGCCACGGGAGCGGTCCCGAGGTTGGAGAGTTCGAGCGTGATCTGGCCCTTGTATCCGGGGTCGCACAGTCCCGCGGTGGCGTGGACGACGATGGCGAGCCGACCCAGCGAGGAGCGGCCCTCGACGTGGGCGATGAGGTCGTCGGGGATCTCGACGCGCTCGTGGGTGGTCCCGAGCACGAAGTCGCCGGGGTGGAGGATGAACTCACCGTCCTCGTCGACGACGGTCTCCTCGACGTACTCGTCGACCTCGTTCTCGCTCGTCGGGTGGATACAGGGGATGTTGGCGTGCTGGAACTCCAGGAACTCCCGGCCCAGCCGCAGGTCGACGCTGGCGGGCTGGATCTGGATGTCCGGGTCGTCCAGGGGTTCGACCACCAGATCCCCCGCCTCCAGGCGTCGTAGAATATCGGCGTCCGACAGTATCATACAAGCGTCTCTCCCCGCTCGCGGTAAAACATCACGATTGCCGGTAGTGGACCCGCCGAGGTTTCGACGGCTCACCGGGTTCGGCGTTACACCGGGCTCAGCGAGCGGACGCGCCGCGGCCACTCGGTCAGCGAGACGTAGTAGCCGGCGAACAGGGCGTAGACGACGACGGCGGGACCGAGGAAGTTGCGCCAGCCGGCCACCCAGATGCCCATCGCGGTGACGACGACCGCGGCCAGCGGCGTCGCCCACAGCGCGAGCAGGTCCCATTCCTCGCGCCGTATCGCCGCGCGGATCCCGAGCGCGGCGAGGACCATCAGCGGGGTCAGCGAGAGCCCGGCTTTCAGCGCGTGGCTCGACGACCAGCCGGGCATCACCGGCGAGAAGAACCACAGCCCGCGCAGGACGGCGATAGCGACGACGTGTTCGGCGTTGGCGACGAAGAAGTCGACGACGCCGCTGGCCGTCGCGGGGTCGTAGCCGTAGACGACCCGCTCCGGCGTGACGATTATCCCCTCGCGCCAGTGGTACAGCATCGACCCCTTCGCCCAGCCGAACTGCAGGCGATAGGCGATCCCGGCCGCGAGCGCGCCGACGATGCCGAGGTTCACCTTCGCGGGGAACCCGAGGTTCAGCCGGCGGTCGCTGGTCGCCGGCAGCAGGTCGTAGAGCAGGTACGCGCCGACGATCGGCAGGCCGTTCGGGCGGACGAGCGCGACGAAGCCCAGCGACCCGAGCGCGAGCAGGCGGTTGCGGGTCGTCGGCGTCGTGTGGTAGTGCGCCAGGCGCCACAGCGCGAGCGCGAGCGCGAACGTGAGCATGAACTCCGACTGGGGGCGAGCGACCCACCGATACACCTCCCACTGGAGCGCGAGCGCGACCCCGGCGGCGAGCCCCGCCGACCGACCGACCAAGTGGCGACCGGTGGCGTAGACGAGGACGCAGGCGAGCGCCGAGAGGACGACCTGGACGCCGACCCAGCCGTGGACCCACTCGCCGGTCGCTTTCAGCCACCCGCAGTAGGGCAGCCAGTAGCCGGAGTAGGCGAGCGCTCGGGTCCCGAACAGGGTCCCGGCCGAGAGGTCGTTGCACCACGTCAGGTAGCGGGTGCCGTCGCGGACGACGTGGGTGCCCATGTCGGCCCACACCCACGAGCGCAGCGCGAGTGCGACGAGGAAGATGATGCCGGCGTCGCGCGCCCCCGCGTCGTCGGGGAGGGGCGCCGAGAGGGCGTCGCGGACGCTGGAGCGGCGGAGGACCATCGGTAGCGTGGCTGACACCACCCTCCCTTGAAAATCTTCTTCATGCGACCGCAGGGTTCAGGCGAGACGCGCGGCGGGGCGCGACGTCGACGCCCGTCGGTTACCGGTCCGCGGGCTCGTAGCGGAACCGCTCGACCCGGGCGGGCGTCGCCGCTGCCGGGCCGCCGTCGGCGACCGCGTACGGGCCGACCACCACGCCGGTGAACCCGCCGGCGACCTCCGTCGCGAGGTACTTCGGCCGCGCGTCGGCGACGACCTCGCCGTCGACGCGGAACTCGTAGGATTCGGCGGTGGCGTCGACGCCGAGCGACACTCGCTCGTCGACGGGCTCGCGCGCGAGCACGTCCGTGGCGTCGCCGATCGTGAGGCGGACGACGGCTTCGGCGCGGTCGGCGTCTCCGTCGCCGGTGTCGCCGCGGTCGCCGTCACCGTCGTCGGCGGGGACGACGCCGACCTCGTAGTGGTGCTGTTCGTCCATGACGAGCGCCAGTCCCGCCTCTTCGCCGGGATCGGGGTCGAACGCCAGGTCGGCGCGGATCCGGCAGTCGAAGTTCGTCTGCCGACGGCAGAGGAGCGTCGTCCCCCTTTCGTCCAGGGACTCGGGGCCGCCCCGGAGAACGAGCCCGCCGTCGGTGAACGCGTAGCGGTCGCGGTCGGGCGTCCGGCGGTACAGGAACTCGTGACCCCGTCCCTCGGAGAAGTCGGTGTCCGTGTGTTCGACCGGGGCGGGACCGGACCGACCCGCGGACTCGGTGGTAGCGGCCCCGCCGTCGCCCGGCAGCGCCGCTCCGTCGATCTCCGTCGGGAGTGCCTCGCCCGCGACGACCGGCCAGCCGCCCTCCCAGGCGACGGGCGCGAGGAACGTCTCGCGGCCGAGGTGGTGCCAGCCGGGGAACCCGCCGCGCGGGCGGGTGCCCAGACAGACCAGCCACCAGTTCCCGTCGGCGTCGGTGACGAAGTCGGCGTGGCCCGCCGCGTGTACGTCGTGGTGGAAGTCCCTGCGATGGGTGAGGATCGGGTTCTCGGGGTGGGGTTCGAACGGGCCCGTCGGGTCGTCGCTCCGACCGACCATCACGGAGTGGCCGGTGCTGGTACCGCCCTCGGCGACGACGAGGTAGTACGTCCCGTCGCGCTCGTAGAGGTGCGGGGCTTCGGCGTTCGGGTCCTCGTGGCCGGTCCAGACCGTGTACCCCTCGCCGAGTTCGCCCGTTTCGAGGTCGATCTCGGCCTGTTCGACCCGCCGGTCGTCGTCGGTCGTGAAGTAGGTGAAATAGCAGGCGTCCCCGTCCCAGAACAGATCGGGGTCGATGCCGGGAGCGTCGACGTACGTGGGATCGGACCACTCTCCGGCGGGGTCGTCGGCGGTGACGACGAAGTGGCCGCCGCCGCTCGTGTTCGTCGACGTGAGGTAGACGGTGCCCTCGTGCTCGCGGAGCGTCGGCGCGAAGATCCCCCCGGAAGCCCGGGCGTCGCGCGTGTCCAGTTGCGACTCGCGCGTGAGCGCGTGGCCGATCGGCTCCCAGTCGGCCAGGTTCTCGCTCCGGTACAGCGGGAGTCCGGGGAAGTACTCGAAGGAACTCGTCGTCAGGTAGAACGTCTCGCCGACCCGGCAGACCGACGGGTCGGGGTGGAAACCGGGTAGGACGGGATTCGATGGCACGTCACACCGCTCGACGCGGCAGGTGGTAACTCCTGCGGACGCTCGCTGGTACCGGGGCGAGCGCCCGGTGGGGGATGGAAAGGCAGATACCGCGCCCGGTCGTCCGGGGAGCCATGAAACAGGCCATCGTCGCCCGCGCCGACCTCGGGATGGGCGAGGGGAAACTCGCCGCGCAAGTCGCCCACGCGTCGCTCATGGCCTTCGAGGACGCCGACCGACAGGCCGCCAGCGAGTGGAAGGGCAGCGGCCAGAAGAAGGTCGTCCTCCAGGCGAACGGGGAGTCCGAGCTGTTCGAACTCGCCGACAAGGCCGAACGCGAGGGACTGCCCCACGCCGTGGTTCGGGACGCCGGACACACGCAACTGGAACCGGGGACCGCCAGCGCCCTGGCCGTCGGCCCAGCGCGCGATGACCTCGTCGACAAGGTGACCGGCGACCTCTCGCTGTACTGAGCCGGTTCGACTGGCCGACTCGCACCTCGCGGACAACTCGCGTCCATTCGTTCCGTCGCCGCGGCCATCTGGTACGTGAATCTGAAATTACCTCCCGGTGTCGGCAAGTTCGCTTAACACGTCAGCCAGCCTGGACTCGCGTATGGTAAAGTGGATGGCCGTCGCGTACGGAATCGTCGCATCGCTCGTGATCGGGCTCCTCGGCGGACTGGGCCTCCCGTTCACCGACGCGACCCTCCCGACGGTCGGCGCGGGGCTGACCGGCCTCGTCGCCGGCGCGATAGCCGGATACGCCGCCCGGGAGGGGTTGGGTGGCGGCGCGTTACACGGGTTCCTCGCGACGGCTATCGGGGGGCTCATCGTCGCGCTGGTCCTGCTGTTCGTCGGGACGCTCGTGGCCGGTATCTTCGGGTTCGGGGCCGGCGTCGCCGCGCTCGTCTGGGTCGCCGCGACCGGGATCCCCGGCGCGGTCGGCGGCGCGATCGGCGGCGCCGTCGCGCCCGAACCCGAAGCCGCCGGCCGACCCGTCGCCTGACGACCACTCCCCCGTTCGTTCGGTCCCGAGTAACCTGAGCGTATCGCTCGAACCGGCGCGCAACGGAGCGGTTCGGCCGGTGAAACCGCCGTAGACCGCCGGTCTTTCGCCGTCGGCCCGTCGGGGCCGATGACACGAGTTAAGCGTCCGTAGCCGGGAGGGTGGGGTATCGATATGACCGCGCGCTCCGCCGCGACCCGGTCCAGTGTCGAACACCCGTCGACCGCCGACCCGACCGCCGCCGGTTCGCGGAGCCTACCGCGAGACGGACGCGGGGGGTCCCGCTGATGTACGAGACGAACGCGGCCGCCCGGCTCGCCGGCGCGGCCGCCCTGCTGGTCGCGCTCGCGGTCTGGGGACTGGTGTCCGTGCTCGCGGGCGGCGAGACGACCGCGTCGACGTGGGCCCTGGGGCTCGCCGTCATGTTCCCGGTCGGGGCGCTCGCTCTCGGATACGCCAGCGAGCGCCCGGCTTCGGCGCTCGGGGGCGAGTACGCCCTCGGGCTCGTCGTCGCCGTCGCGACCCTGTCGGTGACGTATCTCGCGGCGCTCGCGGTCGGTTTCCCGGCGGTCGCCCCCATTCTGGGAGCGACCGCGCTCGAACTCGTCGTCGCCGCCGTCGGCTTCGCCCTGCTCGCGGCGGCCCTCGCGGTCGCCGACGCGCGGTACGTCGAGCGCCCGGCCACCGCGGCCCGCCTCGAAGCGCGATACCTTGACGACCCCGTGGGCGACGACTGACGGGGCCCGACCCCTCGGGTTCGGACCGGCACCCTCGCGACTCCGACCGCTACCGGCGCGACCCGGACGCCACCGCCGCGTAGTCTCGCGGTCTGGTGAAAAGGCCTATATATGGAGACCACTAACTGGAGGTTAGTCACGACGACTCAGTGACCCACACTATGCAGGATCAGAACCAGCAGGCGTACGACCGCGGGACGTCGATCTTCTCGCCGGACGGACGCCTCTATCAGGTCGAGTACGCTCGGGAAGCGATCAAGCGCGGTACCGCCAGCGTCGGCGTTCGCACCGCCGACGGCGTGGTGCTCGCGGCCGACCGGCAGGTACGCTCGCCGCTCGTCGAGGAGGGGAGCATCGAGAAACTCCACCGCGTCGACGACCATATCGCGGTCGCGAGCGCGGGTCACGTCGCCGACGCGCGCCAGCTCGTCGACTTCGCGCGCGAGCAGGCGCAGGTCAACAAGCTGCGCTACGACGAGCCGATCGGCGTCGAGTCGCTGGCCAAGGAGGTCACCGACTACATCCAGCGCTACACCCAGAGCGGCGGCGTCCGCCCGTTCGGCGTGGCGCTGGCCATCGGCGGCGTCGACCCCGACGGCACGCCGAAGCTCTTCGAGACGGACCCCTCGGGGACGCCCTACGAGTGGAAGGCGACCGCCATCGGCGGGAACCGCGAGGCGCTCCAGAGCTTCCTCGAAGGAGAGTACCGCGCCGAGATGGACCTCGATTCGGGGATCTCCCTCGCGCTGGAGACCATCGCACAGGGCGACGAGGAGGTCGACCCCGAGGCCGCCGAGGTGACCGTGATCGACACCGAGACCCATCGGGTGCGCTCGCTCGACCCCGAGGAGATCGCGAGCCACCTCGACGAGCTGGAGACGGGAGGTGACGGCGATGAGTAGATTCACCGACCCGCTGACCGGCGCCGACGCCGTCGGCGACCCGACCGCGCCCGAGCTCGCGGACGGGTTCGACGGGGAGTTCGGCTCCGGGGACGCCGGAGACGCGCAGGCCCGCGACGAGGGCGCGGTCAACAAGACCGGGACGACCACGGTCGGCATCACAGCTGAGGACGGCGTCGTCGTCGCGACGGACCGGCGCGCCTCGCTGGGCGGCCGGTTCGTCTCGAACAAGTCCGTCCAGAAGGTCGAACAGATCCACCCGACCGGCGTGCTGACGCTCGTCGGCTCCGTCGGGGGCGCCCAGTCGTTCATCCGGACGCTCCGCTCGGAGGCGGACCTCTACGAGGTGCGCAAGGGCGAGTCGATCAGTATCTCCGCGCTCGCCACCCTGGCGGGCAACTTCGCCCGCGGCGGGCCGTGGTTCGCCATCAACCCGATCCTCGCGGGCGTCGACGAGGAGGGCAGTCACGTCTACAGCATCGACCCCGCGGGCGGCGTCATGGCCGACGACTACACCGTCACCGGCTCGGGGATGCAACTCGCCTACGGGACCATCGAGGGCCAGTACGACGAGGGGATGAGCATGGCTGACGCCCGCGACCTGGCCGTCCGGGCCGTCGAGGCCGCCAGCGAGCGCGACACGGGCTCGGGCAACGGCGTCTACGTCGCCGAGGTCACCGGCGACGGCGTCGACATCGAGGGCTTCGACGACACCGACGCGGCGCTGGCCGAGTAGGCGTCGAACGCCGTCGCGGTCCGGTCTCGACTCCGAGAACCCGGCCGACGGCCGCGGCGGCTCAGCTGTTGAGGAAGTAGACCTGTTTCCGGGCGTCGTGGAAGCTGTAGCGCGACCCCACGAGGCCGGACTCTTCGAGGCGATTCAGCGCGTAGCGGACGGTCCGGTCGGGCAGCAGCGACTCCTCGGCCAACTGGCCCTGCGAGAGGGGCGCGTCCGTCTCCAGTACTTTCGCGACTAGCTTCGCGCTCGGGGGGAGCTCGCGGAGCCGCTCGCGGAACTCGGCCTCGCCCAGTGCTTCCTCCGCCGCGGGCTCGTCTATGGTCGTGCTCATACCACCTCGTCTCGCGAGGGTACTGGTAAAAGTTGGCTATATGGATGACCAAATAGTCCAAACCATATAAGGTGTCCTAATATTTCTGCCCGTTCGTCGAACGGGTCGACAGTAGCGGACGGATCCGGCCGGATCTGTCCACGAGGGGAACAGGCGGGGTCGCTCCGTGGCGCACCTTTTCGGCGCTGTGGACCGACGGTCCGGTATGTCGTCGATCCCGGAGTCTTCCCACGAACTGTTCGAGAAGGAGACCTACGCGCACTTCGCGACGCTGACGCCGGCGGGGTTTCCCCACGTCACGCCCGTCTGGATCGACTACGACCCCGATGCCGACCGGGTGCTGGTCAACACGGCGCGGGGGCGCCGCAAGGAGCGCAACGTTCGCGAGGACCCACGCGTCGGCGTGAGCATGGTCGACCCCGACGACGCCTACCGGTACTGTTCAGTGATCGGTGAGGTGACGGCGCTGACCGAGGACGGCGCCGAGGACCACATCGACGGTCTGGCGGCTCGCTACCTCGGAACCGAGACGTATCCCGGGTACGAGAACGACCCGGGTCCCAGGGTGATCGTCGAGATCCGACCGGACGAGGTGTTCACGGCGGACGTCTCCTGACGTCGGGCGGGAGCGACACGCGAGCGGCCCGGACGACACCGCCGTCGTGGGTGCTTGTCTGCGAGCGCTTTCAGTACTCTTTTGCCCCCCGAGGGGGCAAATCCGGGTATCGTGAAGGGTCAGGAGTGGTACCAGCAGGAAACCGTCGTCGAGTCCTACGAGGACAAACGCTTCTCCCGCGGTGGGGGTCGGCTCACCGACCGACTGGAGAAAGAGGCGGTCGGCGAGGCGCTCGCGCCCGTCGAGGACCGGAAGATCCTCGAGATCGCCTGCGGCACGGGTCGGTTCTCCGTGATGCTCGCCCAGCAGGGCGCGGACGTGGTCGGGCTCGACATCTCGGCGCCGATGCTCGGCGAAGGCCGCCGGAAGGCCCGCCAGGCGGGCGTCGACGGCCACCTCGAGTTCCTGCGCGGGGACGCGGCCCGCCTGCCGTTCCCGGACGATCACTTCGACTCCGTGTTCGCCATCCGCTTTTTCCACCTCGTGGACGCGCCCGAGAAGTACCTCAGCGAGCTCGCTCGCGTCTCGAAGGACCAGGTCGTCTTCGAGACGTACAACCGCTTCTCGGGTCGGTCGCTGTACAACTGGGCGCTCCCGATGGGGTCGCGGCTGTACTCCCGGCGGGAGGTCGACGGGATGCTCGCCGCCGCCGACCTGCGACTGACCGGCGAGACCCACGAGTTCGTCGTCCCGTTCGGCCTCTACCGCAAGCTCCCGGGCGGCGTCGCGAAAGCGTTCCGCAGCGTCGAAGAGGCGGTCGACCGCACGCCGCTGGGCGACAGCCTCGCCTCGATCTCTTACTGGTCCGCCGCCGTCGAGTGAGCACGGGCGGTCCGGCCGGCGGTCGCCCGCGTCTCGCGCCGTCGCTTGACTCGGATTCGCAGGGTCCGTTCGTCCCACGACTTTTATACGCGTCGAGCCTGCTACGGACTGTATGCAGCTCTCGGTGGTGGTTCCGACGCTCGACGGCCGGGAGCAACTCGCCCGGACGCTCGACGCGCTGACCGGGCACGTCCCCGCGGCCGAGGTGGTGGTCGTCAACGGCCCGTCGACCGACGGGACGACCGGGATGGTCCGCGAGCGCGACGACGTGGACGTGCTCGTCGAGGTCGCCGACCGGACCGTCACGGCCGCGCGCAACGCCGGTATCGAACAGACCACCGGCGACGCCGTCGCGCTGGTCGACCAGGGCCTGGCCGTGACCGACGAGTGGTACGACGCGCTGGTCGAGGGGCTGGCCGACGCCGACGTGGTCTCCGGCCCGGTCCACGAGCGACTGCGCGGCGGGATGACCACGGAGGAGGTCGAGTCCGACGCGCTCGCCGGCCGCGAGATCACCTACTTCAACGGCGGCAACGTCGCGTTCTCGCGGCCGGCGCTCGACGCGCTGGACGGCTTCGACGAGTATCTGGAGATCGGCAGCGCCCGCGACGGCGCCCACCGCCTGGCGAACCTCGACTACGCGGTGACCTGGCACTCGGAGATGGGCGTCGCCCGCCAGGTCGGCGCCGACGGCGGCGGGCCGACGAGCGACCTCGGCTGGAAGTACCGCTCGCTCGCCTACCGTCTCGTCAAGAACTACGGCGTCCGCCCGCGCGTGGCTGCGCGAATGGTGGCCCACGCCGGCCGCGACGCCCTCGACTCCCTGCGCGACGTGGCCCGCGGCGACGGCACGCCGTCGAACTGGCTGACCACCGGCCGCGACGTGCTCTCCGGGCTGGCGGTCGGCTCGAAGGACGGCGCCTGGGCGCGCCTGCTCGACCGGTCGTCCCGTCGCAACCCCTACGGCCGCTCGGCCCGCTCGGAGCGCGCGGTCGCCGTCTACGACCGCCGCTGACCGGTTCCGTGTCCCCGTCGCTATCGACCGCCGTCGACCGGCCCGGAGAGATTCGACTTCCGAAGGCGGCGACCGCGAGCGAACGGGTCGCGAGCGGTTGCGCCCGCCACACTTTTGACAATCCCGCCGCCAGTTCGAACGATGCCCTCCAACAGAGCGGTCGGCGCGGCTCCGATAGCGACCGGCGTCCTCCTCACCGGGTCGGCCGCGCGAGAGCTCGCACAGCACGGAATCGAACTGTGGACGGCGCTGGCACTGGTCGGCGGCCTCTCGGCGGTCGCCGTCGGTGTCGGCGTCCTGACCGGGCGCGGCGGGTTCGACCCCGACGACGCCGACGGACACCGCGACCGGACGACGACGGTCGCGCTCGCGGGCCTCGCGCTGACGAGCGTCGCCGTCGGCGCCGGCCTCGCGCTGGCGTAGGCGGACGCCACCGAACGGCCCCACTCACGCTACTTCCGATAGCGCTCGGCGTGTTCGGGGCAGAACTCCGGGTCTCGCAGTTGCGCCCGGACCACACCGGGCTGGCGATGCGGATTGTGCAACCGGCAGTCCTCGTCGTCGCAGAAGCTCTCACCGGTCTCCAGATAGTGGTAACACTGCAGGACGTAGCCTCCCAGCGCCTCGGTCGTCCGGGGGTCGGACTCGACGAGGAACTCGCCGTCGACCTCGTTCTCCAGCACCTCCCGCGGAGGCGCGCCACCGGAGAGCAGGGCGTGTTTCTGCTGGGCCTTGTAGTACTGCTCGGGCTTGGCGGGCGCCTCGTAGAGGCCGGGCACCGACACCACGCCGGGCTGGCCGAGGACGTTCACCCGCTTGTGCCAGCGGCCGTCGTGGTCGCCCCAGGTACCGACGACGCGGTCCAGCAACGGGACGTGCAGGTGCTCCAGGCCGCGCTCGTCGGCGGGGACGAGCCCGTTCAGGATCGACTGGACGCGCAGTCCGTCGTAGATGACGCCGCCGGCGCGCTCGGGATTCTCCAGCGCCCGTCGCTCGTAGCGGACGATACCGACCATCGTGTTGCCGGTCTCGCGCTCGTACGGCGAGAGCACCCGCGCCTCGGCGAACGACTCCGCCAGATCCTCCCCGCCGTAGACCGAGAGAAACCGGTCGCGCACTCGCACGTCGGCGCCGACGCGTCGGCGGAGCCACTCGGCGACCGCGTCGGCGTCGGCTTCCGTGGTGGGCGCGCGATAGAGCGTAACCTCCTCGACCATACGAACCGGTGGTACCACCCGGTGAAACGATTTGCGGGTTCCGCTCGCCGCGGGGCCGCCCGCGGCCCGCTAGATCTCGCTCCCGTCGAAGCGCTCGTGACGCTGGTCGTCCATCTCGGCGAGGTGCTCCCTGATGACGCTCCGTCTGTCCTTGCGGTTGCACGCCGGCGCCGGACACCCGACGTACTCCCGCTCTCTGGCAGCTGTCTCGGGCATGGTTCGTGCTACGAACCCACACGCTTTAGTCGGACTGGTCACTCGCTTGCCGAATACCTCCCAGTCCCTAACTCGAAAATACTATACATTGGTGTACAATTTCGTGCAATAACGTCTTACAATGGAGGATGCTGAGTTCGAAGTCGAGGCCGACTTCCTGACCATCGGGCGGACGTTCGCGGAGTACCGGCGGATGTTCGACCTGGGAGCCGACGACATCGCGGGCCGGGAGCTACTGGACTGCGGCGGGGGCGCGGGGGCCTTCACGGCGACCGCGGCGGAACTCGCCGACAGCGCGGTCGCCGTGGATCCCCTCTTCGGTCGCCCCGCCGAGGGACTCGAACCGGAGCTCGACGACGCCATCGAGTACAACGTCGACCAGCTCCGCGAGAAACGGGACCTGTTCGTCTGGGACTTCTACGGCGACGTGGGGACGCGCGGGCGATATCTCCGGGCGGCCGCCGAGCGCTTTCTCGCCGACTACGCGACCCACCCAGACCGATACGTCGCGGGCGCGCTCCCGGACCTCCCCTTCGACGGCGACGCGGTCGACCTCGCGCTCGTGGCGAACCTGCTGTTCGTCTACGACGACCGCCTCGACCGCGAGTTCCACCTGGCCGCGCTCCGCGACCTCGTCCGGGTCGCCCGCGAGGAGGTGCGCGTGTTCCCGCTGCACTCGCTGGACCGCACCCGCTCGGCGTTCGTCGAGCCCGTCGCCGAGTCGCTCCGGGCGGACGGTCACACGGTCGAATGCCGCGAGGTGCCCTACGAGTTCCAGCCCGGCGCGACGGAGATGCTGGTCGTCGACCCGCCGTGACGCGGACGGCCCACGGTACGGAAATGCAAGGGGAAAGCCCCGCCCTATAGGGCGGGGAAGCTGTCAACGCGTTCTGCACGACCCCAAGCGGTTAGGTCCGACCGGCCGAACCGCCGGCATGGTCGACGCCCGCGAGTACCACGAACGCACCGACTACTCGCCCGAGCGACTCCGCGAGATGGACTTCGAACTCGACGAGTCGAACCGGCCGCGGCCCTACAAGGTCTACGAGGAACTCCCCCGGGTTTCGCCCGGGGGCGACCCCGACCCGCCGGAGACGCCCGCGTTGGCCGCCGTCGCCACCGACGGTCCGGCGCCGTCCACGGCCGCACCGGCACCCGACGACCCCGATATCGAGACGCTCTGTCACTACGCCGCCGGGGTGACCAAGGAACTGGAGATCCGGGGCGAGCGACACCGGTTCCGCGCCGCCGCCTGCACGGGAAAGCTCTACCACGTCGACCTGTACGCCGTCGCCGGCGACTGCGGGGCGTTCTCGCCGGGGGTCTACCACTTCGACCCCCACTCGGGCGAGTTCGACGCGCTCCGCGAGGGCGACTATCGCGGAGTGCTCGCCGCGGCCTCCGGTGACCGGGCGAGCGTCGCCGACCGCGGGGCCGAGTCGGCGGCCGTCGCCGGCGCGCCGGTCACGTTCGTCGCCGCCTCGGAGTGGTGGCGCAACGCCTGGAAGTACCGCGACCGGACCTACCGCCACGCGTTCTGGGACGCGGGGACGATCCTCGCGAACCTGCTCGCCGTCGCCCACGGCGGGGGCCACCGCGCCGAGGTCGTCGCCGGGTTCGCCGACGACCCCGTCGTCGAGTTGCTCGGTCTGGACCCCGACGAGGAGGCGCCGCTGGCGCTCGTACCCGTCGGGTCGGGCGCGCCGGTGCCCGACGACGCCGCCCCCGACGTGGACCCCATCGACCCCGACGAGCGCCCGCTCTCGGCGGACCCCGTCGACTACCCGCTGATCCCCGACGCCTGGCGACAGAGTCGGCTGGAGGGCGGCGAGGCCGCGGCGTCCTGGCGAGCGAACTTCGCCGTCGAGGCGGCCGACACGTCGCTGGGCGAACGG
This sequence comes from Halosimplex rubrum, assembly GCF_013415885.1. Taxonomy (NCBI): domain Archaea; kingdom Methanobacteriati; phylum Methanobacteriota; class Halobacteria; order Halobacteriales; family Haloarculaceae; genus Halosimplex; species Halosimplex rubrum. Next base: position 1,758,978 of record NZ_CP058910.1, read on the forward strand.
GTCGACGACGCCGACCGGATCGCCCTCGACCCCGTCGACCGCGAGACCGCCTCGGCGCGGCCGGTCGGGGCGACCGTCGAGCGCCGGGGCTCCTGCCGCGAGTACAGCCACGACCCCATCAGCGCCCGGCAGTTCGCGACCGTCCTCGACCGGGCGCTCTGCGGGGTTCCCGCCGACGCCTTCGCCGGCGATCTGCGCGGGCTCGTGGACTGTTACTGCCTCGTCCACGCCGTCGAGGGGATCGAGTCGGGCTGCTACGAGTACCACCCCGGTCCCGACGAACTGGAGCGAGTGGGCGAGACCGACCGCGACCGGGCGGGCGAGCTGGCGCTCGGACAGGACGTGGTCGGCGACGCCGCCGTGAACGTCTACCTCGTCGCCGACGTGGACGCGGTCGTCTCGGAGTTCGGGAACCGCGGCTACCGGCTCGCCCAGCTGGAGGCCGGCATCGCTCTCGGGCGCCTCTACCTCGCGACCTACGCCCACCGGTCGCTGGGCGGCCGCGGGTTCACCTTCGCCGACACCGAGGTCAGGGAGTACCTCTCCCCGCACGCCGACGGGGGGACGCCGATGACGCTGTTCGCGTTCGGCAAACCCGCGTGAGGCGGCCGGCGGCCGTCGCTGACCGGGCACCCGGCGCCGCCGTCGCTACGCTTCGGCGAGCGCGTGTACGCCTCCCTCCGAGGTCGAGACGTACAGCCTGCCGTCCGCGAGGGCGAGGCTCGCGCGGACCGATCCCTCCACGGAGTGTTGCCACAGCGTCTCGCCGGAGGACGCGTCGAGGCCGTAGACGGTCCCGTCGGTCGTTCCCAGGTACACGCTTCCGTCGCCGACGATGGGGCTTCCCTTCACCCCGCCGTCGAGCGAACTGCCCCAGACCTGCTCGCCCGACGACGCGTCGAGCGCGACGGCCTGATCGCGGGTCGAACCGGAGCGGGCGTTCCCGTAGTAGACGCGACCGCCGGCGTGGGCGAAACTCGACGTCGGTCGCGGCGCCCCCTCGTCGTTCGTCCACGTCCGCTCGCCGTCGGAGGGCGACATCGCGGTGGTCTCGTACCCCTCCTGGTGGTACACGGTCCCGTCGACGACCGTCGGTCGGTGATTCGTCGCGGTCGACCGCTCGACCCGCGCGCTCTCCTCGCCGCTCTCGACGTCTACCGCGACCAGGTGGCTCGCGGCGTCTTCGACCCGCCTCGTGACGAAGTAGGCCGTCCCGTCCGCCACCGCCGGCGGGTGCGGGATCCCGTGCTCCGTCGGGAGCGACCAGTCCCGCTCTCCGCTCTCGGTGTCGATCGCCACGAGCCCGCCGTTCCACTCGGCCAGGTACGCGGTCCCGTCGGCGACGGTCACGGACCCGCGCTCGGCGACCTCGTCGTACCGCCACACCTCGGACCCGTCGGCGACGTCCAGCGCTCGCACGCCGTCGGACTCGAAGTACAGCCGGTCGTCGACGACCGAGAGGTACCGCAGGCTCCCGTCGAACTCCTCGCGCCACTGTTCGTCGCCGCTCTCGGCGTCGAGCGCCGCCACTCCCTCCGAGTCGCCGGCGTACACCGTGCCGTCGACGACCACCGGCGGCGTGAGCACGTAGCCATCCGACAGGTCGTACGTCCAGTCGGTCTCCACCGACGACGTCGGACCGGACCCTCCCGCCCGTCCGGTGGCCGCCGGATCGCGCTGGGCCCTGGGCCAGCCGTTCGGGCCGCCCCCGCCCAGCGGCCCGCCCCCGCCCCCGTCGCCGTCGGACGAACTCAGTGATCCCATGCAGCCGGCGGCGCCGACAGCACAGCCGATTCCCCCGATCCGCAGGACTCGCCGTCGTGTCGTTCCCCTGTCCATACGCGACTACTGGGAGGAACGTTCTCATAAGCTTGCTGTTTGCTCAACAGGAAGTGATCCGTCGATCGATAGGTCGGGCCGCCTCCTCAGTCCGGGTCGGCCGTCGCGTGGTGCGGTCCGACCGGCCCGTGTTCCGGACAGGTACCCGCGATCGGCGTCGCGTTGAGACAGCAGTTTCGGCTGTTCGTGGCTGCGAGGGCCTTCTGGAGTCGCCGGCCGCACAGGCGGCAGTACTCGGGGTCGTCGGTCACTGGTCGCTGTTCGGGTTCCACCGGGAAAGCGTCGGGGCCGCAAGCACTATGGTGTCAGTCAGCCACCACTCACCATGGTGCTCGCCGCGCTGGCGTTCTATGCTCTCGTCGCCTTCGTAGTCGTCGCCGCCGGGTCGTTCGTCGGCGCGACGCTCGCCCTGCAGGTGTATCACGGAGATCGGGCAGGTTCGCTCTCCCTTCGGGAGTTGGTCCGACGGCTCAACAACGACACGAGATGACCGGTACTCGTCCGTGAGCGCTGAAATCGGCCGGATCGTTAGGTGGAGCGGCTACTGCACTCGACGGCAAGCGTTGGAAGCCCTCGACCCGCTCGCTCGCTGGAGATGCTACCGCAGGGAACGACAGGCGTTGAAAGCCCTCGACCCGCTCGCGGTCGCTGAGCGACATATCCGCGCTCTCCGCACCGCCCGCGCGGATAGGGGTCGCTCAGACGACTGAACTGAACGCGAGCGCGCCTCGCCCTTTCAGTCCACCAGGGACAGCAAACCGCTCCCGCACGGCACCGCAGACGCCCTCACGCCTCCCCAGCCTCTTGCGATGCTCGCACGCTGCGCTTCTCATCCCTCGCACGGCTACGTCGCGCGCATGAAAGCGCGCGACAGCGCGCGCCAAAATCAGTTGCTGCTCGGAATCAGTCGTCGGCCGGGGCGGCCGCGTCACGCGAAGTCAGGTCGACGGGGTCGGCGTCGACGTCGAGTTCGTCGAGCGCGACCTGGGCGGCGCGCTTGCCGGAGACGAGCATGGCGCCGAACGTCGGGCCCATGCGCGGGAGGCCGTAGGTCGTCGCGGTGGCCATGCCGGTGACGACGAGGCCGTCGTGGGCGAGGCCGGTGTGCTCGACGACGGCGTCCTCGCTCTCGCCGACCCACATCGAGTCGTGGCCGGGCGAGTCGTGGCCGGGGGCGCCGTAGGTGTCGTCGCCGGTGCTATCCATGCCGCTGGCTTCCTCTTCGAGACCCGGCGCGTTGAGGACGCCGCGCTCGTCGAGCTTCTTGACCGCCATGGCCTCGTGGCCGGTGGCGTCGATGACCAGGTCCGCCTCGACGGCGATGGGGTCGACGCAGGTGATCTCCCGGGGCAGCGCGTGGACCGGCGTCCAGTTCATGACGATGCCGCCGACGCGGTGGTCCTCGCGGATGACGATGTCGGTGAACTCCGTCATGTTCTGCATCTTCGCGCCGGCGTCGCAGGCGGCCTTGATGAGGCCGGAACAGGCCTCCGGGCCGTTGGCGACGTACAGGCCCTCGCTGTCCTGGGACTGCTTGTGGTCCACGTCGAGTTCGTCGAGGACCTGCTGGGCCGGGTCGCGCACGGTGACCTTGTTCATCAGGAACCCGCCGAGCCAGAACCCACCACCGAGGTAGTTGTTCTTCTCGACGACCATCACCTGGACGCCCCGCTCGGACAGTTCCTTCGCCGCCATCAGCCCCGAGGGGCCGCCGCCGACGATGATCACGTCGCTGTCGGAGAAGTCCATGAACTCCTCGGTCCACTCCTGGCCGATCGCTCGGGTGACTTCCGCCTCGCCCACGTCGCTGAACTTGTCGAAGCCTTCCTGGCTCATATTAACCAGTGTTACCAGCGAGTGGTAAAACGACTTTCGGTATAAGTCGCTTGTACGGTCGGCCGAACGCGGGCCCGGTGACGGACGCGGGGCCGCGGCGGATACGAAGTCGTTGTACAATGCGCTTATACGTCGGCCGGGGCAAGCGGGGCGCATGTCACTGCGGCTCCCCAGCGAGATCGTGGTCGAGCGGTTCCTCCCGACCGCGCGGGCGATGCTGGCGACCGAGTTGCACGACCGGGGGTTCACCCAGAAGGAGGTCGCCGACCGCCTCGGACTGACGCAGGCGGCGGTGAGCAAGTACCTCCGCGGCGACGTGACCGTCGAGGACCGCTTCGCCGAGGACGAGCGGATGGTCGCGACCGTCGAGGCCGTCGCCGAGGGGTTCGCCGACGGGTCGATGGACGGCTACGAGGCGCTTTCGGAACTGCTCGACCTCGTCCGCGCGTTCGAGGATCGGGGCCCTATCTGCGCCGTCCACGAGGAGGAGATGCCGGCGCTGGAGGGGATGGGCTGTGACCTCTGTGTGCGGGGGACCGACGACGCGGTTCTCGCCGAACGCGAGGCGCTGGCCGCGGTCCGCCGGGCGGCCCGCCGGATCGCCAACGAGCCCGCGATGGCCGACCACGTCCCCAACGTCGGGACGAACGTCGGGACGGCGGTCCCCGGCGCCGACGACGCGACGGACGTGGCCGCCGTCCCGGGGCGACTCCAGGCGGTCAACGGCCGGGTCGTGGTCCCCGCGGACCCGGAGTTCGGCGCCTCCCAGCGCGTCGCCGAGACGATCCGCGCCGCGATGACCGTCGACCCCGACGTGCGGGGGGCCTTGAACCTCGCCACCTCCGAGGGGCTGCTCGACGCCGCCCGCGAGCGCGGGATCGACCCCGTCGAGTTCGACGCCGACTACGACGAGCGCGGCGAGCGCCTGCGCGGACACTTCCGCGAGCGCGGCGGCGTCCCCCGCGCGGCCTACCACGAGGGCGCGTTCGGCATCGAACCCGTCACGTACGTCTTCGGCGAGACGGCGACCGAGGCCGCCGCCCTCGCCGTCGCCCTCGTCGAGTCGACCCGTGCCGGATGAGTACGACGAGCGTCTCACCGACCGGTAGTATTTATTGACTGACACCCTCAGGTGTGGACGATGGGTCCTCGCCGCTCGACAGCGACCGTCCTCCTCGCAGCGCTCCTCGTCCTCGCCGGGTGTTCGACGCTCCTCGGCGGCGGGTCGACGCCCGCGCCGACCGACGACGGAACGACTCCCGTTCCGACGGCCGCGGACGAACCGACGACGCCGACCGCGACGCCGTCGCCCGCCCCGGCACCGACGGCCACACCGACATCGACACCCACGTCGACGCTCACGCCGACACCGACGCCATCGCCGACGCCGACACCGACGCCATCGCCGACGCCCACACCGACACCCACGCCGACGGCGACAGCGACGCCGTCGTCGAGCACCGGCTCCGGCGGCGTCGGTGAGAGCGCGCGGGTCGTCGTCCGCGGCGGGGAGCTCCCGGTCAACGCCACGGCGGTGTACCAGCGGGTCGAGCGGCTGATGGGCGCCGACGCGCCCGCGCCGACCGTCGACGTGGCCGCCGACGGGCCGGTCAACTTCTCCTCGCGGGAGCTCTCCCCGACGACCGACGCGCTGGGCTACCGCCGCGGCGACGGGTCGATCTCGAAGTGCGGGCGGTTCTATCCCGCTTTCGCGGGCGAGGACGCCGTCACGATCACGCCCGGGAACCTCTCTGCGGAGGCCGTCGAGCTGGTCCTCGCCCACGAGTTCGTCCACATCGTCCAGGACGAGGTCGAGGGGTACGAGCGAGTCGGGGAGATCGAACGGTACGCCGTCGACCACGCGCTCACCGAGGGCAGCGCCGTCTACGTCGCCGACCGGTACGCCGACCGCTACGACAAGCGCTGGAACGGCACCACGCCGCTGAGCATCCGCGAGTGTATCTACGACCGCATCGGCGACGGCACCCGCGGCCTCGCCGGTCGCTACTACTTCGGGGGATCGCACTTCGAACAGCGACTCGACTCGCCGGCGAACCTCTCGGCGGTCTACCGGGCGCCGCCCCGGACGACCGAACAGGTGATCCACGGACTCGCGCCCGACGCCGAGCCGGTCGCGAACCTCTCGGTGTCGGTCCGCCAGCGCGGTCGCTGGATCGGCGACACCCGCGAGCGAGCGGGTGAACTCCGCCTCCGGTCGTGGCTCCGGACCGGGCTCCCCGCCGACCGCGTCGACACCGCCGCGACCGGCTGGGGCGCCGACGAGACCCTCACCTTCGAGCGCGACGGCGCGACGAGCGTCGCCTGGGTCCTCCGCATGGACTCGGCCGCCGACGCCGAGGAACTCGCCGCGGCCGCGAGCGATCTGGAGACCACCCTGGAGTCGCGCGACGCGACGAGTGTCGGGGTGGAGCAGGTGGGCGACGGGACCGTCGTCGTCTTCGCCGGCGCCGATTCGTTCGTGGCGGACGCCGACGCCACCGGGACCGACGACGACGTGACGGTCACCGTGCCGTAGCCGAACTATCGGATCGAACGCATTTTCACGTTACAGTTCTATCGGGTGATATGGCGACCCGACGGGCCCTCTCGACGCTATCGCTCGCCTGCCTCCTCGTTCTCGCCGGCTGTGGGGCGCCGTTCGGCGCGAGCACGACGCCGGATCCGACCCCGGCCGCGACCGGCACCGAACCGGGAGTGACGTCGACCGCGACGCCCGATGGATCGGAGCCGTCGGCCACCGAGCGCGGAGTCGGACCGGGTGACCCGGCCGGCGTCGGCGAGAGCCGGCGCGTCGCCGTTCGCGGTGGGGAGCTCCCGTTCAACGCGACGGTCGTCTACCGCCGCGTCGAGCGGCTGCTCGGCGTCGACGAGCCGGTTCCCGAGGTCGTCGTCGGGGACCGGGACGCGTTCGACTTCTCGGCGATCGAACCTCGCCCGTACCAGGCGGCGTTGGGACTGCAGGCGGGGTCGGTCTCCGACTGTGCGACGTTCTATTCGGCGTCCGGCGGCGACCCCATCTCCATCACCCAGGGGACCCTCTCGGCGGAAGCCGTCGAGCTGATCTTCGTCCACGAACTCGGTCACACGTTTCAGGGACGGGCGTCGGGGTCCGTGGATATGACCGAACTCGGCGAGTCGTCCACCTACCTCACGGGTGGTGTCGCGGTGTACACCACGGACCGGTACGCCGAACGCTACGACAAGCGCTGGAACGGGTCTCGGCCCGTCGATGTCAGGGAGTGTGTCTACGACGAGGCCCCCGGAGCCTACCGACAGACGGCCGGTGAGATCTACTTCGGGGCGCGCTACGTCGAGGAGCGAGTCGACGAGCCGACGAACCTCTCGGCGGTCTTCGAGTCGCCGCCCGAGTCCGCCGAAGCGGTCGTCCACCGTCTCGAACCCGGCGCGGAACCGGTCCGCTCGCTGGACGTGCGCGTCGACGGCGGCGACCGCTGGGCGGTCGGCGAGCGGCGCCGCGCCGGCGAGATCGAACTCCGGGCGTGGCTCCACGCCGGCCTCCCCGACGACCAGGTCGACACCGCCGCGACGGGGTGGGGCGCCGACAGACTCGTCCGGTTCGGCGACGATACCGACCCGAGCGTGGCGTGGGTCCTCCGGATGGACTCCGCCGGAGACGCCGACGAACTCGCGGACGCCGTCGCCGACCTCGAAACCGACCTCGAATCGCGGAACGCGACCGAACTCCGCTCGACGCGCGTCGGCGAGGCGACGGTCGTCGCCTTCGCCGGAACCGAGTCGTTCGTCGCGAACGCGACCGCGGGCGGCACCGCCGGAAACGTGACTGTCGCAGCGCCGTAGCGCGGCCGGACCCTCCCGGGCGGCACGCACCTTTTGTCCGTCTCCCCCCAAGTGATCACATGGCACAACAGACGACAGACGGCGCCGCGGTCGGCGACCCCAGCGACCGGTGGCGCGCCGACCCGGGCGCGTCGACGGGGACCGACATCGAGTGCGAGGGGTGGCGCCAGGAGGCCGCGCTCCGCATGCTCGACAACAACCTCGACCCGGAGGTCGCCGAACTCCCCGAGGACCTGGTCGTCTACGGCGGGACCGGCCGCGCCGCCCGCTCGTGGGACGCCTACGACGCCATCGTCGCACAACTCCGCGAACTGGGCGACACCGAGACGCTGCTCGTCCAGTCGGGCAAACCCGTCGGCCGCTTCGAGACCCACGAGCGGGCGCCCCGGGTCCTCATCGCCAACTCCAACCTCGTCGGGAAGTGGGACAACTGGGAACAGTTCCACGAACTCGAAGCGAAGGGCCTGATCATGTACGGCCAGATGACCGCCGGGTCGTGGGCGTACATCGGGACCCAGGGGATCGTTCAGGGCACCTACGAGACGCTCGCCGAAGCCGCACGCCAGCATTTTCGCGGGTCCCTCGAAGGGAACGTCGTCGTCACCGGTGGACTCGGAGGGATGGGCGGCGCACAGCCGCTCGCGGTGACGATGAACGAGGGCGTCTGTATCGCCGCGGAGGTCGACGAGGCCCGCATCGACCGACGTATCGAGACGGGCTACTGCGAGGAGAAGACCGACGACCTCGACGAGGCCATCGAGCGCGCCGAAGCGGCCGCGGCGGCGGGCGAGCCGTATTCGGTCGGCGTCCACGCCAACGCCGCCGACGTGCTCGAAGCGATGCTCGAACGCGAGTTCGTCCCCGACGTCGTCACCGACCAGACCGCCGCCCACGACGCCCTGGAGGGGTACTACCCCTCGGGCTACACCGTGGCGGAGGCCGACGAGTTGCGCGAGCGCGACCCCGAGCGCTACGAACGGGAGAGCCTCGAAACGATGGAACGGCACGTCGACGCGATCCTCGAACTGCAGGAGCGCGGCGCGGTCGCCGTCGAGTACGGCAACAACGTCCGCGGCCAGGTCGCCGACTTCCGGGCCGAACGCGCCCGCGATAGCGAGGGAAGCGGGGACGACGAGGTTCGCTGGCCGCTCTCGGGCGCCACCGACGCCGAGCGCGCACCCTTCGACTTCCCGGGGTTCGTCCCGGCCTACGTCCGACCCCTCTTTTGCGAGGGGAAGGGCCCGTTCCGCTGGGTCGCGCTGTCGGGCGACCCCGCCGACATCCACCGGACCGACGAGGCCGTCAAAGAGCTGTTCCCCGAGAAGGACGCGCTGCACCGCTGGATCGACCTCGCTCGGGAGCGGGTCTCGTTTCAGGGACTGCCCGCGCGGGTCTGCTGGCTGGGTGCGGAAACGAGCGAGACGCCGCAGGCGTCTCGGAGCGGAGGCGACGAAGCCGCCGAGGGCGACGACGAGCGGCTCACCGAACGGGCTCGCTTCGCCCTTCGGATCAACGACCTCGTCGCCGACGGCGAGATCCGGGCGCCGGTCGTCGTCACGCGCGACCACCTCGACGCCGGCAGCGTCGCCTCGCCCAACCGCGAGACCGAGGACATGAAAGACGGCTCGGACGCCGTCGCCGACTGGCCGATCCTCAACGCCCTGCTGAACTGCGCCGCCGGCGCGGACATCGTGAGCGTCCACGACGGCGGCGGCGTCGGCATCGGCAACGCCCTCCACACCAACAACCACGTCGTCCTCGACGGCTCCGATCTCGCCGCCGAGAAGGCCCGGCGCGTGTTCACGACCGACCCCGGGACGGGCGTCGTCCGCCACGCCGACGCCGGCTACGAGGCGGCGCTCGAACGGGCCCGAACGTCCGATATCGCGGTCCCGATGGAGGACCGCGATGGGTGACGGCCCGGCCGGGACGGCGGAGTTCTCGCCGCCGTCGGCGTGGACGGGGCCCTCGGCCGACCCGAACGACGAACAGTTCGGCGACGCCGTCGAACCGGCCTCCCTCGACGACCTCGGCGAGTACGGCGCGGTGTTCGTCGGCGAACCCTACGACGGCGCGGTCATCGGCCGCCGCGGCGCCGCGGAGGGTCCGGCCGCGATCCGCGCGTCGCTGGCCGCGGCGAAGACCCACCACGTCGACCTCGGTCCGATCTCGGTCGCGGGCGACCCTGTCGACGAGGACGGCGAGGTGACGGCGACCGAGCGGATCCACGGCCCGACCGGCCCTAGTGTCGGACTGGCCGACCTCGGCGATATCGACCTCCCGGACGGCACCGAAGCCGACGACCCGTCGGTCGAATCCGTTCAGGCGCACGTCCGCGAGGTGACCGACGAACTCTACGGCCGGGGCGTCGTCCCGATGTTCCTCGGCGGCGACAACTCGCTGACGTACCCCAACGCCGCGCCGCTGCTGGAGCGGGGGTCGCTCGGCGTCCTCAGCTTCGACGCACACCTCGACTGCCGCGAAGTCCGGGAGGGCGTCGGCCCCACCAGCGGCACGCCCTACCGACAGCTGTTCGCCGACGGGCTCGACGAACTCGCGGTGGTCGGCGCGCGCAACTTCGAGACGTCGACCGCCTACCACGACTACCTCCACGAACGGGGCGGGCGCGTGTTCACGCCCGCCGATGTGGCCGCCGACCCCGTCGACGCGATGGACGACGCCATCGCCTCGCTGGGCGACGTGGACGCCATCTACGTCAGCGTCGACCTCGACGTCCTCGACGCGGCGGCCGCGCCGGGCGTCAGCGCGCTGACGCCCGGCGGGCTCTCCACGCGGGAACTGTACCGCCTGCTCGAACACGTCGCGACCCACGGCCGCGTCGCCGGCTTCGAGGTCGTCGAGTGCGCGCCGCCGCTGGACGAGGGCGGGCGGACCGTCGACGCCGCCGCCCGCGCGGTCGCGCACTTCCTCGCCAGCCTCGCCGCGCCGAAGGGCCGCCACGGCCGCAGGGGGGCGCTCGATGGTTGAGTTGACGGCGGTCGTCCACGGCGCCGCCGAGGTGGCGACCGCGACCGGCGGCCTCGGGAGCGACGACCCGGCGGGCGTCGTCGAGGACGGCGCGGTCGCGGTCGTCGACGGGGCTATCGCGGCGGTCGGTCCCACCGACGAGGTGACCCGCGAGTATCCGCCGGCGAACGCCGTCCACGAAGTGGACGCGAGCGGTCGGGCGGTGATACCCGGCTCCGTCGACTCGCACACCCACGCCTGCTTCGCCGGCGACCGCTCCGACGAGTTCGAGGCGAAACTCCGGGGGACGACCTACGGGGAACTGCTCGCGAACGGCGGCGGCATCCACCGTACCGTCCGGGCGACGCGGGCCGCGACCGACGACGAACTGCTGGGGAATCTGCTCGACCACCTCGACGTGATGGTCGCCCACGGAACGACCACCGTCGAGGTGAAGTCGGGCTACGGCCTCGACACCGAGACGGAGCTGCGGATGCTCGACGCCATCGACCGCGCCGACGACCGCCATCCCGTCGACGTGGTCCCGACGTTCATGGGCGCTCACGCGGTGCCGCGCGAGGCCGACCGCAGGGAGGCCTCGGACCGAGCGAGCGGCGAAGCCGCGAGCCGCGGGAGAGACCCCGTCGACGCCGATGACTACGTCGACCGCGTGGTCTCCGAGCAGCTCCCGGCCGTCGAATCGCAGGGTGTCGCCGAGTTCTGCGACGTCTTCTGCGACGAGGGGGCGTTCACCGTCGACCAGTCGCGGCGCGTCCTCCACGCGGGCGCCGAGCGCGGCCTGACGCCGAAGGTCCACGCGGAGGAACTCGCCCACCGCGGCGGCGCGAAGCTCGCTGCGGAGGTGGGCGCCGCCAGCGCCGACCACCTCCTGCACGCCACCGACGAGGACGTGGGAGCGCTCGTGGAGGCGGGCGTGACGCCCGTGCTCCTGCCCGGCACCGCCTTCGGGCTCGGCGCCGACTACGCCGACGGGCGGGCGATGGTCGACGCCGGCGCGCCGGTCGCCGTCGCGACCGACTTCAACCCGAACTGCCACTCCCAGAGCACGGGCTTCGCGAGCGCGCTGGCCTGCGTCGAGATGGGACTCACGCCCGCCGAAGCGCTGGTGGCCACCACCCGCAACGGCGCCCGCGCGCTGGACCGCCCCGATCTGGGCGCCCTCCGCGAGGGCGCGCCCGCCGACCTGGTCGTCCTCGACGCGCCCTCGCACGTCCACGTCCCCTACAGCTACGGGGTCAACCGCGTCGCGACGGTGCTGAAAGAGGGCCGACCGGTCGTCGGCCCCGAGTGGACCGGCGAGACGGGTGGCGACCCCGGCGACGGCGGCGGTCGGGGTGGCGGAGGTGGACCCGATGTCTGAGGCGACGGTCGTCCTCGACGGCGAGTCGCTGACTCCGGAGAACGTGGCCGCCGTCGCCCGCGAGGGCGCCGAAGTCGCTATCACCGACGAGGCCCGCGAGGCGGTCCGCGTCGCCCGCGAGCGCGTCGAAGACGTGGTCGAGAGCGACGAAGCGGTCTACGGCGTCAACACCGGTTTCGGCGAACTCGTCGACCAGCGCATCCCCCGCGAGGACGTCGCGCAGTTGCAGACGAACCTCCTGCGCAGCCACAGTGCCGGCAGCGGCGACCCCCTTCCCGCGGAGGCCGTCCGCGCGATGCTGCTCGCGCGGGTCAACGCGCTCGTCAAGGGGTATTCGGGCGTCCGCGAGGTCGTCGCCGACCACCTCGTGACGATGCTGAACGAGGGCGTCCACCCGGTCGTCCCGCGGACGGGGAGCCTCGGCGCCAGCGGCGACCTGGCGCCGCTGGCCCACGCGACTATCGTCCTGCTCGGCGAGGGGCAAGCCGAAGTCGAGGACGAACGGCTCGACGGCGAGACGGCGCTGGCCCGCGCGGGGCTGGAGCCGCTGACGCTGGGCGCCAAGGAGGGGCTGGCGCTCATCAACGGCACGCAACTGACGGTCGGGCTCGGCGCGCTGCTCGTCGTCGATACGGAGCGGCTGGTCCGGGCCGCGGACGTGGCGGGCGCGCTGACGACGGAGGTGACGCTGAGTTCGACGGTCCCCAGCCACCCGGCGATCCAGGCCGTCCGCCCCCACGAGGGCCAGGCCGCGAGTGCGGCGAACCTCCGGCGGCTGACCGCCGGCTCGGAGGTCGTCGACTCCCACCGCAACTGCGACCGCGTGCAGGACGCCTACTCGACGCGCTGTCTCCCGCAGGTCCACGGCGCCGTCCGCGACGCCGTCGCCCACCTCCGGGCGGCGGTCGAAGTCGAGCTGAACAGCGCCACCGACAACCCCCTGGTCTTCCGCCGCGAGTCGATCGCCGACCGGACCGACCAGGCCACGGCCGCCGCCGACCGCGCCAGCGGCACCGACCGCGCCGCGGTGCTCTCGGGCGGCAACTTCCACGGCGAACCCCTCGCGCTCCGGCTGGACTACCTGACGGGCGCGCTGACCGAACTCGCCGCGATCGCAGAGCGGCGCGTCGACCGCACGCTCAACCCCAACACCCAGGAGTCGCACCTCCCGCCCTTTCTCACCACCGAGCCCGGTCTCCGCTCGGGGTACATGATCGCCCAGTACACCGCGGCCGCGCTGGTCAACGAGTGCCGGGCCGCGGGCCGCCCCTCGACGGACAACACGCCCGTCAGCGGCAACCAGGAGGACCACGTCAGCATGAGCGCCACCGCCGCCTGGGGCGCCCGCGAGACCGCCGACCGCGTCGCTCGCGTCGTCGGGATCGAACTCCTGTGTGGCGCCCAGGCCGCCGAGTTCGTCGACGACGACCTCGCCCCGGGCCGCGGCACCGGCGCCGCCTACGAGGCGGTCCGCGAGCGCGTCCCGCCGCTGGACGAGGACCGCCCGCTCGCCGACGAGCTGGCCGCAGTCGCCGAGCTGGTCGCCTCGGGCGACCTCGAAGCGCGGGTGAACGCGGCGCTCGACGAGCCGCTGACCTGAGCGCCTGTCGCCACCGGTCTCGGACGACGCGGACGGCCGCGCCCGACCGCCGGGACGGCCGCTCACCCGGAGAACCGGAGGTCCGAGCCGGCGTCGCTGGCCGCGTAGCGGTCGCCCTCGTCCCAGTCGCGGAGGCTGGACTGGGTCTCGAACAGGGCCGTGTCGAGGTGGCCGTCGTCGATGGCCGCGCCGTCGCCCAGCGCGTTGCGCGCGGCGTTCTCGGCGAGGAGTTCGATGTCGCTGGCCGCGTAGCCCTCGGTCCCCTCGACGACCCGGTCCCAGTCGACGGCGTCGGCGACCGGCCGGCCGGCGAGGTGGAGGTCGAGGATCTCCCGGCGGGCGTCGGCACCCGGCGGCGGCACCTCGACGCGCTCGTCGAACCGCCCCGACCGGCGGATGGCCGGGTCCACGTCCTCCAGCAGGTTGGTCGCGCCGACGGCGACCACGTCGTCCTCGTCGAGCGACTCCAGTTCGGTGAGCAGCTGGTTGACCATGCCCTGCCGACTCGACCCTACCCCACTGCGAGAGCCCGCAACGGCGTCTATCTCGTCGATGAAGAGGAGACACGGCGCGTTCGCGCGGGCGATCTCGAACAGGTCGGCGACGTTGCTCTCGGGCTCGCCCATCCACTTGCTCGTCAGGTCCGCCGGGGAGACCTCGACGAACGCGTGGTCGAGTTCGCCCGCCAGCGCCCGCGTGACGTGGGTCTTCCCGCAGCCGGGCGGGCCGTACAAAAGCAGGCCCGAGAGCACGTCGATGTCGTAGCGGTCGTAGGTCCCCGGATTCGAGAGGGGGTCAAGCACCGTCTCGCGCAGCCTGTCTTTCAGCTCGTCCATCCCGCCCACGTCGTCGAACGAGCGGTCCACGTCGACGGTGACCAGCGACCGGGCCGACAGGTCTACCCCGTCGGGCTGGACGACGTGGGTCCCCGCCTTGTGGGAGACGCCGACCCACTCGCCGATGCTGGAGTCCGTCGACTCGAGGGCCGGTTCGAGGTGAGACTGGCCGATCGGCGCCTCGTCGCGCAGCGCCTCGCGGGCCGCGTTCTCGGCGATCAGCTCGAGGTCGCTGGCGGCGTAGCCGACCGTCCGCTCGACGACGGGCGACGGATCCAGGCCGTCGGCCGTCGGTCGGCCGGCGAGGTGGAGGTCGAGGATGGCCCGGCGGGCGTCGGCGCCCGGCGGCGGCACCTCGACGCGCTCGTCGAACCGCCCCGACCGGCGGATGGCCGGGTCCACGTCCTCCAGCAGGTTGGTCGCGCCGACGACGACCACGTCGTGGTCGTCCAGCGATTCGAGTTCGGTCAGCAGCTGGTTCACGAGCTGTTGCTCGCTGGAGTTCATGTCGCTCTCGCCGCCGCGGTCGCCGGCGATACCGTCGATCTCGTCGACGAACAGCAGACACGGGGCGTTCGCCCGGGCGATCGCGAACACGTCGGCGATCTTCTGGGCCGGTTCGCCCATGTACTTGCTCGTCACGTCGGCGGGCGACACCTCGACGAACGCGTGGCCGAGTTCGCCGGCGAGCGCACGGGTGACGTAGGTCTTCCCGCAGCCGGGCGGGCCGTGCAAGAGGACGCCGTTGACGACGCTCAGCCCGTACTCGGCGAACCGGTCGGGGTCGGTGACCGGCCGGATCACCTTGTGCTGCAGGGTCTCTTTCAGGTCGGCCATCCCGCCGACCTCGCCGAAGCCGTGCGCCGGCGCGGGGTCGACCAGCGAGTCGGCGTCCATCTCGACGCCGTCGGGCTGGACGACTTCGGTCGCCTCGTCGGTGCCGGGCCGCCCGCCGCGGCCGCCCGACGGATCGAGCGGCTCCGGCCCGCTCTCGTGGTTCGTCTCGGCGCCCTCGACGCCCCGGCCGTCCGCGTCGCTCTCGCTCCCGGTGTCGCCCGCGGAGCCCGTCCCGCCGCCCCGCTGGACCCGGTCGAGGTCGACGTCGTACCCGAAGTCGCCGACGACCGTCGGGTCGCCGGAGACCCACTCGGCCACCCAGCCGTCGGGGTGGTCCACGTCGGCGTCGGCCTCGTCGCGGAAGGAGACGAGGTACGCGTGGTCGGCCGCTTCGGCGCGGAACTCCGCGAGCCAGAAGGGCAGATAGACGCGGCTCACGTCGGTCACGTCGATGCCGCCGTCGGGGTCGAAGTCGTTGGGCAGTCCGTAAGTGTCCTTGAACTTGTTGAGGAAGACCGCCGCGGCCTCCTCGCCGGCGGCCGCGCGGCGCTCGCGGTAGTCGATCAGCCGCTCGACCAGCACGCTCTCGGCGCGGTCGTCGGTCGCCTGGAACTCGAGCATCACCGTCGTCCCCAGGCCCGGGTGGTCGGTCCCCAGGTCGAACTCGCCGGGGTCGACCGTCGCCGGGTCGGCCGTCCCGTCGACGTACTCGTGGACGAACCGGTCGTTGCCCTCGACAAGCCCGTCGACTAGCGTGGTCGTCGTCTCGCGGTTCTCGCCGAACGAGAGCAGCTCCGAGGCCTCGTACTCGAACTCCAGGCGGAAGACCGGATAGAGGACCCGATGCAGCCGATCGAGGGTCTCGCCGGGACCGAACGGCGTGATCGCTCGCTCGTCCAGGGCCGCCCGGACCCGCTCCTCGTCGGGCAGCCGACGGTCGAAGGCGAACCGTTTCGGCAGCACGTCAGAGCCCCCCGTCGCGTGCGCGACTCATTACGCCCGAGTGACACGGTCAGGGGCATCAACGTTCCGACCGACGACGGTCGGGACCGTCGACCGCCGACCGCCGACCGGCCGCGCTCGCCCGACGGCCGGGCGCCTCAGGCCTCCGCTTCGTCGCTCCCCTCGCGGATCGCCCGCTCGGCAGCCGCCAGCGTCTCGTCGGCGTCGAAGTCGGCGACGATCCCCTCCAGCGTCTCGCGGTCGGCGTCGACCAACTCGCGGGCGTGCTCGGTGATCGCCGGGACCGCGCGGATCACGTTGTCGACGATCGGCACGTCGGCCGCGCGGGCCGAGCGGGACATCGGGTTGAGGTCGATGACGACCTCGACTTTGCCCAGCTCGCCCAGCGCCTCGGCGCGGTCGCCGTCCTCCAGCGGGACGAGGACGACGTCGGCGTCCCCGATGCCGTCGGCGTCGACCTTCGCTCGCTCGTGGTCCAGCCCCGGGATACGGCCGTCGGCGGTGAGCCCCTTCACCTCGCTGGCGCCGTGCTCGCGGAGGTGGTCGGCGATCCGCTCCATCCGCTCGGCGGTGCGGTTGAAGAGGTTCACCTCGATGTCGGCGCCCGTCGCTTCCGCCAGGTCGACGACCTCGCCGGGGACGAGCGCGGCGACGTTGCCGTTGACGGAGAGGACGGGGTGATCGGCCAGCAGGAGGTGGGCGGCCGCCGCGCGGGCGGCGCCGTCGGCCGACGGGAGCGTGCGCTCGCCGAGCAGGTAGTCGAACGCCTCGCCGCGGCCCTGGGCGATGAGGCCCTGCCGGGAGGTGATCCCGTCTTCGACCCCCGCCTCGATGCGGTGGCGGGTGAGCAGCGACTCGTAGCGCGGGTGACTCTCCGGGATGTCGGCGTCGGTCATGCCCGGACGCTCGCGGCCGAGCGCCGAAAACCCGACGTTTCCGGACCGGACCGCGAGCGGTCGGTGCCGCGTCTCGACCCGGGGCCGACGGGTCGTGACGGCCGGGGACTGGCGGGTCGTGGCCGCCGGGGCTGGCGAGTCGGGACGGCCGGGGCCGGCGGCTCACTCCGCGTCGATCCGGTGGCCGGCGGCCGGGCCGCACTCCGCGAAGAGGGCGGTGAGGAGCTTGCGCTGGGCGGCCCGGAGGTGCTGGGAGAACGTCGACGGCGAGATATCGAGGTCCGCGGCGACCTCCGCGCCCGTCGTCTCGCGGGGTCGCTCGAAGTAGCCGGTCCGGTAGGCGGTCACCAGCACCTCCAGCTGACCGTCCGTGAGTTCCCTCGCGAGCACGTCCTGGACCTGATGGCGGAGGAAGAGCGCCCTCGCGAGGGCGGTCGCGCTTGGCGACCAGGTCGACCGAGGGGTGTTCGTCCGTGACGGAGTCGACGACCGCGCCCGCGTCGCGGGAGGGCAACACCTCGACGACGCGGCCGTCGCCCTCCTCGGCCCAGAGGTCGCGGAGGAACGCCTCCTCGTCGGCCAGCGTCGTCGCGACGCAGTCGGCGGCCTCCTCGACGTGACAGACCAACACGCCGTTCTCGGTGTGGTGGTCGACCAGCCGCTCCTCGACCGGTTCGGCGTCGGTGATCCGGTCGACGGTCGCGGGCGAGGCGTCGCGCACCTCGAAGAGCTCCAGGCACTCGCCGTCCGACCGCGGCAGGAGCTCCCGGAGTATCCACCGACAGGAGCCACGTTCGGACCCGCTGACGAACGTGTAGTCGGCGCTGGTCACCCGGAACTCGAGCTCCGTCGGTCGCTCGGCGGGCGCCGCCGTCCTATCGTAGAATTTGAAAGACATCGCTCGGATGACCGCACGCAGTCGTGCGGTCGACCGCGCAAACGCTTTCAAATTCTACGATAGCGGGAACTCCGCGGGTACGGCGGGAAGTGCCTTGTGCGGTTCGACGCGGACGAGTACACCGGGGGCGAAACCCGCCGTCGTCGGTCACCTCGCATACCGGTTCGAACCCTCGGCGTCCGACCGAGGGCGCTCCGCGTCGTCCGTCGCCGATGCGGCCGTCGCGCTCAGCTCCGCGGAGAGCGCGAACAGCGCCCGCCGGTGTGCGTCCTTCGAGCGGTGGATCGCCGTCGGACCGACCGCCGTGGCATCGCACTCGTCGAACGGGCCGGTCGCCAGGTCGCGCTCGTCCTCGAACTCCTGTCGGATCAGGACGAACAACGCGTGCAGGTAGAGTGTCTCGCGTTTTCGCATGGGTGGCGTGGTAGGTGGCCCCGCGGCGCCGCGGGCCGATGGGTCGAAGGCACGAACCGGGGTGGGGTGGTGGGAGAGGCGGGACCGAAGCCGCGCGCGTCGTCGGCCCGTCGTGACAGACGAGTGCCACGGATGAAAAACGAATACCTGAATAGTACGGTCCACCGCCAGCGAGCGGTAGGCGGCGCCTACTCCGGGAGCGTCCGGTCGCTCGGCGGGGCGACCAGCGTCGCTCCCGTCGGGTCGATCCGGCAGGCCGTCGGGTCGTAGCCGGCGTCGCTGAGTCCGGTGTCGAGCGCGAGGACCGTCTGGCCGAGCATCCCCATCGTCGCCTCGCCGCCGGCCTCGGCCACGTCGGTCACCACCTCGTACACCCGGTCGGTGACCAGGTCCGCCTCCCGGGAGAACTGCCGGGACGACGCCACGAGGCGTTCCAGCGTCGGCTCCTGGACGAGCCGGGAGAGCGCCCGCTCGCCGGCCGCCGAGATGGTCGCCGTCTCGCCGCCGATCACCTCGCTCGTCGACAGCTCCCCGAACGTCTGGAACTCGACGCGCGAGCGGGTCGGCACCGCGTCCATCTCGTTGTGCCGGGGGCTCCCGGGTTCGAGTCGGATCGGGACGCCACCGTGGAGCTGGCCGACCACGTCGCCCAGCCCGGTGCCGGCCTGGACCTCCGCGCCGTGGGCGATCGTCGCGAGTTCGTACGTCGAGAGCCGCCGGTCGAGCAGTTCGTTCGTCGCCAGCGCCGCGCCGAGCGCCATCGCGCCGGAGACGCCGAACCCCGAGCCGACGGGCAGGTCCGTCACGCCGCGGACCGCGACCGTCGCCTCCAGCGCGTCGAGCACGCGCTCGACGGCCTCGATATCGACCGATTCGCCGTTCAGCGTCACCGCGACCGCGTCGGCGGGCCGGACGGTGACGGTCACGCCCTCCGAGAGCGCCAGTCCCGCGCCGCGCGACCCCGCCTTCGTCGGGTCGTCGGCCCGGTCGACGGTGAAAAACCCCGTCACGTGCCCGGGGACGAACGCCCGTGCCACCGCTGTCATACTCCCCCGTGGGCGCGGCGCCTGTAATCAGTTTCGTCCTCGGGGCGCCGTCGGCCCCCGACGGACGGGTCCGCCGCTCACGCCCGCTCGCGCTCCGCCGAGCGGTCGTCCTCGCCGTCCGATTCCGCGAGGAACGTCTCGGCGTCGTCGACCGACTCGGTCTCCAGCAGGCGCTCGACTCTGGTCTCGAACTCCGCGTCGTCGATCTCCCCGCGGGCGTAGCGGTCGCGCAGCTCGGCGAGCGCCTCGTCGGCCTCGTCGGAGCGGCCGCGGTCGCGGCGCCCGCGTCCGCGCTCGCGGTCGGCCTCCCGCTTCGACTCGTAGTACTTCGCGAGCGCGACCGCGAGCGGCATGCCGCCGCCGAAGCCGACCGGGAACGCCACCCAGAAGTAGTCGACGCCGAGGAACATGAGCGAGAAGGCGACGCCGAGCGTCAGGAAGGTGACCGCGCCGGTCGCGACGCCGACGAGCGGGCTCTCCTCCTCGTCTCCGTCGGGTTCGACGGCGCCGCGTTCGTCGCGTGCCATACCGGATCGTCGACTGCCCCCCATTTGTATCTACCTCGCCGGCCGGCTCCGAAGGGCCGAGCGGAGCGCGTCGGCGCCGCGAACGGCGGCGGGGACCCACAGAATTATTGTATCCGCTGTCGGACATCGTATCGAGTATGCCGTCAGTCAGCGCGCGCCTCCCGGACGAGGAGAAGGAGGAACTGGACGCGGTCGCCGAACTGCTCGACGAGGACCGATCGACGACGATCCGGAAGGCCCTGCGGGAGGGACTGGCCGAGCTGCGCGTCCGCCGCGCGGTCGAGCGCTACCAGTCGGGCGACGCCTCCGTCGCCGAGGCCGCCCGCATCGCCGGCGTCTCCCTGGGCGAGTGGCTGGAGATCGCCCACGAGCGCAACCTCACCACCCAGCTGGCCGCCGAGGACCTCGGCGACGACGCCTACACCGCACAGGAGCTATGACCGGCGGGAACCCCGCCGGGTCGTCGGACTCGACTCGGGGGGCCCGCGGATGAGCCGCATCTACGTCGGCCCGACGAGCCTCTACGCGCTCGGGCAAGTCGGCGAGCTCGACCTGCTGAAGAGCTTCGACGGCCGGCTCGTCGTCCCCGAGATCGTCGAGGCACAGGTGACGACCGAGCCCGCGCGGAGCGCGCTGGCGTCCTTTCTCGACGAGACCGACGTGTCGACGGCGGTGCCCGACACCGCCCACGAGCGGGCCGTCGAGGTCGTCGGTATCGACGAGGGCACGCACGAGGCGTCGATGCTCGCGGGCGTGATCGCCCACGCGGACCCGAACGACCGCCACGCCGTCGCCGTCGTCTCCGAGGACCGCCGCGTCCGCCGCATCGCCGAAGGTCTGGGAGGCGCGGTCACCAGCTGTTTCGGCGTCGTCGCGCGCGCCGCCGCCGAGGACAAGTACCTCTCTCGCTCGCAGGCCCGGCGGATCGTCCGCCGCATCGACGCCAACGGCATCCAGATGACCGGCGAGATGCGCTCGCAGGCGGTCGGTGCGGTCGGGGAGTAGCGTCCGCAAACGTTCGGAATCGGATCGTCAATAGCAGGGGCCGTATGTTGCCGGTCCGGTGTGACACGACCCCCGCATAGTTTGGTACCACATACTACATGGCTCGGGTCAGAATTGTGAACGTATGTCACCAGTGACTCCAAGCACCGCCGTCCTCCAGATGAGCCAATCGGACGCGTTCGAGCAGATCAGCAACGACGTCTTGCTCTCGTCGTCGCTGTGGGCGAACATCGCGCTGGCCGGGCTGTCGATACTGCTGTTCGTGTACATGGGACGGGACGTCGAGGGGACGCGGGCGAAGCTCATCTTCGGAGCGACGCTCATGATCCCGTTGGTCTCGATATCGAGCTACACGGGACTCGTGTCGGGGCTGACAGTCGGATTCATCGAGATGCCGGCGGGACACGCCCTGGGAGGTGAAGAGGTGATGAGCCAGTGGGGTCGATATCTGACGTGGGCGCTGTCGACGCCGATGATCCTGCTCGCGCTGGGGCTCCTGGCCGACGTGGACGTGGGTAGTCTGTTCACGACCATCGCAGCCGATATCGGGATGTGCATCACCGGACTCGCCGCGGCGCTGGTCACCTCCTCGTACGCGCTCCGCTGGGTGTTCTACGGCATCAGCTGTGCGTTCTTCGTGGTGGTCCTGTACGCCGTCCTCGTCGAGTGGCCCCAGTCGGCGACGGCCGCGGGCACCGACGAGATCTTCGGCACGCTGCGCGCGCTGACGGTCGTGCTGTGGCTCGGCTACCCGATCATCTGGGCGGTCGGCATCGAAGGACTGGCGCTGGTCGAGTCGGTCGGGCTGACCTCGTGGGGCTACTCCCTGCTCGATATCGGTGCGAAGTACCTCTTCGCGTTCCTGCTGCTCCAGTGGGTCGCCGCCAACCAGGACGTGGTTCAAACGGCCGGGCTGGGCACCGACGCCAGCGGCGCCACGGCCGTCGACGACGACTGACCCGTCGGTGGTCGAGCGGTCTGCCCGCCGTTTATCTCACTCTTCGGCGGCCTCGTAGAACTCGCCGTCGTCGAGGACGGGGTCGTCTTCGAGGAACTCGACGCCGCGGGCGGTCGGCTCGACGCCCGTCTCGGCTTCGAACTCCGCCAGCAGATCGCTCCCCCAGCCCATGCCGGCGACGGCGTCGAACGCCCCGAAGACCTCGACGAGCATCGGCGCCGGCGGCGCCTGGGCGAACGCGCGGAACCGGAACCGATGGGCCATCGCGAACCGATAGAGCATATCCTGGCCGGCCAGCCCCTCGCACCCCTCGTAGCGGGCGATCTCGTCGGGTGCGTCGTCGCTGTCCGACCGGTAGAGGACCGCCTCGGTGCAGGTCTCCGTCTCCGAATCGAACGTTCCGACGGCCGCCCGCTCCCACAGCGGCGCGCTCTCGACGAGCAGGCCGGGGACCGGCTCCTCGACGAGGACGTAACAGTAGTCGGCGACCCACGCCAGGTCGGCCGCCCGCTCCGTCCCGTCGCCGTCGACGAGGTCGCCGTGGACGCAGTCCTCCCCGTTGGGTATCGCTACCGGGTGGCGGTCGTCGAACCACGCCACCAGCGACTCGCGGGCCGCCTCGTCCGCGCACTCGAACGTGTAAGTCGTCCACTCCACGGGCTCGCTTCGGGAGTGGCAGGGAAAAACGTTGACGGCTGCGCGTCTCCGGAGAGGGCCGCTGGCGGTTTCGGACCGCCGCGAGATCGAGCGGCCCGCGCGTCGCTTCGCTCGTCTCGCTGGCTCTCAGGTCTTCGCCGCTCACGGCACCCTGCGGTCGCCGTCTGCTCGCGGGCCGCGGGCCCGCTCGCACGGCCCGTGGGAGCACTACTCCCACGCTGTTCGCGCTCCGAGGTCGCTCCGCGATCTCGCTATCTACGGACTCAGACGCTGACGATCCCGCGGGAACAGCACCGCCTCGCGGATGTTGCCCAGGCCGAGCATCGTCATCACGAGGCGCTCGCCACCGAGGCCCCAGCCGGCGTGGGGCGGCATGCCGTACTTGAACATCTTGGTGTAGTAGTCGAACTGCTCGGGGTCGAGACCCTGCTGTTCGAACCCGTCGACGAGGTGGTCGTAGCGGTGTTCACGCTGGCCGCCCGAGACCAGCTCCATCGTCGGGTGCATCATGTCGAAGCCCGTCGAGAGCCCCTCGTCGTCGTCGTGGTCCTTGATGTAGAACGGCTTGATCTCCGAGGGCCAGTCGGTGATGAAGTAGTGCTCGCCCACGTCCTGGCCGAGCGCGTGCTCGCCCTCCGTTGGGAGGTCGTCGCCCCAGACGAGCTGCTCGTCGAGCTCGCCGGTGGCGTTGATCCGCTCGATGGCCTCCTCGTAGGTGAGCCGCGGGAAGTCGCCCTCCGGCGCCTCGAACTCCTCGTGCAGGTCGAGCGCTTCGAGCTCGTCCTGACAGTTCTCGGCGACGCCCTCGTAGGCGGCCTTCACGATGGTCTCGCAGGCGTCCATCGCCTCGGTGTGGTCGTAGAAGGCCGACTCGAAGTCGATGGAGGTGGCTTCGTTGAGGTGGCGGGGCGTGTTGTGCTCCTCGGCGCGGAAGATCGGGCCGATCTCGAAGACGCGTTCGAGGCCGGAGCCGACCATCAGCTGCTTGAACAGCTGGGGGCTCTGGTTCATGAACGCTTCCTGGCCGAAGTAGGTGATCGGGAACAGCTCCGTCCCGCCCTCGGTGCCGGTGGCGACGATCTTCGGCGTGTTGATCTCCGTCGCGTCGAGGTTCCGGAACGCCTCGCGGACCGAGCGGAGGACCTCCGCGCGGATCTCGAAGATGGCCTTGGTCTCGTCCTTCCGGAGGTCGAGCGTGCGGTTGTCCAGCCGCGTCGAGAGGTCGGCGTCGACCTTGCCCGAGGGGTCGAGGGGCAGTTCGGGGTCGGCCTCGGCGACCACGTCGAGGGAGTCGGGCGTGATCTCGACGCCGGTGGGCGCTCGGGGCTCCTCTTCGACGGCGCCGGTGACGGCGACGACGGACTCGCGGTGAACTCCCAGTCCCGCCTCGACGAGGTCGTCGTCCATCTCGTCTTTCTCGAACTTGACCTGGATCTTCCCGGACTGGTCCCGGAGGATGAGGAAGGCGATGCCACCGAGGTCGCGGATCTCGTGGACCCAGCCGGCGACCGTGACGGTCTCGCCCGGCTCGGCCTCGGCTGTGTAGGTGCGGTCGTCCATGGGAGTGGCTTCTGGTGGCCCCGACTTAAGGACAGTCCTTCGGCGCCAACGCCTCCCACGCCACCGAACGGTACCCCCGCCGGTCGACGGCGTGCGAGCGCCTCGAAAAAATCGCGGTCGGTTACGACTCGTCGCCGCCGTCGGTCAGCACTTCCACGTCGTCGCCGCCCTCCTCGTCGGCGAACGCCGGCAGGTCGTCGTCCGATTCGGACTCGCGGTTCTCGGACTCGCGGTCCCAGACCCGGGAGGCGTATTCGTGGCACATGGTATCACACCACCCGGAGCGCGGGACCGGAGCCAATTGAACCTTGGGGCGGCACTGTCCGGGTCGAACGTCGACGGGCGCGGGCGGCGGAACTACTCGGAGACGGCCGCGGCCCTGGCGTCCTTGGCGCCCTCGACGGTCTTGGCGACGGCGTCGACACCCTCGTCGTGGACCAGGTCGCCGACGACGACGGTGTCGGCGTGGTCGGCCATCGTGTTGGCCGACTCGTAGTCGTGGATGCCGCCGCCGTAGAACAGGGTGGACTCCTCCAGCGCGCCGGCCGCGGCGGCGACGATCTCGGGGTCGCCGAAGGTGCCCGAGTACTCGGCGTAAATTATCTCCTGGCCGAGCATCCGCTCGCCCACCTCGGCGTAGGCGGCCACGTCCTCGGCGTCGAGGTCGCAGTCGGACTGGGTGAGTTTCGCGGCCGCCGAATCGGGGTTCAAGACGACGTAGCCCTCGGTGAACGTGCGCTCCCAGTCGATGTCGTCGTCGATGCGGACCCACTCCTTCTGGACGCCGGTGAGCCAGGCGATGTCGCCGGCGTTGAGCACCGCGGGGACGAGGTAGCCGTCGACGCCGCCGCGGTAGACGACGTTGGCGGGGTTCGAGGGCTCGACGTACAGCGGCACGTCGTACTCGGCGCAGGCCTCGACCACGTCGGCCATCTTCTCCTCGGTGACGCCCGTCGTCCCGCCCACCTCGATGGCGTCCGTGCCACAGGTGACGACGTCCGCGTACGTCTCGCCGTCGACCAGATCCTTGTCCGGGTCGACCTTCAGCACGTGATCCCAGTCGTCCCACGGCCTCTGCATACTCGCACACATCTCACCGGACCGTAAAACCGCTTCGGATAGGAGTAGCGCGGGGTTTCGGCGCCGCCGTTCGGAACGCAGCGCCGAAATCCGGATGTAGGGGCCGCCGGAGCACCTACGCTTTTGGTGATCGCCGACAGGACATAGGGGTATCCGATGAGTCAGGCGACCCTCCCGTCGACGCCGTATCAGAACTCGAATCTCTTCTCCAACTACTATCTCGACGAGCGCGTCGCCGACCTCGACGCGTGGGACTGCGACGACGAAGCGCGCGCGGCGTTCGAGGAGCTACAGGACCTGTGGGAACTGGAGGGCGATCTCCTGCCGTCGTACAAGGAAGACGAACTGCTCGACTCGTGGATCGACGAGGTGCTCGACACCCTCGGGTTCGGGACGATGTCCGAGACGACGCTCCCCGAAAGCGGCGGGTACAACGACCGACTCCTGTTCGAGTCGGACGACGACCGCCGCGAGGGGGCGCTCCGGAAGAAGGAGGGCGAGCCCGAGGCGATGTACGGGACCGCCGCGGCCGTCCTCGAAGCGAAACAGTGGGACGCCGACTTCTCCGCGCGGTTCAGCGAACAGCGCTCCTATCGCGACGCCTCCCACCAGATCAAGTACTACCTCGAACACACGCCCGAGCGGATGCGCTGGGGCGTTCTCACCGACGGCCGCAAGTGGCGCCTCTACGGGACCAAGGACTACGCCACCGAGACCTACTACGAGGTCGACCTGCCGGAACTGCTGCGTTCGGGCAGCGTCGAGCAGTTCAAGTACTTCTTCGCGTTCTTCCGGCCGGCGGCGTTCCGCGAGACCGCCGGGACGTGTTTCCTCGACACCGTCTGGTCCGAGAGCGAGACCGCGGCGCAGGAACTCGGCGAGGACCTGCAGGACAACGTCTTCACCGCGCTCCGGGTGCTCGGCGAGGGCTTCGTCGAGACGAACGACCTCGACATCGACCCCGACGACGACGCGGCCCTGGAGCAGTTGAAAGAGCAGTCGCTCGTCCTCCTCTATCGGCTGATGTTCGTCCTCTACGCCGAGTCGCGGGGGCTCATCCACCCGGACGACCCCGACGCGGTCGACGAGTACGAGGAACACTTCAGCCTCGACACGTTGCGACTGGAGGTCAACGACGAGATCGAGGGCGGTGGGTCGCTGTCCGACTACAGCGAGCACGCCACGTCGATGTGGAGCCGGCTGGAGGACCTCTTTCGGCTGGTCGATTCGGGCGAGGAGTCGCTGGGCATCCCGCCGTACAACGGCGGCCTGTTCGACGACGACAACCACGAGTTCCTCGCGGACAATCAGGTCGCCGACCGCTACGTCGCCGAGGTGATCTACCGCCTGGGAACCACGAAAGCCGACGATGGCTCGTTCGTCCTCGCGGACTACGCCGACCTCGACACCCGCCACCTCGGCAGCATCTACGAGGGCCTGCTCGAACACGAGTTCCGCATCGCGCCGGAGGCCTACGCCGCCGTCGCCGAGGACGGCGGCCAGGTCTGGGAGCCCGCGACGGACGTGACCGTCGCCGAGGCCGTCGAGACGGTGGAGGCGGGCGAGCTGTTCGTCGTCAACGACGACGGCGAGCGCAAGGCCACGGGCGCCTACTACACGCCCGACTACGTCGTCGCCTACATCGTCGAGGAGACCGTCGACCCGCTGATCGACGACATCGATTCGGAGCTTCGTGCGGACGGGCTGGAGCCGGGCGATCCGACGTACTTCGGGCGGTTCTACAGGCAAGTGCAGGAGTTGACGATCCTCGACCCGGCGATGGGATCGGGGCACTTCCTCACGAAAGCGGTCGGCTATCTCACGGAGCAGGTGATGGAGGTCGTCCGGGAAGGTGAGCAGGGTCGTGACGAGCAAGTGATCCGGCGCACGCTCGCCAAGGAGTGCATCTACGGCGTGGACGTGAACGGCATGGCCGTCGAACTGGCGAAGCTCTCGATGTGGCTGGAAACGCTGGCGGCTGACAAACCCCTCGCGTTCTTGGACCACCGGCTCAAAGCCGGGAACTCGCTCGTTGGTTCGGACATTACGAACGTTCTGAGCGACGATTCCGAAATCGAAGGAGAAACCGTCGACCAGGACGACGGGATCGTCCAAACGACCTTCTCCCGATTCGAACGTGCCAGACGACGGACGCTCGATCACGTGATGGACCTGATGAAGGACCTACTCGCCATCGACAACGAGGAACTTGAAGACATCAAGTCGATGGAAGAGCTGTACGACAAGATCCGCGACGACCCGCTGTATCAGCGACTCTTCGAGCTGGCGAACGTCCATACGGCCGAGCAGTTCGGCGCGGACGTTCCAGAAGGTGCGTACGAGGAGATGGCCGGCGCTATCGAGGACGCCGACGACTGGGCCGAAATCGAATCCGAACCGTGGTTCTCGGAAGCGCAGTCAGTTGCCGGCCGCGAGGACTTCTTCCACTGGGAACTGGAGTACCCCGAGGTGTTCTTCGACGACGAGGGCGAGAAGCGAGACGATTCCGGGTTCGATGCCGTGGTCGGGAATCCGCCGTATGTTCCAACAGAACAAATCGCAGAACTTCAAAAGGAATTTCTCACAGAACGTTACGAAACCCTCTACAGAAAATATGACCTCTCTGTCGCTTTCTTAGAACGTTCATTCGAGTTAGCACGCACGAATGCGTTCACTGGAATGATTACACCAGTGGCCTGGGAAACAGGAGAAAACTATTCTAAATTTAGAGAGAAGCGCCTCGCTAGTGGAGAGGCAAGCATTGAAAAGATCATTAATCTCCCGTTTGATGTATTCGAAGATGCCTACGTTGACACAAATATAGCGATATTCCAAGAGTCGGGCGGCAATTCAGGTGAGTTTCTAGCAAAAGAGTTTGAAAAGAGAAACAGAATCCGCGATGTAGACGCACTCAGGGACGGATTCAGCAGAGTTCCCTATGAATATTTAACCAACGACAAAAATTCGAAAATATACACTTCCAGTAACTATTACGAATTGTTGCAATCCTATGAATCCGAGCGGTTCTCTGAATTAGGCGCACTTACGAGGTCCCAACAGGGAATTGTCGCCTCCTTTTTTGACTACTCTGATGAAAAGGAATCGGAGGATTTCCTGTCATATAAAGAGTGTGACGTGTATCGATATTCCTTGACTGTGACTGAGGAGCGATTCATTGATTTCAGCGGAAATGAATCACAAAAAGAATACTACACTCAACCAAGGATTCTACTCCGTCGATTAGTAAGCAGAGATGATCGGCTTATGGCCGCAGTCGCAGAGGAATCATTTGTAGTAAAGAAAGACCTGAATCCATTCATCAAAGATGGAACTGACCTGTCGCTTCGATATTTGTTTGCTTGTTTGAACAGTTCCCTACTTTCGTTCCTTTATGTGTCAACATCTGCATTAGCCCAAAAAGACGACTTCCGGCAGACAACACTCTCGGAAGTTCGATCCCTCCCGATCCGAAATTTAAGCATCTCCAACGAACCCGACGGAACAGAGTTAGAGGAACTTCAGAACCGGTACGAATCTGAAGAAAAATCCGCATTCCCACGGGTCAATGAATTAATTGAGTCGTCCACAGGTCAGAGGGCTATTCATGACTTTGTTTCTTTCCTCACAGTTAAGATAGAAGATGCCACAGAGAGAAAAAATCGGCTAAATACCAACCTCTTAGATTACTTTGGAGCATATTCTACTGGAGATTCCCTTGAAGAGATTGGATTTGTTCAACCGCCCGAAAATGTCGCTGGGTCTATCCTCCAGGAAACCACAAAACAGAAGCCCAATCTCAAAGTCGGCGAAGCCACGGTCAGCCGAGAATCGGATAGCACGGTCGAGATCAGACTCACAGCCCGTTACAAACCCGACCCAGACAAGAAAGGTGCGGATGCATACACCGAAACCGACCCGCTCCCGGCGCTCCGGATCACCGACCTCACCGAGACGGAGGCGGACCTGATCGAGGCGTTCGTGCCCGTCGCCGTCGATGAGGCGGGCGGGTTCGCGGGCTTCCGGGAGACGGCGACGAAGACGAACTCGCTTGTCGACCGCCTGCGCGCGCTGACGCTGCCGCGGGTCGCCGACGTGGCCGAGGGACTGGCGAGCTACCGCGAGACGATGGCCCGGGCCGAGGAGTTGGAGGCGAAGATCGAACGCACCGACGACCTGATCGACGAGATCGTCTACGAGCTGTACGGGCTGACCGACGAGGAGATCGAGATCGTCGAGGACGCGGTCGGGGAGTGAGGTCGGGTGTGACCGCGCTCGACGGCGAGCGATGAAAGCCCTCGCCCCGCTCGCTACGAGAGACAGCGACCGTACTCGACAGCAATCGATGAAAGCCCTCGCCCCGCTCGACGGTTCTGTGCGGGATATCCTCGGTCGCTTCGCTCCCTCGGATAGTGGCCCGCGCAGAACCGCCGACCGCACCTCGCCCTTTCAGTCCGCCAGGAGGCCACACCGCGCCACACACCTCCCCAACCGACTCCTTCGGTCGCGTTCGCTCCCTCAGTCGTCCCTCGCACGGGTGCGTCTCGCGGCCCTCGCGATGCTCGGCCACGCTCGACGGCGCGCGCCGCCCCAGGAGACCTATCGGCGCCACCAGACCTAACTCGCCGCGGTCCTATCGACGGACAATGCCAGCGGGCGCGCGACTGACGACGGTCGAGGAAGTGCGCGAGGACGGATCGTTCCTGTTCACGGCGACCGACTCCTTCGACGTGGACGAGGAGATCATCGTGGTCCCCTGCGACGAGGACGTGGCGGCCGACGGCGGCGCGCCGGTCGACGACGAGGGCGGCGTCGCGGCGTGGATCAACCGCTGCACGCACGAGGCCCAGCGCTTCGACACCGGCCGCGGCGTCCCCATGCGCGACGGGGAGATCGTCTGCCCGAAACACGGGTCGATGTTCGACGCCTGTTCCGGCGACTGCCACAACGGCGAAGCCGCCGGGACGACGCTCCCCGACGTGGACGTGGCCGTCGAAGACGGTGCGGTGTTCCTCGTCGACGAGGAGTACGCGTTCGAACACGAGGGCCAGATCGACGACGGCGACGAGGGTCCGAGTTCGACCAGTCACGTGGGTTTCTGAGGGACGGATATCGAACCGCACCGAGAAGCGGAGAACGAACGGCCGTTCGGACCGCGGCGCGCGGCGAGCGCTCAGTCGCTTTCGACTTCCTCGACTTCGGCGTGGATGTCGTCCATGATGTCCCCCTCGTCGCTCCCGTCTTCGCTTCCCGACACGGTGTCGTCGTCCGGGTCGTCGTCGTCGCCGTGGTCGACCTCCGGCAGTTGCGCGATCCAGTCGCGGATCTGGCCCGCGCTGACGCCCTGGATCTCCGTGGCGAGGCGGTCGGGGTCGACCTCGCGGAGGTCCGCGGGCTCTTCGACCCCGGCCGTCTCCAGTCGCTCGGCGGTGGCGGGGCCGACGCCGTCTAGGTCCTCCAGGTCGTCGACGGCCTGGCGGGCCCGGTACTCCCGGTAGTTGCAGATGGGACAGCCGAGTTCCCACGGCTCGTCGCCGCTGTGGACGACGAGTTCGGGTAGGTCGTGCTCGTCGCAGTACTCGTCGGTGATCTCGATGTCGCCGCGGCGCGGCAGCGGCAGCGAGTAGTCGCAGTCGGGGTAGCGGGTACACCCCACGAGTCGCGAGCCCGAACGCAATTGCTTGATCGCCAGGTCGCCACCGTGCTCCTCACCGCAGTCCGGACAGACGCCGATGACCTCGTCCTCGGTGTCGTCGGCCTCGTCGGCCTTGCACTGGGGGCAGCCGTGGACGAACGTGTCACGGCCGGCGAGCATCTTCACGTGATTCAGGCCGTGTTCCTCGCAGGCGTCTTCGAGGACGAGCGGCTCGCCCGTGCTCGGCAGCGGGAGGGTGTAGCGACACTCCGGGAAGCCGTCGCAGCCGACGAAATACGAGCCCTGGCGGCTCTGCCTGACGAGCAGGTCGTGGTCGCTCTCCGGACAGGGGCCCAGCCGACGGTCGGCCTTCAGCGACTCCTGGAGGTGGTCGCCGATCGCCTCGCGCGACTCCCGGAGCTCCTCGAACACCCTGTCGAGCATCTCGCGGGACTCCTCGGTCACGTCGTCGAGCGTCGCCTCGCCGTTGGCGATGGCGGACATGTCCGCCTCCAGCCGGGCGGTCATGTCCTCGCTGACGACCAGGTCGGCGAACTCCTCGGCGGCCTCGACGACCGCCTCCGCCAGCGACGTCGGCCGCGGCGGGTCCGACTCGATGTACCCGCGGTCGTAGAGCTTCTCGATGACGTTGTGCCGGGTGGCCTTCGTCCCGATGCCCATCTCCTCCATCTGCTGGATGAGCCGCGACTGGCCGTACCGGCGGGGCGGCTGGGTCTGCTTGGCCTCGAGTTCCACGTCGGTCACGTCGAGCGCGTCGCCCTCCTCGACGGCGGGGAGGAACGACTCGCTGGCCGACGAGTAGGGGTAGACGTCGTGGTAGCCGGCTTCGAGCAGGCGCTTGCCGGTCGCCTTCAGCTGGCAGTCGTTGGCCGCGGCGACGACGCGCAGGTGCTCCCACGTCGCGGCCTCGGCGACCGTCGCGAAAAACCGGCGGACGACGAGTTCGTACACCTCCCACTCGTCCTCGTCGAGTTCGTCGCGGTCGGGCACCGCGCCGGTCGGGTGGATCGGCGGGTGGTCGGTCGTCTCGTCGTCGCCCTCGGTGGCCTCGATCTCGTCGAGTTCGAGCAGCGACTCGGCGTCGTCGCCGAACTCGTGGGTCATCGTGAACTCGTCGAGCAACTCCTCGGGCTCTAAGTCCTCGGGGTAGACCGTGTTGTCCGTCCGCGGATAGGTGATGTAGCCCGTCGTGTACAGCTCCTCGGCGATGGACATCGCGCGCTGGGCCGAATACCCGAGCGACCCCGCGGCGGAGATGAACGCGGTGGTGTTGAACGGCGCCGGCGGGTTGTCCGTCCGGGTGCGCCGGCGGACCGACGTGACTTCTGCACTCTGGGCCTCCTGCAGGCGCTCGTGGGCCTCGTTCGCGTCGCTCTCGTCCCAGACCCGATCGGCCTCGCTGCCGTCGTCGTCGTAGAAGTACTGCGCCTCGAACGCCTCTCCGTTCTTCGCGAGGTCGGCGAACAGCTCCCAGTAGTCCTCGGGGTCGAACGCCTGGATCTCGCGCTCGCGGTCGACGATGAGCTTCAGCGTGGGCGACTGCACCCGCCCGACGGAGATGAAGTCCTCGCCGAGCTGGCGGGCCGACAGCGAGAGAAAGCGGGTCAGCGCCGCGCCCCAGACGAGGTCGATGACCTGCCGAGCCTCCCCCGCGGCGGCCAGGTCGAAGTCGATGTCGTCGGGCTCGTCGAAGGCGCTTTTCACTTCGCGCTCGGTGATCGAGGAGAAGCGCACCCGCTTGACCGGCGCGTCGGTCTCCTCGCGGATGAGCTCGTAGGCCTCCTTGCCGATGAGTTCGCCCTCGCGGTCGTAGTCGGTCGCGATGACCGCCTCGTCGGCCTCGCGGGCCAGCTGGCGCAGCGTCCGGACGATGTTCTCCTGGGTCGGCGACTTGACGATGTCGGCGTCGATGAGCTCGACCGGTTCCACGTCCCGCCAGTCCGAATACTCCTCGGGGAAGTCGACGCCGACGACGTGGCCCGAGAGGCCGACGCAGGTGGTCAGCCCCCACTCGTAGACGTTGACGCCGTTGCGCTGGGTCGTCGTCGCGTCCCCGCCGCTCAGGATCTCCGCGATGCGCCGCGCGGCGTTGTTCTTCTCCGTGATTATCAGTTCCACCGGACGCCACCTCCGGCTCCGCGGCAGTCGGTCATGGGAGTCGATAGGGAAGTCCTCGTCCTAAAGGTTTCGGGCGAAATCCGCCGACAGCGGGCGTGTACGTGCGATCGAGCGCCCGCGAGCGAGAGCGCCTGCAGGTGCGTGCGAGCGGGTGCGTCGCGCGTGGGCACGTGCGGAGGACTTGCTCGGGGGCGCTCCGCTCGCGGGCCTACGCCGCCCGTTCGGCCGCGCCGCTGGACTCCGATTCCCGGGGGATCGCGCAGGCGGGGTCGTGGCTCGCCCGGACCGCGCTCCCGGTCAGGATCAGGACGCTCGCGGCGAAGAAGAGCCCGCCGACGGGCGAGGAGGGGTCCATGAAGGCCCAGTAGACCGGCGTCGCGGCCGCACCGAACAGCGCGCCCGCGGCACCGTAGACGGCCGGGGCGCAGCAGCCGCAGGCGGTCGCCCCGGCGGTCGTGACCGTCCCGACGACCGCCCGCGGCGAGTCGACGCTCCCGCCGGTCGTGAGCTGGCGCGCCGCCAGCGCGGCGTTGCTCGCCACCAGCCCCCCGAGGATCCCCACCAGCAGCAGCGACCCCAGCGAGACGTACCCCGACAGCGGGATCGCGGGGACGTAAAACTCCAGGGCCGGCCAGTAGACCAGCGGCGAGGCGACCTGATACGGCGTGACGAACCCCTGGCCCGCGATGTCGGCGGTCAGGTCGGGGTTCATCGAGAGCGTCCCCGCAGAGAACAGGTAGAAGACGCCGAACAGCGCGAAGGTGACGACCGCGGTGAGCGCGGGGATCCGCGCGGTCAACACGCGCGGGAACGCCGTGTCGGCGTCGCGGTAGAAGACGTAGAGCACGGCCGCCGGCACCGCCGCGGCGAGGCAGTACCCGAGCGGGTTCGTCAGCCCTTCCTGGGGCAGCAGCGTCGGGTAGGCGATCCACGCCGCCAGCAGGAGGCCGAGCCCGACGTAGCGGGGGCGCTCGGGCCACTTCCAGCGGACGACGACGAGGCTCCCCAGCGCGACGACGATGGCCGAGACGGCGTTTATCACCGGGAACCACTCCGTCCAGTCGGGGGTCGCTTCCGGCGCGATCTGGATCTCGACGAGCCCGATAGTCCCCGCGATGACCGCCACCGCACCCAGCGAGAGGAGCGCGGCGCCGACCCGGTCGCTCCGCCCCCCCTCGCGAAGGACTCGAAACCCGACGATCCCACCGACGATTCCGAGCACGGTGAGCGCGCCGAGCAGCCAGTGGGGCGTTCCGGCGTGGGTCGTCCCCGCGTGGGCGACGACGGCGTCGAGGTTCGCCGCGGCTCCGACGGCGGCCGCGGCGACCGCGTGGCCGAGAGTCATTGTCGAACCTCCGAACCGGACGACAAAGGACGTTCTGATACGCGCGTCGAAAGTGCGATGACAGCGTCTGGTCGCGTTAGGTCCAAGTCAGGAGTTCGGAGAGAATTAAAGTCAACGCGCTCACCCCGCTGTTCGCAATAAGTGGGGATCCACGGATGGTATCCAGATTGGAGAATCACTAAAGCGAGTGCCAACAAGGGATACAGTAATAGGCCAAAAGTGACAACTCCGACGTATCCAAGATGGGGCCGTCGCTAGCACACGCGGATATCGATTCATTCGTTCAGGGGTTAGAGCCAGAAAGCTTCGATCCATCATCGCCACCCGAGAACGAGCTGTGGGTAAATGAGAACGCTCGGCAATTTATCTATGAGGTCAGAGAATATAGAAACCGATACGTTCACGCCGACTTCGAATGGTTATCCGATCAGCTAGGAGTTCCTCCGTCAGAGATCCAAGAAAATCCCGAGACTATCACAGAACATCTCACGGAGAAATATTTTGATGTCCACTTCTCCTTCGATAGGGATGAGACTGAACCATCAGAGGAACAAATAGAAAACTGGGGATACGTGCAGTGTGTTGCCTTTTCGTTGAATACTGCTTTCTATTTAGTCGATAGCTATCTGGAGAGAAATAGATTGGAAACGACTGTAGGTGAGATTAAACAGCGGTACTGGGTGCTTGTTTTGGCGATGACGATTCTCGAAATAACGAAAACGGTGTGAGGAATCCAGAATAAGATTTGCGAAAGCTAACTAACCGGTCTGTTTCCGTAAATCGAGCTCACGCCTACCCGTCCAGTTCCTCGCGGAGCAACTGGTTCACGTCGCCGGGGTCGGCGCTCCCGCCGGTCTTGCCCATGACCTGCCCGACGAGGAAGTTGATGGCGCCGTCGTCGCCGTCGCGGTAGTCGGCGACGGCGTCGGGGTTCTCGTCGATGGCTTCCTCGACGGCCCCCTGGACCTCGTCGCCGCTGGTCTTGCCCAGGTCCTCGCGCTCGACGATCTCGCCGGGCGCGTCGCCGTCGTCGAGCATGTCGCGGAGGACGGTCTCGCGGGCGTTTTTCGTCGTGATCTCGTCGGTGGCGACGAGTTCGACGAGGCGCTCGATCTCGTCGAACCGGTCGGACACGTCGGTGATCGCCATGTCGCGGTAGTTCAGCTCGCCCAGCAGCTCGTCGGCGACCCACGTCGCGGCCAGGTCCGGGTCGAACCGCTCGGCCACGTCCTCGAAGAAGTCGGCGACCTCCTTCGTGCTCGTCAGCTTGTCGGCGGCCTCCTCGCCGAGCCCGTACTCCGACTTGAAGCGCTCGCGGCGGGCGTCCGGCAGCTCGGGGATCTCCAGCCGTTCCTTCCAGTCGCTCACTTTCAGCGGCGGGAGGTCCGCCTCGCGGAAGTACCGATAATCCTTCTCCTCCTCCTTCGAGCGCATCGAGAGGGTGACGCCCTTGGACTCGTCCCAGTGGCGGGTCTCCTGCTCGACGACGCGGCCGCGCTGGATGGCGTTTTTCTGGCGCGTCTCCTCGTAGGCCAGGGCCTTCTCCGCGCCCTTGTGGCTGGAGATGTTCTTGACCTCCGTGCGGTTCGGGTCGGCCTCGTCGAGGACCGACGCGTCTATCTCGTCGGCGTCCACGTCGCTCATGTCGACGATGGAGAGGTTGGCGTCGACCCTGAGAGACCCGTCGCGGGTGGCGTCGAAGATGCCGAGGTATTCGAGGACCTCCGTCAGCTTGGCCAGAAAAGAACGCACCTCGCCGGGCGACCGGAAGTCCGGTCGGGTGACGATCTCCATCAGGGGCGTGCCCGCGCGGTTGTAATCGACGAGCGTGTAGTCCGCCGTATCGATCGAGCCGCCCTTGTGCTGGAGGCTCCCCGGGTCCTCCTCCAGGTGGGCGCGACGAACGGACACGGAGCGCCGTTCGCCCTCGACGGAGAACTCGAGTTCGCCGTCCTGGCAGATCGGCGCGTCGTACTGGGTGATCTGGAAGTTCTTCGGGAGGTCGGGGTAGTAGTAGTTCTTCCGGTGGAAGGTCGTCGCCTCGGGGATGTCGGCGTCGATGGCCTTGCCGACCTTGACGGCGGCCTCGACGGCGCCCTCGTTGACGACCGGGAGCGCACCGGGCAGGCCCAGACACACCGGGCAGGTGTGGGTGTTGGGCTCGTCGTCGCCCACGTCGGTCGAACAGCCGCAGAATATCTTGGTGTCCGTCTCCAGCTGGACGTGGACCTCCAGCCCGATGACGGTCGCCAGATCCTCCGACTCGACGGCTTGTGCGGTCATTACCCGCGGTTCGGTACCGCGGGGCTAAAGGCTAACGACCAGCGTCCGTTCGGCCGTGGCCCGTCCGGTCGCCGACCGCGGGGGCGCGGGTAGGCGAGACCTATCACGCTCGGTGCGAATGTCTGACGTAGGTTTATGACGGGGGAAGCCACTCGTAGTGATATGTGCGGTAACCGAGTCGAGGAGCTCGAATCACGCGTCAAGGAACTCGAGGCGTCCGTCGAGGGGCTGACGGACGAACTCGTCGAGTGCAAGGTCCGCCTCCGCGAGCTGGAGAACGCGGTCGACGAGGACATCGGGTTCACCCCCGACGAGGCCGTCGAATCGTCGGAATCTCCAGACGAAGTCGAGGCCGATAGGACTAAAACCGAGGCTACCGAGGAAGACGATAGCACGGAGAGCGGTCCCGGCGACATCATCATCGCCTAGACCGGCGCTCCACCGCGAGCACCATGCACATCAAAGAGCTCGTCCTTGACAACTTCAAGAGTTTCGGCCGGAAGACTCGCATCCCCTTCTACGAGGATTTCACTACTGTCAGCGGCCCCAACGGCTCCGGTAAGTCCAACATAATCGACGCCGTCCTCTTCGCGCTGGGGCTGGCGCGGACATCCGGCATCCGCGCCGAGAAGCTCACCGACCTGATCTACAACCCCGGCCACGCCGACGACGACGCCGACACCGGCGGCGAACGTGAGGCAAGCGTCGAGGTCATCCTCGACAACGAAGACGGCACGCTCTCGCGGTCGCAGGTCGTCACCGCCGCCGGCACCGAGAACGTCGGCGACGTGGACGAGATCTCGATCCGCCGCCGCGTCAAGGAGACCGACGACAACTACTACTCGTACTACTACATCAACGGCCGCTCGGTCAACCTCTCGGACATCCGCGATCTCCTCGCGCAGGCCGGCGTCACCCCCGAGGGCTACAACGTCGTCATGCAGGGCGACGTGACCGAGATCATCAACATGACCCCCGGCGCCCGCCGGGAGATCATCGACGAGATCGCCGGCGTCGCCGAGTTCGACCAGAAGAAAGAATCGGCCTTCGAGGAACTCGAAGTCGTCGAGGAACGCATCGAGGAGGCCGAGCTCCGCATCGAGGAGAAGGAGACCCGCCTCGACCAGCTCTCCGAGGAACGCGAGACCGCTCTGGAGTACCAGGACCTGCGCGACGAGAAAGGCGAGTACGAGAGCTACCGCAAGGCCGCCGAGCTGGAGGACAAGCGCGAGGAGCTCGCCGCGGCGACCGACGCCGTCGAGGACCTGCAAGCGGAACTCGAGGACCTCCAGCTCGAACTCGACGAGCGTCAGGGCCGCGTCGTGCGGCTGGACGAGGAGCTCGACGAACTCAACGCCGAGATCGAGCGCAAGGGCGAGGACGAGCAGCTCGCCATCAAACGGGAGATGGAGGAGGTCAAAGGCGACATCTCCCGGCTGGAGGACAAGATCGAGTCGGCCGAGGAGACCATCGAGGACGCCGAGAACGAGCGCCGCCAGGCGTTCGTCGAGATCGACCGCAAACAGGAGACCATCGACGACCTCGAATCGGACATCCGCGAGAGCAAAGTCTCGAAATCATCGCTGAAGGCCGACGTACAGGAGAAGGAGTCCGAACTCGAGGACGTGCAGGCCCGGATCGACGAGGTCGGCGAGGAGTTCGAGGAGGTCAAAGACGAACTGGAGGACAAACGCGAGCGGCTGGAGGCGCTGAAATCCGAGAAGAACGACCTCCAGCGCGAGCAGGACCGCCTGCTCGACGAGGCCCGCCGGCGGTCGAACGAGCAACGGGAGACCGAGTCCGAGATCGAAGAGCTAGAGGAGCGGATCCCCGAGATCGAAGCGGAGATCGACGACCTCGAGAGCGAACTGGACAAGGCGAAGAAGAACCAGTCGACCATCGCCGAGGTGGTCTCGGACCTCAAAGACGAGCGCCGCGAGTTGCAGGACGACCTCGACGATATCGAGGACGAACTCACGGCCAAACAGCAGGAGTACGCCGAACTCGAAGCGAAGGCCGGCCAGGACGGCGACTCCTCGTACGGGCGCGCGGTGACGACGATCCTCAACGGTGGCATCGATGGCGTCCACGGGACGGTCGGCCAGCTCGGCGGCGTCGACCCGGAGTACGCTGTGGCCTGCGAGACCGCCGCCGGCGGCCGCCTGGCCCACGTCGTCGTCGACGACGACGGGGTCGGCCAGCGGTGTATCGACTACCTCAAGTCGAGAGGTGCGGGCCGGGCGACGTTCCTGCCGATCACGCAGATGCAGAACCGCTCGCTCCCGAGCCTGCCGAGCCACGACGGCGTCGTCGACTTCGCGGCCAACCTCGTCGACTTCGACCGCGACTACGCGGGCGTGTTCTCCTACGTGCTGGGCGACACCCTCGTCGTCGACGACATGGAGACCGCACGGGACCTGATGGGCGACTTCCGGATGGTCACCCTGGAGGGCGACCTCGTCGAGAAGTCGGGCGCCATGACCGGCGGTTCCTCGAAGGGCACCCGCTACTCCTTCTCGGGCGGCCAGGGCCAGCTCGAACGGATCGCCGCGAACATCAACGACCTCGAAGACGAACGCCAGTCCGTCCGCGAGGACCTGCGGGACGTGGAGGACCGACTCGACGACGCCCGCGACAAGGAGAGCGAGGCCGCCGAGCAGGTTCGCGATAT
The DNA here is from genome assembly GCF_013415885.1 of Halosimplex rubrum. Lineage (NCBI taxonomy): Archaea > Methanobacteriati > Methanobacteriota > Halobacteria > Halobacteriales > Haloarculaceae > Halosimplex > Halosimplex rubrum. The sequence continues at coordinate 1,798,188 of NZ_CP058910.1, forward strand.
CGAGACCGACATCGAACGGCGCGAGACCGAGCGCGAGGAGACTCGCGAGAAGATCGCCGACCTCGAAGACCGCCTCGAGGAGATCGAGGGCGAACGCGACGAGGTCTCCGAGGACATGGACGCCATCGAGGCCGACATCGAGGCCAAGACCGCCGAGATCGACGAGCTCGAGGCCGAGATCGACGAGCTCGAGGCGGAGGTCGAGGACTCCGAGCTGCCGGACCTGACGAGTCGGGCAGACGACATAAACGACGAGATCGACGACCTGGTGGCCCAGATCGACGATCTGGACGGCGAACTCAACGAGCTGCAGCTGGAGAAGGAGTACGCCGAGGACGCCATCGACGACCTCCAGGAGAAAATCGAGAGCGCGCAGAACCGCAAGGCGACACACCAGGAGCACATCGAGGGCTTCGAGAGCGAGATCGCCGAGAAGGAGGAGACTCTCGAGGAGAAGGAAGCGGCGGTCGCCGAACTCGAATCGGAGCTGGCCGACCTCAAGGACGAGCGCGAGGACCTCAAGGAGGACCTCAAGGCGGCCCGCGCCGAGCGCGACGAGAAGAAGGAGGCGGTCGGTGCGGTCGAGAGCGACCTCGACGAACGGCGCGACGAGGCCGAGCGTCTGGAGTGGGAGGTCGACGAACTCGAAGCGGCGGTGGGCGACTACGACCCCGAGGAGATCCCCGACCACGACGAGGTCGAGTCGGAGATCGCCCGCCTCGAAGGCGAGATGGAGGCGCTCGAACCGGTGAACATGCTCGCGATCGAGGAGTACGACCGCGTCGAGGACGAACTCGACGACCTGCGGGACAAGAAGGGGACGCTCGTCGAGGAGGCCGAGGGCATCCGCGACCGGATCGACCGCTACGAGCAGAACAAGAGGGAGACGTTCATGGAGTCCTACGACGCCATCGACGAGCAGTTCCGCGACATCTTCGAGCGCCTCTCCAACGGTAGCGGCCACCTCCACCTGGAGAACGAGGACGACCCCTTCGAGGGCGGCCTGACGATGAAGGCCCAGCCGGCCGACAAGCCGATCCAGCGGCTCAACGCCATGTCCGGCGGGGAGAAGTCCCTGACCGCCCTGGCGTTTATCTTCGCCATCCAGCGCCACAACCCCGCGCCGTTCTACGCGCTCGACGAGGTCGACGCCTTCCTCGACGCGAAAAACGCCGACCTCGTCGGCGAGATGGTCGACGAACTCGCCGGGAAGGCGCAGTTCGTCGTGGTTTCCCACCGCTCGGCCATGCTCGAACGCTCCGAGCGCGCCATCGGCGTGACGATGCAGGGCGACAACATCTCCGCCGTGACGGGCATCGACCTCAGTTCCGAGGGGGTGCCAGCGGATGACTAGCGAGGGCTCCGAGACGCGCGAGTCGCGGAGCGACTCGGACGGTTCGACCGGGGAGCGAAGCGACCCGGGAGAAGCGGAGGCGTCGACGGAGACCTCGGACACGCGAGCGGGGAGCGAAGCGACCCGCGAGCAGAGCGACCCGCGAGACAGCGAGGACGACATCCCGCTGAACATCGCCGGCCACGAGGAGCGCGAGGCGCCGAGCGCCGACGACGAAGCCCAAACGGGCGCCGAGACGGGTGGACTCGTCACCGGCGACCCCTCGGTGGACGGCCAGCCGGATCCGACGGTCGACCCCGAGGCCGACGCGGCCGCCTCGACCGCGGGGGACGACGAGGACGAGAACGTCGAGCCGGTCGAAGTGCTCGTCAACCTCGCGGAGGACGGCGAGATCGACCCGTGGGACATCGACATTGTCGCGGTGACGGACAAGTTCCTCGACCGCCTCGACGAGGGCGACCTGCGCACGTCGGGCCGGGCGCTGTTCTACGCGAGCGTCCTCCTGCGGATGAAGAGCGACGCGATGCTCGACGACGGGAGCGAGGAGGAGGAGGAACCGTGGGAAGAGCCCTGGGAACAGGGCGGCGAGATGGCCGACGACGGCTTCGAGGGGCCCGATCCCTTCGCCGCGCTGGAGTCGGAGATGGACCGCCGGCTCGAACGGCGCCGCGCCCGCGGGATGCCCCAGACGCTGGACGAACTCGTCCGGGACCTGCGGGAGGCCGAGCGGGACAACTGGTGGAAGGAATCGCGGGAGTACGACACCAGCGACTCGCCGGGCGGCTTCGACCGGGGGACCCAGGAGTTGGACTACCGCAGCGGCGACGACTTCCGGATGGACGAGGAGCCCAGCGCCGCCGACGTGACCGACACCGCCCACGAGGAACACGTCGACGAGATCATCGACGACGTCCACGACGCGCTACGCGAACAGTACGACAAGGGCCGCGAGGAAGTGCTCTACCGCGAGATATCCGACACCGGCGGCTCGCGCGTGCTCACGTTCCTCGGTCTGCTCTTCCTGGCCCACCGCGGCCACGTCCGACTCACGCAGGACGAGATGTTCGGCGATCTGTGGGTGCAGGACCCGGGGGCCGCCACCGGCTCCGAGGAAGCCGTCGCCGACTGATCGTGTGGCGGTCGTCCGGCGGTTACCGAACGGTCACAGGTTCCCTGCGTATACTTTGCGAGTCCGCCCGGAGTCGGGTGGTTCACGAGCGCGAGTAAGCCGACGTTGCGGTCTCGTCGGGGCGAGAAGGTGGCTCATAGTTAACGAAACCCACGCCGGACGAGCGTACATGAATCTCGCCGTGATCGGCTTCGGTAACGCCGGGGGGAAGGTCGTGGACAAACTGCTCGCGTTCGAGTCGAACACGGGCCGCTCGCTGTGTCGGTTCGCGCTCGCGGTCAACTCCGCGGAGATCGACCTCGCCAAGCTCGACTACGTCCCGCGGGACAACCGCATCCTCATCGGCCAGACCGACCAGCGCGTCAAGGGCCGCGGCGCCGGCGCCGACCCCGAGGTCGGCGCGACCATCGCGCGCCAGGACCACCACGAGATCGAACGCGCCATGGACGGCGTCCCGATCCACGACATCGACGGCTTCCTCGTCGTCGCCGGCCTCGGCGGCGGCACCGGGTCCGGCGGTGCGCCCGTCCTCGCCGAGACCTTGAGCGACCGCTACGCCGAACCCGTCTACGGCCTGGGTGTCCTCCCCAGCGCCGACGAGGGCGGCCGCCCCGCGTTCAACGCCGCGCGCTCGCTGACCTCGTTCACCGAGGCCACCGAGAACCTCGTCCTGTTCGACAACGACACCTGGCGCCAGCACGGCGACTCCGTCGAGATGGGCTACGACCGCACCAACGAGGAAATCGCCCGCCGCGTCGTCACCCTGCTGGCCGCCGGCGAACTCGACGGCTCGCAGATCTCCGAGGCCGCCATGGACTCCTCGGACGTGAAACGCACCCTGGCCACCGGCGGCGTCAGCTCCATCGCCTTCGCCTCCTCCAGCCTCGAATCGGGCACCCGGGAAGGGAAGGGCCTCATCAGCCGGTTCACCAACGGTCACGACGAGGACCGCGACGAGAGCGACCTCACCATGAAGGTCCACGGCCTCGTCCGCAAGGCCGTCAAGTCCCGACTGACGATCCCAGCGGAGATCGACTCCGCCGAACGGTCGCTGATCGTCGTCTCCGGCCCGCCCTCGGAGTTCTCCCAGAAGGGCATGCGCCGCGCCCGCGAGTGGCTCGAACGCGAGACCGACAGCGTCGAGATCCTGGCGGGCGACGACCCCCGCGAGAGGGCCGACAGGCTGTCGGTCGCGGTGCTGCTCTCGAACGTCACCCGCGTCGACCGCATCGACGCCCTCCAGGACCAGGCGGTCGACGCGAAGTCCAACATCCAGAACCAGGCCGACACCCGCGAGGACGAGATCGACGACCTCATCACCGACGACTCGGGCGAACTCGACCCGATCTGATAGACCTGGTCTCTGAGCCTCCGGGGGCTTTCACGCTGTTGTCGGCAGTACCGAGAGCGCGGTGCGGTGCAGTTGCGGTCGCCGCGCCGTCGGCGTCCGCCATACGAACGTCCCCACCACGCACACCCGGCTCTTTATTGCGGACGTGACCGACAGGGTGAGCACATGACCGAGACCCGTCGCGTCCAGCTCGTCGACGCGTTCACGACGGAACCGATGGCCGGCAACCCGGCGGGGGTCGTCCCCGAGGCGGCCGACTTGGCCGACGACCAGATGGCAGCCATCGCGTCGGAACTCGGCGCGAGCGAGACGGCGTTCGTCCGTCCGAGCGACGAGGCCGACCACCGGCTGCGCTACTTCACGCCCGAACGGGAGGTCGACCTCTGCGGCCACGCCACCGTCGCGGCGTTCGCGTCGCTGTTCGACCGCGACGAGCTCGCCGACGGCACCTACGCCGTCGAGACCGAGGTCGGAGTCCTCGACGTGGAGGTCGAAGCCGACGGCACCGTCTGGCTCACGCAGTCGCCGCCGGAGATCCGTGAGGTCGACGTGGAGATCGAAACGGCGGCCGACGCCCTGGGTCTCGACACCGCGGCGCTGTCGGAGGTCGGCGAGGACCTGCCCATCGCCCGCGCCTCGACCGGCCTCCCGTTCCTCGTCGTTCCGGTGGGGTACTTCGAGCAGCTCTCGGCGGTCGACCCCGACCTGGCCGCTATCGAGGCGCTCTGCGAGGAGACGGACACCGAAGGGCTGTACGCGTTCACCTTCGACACGCTGGAGGGCGAGGCGACCCTGCACGGACGGTCGTTCGCGCCGCTGGCCGGCATCCCCGAGGACCCCGTCACCGGCACGGCGAGCGGCGCGGTGGGCGCCTATCTGCGCTACCAGGCCGCCCTCGACGCCGAGGACCCGCTGGTCTTCGAACAGGGCCACTTCCTCGACCGCCCGGGCCGGGTGCTGGTCGACACCCGCGAGGGCGAGGAGGGCTCGACCGCACCGCGGGTCGGCGGCCGCGCGGTCACGACGCTCGACGGCGACCTCACCGTCCCGGAGAGCGACGACGACGACATCATCGAGGCCTGATCCGGGCCGGTGAGGCGACCGACCGTGGGACGACCGACGGCGTGCGACCGCCGCCCGTGGGAGGGCGTCACGGGTACTCGGAAGCGAAACAATTTTCCATAGAACGGCGTCGTTACCGCCTCTAGCGCAAGATACTTATCGGCACCAGTGCCGGAAAGTTCTTGGGTATCCTCGGCGACACTGTGGGTACGGTCATGGCATTACTCTGGCTGGACGACGTTACGGCCGAGGACTTCGACTCGGTCGGTGGCAAAGGCGCATCCCTGGGGGAGCTGACATCGGCGGGTCTGCCCGTTCCACCCGGGTTCGTCGTGACGGCCGAGACGTACCGGTCGTTCATCGAGGAGACCGGCATCGACGAGGAACTGTTCGAGGCCGTCGACGTCTCCGTCGACGACTCCCAGGCGCTGGCGCGGGCCGCGGAACGCGCCCAGGAGCTCATTCAGGAGACCGAGATGCCCGACTCGATCCGCGAGGAGATCCTCGCGGCCTACGACTCCGTCGAGGACGGCGAGGCCTCCGTGGCGGTCCGCTCGTCGGCGACGGCCGAGGACCTGCCCGACGCGTCCTTCGCCGGCCAGCAGGAGACGTTCCTCAACGTCACTCGCTCGGACCTGCTCGACAAGGTCCGGGACTGCTGGGCCTCTCTTTTCACCCAGCGCGCTATCTACTACCGTCAGGAACAGGGCTTCTCCCACGACGTGGTCAACATCGCCGTCGTCGTCCAGCTGATGGTCGACGCCGAGAAGAGCGGTGTCATGTTCACGAGCCACCCAACCACCGGCGCCCCGCAGGCGATCATCGAGTCCGCGTGGGGCCTGGGCGAGGCCGTGGTTTCGGGCGCCGTCTCCCCCGACAAGTACGTCCTCGACCGCGAGACGGGCCAGCTTCGCGACGCCACCGTCGCCACCAAGAAGGTCATGCACGTCCGCGACGAGGAGACCGGCGAGACCATCGAGCGTCCGGTCCCCGAGGACAAGCGCGACGAGCAGGTCCTCTCCGAGGAAGAGCTGGACCGGCTGGTCGGCCTCGGCGACGAGATCGAGTCCTACTACGGCGACCCCCAGGACGTGGAGTGGGCCATCGCCGACGGGGAGCTGTACGTCCTGCAGTCCCGACCGATCACCACCATCGACGAGGACGCCGAGGAAGTCGAAGGCGCCTCCAACGGCGTCGGTGACGTGGCGGGCGTCGCCGACGGCGGCGCGGCCGCCGACTCCGGCGGTGGCGGGAGCGCCGGCGACGGCAACGTCGTCTTCTCCGGCATCGGCGCCAGCCCCGGCCGCGTCTCCGGGCCGGCCCGGATCGTGCGGAAGCTCGACCACCTCGACAAGGTCGAGGAGGGCGACGTCATCGTCGCCGAGATGACCACCCCCGATATGGTGCCGGCGATGAAACGCGCCACCGGCATCGTCACCGACGAGGGCGGCATGACCAGCCACGCCGCCATCGTCTCCCGCGAACTCGGCGTCCCCGCCATCGTCGGCACCGAGCAGGGCTCGGAGACGCTCCACGACGGCCAGGTCGTCACCATCGACGGCGACAAGGGCACCGTCGAGCAGGGCGACGCCACCGGCGGCGACGAGCGCGAACCCGTCGAGGAGGTCCGCCCGCAGGCGCCGGTCAAGCCGATGACCGCGACGGAGGTCAAGGTCAACGTCTCCATCCCGGACGCGGCCGAGCGCGCGGCCGCCACCGGCGCCGACGGCGTCGGGCTCCTGCGGATGGAGCACATGATCCTCTCGACGAACAAGACGCCCGAACGGTACATCGCCGACCACAGCGCCGACGAGTACGTCTCCGAGATCGTCGACGGGGTGCGCGGCGTCGCTGAGGCGTTCTACCCCCGGCCCGTCCGCGTGCGCACGCTCGACGCGCCCACCGACGAGTTCCGACAGCTCGAGGGCGGCGCCGACGAGCCCGCCGAACACAACCCGATGCTGGGCTACCGGGGCATCCGCCGCAGCCTCGACCGCCCCGATCTCTTCGCCCACGAACTCGCCGCCTTCCGCCGGCTGTTCGAGCTGGGCTACGACAACGTCGAGATCATGTTCCCGCTGGTCAACGACGCCGAGGACGTGCTGCGGGCCCGCCGGCTCATGGAGCAGGAGGGCATCGACCCAGACAAGCAGGACTGGGGCGTGATGATCGAGACGCCCGCCGCCGCGCTCGGCGTCGAGGCGATGGCCGACGCGGGCATCGACTTCGTCTCCTTCGGCACGAACGACCTCACGCAGTACACCCTCGCCGTCGACCGCAACAACGGCCGGGTCGCCGACCGCTTCGACGAACTGCACCCCTCGGTGCTGAAGCTCATCAGCGAAACCATCGAGACCTGCCGCGAGGCCGGCGTCGCCACGAGCATCTGCGGCCAGGCCGCCTCGAAACCCGAGATGGTCGACCACCTCGTCAACGAGGGCGTCACCTCCATCTCCGCGAACATCGACGCCGTCCGCGACGTGCAACACGAGGTCAAGCGCGTCGAGCAGAAGCTGCTGCTCGACAACGTGCGCTGATCAGAACGGGTCGTCGGGCGTCGCCAGCCGGGTGACCCCCTCCACCGCGTCGAAGTCGTCGTCGAAGGAGTAGAGGTACTCGATCCCCTCCCGTTGCATGTACGCGACGATCGTCGCATCACCGAACGCCAGCCCGTCGTACGTCTCGAAGAGGTCGACCGCCCGGTCGTAGTCTTTGCGCGGCGCGTGGTGGATCTCGAACCCCGCCGATTCGTTCAACGCGGTGTACAGCGCCGTCGCCGCCCCGTGTCGTCGGCGCCCGTGAATCCAGTTCAGTGTCTCCAGCACGACGTAGTTCGTGACGCGCCCAACCGGGAGCGTCTCGCGGTCGATACCGTCGACGATCGCGGTCGCAGTGTCGTGGTGCTGGTCGTCCGCGTCGGCTCGCCCGACGAGCACGCTCGTGTCGACGGCGGCGGTCCTCACGCGTCCTCCGAGAACTCGTGGTCGCCCTCGTGACCCGCGACATCGTGCGTTTCGAGGCCGTCACCGCCCATCGGGACGGCTTCGAAATCGTCGAACGCCCCGCGTCGCTGCTTGACGACCTCGACGACGAGTTCTCCCCCCTCGTCGACGTCCCACCGCAGTTTGTCACCCGCTTCGATGTCGAGCCGCCGACGGAGCGATGCCGGCACCGTGACCATCCCCCGGTCGTTCACCTTCGTCTCTTCCGGGGCGTCACCAGTCGCCATATCCGTCGGTAGTAGCTCCGAGCGAATACATGTTCCGCCACATGTGTTTCACGGTCCGTCCGACCGCGGCGATGTATTAGAAGAACGTCAGCTTGTCCCGGCGATACAGATCCATCTCGGAGACCATCGAGGGGTCCTGCTTCGCGGCGAAGCGGACGGCGTCTGCGATCTCGGTCGGTTCGGAGGCCTCGCCCGCCTCGAAGCGCTCCTCGAAGGACTCGCCGCTCTCGCTGGCGAACTCGCTGCGGACCTCGGCGGGGTTGATGGTCGTGACGGCCACGTCGTCGGCACCCACATCGGCGGAGACGCTCTTGGCGAACCCGCGGACCCACCACTTCGAGGCGGCGTAGACGGGGTTGAACGGTCGGGGGTACTGCCCGGCGAAGCTACCGATGAAGACCACCGTGCCGGACGACTCCCGCAGGTGGGGCAGCGCCGCGCGCGTCGCGAAGAAGTAGCCGTCGACGTTGACCTCCATCATCGTGCGGTAGTCCTCCGTCGAGAGGTCGTCGACGCCGTCGCCGGCGACGACGCCGACGTTGTTGACCAGCAGGTCGAGGCGGCCGAACTCCGTGACCGTCTTCTCGACCAGCGCGTCGACGGCGTCCTCGCTGCGGACGTTCGTCGGGACGACCAGCGTCTCGACGCCGTAGGCGTCTTCCAGATCGGCGGCGATCGATTCGAGACGCTCCTCGCGGCGGGCCGCCAGGGCCACGTCGGCACCGTCTTCGGCCAGCGCGTGGGCCGTCGCTTCGCCGATGCCGGAGCTGGCGCCGGTAACGATCACCGCCTGTCCGTCCAGGGACTGCTCGGTCGACATAGCGCCCGCTAGGAGGGCCGCCGTTATAAGTGTCGGTAGTCGGGTCGACCGGCGGCACCGTCGCTGGGCCCCCGGAACCGACCGACAACTCGGGGCAGTGCGAGACTCTGGATCAACCATACGTAGCCGTTACAGAGCCTGATGGGAGGGTTCCCCAATAGATATTTCACTGCGGGGGGCGGAAACGTAACTATGAGAAATGATGATGGGGGAGACGCATCTCGCCTGTTCGGGGCGCTCGCCGACCGGAACAGACGCGTCGTCCTGTACTACCTGCGGGAACACGAGTCGGCGTCGCTCGAAACCTTCGCGGATCTGGTGACCGGCTGGACCGAGGCGGGGCCGGGGCCCGACCGGTCGGTCGCTCACGACGACGTGCGGATCGGGCTCCACCACGTCCACCTGCCGGCGCTCGACGCGGCGGGACTCCTCGAGTACGACCCGGACGGGGGCCGGGTCGCGCTCGCCGAACTCTCGGCGGCCGAAGCGGCGGTCCTCGACGCGGCGATGCGGGCCGACGCGACCGACGCGGCCGTCGACCTCGAACGCCTGCTCGCTGCGGCCGGCGGCGCGGGAGCCGACGATGGCGGCTGACGACGGCCCGCCGCTCCGCGAGTTGCGCGACCGCGCGCGCGGCCCGCCGAAGACGGTCACGACCTTCGGTCCGGAGCCGTCCGACGACCTGGCGGCCGTCCTCGACCGGTTCGACGCCGAGCTGGTCCACGAGTCGCTACCGATCCCCGAGAGGTCGGGCTACCTCGTGGTCAAACGCGGCGAGGAGTACCTCGGCGCCGTCTCCGCGGCGGCGTTCGACGAACTCCGTGACCCGTCTGACGACCCGCCCTGGAACGCCGGCGACTCGGCGTCGGCGTACCGCGACCTGGTCGCGCTGCTCTCGGGGGCGTCCTACGAGATGGACGACAGGGGCCGACTGGTCGCGACCGCCCGCGAGATCGAGGACCGCGCCTGGCGGACCGGTCGCGGGGTCCTCTACGTGACCTTCCAGTCGCTGTCGGCCTTCGAGGGCCAGGTCTCGATGTACGAGCAGCTCGTGGGGACGACGGAGCTCGCGGTCGCGGTGTACGGCGACCCGGACTGGGAGCCGCCGGCCATCGACGGCGTCGAGATCCGGCGCGACGAGACGGGGGAACTCAGCGACTTCTGGGTCGTCGCCTTCGACGGCGCCGGCGCGGACGACGCGAAGTGCGCGATGATCGCCGAGGAGGAGTCGCCGGGGACCTACGCCGGCGTCGTGACGTACGACCCGGCAGTCGTCGACGACCTGACGGCGTACCTCGGCGACGTGGCCGCCTCGGACCCCTGAACGACCGGTTCCGACACCGCAGGAGCTAAACGAGTCGCTCCCCTGATAGCGGGTATGCAGCTGGCCGAGCCGCAGGATTTCGAGCGCGTCCTGTCGTCGATGTGTACCGAACCCCACCCCGCGGCTCGGGAGGCGGCCGAACGATTCCTCGCGACCAACCCCGGCGACCCCGGCACCTACGAGAGCGTCGCCGCCCTGGAGGAGCGCGCCGTCGACCTGCTGGGCGAGGTGACCGGCCACCCCGACCCCGAGGGCTACGTCGCCAGCGGCGGCACCGAGGCCAACATCCAGGCCGTCCGCATCGCCCGCAACCGCGGCGATACCGACGACCCCAACGTCGTCGCCCCCGCGAGCGCGCACTTCTCTTTCACCAAGGCCGCCGACGTGCTCGACGTGGAGTACCGGACCGCACCGACGACCGACCACCGCGCCGACCCCGCGGCGATGGCCGAACTCGTCGACGACGACACCGTCTGCGTCGTCGGCGTCGCCGGGTCGACGGAGTACGGCTACGTCGACCCGATCCCCGAACTCGCCGAACTCGCCCACGAAGTCGACGCGCTGTGTCACGTCGACGCCGCCTGGGGCGGGTTCGTCCTCCCCTTTACCGACCACGTGTGGGGCTTCGACGACACCGCTGTGGACACGCTGACGATCGACCCGCACAAGATGGGCCAGGCCGCCATCCCAGCCGGCGGGCTCCTGGTGCGGGACCGGTCGCTGCTGGACGAACTCGCTATCCGGACCCCCTACCTGGAGTCCACGTCGCAGGTGACGCTCACCGGGACGCGCAGCGGCGCGGGGGTGGCGAGCGCCGTCGCGGCGATGGAGACGCTGTGGCCGGAGGGCTACCGCGAGCAGTACGACCGGTCGATGGACAACGCCGAGTGGCTGGCCGACCAGCTCGCCGCGCGCGGACACGACGTGGTCGAACCGGACCTGCCGCTGGTGGCCGCCGACCTGTCGGTACCGATGACCGAGGAGCTGCGCTCGCGGGGCTGGCGGGTCGCCAAGACCGGCGCCGACGAGATGCGCGTCGTCTGCATGCCCCACGTCACCCGCTCGATGCTGCGCTCGTTCGTCGCGGATCTGGACTGGTACTGAGCTACGTAGTGCAAATATGAAAGTTTACGATACCCCGCGCGTTACCGGCGGTCGTGTTCCCCGCCGAGGTCCCCGCGCTCCTGCTGGGTAGTACCTGTAGCGATCCCTCCGGGACCCTCGTCGAGGCCGTCTGCACCGCGACGGGACCCCCGGGTCTGCTCATCGTCCTGGTCTACTCGTTCCTGATCACGTTCATCCTCCCGCTGCCCTCGGAGATCGTCCTCCCGCTGGCCGACCAGCTCCGGCTGGGGCTGCCGCTGTGGGCGAACCTGACGGTGGTCGTCCTCGTCGCCAGTATCGGGAAGGCCGGCGGGAGCGTCTTCGCGTTCCACATCGGTCAGGAGGCCAAAGAGTCCGGCCCCGTCATCCGGTGGCTGCGGCGCTCGCGGTTCGACGTCATCGAGTGGTCCCAGACGAAGGTCGTCCAGCTCTCGAAGAAGTACGGCTACGCCGGCCTCGCGCTCGCGCTGTCGGTCCCCGCCTTCCCGGACACCCTCTCCGTCTACGCCTTCTCCGTCCTCGAAGACGACTACCTGAAGTTCGCCGCGGCCACCTTCGTCGGGAGCGTCGGCCGATTCCTCGTCTGGATCGTCGTCGTCCGTGGCGGCGTCGCGAGCCTGTGAACCGGCTCCGAGGACCCCGAACGAGGGCCCTCCGAACCGGCCGTCGTCGCCGTCCCTCGCCGCCGCCGGTGCGCTTACAAGGGGTCCGGGCCACCTTCGGGTAATGGAAGGGGTGCTGTGGTACGTGTTCGCCAGCACCCGCGGGGGAGAGAACCGCGCGCGCATCCTCCGTGCGATAGACGAGCGACCGCGCAACGCCAACCAGCTCGCCGAGGATCTGGACCTCGACTACACCACCGTCCGACACCATCTGGAGGTACTGGAGGACAACAACGTCGTCGAGGCCAGCGGCGACGACTACGGCGCCGTCTACCTCCCGACCGACCAGTGTCGGGCCAACTGGGACACCGTCGAGGAGGTCCTCGCGACCGTTCTGGAGGACGACTCATGAGCCACCGACAGCAAGACAGCCGACCGACCGACCCGCCGACCGACCGATCGCGAGCCGACGATCCGCCGACCGGCGGCCCGCCGGACGACCGACCGCCGGCTCCGGAGGCGCCAGCGACCCGACGGCCGGCCGGGCCGCGGAGTCGGGAGACAATTTGGACAGGGTATTTCCCGGCCCATCGCAAAGGGAGTCAGCAATGACGCTGTGGTTCGAGGCCGCCCGGCTCGCCGTGGTCGGCAACGTCGCGCTGCTGGTCGGCCTGACCGCGGTCTGGGGGCGCAACTACCGCGCCTACGGCGCCAACCACACGCTCGGACTGCTCGTCTTCGCCGGCTTCCTCCTCGCGGAGAACCTCCTCGCGGTCTACCTGCTGTACTTCCACGGCACCTTCCACGGCTGGGTCTACTCGGCCGCGCCCGTCGCCCAGCGCGGCATGATGGCGCTCAACGTCCTCGAACTGTTCGCGCTCGCCTTCCTCGCGAAGATAACCTGGGAGTGAGCGAGAGGGGTTGTCGTACTCGCTTCTCAGTCCCGCTCGATAGTAGACTCGACCGCAGGCAACAGCGGGCGATGAAAGCCCTCGGCCCGCTCGCGGTCGCTGAGCGGCATATCAGCGCTCTCTGCACCGCCCGCGCGGATAGTGGCCCGCTCAGGCGACTGCATAAACGCGAGCGGGCCTCGCCCTTTCAGTCCACCAGGACAGCACCGCGACCACTCCGCACGGCACCGCAGACGGCCACACACCTCCCCAGCCGATTCGGTGCTCGTCGCGTCGCTCCTGCGCGCCTCATCCCTCGCACGGCTTCGTCGCGGCACGGAGGCCGCGACAGCGCGCGCCACCGCACCTGATCGGGAGGTTCCGAACCGACACGGCAAGATTTTTGCCGCGAGGGGGCGGAGAGGGGAGTGAGATGGCAGTTCCGTCCACCCGCCGTATGCGTATGCGCACCTCCTTCTAGCGCCGGGTGGACCCTTCGCACCGCCGCGGGCTCATACCCCCAGTCGGGCCGACCTGCCCGACCGGTGCAACGGGGAAGGCCGGTCTCCGACCGCACCGTCAGTCCACCAGTGATCGGACCCCGAACGACACGATCCACGATGACAGCGAACCACCGCGTTAAAGAGCCGACTGGAGGTATCGCATAGTATGAGCCACGACGACTTCCCCACGGAGGATCCCGCGGTCGTGACCTGCGGGTTGCCCTACGCCAACGGCGACCTGCACATCGGCCACCTGCGGACGTACGTCGGCGGCGACGTGCTCTCGCGGGCGCTGCGAACGCTCGGCCAGGAGACCGCCTTCGTCTCCGGGTCGGACATGCACGGCACGCCCATCGCCGTCCAGGCCGCCGAACAGGGCGTCGACCCCGAGGAGCTGGCGCTGGGCTATCACGAACAGTACGAGGAGACGTTCCCGCGGTTCGACGTCGAGTTCGACAACTACGGCCACACCCACGACGAGACGAACCGGGCGATGACGAAGTCGTTCGTCGAGTCGTGGATCGACGGCGACCACGTCCACGAGAAGGAGATCAAGGTCGCCTACGACCCCGACGCCGACCAGTGGCTGCCCGACCGCTTCGTCGAGGGGACCTGCCCTCACTGCGGCGCGAACGCCCGCGGCGACGAGTGCGACGACGGCTGTCAGCGCCACCTCGAACCGGGCGAGATCGAAGACCCCGTCAGCGCGATCACCGGCAACCCCGCCGAGTACCGCACTCGCGAACACAAATTCCTGGCACTCTCGGACTTCCAGGAGTACCTGCAGGGCTTTATCGACCGCCTCGAGGGCACCGACAACGCGCGCAACCAGCCCCGCGAGTGGATCGAGGGCGAACTCGAGGACCTGTGTATCACCCGCGATCTGGACTGGGGCGTCGACTACCCCGGCGACGACGGCGGCCAGGACCTCGTGCTGTACGTCTGGGTCGACGCGCCCATCGAGTACGTCTCCTCGACCAAGCAGTACACCGAACGGGTCGGGAGCGACGAGTACGACTGGGAGGCCGTCTGGAAGAACCACGGCACCGACGACCGCCCCGACGGCGGCGAAATCGTCCACATCATCGGCCAGGACATCATCCAGCACCACACCGTCTTCTGGCCGGCCATGCTGCGGGGCGCCGACTTCAACGAGCCGCGCGCCGTGGTCGCCAGCGGGTTCATGAACCTCGACGGCGACGCCTTCTCGACCAGCCGAAATCGTGCCATCTGGGCCCGGGAGTTCCTCGATGAAGGGTTCCACCCCGACACGCTGCGGTACTACCTCACCACGGTCGGGGGCTTCCAGGACGAGATCGACTTCTCCTGGGACCGCTTCCGCGAGCGGGTCAACGGCGAACTGGTGGGGAACGTCGGCAACTTCGCCTACCGCTCGCTCCTCTTCGCGGAGCGCAACTTCGGCGGCACGCCCGAGACCGACGTGTCGAGCGAGGTCCGCGAGCGTATCGAGGAGGCCGTCGACGAGTTCGAAGCGGCCATCAACGACTACTCGGTGCGCAAGGCCACCCAGGCCGCCGTCGACCTGGCCGGCTTCGGTAACGAGTACATCCAGCGCCACGAGCCGTGGAACTTAGACGAGGACGAGGCCGCGCCGGTCGTCCGCGACTGCGTCCAGGTCGCCAAGGCCGTCGCCGTCCTCGTCTCCCCGGCCACGCCCGACACCGCCGAACGTCTCTGGGACCAGCTCGAGGAGGACGGGTCGGTCGCCGAGGCCACGCTCGACGCCGCGCTGGAAGCGCCGCCCGCCGACTTCGGCGAGCCAACCGAGCTGTTCGAGAAGATCGACGAGGAGCGCGTCGAGGAACTCAACCGGAAACTCGACGAGCGCGTCGAGGCGGTCGCGGCGGAGACCGACGACGGCGACGCCGACGGTGACGCCGGAACCGAAACCGACGAGGCCGCCGAGAGCGAGGAGGAAAGTATGGACGTAGAAGCCCTCGCCGAGGAACGCATCGGCTTCGACGATTTCGAGGAGATCGACATCCGCGTCGGACGGGTCGAATCGGCCGAGCCCATCGAGGACTCGGACAAGCTCGCCCGGCTGGAGGTCGACATCGGCCTGGAGACCCGACAGGTCGTCGCCGGCATCAAACAGTTGCACGACCTCGGCGAACTCCCCGGGACGAAGGTCGTCCTGCTGGCGAACATGGAGAAGGCGGAGCTGTTCGGCGTCGAGTCCAACGGCATGGTGCTCGCGGCGGGCGAGGAGGCCGACCTGCTGACCACCCACGGCGACGCCGAGCCCGGGACGAAGATCCGGTAGAGAGCGGCAGGCGGTCGCCTCGTTTTCGTCTCTCGTTTCTCACTCGACGTGGTAGCCGCTCACCCGTCGCACCGCGAGGAGGTACGCCGCCGGCACGGCCGCGGCGAGGACGACGGCGACGCCCAGCGCGACCCGTTCGAGCCCGGCGACCGACAGCGAGAGGCCGAAGGGGAGCCGGGGGGCGAGCAGCGAGTGGATCACCAGCCGGTAGAGTTCGTCGGAGAGGACGCCGGCGGCGCTGACGCCGAGGGTGGCCAGGATCGAGTACAGCGCGAAGGCGGCCTTGCTCGGCGGCGTCGCCGTCCGGTCGGCGGTCACGTCGATGCCGTCGAACCGGGGGAACCGCGCGCCGATGGCGGCCGCGACGACAGCGCCGGCGGCGACGACGACGAGCGCGAGCGCCGCGAAGCCGACGGCTTCGCCCGTCGAGCGCCCGCTGGCTCGGGCGGCCACGCCGGTCAGCACCGCCACGGCGGGTGCGACCGGAGCCACGGCCGCGAGGACGTGCCCGTGGACGACCTCGCGGCCGCTCGCGCGGGAGGTCAGGAGACCGGGCAGGGTCGCCCCCTGGTTGCCGAGGAGGTTGAGCGGCGCGGCGACGCCGGCCGCCCACGCGCCGTACAGCATCGCGAACCACGGCGCGTACGACGGGACCGTCCCGGTCGCGAGCGCCCCTTCGACCATCGGCAGCGCGAACAACAGCGGGACCGCCGCGAACAGCAACTGCAGCGGCGCCCGGTAGGCCCGCACGAGCGTCGTCGCCGCGACGCCGACGGTCCCCTGGCGGCGACAGACGAGCCCCAGAACGTCGCCGAGTCGACTCGACCCAGTGACGGGAGCCGGCCGTCCGGCGACGGACGCCGACTCCGGACCGGGTTCGGTCTCGTCGGCGGTGTCGCGCTGGTCGTCGGCGAACCACGCGAACTCGGCCGCGCGGACCGTCGCGAGGACGCCCACGGGGACGACGGCGACCGCGAGGCCGAGCGCGGCCGCGGCGCCGACGAGCGAGGCGCCGGCGCCCGGCGTCGTGACCAGCGCGAGGTCGCCCAGCCAGGCGAGTGGCGGGCCGCGCAACACGGGCGAGAGGGCGTCGACGACCGCGGGGAGGTGCCCGGCGAACGAGACCCAGAAGTACGCGACCACGACGACCGCACCGATGACGGGTTTGAGCCGCGAGAGCCACTTCGATCGGCGGATGACCCCCTTCAGCGCCAGTCCGGTGGGGTAGCCGATCGCCATCGCGCTGGCCAGCAGGGCGACGGTCGCGCCGGCGCCGCCGACCAGCACCAGCGGCGTGCCGGCGCCGACGGCCAGGCCGGCGAACCCGACCCCGAACGGGATGGCCACGTACGGGACGTAGCCGACGGCGTTCATCAGGAGCAGCCCGCCCGCGACGTCTTTCGGCGGTCGGATCGTCAACATCCCGGCGGGCTCGTCGATCTCGCCGTAGGAGCCGACGCCGGCGACGACGCCCATCGCGAGGACGAACACCCAGCCGCTGGCGACGAGCAGGGTGACCGTCGCGGCCGGTCCGGCGTCGCCGCCCGCGAGCGTCGCGCCCCAGCCGCTCGCCGCGTCGAACGCGATCGGGAGCACCGCCAGGATGGCGAGCGCCCCCAGCGCGACCATCGCGAGCCACACGTCCTGGGCGCGGATCCGCCGGACCATCCGCCGCAACTCGACCCGCGCGATCGTCGCGCTGACCGACGGCGACGGGAACCGTCCGCGCCGACTCGCCGACGCGGGTCGCGCTCCCGCCGACGGCGTCGACTCAGGCCTCGACTCGTTCGTCTGGGACATCCTCGTCCTCCGTAATGTCGAGGAACGCGGTTTCGAGGTCCGTCTCGCCGTCGTCGCGGGCGCGCCGTTTCAGTTCGTCCGTGGGCCCCTCGGCGACGAGCTCCCCGTCGTCGATGACGCCGACGGTGTCGGCCAGCTCGTCGACGACCGAGAGGACGTGCGACGAGAGGAAGACGGTCACGTCGCGCTCGGCGACCGCCGCGACCGTGTCGCGCATCGTCCGCGCGGCCCGGGGGTCGAGCCCGCTCGTCGGCTCGTCGAGAAAGACCACCTCGGGGTCGCCCAGGAGCGCGGCGATGGCGCCGACCTTCTTGCCCATCCCCGTCGAGTAGGTGCCGATCCGGCGGTCGGCGTCGTCCGCCAGGTCGAACCGCGCGAGCAGGTCGTCGATGCGTTCGCCGGCCTCGTCGGGCTGGAGCTCGTGGAGTCGCGCTACGTATCTCAGGTGTTCGCGGCCGGTCAGCTCGTCGAACACCGGCGGGTCCGCCGGCAGGTAGCCGATCCGATCGGTCAGCGCGGGGCGGTCGTCGACGGCGGCGCCCGCGACCGTCGCGGTCCCCTCGGTCGGTCGGGTGAGCCCGGTCAGCATCCGCATCGTCGTCGTCTTTCCGGCCCCGTTGGGGCCGAGGAAGCCGTACACGTCGCCCGCGGGGATCGACAGCGACAGGTCCGAGACCGCCAGCTCCTCGCCGTAGCGCTTCGTCAGCCCGTCGGCCACGACGGCCGGGTCGGTCACCGTCGGTCACCTCCGGGACTCGCGGTCCGGGTCCGACCCGGTTCGCGTCCGGTCGACTCGCGTTCGGCTCTCGACTGCGGTGGGGTAGACGGCGGAGCGCGCCGCGGCCACCGCGGTTCTGCTGGAGGGCAGGTTCGCATACCTCGGATCCGGGCCTCCGAAAGCAAAAAGTATTGGCGAACGACGTTTCTGTTCGAAGTCCGACAGTATCGGCTGTCTCGGGCGTCGGGCGACGACAAGCCCTATTGGCCGCCGGCCGTTACGGGCGGCCATGGCAGACGACGCCGGGACCGAGGACGACGAGGAGGAGTGGCGGTTCTCCGTCGACGAGGTGGGCGACGACACCGGCGACGTGGACGAGGCCGACGCGCTCGACGACGGGAGCGACGGCTGGGACGTGACCGTCGGCGACGAAGACGACGACGGCCCGACGGTCGCGTTCGGCGGAACCGAGTCCGAGTCCGAGTCCGAGTCCGAACGTGGCGGTCAGGGAGAGGGCGAGGGCGGCAACGTCGCCGGGTCGGTGACGCCGGATCTGCCGGTCGAGTCGGACACGCCTAGCCTGGAGAGCGCAGTGTTCGTCGCCGCCGGCGCCCTGCTGGTCCTGCTGGTGTTCGCCAGCGTCGTCACGCCGCTGACGCCGCCGACGGTCGGCGGGATCACGCTGGGCGTCGCCGCCGTGACGGCGGTCCTCTACGCGGTGTTCGTGCGGTTCTGACCGCGTCCCGACCGACCGGACGCCGAGACCGGTGCGAGGGGAAGTGTTTTCGGGTAGGCGACCGAATCTCCGATATGATCGAGTGGATCGGGCAGACCTCGGTCCTGTCGTGGATCGGGGCGAACCTCCCACTGTTCCTCCTGCTCGCGGGCGCGGCGCTGACCATCGCGGAGGCGTTCGCCCCCGGAGCGCACTTCATGGTCCTCGGCGTGGCCCTGTTGGTCGCCGGACTCGTCGGCCTGCTGCTCCCGCCCGGACTGGGCGTGCTCGCGCCGCTGATCCTCGCCGGACTGGTCGTCGCGGCGGGAGCGGGCACCTTCTACGTCTACCGCCAGTTCGACTTCTACGGCGGCAAGGGCGGCCCCCAGACCAGCGACTCCGACTCGCTGCGCGGCGAGACCGGTCGGGTCACCGAGCGGATCACCGAGACCGAAGGCGAGGTGAAACTCGACGAGGGCGGGTTCAACCCCTACTACCGCGCCAAGAGCGTCGACGGCGAGATCGAGGAGGGCACCGAGGTGATGGTCGTCGACCCCGGCGGCGGCAACGTCGTCACCGTCGAACCCCTCACCGGCGGGACCGACGAGATCGACCGCGAACTCGCCCGCGAACGCCGACGGAGTTCGAGCCCGTCGCCGGACGGCGACGGGAGCGAAGACCGCGACGGGATCCAGGCGGACCGCGACACCGACGACGAACGCGAGTTCGAGACCGACCCGGCCTGAGCCGACCCGGACGTTCCGAACCGAGTCGACCCGCGGCCCCGCCGTTCGCGACCGCCGTACCGCGGCCCGGCATCTGTGGTCGCTCACCCAACACTTTTGACGGGGTGGGACGAAGTTTGATCGCATGATCCCCGTACCAGTGTTGCAGAGTCTCGGTGGCGCCCTTCCGATCGTGGCGGTCATCCTGCTGTTGCTCGCGGTCGTGATGGTGTACCAGATGGTGGAGATCGTCAACGCCTACGAGAAGCGGGCGCTGACGGTGTTCGGCGAGTACCGCAAGCTCCTCGAACCCGGCATCAACTTCGTGCCGCCGTTCGTCTCGAAGACCTACGCCTTCGACATGCGGACCCAGACGCTGGACGTGCCGCGCCAGGAAGCGATCACCCGTGACAACTCCCCCGTCACGGCGGACGCCGTCGTCTACATCAAGGTGATGGACGCCAAGAAGGCGTTCCTCGAAGTGGACAACTACAAGAAGGCCGTCTCCAACCTCGCCCAGACGACGCTGCGGGCGGTGCTGGGTGACATGGAACTCGACGACACGCTCAACAAGCGCCAGGAGATCAACGCGAAGATCCGCAAGGAACTGGACGAACCCACCGACGAGTGGGGGATCCGCGTCGAGAGCGTCGAGGTCCGCGAGGTCAACCCCTCGAAGGACGTCCAGCAGGCCATGGAGCAACAGACCTCCGCCGAGCGCAAACGCCGCGCCATGATCCTCGAAGCGCAGGGTGAACGGCGCTCGGCCATCGAGCAGGCCCAGGGTGAGAAACAGTCCGACATCGTCCGCGCACAGGGGAAAAAGCAGAGCCAGATCCTCGAAGCGCAGGGCGACGCTATCTCGACGGTCCTCCGGGCGAAGTCCGCCGAGTCGATGGGCGAACGGGCCATCATCGACAAGGGCATGGAGACCCTGGAGAACATCGGTCAGGGCGAATCGACGACGTTTGTCATGCCCCAGGAACTCACCTCGCTGGTGGGCCGGTACGGCAAGCACCTCTCGGGCAGCGACGTGAACGAGATGGCGAAGGCCAACGGCGAGAACGAACTCGACAGCCTGAACTTCGACGCCGAGACGCGCGAACTCATCGGCCTCGACAACATCGAGGAGATCCTCGGCCAGATCGACGAGGAGGCCGAGGTCGACGTCGACGCGATGGAACAGGAGGCCCAGGCCATCAAGGAAGGCAAAGACGCGGCGAACATCCGCGACCCCGACGAAGTCATCGAGGAGATGGACGCCGAACAGGACCCGACCGGAAGTCCCGTCGGCGGTCCCGGCGGCGACGGGAGCGCTGCCAACACCGACGGCGAGCGCGAGCCCGAGACCGAGACGGAGTAAGTCCTCCCTGTCGGTTCGGATTCGGGGCCCGTACCACCTCCCGCTTCGGGTTCCGATCGCTTCCGAACCGGATACGTACCGGTATCTACTCCGTTAGTTCACCGCTAGCGACTCGTTCGTCGGAATTCGGCTCTCCGGGTGGCTCTCGGCGGTCCGAAGGCCGACGCCCCCGGTAGCCGAAGCCGTTTTACCACCCCACCGCCAAAAGACCCATAATGGCGCGAGAGGGGGACGTCGACGAGAGCAAGCGGGCGACGCTCCGTCGCTTCGCTGCCCTGGGGGCGACCAGTCCCTTCGTCGGGTTCGCGAAAGAGAGCGACAGCGACGCGCCCGACGCGCTGGTCGGGTACGTCGCCGCGACGCCCGGCGCGCACTTCTCGAAGATCCGCGACGACCTGCAACTGGGCACGGGGGAGACTCAGCACCACCTCCGCCGGCTGGAACGGGACGGTGCCGTCGAGAGCCGCGAGGACGGGGAGTACCGACGGTTCTTCCCCGCCGACCGCTTCTCCGAGTTCGAGCAGGTAGCGCTCGGTTACCTCCGGCGCGAGACCCCGCGAGGGATGGTCGTCGCGCTCCTGCGCGACCCCGAGGTGTCGGGCACCGCCCTCGCCGAGGAGCTCGGCGTCTCGGCGCCCACCGTCAGCAAGTACGCCAGCCAGCTGGAGGCGGCCGGGCTGCTCTCCCGCGAGGACGGCTACGCGCTGGAACGGCCCGAGACGCTCCTTCTGCTGCTCGTCCAGCACGCCGACTCCTTCGGTCCGGAGGCCGCCGACCTGGCCGCCGACGCCGACGACATCGTCACCTACGACCCCTGAGCGACTCGGGCAGACGAGCCCGGTCCGGGGTAGAACCGCCACCCGCCCAGCCACAGCCGTCGCTGGCGGGTGTGATAAAGCGCGAGAGTGAGTCCGCTCAGGCGGTGACTTTCCAGGTGGTCGACGAGGAGTAGCCCCACTTCTCCACGTCGAGGTCGGTGTCGCTGTTCTGGATGGTCGTCATGTTCGACCCGACCTCCTTGGCCGAGAGGTCGAGTTCGTCCCCGATGAGCCGCGACTTGAAGTACGTCTGCTGGTCGGCGTTGTCCCGGAGGTATCCCAGGATCCGGCGCTGTTTCTCGGTGAGGGTGAGTTGCTCGCCCGTCGCGCTCGCGGTGGTCGCGCTCATACTCACAGGGAGGTACCGTTCCCCTAAAGCGGGTTTGGTACGATCGGTAAACCCCGCCGCATTCTTGCGGTTGTCCGGCTCGACCGCGGCCGTAACGGGAGCCTACGGTGGGCTTCGAGGGGCGCGTTGGTGCCGTTGGTTAACCGGCCGTACCAGCCGCGGGGTCGCGACGGCCGTCGCTGTCGCGGCGGGAGACGACGGGGCGGTGGCCCCGGAGAACTACAGGTCCTCGTCGATGATCTCGCCGACGGCGAAGTTGGACTTGACCTCGGTGACCTCGACCTTGACGCGCTCGCCCACGTCGGCGCCGGGGACGATGATGACGTATCCGCGCTCGACGCGCGCGATGCCGTCGCCCTGTTTGCCGATGTCTTCGATCTCGACGTAACGGATCTCGCCGGCCTCGACCGGCGGCTGTGGCTCCGAGGGGACGTTGTCCTCGTCCGTGTCTTCGGCCCGTTCCACCTCCGAGGAGATGAGCGCGACGCGGTAGGTCTCCCCCGGATCGACTGCCCCCGTCTCGATCTCCCGTTTCGGCACCTCTACGACGTACCGGTCGCCGTCGTCCGACACGTCCGCACTGAACAGACACAGCAGCTTATCTGAGATTTCCACGATGTAGACCTCCGGGTGAGTCATAGACCCCCTGTTTTATGAAAGTATGCCAGCCCGATCCCGCCAGATCGGTCCGCGGAACCCGATCTGCGACGATCCCCGCGCTCACTCGATCTCCGACCCGTCCGAGCGCTTCGGGCCCTCCGAGTCGAAGACCACCACCTCGCCGGGGCCGCGCTCGATCGGTCGGTAGCTGTCCCGGACGGCGACCGCTTCCTCCAGCTCCCGGACCGCCCGCTGCTTGAGCGCCCGGGCCAGTTCCTCGGCCTCGTCGCGCGAGATGTCCCGACCCAGCCCCTCGCACTCGTGGGCGCGGACCATCCCCGCCTCGTCGACGGCCTCGCCCATCGGCTGGCTCGTCCCGCCGAGCGCGACGCTGAACGGGTAGGTCCGACAGACCAGCGGGCGGTCGCCGTGGACCGTGCAGGCGCCGACGCCCTCGTCGTCCTCGGCGTAGAACGTGCAGTCGCCGCAGTCGTCGGTCTGGAGCGCCCACTCGAAGGTCTCGCCCTGCGGGCCGTCCTCGCCCTCGACGAGCCCGTAGGGCATCGGCCGCGCCACGTCCCGCCAGTCGTAGTCGTCGGTCTCCTGTAGCTCGCGCACTTCGTCGGGGAACACGGTCGCGGTGTGGTCGTGGCCCTCGGCGTCTTCGCCCGCGGATCCGTCTCCCCGCTCGGCGGCGTCGCCCCCACCGTCTCCGCCGTCGCCCCCACAGCCCTCGACGGCCTTGCAGCAGGCGCCACAGCGGGTACACTCGAAGCCGATCGTCTCGATGGCGTCGGCCAGCTCGGACACGTCCAGGGCCTCGGCTCGCTCGCGCTCGGCTTCGAGACTCTCCATGGGCGAGCTACCGGGTCGACGGGCAAAAGCGCGTCGCGAGCGCGGCGTCGAACGGCGCCCTCCGCTACGCCGGTCGCGCTCGCTCGCCGTCCCACCGGACCGATCCCTCGACGGCGAGCGTTTCGAGGTGCGCGCGGACGGTCGCTTCGGCGAGGTCCCGGACTCCGGACAGGTCCTTCTCGTAGGCGGCGCTCGTGATGTCGGAGACGGTCTCGGCGCCCTCTTCGACCGCGTCGCGGACGCGACGCTCGCGATCCAGGCGATGACCGATCAGCCGCGCCGCGGTGTCGCGGACGGCCGCCCCCTCGACCGGCGGGCCGTGGCCCGGCAGGAGGCGGTCGGGGTTCATCGCGTGGACCCGTCGGAGGGAAGCGAGATACGCGCGCACGTCGCCCTCCGGTGCGCCGACGACGACGCTCCCCTCTGCGACCGCCAGGTCGCCGCCGAGCAGCACCGACTCGTCGCCGTCTTCGGTCGCGAACGCGGCGTGTTCGGGCGCGTGTCCGGGCGTGTCGACGACCCGGACGGGGCCGTCGCCGGTCTCGATCCGGGCCCCCTCGGCGACGGTCCGGTCGGGTTCGACGCCGGTCGCGGCTTCGAAGGCGTCCGCGCGACCGGTCCGGGCCCAGACGGTCGCGTCGCGTGCCTCGGCGTAGTCGGCGACTCGCCCCACGTGGTCCGGGTGATGATGCGTGACCGCGACGTGGCCGACGCCGCGGTCGGCCGCCAACTCGTCCAGCCGGTCGGTTCGAGCGGCGGGGTCGACGAGGAGCGCCGGGTCCGACCCGAGCACGTAGGCGTTCGTCTGCCCCGTTGGTGCGCGCGTCTCGACGGCGACCCCGACCCGGGTGACGTTCATCGTCCCCATCGAGGGACGCCCGCCACCTGTCCGTTTCGGGACCGTCCCCGGGGGAGGC
Organism: Halosimplex rubrum; assembly: GCF_013415885.1. NCBI lineage: Archaea > Methanobacteriati > Methanobacteriota > Halobacteria > Halobacteriales > Haloarculaceae > Halosimplex > Halosimplex rubrum. Next base: position 1,822,700 of record NZ_CP058910.1, read on the forward strand.
CCCCGATATAAGCTTTCTGTCCCGGTGGATGCGACGCATTTACCAGTGGGGATCACTTCGTCGGGAGCGTGAAACGCACCTTGATCGCGGTCGCGCTGGTGGCGATGGTCGCACTGGCGGGCTGTTCGGCGCTGATCGGTAGCGATGCCGACACCGACCAGCCCGGAGCGACGGTGACCGACGACGGGGTGGCGCTCGAAGACGACAGCGCGGGCGCGACCGACGTGAACCAGACGCTTCGGCTGACGGTCGACGAGACGACGAACGGGAGCGAGTGGACCGCAATCGGCGCGACGTACCCGCGCGAGAACTTCACGGTCGACTCCGCCCAGCACGAGGAGATAATCCTCGGCGTGGACACCGACGCCGACGGCGAGTCGGAGCGCGAGTTCAACGAGAGCCACGTTAGCGGCGTCAACAACAACGCCTACTCCTTCGACGCGACGCTGGACACCGACTACACCCTCTCGGAGGGCGACGTGGTCGTCGTCGGCTACCCCGCCGTCGACAACCCCGACGAGCCCGGCGAGTACGAGGTCGACGTGCGCGTGAACGACGCGCAGAACGCGACGGCCACCGTCACCATCGAGTGACGGCCGCCGAGCGGTGACCGCTCGCGGGTCACGGCGAACCGGCGACCCGCGAGGGTCGACAGGCATTTACTCGCGCCCGGGCGACTCTCCGACAGATGCGCGAGGCACACCCCGTCGAGCGGGCGGTCGGGATGGCACACTACGTCAGCGACGCGCCCGGGGTCGGGGGGCGCCTCCGCGAGGCGCCCGAGGACTTCCGGGTCACCGAAGTCGAGGCGTTCGACGCCGAACCGCTCGACGCCGACGCCGGCGCCTACCCCAACGTGCTCGCGCGGGTCACCCTGCGGGGGTGGGACACCAACGACTTCGCGTCGGACCTCTCGGACCGGCTCGGGATCTCCCGCGAACGTGTCTCCTGGGCGGGCACGAAGGACAAACACGCCGTCACGACCCAGCTGTTCTCCGTCGGGAAGGGCGACCCCGAGGAGCTGCGAGCGGTCGAGATTCGCGACGCCGAGGTGGAACTGCTCGGCCGGACCGGCCGCCCCGTCCTGTTCGGCGACCTGGCCGGCAACGCCTTCGAGATCACCGTCTGCGGGGTCGACGAACCCGAGCACGCCGACGCGACCACCGCGGATCTGGTGGCGTTCGCGAGCGGGGGCGACACGCGGGAGCCGGCCGCCGAAACCGACGCCGACGAGCCCGCGACCGTCGGCGTCCCGAACTACTTCGGCCAGCAGCGCTTCGGCAGCAAGCGCCCGGTCACTCACGAGGTGGGCCTCGAAATCCTCCGCGGGAACTGGAAGGGCGCGGTGCTGGCCTACGTCGGCAATCCCGCCGAGCGCGAACCCGAGTCGACCCAGGAGGCCCGCCGCTACGTTCAGGAGACCGAGGACTGGGCGGGCGCGCTCGATAGGCTGCCGAAGCGGCTCGGATTCGAGCGGTCGATGTGTCACCGACTCGTCGAACGGCGGGACCGGCTGGGGAGCGAGGACGGCGACCTCGGCGACGAGGACTACCGCGCCGCGCTCGAAGCGGTCCCCTCCAATCTCCAGCGGCTGTTCGTCAACGCCGCCCAGTCGTACGCGTTCAACCGGATGCTCTCCGAGCGGCTGGAGCGAGGCCTGCCGTTCCACGAACCCGTCGCGGGCGACGTGGTGTGTTTCGCCGATCCGGACGCGCCGGAGGGCGTCGCGCTGCCCGACACCGACCGCACCCAGCGCGTGACCGAGGACCGGGTCCGGACGGTCCGTCGCCACTGCGAGCGCGGCCGCGCGTTCGTGACCGCGCCGCTGGTCGGCACCGAGACCGACCTCGCCGACGGCGAGGTGGGAGAGATCGAACGCGAGGTACTGGACGAGCTGGATCTGGACCCCGGCGACTTCGACCTGCCGGGCGAGTTCGAGTCGACCGGGACGCGGCGGGCGATCCTGGTGCGGACGGACCTGTCCGTCGACCGCGCCGCCCCCGACCGGGACGGCGACGACGCGAGCGACGCGCTCACCTTCGAGTTCACGCTCCCGAAGGGGAGCTACGCGACGGTCGTGCTGCGCGAGTACCTCAAGCGCGACCCCGACGACCTCTGAGAGCGGTCGACGGGGGCGCGTCGGACGCGCTCGGCTGTGACGGACTCCCACGGGGCGGGATTTCCGCGCCGCTTTTGACGCTCGCACGGGACCGATCCGATATGGAGTGTCGGCGTTGCGGCTCCGCGCTGGACCGACCGGGCGATTACTGTCTGGTCTGTCGCTCGGAGAACGCCGACGCCGTCGTACTGGAACTCGACCGCGATCGGGCCCGCGTGACGACACTCGTCGACGAGGAGGTCGCCGGCGTCCGCGAGGTGACGACCACCCCCGAGGACGGCGAGGAGACCGGAGTGATCGAGCTGCGGAACTTCGCCGGGCTCGTCGCCGACGAGGTGCGCCGCAAGCGCCCGGAGGAGGTGTACGCGACGGGGGACCGGGAAGTGTTGCGGGCGGTGCGGGGCCAGTTGCACCACGACTTCTACCGGGTCGGCGACGACGAGGACCCCGTCGAGTCGGTGCTCTCCCGCCGGGGCGACGCGCCGCTAGAGGTCGTCGAGGCGGCGCCCAGGGAGAAGATCGGCGGCTCCCACTCGACGCTCGTCGGCGGCCGGGCGGGCCAGCGCGCCATCCAGACCGTCGCCGGCCACCCCCACGTCAAGAAGATAATTCCGGGTCCGATCGACGCCGGCGGCTCGGGCTCGCGGTCGGGCGTCCGCGCGAAAGCCACCCGCGCCGGCGAGAACGGCAACGTCCGCCTGCTCATCCGCGACGGTTCGTCCGTCCAGGAGAACCGCGTCGTCACGACCGCCCGGGAGCGCGATCTGGGGGAAGTGGTTCGGGAGGACCTCAACGAGGCGCTGCGCGAGGCCGACCTGCAGGAGTGAGCCCCTCCCGAACGGGACCCACTCTACCCGTCGCCGAGGGCGTCGAGCGCGGCCAGCAGTTGGTCGCGGCCGGAGGCACGGAACGGGGCGTCGATCTCGCGCAGTTCCGCCCGGGAGACGAACCGCGCGGCGGCGGCGTCGGAGGCCGCCGCGACGGTCCCCGACGCCGCGTCGGCGGGCGCGGCGTAGTTGAACGACACCATCGTCGTCGCGTCGAACTCCAGAAAGCCGTCGCCGACGAGCTGTAGGTCGTCGGGCGCCACCGCCAGCCCCGTCTCCTCTTCGAGTTCGCGCGCGGCGCCGGCGCGGGGCGGTTCGCCGTGTTCGATCCGGCCGCCGGGGAGCGCCCACTCGCCGGCGTCCTCGCCGACCCCCAAGCGGACCACCAGGAGTTCGTCGCCGTCGACGACCGTCGCTCGCGCCATCGGGACCGGGTTCCGGTAGATCGTCAGGTCGCAGGCCGCGCAGTGCGGGCGGGGCCCGTCCGATGTCTCGCGCTCGCCGAGGTCGTCGCCGCAGGTCGGGCAGTTCGCGACGGCGTCGGTCTCGACAGTCCATCCCATGGGCGGCTCGTCGAACGGCGACGACAAACGAGTTGCGCCCCCGGCGTGAGCAGACGCGACAGCGCCGACGCCGTGCGAGGGGGCGGCCGACGGCGTCGGATGTGACTCGCAGGGTTTATACGGCCCACTGCCGGACGATACGTTACTATGGCTGAACAGCAGGGACGAACCGGAAGCGCGGGTCGGTTCGGCGCGCGGTACGGCCGCGTCGCTCGCCGCCGCGTCGCCGAGATCGAGGGCGAGATGAACGAGGACCACACGTGCCCCGACTGCGGCGAGGACCGCGTCGACCGCCAGGGCACCGGCATCTGGGAGTGCGGCTACTGCGGTCACACCTTCACCGGTGGCGCGTACACCCCGACGACCCCCGGCGGCCGGACGGTCACCCGGTCGATCCGCGCCGCACTCGCCGACGACGACGAATGAGCTACAAGTGTTCCCGCTGCAAGCGCGACGTCGAACTGGACGAGTACGGCGGCGTCCGCTGTCCGTACTGCGGCCACCGCGTGCTCCTCAAGGAGCGCAGCCGCGACATCAAAGAAGTCGACGTGCAGTAACGCGCGAGCCGTGGACCACGAGGCCGTTTTCGACTGGGAGTATCCCGACGCCGAGCGCGCTCGCCGCGTCGAGCGAGCCGTCGCCGTCGAGGTCGGCGACATCGAGGGCGACCGCACGACCGCGACCCTCGACCGCGACGGCGCGACCCTGACCGTCACCGTGACCGCCGCCGACCTGGTGGCGCTCCGCGCCGGCTGTAACACCTGGCTGTCGCTCGTCTCGGTCGCCGAGGACTGCGGGGCCGCCGCGGCGGCGGACTGACGCGGTGGCGGCCGACGGGCCGTCGCACGTGAACCAGGCCCACAAGTTATGAGCCTCGACGTGGTACCGTTCTCCCAGTAACCATGGGTAGCCAGCACGCGCGGGTGGGGACGGCGTGAGCGAGCGAGTGGAAGGGCCGGGGGCGGTGACCGACCCCGTCGTCGCCGAGCTGCTCGACGCCGTCGAAGACCCGGCCGTCGTCTGCGACCCGGACGGGACCGTCCGCGCCTGGAACGGGCCGTTCGCCGAGCGGATTGAGGCGGACCCGCGGGACTCGTCGGTTCCGGCGGTCGTCGACTGCCCGAGCGACCCGCTGGGGCGGGCGGTCGAGACCGGTGAGCGGACGATCGGGAGCGGGCCGGTCCGGTCGAGCGGTCGGGAGGTGACCGTCGCCGTCCGGCCGGTCGAGCGCGACGGGGCGGTCACGGCCGCCGTCGTGACGCTGTCGGACGCGGCGGACCCCTTCGAGACGGAGCGGGCGCTCTACGAGGCCAGCGTCGACGCGGCGGCCGACGCCGTCTACGTCGTCGACCGCTCGCACACGATCCGGGCGGCCAGTGACGGGTTCCGGCGCTTTACGGGTATCCCGACCGACCGCGTCGTGGGGCGGGACGTGGACTGCCTGCGCGAACTCGGGATCATCGACGGCGACATCTTCCACGAGGGGATGCGGGCGCTGCGGGAGCTGTTCGCGGGCGCGGTCGACAGCCACACCATCACCTCGCACGTCCGGCTCGACGGCGGGATGGGGTACGTCGAGAACCGGCTGTCGCCGATCGAGCGCGACGGCGAGGTGGTCGCGGTGGTCAACGTCGTCCGCGACGTGACCGAGCGCGAGCGCCGCCGGGAGGCGCTGGCGGCCAACCGCGAGCGGCTGTCGACCATCATGGAGGACCTGCCGGTCATGATGGTCGTGGTCGACGGCGAGGGGCGGATCGACCACTGTCAGGGGCTGGACTTCGACGCGCTGGTCTGCGACCGGTCGGAGTTCCTCGGCGAGCCCGTCGAGGCGTTCGAGCCGGTGTGTCCGGGCCTGGTCGAGGGGTTCCACCGGGCGCTCGACGGGGAGACGGGGGACGCGACGGCGGCGATCGGCGACCGGACCTACAAGGCGTGTTTCGAGCCGCTGACCGAGTCCGAGCCCGGCGCGGACGACGCGGCGCCCGCGGGTGCCATCGCCGTCGCCATCGACATCACCGACCGCACGCGCCGGGAGGCGGAACGGCAGGCCCGCGAGCAGGAACTGCGCGCGGTCATCGAGAGCAGCGCGGACCCGATCGCGATGCAGGACGTCGACGGTCGCTACCGGGTCGTCAACGAGGCGATGGTCGAGACCATCGACGACGACCGGGACTCGATCGTCGGCTCGACGCCGGCGGCGGTGTTCGACGACCGGTTCGCGACGCGCGTCGAGGCCCACCGCCGCGCGGTGCTGGACACCGGGCGGGCCCGGGTCGTCGAGGAGACGGTGGCCGGCGAGCCGACCGACGAGACCATCCAGTTGACCTTCGCGCCGTACCACGGGCCGGACGGCGAGGTGCAGGGGACCGTCAGCATCGCCAGGAACATCACCGAACTGGAGCGCCAGCGCGGCGAACTGGAGACGCTGGCGGAGATCCAGGAGCTCGTCCAGGAGAGCGTCCGGGCGCTGACGGGCGCGACGACCAGCGAGGCGATCAAGGAGAGCGTCTGCGAGCGCCTGGCCGACTCGGAGTACTACGAGTTCGCCTGGATCGGCCAGCGGGAGGCCTCCAAGCGGGAGGTGACGCCGACCCACTGGACGGGGATCGCCGACGACTACCTCGAGGAGATCACGGTCACGGTCGCGGCCGACGACCGGGGCGGGGGGCCGGCCGGCGAGGCGTACCGGACCGGCGAGGTGCAGGTCGTCCACGACGTGACGAGCGACCCGGTCTTCGAGCCGTGGCGCGAGGCCGCCGTCGAGAGCGGGGTCGGGTCGATGGTCGCGGTGCCGCTGACCCACGGGTCGACGACGCACGGCCTGCTCGCGGTGTACGCCGACCGCCCGAACGCCTTCAGCAGGCGGGAGCTCTCGGGCTTCGAGACGCTCGGCGAGGCGGTCGGCTTCGCGCTCGCGGCCGCCCAGTACCGCCGGCTCGTCGAATCCGACTCCGTCCTCGAACTGGAGTTCGAGGTCCACAGCGGGACGCCGCTGTTCGCCGCCAGCCGCGAGCACGACTGCCGGTTCGAGATCGACCACGCGGTCCGGACCGGCGACGACCGCGTCGTCAACTACCTCACCGTCGAGGGCGCCGACCCCGAGGTCGGCGCGGCGGCGGCCAAAGAGCTGTCCAACCTCGAGGAGATCCGCGAACTCGACCGCGAGGACGGCCCGCACTTCGAGATGACGCTGACCGACTCGGTGTTCCGGTTCCTCGCCGACGCCGGCGCGCGCGGCAAGCGCGGCATCGTCGAGGACGGCGTCGGTCACATGCTCGTCGAGGCGCCGGCGGATCTGGACGTACGGCGGGTCACCGAGGCGATGGACGCCCGCTTTCCCGACGTGAGCCTGGCCGCCAAGCGCGAGCGCCACCGGACCGACGCCCCCTGGTGGCCGGGCCACGGCGACATCGGCGCCCGACTGACCGACCGCCAGCGCGCGGTCCTCAAGACGGCCTACTACAACGGCTACTACGAGTGGCCCCGCGACGCGGACTCCGAGACGCTCGCCGACTCGCTCGACATCGCCTCGACGACTTTCCTCCAGCACCTCCGCAAGGGCCACCGCCGCGTCCTCGAAGCCATGTTCGACTCGCAGTAGCCCCCGATCCCCCGGAGATAGCCGCCGCGTGAAACGTCAGCGCCCCGAACAGGTGAGCGGAGTAACAGGTACCCTAGGCTTCTAGGGCCGATATTCTTTATGGAGAGCGAGCAACGGTAGGGTAGACGGGTATGAGTGAACGGAGCGGGTCAAACGACGGAGGACGCGGTCGCACGAAGCCTGCGGTCGACGACCTGGAGGGGGATCGACCGTTCATCGACACGGTGTTCGAAGCGCTCTCGGACTGGCGGCGCCGCGAGGTCTGTCAGTTCTTCCGCGAGGGTGACGTGAGCACGGCGACGGTGGACGAACTGGCGATGCTGCTCGCGGCCAGCGAGCCGGCGGGGCTCGGGGAGCCCCGCGGCCGCAGCCACGACGAGTTCGCGACCGAGCTGATCGAGACGCATCTCCCGCGGCTCGACGCGGCGGGCGTCGTCGACTACGACGACCGCTCGGACACGGTCCGCTACTGGGGCCAGCCGACCGTCGAGAAGTGGCTCGAACACGTCACCGAGGTCGACGGCCGAAACAACTGACGGGCGCGCCGGCGCCGCGACCGACGGCGGCCGCGCGGGTGGGGTCGGTCCGCCGGCGGTCGACTCTCCCCGGTCCGACCGGAAAGCGGTTTTTCGCACCATTGCTTTATGAAAGAGGACTCTCTTTGACCGCTCATGCCGACCGACGACTTCAGTGGCTTCCGCCGTCGGTACGACAACGCACTCGAACGCCTCGCCGAGGCGGACATCCACCCCGACGACCACGACGCCATCCGCTCGTGGCTCCGCGCCCGTGACGGCGACCTCGCCGTCTCCTCGCTCGGCCAGTACGCCAACCGGCTCCGGCGCCTCGCCGAGTGGAGCGACGTGCCGCTGATCGACCTCGACCTCGACGACGCCCAGGAACTGTTCTTTCGCGTCCGTCGCGACGACTCCATCGGCCGCGGCGGCCAGCCCAGCGACGCCACCGTCTACAACTACCAGGCCGCCCTGTCGACCTGGGCGACCGACCGCGGCGAGGAGTGGGTCGCGAACTTCGACCCCGACAAGCCCGACGACCAGGAGCACACCGTCGACGAGGCGGACATGCTCTCGCAGGACGACGTCGGCGACCTCGTCGAGGCCGCCCGCCGACCGCGCAACCAGGCGCTCGTCGAGTTCCTCGCCGACACGGGCGCCCGGCTCACACTCGCCGGGTCGCTCCGGGTCAAGGACGTCGACCTGGAAGGCGAGCGCGCGACCTACACGCCGAACCGAAACGCGATCGGGCTGAAGGGCGCGACCATCCAGCCCTACCCCATCATCGACGCGAAGGCGTCGCTGCGGGTGTACCTGAACCACTCCCACCCCCGGCCCGACGAGCCCGAGGCGGCGCTGTTCCACACCTTCGACGAGTGCGGCCCCGTCGCTGAAGAGGACGGAGCCCTCTCGCCGTCGCGGTTCAAAAGCATCCTGACGACGCTCGCCGACCGTGCGGAGGTCGACAAACCTGTCAACCCCCACAACTTCAGACATTCGGCGGTCACCCGGATGTGGCGCGAAGGGTACGATAAACAGGAGATCCAGCACCGCGTCCAGTGGTCGCTGGACACGGACATGTGGCAGCGCTACGTCCACGTCACGGCCGAGCAGATGAACGAGGAGATCTTCGCCGGCGCCGGGATCGTCGACGACGACGACAGCCTCTCGCGGGAGCGCCAGCGCTGCGGGAACTGCCGCGAGCCCGTCTCCCCGTCGGCGCGCTGGTGCCCCAACTGCGGCGAGGCGGTCACGAAAGAGGCGCGCGAGCGCCAGCAGGCCGGTCGCCAATCGATGATGTCCGGGATCGAGGACGTCCGCGCCCCCCAGCGTGTCTCGCTCCGAACCCAGGGCGTCGGCATCCTCGATGTCGACCCCAGCCGCCTCGGTCAAGCCGAGACACCTCCCTCGTCGTCGGTCTCGTCCGACTCGTCGTCCTCGCCGTCGTCGATCGAGTCGAGGAACGACTGAAACACCCAGGCGTCCGGGGCGTCGCTGTTGGCCTCGCGCTCGATGAGCTCGCGATGGTCGCGGATCCACTGGTCGATGTCCGTTTCGCCCGGGACGAACTCGCGGACTCGCTGTTCGGTTTGGCTCATGCGGAATCGGTCTCCTCGAACGTCTCGTGGCAGTACAGCCGCCAGCCCTCGCCGTAGCCGCCGTTGCGCTCGACGTGGACCTCGCCGGCGATGGCGTCGAAGTTCCCCGTGCCGACCGACTGCACGTCGACGACGACCGGCGCCGCCTCACCGCAGTCGGGACACTCGCGACTCTCGGTGTCCAGCTCGTCCTCGGGCCAGTACCAGTCGAGTTCGGCGCCGTCCTCGGTCTCGACCAGCGACGCCAGCCCCTCGTTGGTCAGCTGGCCGTACGCGAACAACGTGGGCGTGAACCCGGGTCCGAGGTCATGTCGGATCTCCCCGACTTTCGCGTAGGCCCGCTGGAGCTTCGAGCGCCGGCGCCGGACTCGCCAGCGTCGGTAGGCGTCGCGAAGCCGGTCAATCATCGGCGGCGGCCACCTCCTGGTCGTCGTCGACGACGTCGTCGAGGCACTCGTGGGCCTCCAGCACGGTCCGGGCGTAGTCCACCGAGACCTCGAAGTTCTCGGCAGCCTCGTCGACGGACTCGGACGCCTCGGCGACGCTGTGGATCTCTCCTTCGGTCATCTTGCCCGGCGCCGCGAGCCGCGCACACCACATCTGGCCGCTGACACCGACGGGCCTGACCTTGACGACCTCACGTCGGTCCTCCACCAGATCGTTGAGCACGTCGACGACATCGTTGCCCGGCTCGTCGAGCGCGAAGGCGATGTCCTCCGGCTTGAAAAACCGGTCGCCGTCGCGAGCGTGGCCCAGAAGGTACTCCAGGACACGCTCGCGAAGGACGCGATCGAGGCTGCGTTCGGGCCGGTCGGGCCCGCCGTTCTCGATGACGTCCGCCTCGGCCGGGTGCTCGCTCAGGACGACGGGCTCGCCGGGGTGGTCCTCCCGGCCGTGGTGGTCGCGAACGTCGGCCTGACTCGATTCCGGGCCGGCGCCGCAGTGACCGCACCAGAACTCGATCGGCGGCGCGTCCGACTCGTCGGCCTCGGTGGGGTCGTCCGCCTCCGAGTCCTCCTCGGCGGTCTCCTCCTCGGGTTCCGAATGGGGCTCTGGGGTGTCCTCGCCGTTGTCCTCCGGCTGGGGCTCGGAGACCGTCTCGGGGTCGTGCTCAGGCACGTCCTCGTCGTCCTGCTGGTCCTCGTCCTCGTCGTCGTCCTCCTCGACGGCGCCGTCGACGGGCTCCAGTCGCACGGAGTCGCCGTCGGCGATCGCCCGGATCTCCTCCTCGACGTCGACACCGATCTCGCGCCGTCCCGGGTCGCCCAGCTGGACCTTGTTGCGCCCGACGGCGTAGTCCGGCCCCTCGGCGTCGGTCCCGGGGATCAGGTCGGCGCCGTAGGGCTGGTCGACGACGGTCACCCGGTCGGTGTCGAAGTGGTCGGCGACCGTCCCGTTGAGGGTGGTGCCGTAGGACTTCGCCGTCGCGATGCCGAGCATGTCTTCGGTCTCGTCGCCGGTGTCGTCTTCGCCGCCGTCGGACCCCTCCGTTTCCGGTGCGGGTTCGGCGCCGGCGTCACCCTCGCCCCCGTCCGGGTCGTCGTCGGGGGCGTCGCTCTCGTCCTCGTCGACGAGCTCGTCGAACGTCGGGAGGACCTCGTCGTCGCGACCGTCCTGGTCGGCGTCGTCCCCGTCCTCGTCGTCGACGATCGACTCGGTCAGCTCGTCGACATCGTCGGTCGCTCCGGAGTCGGCTTCGACCTGCTCGACCTCGGCGGCGACATCGTCGTCGGTCGCCGGGCCCTGGTCGGCCTCGTCCTCGCTGGCAGCGTCCTCGCCCTCGAGGGAGAGCCCGATCGGCGCCGTGACCGAGAAGGTCGCGCGGACGTGGTCGCCGTCGACGGTCGTCGCGATGTCACTGGCGTCCTCGACGTCGACGCCGTGGTCCTCCAGAAGGCCGACGATGTCGGCGGCCGTCAGCATGCCCTCGTCGAGCGACATCACGCGTCACCTCCCGACACTGCAGTCACGTTTTTGAACGAAAAGCGCGCCCTTTGGAGTATGGACATCGACCCCATCGGGATCATCCTGTTCACCCTCGGCGTGCTCGTCGCGGCCTTCGCCACTCTCGCCGTCCTCGACGTACTCTCTGCGACAGCGTGAACAGGTCCGCTGCTGCACACACCGCCGTCGGTCGCGACGGGCCGTCCGCTGGACGATAGCCCGAGGTCTTCCGGACCGTGCTCGGCGGCCAGGTGGACCGCGAACTTGTTGTAGTCCTCGCCGCGGGTCGCGCCGCAGTGGGGAATCGGACACGCGACCATCCGAAGCCATTCGCCCTTGTGCCCCTCACTGTCCACCCGGACGAGGTAGTCCTCGTGTCGGTCGGTGTTGGACGGCATCGTCACCGCACCTCCTCGATATCGCGGACGGTGTCGGAGCTGATCCACGCCTCGCCCTCGCGGTCGGCCCGCAGCTCGCCGTCGCGACGGACGAGAGCGACATCGTCGAGTGGGCAGAACAGCGCGTTCCCGCCGACGGTCTTGATGCACGCGACATCGGGATCCTCGGGGCCGCGCGACCGGGCCGCGTAGCTCTCGATCGCCTCGGCGACGTGGTCGCCCTCAGACATCGCGACCACCTCCGTCGGCGTCGACGAGCTCTGCCAGCGGTCGGCAGTCGTGGTCCCGGAGCTTGGCGAGCTCGTCGAAGACGCGCAGACAGATATCGCACTTGTGCGGGGCCTCGTCGGTCGCGAAGGCGCCATCCCGCGGGACCTGCGCGCCGGCGCTCGCGGCGCCGGGTGGGTTCCCGCCGTCGGTGACCGCCGCCGGAGCATCGCCGCCGTCGTCCTCGTCGAGGACCTCCTGCAGTTCGTCCCACGCCTGGAAGGTCGCGTCGGTCAGCGGATCGGCACCGCTCGCGTCGACACCGCGCTTGTCGGCGATCCCGTCGATGGCCGCCAGCGCGTACCCACGAGCGTGCTCGTCGAGGCCGGGCTCGGCGGCAACGGCCTCACGAACCGCGGCGAGTGGCGAACACGCCTCGTCGGCGCCGACACCGGGGCCCCCGGTGCGCTCGATGGCGGCCTCGACCTCCAGGAGGGCGGCGCGGGCGGTTTCGGTGGAGACAGTCACCACCTCCTCCGAGTCGCCGTGCTCGTGGTCGTCGGGGTCGAAGTCGTCCGCGGTGATCGAGAACGTCCGGAGCGCGCCGTTCGGGTCCAGATAGGTGGCAGCCAGTTCGACCAGCGTCAGGTCGATGTCCCCGGGCTCTTCGAAGATGGCGATCGTCTTGGCCTCGTCCTCGGCGATCTCCGCGAACTCGTCGATCGTCGCGTCCTCGTCGACGGACAGGCCGTCGATGTCGACGCCGCCGTCGGTCGCGGCGCGCTTGACCTGCACCGCGTGGAACTGGTCGTGGTCCTCGGCGGCGTCTCCGACCTCCTCGAACTCGCCGCGTTCGAGGACACCGCACTGCTCGCACTCGGCGACGTAGCTCACGCCGACTCACCTCCCGGCAGCAGGTCGGTCTCGTCGGCCGTCGCGACCATCGGGGCGTTCCCGAGGATGTCCTTTACCGACCGGCGACTCCCGTGCTCGACGAACGTCGGGTCGTTGCCGAGCTTGTTGTCGAGCTCGGAGTAGCCGGCGATCTCGTAGCGCCCCTCGTCGGGGTCCCACCGGATGGCCGTCGCGCCGATGTTGGTCCACGTGACGATGGCGAGCTCGCCGTCGGCGTGCTTGGCGGCCCGGAGGTAGTCGTTGGCGTCGGCGGTGCGGGGCGGCGCCTCGCCGCTGACCTCCGCGCGGACGCGCCGGACGGTCGCCCGCTGGTCGGGCTTGCACTCGTCGAGGACCGCCAGGGCCGCCTCGCTGACCCGCTGGCCAACCGGGAGCGGCAGGCGGTCGAGATCCCAGTCGATGTCGGCCTGGACGCGCTCGGGGTTGACCGTCATCGGTCGTCACCTCCCGAAACCTCGTCGTCGGGTTCGGGCACCGGCATGAGGATGGCCTTCCCTCCGTCAGTATTGATGTTCGCGAGGTACCAGCGGTGGGTCTCCATCAAGTTGGTGAACGTGTGGTCCTCAGTCCCCTGGATGCTGACTCGGAGCCCGAGACCACACGGCTCGATAGCTGAGACGAACGGCTTTTGCTCCAATCGTTCCTCGACGTAGTCCCGCGACGATGGGGTCTTCACGTCAGTCCCACCGTCGGTCATCGGGACGGGGTCCTCATCCTCTGTGTCAGTGTGCCGGTCGAGCAGGGTCTGGAGTTCGTCGGCCGGGACGTGCTCGCCGTCGGTGTCCTGCCCCCCGTCGGTTATCACGACCGGCTGCTGGAGCGAGACGACGAGCATCGTATAGTCGCCAGCACCGTCGGTCTTCGCGTAGGGGACACTACCGTTCGTGGACCCGCCGTCCGTGTATTCGACGGTCGCGCCGGACAGCCCCCGTAGCAGGTCCTTCTCCGCATCCTCTTCGAGGTCGCTGTGGTCGACAACGATCTCGGTCGCGATGTAGTCCCCGCCGTCGGTGAGCCCATTTGCGACCTCGGCGAGCGCCTCAGCATGAAGCGTGCGGTCACGGCCGTCAGCGATGATGTGGATCGTCACCGACGCGATCTCGTCGGTCACGTCCGTTCGGGTGATGTCTGATGGGCGCGAATCGGCCATCACCATGCCCCCGTCGGCTCGGATGCCCGCCCCGGGGTTACGGATCTGCCACGTCGTCCCGTTGCTGGACTTGCGACCGGACCAGCGCTCGACGACGCCGCGGTCGGCCAGCTGGGCGAGTCGTTTCCCGATGGACTTGCACGTCGACGGGTCGGCATCGAGGCCGAGTTCCGCAGCGACGTGGCGGGACTTGATGTGCGTGCGGCCGCGCTCGTCGAGCGAGCGAACGGCGTCGCGCACGTCCACGCGGTCGACGCTCGTCATCGCTGGTCCCCCGTGACTTCGACGGCGGTCGCGAGTAGCTCGACGGCGGCCTCGGTGGCCGCGGTCGCCTGGACCTCCTGGTCGTCGGCCACGTCGACGATCCCCAGCTGGTCGAGCTTCGGGCAGGTGCGTCTGGTACAGCGAAACGTAGACGCGCTTGCGCTCCTGGTGGGTCAGGTCGGCGATTGCGCAGTCGTACTCCTCGCTCGCGACGACCTCCGTCAGGTCGCCCAGGTCGACCGTCTCGAGCTCGGCGACCGCGCGAACGACGCGCCGGCGCCGGTCACTCCGCAGCGCCTCGAACAGGTCGTCGGCGTCGATGTCGGTCGTGACCGGCTCGGGGGCGGTCTCGACCTCGCTTTCGTCGGCGAACAGCTTGAGCCCGAACATCAGGCCCCACCTCGTGCGAGTTCGCGGCCGGTGTTGCGCTCGATCGTCTCGCCCCAGTCGTCGATGATGTCCGATCCGTTGTCGCTCAGGGCGTAGACGCGCCCCTTCTTGACATCGTCGTCGACCAGCAGCTCCACCACGTTGTCTTCGCGGAGGTTCCCGAGTGCGCGGGAGACATGGGCGATGCCGACATCCTCCTCGTCGGCGATCGTCGACGGCGTCGCCGGCCCGCTGGATAGGCAGGCGACGACAGCCATCCGGTAGGTCGACGAGAGCAGCGACGCAGCCGCGGGGGGCATGGTCTGCCCGCCGTCGGCAACTATCCGGCGACCGTCGGCGGCCATCTGGCCGCTATCCTCATGGGCGTGCCCGCTCGACTGTTCGACTGCAGGAGCCCCAACCCCTGCCGAAGTTTTCCGCGTGGACTCGGTCGGCGAGTCCTGACTATCACGATCGTTCGCACGATCGGCGGTTCTGCTCGTGTTGTGGGCCGTATTCTTAAGGCCCGTGTACTCTTTCTGTCGCATGGGTCGTTCGAAACCTCGTGGTGAGGTGACCGCTGACCCACCCGGCGTGTTGGCGCACGTCGGACCTTTTCAGGCCCGAAAGGGCGGGTCATAAGACTGTATTACCGCCTGCTACAAATAGGTTGGTGCTAAGTAAGCACCATATGCGAATGAGTGGGGCGTAGATATAAATGAGAAAGCACCGAATAACGCATTATCGGTAGGAATATGAGTTGTAGACCGGACTCTGCGCGCGTGGTGAGACAGCGAGCCGACTGGATGCGACCCGTCGACGAGCGCATCCTCGAAACGATGCGCGACGAGGGGAACATGACGCCCCGAGCGCTCGCTGACTTCGATGTCACTTCCCAGAGCCACGGTAGCGATCGCCTGTCCACCCTTGCGCGCGCTGGCTTGGTTGAGAAGATCTCTCGCGGCCTCTACCGCCTTACCGACGAGGGGGAGGCGTTCCTCAACGAGGATCTCGACGCCAGCACGCTCCCCGACCCGACCGACGACTGACATCGTCACGCGGGCTGGGCCATCCTCGCGAGGTTGTCTTCGAGCCACTCGGGCGTCTCCAGATCGGCAGGCTCGCCGTCGCGACGGCTTACTTCGACGCTGAACTCGCCGCCTGGCACCTCCAGGTGGACGATCCACTCGCGGTCCTCTGGCCCCGAAATCTTGAATCGGCGACCCTCGGCGGTGTCTTCGAGGTGGATCACGTCGGCGTCTTCGCCGCCGTACGTTCGGATCGTGGTTGTCTGTCCCGACATACACACTTGCGTACGCAGGGGGTATAAAAACAGATTCCGAGGGGGGTTCTCGAAAGCTACGGGAACCCGGGGGCGGCGTACCCGCTGTCGTCGATGCGGTAGGTCTTGCCCCGCGTCGCGCCCTCGGCGACCAGCAACCCGTAGGAGACCATCTTCCGCAGGTAGTTACTGGCCGTTTTCGAACTCCGTGGGTCGGCCACGCGGTCGGCGTATCGGTCGTGCGCCCCGGCCGGTGAGATCTCGCCCGCATCTCGCACGACCTCGTAGAGCGTCCGCTGGTGGTGGGTAAGCCGCGCCAGCGTCTCCTCGTGTAACTCGCGACTGGCCGTCTCCACAGCGCTGGCGATGTGGCCGTCAGTGATCGACTCGGCGTCGCCCTCGTATGCGTGCTCGGCGGCCGCCCGCAGGATGCAGATGCCCAGTCGCGCGTCCCCGTCGGCGGCCTCCGCGATGTGTTCGATCTGCAGGTCCGAGAGCGGCGTTCCGGCAAGGGCGTGCTCGGCCCGCCGTGCGAGGATCCGCGTCAGCTGGGTGACTGAGTAGTCGCCGAACTGCAGGTACCGACTCTCACCCAGCTGACCCCAGACCGCCCCGACGGTGTCGTCGAGCTCGTCGCGGTCGTTGACGATCCCGACAACCGTGAGGTTCGGCGCGGCGGCGAGCGCGTCGAGTGGCGCGGGGTCCTGCACCATCTCCAGTTCGTCGAGGACGACCACGCGCGACCGGTCGGTCTCGGCCTGAAGCGCGTCGACAAGCGTGGACTGCGGCGTCGAGTTTTCGTGGACAACGCGCAGCGAGAGTTCGTCGACGACATCCGAGAGGAGGTGGTACTCGTCGTAGTCTCGCCAGCAGTCGACGTAGGCGGTGACCACGTCGTCTCGGGAGTCGTACCGCCGGAGCGTGTGCCGGGCGACCATCGTCTTCCCGGTGCCGGGCGGACCGTGGAGGATGAACGGATCCGCCGCGCGGCCGTGGATGAGGTCCTGTACGGCCTGCTCGACATCGCTTAAGTGGTGCCCGCGGTAGACGATTAGCTCCTGATCCGGCACCTCGTTGTGGTTCAGGGCCCGCGGACTTCGGATCACGATCCGACATGTGATAGAAGTGGTTATAAAAGCAACGTGGGGGGTTCTGGAAAGCATCCGGGACGTTCGGGACCGTCTTATGTAACAGTCGTCCCTTCAGACAAGGCTATTCGTTACATAAGACGGGCACGGCGCCGGGTGGCCCCCGAGATTTATCCGGCCAGTCCGCGGAGTCTGGGGCATGTTCCGCCAGCTGGTCGAGCGGATGTTCGGCGGCGACGCTTACGATGAGCTGGATCACGACGCGGTGCGCGAGGGCCTGGAGCGCGACCGGGCCAAGCGCGAGCCGGCGTTCGACCGCCGCGACGAGTACGAGTACGACCACTTCACCGACGCGATGGAGGACATTCGGGAACTGAAACGCGAGCGGCGCCACGACGAGGTCGAGGACCTTCTGCTGTGGTGTATCGACTACGCAGAGGCCGAGGCCGAGCGGTCGGTGGAGCTGGACGGTTTCGGCGCAGCGCCGCCGGCCTACTACCGGCATCTGGCGATCGTCTACCGGAAGGAAAACCGGTACGGCGATGAGGTCGCGCTTCTCGATCGGTATGTAGAGTTTCACCGGCAACTTGACGACCACGTCGGCGACGATCTCCTGGGGCGCCGAGAGCGGGCCCGGAAGCTGGCTGCAGATCCGAGCTAACCTCACTCGGGCGTCTCTCGAAGTGAGACAGACCACTCCCTGTCGAACCGGGGTTCGAGGAACACGTACCCGTCGTAATCGATTATCTGGTCCCCGCGGTACAGCAGATCAAAATCGTTCCAGTTCCAGTCCCGAATGTATCCACGGCGGTCGGAATCGGTATCGACCGAAACGGTCGTTCTTCCGGATACCTCGATTGGCCCCAGTACGTCGTAGCTCGACCCAGACTCTGAGAAGGGGAGCGACGTGGCGGTCTCTGGATTCCGTTCAGGTGGGCGGATCGTCACTGACCAGTCTCCCCCAGTGCGGATCTGGTACCTGTGGGGGCGGTCCGGGACAACGACCGAGCACGTGCCGGTCGACACGCCGTCGATGTTGGCGAACGTGACGGTCCTGGCCGCTCCCTGGGTGGTTGTGTAGGACAGTTGCAGCTTCCCGCCTGCGAAATCGAATTCGAATAGGAGTGCGGTGTCGGTGAGGACCAGCTCTTTCGTTTCGTAGGCATCCTCGCCGGATAGCTCAAGCGGGAATGTGATCCCGGGAGTCGTGGTCGGTGTCGGTGAGTGGGTCGGTGACTTGGTCGCTGTCGGGGACGGTTTCTCTGTGGGTTTCGCTGTCGGTGGAAGCGCCTCCGGGGTTGAACCTGACCTTGTAGTACGAACCTGCGCATCAGTATTCGTCTGCGTTTGTGGGTCCGCATCGGTCCTATTCGGACCGCTCGTGTCAGTTCTGGTCCTCTCGTCGGAGGAACAACCTGCTATCAGTCCCGCCGTGATCCCAAACCCCTGTAAAAAACGCCGCCTGTCCATACCCGCGGCTATTGACACGCAACTAAGAGAAACTACCGGCGAAAACAGGTCCGTTAGTCCATCGGCGGCGACACCGGCACGTCGCTGTGGTCGGTCAACGGGTCCTCGGTCTCGTCGGCGATCCCGCACGCTTGGTCGTGGACGACCTCGAACACATCCTCGTCGAGATTCCCGCAGTGGCACATGAACGCGAGAACCTCGCCCTCGTGGAGTCCGCCGCGACCCTCGGTCTCGGCGAACTCGACGACCGTGATCGGATGGGCCTCGTCGAACTCCGGCGTCGACCGCCCCGGCACGTCGGGGACCAGCTCGTCGTAGTGGTCGCGGCCGTGCTCGCCGGCGAGGCTGCAGTCTTCGTCGTGCCAGATCTGGTCGAGCGTCTCGTCGGCCTGCATGCACTCGGGGCAGAGGTAGCCCGCGCACTCGCCGACGTAGTGGTCCGTCTCGCGCGGCTCCGTAACGACGAGGCGCTGGATCTGCGTCCCGTCGAGGTCCTCGCGGGTCACCCTCATCGGTCCGCGGCCTCCGGACCCGTGATGGACATCGCCGCCCCGTCCCCTGGCGGCACGAGCTCGACGGCGTCGGCAGCCGCGGCGTCGATCGTGACCTCCAGGTCGGCCGCGGTCTCGCCACCGAGCGGCCGCCACTCGCCGTCGTCGAGCTGCTCCTCGACGCGCGACCAGCCGCCCGGGCTCTCCCGGACGAACCGCACGCGCCGGCGCCGCGAGGACTGGTCGACGAACTCGAAGGTGACCTCGGGCCCCTCCTCAGACATCGGCCACCTCGCTGTGGAGCTGCGCGGTCCGCCGCAACCGCGACCGCGGGTAGGCGTAGCGCGTCAGGTGGTCCACGTCGGCGGTCGTTCGCCCGGGGAAGACCGCCTCGACAACGCGGTCGTCGGCGGGGAACTCGGGATTGACATCGGCGACGGTCAGGTCGTCGTCGACCGCGACCTCGTCGGCGCGCTCGGCCGGCGTACCGACCACGAGCATGGTCGCGGCCTCGTCGGGGTCGTCCTCTTGGCGGTCCTGGACGTGGTCGCCGACGTGGAGCTGCGGGCGGTCGTCGGTCATGCGCCCCTCCCGTCGTCAGCTCGCGACCCGCGGCGCAGGTACTCCAGCGCGTCGACGTCGTCCGGGCCGTGGGACTGGACGACCAGCCCCTCCCAGATGCGTTGCTCGTCGACATCGGACCACTTGCTCATCACGCATCACGCTCCAGAGTCGGGAGGTCGCGACCGCCACACTCGGGACAGCACCCGTCGACGGTCAGCCAGTCACCGGTGAACCCACAGTCCCGGCAGTCCCAGACGAACCCGTTGGCGGTCGGGTACGCGGCGTCGGCCATCAGGCACCCCCCTCCGCGTACCGCCCGACCACGTCACGCTCGACCGCGCGGATACTGGCGCCACCCGGACGGTCGTTCCGGGCGATCGCCGACTCGACTCGCTCGCGGACGAACTCGACGGAGACGGACCGCGAACGGCTGTGGCCGCACTTCTGAAACTGCCAGCCACACTGCTCGTCGGCGAAGTAGTACTGCGTCGCGCTCGGCGCCGGCGGCTGGACGCGTAGCGCGAGGTCGCCGTCGAGGGCGGCCGCGTTGGCCTCGTCGGTCGATGCGATCGTGTCGCCGGGCTGGACGTCGTCGGCCATCACTCGCCCCTCCAGTCGATCGGGCCGCCGCCGTGGCGCTCGCGGTCGTCGGGCATCTCGAAGTCGGCGTCGGGGTGGGCGTCGATGAACGCCAGCGCGGCGTCGCGAGCGGTCTGTTTGCCGACGAGCGTGTGCGAGAGGTCGGCGCCGACGTCGTCGCGAACGCGGGCGACGTAGCCCGACTCGTCGGTCGCGGTCATCGGGTCGGCCATCTGGGTCGGCCGAGACATCGACTCGATCGTGACGCGTAAGCCCGAGTCGTGCTCGAAGGCCTCGGTGTAGCCGTGGGGCAGCTGGTCGTCGTCGAGGCGCTCCCAGCCCGCGGGGAGGTCGTCGGTCTGTTCGATACCGTTAACAGCGGTGGATGCGTTGGTTGCCATTGCTTGGTTCTCCAAGCAGGTCGGGCGTGCTGGAACACGCGCCGGCCATCTTCTGACCGGGGCTCCCTGCTTACCCTACAGTACACACCCAGTCTACTTAACCGTTACGTTGTAACAACTACTGTCCAGTACACCAAAAAGTACAATAGCACGGGCACGCACAGTTACACTTGAGGGATAGCAGTGAGAGCATCCACACGACCAAACGTGGCGAACAAGAATTTCGAGCCGACGGGGCAGCAGCGACAGGTCCTCAACGTCTTCCGCGACGAGTACCAGGTAAACCCGCGACTGATCCGTGACGTGACAGGGCTGGAGCGCCAGCGAGTCAACGACGCGCTGTCGGCGCTGGGGAACGCCGGCTGGATCGAGAAGCGAACGCGGGGGCTGTACCGACTTGTCTACGACGGCGAAGGGTACGTGACTGTCGAACTCCGGCACAAGGAGCGCGATCGGTGATGCCGACCAGTGACCGCGAGGCCCGCGACGTGCTGGCCGAGCTCGAACGCGAGCACCGACAGTTCCGCGCCTACCTCGCGGGCGTCCGCGTCGGGACACGCATCCCAGCGGATTGCGACCGCGACGAGTTCCGCGAGCGCATCCTCGACGGCTTCTCCGACCACGTCGAGGACTGACGGGTTAGTTTTTTCGCCGATCGAAGATGCATACTTAGATCCGCCTTGCCCATGGCGGTGTTTCTCCCTCTACGAATCGATCGAGGTGTTCACGGCACAACAACATCTGGTCTGGTGTGCGCACTGAGCCAACCGGTTCGGCACTCCCAGGTTTGCGCTCCCGCTCAAGTGCTCCGGTCCCACACGTCGCTTCGTTAGAACAGGGCGAGTCTGCTGGAAATCCGCACCCCATCGAATCTGGTTTGCGCGACGCCAGTTCACGAACACAGCGTCGGCAAATCGTCCCGTGGCTCTCTACACTTCCGTCAAACTCGAAAATTGAGCCAACAGTCGGCCCACTATCTCCGCAGATGATACATCCCATCTTAGATCAAACTGTACATCGGTTGGTGTATAAAATCTGGCACTGCTGGCAACGCCGGGGTCGCGATGGAGTCACTCCAGCGCGTACAGGACCCCGTCGTTGCACCCGCAGTAGACGGCTCCATCGACGACCGCAGGCGAGGAGTCCACCCAGTCGCCGACCGAGAACGTCCAGTTCTCCGAGCCGTCGATCGCGTTGACCGCGTGGATCGTCGAGTCCCAGGCGCCGATATAGACGACGCCGTCGGCGTAGGCTGGCGAGGAGCTGTAGACCACGTCCCCAGTCGTATACGTCCATTCGTTCGAGCCGTCGCTGGCACTGACCGCCCGTAGTGCGCCGTTCGATGACCCACAGAAGACCGTTCCATTCGCGACCGCTGGCGAGGAGTAGATCCCATAATACCCCGAGAAACTCGTGTTGACCCACTCTTCCGAGCCATCACTGGCGTTTAGCGCGTATAGATTGTTGCCAGTATCGCCGACGTAGACCGTGCCTCCAACTACGGAGGGGGAGGCCTCAATTCTATTCCCCGTATTATATGTCCACTGCTCGGAACCGTCACCGGCGTTCAGTGCATATATCGTCCCATCATTGGACCCACAGTAAACCGTCCCGCCGACGACAGCGGGTGATGAGCGCGCATCTGCTCCAGTTTGCCAGAGAATCGACCCATCCGACGCGTCGATGGCACTGATATGGTCTCCCCCACCGACATAAACGGATCCGTTCACGACCGCTGGTGATGAGACGCCCCCACTGCTCGAAGGAGATTGCGACCACTGTTCGGTCCCATCGTCCGTGTCGAAAGCGTGGACATTTGATCCGACTCTGGCGTACAGAGTCCCGTTAACGACCGCGGGGGTTGCATCTGTAGGACCACCAGGAGATGCTGACCACTCGGCAGTGCCATCACCGGAGTTGATTGCGGCGATAGTGCCGCCGCCACCGACGCCGTACACTATCCCATCGACCACAACCGGCGACGCAACGACTTCCCCGGAGAACGAATACGTCCACATCTCCGTGGCGGATCCGGCCGGCCCGGCCGCGTCGGCGACCCCCGTGTGCCTTGGGTCGTGTCGGTACATCGGCCAGTTGACCGATGGGGTGCCCGTGCCCCGGGTCACTTGATCCGAGATCAGTGCGCCGTCGTCCGAGGTTCCGATCGGGTTGGGGATGGCGTCGCTCTGGATGCGTTCCTCAACGCCGTCGATGCGACGCTTCAGGTGGCGGAGGATCGCCGCCGACCGCTCTGGTGGAGATGGCATGAGTTAGAGCGCCTGATGGAAGATCGAGGCGTTGATCGTCACCTCGATGTCGCTGGTCTTCTCGACTGGGTTGATCAGCGTCCGGTTGATGAACGTGTTCGTGGCGTCGTCGACGAGGCCGGCCTCCCGGAGCGTGTTCCCGTTCGCGCTGTTCGCGCCGATGAGCGTCGTCGTCGCCAAGTCCTGCCCGTTGTCGGTCGTCGAGCCGACGCTGGTCCGGAAGACTTCACTCCCGAGGGCCGTGTTCGACGGGACGGGCTCGGTGTCGGCGGTCCCGACCGCGAGGTGGCTCGCCGAGATGTTCGTCGCGGAGTTGTTCGGATCCACGTAGTCGGTCAGGTTCTGCAGGTACGTGACGAGTATCTGGTTGGTCGTCGTCTGGGTGTATCTCGGGTCGACGGTGCCGTTCCGCAGTCGCTGGAGCCGTCCGTAGTCCGAGAGCGAGCCCCAGGCGGGCCAGCGCTGTCGGAGTCGGTTGGCGTCGTACACGTCGACGGAGTACACACCCCGGATGGCGAGTCGGCCGTCCCGATCGCTGTCGCTACCTCGGCCGAGGATGCGTCTGATAAGCTGTTTCATGTTGGCGTGCCGGTGATGTTCGCGGCGATTGATCCGAGGTTCGTCGTGTCGAACTCGGTGGTCAGCTGGTTGGCTTCGAACTCGTGCTTGACGCGTGTGACGACGTGCGTCCCGTCGGCATCGAGATAGGGCAACCCGATATTGATGGCGTCGAGCGGTGTTAGGTTGTGTGCCCGCGGAGAGTCGGCCTCGAAGTCGCCTTCGCGTGTCGCGACGCGTGCCGTCTGGAGCAACGTCGTCGCCAGATCCTTCGCGGCAGTGACGGTGTCGATATCGTTCGCGGGGACTTTCCGGTCAACGCGATTCCGGCGGCCGATCTCGTACTGGTTGGTCGCTTCCGCGGAGATGGGATAACTCTCGAATAGCTGGTAGGTGAGCGACTCATCCGGCTGGTATGTCCCGTCGCCACTGGTGTCCTGATACCCGACCTCCTGGCCGTTGGACTGGCTGGACTCGACGATCATCCAGCACGGGTCGGGCACATCATCGGCGCCGACGCGGAAGGTGGTCCAGTCGCCGTCAGCCAGGTCTGTCGCAGGCACGGTCGCCCGGCCGATATCGGCCGTCCGGTCGTCCGGCGCGACGGGCTGACCGCCATCGCCCGGCTGGATCCGGACGGTGAGGCTCTCGTTGGTCCCGGTCGTTCGTGTCCAGAGGTCGACACGGGGGACCGAGGGGTACTTCGGCGACAGCTCTTGTGAGAGAAACGCCGCGTCGGTCGCGAGGACGTATCCGTCCTGTGCGGTCTGACCGACCGACGCGCGGGCCCCGCGCCCGCCACGGATGATGACGCGGTTGGCGTAGTCGTCCTTCGAGACGGGGAGCGACACCGGCAGAACAACGTCGTCGACGCCGAGGGTCATCGTCGAGGTGAACTCCGACCGGTACTTCACGAGCAACTTGAGCCCATCGCTGCCGATGACCGCGCCGACGAGATCCGCAGCTTCCTTGACCGCTTCGAGGAGGTTCGTGTGGTTGAACTGAGCGGATCGCTCGTCGTTGGTCGTGTTCGACAGCGCCGAGATGTCAATCTCGGGTGCCTCGTTGCCGACGATCGTGTCGATGATGGCCGTTGGCGAGCCGGCGACAGGCATGTCGTCGAACGCGTCGGCGATCGTCCGGTCGCCCAGGATCCCACAGACCCAGTCCTCCAGCTCGAGCCGAAGGACCCGCCGGAGGTTCGTCTCGACGGTCGGTTCGGCTCGCTTGACGAGGCCCGTGAACCGACGGGACATCGACGACTCGCCGACCAGCCGCGCCCACAACTCGACGCGGGAGTTCAGACCGATATCGAGGTCGTCACGGTAGGCGGCCTCCTGGTCGTATATCTCGACGACTCCCGAGTCGCGAGATGGGCCGGCGTTGCGAGCGAACTGTGCCGACCGCACGTGGTCGAACGGGACCGTCGCGTCAGGGGACGAGGTGGTATTTCCGGCAGCGTAGATCCGGAGTTCGAGCTCTCCCTGGTAGATCTGTTTCGTCATGGCTATCGGCCGCTGGAGGTGTCGCGGACGTTCTCTGACTCAGTCTCGCGCAGGAATGCCGCTGCGGCCTGCTGACCGCCGCGGCGGCTACCCGCGTAGATCTCCAGATTCTCGACGGTTCTGCTGTTATCCGTCTGTTGGACCTCTGTGCGTTGGGTCCGGGCTGTCGCGTCGGCGATCGTCTGGTCCATCTGCGAGACGCCGCCGAAAAAGCCCTGGTCGTCGTTGGGGTTGGCGAGTGCGGAGACGCCAGCACCGAGCCGGAAAAACTGTCTGGTCGCCGGGTTCTTGGCTGCTGTTGAGACCGCCCGGTCGGCCCGCTCACCACCGATGTTTTCGCGGGTGTCCTGTCCAGATTGATTGATGGCGTCCATCACGCCAGTCTGGTGAAGCACGCGGACGATCCCAACACCGATGGCGCCCCCGATCGCCCCACCGAGGGCGGTCGCCCCGGCCGCCGAGCCGATCGAGGCGCCGACGCCCGACAACCCCGACCCGGCGAAGATGTTGCCGAGCCCGCCGATCGCCGACATCGCGCCGTGGATCTTCCAGATGGCGGGGCCCAGCGCGATAGCGGCCGCCGTGGCATCCTGAAGCGGGCCCGGAAGCGCCGCCCAGGTCTCCAGACCAGCATCGGTAAGCCGGAGGAGGGCAGTCAGCGGTGGCAGGAGAGTGTCGGCGACGGCCGTCCCGAACTCCAGCGCATCCGGACCCAGGTCGGCGACCACCTGGCCGAAGGTGATGAGCTCCGGTTTCAGTTCGTTCGTCGTCGACTGGATCGCCTCGAAGGCGCCGGGCCCGTTCGCGAGCAACCAGTTGACGCCGGCGCGGAGATCGTCCTGGTAGGCACGAGCGAGATCGAACGCTGCGCCCGTGGCCGCTGGCAGCACGTCCATCGCGATACCGCCGTAGCCACGGAGCGACTCCTTGAACTCCTCAGTCGACCCGACGGCGGCGACCATCTCCTCGGTCAGGTCCGGGACGGCGTCGATCCCAGTCTGGAGCAGCGGGTAGAACTCGTCGCCCAGCGGCTCGATGATCTGCATGACCTCCAGGCGCGTCCGGGCGAACTCTCGCTTGAGCTGGCGCATGTGCGTCACGGCGCCGACACCCAGCAGTAGCCCGAGGGCGCCACCCGCCGCGCCGAGGCCGGCCGTGAGGCCACCGACGGCGACGGTCGCCGCACCGGCGCCGGCCGTCAGCGCGGCGAGTGCCGGAATGAGACTGCCCGATAACCCAGCCGAGACGGCGCCGATCGAGAGCCGTGCGCTTTGGGCCGAGGCCCCGGCCGCAGTCATCGCTGCCGACGTCCTTGACAGCGCGCCCGATGCCTCGTCGGCCTCGTCGGCCGTCTCGTCGAGCTTCATGTTGACCCGCGTCAGGCCGGCCGTGGCGTCGCTGACCCGGGCGCCGACGTTGATACTTAGTCGTTCGAGAGCCATGTCATGATCCGTTGATGTTGTTCCACTGATCGCGCCACTCACGGCGCGAGCGTTCCTTATCGTAGAACTGCGTGGACAGGTCGCGATCGCTCGACTGGTCGCCGCGAGCGCCGCCCCGACCGTCCACCTGCTCCTCTTGGATGTACGCCTCGGCCTGCTCGGCCAGGGCAATCTCCTGCACCTGCCGCGGCGTCAGGTCGTCGATGAGCGGCGGCCACGTGTGCCGATAACCCCACTCGTGCAGCGTCTTCGTCGTCAACGCCTCCTCGGCTCGGTCGGGGATCTCTACTCCAGGTCCAGATCCACGTTTCCCGCGACGGATTCGAGCGCAGCCTCCATCTCGCTGGCGCCCTGCCACTCGCTCATCATCACCGAGAAGATGGCCCAGCCACGACGGATCGATGCCTCGTCGCGGATATCGTCACCACCGAGGTCGGGTTTGAGGAGGTAGTTCTCGAAGACCCAGCCGAGCAACTCGGCGTCGGTCATCTCCTCGTCGAGTTGCTCGATCCGCTCCATCTCGCTGATGGAGATGTCTTCGAACTTCAGCGGGAGTTCGCGCCCATCGCGCTCGAACTCCGTCTCGATCGTCTCCCGACTCGTCAGGAAGTCTCGCGTCGCGTCGTAGTTGTTACTCATGGGTGTCGTAGTGATTTTATCCGGCGTCCGAGTGAACTGCTGTGATCGCGTCGCCGCCGTCGGCGTGCGCCTCCAGCGTGATGCCGTAGATCATGTTCTCGTCGCCCTGTTCGCGATCGACGTCGTCGGTGTCGGCCGGCTGCGAGTTGTGCAGCGTCACGGCGCCGTCGGGGTACCCGTAGACGAGGTCGCCCGTCACCTCCCGGAAGTACCGCGAGTTCTGGATCGCACTTTCGTACGGCCCCGCGAGGTCGGCCTCGGCGGAGGCGGTCCGCGTCCCCATGTCGAGCGCCTGTCGACGCGTCCCCTGCTGGGCCTCTCGCGCCACCTCCACGTCGACGTTGAAGTCCAGCGCGTGGACGCGGTCGGCGTTCGCCGACTCGGCGAGTGCGCCTCCGCCGAACGTCGACGACGTGCCGAGGAACATGTAGGCGCCGGGGTCGGTGCCGATCTCGGAGCTGTGCGAGCCCGAGCCCGAGCCGAGCAGCGGGATACCGCGGTCGGCCTCGATGTTCTCGGGCTCTCCGGCGATCGGTGTCTCCAGCAGGTCGTTACCGTTGCCGTCGGTGACGGTGATGTCTCCGACGTGGTCGCCGTCGACCCAGATGGCGTCGATGTCTGAAAAGGAACTCGACGCCGCGACCGACGTTGTCCCGTCGAGGTCAACGGAGGCCGTCGTCGACGCGCCCTCGCTCTCGATCGTGACCGTCTGGGTAGTGTCGTCCGACGACGAGCTCTTGACCTCCGGCGTGATGCTCGTCACCGGCTGGTGGACGATGTACTGTCGAACCTTCTGCGCCGCGTAGCCAGCCTCCCCGACGATCGGTTCGTTCGCCGACGGGTCTCCCGGAGCCGACCCGCTGGTCGGCTTGCATCCGCTGCCGTAGACGAACTCCCGGAAGCCGGCGCCCTTCGCGCCGCCGTCGTCGACCTCCCGCCGGATGAGAACCTCGTGGGTCGGAAAGGCCGTCTGGTAGTCGTGCTCGATGATGGCGCCGATCGGGTCGTTCGGCTCACCCGATCCATCGACGTAGAACCGCTGCAGGTACCACGCGATGGCGAGGTCGTGCTCCTCGGCCCCTCGAAAGTGGGCCTCGAGGTCGCCCGACCCGGCGGTGGTTTGGCCTTCGACGCCGGCGTCGCCACTCCAGGCCGGGTAGCTGATGATCCAGTCTCCGAAGCGATTCCACTCGGCATCGGTCGGCGGGCGCGGGTAGGTGCCGGACGTGTCCGACGGAACCCACTCGGCCCGCACGTTCTGTAGTGCGTTCTCTGGGGGTGCGTCTGCCATGGTGATGTCCTCCTATCGAAACCGTGGCGGAAGACCTCGCTCCGCCGGGGTCATCAGTTCACTCTCACTCGATGAGGTCGCTCTTGATCGAGAGCGTCCCGCGGGTCAGCGTCGCGACGTTCCCACCGCTGTCGGTCTGCTGGAGTTCGATATCGTAGGCGCCGTCCAAGTCATCGGTATCTTCGGCGTCGAGGTCGACCACGGCGACGTTGTCGTCCGCGCCCGTGACCGAGATCCCGTCGCCCGTCGTCTTCGTGACGGCCGCCGAGCCGTCCTCGGCGAGCACGAACGTCAGGTCCGACGACGAGAGATCGACCGGGTCGCCGGCCTCGTCGGTGACCGTCGCCCGGATCGATTGGCTGTCGCCGCTGTACATCTCGCCGTACTGGTCTTCAGCAGTCATTGAGTGCGCCCTCCAGGTCGATGGTCGTGGGTGGTGCTCCGACGAGCTCGATCGGCGCTTGCTCGCCGGCGATACGGATCGGAGTCGGAAGCGAGCCCGCCAGCGCGATGGGCTGGGGCGGCTCGCCGCGTAGGTCACAGGGCATGGTCAACACGTCCGGTCGCCGTTGAGCTCGATGGGCGCGGGCGGCTCGCCGTTCAGGCAGATGGCGTGGGTCAACGGGACGAGGACGCTCGGGGAGAGCGCCGCCGTCGCGAGTGTCGCCGGCGACAGGTCGACGGTCTGGGTCCCCGCGCCCGTCAGCGCAGGTGCGTCCGCCTCTCCATCGAGCGTCACCGGCTCCAGCCGGATCGGTGCCGTGCCCGCGGCCGCCACGCCGGGCTCGCCTGCCGTGACCGTCGCCGCCGCGGCGGGGACATCGACGGTGAGCGTCCCCGCTCCACCAACCCCTGGCGCCGGCGCCGTCGTGGCGGGCGTCGCGACGGGCACCTCCAGTGCCGCGGTGCCAGCCGCCGACAGCCCGGGTTCGGGCGCCGCGCCGACCGCCGCCGCGGCCGGCGGAGCGACCGTCGACGAGCCGGTCGGCGCCACAGCGGGCGCCGGCGCCGTGGGCGAGAGTTCGAGCGCCGGCATAGAGACCGTCGCCACGCCCCCTCCGTCGACGGCCGGCGCTGGGGCGGTGACGGCCGCCGTCGCCGCCGGCGGGGAGACCGCCGCCGTCCCGGCGCCCGTGACGCCCGGCGCCGTCGTGGCGGGCGTGAGCGTCGCCTCGGCGGCCGTGACCGTCGCCGTTCCTGCGCCGGCGACGCCGGGCGCCGGCGCCGTCGTCGAGGCCGACGCCGTCGGCACCGACAGCGCGACCACTTCGGCGCCACCCTCGCCGATGGCGACCGTCCCGAGTGAGTCGTGGCCCACGAGCCCTGACGGTGCCGGCGTATCGCCGCCGATGGGCGCCTGGCCGAGCGGGCCGCCGAAGCCCGTGATCTCCGCCGACGGCCGCTGTCCGACCGGGGCGTGGCCAGTGGGAGCGTGCCCGACGGCGCCGCTCTCGGAGACGGTCCCCCCGAGCGAGGACTCGCCGACCGGTGTCTGGGCGATAGTGGTCATCGTTGATCTGATTACGTACTGTTAACGTACCAAAAAGTTATGCCGATAGACACAGATGGTTGACGGGAGCGCGGTGGGTCACGCAGGAAAGTGGCCCCGGTGGTGGAGACACCGGCACCGTGCTCTGTGGACCAGAGCATGTCGACCTACGACCACAACCACCAAAACGCTGGTGGCACGACTGCAGCATCGTTTCGCGCCGTAAACGACCAGACGCGTCACTGCAAAGAGGATGCGCTGTCCGACCGAGAGTTCGAACAGGCCGTCCGCGCGACCTACCGCCTCGATAACGGCTACTGGGCTCGTGAGTGTCGCCTGATCCTGTTCGCAGCCGGCCGCCTGGGCCTCCGCTCGGGCGAGATCTGCCATCTCCACGAAGATTGGATCGACTGGCGCAACAACATGATCGAGATCCCGCGTCACGAAACCTGCACGCTCGGGAAGGACGGCGGGATCTGCGGGACCTGTCGCCAGGCCGCGAAGCAGATGGTCGCGCACAACGAGGACCTCGACCAGACGACTGCCGAGTCGCTGATGTGGGGGCCGAAGACCGAGCACTCCGCCCGGGAGATCCCGCTCGACGCGACCGAGCGGGCGGCCATCGCGGTCGAGGAGTTCTTTGAGGACTACGACCACGTCGCCATCTCGCAGGGCACGATCGCCCGCCGCGTGACGACGATCGCCGAGGAGGCCGTCGGCCTTGACCCCGAGACGACCTACCCGCACTGCCTTCGGGCGACGGCGGCCAGCTACTGGGCGGCCAGGGGGCTGAACGCGGTGAATCTGAAGTCATTGATGGGGTGGTCGGACTTTCAGGTGGCGATGAACTATATCGAGGCCAGCGGTGAGCGGACCGCGCAGTCGCTCCGAGCGCTGACGGGCTGACGAGCATCGGTCTGTTTTTCGCGACCTTTCTTTCGTGTCGACACGGCTCGGAAGGCCTGTGTGGGCGCTCTCGCGAACGTTGCGGATGTTTCAGTGCTTTCAGTCGCGAAATAAGCGTTCAATCTGCACGTATCATGTATCGAGATAGCCGAGATCTTCGAGATGGTCTCGATCTATTTCGTCTCGCAACAGCGACTGAGAACCTTCTCCGAGGAGAGTCATTCCAAATTCCGATGCTTCATCAACATTAAAGTGCGGATCGCCGTAGATGACTGAGTCTGTTCGGAACCCACTGAACGACGTTTTTAGGAGCTGGAGTGGGTGCTGACGGTTAAGCGGACTGTAGGCGCCCCGAGAGAGCTGATACCCCCACCAGCCGAGGTGATACAGAAGCGAGCGATCCCGAAAGAGGATTCCTCCAGAGCCATCCCAAACACTCCACTCGTCATCATCCAGTTGATTGAAGATCATCCGTTTGTCGTCGCCTCCATTGAACAGATCCATTCCACCCCCTTCGTCGGCGAATTTGACCTCAGACGCAGCTGCCGAGGCGATCGTGGGAAGTATATCGATATGTGCCATCCAACCATCTTCGGGGGCCGTAACCGAGTCATTGTAGAAGACAGTTGGAACGTACACCACTTCGGGAGAGGTCACACTACCGTGGCCGTATACACCGCGATCACCGAGTAACTGCCCATGATCAGCGGTCAAACTGACGAGTGTGTCATCAAGCAGTCCCCGTTTTTCGAGCGCCTCCACACGACGTTTGAACTTCTCAAGACTCCGCTTGACGCCCCTCTGGTAATCCTCTCGCGCCTGGCTCTGGTTCGCTTTTGTATACTCTCGCACAGAATCTTCGAACTCATCGGGTTCGTAGCTATACGGTGCATGGGGGATGAGACAGCGCTCGAAATACAGAAACGGCGGTTCAAGTTCTTCAACCGGCTTGTGATCAACTGTATTCGTTGTTCCGAGAACCTTTCCTAATTCTTCCCCCTCGTGATAGAACGATGCTGTGTCGTAGAGGTCGAAAATTGTCGGAATATCGGAATCCAACCGATGGCTGAACTCCAGAACACCGTGCTCAGATGGGTCTCGGCCCGTGATAATCGAGGCGAACCCTGGGGGGCTGGAGATCCCGGAAGCGACTGTCTTTACCACAGTCTGATCCTCCAGCTCCTCGACTGCACTATCGTATCGAAGGGCGTCAGAAACGAAAATAAGGACGTTTTCGAACTCGTCTTTTCCTTCGAGTTTCATAAGTAGGGAGTTGCATAACTGAAACATAAAGGTAATCATCCGATAATCTCACGTGAAGGAGCCAGTATCAGGGTCGTTGACAGGCCTCCAAACATTGTTTGTGTCATCCCAGACGCAAGCTGTCCCCCGAATGGTTGTGTTCGTCCCGTCGTCGACTCGGATCTCTCCATCACGATTGCCAGTGACTCCTGAAAGATTGGTTGGTTGTGGGGCTGGGCCGCCGCCGTGCATCTCAAAATCCCCCGCCCCCCGTAATCTGTTCGTCCCGTTGTCGTGCTGCATTGCGATAGCTTCTCCGCCGTCAAATAGATAGAATAGATAATTGCCGTTTAAGCGGAAATACGAGCTGTCGCGGACCTCAACGTCAAAACCGCCGTCATCAAACCATCGGTGTAGCGCGTCCCCGTCGTTGTCAGTTACGATGGCCTGATCCCCATCAGAGGTGACTATGCGCGGACGGCCGTTTGAGTGCTCAAATGAGCCACCATCCTCGTTGCTGATTCTCCATGTGGAGTTTGAGTGGCGGAGAAGCTCTTTTGAGTTGGTCGCCCACTCGCCGCCGTTGTTTCTTACGTAGTCGATGAGGTGTTGGAGTTTTTCCGTCGAGACGGAATTTCCGTCCTCGTTAGCCTCAGTCTCAATTATCTCGTGGCCGTAGAGGACCAACCCAGTCTCAGACGAGATCGCGTTATCTATGGCATTTTCGAGGGTTGTTCGATCGGTCCCGTCCATACTTTCCCTGGGCAGGCCATACCGCGTGTCGTAGTCAATTATATCACCGCCAGTTCCCCAGCCAGCTCCATAGTAGTCGGAGACGACGCCTTTCCCAACTACCCCTCCAGTAGCCCCATTCGCGTAAACGTAGTGTCGGGCGAAAACACGGTTCTCGGCAAAGAGCCGTTGTGCCTCAACGACTTCCTTTTCGATTTCCTCGTCAGTGGAGGTGTCAAACCGCCCCCAATCTCCGTGTCCGTGGCTGTTTATCTCGTAGTCATATTCGTCCTGCAACTCCCGCGTTTGGTCCCATGTGAGACGATTCGTGTCCCCCATCTCACCAGGACGGACAGCAAACCCTGGCTTGACGTTTCTGTCCGCGAAAAAGTCCCGCTTCTCATAATGCGAAGAGAGTCCGTCGTCAAAATGCAGCATGAACGTCGGTTTCGTATACTTTCCTGTCTTGCTTTGGACCTCCGAACGGCTATCGATGCCGATGTCGGCCATATTCGCATGGCCGCTGCGAATGGGGGGGTTATCGCTCCCTAAGTCCTCTGTATCGATCAGGTCGGCCCCGACCGTCCCTGCCCCAGTGATGTCCTGGCCGTTCGCGTCGATGGCCGCGGCGAGGCGCTGGATCGTCGCCTCGTCGATCGTCGCCGACCGGGCATCGAGTACGGGCCCGTCCGAGGCGCGGGTATCCGAGCCCGGGCTGTCGGGATTCGTCTCGCCGAGCTTGACGCTCGGGTGGGGCGGCGCCGTCTCCCCAGACCCGTGGCGGAGGTAGATGTCGCCGGCCTCGACGCCGTCGACGATCGAGTCGAGGGCGTAGGCCAGCCAGACGGGGTTGGCCGTCCCCGACGAGACCGAGAGGTTCGCGGCGCCGGTCGGGAGCTCCAGCATGAGCGGGACCGGCCCCGACAGCTGGCGGTCGTAGCTGGGCGGCGCCGACCCGCCGAGTCCTGACTGCACGTCGACCGTGTCGACGTGGACGTACGCCCGGCCGGAGGCCACGTCGACCTCGTCGTTGCTCCCGTCGTGGTTCGTGAACGTCAGCCCGTGGTCGACGAAGGGTTGCTCGCCGACGGCGTTGGCGAGTCCGGCGAGATAGCCCGCCGAGGGCCAGGACTCGTGACCGTCGGCGATGCTCGCGGAGAGCCCCTCGTCCTGGGGGAAGCGAAGCGCGTCGGAGACGACTGTGTCTGGCATGGGTTAGGTCAGGAGATGTTGATGATGCCCTCGGCGGGCCAGCTGATCTGGATGTCCGAACCGTTGGTGTCGAGCGGGAGGTCCCCGACGGTGGCGTCGTCGTGGACCGCGAGGACGCGGTCGTCGCCCGGCGTGCTGTCATCGCCGCCGACCTGCTCGTAGACGACCACGGCCTGGATCGTCCCGGCGTCGATGTTCGAGATCGTCACGTCGTCGGCGTCGAAGACGCCCTCGTCGTCGGTGTCGTCGACGGTGACCGAGACGTTTTGCAGGGTCTGACGCGCGTAGCCCGAGCCGGACATCTCGGCGCCGGCGGCGAGCACGTCGTCGACGAAGTCGTGGTTGTCCACGTCGAAGCTGTACGCCTGCGAGTCGTCGAGGAGCAGCACGCGGATAGTCGCGTTGGACAGATACTCGTCCAGCAGCTCCCGCTTGGTGTCGTTCGGTATCATGATGAGGTACTGAAAAGAGGTATCGTGTCAGGGAGCCCGGTCCCAGCTGTAGGACACGGTACACTGGTCGATGAGCACGGTCGGGGTCTCGTCGTAGTCGTTCGGCGCGTCGGCGACGGGCTGGCTGCCGAGCGCGTTGAACTCGCTGGATCCACCGTTCGCGTTGCGGATGCACACGTCTTCGACCTCGTCGATGAGCGTCGCCACGATATCCTCGGCGTCGACTGCGGCGTACGTTGACGAGTCGCCGGTGTAGTTCTCGCCGCCCTGGTCTTCGGCGCGGGCGGTCACGAGCAGCTGCCCGTCGCGCATCTGCCCCGGGCCGTTGGTCGTCACGAAGTCGTACGTCGACGCGCCGCCCGAGGTCTCGGTCGACCCCTGGACGACCAGCGTCGGGAACGACTCGCCGGTCTTGTGGACCGAGGTCGCCAGGTCGACGAACGCCTCGGCGCCCGGCGACGCGGTCGTGTCGTAGCCGACGGCGCCCGCGGGATCCCAGTCCTGCAGGAGAAACTGGTCAATGAAGGCCTGGGCGGGCTTCTGCGGGAGTCGTGTGGGCATCTATGCGACCACCTGGTTGAACCTCACGGATCTCCAGCAACCCGGTACGACACAGTCGCAGTCGGTCGGCGTCTCGCCGCACACAGAGCAGATGTAAATGGTGAACTTGGTCGAGGCCATCACGACCACTCCGTGACTTCCAGTTCGACGAGGCCGTTGTGGGTGTCGACGACGCTCTCGACCTCGTAGCGAGTGCCGTCGGCCGTGTCCCGGAGGTGGGCGGGCGCCTCCTGTTCTTGGCCGAAGCCCGTCCACTGGCGACCGGTGTCGTCGCGGACCTTGACGACGGCGTCGATCTCCGAGGTCGTGCCGGAGCGCTCGCGTTCGGTGTCGGATTCGGGCGACTCGATGCGGGCGTCGTAGCTGTCGGCCGGCGTGTCCGGGTAGTTCGGGTACGTGACGGTCCACCCCTCGCCCTGGGTGTGAGAGATGTCGGGCTCGAACACCTCGACGGTCGTGTTCGCGAGCGCGTCCGAGTGGGCCCGACGAATCGCCGCCTCGACCGTGTCACGCATCGGCGCTCACCTCGACATCGGCGGTCGCGACGGCGTCGCCGGGGTCGACCTGGTCGGCGTCCGGGAGCCGCGTCGGGTTGTCGACGGCTTTCACACTCGCCCGCATCGTGCCCGTCTCGATGAGCCCCTTCGCCGTGATGATGCGCTTGATGCGACGTTCCAGTCCGAACGCGATCGTCTGGACGAGCTCCTCCGCGGAGTCGATATCGTCGAGTGTCTTTCGCGTGTCGGTGGCGATCGCCGCTTCGAGGTTGGACTGGTAGGCGTGGACTGCGGGCCGGACGAACGGCTTTGCGTCCATCTTTGAGGTTCCGAACTCGAGGAAGATCGCGTACTCGACGGCCGTCCCGACGAACCAGTTGTCGGGCTCGCGGTAGTCCT
Organism: Halosimplex rubrum; assembly: GCF_013415885.1. Lineage (NCBI taxonomy): Archaea > Methanobacteriati > Methanobacteriota > Halobacteria > Halobacteriales > Haloarculaceae > Halosimplex > Halosimplex rubrum. The sequence goes on from NZ_CP058910.1 coordinate 1,858,237, forward strand.
CCTGTAGTTCCTCGATACGCGTCTCCAGCGCATCGAGGCCGTCAAGTTCGAGGTCGATGTCGCTCATGTGGAGAAGGTGAAGTGGTCCGACGACTCATCGTCCTCACCGCCGCCGAGTTGACCGGTCGGGTCGAGATCCTGGGCGCGCTGGCCCTGGGTCGTGGCGTTAAGCCCCTCGCCGGTGTCGCCAGCGAACTTGACGTTCCCGTCGCCCTCTCCGGCGCTGTCGATCTGCCGTTCGGGACCGGTCGCGATGCCGTGGGCGGCCAGTCGCGTGATCACGAGATCCTTGAGGTCGGCATCGACGGCCTCGTTCCCGATGACCGCCTCGTACTCGGCGGTCGCCTCGGTGATGAACGCCTGGACTTCGCTGTCCGAGAGGTCGGTCGACCCGAGGACGCGCTTCACGTCGCTGGGGTCCGGGGCCATAGATGGCTACTCCCGCCGCTCGTCGACGGCGTCTTGGACGCCCTGGCGGCCAGCCGCCCCCTTGATCTCTTCGAGGTGTGCGTCGTAGTCACCAGACTCGATGTCCTCGACGACTTTCGACATGGGCGTCCGGTCGACGAACTCGCCGGCGTCGAAGGTGTCTGCAGCCGCACCGTCGCTTTCTTCCGACGCGCCATCCGGCGGCGGTCCCGAGTGATCGAGGTGTGCATGGAGTGCGACGAGCTGGTCCGCGGCATCGTCTCCGACTTCGGCGTACCCGTCGTCGTCCGTCTCCAGCGGCGAAGCGGAACCGAGCACCTGTTGGCACTTGATGACGGTCTCCTCGCCGCTGTCGTGTCGGATCCAGGCCATGATCAGGTGTTGATCTCGATGTTCGCCGACGGCTGGGTGGCGACCCAGTCCCACCGGCCGCGGATCTTCCACACGTCCTGGTCGTTGGAGTCCTCGCGGTACTGGTCGATCTCGGTGTCCCATCGAACCGACTCCCAGCCGAAGTTGCTGGTGTCGACCATGAACGCCTGGCCCTGGGAGAACGAGCCGGAGTTCGAGAGGTAGACCGGAACGTCACCGACGACACCGAGCAGCGCTTCCGTGCCGACGAGGTTGCCGCCGGGGAGAACGCCCTGGGTGATGACCTGGTCGCCGAGTTCGGACGCCTGCGTGAACTCGTCCATGTTGAGGAAGTCGGCCATGTTCTGACCGGCTGCGACGAGGACGGTGTCGCTCAGGCTGAGTTCGTCCGTGAACGCCTGCTGGCGAGCCTGGACGATGTCAGCGTACTCGATCGTGTTGTTGGAGTTGGAGTTGGCGTCGATCGGGCCCGCCGAGTTGGTGTTGCCCGAGAGGACGCCGAACGCGACGGTATCCATCCGCTTCTCCTCGGCGCGGACCATGTCCTCTTCGGCGTCCATCTCCACGTCGATGTACCCGTCGTCGACGGCCTCGTCGGAGATGGTGACCTCGACACCGTACTTGGTGTAGGCTGCCGAGACCTCGCTGTAGTCCTTCTCAGCCCGCGGGTAGTCCGCCCCCTCGGGGATCTCCACGGCCTCGCCATCGATGTCGGAGTTCGACACCGGGAAGTCGAAGCTGTTGGAGTTGATGTCGGTCGCGTCGTGCTCGCGGAACGGGCGACGCGCCTGGTAGTACTGGTTGCGGATCTCTTCGACGATCGCTCGAACGTCATCATCACTGACGACGTCGCTTGCGGTAATTCCCATGTAGTGTCACCTCAGAAGTAGACGGCCGCCTCGTTCGCACCCAGCGACGCCCCCTCCCACGTGCCGCCAGCGTCGGAGAGTGCCAGCGCCGGGCCACCGCTGGACGGGGCCAGCTGGCCGTCGGTGGCGCTCACGTCCAGTCGGTCGCCGCCGACCGTCGCCGACGCGACGTTCATGATGACGACACCCGATAGCGCGAGCGTCTCCTCGTCGCCATCGGCGCCGTGGTCTTCGGTCGCAGCGCCCGCGAACTCCTCGCCAGCGTCCGTGTCTCCGCTGTTTGCCTGTGTCTGCTTGCCGGTGCTCTGGTCGATCGCGACGGCGTCGCCGGCCGTCGGCGTGCCGTCGGTGGTCAGACCAGTCGTGTCCGCACCGGCCTGGCCGATGTGTCCGAGATCCTTGGGCATTGTCAGATCGCCTCCAGGGCCGCCTCGTAGTCGTCCGTGTCCGCGAGCTCGCACGCCTCCTCACGCAGTTCGGCCTCGCGAGAGTCCGGCAGCGAACTGCCGAGAGCGGCGAGCTTCTGATCGATCTCCTTGATGCGTTCGCGGCCCTCGTCTTCGAGCGCCGCAGTGTTGCCGCCACCCCCACCGCCACCAGACTGGACGTCCGGTGCAGGGTCGTCGGCGAGATCCTCGTCGAGGTCGTCGAAGCGCTCGCGAAGTTCTGCGAGCTCGAACCGACTGACGAAGTCGTCCTCGTCGAGGGTGGAGTTGTGGTCGGCGAGTCGGGCAGCGTAGGCCCGCTTGGCCTCTTCGACCTCTTCCTCCAGTTCCGCGACGGTCTCCTCTTTCGCCTCCAGCTCCGCCTGGAGGGACTCGATCTCTTCGTCCTTCTCGTCGACGCGCTCCAGCAGCGCTTCGACGTCGTGTCCGTTGCCGTCCCCGTTGTCGGGGTCGTTGGATCCGTTATTCATGTCTGTCGTGTCCGTAGGTTCGTCATCGGCCGATGCATCGGCGCCGGCGCCGCCCAGGACCTCGCCCTCGGGAGTGGATCCGTCAGCAGGGTCATCGGGGCCTGTGCCGGCCGCCAGTTCAGCGACCGCGCCGGCGACGGCCTTGACATCGAGGTCCGACGCCAACGCCGCCATCTCCGCCTCGGCGTCTGTCGCCAGCCTCTCCGGGTCGATCGGAGGCGTCGAGAAGGCGTCGTTGAGCGGGCGGAGTTTGCCGTGTAGGTCCTCGCGGGAGGCGCTTCCCCGCGGACCGACACTGTAGGCCGCGGCGACGTTGCCCCGCCGCAGGTAGCCGTCCGAATCGACTACCGGGTACGACGAGGCCGATTTCGTATCGGCGTCGAAGAGGTGGTGAGGTTCGTAGTCGTCATTCGGGATGGCGCTCTCGTCGAGCTTGCCGCCACGCGTCCCGCGATATCGGACGCCGGACTCGGTCGTGTAGGCGTTTAGCTCAGCCCCCGTGTCCAGCACGTCGACGATGTCGCCAGCCGAGAGGGCTGCGACGGCGGGGTTGGACTCGGCCGGCCCCGGCGCCGTGTAGTTGCCAGCGCTGGCGCCCTTCTCAGGCGTCGCGAGGCCCGTGTACTCGTAGCCGCGCATGATGACCGCGCCGGTGTCCTCATGCCGTTCGACATCCGATGCGTTCCCCGCCTCGATCGAAACCTCGCGATCGCCACGTGACAACTCCGTCGCGATCGTCTCGTCTTCGAGACCGGCCTCGTAGACTACACCAACACCGTCCTCGTAGGCGGCCCGTAGCACAGTCCCGATAGCCTCCCGGTCGCCGTCACCGTGCGACCGGAAGACGGTTCGGCCCTCGAGTGTTGCTGCGGCGGCTTCGACCTCCTCGGCCGGCCAGTACTTCGGACTGTTCTTGCCGATCGTGAGTTCGTCCTCGCCGTGAGCGACGCCGTGAACGATGTGCTCGTAGTCGTCGCGGTCGCTGTCGGCGAGGTGGGCGATGCGGCTCTGGGTCGTGGATGTAGTGGACATGTTGTGCTGGCCTCCAGTCGGTTATCCGATGACCGGCAGGATCGTACACCGGCAGTTCGGATGCGCCGGCGGAGATAGCCGGTACTCGCCGGCAAGGTGGTCCGGCTCGTCACCCGACGGCTCGAACGTGAACGTCCCAGTCCTGAACTCCGAGATGGAGTATTCGTCGCCGTCGAGCGTGGAGCAGATGGGGCAGACGCGACTGTCGTCGGCATCTGACCACTCGCCGTGGCGGACGGTGTCGGCGCCGGCGCGCTCGTATCGGTCGAGCGTCGCTTCCGTGTGACTGTGGATGACTTCCGTCCGGGCGAGCGTCCGAAGCCGAGTGTTCGTGATGGAGTCGATCTCATCGGTGAGCCGGGACGCCATCTGCCGTGGGTTCTCGCCGGCTTCCAGACCGCTGGCAAGTTCCTGGCGGATCGTCGTCGCCATGTCGTCGGTGACGCTGTCGAGGTTCTCGTAGGTCCGCATGTACAGCTTCCGGAGATGGCTGCGGGCGACTGGCAACTGTACGATCGCCTCGGGCTGACGCGTCTCCGTGCTGACGCCCTGCTGCTGGAGACGCCCGGTCGCCTGCTGCCAGGCTTTCAGATAGGCCCGGCGAATGTACTCCGCTGTCCAGTGGTCGCCGCCGCGGACCGACTGGGAGGACATGGCGACCAGTAGCTCATCCCGAAGCACCTCGCGGAACCACTGCTCGAACTCCCGGAGGAGCCCGTCGCGGTCTTGTCGGGGAAACGTCTCTCGGGGCTCGGCCAACTTGGCCTGGTCGCGCGCAGTCAGGCCGAGAGCGTCGTTTTTGTAGCCGACGGTCTTGCGAACCAGCCCGCGGACACGATCGGCGCGGCCGTAGGAGCTTGCCCTCCGACCGCCGATGGCAGCGAGGAAGTCCGCCTCGATCGAGTCAGTCCCAGACGGTTGGGCGAGGCGAGCGGACGTTGTCGTGGTCACGCTCACGCTTCCCCTCCCTCAACCTCTGCCGGGTCAGGCGGCTCGCTGCCGTACGCGTTCTCGAAGGACTCCCGGACGCGCGGGTCTGACTCGTCGAGTTGCCCGAGATCAGCACCACCGGCGCCGCCGAGGACTTCCTCAGCGTCGAGCCCGAGTACCGTGTCGAGTAGATACTCCGGCGGGAAGACAGACTGAGGCGACCCGCCGGCCCCGGCGTAGTGTTTGAGCCCCTGCATGAACGAGACGAACGCCTCGGCGTCGAAGCTCTCGCGCTCCAGCGGGTTGTCCGACTCGCGGGGCGCGATGACGAGTTCGACCGACGGGATGTCAGCCTCGTCGTCGAGCATCTCCTCGGCCTTGCGCTGCAGTACGCCCGTGATCTCCTGGGCGAGGTCAGTTCGCCAGTCCGAGAGTTCGCGCTGGTAGTCTTCGGACTGCTCGCTCGTCACGTCGCGGTTGATCTCTCCTTCGAAGCCGATGCGGTAGATGGGGACCGGGAACGCCGACAGCACGTACTCGATCTCCTGTTTGAGCGTGCTGTCGATATCGGGCATCGTCCCGCCGATGGCGGTCGCGTCCACGTCGTAGTTCACGACGTTGACCTTCTCCGGATTCGACGGGTCGAACCCGTTCAGCAGTTTCTGGGCTTCGTCCTCGTCGTCGGTCGCGACCTGGGCGACCCAGTGCTGGTAGGCCACGGCCGTCAGCGCCTGGTCGAGGTCCGCCCACTGCTGGCGGATCGAACTGGCCCGGTCGTAGACGCTGGCCGTCGCCGGAAGCCCGAACAGATCGCCGGTGTCCGCGTCGTGGGCTATCTTCAGCGCGTCGTCCTGGGCGAGCCGGACCTCGTTGTCGTCCCACGACCCGATTGCGTCGTCGTATTGCACGTAGCACGCCGTGTCCCCAGCCGCCGTCTCCGGCAGTGTGTCCCGGCTCTTGTCCGACGAGCGCCCAGGGAGCGCGAACGAGAATCCCGAGTCGTAATCGCTATCCTCGGATGTGTCGTCCGGCCGGAGGAGAATGTTCTTCCCTTCTCGCGTGTAGGCCGTGACCGTCTCGACCTTGATGGGACGGATGCCCATGATGCGCTCCTGCTCGACGCGGTCGTCGTAGACGATCTCCGTCATCCCGGTGCCACGCCGGCCGATGCAGTCCTTGATGAGCTTCTCCAGCACGTCGCTGAGGTCGTGACCGAACTCCCCGTTGACGATGCCCGCTCCGCCAAGCCATGCTTCGAGGGCGTCGTCGAGGTCCTCGCCACGGAGGTCCTCGTCGTAGTACTCCTCGCTGACGGTCGGGATCTCGTCGCCGTCGACGTTGACCCGCTGGCCCGGCTCCAGTACGTCCGAGGTGAACGTCTGAGTGGGGATGCGGATGAGCGGGTTCTCCTGGTACTCTGTGACCCAGTCCCCGATGTCCCCCCGCTCGGGCTCTTTCCGGTCGACGTCGAGCGTGGTCGCCCACGCGTCGAACTCACTGTCCCGCGCCTGCGGGTCCGGTTCGCCATCGCGAGCCAGTGCGGCCCTGATTGATTTCGTGAATTCCATTGTTACAGTTGGAACGCGAGAACGCCCGACGACGGCGTGCAGTCGCGGGCCCACACCGCCATGAGCGCGGCGTCGAGCAGGTCCGGCGAGTGGCCCAGTCGCTCCGTGACCTCGTCTTTTGAGTTGACGGTCACGACCTCGGCGCCGTGCTCGCCCCTGGAGTCCAGCGTCTGCGTGTCGAACTGGATCGTCCGGGCGCCGGTGACCAGCTCCTCGCGAAGGTCGCTGGACTGGTAGGCGAGCGCCGAGTCAAGCGCATCACCGAGCGCGGCCAGCCCCTCCGCGCGCTGGCTCTTGTAGTTGATTAGCCCGAACGGGTTGTCGTCGTCCGTGCCGTCGGTGAGCGGCTTCTTGTCGCTCCCGAAGCGGTGGAGGTTCGGGAGTCGATCGTCGAGGTAGTCCGCGAGCCCGGACCCTTCGCCGACGGCGTCGACGGCGACCGGGTGGGTGGGGTCGTTACCGAGTCGGCGATCGGCCATGAGTTCGGTTTCCTGGGTAGGGTAGTCCGTGCTCGTCGCCTTGTACCGGACCGTCAGTGCGCCGTTCGTCCAGAGAGTCACGAGGATCGTCCGGTCGCTGGCGCGGGCCACGTCGATACCGGAGCCGACCGGCTTCGCCCGCTGGGTCTCGATCGACGGCTGGTAGGCCGACTTGGCCGTGCCGGCGTCGTAAGGACGGAACGTGCTTGCCCCGCCCGGCGGGACGATCCCGCAACGCCGGCGGTACCACAGCGAGTGGAGGTCCTCCCGGAAGTCGTCGTTCGGGAGCTGGGTGCGGTCGTCCGGGAGGACGGCGCTGCGCTCCTCGGGAGCGGCGCCGAGCCAAGGATCCGACCAGCGGATGGCCTGCTCCAGGCCGGGCCACTCTTCGTCGTGGTACTCTCGCCAGTCCTTCCGTAGCTTGTGGACCGTCGCGAGACCGCCGATCTCGTCGCCATCCTCAAGCCCGCGGGCGAGGCGGACGTTGTGGCAGTCCCAGGTCGGGAACTGCAGGTGGTGCCACTCGTCGTTCTCGATGAGTCGGTGGACGACGTTGCCGCTGTCGTCCGGCGGGTTCGAGATGACCAGGATCCGGTCGTCGGCGTCGGTCCCAGTCGACCGGACGGCCTCGATGTGGTCGTCGGTGACGCCGGGCTTGTCCGCCTCCTCGATGATGTAGATGACGTGGTCGTTGTGCGGGCCCTGCAGGTCGTCCGGGTAGCGGGGACTGACGCACTCGAAGAACCACTCGTCGTCGAGGCCGGTCCGGATCTCCCGGTCGCCGTCCATCGTCCGCCCGCCGAACATTTCGGGGAGTGGGCTGTCACGATACAGCGACCGCGCCGGCTTCCAGATGTTCGTCTTCAGCGTCCCGCTGGTCCCGGCGGTGACGTTGACGATCGTGTCCGGGTTGCAGTGCAGCGCGGCGATGCCGCCCGCCGCAGCGATGTAGGACTTCCCGACGCCGTTGGCCGCCGACACGACCACCTGCTCGTGCTCGTGCAGGGTCGCGAGGATGTGGTCCTGGACGTACGTGCGCTGGAGACTCAGCAGGTCCTCGATGAACCGGGCGTACCGCTCAGGGCCGGTCGACGGCGCGTACTGCGCCATGACCTCCCGGATCGTATCGACGTCGACGCCGGCGTCGGAGCTGGTAGTCGTACTCATTGGAGCACCTCGCGCAGGGCGTCAGCGACGTCTTCCTGTGAGTCGGCAAGTTTGGAGTCGGGATCCTCCAGAAGGCCGAGGTCCTTCAGCCACATCCGCCGGTCGTTCGCGAGTTTCTTCTGTGCGGCCAGGACGACCGATTCGCGGTACCGGCGCTGGGTCTCGGTTACGCCATCGCCGATCGGGACGATCTCGGTCTCCTCGTCGACGAGCGGGTGGCCACTCTCCAGCCCGTTGGGCTTCTCGTCAGCCCAGCGGTCGAGCCCGATGTCCTTCGCGTGGGTCACCGAGATGCGGAAGAGCTCCGACTCGATCCCCAGCGGGATGTACTCGGTCGGATCCTCGCCATCGTCGAGCGAGCCGTCGCCGTGCAGCTCGTGGTACCGGAAGACGTAGTCGGCGAAGACGTCGTCGGCGAACTCCCGAAGGTCATCGTTGAGGACGGTTTGGTAGTAGGAGTTGCACTCGGCGTAGGCGCCGTGGGTGACGGCGTTCGTGTTCCCCTCCGGAGCGCCGCCGTCGTTGCCCTCAGCGTTGTCGTTGCCCTCGGGAGCGCCGCCGGCCCCGCCGTGCCTCGAACAGCGCCCCTCGCCGACGTCGTCGGTCCCCTTGCCCGGCCAAGCGCCGCAGTAGCCGAGGAAGACCGACTCGCCGTCCCGCTTCTCCGACCGCCGGCCCATGCAGGCCTCGTCGGTCGGATCCTGGTCGGGGACCTGGTCGAGCGGCTCGCCGACCAGCTCGTCTTCATTGACGTCCATGGGGTTGAGTTGTTTTTCAGTAGTCGATGTCGAGCGCAGCGAGGGCGCGCTCGCAGCGATTCGACGGTTCGTAGCCAGTGATGAACGCCCGACGAGTCGCGGCGTTCCACGGGACGGTCTCGCCGGCGACTGGGTCCGGCAGCGAGAGGTCGACGACGGCGTCGTCGTCGCGGAGGAACCAGTGCGTGCCCTCGTAGTCGGGATCGACGTCCGACCACGACAGGCAGTAGATGTCGAGCCCGGAGTCCGTGCCACCCAGCGCGTGGAAGTACGCCTCCGCGAGGACGTAGCAGCTCTCCCGGACGGGGTCCTCGGCGTCCCGGTAGTCCTCGTGGCGGACGTCCGGGTTGTCGCGGACGTACTCGCGGAGTCGGCGAGCGGTGTCGTCCGGCTCGACGACGACCTCAGTCATGGAGTCCCTCACTCACGAGTCTCGGGTCCGTCCCAGCAGGGAGCGCGGTCACACCGATTCGCACCCCGAGATCCGGATACGTCCAGATCTGTTGGTCAACGGGGACGGTTATCGCGTCGTCGGTCATCCGAGTAGTGCCTCCTCGATGATGAGGCGGGCGTGGCGCATCCCGGCCGCGTAGTCGCCGGTCTGGTCGCCGGCCTCGACATCGGCCTGCTCCAGCGCCCGCCGGATCTCCGCGTCGGAGTAGCCGGCGTCGGCGGGCTCGCGCTCAGGGTGCTCGGCGGTGGTCATGTGACGAGGGTGGTCGCGACGAGCCCGAGGAGGAACAGCCCGAGCGCGTACCAGGGCTCCCGGCGGATGTCTTCGAGTCGGCCGACCGACCCGAGCTTCGCGCCGAGCGCGACGAACGCGAACAGGCCGGCGAGCTCGTACGAGCCGGTCTTCGCGACGACCACGCCGACGGCCAGCCCGACGGTCGCCGCGTGGATCTCCCGGAGCGTCGAGAACGGGCCGTCGCGCTCGGTCTCGGACTCGTCGGTGCTGGAGGGGATCAGCGACATGGTCAGGCCTCGGCGTCGTTGATCAGGTACTCCAGCGCCTCGGGGCCGGAGATGATGATGGCGACGAGCGCGAACGCCGCCAGCGGCGGGGCGCCCAGACGCATCGCGTAGATCCCGGCGGCGGCGCCGACCAGTTGCGTCACGGCCTTGATCAGTTTGTAGGTCTTGAGCGTCATCCCGACTCGGGCCCTCAGAAAGCTGTCCAGCGTCTCGTTACAGTCTCGGAGCTCTTGCTTGAGCGATGGGCTGTTCGAGGTCGCCATAAGGTCATCCAGAAAGGTCGGCGTCCGGGAATCGAACCCGGGCACGCACGCCGGACCGTCCCGGGTTGTCCCCGAGCTTGTAGGTCCGACGCCGCTCACCAGTCGCCGACAGCTGCGGCCGGATGCGGTGACGTAGCGTCTGCACTCGCGGTCGTGACAGTAGAGCCGATCTCCCCACGAATCGAGGATCGAGTAGTGGCCGCTCGTGAGCCTCGCACCGTTGTGGTACGCCCCTCGTGCATCGGAAACGTGCTGTCCCTACCCAGGACAGGCGTCATCGGGGGTCGCTCAGAAGATCTCGAAGCGCTCGATCGCGTCGCCCTCGTCGTCGACGAACGCCCGGGTGTAGAGGTCAAGCAGCTCCGTCATGATCTCGTAGGTCCGCTGGGGCGAGTCGGCGCCGCACTTGGTCGCGCAGCGGGCGACGTCGAATCCCGTCGGCGAGGCTTCGTACTGGAGCCGGGACGAGCAGCGCGGGCACCGCGCCTCGACGTGCGAGAGCATCCACCCGGTGTCGTAGCCCTCGCGGTGGAGGTGCTCGGCCAGGCAGTACCACAGCCAGCAGTCCCACGGCGTCGGCGAGTCCTCGTCGCTGCGGAGCGCCTGGATCGCGTTCCAGGCGTCCAGATAGAGCTCCGAGTCGGCGTCGTGTCCCCGCTGGTGGCACTCCTTGAAGCGGGTCAGCAGCGCGGTCGCCTCGCGGGAGACGAGCTCGCCGTTCGTCAGCTCCCCGGAGCCGTCCAGCGCCTCCCGCAGCGGGATGGTCCCCGGGTACTCGCGTTCGTCGGAGAGTTCGGCGCCGCTCCTGGGCGAGAATTTGTGTTGGCCTTTCATCGTCGGAAGAGAATCACGGCTGGTCGCCGATCCCCTTCATCCCCACGTCCAGGGCGGCGGGCTATCCCGGAAAGTTGTGTCGCTGCCATTGTATCAGTCCCGGGAGGGGTTATACGTCCGCATAGTCCTCGTTTTGATGACTACCTCTCTGAGGTCCTCGGAATCGCGGGTCTTGTGGATAAAGTCCTCACTTTGAAGGCGATCGAGGGCCCGGTCGAGCGTCGGCTCGGGGAGTTTCTGCAGGAGCTCCTGGCGGGTGAGCGGGCCATCCCGGTCGACGAGTTCGTAGACGTACTTGGCACTGGGCGGGAGGTCCGCGAACCGTCCCGACTCAGTGCCGGTCACGCCCCCGAGCCACCCCCGCCGGAGGGTACCACCCCCGATTCGGAGTCACCGTGGAGGTCGAAGACATCGCGTGCCCAGGCCAACCAGCCGAGGCCTGAGCCGGAATCCTGCAGTAGCGCACGTAAACGCCGCGTTGCTGCTACTTTGAAACCGCCGTTACTGGATAGTACTGATAACGCGGATTTCAAAGTAGCAGGATCGACCGCGTAGGACACCCCAGCGTGCTGTTCGTACCGCTCGGGGGTGAGCAGCCCGACGTCCTCCAGGGCGTGAACCCAGCCGTACACCGTCCGCGGGGTGACATCCAGCCCGGACAGCTGGGCAAGGCGGTGGTAGCCGTCGACCTTGTTCGCGATGGAGCCGTCGTCGCGACGCTCGACGAGCTGCCCAGCGCGGAACCCGTCGGGCCCGGCGCCGTCGACGGCGTCGTGGACGGCCTCCAGGAGGTCGACCGCGCCCTCGGGGACCGGGAGCATCGCTTCGAGGGGGTCGGCGAGTTCCTCGAACGTCGCGAGTTCGTCGACAGGGATCTCCGTCGGGACGTTCGTCAGCAGGTAGGCGTGCTTGGTCGTGTCCGCCAGCAGCGGGCGGATCCGGTGGACGGCCTGGACGAGTTCCTTCTCACGGGTCTCCCGCCAGAGCTCGCCGACGAGGCCGGAGAAGTCCTTCGTCGCGATGGCCCGCCCGTCGCCGGCGTCGTCCTCGTAGCAGAGCTTGCGGTAGACCGGCGGCGCCGTCTCCCGGCGGGTCGAGTACTCCTCGCCGCCGGCACGCACGTCATGGGTCCCCTGGCCGAACAGCTCGGCGTCGCGCTGGAGATCGTCGACGGCGGGGTGCGGGGCACCGATACAGACGACCGCGTCACACTCGGCGCGGTTCAGACCCCGGGCGGCGTGGTAGTGCAGCGTCTCGCCGTTGTCGGGGAAGTCGAAGCGCTCCAGGAGCGCCTTCGGGCCGATGAACAGCGGCTGCTGGTGGAGGTCGCCGACCGTGTCGATCGTCCGCTGGATGCGCTCGGCGAGCTTGCGGTCCTCGTCGAGGGCCCGTCGGATGGTCCCGGCGTGGTACTGGCCGTCGAGGACCTGCGTGACGTGGAGGTTGCTCTCCAGGAGCTCGTCGCCGTCGACGACGACACGGTCCTGGGGGACGTCGAACAGGGCGGCGACCTTCGCCGGCGTCGCGGTCGCGTCGAGGACGAGCGGGCTCTCCGGAAGGTCGCTCGCGAGCGGGAGCGCGTAGTAGTCCAGGCCGGCGGGCGAGCCGTCGTCGGTGTCGAGCCGAGCGATGGCCCGGGCCTGCTCGCCCCCCTGGCGGGTCAGGTCCTGGTCGGCCTCGTGCCAGCTGCAGTCGGCGTCGGAGCAGACACGGGCCCCGTTGTCGTCGACGAGGTCCTCGCCGCACCACGGGCAGGACTCCAGAAGCGTCGGGACGGCGATGGCCTGCCGAGCAGCGTCGGGTTCGGCGCCGGCTTCGACCGCCGCAGCGAGCAGCGCGTCGAAGCATAGCGGCGCGCCGTCCCACTCGTCGCGACGCATCCGGCTGACGATCGTCTCGTTGTAGGCGAGCTTCGCCTGGGCGAACGTCTCCGCCGTTCGCGAGCGCTCGACGACGAACTCCTCGCGGGTCCGGTAGCCCTCGCCGGGCATCCCGACGTCCTCGCGGATGGTCCGCTGCTCGACATCGTCGGGGTCGACGTCGGCGGGGAGATCGTCGGGGTCGACGGGCTGGTAGTACGTCTCGCTCTCGACATCGGGCGGCGTGAGGTCTGCGAGACTGTCGGGCGTCTCGTCGCCGGCGAGCGCGTTCATGGCATCCCGGGCGAAGCGGGCGAACTCGTCGAGGGTGTCTGGCGTCCCCTGCAGGTCGGCGATCGCCTCCAGGGCGGTCGCGGTCCGAGCGATACCCTCGATGTCAAGGGTCCGCTCGGTCTTGAGGGCGCTCGGGCTCTCGTCGACGATGACGTCCCGGCCATCGCGAACGGTCTTCAACAGTTGGTACTCGTGGACGCCGACGACGCGGTTCGCGCTCTCCAGGTCATCGAACTGGTCGAGCCACTCGCAGCTGCCGTCGGTGTCGTGGTCGGGGAGGTCGAGGATCATGTGCGCCTGGACGGGGCCGAGCTCCTGGACGACCGCCTCGTAGCGCTGGCGAGCGTCCTCGTCCTTCGCGAGGTCGTAGATCGGGCACATGTGGGGGCACGACCCCTCGGGGTGGTCCGGACAGTCGACCTCGTCGCCGGCGTGGTCGGCGTCCATGCAGGTGTCGTGGAGCTTCTGGCTGCCGCCCTTGAGGTGGAAGTCGACGGCGGGCGTGGCCTCGTCGAGGACGAACTCCCGGGCTTTCTCGTGCTTGTCGAACAGCGCGACGAACTCCCGGTCGCGGTCGGCGGCGGCGCGGCCGGCGTTCGTGGTCTTCCCGGCGCCGGCGTGGTCGCCCCAGATGACGGGCCCGTGAGCGTCGACGTAGTCGTCGTAGCGGTCGCCCTGCAGCTCCTCCCATCGCTCCTCGCGGTCGAACTCCTCGAAGTCGACCGCTGGCGGCTCGCAGGTCTCCGGGCCGGGCGCACCGCCGCCGGCCGTGTCGCCTTCGCTCTCGTAGTGGTCGGGGTCGTAGTACCAGTCCTGGTAGCCGACCTCCGAAAGCACGGAGCCGCGGTAGCTGTCGTCCGGGCGCTCGGGCCACTTCTGCAGGTTCGCACGGTCCATCAACCGCCGGACAGTCGTCCGGTCGCCGCGAGCGACCCACGAGTCCAGCCGATTCGCCAACCAGAATTCCGCGGCGGACCGGTCGTCGAACCCAGCCGCTCGGTAGCGACCGTTCCAGACCTTCTGGATCCGGTCGCCGTCGTGGCTGTTCGCGAACGCGCGCTCCAGGCGTTCGTCGACGGTGTCGTCGTCCGGGCGATCCCCTTCGCCGTCGAGGTCCTGAACGGGCGACTCGCTTTCGTCGCGATCGTGGCGGCCACTCGCCGGCCGCATCGAATCGTCGAGGTCCTCGTCGGCGAGCGTCGCGATGTCGCGGTCCTCGACGACGTGGTAGACGCCGCCCGTCGGGTGGACCGAGCCGGGCGCGACGACGTACCAGTTCTCGGCCCGGATCTCCCCGAGGTTGTCTCCGACGCGTGCGTTCGCGACCGGATCCTCGGGGTCGTTGCGGTAGGTCTCGTGACCGTCAGCTCGCCCGGAGCCCGACATGATGCGCAGGGTCGGCTCTCCGGTCGGTGCCGGGAACTCATCCTCGTCGTGGTCGACGAAGACGACGTCGTCGGTGCCGTGGTCCCACTTCCCGGCGTAGAGCGCGAACCCACGGGCGCCTTCTTCCCGAATCTGTCGGATCGCTTCCTCGCCGTCGGCGAGGAACGACCGGCCTTCAGGACTGTCCAGGCGACACTTCCCCTGGATGATCGGCCCCTTCCCCTCGTCGTCGAGCGGCATCAACCGGGGCACCTGCCCGAACTCGTCGACGTACGCCTCCAGGTACTCGCGGAGCATCGCAGCCCGCTCCTCGTCGGTGACATCGGAGACGTCGATGGGGTTCTCGTGGTCGCCGCTGGTATCCCACTCCGATCCCGTATCGAGGTCTGACTGTGCCCGCGTACGCGACCCTCTCACGCGGTTCCCGGCATCTTCACTTAAACCCCCCACCTGATCCGGAAGGTCCTCGTCGAGGATCTCCGCGACCGCTGCGGGGTCGGCCCTGAGCGCGCCGGCGAGCTGCAACGGGCTGGCTTCCGGATGGCGTTTGAGCTCGCGAGCGACGCGCTTTTCGAGCGGGACTTCGTCGCTCACGCTCCCTCACCCCCTTCGGTCACTTCGTCGAAACGGATGATCCGGTCATCTCCGTCGAGATCGTCGGGTGTCCCCTCACAGAGGTAGCGGAACCATTCTCCAGGGGCCTCGTTCTGGTCCCAGGTTTCGAACGCGTCGATGAGGTGGCCGCGGTAGAGATCGACCGGTTTGACACCGGCTCGCTCACCGATTTCAGCGAGACAACGGTTGCACGTATAGACGGAGAAGTCCTCTGCGGTCGTGTACAGAGCGCCATCGCGATGAATGACAGGGTCGATCGACCGCATCTCTCGCCCGTGGCGGGCGCAGAACGCTTCGTCGCTGTCCGTATTCGGGAGAATCGAAAAGGCGCGCAACGAACCCGGGTCGGAGATATCCGACTCCACCGTCACGCTGACCCCTCCCAGTCCGCCCACGTCGACTGTCCATCGACATCCGGACGCTCCGCCCCACCGTCGGGCATCGGGACGTTCTCGGTCCGCTCCTCGCCGAGCTCGGAGTCGTCGACGACGTCGACGGTCTCGCCGTCGCCCTGCCAGTACGGCGCCTCCGAGATGTACTGGACGGACCCATCGATCGCGGGGCCGTCGTAGGACCGCCCGCTCATGCCGCTGCACCTCCGGATCCGTATACCGAAGTTTGATTTATTGGCCGCTCGTCACTCGAAACGTTCTCTACCGCGTTCTGCTCGCGTTTCGATTTGACACCGAATTTCGAGTAGAATGCGGGGGTTTTTCACCACGGGTCACCCACGGGGAGGTATGCAGGGTAATCTGCCGCCTGAAGCACAGGAGAAACTCGAGGAACTGCAGGATCTGCAGGAGAAGGCCCAGCAGGTCGCCGCGCAGAAACAGCAGGCCGAGACACAGCTCCAGGAGGCCCAGACGGCCCTCGACGAGCTCGAGGACATCGACGAGGACGCCGGCATGTACCGCCGCGTCGGCGAGCTGCTCGTCCAGACCGAGTACGACGAGGCCAACGACGACCTCGAAGAGAAGGTCGACAGCCTCGAAGTGCGCGTCGAGACGCTCGAGAAGCAGGAAGAGCGCGTCCAGGAGCAGTTCGAGGAACTCCAGACGGAGCTCCAGAACATGCTTCAGGGCGGCGGCGCGGGCGGTCCGGGCGGCATGGGCGGCCCGGGTGCCGGCGGCGCGTAGATGCCGACCGACGACGCGGCGGCCGACGGGGGCGCCGACGCCGGGTCCGCCGACCCCTCAGACGAGGAAGTCGTCGAGGCCGCGGCCGAGGCCGCCGATCGCGTCGTCTTCTCGCGACTCGACCGGTCGGCGGTCGACGACCTCGACGTGACCGTCACCTTCGAGGACGGCATCCTGGAGGTCGACGTGTACCTCAACGCGCCCGACGCGTCGGGCGACCCCGACCGCGTCGCCGACGACGCCGCCCTCGCGGCGCGCGGCGCCGTCGACGACCTGTTCGCGTAACCCGGCCGACGCTTCGGCCGGCGACGCTACTTCTCCAGCGGTAGCGCCGTCGCTCGATACGACGCGGACGGCCGGAGAATCGAGACGGTCAGTCGTGGTCGAGGTCGCCGACCGCGGGGTCGTCGTCGACGACGCGGTTACCGACGAGGCCCGAGCGGAAGGCGATCCAGGCGAGCACGCTCATGAAGAGGATGGGCGGGAGGATCATGAACCCCCACAGCGGGTTGATCCCCCACTGGAGCAGGAGGATGATGTCCGCCAGTCCGAGCAGGAGGAAGGGCAACACCGCCAGTGCCGCCCGTTTCCGGTTGTATCCGCCCTCGTCGCTCTCGGCCATGGTCGACCTTGGGTGTCGACCGGGAAAAACGGCCCGTTCCGTCCCGGTGTCCGGGTCGGGAGGCGCGGAGTCGTCCGGTCGCCCCACGGTAGCAGTTATCAGGCTCGGGTCGGAATGGTGGGCAACGCATGGATGGGAACCGACCGGGCAGCGCCGGGCGGTCGCTGGGTCGCCTCGTCGCGGCGGCCGTCGCGGTCGCGGCGCTGTCGGAGCGGGTCGCCGCCCACTCGGGGTCGCTCGGTGGGTCGGTCGCCTCGGCGACGGTACCGACGTGGTTGACCGTTCTGACGGGAGGCATCGTCGTCGGCGGTTCGTTCCTGTTCACGACGCTCCTCACGGACCACGACGCGATGCGCGGGGTGAACTGGTGGCGCCTCGCCCTCCCGACGCCGGCCGGGCTCCGCCGGGCGGTCGTCCCGCTCGTCCGCGCGCTCTCGGTGGGCGTCCTCCTGGTCGTGCTGGCGACCGGGTTCGTCGGCCCCCGTGAGGGCGTCCGGAACTTCGCGCTCCTCCTGGTGTGGGTCGGCTGGTGGGCGGGGTACACGGCGACGACGTATCTCGTCGGGGACACCTGGTCGGCGCTGAACCCCTGGCGCGCTCCCCTGGCAGCGGTTCGGTGGGTTCGCGAGCGCGGTGACGACGGCGGTGACGACAGCGGTGACGACAGCGGTGGCGACGCGGACCGCAGGGACGACTCGCTCGTCGGGGGCGCTTCCCTCCCGACCTCGTGGGGCGTCTGGCCGGCGGTGGCGGGCCTGCTCGCGCTGGTCTGGCTGGAGGTCGTCAGCCCGGTCGGGGAGAACCCCCGACTGCTCGCCGGCGTCGTGCTCGCGTACACGCTGGCGACCGTCGCCGGGTCGCTGCTCGTTGGTACGGCGTGGTTCGAGCGAGTCGACCCGGTGAGCCGCGTCTTCGCCGCCTACGGCCGCGTCGCGCCGCTCCGACGCGACGCCGACGGCTCGCTCTCCGTCCGGCTGCCGGGCACGGCCCTGACCGAGGACCCCCTGCCGGAGCGACCCGGCGAGGTCGCCTTCGTCGTCGCGCTGCTGTGGGTGACGACCTACGACGGCCTCGTCGCGACGCCGACGTGGGCGGCCGCGGTCCAGCCCCTCGTCGAAGCCGGCGTCCCCGCGCTCGCCGTCTACGCCGTCGTCCTCCTGGCCGGGTTCGCCCTCTTCCTCGCCGTCTACCGGCTGGCCGCCCGGCGAGTCCGGGAGACCGCCGACACCTACGTCACCGCGCGGGCCATCGAGCGGTGGTTCGCACCCGCCCTGTTGCCCATCGCCGCCGGCTACCACCTCGCGCACTTCCTCGGCTACTTCCTCGGGCTCGCCCCCGCGCTCGCGGCCGTCGCGACGAGCCCGTTCGCGCCGCCCGCCTCGCCGCTCGCGCTCGTCCTCCCGGGGTGGTTCGGCTCGGTGAAACTCCTGTTCGTCCTCGGCGGGCACGTGCTGGCCATCTGGGTCGCCCACTCGCTGGCGTTCGAGCTGTTCCCGGGCGTGCTGGCGGCCATCCGCAGCCAGTACCCCTCCGTGGTGGTGATGGTCTTTTACACGATGACCTCCCTATGGGTGATCACGCAACCGTACGCGCCGCCGCCGTACGTGTGAGACCATGCCCAGCGAGCCCACCCCCACCACCCCACCGCGCGCCGACCGCGCCCCCGCTCTCCGTCCGAGCCGCGACACCGCGGTGCCGGCCGACGAGACGCCCGCGGCGACCTGCCCCCACTGCGACTGCCCGTTCCGCAGCGAACACGCCAGGGACCTCCACGTCGGCGAGCGCCACGAGCCGACGCCGACCCAGCGCGAGCGCTACGAGGCCGCCCTGGAGACCGAGCGCGACGACCTGTGGCTGTTCCACGCCAAGGCCGTCGTCGCGCTGGGCGTCACCTACGCCGCGACCGTGATCCTCTACATGGCCGTCCTCGGCAGCTTCTTCTGAGCGACACGCTCCCGCGTCCGGACGGCGATCGGCGCCCGCGAGCTGCGGTTCACCCCTCCCGAACACCGCTCCCGTCCCGGTGACGCAAACCTTATGTACAACTCTGTCCGTTAGTGGACAGTAATGAGTACTGGTGACGATATCGCACCGAAGGTGCGGTCGATACTCGACGCGGCCCGGGAGCGCGCGACGGCGCGTGAGGAGGCGAGCGACGGGCGGGTCGACGTGGACGCCCGCTCGCTGACGGCGGCGTTCGAGGCCGCGGAGGCCGACGGGCGCGTGCCGCTGATCGCGGAGGTCAAGCCGACGAGTCCGACGACCGACGGCGAGCGGACGGACGACCCGGTCGAGCTGGCCGAGTCGATGGTCGCGGGCGGCGCGGCGGCGCTGTCGGTGTTGACCGAGCCCGAGCACTTCGGCGGGTCGACCGACGCGCTCGAACGGATCCGCGCGGCGGTCGACGTGCCCGTCCTCCGGAAGGACTTCGTCGTTCGCGAGTCCCAGCTCGACGCCGTCGAGGCGGACGTACTCTTGCTGATCGTCCGCTTTCTCGACGAGGAGGACACCGACGACCTGGCGGACCTGCTGGCGGCGGCGCGCGAGCGGGGCTTCCAGGTGCTCGTCGAGGCTCACACCGCCGCGGAGGTCGAGCGGGCGCTGGCGGCGGGCGCGGAGATCGTCGGCGTGAACAACCGCGACCTGGGGAAGCTGGAGGTCGACCTCGGGACGTTCGAGGACGTGGCTCCCGAGGTACCCGAAAACGTCACCCTGATTGCGGAGAGCGGCATAGCGACGACGACCGACGCGGTGCGGATGCGCGAGGCGGGCGCCGACGCCCTGCTGGTGGGGTCGGCGATCGTGGACGCGGCGGGCGGCAGCGACGTGGAAGCGAACACCCGCCGTCTCGTGACCGCGGAGACGGACCCCGAGCGAGCGGAGACGGAGACACACCAATGAGCACAGACAAGATGTTCGGCGAGTACGGTGGACAGTTCGTGCCGGAGTCGCTGATGCCGGCGATCGAGGAGTTGACCGACGCCTACGAGCGATACGTCCTCGACAACGAGGCCGGGTTCGTGGACGAGTTCCAGCGGCGGCTGGCCGACTTCGGCGGCCGACCGCTCCCGCTCCAGCACGCCGAGTCGCTGTCGGAGCGCTACGACACCGAGGTGTACCTGAAACGGGAGGACCTGCTCCACGGCGGGGCGCACAAGCTCAACAACGCGCTCGGGCAGGTGCTGCTGGCGAAGTACATGGGCAAAGAGCGGATCGTCGCGGAGACTGGCGCCGGCCAGCACGGGACGGCGACGGCGATGGCCGCGGCCCACCTCGACATGCCCTGCGAGATCTACATGGGCGAGACGGACATCCGGCGCCAGCGCCCCAACGTCTTCCGGATGAAGATCAACGGCGCCGAGATCACGCCCGTGACGACGGGTCGCGGGACGCTCAAGGAGGCCATCTCCGAGACGATGCGCGACTGGGCGACCACCGTCGAGACGACCCACTACGTCATCGGAAGCGTCGTCGGCCCCGCGCCGTTCCCGCGGATGGTCCGGGACTTCCAGGCGGTCATCTCGGAGGAGGCCCGGGAGCAGGTCCAGGAGAAGACCGGGCGCCTGCCCGACGCGGTGCTGGCCTGCGCCGGCGGCGGGTCGAACACGATGGGCGCGTTCCACCACTTCGTCGACGACGAGGACGTGGACCTGTACGCCGTCGAGGCGGGCGGTTCCTCCCTCGACGTGGACGAGGAGGCGGGCGTCGCGCCCAACTCGGCGTCGCTGTCGACCGGTGAGGAGGGCGTCCTCCACGGGGCGCGCACGAAGCTCCTGCAGGACTCGCACGGGCAGATCATGGAGTCCCATTCGGTCTCGGCGGGGCTGGACTACGCCGGGGTCGGCCCCGAGCTGGCCCACCTCGTCGACGAGGACCGGGTCGACGCGGTCAACGTCGACGACGACAGCGCGCTCGAAGCGTTCCACCGGCTCTCCCAGGACGAGGGCGTCATCCCGGCGCTGGAGACGGCCCACGCCTTCGGCTACCTCGAAGAGCACCACGACGAACTGGGCGATCTGGTGATCGTCAACGTCTCCGGCCGCGGCGACAAGGACCTGGAGACGGTGCTGGAGGAGACCGAGAAGCGCGACCTGGACGTGGCCCCGGACATGTCGGTGCTTCGCGCGGCCGCGGGCAGTGGAGGTGACCTCTGATGGCTACCGAAGCACGCTTCGTGCGCTTCGATGTCATCGGGCTCACCGGAGGTGAGCCCCGATGAGCCTGGAGCGCGTCTTCGCCGACGAACCGGCCTTCGTCCCCTACGTCGCCGCGGGCGACCCGACCTACGAGGAGTCCCTGGAGTACGTCGAGGCGCTCGAACGGGGCGGCGCCGACGTGATCGAACTGGGCCTGCCCTTCTCCGAGCCCATCGCCGAGGGGTCGACCATCCAGGAGGCGGTCGTCCGCTCGCTGGAGGGCGGGATGACGCCCGACCGCTACTTCGAGTTCGTCGAGGACCTGGACGTGGCGGTCCCGCTGGTCTGCATGACCTACTACAACCTGATCGCCCAGTACACCCACCCCGAGACGGGCGAGACGGGGCCGCGGGCGTTCGCCCGACGGGCCGACGAGGTGGGCATCGAGGGGTTCGTCGTCGTCGACCTCCCCGCCGAGGAGGCCGAGCCGCTCCGGGCGGCCTGCGACGAGTTCGGGCAGGACCTCGTCTTCATCATCGCGCCGACGACGAAGGGCGAGCGTTTGGAGCGGATGCAGGAGAACGTCTCTGGCTACGTCTACGTGCAGGCGCGCCTGGGCGTGACCGGCGCGCGCGACGACGTCTCCGACCAGACCGAGGAGTCGCTGGCCCGCGTCGACGACTGGGACGTGCCCAAGGCGGTCGGCTTCGGCATCAAGACCGGCGAGCACGCCGAGCGCATCGTCTCCGCCGGTGCGGACGGGATCATCGTCGGCTCCGCGCTGGTCGACATCATCGCCGAGGGGGCCGACCCCGAGGTGGACCAGCCCTTCGCCGAGACCGCCCAGCGCCTCGAATCGAAGGCCCGCGAGCTCAAGGAGGGCGCTCTCGCGGGCGCCGAGCGGGCCGCCGCGGAGCGTTCGGACTGACTCGCAGGACGGGCCGCAACCGGAAGGCAAATAACCGTACTTGCCACACCCTCACACAACATGACCGCAGGGAAAGACGCGCGCCTGGCCCGCATCGGGACAGGGGGCCGACACCTGATCGTCCCGATGGACCACGGGCTCACACTGGGGGCCGTCAAAGGCCTCGTCGACATCGAATCGACCGTCGACGCCGTCACGCGCGGCGGCGCCGACGCCGTGCTCACCCAGCGCGGCGTCGCCGACCGCGTCCACCCCAACGCGAACGGCGCCGGCTACATCGCCCACCTCAACGGCTCGACGAGCATCGGCCCGGACGAGAGCGACAAGCGACTGACCGGCACCGTCGAGGACGCCATCCGCGCGGGCGCCGACGCCGTCTCCTTCCACATCAACGTCGGCAGCGAGCACGAGCCCGACCAGATCACTCAGCTCGCCGAGGTCACCAGCGAGGCCGAGCGCTACGGCCTCCCCACGCTCGCGATGGCCTACGCCCGCGGCCACGACGTGCGCGACGACGACCCCGAGCTGTTCGCCGAGGACCTGGGCCACGCCGTCCGCCTCGCCGAGGAACTGGACGCCGACGTGGTCAAGACCGCCTACAGCGGCTCTGCCGAGACGTTCGGTCGCGTCGTCGAGTCCACCTCACTGCCGGTCGTCATCGCCGGCGGCTCCAAGGGCACGGATCGGGAGACCCTCTCGATGGTCCGCGGCGCCGTCGACGCCGGCGCGGACGGCGTCTCGATGGGCCGCTCCATCTTCCAGCACGACGACCCCGAGGCGATCACCGAAGCCGTCGCCGCCGTCCTCCACGACGACGCCTCCGCCGACGAGGCCATCGAAGCCGCCGGCCTCCCCGTCGAGGCCTGAGCGGCAGACGGGACCGCCCTTCTCACACTCGTTCGAGGACGACCAGCGCGGCGAGCCGATCCGGTTCGCGTTGACCAACGTCGCGACCGAGCGCGAGTCGACCGGTACTCGTCATCGATACGCGCTCCAGCGACGGACCGACGGGGCCTGGCGGACGGTCACGCTGTTCCCGGGCGGTCGAACGGGGTTCAACGCCACCGCCGTCTTCCACGACCCCGGCGAGGGCTTCGAGTGGTCGGTCCGAGCGAGCGCCACCGGCTTCTCCGCGGGGAAGTTCGTCGTCTGCGAGCGCCTCGCTGTCGGGGAGTACCGCTTCGTCTACGACGGGGCGCCCGCGCTCGCGGTGCGGTTCGAGGTCGTCGGCGCGAGCGACTCTCCGTCCGGCGCGAGCGGGCGACTATCGCGGTCGCGGCGCTCTAGCTCCCGTGGAACTCCTCCAGAATCTCGAAGTCGCGGGCGGTCTTGGTGAACTCCGAGAGGGGCCGCCGTTCCTCGCAGTTCTTGCAGCCGAACGCCTCGTCCGGCTCGTGGAGGTCGGCGGGGTTGGCTTCCCACTGTTCGTCGCATTCGGGACACTGGAGCTGGATCCAGGCCTCCTGCATACTCGTCCGTGGGGACGCCTCCCGAAAGAGCCTTGTGGCGATTCCCGGGGGCCGGCGCGACCCCCCGCCGACGGCGTCCCCGCCGGTGAGGTCTCCCACACGCCGACGGCGGCCGGCAGGTCGCCCGAGTCGCTCGCCGCGGCCGCCGGTCGCACGGCCGGTTCGTCCGTCGATACGTATCTGGAAAATAACTATATTTCTGCATGTGGTATATGGTACCACATGTCTCGATTTCCGCGGACGGACCGGAACGCTCGCATCGAGTGTGAATGCGGCGCGGCGGTCGTCAAGCGGGGGGACGACTACGTCTGCGTCGGTTGCGGGGCGCGCTCGGCCGTCGAACCCACGGCGGACGGGGCACAGAACGCCGGTCGCTGACCGGTCGCGTGGCCTCCGACGCGACGCCTCTGGCCCGACACTTCGTCGGCGACGACGGAGCCAGTGACCCCTGCATCGCCCGCGTGAGCGGCGGGCGGCGTGAACGTCGGAGAGTCGATCGTCCTTCGGATCCGCGCCGCCGCGCGTATCACCGCGGGTGTGGTGGTCGGCAGCGCCGGTCCCGTCTTGGTCGGAGCAGGGGGAGTCGGCGGCGATGCGGTCCTCGCCAGCGTCGTACTGTGGGTCGTCGCCCTCTTCGTCGGGCTCGTGGTCGGTCTCCAGGGCGTCATCGTGTTGCTCGAAGGCGTGGTCGATTCGACCGACTGACGAGGGCACAGCCCGTCGTATCGAACGGATCCGCGGTCGGGCGCCGTCGATCCGGGCGGGCGTCCACTCCGGACGGCGACTACTGACAGCAACCACAAGACATATTCCCGCCGTCCGTCCATTCGTGGGTACCTCGGTGGACAGCGGGTAGGGGTACTCGCGCATTCTGTCCACCGTAATCCCGCACGGCCAGCGACGGCCGTCACCGGGCGTATCGGCGGTGAGGCCGTCCGCGACGCGCTCCGAGCGGCCGTCGACCGATAGCGCCGCTTCCGCCACGTTCAAATCGGACGGGGGCGAGCGTGGATACATGACACGGCAAGTGTGGCTGAAGGCCGACGACGAAGTCGGCGACTGGGAGGCGCGAAAGCGCCGGATCACGGCGGGGCTGGAGGCGGGGGTCGACTGGGTCCTCGTCGACGAGTCCGACGTGGCCCGCGTGCGCGACCTCGGCGCCGTCAATATCGCGGCGTTCACCAACGGCGACGTACACGTGATGGACGCCGAGGCCGACGAGGACGGGGAACCGGACGCCGCCGTCGTCGGCAAGGACGGCGAGGGCGACGGCTCGATGGAGATCCCCGGCGACCTGTCGGGGTCGGCCGACCTCTCGGTGCTCCGCCAGGACGGGAAGGCGAGTGCGGGCTACGTCCGCATCTTCGACGAGCGCTACGAGGAGTTCGCCGAGGCGGTCGCCACGGCGGCCGACTACACCATCGTCGTCGGCGAGGACTGGCAGATCATCCCCCTCGAAAATCTCATCGCGCGCATCGGCGACGAGACGAGCCTCGTCGCGGGCGTCACCACCGCCGAGGAGGCCCGCACCGCCTACGAGACCCTGGAGATCGGCGCCGACTCGGTCCTGCTCGACACGGACAACGTCGACGAGATCCGCGAGACCGTCGAGGTCCGCGACGAGATGAGCCGCGAACAGCTCGACCTCACCACGGCCGAGATCACCGAGATCGAGCGGACCGGCTCCGCCGACCGCGTCTGCATCGACACGGGCAACCTCATGGAACACGACGAGGGGATGCTCGTCGGCTCGATGAGTCGGGGTCTCTTCTTCGTCCACGCCGAGACCGCCGAATCGCCGTACGTCGCCTCGCGACCGTTCCGCGTCAACGCCGGCGCGGTCCACGCCTACGTCCGCACGCCCGACGGCGGCACGAAGTACCTCTCGGAGCTGCGCAGCGGCGACGAGGTGCAGGTCGTCGACACCGAGGGCCGCACCCGCGAGGCCATCGTCGGTCGCGTCAAGATCGAGAAGCGACCGATGTTCCGGATCAGCGCGAAAGTGGAGACCGACGACGGCGTCGACCGCATCGAGACGCTGCTGCAGAACGCCGAGACGATCAAGGTCGCCACCGCCGACGGCCGGAAGGCGGTCACGGATCTCTCGGAAGGCGACGAGGTGCGCGTCTGCTACGGCGACAAGGCCCGCCACTTCGGCGAGGCCATCGAAGAGAGCATCATCGAGAAGTAGGGCCGTCGCCGCGCGGACCGCGATACGGAGTTCCACATGAGAGTCAGCCACTACTTCGAGGGCGAGGGCGTCGTCACCGGCGGGTTCGCCCAGTCGGTCAACAACCAGCGCGAGGTCATGGACCGCCACGGCATCGACTACACGACCGAGCCGACGCTGGACTGTGACCTGCTGCATCTCAACAACGCCGGGCCGCAGTCGATCTACTACGCCAAGCGCGCCCGCCGGCGGGGGATCCCCGTCCTCTTTCACACCCACAACACCGCCGCCGACTTCCGGGACAGCTTCGTCTTCTCGAACGCGCTCGCCCGGCCGCTGAAACCGTTCCTCGCCTACACCTACGGACTGGCCGACCACCTGGTCTGTCCCTCCGAACACAACCGGGACGTGATCGCGGGCTACACCGACACGCCGTCGACGGTCATCTCCAACGGGTTCGACGGCGGCCGTTTCGACGGCTGGGACGACCCCGACCTGCGCGCGGAGTATCTGGAGCGCTACGATCTGGAGCCGCCGGTCGTGTTCATGTTCGGCCACGTGATCAAGCGCAAGGGACTCGATACGTTCGTCGAGGTCGCCCGCCGGCTCCCCGAGTACGACTTCGCCTGGTTCGGCTATCTGAATCCCACCGGCGGAACGCTCGACAGGTTCCTCCAGCCCCGCGAGACCCGCAAACTCGTCGCGGACTCGCCCGACAACTGCACCTTCACGGGGTACATCGAGGACCCCCGCGGGGCGCCCGCGGCGGGCGACGTGTTCTTCTGGCCTTCCCGCAACGAGAACGAGGGGATGGCGCTGCTGGAGGCGATGCACTGCGGCAAGCCGCCGGTCGTCCGGTCGATTCCGACCTACGAGTGGCTGGACGACGGCGGAGACTGCCGGAAAGCCGAGACGGCCGACGAGTTCGTCGACGCGATCACCGACCTCTGCGAGGACGAGGCCGAACGCGAGCGTATCGGCGCCAACGCCGCCGAGACGACCGAGCGGTTCACCCTGGAGGCCGTCGGCGAGCAGCTCGTCACGCTCTACGACGAACTCGTGAGCGGACCGACGAACGAGCGGACGCCGACGGGGTGACCACCTTCCTGCCGGCGCCCGCGCTCAGGCGTTCGCGCCGGCGTCGTCGGATTCGGACTCGGACTCGGATTCGGGGTTCAGCCGCTCGGTACACCAGTGACAGAACTCCAGGTCGGGGTCGACGTCGCGGCCGCAGTTGGGGCAGGTCGTGCCCTCGTCGACTTCGGGCTCGGTCTCGGTGTTCTGGCGCTTGGCCATCCAGTAGGCGTCGACCATGCTGAAGACAGTGATCGCGGCGAGCGCCAGCGCCGCCTCCGGCGTGACGTTCTCGGCGGCGGCGACCAGCTCCGACCAGCCGAACGACTCGGGGACGGCGTCGGGAGGCATCAGCAGGGTGAAGCTCGTCACGTTGAGGAAGAACCAGACGAGCGCGCGGAGCCACTCGCGCAGGTAGACGTGCCCGAGCCCGGGATAGAGAAACGCGAGGGCGACTGCCAGCAACGGCCGCGTTCGGTTCCGTGAACTCACTGTTAGTTGTGCGGTTTCGGTCGTCGCCCGTTGTTAAGCTTCCGACTCCCGGGAATTCGTCGCCGGGGGACCGTCACTCGCCGCCCAGTCGCTCGACCAGCCCGGAGAGCGTCGCCAGGTCGTACTGGCCGGGCGCGGTCGCGTCGGCGGGGTCGACCGGCGCGTAGCCGATCCGCGAGCCGTACAGCGGCGCGACCGCTCGGGAGTGGCGGCCGGCCTCGCCCATCGCCATCGTCGCGACCGTCTCGCCGGCCGTGGCCGCGTCCCAGGTCGCACCCAGCAGGTCCAGCACGTCGCCGCTCCCCTCGGCGGTCACCGCCAGCTTCGCCACGTCGCCCCAGCGGCTCGCCTCGGCGAGCGTCTCCCGCATCGCCGCCCGGTGGGGCGTCCCCTCGAAGTCGTGCGTCGAGACGACCACGGCGGTCCCGTGGTCGCGAGCGTGTTCGGCGACGGCGGCGGCGTCGCCGCTCTCCAGCGCGGCCAGTTCCAGGTCGACGGCGCCGACCGCGTCGTGCTCGGCGGCGACTTCGAGGGCGTCGAGGCGCGCCGCGTCGTCGGGCGCCTCGCCGCCCTCCCAGGTGGGGCGGTTGGTCGCGATCAGCGGCGACTCGCCGTCGTAGCCCGCGAGCGCGTCCAGCGGGTCGCTCGCGAAGTCCATGCGAAACTCGACGGCGTCCGCGTGGTCGCGCGCGGCGGGTTCGTCGGCTAGATCCGCGGTCGCGGCCGCGAGGACGAACGACGAGAAGTCGATCTGCATACCGGTCCTATCGCGAGGGGCGGAAAAAAGCGACCGGATCGGCGCCCGCGGTCGCCGCTCGTTCGGCCCGCCGACCGCGCGGCCGGTTCGGCCGCGAACGGTCGAGCGCGCTACCGCTGCAGGTCCTCGATGAGGCTCTGGATCTCGTTGATCTGGGCGGTCTGTTGCTGGTTGGCGGCCGCGATACGTTCGATCTCGCCGGCGACCTCCTCGGCGCTCTCGGCGGTGGAGTCGACCATCGAGGCGACCTCCTCGGTGGAGGCGGCCTGTTCGTCGGTGGCGCTGGCGACCTCCTGGGCGCCCTGGGCCGCCTCCTCGACGGCGGCGTCGATCTCCCGGAGCACGTCGACGGTGTCGTCGACCTGATCGATGCCCTCCTCGACCTGCTCGTTGGCGTGCTCGATGCTGTCGACGGTGCTCTCGGTGTCGCTCTTGATGTTCGAGACGAGCTGTTCGATCTCGGTGGCGTTCTGCTGGGACTCCTCGGCGAGGCTCTTGACCTCGTCGGCGACGACGGCGAAGCCCTCGCCGGCCTCGCCGGCGCGAGCGGCCTCGATCGAGGCGTTGAGCGCGAGCATGTTCGTCTGGTCGGCGATGTCGTTGATCACCTCGACGATCTCGTCGATCTCGTCGATGCGGTCGCGAAGCTGGCGCACGTCCTCGGACACTTCGCTGTTGGCCTCGTCGACGGACTCCATGGCGTCGATGGCGTCGTCGGCCATCTCGCGGCCGTCGTCGGCGAGGTCGCGGGCCTCGGTGCTGACCTGTCGGACCTGGCTCGCGCTGGAGGCGACCTCCTCGACGGTCGCGCTGAGGTTGGACACCTCGCTGGCGACCTCGCGCATGTTCTCGGACTGTTCGTTGGCGAGGTCGCTGATCTGCTGGGAGCTCTGGGAGACGCTCTCGGAAGCGCGGAGCAACTCGTCGATCGCGGTCCCCAGCTCGTCGACGGTCATGTCCCCTGCCTCGGAGTGTACGTCGAGTGCCTCGGTGCCGAGGTCACCGGAATCGGAAGCCATACGCCGATCGGCGTGAGCGACCGAATTAAACGTACTCCCGCGGTTATCAGGCGTGATTTTCGTCGGCGGCGAACACGGGTCGAGAGGGCGCTCTCGGCGGGAGTCGGGAGTCGCGGCCGCGAGGGCTCGCCGGCCGGTGGAAGCGCGAGGGCGTCGGGGTCGGTCAGACCGCGGGGAGGCCCTGCTCGGCCTCGAGCAGTTCGTGGTAGCGATTCCGGATGGTCACTTCGGAGATGTCGGCGACCTCGCTGACGGCGGCCTGGGTGGTCTTCTCGTTGGTCAGCAGGGCGGCGGCGTAGACGGCCGCGGCGGCCAGACCCACGGGGGACTTCCCGGAGTGGACGCCCTGCTCCTTGGCGTTCTGGAGGAGCTTGCGCGCGCGGTGTTCGGCCTCGTCGGAGAGTTCGAGCGCGGAGGCGAACCGTGGCACGTAGCTCTCGGGGTCGGCCGGCGCGACCTCCAGGCCGAGTTCGCGGATGACGTAACGGTAGGTGCGGGCGATCTCCGACTTCTCGACGCGGGAGACCTCGTTGATCTCGTCGAGGCTGCGCGGGACGCCGGCCTGCCGGGCGGCGGCGTAGACGGCGGCCGTCGAGACGCCCTCGATGGAGCGGCCCGGGAGGAGGTTCTCGTCGAGCGCGCGGCGGTAGATGACCGAGGCGGTCTCGCGGACGTTCTCGGGCAGGCCCAGGGCCGAGGCCATGCGGTCGATCTCGCCCAGCGCCTGCTTGAGGTTGCGCTCCTTGGAGTCGCGAGTTCTGAACCGCTCGTTCCACTTGCGCAGGCGCTGCATCTTCTGGCGCTGGTTCGACGACAGGGAGTTGCCGTAGGCGTCCTTGTCGCGCCAGTCGATGTTGGTCGAGAGGCCCTTGTCGTGCATCATGTTCGTCGTCGGCGCGCCGACGCGGGACTTCTCGTCTTTCTCGCTGGCGTCGAAGGCGCGCCACTCGGGCCCGCGGTCGATCTCGTCGGTCTCGACGACCAGCCCGCACTCCTCGCAGACCGTCTCGCCGCGCTCCTCGTCCATCACGAGGTGACCGGAACATTCGGGGCAGGCCTCGTCGGTCCGCTCCTCGGTCGATTCGTCTTCCTGTACGTCTGTTCGCTGGGTTCTGAGTCGAGAGTCGCTCATTGCTGGGGGCGTGTCGGTCCGGAGAGGACGCGTCGAGAATCCCGGACTCGTTCGGTGGTGGGACAACCATACGGAGATACTTTTATAAATCTTTCGCTACTAGGTGTTTGGTCTCGCGGAAACGGCCCGCAGACGGGATTTCGCTCGGTGTGTGAACGTGTTCCACACGTTACTATCTCGCATTTATATACTCGTACTCGACGAGAACGAAACGAGCAAGCGGGCGGCGGATCAGGGTCGCGGTATGTCACGGATCGCCGTCGGGAGCGAGAACCGAGTGAAGGTCGCCGCGACGGAGCGAGTCGCGGGCGAACTGTTCGACGGCGGGGCCGAAACGGTGGCCGTCGCCGTCGAATCGGGCGTGCCCGAGCAGCCGCGGGGTCGCACGGAGACGGTGACCGGTGCGGAGAACCGCGCGGCGCGGGCGCTCGAGACCGACTCGAACGCCGACTACGGCGTCGGGATCGAGGGCGGCGTCGCGGGTCTGGACGAGCGACCAGGGCTGTACGTGATCATGTGGGCCGCTGTGTCGGACGGCGACGGTCTCGAACGGGGCGGCGGTCCCGCGCTCCGGCTCCCCGACCATATCGCCGAGCGAGTGCGTGCGGGCGAGGAACTGGGGCCGGTGCTCGACGACGTACTGGGGACCGAGAACCTCAAGGGGCGTGCGGGCGCGGCGGGCGTGCTCACCGGTGGTGCCATCGACCGCGAGTCGGCGCTCGTCCACGCTGTGGCGGGGGCGTTCGGGCCGTTCGCGACGGGGCTGTACTGACCCCGCGGAGGCCACCGGTACAGCGGCGTCGATTATCCGGGGTCAGGTCTCCC
The DNA here is from genome assembly GCF_013415885.1 of Halosimplex rubrum. Lineage (NCBI taxonomy): Archaea > Methanobacteriati > Methanobacteriota > Halobacteria > Halobacteriales > Haloarculaceae > Halosimplex > Halosimplex rubrum. The sequence continues at coordinate 1,888,743 of NZ_CP058910.1, forward strand.
CGGTGATGATGTTCGCGAGGCGCTGGCGGTCGAACAGTCGGTCCTCGGAGAACTCGTCGGCGAAGATCCGCTGGGCGGCCAGTTCGGTCTGGAAGAGGTTGATGATCGGACCCTGGTCGAGGTAGCCCCCCTGATAGACCGAACCGTTCCGGACGGCGGTCAGTTCGCTCCCGAGCGCGTGGTCGGCCAGCGGCTCGACGACGTGTTCCTCGAAGGCCGCGCGGTCACGCTCCTCCTGGCCGCGGATCAACAGCACGTCCGGGTCGATGTCCAGCAGCGTCTCGAAGTCCACCTCCAGGCTCGTGTCGCCCGAGTAGTGGCCCACGTCGGTCCCCTCGAAGGCGTCCCGCAGCCGCAGATCGCGCCACTGCTTCTTGCCGACGCCGCCGTCGTAGAGCTGATAGGGGTAGAACGTCTCCGGCGGCTCGTCGGCCGGGTACAGGAGCGCCGCCTCCGGGGTCTCCTCGGGCAGCCGCTCCTGTACGTCCGTCAGGAACTCGTCGTGGAACGACTTGAACTGTCGGTAGCGCTCCTCGCGGTCGAACACCTTCGCGATCTTCCGGAACGCGCCGTACAGCGAGTAGTAGGGGTAGTCGTGCCACGCGTCGCTGCGCCGCCGGATGAAGTTCCCGAAGAACGGGCCGACGTTGCTCGCTATCTCTTCGACGTCCCCCTCGTCCCAGCCGTACCAGTGGATCAGCTGGTTGGGTTCCATGAAGTGGACGTCGGCGTCGAGTTCGTAGATCCGCTCCTTGTCGACCCCGTCCTGATACAGTGTCGTCACTGCGTCGGGGTCGTACTCGACGCCGGGGAGTTCATCGTAGAAGTGGCTGGCGTACCGGTAGGGTAACTGGATACCGAGCGTCTGCCCGGCGTCCAGCGCTATCCCCATATCGGCGTAACTCGGCAGCAACGCCACCCAGTCCTCCGGCGGCCCGTCGAAGGTGACCGGTCCCATCGGTTCCATCGAGACGGTGTAGCCGTCCTCGGCCTGAGTCGCTGACTCGCCGCCGTCGCCCTCGACGGCGTCGGTCCCGCCGCTGGTCTCCGTGTTCGTCGCCGCCGTTTCGGACCCGGCTTCGGTCTCGGTCGGTGCCTCGCCGCTATCACCGGTGCAGCCGGCGAGGAGTCCGATCGTCGTTCCCATACCGCTCGCGATGAACGTTCTACGTCGCATCATTTTTTAGGCCGACCTAAAAATATAAAAACCTATTGAAACGACTCCGAGACCGCGCTCAGTCCGCGCCGGGCGTCGGTTCGAACGTGGGGCGACCGCCGTCGAACGAGGCGGCGACCGCGACCGTTCCGACGACGACGGCGGCGGTCGCGTAGAAGACTGCGTGGACGCTCGCGGCGTCGTGGAGGGCACCGGCGAGGACGGGCGCGACGATCGAACCCGGTTTCCAGAGGAGGCTCCGGAGCGACAGCGAGGTGACGGCTCGCGAGGCGGTCTCGGCCTCGGTGAACAGTGCGACGCTCGCGGGGACCCGACAGGCGTCCGAGAGACCGAACAGGAACGCGCAGGCGGTCAGGCTCTCCAGCGATCCGGCGAGCGGGACGGCCGCCGCCGCGGCGACGTAGCCGACCGCGGCCGCACCCAGAAGCGGTCGTCGACCGACGCGGTCGGCCAGTGCGCCGGCGTACCCCTGACAGACGGTGCGGGCGACTCGCGGAGCGGTGAGGACGACGCCGACGGCCGCCGGCGACAGCGACACCGCGAGGTACGCGTAGATTGGCAGGTACACTCTGACCGCCGTCTTGGCGAAGGCGAATCCCACGCGGAACGCGGCGATCCCGTGGACCGCGGGACGCCCGACCAGCCGACGGTAGGCGCTGACGCCGCCGGCCGCCTCGAAGTCGTCGACGCCCAGGTCGGTCCGCGCCAGCGCCCAGACGCTGACCAGGCTCACTGCCGCGAGCAGGAGGTAACCGGGTGCGAACCCCCCCGTCTGGTAGATCACGCCGGCGCTGGCGGTCCCGAGGCCGCCGGCCAGCGCGCCGACCTGATTGAACAGACCCACCTGCCGACCGCGGTCGTCCGCCGACGCGCGGCCGGAGACGGCGGCCGTCCCGAGCACGAACAGCACGCTCACCGTGACTCCCTGAGCGACCCGCGCCGCGACCAGCGTCAGTTCGTCGACGACGAACACGAACCCGACGTAGGTCGCCGCGCTGGCGAGCACGGCACCGACGAGCAGTCGCCGGACTCGATCGCCGTCGGCCCACGCCCCCAGCGCCGCCGTCGTCACGGTCTGTGCGACCGCGAAGGCGGTCGTGAACGCCCCGATCCAGAGTCCGGACGCGTCGAACGCCGCCGCATAGAACGACAGGTACGTCGCCGTGAGCGCGTAGCCGTAGGCGCGGACCACGGACGTGGACGACAGCGCCGCGAACGCGGCACTGGGCCGTCGGACGAGCGGTGTCATACCCCCGCTGGTTTCGCCCCTCACTTATGTTTTTAGGTCTACCTAAACTAGGAAAAAGTTATTTTAGGTTGCCCTAAACACAGGGGCGATGACACGATCGTTGACAGGGCCGGCGGTCGCCGGCCGGCCGGCGGTGACACACGTGGAACTGACCGAGCGCGAGCGAGCGGGGCTGGCCGCGGCGTTCCGGTACGCACAGCGCCACGACCTCTCCTCGCCGCCCGACGAGGCGTACCGACGCGAACTCTCGGCCGCGCGGTGGGGGGTGCTCGCCCGGCTGCTCGGGGGACTCGCTCGCGACCTGCCGGACGCGCTTCCGGAGCCGCTGGTCGTCGACGCGACGGACCCCGACCTCCCGGAGACGAACGCCGACCCGCTGGCGTCGCTCGACGGAGACGCGCTCACCGCCCGGCTCCCCGAGACCGACGGGGCCGAGGACGTGCTCCTGCTTCGGTTCCCCGCCTCCGAGGCGGTCGTCGCCGCGTCCGTCGCAGACCGGCGAGCGTTCGGGCGGTTCGCGTTCGTCTCGCCCGCGGTCAGTTGCCGGATCGAGGCGACGGAACCGGTCGGGTCCCCGGAGTCACTGGTCCCGCTCCTCGACCGCGAACGCGCCTTCGACGCGCCGGAAGCGCCCGAGCGGTTCCGCGCCGAGCTCGGAGAGAGCGTCGCGAACCTCGCGCTCGCACGGTTGGCACGGCGAGTGCGGTGGGCCGACAGCGAATCGACGCCGACCCCGGCCGGCCCGCCCGACCGGTCGAGTGTCGACGCCTCGGCCGCGTTCGACGGGCTGGTTACGGGTGGCCACCCCTTCCACCCCGGCGCGAAGATCAGGCGCGGCATGTCGCCGACCGAGTCGCTGTCGTTCGCGCCCGAGTTCGCCGACTCGCTACCGTTGCGGTTCGCCGCGATCCACCGCGACCGGGCGCTGGCAGCCAGCGTCGACGACCGGTCGCTCACCGAACGGCTCTACGCGACGTTCTCGAACCTCCGGATGGCGGTCGGGACGGCGCTCCCGTCGGGACGGCCGGTCTCGGAGTACGCCGTCGTCCCCGTCCATCCGTGGCAGTTCCGTCACGTCCTCCCGGACCGCTACGCGGCGGCGCGCGAGGACGGAGTCGTCGTCCCCGTCCCGTCGTACACCGTCCCGGTGACGCCGCTGCTGTCGCTCCGAACGGTCGTCCCCGAACCCGGGTCGACGGCGGCGGACCGGCCGCCACACCTGAAGCTCGCTATCGGCGTCCAGACGACCAACGCCGTCCGGACGCTCTCGCCCAACGCCGTCACGAACGGGCCGCAGTTGAGCGGCGCGCTGACGGCGGCCTGCGACGCGCTGTCCGTTTCGGGGTTCGGCGTCCTCTCCGAACCGGCGGCGACCTGTTACGACCCACCTGGTGGTCCCCACACCGACGGCCCGGGCTACGACGACGCTCGCCACCTCTCGGCGCTCGCTCGACGCCACCCCGCGACCCACTCCGTCGTCGAGGACGACCGGCGTGCGGTGACGGCCGCCGGTCTGTTGGCACGGGCACCCCCGGGCCGCCGGTCGGTCCTCGCTGCCACGCTCGACTCGTTCGCCGACGGCCGGTCCGCGTCGGACCGCTCGGAGACCGTCGAGTCGTTCCTCGCGGCGTACCTCGGCGCGGTGGTTCCGGGACCGCTACGCCTGCTCGTCGCCCGCGGCGTCGCGCTCGAAGCCCACCTCCAGAACACGCACGTGGTGTTCGAGGACGGGCGACCGACGGGCGCGCTCGTCGGCGACTTCGGCGGTGTCCGCGTCCACGAGGGACGGTTCGACGGCGCTGAGGTATCGCCCCATCCCGACTCCGAGGTGTTCACCGACGACGCGGCGGCGGCCCGGGAGAAGCTCTGGTACTCGCTGTTCCAGAACCACCTCGGGGAACTGATCGGCCGGCTCTGCGCGACCGAACCGGTGGCTGCCGCCGACTGCTGGCGACTGGTCCGGCGGCGGTGCGAGGAGACGTTCGACGCCCTCGCGGCCGACGACGCGGTGCCCGACCGGCGCGTCTCGGCCGACCGCGAGTCGCTGTTCGACGACCGCGTGGTCCACAAGGCGCTGACCGCGATGCGGCTCCGCGACGCTACCCACGACTACAGCCGGACGACCGTCGCGAACCCGCTCGCGAGACACGCTCGACCGCGGGCGAGGGGGCGATGACGATGTCGGTCCTCGACCCCGCCGAGGGCGGCGGCGTCGACCTCTCGGAGGCCGAGCGCCGCCTCGCGGACGCCGTCTCGCTACTCCCGCGGGGCGACGGGGGTTGCCTCTACGACCGCTACCGCGCGGCGGTCCCCCCGGCACGGCGCGCGATCACCCACCGCCTGCTCGCCGGCGTCGTCCGGGAGAACGTCGGTGGCCTGGGCGAGGAGGCCCGGACCGTTCCGCTGTCGAACGCCGACCGATCGATGACGGTCCCGCCGGGCCAGTCCCTGGCGACCGTCGTCGACCGACTCCGGCCGCTCCCGCCCGCCGCCGAGCGCGCGCTCGTGGTGCCGCTACCGTCGATAGACGCCGCACTCGCGGTCCCCGTCGCGGGGATGCGGGCGTTCAGACGGCCCGACCCGGTCGGCGACGCCGTCCGCTGCGACGCGGACGCGACCCGTCGACTCGCCCGTCCCGAGCAGGTCCTGCGGACGCTCTGGTCGGCCGGTCGACTCGGCGGCGTGACCCACGACGAGGTCGAGCGCGTGGCCGCGGAACTGGCCGACAGCGCGGCCAACCTCGCGCTGTCGTACACGCGCCGCGACCGCAAGGAAGCGTCGGTCCACGAGCGGGCCGCCGAGGCCGACTGGAGCGACGACCGGGCGTACCTCCGGGCGGCCGCGGACCCGCTGTTGCGCTCCGAGCGGCTGGTCGTCGAGGGCCACCCGCTGCACCCGGGAACGAAGCTCCGGCGGGGGTTCGGCCCGTCGGAGGTCGTCTCGTACGGGTCGGAGTACGACGCCGTTCCCGAGGTCAGGTTCGTCGCGGTCGCCGACGAGTACGCCAGCGGCGACGCCGTCGCCGGCGGGCCGTCGCTCTCCGAGCGGCTCTACGACCTGGTGCCCGGCCTCCGCGAGGGCGTCTCCGAGGCCGTGTCGACCGCGGGTCGCGACCCCGATGCGGTGACCGTCCTCCCGGTCCACCCCTGGCAGTACCGCCACGAGCTGCCGGAGCGGTACGCCCACGAGATCGACCGCGGCGTCGTCGTCCCCGTCCCGAACTGCGCCCTGCCCGCGGCCGCGACCGTCTCGCTCCGCACGCTCGTCCCGCGGACCGGCGACCCGACGCCGCCGCACCTGAAGGTCTCGCTGGGGATCCAGACGACCTCCTCGGTCCGAACGATCACGCCCCAGACGATCCACAACGGTCCCCGGGTCACCGACGCCCTCGACGGGGTGTTCGACGACGGCTCCTTCCGGTCGCTCCGGGGCATCCCCGAGACCGCCAGCGCCTGTTTCCACGACCCCGACGGGCCACACACCGACGGTCCCGGACACGTCCGGGCGAAACACCTCTCGGCGCTCGTCCGGCGGAACCCGCTCGAACTCGTCGACGACGGGTCGCTCCCGCTGACCGCCGCGGCGCTGCTCGCCCGCGGCCCGGTCGAGGGGCGACCGCTGCTCGACGCGCTGGCCCCCGACGGCGGGACGGACGCGACGGCGGCGTTCCTCCGGTCGTACGCCGAGACGGTCGTCCCCGACGCGCTCCGACTGCTGGTCGCGTACGGCATCGGGCTGGAGGCGCACCTCCAGAACTGCGTCGTCGTCTTCGACGACGGCGACCCGACGGGCGCGCTCGTTCGCGACTACGGGGGACTCCGGATCTGTCGGGAGCGCCTCGCCGCGAGCGGTCACGCCGTCGACCCGTATCCCGGGTCGGTGACCGTCGCCGACGAGATGGGACCGGCGTACGACAAATGCACCTACGCGCTGGTCCAGAACCACCTCGCGGAGCTGGTTCGGGTGCTCGTCCGCCACCGGAACATCTCGGAGTCGCGCTGCTGGGCCGTCCTCTCCGCGGTCGTCGCGGAGGCGCTCGCGGACCTCCGTCGCGAGGGCGTCCCCGAGGCGTGGGTCGACGACGCGGCCGACGTCCTGTTCGCGCCGACCTGGGAGTACAAGTGTCTGACCCGGATGCGCCTGACCGACCGGTCCCACAGCTACGTCTTCGAGTCGGTGCCGAACCCGCTGTCGCGGCCGGAGTGAACGGTCAGTCCTCGGTCACGGCGGCGGCCTCGACCTCGCTGGCCTCGCGGCTCTCCTCGACCGCGGTGGTCAGCGAGACGTTGAGCCAGCCCATCGAGACCAGCCCGCCGAGGATCGTGACGGCGTTTTTGACGACGTGGTCGACGATCGAGATGGCGAACGCGACCGGCGCGGCCACGTTCGTGAGTCCGAAGACGATGAGCGTGAACGCCCCCTCGTAGAGCCCGATGCCGCCCGGCGAGAGCGGGAGCACCTTCGCGAGGTTGCCGACGCTGACGGCGAAGAAGGCGGTCGCGACCAGCGCGGGGGTCAGCGCGATGTCGGGGAACGCCGCGAAGACGACCAGCGCCGTCGCCACGTCGACGACCCAGATGACGAGGCTGCCCAGGCCGACGCGGGCGAACGCACCTCTGTCGCTGACGACCGCCTGCACGTCGCCGACGAACTGCTCGATGACGCCGGAGACGTAGTTGGCGTAGGAGTCGTTGCTGACCGCCGTGACGACCCGGTGGACGTAGTCGCTCTCCATGCGGGCGCTGGCGAGGATGGCGAGGACGCCGAGGACCGCCGCGGCGCCCACGCCGGCGGCGACCCGCAGCGCCGTCCGGGCCGCCGCGCCCGCGTCGATGGTCTCCCCACCGATGGTGACCGGGGGAATCTCGGCGGCGATGGCCTCGGCGATCTGTTCGGTGCCGCCGGTCAGGACCAGCCCGACCAAGACCGTGCCGCCCAGCACCGTGATCGCGAGCAGGTCGAAGACGCGCTCGATGGCCAGCGACGCGAAGCCGCTGGGGTAAGGCACGTCGCGGCGGGCCTTCACGACGTAGGCGCGGACGCCGTCGCCCAGCCGCGCCGGGAAGACCAGATTCCCGGTCTGACTGATGAAGATCGCACCCGTCAGGAACCAGGTGTCCCCGGAGAAGCCGAGCCGGTCGAGGATGTCGCGGTAGCGCAGCCCCCGCAGCGGCCACGAGACCAGATACACGACGCCGGCCGCGGTGACCAGCGCCGGGTCGGCCCCGCTCATCGCGTCGAAGACGGTCTCGAGGTTGAAGACGACGCTCACGGCCACGATCAGCGCGAGCATCACGAGTATCGATCCGGCGGCCATGCTCACCCGCCGGGAGATCCGCGGGCTCACCGACAGCTGCCACCACGTCCGGAGGATCTGACTCCCCATGCCGAACACGTCCCGGACGAGGTCGACCTTCGTGTCGCCTTTCGGCTCCCAGTCGACCGGGAACTCCTTGACCCGGTACCCCCGTCGCTGGGAGAGGACCAGCACCTCGGTGTCCCAGAACCAGTGTTCGTCCTCGACCTCGCTCCGCAGGGCGTCGAAGGTCTCCCGCGAGATGGCCTTGAACCCGCACTGGTGGTCCTGCATGTCCGAGCGGAGAAAGAGCCGGACGAGCGTGTTGTAGCCGCGACTCGACACGGCCCGTTTGGCCGGCCGTTCGGCCTGGTTCTCGGGCATCCACCGCGAGCCGGTCGCCACGTCGTACTCGCCGGAACGGACGGTCTCGACCAGCTCTTCGAGGTGTTTCATGTCCGTGGCGAGGTCCGTGTCGAAGTAGACCAGCGTCTCTCCGCCGGCCCGCTCGAAGGCGTACTCCAGCGCGCCGCCCCGTCCCAGGCGCCGGTCGCTGTGGATGTGGCGAACGCGGTCGTCCTCCTCGGCCAGCCGCGTCGCGATCTCCGGCGTGCGGTCGTCGCAGCCGTCCTCGGCGACGATCACTTCGAAGGCGCCCGCGGGGAGAAAGGAGGCGAGCGTCTCCAGCGTGACCTCGACGGTCCGCTCGATGGTGGCCTCCTCGTTGTAGGCCGGGAGGACGACGCTCACCTCGACGTCACTCATTGGTCCAGCTACCGACGGGGACGGCCAAGAACCTTCTGTTCGCTGGTGCAGGCACCCCCTCGTGCCCCGGTTTCCGGACCGTGGACCGCGCTCGGTCGCGGCCGCCGGCCGTCGGCGTCAGTCGCCGGCTTCGGGCGTCTCGCCGTCGACGGTCGCGAACGACCGGAGGTCCGCGTCGGCGTCGACCGCGTCGACGGCGTCGTACGGCCGGTTGACGACCACATCGCCCGCGGTCGACCGCCCGATCCCCGGGACCGCGGTCAGCTCGTCCATCGACGCCGCGTTGAGATCGAGCGGGTAGGGGACGCCGGTCACCGAGCGGTAGCCGTGGTCGGTGACCGCCACGTCGACCGTCCGCCCGAGTTCACGCTCGCCCGGCACTGCCACGAGCAGGGCGTAGGTGCCCAGCTGACGCCCGAACGTCTTGCCGTCTTGGTGGTACTCCAGATGCACGTCCGGGAGGACGGTCCCCGGCGGCGCCACCCGCTGGAGCATCGCGTTGTCGATCTCTTCGCGCACTTCGCGTTTGTACTGCTTGAACTGCTGTTTGTGGTCGCGGGCGATCTCCGCGCCGGTCTCGCTCATCTCCGTCCCCTCGAAGGCCATCACCTGCCGGATGTTGATCCGGCGGACCATCAGCCCCTCCTCCAGCACGTCCCGCAGGAACTGCTTGTTGTGCTCGAAGGTCTCCGACCGCTCGCCGTCGAGGCCGTGGACGAGGTTGATCCCCGGGAGGAGTTTCGGCAGGCGCCGCGAGGCGTCGGACCCGAAGTTCGGGGCGGAGTCGCGGTCGCCGCCGGGCCGCCAGCCCGCTTCCTCGTTGACGATCCGGACCGCTTCGAGACACTCCTCGGCGGTGACCAGGAGGTTGTTCTCCTCCTGCACCACGGGGTCCGCGGATTCGAGGCCGAACGCGGCCGTGTCGCCGGGCGTGTTGTGCTCGGCGATGATCCGGATCCCCTCCCTCGATCTCTCGGGGTAGTCGGTGATCGTCACCGGGTTCATGTTGTCGAGGTGTAGCGTCCGCAGGTCGGGCGCCACCTCGCGGATGCCGCCGTACAGATCGCGCAGCGCGTCGGGGTTGGGCGCCTCGCCGTCGCCGCCAAAGGCGAGGATGTCGGCCTGGCGACCGAGTCGAAAGTCCCGCACCCCGTGGTCCGAGAGGGCGTCGACCTCGTCGACGACCGACTCGGCGGTGCGGAAGGCGGGGTCGCCGTACAGCGGTTCCGTGCAGAAGGAACACCGGTAGGCACAGCCCCGGGAGGTCTCCATCTCGGCGATGAGGTAGTCGGGGTGGTTGGGGTGTTGCTCGACGACGAACGCGCCGGCCCGCGCCCACCGAGATATCTCCTCGTTGTCGCGCATCCGGTCGGAAAACCCCTCCAGCCCTTCGCGGACGAGGTCGTGGGCCGCCGCCTCCACGTCGCCCTTCGCGACGAAGTCGTAGTCCAGATCGTCGCGTTCGGTCTCCTCGGCGCCCTTGTTCTCCTCGCCGACGCCGAAGCGGATCGGGCCGCCCAGCAGGGTGGTCCCGTCGGCCTCCCAGGTGAGCCGGCGGACCTCGTCGGGTTCGGCGGGGGTGCCGCCGACGTACTTGCCGGGGACGGTCATGCCGCCGACGTAGATCAGCAGGTCGGCGTCGGCCACGTCGGCCCAGCGGCGCTTGTCGTCGCGCAGGCCGTCGATGGTGTGGTAGGTGATCCGTTCGGCGGGCACGCCGGCGTCGACGAGCGCCCCCGCGGTGTACCGGGGGTACGTCGAGATGTAGGGCGGCACGCCGAAGTGCGCCGGCTCGTCGACGTACCCGTCGACGATGGTCACGTCCAGCGTCGCGGGGTCTCGGGTCATTGGCCCTCGGTACTGGCTCGACGGGGATAAAGGGTCTTTTTCGGTCGCTCGCCGGCGGCGGTCGCCTCCGAGCGGCTCCCGCCCGCGGCCGGGGCCGGTCACCGACGGCCGAGCGCTCACCCAGCGTCCGCCTTTCCCCCGGTGGCCCCGGTCCCGTCGTCGGTCTGGTCGACGCCCGCTTCGTCAGGCGGGGCGCCGGCGTGTTGACGGCCGAAACAGTCGAGTGCGAGCTTCGCGCCGCCGAGGACGACCGGGCCGATGAACAGGCCGACGGCGCCGAAGACGACGAGCCCGCCGAAGATGCCGACGATGACGATCGCGGAGTTGAACGCGGCGGTCTGGCCGATCAGCGCCGGTCGCAGGTACGAGTCCGAGAGGGTGACGAACAGCCCGTAGACGGCGAGCGCGCCGCCGGCGGTCGGTCGCCCGACCGCGACGAGGTACGCCGATGCGGGGATCCAGACCCCGAACGCGCCTACCAGCGGCAGCAGCGTCAGGACGAACGTGGCGACCGTGAGGAAGACGATCGCCGGGACGCCAGCGACGAACAGACCGGCGCCGAGCATCACCGCCTGGATGGCGGCGACGGCGACGTTCCCAACGACCGACGCCCACATGAGATCGTCCAGTCCGGCCCGGAGTTCGGCCAGGTCCTCGTCCGGGACCGGTAGCACCCACTCGATCCACGCGAGCAGTCCATCGCCGTCGCGCAGCAGCGTGAACAGGACGAAGAGGGTGACCGTCAGCCCGATGAACAGTCCGGGGAGGCTCCCGACGAGGTCGACCGCGCCGTTCGTCACCTCCCGGATGGCCGCGGCGATCCGGCCCTGGTTGGCCTCGTAGACGGCGACCAGGTCGACGGCGTAGCCGTTCGCCTCGAACAGCCGCTCGATCCGCTCGACGTCGATGTCGCCCCGCTGGATGGCGCGGACGACGTCGAACGACTGACGGACGGCGAGCGAGAGGACCCAGACGAGCGGGAGCAGGACGACCAGCAGCGTGGCGACGACGACGCCCATCGCCGCCGCCATCGGTCGGACGTACCGCTCCAGACGCCGCTGGAGCGGGTAGAGGATGTACGCGAGGACGACACCGAACAGGACGAACTGGAGGTACGGCAGGAGGACCGACAGCGCGAGGACGACGCTCACCAGCGCCACGGCGGTCAGTCCCGGCTGTTCGACGACCCAGGCCGGCGGTGTAGGGCCATCCGACATGGCCGCCGGTTCAACCGCCCGATATATTAGTTTGGTGATGGGACGGCCGATCGACGGATGGGACCCACCCACCGGGATGACCGCTCAGTCGTCGGCGCTGACGGGCCCCTCGTCGGCCTGGGCGTACCAGAGGTCGGCGTAGTCGCCGCGCTCGGCGAGCAGTTCCTCGTGGGTCCCGCGCTCGACGACCCGGCCCTCGTCCATGACGACGATGCGGTCGGCGTCGCGGATGGTCGACAGCCGGTGGGCGATGACGAAGGCGGTTCGGTCCTCGACGAGTCGGTCGAGGCTCTCCTGGATGCGCTCCTCGGTCTCGGTGTCCACGTCGCTGGTCGCCTCGTCGAAGATGATGATCTCGGGGTCGTTCAGCAGCGCGCGGGCGATGGCGACGCGCTGGCGCTGGCCGCCCGAGAGCTTGACGCCCCGTTCGCCGATCTGGGTGTCGTAGCCCTTCGGCAGGTCCTCGATGAACGCGCCCGCCTCGGCGGCCTCGGCGGCCTCGCGGACCCGCTCGCGGGCGGTCTCGGCGTCGGCCGCCCGTCGTCGGTCGGGCCGCGGTCGCTCGCCGTCAGCGTCGGTCTCGCGGGCGCGACGCTGTTCGCCGGCCAGTACCTCCCGGTCGCCGTAGGCGATGTTCTCCGCCACCGTTCCCGAGAAGAGGTACGGCTGCTGTTCGACGACGGCGACGTGGTCGCGCAGGGTCTGGAGGCGGTACTCGCGCACGTCCGTCCCGTCGACCCGCACCGCGCCCTCGTCGGGGTCGTGGAACCGAGGAACGAGCTTCAGAAGCGTCGACTTGCCGGCGCCCGTCGGACCCGCGAGCCCGACGGTGTCGCCGGATTCCACCGCCAGGTCCACGTCGCAGACGACCGGCTGCTCGTCGTACGCGAAGGTCACGTCCTCGAAGGCGACGCCCCCGTCTATCGCGTCGGGCTCGTAGGGGTCGGCGGGCTCGGTGATCGCCGGCTCGCGGCCGAGCAGGCCGAACACCCGCTCGGCGCTGGACTTGGCGAGCTGGTACTTATTGGCGGATTTGCCGACCCGTCGCATCGGGGAGTACAGCCGGCGCAGATAGAGGAAGAAGACGGCGAAGGTACCGGCGCTCAGGGCCGCCTCGCTCTCGGGATTGGCGATGAAGTCCATGCCGGCGACGTAGAGGATGGCGACGAAGACGACGCCGGTCAGCAGGCGCAGGCCCGCGAAGAAGGCCCGTCGGATCCGCAGCGCGGCGACCTTCTCGTCGTGGTAGCGCTGGCTCTGGGCCTCGACGCGCTCGCGCTCGAAGCCGTAGCGGTCGAAGGCCTTGATGACCGCGGCCCCGCTGAGGTTGTTCTCCAGACGAGTGTTGAGCCGCGAGACGGTCCGGCGGATCGACCGGTAGCGGGGCTCGATCCACGTGAGGAAGTAGCCGCTGGCGATCCCGATGACCGGCACCGGCGCCAGTGCGATGAGCGCGAGCTTCACCGAGTACGTCGAGAGGATGACGGCGATCCCGCCGACCGTGGCGACGACGCGGATGAACTGGCGGAACTCCGTGTTGAGAAACGACTCCAGCCTGTTGATGTCGCTGTTGAGGATCGACATCATGCCGCCGGTCTGGTGGTCGGCGAAGAAGTCCATCGACAGCCGCTGGAGGTGGTCGTAGGTGTCGTTGCGCAGGTCGCGCTGGATCTTCTGGGCCGCGGACTGCAGGAGGTACCGCGAGACGAAGCGGGTCACCGACCGGACGAGATAGGCCACCGCGGCGAGGACGACCAGCCGTCGGAGGAACGCCACCTTCGCGGCCTCGCTCGCGATCGCACCGCCCGGGAGGAGCCCGGCCTGGGTCAGCAGACCCGGTTCGCCGTTGTTCAGGAGGACGCGGTCGATGGCCGCGGCGACGATGATCGGCGGGACCAGCCGGGCGAACCGCGTCAGGAACGACGCGACGACGCCGACCGTCAGCCGGGGCCAGTACGGCGTCGCGTAGCCGAACAGCTGGATCATCGGGTTGCCGTCGAGGTTCTCCCGTATCCCCTCGAACCCGCCGTGTTCGTCGCTCATTGAGTGCCCGTTCGGCTCCGCACTCAAGTATCCCGGGCTTGCGGTCGGGCGCGCCGGCTCGGCGGCGCCGGGGGGCCGAAGGGGTCGGAGCCGCGGCGTTCGATTATCGCGGGCGAAAATCCGGCAGTCAGCTATAACACCTCCCTCGTGGATGATTTCGTATGATGGATACGTCGTCGATCGACGTGCTGCTCGTCGACGACAGCGGCTTCTTTCGCACGATCGTCTCCGACCGGCTGGGGGAGGCGGCGGACATCTCCGTATGGAAGGCCGAGAACGGCGAGCAAGCGCTCTCGACCCTCGCCGACCGCTCGGTCGACTGTATCGTCAGCGACTTCGAGATGCCCGGGCTGAACGGCCTGGAGCTGTACAGGCGCGTCGAGGAGGAGTACGGGCTTCCTTTCATCCTCCTGACCGGCCAGGGCGACGAGCGGACGGCCAGCCGGGCGATCGGCGCGGGCGTCGACGACTACCTCCGGAAAGACGACATCGCCGAGGAGGGCCAGCTGCAGCTGCTGGCCAACCGCATCGAGAACGTGGTCGCCCAGCGCCGCGCCAACGAGAAGTACGAGCTGCTGGTCAACAACACGCCCGACGAGATCACGCAGGTCGGCGTCGACGGGACGATCGCGGCCGCCAACGAGGCGGCCGCCCGCTCGTTCGACACCACCCGCTCGGAGCTGACCGGGGCGCATCTCTCGGACATGCTCCCGAAGGAGACGGCGGCCAGCCGCATCGAACACGGGCGGCGCGCGCTCACGGCGGGGTCGGCGGTCACCTTCCAGGACAGCTTCGGCGTCCGGCACTTCCACAACGTCGCCGCACCGGTCAGCGTCGGCAGCGAGGCCGACTCCTTCCAGCTCATCACCCGCGACATCACCGAGCAGAAGCGCCGCGAGCGCGAGCTGGAGACCCGGACGGAGGAGCTCGCGGTGATAAATCGGCTCGTGCGCCACGACATCAACAACGACATCCAGTTGCTGCTCGCCTGGGCGGACGGGATCGACCGGTACGTCGACGACGAGGAGGGCCAGGAGTACGTCGACCGCATCCAGGGGACCTGCGACCACATCGACGAGCTGACCACGATCGCCCGCGACTTCGTCGACTCGATCGGCAGCGACGCGGAGTTCTCGCTGACCGGGATCGACCTCCGGCAGATCCTCGACGACGAGATCGAGAAGGCCGACCGCCGTCACGACGACCTGACCGTCACGGCCGAGCGTCCGATCCCGTCGGTCGCCGTCAGAGCGAACGAACTGCTGTCGTCGGTGTTCGGCAACCTGCTGAGCAACGCCGCCCGCCACAACGACGCGGCCGACCCGCACGTCAGCGTCGGTGTCGAGGAATCGGCCACCGAGGTCACCGTCCGCTTCGCCGACAACGGGCCCGGCGTCCCGGACTCGCAGAAGGACGCCATCTTCGGCAAGGGCGAGATGGGACCGGAGAGCCCCGGAACCGGCATCGGACTCTACTTGGCGCACACGCTGGTCGAGCAGTACGGCGGCGAGATAGCGGTGTCGGACAACGAGCCGACCGGCTCGGTGTTCACGGTCACCCTCCCGAAACACGCGTGAAGCGACCGGCGGTCGTCGCCGCGATACCCGGCTACACGTAGATGTGTCCTTCCTCGCGGGGGCCGTGGCGGGGCGGGTCGGCGCCGACGCGACCGGCCGACACCGCGGCGGCGAGGCTATCCAGCGCGTCGTGGCTCGACTCGTAGGTGTCGCGGAACGCCCCGATGTCGACGCTACAGGCCTCGATCCCCTCGAGGTTCGTCGCGCGGCGCCGGCGGTGGTCGCCCTTGTAGCCCTCGCGATAGAGGCCGAGCCAGCCGAAGGTGGCCGCGGGGTACACCTCGACGACGCGAGTGCTCGCCGGCCCCGACTGCATCGGCGCGACGGTCGCGTCGGGGTCGCCGGCCAGTCCGGAGAGGACGTTGCGGACCCCGTAGAAGGTCTGGTACTGGACGATCGAGTCGTAGGGGCACAGCGCCGCCCGCCGGAGGTCGGTCTCCCGGCGCAGTTGCGCGGTGCCGTCGCCCGTGTAGGCCCGGGCGGTCGACCGGCAGGTCGAGGCGAAGCCGTCCGGGTCCTCCGGCCCGTCGCCGGTCAGCCAGTCGACCAGGCCCAGCCAGGTGCCGCCGCAGTGTTCGTCGAGCAACGCCTGCGGGAGGCTGAACGGGAAGTCCAGCCCGACGACCGAGAAGTCGGTCGCCCGCTCGCGGAGGCCGGCGTGCGCGCGCTCGCGGCCGACACCCCACTCGTCGGCCGCGCTGTAACAGTCGTCGACGACGAGCCCCTCCCCCGTCGACCGCGCCTCCGTCAGCCACAGCGAGCGCCCCGCGTCCGTCGCACCGCTGAAATCCACGCCCAAGACACGCGAACCCATACCACCCGTCTCTCACTCGTCCGATATGAAGGTTCGGCTTCTCCGAGTCGGGCCGGGCGAACGTCGCCCGCCAGACCGCTAGATACCTCCGAAATTCGGTGGATACCGAACACCAGTCCCGTTCGAACTGATCGATATGAGGTCTTAATACGCCACTCCGTCCTAGTGGCCCCTTACACAAAGACGTTATACGTCTATTTTCGCTACAAATTTAGCGCAACTGTGGTAGAAAAAACCGAAAGTAGAAGTGAAGCCGCAGATAATAGTGGTAGTGATGGGCATATGATCGGTCGTCGGTCGGTGTTGCAGCTCCTCACGGCGCTCGGAACTGTTGGGGCGACCGCTGGCGCCGGCGCGGCCACGGATGCCTCGTCGCCCCCTGTCGAGAGTCGCGACGCTCCGTCGATAACGAGCCCGGCGGACGTGGCCGACCAGGAACAGGACCAGCCTGTCGGGACCGAAGCGTTGCTATCGTATCTTGAGGCCAAGTACGGCGACATGCTCACCGAGGCGGACCTCTCGACGTTGGAGGAGGAAGTCGCCGGGAACATCTCCACCGCACAGGCGCTCGACGACACCGCGCTCGCTAACGGGGACGATATGGCGTTGCGGTTCGAGCCCTACCGGGGGGAGTGGGACTGATGCCGGTCTCCGACGAGGACCTATTCGATACGGTCCCGGAGCTGGGTGAGAAGCTCAGAGACGGCGAGTTCACGTCCCGGGAACTGACGGAGGCGTACCTCGACCGACTGGAGGAGATCGGACCGAAGCTGAACGCGGTTGTGACGACGACCGAGGAGCGCGCTCTGGAGTACGCCGACCGGGCCGACGCGGAGCTGGCCAACGGGGTCGATCGCGGGCCGCTCCACGGAATCCCTTACGGACTCAAGGACCTGGTTGCAGTCGACGGGTACGAGACGACGTGGGGCGCGGCCCCGTATCGCGATCAGGAGTTCGACTACAACGCCGAGATCGTCGAGCGGTTCGACGACGCGGGCGCGGTGCTGGTCGCGAAGCTCGCGATGGTCGAACTTGCCGGAGGCATGGGGTACTCTCCCGACGCGATGAGCTTCACTGGCACCGCCTATACGCCCTGGAACCTCGACGTCTGGAGCGGTGGCTCCTCCAGCGGCCCCGGGGCGGCGACGGCTGCCGGCCTGGTCGGTTTCTCGATCGGCTCGGAGACGTGGGGATCGATCTTCTCCCCGTCCGGAAACTGTGGGCTGTCGGGACTGCGACCGACCTATGGCGCGATCAGCAGGTACGGCGCGATGGCGCTGTCGTACACGATGGACAAGCTTGGACCGATGTGTCGGTCCGCGGAAGGTTGTGAGATGGTCTTCGAGGCTATCGCCGGGCCGGACCCGAAAGATCACACCTCCCTCGACCGGATGGACACGATCCGGAGCCTCGAACCCAGTGACCCCGTCCGGCTGGCGACGCTGGATCTGGAGGCCGATGACACGAACTTTCAGGACTCGCTGGAGACGCTCCGGGAGTTCGCCGAAATCGAGGAGATTTCCCTGCCCGACCTGCCCTACGGCGAGACGGCGTCGCTCACTCTCTTCGCGGAGGCGGGCTCTGTGTTCGACGATCTCATCGAGTCCGGCGACGTGCAGGACCTCACCTCCCCCCAGGGGAGCATCGGCGGGTACGCCTACGACACGATCCTGGCCAAAGACTACATCACAGCCAACCGAATCCGGCGTAAGATCCAAGTGCAACTCGACGAGGCGATGGCGCCGTACGACGCGGTTGTCCTGCCGAATCGGGCGCTGGGCGGCGCGGCAAACATCGCCGGGCTGCCCGGAATCTCCATCCCGAACGGGTTCGACGAAGAGGGCGTCCCGACGGCACTGATATTCACTGGTCGGGCCTTCTCCGATCTCAAACTCGCGGAGATCGCCAAAGAGTATCAGTCACGGGCCGAGGGCGTCGACTACACCGAACTGCTCGACATGCCGGTCTATCAGGACGAGGACGCGGGAGCGGCGAGTAGCTGAACGGGGTCAAACGGCCGCGTCGACCCGGGATCGGATTAGAACCCCGATTTCGGCCGTCGGAATGGCGAAAACAGTATCCGTCGGCCGTCCGAATCCGCGGGTATGCCACCGACGAAGGAACTCAAGTGTACGGACGACGACTGCTTCCTCGACATGTTCGAGAACCACTACACCTACGACGTGCCCGACGACCACGGCGTCTCCGACCTGTCCTGTCCGGTCTGTGGCGGCACCGACTGCCTCGAGGAAATCGAACTGTAGCCGGCCCGCGGGCGTCCCCGGGGACCCGATCGCTCTTCTGTCCCGACGCCGCGGGCACAATCCTGAAGGCCGTACCGCACTAACCGGCGGGTATGAACACGTTGCGTGACATCGGCGAGTCGCTGGGCAACACCGTGCTGGAGAACGTCGGGCGGGCGATGGGCCGCGCCCAGGAGCGGACGCCGCTGCCGGTCGACCTGCTGGAGAGCGACGACGCCTACCTCGCGGTGTTCGACGCGCCGGGCGCCCGGCCGTCGGACGTGCAGGTGCAGTTCGACGCCGGGCTCGTCGAGGTGCGGGTCGACCGCTTCCGCGGCTTCCACGAGGGCTTCGAGATGCGCTACCCCGGCCGGGGACTGGCGCTCGACGGCCACGTCGAGCTCCCCGCCGAGGCCCGCGTCGACGCCGACGCGGCGACGGCGACGCTGCGGGAGAGCGGCACCCTCGAAGTGCGCGTCCCGAAGGCCGAGCCCGTCGACCCCGACACCGACGAGGCGCTCGAAGCCGACGAGGTCGACGAGGTCCGCGACGAGGCGGACGCCGACGAACTGGACGCCGAGGCCCGCGACGCCACCGACGAGTCCGACGCGACCGACGGCGAACAGTAGCGACGCGGTCGCGGTCGCCGGTGCGGTCCCTTCTCAGTCGTCGACGGTCATCCCTTCGACCACCGAGAACTCCTCGTCGCCGTCGAAGCGGTCCGGGTCGAAGGGTGCGATCACGTCGCCGCCGAGCATCTCCTCGGCGACCCGCTCGCCCAGCGCCGGCGCACGCATGAAGCCGTGGCCGTGCCAGCCGGTCGCGACGTACAGGCCGTCCCGGATCTCTCCCAGTAGCGGGTCCCGGTCGGGCGTCGCGGTGCAGAGCCCGGCCCACGACCGGTGGACGGCGAATTCCCCACCGGGAGCGGTGTCACAGACGGTGTCCAGCCACGTCAGCGACGCCCGCTCGAACGCGTGGTCGGCCGTCTCGTCGTAGTCGTCGGGGTCGAACTCCCGCTCCTGGGTGCCGTCGCCGACGAGCAGCCCGCCGTCGCGGGGGCGGGCGTAGCGGCCCCCCGTCGCGTCGTAGCAGGTCGGCACCCCGCCGGCCCCGTCGAGCGGGTCGGTCACGAGCGCCTGCACGCGGTAGGGTTTCATCGGGACCGGGACGCCGATCTCGGCGAGCAGGCGCTTGGTGTGGGCGCCCGCGGCGACGAGGACGGCGTCGAAGCGCTCGACTCCCGTCGGCGCCTCGACGGCCGTCCCGTCGGCGGCGAGTCGAACGGGCGTCCCCGTCTCGACGGTCGCACCGGCCGACTCGGCGCGGTCGCCCATCGCGGCGACGTACGAGGCGGGGTCGAGGTAGCCGGCGTCGCGGGCGACGGCGGCGGCCGCTACGTCGACGCCGGCGAGCGGGGGGAACCGGTCGGCGAACTCGTCGGGGTCGAGTGTCGTCACGTCGCGGCCGTTGGCGCGCATGCGGTCGGCGCTCTCGCGGACGGCGTCGGCGCGGCGGTCGTCGCCCGCGCGGGCGAACCAGACGTAGGGGTGTTCGACGAAGTCGATGGCGCCGCCGGCGTCGAGATCCCGGAACCGCTCGACGGCGCGGGCGGCGACGGCGGCGTCGACGTCCTCGGCGAAGGCGTCGTAGGCGATGCCGGCGGCGCGGCCCGAGGCGCCGCCGGCGAGGTCGTCGCGTTCGTAGAGGACGGTGTCGGCGCCGCGGGCCGCGAGGTCACGGGCGGCGGTGACGCCGAGGGCGCCGCCGCCGACGACGGCGACGCGGGTCACAGGAACGGGTCGAGCCCGCGGGCGGGGTAGCCGACGATCCGGTCGGCGCCCGCGTCGCGGAGTTCCTCGACCCGGTCGGCCACCGTCTCCACGTCGCCGACGAGGCCGTAGTCGCGGACGGCCTGCGAGAGCACCTCGCGGGCGCGCCCCCCGGCGGCGGCGTCGGTGACCGCGCCGTCGGGCAGCGCCGAGCGGACGGGGCCGCGGCGGGCGGCGTAGTCGCCCAGCGCGTCGAGGACGGTGTCCTCCTCGTCGGTCAGAACGGTCGGCGCGTAGAGGGCGACCTCGCCCTCGTAGCCCGCCTGTCGCAGCGCGCGGAGTCGCCGGTCGGTGCCGGGGCCGAGCAGTTCGAACTGCGTGCCGCCGACGGCGAGGGCGATCCGCTCGATCCCCTCGGTACCGACCCAGGGGTCGCGCGAGCGGGCAGCGGCCTCGCGGAGGCGGGGCGCGACCGCCCGCTCGGACTCGGTCTCGGTGAGGTAGGCGCGGTGGCCGGCGACGAGGATCCGCCGGACCGGCTCGGGCAGCGACTCCGCCAGGTCGCGCTCGCCGAGCGGGTCGAAGCCGTCGGCGCGGACGGGCGTGGTGACGCGAACCGCCTTCTCGTCGGCCAGCGCCGACAGCGTCTCCGGAGACGGCAGGTGTTCGCGGCCCTCGTAGTCGACCGCGAGCCGCTCGACGCCGAGGTCGACCGCCCGCTCGACGTCGACCTCGGCGGGTTTGATCGCGGCCGCGTCGATCCCTGCCTGCGACAGCGTCGCGCCCTGAAGCATCGTACTCGTTCGCTATCGACCGGCGGGGAAAAGCTCTATCGCTTGGCGGTGCCGTCCCGTTCGTTTAAGCCCCGTCACCGCAAACGGACGGGGTACGATGCTCACAGCGGGTTCGGCCGCACCCGATTTCATCCTGCCGGGGACGGACGGCGAGACGATTCGCGAGTACATGCTCGCCGAACACACCCGGGAGGGGCCCGTCGTCCTGGCGTTCTACCTGTTCGACTTCCACCCGACCTGCACCGACGAGCTGTGCGAGATCCAGAACCTCGGCTGGTTCGACGTGCGCGAGGACGTGACGGTCCTCGGGGTCTCCCGCGACAGCGCCTTCAGCCACCGGGCGTTCGCCCGCGAGTACGACATCCCGTTCCCGCTGCTGACCGACAGCGACGGGGCCGTCAGCGAGCGCTACGGCGTCCGCATCGACGAGCTGGCCGGTCACCGCGACGTGTCCAACCGGGCCGTCTTCGTGGTCGACGCGGATACGAAGGTCCGGTACGCCTGGGCCGCCGACGACCCCTCGGCGCAACCCGACTGGGAGGCGGTCCGGGCGGCGCTGGACGACCTGTAGTCGAGCGACCGCTGCCGCCGAGACGGCTCCGCCGGTCCGGTCGCGACGGCCCCGTCGCGGCTCAGGCGTTGCGGCTGATATCGCGGAAGGTGTCGACGATCTCCTCGAAGTCCCGGTGTGACTCCTGTAGTTCGCGGCCGAGCTCCTCGGCCTCGCGCTTGCGGCGCTCGTACTCGTCGTTTTCGGCCAGTTCCGCCGGCGTCAGCTCCGATTCGAGCACTTCGAGCTTCGAGACGACCGAGAAGAACTCCTCCAGTTTCGGGTCGCCGGACTGCCGACTGTCGAGTTGCTGGTCGAGCGTCGTCAGCAGCGTCTCCGTCTCGATGGGCTTGGAGAGGTAGTCGTCGAAGTCCATCTCCAGGATGTTCAGGTCGGGGTCGACGGCGGTCGTCATCACGACGACGCAGTCGTAGCCGCGCTCGCGGATCTCGGCCAGCACCTCGTCGCCGTGGACGTCCGGCATCCGCCGGTCCAGCAGGACGGCGTCGACGCTCCCGTCTATCGACTCGAGCGCCTCGCGCCCGCCGTAGGCGACCCGCGTCTCGTAGCGCTCGCGGATCTTCAGCGCGAGCACGTCCGCTACCTCCGTCTCGTCGTCCACGACGAGGACCGTCGGTCGACCGTGGGCGTTCGATGACACTGCTCTATCCCCGCTGAGGACTCACCGCGTTTCACTCTGTTGGCCCGCGTCGGGCGAGCCGGTCCCCGGGGGCCGCCCCTCGACTCGCCGGCGTGACCGCCCCGGCCGACAACGTTATATGTGAACAAGTACCATGATACGGCTGGGATACCGATGTCACAGCACCCGGACCGGTTCCGCCGCGCGGACGCAGCGATACTCCACCACCTCGCCGAAGAGCGGCCGACATACGTGGCGCTCGTCGCGAACCGTCTGGGGATGCCGACGGACTACGCGCAGCGACGGATCGACAGGCTGGTCGAGGACGACCTCGTCGAGCCCGTGAGCGAGGAAGTGGTCTACCGGATCACCCGTCGCGGGGAGCAACGCCTGGCCGCCTACACCGACCGCGAGGGAACGCCCGAACCGGGCCTCGTCGCCGGGAACTGAGCGGAAACTCCGGCCGAACGGCTCGCGGCCCGTTCGCTGACCACCCGTCGCGAATCACTGCTTCTCTCGCCGCTCGTAGAGGACGAGCGCGACCATCGAGAGGACTTCCTCCCCGTCGGCCTCGGTCGTGACCGCGACCGAGGCGAGCCCCGACTCGCCGTCCCAGCCGTCCTTGTCGACGATCTCGGTCGTCACGGTGAGTTCGTCGTCGGGCCTGACCGGGCGGCGCCAGCGCAGTTCGTCCACGCCGAGCCCGCCGCGGGTCGCCCCTTCGGAGAGGTGGTTGTCGACGAGCAGCCGCATCGTCATCGCGGCGGTGTGCCAGCCGCTGGCGACCAGCCCGCCGAACGGCGAGTCGGCGGCCGCCTCGGGGTCGGTGTGGAACGGCTGGGGGTCGTAGCGCTCGGCGAAGTCGGTGATCTCCGCCGCGGTCACCTCGTAGCTGCCGTACTCGTCGGTGTCGCCGACGGTCAGGTCCTCGAAGTACTCCATCGCGCGGCCGTACGCGCGGCCGGTTGAAAAGCTCACCAGCCGGTCGGGGCTGGTCGGGGAGCGGCGGGGGAGAAGACGGGCGGCGTCGCGAGCGGTCGATATCGAACGGGGGAAAGCGGCGTTCCGTCGGTCAGGGAGCGAGCGCGCTGGTCGCGTTGGCGCTGGTCGCGTTACCGGCGGTGGCGTTGCCGGAGCCGCCCGCGCCGTTCTCGTCGAGCCAGCTCTGGAACTCGTCCTGGGTGCGGACCTCGACGGTGCCGAGCATCTGTGAGTGGCCGACGCCGCAGTACTCGGCGCAGTAGAGCTGGTGTTCACCGGTGTCGGTCGCCTCCGTGACGATGTAGTTCGACTGGCCGGGGAAGGCGTCCTGCTTCAGACCCATCGAGGGGACGTGGAACGCG
Organism: Halosimplex rubrum; assembly: GCF_013415885.1. NCBI lineage: Archaea > Methanobacteriati > Methanobacteriota > Halobacteria > Halobacteriales > Haloarculaceae > Halosimplex > Halosimplex rubrum. The sequence goes on from NZ_CP058910.1 coordinate 1,912,071, forward strand.
TGCAGCCAGTCGGACGACGTGATGTTCAACCGCACTGGCCTGTCGGTCGGCAACACGAGCGTGTTGGCGTTGGTCACGTCGGAGTCGGGGTAGTGGAACTGCCAGTTGTACTTCTGACCGGTCACCTGCACTTCCAGCGCCTCCTCCTCGCCGTCGGTGACGGTGTCGAGGTCCGTGTCGGGCGTGGCCGTGACGAACGGGTCGGCCAGCACCTGATAGGAGGCGACGCCGACGAACAGCAGGATGATGGCCGTCGCGACGGTCCAGGTGATCTCCAGGCGGCGGTTCTCCTTGGTCGGGAGCGGCGACTCGTTGTTCTTGAACTTCCAGACCGTGTAGAAGAGAATCGCCTCCACGAGGACGGTGATCGGGACGGCGATGTACAGCAGCTGGTTGTTCAGGTTCCAGATGAGCCGTTCCGTCGTCGTGTCGGCCGACTGGGCGGCGGCGGGCTCGATCGCCACCGCTGCCAGGGCGGCCGCGAACAGCGTCAGGAGTGCGACGCGCTTACCCTTCATTGATCCCGGCTTGGGATTGTCCGCATATTAACGTGCTGAATCCGACGCGGTGTCCGAACGATATCGAGTCGTCCCCGATGGGTCGTCTCCCGAACGTGTGCGGGCCGTTGGGGCGCCCTGGCGAGGTTTCGCCGGGTCCGTCGGGACGCGCGGCCATCACCGGCCGCCCCCACCCGGTCCGCGGGCGCGCGCCGGTCGCGAAGCGCGAACACTAAGTGCGAACGCCCCAAAGTCGGGGCAACAGCGGACCCTCATGTTCAGTCGCGACTCCCGCCCGTCGTTCCCGAGTCTGCTCGCAGCGACCGCGATGGGCGTCTACCTGCTCGTCGCCGCCGGCGCCACCGCGTCGGTCGCCGACGCCGCCCGGGCGTGCTCGTCGTGGCCGGTCTGTCACGGCCCGCTCACGCTCGCCGACCCCGCGCTGCTGATCGCCTGGGCCCACCGCGTCGTCGCCCTGCTCGTCGGCGTCCTCGCACTCGCCACCGCCGTCGCCGCCGTCCGCGACCGCGCGGCGATCCGCGGGCGAGTCCTCGCCGCGCTCGCGCTCGGCCTCGTCCTGTTCCCCGTCCAGGTCGCCATCGGCGCCGTCGTCGTCACCGGCGGCGCGGCCGCTCTCCCCGCCGGCGCGCACCTCGCCGTCGGCATGGTCCTGTTCACCGCCCTGGTCGTCGCCCTCGCCTGGGAACTCGAACCCGAGACGCCCGACGCGCCCGAGGAGGGCTGGGCCGTCGAGCCCGGCGTCGACGCCGAAGCCACCGACAGTTCCGAGACGCTGGACGACGACACCGTCGCGGAACCGACCACCGTCCCGTCGGACCTCCCGCTCCGCACGCGCGTGACCGCGACCGTCTCGGCGTACTTCCGGCTCACGAAACCGCGGCTGATGTGGCTGCTCTGTCTCGTCGCCGCCGCCGGGATGGCGCTGGCCTCGACCGGCACGCCCGACCTCACCGTCCGGACCGTGGTCCTCACCCTCGGCGGCGGCGTCCTCGCCATCGGCGCCTCCGGCACGTTCAACCACGTCCTCGAACGCGAGAAGGACAAGAAGATGGACCGCACCTCCGACCGCCCCATCGCGACCCACCAGATCCCGGTCCGCCGGGCGGTCGCGTTCGGCCTGACGCTGGCCGCGAGTTCGCTCGTCGTCTTCGCCCAGTTGAACCTGTTGGCGGCCGCGCTCGGCCTCTCTGCGATCCTCTTCTACAGCGTCGTCTACACGCTCGTGCTCAAGCCCAACACCGTCCAGAACACGGTCATCGGCGGCTTCGCCGGCGCGCTCCCGGCGCTGATCGGCTGGGCCGCGGTCACCGGCGAGTTCGGCCTCCCCGGCGCGGCGCTGGCGGGCGTCATCTTCCTGTGGACGCCGGCGCACTTCTACAACCTCGCGCTCGCCTACAAGGAGGACTACGCGAGGGGCGGGTTCCCGATGATGCCGGTCGTCCGCGGCGAGGCCGCGACCCGCAAGCACATCCTCTACTACCTCGCGGCGACGCTGGTCGCCGCCGTCGCGCTCGCGGAGCTGACCGCGCTGGGCTGGATGTACGCGGCGACGACCTGCGTCTTCGGCGGCGTCTTCCTCTGGGCGGTCCTCCGGCTGCACCGCGAGCGCACCGAGTCGGCGGCGTTCCGCGCGTTCCACGCCTCCAACGCCTACCTCGGGGCGCTGTTGATCGCCATCGTCGTCGACGCCCTGGCGCTCTGACCCATGGCCACCGTCGACACCACCTCGCTGGCCGACCGGTTTCGCCCCGACCGCGGGACGCTGCTGTGGGCCGCGCTGCTCGTCAACACCGAGGTCATCCTCCTGCTCGCCTACGCCGCCCTCGGGTCGGCCGACCTGCTCTCGGCGCGGGGGCTCCGGCTGTGGGTCTACCCGTTCGTCTGGATCAACGCCTCGATCTGGGCGGTCGCGCGCACCGACATCGCGTCCGCTTCCCGCCGCAACCGCACGCTCGCCGGGGCGCTCGCCGTCGGCTACTTCGGCGTCCTCGCCTACACCGGCGGCCTCGTCGGCCCCGGCCACGGATCGCTCGGCCTCGACGTCGCGCTGACGAGCCTTCCGCCGGGATGGGCACCCGCCGTCACCTACAACGGGATGGGCGTCTCGCTGGTACTCATCCCCTACAAGCTGATCGGCTACCTCACTCTCGCGTATCTCGTGTACGCGACTGTCCTCGACGCCGCCGGCTCGGCCGTGACGGGCCTCCTGGGACTGCTCTCCTGTGTCTCCTGTAGCTGGCCGGTCCTCGCGTCGATCGCTACCGGCGTCGTTGGCAGCGGGTCCGGCATCGCCGCCGCGGTCTCGACCGGCTCGTACGGCATCTCCACCGTCGTCTTCGTCGCCACCGTGGCGCTGCTGGTCTGGCGCCCGTTCGGTCGCGAGTGAGCCGCTCGGTCTGTCCGTCTGCGCACTGACCGAGTTTAAGTGGTTCCGGATTTGAGAGATACCCGATGGATGCCCTCCAAAAGAGCAGTCGCACTCCCTCGCTCCCCGAGTCAAGTATCGTCCTTCTTGGAATCTTGTTTGCTACCGTCGGCCTCACATTCCGAGATTCATTCGGGTTTACTTCACTCCTCGCTGCGATAGGGATAGGTCTTGTAATCGCTGGAACGGTCTATATCGCTGTCGAAGGTCCCGAAGCAGTCCGACTATCACTGGTGTTCGTTTCACTCGTCGCGCTACCACTGCTCTCCTATGGCGGCGTCGTCCGATGGATCGGCGGGAGCATGATCGGAGCCGTCATCGCTGGTGCGTTGTACACTCGAATATCGAAGTAAGCGGAAGACTTGCGTTCTGTACTGAGCAGTCCGAACCCACACTCACGTACCTTTATCGCCGAGAGTCACCTACGGGTTCCCATGTCGACAGTCACGCTGACCTACTGCGTCCCCTGCGGGTTCCGCGAGCGGGCGCTCGACACGCAGGAGGCGATCCTCGGAAGCCTCGAAGGGGAGATCGACCGCTTCGAACTCGTGATGGGCGACCACGGCGTCTTCCGCGTCGAAGTCGGCGAGGAGATCGTCTACGACAAGGAGCGGGATACCTTCGACATCGACGCCATCGTCCGCGACGTGCGCGCCGAACTGTAAACTCCTACTTAACCGTTTTCCCGGACTACCGGGTCGGAAACTCTCCTCCCTTATACAGGGTGTCGCGGGGGCTACGTCGAACTGCATGAGCCAGCTCGACTCACCCGCCGGCGCGACGCGGCTCGTCGCGCTCCTGTGTGCGCTCGCCGTCGCCACCGCGCTCGTTCCGGGCGCGGCGGCCGCAGTACCGCTCGCGAACGACGCTCCCGCCGCCCAAGCGCCGGCTGTCGGTCAGTCGCTCGCCGGCCAGTCGCCGGCGGACCAGACCGTCGGCGCGGACGTGGTCGTCGGGCCCGACGAGACCGTCTCGGACCTAGAGGTCGTCAGCGGCGACGCCGTCGTCCACGGGACCGTCGAGGGCGACGTGGACGCCGCGGCCGGTTCGGTCCGGATCACCGGCGAGGTGACCGACGACGTGGAGGCCGCCGCGGGCTCGGTCACCGTCGAGGGCCGCGTCGGCGGCACGGTCGAGGCGGCCGCCGGCTCGGTCGAAGTCGGCCCCGACGCCACGGTCGGGGGCGACGTGGACGCCGCGGCCGGGACGGTCACCGTCGCCGGGACGGTCGACGGCGACCTGACCGGGTCGGAGACGGTCCGCCTGAACGAGGGTGCGACGGTCCGCGGCGACGTGACCTACGGCGAGACGCTCGACCGCACGGAGGGAGCCGCGGTCGTCGGGACCGTGACCCACGACGAGAGCCTCGGCTTCGACGGGCTCCAGTGGGGACTCACCCTCGGTGACCTCGACGATCTCGGCGACCTGACGGTCCTGCCCTCCCCGCTCGTCAGCCTCGTCACCGGTCTGGCGGCGCTGGTCGTCGGCGCGCTCGTGCTCGTGGTCTTCCCCGACTTCTCGGGGGAGATGGTCGAGACGGTGACCGACCAGCCGGGCCGCTCGGCCGCCGCCGGCCTCGCGACGATGATCGCGGTGCCGGTCGTCCTGCTGGCGGTGGCGGTGACCATCGTGGGACTACCGCTGGCGTTCGCCGGCGGCGCCGTCTTCGCGCTGGCGACCTGGCTCGCGCTGGTCTACGGCGAGTTCCTCGTCGGGTCCCGAGTGCTCGACGCCGCGGGGACCGGCGACCGCTGGGCCGCGCTCGTCGTCGGCGTCGTCGGCGTCGAACTGCTGGCGCAGATCCCGCTGTTCGGCGAGCTCCTGACGTTCGCCGTCGTCCTGCTCGGCCTCGGCACCGGTGCGCTCACGATCGCCGCCCGTCGCCGCGGCGGCGACGACGGGAGCGCCGAGACGCCGCCGCCGGATCCTACCCCCGGCGCGGTCTGACGCCGCCAACCCCCCAACGATTCCCCGCTGACGCTACCCTCCACTCCGAACCCCGCCGACGCTCGACCCTCCATCCGCCCTCCGCTGACGCTCGGCTCTCCATCCGCCCTCCGCCGACGCTCGACCCTCCATCCGCCCTCCGCTGACGCTACCCTCCATCCGCCCACCGCTGACGCTCGGCCCTCCGTCCACCCCCTGCCGACGCTGCTCGTCGCGTCGAACCCGTCGTCGCTTCCCGTTCGCTCGGGCCGGTCGTGGGGACACACGCCCCCGAACCGAACCGCCTTTGCGACGCGCTGCCGTCGATTCGCCTATGACAGCGACGCTCGTCGCCGAGGACGTGCGCCGGTCCTACGGCGAGACGGTGGCGCTCGACGGCGTCTCCCTCTCGGTCGACGCGGGCGAGGTGTTCGCCCTCGTCGGCCCCAACGGCGCGGGCAAGACGACGCTCGTCCGCGCGCTGACGGGGACGACCGACGCCGAGGGGACGGTCGAACTGTTCGGCGACGACCCGCGGGACGTGGACCGCGAGCGGGTCGGCCTGCTCCCCCAGGCGTTCGACCCGCCCGCCCGGCTCACCGCCCGCGAACTGCTCGACTACTACGCCGGCCTCTACGACGAGGCCCGCGAGGTCGAGGCGGTCCTCGACGACGTGGGCCTGGCCGACGCCGCCGACACCTACTACGAGACCCTCTCGGGCGGCCAGCAGCGCCGGACCTGCGTCGGCTCGGCGCTCGTGAACGACCCCGACCTGCTCTTTCTCGACGAGCCGACGACCGGGATCGACCCCGCGGGTCGCCGGGCGCTGTGGGACCTGCTGGAGTCGCTCGCCGACCGCGGGACGACTATCGTCCTCACCACTCACGACATGGACGAGGCTCACCGGCTGGCCGACCGCGTCGGCCTGCTCGCGGACGGGCGACTCGTCGCCGCCGACGATCCCGATACGCTCGTCGCGGAGTACGGCGGCGAGAGCCGCCTCGTCGTGGAGACGGGGGCCGACCCCGCCGGCCTCGATCTGCCCTACCCGGCCGAGCGCGCGGGCGACTCGCTCGTCGTCTCCGAGGTCCCCCCCGAGGCCATCGGCGAGGTGGTCGACGCGCTGGCGACCGAGGGTGCGAGCTACGACGCGCTCACCTGGTCGGAACCGGACCTGGAGGACGTGTATCTCGAACTCGCGAGCACCGCGAGCGAGTACGGCTATCGGCGCGCGACGGGGCGAACCGACCGGCACAGGGACGCGGCCGCTACGGACGCGGACGGCCCCGCGGAGGGCGAGCGATGACCCGGAGCGGCCGCGTGCTCGCGTCGGTCCGCGCGGGCTGGCAGTCGTTCCTCCGGCGGCGGACGGCCGTCTTCTTCACGTTCCTCTTCCCGCTGCTCATCGTCGTCATCTTCGGCGCGCTGGTCCAGACTCAGCCGACCGGTGGCGGGCTGTTCACCGAGCCGGCCGTCTACTACGTCCCGGGGTATCTCGCGGTGGTCGTCCTGTTCACGCCGCTGTCGCGGGTCGGCAGCGAGGTGGCGCGCCACCGCGAGGGCAACCGCTTCGAGAAGCTCGCGACGACGCCGCTCACCCGCGGCGAGTGGCTGCTCGCACAGACGCTCGTCAACGTCGTCGTCATCGGTCTGGCCGCGCTGTTGGTGCTGGCGCTCGTCGTCGGCCTGACCGGCGCTCACATTCCGCTGTCCGTCACGGCCGTCTCGTTGCTCGTCGGCTACGTCGTGGTCGGCGTCGCGCTGTTCTGCGGCGTCGGCGCGATCATCGGGTCGACCGCCGACTCCCAGGACGGGGTCATCGCGACGAGCAACACCATCGCCCTCCCGCTCCTGTTCCTCTCGGAGACGTTCGTCCCTCCCTCGATGCTCCCCGAGTGGTTCCGGCCCGCGATGTGGCTGTCGCCGCTGACGTACTTCTCCCGGGGCGTCCGCGCGACGACGATGGGACGCGCCGCGATCCCGACAGGCCCCGTCGCGCCGGAATTGGGCTATCTGCTCGTCCTCGCGGCGCTCGCGGCCGTCTTCGTCACGATCGGTGCCTGGATGCTCCCCCGGACGGACTGAGACGGGGCGACCGTCCCCGCCCGCGACTCGCTCCCACTCGGGTTCGTCGGCGTGCTATTCGGTGGTCTCGCTCGCCGTCTGGCCCCCGTCGCTCCCGCCACCGGGGGAGTCGTCGACGGACCCGGCTTCCGCGGACTCGCCCGCCGGTGGCCCTTGCCCGAACGCGCCGGCAGCGTCGCCGCCCGCTCCGCCGGGCTGCTGTCCGTCCCCGTCTTGCTGGGGGCTCTCATCCTCGCCCTGCCGGTCGGGCGGTCCCTCGTGGAGTTTGATCGTGACGATCCCCTCGCCGGCGGTGTACTCGTAGAGCGTCCACTTCGGGAGGGTGAGGACGCCGTTCATCTTGCGGACGCGGATCTGCTTCATCAGCGACCCCTCGACGAGCTCCTCGTCGAGGTTGAGTTCGACGATGCCGTCGACCATGTAGTTCAGGTCGTGGGGGAACTGCCGGTCCTCGCCGGTCACCGTGGCACCGGCGTAGATGGGGACGAACCGGCTCTTGCACACCTCCGCGCGCACGTCCTTGAGGAAGTCGTAGGCCTGGACCGGCTGGACCAGCGACCCGAACTCCGTCAGCGAGTCGACGACGACCACCCCCTGGTCCTCCATGCCACGGTCTTCGAGCACGTCGTCGATACGGTTGTGGAGTTCGCCCAGTTCGGTCGGGTCGCGGACCTGCGTGGTCGCGTCGGCGGCCGTCTCCGAGAGGAAGGCGTTCCAGTCGTTGAGCCGCTCGTACATCCGCTCGCGGTTCTCCAGGCGGTAGGTGAAACAGTCGACGATCTGCAGTTGGCCGGACTCCAGGTAGGGGAGGACGTTCCAGTCCAGCGTGACGAACTCCTGGACCACCGACATCGGCGGTTCGAGGAAGGAGACGAAGGCGGCGGGTTCCCCGCGCTGGAGCGCGCGCCAGACGAGTTCGGCCTGGATCGCCTCGGTACGCGTGCCCGCCAGGTCCGTCAGGAGGACGAACGAGTTGCGGGGGATCCCCTGCGGGAGGCTCTCGTCCAGCGGTGCCACGCCCGTGGGGACCCGGCGACAGCCGTGGAACTGGGTGAACACCTTCTCGCCGTCGTCGGCCGCCTCCCGACAGGCGACACAGCAGTACGTGTACCGGTGGCCGTCGCGCTCGGCGACCACCGGGTCGCTCGGGACCGGGAGCCGACAGTAGTCACAGCGGCCGCGGCCGCCCGACTCCTCGCCCGGTCCGCCGTGCGGCCCGGTCCCCCCTGTCGGCGTCGCGCCGTTCGGCTGACTTCCCGTCGGTGCGTTCGGATCCTCTGCCATGCGGATCGGTAGCAGGCGAGCGCGGAAAACGCTGCGGCCGTGTGCGTGCCCGGCGACCCGCCGCCCGGTCGTCGATCGCCGCGCGCCGGGATCAGGTGTCGTCGCGGTCGGCGCCCGCTTCGCTCCGGAGCCCGCGGAGCGACGGGCCGGCCGCGAGCAGGAGCGCCGCCTCGTGGCCCCGGGGAACCCACCCGTAGACGTGGTTGAGCATGACGTAGGTGACGATGCCGAGGAAGAGGCTGAGTGACCACGCCGCGACGGCGATCCGGCCGACGCGGGCGTGGGACGTCTCGCGTAACTCGCTGGGGCTGTGGGTCAGCCCGAGGACGACGGCGTGGAGGACGACCGGCACGGCCACCGCCGACAGGACGATGTGAACCGCCAGCATCGCCAGGTAGGCGTAGTAGACGGCGCCCTCGGCGAGGATCGACTTCTCGAACCCGCCGCCGACTTTCAGCAGGTACATCACGAGAAAGACCATGATGAGCGCGAACGCCGTCAGCATCGCTCGCCGGTGTTTCGCGACCTCGCCGCGCTTGATGTAGCGCACCCCGACGAGGATCGAGACCAGCGCCAGCGAGTTGACGACGGCGATGGCGTCACCCAGGAGGATGACCAGATCGTCGCTGATCGACGGGAACGGCGCGTAGGGCGTGAACGCGCCGATGACGAGCGCGTAACCGATGACCGAGAGGACGGCGGTGACCCGGCGCGGGTTCGCCCGCGCCCGCGACTGCAGGGAGTCGGCGACTGCCATACCGGATCTGTGGACGCCGTCGGTATACCCGCTTCGGAATCGCGGGTGGCGTCGACCCGCGGCGCTCCGACCTCGCCGCTCCGGCAGCGTCGGCCCCGCCGCTCGCAAAAATCACCGCAAACGTGAAACGGGAATCGGTCCAACTAGCGGCCATGAGCGCAGAGCAGGGCCAACGGCAGATCCGCTGTCTCGTCGCCAAGGTCGGGCTCGACGGGCACGACCGGGGCGCGCACGTCATCGCGCGGGCGCTGCGGGACGCGGGGTTCGAGGTCATCTACTCCGGCCTGCACCGCTCGCCCGACGAGGTCGTCCAGGCCGCCGTCCAGGAGGACGTGGACGTGCTCGGCATCTCCATCCTCTCGGGGGCGCACAACACGCTCGTCCCGAAGATCATGGACGGGCTGGCGGAGTACGGCGCCCGCGAGGACACGCTGGTGCTGGTCGGCGGGATCATCCCCGACGACGACGAGGAGCGACTGCGCGAGGCGGGCGTCGCCGAGATCTTCGGTCCGGGCGCCTCGATGGACGAGATGATCGACTACATCCGGGCGAACGCGCCCGAACGACGATGACGAGCGGGGACTCGGAGAATCCGTCCGAATCCACCGACGACCTCGACCCCCTCATCGCGGACCTGCTCGACGGGAGACACCGGGCGCTGGCGCGGACGATCACGAAAATCGAGAACCGCTCGCCGGGGTACCGGGACCTGGTCTCCCAGCTACACGCCCACACCGGCGACGCCGACGTGATCGGGATCACCGGCAGCCCCGGCGCGGGCAAGTCGACGCTGGTCGACAAGCTCGCCGCGACCTACCGCGAGGCGGGCCTCACCGTCGGCGTCATCGCCATCGACCCGGCCTCGCCCTTTACCGGCGGCGCGGTCCTCGGGGACCGGATCCGAATGGCCTCGAACGTCGGCGACATGGACGTGTTCTTCCGGTCGATGTCCGCCCGCGGGACGCTCGGCGGCCTCTCGACGGCGACGACGGACGCGGTGAAGGCGCTGGACGCCTTCGGCAAGGACAAGGTCATCGTCGAGACCGTCGGCGCCGGCCAGAACGAGGTCGACATCGTCCGCACCGCCGATACGGTGGTCGTACTGGTCCCGCCGGGCAGCGGCGACGACGTGCAGATGCTCAAAGCGGGGATCCTGGAGATCGCCGACCTGTTCGTCGTCAACAAGGCCGACCTGGACGGCGCCGACCGCACCGTCAGCGAACTGCGGGAGATGCTCCAGCTGCGCGACGGCGAGGTCGAGGCCGGCGGGCACCACGGCTTCGCCGAGACCACCGTCGACGTGGGCGGCGGGACCGGTCCCGAAGGCGGCGGTGTCGGCAGCGACGGGGCGGCCGAGGGCGCCGACGCGGAGGGGGTTGAGCCCTGGGACCCGCCGATCGTCGAGACGGTCGCCGACCGCGGCGAGGGGATCGACGACCTGATCGCGGCGATGGACGACCACCGGGCGTACCTCGTCGAGTCGGGCCAGCTGGAGGCGAAGGCCCGGACGCGCTACGCCGATGAGATACGGACGCTCCTCCGGGAGGACGCGCGCGAGCTACTCGCCGAGGAGATCGAGGCCCGCGGCGGCCTCGACGAGCGCGTCGACGCCGTCCTCCGTCGCGAGACGGACCCCTACACCGTCGCCGAGGCGGTCCTCGAACCGCTCGCCGACTGCGTGGCCGGGCGCCGTGAGTCTCGGGAGTAGCTCCTCCCTCCCCGACACTGTCCGCTGAACATCACTTATATGCGGGCGAGGCCCCAACCCACGGGTATGAAACTGCGGACAGTCGTCGGAGCGACGCTCGGAGCAGTCGGCGCGGCAGCCGCGACCAACCGGGTGCTCGGTCGGCGGGCCGGCGAACTCGGCCCGCCGCTCGCGGGCGACGCCGGCACCTACCGCTGGCGCGGGTTCGACGTGGCCTACACGGAGGCCGGCGACCCCGACGACCAGGATCTGGTCCTGTTGCACGGTATCAACGCCGCGGCGACCAGCAACGAGTGGCGCATGGTCTTCGAGACCCTCGCCGAGGACTACCACGTCATCGCGCCCGACCTGCCCGGGTTCGGGCGGTCCGACCGCCCGCCGCTGACCTACTCGGCGTCGCTGTACACCACGTTTGTCCGCGACTTCCTGACCGACACCAGCGACGACGCCGTCGTCGTCGCGTCGTCGCTGACCGGCGCCTACGCCGCCGACGCCGCCCGCGACGTGGCCGTGTCGCGGCTCGTGCTGGTCTGCCCGACCGCCGACACGGTCCCGGGCCGGCGCGTCTGGCTCCGGTCGCTGATCCGCGCGCCGGTCGTCGGGCAGGCGATCTACAACGGGATCGTGAGCGACCGGTCGATCCGCTACTTCCACGACGACCACGGTTATCACGACACCTCGAAGCTCAACTCCGAGACGGTCCGCTACGAGTGGGAGAGCGCCCACCAGCCGGGCGCGCGGTTCGCCCCCGCCTCCTTTATCAGCGGCCACCTCGACCCCGACGTCGACCTGGCCGAGGTCCTCGGAGACCTGAGCGTCCCGGTCACGCTCGTCTGGGGCGCCGAGACGGACATGCCGCCGCTGTCGACCGGCCGCGAACTCGCCGAGGCCGCCGACGTGGAACTGGTCTCCATCGGCGACTCGGAACTGCTCCCGCACGTCGAGCACCCCGTCGAGTTCCTCGACGTGGTGCGCGGAGTGACCGTCGAGTCCGGGGCCTGACCGGGTGGCTGGCCGTCACCACTTCCCGCCTCAGCGCGGCCGGAAGACGACCGCCCGATCCCCCGTCGTCTCCCGTTCGCCCACACCGATACCGACGGGCATCCCCACGTCCACGTCGTCGGGGTCGGCGCCGCGCAGCAGACCGGTCACGCGGACGGGGCCGTAGTCGACGATGGCGGTGACGTAGGGCGTGTCGGCGCTGAACTGCGGCGTCGCGACCGAGACCTCGGTGAACGTCGCCACCTCGCCCGCGTCGGGCAGCGGCGTCTCCGAGAGGTCGCGGCTCCCGCAGTCGGGGCAGACCCGCCGCGGGGGGAGCCAGCCGTGGCCGTTCTCGCACTCGACGTAGTACCCCGAATCGTCCTCGATGGCGTCGAGCCAGTCGTCGAAGGCGCCGTCTCTGGCTTTGTCGCTCACGCGACCACCTCCAGGACGTGGACGGTCGCGCTCGCGACGGTGCCGCCGGCGTTGTGCGCGACGCCGACGCGCGCGTCGCCCACGTCGTCGGCCCACGCGGACTCGCCTTCGAGCACCTTCGTCAGCGAGACGACCTGCGCGACGCCGGTCGCCCCGACGGGGTGGCCCTTCGCCTTCAGCCCGCCCGAGAGGTTGACGGGCGTCTCGCCGGTCGCGTGGGTCTTCCCGTCGCGGGCGGCGGCGATCCCCTCGCCGGGCTCGCAGAGGCCCAGCGACTCGATGGCGAGCACTTCGGCGATGGTGAAACAGTCGTGGACCTCGGCGATGTCCACGTCGTCGGGAGCGACGCCGGCGTCGGCGTAGGCCTCCTCGGCGGCCTCGCTCGCGGCGGGCGAGCGGGCGAGGTTCTCGCGGTCGTGCAGCGCGAGGTTGTCGCCGCCCTGGCCGGTGCCGGTGACCGCCACCGACGCGCCGAGGCCGTGCTCCGCGGCGTACTCGGCGCTGGTCAGGACGGCGGCGCTGGCGCCGTCGGTGATCGGGCAGGCGTCGTACAGCCCCAGCGGATCGGCGACCATGGGCGCTCCCAGCGCGTCTTCGACGGTGATCTCCTTGCGGAGCTGGGCGTGCTCGTTGGGCAGGGCGTGGTCGTGGTTCTTCACGGCGACGGCGGCCAGATCCTCGCGGGACCCGCCGAACTCCCGGAAGTACGCGCGGGCCATCAGCGCGTAGGCGCCGGGGAAGGTCATCCCGGCGCGGATCTCGTAGAGGTCGTCGGCCGCGATGGAGAGGGCGTCGGTCGCCCCCGCGGTCCCGATGTTGGTCATGCGTTCGCTCCCCCCGACGAGGATCACGTCCGCTTCGCCCGACCGCAGATGTCTGACTGCTTCGCGGACCGCCGCGCCGCTGGAGGCGCAGGCGGCCTCGTAGCGTGTCGCCGGCACGTCGAGGCCGACGGCCTCGGCCATCAGCGGTGCCTGGTGGCCCTGATGTTCGGCGAGTTCGCCCATGAAGTTGCCGTAGAACAGCGCCTCGACGTCGTCGGGGTCGACCCCCGAGTCGTCGAGCGCCGCCAGTCCGGCCTCGGCGAACAGGTCCCGCCCCGTCCGCTCGGAGTGCTCCCCGAACGGAGTCAACCCGACGCCGGTGACGCGTGGGTGGCTCATCGACTACTCGTAGGGACTCCAGCCGGTAAAAGCCGCGCGTTCACGTGTGAACCGAACGCACGATCAGTCGATCGAATCGCCGGATCGCATCCGGATCCCCCGCTCTCACATCCCCATGTCGTCGGCCGCCTCGGGCACCGGCAGGTCGTGGGGGCCGACGCCGAGCAGCTCGGCGGCGTGGTCCAGCGCCATGTCGAACCCGTAGTAGCGTTCGAGTTCGTCGCCGTCCGCGCTCGGCCGGACCTTCAGCATGGCGTAGCCCTCGACGTTCTGGGCGACCGCGGCCGTCGCCCCGTCGCGCTCGAAGGTCAGCAGTCGCTCGGTCTCGGTCTCCTCGTAGCGGGCCGTGATCCCGTCGCTCGTCGCGGTCGCGTCGGTCATTGGCGGATCTGTGGGCCGGTGATAGTCGTAGGCTTCGATCGCGCCTCGTTACGCGCCGGTCCAGCGCCCCGTCGCGAACCGCAAGAGTCGACCCGTCCCCCGACGCAGAGCCGTCCATGACCAAGTGGCTCCAGAGCGGGCGCCGCCGGGACATCTGCGTGATCCTCGCCGGGGAGGGACCGCTCCACGGCCAGGCGCTCAAGTCGCGGCTCGAATCGCACTACGACGGGCGCATCGAACCGAAGTCGTTCTACGGCGCGCTCGCCACGCTCGTCGACAACGGCCACCTCGAACTCCGCGAGGCCGGCATCCACGACGAGTACGCGCTGACCGACGCCGGCCGGCGGATGGTCGACGACCAGTTCGCGTGGATGGCCGACCACCTCGAAGATTGAGTTCCATCTGTCGTGGCGACAGTATCCGCAGCGACCGTGGGGCGTCGAACATCCTTGACCCGCTCACATGTGCTGTTTCGACCGCACTCGACAGCAAGCGCTGAAAGCCCTCGACCCGCTCGCGGTCGCTGAAGCGGGATATCCTCGGCCGCTTCGCGGCCTCGGATAGTGCCCGCTCAGGCGACCACGCAAGCGCGAGCGCGCCTCGCCCTTTCAGTCCGCCGAGGACAGCACCGCAACAGCAGACCGCCCCGCACAGCACCGCAGAAGGCCACGAACCTCCCCAACCGATTCGCTCCTGCCGTCGCTCATCCCTCGCACGACTATTTCGAGCGGTCCGCCAAGAGGCGGACACGCTCGACAGCGCGCGCCGACAGCACCACTACCGCCTTCACTCCATTGACCACCGTCGCCGCCGAGATAGTACGCTTTTCCCCGCCGGGGCCGAACCGCCGGTATGGTCACCAGGGACGCCACGTGGGCGTATCGCGACGAGTTCGGCGACGAGTTCGCCCGCACGTACTTCCGGCGGTTCGGCGAGGGCGTCGTCTCCAGCGTCGGCGTCGGCACCTACCTCGGCGACCCGACCGACGAGGCCGACGACGCCTATCACGACGCCATCGTCGAGGCGCTCCAGTCGGGGGTCAACGTCGTCGACACGGCGATCAACTACCGCAACCAGCGCAGCGAGCGCGTCGTCGGCGAGGCGCTCGAAGCGGCCGACACCGACCGCGAGGCCGTCCTCGTCGCGACGAAGGGCGGGTTCGTCCCCTTCGACGGCGAACGCCCGGAGAATCCCGGCCAGTGGATCCACGAGGAGTACGTCGACACGGGGATCGTCGACGCCGACGACCTGGTCGCCGGCCAGCACTGCATCGCTCCCGATTACATCGACGACCAGCTCGACCGCTCGCTGGAAAACCTCGACCTCGATACCGTCGACCTGTACTACGTCCACAACCCGGAGACGCAACTGGCCGACCGCTCGGCCGAGGCGGTGTACGACCAGCTGGAAGAGACGTTCACCCGGCTGGAGGAGCGGGCCGCGGCGGGCGACATCCGCCAGTACGGCGTGGCGACGTGGGACGCCCTGCGCGTGCCCGGCGACGACGACAGCTACCTCTCGCTGGCCGAAATCGTCTCGCGGGCGCGGGAAGCGGCCAAGCGCGCGGAGAACGCGGCGACGCATTTCCGGGCGGTCCAGTTGCCGTTCAACGTGGTGATGGCGGACGCGTTCACCGTCGAGGCTCAGGAGGGCTCGGAGGGTCCCCAGTCGACGCTGTGGTTCGCTCACGACGCGGGACTGAACGTCTTCACGAGCGCGTCGCTCGCGCAGGGGAAACTCGCCCGGGCGGGGCTGCCCGAGGACGTGGCCGAGCGGGTCGAGGGCGAGACGAGCGCGCAGAAGGCGATCAACTTCGCCCGGAGCGCGCCCGGCGTGACGTGCTCGCTTGTCGGGATGGGATCGCCGGCACACGTCGCCGAGAACGTCGCGGCGGGGACCCATCCGCCGCTCGGAGCCGATTCGTTCGACGCCGTCTTCGAGTGAGTACCGCAGAAGGGTGACCGTCGGGCGGTCGGTGGCGCTACGGCGGGGCCGGCGCGGCGGTCACCCGACCTTCTTCCACTTGCTGTCGCACTCCGGACAGACCCGGACGGTACCGATCTCGTCGGGGTCGTTCTCGGTCCCGAGCTCCTCGCCGCATTCGCTGCAGGCGAGGCGTTCGTAGACGTCTTTCTCGATCTCCCCCGAACGCAGCCCCTTCCGGACCGATTTCATGGCCGGGGGTACGACACCGACTCTGAAAAACCCCATGCATAGATCCCACACACCACGGCCCGGCGCAGTCGGGTGAAATCCGGGCCGTCGGACCCCGAAACCGACCCCGCGTACGCCGGAATAGCGGGCTATATGAACGTCGAGTCGCTAGCGGGCGTCGATGGAGTACGTCCAGGAGCGGGTGGCGACGCTGCACGACTTCGGCGTTGGGGCGCCCGAGGCGCCGGTCGACCGGGCGACGGTCGTGGTGCCGCTGACCGACCGCGACCACGCCAGCCTCGCCGCCGAGCGCGTCCTCTCGACGCTGGGGACGGTCGACCCCGAGTCCGTCCTCGTCGCGCTGCGGGCCGACGAGGGGAAAGTCGACGCGGTCTGCGAGTGGGTCGACTCGCTCGACGTCGACGCCGACGTCCTGTGGTGCAACGCGCCCACCGTCCGCGACCTGCTGGGCGAACACGGCCTCAACGGCGAGGCGGGCAAGGGCCGCGACGTGTGGCTCGCACTCGGCGCCGCCGCCGCCCGCAGCGACCTCGTCGCCGTCCACGACGCCGACGCGACGACCTACGGGCCCCAGCACGTCCCCCGCCTCCTGTTCCCGCTCGCCCGCGACTACGAGTTCGTCAAGGGCTACTACGCCCGCGTCGAGAACGACCACCTCTACGGCCGGCTCTGCCGGCTGTTCTACGAGCCCGCCGTCGCCGCGCTCGCCGAGACGCACGACGCCCCGCTCGTCGACTATCTGGGCGCGTTCCGCTACGCGCTGGCCGGCGAGTTCGCCGCCACGAGCGACCTGGTCCGCCAGTTCCGCCCACCCCGCGGGTGGGGGCTGGAGGTCGCCACGCTCGGCGACGCCTTCCGAACAGCCGGATTCGGGGGCACCGCGCAGGTCGATCTGGGTATCCACGAACACGACCACCGCGCCGTCAGCGGCCGCGGCGGCCTCTCGGACATGGCCGACGAGGTTGCCGCCGCGCTCTTCGGCGCGCTCGACGACGGCGGCGTCGCCGTCGACTACGACGACCTCCGCGAGCGCTACCGGACGACCGCCCGCCGCCTGGTCGACCAGTACGCCGCCGACGCCGCGTTCAACGGCCTCGACTACGATCCCGCCGACGAGCGCCGGCAGGTCGACGCCTACGCCGAATCCGTCCGTCCGCCCGAGTCCGGCGACCGGCTGCCCGCCTGGGCCGGGACCGACCTCGACCCCGACGCCGTCTGCGACGCCTCCCGACGCGCCCTCGACGAAGTGACCGACCGCTGAGTTTTGGTTTCCGGGTCCCTCGAAATCGGCGCGGTTGGTGGACTGACAACGTCGGCGCACGCTGTCGGGCGTGCTCGAACCTCGTGAGAGCCGCCCGTCGACATCGTGCGAGGGATGAGCGAGCCGACGGCGAGCGAATCGGCTGGGGAGGATCGTGGCCGTCTGCCGTCGCTGTAAGGTGCTGTCTCTGGTGTTCTCGTGAGCGGAACGAGGTCGACCGGAGGGAGATCTCGATGCGAGCGGCGACCGAAGGGAGCCGCGAGCGAAGCGAGGGTATCCCGCCCAGCGACCGCACCCGCGCCGAGGGCGTTCACCGCCCGCTGTCTCGTGCGCTGTCTCGTTCGGTAGGTTCGGCTCGGAGCGAGCGGGTCGAGGGCTTTCAGCGGCCGCTGACGAACTCGCCGTCGGAAACTGAACACCACGATACTCCTAAATTTCGCCGGCCATGGCGTCGAACAGGCGGTCGACGAACTCCTCGCGGTCGAGGCCGTCGCCGGGGCCCAGCCCTTCCATGTGCTCGACGGACAGTTGCCCGCCGCCCATGCGGGCGTGGCCGCCGGCGTTGGCCATCGGGATCTCGTCGACGACGGCGCGCAGGGTCTTGCCCATGTGGACCCGGTCGTCGCGCGAGCGGCCCGAGAGATGCAGTGTGTCGCCCTTCTGCCCCATCACGACGACCGCCGTGACGCCCTCCAGCTGACTCAGCTCGTCGGCGGCCTGGGGGATGGCGTCGGCGTTGGAGACCTCGCCCACGTCGGCGACGGCGAAGGCGTTGCGGACGTGTCGCTGGTTGATGGCGCGGGCCTTGACCTCCAGCACTTCGGCGTCGACCTGCGGGTTGGCGATGCGGTCGAGGCGGTCCTCGTCGATACCCTCGTAGAGGTACGCCGACGCCTCGAACTCGGCGGCGGAACAGCCCTTGGTCAGCTGTTTGGTGTCGGACTGGATGCCGTAGAGCAGCCCGGTGGCGGTGTCGGAGGGGAGGACCCGGTCGTCGTCCTCCCCGAGGTCCGCCTCGTCCTCCGGGGCGACGGGCTCCCAGCCCTGCTGTTCGAGGTACTCGGCGAAGATGCTTGCACAGGAGCCGTGGTCGGGGCGCACGTCGGTGAACGCCGAGCCGGTGCCCTCGCCGGGGTGGTGGTCGACGACGGCGACCGGGTCGACGGAGTCGGCGCCGGCGAACCCGCGGGGCTCGTTGTGGTCGACGAGGACCACGTCGTCGGCCAGCAGGTCGCTCGCGTTCTCGACGCGGTCGAACTCCAGGTCGAGGACGGTCTCGAAGGCGCGATTCTCCTGGTGGCGGATCTGGCCGGGGTACTGGAGGTGGGCGTCGGCACCGGTCGCCTCGGCGAACTCGCCGACGGCGAGCGCCGAGGCCATGGCGTCGGGGTCGGGGTTGGGGTGCATCAGGACCGAGATCTCGTCGCGGCCGGCGAGGTGACCGACGAACTCCGCGCCCGGCGTTCGGCGTAAGCGCCGGATCCCCCACCAGAGCGCGACGAGCACGGCGAGCAAGCCGACGACGGCGGCCGCCAGAACCAGCGGGTCCTGTTCGGCGACCGCCGCGGCGGCGTCCTGGGGCGCGACCGCCCCGACGCCACCCGCGGCTGCGTGTGGCATACCCGGGCTGTCGCCTTGGAGGGTCAAGTAGTTTCTCACTGTCTTACTGCCCGGCGAATCGGCGAAGATCGCGGTCGAAGACCGCCGATCGGCCGAATTTCGATACGGCAGCTCCGTGACGACTCGGACACCGAACAGGTTCGTCCGGGGTCAGGCCGTCCCGTCGTCCTCCGCGAGATACGCGTCGACCGCCGCCCGGTACCCCTCCCGGTAGGTCGGGAACGCGAACTCGTAGTCCAGCCCGCGCAGTGTCCCGTTCGAGACGCGCTTGCTCGTCCGCAGTCGCCGCTCGACGGTCTCCGAGAGGTCCTCGGCGGCGAGCCGCTCTTCGATCGTCCGCTTGGGCGGTTCGGGCTCGCCGCATTCCCCCGCCAGCCAGTCGGCGAACTCCCACTTGGCGACCGGCTCGTCGTCGACGACGTTGACCGCCTCGCCGCGGGCCAGGTCCGATTCGAGCAGGTACCGCACCGCGCCCGCGGCGTCGTCGCGGTGGACCATGTTCAGGTACCCCTCCGTCACCGGCCCCTCGACGTAGCGGCTCAGCCGGTACCGATCCGGGCCGTACAGCCCTGCGTACCGAGCGACCGTGCCGTCGACGCCGTACTCCGCGGGCCGCTCGACGGCGATCCGCTCGGCCGCCGCGAGCACCTCCGTCTTCCCCGTCGTCGGCTCGATGGCCGTCCCCTCGTCCACCCAGTCGCCGTCGTGGTCGCCGTATACGCCCGTGCTCGACGTATACACGACGCGGTCGGGGGCGTCGTCGCGCCCACAGAAGTGGTCGACGGCGGTCTGCAGTCCCTCGATGTACACCTCGCGGGCCGCTTGCGCGCCGCGACCGCCGCTGCTGGCCGCGAAGACCACGGCGTCGGCGTCGGGCACCGCCGCCAGCGCATCGCCGTCGGTCACGTCCGCCTGCACACCCGCGAAACCGGCCGCCTCGACCGCATCGACGCCGGATTCGGAGCGGCGGACGCCCACCGCGTCGTGGCCCGACGCGGTCAGCTGCCGACCCAGTTCGATCCCGACGTAGCCACAGCCGAGGATAGCGACGCGCATTATCGGGCTTCGAGGAACTGGTGGATCGCCGCGTACTCGGCGAGCGTGATCGGGTACCGGCCCTCCACCTTCTGCTGGATCTCCTTGGGATCCATCTCGTCGTCCAGCCCCGCGGCGACGGCGTCGACGTCGACGACCGCGGTGGTCATCCCCATCAGCAGGATGTCCAACGCCTCCAGCTTGATCGTCTCGCCGTCCGGCCGGTCGGGGTCGGCCGCCAGGACCGCCGACGCGGCCTCCAGCGTCAGCTCCGGCCGGTCGCCGGCGGCGATCGCTTCGACGACCGCCCGGTCGACGCCCGACCGCGAGACGACCGTGTCGGTCCCCACCGACTCGACCGTCGCTGCCAGTACCTCCCCGTACGCGCTCCGTAACTCCTCGGGCGACCGCTCGCCCGCCGACTCGAACTCGCCTCTGAGCATACCCGTCCTTCGCGGTCGGCCTACAAGTCAGTGTCACTCTCGACCGGCCCCGGATCGGCTCGGTTCGTCGACTCGTGAGTCACTGACCCTGCCTCCAGTCCGGACATTCGCCGGTCGGATCGTATTCGTACCGCTCGCTCGGCGCGCAGTCCCGCTCGTCGGTTCCGCCGCTCCCATCGACCGACAGCGGATACGTCTCGCCGGTCCACGGACGCTCTCGGGGGTCCGGCCCCGGGATCGGCCACCCCTTCGACTGCTCGATCGAGTTGCCGTCGATGTCCCCGACGCCCGTGCCGCCGGGCGGGACGACCACCGTCACCGCCGTCCGGGTCGTGAACGTCACCTTCGAGGAGCGACCGAGTACCTCCGAGGCGCCGTCGCCGTCCAGATCCAGCGTCGCGTTCCCGCCGTCGCGGACGTACTGCAGCGACGCGTCACCGACGGCGGGCGTCCGCCGCGGCACCTCGACGGCGAAGCGGGCGTACTGGCCCCGGACCGTCACCGACCAGACGTTCGTCGTCACCCACCAGGTCGCGACGGGCGGCGCCACCGGTAACCCGGCCGGGATCTCGGTGACGGACTCGTTGAACCGTTTCGCCGCCGTCTCCGAAATCTTCGATTTGACCGCCTGCCCCACCACGTCCTTCACCCCGGTCGCGACGGTCGTCACCGCCGTCCCCGACACCTTCCCCCGCTTCGACTCCAGCGCGTCGTACAGGCCGGTCCGTACCTGCAACCGCACCCAGTCGCGCCGGATCGTCGTCCACTCCTCCTCGGCCCGCCGCGCCGCGGCGGCGACGATCGGGTCGACGACCGACCCGTTCGACATCGCGAGCGCCCGCGCGTCGAGCGAGCTCCACCGGTCTACCCCCGACTCGACGATGGCCTCGCGGTCGGTCGAGGCGTTGCCGACGCCCGCCGACGCCAGCTCCGCCGCGAGTTCCCCCTCGACCGCCGCGACCGTGTCGTTTAGTTCCGCCTGCAGGCGATCGCGGCGCTCCCTGACGGTGGCGTTGGGCCGGTAGTCGAGCGTCCGGTTGGCCGCCCGGAGCGCCCGAGCGGCCGTCGAGAGCCGGCGCTCCCGGCTCGTCCCGCCGGGGAGGAGCGCGCTCAGCGCCACGTCCGTCGCGTCGGCGAAGGGGATACTGAAGTAGTTCACGTTCCGGGTAGTCAGCGGATGCGTGTCGTTGTCGACGGCCGTCACCTGGTCCGGTGTGACCTTCGCCAGCGTCAGGTACGGCGGCGCACCGTCGACCGAATACTCCAGATTCGGGCCGTCGCTGCTCGCTCCGGCACCTGCACCGGCTCCGCCCGATCCGGGCCCACCGCCGGGGCCGGCGTCGCGCTCGTCGGCCCGTCGGGCGTCGTAACTCGACCGCAGCCGCGACAGCGACGGGCCGCCGACCGTCCCGATCGCGCTCTCGAACGCGCTCTCGCGTTTCGACCGCTGGTCCGCCCGTCGTTCCACTCGATCGACCACCGACGAGAGATAGCGCCCGCGGACGGCCGCTCGGGCCTTGGCGGCGACGCTATCGTACGTGGCCGGCGCGTCGACGAGCTCACCCCGCCGCTCGCGTAGCTGCGCGGCCAGCTCCGCGGCCGGCCTCGCTTCGTGTGTCCCCATCCGGCCGCGCGCGACCGAGACGGACGCCTCCCGGACCGTTCGGCGTAGCTCGATCAGGTCCCGGTAGACCCACTGCGACAGCTCCCCGGGCCACTCGCCGTCGATCCGCGTCGGCGTCTCCGAGAGCGTACCGCGCGCCGCGCGCCCGGCGAGCGCGTCCGGCCCGCCCGCGAACTCGACCGCATCGTCGACCTTCGGCGGCACGTCGGCGAGATTGGGGCCGCCGAACCGGCCGCCCCGCTCGTGGACGGACGGGATGGGATGGTCCGGGGCGTGGGGCGTCGGCGCGTGGCGTCCGACGACGGCCACACGAACCCGTTTCGTCTCGGTGCTCGTCCGCGTCGTCGAGTTGAACGAGCCGTTGTGATGCCACACCGCCCTCCGCTCGTGGCGCAGCCGCACCGTCCGGACGTAGGTCGCCAGCCGGTGGTACCCCGACGGGTCCGAGACGGTCGGGCCGCCCGTCGCGTTCGATACGCCGACCACGTCGGTGTCCGTCGACTCAACGCGGAACTGCCAGTCGTCGCCCGACGGCGGATCCGGCCGGGCGGGCGTCCCGCCGCCGACCCGCTCGGTCGCCGCCAGCGTCCGAACGTCGGCGCCGTACACGGAGTCGATCGTCCCGTTGACCCGGCCGTCGCGGACGAACTCCCGGTAGGCCCTGTCCGCCGAGAGCCCGACGGAGACGTTCACCGTCTCGTTCGGTGCCGGCGCGTCGGTCCCGCCCGAGGCGAGTCCCGGGACGCCCGCGCTCTCCGAGGGGCCCCCGGCGGTCCGAATGCCCTCGCGGAGGAGCTTGTTCGTCGAGTCCTCGCTCGGGCCGTGGGTCGCGACCACCTCCTGCAGCCCGACGCGAGCGATCGCGGTTCCGAGCGCGTCGCGTCCGTCCGGGTCGCTCGCGCCGAAGACCGCGCGCTGCTCGTCGAGCACCGCCCCGTTGGTCATCAGCTCGACGTGACGGTTCGCGACGACGTTTTCGATCGGTGCGCCACCGTACTGGGCGTAGCCGCGCGCCCAGGCCACCGCGTACAGCCGGACGGTCAGCCGCTGGCCCAGTCCGGGCTTCGAGACCCCGCGCTTGAGCCGCTCCTGGTAGGTCTCGACGCGCTCGTGGACGGCCAGCACCGGCGTCGGGACGATGACCGAGAACGATCGGCGTTCGGTGCCGACCACGCGACCGTCCCGGGTCGCCTCGACGGTGACATTCGAGAGCCTGACCCGGAGCTTCGTCCCGTCGGGGCCGGCCCGTTCGACGCTCACTCGTTCCATCGCCGCCCGGAGCGCCTCCGGCGTCGGCGTCGGGGCCAGCGACGCGTTCGCCCGAACCCCGCGGTGGGTTCGGGCGACCGTCCGCAGTCGCTCCCGGGCGGCGCGGTAGATCCGGACCCTCAGCGCGTCCCTGAACGCCGTCTCTGGGTCGAGCAGCGCCCCCCACTGGTTGTTCGCCGGCGTCAGGACGGGGTCGCTGGCGGCGGCGACGCCCGCCTCGGCGACGGCCGTTCGGACCGCCGCGCGGGCGTCGGCGGTCGTCCGCTCGACGGCCAGGTCGACCGCCGGCTCGGGCGTCGGCTGCGGGCGGTCGACCGCGCTGGCGAACAGCGCGCTCGACAGCACCAGCAGGACGCCGACGAGCGCGAACGGGACGCGACCGCGCGTTCCGACCTCGAACCCGTCCCGAGTCACCGCGACCACGTCCTGACGACGATCCGAACCCGATGGGCTCGCACCGCCCCGGCGGCTTCCGCCGGCGAATCGTACCGTCGCCCCAGATCCCTCGACAGCCGCGCCGCGAGCGCACCCGACAGTCTCCGGTTCGCCCGCTCGACGTCCTCGGGCGTCAGGAAATCCGTCGCATCGACGCCCAGCACGGAGGAGGCCCGCCGGTAGCGGTGGGCGACCAGCGCCCGGTCCGGCCCCTCGCTGTAGAGCGCGTCTCGCGTCTCGTTCGGCTGGAACAGGCCCGCGACCACGGCGTCGGCGAGCACCGTCGCGACGCCGTCGAAGCCGGTCGTCCGCGCCGCCCGTTCCGCCGCGGCCGAGACGTTCGCCACTCCGCTCGCGGCGGCGACGGTCGCGACCGACACGTCGGCGTCGCGGGGCGGTGCGTCGCCCGCGGTGAACGACGACCGCAACGTCGCGTCCGGGTAGGGGCGCCAGGTCACCGCGACCTGGGCGTTCGCTTCTCGCGTGTGCAGGACGCGCCGGGTCGCGTTCCGGCTTCCCGCCCGCAGGTCCCCGCCCATCCCGGTGAGGGACGATTCTCCGAGCGCCGGGTCGGCCACCGCGGCCGCCGCGAGCAACTCCGCGTACGTGGCGCTCGCCGTCCGGTCGACGGTGACCGAGACGGTCTCGTCGCCGTCCAGTAGCGCCGACGACGGGACCCGCGCCGAGCGCGTGTAGGTCACCTCGGTCGTGGTCGTCGCCAGCAGGTCCGCCGTCTCCTCGGCGACGCGGTTCCCGTCCGGTGCCCGCCGGTCACCGACGCCCGCGAGCGTCCCGACGGCGACGCCGATTAGCAGGACGAAGAGTACGGTGTCCAGCGCTGTGCTCGACGCTCTCAGGTCCATACGCGCACCTCCAGCCGACCGGGTTCGACCCGGCCGGGGCCCGTATCGACACTCACTCGCCGACGCGCGGTGTCCGCCGTCCCCGGTGCGGTCGGGCCGGCCCGTTCGGTCCGGTTCCCGACGGCGAGCGTGGCGTTGACCCGGTAGCCGTCGGGGCCGCGGTCGAGCGCGGCGGCGAGCCGGTCGGGCCGGGCGACGCCGCCGACGGTCAGCGCGCGTTCGACCCGGTCGGCGGCCGCCTCGGCGTGGTTCCGCTCGACCGGTCCCGGGAGGTTCGTCTCGAAGGCGCCGGCGTAGAGCGCCAGCGCCAGGGCGACGACGACCACCGCGACGACCGCCGCCAGCGGCTCGGTCTGGGCCTCACGCCCCGACGAGCGTCGCATTCGTGTCCCCCCAGCTCACTCGTCTGACGAGCAGCGTCTCCGGCGCGGGCCGCCACGACGGCTCGGTCGTCCGCGAGCGGTCGAGCACTCGCGCGAACGTCGACTCGCTTCGGAACACGCGTTCGGGCGGGACGCCGCGGAGGACGCGCCGGAGTCGGTCGCCGTCGCCACCTGCAACTCGGACCACGGGGCCGTACGCGAGCGACGCGTGAGCGTCGCCGCCGGGACCGCGCAGGCCGACCCGGTGAGCACCGATCCGGATCCCCCGGGCGTCGACCGGGTGTCGAGCCGTCGCCTCGTGCGGGCTGGCGGCGACGCTGTCGATCGTGTGGGCGACGGGTTTCGCGTCGGGCGGCGGCGCCGTCGGGACCCGCAGCGCGAAGCCCAGGATCCCGGCGCTCACGACCGCGAGCCCGAGCCAGACGTAGGTCGATTCCACGGCGGTGTCGAACATGGGTCGGGCTGGTCGCCCACTCCGATTTAAACGTTCACACGAGCCACCCCGTCCCCACGAGGCCGGCGACGAAGACGGTCGCCGCGAGACAGAGCGCGCGGCCGACGCGGTAACCGACCAGCGAACGGTCGAGGCCCCGTTCCAGGCCGGTCGCGAGCGTCGTCAGGACGACGGCGAGCGTCATCACGTACGCGCCGACGGCGAGGCCGAGTGCGGCGGGCGAGACGGCGGCCGTCAACGGGCCGTCGGTGCTCATCTGCTCGGCGAGCGTGACGGTCGCGCCGCCGACGAGCGGGCCGAACACCGCCGCCGTGTTCGCGAGCGTCGACGTGACCCGTTCTAAGTCCCGTCGGATCGTCCGTTCGACCCCCTGCAGGTCGTCGAGGTGGTCGGCCATCGCGACGACGGCCGGCCCGGCCGGCCGCCCCTCCGAGGCGGCGACGGCGAGCAACTCCGCCGTGCTCCGCGCGCGCTCGCTCGGCACCGTCGCGAGCGCGCCGTGCTCGCCGAGGAACGACTCGTGGACGCCCGCGCGGACCTGTCGCTGCTGGCGGACGGCGTCGGCGAACACCTCGCCCGTCGCCGAGTCCAGCAGCTCGACAGCGTCGTCCAGCGCCGCCTCGACCGAGCGGCCCCGATCCACCTCGCGGCCGACCAGATACAGCGCGTCGGGTAGACCGGATTCAACGGCCGCGACCCGGTCGCGGACCGCGGTCATCGGTCGGTAGGCGACGACCAGCGCGACGCCGAGCCCGGCGGCCGGCGCCGCCACGAGCGCCGTCCAGGGCGCCGCGATCGTCGTGACGACGAGCCAGGCGCCCGCAGCCGTCGCCGCGCCCGCGACCGCCGCGGGCCACCGGCTGTCCGGCACGTCGGGATGGGACCGCGAGACCGGTGCCGGCGGGAACGCGACGGGCCGGCGCGCGAGCAGCCACCCGCTCGCGACCAGTAGCGCCGCGGGCAACAGCAGATCGTAGCCGACGACGACCGCCGACAGGGGAATCTCCAGACCGACGGTGCCGGCGGTCGGGAGCAACGCGACGAGCGCCAGCGGGAGCAACACGCCGAACGCGTACAGCGCCGTCGCCGGCCCTTGAACTCCGGCCGCGAACTCGGCCATCGATTCCCGGGTCCCCTCGAGCGTCACGTCGAGCGCGCCGTCGAGCGCCCGCTCGCGCTCCTCGGGTTCGGCCGAACCCGCCGACTCGACGAGCGTGAGCGCGCGTCGGAGCGCGGGGAACCACTCCGCCCACTCGTCGGCGAACGACGACAGTCCCGACCGACCGGTCCCGCGCGCCCCTCGAACGTGCCCATCGAGACTCCGCGCCAGCCGCCCGTCGCACGTCTCGGCGGCGAAGGCGGCCGCCGTCTCGGTCGTCGGTGCCAGTCGCATCCGCAGGACGGCGCTGCTGACGAGTTCCGGCGCCGTCCCGAGCGCGCGGGTCCGCCGGGCGGTCGCCAGGCCGCGGGGGACGTACCGCGCCGCGGCCGCGACGGCGAGGCCGACCAGCAGTCCCGCGGCGACCCCCACCGACGGGAGTCCCAGGAGCAGGGTCAGCGGTACGGCGACCGCGACGGCCGTGAGGACACCCGCGCCGTCTCCCGCTCGGAGGACCGTCTCCGCGTCGAGGTCCCACCCGAGGAAGTCGACGGCGCGCGCGAGTTCCGGGTCCTCGCCCGGGTCCCACGGTGCGGCGGTCGCGAGCGCCTCGACGGCCGCGACGAATCGGTCGTCGCCATCGCGGACCGTACCAGCCCGATTCGCCGGCGTCCGCGACGGTCGCGGCGCCCGCCCATCCCCATTCCGCGTGTCGGTCGTCACGCTTCCACCCGGTCGACGCGCGCTCGTTCGACCGCCTCGGGGTCGGTCCGTCCGGTGGCGGCGAGACCGTCGAGCCACTCCGCTCGGGCGGACAGCTCCGCTCTGAGGTCGGCGTAGCTCTCCCCGGGTCGCGCCAGCGCCCCGACTAGGCGGCTGTTGCCCCGTTCGATCCGGTCGGTCGACCCCAGCCCGTCGCCGTCGCGTTCGTACAGCGGGACGAACTCGACCGATCCGGCGTCGGCGTCGGGGTCCGGCCGGTCGCCGGTCCCTCCGTGTCCACCACCGGTCCGCTCGACTTCCTCGATCGCACGGACGCGGCGCTGGGTCCCGCCTTCGCGCTCGGCGGCTTCGAGCGTGACCAGCAGGTCGGTCGCCGCGAAGGAGCTCTCGGGAACACCCAGGTCGGCGACGACGCGCTCTCGGACGGCCGCGCCGCCGTCGCCGTGGATCGTCCCGAGGACGGCGCCGTCGTTGGCCCCGACGCGCATCGCCTCGTAGAGCGTGGCGGCCTCCTCGCCCCGGATCTCGCCGACCACGAGCGCGCCGCTGCCGAGCCTGAGCGCGGTTCGGAGCGCCTCCGTCGGGCTCGTTCCGGCGTCGTCGAGCGAGCTGCGGAGCGCCTGCACGTCGCGGCCACCCGACTGGAGGGCGTCGACCGGGAGCTCGGGCGTGTCTTCGATGACGACCGCGCGCGTCTCGGCAGGGACCTCCCACAGCAGCGCGCTCAGGCAGGTCGTCTTCCCGGCGCCGCGCGGGCCAGCCACGAGGCCCGCCGCGCCGCGCTCGACCGCCACGGACAGCAGGGCCGCGGCGTCGGCGGACATCGTCCCGTTCGCGACCAGCGCGGGGAGCGTCCAGGCCTCCCGGTCGCCGGCGCGGAAGGCGAAGGCGACGCCGTCGCTCACCGGATCGGTCACGGCGGCCACGCGTACGCGGCGGTCGCCGGTCGCGACGGCGGCGTCGAGCGTCGGGTCGGCGCCGGAGAACGCGCGCCCGCTCTCGCGTCGAAAGCGCGAGGCCAGCGCCGCGGCGCCAGCCTCGGTGAGCCGGACGTTCGTCCGCATCGCCTCGCCGTCGACGCGGACCCGCAGCGGCCTCGCCGCGACCGGTGCCGTCGCGAACACGTCGGAGACGCGCGGGTCGGCGAACAGGTCCGCGACGACGCCGTACCCCCGCGCGTGCTTGCGGAGGACGGCCGCGATGTCCTCGACCGGGTCGTCCTCGTCGGCGACCGCCCGGACGGCCCGGCCCGGCGCTCGCTCGGCGCCCGCGACCTCGGCGCCACCGATCTCGCCGCCGGCCAGTCGGTCGTAGGCGGCCGACAGCGTCGCCGTCGTCGCTTCGTCGAAGCGCGCTTCGACCGGTTCGAGGTGGTAGGTCGCCAGCGCGTCGGCGGGCCGCTCGTAGATCCGAACGAGACCGCCCGCGTCGAGTTCGCGACGGTCGCGCAGGTGGGCGTCGCTCGGCGGCCGCGCGGCCACCCTGGAGCGGCTGATCGTCGGCCCCACGAACGGTCGGAGCGCGCCGTCGTACCCCTCCGCACCCGTCGCGCCCTCGGCCAGTCCCGTCTCGGCGGCGATCCGTTCGACGGGACCGGCCCGGCCGGTCGCCTCCCGCGCGGCTGCGAGCGGGTCGCGACGCGCCCGGTCGGCGAGGCGCTCGTCGTGGAACGCGGCGGCGTCGGCGAACCGTCCGGCCGCCGTCAACAGCGCCGCGGCGTCGTCCTCGTAGGCCCGGACGGTCCCGTCGGCGCGGGTTTCGACGGCTTCGGCGTCGCGGTCGGTGAGCGCCCCGACGACCGTCTCGCGGCAGTCGGCCGACGACGCCAGGCGGCCGCCGCCGGGGCAGTCGCCCGCGTCGACGACCAGCCGGTCCCCCTCGAAGGCCGGGCTGCACTCGCAACCGTCCTCGTCGTCGCTCCCGCGGAGTCGTGACAGCAGTGCGTCCATGGCCCCCGGTGGCCGGGCGCCCGTATTTCAACCTTCGCGCCGGACGCGGACGACCGTCCGACCGTCGACGGCGACGAGTTCGAGGGCGAGTCGCGTCTCCCCGTCGACCCGGAGCCGGTCGGTCGGGTACGGTCGGACGCGGACGCCGTCGGCGACTACCGCGTGCTCCGTCCCGCCGGCGACGCGCCAGGCGAATCTGGTCGCGGCCGGCCCCTCGCGCTCGCGTTCACGGACACCCGTCTCCGAGTCTGCCGGTTGCGCCGGCCGACCGACGCCGAACCGTTCGATCCCGGCGCTGGCGAACCCCTCGGTCGGGAGATCGAGAGTGACCGTGCGCCGCGCGGGGCCGGCGCCGGGCGGGAGCGCGCCGTTGCCGGCCGCGAGCGCCCGGGCCTCCGAGACGAGGCGGTCGACCGCGTCGCTGACGGCGGTGTCGCTGCGCTGGACGCCCGCGTACTCGGCCGCAGGAACCGTAATCCCGGCCACCGCGACCAGCAGCGCGACGGTGAAGGCGACCCTCACCACGGCCTACAGCGCGTCGCGGACGCGCTCGATGAACTGTTCGGTCCCGCTGTCGGCGTTCGACTCCGAGGACGGGTTCTCGGACCCGTCTCTCCGGGAGCGGTCGCCGTCGCCGCGAGCCGAGCGGTCGCGCTGCCGGGTCTTCCGGCCGTCCTCGTCGGAACCGGCCCCGTTCGACCGTCCGCGACGATGTCCCCGGCCGCCGTCGCGGCGGTCGGAGTCGGTCGGACCGGTCGGATCGCGGTCCGCGCTCGCCGTCCCGGTCGTTCCCGCCGATGGACGCCCGGGCGTCCGCCCCGCGGACGAGTCGCTCGGCGAGTCGAGGGGGTCGGTTCGTTCGGCTGGGTCGACGGGGCCGGTGCGGTCGGTTGAGTCGACGGGTCCGCCGCGCTCGCTGGGGCCCTGAGACGGGTCGCGAGGCCGCTCTCTCGGTCGGTCGCGGCCCGTGCCGTCGCTCTCGACGGCGGCCTCGACGGTCTCGGCCTTGGCGAGCGCGGCGCTGGCGCGGCGTTCGACCTCGCGGTTGACGGCGCGGACGTTGCCCGCGTAGCCGCGGACGGCTTCGAGGCCGGCTTCGAGTTCGTCCAGGCGCGATTCGACGGTTTCGAGCCGCGTTTCGAGGGTCTGGAGGTCGTCGACGACGCCGCTGCGGTCGCGCAGCTCTCGCAGGTCGGTGTCGCCGTCGGTCAGCGCGCGTTCGACGGCGTCGAGTCGCGCGTCGAGGTCTCGCTCGGACATGGACTGGGGTGGTCCCGTCACCGCACTTGAACCCTCGGCCGTACCCAACGTTGAATAACCACTACTCCGAGGGTAGTGATATGAAAGTCGTCCTGATTGGTGTCGGCCAGGCCGGGGGCAAGGTGACCCAGCGGCTGGCCGAATACGATTACGACATGGGGTTCGGCGCCGTGCAGGGGGCGATGGCGGTCAACACCGCCGAGGCGGACCTTCGGAATCTCGATATCGATACGATGCTCATCGGCCGCGACCGCGTGAAAGGCCACGGGGTCGGCGGCGACAACGAACTCGGCGCGGAGATCATGCAAGACGAGGCGACGGAGGTGATGGACGGTCTCGACGCGAAGCTCTCCACCGACGCCGAGGCCGTCGTCATCGTCGCCGGACTCGGCGGCGGGACCGGCTCCGGCGGCGCGCCCGCGCTCGCCAGTGAACTCAAGCGCATCCACGACATCCCCGTCTACGTCGTCGGCATCCTCCCCGGGCGCGACGAGGGCGCCATCTACCAGGCCAACGCCGGCCGCTCGCTCAAAACCGTCGCCCGCGAGGCCGACTCGCTGTTGCTCATCGACAACGACGCCTGGCGCACCGCCGGCGAGTCGATGGAAGAGGGGTTCAACGAAATAAACGACAACATCGCCCAGCGATTGGGCCTCCTCTTTGCCTCCGGCGAGATCGAGGCCGTCGACGAGGTCGCCGAGAGCGTCGTCGACTCCTCGGAGATCATCAACACGCTCCGTCCCGGCGGCATGGCCGTCCTCGGCTACGCCAGCGCCGCCGCCAGCGAGGACGCCGGCGAGAACGTCAACGCCATCACCTCCACCACGCGCAACGCGCTGTTGACGGGGACGAGCGTCCCGAACGTCGTCGAGGCGGAGACGGGCCTGCTGGTCGTCGCCGGCCAGCCCGAGCGCATCTCCCGGAAGGGCGTCGAGCGCGCCCGCTCGTGGATCGAAGAGGAGACGGGCAGCATGCAGGTCCGCGGCGGCGACTTCCCGCTCGACTCCGAGCGCATCGCCGCGCTGGTCCTGCTGGGCGGCGTCGAGCGCTCCAACCGCATCGACGAGTTCATGCAGCGGGCCAAGGAGGCCCACGAGGCCAAGAACGACGACCGCGGCGAGGCCAAGGAGGCGTTCGTCAACGAGGAGCTCGACGACCTGTTCTGACCCGCCGCGTTTCGGGGCTCCCGCCGGCTGGAAGCGAAAGCTCTAATCGCCGGGCCGGGGAACTTGCGGGCATGGCTGACGACGACTCCGACGAGGAGGCACCCGCGGTCGAACTCGGCGAGGGCGAACCGGTCGAGGGAGCGCCCCTCGCGCGCGTCACCTCGCGCCTGAACTGGGGCGCCGCCCACAGCGACATCGTCGAGCGCGAAGGCGACAGCACGATCCGTACCCCCGACGGTCCCCGGGACCTGGCCGACGTGATGGACGAGGTCGACACTCCCTACTTCGAGACTCGCCAGGAGTTCACCGGGGCCGTCCGCGAGGTCGTCGGTACCGGACCGATCCCCACCGCCGACGAGTAACCGTTCTCCCCGCAGGGTCCGTCTCCGCCGCGGACCGGCTCCGCGCCGGCCGCAGTCACACCCCGACGCCGTGAGACGGTAGCTTACCGGGTCGCGGCCGACCGTAGCCCGCGCATACTTACGTCGCAGCGGCTGGTCGTTCCCGCAGAGGATGGTTCAGGCCGTACTCGTCGCCGGGGTCGTCGCGTCGGTGTTCGTCGGGTTCAACATCGGGGGGTCGTCGACGGGGATCGCGTGGGGACCGGCGGTCGGCGCCCGGATCCTCCGGAAGGTCACGGCCGCCGGGCTGATGACCGCGTTCGTCTTCTTGGGCGGCTGGACGGTCGGGCGAAACGTCATGGACACGCTCAGCGGCGGCATCGTCACGACGGAGATATCGCTCGGCGCGGGCGTGGCCGTCCTCTTTTTCATCGGGTTCAGCATCCTGATCGCCAACGTGTTCGGGGTGCCCGTGCCGACCTCGATGACGACGGTCGGCGCGATCGCGGGGCTCGGGCTCGCGACCGGGACGGCGAACGTCCGGACGATCGGGTGGATCGTCTCCTGGTGGGTCGTGACGCCGGTCGTCGGGTTCTGGATCGGGGCGACCGTCGGTCGGTACGTCTACCCCGAACTCAATCGGCGGGCCCGGATCGATGTCTCCGAGGGACCGACGCTGGCGCTCGACCGCAGCGGCGCCGTCCCGCGCCCCGCGCTCGGGCCGAACACGACGCGCGGCGAACTCGCCGGGACCGTCGTCGTGCTCGTCGTCGGCTGCTACATGGCCTTCTCCGCGGGCGCGAGCAACGTCCCCAACGCCGTCGCGCCGCTGGTCAGCAGCCGCGCGCTCGAACCCGACCTGGCGATCGGGATCGCGACCGTCGCCATCGGCCTCGGCGGGTTCACGATCGCCCGCCGGACCATGGAGTCGGTGGGGTCGGAACTGTCGGACATTCCGCTGCTGGCGGCGCTGGTCGTCATGATCACCGCCTCGACGGTGACGACGGCCCTCTCGTACATCGGCATCCCGATCAGCCTCGTCATGGCGTCGGTGATGACCATCGTCGGCCTCGGCTGGGGGCGAGCGACGCGTCCCATCGCCGCGCGCGACGCGCTCCGGGGAGACTTCGACAGCGAGATCGAACCCGGTGCGCTGACGGCCGAACCGGAGGCACCGGTGGCGGAGATCGGCGAGGCCGAACCCCCCGAGGTGCTCGACGCCGGCGACCTGTTCAACCCCCGCGCCATCGTCAAGTACGTCTCGATGTGGATAATCGGCCCGACCATGTCGACGCTGCTCGCCTACGTCTTCTTCACGCTGGTCCCGGTCACCTGACGAACCACCCGAACCGCTCCCTTTCGTCCACCGCCGGTTTTTACGGGTCCTGCTCGTAGGGTAGCTATGATATCGCGCGTCCTCGTGCCGATGGACGGGTCGGAGATGAGCGAACGAGCACTCGAATACGCCGTGGAAGCCTATCCGAACGCAGAGCTCACGGTCCTGCACGTCGTCGGCGAGCCATCGCCGCTGTGGGGAGAGGCTGCCGGGATCGCGATCGCCGACGACATCGACGCGGCCGCGCGCGAACACGCCGACCCGATATTCGAGCGCGCCCGGGCGATCGCCGACGAGGCCGACGGCGATATCGCTCTCGACACCGAGGTCGCGCTGGGTCATCCCGTGCGCGCCATCATCAACCGGGCCGACGAGTACGACACGGTCGTCATCGGCAGCCACGGCGGCACCGTCGCCGAGCGGTTGTTCGTCGGGAACGTCGCCGAGAAGGTGTTCCGCCGGTCGCCGGCCCCGGTGGTCGTCGTTCGGTGAGCCGCCGGCCCGGACTCGACCGGTGGTTCGTCCGGCCGACGCGGTCGCCCGGGTCAGGCGCGCCCGTCGTCGGCCGGTTCGTCGGGCCCCGGTGTGTCCGCCGCGTCACCGGTCTCGTCCGGTCGGGGACTCCCCTCGACGCGTTCGTCCAGCGACTCGACCCGCGCCTGAACCTCGTCGAGCTGGTCGCCCATCGTCCGTTCGACGGCCCCGACCGTCTCCTCCATCGACTCCTCGACCGTCTGTTCGACCGATTCTTCGACCGATTCCTCGACCGTCTGTTCGACCGACTCCTCGACCGTCTCTCTGACGACGCTGCTCATCCAGTCGGGGTCGAATCGGGCCATCTTCCAGACGACGTGGGCGACGTACGCCGCGAAGACGCCGACGCCGAAGGCGATCCCGACGTTCGTGTTCACCGTCGCTATCAGCACGATCGACAGCGCGATCAGGCCACCGTAGGCCAGGTCGACGAGCGCGTCGGCGCGAGCGGGGCTCACCACGGCGGCCGGTCACCCCCGCGTTCCCCCCGTTCGGGTCCGTTCGCTCGCCGATTCCCCCGTCGGCTGGCTCTCCCCTCGAAGCGCATGGTTGTCCGGTCGTTTCTACGGGGTCCGGACGGATTAGTCCCGGCCCGGGAACGAACTCACCGCCGGCGGCCGTGAGCGAGCGTCGCCTTTCCTGAATCCCGTCCGGAAGCTCGTCGTCCTGTGTCGGGGCCGTATCGGGGTCGACATCGAATCGCGTAACGCCTCGCCGGTGGGTTCGCGACCGGTCGGACCTCTCCGGGTTCGTTGTCCCGGCGGCCGACATCGGCGCGTGCCAGACTCCGATGTGGCTCCACGTCCGCGAAAACGCTTCGAATTCACGGGGAGGCGGGTCTCGAACACCTCCCGAATATCGCCGCCGACCGAGCTCACTCCAGCAACTGGTCGGCGATCGTGTTCCGAAGCACCTCGCTCGTGCCCTCGTATATCTCGTTCAACTTCGCGTCGCGGTAGTAGCGCTCGACGGCGAAGTCCGTCGTGTAGCCGTAGCCGCCGTGGATCTGGACGGCCTCGTTGCACACCTCACGGGCCATCTCGGAGGCGTACAGCTTCGCCTGCGCGGCCTCCTTGACGTAGCGGTCGCCGCGCATCTTCCTGTCCGCCGCGGCGTGCATCAGATACCGCGCCGCGTTGATCTTCGTGTCCATATCCGCGAGCTTGTGCTGGATGGCCTGGAACTCGCTGATAGGCTGGTCGAACTGCTCGCGGTCCTGGGCGTATTCGAGCGCGTCGTCGAGCGCGGCCTGCGCGAGCCCGATAGAGCGGGCGGCGATGGTGATCCGGCCGCCGTTGAGCGTCTTGAGCGCCTGGACGAAACCGGCGCCCTCTTCGCCGAGCCGGCGGTCGGCGGGGATCTCCATCTCGTCGAAGCGCAACTCCGCGGTGGGACAGCCCTTGTCGCCGAGTTTGTGCTCGGTCCCTTCGACGTGGAACCCCTCGTCCTCTGCGGGGCGGGCGACGAACGACGAGATGCCCTTGCCGCCCGCGTCGGGGTCGGTCTTGGCGAAGACGACCACCGTGTCGGCGACGGAACCGTTCGAGATCCACAGCTTCCCGCCGTCGATAGTGTAGGTATCGCCGGAACGCTTCGCCGTGGTCTCCATCGCCGGCACGTCGCTCCCGGCGCCCGGCTCCGAGAGCGCGAACGCGCCGATCTCTTCGCCTTCGGCCATCGGCGTCAGGTACCGTTCGCGCTGGTCCTCGTCGCCGAACTCGGAGACCATGTTACAGGCCAGCGAGACGTGCGCGGCGACGATCGTGCCGAGGCCGCCCGAGCCCCGGGAGATCTCGACGAGCGCTTCGGGGTAGGCGTGGTAGTCGAGGCCGGCGCCGCCGTACTCCTCGGGGATCGGCATGCCCATCAGGCCCAGTTCGGCCATCTCGTCGATCAGATCGGCCGGGAACTCGTCGGTCTCGTCGATCTCGGCGGCCCGCGGAACGACCTCGTCGTCGACGAACTCCGCGACCGTGTCGCGGATCTGGCGCTGTTCCTGCGTGAGGGCGAAGTCCATGTGACCACCTACCGCGGCTCGACCCTTGATTGTTCGCCAGGTTCCCTCGCTCGCGACCCCGGGCCGCTCAGACCCGCGTCGCGTCGGCGGACAGGCTCTCGTCGACGACGAGTTCGAGCGTCTCCTCGTCGCAGGGGATCGAGAGGGCGACCTCCCAGGGGTCGGTCGAGCGGACGGTGAGGTGGCGGTCGGTCATCGCCCACTCGAACTCCCAGTGGGGGCGGCTCGTCACGTCGACGCCGTGGTCGTGGAAGAAGGCGACGACGGCGGGGTGATAGAGGTGCGCGAGGCCGACCGACATGTACTGGCTGCTGCCGCAGTGGTCGCAGTGGCAGCCGACGAACACGTCCAGCCGACCACTCCCGTCGGTCCAGACCTCGTCGCCGGCGACGAACTCGAACGCGAGTGCGCTGACGCAGATCGGGCAGACGCCGCGGGCGTACGCGAGCATCTCGTGGCGGTTGTACTGGTCGATACGGTCGAGCACGTCGCCTCTGTCGCCCGTCTCGACGGCGCTGGGTGGAATCTGGGTGTGCGAGTAGACGTGGTCACAGCCCGGACAGCGCAGTTCGAAGGTACCCTCGTCGTAACGAGCCTCGACGGGCGTCTCGCAGAAATAGCAGTCGAGGCCGATCGCGAACGGGTCCAGGGAGGTTCGACGGTTGACACTTCCCGCCCGGATGAGACGGTAGAGGGTGAGCCCCTCGGCGCGCATGGTGTACCCGTCCTCGTCATGGTCGACGACCTGGTCGACCAACTGCGAGAGGTGGTAGTTGAACTGCCCGCTGTCCATTTCCGGGTCGACGGCCTCGCGCAACTCGGAGAACGAGACCCCCTCGTGGGGGCGTTCGCCGAGCGCGCGGAGGATGGCGGCGCGCGTCTCGTTGCCGATGAGCGCGAACGCGTCCTCCGGGTCGGCGTCCGTCGCGGGATCGGTGTCCTCGGGCATGTCGACCCCTTCCCGAGTCACGTCGAAATAGGTTGGTGTCCCGGAGGGCCCGGACGCTCGTTCCGTCGCCGGCGACGAAGGGGAACCACGCGCCGGATCGACCAGCTTTTTCGCCCGAGCGGCCGTTGGGTCGAACATGGACACACGCGAGTTCGGCTCCACCGGCTGGGACGTGACGGAGATCGGCCTCGGCACCTGGAACGTCGGCCCGTCGTGGGGCGACGTGACCGACGAACAGGCCAGGGAGGCCATCGCCACGGCGCTGGACGACGGCGTCAACTTCGTCGACACCGCCGAGGTGTACGGGCAGGGCCGCGCCGAGCGACTCATCGGCGAGGTGCTCGACGAACGGGACCCCGACCGGACGATCTACGTCCCCACGAAGGCCGCGCCCGACGAGGACGGCGGCCACTCCGAGGAGGGGCTTCGGTCCTCCGTCGAGGGATCGCTCGACCGGCTCGGCGTCGACTCGCTGGACCTGGTCCAGCTGCACTGCCCGGAGACCGAGGCGTTCTACGACCCCGAGAACTTCCGCGCCCTGGAAGACCTCAAAGAGGCGGGCCTGATCGACCACGCCGGCGTCAGCGTCGAGAAGGTCGAGGAGGCCGACAAGGCCATCGAACACGACGTCGTCGAGTCCGTACAGATCATCTTCAACCCGCTGCGCCAGCGCCCGGCCGAACGGTTCTTCGAGCGCGCGGCGAACGAGGACATCGGGGTCATCGTCCGCGTCCCGCTGGCGTCGGGCCTGCTCGCGGACGCCTTCGAGGGACCGGAGGACTTCGGCGAGGGTGACCACCGGCGGACCGCCGCCGAGGAGGGCGTCGACGCCGGCGTCGGCCGAAAAGGTGGCGAGACCTTCGCGGGCGTCCCCTTCGAGGACGGCCTGGCCGCCGTCGACGACCTGCGGCCGTTCGTCCCCGACGACGCGACGATGGCGCAGTTCACCCTCCGCTGGATCCTCGACCACGACGCCGTCTCGACGGTCATCCCGGGCTCGACCTCGCCCGACCACGTCGCCGAGAACGACGCCGCCGCCGACCTGGCGCCGCTCTCCCACCAGACCCACGGCGCCGTCCGCGACATCTACGACGAGCACGCCCGCGAGTACGTCCACCACCGCTGGTAACGGGCCGCCGGCACCGCGGCGACCTCGCCGACCGCGCCGTCGCGACCGCACCACTCCGAAATCTTCTTACGGGCGCCCCTCGCTGTCGGTTCTCGTTCGATGGGGAGCGCTCCCGAGCGCTCCGCGGGTGCGTTTCAGCCGGAGATCACGGCCAGCGAGTCCCGACGCCGTCGGTCGGATCTCCAGCCGAAAACGGCGGGTTTGGTTCTCGGAGTTCCTCGACCGCGCGTCAGTCGGCGCTCGTGGGGTCGGTCCGGTCGGAGCCGCCGACCGGGTCGGTGCGCTCGCCCGGCCCGCGACCCAGCAGGTACAGCGGGAAGCCGAACAGGACGGTCGCGCCGGCCCACGGGACGGTGGTGAAGAGGGAGACGAGCAGTCCGAACACCGGTGACGCCGACGGCGCGTAGAGGACGGCGGCGCCGAACGCGGCGAGCACGGTCGCGACGGCGACGAATCCGCTGACCGCTCCTCGACCGCGGGCGCGGCCGAGGGGGAACCAGAGCGCCGCGGGGATCGACAGCAGCGCGGTCTGGAACGCGACGACCGAGACGGTGCTCGCTATCGCGGCCACGAGCGCCGCCGCGCCGAGCGTCCAGGCGAGCGCGACGCGGGCGGACGGGCGGTCGAGGAACGCGCCCGCGGCGACGAGCGCGTACAGCGCGGCGAAGGTTGCGACGGTTTCGGCGACGGCGGCGTCGAGGAGCACGGACCCGGCCAGCGCCGCACCGGCGACCACCGCGGCGACGGCACCGCCGCCAGCGATCACGGTCCCGAGTCGCGCCGTGTCGACGGCGGGCAACTCGTCGCCCCAGCGCCGTACCGCCAGCAACAGGGACCCCAGCAGGACCGCGGGCGCGACGCCGAGCGCGAGCCCGCTCGGTTCGGCGAGTGAGACGCCGAAGGCGACGAACCCGACGCTCGTCAGCCCGCGCGCCGCGGGTCCTCCCGAGGGCGCGAACGCCAGGCGGGTGTCCCTTCCCAGCCCCGGTTCCTCGTCGGTGGGGAGCCAGACGACCGCCCCGTTCTCGACAGTCGCGGCCGACGGTGCGCGACTCACGACCGTGCCGTTCGGCCCCTCGATCCGGAGCCGGTCCGCTTCGAGGGAGAGCCCGGCGCGGCGGGCGCGCGGGTCGAGCAGATCGACGAGAACGACGCCGCCGAGGCTCCGGTGGGCCACGGCGGGCTGGTCGAAGGTGACGCTCAGCGTGTCGTTCGTGACTTCGGTGTGCAGGTTCCGCGGGTCGTCGACGACGGTGCGGCGGTCGAGGCTCGCGTGGACGACGCGGTCGCGGAGCGTCGCGTTCGCCGCGAGCCGGTCGGCCGCGCGGTCGTCGACCCGGACGCGCGCGTCCCAGTGGCCGCTCCCGTCCTCGCGGACGCGGATCGTCGCCGCGCCGTACTCGACGGTGAGCGGGACGCCGGCGTCCTCGGCGGCGTCGGCGAGGCCGGGGCCACAGACACCACAGACGGCTTCGGGTGGTGGTGCCGCGCTCGCGGGACCCGCGACGCCGACGGCGACGAACGCGAGGGCGACGAACGCGAGAGCGAGCGGAGGGCGGACGTTCATCACGACTGTCCTCACAGCGTGGGGACAAGTCCGTTCCGAAGAGTCACATCGGCGTTTGACCCTCCGCGGCCGCCGGCTCAATCGTACTCGTAGAACCCTCGGCCGGTCTTCTTCCCGAGGTCGCCGGCCTCGACCTTGCGCGCGAGGAGGTAGGCGGGTTTGTAGCGGTCGCCCAGCTCCTCGTGGAGCGTCTCGGTGGCGTGCAGACACACGTCGAGGCCGATGTGGTCGGCCAACTCCAGGGGACCCATCGGGACGTTCGTCCCGAGTTCCATCCCGCGGTCGATGTCGGCCTTCGCGGCGACGCCCTCGTCGTAGGCGCGGATCCCCTCGTTGATCCACGGCATGAGGATCCGGTTGGTCACGAAGCCGGGCTTGTCGTCTGCCTCCCAGGTCTCCTTGCCCAGCGCCGCGGCGAACTCGTGAGCGAACTCCACCACCGCGGGGTCGGTCTTCTCGCCGACGACGACTTCGACGCCCGTCATCACCGGGACGGGGTTCATGAAGTGCAGGCCGACGACGTTCGCGGGGCGGTCGGTTGCGGCGGCGATGGTCGTGATCGAGAGCGTGCTGGTGTTCGTGGCGAGGGTCACGTCGTCGTCGGTCACGTCGTCGAGGTCGGCGAACACGTCCCGTTTGACGTCGACGTCCTCGACGACGGCCTCGATCACCAGATCCGCGTCGGCGAGGTCGGCCAGGTCCGTCGTTCCCGTCACGCGCCCGCGCATCGTCTCGGCCTCGTCCTCCGAGACGGTCCCCTTCTCGACGAGCCGATCGAGTCCGTCCGTCAGGTCCTCGATCCCCCCTTCGACGAGGGCGTCTTCCACGTCGCGCAGGACGACCTCGTAGCCCGACTGCGTGGCGACCTGCGCGATACCGCTCCCCATGGTGCCGGCGCCGACGACGCCGACGGTGTCGATGGCATCGAGTTCGCGCATACCCCTCCTCCGCCCGCCGCCCGCCTAAACCTACCCCCGTTCGTCGTAGCACACGCTCCGTGCCGGACGACAGTCAGATACTTGCCACGTACTTGCGGCGTCGTCGCCGATTCTCCCAGGCGAGGCGATTTCGGCCGTCCGAGCGCGTGCGAACGTCACGCACGCTCCAATCGTTTACTCGCACGGTAGTAAATAATGTCAGAAAGAAGATATATACGTTCGGTCCGTGTACGCTCGTTCGTAATGCGACCCATCGCAGACGCTCCGGTCACGCGGGACGGGAAGGTACTCGTTTTGGCGTACGACCACGGTATCGAGCACGGGCCGGTGGACTTCGACCCCCAGCCCGAGAGCGCGGACCCGGAACACGTCTTCGATGTGGCCACACACCCCGCGGTCACCTCCCTCGCGGTCGGCAAGGGCGTCGCGGAGGCCTACTACCCCTCCTACGAGGACGACGTGTCGCTGCTCGCCAAGCTCAACGGCACTTCCAATCTCTGGATGGGCGAACCCGACAGCGCGGTCAACTGCTCGGTCGAGTACGCCGCCGAGGAGCTGGGCGCCGAGGCCGTCGGCTTCACCGTCTACCCCGGCGTCAACGGCGAGGTGGAGATGTTCGAGGAGTTCCGCGAGGTCCAGGAGAAAGCCCGCGAGTACGACCTCCCGGTCGTGATGTGGTCGTACGCCCGCGGCCAGGCCGTCAAGAACGACACGGGCGAGGAGACCATCGCCTACGCCGCCCGGCTGGGGCTGGAACTCGGCGCGGACATTGCCAAGGTCAAGTACCCCGGCAGCCAGGAGGCCATGGAGACGGTCACCCGGATGGCCGGCCCGACGAAGGTGCTGATGTCGGGCGGCTCCAAGACGAGCGACCGCGAGTTCTTGGAGAGCGTCAAGAGCGTCATCGACGCCGGCGGCGCCGGCCTCGCCGTCGGCCGCAACGTCTGGCAGCGCGAGAACCCCCGGCGCATCCTCGACGCGCTCGAGGAAGTCATCTACGAGGAAGCCTCCGTCGACGAGGCCCTCGACGCGGCAGCACCCAAACCATGAGCCAGCAACTCCCGCCCTCGGCCGACTGGATCGGACACCCGACCGTCGACGCGGTCTTCGACGTGGTCCGCGACACCGCCAGCGAGGTCCGCGAGGCGCTGCCCGAGCGCCGCGCGTACGTCGAGGGGCACAACCCCAGCGGCGAGAAGGTCCGCGCCGCCGACGAGTACGCCGACGAGCTGTTCTGCGAGCGCCTGCTCGCGCTCGAGTCCGTCGGGAGCTACGCCTCCGAGGAACGGGAGTCCGCGCGGACCGCCGACGACGGCGGCGAGTTCCACCTCGCGCTCGATCCACTGGACGGTTCCTCGAACCTCACGTCGAACAACCCGATGGGCACCATCGTCAGCGTCTACGACGAGCCCGTGCCGACCACCGGCGACCACCTCGTCGCCGCCGCGTTCGTCCTCTACGGGCCCAACACCACGATGGTCGTCTCCGACGGGGACAGCGTCGACGAGTACCTCATCGAGGCGGGAGCCGCGGAGGGTAGCGGCGAGGACGACGACGGCCGCAAACTCCTCCGCGAGGGCCTCACGCTGCCCGACGACCCGACGGTCTACGCCTTCGGCGGCCGCCGCCCGGACTGGACCGACGACGTGACCGAGGCGGTCGAGGCCCTGGAGGACGACCGACTGAAACTCCGCTACGGCGGCGCGTTCATCGCCGACGTGATGCAGGTGCTCACCCACGGCGGCGTCTTCGCCTACCCCGAACTGGCGGATACGCCCGAGGGCAAGCTCCGCTACTGCTTCGAGTGCGCTCCCGTCGGGTTCGTCGTCGAGGCCGCCGGCGGTCGCGTCTCCGACGGCTACGGCGACCTCTTCGAGACCGACCCCGACCGGCTCCACGAGCGCAGTCCCGTCTACCTGGGGAACGAGGAACTGGTCGACCGGATCGAAGCGAAGCTGTCGTAGAACCGAACCGCGCTTCTCACCCGTTCGCGCTATCGCCGCCGCCGACCTTTCCGAGGACGAACCGCAACAGCACCACGACGAGCCCCAGCCCGAGCAACCCGCCGAGCGCCATGCCGATGAGGCGCAGCGGGAGGACGGACAAGAACGACAGGAACGAGAGCAGGCCGCCGCCCGCGCCGACGACGACGGGGCCGGCCTGGGTTCCGTTGACCATCACGGTGTGGTTGCCGGTCGTCGAGAAGTTCGTGGTGAACTGCGCCCCGCGTCGCTCGCCCGCGGGCACCGCGACGGTCTCCGTGCCGACGAACGAGACGTTCGTGCCCTGGAGCGTCTGGAGTCCGGCCGTGTAGGTGCCGTCGGCGTCGCCCTCGTTCGCCAGCGTGACGTTGACCGCGACGGACTCGTTGACCGCGACGGCCGTCCGGTTGACGGTGACGTTGCTGACGAATATCGTCGCCTCGCCCGACGGCTCGCCGTCGCCCGACGCCGTCCCGTTTCCGGCCGTCCCGTCGGCGGCGGTGCCGTTTCCGGCGGTCCCGTCGCCGTCGGTGCCGTTCGCGGTCGTTCCGTTGCCGTCGGTGCCGTTCGCGTCGGCCAGCGCCGGGTCGGTCGACAGCGAGAACACCGACAGTCCCGGGGAGTCGACGCGGTAGCGGACGTGCGCCTCGTCGCTCTCGGCGACGCTGGTCCCGATCGCCGACCAGTTGCCCGCCGAGAGGCGGTAGACCGTGAGGTTCGCCGGATCGAGACCGTGTGCGTCGAGGTACGGTCGGCGGACCGACAGGTCGTATGTCACGCCGTCGACGGCGTCGTCGGTGACCGAGTGCTGGACGGTGACGGTCGCGGCGGTCGTCGCCCCGTCGGGACCGCTCAGGGCCGCGCCGGCCCGCTCGCGCGCGACGACGGTCGCCGTGAGGTTCGTGTCGGCGGCGGCGTCGAAGCGCAGGCGCTCGACGGAGACGTTCGTCGTCGCCACGACCGCCCGGGACGCGTTGTCGGGGACGGTCACGGTCGTCCCCGCGGCGGCGCGACGGACCGTGACCGACGAACTCGCCGTCCCCGTCCGCCCGTCCTGCAGCGATTCGACGCCGACCGTCGGCCAGTCGGTCTCGTTCCCGTCGCCCTCCGCGTCGGGTTCGGACTCGTCGACGAACGTCTCGCGGGCGGCGCCGTCGACGGCGAACTCCTCCGTGTGTTCGACGCCGTCGGCGTCGGTCGCGCGGACGATCACAGTCGTGCGGTTGTCGGCGATGGCGACCTCGCGGTCGAACTCGACCCGCTGGCGGCGCGAGCCCGAATGGACGACCTGGTAGTCGAGAGTCTCGCCGGTGGCCGCCAGCCGCGTCTC
The DNA here is from genome assembly GCF_013415885.1 of Halosimplex rubrum. Taxonomy (NCBI): domain Archaea; kingdom Methanobacteriati; phylum Methanobacteriota; class Halobacteria; order Halobacteriales; family Haloarculaceae; genus Halosimplex; species Halosimplex rubrum. The sequence continues at coordinate 1,955,619 of NZ_CP058910.1, forward strand.
GACGACGAGGCGCTCGGTGACGCCCTCGAAGGCGGTGCCGGCGAGGAAGAGCCGCCCGTCGTTCAACACGACGGTGCGGTCGCGGTCGACGGCGATCGTCGGCGCCACGTCGCGCTCGGACCGGGGGACCCGCTCGATCTCGACCGTCCGGGTCGTCGTCTTCCCCGTCGCGTCCGTGACCGAGACCGTCGCCTCGTAGGTGCCCGGGTAGAGCGTGTACAGCGACTCGTTGAACGGCACCGAGAGCCGGTCGGAGTCGAGCGCCCGCGAGCGCTCGGCGGCGATCGTCGACTCGCCGGTGACGTTGCCGTCGGGGCCGCGCAGCGTCAGGTTGGCCGACCGCACTCGCACGTCGTCGCCGACGGTCCCGGCGAGGAAGACGCGGTTGCGGGCCGTCTCGTTGGGGAACGGTTCGGTCGAGACCGAGGGAGCGCGACGGTCCGCGACGGCGATTTCGAAATCGTAGATCCGGACGTTGCCGAACTCGTCGGTCGCGGTGAGTCTGAACTCGTTGGTCGCGTTGCCGCCCTCGGCGTAGCCCAGCAGCATCTCGACGGAGAAGTTCTCGCCCACGTCGCGAAGCGCGCGAGTCGAGCGGTCGTCGCCGAACTCTCGGGTGATCCGCAGTTTCTCGACGCCGGTGGACTCGATGACGTTCCCGGCGATCGTGACCCGCGAGCCGTTGGCCGTCCCGTCGTCGATGGGCTTCCACGGCGCCGTCTGATACGGGCTCGTCAGGTAGACGTGGGGCGCCTCGGCGTCCTTCTCGACCGTGAACGCCGTCGCGTCGACCGCCCCGGCGTCGTCGGTGACGATGACCCGGATCTCGTTCTCACCGTTCGACAGCGACGGCTCGACCGTCTCCGTCACGTTCGTCCCGTCGACGGCGATCGACTCGGCGAGGTCGCCGTTGACTCGGACCACGATGTCCGAGAGTCCGGTCCCGTCCGCGGCGGCGTCGCCGACGCTCGCGTCGATCGTCAGGTCCACGTCCGTTCCGGCCTCGTAGGTGTCGCCCTCGCCGATGTCGGTCGACCGGATCGTGACGTCGACCGACGGGTTCGCGCTGGCCGCGCCGGCGGCGACGACCGTCGGCGCCGCGACCGACACGAGAACCAGCACCACCAGCGAGAGTGACCGGTAACGCATTGGCGCGACCTTCGCCGTTGTCCTACTTACCCGTTCGTCCGCGGCTATCAAGTTTGAAATCCCGGTGAGCGCCCCGCCGCCGCTCCGAACGAGGGTCGCAGGTTCCACCCCCGGATGGGGCGGCATATTTTACCGCTAGCGTGCGACGGGGCTGGTATGCGAGTTCGAATCGCCCAGGACGCGAGCGTCGAGGAGGCCGAAGCGATCGCCTCGGCGCTCGAACGGACGGTCCCGGGGGACGGTCGCGTGGAGGTGTACGTCGGCGACGCCGACGAGCCGGCCGTCGTCCACGAGTCCGACGGAGACGGGGCCGCTGGTAGCGTCTCCGGTGGCGGCGAGCCGTCGGGAGCCACGCCGGCGGAGGACCTCGGGCCGACCGCCCGCGAGCGGGCCCTCCGCGAGGAGATCGCGGACATCCGGCGGGGCGGCCCGGAGAAGTACCGCCGGCGCCTGGCCGAGCAGGGGAAGCTGTTCGTCCGCGACCGACTGGAACTGTGGTTCGGCGACACCGACCCGGTACCCGGCGAGGCGTCCGGTGCCGACTACGACCGGACCGCCGACCCCTCGGGGCTGCGGTTCGAGGACGGCACGTTCGCCAACTTCGACGCGTGGCACCCCGACTCGCCCGAGACCGACGGTGCGGAGGACTCGGACGGCTCTGCGGGGGACGGCGACCGACTGCCCGCGGACGGCCTCATCACCGGCGCCGCGGCGTTCGCGGGGCGGGACGTACACTTCATGGCCAACGACTTCACGGTGAAAGCGGGGTCGATGGCCGAACACGGCGTCGAGAAGTTCCTCCGGATGCAACAGCGGGCGCTGAAGACCGCGCGACCCGTCCTCTACCTGATGGACTCCTCGGGCGGGCGGATCGACCGCCAGACCGGCTTCTTCGCCAACCGCGAGGGCATCGGCAAGTACTACTACAACCACTCGATGCTGTCGGGCCGCGTCCCGCAGATCTGCGTCCTCTACGGCCCCTGCATCGCCGGCGCCGCCTACACTCCCGTCTTCGCCGACTTCACCGTCATGGTCCGGGACATGTCGGCGATGGCCATCGCCAGCCCGCGGATGGTCGAGATGGTCACCGGCGAGGAGATCGACCTCGACGAGCTGGGCGGCCCCGACGTACACGCCCGCCACTCGGGCTCGGCGGATCTCGTCGCCGAGGACGAACACCACGCGCGCGACCTGGTCGCCCAGCTGGTCTCGTATCTCCCGGACAACAGCGACGAGAAGCCCCCGCAGACGGAGGGGCGCCCACCGGCGAAGTCGCCCGAGGGAATCGACGGCGTCGTCCCCGAGAAGCCCAACAGGGGCTACGACATGGAGCGGTTGATCGAGCGAGTCGTCGACGGGGATTCCTTCTTCGAACTCCAGCCGGAGTTCGGTCCGGAGATCCTCACCGGTTTCGCCAGGATCGACGGCCGGCCGGTCGGCGTCGTGGCCAACCAGCCCGCACAGCGAGCGGGCGCGATCTTCCCCGACGCCGCCCGCAAGGCCGCCGAGTTCGTCTGGAAGTGCGACGCCTTCGAGGTCCCCCTGCTCTATCTCTGCGACACGCCGGGCTTCATGGCCGGCTCCGGCGTCGAGAAGGAGGGGATCCTCGAAGCGGGCAAGAAGATGATCTACGCCACCTCCGCCGCGACGGTGCCCAAGCAGTGCGTCGTCGTCAGGAAGGCCTACGGCGCCGGTATCTACGCCATGTCCGGGCCCGCCTACGACCCCGAGTCGACCGTCGGCCTTCCGTCCGGCGAGATCGCCATCATGGGTCCCGAGGCGGCGATCAACGCCGTCTACGCGAACAAGCTCGACGACATCGACGACCCCGAGGAGCGCGAGCGCCGCGAGCGGGAGCTCCGGGAGGCGTACCGCGAGGACATCGACGTGCATCGGATGGCCAGCGAAGTCGTCATCGACGAGATCGTCCCACCGAGCGACCTGCGCGAGGAGTTGGCCGCCCGGTTCGCCTTCTACGAGTCCGTCGAGAAGGAGCGACCGGACAAGAAACACGGCACGGTCCTCTGACTCCCGGGGATCGCCCGGTCGCTTGCGCGCGGTCAGTCGTCGGCGGGGTCGCCGAGCAGGCCCAGGTCCTCCGCGACCAGGTCGCGGACCTGGTCGGCGAGCGCCGGGTCGACGCTGGCGACCTGTTCGCCGTCGTGGAGCCCGTCGTTGTGACGCGCGACCGCGTCGGCCACGTCGTCGATCGCGACCGCCGTCTCGGTCTCGCACTCCGAACACACCACCGGCACCGTCGGCTCTGTCTCGTCTGCCATCGGTTCTCGACCCGCTATTGACCGCCCCCCGTGATACATCTCTCGGGTCGCGACCGCGCCGGCCGCCGCCCGCGGCCGCGCCGGTGTCCGATCCCGAACGGCTTACGTCCGGGGTTCGATATCGGGGTATGCGACGCGTCATCGTGGACACGGACACGGCCGGCGACGACACGCAGGCGCTGGCGCTGTCGGTGTTGACCGACCGGCTGTCCGTCGAGGCCGTCACGGTCGTCGCCGGCAACGCCCCCTTCGACCGGCAGGTCGAGAACGCCAAGTACACGCTCTCGCTCGTCGATTCGACCGACGTTCCCGTCTACGAGGGCGCCCGCTCGCCGCTGGTCAAGTCCCACGAACACGCCACCGAGATCCACGGCGAGGGCGGCCTCGGCGGCGATCTCTTCCCCGAGACCGGCGTCGACTCCGCCGAGGGGTTCGCGCCCGAGGAGATCGTCGCCCGCTGTCGCGAGGAACCGGGCGAGATCACCCTGCTCTGTATCGGCCCGCTCACGAACCTCGCGCTCGCGCACGCCCGCGAAGAAGATCTTCCGGCCCTCGTCGACGAGGTGTGGGTGATGGGCGGCGCGGTCGAGCGCCGGGGGAACGTCACGCCCGCCGCGGAGTTCAACGTCTGGGCCGACCCCGACGCCGCGAAACGCGTCCTCGACGCCTTCGACGTGACGCTCGTCGACTGGGGACTCTGTCTGCGGACCGCGCTCGGCCCCGACACGCTGGCGGCGATCGACGCCATCGACACCGACCTCGCCGACTTCTTCCGCGAAGTGACGAAAGTCGTCCGCGACCGCGGCGAAGCCGCAGGTCTCGACGGCATCACCCAGCCCGACGGCCTGACCGCGGCGCTACTCGCGTATCCGGAACTCCGCGAGCGCGTCGGATCGTACGCCGTCGCGGTGGACGAACGCGAGGGGCTCACCCGTGGCTACACCAGCGTCGACTTCGAGGGGGTGACCGGCGAACCGGCCGATACGCGGGTGGTCGAAGCTGCCGATGCCGAGCGGTTCGCCGCGGTGATGCTGGGGATGTTGCGGGAGCGTGAGCCCGACGGCGTCTTCGAGTGACTGCGACTTCACGTTCCATTACTGTTCCACTTTCACTCCGGTCACCTGTCGTTTAATACCCGTCCGAGAAACGAACTGTACAGTGTGGTATGTAACCGAGACAGACGGTACGGGACAGTGAGATGCGCCTGCTGACGGAGCTGTCCGCGCGAGCGGACGCGGCGTTCACGAACGACCACCACCCGAAGATCTGCGGGCGGATCTGGAGCGCACTGGACGGGACCGACTACGACGAGCGTCACGAGAGCGACGAGCCGCCGGGATTCTCGTATTCGCTCGTCTTCCCGCCGCGGGACATGCGCGAGGGCGACGACCGCTATCTGCTCGTCGCCTCGCCCGACGAGGAACTGCTCGCGCACGTCGCGGAGGACCTGCAGGACGAGCGCGAACTCAACGTCGGCGAGATGCCGTTCCGCGTCGAGGACGTGACGGCGCTGGACCCCGACGTGGGCGAACCCGGGACGAGCGGGACGCTCGAATCCGGGACGGGCGTGCTCGTCCGCATCCCGCCGTGGCAGCGCGAGCGCTACGACATCGACGGCGGCCACGGCGATTCGGCGACGTTCTGGCGGCCCGAGCACACGATGGAGCCGTTCCGCACGCAGATCCGGGCGAACCTCGACCGCAAACACGGCCTGTTCGCGCCGGAGTACCTCCCCGGTCCGAGCGACTGCGACGGCGAGTTGTTCGACGGCTACGACCTGCTGAAGACGTACGCGCTCCCGGTCGAGGTGACCGAGGGCCAGCGGATGACCTACGTCCTCAGTAAATGGAAATTGAACTACACAGTCCGAGACGACGACCACCGGCGCCACCTGAATCTCGCGCTCGACTGCGGGATCGGAGAGCGCAACGCGCTCGGATTCGGGTTTCTGAACCTTCAGGAGGACGATGCTGGACGCTGAAGCGCTCCGGAATCTGGACGACGGAACTATCGACGCGGCGCTTCCGGACCGGCCGGTCACGTCGGTTCGAGACCTGCAGTCGCTGTACGGGCGGCTGTACGCGCTCGGTCGCGGCCTGACCGGCGAGTACGGTCCGTTCCTGTCGCCGGACGCCGCGGCGGACTTGGTCGGAGAGGAACGGCTCGTCGTCGTCCGCGTCGAACTCGCGGACGACGAGGTGGCGCTCGCCGACGACCCGGTTCGAGTCGTCCCCTACGTCGAGGAGCGGTCGGGTCCGACGGGTGACGGACTCGTTCCGGACCTGTCCCACGTCGCGCACGCGAAGTTCGAGGCCGCCCGCGGGGTCGACCACAGTATCACGCACCTCTCGGGGCAGACCAACGGTCCCGAGAAGCACGCCGACCACGCGGTCGAGCGGTTCACCCGCTGGCCGAGCGAGGACGCCGTGCGCGAGGAAGCGAGCGACCACGACGACGGCTGGCTGCTCGACGCGCTCGACGAACTCGGAGGGGACGACGACGCGATGGAGCGAGTCGCCGAGGCGGTCGCGGAGGTGACCCGGGAGGGCCAGTACCTCCACACCGTCGCGTTCGGATTCGAGGGCGACGCCGTCGCGACGACCGACCGGTTCGACGCCGACGCGACGTGGCACTTGCCCGGGGAGGTCGAAGTCCTCCAGGAGGCGATGGTTCGCCGCAAGACGACGAAGTTCCGCGCGAAGAACGAGGCCGAGGACGCCAGCGGTGACGGCACCTGTTACGTCGGCGATACCGACGAGGAAGTGTACGGCGTCGTCGACGACCCGCTGAAGTGGTACCTCTCCAAGCAGATGGAGCGGTTCCCGCGGTTCGACCCCGACCAGTCGTGGCGGACGCAGGGGTTGGGCCGCGAGGCGGCCATCGCCGCCCAGAACGCGACGACGTTCCTCGACGCCTGTGCGGAACCGGCGCCCGGTGTGTCGGCGTTCTACTTCCCGTACTTCGAGCGAACACCGACCGTCGGGGACGCAGACGAACTGTACTCGACGCTCGTCAGGCAGACGGAGGGGATCGACGAGAACGCCGTCGCGTCGCTGTACGACGACCTACAGGACGAACCGGGTGAGCCGGCCGAGGACCTCCGCTTCGTTCTCATGGTCGTCGAGAAGTACCAGAAAGACCGGTGGCGACTCCTGGCGTTCGAGCCGAACGGGACGGTCCACTACGGGCTGGAACTCGCAGAGAAGCACCAGGACGCCCTGAACAGTCCACTGTTCGGTGAGGACGGTCCACTGCCGGTCCGCGAGGAGTTCGCCCTGCTCGCACCGGGACGGAATCGCTTGGAGTGGCTGAACGTCGTCACCGGCGTCGGCTACTTCGCGCGGACCTGCGCGCCGCCGGACGACGACGACGAACCGAGCAGCGACGACCTCCGGTTCCGCGCGACCGCGGACGTGGTCGGTGGCCACCGGATCGAGGCGGCGTCGTTGCTCTCGGCGTACGTCGACCGCATCGCGGAGCGGTTCGACCCAGACGACGACTTCCCGTTCCCGGGGACGGCCGTCGCCGAGCAACACGCTCAGCTCACCGCGCTCGCCAACGGCGACCTGTTGGCGACCGACGCGGACACCGACTACACCGTAGACACCACGATGACAGAGACAACGACGGACGACGGCGGAGAACCGAGCCGAACCGAGCGGCTGGACGAGTTCATCGAGCGCCACGACGCGCTGGCCGACGGGGAGCGTCAGGGGGTGTTCGCCCTCGGCGCGCTCGTCGGCCGGATCAGCCGGTACCAGCGGAGCAAAAACCGGAGCATGACCGCCGTCACGCGCCATCCGATCGACAAGATCAGTCGCCACAACGTCACGCAGGTGGCGACCGAGGTGATCGACGCGAACGTCGTCTACTCCGAGGAGGAGGGGTACAACGGGACGATGTACGCGGAACTGATGGACGAAGTCGTCGACGGGTTGCTCGACCGCGACCCGGACGACTGGGACCTGGACACCGCCGACCTCCGGTATCACTACGCGATGGGCATCGCCTACGGACTGAACGACCGCAGCACTTCCGAGTACGACAATGAGTGACGAGACCACCGTCGAGCACCGATCCGAGATCGTCTTCCTGTACGACGCCGTCGACGCCAATCCGAACGGCAACCCCCTCAGCGGAGCGAACCGACCGCGGAAGGACCCCGTGACCGACCAGGCGATCGTCACGGACGTGCGCCTGAAGCGGTACCTCCGCGACCAGCTGGAAGCGGACGGCCACGGCGTCTACATCACGAGCAGCCGCGACGACGGCTACGCGAAGACCCGCGAGCAGATGCTGAAAGACTCCCTCGGTGTCACCGACCCCGAAGACGTGGGCGAGGACGCGTTCGACGGCTTCCTCGACAACGCCGTCGACGCCCGCTATTTCGGCGCGACGCTGAGCATCGACACCGACGACGACGGGATCATCGCCGCCGTCGAGGACCAACTGCCCGACCACCTCACGGGGCCGGTGCAGTTCTCGCCGGGCAAGAGCCTCCATCCGGTCGTCGAGAACGAGGAGTACAACAGCCTCACGAGCGTCATCGGGACCCAGGACGAGAAACAGCAGGGCGGGTTCGACCTCGACGACCACCGGATCAAGTACGCGCTCATCGGCTTTCACGGACTGGTCGACGAGCACGCGGCCGAGGACACGAACCTCACCGAGTCGGACGTTCGTCGGCTCGACACACTCTGCTGGCGTGCCGTCAAGAACCAGACGATCACCCGGAGCAAGGTCGGACAGGAGCCGCGGCTCTACCTCCGCGTCGAGTACGCCGACGAGCGGTTCCACGTCGGCGGACTGACTCACTACCTCGACACGGCCGGCGACGAGTCGGACGCGCGGGCGTACCGGAACGTTCGCGACGTGACCCTCGACGCGACCGACCTGCTCGACAGGCTCGCCGACCACGCCGAGCACGTCGAACGCGTCCACATCGTCGCCGACGGCGCGCTCGACGTCGTGGCCGGCGGCGAGCCGATCGACCTCCCCGCGGCGCTGTCCGACCGACTCGGCTCCGATCGGGTCCGCGAGGTAGACGTGTACGACGAGTCCGAGGCGACGCGGCCCTGAGATGCAGACGGAATTGACCGAACACGAGACGGCGGAGCAGTCGGACGGAGAGTCGCGCGAGCGGTCGGCACGGACGCCACCCGACCGGTGTCTGTCGCTGACCGTCGAGGGTCCGTGGGGCCACTTCCGCCGCGTCGACGGGAACACGATCAAGGCGACCTACCGGCTTCCGCCGCGGACGACGGTCGCCGGACTGCTCGCGGCCGTCGCGGGCTACGAGCGCGACGGCTACTACGACGTGTTCGACCGCGACCGGTCGGGCATCGCCGTCCAGCCCGTCGCCTCGGGCGACGACGCGAGCGAGACGGCGTCGATCCCGCGAACGATGAACCTGCCGGAGAACAGCCTGACGACCTCGAACGAGGGGATGAAGGCCGTCAACGCTCGGGGGAAAGTGAGCGTCCGCTATCCGGACCCCCAGGCCGATCGCCAGCGCGTCAACTACGAGGTGCTGGTCGAACCCGCCTACCGGCTCGATGTCTGGCTGGCGGACGACGCGGCCTACGACCGGCTTCACGACCGACTCGCGGACGGTCGCTCCGAGTACGTCCCGTCGCTCGGGCTCTCGGAGTTCCTCGCTTCGGTGACCTTCCACGGGGAGTTCTCTCCCGAGCAGTTGTCCGAAAGCGACGACCCCGTCGCCGTCGAGTCGGCGTTGCCCGCCCCCGACGGTATCGTTCCCTCGTCCGACCATCCGCACGGGACCGAGCGCTCGCCCGGAGACATGACGACGACCGAGCGCTCCGGGGAGTTCACCGGCCGGAAGACGACGGAGTATCTCCGCTGGGCGTACAGTCGCGATGGGACGGCGCTGAAAGCGACCGGCGTCGACGCGATGCGCGTCGACGGACGAACGGTGGTGTTCTCGTGACCTTGGACGCCGAGGACCCGAACTGGCCGGAGTTGCTGTCCCACCCCGTCGACGACGGCCGAGACGAGACGGTACTCGAACGACACCTTCTGACGGTCGCCGGCCGTGCGAGGGAGGTGACGCCCGAAGACACCGAGACGGCGTGTGGTCGTCCGCTTCACGACGCGGCGGCACTCGTCGGGCTGGCGCACGACTTCGGGAAGGCGACGACGATGTTCCAGACGCACATCGGGAACGACTCCGGCGACGAGGAGCCGTCCCACCACGCGCGCCTGGGCGGATTGATCGCCTACTACGCGCTGAGCCGAATGGGGTACGGTCCGAAGACGTGTTTCGCCGGTCTGGTCGCCGTCGCGAAACACCACGGAACGCTGCCGAACGCCGAGTCGTTCGTCTCGACCGGTCTGGAACAGGACGGGACGTGGGAGTGCTGGGACGACAACCGGGCGGGATACAACGGCCACGCGCGCCAACAGGCCGCGAACATCGAGGAGCATCACCCGGAGTTCGCCCGCGCGGTCGTCGATAGACTCGTCGGCGAAGAGGGGTGCTGGAGCGAGTTCCTCGGACTGCTGGGCGCCACCGAACCCGGCGACGCCGACGACCCTTCGGCGAGTCTCCGTGACTGTCTCCGAGAGCGGTTCATGTACGAGCGGCGTCGTTATCAACCCGATTCGAAACTGTTCGACGACGGGGAGACCTACCTCGACGCGCTGCGCCTGTACGGGACGCTCACCTTCGCCGACAAGACTCACGCCGCCGGCGTGACCGACGACGACGAACGGATCCACGCCGACCAGCTCGACCCCTCGCAGGTCTGGAACCACATCGAAACTCTGGGGGTCGACGACGCGGACCCCGACGCGCTCGAAGCGCGGCTCAACGAGGTTCGCAGCACCGTTCAGGATCACATCGGCGGACGCCGGGACGGCGGCGACCCGGTCGCGGAGTTCCTCGGTTCGGACCGGGACGTGGCGACGCTCACGCTCCCGACGGGATACGGCAAGACGCTCACCGGACTGCTCGCGGCGGCGCGCATCCGAGCGGCGACCGGCGGCGACCGCATCGTCTACGCCTTGCCGTTTACCTCGGTCATCGACCAGACAGCGGCTGTCTTCGACGGTCTGCTGGGAGGCGGTCCCGACGACTCGGACGCTGCCGACCTCGACGAGTCGGACCCGGCGACGGGCCGGCGACTGACCAAACACCACCACCTCTCGGAGGCGCTGACGCTTCCGAACGACGACGAAGACGAACCCACCACCGAAGAGCCGACGGACGAGGAGATGGCCCGGGCGACGATGCTCGCCGAGAGCTGGCGAGCGGGCGTCACGCTCACGACGTTCGTCCAGCTATTCGAGAGTCTCGCGGGACCGTCCAACACGCAGAGTATGAAGCTCCCGGCGCTGTACGACAGCGTCGTCATCGTCGACGAGCCGCAGGCGCTGCCGCTGCCGTGGTGGCCCCTCGTTGCCCGACTCGTCGAAGCGCTGGCCGACGAGTACGGTGCAACCGTCGTGTTGATGACCGCGACGCAGCCGCGCATCGTCGACGACGAGCGGACGGTCCCGCTGCTGGACAGCGAGACGCTCGCTACGCTCGAACGGGAGACCGACAGCGACCTCCCCGACCGCGTCGAGTACGAGTTCCACCCGACGGCGCTCGAGACCGGCGACGACGACGCCGATGTCGTCGACTACGAGACCGCGGCGACTTCGCTCGTCGAGCGCGTGACTGGGACGACCGAATCGGTGCTCGCGATCTGTAACACGATCGACAGCACGGGTGACCTGTTCGACGCCGTCACGGGCGAACTGGAGAACCGTTCCGAGACCGCTGCGACCGACGACGGATTCGTCGACGTCGCGACGCGGTTCGAAGCGGAGATCGTCCGCGACGACACCGACCGGATCGGCGTCCCGCCGACGGACGACGCCGAACGGTATCGAGCAGCGTTCGTTCGGGGGATCGCCGAGACAGCCGGAGGGGAGCGACCGGCCGTCCTGTTCCTCTCGACGCGGTTGCGGCCGTGCGACCGTCGGTTCCTGCTGACCGTCGCCGAGGAGCTGACGGCGGAGTCGATTCCGACGCTCCTGGTCTCGACGCAGCTCGTGGAAGCCGGCGTCGACGTGAGCTTCGACCGCGTGTACCGCGATTTCGCGCCGCTCGACAGCATCGTCCAGGCCGCCGGCCGGTGCAATCGGTCGTTCGAGCGCGCCCCCGAGGCCGGGGAAGTTTCCGTATGGCGTCTCGCCGTCCCGGAGGGCAGCGAGACGCTTCCCTCCGAAGCGGTGTACGCGCGTCGCGACCGGAAGACCGACATGGACCTGCTGGAGCGAACCCGGACGGCGCTCGCGGACGTTCCAGTCGGTGAGGCCGTCCCCGAGTCCGGAGTCGCCGAGGACGCCGTCGAGACGTATCACGACCTGGTCGGCGAGACGGTGGAGACGATGGCCGACGACAACGACCTGCTAACCCAGTTTCGACGCGCCGAGGGGGACGAACTCCGAACCGCGTCGCTCATCGATTCGCCGTTCTCCTTCGAAGTGTACGTCTGCCGGAACGAGGCGGAGTACGACCGAGTCGAGGAGTACCGAGTTGCCGAACGGAACTACGAGTTCGACGAGATGGAGCGACTGAAGTCACAGCTCGGAGAGATCCGCGTCTCGGTGCCGGCTTACCGGCGTGATTCGGACACGGCTCGGAAGTTGACCAACCTGAAACCCCTGTCCCACGACGGCGAGAAACGCGACGCGACCGAGCGGGTACTGCGCCCGGACGACGACCCGTCGTTTTTCGACGCGCAAACGGGGGTCGACGTGCCCGAGAGCACCGTCGACGCACGTATCCTATGAGCGAATCGATCGACCCCGTCGACCGCTTGCTCGCGACCGCACGCGGCGACGCCGCCGCGGACCCGTTCCGCGTCACGGGCGTCATGATGCAGTACTACCACGCCTGTGAACGCGAGCTGTGGTTCGCGAGCCGCCAGCTCGAGATCGACCGCGAGAATCCGGCCGTCGTCCGCGGCACCCGGGTGGACGAGACGGCCTACGGCGGCCGCGAGAGCAAACAGCTCGGGATGATCGCCATCGACCTGCTCGAGGACGGTCGCGTCGTCGAGGTCAAGCCCTCCTCGAAGCTGGTCGAACCGGCGCGGATGCAGCTGGCGTACTACCTCTGGTACCTCGACCGCGTCGCGGGCGTCCAGCGCGATGGCGTCCTCGCACACCCGCGTGAACGCGAGCGCGAGACGGTCGAGCTCACCGACGACCTCGCCGAGCGCGTCGAGGACGCTATCCGGGGCATTCACGATCTCGTCACCGAGGAATCCCCGCCACCGGCCGAGGAGAAGCCCTTCTGCGAGGCCTGTGCGTATCACGACTTCTGCTGGTGTTGACCATGGACAGAAACTACCACGTCTTCTCGAACGGCCGGCTGGAACGACACGAAGACACGCTCAGACTCGCGACCGAGGACGGCGAGAAGAAACACATCCCGATCGAGAACGCCGAAGCGGTCTACCTGCACGGCCAGATCGATTTCAACACGCGATTACTATCGTTCCTGAACGACAACGGCATCGCCGCGCACGTCTTCGGCTGGAACGACTACTACTCCGGGTCGGTGATGCCCGAGCGAGGCCAGACATCCGGTCGAACGGTCGTCTCCCAGGTCCGCGCGTACGACGACCCCGCACACCGGCGCGACCTCGCCGCCGCGTTCGTCCGCGGGAGTATCCACAACATGCGGGCGAACGTCGCCTACTACGACGGGCGGTCGGCCGACCTCGACGCGACGCTAGAGCGTCTCGATACGGTGGCCGACAGCGTCGCCGAGGCCGACGACGTCGAGGAACTCATGGGTGTCGAGGCGACGGCGCGAAAGGCGTACTACGGGACCTTCGACAGCGTCCTCCGGGACGAGTTCGAACTCGGGACGCGGGAGTACAATCCGCCGCCCAACGAGGTGAACAGTCTGCTCTCGTTCGGGAACGCGCTCGTCTACGCCAACTGCGTCTCGGCCATTCGCGCGACGGCGCTCGATCCCGCGGTGAGCTATCTCCACGAACCCGGTGAGCGACGCTACTCCCTGTCGCTCGACCTCGCGGACCTGTTCAAGCCGCTGCTCACTGACCGCGTCCTGTTTCGGCTGGTCAATCGCCGTCAGATCACGACTGACGACTTCGAGACCGAACTCGGGGAGTGTTTGCTCACCGAACGTGGGCGGCAGACGTTCTCGAAGGAGTTCGAGGAGACGCTCGAACGGACCGTCGAGCATCCGGAGCTGAACCGAAAAGTGAGTTACCAGTACCTCCTGCGGCTGGAGGCGTACAAGTTGAAGAAACATCTGCTCGCCGGAGAGGCCTACGAGCCGTTCCGACGGTGGTGGTGACGTGTACGTCGTCCTCGTCTACGATATGGAGGCCGACCGCACCCAGCGGATGCTGAGACTCTGTCGTCGGTATCTCACCCACGTTCAAAACTCCGTCCTCGAGGGGGAAATCTCCGAAGGCGACCTGGCAACACTCCGCGGCGAGATCGAAGACACCCTGATAGCTGGCGAATCCGTCATCGTCTACGAACTCTCGTCGGACACACTCCTCGACCGCACCGTCTACGGTGACGACCCGACCGAGGACAGCCGCTTCCTCTGAGCCGTCGACCCCCCGGGGGGTAGCGGGGTATCGATGGTCGACGGAAACACTGAACTGTGAACGGCCCATAGACCCACTTAGTGCCCGGTTTCGGGCATGGTTCCAGACGAACCCTTGTGGGGTTGAAGCCCGACCCGGTCGAGAGCGTCGCGCCGGGCCGACTGGTTCCAGACGAACCCTTGTGGGGTTGAAGCAAAGCGGCAGAGCCTCGCAGACGCCGGGTTTGAGGGGTTCCAGACGAACCCTTGTGGGGTTGAAGCGTACCGCCCTCCTTGAACGCGACGTAAAGCGGGTCGTCGTTCCAGACGAACCCTTGTGGGGTTGAAGCCCCTGCTCGTCGGTGTGTTCGGTCTCGCCGGTCGGTTCCAGACGAACCCTTGTGGGGTTGAAGCATGTCGATGTTCGTCGGTGACACCGACAATGGTAGTTCCAGACGAACCCTTGTGGGGTTGAAGCCTCTAACTCGGATTCCTCGGTATCGATGAACCACGTTCCAGACGAACCCTTGTGGGGTTGAAGCGTCCCGCGGGGGTGGACGCAGTCGTACCAGTCCGCCGTTCCAGACGAACCCTTGTGGGGTTGAAGCAACTGGGGTCCGAATCAAGAAGCGTGCGGGCCGTGGTTCCAGACGAACCCTTGTGGGGTTGAAGCGCCATCGCGGGCGGCGGCAAGCGCGCGGGCGAACAGTTCCAGACGAACCCTTGTGGGGTTGAAGCACTACGGCGACCACGAGGACGCGAAGCTCGCCGGCTGTTCCAGACGAACCCTTGTAAGGTCGAAAATCACCCAGGAAGGGACAGGTCTAGAGTATCCAGCCCGTGTCCGTCGTTCGATTTACTGCGTTCACGGGATCGGACCTCTCGTCCCATCCGAGCGAGCAGCTATGAACGCACAGTAGCATCTCACCGGTCGATCCTGCAAGAAGTGGGTTGGGGCGGATTTGAACCGCCGGCCTCCTCCATGTCAAGGAGGTGTCATAACCAACCTAGACCACCAACCCGCGCTTGCCTGCTACACTCTCGAATTGAGGACAGGGATAATTGAAGGTTTCGAAGACGGCCCGCGAGCAGGGGTCGATCCGCGGGAGGGCACCCGAGTCCCGCCGGTAGTCGAACCGAGCGCGGACGACCGGGTCCAGCCGGGTGGGAGCGACCTCGGCACGGCCCTCAGAACGAGAAGTCGTCGTCCTCTTCGCGCATCCCCGGGTCCTCGGCGGTGTCCCACATGTCGTCGGCGAACTCGTCGGCCATGTCCGTCTCGGCGACCTCCTCGCCGGTGTCGCGGGTGTAGGCGTCCAGCCCCATCGAGAGTAACTCCTCGACGGCGGCCTCGCGGCTGACGAACTCCTCCTCGGTCATGCGTTCGAGCTTCGTGAATACGTCCTCCGGAAGTGAGACTTCGACGGTGGGCATGGGTTGTCGGTTTACACTCGGGAGTGAAGTGTTTTGAGTATTTGGGCTCTGGGTGCAGATCGAACCCCTCCGTGCCCGGGTAGTGTCGGTCGCGTTACTGACCGGCGGTGATCGACAGTTCGACGGTGGCAGTCGCGCCGCTCGCACCACCGGAAGAGTCGGTCGACTCCGACTCGCCGCTCGTCGAGTCGGTCTCCATCGACTCCGTCGCCGTCGAGTCCCCGCTCGAATCGGTCGAATCGGGCGTCGCCGTCGGGGTCGCCGTCGGCGTCGGTTCGGGCGTCGGCGGCTGAGCACGGCCCATCTCGGAGTTGTCGAAGGTGAGGAAGTACGTCCCCTCGCTGATCCCGGCCGACGAGGACCCCTCCATGTTCTCCTGAACCGTATGCGCGGAGTTGTAGTTGACCTGGTACCCCTGCTCGAAGTAGTTGAACTCGCCGTCGCGGATCATCAGCACGTCGATCGCCGGCCCGCTCGTAACGGTGAAGTTGTACTTGAGGGCGCCGCCGTTCGGGAACGAGAGTTCGTACGCCTTGTGCTCCCCCGTGGGGATCTCGATGGTCTCCTCGATCTCCTCGAAGATATCGGTAACGTCGGTGTTCTCCGGGAACGGACCCGAATTACCGCCGTCGCCACCGCCGCCACCGCCCCCACCACCGCCGCCACCGCCGCCACCGCCACTGCCGCCCCCGCCCCCACCGTTTCCACACCCTGCGAGCGCCGAGAGACTTGCTGCACCCATTGCCAGGACTGCACGACGTGTTCGAACCATGGGGCCAGATACCGCCTTCCATTACAAATATGTGTCGACCACTACCACACGAGTTGGCGGTCGCGGTCGACGGGCCGCCCGCGCGAATATGGTCGCGCTACCGCCACCCCCGAGCGAGGGACCGCGCGTTCGGAGTCGGCTACCGCGGCCGGCGCGGCCCGAACCGGACAGCACGCGGTTCTGGTTAGATATCGAATACTTCACGTGCGAATGGTCGCTAAACAGCTATGTCGGGCGTTTTAGCGGTTTTTCGGGGCCGTTTTCAGCGTTCGTTACTACCGTTCAACCCGGGCTTGAACGGCGAAACCTCCGGTTGAACGGGCGGTTCGGGGAAAACGCAACCCCGGGTTTATGTGGGTAAGCCGGGACTACTCGGGTAGCATCTCGCAGGGGTGTGCGTGTCAGCGCGCCAGAAGAGATGCGGTGAATACACATGGATATCAAGCAACTCTTCGACGACGACGACGCGGTGTCGCCGGTTATCGGCGTCATCCTGATGGTCGCGATCACGGTCATCCTCGCGGCCGTCATCGCGTCGTTCGTCCTCGGTCTCGGGAATCAGGCACAGCAAGGCGCACCGACTGCAACCATCGGCTTCGACTACGAGCAGGTCGACGAGAATCCGACAACTAATTGGGGCGTTCTCTCGATCTCCCACGACGGTGGTGACTCCGTCTCCGATCAGGAACTGTACGTGCGTGGGAGCGGATTCAACGGGACGGATATACATGGTACGGATGTCCCCGCTGTCTCTAAAGATTTAGGGACCTACGTCCGGGACAACGGTGGCTCGCAGATCCACCACAGCAGCGCGGGCCTCTGGAATGGTACCAAGAGCGGTGACGACAGCGCCATCGTCTCGGGCGACCGCGCGAACGTCTACGTCAGCTCGGACTACGAGGTCAGCGTCGTCTATCAGGCTCAGGAGGGCGACACCTCCTCGACCCTGAACGAGCAGGAAGGCCCCGACGCCTAACTCGCGTCACTCTCTTTCCGTTTTATCACACCACGTAGCCGCGGCTCTCGCCGTCGAGAACCGTCCGTTCCGTCGCTACGGAACTCCAAGCCCGGCTTGAACGCGATAAATGTCTCCTGATCGGCCGGTACGCGCGAAAACGGCGTCGTGGACTTATGTACGTAACCGGGAAGCATCCGGATAGCACTGCGCAACGGCGCGGGTGCTGGTGGACACATGCACATCACAGGGCTTCTCTCGGACGACGACGCGGTGTCGCCGGTCATCGGCGTCGTACTGATGGTCGCGATCACGGTGATTCTCGCGGCCGTCATCGCGTCGCTCGTCCTCGGGTACGGGAACCAGACCGGGCCGCAGACACCGACGACGAGCTTCGACGACGAGTACACGCCGGTCCCCGACCACGCCGGGTCGGGCTACGCGACGATCTCTCATCGGGGCGGCGACTCGATCGACTTCGACGCGCTGTACGTCCGCGGGTCGGGCTTCAACGCCTCCGACACCGCCCACGGGAACGTACAGTCGTCGGACTCGCTGGACGTACAGGACGAGTTCTACGAGGACGGCGAGACCGTGGGGCTCCACGTCAACGAGACCGGGTTCTGGCCCGCCGACCGAACCTCCGGCGAGGAGAGCCGAATCGTCACCGAAGACTCGATCAACGTCCCCGTCGACCGCGACTACGAGCTGACGCTGGTGTATCGATCGCCGCACGACGAGTCCTCGTCGGTCGTCTACACGGCCGAGGGTCCCGGCGCCTGACCGCGACACCCGCTTCCGTCGACGATACCGCCGTCGGTTCGCGTGCTGTGCTCCGACAGATGGCGCTCCGTCGGGTAGTGCGTGTAGAAACTGAGTGGGCCAACGCGGGTTCGGCGGATTCGGCGATTGGCGTGCTCTGCGTCTCGTTTTCGGAGGTATTTGCACTCATGATGTTGCCTCAGTTTCGCAGGTACTCGCGTCGCTGTTCCATCTTCTCGCGCTCGGTGCGCCGGTCGTAGTGCTTGTCCAGCACTTTCTGACTCACGTCCATCCGGTCGCTCACGATCTCGACTGGCACCTCGTCGAGCAGGTGGGACGTGATCGCGCCGGAACGCACGTCGTGCGGTGACCGCGACGAAGGGCACTTGCTTGCCAGCGAGTGCTCGGTCGCGTCGCAGTCCTCCGGCTTCCGGTCGTGTGGGCAGGGACCGTACTCGCATGGCCGAGTGACGCCGTACACCGCATTGCGGACACAGGATGTCGAGACTCGGCCCTGCGCAGTGGTCAGTAGCGGCTCGCGGTCGTACTCGTCACGCGTGTCGGCGCGCGGACCGTCGATATAGTCCTCCAGAATCTCGGCCGTCTCCGGTCGGAGAGCAACCCACCGTTCGCCGTGCTCCTTGTTTTTTAGCGGGGTTTCCTGCCCAGGGCGGTGGACCAGCTCGACGCCGGGCGCGTCGCGGTCGAAGTCCTCCAGGTCGATAGCGCGGGCACTGCCCATGCGGATACCGGTACACCAAAGCAACCGCAGGACCACATGGTCGCGACTCGCGTACTGATACTTGCGGAGATGTTCGAGGATATCTGCCGCGCGGTCCTCGTCGAGCGTCGTTCGACTGGCCTGCTCGCTCTCCGGGACCGACGGGAGAAGAATCTTCTCCGCCAGTCCCTCGTGTACCGCGTCGACAGACGCGCAAAACCGGAGGAACATCCGCAGGGTCGATAGCTGGCCCTGGAGGGTCACGGGCTTGATGTCGTCTTCCTGGCGCCGGTAGACGCGGTACGTGTGGAGTTTCCGGCCGGTCAAGTCGTTGAGATTGTGGATCCCTTCGACTTCCTCGCACCACTCCACGAACTGCTCTAGGCGGTAGCCGTGCGAACTGAGCGTTTGCTCCGATACCTCGCCCTTGCGCTGGTCGAGATACAGCTCTACAGCGGGCTCGGGAGCGAGCGGCTCCAAGTTGCTCACGCCGATCCCCTCCGGTCGAGATCTCGGTCGTAGGGTCCGGCGGGCGTCAGAAGCTGCACCTCGTCGCGTGCGTAGTGGTCACCGTTCGTCTTGTCGCGAAGTTCGTGGAACACCCCATCCACACCCTCGGCGCGGGCGCAGGATACACACCAGAAGTGGTGATTCGTGGGCTCCCAGTCGCGATGGCCGCGGGGACAGGTGAATCGCCAACGGTCGTTCTCGTCTTCAATTCGGACGGTCTTCTTCTCGTCTACCGACATAGCCGGGTCGGGCTGACGGACTGGGAGGTAAAAGGGGAAATCCACGGACGCACAGTGAAAGTAAAGTGCCGGAATCCCGCAACTGACCCCTCCGACCGGCGACGTATCGGACGGCTGAACGGCCGAGCCGCCGGTGAAAGTAGTTCCTGCTCGATACCGCTCGCCACCTGGCTTATGCCAGCGTGCATATCTCGTCGTCATGTGTTCGCTCACAGAGCGGACCCGGCCGGCGCGTAGGGGCGTCGGTCGACGACTCTTTCTCGCAACCAACTCGCACCTGACCGGTATCCGCTTCTATCACCACCGTTGTGACGACCTAACTTAAGCTTTGATGCAAGAATTGTAGTCATAGAATGCATGAAAGTTGTTTGAAAACGTGCCACCGGTCAAACTATGAGTAACCCATCTGACAGCGAAAACGAGATGCACCGCCGAGTTGAGTGGCTCAAGCCATCAGACCGCGTAATAGTGTCTGAACTGGCGGATTACGGTGGCTGGATGAAATCGGCGAGCTTGGCCCTGAACATCCCATATACTAACCGTCACATCTCCCGGCGGTGCAAAATCCTCGCTGAACACGGACTACTGGAACGCCACGAGGATACGGCAGGATACCGGATAACAGACTTCGGCCAGCAATTCCTGAACGATGAACTCGATGCTGACGATCTCCGGCTTGACGACGAGTGAGGTTGTCCGGATAAATTTTAGTTCACTGAGATAAGACCTTGATTTGCACCGCGACTGCCGACGGGCAATAGCGTGGGTGGCGTCCGCGTAACTGACACCAACCCCGTCACTGGCGTTCCGCTCTGGTGCGAAGAGATTCACCGCATCTCTCCGGGCCTTGCCCGGTTTTCGGAGATATAAACAATCTCGACAGCATTCAATAGACCCTTGATCTGTTTGTCCCACTGTGTAATTGCCCGATAAGTGTGCTTGAATGGCTCGTGTCGAGAAACAGCAAGTACCCTTTAAGATACTATCCGGATACTGGCCAGTCGCACATGGATCTGAAGCAGTTACTGAACGACGACGACGCGGTGTCGCCGGTCATCGGCGTCATCCTGATGGTCGCGATCACGGTCATCCTCGCGGCCGTCATCGCGTCGTTCGTCCTTGGGCTGGGTAATCAGGCACAGCAGGGTTCA
Organism: Halosimplex rubrum; assembly: GCF_013415885.1. NCBI lineage: Archaea > Methanobacteriati > Methanobacteriota > Halobacteria > Halobacteriales > Haloarculaceae > Halosimplex > Halosimplex rubrum. The sequence goes on from NZ_CP058910.1 coordinate 1,976,176, forward strand.
CCGACCGCGACGATCGGTTTCGACTATCAAGAGGTCCACGAATTCAGTGATCAAGATAATGTGGGCGTGACCACAGTGTCGCATGATGGTGGCGATTCAGTTAACTCCGAAGAGTTGTACATTCGCGGCAGCGGATTCTTCGACATCAATTCGCTGGGTGATTCGGCGCGTAATGATTGGAGTGACTGGCTCAAAGCGAATGCCAGCGCACCAACCATCGACCACCGCAATGCATCGTTGAACAGTGGTCAGTGGAATGGTACAGCCAGCGGAGATGACAGCGCAGTCGTTTCGGGCGACCGAGCGTACGTCGCGGCCAATTCCACCTACGAATTCAGTGTTGTCTATCAGGCTCAGGAGGGCGACACCTCCTCGACGCTGAACGAGCAGGAAGGCCCCGACGCCTAATCGGAACTTCGATTTTCGCGGTTTTTATCGTCTGACGCACGCTACTTCTGAGCGCTTCGCCAGCCGCACCAGCGGTGACTCACCGCTCATCGGTCGACACCTCGCTCGACCGCGACCGTCTCGTCGACCCGCAGCTCGTAGGTGCCGGGAATTGTGAGCGTCTCCGCGATCTCCCGCTTCTGCGCGACCGTCAGGTCGTCACGAGCGAGAACAGTTCGGATTCGCTCGTCGATTCGCCGGGCGAAGTCCGCTGACCGCATCAATGCGGTGGTCTTGTTGCACCCCCAGAACTCGGCAGCCTGTTCGATGGTGTCCGTCCGGTGCGCGTGCTTGCCGTCTTCGCGGATTCGCATACCGACCGTTCGTGAACACGAAGCCAAAAAGCAGGTCTGAGCGAGTGACTGGAACCCCGATTACTCTTAAAGCTCATACTGGCCCACGGCCCACAGCGTTCGATACCCAGGTTCGGAGCCCTCCCCGGGCACCGAATATGCACACGACCGATTCGCGCTCGTGTGCATATCGCGGCGAGCGTATCTCTCGACGCGCGACCCCTGGGGTTTACGCATAATCATCGAGGCGCTTGACCTGCAGCTCTGTACCTGACTCATTTTCAGCCGGATCTTCATCTACATCTGTAGCCCGTTCATCCTCAGAGGGCATGAAAAGGCCAACTGCCACAAAAAGAAAAAGTTCGACAAAAATGAAGAACGTCAGTTCCCAGACTGAGATTGTCTGCCCGACCGACGAAACTACTGTCCCTGAAGCAATTCCTGCAATGAAGGAATATGTCACTTGCACCGCCCCACTCCGGTTAAAATCAATCTTATCTGTGATCTGGTCCCAAATCTGTGTCATACCCTACACAAAATCTGACAGCACAAGAGTGTTATTGGGAAGTATTCTGGACAGACCTGGCTTTTACTAGACCGTCGCCGAGCGTCGGCCGTCCGCCTGCGTAGGGCGGCTGACCACTATGGTATCCAGAAAGATGGACGCGGTCGACAGTGCGGTTGGTACAGGTTTCGCATTCGCCAGCGGCGCCGGGACGGGCATCGCCGACGTGTCGCTGTTCGGCGTCTCGCTCTCGGACCCGCTGATCACCCTCGGCGCGACGGAGGTCTCCTTCGCGTTCGTGGTCGCTCTCGGGGCGCTGCTGTTCGCCTGGGTCACTAACGACCACGACCTCGGGCAGATGGACCAGCGCCAGATCGTCCTCGTCTTCGGGACGGCCTTCGTGCTGGTCGTGACCACCTTCGTCCCCGGCGCTCGCGAGGCGGTCATCGGCAGCGCCGTCCTGGGGACGCTCGTGGTCATCGTCGAGGCCGTCGGCTACGGCTTCGTCGCCTACTGGGGGTAAGAGAGATGGCTCGACCCAGAGCGCTCGCGCTCGGCATCATGCTGTTGCTCGCGAGCATCCAGGCGCCGCTCGCGCCCGCGCTCGGCCCATCCAGCCCACAGCCCACGGCTGAAACCGACCCCGCCGTCGACGTCATCGCGACGGCGGAAGGTGCCGAGGCCAACGTCTGTTCGCCGTCCGCAGAGTCGCACCAACTGGCGTACATGCTCCTCGGTCCCGGCGTCGGTGTCGCAGGCGCGGCTATCGAGGAGGGCGCCGAGTGGGCGGCCTGTCAGTTGGCCGGGACTCGCGGGGTCAACACGACCCAGACCGACGCCAACCAGACCAAGCTCGACATCTACCAGAGCGCACAAAACTCGAAGGCCAACTACGAGGTGTACAACGCCTCGCTCAACAACTACCTGCAGGATACGCTCTCTATCGCGCTGATGGAGGGCAAGAACGCCTACATCCGCGCGCTCAACAACCAGACCAGCGAGGCCGCCGCGACCACCGCGGCGAAAGAACAGCAAGACGAGTACTACAGCGTCAAAGAGTACAATCTGGTCAACCGCTGGAACAACCAGATCGCGAATCTCGACTACCTGCGGACCAAGGCCATCGAGGAAAAAGGCGTACCCGACTGGTACATCTCCGTTCTCCCTGACCGCGAGCTGTCCGACCCGGGTTACTACACCAGTCCCGGTTCGCCTAAGGAGGCGTACATGAACATCACCGGCTTCGGCAACACCACCTTCACCCTCCAGAACGGGACGAGCGTTCAGGTGCGGACGGTGGATATCCAAGTCGGGTCCTACAACCCCAACTACGGTCCTTGGACCGAAACGGTCACCGTTGACACCGGCGCGGTAGCCGTCGACGGTGTCGACGGTCACAGTAGTTACAAGTACGGCTTCGACGAGTTCGTCGCCTTCCCGCCGAAACCCCAAGACTACAACCGGGTCAACATCACCTCGCTCAGTTCCTACGAGCGCAAGCTCTCCAAGATCGACTCCCAGACCAGCGAGGCACACACCGAAGTCGAGAACTTCGTCGCCAACACCTACGACCAGTACATCGCCGGCGAGATCAACAACTCCGACCTCGTCGACCCGTACCTCGCCAAGCGCGAGTACTCCCCCGGCGGGAGCTTCCAGGCGTGGGCGACCACCTCGCTCACCCTGATGGGCAGTAACACTCCCGAGAACATCGACGAGGTGGGGAAGTTCAAGGTTGTTACCGGTTCCGCGAGTTACGAGGGGATGCTCCTCTCGGACGAGAACCCCACCAGCGGCAAGTTCGCCGCCGGCAACACCTACAACCCCGACACGATCGGCGGTGAACAGATGCTCGTTACGGACTCGCGGATGCTCGAACTCACCCGCAACTTCACCGTCGCCAACATCACGAACGCGCGGGGCGAGCAAGTCCGCAACGTCACCGTCCGCGAGGTCGACTACCAGACCGCCAACACCACCGAGTACAACGAGGTGATGCAGGAACTCGCGGAGATCCGCACGGAAGTCGAAGCCCGCGAGCAACGCCGCGGCGGTGGCGGCGGCGGCCTGTTCGGCGGCTGGGGCGGCGCGAAGGCCGCTCTCGGCGGCAGCGCCCTCGGCATCGTCGTCGGCGCCGGCGCGGTCATCCTCATCCTCGTCGGCCTACTCTCGGGCGGCGGAGGCGGCGGCATGGTCATCCGCGAAGTGAACAACCGCAGAAAGGGGAAGTAACCACACCCATGCGCTATTTTTTGCTCACCGCGACGGTAGTGCTGACGCTCGCGCTCGCCGCTGGCGCAGCTGCGCCCGCGGCGGCCGATCCCGGCGAGTGCGACGACCTCCGCAACTACACGTCCGTCGGCGAGTACCGCGAATGTCTCGTCGACCACACCAGCAAGGCCGACGTACTCACCTACGTCGAGCGCGACCGGGCGAACCTCACACAGAAACAGGTCGATTCCGTCTACGCGGTCTACCCCTCCCACGCCGACGAGTACGGCTTCACGATTGGCGAGGAACGGGAGATCACCGCCTGGATGATGGAGTGGGCGAACGTCTCGATTCCCGAGGCGAACGTCTCCGTCCCGCGGCTGAACACGACGCTCCCCGACGCGAACGTCTCGGTCAACCCCCCGAACGTCACGCTTCCGAACCCCTCCCAGCCCACGCCCACGCCGACCCCGACGCCGACCAGCGAGACGGTCGACGACGCCCCCGACCGCCCGAACGGGACGACCGTCGACGACCATACCACGCTCGTCCGGACGAACTACCACGACGAGCGAGAGACGGTCACCGTCGTCCTCCACTCGGAGACCCGTCAGGTCATCACGGTCAACGACGCGGGCGCGCTCGTCGCCGGCGGGAGCGGCCAGATTCCCCGCCGCGTCGACGCCGTCGAGCCCGGCGAGACGATTCGCGTCACGCTCCCGGTCACTCGCCACGAGGGGTACGTCGGCGTCGCGATCTCCACCGACAACGCGCTGTACGGGCACACTATCGCGGCCGAGTCCGACGCCTTCGAGCGCATCTCGAAGACGACCCCGCAGAAGGCACTCCTCATCGGCGTCGTCGTCGCGCTGTCGTGGGTGGTCATCGCGGGCGTGTCTGAACTCCGTCGCGAGGGCGGCGAACCGGTGGTGGCCTCATGAGTACGTCGAACCCGCTCCCGACGTTCGGCGGCCGCTGGGACCGCCTCACCTACCTGCTGGCCGCCTACAAGTGGCTCGTCTCGGGGTTGATCCTCGGGGTCATCGCCCTGGTCATCTACATCCGTCCGTCGATGCCCGACTTCCCGCCGTGGGTCGGTGCCGGCCTGATGGCCTGGGTCCTCCTAGCCTTCCCCTGCTACCTCGCCGGGTTGCTCATCGTCCGGTGGCTCCGAAAGTGGCGATATCACACGGTTTACCACATCAACGCGGTGACCGACACCCGCGAGAAGTGGCAGGTCCCGCCCGATATCTGGGACGAGAAGACCGTCGACGGCCCGCCGCCGTACCCGGTCAACGACAACCAGGACTTCGAGGTCCGCGAGTTCGAATGGCTCGAAGACATCGGCGAACTCCGAGTCCGCGGGACGTGGATGGGCGAAGCCTCCGACTCCGAACTCGTCACCTCCAAGAGCCACATGAAGAGCATCCACAGCTACCTCCTCGATGCCTTCGAGCAGCTCGTCGAGGCGCGGGCGCTGTGGCACGAGTCGAGTGTCGAACTCGAACAGGAGATCGTCAACGAACACGCCGAGGCGCGCGAGCGTGGGCTGATGGTCGACCAGTCCGCCGCGAAAGAGGTCTGGGAGAACAAGGTCGACGGCATTGAGATTGACGAGAGCGACAAGCCCGAACTCTCGCCGGAAGACCTCCCCGACGACCACACCCCCGCTCGCCCGCCCGAGAATCGCTCGGAAACCAACGCCGATAGCAACTCCGACACCAGCAATGAGTGACGACAACGACGTGTACACGCCCGCACAGTACCGCGAACATCAGGCCGGCTACGGCGTCCGCGACCCCGACGCCGCAGCACACGCCGGCATCGTCCGCGACCCGAAGGTGTCCCGCTACCTCGCGGTTCAGGCCGAACACTACGACCCGGAGAAGGCCGACGACCCCAGCGAGATGCCCGGTCAGGCCCGAGACCTCCGCGAAGTCCAGAAGATCCGCGGCATCGAAGCGACCGAGACGGCCCGCTCGGCGCTTGAGAACGGCGACATGCCGACGCTCAAGCACCTCACGGGCGACCAGAACCAGCGGGCCGACGTGTCCGGTATCCGGGCCATCGGCCAGGTCGACGACATCCTCACCGCGCCGGCGCCGGTCATCGTCATCCTCGGCGAGACGGGCATGGGCAAGACCGACCTCTCGGGCCTCCTCGGCCAGCGCAAGGTCGCGCTCAACGACGGGAAGACGCTCGTCGCCTCGAACATCAAGACCCTCCAAGAAACCGACGAGTGGACCGACCAAGACGGCGAGACGCGCGACGGCTGGGTGCGGGACTTCCCGACGTTCAAAGAGTGGATGGAACAGGACGGCGACCCCGTCCACAACGACCAGACCCACAAGCTGTTCATCGGCGACGAGTTCTCGGTGAGCGCCGGCGGCGTCGGCAGCCAAGGCTACCAGACCCAGACGAAGCTCGCCAAGGCGATCTACCTCGCCCGGAAGTACGGCGTGATGCTCATCATCATCGCCCACGGCCCGCGGTCGGTACACCCGCTGGCCTGGCGTGTCGGCACGATCATCAAGAAGACGAGCAAGAAGTCGGCGGTCCTCGCCGAGCGAGTCAAGCAAGACCGCATCGCGGGGAAAATCGCTGAGATAGACGGTATCCCGCCGACTGACTGGCGATTCGACACCGCCGACACCGCACCCTGGGCGTGGTCCCGATCCGCCGACAGTGACGAGGAACGCGAGCCCGACGAGGTGGCCCGCAACCTCGCTATCTGGACGGTGCGAGAGTGCAAGCACGACAACCTGAGCCACCGCGAGACGGCCCGATACGTCCCCTACGGGAAGGACTGGGTTGGCTCTCGATGGCGCGAGATTCAGGACGGCCAGCACCAGGCGGCCATCGACACCGTGGAGGCACTAACCGCATGACGACGCGGCGGTGTCTGTCTGTCGGCGTCTACACACCCCCCTTTACACACAGCCCATGGCGCCCGCTCGCCGGGTGCGAGCGGACGCGAGTCATGGGCGCCAGGCGGAGAGCGGGCGGCGGAGTCGATATATATGACGCGCGACGGGCGCGTTGTGTGGCTTCGGAGGTAACAGAAAAATGACCGCTTCGAAAAATCGTTCGCATCGCGCGAACCACTACGGAACGCTCTGCGAGCGGAAGGCCGCGAACCGCTACGGCCTCGACCTCGACCGCGCCTCCTGGCGCGACGCGCGGCGGCCGGGCGGCGACCCGGTCGAAATCAAATCGACGATGGCGAACCACGCGGACGGCCAGCCTGGAAACTTTAAGATATACGAGGCGTACCACCGGAAACTCCGCGACGCGAACGGTTGGTACGTGTTCGTCGTCTACCGGCCGCAGGGCCGCGGTGTCACGGTGCTGAACATGGAGATGCGCCACTCGTCGCGACTCCCGCTGCTGACGTGGCACGGCGGCGGCGCCCACCGCGACACCCAGCAGGCGAAGCTCGCCATCGACGACGTGATCGGCTGACCCACCCCCCGATTTTTTCGCGCGCTCCCAAGGGGGCGGAAATCTCGCGCGCTCCGCAAAAGGCGTGCGGTGTATTTTGGACAAGTGGCCTTAGCCACACGACTAAGGGGAAACCGGAAGGCGGTGTTCCGGTTTCCCCTTGGTCGCGCGGCTCGGGTCGCTTGCGATTTGAGCGACCCGAGCCGCGCGCACCTGGGGGTTCGAGGGGAAAATCGGCCAATTTGACCGCAAAAACAGGGTGAACGACAGTGATGCCTCTCGCCAGGCGAGCGCTTACCCGCCGCTACCCCACTCGTCGGCCGGCGGGCACCCGGCTTCCTTCCACGCTTCGAAGTCGAAGATCTCCCGCGCCTGGCGGTTGTGTTTCTCCTGGCGAGACTGGCGCTCGACGGACTTCTGGAAGGCGTCACGCAGGTCTCGCCACCGCTTGCGCGTCCCGTCGGCCAGGGACACCGCGACGTGAACGCCGAAGACGCTCCGCTCGACGCACTCCTGGTAGGTCGTCTTGATCTCCCGAACGATGCTCCGCGCCTCATCCTCGTCGGTCGGTTGGTATCCGACCTTCAACATCTTCCGGCAGTCGTCGCGGTCGACGACACTGATAGCGTACTCGCGGCGGAGACGCGCCCACTCACTGTTCTGACGCTCGTCGGCCGCGTCGGCAAGGTCCATGGCGGCGGTCTCGATGGACTGTTCGAAGCGGTCTCCGGCCGCTCGCACCCGCTTCAGTAACTCCTGCTGGACCTTCTTCGATGTCAGTTCCATCTCGCCGTAGGTGTGGCGAATCAGCCCCTCCATCCGCTCGATGACCGTCCGGACCGTCCGGTAGGTGTTGCCCGTCCGCTCGGCGGCCTCCTGGGGCGAGACCTTCCCGCCGTCGGTCAACAGCAACTCGGTCACGTCGCGGTCGGCGTCGGTCATCTCGCCCCACAGCTGCATCACGCGGTGTTCCTGCTCGCTCTCGATCTCCGGCAGGGGGCACTTGACGAGCTTCCGCGCCTCGTGGGTATCGCCGAGCGTCCAGTACGGGTCGAACGGAACGAACGCGTCGCTCTCGGCGCTGGTCGCGAGTCCGCACCATTCGAGGCAGTTCAATAGCGTCTCCTCAAGCTCTCGGCGAGTGTCCTTCAGGTCCGACCACCGGACGGTCTCGTCGGTGCGAGCGGTCTGATAGGACACCTCGAATTTCGGATGATACGGCGCCTCGTCGGCGTCGAACTCGTCGGGTTCATCTGGGTAGTAGTGCTTGAGTTCCTTCCCCAGCCCATGCCCACGGACGAGTTCGCCGGCCTTCTCGTCCTCGACAGTGGTGGTGACGTAGTAGCCGGGAATCTTGGTGTGGTCTTCGACGTGCTTGCGGTAGCCGCTCCGGTCGCCCTGGATGAGCGTGTGGGTGCGGGCTATCGGACCGTCCGGTGCGTACAGCGGACCGCTCTCGCCGCGGAACAACCGCACGTAGTACGCCAGGTCGTCGATGTGGCTGTCCGGGTGGGGCTGGTCGAAGTACCGCGCAGCGATACCGTAGGCGTCCATCACGCGCTTCACCAGTGTCAGGTACTCCTCGTGTGGGAAATTCGATGCCTGCACTTGCACGTCGATATACGGGGCACCGTAGTCGGGGACTGACACGGGCTTGCCGTCGGAGGTGAGGTCGGGCCACCGCGGGCGCACCGTGATCGTCCCGCCTTTCACGCGGTCGTCGTGGTCGGCGCGCTCGCCGCTGTAGTGGGGCGAGTCCTTCGCGACGAAATAAAACTGGAACTCGCGCACCTGTTCGATTTCGAACTCAGGATTCTCCCAGGGATCGAGACCACTTTTCGAGTAGTCGAAACAGGTGGCCCACGTCTCGCCCATGAACTGGATGTCTTCGGTCGGCTTCCCGTCGGTTTCCCAGCGGTCACCCCAATCTTTGATGAGACTGTCCATCGCATAGTAAGGTGCGAGCCCGTGGTCGGTCACGTGCTCGTCGGGATGGACACCGACCGTGAACCGGATGTCGCCCTCGTGCGGGGCTGCTTTGACGTATCGGGACACGGGTCACCGCTCCCGTTCGGCTGTGGCGACGGCGCGCTGGACCCGCGCCTCGCTTTCTGCGACCGGTTGCTGACCGCCCCAGTCCCAACGGACGCGCTCGCCCGCCTCTACGTCGTACAGACGGGAGGCGCGGACGAACCCGGTCACGACGCCTCACCTCCGTCGAGACGCCGGCGAGCCCGACGTAGGAGGTTCCCGACGGTGCCGGGGGAGCGACCGGTCTTACGGGCGTACTCGCGCATCCCGTAGCCGTCCTGTTCGACCGCCTCGTACACCTCTCGCTGAGCGTCCGACAACTCCGACAGGTCTTTCTCGTAGTGGAACAGCGACGACTGGAACGTCACCGGTCGTCACCTCCGACGCGCTCGACGGTCAGCCGGCCGCGCTTGATCCCGCCCCGAGTGAGCGCGTCCTTCAGTTGCTCGGCGGAGATATCAGCCCGTTCGAGAACGATTCGGTACTCCGAATCGTCCGCAGACTGCTTCCCCGTCACCACCACTCACTCCCGAAACACTCCGGGTTCCCGCACAGACTGTAGTGGGGGTACGCCGCGACGGGAACGTCGGTGAACTCGGCGTCCGAACGGTACTCCGCTTCAACACAGGCCGGCTCGGGCTCGTCGGCGTCGGGGTCGAGCCGGTGGAGCGTGTCGGCGTACTGCGACCGGTTCCGCACGGCCGTCTCCACCTCGGCGCGCGAGTCCGCGGAAGCCGGCTGACTCACGCGGAAACACCTCCGGCTAACGCGAACCGCAAGACGGCGGGGTGGCCGATAGGAAACCTGTTGAACTCCGAATTTTCGCGCTGGTCTCGAACTTGCGCAACGCCAGAATCTCGAACGCTACGGGTCGTTACAGCCGAAACTCTCTCGGACAGTAAACGACCGGTAGCAAGATGGGCCAACGCGGATTTGAACCGCGGACCTCCCGGTTATCAGCCGAGCGCTCAACCTAACTGAGCTATTGGCCCGTGCTGAACGCATCCATACGTTTCCGATGGGGGACTTTAACAGTTACCCTTCGGCCTCGATAGCTCCGCCGTGTGGCGGTTCTGTGGTACCGTCACACAGGGTGGTCCGTCGAGGCGGCGGTCGTCGCTCAGTCGAACCCGCGGCGGTCGTCGCGGTCGCCGTCCTCGAAGTCGATGTCGTAGGCGTCCTCGTCGAGGTCGTAGGCGTCGCCGTCGGAGGGCCCCGCGGGGCCGGGGCCTTGACCCCTGCCGTCGGGTCCCTGGCCGCCGACGTTGGGACCGCCGTCGCCGCCGAACGGGAAGCCGCCGATGTAGACGTTGCCGGTGGCGAACCCGCCGCTCTTGTTGTCCATGTAGGGGACGAGTATCTTCTCGCGGACGAACCAGCGGACGGGCGCCCGGGTGAACGGGACGAGCAGCAGGATGCCGATGGCGTCCGTCACCAGGCCGGGCGTGAGCGTCAGCGCGCCGGCGACGAGCAGGAAGGCGCCGTCGAGCAGTTCGTTCGTCGGGAGTTCGCCCGCGGCGAGCTTCCGCTGTATCTTGCGGATGGTGTGGCGACTCTCGGCGCGGACGAGCAACAGTCCCAGGAGGGCGGTCAGGACGACGAGCAGGATCGTCAGCGGGGCGCCGATCTGGGTCGCGACGAAGACGAGGAACAGCGAGTCCAGCAGCGGCACCAGCAACAGCAACCCCACATACCGGAGCATACCCCGACTTGTTACCGACGCCTCAAACACTTTTCGAGCGGAGCGATTCGATCCTCGACGGCGCTGTTCGTCAGCAGTACCGCGACCAGTGAGGCGACAGCGCGCGCTACGGCGGCCGCTGGTGCGTCTCAGATGTAGTCTTGGCCGCGGAAGTAGCTGAGCATGACGAGCGCGACGAGGAGCATCCCGACCATGACGGCGGGGTAGGCGTAGGGCCAGGCGAGTTCGGGCATGTTGTAGGGGCTCGACCCGAAGTTCATGCCGTAGACGCCGACGACGAAGGTGAGCGGGATGAAGATGGTCGCGACGACGGTGAGGACTTTCATCACCTCGTTGGTGGATTGGGAGAGGGTGTTGAGGTAGATATCGCGCGCGCCGGAGGCCAGATCGCGGTAGGTCTCGGTGAGGTCGACGAGCTGGACGAGGTGGTCGTACACGTCGCGGAAGTACTTCTCCGTCTCCTCGTCGACCTGGGCGGGGTCGCCGCGGGCGAGGACGCCGACGGCCTCGCGGGTGGGCCAGGCGAGCTTTCGGAAGGAGAGCAGCTCGCGGCGGACGCTGTTGATGGCTTCGAGCGTCTCGATGTCGGTGGCGGTCGTCACGGCGTCCTCGACGGTCTCGATGTCGTCCTCGATCTCGTCGAGCAGGGCGAAGTACTCGTCGACGATCACGTCGATGATCCGGTAGGCGGTGAAGTCGGCCCCGCGGTGGAGCAGGCGCTCGTCGCCCGAGTGGACGGCCTGGCGGACCCGGTCGATCGGATCGGCCGGACCGGGCGTGAGCGTGACCAGCCAGTCGCTCCCGACGAAGACGCCGACGGGTACGTCGCTGATCTCCTCGTCGAAGGTGGTCTCGCCGCCGCGGAGCGTGGCGCGCTTGACGACGACGAGGGTGTAGTCGTCGTACTCTTCGGTCTTGGGTCGGACGCCGTTGAACACGTCTTCGACCGACAGCGAGTGGATGCCGAAGGCGTCGGCGACCCGCTCCATCTCGGCGCGATCGACGCCCGCGGCGTGGACCCAGGTCGTCCCCCGTGCGGCGCGGGCCGCCGCGAGGTCGTCGTACTCGGTGACCTCGTCGGCGCGGTAGACGAGCGCGGTCGTCACGATCCGCCCTCCGGCGGCTTCGACCGGCCGATCGCCGCGAGCGTGACGCCGACCATGACGGCGGTCACGGACAGCGACCGCCCGGGATAGGGCGTCCAGACCCCGACGGCGTACCCCACGGTCCCGACCGCCGTGAGCGCGAGACCGACCGGCAGTGCCGCTTTCATGTCCACCTCCGACGACCGCGACCGACAAAAGCGTATGCCGATGGGTCCGTCCGCGCCGACCGTCGGCCGTCACCTGGCTCTCCCGGCGGGACAAGACACTTATCGAACCCCTCGGTGTAGCCGAGCGTATGGTTCACTGCCCTGAATGCGAGACGGAACTCGCGGAGAAGGAAGACGTGGAGTTCGTCGACATGGACGCGAAGATGGCCGGACTGTTCCGCTCCTCCAAGCGCTTCTACGTGGTCGGCTGCGCCGACTGCGGCGCCGCGATCGGCAGCGGCGTCGCCGGCGGCGGCGGCTGATCGAGGCGAGAACCGAGCCGAGACACGACCCGAGCGCGGCCGTCGGCGAGCCCGTCAGGCCGGCGGATGGCGGAGGCCGGCCAGCAGCGCGTCGACTCGCGAGCGCTCGTCGACCGCCTCGGGGTGGACGGCGACGACGGTCACGAAGTCGCCGTCGTGTTCGACGGTCGCGAGGTGGACCGTCGCGTTGGTCTGCACGCCGCCCATCGACCGGGTGGCGGCGTACTCCGAGACCGTCCGGGAGTCACCGAGGAACTCGACCGAGCGGTTCGACCGGAACTCGACGTTCGAGAGGCCCGAGGAGGTGCCGACGAACCGGCGGACGAGCCGCTCGTCGGAGAGCGACCCGATGGGGTTGACCGAGGTGCCACCGACCGTCGCCGCGGGCGAGGTGAAGACGGTCGTCCGCGCGAAGTCGCCCTCGATGCCCTCGGCCAGCGTGACGGTGCGGTTGTACCGCCGGAGCTCGCTGGAGACGACCACCTGGCGAGTCTGGCCCGCCACCGTGATGTTCTGCGTGCTGTTGGGCGAGGCGCTGTGGGCGAGCCGATAGTCGGTCTCCTCCAGCGTCGCGTCGTCGACCGCCGTCGCGTTCGCGGCGAACCCGAGCGGTTCGCTCCCGGTGAGAAAGCCGATGCAGCCGGCGGTCGCCAGCAAGAGGACGAGCGCGATTCCGATACCCGCGTCGCGTGACCGTCTCATGTCACCGACGTTATCGCGACGAGGGATAAACCCGCCGGCACCCCTGTTAGGGGACCGAACGGGAGCTACTCGAAGCGGTAGGTCGGGCCGTCGTCGCCGTCCTCGACCTCGACGCCGATCTCGTCGAGGCGGTCGCGCAGTTCGTCCGCCCGTTCGTAGTTGCCGGCCTCGCGCTCGCGCTCGCGCAGGTCGAGGACGAGTTCGGCCAGCTCCTCCGCGACCCGCACCTCGCCGCCGTCGGCCGTCCCGAACGAGAGGCCGAACACGTCGCCGCCGAGTTCCTCGAAGGCGTCGATAGCGCGCTTGAGCGCGGGGAAGTCGTAGCGCTCGCGCTCGTCGACGTGAGCGTTGACCGCCGACGCGAGTTCGAGCAGCGCCGCCATCGCCTCGCGGGTGTTGAGGTCGTCGTTCATCGCCGCCTCGAAGTCGACGCGGGCGGCGTCGACGGCCGCGTCGAGGTCCGAGTCCGGCGCGTCCGAGTAGGCGTCGACGCTGTCGGCCGCCTCGACCGCCCGCTCGTAGCCGCGTTCGAGTCGCTCCCAGCGCTCCTCGGCCTCGGCCAGCGTCTCCTCCGAGAAGGTCGGGTCCGCCGAGTAGACCGTCGAGACGAAGAACGTGCGGAGCACGTCGACGCCGAACTCCTCGATGGCGCCCCGGGCGGTCGTGAAGTTCCGCAGGCTCGAAGACATCTTCTCGTCTTCGACCTGAACCATCCCCGTGTGGAGCCAGTAGCGCGAGAACTCCCGACCCGTCGCGCACTCGGCCTGTGCGATCTCGTTTTCGTTGTGCGGGAAGACGAGATCCGAGCCCGCGACGTGGATGTCGAAGGTGTCGCCGAGATGCGTCGTCGACATCGCCGAGCACTCGATGTGCCAGCCGGGCCGACCTTCGCCCCACGGCGACTCCCAGGTCTGGGCGCGCTGGGCGGCCTCTTCGGCGGGGGCCGCGTCGTCGTGGCGGTGTTCGGCGATGTCCTCGGGGTCGACGCCGCCGGCCTTCCACAGCGCGAAGTCGGCGGGGTGGCGCTTCTCGGCGAGTTCGTCCTCGTCGCCCTGGACCTCCGACTCGTCGAGGTCCTGGTTCGAGAGCTTGCCGTAGTCGTCGTCGGCGGTCACGTCGAAGTACACCGACCCCTCGGACTCGTAGGCGTAGCCCGCCTCGACGAGCGTCTCGACCATCGCGATTATCTCGTCGACGTGCTCGGAGACCCGCGGGTAGACGTCCGCGCGCTTCAGATTCAGCGCCCGCATGACGCCGACGAACTCCTCGGTGTAGTGGCGGGCGACGCTTTCCTCGTCGTCGCCGACCTCGCCGACGCGGGCGACGATCTTCTCGTTCACGTCGGTGAAGTTCTCGACGTGGCGCACGTCGTAGCCGAGGTACGCCAGCCACCGGTGGACCACGTCGGTGTGGGTCCACGTGCGAGCGTGGCCGACGTGGGCCGGGTCCGAAGTCGTCAGGCCACAGAGGTAGAGGGAGACCTCGTCGTCGTCGACCGGCTCGAAGTCCTCCCGCTCGCCCGTGAGCGTGTTCGTCACCTGAAGCGTCATTACCGGCATCTACGCGGCCCGGCGTTTCAACTTGGCGGATGGCCGTCGGACGGTGGCACGGTCGCCGCGGCGCGGCGGTCCGGCTGTCGCGACGCGGTCGTCGGCGCGCCACCAGTCCTCAAGAGCTTACCCGGAGCCACCACAGCCGAGCGTATGGACGGGGACCCGAGAGGCGTCGTCGGGGAGCGAACCGAGACCGCCAAGCAGGCCGGTCGGTCTATCGGGAGGCGCTCGACGTGCTGCTGACCGAAGTCGTCGTCATCCTCCCGCTCGTTGCGACGGTCTACATCCTCAAGGCCGCGCTGGGCTTCATCGCCGGCGCGCTCCGGCCGTTCATCAAGTTCCTCCAGTCGGCCGGTCTCATCGAGGGCGTCAAACAGGTCGGGTTCGTCGACCTGCTGATCACCGTCGGGATCTACAGCAACGTCGTCGACTTCCTCACGACCATCATCGCGGTCATGATCCTCACGGCTATCGTCGTCAGCGTCGGACTGCTCGCCCGTTTCCGCTACGGCGAGCGGGTGATCGACTACTTCGACTACTTCGTCGGCAACATCCCCGGCGCCGGCTCGATCTATCAGAGCTTCCGGCAGATGGGCGAAGTGGTGCTGGAGAGCGGCGTCGAGAACTTCCAGTCGGTGAAACTCGTCGAGTTCCCCTTCGACGACGTGTACGTCATCGGCTTCGAGACCAGCCGCTCGGCGCCCGCGGTGATGTCCTCCGCCGGCAACGGGGACATGGTCACGCTCTTTCTCCCGCTGGCTCCCAACCCCGTGATGGGCGGCTTCCTCACCCACATCCCGCGCGGCCAGGTCAACGACGTGGACATGACCGTCGAGGAGGCGGTCCAGATCATCATCACCAGCGGTATCGCGACCGAAGACGTCGAGAGCGGGGAGTTTCGCGAACTGGACCCGGGCGAACGCTCGGAGCTGGGCGACGCGACCGTCGCCGGGACGAGAATCCCTCCTCCGGCCGCTCGTGGGCCGCGCGCCGTGACCCGACCGTCCGCGACGCGATCGGTGCCGCCGTCCGGTGACACGGGTGTCACCGGTCGCTTTTGCCGCTGCGGCCGCAACCGGGGAGCATGAACGACGCCGAGCCCGACGCTGGCACCGACGCCGAGACCGCCCGGCCGATCGGGATCTACTCCGACTACGTCTGCCCGTTCTGCTACCTCGGCCGGGCCGCCCTGTCGCAGTACCAGGCCGAGCGCGACGAACCCCTGGAGATCGACTGGTACCCCTTCGACCTGCGGGCGGACAAGCGCCGGCCCGACGGCTCTATCGACCACGCCGTCGACGACGGCAAGGACGCGGACTACTTCGAGCAGGCGAGGGAGAACGTCGAACGCCTCCAGGAGGAGTACGGCGTCGAGATGAGCCTCGCCCTCTCCCGGGAGGTCGACTCGCTGCCCGCGCAGGTCGCCTCCTACTACGTCAAGGAGTCGTACCCCTACGAGCGGTGGCTCGCCTTCGACGAAGCGATCCTCGACGCGCTCTGGAAAGACGAGCGGGACATCGGCGACGCGGACGTGCTCGCGGACCTCGCCGGCGATGTCGACCTCGATTCCGAGGAGATCCGCGACGTGCTCGACGACGAGGAGTGGCGCGACGCGGTCACCGAGCGGTTCGACGCGGCCCGCCGCGAGGGCGTGACTGGCGTCCCGACGTTCACCTACGGCGAGTACGCCGCCCGCGGCGCCGTCCCACCGGAGCACCTCCGGCGGCTGGTCGAGGGGCGCTGAGCGGGGTCGACCGACGGGATCTGAGTGGAGCCGACCGACGGGAGCCGAGCGGGACCGACCGACGGACGACCTCGTCCCCGGGCCCGCCAGTACTTACTACCGGGGGCCCGGAGACGGTGGTAATGCCCGTCAGGGAGCACGCGTCGAGACACGACCGGATCGCCGAGCTGCCGCTGGTGACCGAGTCGGCGACGGTCGTCGAGCGGGAGGCGATGGACCGCGACCGGACGGAGGAGGTCCGTAGGGCCGTCGACCACTGGTTCGAGCGGGAGGGGCTGGCCGACCGCTACGAGAGCGTCACCGACTACGACGACTGGGGAACGCTCGTCGAGGAGCTGCGCGCCGACGGCTACTCGGGGTTCGCGCGCCGCTGTGCGACGCTGCTGGAGCGATTCGAGCGACCCCACCCGATGCTCGTTCGGGTCGCGCTCGAACCCGACGACACCTTCGAATATCTGGCCGGCCAGTACGTCGGCCTGCGCTACTGCGGGGAGTCCCGAGCCTACTCGCTGGCGAGTTCGCCCACCCGCGACAGGGTCGAGATCTGCGTCCGACGCGTCCCGGGCGGGGATCTGTCGCCGCGGCTCTGTCGCGACCTCGCGGTCGGCGACGAGGTGACGATGCGGGGGCCGCGGGGCGAACTCGTCCTCGACGAGCCCTCCGATCGGGATCTCGTCTTCATGGCGACCGGGACCGGCGTCGCGCCGCTGAAGGGCATGATCGACTACGTCTTCGACACCGGCGCCGACGAGGTCGACGGCGAGCGCCGGGACGTGTGGCTGTTCCTCGGCTCCGCCTGGGAGGACGACCTGCCCTACCGCGAGGCGTTTCGCGCGTACGGCCGCGAGCGCGAGAACTTCCACTTCGTCCCCTGTCTCAGCCGCGAGTCCTATCTCAGCGAGTGGGCGGGCGAGACCGACTACGTCCAGCACGCCTTCGTCAAACACGTCGACGAATCTGCCGTGAGCGCACCGCTCGGCCGGGAACTGGAGCGGTGGCTCGACGAGGCGCCCGCCTCCGGGGTCGAGGCGCGTATCGACCCCGGGAGCGCCGAGGTGTACGCCTGCGGGATCAACGTGATGGTCAACAGCCTCGTCGACGCCGCCGAGTCCGTCGGCGTGCCCGGTCGGTACATCGAGGCCGAGGGGTTCGGGTGAGTCGGTGTCGGCAGGTGCGGCGCGCGGTCACCGAAACATTCGTGTGACCGAGCCGAGAGATGTCGGTATGGCGACCGCCCTCTCCAGCCCTCTCAGCCAACGGGTCCGCCGCGTCGACGTGCTCGCGTACGTCTTCGGTCTCATGGGGATCCTGTACGTCGGCGAGTTCGCGGTCGCGGTTCTCACCGCCGGCGCGACGACCTACGAGGCCGGCATGGCCGCCCTCGGCGGGTTCGCGCTCCTCGGGGCCGTCCAGATGTACCGGAACCCGGGCACCCTCCGGAACGGTCTCGAACCCGCTCCCGCGTATCTGTACGTCCTTCCCGTCGTCTCGACCGGGGCGTCTCTCGTTCTGGTCGTCGGCTGGGTTGCGACCCTCGCGTAGCCCGTCGGCCGGGCGGCGACTCTCGCGCTGGGCCACCGTTTCCGAGTCCGAACGCGTGTAGTCCGTTTTATAAGCTCGCCGGTAGAATCGTGGATCGATGGCAGCCGGTCAGGATCCCGAGGAATCGGGGGTGATCTCGTTGCTCGACGACGAGTACGCCCGCGAGATCCTGGTCGAGTCGAGCCGCGAGGCGCTGTCGGCCTCGGCGCTGGCCGAGCGCTGCGACGCCTCGGAGCCGACGGTCTACCGGCGCATCGAACAGCTCCGCGAGTACGACCTCGTCGTCGAACAGCAGCAGCTGGACCCCGACGGCCACCACTACAAGACGTATCGGACACGCGTCGAGCGCGTCACCGTCGAGATCGAGGACGGCGAGTACACGATCGACGTGTCCCGGCGCGAGGTGGACGCGGCCGACCGGTTCACGCGGCTGTTCGAGGGACTCACAGAACCATGATACCCGCGACCTCCCCTCCCGCACTCGTTCCCGCCCCGGACCTCGCTCTGCAGGTCTCGGCGACCGGCGGGTCCGCGGTGCTCGCGGCGCTGGCCCTGCTGAGCCTGGCGGTCGCCGCCGGCCTGTCGCTGCTGATCGCCTACGAGGCGCTGAAGGGCTACCGCGGCACCCGCGACCGGGCGATGCTGTTCCTGGCGGTCGGGATCGTCCTCCTGACCGGCGGGCCCATCGCCCTGCGCATCGCCCTCCCGACGCTCACCGACACGCCCGAGTCCGTCCGGCTGCTCTCGACGACCGTCAGCGAACTGCTCGGCCTCGGCTGCATCCTCTACGCCATCTACGGACGACCATGACCGGACGCACCCCTCACCCCCACGAGCGCGACTCCGACGCCGGCCGCGGCGCCACTCCCAGCGCCCCGGCTCCCCGAGCCCGCGGCCCGAATCAGGAGGTGACGCGATGAGCGATCCGTTCGCTGGGGTCGCGCAGCCGGCGCTCGCACCCCTCCAGGGCGCGGTGAGCGTCACGCCGGCGACGTTCACCGGGGCGCTGACCGCCGCGGTCGGCCTGTTCGTCGCCTACCAGGCCTACCGCGGCTACCGGCGCAACGACAGCCGCCCGATGCTGTTCCTCGGGATCGGCATCTTCCTCGTAACCGTCGCCCCGTTCGTCGTCACGACGCTGCTGGTCTCCGTGTTGCTCGCCAGCGACGCCGCCGGCATCCTCGCGTGGGCGACCCTCGAGATCGTCGGTCTCGGGTCGATCCTCTACGCGCTCACGGGCGCGTGACTCGGGCCCCGGAGGAGTCCGTCCGTCGGAATCGGGGAGTGAGTCGACGGGAGGGGTCGCCCTCGCGGCGGTACGGTCAGTTTTACTACGCCGGCGGGCGAGGCGTCGACAATGAGCCGACTGGTCTCCGACCTCCGGTTCTCGGCCGGACCGCGCGCCCTCCTCCGGCGGTTCCTCGGCGTCCCCCTCCGCCCCCAGACGTACGCGAACCTGCTGTACCTCTCGGCGCTGTTCCCGTTGGGGATCACGTACGTGATACTGCTCCCGCTCGGTTTCGGACTCGGGATCGGGCTGTCGGTGATACTCGTCGGCCTCCCCCTGTTCGTCGCGACGCTGCTGGGCGTCCGGGAGCTGACCGCGCTCGAACGATACGCGGCCGACCGACTGCTCGTCGCCGACGCGCCCGCCGGCGACGCCGAGGTGCCGCCGCTAACCGAACCGGTCGCCCACCTGAAACACGCGCTCACGACCCTCTCGACGTGGAAGGGCGTCGCCTTCCTCCTGAGCAAGGTCTTCGTCGGGACCGCCGCGTTCACGCTGCTGGTCGTCCTCGGAACGCTCTCGCTGTCCCTGCTGCTCGTGCCGCTGTACTACCGGTCGGTCAACGTCGGCGTCCGCCCGGTCTCCGGGGAGATGAACGTCGCGCCCTCGGTCGAGTTCGCGCTCCAGACCTGGGAGATCGGGCTCACGATCCCCTTCCGGCTGACGACGTGGTACGTCACGACGCTGCCGGAGGCGCTGGCCGTCTCGGCGTTCGGGCTGGTCGCGACGCTGGTCTCGCTGCACGTCTGCAACTTCGCCGCGCGGGCCGCCGGCTGGTACGCGTCGCTGCTGGTCGGGGGGACCGACCGGTCGGCGATCCGTCGGACCCTCGACGCGTAGCGCGGTAACCGCCGGACCCCCCGAATCGCTCGACGGCCCCCGGGCCTTATTTACTTGCACCGCCTACGGTGTGGGTAACATCCCGATGAGCCACCTCCTGGCGGACCCGACTGTCGCCCTCGTCGTCGGCGGATCCGCCGACGACCGGGACCGCGTCCGCACCGCTATATCCGACGGCGACGGCGGAACCGTCGCCGGCGTCGTCGTGGACCGCGCCGACCTGGCTGAGACGCTCTCCGAGCGGGACGACGCCGGCTGTATCGTCGCCGTCGACATCGGCGAAGCCGAGTTCGAGGACGTGTACGAGACCGCCAGGGCGGACGGCGACCGCTTGCCGGTCGTCGTCTACGCGGACGGCGAGGCGGTCGCGGCGGTCGTCGCGGAGCGGGCCGACTGCCGGTACCTGCCGCGGTCGGCCTCGCCCGCGACGCTCGCTCGCGTCGTCGACGACGCGGTCGCCACCTTCCGGGAACGGCGACAGACGGCGGCGGACAGCGCCGTCTTCCGGACGCTTCTCGAGGACGGACAGATGACGATGTTCGCCAAGGACGACGAGGGCCGCTACGTCCGGATGGCGGACGTGCCGCACACACCCGGCCCGGAGGCGTTCATCGGCAACACCGACCCGGAGGCGTTCGACCACCGCACGGACGCCGACCGGGAAGCCTACGAGGACGACCTGCGCGTCGCCGAGACCGGCGACCCGATCCGGGGCCAGATCGAGCACTTCGAGACGCAGGGCGGCGACTACTGGTCCGAGGTGACGAAACTCCCCTGGCGCGACGACGACGGCCGCGTGCTGGGGGTGGTCGGGTACGCGATCGACGTGACCGACCGGATGCAGCTCCAGCACCGGCTGGAGGAGCAACAGCGGCGATTCGACCAGTTCGCCAGCTACGTCTCTCACGACCTGCGGACGCCTCTGCAGATATCGGTCGGTGCCCTCGAACGCGCCCGGGAGGGCCACGAGTCCGCGTTCGACCGGATCGAGCGGGCCAACGAGCGCATCGAGGAGATCCTCGAGGACCTCAGCGCGCTCTCGAAGGGCGACCGCTCGGTCGACCTCTCCGAGGAGGTGCTCGACGTGCTCGACGTGGGCGTGTCGTCGACGGCGCTGGGCCCGCTCGTCGAGCAGGTCTGGAGCGTCCACGGGACCGACGAGGCGACGCTCGACGTGGCGGTCCCCGAGGGGACGGAGATCATCGCCGAGACGGAGTCGGTCCGGCCGCTGGTCGAGAACCTGCTGAAGAACGCGCTGGACCACGCCGGCCCCGACGTGACCGTCCGCGTCGGGACGACCGATCGGGGCTTCTACGTCGAGGACGACGGCCCCGGTATCCCCGAGGCGGAGCGCGAGAAGGTCCTCGAAGCCGGGTACACGACGGCCGAGGACGGCACCGGGACCGGGCTGGCGATCGTCACCGAGACCGTCGACCAGCAGGGCTGGGACATCGACATCGGCGAGAGCGAGACCGGCGGGTCGCCGGGCGCGCGCTTCGAGTTCGACGAGTGTCCGGTCGTCGTCCCCGAACCGGTCGAACCGACCGACCCGGTCGCGCTCACCGAGAGCGTCGACGTGGGCGAGGTGTCCGTCCCCGGGTCCGCCGAGACCGGCACGTCCGATCGGTCCTGGCGGGTCGTCGGCAACGGCCGGGACATCTGGCACGACATCGACGAGTTCCACTTCCGCCACGGAGAGGTCAGCGGCCCCGTTAGGATCCAGGGGCGGCTGGCCGACCTGGAGTCCGTCCACGAGTACAGCAAAGCGGGACTGATGGTCAGGGACACCCTCGCCGAGGACGCCGCGTTCGCGTTCGTCGGTGCGACGGCCGACCACGGGACCGAGACGATGTGGCGCGACGAGGTCGGCGCCGCCGCCGGGAGCGACCAGTTCGAGGAGCCGTACGACGCCTATCCGTGGTACCGGCTCGACGCCGTCGACGGCACGGTGACGCTGTCGTCGTCGACCGACGGACGGGAGTGGCAACCCATCGACCAGCGCCGGATCGACCTCGCCGACCCGGTGGTCGTCGGCCTCGCCGTCTGCAGCCACAGCGTCGACGAGACCAGCGAGGCCCGCTTCGAGGACGTGACTGTGACGGAACTCGACCCCGTCGACTGAGTTCGACCGCGCCGACGGCGAGACGCGGTCGGGTCGCTGTACCGTCGACCGACGGGTCAGTCGCCGTCCGCGACGAACGCCTGCACTTCCTCGACGGCGAGGACCCCGTCTTCGCGCGTCGCGGCCAAGGCACCGTCGACGAACAGGAGGAGTTTCGGGACGCTCCGTACGTCGTACTCGTCGACCAGTTCCGGATCGTCGCGGGGGTTCATCGTCGCGACGACCGCTTCGGTCGAGCGGGCGACCGCGCTCAGGACCGGTTCCATCGCCGCGCACTTCCCGCAGCCCTCCGTGTGGAACTCGACGAGGACCCGGTCGTGACTCGCGACCAGGTCGTCCAGTTCGGCCCGGGTCGACGGCGTGACCGGCCGGTCGTGTGTCGCAGCCATGAACGGGGAAACGGGACCGAGCGGTGTAAGCCTCTCGACGGAGCCAACCGAGATCCCGCATCGGATCGACCGGGCCGAACTGAGCAGCGGTCGCGAGGCGAAAGCCAACCCGCTCGCGGGAGGGGTGAAGCCGACTCCGGATACCGTCGAGTTTCCCCACCCAAAGTCACTTTCTCCGGGCGCCCGTACCGTCGGGCGTCATGGTCGCACTCGACTCCGAGGAGGACGCGCTCGACCGCGGCGACGCCGCACCGGCCTTCGAACTACCGGGCGTCGACGGCGAGACCCACGCCCTCGACGACTTCGCCGACAACGAGGCGCTGCTGGTCGTGTTCACCTGTAACCACTGCCCGTACGCCCAGGCGAAGTTCGACGAACTGAACGCGCTGGCCGCGGCGTACGACGACGCCGCGGTCGTCGGGATCAACCCCAACGACGCCGAGGAGTACCCCGAGGACTCCTTCGAGAAGATGGTCGAGTACGTCGAGAGCGGGCGGGTCCAGTACGACGCCTACCTGCGCGACGAGAGCCAGGAAGTCGCCGCCGAGTACGGCGCCGCCTGCACGCCGGACCCGTTCCTGTTCGCCCGCGAGGACGGCGAGTTCCGCCTGGCGTACCACGGCCGGCTCGACGACGCGACGAACCCCGACGACGAGCCCACCGAGCGGGAGATGAAGGAACTCGTCGACCGCGTGCTCGCGGGCGAGGAAATCGACGACGAGTTCAAACCCAGCCGGGGCTGCTCGATCAAGTGGACCGAGGAGTAGGCGGAACTCGTCGTCTTTCGCGCGGTCTCAGGACAGTTCGAGCGGCGCGGCGGCGTAGCGGATCTCGCAGCGGCCGTCGTCAACGTGCGTCGAGGTCAGCTGCAGCAGTTCCGAGCCGTCGGCCGAGGGAAGCAGCGGCGTCGTCCAGCCGACGGTCCCGTGGCCGGTGTCGAACTCGTCGGCGAACGACAGCGGCGCCGCCACCGGTTCCCAGTCGGCGAACTCCGCGAAGTCGGTCGTCGCCAGGAGCGTCCGACCGCTCCCGGGCGCCTGGCCGCCGTCTTCGGTCCGGAGCGTCTTCGCCGACGCGACGACGGCCCCGTCGGGACCGCCCGACTCGTCGGCCTCGTCGAGACCGCCCGCGGGCGTCCACGTGACGTACGGTCCGTTCGTGAGCCGGTGGCCCTCGGCGGTCTCGACGGCCGACCCGAGGGCTTCGGGGTCGCCCCAGTCCCGACCGTCGGGCGAGGTCTTGACGAAGAGGGCGCCCTCGTGGGTCGGCCCGACGACCTCGAACGTGAGCACGTAGCGGCCGTCCGGCAGGCGCGTGACGACGGGCATCCCCGGTCGGTCCGCGCCGTTGGGGACGGCCGCGTCGAACACCTCCTCGTCCCAGGTCCGGCCGCCGTCGACCGAGCGCCGGTGGCCGACGAGCTGGTCGTACCCCTCCTCGCGGTGGCGCTCGTCCGCGAAGTAACAGACGAGTTCGCGGTCGGCGTCCAGCGCGAGTTCGGGTTCCCAGACGGGCGTCTCGTCGGCCTGCGGGACGGCGCGACCGCCCGCGGCGACCGTGCTGACGTACGACCACGAGCGGCCGCCGTCCTCGCTCGCGTACACGTCGATCTTCGTCCGCGAGCGGTCGTCGGGGATCGAGTTGCCGGCGGCGAGCACCGTGCCCGCATCCCACGGGCCGACGGCCTCCGGGAGTTCGAACAGGACCGGCTGGTAGCGCAGCCCCCAGCCGTTCTCGGTGTCCCGTATCGCCGAGAACGCGTCCCACGTCTCGCCGCCGTCCGTACTGCGGTATATCGGGAAGTACGGCCGATCCGCCGGGACGGCCCCGTCGAACTCGTCGGCGAACGGGTCGGCGCAGTCGGGGTCGGCGCTCGCGTAGTGCTCGAAGGTCGCCAGCAGCGTCTCGCCGTCGGCGTCGTCGTGCAGCAATCGCTCGACGCGCGGGTACATGGCTCCCGCGCCCGGCGCGTCCGCCGGCGGCGTGTACAGCGCGTCTCCGTCGCGTGATCGACTCATACCGGCTCGTCCGCCGCCGGCCACATAGAGCCGGGTGATCCGGAGCGGAAAGCTACAAAGGAGTCCGCCGCGGGAGTCGACGTATGGGAACCGCGAACTACGATTTCTCCGACGAGACAGTCATCGTGACCGGCGGCACCTCGGGCATTGGCCGCGAGGTCGCGCTGCGCTACGGCGAGGCGGGCGCGACCGTCGTCGTCGCCGACCTGCGCGAGGAACCGAAAGAGGACGACGTCTCGGCGCCGACGCACGAGGCCATCGAGGACGCCGGCGGCGACGCGACCTTCGTCGAGACGGACGTGTCCGACCCCGAGCAGGTCGGGTCGGTCGTCGAGGGCGCCCGCGACCTGGGCGGCGTCGACGTGATGGTCAACAACGCCGGCATCTATCGCGAGGCCGCCCTGACCGAGACCGACGCCGACGCCTTCGACCAGGTGATGGCGATCAACGTCCGCGGCGTCTTCGCCGGCTGTCGCGCTGCCGCCCGCGACATGCTCGACCGCGGCGTCTCCGGGAACATCGTCAACACCGCCTCGATCAGCTCCGAGTACGCCCAGCTGGGCCACACGATGTACGACGCATCCAAGGGCGCGGTGATGATGATCACCCGCGTCGCCGCGCTGGAACTCGCCCGCCACGACATCCGCGTCAACGCCGTCGCACCGGGCATCATCCGCACCACCTTCGGCCAGGGCAACCCCGACTACGACCGCGATATCGGCGACGGGTTCCTGCTCTCGGACGCCGACCTCCCGGACCTGCGCGACCAGGAGATTGAACCCACCATCCCGATGGGCCGGATGGCGACCCCCGACGAAGTCGCCGGCGCCTACCTCTTCCTCGCCTCCGAGGACGCCTCCTACGTCAACGGCCACCTGCTGTACGTCGACGGCGGCTATCAGATCATCTGAGGACCGTCTTTTTCGCTCGGGGGTTTCCTCGCTCGCTTCGCTCACGGCTCACTTCGTTCGCCGTTCGCATCGAGGTGCTCCCGTCGGTCGCACCTCGCACCGCTCCCTGCGGGGAACCCGGCCGGCAAAAACATGGGTGAAAAAGCGCGGCTCGTTCGCTTCGCTCACTCGCCGCGAAGAACCGCGCGCCGCAGGCGCGCGGATGCTCAGTTGCCTGCGAGGTCCGCCGTCACCACATTTCCGCCCCGCTTACAGGTCGAGTTCGACGCGCCGGCCGCTCTCGGCGGATTCGTAGAGCGCCTCGATGGTGTGCATGTCGACCATGCTGTGTTCGCCGTCGGGTTCGGGGTCGAGCCCGCGCTGGAGGTAGTTGGCGAAGTAGTCGAACTCCTCGCGCATCTGGTCGACCGGTTCCGGTCGGTACTCGCCCTCGATGCCCGGGCCGGACACCCGCAGCACCTTCCGGGTGTTCGGGAAGAACAGCCCCTCGATGGTCAACTCGCCCTCGGTACCGACGAACCGGAGGCTGGAGGTCACCGTCGCGCTGTGGGAGACCGTACACGAGGCGAGCTTGCCGTCGGAGAACTCAAGCTGGAACGCTCCGTGCTCGTCGGTTCCCTCGTAGGCCGGCTGTTCGGACTCCGCGCGGGCGTAGACCGCCTGGGGGTCCTCCTCCAGGATGAACCGGATGGTGTTGGTCGGGTAGATCCCGATGTCGTTGAGCGTCGTCCCGCCGGCCAGGTCGGGGTCGAACCGCCAGCTGTCCTCGCCGACGGCGTCGAGGATGTTGTCTGACATGTGCCCGACTATCGAGACGACATCGCCGATGGCGCCGTCCTGGATCAGTTCTCGGGCGCGACGGGCGGCCGGTTCGGTCTGGAGCCGGTAGGCGACCATCAGCGGCACGTCCGCCTCGCGACAGGCGTCGACGGTCGCACGGGCGTCCTCGACGGTCGCCTCCAGGGGCTTCTCACAGAGGACCGCCTTGTCGTGTTCGGCCGCCGCCTCGACGTTGCCGCGATGGAGGCCGTTCGGCGTGCAGATGTACACCGCGTCGTAGGCGTCGGTCGCCGCGCCGTCGGCCCACTCGTCGTAGGTGAGCGTCGCCTCGATCCCATCCATGTCGGCCGCCACGTCTTCGGCCTTCTCCGTGCTGGAACTGACCAGCGCCGTCGTCGTGCAGTAGTCGGCGTCTTCGACGGCGGGGATCGCCTGCTCGCGCGTCCACCACCCGAGTCCGACCATGGCGAACCGGATCGGGTCGGCGTCGGTCGGCTCCTCCCAGTCGCGGGCACTGAAGCTGTCGAGATCGACTTCCATGCGCGAGGGTTCCTGCCCGCAATAGATAATATTCACGCACGAGATGCCACCGCTGCTACACTCACAGGGGCGACGGAACACTGCCCGACGGACCGGAGCCACAACAGCAAAGTGGAGACCCGCGGATTCCCCGGTATGAAGGCGACAGCGAAGGCCCACCCGATCCAGGGGCTGGTCAAGTACCACGGGATGCGCGACGAGGAGCTGCGCCACCCCTACCACGACTCCATCAGCCTCTGCACCGCGCCGAGCCACACGAAGACGACAGTCGAGTTCGACCCCGAACTCGACGAGGACGAGTACGTCGTCGACGGCGACCCCGTCGAGGGGAGCGGCGCCGACCGCATCCGCACCGTCGTCGACGAGGTGCGCGACCGCGCGGGCGTCGACCACCGCGTCCGCTTCGTCTCCGAGAACTCCTTCCCGACGAACATCGGCTTCGGCTCCTCCGCCTCCGGGTTCGCGGCGGCGGCGATGGCCCTCTCGGAGGCCGCGGGGCTGGACCTCTCGCGGCCGGAGGTATCGGCGATCGCCCGCCGCGGGTCCGCCTCGGCCGCCCGCGCCGTCACGGGCGCCTACTCGCACCTCCGGACGGGCACCGACGACGAGGACTGCCGCTCCGAGCGCATCGAGGTCGCCGACGAGCTGGAAGACGACGTGCGTGTCGTCGCCGGGATGGTCCCCAGCTACAAGGAGACCGACTCCGCCCACGCCGAAGCCGCCGAGAGCCACATGTTCGAGGGGCGGATGGCTCACATCCACGGCCAGATCGCGAAGATGCGCGGCGAACTCCGCGAGGGCGACTTCGACGCCGCCTTCGAGCGCGCGGAACACGACTCGCTGTCGCTGGCGGCGACGACGATGACCGGGCCCTCCGGGTGGGTGTACTGGCAACCGCGGACCATCGAGATCTTCAACGCCGTCCGCGAACTGCGCGAGGAAGGCGTCCCCGTCTACTTCTCCGTCGACACCGGCGCCAGCACCTACGTCAACACCACCGCCGAACACGTCGACCGCGTCGAGGAGGCCGTCGCCGACTGCGGCGTCGACACCCGCGTCTGGGAGGTCGGCGGTCCCGCCGAAGTTCTGGACGAGAGCGAGGCGCTGTTCTGAGTCGTCGGGGATTCACTCCGCCCCGTCGTCTTCGCTCGCCCGGACCGACAGCACGGGAACGGAGACGTTGCGCATCGTCCGTTCGGTCGTGCTCCCCAGCAGCACTCGGTCGAGACCGGTGTGGCCGTGGGTGCCCATGGTCACGAAGTCGACGTCCTCCTCGTCGACGTAGTCGACCAGCATCGACCCGGGCGACCCCTCGCCGACGTCGGTGACCGCGTCGAGCCCCTCGGCGCGGGCGCGCTCGGCGACGCGTTCGGTCGCCTCCTCGCCGTTCTCGATCATGGGTTGCAGTAGGTCGCTGCCGACGGTGCCCGCCGTTCCCGCTCCGCCGGCGCCGGCCGCGACGCCCGCGCCGCCCGCGACCGCGCTCACGTCGACGACGTTGACCGCGTGGACCGTCGCGTCGAAGGCCTCGGCGACGGCGATCCCGTGGTCGACGGCGGCCTCGGCCGCGTCGCTCCCGTCGGTCGGTACCAGCACGTCGTCGTACCCGAGTGGCGACTCGTCGTCGGTCGCCTCCGCATCGCCGGCCGTCGACTCCTCGCCGGCCGCCGACTCGCCCTCGTCGCTCCTGACCGTGACGACCGGAGCCGGCGACTCGCGGACGACCTGCGCGCTCGTGCTGCCGGTGAGCACGCGGTCGATGGCCGACCGGCCGTGCGTCCCGAGGACGACGAGGTCGTGGTCGGCGGCGCGGTCGACGATGGTCTCGGCGGGATCACCTTCGACGACGGTCCCGTCGACGGGAACGTCGCCCGCCCGCTCGGTCACGCCGTCGACGGACCGCCGTGCCTCGGTCTCCAGTCGGTCGAGGAACTCGTCGTCGACGCCGCCGGCGTCGAACGGCCCCGCCGCTTGCGCCGCGTCGACGACGCCGAGCGCCGTCACGGACGCGTCGAACGCCGCGGCCAGCGCGAGCGCGTGGTCGGCGGCCAGGTCGGCCGTCGCACTCCCGTCGGTCGGCGCGAGGATGGACTCGTACATACGCCCGGTTGGGTCGCGAGCCGTTTCAATGACAGGTGGGCGCCGACGCGCCGAGCGTGCCCGTCGAACCGCTCCCGGCTCAGACCGCGTCGCGGCCGTCGAGACTGGCCGTCAGTTGCTGGTGGGTCTCCAGACCGACGTCGAACCGCCGGAGGATCTGCGACTGGTGGTCCGGACAGGCGGTGAGGACGACCATCCCGTCCTCGACGGAGACCATCGGACGGCTCGTGTCGTAGCGGGCGTTCCGGCAGGCGGGGCAGGCGACCCCGCCGGCCGGGTAGTGGTCGAGCACGCGGGCGGAGTCCTCGGTCGTCAGCCCGCAGATCGTCGAGAAGCGGTCCAGGTGCGTCTCGCAGCTCCTGACCGGGATCGTGAGGTGGTCGAGCAACAGGAAGGAGACGGTCCGGTCGCTCTCGTCGTCGATCACCGACTGGCAGGCCTCGCAGTCGACGACCGACCGTTCGCCGCGACCGTCCGGTTCCGACCACGGGAGCTCCTCGTCCGGCATCTACCCCGATCGGAGTCCTCCAGACGGGTAAGTGGTCGGTTGCCGGAATCGGTCCGGCGGGTCGGGTCGAACTCACTCGGAGTCGGGGTGGACGGCCAGCACCGGCACGGACGACCGGGAGAGGATCCGTTCGGTCGTGCTCCCGAGGAGGACGCGGTCGATCCCGGTCCGGCCGTGGGTCCCCATCGTCACGAGGTCGACGCTCGCCTCGCCGACGTAGTCGAGCAGGTCGGCGCCCGGGAAACCGTGTTCGACGGCCGTCACCGCGTCGAGCCCCTCGGCGCGGGCGCGCTCGGCGACGGCCTCGACGGCCGCCTCGCCGGCCTCGGTGTAGCGTTCGAGCTGGCTGGTCGGCGGTTCGACGCCGGAGCCGGCGGCCATCCCGCTCAGGTCGACGACGTGGACGGCGTGGACGGTCGCGTCGAAGGCGTCTGCGACGGCGAGCCCGTGGTCGACGGCCGCCTCGGCCGCGTCGCTGCCGTCCGTGGGCACCAGTACGTCGTCGTAGTCGGTGACGAGGTCGGCGTCGGTCTCACGGGCGGTCAGGACCGGTCGCGTCGTCCGCCTGACGACGTAGCGCGCGACGCTCCCGAAGACGAGCCGCGAGAGCCCGCGCCGGCCGTGGGTCCCCATCGCGATGGCGTCGAACTCGCCCTCGTCGGCGTACTCGACGATAGCCTTCGCCGGGTCGCCGTCGACGACGGCCGTCTCCACCGGCACGCGGTCGTCCGCCAGCGCCGCCGTGTCCTCGACCGCCGACTCGGACGTTCCCCGGACGCGCTCGCGGAACTCGTCGTCGATGCCGCCGGCGCTGAACGCCCCGGCCGCCCGGTTCAGGTCCGCGACGCCGAGTACCGTCACGGTCGCGCCGAACGCCTCGGCCAGCGAGACGGCGTGGCGGGCCGCTCGCTCGGCGTGTGCGCTGCCGTCGGTCGGCACCAGGATCGTCTCGTACATAGGTGACAGTTCGATCCGGTGGTATTTGAAACCGAGTGACGGTTCCCGGCGGACGGGGACCGGTCGTCACGCTGGGGGCCGCCGTCAGTGGGCTTTTCTCGATTCGGCCCGCAGTCCCGGCATGCGCGTCGCCGTCTTCGGCGCCGGATACGCCGGCCTGACACTCGCCCGCAAGCTCGAATCGTCGCTCCCCGAGGCGGTGGACCTCGTCGTCGTCGACGAGGACGCCAGCCACCTCGTCCAGCACGAACTCCACCGCGTCGTCCGGCGACCGAACCTGGCCGAGGAGATCGTCGTCGACCTCGACGACGTGCTGGAGCGCGCGACCGTCCGCGAGGCGACCGTCACCGACATCGACACCGACGCGGGCGTCGCCGCGCTCGACGAGGGCGGGGACGGCGAGGGCGGCGGAGACAGCGGGGACGGGACCGCGGAGCTGTCCTACGACGTGGGCGCAGTCTGTCTCGGCGCCGAGACCAACTACTACGACTTGCCCGGCCTCGCGGACCACACGACGCCGCTCAAGCGACTGGCCGACGCCGAGGCGGTCCGCTCGGACTTCCTCGACGCCGTCGACGCCGGGACGGGCGACGACCCCGCTCGCGTCGTCGTCGGCGGCGCGGGGCTGTCGGGCGTGCAGGTCGCCGGCGAACTCGCCGCGCTCGCCCGCGACGAGGGCGCCCGCGACGAGGGCGCCCGCGACGCCGTCGAGGTCGTGCTGCTCGAACAGGAGGACAGCGTCGCGCCGAACTTCCCCGAGAACTTCCAGCGCGCGGTCCGCGAGGAACTCGACGCCCGCGACGTGCGCGTCGAAACGGGTCGCGCCGTCGCGAGCGCGGACGAGGAGACCATCAGCTTCGCCGACGGCGCGACGGAGGACTACGACGTGTTCGTCTGGACGGGCGGCATCCGCGGCCCGGACGCCCTCCGCGGCGAGCGCCCGGTCGTCCGCGGGGACCTGCGCTACGAGGACGGCACCTTCGTCGTCGGCGACGCCGGCCGGGTCGTCGACACCGACGGCGAGGCCGTCCCCGCCAGCGCCCAGGCGGCCATCCGCGAGGCCGGCGTCGCCGCGGACAACATCGAACGGCTGGTCGACCACGAACTGTCCGGCGAGGGCGGCTTCGAACCCCGCCTCGACGGCTACCGCTTCGACTCGCTGGGCTGGCTCGTCAGCATCGGCGACGGCGCCATCGCGCAGGTCGGCCCCAAAGTGCTGCGCGGCCGGTCGGCCAAGGCGCTGAAGACCACCGTCGGCGCCGGCTACCTCTCCAGCGTCGGCGCCGTCGAGAACGCGGCCGACCTCGTGCGGGAGGAGGTGGGGTGGCCCGACGAGGAATCGGCGCCGGACTCCCCCGGAGCAGACGATTCCGGCCGGATCGAGAAGTGACTGAGGCGCGAACGGACGGGTAGTGTTCGGTACAGAGGAACTACTGAACACTTGTTCCAACGATTCACACGAGCCGAAACAGCGCAATACACCGGTTCCAGTCCGAAGTCTCAGGGCTCGGAACGCTGATTCCTGCTGTGTACGTCCCTGCATCTACAGTCGCCCTCTCGTTGATAGCGTCTACAACCTCTTCAAACGTCCACGAATGAGTCTTTCCGGGAGCGAGTGTGAGTCGCCCGTCACCGGCTGTGCGTTTCTTAATCGGGTTCAATCCTGCAGATTTCCTTTTCATGATAGATCATTGATATGGGTTAAACTCCAGTTCGGCCGATGAGTTGTTGTAAAGCGTCAGGTCAACTGTCCCCGTTGATACGTCCACGGTCGTGTCCGATGGGAGGAGATAGACACTCGCAGTGTCCGTATCAACAGTATGCGAGCAGACAGCGGGGTTTGGAGCGGAATCATGTGGTGGACAATCGAACTCTGAAAGCGGAGTCGATGTAGGTATCACCCCATTCGGTGAGTCGGTGGTTCGGTTTTCCGACCCTGTACCACCGCCTGAACAGCCCGTAAATCCGGCCATTGCTGCAGCGATGGCGGCTAACAATCCTCTACGTTTCATACTCAATACCAATCTCTTAGATACAAAATACTATGCGAGACTAAACGAACCGTTTGAGCGATACGCACATCGAACCGAACGCACTGGAGACGCCCGATACCGTCGACGGAGTCGGGGACGGGAAGCCGATGGATATAACCCGAGCGACCCGCTCTCACACACCCATGGATGCGGCACTGGGTGCGCCGGCGAAGATGGCCGAACGGGAAGACGACCTGACGCCGATGATGGCCCAGTACTTCGAACTCTGCCGGGAGTACGACGACTCGCTCGTGCTCTTTCAGGTGGGCGACTTCTACGAAGCGTTCTGCGAAGCGGCGGAACGGGTGGCTCGCATCTGCGAGATCACGCTGACGAAGCGGGAGGACTCGACGGGGGAGTACGCGATGTCGGGGATCCCGATCGACAACGCCGAGTCGTACATCGAGCGGCTGCTGGAGGCGGGGTATCGGGTCGCCGTGGCCGACCAGGTCGAGGACCCCGACGAAGTGAGCGGCGTCGTCGACCGGGCGGTCACCCGCGTCGTGACGCCGGGGACGCTCACCGAGGACGAACTCTTGCGGAGCGCCGACAACAACTACGTCGCCTGTCTCACCGCGGACGGCCCGGGCGGCGACACCGCGACCCGGGACGCCGGCCGCGCCGGCGGCGGTGCGGGCGCCGAGGGCGACGAGCACGGTCCCTACGGCCTCGCGCTGCTGGACGTGTCGACGGGCGACTGCTACGCGACGGGCGCCGACCGGCTGGACTCGATCGCGGACGAACTCGGGCGGTTCGCGCCCGCGGAGGCCATCGTCGGCCCGGACGCGCCCGCGGACGTGTTCGACGGCGACTGCATGGTCTCGCCGTACGAGCGGACGGCCTTCGACGCCGAGCGGGCGCGCGAGCGGGTCGAAGCGTACTTCGGCGACCTCGGGCTGGCCGACGAAGCCGAGGTCCGGGCCTGCGGCGCCCTGCTGGCCTACGCCGAGTACACCCGCGGCGGCAACCCCGACGCGGGCGATATCGGCGACGACTCGACGGCGGCGGTGGCCGGTCCGGGTGCGACCGCCGGGGGCGACACCGCGGCGGACGACCCGGACGCGAGCGCCGACACCGCGGACGGCACCACCGCGCTCGACTACATCAACGCCCTCACGCGCTACGACCCGCGGGAGTACATGCTGCTGGACCGCGTCGCGCTGGAGAGTCTCGAACTGTTCGACCGGCGGGCGGTTCACGGCGACCGGGCGCTCACCCTCGTCGACGCGCTCGACGAGACGGCCTGCGCGCTCGGCCGGCGGAAGCTCGACGACTGGCTGCGCCGACCCCTCCTGGACGAGGACCGTATCGCCGCCCGTCACGACGCCGTCGCCGAGTTGACCGGCGACGTGACGCTGCGCGAGGAGCTGCACCGCCTGCTCGACGACGTGTACGACATCGAGCGGCTCGTCTCCCGGGTCGCCCGCGGGCGAGCCACCGCGCGGGACCTGCGCTCGCTGCACGACACGCTCGCGGTCGTCCCCGACGTACGAGCGGCTCTGGCTGACGCCGACTCGGCGACGCTGGTCGAGCTGCGCGAACACCTCGACCCCCTCGCCGACGTGCGCGAGTTGGTCGACGAGGCCATCCGGGAGGACCCGGACGCCGACCTCACCGAGGGCGGCATCGTCGAGCCCGACTTCGACGACGAACTGGCCGAGTTGCGGGCCACCGAACGCGAGGGCAAATCGTGGATCGACGACCTGGAGGCGGGCGAGCGCGAGCGGACGGGCATCGACTCGCTGAAGGTCGGCCACACCTCCGTCCACGGCTACTACATCGAGGTGACCGACCCGAACCTCGACGCTGTGCCCGACGACTACCAGCGTCGGCAGACGCTGAAGAACTCAGAGCGGTTCGTCACGCCGGAGCTCAAAGAGCGGGAAGACGAGATCATCCGCGCCGAGGGCCGCGCCGACGACCTCGAGTACGAACTGTTCTGCGAAGTTCGCCGCGACGTTGCAGAGGAGTCCGAGCGCGTGCAGGCGCTGGCCGACCGGCTCGCCCGGCTGGACGTGTTCGTCTCCTTCGCGAGCGTGGCGGCGAAGTTCGACTACACGCGGCCCTGCGTCGGGGCCGACGAGTTCGAAGTGGAAGCCGGACGCCACCCCGTCGTCGAGCGCACGGCGGAGCGGTTCGTCCCCAACGACGCCCACTTCGACGACGAGCACTTCTTCGCCGTGGTCACCGGCCCGAACATGAGCGGCAAGTCGACGTACATGCGCCAGGTGGCGCTCATCTCCGTGCTCGCCCAGGCCGGCAGCTTCGTCCCCGCCGCCGCGGCGCGCCTGCCCGTCGTCGACCGCGTGTTCACCCGCGTCGGCGCCAGCGACGACATCGCCGGCGGCCGCTCGACGTTCATGGTCGAGATGACCGAGCTCGCCGATATCCTTCAGAGCGCCACCGAGGACTCGCTGGTCCTCTTGGACGAGGTGGGTCGCGGCACCAGCACCGCCGACGGTCTCGCCATCGCCCGCGCGGTGACCGAACACGTCCACGACGAGGTGGGCGCGACGACCCTCTTCGCCACCCATCACCACGAGCTGACCGCTATCGCCGACGAGCTGTCGGGCGTGTTCAACCTCCACTTCGAGACCGAGCGCACCGGCGGCGAGGTGGCCTTCGAACACGAGGTCGCCCCCGGCGCCGCCGCCGCCTCCTACGGCATCGAGGTGGCGAAGCTGGCGGGCGTCCCCGCCGAGGTGGTCGACCGCTCGCGCGAGTTGCTCGACGGCAGCGATGCCGGCGAGCGCGGTGAATCCGCGGCCGATGCCGACGGCCACGACCTCGACGGGAACGTCCGCGTGAGCAGCACCGCCGACGGGGGGCCCAGCGGCGGCGACGGCGGTCCGACCTCTGACCTCGAACGGAAACTGGCGGCGCTCGACGTGGCGACGATGACGCCGCTGGAGGCGATGAACGCCCTCGCCGAGTTGAAGGAGTCACTGGACGAGTAGCGGCGAGTCGGTCCGGAGGACGGCGGCCGCTCAGTCGTCGGCGGCCGGCCCGCCGGTCGGCGTCAGCGGCACGAACTCCAGCCCGCGCTCGGCGAGCAGGCGACTGGCGCGGTCGGTGACCGACGGCGCGACGAGGATCCCGCGGATCCGTCGGTCGGCGTGCAGATCCCGCTCCAGCGCGTCGACGTACCGGCCCAGTTGCCCCACGGCGTCGGGGCCGACCCGACGGCGCTTGAGTTCGACGGCGACGGCCCGTTCGTCGGCGTCTTCGCCGTAGATGTCGACAGCGCCGGCGGGCGTCCCCCGCTCGGTCGCCAGCGGGACGAACCCCTCTTCGATCAGCGACGGCTCGTCCAGAATGCGCTGGCGGAGGTCCTCCTCGGTGCCCGAAAGCGAGAGGTCGCGCTCGTCTGTCAGGCCGTAGGCCGACACTTCCAGCACCGCCTCGAAGTCGACCCGGAGGTGTTCCTCGGGCGTCTCGCGGTGGCTCTCGACGACGAGGTGGCCATCCGCCAGGCGGGCCTCGTGGTCACAGTCCGGCGGCTGCCAGTTGACCGGCTGCTGGCCCTCGTCGGTGTGGACCAGCGCCGCGCCGTCGGGTTTGAGCATCACCAGCCGCTCGCCGGGGCCGAGCGTGCTCGACGCGCGGCCCTCGTAGTCGACGGTACAGCGGCCGACGACCGTCACGAGCGCGCCGGTATCGATGGCCTCGGACACGAGGTCCCGTGCTGTCTCGTGGCTCGGCCGCTCGCGCGTCTCCAGCCGGAGTCCGTCCTCGACGGCAGTCACGCCTCTCGATTGGGGGTCGGGGGTGAAAAACCGCGCGACACGGGACGGGTCAGCGCCTCGTGGCGCGCTCACCTCCGTCGATCCACAGGATCGCGTCTCCGTCGGGTGTATCGGGGTGGCGAGCGATCCGAACGGCGAGGTATCGCGTCGCCGCGGGAGCGGGCACCAGGCCGGCGTCGACGGCGTCGCCGAGCACGTCCTTCGCGGTGCGGACGAACCGACGGAGCCGCTCGGCGGCGGCCTCGCCCGGCCAGGGAACGAGCGCCGCCGCGTCGGCTACGGTGGGACCGTCTGCGTCGACGGTGGTGTCGGCGTCGGTGACGTCCCTGGCGACCGCGGTCGCGGCCTCCCGGCCGGTCTCGATGTCCAGCCGGCAGACCAGATACGCCTCGGTTCGGTCGTCGGCGACGACGAACGCCTCGTACTCCCGGGGGTCGAGCGAGTCGAGGAGTTCGTCGACCGACGCGCCCGCGCGGAACGGCTCCGGGTCGACGAGGTCGGGGGGCGCCTCGTCGACCCGGATGAGGTCGACCAGCCGGTCGACGTGCTCGCCGCCCCACTGCGAACGGTGCAGGTCGTACCCGCCAGCGTCGCGTTCGACCGCGACCAGCGTGCGCGCTCCCACGGCGAGGTGGAGTGGTCGCGGACTCCCTCATAAAGTGTCGCACGCGTCGGTCCGGCGGCCGAGCGCGGTCGCCGACGAGCGACCAGCGGTGGGCGCCGACTCAGCCGTCGAACTCGACCAGGCTCTCCAGCGGCACGAGACGGTGCTGGATCTCGGGTTTCGTGTAGCCGGAGGACTCTTCGGAGACGCCCGCGGTGTAGACGGTGACCTTCTGCTGGAGCACGTGCGGTTCCCCGTTGTTGTTCCGGACGACCTCCACCGACCGCCAGGCCTCGTCCTGCATACCCTCACCAGACGGGCCGTCGTTGACATCCTCCCCGCGCTGAAGCGCGAGGATTCCTCCGTTGGGGGTTCGGCTATGCCGATTCCACGGAGGCAACTTGCGGGTTTGTGCGCACTTCTTTGGGACTTTCGTGAGGGTGTGGTTTCCCCGACCAGTCGTGGTCGTCCCACTCGAATCGCACGGGCCGTGCCATCGGCCTGACTTCCGTATCACTGTGTTCTCGAAGGAACGTCTCTGACGCCGTGAGGTCGGCGTGCCCCTCGAAGCCACACGGACACGTCAGCGTATCCCCGTGGCGAACCGTCTCCTCGTGGTCGCCACATTTGGGACACGTCTGACTCGTCCACGCTTCTGACTCGGCTTCAAGGCTGATTCCGTACTCCTCACAGACACACGCGAGACGGTGGATGAACTTCTTGAACGCCCAGAAGTTGTGCGTCTTCTCGTTCACCCTGACCGACCAGTGCGTTTCCAGCACATCGGTCAAATCGCCCACGTACACCGTCGATACGCCCTCCTCGTACAGCCGTTCAACGAGGTCGCGCACTAGCGCGTTCTGTGCGTGGTCACGGCGTTTTGTCCGCTGTCGGTACAGCCGTCGAATCCGTTTGGAACTATAGCGTCTCTCACGTAGTTTCGACTGTAGGCGGGCGATTTCGTCAGTCGTTTCACGGAACCGTCCGAACAACTCCCGACCGTCGTAGAGGTACTGGGAACCAGTAGTCGTGGAACAGGCAACGAGATTGTTTGCGCCAACATCAAGGGCGGCTTCGTGAGAAGCCAGTGGTGAATCCAGTCGAGAATCAGGCACGGTGACTGGTTGAAAAGCCCTGAACGTGTCGCTCACCTCGTCGTACTCAAGTTCCAGACGACCTTGTTCGCCGTCCCACTTCGGGTTGCCTCGGACTCCGAGGCGGAGTCGTTCGTGGTAGCCGAGTCCGTATTCGTCTTTCAGTTCTTGCCCGACGGGGATTTCGAGACGCGACCGCTTGCCCCACTGAATCGTGTACTGGTTGCACCGAATATAGGTACGGAGTTCGTGTCCGTCCTCTTCGTTGCCCCAGTACGACGGTGGGTTAGCGCCCTCGCCTTTCTCTTTGAGGGCGAAGAACGACCGCCACGCTTCGCTGTTCTTGCGTGTGACCTGTTGGACGGTTGCGCTTCCGACGACGCCGTTGTAGCGTCCACGGTATTCGGAAGTGTCCCACACGTCGCCGTCACCGAAGTAGTTCTGACGGCGTTCGTAGGTCAGTTCGTTCCACAGAGAGGCGGACGCATCGAGTAGCCGTAGAAGGCACTCTTTGTCGTTTTCGGTCTGTGGCACCACCTCGAAGGTGTTGACTCGCTTCATTCGTCGCCACCTTCCTGTTCAGCGATGTATCGTTCAACAGCGTCTTTCGAGGTGCTTCCTGCTGTCCCGACATAGTAGGAACGAGTCCACTTCACGCGGTCGTCGTACCGCTGATTGTACTTCCGCGCCGAGATGCCCTTGACCCAGTTGACGATGAGTGAGGGGGCGTTCTTGGGTGGACTCCCGATGAATAGGTGTACGTGGTCAGGCATGACCTCGGACTCGGCCAGTTCGAGGTCTTTGTCCTCACAGATTTCCGCAAAGATGGTTTCGAGACGTTCCTTTGTCTTCCCCGTCAAGTGCGAACGCCGATATTTCGGCACGAACACTATGTGGTAGTAGAGTTCGTATTTCGCGTGACGGGTACTCTTTACCATCTATGTATACTATTGTGACCGAATGGCTTAACGATTGCGTTGGAACCCCGTCTATGCCGTAGTCGGTGGTTGAATACTATTGGTTGGCTTCATCCCCGCGCTGAAGCGCGAGGCTTTCGCCTTGAATTTCCGTAAATCGCTTTGGCGCCGAGCGGTCGTCCCCTGCCGACCCTGTCACTCCGCCGGCGGGCGTAGCGTGAGTCGCCGAAGCTCCCGGCCGGCGTCGTAGAACGCTCGCGCGAGTGTCTCCTCGTCGGCGAGGGCGCCCTCGCCGACCGTCCGGACGGGGACCGTCGCCTCCAGCGGAGCGGTCCCGAACGGATACGGGGCGACCCGGTACTCGCCGTCAGCGACCCGCGTCGGCGAGAGCGTCGCGTCGTCCCCGTCGGTCGTCGGGACGGCCCCGATCTCGCCGTAGCCGGGAGGCGTATCCGTGATACAGAACGACAGCGAGAGGGCGTCCCACGCCTGCAGCCGTCGGTAGTCCGCCCACAGGCGACCGTCGTATCCCTCGGGAACTCGCCTCGCGTGGTGGAGCGACCGCAGGAGGTCGCGGTCCGCGACCGTCACGGGGGCCGGCCCGTCGCGCTCGCCGTGGAGGAGCGCCCCGAGCAGGCGTCGCTGGCGCTCCGCCTCGCGGTCGACGAACTCGCGGTACTCCGGGGGCGTCTCGGGCCACTCCGGCGAGAGGCCGTACCGCCGGTTTCGCAGGCCGGCGCCGTGCATGGAGACGAGCAGACCGGCGTAGGCGTCCATCCCGGCGACGGCGTCGATCCCTTCGTCGTAGAGGCCGATCCACGGCTCGGCGGGCATCTCGCGGAAGTCGACCGGCTCGCCGTCGGTGAGGTGCGGGCGGCGGTCGTAGGCCCGCCAGCCCGTGTCGTGAGCGTACGCCGCGAGCGCGAGCGAGTCGAAGGGGTCGGGGCGGTCGACCGACTCGCCTCCCCAGGCGTCGGCGAACTGGCCCGCGAGGGCGGCGTGGTCGGGCTGGGTGACGAACTGATAGCCGTCGGCCGTCTCGGCGACGATCACGCGTCGAGTTGGGGCGGCGCGGTGAAAGGGGCGTCGGCGGCGGACGCGTCGGTCACCGCACGCCGGAGGCGTCCGCCGTTACCGGTCGCGGTGCCTGTAGTACGACGCCAGCCGCACCGGTATCGCGACCAGGAAGGCGACGAGCGCCGAGAGGACCGTCCAGCCGGGGAACAGCCGGAAGACGGCTTGCATCCCCACGATGAACGCGAAGAGCACGACGAGCCGGCGGCGGTAGTTCGCGGCCCAGAACGACCGCGCCCGCTCGCTCTCGACGGAGAGGACGACGATGGCGGTCCCGACGACCCCGCCGATCAGCGCCGATCCGGCGACGGTCGCCGGCGCCGGGTCGACCGCGACGAACAGCGGTTCGAAGACGGCGAGCGATCCGAAGACGAGGACGCCGGCGACCATCCAGCCGAGGTCGACGAGCGCCCCGTTCACCGATCCGGGTTCGGTCCGGTCCTCTGGGAGGGCGGCCATGCTGTCGGTCGTTCGAATACTCGACGGAAAACCGTTCGCATCGACTGCAGAAACGGAGAGAACGGAACCGCTACAGCAGGTCTTCGACGTTGTCGACGACTTCCTCGGGGGTGTCGCCGACGGGCGCGCCCGCGGATTCGAGCGCGTCGATCTTCGACTGGGCGGTGCCAGTACCGGAGCCGGAGACGATGGCGCCGGCGTGGCCCATGCGCTTGCCCGGCGGGGCGGTGCGGCCGGCGATGAAGCCGGCGACGGGCGTGGTCATGTACTCGTCGATGTAGGCGGCCGCTTCCTCCTCGTCCTCGCCGCCGATCTCGCCGCACATGACGACCGCGTCGGTCTTGTCGTCCTGCTCGAACAGCGCGAGCGCCTCGACGAACGAGGTGCCGATGATCGGGTCGCCGCCGATGCCGATGGCGGTCGACTGGCCGATACCGCGCTGGGTGAGACTGTCGACGACCTGGTAGGTCAGGGTGCCCGAGCGGGAGACGAGGCCGACGCGGCCGGCCTCGAAGATGTTGCCCGGGAGGATGCCGAGTTTGGCCTCGCCCGGCGTGATGACGCCGGGGCAGTTCGGGCCGACGAGGTAGGCGTCGGTCTCCTGCAGGCGGCGGTACACCCGCGAAACGTCCTGCGTCGGGATGCCCTCGGTGATGGTGACGACGAGGTCGAGTTCGTCGACGCCCAGGGCCTCGAAGCAGGCGTCGCCGGCGAACGCCGGCGGGACGAAGACGACGGAGGTGTCGGCGTCCTCGGCCTCGGCGGCCTCGGCGACGGTGTCGTAGACGGGGACGCCGGCGACTTCCTGCCCGCCCTTGCCCGGGACGGCGCCGGCGACGACGTTCGTCCCGTACTCGATCATCTGTTCGGTGTGGAACTTGCCCTCACCGCCGGTGATACCCTGCACGATAACGCGGCTGTCTTCGTCGACCAGGACACTCATGCTTCCACCTCCTCGGCGTAGTCGACCGCACGCTGGACCGCGGACTCCAGGGTCTTCTCGACGGTCACCAGGTCCTCGTTGAGGATCTCCATGCCCTCCTCCCAGTTCGTCCCGGCGAGGCGGACGACGACCGGCTTGGGGATCTCGTCGAACTGTTCGAGCGCCTGGTTGATCCCCTTGGCGACCTCGTCGCCGCGGGTGATCCCGCCGAAGATGTTGAACACGACGCTGTCGACGTTCTCGTCGGAGAACACCATGTCGAGCGCGTTGGCGATGCGGTCGGCCTTGGCGCCCCCGCCCACGTCGAGGAAGTTGGCGGGTTCGCCGCCGTAGTGGTCGACGAGGTCGAGCGTCGTCATGACGAGACCGGCGCCGTTGCCGATGATGCCGACGTTCCCGGAGAGGCGGACGTAGTCGAAGCCGTACTCGTCGGCCTTCTGGTCGAGTTCGCTCTCGGCGAACTCGCCTTCCTCCTCCATCTCCTGGAGCTCGGGCTGGCGGAACAGGGCGTCCTCGTCGACGTTGAAGACGGCGTCGGCGGCGATCACGTCGTCGTCGCTCGTGACCATCAGCGGGTTGATCTCGGCGTCGGCGCCGTCGCGGTCGTCCCACAGCTGGTAGAGCGTCGTCAGGACCGAGGCCACGTCGCGGGCGATCTCGCGGTCGACGCCGGCGTCGTAGACCGCCTTGCGGGCCTGGTAGGGGTGCATGCCGAAGGCGGGGTCGATGTGCTCGCGGGCGATGGCGTCGGGGTCCTCCTCGGCGACCTCCTCGATGTTGACGCCGCCGCGGGTCGAGACCATGGCGACGGGCTTGCCCTCGCCGCGGTCCATCGTCACGCCGACGTACAGCTCGTTGACGAAGTCGACGGCCTCCTCGACGAGGACGCGGTCGACGGTGTAGCCCTTCAGATCCATCCCGAGGATGTCCTCGGCGGCCTCCTCGGCCTCGTCGGCGTCGTCGACGAGCTTGATCCCGCCGGCTTTCCCGCGCCCACCGACGTGTACCTGTGCCTTGATGGCGACCGGATAGCCGATCTCCTCGGCCGCGGCGACCGCCTCGTCGACGGTCCCGGCCAGTTCCGAGGCCGGTGTCGGGATACCGGCGTCGGAGAAGACCTGCTTGGCCTGATATTCGTGCAGTCGCATGTCACTCGAATCCGCGGTCGGCGAGCGCTTAAATCCCGACCATATCGACCGGATCCGAAGTAAGTACACCGGCAAGTATCGTTCACGAAAATTGGCACACGAGGCATTTATCGCCGGCAGAACCGATCACGCGTGTCGGCGCCCGACGGCGCCGCACCCTGCCACCACCCACCCCACCTCATTCCATCCTTTCGTTCCACCGCATCCCCCTTCTTTCCGGGTCGAACTCGCTCGCCAGCGACGACACCGCGCCGTCGGTCAGGCCGTCGCCCGGTCCGCCCCGCCGACGCGGTGGCGGACGCGAACCGCGGCCGCACCGGCGACCAGGACGGCCTGGTGGAGGACCGCGCCGAGCGCGACCGCGGCGACCGCGAGCGCCACGACTGTCCACGCCGCCGCGCCTTCGACGATCAGCACCGCCACGACCAGCACCGCGGCGGCCAGTCCGTTGCGTAGCGCCGCCCGCCGCTCTTCCCGGAGGAGGTCACGGACCGACCGCTCGGCCGCCTCGCCGTTCAGCAGCGATTCGTAGCACATACGCTCCCCTCAGCAGCCGTCACACTTAGTCGTGCGGGCCACCGGGCCGGGTGACTTTTGCCCGTCTCGTCCCTCGGGGACTCCCATGGAACGCGACGACACGACCGGCGGCGTCGACGCGAATGGCGCGGCTGACGGTGCGAGGGCGGACGGCCCGGCAGGCGCCGTGGGACCGGACGACGCGGTACTGACGGCGCTGGCGTCCGAGATCGCCGACGCCGAACGGGTCGTCGCCCTCACGGGCGCGGGCGTGAGCGTCCCGTCGGGGATCCCGCCGTTCCGCGGCGACCCGAGCGACGACGGGCCGGATCCGGTCTGGGAGACTCACGACCCCGCCGACTTCCATCGGCGGCGCTTCGACGCCGACCCGGAGGGGTTCTGGACCGACCGCCTCTCGCTCCGGGAGACGATGTACGGCGACGGCGCCGAACCCAACGCGGCTCACGAGGCGCTGGCGACGCTCGAAACGCGGGGCCACCTCGACACGCTCCTCACGCAGAACGTCGACGGGCTGCACGCGGCGGCCGGCTCGAAGTCGGTGGTCGAACTCCACGGGACGAGCGCTCGCGTGGCGTGCGACCGCTGCGGCGCGACGCGGGCGGCCGACCCCGTCTGGGAACGCGCCCGTGACGGGGAGCGACCGCCGACCTGCGACTGCGGCGGCGTGCTCAGGCCGGACGTGGTGCTGTTCGGGGAACCGCTTCCGGACGAGGCGTTCGACCGGGCCCAGGCCGCCGCGCGGCGCGCCGACGTGTTCCTGGCCGTGGGGTCGTCGCTGACGGTGCGGCCGGCGGCGTTGCTGCCCGAGATCGCCGCGGAGTCGGGGGCGACGGTCGTCGTCTGCAACCTCGGCCCGACCGAGTACGACGAGCGAGCCGACTACGACCGCCGGGCGGACGCGACCGAGGCGCTGCCGGCGCTGGTCGCGGCGCTCGACGGGTAGGACGGTCGGTGGGCGGGAGCGAGATGACCCCTCACTGCCCGGAATCAGAAAACGACGGCTCGCTGGCGTGACGGTCCCGGGAGCGCCGGGATCACAGCTCGACGCCGCTGGGGATGAGGCTGTGCTGTCGGAGGAGACCCCCCTCGTCGTCGTAGACGAGCAGGGTCCGTTTCTCGTAGCTGGCGACCGCCTCGCCGTCGCGCTCGACGGCGACGCGGTAGCAGCCGTCGGCGTCGTCGGGGTCGTCGTCCCGACGGGCGGCGTCGACGAGGTCCCGCACCGACTCCGCGTCGGCGTTGACCTCGACGACGAACTCCCCGGTCATCCGGTTGGTGAGACTGAAGACGCCGGTCGCGTCGTCGTCGACGGTCCGCAGGCGGAATGCGACGTCGACGCGCTCGCGGTCCAGCGGGTCGCCCCCGGCGTCCGTGAGGCGCTCCTCGAGGAGGTCCGACGGGCCGTCGTAGGCCAACACGGCCGTCGGCAGGCGGTCGCCGTCCCGGTCGACGTGACGGAGGTCCAGCGTGACGTAATCGCGCCTCATTCGACACCCCCCACTAGGGAACGGGCGTGCATGAACCTGACGCCGAGCGCGTCCGGTGAGCGCCGGGACCGGCTGGCGACCGCGCCTCCTCTCCGCCCGGGCGTGCCCGCCGCCCGCTCGGCCGCGCCGCCCACCGACGTGCCGCTCGCGGAGCCGGTAGCTTTTATACCCGCCGCGACGCCGGGTCTCCCAGACCATGTGGGTCCGCTCGGAGTACGCCGGCGAACTGGCAGTCCTCGCGACGTGGCTGACCGCCCTCCTGCCGTGGTCGGTCTCGGTCCTGCGC
This sequence comes from Halosimplex rubrum, assembly GCF_013415885.1. Lineage (NCBI taxonomy): Archaea > Methanobacteriati > Methanobacteriota > Halobacteria > Halobacteriales > Haloarculaceae > Halosimplex > Halosimplex rubrum. The sequence goes on from NZ_CP058910.1 coordinate 2,020,703, forward strand.
GAGTCACCCTCGTGGGTCGACGGTACCTTCACCGTCGTCAACATCCGCTTCGTCTTCCTCCAGTTTCACTACCTGTTCGGGATCGCCCTGGGTCGGCAGTCGCTCGACGGCCTCGTCCAGTTCGTCTTCGAGGTCCCCGGGTTCGTCCCGACCAATCAGGTTCCCGAGGGACGGCTCTGGCTCGCGACCGCCGGCTTCTTCGGCTGCATGCTCCTGTTGAGTTTCGTCTACTACGCGCGCGACGAGTGGCTCGAAGCCGCCGCCGAGCGGGCCGAAGTGCGGATCGCGGACGCGGTTCCGGACGCGCTCGCGGGCGCCGTCCCGGCGGCCGTCGCGGCCCGTCTGACGCTCGACCCCGTCCGCGTGTTCGGCGCCTGCTTCGCGGTGCTCGCGGTCGCCTTTTCCGTCTCCACCGTCATGTTCTTCCAGCACCAGCCGACCGTCCCGGTCGGCGCCCTCTTCATGTGGGTGTTCGCCGCCGTGCTCCTGCGCGTCGAACGCGCCTGACCGTTCGATCCCGCGCTTCGCGGCTCGACGACACGACGGTCCCTCGCTCACCGACCCGCCGCGAAACCGCCGGAATACGGAGTGATTCCGCCGCTATCCTGTGATTTGTGATCGGCTCACACGCCCAGATCATCGAAATATTTAAGTAGTTTTCGGACTTACGTAGTGTTAGGAAGCGCGGCATCGGATTCTTATGGCTTTCGCCACCGGTGAGCCGCTCCGGAGACCAATCATGAGCGACACGACAATTCGAACCGGCGCCGAGGAACAGACCAGAGAACGACTGCAGGACGAGAACGAGCAGGAATCGACCGACGTACAGGTCTGTCCCGAGTGTGGCGGTCGGGTCGAGGCGGACACCGAGCACGGCGAGACCGTCTGTTCGGAGTGCGGACTGGTCGTCGAAGAGGACGAGATCGACCGCGGCCCCGAGTGGCGGGCGTTCAACCCCTCCGAGAAGGACGAGAAGTCCCGCGTCGGCGCACCGACGACGAACATGATGCACGACAAGGGTCTCTCGACCAACATCGGCTGGCAGAACAAGGACGCCTACGGCAACTCCCTGTCGTCGAACCAGCGCCAGAAGATGCAGCGCCTGCGCACCTGGAACGAGCGGTTCCGCACGCGCGACTCCAAGGAACGCAACCTCAAGCAGGCGCTGGGCGAGATCGACCGCATGGCCTCGGCCCTGGGCCTGCCGAAGACGGTCCGCGAGACGGCGTCGGTCATCTACCGCCGCGCGCTGGAGGAGAACCTCCTGCCGGGCCGCTCCATCGAGGGCGTCGCCACGTCGGCGCTGTACGCCGCCGCGCGGCAGGCCAACACGCCCCGCAGCCTCGACGAGATGACCGCCGTCTCCCGCGTCGAGAAGATGGAGCTCACCCGGACGTACCGCTACGTCGTCCGCGAGCTGAACCTGGAGATCAAGCCGGCCGACCCCGAGAGCTACCTCCCGCGGTTCGTCTCGGACCTCGCGCTCAGCGACGACACCGAGCGCCGGGCGCGCGAACTCATCGAGAGCGCGCGCGACCAGGGGATCCTCAGCGGGAAGAGCCCGGTCGGCCTCGCCGCCGCCGCGGTGTACGCCGCCGCCCTGCTGACCAACGAGAAGGTCACCCAGAGCGAGGTCAGCGAGGTGGCCAACATCTCCGAGGTCACCATCCGCAACCGCTACAAGGAGCTCCTCGAATCCGTCGACGCGCCGGCCTGACCGACCGGATCCTTCGGTTCGACCGCTCCCGTCGCTCGCCGCGCCCGCCGCACCAGTCTTTTTGTACTCGTCGTGTGTGTTGATACCACGCATGGAGGAAGCGTACGTCCGATTGCTCTGTCCCGAGTGTACCAAAGACTGGGAGTCGACGCCGACGGACCTCCCCGAACACACGGCCCTCTATCACTGTCCCAACTGCCACGCGAGCCGGCGGCTCGCGGAGTTCACGCGGACCGACCGCGACCTGCAGACGCTGAAGAGCCTCGGTTAGCCGCTCGTCGCCGACCGCGCGCCGCAGGCCTCACACCGCAGGAGGAGTACCCCGCCCTCGCGCTCGAAGTGCGTGTCGGGGAGCCCGCACTCCGAACAGAGGACGAACTCCTCGGCGTACTCGTCGATGGCGTTGGTGACCCGCCGGTCGCTGAACTCGCCGGTCAGCCGCGCGCGGCCGCTCTCGTCGATGTGCCCGCTGGTCCCCAGTTCGTTCTGGAGGAACTGCATGACGTGGTCGTCCTCGCGGCCGAGGCTGTCGCAGGTGTCCTGGAAGTTCTCGTAGACGGTCACGTTCCCTTCCTGGCGGATGTTCGGGTCGGGTACCTCGAACCGGTCGGAGCTCCCCTCGATCTCCGGCGTCTCCTCCATCGCCCGGTCGAGCATGTCGTCGTAGTCCATACCCGTGAGAAGCCCGTCCCCGCCTAAAAGTCTTTCAACCCCGCGGCCGCCCCGCGTGGACCGCGCGGTCGCCGCCGCGACGGCTTCGCGTCGGCCCGAAACCCGCCGCCGACCGCCACCGAAACTCCTCGTCGTCGAGCCCACCCCCGATCGGAGCCGACCCCCGAAACCGATATCGAGAGGCTGTTGTACACGGTTTTCAAGCAGATGTGTGTTAACGCGACTCAGGATACTACTATTAACCTCCAGTGGCTAGGACCGGTTGACTATGAAAAAGCAGGAGCTCATTCACCTTCACGGCCTGCTTGCTCAGGTGGAGAATCACTACGAGATGGACACAGGCGAGGAGGTAGAACACGACGAGTACACCTCTCTCGGGGTACGGCCGACCTCGATCCACAAATCGAAGACCGACCACAAAAACGCTGTTTTCGCCCTGGCGAAGGGCATCACCTCGGAGATGGAGACGGAGACGCGCGAGCGCGTTCCGGCCTCCGCCGACTGAACGAACCGACCCGTTCTGTCGTACTCGCGACCGTCCAGCCACCGCCCTCTCGCTCCCGTCCCGTCTCGCGCGCGCCGTCCGCGTCTCTCGAACCGCGAAAACAGTGAACTGCAGGCGCCGGGTCGCGCTACGACTCGTCGATGAGCTCCTCGAACTCCGGCAGCACGTCGTCGCCGCGGTCGTCGGTCGACCCCCCGTCACCGCGTTCCTCGGACGACCCGTCCCCGTCGGAGGCCGACTCGGTGTCGTCCGCCGAGGTGTCGTCTTCCTCGTCCTCGTCATCTTCGTCTTCGTCGTCGTCGATCTGCTCGATCTCGAGCACTTCGAGCGGGATGTTCTCGAGGCGCTGGCCGATCTCCTTGCGCGCGATCCGGGCGGCGTGCTCCTCGCGTTCGACGTTGAAGACCGTTATCTCGAGTTCGAGCGCGACGAGGCTCTCGTCGGCGGCGAGGAAGGCGGGTTCGAGCTCCTCGCCGCAGTGGGGACACGACCGCTCGCCCATGTTGATCTCGACGTAGTTGAGGTCCGGATTGAGCATCTCGCCCGTCTTCGAGATTGCGATCCGGACCGCCTCGTCCGCCGTCTCGACGTCGTAGACGGGGACGGCGGCCTCGACGACAACTCTGCAGTTCATGTGCCCGCCTTCGCCTCGCAGTGACATGAAGGTTCGCCTCGATAGCACGACACACACCCATCGAGCCGACGGCCGTCGTCGCGCCGCCGTCGGGCGCCCGTCGAGCGGGTCCCGTCGGGACGGTCTCGAAAGGTCGAAGACGGCCCGACGCCTGGCCCGGGTATGAGTGTGGAACGCGGCGCCGTCGCCCTCGCGGAGTTCCCGGGGCCCTTCGACCTGCAGTCGACCGTCGAGAGCGGCCAGTCGTACCTTTGGGACCGCGCCGACGGGCGGATGTACGAGGAGAGCGGCGCCTTCGGCGGCGACGCCTGGTACGAGACCGTCGTGCGCGTCGACGGCGACCCCGAGGTCGTCCGGGTCCGACAGGTCGACGACCGCCTGGAGTGGGAGTCGTCGGTCGACGCCGCGCCGGTCCTCCGCGAGCAACTGCGACTGGACGACGACCTGCCGGCCATCCGCGCGCTGGCGCCGGACGACGACGTGGTCGAGTCCGCCTTCGACGCCTACTGGGGGATGCGCCTCGTCGACGACCCGGCCTTCCCGTCGCTGATATCGTTCATCTGCTCGGCCCAGATGCGCGTCGCCCGCATCCACGGGATGCAGCGGGAACTCGAACGCGCGTTCGGCTCGACCGTCGAGTTCGACGGCCGGACCTACCACGCGTTCCCGACCGCCGAGCGACTGGCCGAGGCCAGCGAGGCCGACCTGCGCGACCTGGGACTGGGCTACCGGGCCCCGTACGTCCGCGACACCGCGCGGATGGTCGCCGACGGCGAGGCCCGCCCCCAGGAGGCGGTCGGGCTCGACTACGAGGCCGCCCGCGAGTCGCTCACCCGCTTCGTCGGCGTCGGCGACAAGGTGGCCGACTGCGTCCTGTTGTTCGCGCTCGACTACCTGGAGGCCGTCCCGCTGGACACCTGGATCCGGACGACCATCGAGGAGTACTACCCCGACTGCGACCGCGGCAACTACGCCGACACCTCCCGCGCCATCCGCGCGGCCTTCGGCGGCGAGTACGCGGGGTACACGCAGACGTACGTCTTCCACTACCTGCGGTAGCGCGGAGAGGCGGTGAGCGGCGAGCGCGCTATCGCTCGTCGACCGGCGTCCACGAGCGGTCGTGGTCGCCGACGTACGCCGAGAGCGGACGGATGAGTCGGTTGTCGTCGAGCTGTTCGAGCGCGTGGGCGGTCCAGCCGCCGACCCGCGAGACGGCGAAGCAGGCGGTGAACAGCTCCTTGGGGACGCCGACGCCGTCGAGCAGCGCCGCGGTGTAGAACTCGACGTTCGTCTCCAGGTCCCGTCCGGGCTTGTGCTCGGCGAGGGCCTCGACCGCGGTGTCCTCGAACGCCTTGATCGTCTCGAAAAAGTCGGAGTCACCGGCCTCGTCGTAGAACTCGGCGGCGGCGGCCTCCAGCACCGCGGCCCGCGGGTCGCGGACGCGGTAGACGCGGTGGCCGAAGCCCATCAGGCGCTCGCCGGCCTCCAGTTTCCCGCGGACGTACCCCTCGGGGTCGCCCGACTCGTGGATCGACCGGAGCATATCGAGGACGGGACCCGGCGCGCCCCCGTGGAGCGGCCCCTTCAGCGTCCCGACCGCCGCGGTCGCGGCCGAGACCACGTCCGACTCCGTCGAGACGACCGTTCGAGCGGTGAACGTCGAGGCGTTCAACCCGTGGTCGACGACCGTGTTGAGGTACGTCTCCAGCCCCCTGACGGCCGCCTCGTCGGGCTCCTCCCCGTTCAGCATGTAGAGGTAGTTCGCCGCGTGGCGCAGGTCCTCGCGGGGTTCGACCGGCTCCTCGCCCTCCCGGTAGCGCCAGTAGGTCGCGACGATGGTCGGGAAGACGGCGACGACCCGCCGGGCGTCGGCCTCGGGCTCGCTCTCGCCGGTACCGAGGTTCGCCGCCGCGGCGCCCATCCGGAGGGCGTCCATCGCCGGTTTGTCCTCCTCGGCCGCCCGCCGTAGGACCGCCCGCACTTCTTCGCCGATCGCTCGGCGCCCCGCCAGGTCGGCGCGGAACTCCGCGAGTTCCTCGCTCGACGGTAGCCGGTCCTCGAACAGCAGGAAGACGCTCTCCTCGTAGGTGGCGTTGCGCGCGAGGTCGTCGACGGGAAACCCGCCGATCGTGAGCACGCCCGCCTCGCCGTCGATATCGCTCAGTCGCGTCTCGGCGACCCTGATACCCTCCAGCCCGCGGTTCAGATCCTCGTCACTCATGCCCACGCCTGCGCGGGAGACCACCAAAGTACTGTTGGAACACGTCGGAGTTTTCCGCGATCGGACGCGAAGTTCGGACACTGTCCCGGCGAATCGGTGCGGTATTGTCCAGTTGTCGACGCCCATATCGACGTGTGTACAACCCTCGCCGCCGTTCCACTTCGAGGAGTCGCCGGTTCGTCGGCGCGGGGTCGACCGGAACGGGGCGGTCGGGTTTCGGCGAGGACGCGGCTTGGCGCGTATTTTTGAACGGGGGAGCCGTATCGGCGTGTATGGCAGACCGGACGCGAGCACACGTGTACGTCACGGGACGGGTACAGGGCGTCTTCTACCGGGCGACGACCCGCGACGAGGCCCGCGAGCGCGGAGTCGACGGCTGGGTGATGAACCTCGAGGACGGTCGCGTCGAAGCGGTCTTCGAGGGGCCGGCCGAGGCGGTCGAGGCGATGGTCGCGTGGTGTCACGAGGGCAGCGACCGGGCGCGCGTCGAGGACGTGGATGCGGAGTACGGCGACCCCGAGGGGCTCGACGGGTTCGAGATACGGCGGTGACCGACGGACGGCGGCCGGCCGCCGTCCGGGAGAACAGCCGGAACCGACGGCCGGTTGCCCCCACCCTTTTCCGGGGGGCGGGCGAACGCCCGTCCATGATTACGGGCAGCGAGATGGCCGTGGTCGACGAGAACGCCGCGGCGATGGGGGTCCCGCGCAAGCAGTTGATGGAGTCGAGCGGGCACGCGGTCGCGCGCGCGGTCCGCGAGGTCGTCGACGCCGGCGCGAGCGTCCGCGTCGTCGCCGGCCGGGGGAACAACGGCGGCGACGCCTTCGTCGCGGTCCGCTTTCTCGACGACCTCGACGTGACGACCAGCCTGCTGGGTCGCCCCGAGACCATCGCGACCGACATCGCCCGCGAGAACTGGGACGCGCTCGCGGTCGGCGAGTACGACACGGAGACCGTCCGCGACTCCGCCGGCTTCGAACTGGACGGGCCCGACGTGGTCGTCGACGCGATGCTCGGGACCGGCATCGCGGGCGACCTGCGCGAACCCGAACGAACCGCGGCCGCGGCGATCAACGACAGCGACGCGACCGTCGTCTCCGTCGACGTCCCCTCTGGGACGAACGCCGAGACGGGCGAGCTGGCCGACACCGCCGTCGAGGCCGACCGCGTGGTCACGTTCCACGACACCAAACCCGGGCTGGCCGCCCTCGACGCCGAGGTGACCGTCGCGGACATCGGTATCCCCGCGGCCGCCGAGCGGTTCGTCGAACGTGGCGACCTCGCTCGCCTCGACGACCGCGACCCGGGCAGTCACAAGGGCCAGAACGGCGAGGTGCTCGTCGTCGGTGGCGGCCCCTACGCCGGCGCGCCCGCGCTCTCGGCGAAGGCCGCGCTCCGCGCCGGCGCGGATCTGGTCCGCGTCGCCTGTCCGATGGTCGTCGGTCGCGAGCTCCAGGGGTTCGGCGAGGACCTGATCGTCCGCCCCTACCAGGGCAAACAGCTCGAACCCAAACAGGTGGGCTTTCTCCTCCAGATGGCCCGCCACCACGACACCGTCGTCATCGGCCCCGGTCTCGGCGACGAAGACGAGACCCTGGAGGCCGTCGAGGGGATCCTCTCCGGGTACTCGGGGACGGCCGTCGTCGACGCCGACGCCCTCTCGCGCGTTCCGAAGGTCGACACGGAGGCCGACCTGATCTGCACGCCCCATCAGGGGGAGTTCGCCGAGATGGGCGGGCGCGTCACTGACGACTGGGAGGAACGGACCGACATCGTCGAGCGATTCGCCGCGGATCTGGACCAGACGGTCCTCGTGAAGGGCGAGTACGACGTGGTCTCCGACGGCGAGACGACCCGGGTCAACCGTACCGGCAACGCCGGCATGACGGTCGGCGGCACCGGCGACGTACTCGCCGGGATCACCGCCGCGCTCGCGGCGACCCAGGAGCCGGTCCACGCCGCCGCGATGGCCGCCTACGCCAACGGCGAGGCGGGCGACCGCGTCTACGAGCGCCGAAACAACGGCCTCGTCGCCACCGACCTCCACGAGGAGATCCCGAGCGTCCTCTGGACCGACCGAGGTGGCGAGGCGTGAGTGGCGGCGGAGAGGGGGACGACAGTGGGTCCGACGGAGCCGACTCCGCGTCGGCGGCCGACCTCACTCACACCGACGAGTCGGGCGAGACGCAGATGGTCGACGTGGGGGACAAGGCCGACACCGCCCGCCGCGCCGTCGCGCGCGGGACCATCCGCCTGCAGTCCGCCACCGTCGACGCCGTCCGCGAGAACGCGATCGGCAAGGGCGGCGTGCTCGCGACTGCCCGGATCGGCGCGATCCAGGCGGTCAAACACACCTGGGAGACGATCCCGATGTGTCACCAGATCCCGATCACGAACGTCGACACCGACTTCGCCCTCGGCGACGAGACCGTCGAACTCACCGTCGCCGTCGAGACGACCGGCAAGACCGGTTGCGAGATGGAGGCCCTGGAGGGGACCACGACCGGGCTCAACGTCGTCTGGGACATGGTGAAGTCGGCGGAGAAGGACGCCGACGGCGACTACCCCGAGACGGCGATCGAGTCGGTCGAGGTCGTCGAGAAGACGAAGCGACCGCTGGAGTGACCGCCGGCCGCTGTCGAGAGGCGGTCGTAACTGGGCCCGAGTGTTCAAGTACGGGAACGCGACCAGCCCGTAGTATGCGCTGAGACCCGCCGCGCGGCGGCCAGCGGTCGCGCGACGCGACCGCCGCGCGGACTCCGCAGACGCGTCGCCTGCTCGCCACGGAACCCCGGGTCGTTCACCGGGTTCCGCCCACTTTTCACGGTCGTAGCCGTGTGTCCGACCATGCGCGCAGCAGTCTACCACGGCGAACGGGACGTACGCGTCGAGGACGTCGAGCGACCCGAGATCGAGGACCCGGGCGACGCGCTCGTACGCGTGACCCACACGGCCGTCTGCGGCTCCGATCTGTGGCCCTACCGCGGACAGAGCGACCGTGACACCCCCTCGCGTATCGGCCACGAGCCGATGGGGATCGTCGAGGAGGTGGGTGAGGACGTGCGGAGCGTCCAGCCCGGCGACCGCGTCTTCGCACCGTTCGTCGTCAGCTGCGGCGAGTGCGAGTTCTGTCGCCGCGGACTCCACACCTCCTGCGTGAACGGCGACGGCTGGGGCGGGGACAACGGCGGCGCACAGGGCGAGTACGTCCGCGCTCCCCACGCCGACGGGACCCTCGTTCGGATCCCCGACCGCTACGCCGACGACGAGGACTCCCTGCAAGCGGCCCTACCACTGACCGACGTGATGGGCACCGGCCACCACGCGGCGGTCAGCGCCGGCGTCGCGGCCGGCGACACTTGCGTCGTCGTCGGCGACGGCGCCGTCGGCCTCTGTGGCGTCCTCGCCGCGCGGCGACTCGGCGCCTCGCGGATCATCGCCGTGGGCCACCACGCCGACCGGCTCGACATCGCCGAGGAGTTCGGCGCGACCGAGACCGTCCTCGAAGGCGACGGCGGGGTCGACGACGCTGCCGAACACGTCGCCGATATCACGGGCGGCGGCGCCGAGCACGTCCTGGAGTGCGTCGGCGCCGCGGGCGCGATGGAGACGGCCGTCGGCGCCGCTCGCCCCGGCGGCACCGTCGGGTACGTCGGCGTCCCCCACGGCATGGGCGACGGCCTCGATCTCTTCCCCTTCTTCGGCGACAACGTCACCCTGTCGGGCGGCATCGCGCCGGTCCGCGCCTACGCCGACGAGCTGCTCGCGGACGTGCTCGGCGGCACGCTCGACCCCTCACCGATCTTCACGAAGACCGTCTCGCTCGACGATATCGCAGACGGCTACCGCGCGATGGACGAGCGCGAGGCGATCAAGGTGCTCGTGAAGCCGTAACCGGTCCGAACGGGAGGCTCGACCGGGCCGGTAGACCGACAAGCCTCCCGCCCGTCGGTCAGGATATGCCGAACATCAGCGAGACGTACCTGGAGAACCGCTGGCGCGTCCAGCCGAACCACGCCAACAACTACGGCACCGTCCACGGCGGCAACGTCATGAAGTGGATGGACGAACTCGGCGCGATGTCGGCGATGCGCTTCGCCGGCGAACCCTGTGTCACCGCCTCGATCGACCGCATGGACTTCCACCGGCCGATCCCCACCGGCGAGGTGGCCGTCATCGAGTCGTTCGTCTTCGACGAGGGCCGTTCCAGCGTCAACGTCCACCTCCGCGCGACCCGTGAGAACCCCCGGACCGGCGAGCAGGAGATGACCACCGAGTCGCAGTTCGTCTTCGTCGCCATCGACGAGGACGGCTCGCCGGTTCCCGTCCCGGACCTGACCGTCGAGGGCGAGCGCTGCCGGGAACTCCGCGAGCGCGCGCTCGCCTGGCGGGAGGCGAACGACGGAGAGCACTGACTCGCTGCCCGGCACCCCCCCGCTTCAGGCCGAGGCCCCGACGAGTTCGCCCGCCTTCGAGCGCGAGCGCTCGACGACCGCGGGGCGAGCCTCGAACTCGATGACGACTTGGTCGCCGTAGTCGACCGAGTCGACCTGGGCGTTGTCGTGGATCCACGAGACGACCGACATCGTGTCGTCGGTCATCGGCAGGACGAGCCGCTCGCGCTCGTAATCGGGAAGCTCCGCGTGGATCCGTTCGCGGAGGTCGTCGACGCGTTCGCCGGTCCGGGCCGACACCGCGACCGGGTTGGGCGCCAGCGCCGACAGCGCCTCGCGCTTGCGCTGGACCTCTTCGGCGTCGACCGTGTCGACCTTGTTCAGCACCGTCACGATGGGCGCTTCGTTACGCTCGGCGAGCGTGTCGTGACACGTGACGAGCTTCTCGCGGATCTCCTCGACCGGCTCGCTCACGTCGACGACCAACAGGACGAGATCCGCCCGGTAGACCGAGTCCAGCGTCGACTTGAACGACTCGACGAGCCAGTGGGGCAGGTCCGAGATGAACCCGACGGTGTCGGTCACGAGCACGTCCCGCTGGTCCATGTCCGCTCGCCGGGTCGTCGTCCCGAGCGTCGTGAACAGCCGGTCTTCGGACTCGGCGGTCGCGTCCAGGTCGGGGTGGAGGTCCTCGTTCTCGTCCACGTCGACGTCCTCGGCGAGCCGGCGGAGCAGCGTCGACTTCCCGGCGTTCGTGTAGCCGGCAAGCGCCACCAGGTCGAACCCGGACTCGCGGCGCTGCGCGCGGCGGTGTTCCTCGGTCTCCTCGATCCGTTCGAGTTCGTCTCGGATGCGGGAGATCTGGGCTTTGATGTCCCGCTCGCGGCTCTCGTCGTACTCGCCTAGCCCCATGAACCCCGGCCGCTCGTCGCGCCGGGCGAGGCTGGCCTTGGCCTCTGCGCGCGGGAGTTCGTACCGCAGCTCCGCGAGCTCGACCTGTAGCTGGGCCTTGCGGGTCTGGGCACGTTGGCCGAAGATCTCGAGGATGAGCCGGAAGCGGTCGACCAGTTTGACTCCCTCTGGGAGTTCGTTGCCGATGTTGTACGTCTGATACGGCCCGAGCTGGTTGTCGAAGACGACGACCGTCGCCTCCGTCTCCGCAACCGTGCGCGCGAGCGTGGCGACCTTCCCCTCCCCGATGTGGGTCGCCGGGTCCTCTTTCCTCGTCTGGGTCACCTCGCCGACCACGTCGTAGCCGGCCGCGCGCGCCAGATCGCGGATCTCCGTCGTGTCGGGCCGTCCGCTGTCGACGCGTTTGGCGACGACAGCCCGGCGGTGGGTTCCTGTCTCCGTCACTCGCGCGTGGCTACGGCGCCCGCGTATTTAAACTCTGGTCGGACGCGACGGCCGACCCCGGCGAACGGCTCCGACAGCCGTTCTCCCCAGATATCCGGGGCTACGTCGCCGCTCGCGTTCGAGTAAGTCGGGGTTACTCGACACGACCGGAGGGCACAAGAGCCTTATCCCGCGGTCGTTACCGGGACGGATATGGTAGACATCGGCTTGCAACAGATCGGGCTGGAGCTGGGCTCGGGCGCGGTGATCGGGGGCCTGATCGGCTTCGCGGCCAAGAAAGTCGCGAAGATCATCGCGATTCTGGTCGGCGTCGAACTCGCGCTGTTCAAGTTTCTGGAGTCGCAGGGCATCCTCGCCGTCGACTGGGAGCGCCTCTCCGCGGGGCTGGTCAACGCGAGCAGCGCCGCGACGGACGCCGCGACCGGGAGCCAGCCGCCGGGCATCGTCGTGAGCCTGCTGTCGGTCATCCCCGTCAGCGCCGGCTTCGCGGGCGGGTTCCTCGTCGGCTTCAAGAAGGGGTAGTCCGGCGGAGGCGGGCGAATTCGCGGTCGCGGATTTTCGACGAACGCCACTGGCCAGCAGCGCGGTCGCTGGTCGGTCGTGAGAGAGCGGAGGGCCGGTCCGGTTTACGGCGACTGACCGGAGCCGCCGGACGGACCGCTGCCCTGGGGCACGTCGTCGTCCTTGTCGCCGGAGACGAGGAACTCCAGGAGGTTGCCGGCGAACTGCTCGTTGTCCATGTCGTACAGCTCGGAGGACTTGAGGAAGGAGGTGTCGGCGACCAGCACCAGGTTGTCGTTCTGCGCGGCGACGGGGTACTGGCCCGCCTGCCGCCGTTCGAGGGTTCGCGTCCCGGAGATAGCGCGCATCCGGACCTGCGCGTCGTCGCCGGTCGAAACGACGTAGCCGGCCGAGTCGAACGTGACGTTGGAGACGCCCTCGGTCAGCGCGCTCGACCCGTCGGGACTCGCGATGATGCTCTCGTAGTTGTTGTCGTTGCCGCCGTCCTCGATGTTGTAGAGGCCCTCGGTCCCCATCCGGAGGCCGAACTCGCCGACGAGGTCTTGAGCGCCGAAGCGGACCTGTGTGATCTGTGCGTTCAGGCCGCTCCCGACCGACAGCTGGGGCGGCTCGGCGAGCACGCCGATGCGGCCGCCGCCGTCGGCGTAGGCGGTCAGGCCCGCGATCTCGGCGTCGGAGAACGCGGCGGTCGGCTGGACGATCAGCACGGCGTCGTACTGACGCAGCGTCGCGTTGTAGCTGCTCTCGCCGAACCCGCCGTCGTCGCCGGCCGCGCTCGGCGTGAAGTCGACCTCGTGACCGGCCCGGGCCAGCGCCTCGACGAGCGGCGCCAGATCCGACTGGGAGTATCGGTTGCTGTGGTCGCTATCGACGAGAACGCGCTTGCTCTCGCCGCCGCTGTCGAGCGATATCTCGCCGTCTTCGGGCGCGCTGGTCGCGAGCACGTTCTCCGGCGCGAACTGGCCGGGCGACTGTCCCTCTATCTCCTCACCGTCGGCCGGTCCCGCGGAGCCGGACCCGCCGAGGACGCCGAGGAGTGCCGTGCCCGCGAGGATGACCGCGATCACGACGACGAAGACGCCGAGCGGTTTGAGTACCTCACTCGCTTTCATTGTTCACCTCCGGAGCGTCCTCGGTGACCGGGACGCCCCAGACCGCGTGGAACTCGTAGGGCTGCTGGAACTCCGTTCCCCCGTCGTCGGAGCCGTCGACGTAGACGACGTTCCCGTCCACCCTCGCGGGGTCTTCCGAGAGGACGATACTGCCGCCCGAGGGGCTGACGGGCTCGTTGTAGTCGACGTTGTACTGGTCGCCGTCGATGCCGTCCGCCCGCGTCGCGGCTTCCGCGATGGCCGAGTTGAGGTCGCCCATCTCGTCGGCGAAGCCGTTCCGGAGCGCAGCCGGGCCGATGTACGCCTCGCCGTGGGCGACGCCGCTCCGGTTCATCGAGAGGTTGGCGCCGCGGTGTTTCACGATCGTGTCGACGAAGGCGTTGTGGAGCGTCTCCATCTGCTCGCGCAGTTGGTCTTTCTCCGTCGTCGCCTTGTCCGGGCCCGTCCGAAGGTAGGCCTTGCTCTGGGCCTCGGACTGTTCGACCGTGCTCAGCGGCGCGCTGACGATGACGCCGATGGAGCCGACGGTCGAACTCGGTTTGACGAAGATCCGGTCGGCGGGCGCGATCCCGAAGTAGCCGCCGGAGGCGGCCGTCCCCTCGACGTAGGCGACGACCGGCATCTGCGCGGCGGTCCGGTTGACCGCGAGATAGAACTCCTCGCTCGACGCGACGGCGCCGCCGGGGCTGTCGATCCGCAACACGACCGCCTCGACGGACTCGTTGGTTCTCGCTTGTCTGAGGTCTTCCTTGATGTCGTTCACCGGGCCGGCGTCTGTCCCGGCCCGCAGCGTGATGACCGACACGGTCGGGTCCCCCGAGTCGCCCGAAGAGGACTGCGTGGCACTCCAGACGACTGGCGCGAGTACGGTGCCAATCAGGACGGCGACGACCACGACGATCACGTACAGCACCGTGGTCGTCTTGGTCGAATCGGTTCTATCCACCATACACCTCGGGGAACGGACGACCCCCTCATGAAGGTTGGTCAATCTAAAACTCCGTTTGACATACGTGCCGGCCGAGACCGACTGGCGCAGTAGCGGCCCGTCCGCTTCGGTCTCGGCGGTAGCCGCGGCCTACTGCGGTTCGGCGACGCTCGACCGGTCGGGGCCGCTACTCTTCGACCAGGCGCTCGGCGCGCTCGCGGTCGGCTGGCGTGTTGACGTTGACCCGCTGGCCGGCGAACGCCACCGTCTCGACGCGGCGCTCGGCACGCAGGAAGAGGTCGATCGCGTCGGTCAGTTCGTACTCCCCGCGGTCCGAGGGCTGGACGAGGTGACAGGCGTGGAAGATGTCCGGGGAGAAGCCGAACAGCCCCGTCAGCACCTGCGTCGACGGCGGGTTCGACGGTTTCTCGACGACCGCGTCGAGGCGCCCGTCGTCGTCGGTGACGAACACGCCCGTGTCCGCGGCCTCGTCCCGGGAGACGTCGTCGACGAGCAGCGTCGCGTCCACGCCGTCGGTCCGCTGGCGTTCGACTACCTCGCCGAGGTTCCCCGTCATCACGTTGTCGGCGTTGAACACGAGGAAGTCCTCGTCGATCTCCGTTTCGGCGCGCAGGACGGCGTCGGCCAGGCCCTTCGGTTCGCGCTGGTGGACGTACGTGATCGGGACGCCGTCGAACGCGTCGCCGTAGCGGTCGATGATCGCCTCCTTCCGGTGGCCGACGACGATCACGAACTCCGTGACGCCCAGCGCGGCCAGTTCGTCGAGCCCGTGGGAGAGCAACGGGCGGTCGCCGACCGGGACGAGCGGCTTCGGCCGGTCCTCGGTGTGCGGCCGGAGGCGCGTGCCGCGCCCGGCCGCCGGGATGACTGCTTTCATCTGGTCTCGTTCGACCGCACGCTACCCGCCCACTAAACGGTGCCGCGGCCGCCGGATCCGCGACGGCGCCGTCCGCAGTCGCGCCGCACGCGTTCGCACCGCTCTCGACCGGCCTCGCCGAGCCGCTCCAGTGGTCGCGTCAGAAGATATCTTCGAGCGCTTGGAGTCGCGCGGTCAGGTCGTCGATGCCGTCGTTCATCCGGACGACGCGCTCGCCGAGCCCGTCGGCGGGGATCGCCCCGTTGGGCGTCGGCTCGATCAGTTCGTCGTCCTCCAGCATCCGCAGCGAGTACCGCACCTTGTGCTCGGGCACGTCCGTCTCCTCGGACAGCCGGACGATACCGATCGGTCCCGACTCGATCACCGCTTCCAGAATCCGCAGGTCCCGTTCCTCCTTCTCGACCTGTTTGGTCAGTCGTTCCACCATGAAATCCCACCGGGTCTATTCCCCCCGTCCGTAATAAATGTCGCAGGTGCCGACCCGGAGGCGACGCGCCCGACGCGACGACGGTCGCGTGCCCCCGCTTGCGGTCCCGGTCGCCAACACGCGCGGCCCTACTCGTCGCCGACGGGCGTCCGCCGGAGTTCGTCGATCTGGTCGCGCAGCCGGCCGAGTTCGCTCTCCAACTCCTCCTGGCGGTCGATGAGCGCGCCGAGTTCCTCGGTGTTGACCGAGTAGTCGTGGTCGAGCGCGCTGTCCAGCGAGTCCGTCGTCGCCTGGACGAGATACGAGGCGAACTGCAGCACCTCCTCGGGCGAGCCCTGGCCCTCGAACAGGTCCACTGCGCCCGATTTCGGCGTGTAGCTCACCACCGGGACCTCCGCCTCCCCGTGGTAGGTCGTCGTCGCTTCGAGCTCCGTCACCGGGTTGCGCCGCTCGCGGGTCTGCTCGGTGCGGACGACGCCGAACGGTTCGGCCAGCGCCGGGTAGGTGTCGCCCAGGTCCCGCAGTACGTCGGCGGCCTCGACGCCCAGCTGGGCCTCCACGTCGCCGTAGAACTGCTTGGAGCCGGACAGCGACAGCGCCACCGCGTAGAAGACGTGCTGGTTGTTCTCCGCCAGGTCGCGGATGCGCTCGCGGACCGCCTCGTGGTCCCCCTCCAGCGTCGCCCGCTCCAGGTCGTCGAGCAGGGCGCGGGTCCCCTCCTCGCGTTCGAGGAACTCCTCGACGAGCACGCGGGGCATCGCCTGACTGTCGATCTCGTCCATACCAGCCCATTCGCAGCCAGCCATATCGCTCTGGCGGACCCGCTACCCGAAGTCACCGCCCTCGACGCTCCCCCGCGAGAGGACGTGGACCGCCGCGAACACCGCTACCGCCAGGAACACACCGCTCGACAGTCCGGACAGAATCGCCTGCGAGACGCCGACCACACCTCCGGCGACCCAGGCCCGTTGCAGTCTCGCGAGGGCTGGACGGGCGAGCGCGGCGAGGGCTACGGCGCTCACCGACGGTGCAACCGCCGGGGAATCGACGGCTACGGAAGACGCCCGAGGCGGGACAGAGCGAGCGCGGCGCGTTCGCGAGGATCGAGAGACGCCGCCGGCGTCTCTCGGGATTTGAACCCGAGCGAGACTCGCTGTCGCTCGTCTCGCGTGGTTCGAATCCCGTACTGCCGCTCCCCGATTTCGGGAGAGACGCGGAGACGAGACTCCGTGTCGTGGAAATCGAAGAAGCGCCCGAGGCGGGATTTGAACCGGAATCAGACGTGCTCGCTCACGCCGTTCGCTGCGCGCGACTGATAGGGTTCAAATCCGCCGTGAGGGAACTTTCGGAACCAACGGGCCGCTCGGCGATGAAACGCCTCGCTGGCCGTGTTGGTTCCGAAAAGACGCCCGAGGCGGGATTTGAACCCGCGTCACGACCGTGACAGGGTCGTATGATGGGCCACTACACCACCCGGGCTACACTCACGTCTGGGAGGAACACACGGAAAAGGCTTTCCAGTTACGACGGCGCCTTCGCCCGATCGGACCGGATCGCGCGTGCCAATACCACCCGTACCCCAACACCTATGAAGGACTTCCGCGTATCCTGTGGCACGAACCGACAACGCCGCTGTCCCACGACGATTGCTCGCGATGCGAGTAGCTCCGCTCGGGAGACTTGGTAAGCGTTTTATAGCTCGCGGTTATAGGCGCCTGTAGTATCTCGTGACAGCAACTTCTCTCAGACAGGCCAACACATGGTAGACGTAAGCCAACACGAACTCGTCCCCGACCACACGGCCCTCGACGGCGATGAGATCGAGGGCGTACTCGAGGAGTACAACATCAAGAAAACCGACCTGCCGAAGATCAAGCGCACCGACCCCGCGATCCGCGACCTCGAAGCGGACGTCGAGGCCGGCGACGTGGTCAAGGTGACACGGGACTCGCGAACGACCGACCGGGCAGTCGTATACCGACTCGTCGTAGAATAACATGAACATTCAGGACAGACGCGAGATATCGCGTGAGTATTTCTCGAGGGAACGGCTCGCAGAACACCACTTCCGCTCGTTCAACGCGTTCCTCAACCGGGGGATGCAGGAGGTCGTCGACGAGAAGGCGACCATCGAGACGGACATCGGCGACAAGGAGGGCGAGGAGCCCGTCTACGTCGAACTCGGCGACGTTCGGGTGGTCACCCCGCGCGTCCGGGAGGCGGACGGCTCCGAGGAGCTGCTCTACCCCCAGGAGGCCCGGCTCCGGAACATCACCTACGCCGCGCCCGTCTTCATGGAGATGGCGATCATCAAGGGCGGCGAGGAAGAAGAGGAGCGGGTCGTCGACCAGACCGAGACCAAGATCGGCCGCATGCCGGTCATGGTCGGCTCCGACAAGTGTAACATCGCCGGGTTCACGCGCGAGGAGCTGATCGACATCGGCGAGGACCCCGCCGACCCCGGCGGCTACTTCATCGTCAACGGCTCCGAGCGGGTGTTGATGACCAGCGAGGACCTCGCACCGAACAAGATCCTCGCCGAGACCGACACGAAGTACGGCGACACCATCGAGGTCGCCAAGACCTTCTCCCAGCGCCGGGGTTACCGCGCGCTGGTGCTCGTCGAGCGGACCCGCGACGGGCTGCTCGAAGTGTCGTTCCCGTCGGTGTCGGGGAGCATCAACTTCGTGACGCTGATCCGAGCGCTCGGGTTGGAATCGGACGAGGAGATCGTCCACCGCGTCTCCGAGGACCCGGAGATCGTGAAGTTCATGCTCGAGAACCTGGAGGCCGCCGAGGTCCAGACGACCGAGGAAGCCATCGAGGAACTCGGCAAGCGCGTCGCCTCCGGCCAGGGCAAGAACTACCAGCTCAAGCGCGCCAACTACGTCATCGACCGCTATCTCCTCCCGCACCTCCACGAGGACGGCGTCGAGGAGGAGGACGTGCGCATCAACAAGGCGTACTACCTCTGCCGGATGGCCGAGGCGTGTTTCGAACTCGCCCTCGACCGCCGGGACGCCGACGACAAGGACCACTACGCCAACAAGCGCCTGAAGGTCAGCGGCGACCTGATGAAGGACCTGTTCCGGACGGCGCTGAACAAGCTCGCCCGGGACGTGAAGTACCAGCTCGAACGCGCGAACATGCGCAACCGCCAGCTCTCCGTCTCGACGGTCGTTCGGTCGGACGTGCTGACCGAGCGCCTCGAGCACCCGATCGCGACGGGCAACTGGGTCGGCGGCCGCTCCGGCGTGAGCCAGCTGGTCGACCGGACCGACTACATGGGCGTGCTGTCGCACCTGCGGCGGCTTCGCTCGCCGCTCTCGCGCTCGCAACCGCACTTCGAGGCGCGGGACCTGCACGCGACCCAGTGGGGTCGCATCTGTCCCTCGGAGACGCCCGAGGGACCCAACTGTGGCCTGGTGAAGAACTTCGCGCAGGCGATGGAGCTCTCCCAGAACGTCGAGGACGAACAGGGACTGAAACAGGAACTGGCGGCGATGGGCGTCTCGGGCATCCCGGGCATCGAGTCCATCGACCAGCAGCCAGCGGACGACTAACATGAGCCAGCAACGAGAAGCCAAAGTCTACGTCAACGGGAGCCTGGTCGGGACACACCCCGACCCGCATCAGCTCGCAGACCAGATCCGACAGGCCCGCCGCCGCGGCGACGTGAGCGAGATGGTCAACGTCTCGGTCAAGAACCGCACGCGCGAGGTCATCGTCAACGCCGACGCCGGCCGCGCCCGGCGGCCCCTCCTCGTCATCGAGGACGGCGAACCGCTCGTCTCCGACGAGGAGGTCGAGGCCGTCACGGACGGCGACATCGAGTTCGAGGACCTCGTCGAACGCGGCTACATCGAGTTCATCGACGCCGAGGAGGAGGAGGACATCTACGTCGCGGTCAACGAGGAGGAACTCGACGAGGACCACACCCACCTCGAAGTCGACCCGCAGCTGATGTTCGGTATCGGCGCGGGGATGATTCCCTACCCCGAACACAACGCCTCGCCCCGCATTACGATGGGGTCGGGGATGATCAAGCAGTCGCTGGGTCTGCCGAGCGCGAACTACCGGATCCGACCGGACACGCGCCAGCACCTGCTGCACTACCCGCAGCTGTCGCTGGTCAAGACTCAGACCACCGAGCAGATCGGGTACGACGACCGCCCGGCCGCACAGAACTTCGTCGTCGCGGTCATGTCCTACGAGGGGTTCAACATCGAGGACGCCCTGGTCATGAACAAGGGGTCGGTCGACCGGGGCCTCTCCCGGTCGCACTTCTTCCGCACCTACGAGGGCGAGGAGCGACGCTACCCCGGCGGCCAGGAGGACCACTTCGAGATCCCCGACGACGAGGTGCGGGGCGCCCGCGGCGAGGAGGCCTACACCCACCTCGACGAGGACGGCCTCGTCAACCCCGAGACCCACGTCGGCGAGAACGACGTGCTGCTCGGGAAGACCTCCCCGCCCCGGTTCCTCGAGGAGCCGGACGACATGGGCGGTCTCTCCCCGCAGAAACGGCGTGAGACCTCCGTGACGATGCGCTCGGGCGAATCGGGCGTCGTCGACACGGTGACGCTGATGGAGGGCGAGGACGGCTCGAAGCTCTCGAAGGTCTCGGTGCGCGACGAGCGCATCCCGGAACTGGGCGACAAGTTCGCCTCCCGGCACGGCCAGAAGGGCGTCGTCGGCCACATCGCGCCCCAGGAGGACATGCCCTTCACCGAACAGGGCGTCGTGCCGGACCTCATCATCAACCCGCACGCGCTGCCGTCGCGCATGACCGTCGGCCACATCCTCGAGATGATCGGCGGGAAGGTCGGATCGCTGGAAGGCCGGCGCGTCGACGGGACCGCCTTCACCGGCGAGGACGAGGACGAACTCCGCGGCTCGCTGGAAGAGCACGGCTTCATGTCCAGCGGCAAGGAGATCATGTACTCGGGCATCACGGGCGAGCAGATCGAGGCCGAGATCTTCCTCGGGACCATCTTCTACCAGAAGCTCTACCACATGGTCTCGAACAAGATCCACGCTCGCTCGCGCGGTCCGGTGCAGGTGCTGACCCGCCAGCCGACCGAGGGGCGCGCCCGCGAGGGCGGCCTCCGCGTCGGCGAGATGGAACGGGACGTGCTCATCGGCCACGGCGCCGCGATGGCGCTGAAGGAGCGACTGCTCGACGAGTCCGACCGCGAGTTCATCAACGTCTGCGGCGAGTGCGGGATGACGGCGGTCGAGAACGTCGAGCAACGGCGCGTCTACTGCCCCAACTGCGACGAGGAGACCGAGATTCACGAGGTCGAGATGAGCTACGCGTTCAAGCTCCTGCTCGACGAGATGAAGGCGCTCGGCATCGCGCCGCGCATCGAACTGGAGGACGCAGTCTAACATGTCCGAGCAAGGAACACCCCAGGAGATCGGTCAGATCAGCTTCGGGCTGATGGACCCCGAGGAGTACCGCGAGATGTCGGCCACGAAGGTCATCACGGCCGACACCTACGACGACGACGGCTTCCCCATCGACATGGGTCTGATGGACCCCCGCCTGGGCGTCATCGACCCCGGGCTGGAGTGCAAGACCTGCGGCAAGCACTCCGGGTCCTGTAACGGCCACTTCGGCCACATCGAGCTGGCGGCGCCGGTCATCCACGTCGGCTTCGCGAAGCTCATCCGTCGCCTGCTGCGCGGGACCTGCCGCGAGTGTTCGCGCCTGACCCCCGTCGACGGCCGCCGCGAGGCCGACGCCGAGGACAAGGCCGAACAGCGCAAACGGGAGTATCGCGAGAAGCTCGAGCGGACCGCCGAGCTCAACGAGGACATGTCGGACGTGCTCAAGTCGGCCATCCGCGAGTGCCGCAAGGTCGACTACTGCCCGTACTGCGGCGCCAAGCAGTTCGACATCAAACACGAGAAGCCGACCACCTACTACGAGATCATCGAGGTGCCCCACGGCGAGCTCTCCAAGCGCCTCGAACGCGCGATGGACCCGCCTGAGGGCGAGGCCGTCCGGCCGAGCGACATCGCCGAGGAGCTCGACGACGGCGACTTCGAGGCCGACCGCATCCGCGAGCTGCTCTCGGGCACCTACCGGCCCGACCGCAACGACATCGAGCGCCTGAAGAATCTCGGGCGTGCGCTGGGTCGGCTCAACGACCTCGACGAACTCGAGGAGGACGTCAGCTCCGCGGCCGAGTACCTCGTCGAGGAGGACATGGACAAGCTGATGCCCTCGGACATCCGCGACTGGTTCGAGGAGATCCCCGACGAGGACATCGAAGCGATCGGCATCAACCCCGACCGCTCCCGGCCGGAGTGGATGATCCTCACCGTCCTGCCGGTCCCGCCGGTGACGGCCCGTCCCTCCATCACGCTGGACAACGGCCAGCGCTCCGAGGACGACCTGACACACAAGCTGGTCGACATCATCCGCATCAACCAGCGGTTCATGGAGAACCGTGAGGCGGGTGCGCCCCAGCTGATCATCGAGGACCTCTGGGAACTGCTGCAGTACCACGTCACGACGTTCATGGACAACGAGATCTCGGGTACGCCGCCGGCCCGGCACCGCTCGGGCCGCCCGCTGAAGACGCTCTCCCAGCGCCTGAAGGGCAAGGAGGGTCGCTTCCGCGGCTCGCTCTCGGGCAAGCGCGTCAACTTCTCCGCGCGAACGGTCATCTCGCCGGACCCGACGCTGTCGCTCAACGAGGTCGGCGTCCCCGATCGCGTGGCGACCGAGATGACCCAGACGATGAACGTCAACGAGCGCAACCTAGAGGAGGCCCAGCGCTACGTGTCGAACGGGCCCGAGGTCCACCCGGGCGCCAATTACGTCCGCCGCCACGACGGTCGTCGCCTGAAGGTCACCGAGAAGAACTGCGAGGAGCTCGCCGAGAAGGTCGAGCCCGGCTGGGAAGTGTCCCGCCACCTCATCGACGGCGACATCGTGATCTTCAACCGGCAGCCGTCGCTGCACCGGATGTCCATCATGGCCCACGAGGTCGTGGTGATGCCGTACAAGACGTTCCGGCTGAACACGACGGTCTGCCCGCCGTACAACGCCGACTTCGACGGCGACGAGATGAACATGCACGCCCTGCAGAACGAGGAGGCCCGCGCGGAGGCGCGCGTTCTCATGCGCGTGCAGGAACAGATGCTCTCGCCGCGGTTCGGCGAGAACATCATCGGTGCCATCCAGGACCACATCACCGGGACCTACCTGCTGACCCACACGAACCCGCACTTCAACGAGACGCAGGCGCTGGACCTGCTGCGGGCGACCCGGATCGACGAGCTGCCCGAGGCGGACGGCGTCGACGACGGCGGCGCGGAGTACTGGACGGGCCGGACGCTGTTCTCGGAGCTGCTGCCAGACGACCTGAACGCGGAGTTCACCTCCTCGGCGGGCGACGAGGTCGTCATCGAGGACGGCCAGCTGCTCTCGGGGACCATCGACGAGGACGCGGTCGGCGGCTTCGGCGGCGAGGTCGTCGACACCATCGCCAAGGAGTACTCGAAGACCCGCGCGCGCATCTTCGTCAACGAGGTGTCGACGCTGGCGATGCGCTCGATCATGCACTTCGGGTTCTCCATCAGTATCGACGACGAGTCGATCCCGGCCGAAGCCGAGGGCCAGATCGACGAGGCCATCGACGACGCCTACAGCCGCGTCCAGAAGCTCATCGAGACCTACGAGGCCGGCGAGCTGGAGTCGCTGCCCGGCCGGTCGGTCGACGAGACCCTGGAGATGAAGATCATGTCGACGCTCTCGAAGGCCCGTGACACCGCAGGGGACATCGCCGAGGACCACTTCGGCGACGCGAACCCGGCGGTCGTCATGGCCGACTCGGGGGCGCGTGGCTCGATGCTGAACCTCACCCAGATGGCCGGCTGCGTCGGCCAGCAGGCGGTCCGCGGCGAGCGGATCAACCGCGGGTACGAGGACCGCACGCTTTCCCACTACAAGCCCAACGACCTCTCGGCGGAGGCCCACGGCTTCGTCGAGCACTCCTACCGCAGCGGGCTCGAACCGCGGGAGTTCTTCTTCCACGCGATGGGCGGCCGCGAGGGGCTGGTCGACACGGCAGTCCGCACCTCGAAGTCCGGCTACCTGCAGCGCCGGCTCATCAACGCCCTGTCCGAGCTCGAAACGCAGTACGACGGGACGGTTCGCGACACCAGCGACACGATCGTCCAGTTCGAGTTCGGCGAGGACGGTACCTCCCCGGTCGAGGTCTCCTCGAACCAGGAGGGTCCGGCCGTCGACGTGGACCAGATCGTCGACCGCGTGGTCGACGCGGAGTTCGACTCCGAGGCCGACAAGGCGAAGTTCATCGAACGCGAGCCGGAGCCGACGAACATCTCCGAGCACGCCGACGACTGGTGGATGGAAGCGGCCGGGGGTGACTGACCATGGAGATCACCGAGGACGTGCGAGCCCTGGTCGAGGACACCGAGCTGCCGCGCCGGCTGAAAGACGACGTGTACGAGCGCCTCGAATCGCACGGCGACCTGACGCTCGAACAGGTTGACGACATCTCGAAGGCGGTCGAGAGCAAGTACGTCGACACCCGCGTCGACCCGCTCGACCCCGTCGGGACCGTCAGCGCCCAGTCCATCGGGGAACCCGGGACGCAGATGACGATGAACACCTTCCACTACGCGGGGGTCGCCGAGATCGACGTGACCCAGGGGCTGCCCCGGCTCATCGAGCTGGTCGACGCCCGGAAGGAGCCCGACACCCCGATGATGACGATCCACCTCGAGGACGAGTACGCCGAGGAGCGCGAGCGCGCTCACGAGGTCGTCTGGGGGATCGAGTCGACGAAGATCCTCCAGCTGGGGGACGTGTCGACGAACGTCGCCGACATGCTCGTCCAGGTCGACCTCAACGAGGACACTTTGGAGGAGCGGTGGCCGACCGCCGACAACCTCGAATCGGTCGTCACCGACATCGCCTCGACAATCGAGTCGAAGCTCGGCGTCGAGGTCCAGACCCCGGCGCCGACGGTCGTCCAGTTCGGCCCCGACGAGCCCAGCTACCGCGACCTGCTCCAGTTGGTCGAGGAGCTGCGCGACATCGTCTTCAAGGGGATCGAGGAGGTCTCCCGCGTCGTCATCCGCAAGGAGGAGACCGACGAGGGCGAGGAGTTCGTCCTCTACACCGAGGGGTCGGCCCTGGGCGACGTGCTCGGGCTCGACGGCGTGGACGCCTCGCGGACGACGTGTAACAACATCCACGAGATCCACCGCCAGCTCGGCATCGAGGCCGCCCGGGAGGCGATCATCAACGAGACGATGAACACGCTCGAAGAGCAGGGGCTCGACGACGTGAACATCCGCCACCTGATGCTCGTCGCGGACATCATGACCAACCGCGGCTCCATCGAGTCGATCGGTCGCCACGGCATCTCCGGCAACAAGGAGTCCGTGCTCGCCCGCGCGGCGTTCGAGGTGACGGTCAACCACCTGCTCGACGCCGCCATCCACGGCGAGGTCGACGACCTCAACGGCGTGACCGAGAACGTCATCGTCGGCAAGCCGATCAAGCTGGGCACCGGCGACGTGGACCTGCGGATGGCACCGGGGCGCGGCGACGGGGCCGAAGAGGCCGACTGATGACGGACCGGGACGCATGACCGTCACCCTCTCCGACGAGGCGATGCGACTCATCGCGCTGTTCGAGGACGAGACCGGCGCGACGGCCCGGGACTGCGTCGTCGACGAGGAGTACGACCGGCTGGTCTTCCTCGTCGCCGCCGGCGAGATGGGCGAGGCCATCGGCCCGGGCGGCCAGCACGTCCAGTCGCTCGAAGGGCAGCTCGACCGCGAAATAAAGCTCGTCGAGGACGCGCCGACGGCGGAGGACTTCGTCGCCAGCGCGCTCTCGCCCGCGGCGGTGTACAACGTCACCATCAGCCAGAACGACTCCACCGTCGCCTACGCCGAGGTGGCCGACGAGGACCGGGGCGCCGCCATCGGCAAGGGCGGCCGCAACATCGACGCCGCCCGCGAACTCGCCGCCCGTCACTTCGACATCGACGAGATCGAGCTGACGTAGGGCAGCGTCTCTTTTCCGCGAATCGCTTCACCGCTCGGATCTGACGACCGCCACGGCGAAGCACCCGCGACGGTCCGCCGGTTCGCCGACTCCGGTTCCTCGGTTCGGAGACCCCGTTCACCGGCGCCCGGACACCCTCCGTGTGGACCGGTCGTCGGCACGGGACCCGCTCTCGGTGGGGCCGCCCGAGTCCAGCGACACCGGGCCACGTGGGAGCGTCACAGGCCACGCGCCGAAAGAGGACGCTTAAGTACCTCCGTCGGGTATCCACGGCCACTATGGCGAACGGCAAATACGCCGCCCGCAAACTGAAGAAGGACCGCCAACAGCATCGGTGGTCCGACTCCGACTACGCGCGCCGCGAGCGGGGTCTCGGACAGAAGTCCGACCCGCTGGAGGGCGCGCCCCAGGGGCGTGGCATCGTCCTGGAGAAGGTCGGTATCGAAGCGAAACAGCCCAACTCCGCGATCCGGAAGTGCGTCCGGGTCCAGCTCATCAAGAACGGGAAGCAGGTCACCGCGTTCTGTCCCGGTGACGGCGCCATCTCCTTCATCGACGAGCACGACGAGGTCACCATCGCCGGCATCGGCGGTGCGAAGGGCCGCGCGATGGGCGACCTCTCGGGTGTCAACTACAAGGTCGAGAAGGTCAACGGCGTCTCGATGATCGAACTCGTTCGCGGCAACGCGGAGAAACCGGTCCGATAATCATGAGTGCTGACGACGAAGCCCCGGAGCCGGACGCCCCGGCCGGGACAGACGACGAGGACGCGCCCGCCAAGCTCTTCGGCGAGTGGGAGGTCACCGACATCGACTACACCGACCCCTCGACCGAGCGCTACATCACCGTCACGCCCATCGCCCACACGATGGGTCGCCACGCCGGCAAGCAGTTCCAGAAGTCGGAGATCAGCGTCGTCGAACGGCTGATCAACCGCCTCATGCAGACCGAGGAGAACACCGGCGACAAGCAGAAGGTCATGCGCATCACGCGCGACGCCTTCGACATCATCCACGAGCGCACCGACGAGAACCCCGTCCAGGTCCTCGTCGCCGCCGTGGAGAACGCCGCCCCGCGCGAGGAGACCGTCCGCCTGAAGTACGGTGGGATCAGTGTCCCGAAGGCCGTCGACGTCGCGCCCCAGCGCCGCGTCGACCAGGCCCTGAAGTTCATCGCCGAGGGCGTCTACAGCGACTCGTTCAAGACGCCGACCGACGCCGAGGAGGCGCTGGCCAACCAGCTCGCTTCGGCCGCCAACGACGACGTCTCCGCCTACGCCGTCAACCAGAAAGAGGAGAAGGAACGCGTCGCCGCCGCCGCCCGGTAATCTCTGCGGGATTCTCCGCTTTTCCGTCTTCGCTCGGTCGTGAGTCGTGACTCTGTGAGTGGCGAAGTCCGTAACGTCAAAGTGCTAAACAGTTCCACGGCCGACAATGGTTCCCCTCTAGTCCGGCGGCAGTGCGGAACTGCTGACCATTCTCGTGTTCGCGGCCGTTATCTCGGTCCCGGTCGTGCTCGTCGTCGGCGTCTTCCTGAAGCGCGCGTTTCGTCGGGATCGGGAGATCGACGACCTGCAGGACCGAGTGGAGGAGTTGGAGTCCGAGCGCGAGTAAGAGAGTCCAATACGTCCGGTTTTTAAATCCTGAACGCTCCGGCCCGCTCGCTAGCTGGATCGGCTACTGCACTCGACAGCAGACGTTGAAAGCCCTCGACCCGCTCGCGGTCGCTGAGGCGGGATATCCGCGCTCTCCGCACCGCCCGCGCGGATAGTGGCCCGCTCAGACGACTAAACTGAACGCGAGCGCGCCTCGCCCTTTCAGTCCGCCAGGAAACCACCCCGCACAGCGCCGCAGACGGCCTCATACCTCCCCACCCTCTTGCGCTTCTCGGCCTGCGGCCTGCGATGCTCGTCCCTCGCACGGTGTCGTCGCGCGCACGAGAGCGCGCGACAGCGCGCGCCACGGCAGATTCGGTCGGTTTGCTGTCCCTCAAATACCCATCTCGTTGCGGAGGAAGAGGCCGGCGGACTTCAGGTAGGAGGGGCGACTGATCCGGTCGCGTTCGTCGTCGGTGAGTTCGAAGTCGAAGACCTCGATGTTCTGGCGGAGGTGCTCGCGGGAGGTGGTCTTGGGGACGGTGGCGACGTTCTCGAAGCCGGTGACCCACCGGAGCGCGACCTGGACGGGCGTCTTGTCGTAGCGCTCGCCGATCTCGGCGAGGACGGGGTCGTCGAGCAGGCCGCCGTGGGCGAGCGGGCTGTACGCGGTCAGCATGGTGTCGACCTTCGCGCAGTACTCCCGGAGCGCGCCGTGGGTGTAGAAGGGGTGAAAGCGCACCTGATCGGCGAGGATCGGGACGGTGGACTTCTCGCGGGCGCGGCGGAGGCGCCAGCGGCGGAAGTTGCTGACGCCGGCGTGACGGATGCGGCCGTCGTCGCGCAACTCGGCCATGCCGCGGGCGGTGTCGCGGAAGGAGACGAGGGGGTTGGGCCAGTGGAGCAGGAGCAGGTCGACGTAGTCGGTCCCCAGTCTCTCGAGGCTCTCCTCCGTGCTCTCGACGACGTCCGCCCGGCGGGCGTTGCCCGGCGTGACCTTCGTCGTGATCCACACGTCGTCGCGGTCCACGTCCGAGTCGGCGACGGCGCGGCCGACCTGCGCTTCGTTTTCGTACATCTGTGCGGTGTCGACGTGACGGTAGCCGAGTTCGAGCGCGGCCGAGACCGTCTCGTAGCACTCCTCGCCGGTGAGCTGCCACGTCCCGAGGCCGACGGCGGGAACCTCGACGCCCTGAACGGTGACGTGTTCCATGGGCCGACTGCGAACGGGCGGGTGGTAAATCCCCGCCTCGGGGCGGTCGAAACCGGGACGGCCCCGCGAAGCGGACCGATACGGGGTCGCGTAAACCAGTGTCTATTTACCGGTTGACGGGCCAGGGAGGCGCATGGCACAGGAGTACGAATCGGTCGACCTCGTGGGCGACGACACGGTGCGGAACCTGGCGGGGGCGGCGGTGCTGGCGGCGCTGACGGCGGCGCTCGCGCAGCTGTCGATCCCGATCCCGAGCGTCGGGGTACCGTTCTCGCTGCAACCGTTCGGCCCCTTCTTCGCGGGCCTGCTCCTCGGACCGCTGTGGGGCGGGTTCGCGATGGCGCTGTACCTCGCGGCGGGGACGGCGGGCGCGCCGGTGTTCGCCAACGGCGGCGCGGGCATCGGCTACTTCGGCAGTCGAACGGGCGGCTTCCTCGTCGGGTTCGCCCTGTCGGCGGTCGTCGTGGGCGCGGTCGCCCATCGACGGGTCGAGCCGCGACCGGTGTCGGAACTCTCACCGGCGGTCGAACTCGCCGCGGTGTTCGCCGGACTCGTCGTCGTCTACGCGGTCGGCCTCCCGTGGATGGCCGAGGTGCTCGGCATCTCCGTCGGCGCGGCGGCCGCCGCCATGGCACCGTTCGCCGTGCCGGACGTGGTGAAGGTGTTCGTCGCCGTCGCCGTCGTCGAGAGCGGCGCCGTCGCGCTCCGGGGATGATCGAGACCGAGGGGCTCGTCCACCGCTACAGCGAGGTCGCGGCCGTCGACGGCGTCTCGCTGGCCATCGGCGACGGCGAGGCCGTCGCGGTCGTCGGCGCGAACGGCAGCGGCAAGACGACGCTGGTCCGCCACTTCGACGCCCTGCTGGAGCCCGACGAGGGGACCGTCCGCGTCGACGGTCGGGACGTGACCGAGGAGCCGGTGTACGCGCGGACCCGCGTCGGGATGGTGTTCCAGAACCCACGGGACCAGTTCGTCGCCGGGACCGTCGGCGCCGACGTGGCGTTCGGCCCGGAGAACCTCGGCCTCGATCGGGCGGAGATCGACAGCCGCGTCGACGATGCGCTGGCCGCGGTCGACATGGCCGGCCGCGACGACGAGCGGATCGACCGCCTTTCCGGGGGCGAACGGGCCAGAGTCGCCATCGCGGGCGCGCTGGCGATGGACCCCGACCACCTCGTGCTGGACGAACCGCTGGTCGGGCTCGACCGGTCGGCCCGCGAGTCGGTGCTGGCCCGCCTCGACGAGCTGTCGGCGGACGGAACCGGCCTCGTGGTCGTCACCCACGACCTGCGCGACGTGGTCGAACTGGTCGACCGCGTGGTCGGGATGGCCGACGGCCGCGTCGCGCTGGACGAGCCGACCCCCGCGGCGCTGGACCGGCTGGACGAGGTGGGCGTCCGCGACCCCCGATGCTGACCTACGAGCCGGGCGACTCGTTCGCCCACGGCCTCGACCCGCGGGCGAAACTCGCCGTCCAGTTCGGCCTCGCGGTCGCGGTGTTCGCCTACCCGACCGTCCGCGGGTTCGCGGTCGGCGGCGCGGTCGCTCTCGGCGCGCTGGCGGCCGGTCGGCTCTCACCGTTCCGGGTAATTCGCACCTACTGGGCGGTGTTCCTGTTCCTCGCGGTCGGGCCGCTGCTGGGCGGCGCGGCGCTGGGCGAGCCGTGGTTCCGGGTCGGCCCGGCGGTCGAGTCCCTGCGGTCGGTCGCGCGGGTCATTCCGGTCGTGTTCGTCGGCGCGGTCTACGTGCGGACGACGCCGGTCCGCGAGACGCGGGCGGCGATCCAGCGACTCGTCCCGGGGACGGTCGGGCGGCTGTTCGGCGTCGGCGTCGGGCTGGTCTTCCGGCTGTTCCCGGTCGTGCTGGCGGACCTGCGGGCGACCCGCCGTGCGGTCCACGCCAGGGCGGGCCAGCGCCGGCCGCTGCGCGAGCGCGTCCGGCGGGTCCTGGCCCGGGGACTCCAGCGGTCGTTCCTGCGAGCCGACCGGCTGACCCTCGCGCTGCGGGCGCGCTGTTTCGCCTGGAACCCGACGCTCCCCGCGCTCGTCTTCCGGCGGCGGGACTACCCGGTCGCGGCGCTGGGGCTGGCGCTGGCCGCGTCGCCGCTGCTGGCGCTGATCCCTTGAGGGCCGTCGTCGCTCCCGAGGGTCGAGGGCCGAAACGATAGCGCCGTCGCCGAAGCCATCGAGGTTGCGGGCGACGGCGGTGTCGGTCGCCGCGGTCGCGCCCGACCGTCGACCGCGAGTCCCGGAAGATTCATTCCGGTCGGGTAATAGGAGTCGGACATGCAAAGCGACTCGACGGACCGCGCCGCGAGCTCGCGGGGGCGGTCGCGCCGGCGGTTCCTCGCCCTGACCGCCGCCGGCGTCGCCGGGCTGGCGGGCTGTTCGACCGAGACCGCGACGCCGACCGGGGGCGGCGCCAGCGATCCGGCAGACGGGAACGGCGACGGAAGCGACGGGTCCGGTAGCGGCTCGGACGGCGGATCCACGGCCGACACGCCCACGGCGGAGTCCGTCGTCGGCCGCCCCCTCGAATCGTGGTCCGGGTACGACCCCGAGTGGGAACCGCCGACGAGTTCGCCCCTGGAGGCGACGCTCGGGACGGAAGTCCTCGTCGAGAACCTGGAGGTCCCCTGGGACATCGCCTTTGCCCCCGACGGGGACATGTTCGTCACCGAGCGCGTCGGCCGCGTGCTCCGGTTCGACGGGGAGAACGTCAGCACCGTCGCCGAGCCCACCGAGGCCATCGACGCCGGCTCCATCGAACCGGGGTCGGACAAACGGCCCTGGTGGGTCAAGGGCGGCGAGGGCGGCACCCTCGGCGTCGCCGTCCACCCGACGTTTCCGGACCCCGCGCGCATCTTCGTCTACTACACCTACACGAACGGCGAGGGGACGAAGTACAACAAGGTCGCCGCCTTCGACGTGGACTCGGAGAACCCGGGCGAACCGGTCGGGACGGTCGTCGACGGCATCCCGGCGAACAACTACCACAACGGCGGCCGGATCACCTTCGGCCCGCGCAACTACCTCTGGATCACCTGCGGCGACGGCGGCCAGCCCGACGACGCCCAGGACCCCGGTAGCCTCGCCGGCACGATCCTCCGCGTGACGCCTGCGGGCGACCCCGCGCCGGACAATCCCGACCTGGGCGACGGCGCCGACCCGCGGGTGTTCACCTACGGCCATCGCAACCCCCAGGGGATCGTCTGGCTGCCCGACGGCACGCCGGTCAACTCCGAGCACGGGCCCACGGGTCGCGACGAGATCAACCGGCTCGTCGCCGGCGACAACTACAGCTGGAACGAGGTACACGAGCCCGAGGACTACCCCGGCAGCGGGTTCCACCCGCCGCTGTTCAACACGCGCGCCACGAGTTTCGCGCCGACCGGCTCGCTCTTTTACACCGGCGACGCGGTCCCCGCGCTGCGCAACCGGATGGTCACGGGCGGGCTCGTCAGCCAGCAGCTGATCGTCACGACGCTCACGCCGGAGGGGGGCACGCTCCCGCCGGCCGAGGACGCCTACGCCCAGGTCACCGACGACTGGTCCGATCAGGCGTACACCGCGACGGTCCACACGACGATGCAGAACGAACTCGGCCGCATCCGCCACGTCGAGCAGTCGCCCGACGGGGACATCTACGTCGTCACCTCCAACCGCGACGGCCGCGCCGAGGGGAAGTTCCCCACCGAGCGCGACGACGTACTCGTCCGGCTGACCCAGGAGTAACGAAACGCGGCCGCGCTCGCTTCAGTCCGCGGCCCGCTCGCCGCCGGTCGCGTACGCCCGGGTCACGTCCACCAGCGCCTTGCGGTACTCGCTGTCGTCGGGGTTTCGCGCCAGCGTCCGGAAGCGCCGGGTGAACGCGGCCACGTCGATCTCGGGCGCGTCCTGAGCGGCGGCGTGCGCCAGGTCGTAGATCCGGTGGTCGTCGTCGACGAGGCCGTGCCGTTCGACCAGTCCCAGCGCGAACGCGGCGTTGACCGCCGTGATGTCCGGATCGGCCGCGGGAGTGAGACGGTCCCAGGCCGGTGGGTCCCGGGGGCGGTCCGCGACCGCGGCGGCGAGGCTGGATTCGAGGAAGGCCACCAGTTTGTCCGCCGGTGCGACCTCCAGCCAGACGTCGTCGGCGTAGATGTCTTTCATGTGGTTGGCGATCTGGTAGCAGTGGGTGAGTTTCCGCCGTTCGACCGAGCGACCCGCGAGCGCGAGGAAGATGACCTCTTCCATCGACTGGGTGTGAGAGGGGTGGTCGCGCTCGTAGTGGTGCATGTGCGCGAACTCGTGGAGCGCGAGTTCGCGGGCCATCGCCGACGTGGCCGCCTGCCGGGAGATGACGAACAGGTGCCCCTCCTCGTCGTGGCTCACCCGTGTCCGCTCGTCCGGGTCTTCGCGGATCTCGACGGTGACCGGTCGCTTCAGCGTCCGTTCGGTCTCGAACAGGTCGCGCGCCCCGAGAATCGCGCCGTCCGGGCCGGGACCGCGTACTCGCACGTCCATACGCTCACTGCCAGGGTTTCGGCGAGTATTACTCTTGCGGGGGTCTGGCATGGAAGACGGAATATTTCCTCTACAGAACAGATCCTCCCGAAATCGTCCCAACACTTCCACCATCTTATAAATAGATGGATTGTCGAACAATTTCCAATGGACAGGCAAGATGTAGGTGAGTATGTTGACCGGAGTCAGCAACTCATCGAAGCGTCTCCCCAGATGGACGAGGCGAATACGAAGGCCGCTGTCCTTCGAGATTTTCTCGATCTGCTTGACTGGGAGATCCCGATCAATACGCAACTCGAATACTCGGTCAAGGCGTTCGGCCAGACATACAAGGTCGATTACGCTTTGATTCTGGAAGGGACACCGGTCGCATTTCTCGAAGCGAAGGGAGCCGATACAGCCCTGACATCGGACCACGAGGAGCAGTTATCCTCGTACATGATGAATAAGAACGTCAACTATGGGATACTCAGCAATGGGAAGCAATACCGATTCTTTCAGCGGCACGTTGATGCTACGAACGTAAACGTACAGAGAGTTATTGACACACATTTGGAAGTCCTTCCAGAGAAGGTGTCAGTACTGAAGGCCTATACGAGATCAGCAATTGAATCCGGAGAGTCCGGTAAAATTCTCGGTCGGATCAACGAATTGCGAGAAGCACGGCGAACTCTCGAAGCTGAAAAAGACGATATTTCAGAGGAATTGGCCACCGTACTGGGTGGACAAGTTTCGGATGCAATCTACTCATTTGCCGAAGCTCAATCAAAAGAGCTAGTTGATAGACTGATCGAAGACATAGATTCTGAGATCGACGCTGGCGGGACAAAGACTACTCGAACCAAAACAGAGCGCCCAAATCCTACTGGTGTAAAATCAGCCGAAAATAAGATTGCAGGGGTAATCAATCGGGCCGAGATTAATGGTGATGACGACGCCAAAGTCGCTGTATTTCCGACTAAGGAATCAGGCGTGCCGTTTTTAGAAGAAAACAACGCATGGGGATTTGTCCGAGTCGGGAGCGAGTTTGACTACGTAGCGATGTACGTGACTGGGGACCTGCGTCAAGTCCAATATTTTGCGGAAGTGAAAGATGTCGTTTCACCGGACGAAGCAGAATTGGCCCGGCCACCTGAAGAGTATGCTGACGGTGCAAAGATAGCCGAGGACAAAGTGGTGATACGGTTTGAACCAGGGAAGTTATACGAATTAGCGGATCCGGTCCCATTTGAGACGAAGTATCCACAAGGGCTTCGGTATACGACCCTCGGAGCGCTGAAATTAGCAGAAACGACCGACGACATGCTGTAAAATAGAACGAGAGATCGGAAACAGCGTGAAATCTCCGGTCGTCTACACTCCCGCGGCTCGCTGCGGTCCTCGCCTCACTTCGTTCGGCTGTGGTCCTTGTTTGGGGAGAACTCGTTTTCCCAGCGTTCGCCTTGCTCCGCTCGGCTCACCGTCGTTGAGGTTCGTGCAGATGACCGCCCCTTTCATTCCACTCCGCGACTGCACGACACCGCAGACGGCCACACACCTCCCCAGCCGATTCCTTCGCTCCCGGTGGTCGCTTAGTCATCCCTCGCACGATGTCGTCGTGCGCATGAAAGCGCGCTCCAGCGAGCGCCGGCCAGTACGTTCCGGATCCTGTGCCCCAGTCTATCGCACGCGAATGGAAACACCGCCAGACGGCTCCCTGTCGTCGCCGTCTGCCGACCTTCGAATTTCGTGCTCCTTACTATCGCACGAAATTCGAAACAGCACCCTTTTGACGCCCCCATTGATAGAGTGCCGTATAATGGGCCGACGTAAGAAAATCGTACAGGAATGCGAGACACTGATGGACAAGCCGGAGAACATCCGGAATATCGCCATCGCGGCGCACGTCGACCACGGGAAGACGACGCTGACGGACAACCTGCTCGCCGGTGCGGGCATGATCTCCGACGACACCGCGGGCGAACAGCTCGCGATGGACACCGAGGAGGACGAGCAGGAGCGCGGCATCACTATCGACGCCGCGAACGTCTCGATGACCCACGAGTACGAGGACACGAACCACCTCATCAACCTCATCGACACGCCGGGCCACGTCGACTTCGGCGGGGACGTGACACGCGCGATGCGCGCCGTCGACGGCGCGCTCGTGGTCGTCGACGCCGTCGAGGGCGCGATGCCCCAGACCGAGACGGTGCTGCGACAGGCGCTCCGCGAGGGCGTCAAGCCGACCCTGTTCATCAACAAGGTCGACCGCCTCATCTCCGAGCTCCAGGAGGGGCCCGAGGAGATGCAGGAACGACTCCTGGCCGTCATCCGCGACGTGAACGAGCTCATCCGCGGCATGACCGAGGAGATGGACGACATCGACGAGGACTGGACGGTCGGCGTCGAGGAAGGCACCGTCGGCTTCGGGTCCGCGCTGTACAAGTGGGGCGTCTCGATGCCCTCGATGCAGCGGACGGGCATGGACTTCGGCGAGATCATGGAGCTCGAACGCGCGGACAAGCGCCAGGAGCTCCACGACCGGACGCCCCTGTCGGACGTCGTCCTCGACATGGTCTGTGAGCACTTCCCGAACCCCATCGACGCTCAGCCCCGTCGTATCCCGCGCATCTGGCGCGGCGACGCCGACTCCGACGTGGCAGAGACGATGCAGTTGGTCGACGAGGAGGGCGAGGTCGTCCTGATGGTCACCGACATCGGGATCGACCCCCACGCCGGCGAGATCGCCGCCGGACGCGTCTTCTCGGGCACGCTCGAGAAGGGCCAGGAACTCTACGTCTCCGGGACCGCGGGCAAGAACCGCGTCCAGTCCGTCGGTATCTACATGGGCGGCGAGCGCCAGGAAGTCGACCGCGTCCCCGCCGGGAACATCGCCGCCGTCACCGGTCTCAAGGACGCTATCGCCGGCTCGACGGTCTCCTCGGTCGAGATGACGCCGTTCGAGTCCATCGAGCACATCTCGGAGCCGGTCATCACGAAGTCCGTCGAGGCCCAGAACATGGACGACCTGCCGAAGCTCATCGAGACGCTCCAGCAGGTCGCCAAGGAGGACCCGACCATCCAGATCGAGATCAACGAGGACACCGGCGAGCACCTCATCTCCGGCCAGGGTGAGCTCCACCTCGAAGTCATCGGTCAGCGCATCGAGCGCAACCAGGGCATCCCGATCAACACCGGCGAACCGATCGTCGTCTTCCGCGAGGCGCCACAGGGCGACTCCCGCGAGGTCGAGGGTATCTCCCCGAACCGTCACAACCGCTTCTACATCACCGTGACGCCGCTCGACGAGGACATCGTCGAGGCCATCCAGCACGGCGAGGCCTCCATGGACATGCCCGAACTGGAACGCCGCGAGGCGCTCCAGGACGCCGGCATGGACAAGGACACCTCCCAGAACGTCGAGCACATCCACAACACGAACGTCATCATCGACGACACGAAGGGTATCCAGCACCTCAACGAGACGATGGAGCTGGTCCTCGAAGGGATGGAAGAGGCGCTCAACGACGGCCCGCTCGCCGCCGAGCCGGTTCAGGGCTCGCTCATCCGTCTCCACGACGCCCGGCTCCACGAGGACGCCATCCACCGCGGCCCGGCCCAGGTCATCCCGGCGACCCGCCAGGCCATCCACAACGCCCTCATCGACGCCGAGGTGCGCCTGCTGGAGCCGATCCAGGAGGTCCGCATCGACGTGCCCAACGACCACATGGGCGCCGCCTCGGGCGAGATCCAGGGTCGTCGTGGCCGCGTCGACGACATGTACCAGGAAGGCGATCTGATGGTCGTCGAGGGCGTCGCGCCCGTCGACGAGATGATCGGCTTCTCCAGCGACATCCGCAGCGCCACGGAGGGCCGCGCCTCCTGGAACACCGAGAACGCCGGCTTCCAGGTCATGGCCGACAACCTCCAGCGCGAGACGATCATGGAGATCCGAGAGCGCAAGGGCATGAAGCAGGAACTCCACGAAGCGATCGGCTACTTCTAAGCCGTCTCGTCTCCGTCTTTTCGCCGCTCGGTCTTCCCCGCGAGCCGACGGCTCGTCGCGCGTCTCCGCGTCGGCTCGGTGACTCGCCGCAGGAACAGTCCGTGTCGCGGGGGTTAGGTATCTCTCTCGCGATCCAAGCGGACCTCGCGAGCGTTCGAACGGCCGCCGGGTGTCACTCGACCAGGTCGCGATAGATCGCGCGGTAGTCGTCGCTCCCGTCGACGCGCTCGTCGAAGCGCACGTCGCCGTCGGCGAGGACGGTCAGCCGGTCGAGCGACGGGCCGAAGGCGTCGAGGTGATGCGTCGAGACGACCACGGTCCGGTCGCCCTCGCAGTAATCGGCGACGAACGCGACGACGCGCTCGCGGGCGGCGTCGTCGAGTTCGTCCAGCGGTTCGTCGAGCAGGACGAACGCGGGGCGGCGGACGAACGCCAGCGCCACGTCGACCAGGCGCTGATACCCGCCGGAGAGGTCGGCGACGACGCGGTCGCGTACCTCGTCCAGTTCGAGGCCCGAGCGGACGCTGGCGAGCCAGTCGTCGCCGGCCTCGCCCATCGCGGCGAACACCCGCAGGTTCTCGTCGACGGTCAGGTCGGGGTAGACGCTCGGCGTCTGGAAGCCACAGCCGATCCGCCCTTCCGGACGGGCGATCGTTCCCGAAGTCGGCCGGTCGAGGCCGAGCACGAGCGACAGCAGCGTCGACTTCCCGGAGCCGTTCGGGCCGACCAGCGCGTGCAGGTCGCCGGCCTCGATCCGCAGGTCGACCCCGGCGAGCGCGGTGACGCCGTCGTAGCGCCGGACCACGCCGTCGAGGCGGATCTCGCGGGCGCCCTCGCGGTCGGCCGTTCCGTCGGGGTCAGCCATCGCGACCCCTCCGTTCGTAGACGAAGACGGTCGCCGCGAGCCAGCAGCCCGCCGCCGCGGCGACGCCGCCGAGCAGGAGCAAGCGGTCGGCGAACAGCCCGGGGGAGAGGTCCTTCAGCGCGACGGCGCGGACGACGACCGTCGCGTGGTACACCGGACTCCAGCCGGCGATACTCCGGCGGGCCGCCGAGAAGAACCCGGTGGGGTAGACGGGGTTCGAGAAGGCGACGATCCCGCCGAGGAGCGCGACGTTGACGAACCGGCCGGCGACGGAGAACCGGGTCGCGAAGGTGACCCCGAGGCTCACCGCGACGAGCGCGGCGCCCGTCAGCGCGACGACGCCGAGCGCCGCGGGGTCGGCGACCGACACGCGATAGCCGAGCGCGACGCCGGCCAGTCCCATGCTCGCGACCGCGGCGGCGCCCAGCGCGGCGAACAGCGCGGCCTTCGCGGCGAGCAGCGCCCACAGCGACGACTCGACGCGCACGCGGTCGAACACCCGCCGCTCGCGGGCCAGGTGGTAGGGGACGTAGGTGAACGCGTAGATCGCGAGCAGATAGACGAGCCCGGTCGCGAAGAGGAACTCCGGGAGCGTCCGCTGGGGGCCGACGATCCGCCGCTCGACGGTGACCGTTGACGGGAACACGCCCGCGCGGTCGCGGAGCGTCCCCGTCACCGCCAGCGACGGGTCGACGTAGGTCACCATCCCGCCGTCGACGGCCAGCGAGAGGGTGGCGTTCGCACCGCTCTCGTAGAGCCCGTGGTCGACCGTGAGGACGCCGTACACCCGCTCCCGACGGAGCGCGGTCCGCGCGGCGTCGGTCGAGTCGTAGCTCCGCGGGGCCGAGACCGTCTGCGCGAGCCCGGCGACGGCCTGCAGTTCGTCTTCCGTCACGGCGTCGTCGGCGGGCACGACCGCGACCGGCACGTCCTGGGGGACGGTCCGGTCGAAGGAGGTCGTGGCGACACCGAACAGCGCGGGCGCGAGCAGGAAGACGACGGCGACGGCTCGCCAGTTGCGGCGGAGCCAGAACAGTTCCTTCTGGAGGAGCGGTGCGTCCATTCGAGAACAGTGAGACGGGGGGTCGCCTTAAGCGATCCCTGCTGCGGTCGATCCCGTCGCGACGCCGGTCGCCGTCGAACTCTGGCCGCCGGTCAGGATCGAACCGTACCAGCGGATGAGCGTCTCGGCGGTCTCGATGTCCGTCTCCCGCGAGACGGTCACCGTCGTACCGTCACGGGTCACGTCGGTCTCGCGGAGCTCGGTCTCCAGGGTCTCGTTCTGGATGGCGCCCGCCTGGATGGAGATGAACCCCTGCGCGAGGTCCGTCACGTCCCGGGCGGTGTCCGTGGAGTTCGTCAGGATGCGCGACTCGGTGCCGAGGGCCTCGCCGTCCTCGGTGATGTAGTAGGTCCCCGAGGTGATGTGGAGGTCGTTGTAGGCCTCGGCGTACGCGGTGACGTTCAGGCCTGTGGACTGGCCCATCGTCCGGTTGATCTGCGTGACGTTGACGTTCTGGGAGCTCTGGGCGTACCGGAAGTAGCCGTCGCGGGTGTCGTCGAACGCGCGGCGGAGGTCGCCGTCGACGGGTTCGGCGTTGCCGGCCTCGACGTCGACGGCGTCGGCGACGGCCTGCTCGGTGCCGAAGACGTACTCGTTCTCGTCGAGGACTGCGACCCACTGGTCGGGCTCGGGCGGCCCGAAGCTCGTGACGTTGTCTTCCTCCTCCTGCGGCTCGGGCTTGTAGACGGTCACACCGTCGACGGTCGTGTTACGGTACGACCGGTTGGTGTTCTCCGAGACCGCGTCGACCACGTCGGATTTGTCCCAGTCGGCCTCGACGATGGCGCCCTGGTAGGGCGGCGACGTGAAGTTCGCCTGTCGCTGGCTGTAGACGATGACCTGCTCGGCCGCGCGCGCGTCGAGCCCGCTCTCGTTTTCGACCTCGTCGAGCGCGCCCGTCAGGTTCGCCGGGATCATCTCGGCGGGCGAAGTCGTGGAGACCATCTCGCCGTCGGTCTCGTTGGCCATCTCGTCGTCGGTCTCGTTGGCCTCGCCCGGATCCGTGGTGTTGATCGAGCCGGCCGTGGCGTTGTACCCCGTCGCGTAGAGGCGCTCGGCCGTGTCGGACTCGATGACGCTCGCGTCGAAGACGGCGACGCTGTCGACGCCGTCGGGCACCGGTTCGAGCAGGGCCGAATCCTGCGAATCCGTGACGCCGTCGAGAGCGCCCATCTGTGCCGCGGCGACGCCGCCGACCGCGAGGAACGCGACGACGACGACCGCCTTGGCCGCTGTGCTGCTAATCGTGCCTGTCGGTATGGAGGGCATTCCGTCTTCCCCTACTCGAACATGTCAGTAATAAGTGTCGGTTTCGGCGACGAGCCCCGCGGCCGTCCGGCGGTCCGTCGCGAGGGCCGATCCGACGACCGGAATGGC
Organism: Halosimplex rubrum; assembly: GCF_013415885.1. Classification (NCBI taxonomy): domain Archaea; kingdom Methanobacteriati; phylum Methanobacteriota; class Halobacteria; order Halobacteriales; family Haloarculaceae; genus Halosimplex; species Halosimplex rubrum. Next base: position 2,060,754 of record NZ_CP058910.1, read on the forward strand.
CGGATTGATATAGCCGCCCCCTGTGAGTCTCCCCTAATGAGCGCACGCGAGCGCACCAGGGAGGTGATCGGGCGATGAGCGACTCGACCGACGAGGTACGCGCATACACAGTTCGGCTCGAACTCGTCGACGAGCCGGGCGAGCTCCTGCGGGCGCTGCACCCGATCGCCGACAACGGCGGGAACCTCCTCTCGATCTTCCACGAACGGGGGAATCTCACCCCGCGGGGCCACATCCCCGTCGAGGTCGACCTGGAGGCGACCCCCGAGCGCTTCGACGAGATCGTCGACGCGCTCCGCGAGGCCGGCATCAACGTCATCCAGGCCGGCACGCAACACTACAGCGAGTCGCTGACGATCGTCGTCTCCGGCCACATCGTCGACAGCGACCTCTCACACACCCTCTCGCGCATCCGCGAGACGACCGACGCCACGGTGACCGACCTCTCGCTGTCGGCACCCGAGGGGACGGAAGACGTGTCGAGCGCGCGCCTGCGGCTGGCCACCGAGGAGGGGGAGGCCGACTCGACGCTGGCGGCCCTGCGGGACATCGCCGCGGCGAAGGACCTGCGTCTGGTCGAGCCGCTCACGGTGGGTGATGCGGCGTGAGACTCGCAGTCCTGGGCGCCGGCGCCGTCGGCGCCTCGGTCGCGGATCTGGCCGCGGACTACGGCCACACCGTCACCGCGCTGGCCGACTCCTCGTCGGCCGCCGTCGACCCCGAGGGGATCGACGTGGCGACCGCGCTGGAGTCAAAGCGGACCGACGGCGCCGTCGGGAGCGACGACCCCGAGGCCGCGCTGGACGGCGAGTACGACGTTCTCGTCGAGGCGACGCCGACGACGCTCGGCGACGCCCAGCCCGGCTTCGGCCACGTCCGAACCGCGCTCGAACGGGACCGACACGTCGTCCTCGCCAACAAGGGACCGGTCGCCGAGCGCTACGCCGACGTGCGCGAACTCGAACGCGAGAGCAACGGCGAGGTGCTGTTCGAGGCGACCGTCGGCGGCGCGATGCCGGTCCTCTCGACGATCGCCGACTTCGACTCCGACCACATCACGGCCGCCCGCGGCGTCCTCAACGGGACCGCGAACTTCATCCTGACGCGGATGGCCGCCGAGGGACTGGACTACGAGCACGTCCTCGCGGAGGCCCAGGATCTGGGCGTCGCCGAGGCCGACCCCGCCTTCGACGTGGAGGGGACCGACGCCGCGCTGAAGTGCGTCATCGTCGCGAACGTCCTCGCGGGGAACGGCCGCGAGTACACCCTCGAGGACGCAGCGGTGCAGGGAATCGAGGAGATCCCCGGGAGCGCGCTCGACCTGGCGACCGAGGACGGCCGCACCGTCCGGCTCATCGGCGAAGTCACGCCGCAGGGCAGGGTGCGCGTCGGCCCGCGGCTCGTCCCCGCCAACGGCACGCTCGCCGTGACGGGCACCGAGAACATCGTCCAGCTGGAGACCGAGCACGCCGGGCAACTCAACATCTCCGGGCGCGGCGCGGGCGGGCCCGAGACCGCGAGCGCGGTGCTGGCCGACGTGGGACGGCTGCCCGAGCGATAGCCGAGGGCTCTCGGTCTCGCCGTGTGACTCTGTGGGACCGAAACGCCCTATGCGGACCCGTCTGTTCTGGCGGACATGAACTCGCGGATCCCGGGATTCTACGCCCGAGACCGTTCCGAGCGACTGTCGACGGTGGCGAACCGGTGTGACCTCGACGCCGACGCCGTCGACGCGCTCGACGCCGACGGCGCGGTCGGCGAGACGGTCGACGGGCTGAGCGAGAACGTCGTCGGCAGCGTCTCCTACCCGTTGAGCGTCGCGACGAACTTCGTTGTCGACGACGAGGACGTGCTGGTGCCGATGGCCGTCGAGGAGTCGAGCGTGGTCGCCGCGGCCTCGAAGGGCGCGCTCCTGGCGCGTTCGACTGGAGGGTTCACGACCGATACGGACGGGCCGTACATGACCGGTCAGGTTCAGGTCGCGGACGTGGCCGACCCGACCGCCGCACGGCTTCGAATCCTCGAACGCGCCGAGGAGATCGCCGCCGTCGCCAACGACCAGGGCGTCCTCGTCAGCCACGGCGGCGGGTGCGAGACCGTGACCGCGCGCGTCGTCGACACGCCGGCCGGCGAGATGGTCGTCGTCCACCTGCTCGTCGACGTCCGCGACGCGATGGGTGCGAACGCGGTGAACACGATGTGCGAAGCCGTGGCTCCGGTCGTGTCCGACGCGGCCGGCGGCCGCGTCTCGTTGCGGGTCCTGTCGAACCTGGCCGACTGCCGGCTCGCACGCGCGAGGTGTCGTGTTGATCCCGACGCGCTCGTCGACAGCGGAGACGACCCCGAGGAATCGAGCGGGATCGGCGGCGTGACCGTCCGCGAGCGCATCGTCGAGGCGTGGGCGTTCGCCGCGGGCGACCCGTACCGGGCGGCCACCCACAACAAGGGGATCATGAACGCCGTCGACGCGCTCGCGGTCGCGACGTGCAACGACTGGCGTGCGCTCGAAGCGGGCGCACACGCGTATGCCGCACGGGAGGGGTACGGTCCGCTGACGACTTACGAGGTCGGCGACGACGGGGACCTGATCTGCAGCATCGAACTCCCGGTCCAGGTCGGGACCGTCGGCGGTGCGAGCGCGGTCCATCCCGCCGGTCGGGCGGCGATGGATATCCTCGACATCGAGGGGGCCGACGAGTTCGCCCGGGTCGTCGCCGCGCTCGGTCTCGCGGAGAACCTGGCGAGCCTGCGCGCGCTCGTCGACGAGGGTATCCAGGCCGGCCATATGAAACTCCACGCCGAGAACGTCGCCCGGCAGGCCGGCGCCCCGGCGCGACTGGTCGCGGAGGTCGCGGCCCGCATGGTCGCCGAGGAGGACGTGCGGGAGAGCCGCGCCCGTGAACTGGTCGCCGAGTTGCAGTGACGACCACCTGTTCGGACCGTCCGCTTCCCGCACGCCCGTGATCCGTGGGAGCAGTTGCCAAATCGCAAGACGGCGGCGGGATCGTGTGGAGTCGCTATCGAAATGGTTTTAACACTAACCGCCAAAGGATTCCCACATAGCGCCTCTGCGCGTGAGATACACCAATGAGCGACAAACCGCACCAGAACCTGGCCATCATCGGCCACGTTGACCACGGGAAGAGCACACTCGTCGGACGACTGCTCTACGAGACGGGCAGCGTCCCCGAGCACGTAATCGAGCAGCACAAGGAAGAGGCCGAGGAGAAGGGCAAGGGCGGCTTCGAGTTCGCCTACGTCATGGACAACCTCGCCGAGGAGCGAGAGCGCGGTGTCACCATCGACATCGCCCACCAGGAGTTCGACACCGACGAGTACTTCTTCACCATCGTCGACTGTCCGGGCCACCGCGACTTCGTCAAGAACATGATCACGGGCGCCTCGCAGGCGGACAACGCCGTGCTCGTGGTCGCCGCGGACGACGGCGTCCAGCCCCAGACCCAGGAGCACGTCTTCCTGGCCCGCACGCTGGGCATCGGCGAGATGATCGTCGCCATCAACAAGATGGACCTCGTCGACTACGAGGAAGGCCGCTACCACGAAGCCGTCGACGAAGTCACCGACCTGCTCAACCAGGTCCGCTTCGACACGGAGAACGCGAAGTTCATCCCGGTCTCGGCATTCGAGGGCGACAACATCGCCAGCGAGTCCGAGAACACCGATTGGTACGACGGCGAGATCCTGCTCGAGGCGCTCAACGCGCTGCCCGAGCCGGAGCCGCCGACGGACGCGCCGCTGCGCCTCCCGATCCAGGACGTCTACACCATCTCCGGTATCGGGACCGTCCCGGTCGGACGCGTCGAGACGGGCATGCTCAACACGGGCGACAACGTGAGCTTCCAGCCCTCGGACGTCGGTGGCGAGGTCAAGACCATCGAGATGCACCACGAAGAGGTGCCCCAGGCCGGCCCCGGTGACAACGTCGGGTTCAACGTCCGCGGCATCGGTCAGGACGACATCCGCCGTGGCGACGTCTGTGGTCCCGCCGACGACCCGCCGTCGGTCGCCGAGACCTTCCAGGCTCGCATCGTCGTGATGCAGCACCCGTCGGTCATCACGGCCGGCTACACCCCGGTCTTCCACGCCCACACGTCGCAGGTCGCGTGTACCATCGAGTCCATCGACCAGAAGATCGACCCCGCGACGGGCGAGGCCGAGGAGGAGAACCCGGACTTCATCCAGAACGGCGACGCCGCCGTCGTCACCATCCGCCCGCAGAAGCCGCTCAGCATCGAGTCGGCCAACGAGATTCCCGAGCTGGGGAGCTTCGCCATCCGCGACATGGGTCAGACCATCGCGGCCGGGCAGGTCATGTCCGTCAACGAGCGCGAGTAACTCATGCAGCAAGCACGCGTCAGGCTGGCCGGCACCAGTCCCGAAGACCTCGACTCGATCTGCGGCGAGGTCAACGACATCGCCAACAAGACCGGCGTCGAGCTGTCGGGGCCGATCCCGCTCCCGACCAAGACGCTCGAGGTCCCCACGCGCAAGTCCCCCGACGGCGAGGGAACGGCGACGTGGGAGCACTGGGAGATGCGCGTCCACAAGCGGCTCATCGACATCGACGCCGACGAACGCGCGCTGCGCCAGCTGATGCGGATCCAGGTCCCGAACGACGTCTCCATCGAGATCGTCCTCGAGGACTAGAGGGGACGGTGGCGCCGGCCACCGCCGTCGCCCGGTCGCCCGACGGCGCGACCGTGTGACCGATTGCCGAAGCCGCTCTCACGCGCAGGACTTATCCCCTCCGCGCTGCGAGCGATATACGCGGGCTCGTAGATCAGTGGCAGATCGCTTCCTTCGCAAGGAAGAGGCCCGGGGTTCAAATCCCCGCGAGTCCATAATTGCTGTCGCTCGCAAACTCGCGAGCGACGCAATTTTGTTTGTCTGAGCGGGGATTTGAGCCTGGAAGTCGCAGCGCCGAGCGAAGCGAGGCGACCGTCTTCCTTCGTTCAAATCCCCGCGAGTCCATCCCGGTTTCTCGTCTCTGCGAACTATCCAGTCGTCGGTCGAAGACGAGAGTCGTACGGTAGTCTGATCTGGGTGGTCAATAGTTGTCGTCGATCCACTCGCACCACGCGCGGAAGTCTTCGGTACCGCGCTGGCTAGCTTGACTGGAGCGTCCCCGTCGGAATCTCGTCTCCCGATCTCATCGGAACGGTCACCACCCGTACCTCGTCTCACGACGCCAAAACCACCACAATTATTATATAAAAGATCGGCCTGTTCGCAGACTCCCGAAGTCGGGTGACTACAACCCCGCCCAATCAATTGTATAAGATCAATTATACACATAGATCGTGTGTCGTGGTATTTCGTCACGGAGGGGCCCCGAGGTAGTCCCGCAGTCGAAACCCCCGATCGCTTCCACTGCAGATCCGGCCGCTATCACTCGATCTCCGGGGATTCGAAACTACTTTCGCCGCGGTCCACCCATGTTTAAGAGGGAGTCACCGTATGAAACGTAACGCACGGATACATAGCGAGGGACGCCTGTAGCGGCGCGATTGCTCGGCGATCGGACACTTGAAGCGCGCGACAAATTCCCGCAACCAAAGGGTTATTTGGGACCGATACAAACAGAAATTCCGTCACAAATGATAGGTATGAGGCCACAGCGGACACGCTCTCGATCCGGCGCTGGAACCGCCAGTGGGAGGGGTACGACACATGAGTAGCGGCGATCTCGGGGTCGGCGACATCGACCTGCCGATCAAGCGCACCGAGGGGAACACGCTCGAAGACCGCTTGACGGGCAATGCGTACCACAACATTCTGCCCGCGCGCTATCTCCGCAAGGACGCCGACGGGGAACTCGTCGAGGAGCAGGAGGACCTGTTCGTCCGCGTCGCGAAGAACATCGCGCTGGCCGAGGCCGTCTACGAGGCCGACGAGCGCGGTGTCGAGGTCACGGTCACGCCCGACCAGCTCAAGCCCGACCACCCGCGCCGCGACGAGCTCGCCGCGGAGGTCTTCGGCACGGGGACGACGGCCGACGACGACGCCGAGACGACCCTCGACCAGTACAACGTCAACAAGTTCGCCTACGAGACGGTCGTCCCGGAGCTGCCCGACGAGGTCCGGAGCCACGTCGAGGAGACCGCCGAGGAGTTCCAGCGGCTGATGGCGGATCTCTCCTTCATGCCGAACTCGCCGACGCTGATGAACGCCGGCGACGAGCTCCAGCAGCTGTCGGCCTGTTTCGTCGACTCGCCCGAGGACGACATCACGAACATCCACCAGACCGCCAAGGAGGCCGCCGAAGTCTTCCAGTCCGGCGGCGGCATGGGCTACGCCTTCTGGCGGCTGCGACCGTACGGGGACGCCGTCGGGTCGACCGGCGGTATCGCGTCCGGCCCGATCACGTTCATGCGCACGTTCGACCAGATGTGCGAGACCATCGCCCAGGGCGGCGCCCGTCGGGGCGCCCAGATGGGGGTCATGCGCGTCTCCCATCCGGACGTGATCCAGTTCATCCACGCGAAGAACAAGGACGTCTCCCTGGCGCACACCCTGCGCCTGAACGACCCGGACGACTTCACGCACAACTCGTTCGCCGACGCGCTGGAGGAGGCCCGGGAGCTCATCGACGACGACGGCAAGGTGCCCAAACACCTCCGCAACGCCGTTGAGGGCCACCTCTCTAACTTCAACATCTCCGTCGGGATCACCGACGACTTCATGGACGCGGTCAAGGCCGACGAGGAGTTCACCTTCACCAACCCGCGGACCGAGGAACCCCACGTCGCGACCGCGGAGACGAAGGAGCTGTACGAGATGTTCGACCTCGGCGACCACGTCGAGGTCGGCGAGGTCCTGTCGGTGCCGGCCCGGAAGGTCTGGGAGCGCATCGTCGACGGCGCCCACGAGAACGGCGAACCGGGCGTCGTCTATCTCGAACGGATCAACAAGGAGCACTCGTTCGACGTCGAGGAACACCCGGACCACCGCATCCTCGCGACGAACCCCTGCGGCGAGCAGCCCCTCGAGGAGTACGAGGCGTGTAACCTCGGCCACATCAACCTCTCGACGCTCGCAGCGACGGACGCGCCGGACTGGCGCGTCTGGTCGGAGGCGCACGCCGACGAGTACGACTCGCTGGAGGACGCGGTCGACGCGTTCCTGCAGGAGGCCATCGACTTCGAGGCGTTCGACCACCGCATCGAGATGGGGACCCGGTTCCTCGAGAACGTGGTCACGATGTCGGACTTCCCGGTACCGAAGATCGAGGAGACCGTCCGGGAGATGCGCAAGATCGGCCTGGGCGTCATGGGCCTGGCGCAGCTGTACATCCAGCTGGGCATGCGCTACGGCGACGACGTGTCCAACGAGGTCGCCCGCCAGCTGATGCGCCACATCAACCACGGCTCGAAGCGGGCCAGCCACGATCTCGCCGCCGAGCGGGGGAGCTTCGAGGAGTGGGACAACTCCAAGTACGCGAACCCCACCGAGTACCGCGAGTGGTTCGAGAAGCAGACCGGTCTCGACGCCGACGAGTGGGCCGAGGGCTTCGCGCTTCGCAACCACAACACGACGACCATCGCGCCGACGGGCACGACTTCGATGGTCGGCAACACCACCGGCGGCTGCGAGCCCATCTACAACGTCGCCTACTACAAGAACGTCTCCGACGACGTGCAGGGCGACGAGATGCTCGTCGAGTTCGACGACTACTTCCTGCGCGTGCTGGAGGAGAACGACATCGACGTCGACGCCGTCAAGCAGGAGGCCCAGGACCAGATGGCCAACAACGAGTTCGACGGCGTCACCGGTCTCTCGACGGTTCCGGACGCGGTCGGTGAGCTGTTCGTCACCACCGGCGACCTCTCCGCCAAGCAGCACGCTGGCATCCAGGTCGCCTGCCAGGAGGGCGTCGACTCCGCAATCTCCAAAACCGTGAACGCCCCCAACGACTCCACCGTCGAGGACGCCGCCGATGTCTTCGAGTACATCTACGACCACGGCGGCAAGGGCGTCACCTACTACCGCGACGGCACCCGTTCGAAGCAGGTGCTGACGACGCGCGCCCAGAACGCGGAGTTCGCCGACATGGACGCCGACGAGGTCATCGCCCAGATCGAGGAGGTCTTCGGCGGCTTCGACGCGTTCCTCGAAGAAGATGCGGTTCAGGCGGCAATCGACACCGAGGTATCGGGCATCCTCTCGGCCGCCGACGGCGAGCGCCCCGACTACGCCCAGAAGCGCTCCCGTCCCGACGTCCTCCACGGCGTCACCCAGCGCATCGACACCGGCTACGGGAAGCTCTACGTCAACATCAACGAGGACCCCGAGGCCGAGCGCCCGTTCGAGCTGTTCGCCAACATCGGCAACTCCGGCGGGTTCACGGCTTCGTTCACCGAGGCGCTCGCCAAGACCATCTCGACGGCGCTGCGCGCGGGCGTCGACCCCCACGAGATCGCCGACGAGCTGCAGGGCATCCGCAGCCCGAAGGTCGCCTGGGACAAGGGCGAGCAGATCCAGTCCATCCCGGACGCCATCGGCACCGCCCTGCGTCGCTATCTCGACGACGAGATCGACAAGGGCTACCCCCAGCAGGCGACGCTGGAGGAGACCGCCGAGGAGCGCGAGGCGCGACGCGCCTCGGACGGCGCGAGCGGTGAAACCGCGAGCGAGGACGGCAGTAACCCGAACCAGGACGTCGGCGCCACCGAACCGGAGACGGATGGCGGGGCGTCCGTCTCGATGGGCGCCGCGCCCGGCGGCGACGCGGGCGAGCCCGGTCCCGAGGCGGGACAGGCCGCCGAGGGCGACCAGCAGGAGCTGATCGACGCCGGCGAGAGCCCGGAGTGTCCGGAGTGCTCGTCGCTGTCGCTGTACTACTCCGAAGGCTGCAAGACCTGCGAGTCCTGCGGCTGGTCGGAGTGCTGAGGTAGATGGACGAGGCCCCCGCGCCGACGCCGTTGCGGGGGCTCGCGTGGCTCCGCACCGTGCCGGCCACCCTCTTTCTCTGCGGTCTCTTCGTTCTCGTCTTCGCCGCCGAGTGGTACGTCTGGCGCCGTTTCGGCTACGCGACGTTCGTCACGCTGTTCATCGCGACGCCCGACCCATCGGTCGGCTGGCTGCTCGCCTCGCTCGCGCACTTGCCGACGGACCCCCGGCATCTCGTTTCGAGCGTCGTGCAACTGCTCCTGTTCGGCGGCGTCGTCGAGCGTCGGCTGGGTCGGCGGCGCTTTCTCGCGCTGGCCGCGGTGGCCGGACTGGCGACGACGGGCGCGCAGGTCGCCTGGTACGTGTCGCTCGGCGTCTCCGGCGGGGCGGCGGGGACGCTCGGCGCCAGCGGGGTCGTCCTCGCGATGACGGCGCTCGTGGTCGTCGACAGCGTCCGGTACCGGGTCGCGACGGGCGACTGGCACGGCGAGGTCACCTGGCTGTGGGTCTTCTTCGGCAGCGTGATCGCCGGGCAGGCCGTCTTCGGGCTGGTCGCGCTCGCCGCCGGAACCGCGGAGGTCGGCGTGGTCGGCCACCTGACCGGCGTGGCGATCGGGCTCGGCGTCGGACTCGCTCGACCGACCGGTGCGGTGTTGCGCTCGGGCGACGCCCGCTACCGGTCGTAGGCGTCGTCCACTCGCCGAGTCGGTCCGCGCTTCCGGGAGGCGTGGACTTTTACCCCACCGCCGTAACGCGGAGGGTATGACGTACGACATCGCGTTTATCGGCACGGGGCCGGAGCCGGAGAACCCGGTGTGGGGCGAGAGCGCGGCGATGGCCTACCGCCACGCCGAGGGGTACCGCGAGCGCGACGACTGCCGGATCGTCGCCGCCGCCGACATCGTCCGCGAGAACGTCGTCGCCTTCGCCGACGAGTTCGATATCGCCGAGTCGGGGATCTTCGAAGACTACGAGGCGATGCTCGACGCCGCCGAGCCGGACATCGTCTCGGTCTCGACGCCGGTGCCGACCCACGCCGATATCGTCCTCGACTGCATCGAAAGCGGCGTCCCCGACGCCGTCCACTGCGAGAAGCCCATGGCGACGACGTGGGGCGACGCGCGCCTGATGGCCCAGGAGGCCGGTCGCCGGGACGTGCAACTCACCTTCAACCACCAGCGGCGCTTCTCGCCGGTCTGGCGCGAGCCCAAGCGCGCGCTGGACGAGGGAGCCATCGGCGACCTCCAGCGGGTCGAGGTCGGCACGAGCACCCTGCTGGACAACGGTACCCACCACGTCGACCTGGCGCACATGTACACCGGCGAGGCGCCCGTCGAGTGGGTGATCGGGCAGGTCGACTACCGCGAGGAACACGTCAAGTACGGCGCCCACAACGAGAACCAGGGGCTCGTCCAGTGGGCCTACGAGAGCGGCGTCCAGGGCATCGCGACGACGGGCTTCGGCGAGGACGGCGTCGGCGTCCACCACCGCCTACGGGGCACCGACGGCGTCATCGAGGTGACGCCGTGGAACGAGACCCAGGCGCGGGTCCGCCGTGACGGCGAGGGCTGGGAGACGCTGGTCGCCGGCGTCGAGAACGCGGCGGCGGTCCCGCCGGCTATCGACCACGTCGTCGACTGTCTGCACGAGGGCGTCGAGCCGGAGTTCTCGGCGCGGCGGGCGCTGTCGGTGACGGAAGTCATCTTCGGCGCCTGGGAGTCCGCGCGGCGCCGCGGGCGGGTGGACCTGCCGCTCCGTATCGAGGACAACCCGCTCGAAGCGATGGTCGACTCCGGCGAGTTGTCGCCGGAACCCACCGGCGAGGACTGACGGCGGGGCCCGGGTATCCGCGGGCCGCCGTTCGCCCGTCGACCGCGGCCGGACGGCCCGGAAGCTTATGGTCACGGGCCGGCCTGTATCCGGTATGCTCAGCGCAGTGGCACTCCAGTTGGACGTTCTCACGCAACCCGTCGGGATCCTCGGCGTCCTCATCCTGCTGGCGGCGATCATCCTGATCGGGCGGTTCCTGCTGTCGATGGCCTGGCGGCTGGTGATCATCGGCATCATCGTCGTCGGCACGCTGTACATCCTCAGCGTCCTCGGGTTCAACTTCCTGTAGCGGCGCTCGCTCGGCCCGGGCGAGGTCGGACCCCGCCCGTGGCTTTTTCACCGCTCGACCGAAGCGCCAGTCGTGACGCAGTCGTCCGTCCCCGACGGCCGCGAGCAGGAACGACTGTTCGTCCGCCGACGCGAGCGACGGCTGACCCGGACCCACGCCGCGCTGTGGGTCGTGATCCTCGCGACCACGGCCGCGGACATCGTCCTGACGATGGCCGGGCTGGCCGCCGGGCTCCCCGAGGGGAACCCCGTCGTCCGGGCGATGGTCGCGTCGTTCGGTCCCGCCGGCCTCTGGACGGTGAAGTTCGCCGCGATGTGCTGGCTGGTCGCCGGGTGGTCGCTGTTGTCCGACCGGAACGCTTCGGTCTTTCTCGGGCTGTTCGCCGCGGTCACGTCGCTGGTCGTGGCGAACAACGCGTTTGCGGTCTTCGGTGCGTGAGTGCCGGTTCCCGGATATCCGACTACGCGCCGGAGCCGAGGAAGAAGCTGTCCGACCGCTCAGACGCCGTCGAGGAAGTTGGCGATCACGTCGTGGCCGACGGCGGTCAGCACGGACTCGGGGTGGAACTGGACGGCCTCGATGGGGTGGTCGCGGTGGCGGATCCCCATCACGAGGTCCACGGTGTCGCCGTCCTCGGTCTCGGCCGCCGTCGTGGCCGTCACCTCGAAGCAGTCGGGGACTTCGGTGGCGACCAGCGAGTGATAGCGCCCGCCGCGGATCCCCTGGTCCAGTCCCGAGAACACGCCCTCGGCGTCGTGACTGATGGGGAAGGCCTTGCCGTGGATGGGTTCGGGCGCGCGTCCGACCGTCCCGCCGTAGGCGTAGACGGCGGCCTCCAGCCCGAGACAGACGCCGAGCGTCGGCACGTCCGGACTGACCTCGGTCAGCACGTCGTTCGTGACGCCGATGTCGCGGTCGTTCTTCGGGTGGCCCGGCCCGGGGCTGATCACGATGGCGTCGGGGTCGGCGTCGCGCACGTCGTCCAGCGAGGCGGTGTTGCGGACGACCTCGGTGTCGGCGTGCTCGCTGACGTACTCGACGAGGTTGTAGGTGAACGAATCGAAGTTGTCGACGAACAGCACCCGCCGCTCGTCGGAACGCTCGCGCTGGCCGGCGCTCATCGGGACACCTCCTCGGCCTCGGCGGGAGCGCTCCCCTCCTCGTCCGCGGCCTCGGACTCCGAGACCTCGATGGCTTCGAGCGCGTCGAGGACGCCGCGCATCTTCTGCTCGGTCTCCTCGTACTCGCTGGTCGGGTCGCTGTCGGCGACGATACCGGCGCCGGCCTGGACGGTGACGCGGTCGGCGCTGTCGGCCGCTTCGTCGGGGATCTCGACGCCGTAGCGGCTGTCGAGGTCCTCGACGGTCGCGGTGCGGATGACGATGGCGAGTTCGGCGTCGCCAGTCCAGGTGAAGTAACCGACGCCGCCGCCGTAGGGGCCTCTGGGAGTCCGCTCCAGGTCGTCGATGATCTCCATCGCGCGGATCTTCGGCGCGCCCGAGAGCGTCCCGGCGGGGAAGGAAGCGCGGGCCGCGTCGAAGGCGTCGGCGTCGTCGGCCAGGGTCCCGGTCACCGTCGACTCGATGTGCTGGACGTGGCTGTACTTGAGGACGCTCATGAACTCCTCGACGCGGACGCTTCCGGGTTCGGCGACGCGGCGCACGTCGTTGCGCGCCAGGTCGACGAGCATCGTGTGTTCGGCGCGTTCCTTCCCGTCGGCGAGCATCTCCCCGGCCAGCCGTCGGTCCTCGACCGGGCTGGTCCCGCGGGAACAGGTGCCGGCGATGGGGTTCGAGAGCACGCGGTCCCCGCGCACCGCGACCAGCGTCTCCGGGCTGGCGCCGACGACCGAGAGGCCGTCGTAGTCGAGGACGTACATGTACGGCGAGGGGTTGACCGAGCGCAGCGACTCGTACAGTCCCAGCGGGTCCACGTCGCCGTACAGCTCGCGCGTCCGCGAGATGACGCCCTGGTAGATGTCGCCCGCGAGGACGTGTTCCTTGGCTTTCTCGACGGCGTCCTCGTACTCGTCCTGCGGGCCGGCCGTCTCGCCGTCGCGGACGAATCCGCCCGTCTCCAGGTCGGTGGCGCCGTCGAGCAGGTCGGCGACGCGCTCGGCCTCCCGCTCCAGCTCGTCGTAGCGGGCGGCGGCGTCGTCGCCGGGTTCGAGGATCGGCGTGTGTACCAGCGAGACGCTGTCCTCGACCTCGTCGAAGACCAACGTGGTCGTCGTGAGGACGAACTGGGCGTCGGGGTACCGGGAGTCCGGATGCTCCAGGCCGACCTCGTCGAGCCAGCAGTCGTAGACGGCGTCGTAGCCGAGGAAGCCGACGAGCCCGCCTTCGAAGTGCTCGCGGTCCATGTCGGGGAACCCGCGGCGCTGTACGTCGGGCATCGCGCCGCGGACGCTGTCGAGCGTGTCGCCGCCGTCGGCGTCGAAGAGGGTGTCGTAGCGGTCGTCGAACGTCTCGACGGTCGCGCCGTCGGCGTCGACGGTGACGACGCCCTTCGGGTCGTAACCGACGAACGAGTAGCGGGCGTGTCGGTCCTCCGTCGTGGGCGCGAACGCGCCGTCGGGGTCGCTGGAGGCGACCTTCTCGGCGCTCTCCAGCAGGAACGTGTAGTCGGCGCCCTCGATGTCGGTGGTCCGGCCCGAGAGCGCGGCGTAGGCGTCCAGCGGCCCCAGGTCGGTGTCGAGCTCGACCGCGGCACGGACGACCACCGGCTCGTCGGCGTCGGCCAGCTCGACGAACTCGTCTTTCGACGGTTCGAGCGCGCGGTCGCTCACGCGGCCACCTCCCGCCGCCGCGCCGCGGCGACGAACGAGCGGACCGTCTCCGGGTCCTTCTCGCCGCCGACGCGGCTCCCGTCGCCGTCGACCCGTTCGACGCCCGTCGCCACGTCGACACCGAACGGTCGAACGGTTTCGACGGCCGCGGCGACGTTCTCGGGGGTGAGTCCGCCGGCGAGGATCACGGGCACGTCCAGGTCGGCGACGACCTCGCGGGTACGCTCCCAGTCGTGGGTCTCGCCGGTGCCGCCGCCACCCTCGGCGTCGACCGAATCGACCAGCAGGGCGTCCGCGGCGTCGGCGTAGTCGGCGATATCGTCGGCCTCGGCGTCGACCGCGACGACCAGGTCCTGACTCAGACGGTGGCCGAGCGCGCCGAGTTCGCCCGGCGAGAGCCCGCCGTGGACCTGCACGGCGTCCGGTTCGACGGTCGCCGCGAGGTCGACCGCGGCCTCGACGGTCGTCGGCATCGTCACCAGCACACCGGTCACCAGCGGCGGGACGCCAGCGAGGAGGTCGCCAGCGGTATCGGCGTCGACCTCCCGGGGGGTGTCGACGGGCACGTCGCTGATGACGCCCACCGCGTCGGCGCCCGCGGCGACGACGGCCTCGCGGTCGGTCTCGCGGGTGACCCCGCAGACCTTGACGCGGGCGTCCGGGCGGTCGTCGGTGGCGTCGCTCATTGGCCCCCGTCGGCGGCGACGCGGCTGGTGACCTCCCGAAGGTCGTCGAGCTTCGCGGCGGCGTCGCCGGCGTCGATGGCGTCGGCGGCGGCCTCGACGCCGCCCTCCAGCGAGTCGGCCATGCCGGCGACGTAGACGGCCGCGCCGGCGTTCGCGAGGATGATGTCGCGCTTTGCGCCGGTGACCGTGCCGTCGACGATACCCTGCAGGTCCGCGGCGTTCTCCGCGGGCGTGCCGCCCGAGACGGCCTCGATGTCGTGGGTCTCCAGCCCGAGGTCCTCGGGGGTGATCGTGTACTCGGTGACCTCACCGGCTTTCACTTCGGCGACGGCGGTCTCGTCGTGGATCGTGATCTCGTCCATCCCGGAGCCGTGGACGATCAGGGCGTGGTCGACCGGCATCTCGGCGACCGCGCGGCCGATCAGGCCGACGAGATCCGCGTCGTAGACGCCCATGACCTGCGCGTCGGCGCCGGCGGGGTTCGTGAGGGGGCCGAGCACGTTGAAGATGGTCCGCATCCCCACCTCGCGGCGCGGGCCGATGACGGCCTTCATCGCCGGGTGGAACGCGGGGGCGTGCATGTAGCCGATGCCGGCCTCCTCGACGGTCGCCTCGACGGCCTCGGGGTGGGTGTCCATGTCGAGGCCGACCTCCTCCAGCACGTCCGAGCTCCCCGACGACGAGGAGACGGAGTAGTTGCCGTGTTTGGCGATCGGGACGCCGGCGCCGGCGGCGACGATGGCGCTGGTCGTCGAGACGTTGATCGTGTCGTAGTCGTCGCCCCCGGTGCCGCAGGTGTCGACCAGCGGCGCCCGGTCGGGGTCGATGGTTCTGGCGGCCTCGCGCATCCCCTGGGCGAAGCCGGCGATCTCGGCCTCGGTCTCGCCCTTCGCGCGCAGCCCCGCCAGCAGCGCGCCGATCTGTGCCTCTGTCGCGTCCTCGAAGACGGCCGTCGCCGCCTCGCGAGCCTCCGCGAGCGTCAGGTCCTCGCCGTCCGTGACGGATTCGATGTATGCTTTCATGTGTGTCTTCGATGGACTGTTTCGTTCTACGATGTACGAATCAGTACATCAACTTAAGCGTATCGGGCGCGGTTCGCCCGGTCACCGGCGGGGCGGTAGTGCCCGCCGGGCGGCGAGGCGAGCGGCGAGACCGGGGGCGGTCGCGGCGGCCTCCCGGCGGTCGCTCGGCCGCTCGGCACCTTATTCTCAAAGTTTGTACCGCGGCAGAAGGGACTATATGAGTGTTCGGTATATTCTGGTGACATGCGACCGACCCTCAAGCGACGGATCGGGCTCGCGCTGGGTGGGCAGTTCGCTCACGCGTGCTATCAGGTGGTGGTCTTCCTGGTCGCGCCGGGGCTGTGGCCGGTGCTCGGCGGGATGGGCGTTCTCGCGGCCGCGGCGGGGTTCGCGTACGCCTACCGCGACATCGACCGGGCGCTCGACGAGCGAGCGAGCGAGCGCCGGGAACTGCAGACCGCGCTGACCGAGGCCGAGCGCGAGCGCGACGACCTCCGCTCGCGGCTGGACGACGCGGAGGCCGAACTGGTGGACCGCCGGGCGGGACCGGACGCCGGACCCACCGGGCCGGTCGTCGCGGCTCCGGACGGCGGTGTCCAGACCGCCGACGACGCCGCGCTGGCCGACTACGAGGGCAGCGTCCGAACGGCCGGGACGGCGCTGGGCGCGTTCGGCGACGGCGATCTGACCCAGCGGCTCGACGCCGACGACGACTCCGAGGCGCTCGCGGCCCTCGCGGCGGAGTTCAACGAGATGGCCGCGACCTTCGAGCAGACGTTCGAGGCGGCCGCCGGCTTCAGCGACGAGGTCGTCGGCTCCTCGGAGCAGGTGACGACCGCGACCCAGGCGGTGACCGACTCCAGCGAGAAGGTCGCCCAGCGCGTCGCCGAGATCGCCGACGTGTTCCACGATCAACACCAGCAGATCAGCGGGATCTCCGACGAGATGTCAGACATGTCGGCGACCGTCGAGGAGATCGCCGCCTCCTCCGACGAGGTCAAGGAGATGGCCGACCGGACCGAGCGCTCGACGGTCGAGGGGATCGAGGCCGGCCGCTCGGCGCGAGACACCATGGACGAGGCCCAGGACCAGATCGAGGGCGTCGTCGAGACGGTCACCGAACTCGACGAGCGGATGGACGAGGTCGGCCAGATCGTCGACCTCATCGACGACATCGCCGAGCAGACCAACATCCTCGCGCTGAACGCCTCGATCGAGGCGGCCCACGCCTCGGCGGGCGCGAACGACAACGGCTTCGGCGTCGTCGCCGACGAGGTCAAGAGCCTCGCCGAGGAGACCAAAGACGCCACCGACGAGATCGCGGGGCTCATCGGCGAGATCCAGGACCAGACCGACGAGACCGTCGAGGAGATCACCGACATGCAGTCGACCATCGACGAGGGCAAAGACACGGTCGGCGAGGGCCTGGACGCCCTCGAATCGATCCTCGAACACGTCCAGCAGACCGCCTCGGGCGTCACCGAGATCTCCAACGCCACCGACGACCAGGCCGCCTCCTCGGAGGAGGTCGCCGCCATCGCCGACGAGGCCGCCGAGACCAGCAAAGAGAACGTCGAGGTGGCCGAGGAGGTCGCCGCCATCGCCGAGGAGCAGAACCTCGCGCTCTCGGAGATGTACGTCAACGCGAAGATGCTCACGATGCGCGCCGAGCAGCTCTCGGCGCTGTTCGAGGGCTACGAGACCGAGTAGGGTCGAGCGCTCCCGGATCGGGTCGGGTCGGGTCGGGTCGGGTCGGGTCGGGTCGGGTCGGGTCGGGTCGGGTCGGGTCGGGTCGGGTCGGGTCGGGTCGGGTCGGGTCGGGTCGGGTCGGGTCGGGTCGGGTCGGGTCGGGTCGGGTCGGGTCGGGTCGGGTCGGGTCGGGTCGGGTCGGGTCGGGTCGGGTCGGGTCGGGTCGGGTCGGGTCGGGTCGGGTCGGGTCGGGTCGGGTCGGTCCCGGTCGCTGCGGTCCGTTTGCTCCCACCGCGCCGTTCGGCGCCGTCTCGCGACGCCTTTAACTCCCGCTGCCGAGCAGTACCGACCATGTCCCACACCGACGCGGTCCGCGAGCGACTCGACGCGTATCTCGCAGCGAACGGTCTGGAAGCCGTCTGGTTCGCCCGCCCGCCCTCGTTCGCGTGGCTGACCGGCGGGAACAACGTCGTCGACCGCGCCGCGGACGTCGGCGTCGCCGCCGCCGGCTACGACGGCGACGGCCTCACCGTCGTCACCGACAACATCGAAGCGAAGCGCCTCGTCGACGAGGAACTCCCCGCCGACGCGACCGTCGAGACCGTCGACTGGCACGAGGCGGACCTCCCCGAAGCCGTCGAACGGTACAGCCCGACGCCGGCGGCCGCCGACTTCGACGTGCCGGGCTTCGAGTCGGTCGACCCGACCGACCTGCGCCAGCCGCTGACCGACGCCGACGTCGAGCGGTTCCGCGCGCTCGGCGCGGACGCGGCCGAGGTCGTCGAGGGCGTCGTGCGCGAGGCCAGCGCCGACGACACCGAGCGCGAGGTCGGCGGGCGCCTGCGCGACCGGCTGTTCGCCCGCGGCATCGACTCGCCGGTGGTCCTCGTCGGGAGCGGCGAGCGTACCCGGAAGTACCGCCACTACACGACCCGTGACAACGAACTCGGCGACTACGCGCTGGTCTCCGTGACGGCGGTCCGCGACGGCCTCCACGCGAGTATCACCCGCTCGGTCGCTTTCGACGCGCCGGAGTGGCTCGACGAGCGCACCGAGGCCGCCATGCGCGTCGAGGCGAGCGCCCTCGCCGCCACGCAGCGGGTCGGGCGCGACGACGGTACCGCCGGCGACGTGTTCGACGGCATCGAAGACGCCTACGCCGCGGTCGGCTACGAGGGCGAGTGGCGCAACCACCATCAGGGCGGCGCCGCGGCCTACGCCGGCCGCGAGTGGTTCGGGACGCCCGACTCGGCGGCGTCGGTCCACCTGCCGATGACCTACGCCTACAACCCCACGGTCCAGGGCGCGAAAAGCGAGGACACCCACCTCGTCACCGACGACGGGATCGAACTGCTGACGGGCACCGGCGACTGGCCGACCGAGACCGTCGAACCCGTCGGCGACGGCCCCGCGATGGACCGCCACGCCGTCCTCCACCGCTGAACGCCGCGCCGTTCACTATCGCGACCCTCGCGCCCCTCCCGTTTTCGAGACGTTCACGCGCCGCTCGCGAGCGTCGCGAGTCGGAAAACGGCCCGAGCCCGATCAGTCGTCGTCGGCGACTGCGCCGGCCGCCGCCGTCTCGCCGGCCGTCACGCGATACGCGGGCTTTCGAACGATCTCCGTCCGGTGGCAGCGAGCGCAGACGTACTCCGTCAGCTTCGTCGTCTCGTCGTTGTGGCTCATGCGCTCGCCGCAGTTCGGGCACTCGGGCATTATATTCCTAATATGGTTCGGCATACTATAAATAGTTACGTTCCCGACTCTCGTCGGCGTGGATCGCGCGGTCGGCCCAGATGGACGGGCGTCGTCGGTCGGGGCAGTCGGGGTGGTCGGGGCAGTCAGGGCGGTCGGGGCGCCGTCGGCAGACGCGCGTCTGACTGAGCTTTACGTGTGATCTTTCGAAAGCAAGCCGTGGATGGCACGATTCACGATACAGTTGCCCGCCGGTCTCGCGGGCGACGGAACGGGCGCGGGCGAGCGGACTGTCACGGACGATCGGACGGGCGCGAACGGCGCGGCTCGCGGCGAGACGCGAACGGACGGCGGCGAGGTCGACGCGGCGACCCGCGGGTTCGTCTCCTGGGTCGAGTGCTGGGCCGACGCGTAGGTCGGCCGGCGATTCTCAGGCGTTGTCGACGAGGCGGCCGGCGATGCGCTGGGCGCCCAGCGACGGCGAGATGTCGGGGTGGTCGGCGGCGACGGCCTCGACCTCGCGGTCGAGTTCCTCGCTGACCCGCTTTTCGAACTCCTCGACGATGCCGGGGATGCAGGCCATGCCCCCGGTGAGGACGATGCGGTTGTCCAGCGCCAGCTGGTAGACCTTCATGTAGTCGTTGGCCAGTTCCGGGAGGAACGTGTTGCAGAACTCCTCGACGGCGTCGTCGAGGTACTCGTTGCAGGCGTCCATGACGCTGCGCTCGATGGTGAACTCGTGGGCGCCGCCGCCGGGCTGCTGGATGATGTCCGTGAACGGCTCGAACTCGTCGAAGTCGGCGTGTTCCTCCTTGTACTCCCGGGCGGTCTGGGTGTCGATGTTGACCCGGCCCTGGGTCTCCTCCTCGACGTAGTTGGCGATCATCCGGTCGACTTCGTTGCCGGTGACGGCGCCGGTCGTGAACGGCGCGAGCTGTTCGCCGCGGCGGTAGCCCGACGCCTCGAGGTTCGTCGACCCCATGTTGACGGCGACGAAGATATCCTCGATCGCTTCGAGGTCGTCGCCGCGGGCGGGGATGGCGCCACAGAGCGACTCGGGGTAGCTCTCGACCAGCGCCTGCCCGATGGACGACTCCTCGATGACCTCCTCTAGGTTCTCCAGGCCCTCGGGGTTGTCGATGGTCGGGATGGCGTAGACGACGCCGCTGTTCTCGGGCACGTCGTTGGCGTCGATGACCTCCTCGAAGAACGTCTTCGTCAGCTCCGCGCGCTCCTCGTCCTCGGGCAGACCCGACCGGAGCATGAACTGGACCTCGTCGGGGTACTCCGTGGCCGCCTCCTCGCCGTAGAGGACCCGTTCCTCGCCCGTGAGAGCGTCCTCGTAGGTCGCCAGACAGGTCAGCGTCCGGATCGTCTGGATCTCGCCGTCGTCGTCGGGATAGGCGATCACCGTGCGGGTACTGCCGAGTTTCACGCCGATGGGCACCGGCTCGTCGTCGCTCATGTCCCCGGCTTTACGGTCACCCCGGATAAATGTACCCCGTACATTATCGTTTCTGCGAACGTCGAACTCCTCGGAAATTAGGGACGGGCCGCCCGGAAATTAGCGGACAGGAGCCGTTCGGCATCCGTCCGCCCGAGACGAGCCGCGGCTCGAGCCGCGAGCCCGCCGCCCCGGGTTCGTCCGACCGCCGCTTCGGTACGTTTATGCCGAGGCGTTAGTAGGATTCTACCAACAGAGTTGTCGTGATGGACGCATACATATCGGGAGACCGGCGGAGGGGTCGCTGATGGTCGGGATGGACGACGTGGCCGACGCCGTCGTCGACCACCGGCGGCTGGTGGTCGTGACCCTGCTCGTGGTGATCGGCGCGGTCGGCGCCGGCGCGGCGCAGGTCGAGGACTCGGCGTCGCTGTCGCAGTTCGAGACGAGCTCCGACGAGGCCGAGAAGCTCGAGTACGTCGACTCGAACTTCGGGTCGAGCGGGAACACGACGACCGTCCAGGTGATCGTCCGCGAGGACAACGTCCTCGCCCGCGAGTCGCTGCTCGAACAGTTGCGCTTCGAGCGCGCGCTCGTCGAGGACGACTCGATCAACCGAACGCTCGACGGGTCACAGGCTCCGGCGGGGATCGCCAACGTCGTCGCGACCGCGGCGATCCGGGAGGGGCAGGCGGCGAACCTGACCGAGCGCGGCCGGGCGCTGGGGGCCGAGCGCCAGCGGCTCAACGAGACCGGCGCGCGGCTGAGCGACGCCCTCAACCGGACGCGAGGGCTGCAACGGGACTACGTCGCGCTCAACCGCTCGCACGCCGCCGGCGAGGTCGACGACGCGACCTACCGTCAGCGGTCGGCGGCCATCGAGCGGAACCTGACCGCCGTCCGGACCGACGCGACCGCGGGGCTGTCGGCCAACCAGAGCGAGACGTTCGGGAATCTCACCTCGCAGGCGCGGACGCTCCAGTCGCGGCTGGCCGCGCTGAACGCCTCCTACGAGCGGGGCGAGATCAACGAGTCGACCTATCGCCAGCGCTCCGGCGAGATCCAGGCGCAGTTCGGCGAGGTGTACGCCGGCATCGAACGCGTCCTCGCGCCGGACGCCCGCGCGCTGGAGGAGCGGGCCGCCGCCCTGCAGGCCGACCGGGCCGCGCTCCAGGAGCGCGCCGAGAACGGTTCGACGCCGCCGCTCGCCGACCAGATCGACCGGATCGAGTCGATGAACGCCTCGGCGGTCGAGGCGAGCGTCGAGCGGGTGCTGAGCGAGGGGAGCGGGACGCAGGCGTTCGCGCTGATGCCGACCAGCTACGACCTCGGCTCGACGAGCGCCGACGCGACGATGATCGTCGTCACGCAGACGACGGAGTCGGCGGTCGCCCAGGGGTCGGCGAGCGCGCGCCTCCAGAACAGCCAGACCGAGATTCAGGACGTCGCCCGTGACCGGCTGAGCGGCGACGCGATGGTCTTCGGCGCGGGCATCATCGCCGACGAGACCAACCGGTCGATGCAGGACAGCCTCACCGTCGTCGGTCCGTTCGCGATCCTATTCGTCCTCGTGGTGCTGACGGTCGCCTACCGGGACCTGCTGGACATCCTGCTGGGCGTCTTCGGGCTGGCGCTCACGTTGCTCCTGACGTTCGGCTACATGGGCTGGACGGGCGTGGCGTTCAACCAGCTGTTCGTCGCCATCCCGGTCCTGCTGATCGGGCTGTCGATCGACTACGCGATACACGTGTTCATGCGCCACCGGGAGGCACGCGAGGCGCGAAGCGCCTCGGACGGCCGAGCGGGGAGCGACGCGACCCGCGAGGCGCGCGGCACGGAGGGAGACGGGGGCGACCCCGCGGCGGTCGCGGGGTCGATGCGGACGGCGCTGGCCGGCGTCGGCACGGCGCTGGTGCTGGTGACCGCGACGACCGTGATCGGGTTCCTCTCGAATCTCACCAGCCCCGTCGGTCCGATCCGCGAGTTCGGGATCGTCAGCGCGGTCGGCATCGTCGGCGCGCTCGTCGTCTTCGGCGCGCTGATCCCGGCGATCAAGGTCGAGGTCGACGCCGTCCTCGAAGGCCGCGGGTTCGACCGACGCAAGCGGGCGTTCGGTACCGGCGGCGGGGCGTTCGGCCGCCTGCTCGAAGCCGGCGCGACGGCGGCCGACCGGGCGCCGTGGGCGGTCATTCTCGCCACGCTGCTGATCAGCGCCGGCGGTGCCTACGGCGCGACCGAGGTCGACACCTCCTTCGCGCAGACGGACTTCATCGCCGAGGAGCCGCCCGAGTGGATGGATAACCTACCCGAGGAGATGCGACCCGGCGAGTACTCGATGCGGGCGACCTTCGAGTACGTCAACGACAACTTCCTGCGGGAGGACGCGACCGCGGAGTTCCTCTTCGAGGGCGAGGTGGCGACCGGCGACGCCCTCCAGCGGGTGAACCGGACCGGTGAACTCGCCGCCGAGAAGGGGGTGACCGTCGAGCTCTCGAACGGCGAGGCGGACGTGCGGAGCCCGCTGACGGTCATGCGGTCGGTCGCGGCGACCAACGAGACGTTCAACGCGACGCTGGCCGCCAGCGACACCGACGGCGACGGCGTCCCCGACCGCGACGTGGCGGGCGTCTTCGACGCCCTGTACGAGACGGCGCCCGACCAGGCCCGCCAGTACGTCCAGCGCGAGGACGGCGAGTACGAGGCCCTGCTGCTCACGGCGTCGCTGCGCGGCGGCGCCTCGGGGTCGGCGGTCACGACCCAGATGGACGCCGTCGAGTCGGCCGTCTCCGGCGGCGACGTGACCGTCACCGCGACCGGTCGGCCGATCGTCAACGAGATCGTCCAGTCGGACCTGCTCACCACCGTCGTCGAGAGCCTGATCATCACGCTCGTCGTCTCGTTCGTCTTCCTGATGGTCGTCTATCGCGTCGCGGAGGGGTCGGCGACGCTCGGGCTCGTGACGCTGTTGCCGGTCGTCTTCAACGTCTCGTGGATCCTCGGGACGATGTACCTGCTGGAGATCCCCTTCAACGTGTTGACGGGGATGATCACGAGCCTGACCATCGGCCTCGGGGTGGCCTACTCGATCCACCTCAGCGAGCGGTTCAGTCTCGAACTGGATCGACGGGAGTCGGGCAGCGAGGCGATGCATACCGCCGTCACCGGCACCGGCGGTGCGCTGCTGGGGTCGGCGGCGACGACCGTCGGCGGCTTCGGCGTCCTCGTGTTCGCCATCCTGCCGCCGCTCCAGCAGTTCGGCTTCATCACCGGGCTCACGATCGTCTACGCGTTCCTCGCGAGCGTGTTCGTCCTCCCGAGCCTGCTCGCGGTGTGGAGCCGCCACTTCGGGCCCGCCGGCGCGTTCGACGCCGACGGCACCGGTGACGACGGGTCCGACGGCGGCGCGCCGACGGCGGACCCGATCGCCGGCGGCGCGGACGGTCGGTCCCCGGCGGTCGACGAACCCGCGGGGGCCGCCGATGGTGTCTCGTCGGGCGTCGGTTCGGCGGGATCGTCGGGTGCGGCGACCGCCGCGACCCCGACGGCCGGCGCGCGGACGAACGGCGACGCGGTGCCGTACGCCACCCGATCCGTCGAACCGACTCGCGTCTATCCCGGCGGGACCGCGCGCGTGACGGTCGCGCTCCCGTCGGCTTCGGGCCGGGTCGTCCTCCGCGAGACGCCGTCGGTCGGGTCGGTTTCGATCGACCGCGTCTCGCCCGAACCCGTCGAGCGGGTCGCCGCCGACGGGCGGGTGTACGCCGTCTGGGAGCTCGACGCCGAGGACGGCGAGCGAGCGGAACTCGAGTACACGCTCGCGGTCCCGGCGGGGCTGGCCGACGGCGAGACCGTCGCGTTCGACGGCGAGTTGCTCCTGCCGGACCACGCCGTGCCGGTCGCCGGCCCGGACGCGGCACCGGTCACGACGGACGTGGCCGGGGCCGTCATCGCCGACGGTCCCGTCGACGAGCGCGGCATCGCGGACGCGGGTCGGCACCTCGCGGCCGGACGGCTGTCGCCCGAGGCGTTCGAGCGCGTCACCCACGCGTGGCTCGACGAGCACGCCAGCGACGCGCCGACCGGCGAGTCGCCCCCGGGCGCGAACGGCTCGGGCGCGAACGGCTCGGGCGCGAGCGACTCGCGTGGGGACGCCCGCGCCGACGAGCGGCGGACGGAGGGGGACGATGACTGACGACGGCGAGGCCGAGGCGGTCGAGGCGCTCCAGCGGCTCGGGCTCTCGAAGTACGAGGCGGGGGTGTTCGTCGCCCTCGAACGGCTCGGGACCGGGACCGCCCGCGACGTGGACCGGATGACCGACGTGCCCCGCTCGCAGGTGTACGGCGCCGCCGAGAACCTCGAAGAGCGCGGCCTCGTCGAGGTCCAGCAGTCCAACCCGATCCAGTACCGCGCGGTCCCGCTGGCGGAGGCCCGCGAGACGCTCGCCGAGCGCTTCGAGCGCGAGCAGGACCGCGCGTTCGAGTACCTCGAGGCGGCCAGGCGGGGCGCCGACCACGAGGACGAACACCAGGAGGGCGTCTGGACCGTTCACGGCCGCGACAACGTCTCCTCGCGGGTCCGGCAGATCGTCGCCGACGCCGAGGAGAGCGTCCTCTACGCGGGCGGGACGGACCTGCTCGACGACGAGGTCGCCGCGGCCCTGCGCGAGCGGGCCGAGGAGGTCGACGTGTGGGTCTGCAGCGCGCACGTCGACGACCCGGAACTCGCCGAGGCGTTCGCCGATTCGGCGGTCACGCTCGCGCCGTTCCCGGACGACCCGACCGACGACGCCGCCGGGCGGCTGCTCGCCGTCGACGGCCACACGATCCTGCTCAGCGTCCTCGGCGGCGAGGAACTGCCGGGCGTCCGCAAGGAGACCGCCATCTGGAGCGCCGACACCGGGATCGCGACGGTCCTGCTGGAGCTGTTGCGAAGTCACGTCGTCGACGACATCGACGCAGAACTGTAGCGCCGGTCACCCCCGCGACCGGTGTGGTTCGAGCCCGTGGGCGGTGCGATTCGGTCTCCGCGGCCGGTCTACTGCATCCCGGTGAGCTTGGCGACGTAGACGAGACTGAGCATGTGGTCGTCCACGTCGAGGTCGTTGCCGTCGTTCGACCCGCTCTCGTCGATCCCCAGGAGGTAGTCGTTGAGCTGGCCGGCCACGTCCTCGGTGATCCAGTCGATCGACTCGTAGTAGCTCAGCGCGTCGGCGGCGCCCTTGTAGCCGGCGTGCATCAGCAGGAACTCCAGCCACTCGAAGACGACGAACTCGGCGGCGTACGTGTCGGGCACGGCCCGCAGATACGGCTTTTCGAGGTCCTCGGAGCCGCCGACCAGCGGGAGGAGTTCGCGGTAGAGCCCCGCGCGGAACGAGTCACCGGCGGACATGCTCGCGTCGCCCACGTCGTCGAGGGGCCCCCACTCCGCCTCGCTCGGGTCGTCCGGCCGCGGGTCCTCCGGTCGGCCGTCGCTCGGTCGCGGGTCCTCGGCGTCGAGGTCGTCGCGCTTGCGCGCCATCTCGCGCAGCTCGTTTAAGTCGTAGTCCCGGGGGTTGATCGTCATCGATACTGAGTCTATTCCGCCCCGTCCTGATAAATCTTGCACACGGTCAGACGCCCGTCTGACGGCGTCTCGGCCGTGTTCGGTCCGCTCGCCGCCCGTCGCGGGCTGGCGATCTCGGAACGGCATCGGTCGCCGGCGGCCCGGCGGCCGGTCGCCGTCGACCGATTTCAACGTTTGATATCCCGGCGCGTAATTTTATACGCCGGTAGGGCCGACTCCGGGACAACGTGGCGAGAAGCACCGGATCGGCGCGCATCTGCGTGACCAACGCGAAGGGCGGGACCGGCAAGACGACCGTCGCGATCAACGTCGCGGGGGCACTCTCAGAGCGCGGTCGCGACGTGCTGTTCGTCGACCTGGACCCGCAGGGTAACGCGACCGAGGGGCTCGGCCTGCTCGAGGAGTACGACGCGGCGCCGCCGACGCTGTTCGACGTGCTGACCGACGGCGACCAGCGCGACCGGATGGGCGAGCTGGTGGTCGAGCACCCCGAGATGGACGTGGTCCCGAGCAACATCGACATGCTCCAGGCCGAGCGCGAGCTGACCATCGCGGATCTGGTGGCCCGCGCGACCGAGGGCGACGCGGACATCGACCCGGCGGCGCTGTCGGCGCTGGCGGTCAACGTCACGCCCGACACGGTCGCGGGCGGCCACGCGCTGGACACGCTCGACGACGCGCTCGCGGCCGTCGAGGACGACTACGACTACGTCGTCGTCGACTCGCCGCCGTTCTACGGCAAACTGACCGACACCGGCATCTACGCGACCCGGAACATCCTCGTTCCGGCGCTGACGGAGGCCACCTCCGAGCGGGCCATCGAGCTGCTCATCGACCAGATGACCGCGCTGGAGGGCCAGACGGGCATCGCCGTCGACACGCTCGGCGTCGTGGCGAATCGGGTCGAGACCACGGGCGAGGACGAGACGATGCTGGAGTGGTTCGAGGCGGTCTTCTCCGACGACGCCGTCTGGGAGGTCCGCAAGCGCGTGGCGCTCCAGCGGGCGTTCTCGGCGGGCGAGTCGATCTTCGCCTACGACCCGTCGGTCGACATGGCCGACGTGTTCCTCGATATCGCGGCGGATCTGGACCGGCAGTTCGACTACGCGGAGGTAACAGCATGACCGACGACGACGAACGCATGGACCGGGCCCGCCGCATCCGCGAGATGCGCGAGGGATCCCGGCCGGACGACGAGGCACAGGACGACGACCGAACCGACGCGGACGACGACTCCGCCGACGCGACGGCCGACGAATCGGCGGCCGCCGAGCCCGACGAGGTGCCGGAAGGCGACGCCGGGTCCGACGAGGTGCCGGAAGGCGACGCCGGGTCCGACGAGGTGCCGGAAGGCGACGCCGAGTCCGGCGAACCGGCGGTCGACGAACCGGGCGAGCCGGACGGAGCGGCGGAGACGGAGGCCGACGGCGGCCCCGACGCGACCGACGACGGCGGCGACTCGACCGAGGGAGGCGCCGACCCCGCGGCGGACGACGAGCCGTCCGAGACCGGACCGTCCGCCGACGAGGCCGCCGAGGCCGTGGCGAACCTGGACATCGACGAGGAAGCGGTCGGCGGTGGCGGCGGCGACGACGGCGACGGCACTATCCACATCCCCGGCGCCGACGTGGGCGACGTGGACGTCGACGTGGCAGAGATGGCCCGTCAGGCCGGCCTGAGCTCCGGCGGCTCGGCGTCGGGAGACGGCGAACCGGCCGACGGCACCGAGGCCGCCGAGATGGGCATCGGCGCGGCGGGCCGGGCGGCGGCGGAACAGGAGACGGGCGAGGAGACCCGCGTGCTGGAGTTCGCGCTGGGCGACGAGCAGTACTGTCTCGACATCGAGTACGTCGAGGAGATCGTCAAGCGCGAGACGGTCACGCGCGTGCCGAACACGCCCGACTGCGTCGAGGGCGTCGTCGACCTGCGCGGGCAGATCACGACCATCCTCGATCCGAAGGTCCTGCTCGACATCGACCAGGCGGGGAGCAAGGACCTCATCGTCGTCTTCGACCCCGAGGCGTTCGACGACCAGGGCGCCGTCGGCTGGGTCGTCGACGACGTGAACCAGGTGACGCCGATCACCGAGGAGGAGGTCAACGACTCGCCCGTCGACCAGGACCACATCAACGGCGTCGTCGACCGCGACGGCGATTTCGTCATCTGGACGACCCCCGAACTCGACCTCGACGAAGTGGCCGGGTAGCCCCCGACCGGATACCCTCGTGGCCGTCGCCGGCACCACGCTTACGGCCGCGGCGGCCGATTCCCGCGCATGGTCGACGACCACCGCGGAAACGCAGTCAGGGACCGGATCGTGGCGGACGAGGTCGCGCTGGGCGTCCTCGACAACACGTACAGTCCGACGCTCGTCGAGTTCTACGGCGAACTCGGGATGGACTTCGTCTGGCTCGACTTCGAACACGGCGGCCCGAGCCCCTGGGACGCGACCGCGATGGAGGACCTGCTGCGAGCGGCCGAGTGTACCGGAACGGAAGTCCTCGCGCGGGTGCCGACCACCGAGCCCGCGCTGGTCCGGAAGACGCTGGACGCCGGCGTCCGGAACCTCTTCCTCTCGCGGGTCGGCGGCGTCGACGAAGTGGAGCGAGCCGCGCGAGCGGCCCGTTTCGAGTACGACGGCGAACCGGGCGACCGCGGGCTCGCCAACCCCCGGGCCCGCCGCTGGGGACAGGCCGACGACTACGTCGCGACGGAGGACGAGGAGGTCTTCTTCGGCGTGACCGTCGAGAACCGCGAGGCCGTCGAGGTGATCGACGATATCGTCGCCGTCCCCGAGCTCGACTTCGTCTTCGCCGGTCCGCTCGACCTGTCAGTGTCGCTGGGTCACCCCGGCGAACTCGACCACCCCGAGGTCCGGGAAGGGATCGAGACGATCCGCTCGACCGCGGTCGAGTCGGACGTGGCACTGGGCGGGCTCGGCTTCGGGACCGAGGACGTGAACGAGAAGGCCGCCAACGGCTACCAGTTGCTCCACGTCGGGAGCACGACCGGCGCGGTGCAGTCGGCGGTCGAGGGGTGGCTGGACGGGTTCGAGGGCCGGGAGGCGTGAGCGAAGCGAGCGCCTCCGGACGGCGAGCGGGGAGGCACGACCCGCGAACAGCGAGGGCCCAACGGAGTGAGCGTCTCCGATAGCCGAGCGCAGCGACTGACGCCGGTCAGTCCGGGACCGTCCGGTGGGTCCGAGACCGGCGCGCTCAGTCCGGGTCGTAGGCGTCGTCGAACGCGCGGGCGGCGTCGAGCAGGTCGCTGTCGGCGGCGACGCGATACTGCGGTTCGGTCTCGTCGTCGCCTTCGTCGTCGGCCCGGACGAGCAGCCCAAGGTCGACGAACTCGTCGAGCAGGCCGTTCAGGTACAGCGTCTTCAGCGGGACGCCGGACCGCTCGGAGAGGTCCGAGCGCGTGTACGCCCGCTCGGCGTTGAGTTCGGTGAGCGTCCCGAGGAGGTTCGCGGCGCCGTCGCTCGTGGCGACGAACGCCCAGCCGCCGTCGGGCTGTCCGTCCGACCCGTCCGACGGGTCCGTGTCCAACATGGCGCGGTCTATGCGAGAGGGCCGCATAAAACCGCCCGTCTCGACAATTACCGCGCGGTCGCGGGCGAGCGGTCGCGGGGACGGCGGTGTGGCAGTCCCTGCCGCGATGGAGAAACCCTTTTGGTCGCAGTGGGCCGGAGGGTAGGTATGAGCGACCGCGAGGAGATACTGGCGTTGCTCCGCGAGAACGCGCGGTACTCGACGGAAGACCTGGCCCGACAGACCGGCCTCGACGCCGAGGCGGTCGAAGCCGTCGTCGAGGACCTCGAGTCCGAGGGCGTCATCAAGGGGTACCAGGCCGTCGTAAACTGGGAGAAAGTCGAGCCCGAGCGCGTGCGCGCGGCCGTCGAGCTGAACGTCACGCTGGACCGCGAGACGGGCTACGACGACATCGCAGAGCGCCTCGCGAAGTTCCCCGAGGTGCAGGGGCTGCGACTGGTCAGCGGCGACTACGACTTCGCCATGGAGGTCGAGGGCGACTCGATGAGTCAGGTGTCGCGGTTCATCAGCGAGAAGGTCGCGCCCGTCCCCGAGATCACCCAGACGGTGACCCACTACATCATGGAGAGCTACAAGGAGCGCGGCGTCGAGTTCGGGGACGGCCACGACGACGACCGGCTGTCGATATCGCCATGACGTTCGAGGCGAGCGAGCGCGTCGCGGGCGTGCCGCCCTCGGGCATCCGTCGCTTCTTCGAGATCGCCGAGGAGTACGACGACATCATCTCGCTCGGGGTCGGCGAACCCGACTTCGCGCCGCCGTGGGCGGCCCGCGACGCCGCCATCGCGTCGCTGGAGCGGGGGCAGACCTCCTACACCGCCAACCGGGGAATGGCCGAACTGCGCGAGCGGATCGCCTCGTTCGCGGACCGCCGGTACGGCCTGCGCTACGACCCCGACGAGGAGATCCTCGTCACGTCGGGCGCCAGCGAGGCCGTCGATCTGGCCTTCCGGGCGTTCCTCGACCCCGGCGACACGGTCGCGGTCGCCCAGCCCTGTTACATCTCCTACGCGCCGGGCGTGCAGTTCGCCGGCGCGGACGTGCTGGACGTGCCCACGCGCGCGGCCGACGAGTTCAAGCTCACCCGCGAGGCGCTGGAATCTTCGGGCGCGGCCGACGCCGACGTGCTCGTCATGTGTTACCCGAACAACCCGACCGGCGCGACGATGACCCGCGAGGAGCTGAAGCCGGTCGCCGAGTTCGCCCGCGAACACGACCTGCTGGTGTTCTCCGACGAGATCTACTCGGAGCTCAGCTACGAACACGACCACGCCTCGATCGCGACGCTGCCGGGGATGCGCGAGCGGACGGTCGTCTTCAACGGCTTCTCGAAGGCCTACGCGATGACCGGGCTCCGGCTCGGATACGCGCTCGCGCCGCCGGAGGCCATCGAGACGATGAACCGGATCCACCAGTACACGATGCTGTCGGCGCCGACGACCGCCCAGCACGCGGCCGTCGAGGCGCTCGAATCCTGTGACGACGAGGTCCGGGAGATGCGCGACCAGTACGACCGCCGCCGGAACTTCGTCCTCTCGCGGTTCGAGGAGATGGGGATCGACTGCTTCCCCGCCGCAGGGGCGTTCTACGCGTTCCCCGAGTGTCCCTGGGACGACAGCGACGAGTTCGCGGAGGCGCTGATCGAGGACCAGCGCGTCGCCGTCGTTCCGGGGAACGTCTTCGGTGCGGGCGGCGAGGGCCACCTCCGGGTCTCCTACGCGACGAGTCTCGGCGACCTCAAGGAGGCGATGGATCGGATAGAATCATTTATCGGATAGCATTTACCGATTACACGTTTCGGAACAACGGCGATACAGCCGCCCTACCGCCGTCGATCGGCGGTCGACGGTGATTATCGGTTGGCTACCTTTGGGCGTAAAGCTTTTTCCGTCTTACTAGCAGTTAGCCTGTAATGGCAATTGATGGCACGGGGGGCAACGAATCTGACCAGGTCGCGTCGGGGGGCGAGCGGCTCTCGGGGGACGGTGCGACCGTGGGCGAGTACACGTGGAACGACCTGCGCCGGGACGTGCATACGGGCGGGCGCTTCGACCGCAGCGAGTACCTCGGATTCGATCCGATCGACGTCGAAGACCGGCTCCGGTCGGCCGCGAGCGCCGCCAAGACGCTCGAACGAGCGTGGGACGAGCGCATCGAGGCCGAGCGGTCGTTCGTCGTCAAGGACCGCTACACCTGGGAGCACTTCAAACAGGAGTACTACTACGACGAGGACGGCGAGATCCCTCGGGACGGCGACGGCGAGAAGGTGCCGTTCGAGCCCGAGGAGTATCTGGGGTTCGACCCCGAGGAGACGGAGGGCCGACTGAGCCGGGGCGGGGACGCGGCCGAACGGCTCGCGTCGGTCGTCGACGAGCGCACGATCGACGTCAACCCCGACCTCGACGAGGACGCCTTCTTCTCGACGGTCGACGGCCACTCGACGGTCGTCAACCGCTACGACCTCGAGAAGGCGGTCCCGCTGGAGAAGAAGGCCCACTTCGTCGAGGTCGAGCGCTACTGGGTGAACAAACCGTACGCCTGCGTGATCATCTTCCACTCGCGCAAGGAGAACGAGAAGAAGTACTACGCCATCGAGCCCTACGAGAACGACATCGAGTCCCAGCTGGTCGACTTTCTCTCGGGCAAGCTCAAATCGGCGATCAAGTACTCCGAGGACGAGGTCGTCGTCGAGGGGTCCGACGCCGACCGCGCCGGCGTCATCCAGCGCGAGACCGAGCGCCTGCTCGAACGGTACGACCTGTACACGCCGGGTCAACAGGGCGATCTCGGGATGATGGACCAGCTCAAGGGGGCGCTTGGCATGGAGATCGAGGTCGAGACTCAGGGAGGTGAACTCGACGGCATCCGGGCCCGCCCCGAGCCAGCGGTCGTCGGCGACGACCCGAAGACGCTCAACGAGTATCAGGTCGAAAAGCTGCTCTACCGCCTGAAGCGGGACTTCATCGGCTACGCGCGTATCGACCCGATCAAACACGACATCAACGTCGAGGACATCTCCTGCGACGGCTACAACTCCCGGGTGTTCGTCTACCACACCGAGTACGAGAACATCATCACGAACGTCGAACACGGGAAACAGGAGCTCGACGACTTCGTCGTCAAGCTGGCCCAGCGCTCCGGGAAGGGGATCAGCAAGCGCCAGCCGCAGGTCGACGCCACCCTGCCCGACGGCTCGCGCTCGCAGCTGACGCTCGGCGAGGAAGTGTCGGACCACGGGACCAACTACACCATCCGCCAGTTCAAAGACGTCCCGTTCACGCCGGTGGACCTCATCAACTGGAACACCTTCTCGCTCGACGAGATGGCCTTCCTCTGGCTCTGTATCGAGAACAACAAGTCGATGATCTTCGCGGGCGGGACGGCGTCGGGGAAGACCACCTCGCTGAACGCCATCTCCCTGTTCATCCCGTCCAACGCGAAGATCGTCTCCATCGAGGACACCCGCGAGGTCGAACTCCCCCAGCGCAACTGGGTCGCCTCGGTGACTCGCCCCTCCTTCGGCGAGGACGACAAGGGCGACGTGGACGAGTTCGACCTGCTGGAGGCCGCGCTCCGACAACGGCCCGACTACATCGTGATGGGGGAGGTCCGTGGTGAGGAAGGTCGGGACCTCTTCCAGGTCATGTCGACCGGGCACACCGCCTACTCCACCTTCCACGCCGACACCGTCGGAGAGGTTATCAAGCGGTTCACGACCGAGCCGATCAACGTCTCGAAGACCCTCTTCACGGCGCTGGACCTGGTCTCCATCCAGACCCAGACCCGCGTCGACGGCAACAAGGTCCGCCGGAACAAGAACCTCACCGAGATCAACGAGTACTCGGCGGAACACGACGAGATCAACGTCCGCGACGTCTACGAGTGGCAGGCCGAGACCGACGAGTTCCTCCAGATGGGCAACTCCAACACCCTGGAGGAGCTGAAGTTCGACCGCGGGTGGACCCAGGAACGGCTCGACGAGGAGCTGTTCATGCGGAAGGTCGTCCTCGCCTACCTCATCGAGCAGAACCTCAACACCTACACGGAGGTCGCGGCGGCCGTCCAGGCGTTCATCAACGACCCGGACACGATCATGGCGCTCATCGCCGAGGATAAGCTGGAGCGGTCGCTGGAGGACCTCCGGGAGATGGAGTCGGTCAAGATCAACATCGACCCCGAGAAAGAGGAGATGGTCCCGCGGCCGGACCCGCCGGCGGAGATGCTCGACGAGGCCGAGGGCATCCTGGAAAACGCCCAGCCGCTGCTCCAGCGCTTCCGCGAGAAGGAGACCTCCGACATCGTCAGCGCCCTGACGGGCTCGGGCGTCGACGAGGAGGAGACCGACATCACGCCGGTCGAGAGCGAGGACGAGGACGACGACATCGACTTCAGCGAGTTCGTCCCGGCGGCCGGTGCGGAGGCTGACGAGGCATGAGTCTCGGGCGCTCCTCGAAGCAACTCGGCGGCGCCAACACGGTGGGGGACACGTTCTACCCCCTCTACCAGGCGCTGTTCGACGAGGAGGGCGACTTCGTCTCCGGCATCGAGGCCAAACTCGCCGAGGCGCGGATGGGCGACAACGTCGAGATGTACATCTCGCGGGCGCTCGCGGTCGGCACCGTCGCCGGGCTGACGCTCTGGTTGCTCGGCATGCTGCTCGGGTTCCTCGTCGTCCAGATGCTCGGGCTCGCCGAGGGGCCGCTGCTCGGCCTGCGGATCCCCGACGCCATCGAGCCGGTCGTGCTGGCGCTGAAAGTGCCGGCGATCGTGTTCGTCTCCGGCCTCGTCTTCGGCGCCGTCGGCTTCGGTATCGGGTTCGGCTCGCTGCTGTCGATCCCCTACTTCCGGTCGAACGCGCGCAAACGCGAGATCAACGTTCTCCTGTCGGACTCGGTCGCGTTCATGTACGCCCTCTCGGTGGGGGGGCTGAACCAGCTCGAAATTCTGCAGGCGATGGCCCAGGCCGACGACACCTACGGGGAGGTCGCCAAGGAGTTCCAGTCGCTGGTGCTCGAGACGGAGTACTTCGACACCGACTACCGGACGGCGATCCGCAATCAGGCCATCGAGACGCCGAGCGACGAGCTCGGCCAGTTCCTCACGGACATGCTGTCGATCGTCGACTCCGGCGGGGACATGACCTCGTTCCTCGAGGACCAGAAGGACAAGCAGATGCGGACGGCCAGACAGGAGCAGGAGAAGATGCTGGACACCCTGGAGCTGTTCGGCGAGATGTACATGACCCTCTCGCTGTTCCCGCTCCTGCTCATCATCATCACCGTCATCATGAGCATGATGTCCTCGGGGTCGAAGATGAACCTGATGGTCGGGACGGTGTACGGACTCATCCCGCTGACGGGCGTGGGCTTCCTCGTGCTCACGTCGACGGTCACGCAGGACTCCATCGGTGACGGCTACCTCCACCCCGACCGCGGCGACGAGACCTACTCCGAGGCCGACGACGGGCTGTTGAACCTCGGCCTCGTCGAGGGGTACACCGGGAGCTACGGCGTCTTCGACCGGGTCAAGAGCCGCGAGGGGACCTACCGCGCGACCCA
Source organism: Halosimplex rubrum (assembly GCF_013415885.1). NCBI lineage: Archaea > Methanobacteriati > Methanobacteriota > Halobacteria > Halobacteriales > Haloarculaceae > Halosimplex > Halosimplex rubrum. The sequence goes on from NZ_CP058910.1 coordinate 2,095,779, forward strand.
GATCCTCAAACAGCCCCACATCTTCTTCCGCGACAATCCGCTGTACGTCCTCGGCGTGACGATCCCGATCACGATCGCCTTCTTCGCCGTCGTGGTCATCTTCCACATGGCGCCGATGACGATCTCGGAACTGGTCGTCCCACAGGGCGGGGACGTGCCGGAAGGGCTCAACGACCCGACGAAGCGCTGGGTGTACCCCGTCATCACGGGGACGTTCATGTGGGTGTACGTCCCGATCTACCTCAACCTCCTCCCGCTGGCGGTCTTCTACGAGTGGAACCTCCGGACGCGCCGCAGCGTCATCGGCAACCTCTCGGAGAACCTCCGCAAGCTCGCCAGCGCGAACGACACCGGGATGACCCTGCTGGAGTCGATTCGGGTCGTCGCCGACACCTCCTCGGGGCGGATGGCCGACGAGCTGGAGACGATGCACGCCAAGGTCAACTACGGGACCAGCCTCAAGGACGCGCTCCGGGAGTTCAACAACCGCTATCACATCCCCAGACTCGCCCGGACGGTCAAGCTCATCAGCGAGGCCCAGGAAGCCTCCAGCCAGATCCAGGACGTGCTCTCGACGGCCGCCCAGGCCTCCGAGAACCAGGACGACATCGACCTCGAACGCAAGTCCCGCGCCCGGATGCAGATGGTCATCATCATCATGACCTACCTCACGCTGCTGGGCGTGATGGCGCTGCTGAAGGTCCGATTCCTGACTGTCATGGCCGACCTCGCGACCCAGACGACCTCTAGCGGGTCGTCCGGCGGCGTCCCCGGCGGTAGCTTCAGCGGCGTCAACACGCAGATCCTCTCGGTCCTCTTCTTCCACGCCGTCGTCCTCCAGGCGCTGCTGTCGTCGTTCATCGCCGGCTACATCCGCGACGTGAACCTGCTGTCGGGCGTCAAGTTCGCCGTCATCCTCCCGACGATCGCGCTCGTCGTCTGGTACGCCGTCACGCTGATGTCCTGACCGCGACCGCTTTCCACTTCCGCCCACGGCGCGCACCGCCGCCTGCAGCGTCCGGCACAGCGCTTAGGCGCGCGCGGGCGCAACCGCGCTCGTGGACGCACCCAGCACACTCCGTTCGGCGGCGGCCAACGACGAGGGCATCGCGATCACACGGCGCGAGTCCGGCGGCGAGACGACGCTCGTCGTCGACTTCGGCGAGGGCGCCGACGCGAAACTCGACACGGTCGGCGAGACCGCGATCGTCGTCGCCGGCGACCGCCAGTTCGAGTTCGAGATCCCGCCCGAGGTGACCGACCTGTCCGTCAACGACGGGATGCTGACGCTCCGGTCCTGAACGCGGCGGTCGCGCTCTCCGGGGCCGCGCCCGTCGAATCCGCCGGTCAGCCGCCGGCGGTGGCCGCGGTGGCCGCCCCGTCGTGTTCGTCGGTGACCGTGCCGGTGCCGTTCGGCGTCCCCGGTCGTTCGGCGGTCGCGGTCCGCTCGGGCGTCGCGTCGGGGTCGACGGGCGCCGGCGTCGACCGCCGGGTGACGTTCCCGACCCAGTCGGGCGCGGACGGCGCCGACTCGCCGAGGCGACTGTAGTCGTAGCGTATCGAGACGTGCGAGGGGTCGCCGTCGACGACGCGGTCGTACTCGGCGGCCAGCGACCGGACGAACCCCTCCCGGGTCACGTAGGCGGTGGCGCTGAAGTGGCGGATCGTCGCCTCCGCGGGCCCCAGCGCCCTCGGCGCGGGCCCGCCGGCGGCGTGGAGTCGGTAGTAGGTGCGACCGCGTCGGTCGACCGTCGACACCGCGACCGTCCGGTCGCCGAGGAACTGCCGGATCGACACGGTCGCGAAGACGTAGTCGGCGGGCCGCCCGGGTAGTCTGAGCAGGTCGTACCGGGTCCCCTCCGGTTCGGCTACCCGCAGGAACCCGCCGCTCTCGTTGACGTACAGCGAGGCGTTCCGCCGGAGTTCGCCCTGGACCTGCGAGAGGGAGAACGTCTCGTTGCCGACGACGACCCGGCGAACGAACCCAGCGCCGGGACCGCTGGCGTCCTCTCTCATCGACCAGGTGTAGGTCCGGTCGGCCAGATACTCGGTGTGCGCGCGAGCGAGCGCCTCGGCGTCGACCGTCCCGTTGACACTCACGCCCGGCGGGCGCTCCCCCACGCCCGTCCGCGTCGGCGGCGGGCTGTCGGTGACGGGGACGGGCGTCACGGTACTCGTCGGATCGGATCCCGGCCCGTCGCCGCCGAACGAGACCGCGCTACAGCCGGCTACGAGGACGGCTACCGCGACGGCCACCAGACCCCAGCGCATCACTTCCACTACGGAGTTGCGACACAATACGCCTTCGGCGGGAGATACGAGGGGTGAAGCCGATCCGACCCGTACCGCCATCGAACGATGCCCGACGACCTCGACTTGCGAGTGTACAGACGCGCGCCCGACCGCTACGTGCTCTGGTCGACGCGAGTCTCGGACGCCCTGCTCGACGACGCGAGCCGCGAAGAGCTCGTGGAGTGGTACCTGTACAGGCGACCGGACGGGACGCGCGCCGAGATCGAGGCGCTCGTCGACGCCGCCGACGAGCGCGCCGCCACCGACGCCAGCGACACCTACGAGGAGTCGCCCGACTGGCTGGCCGGGAACTGACTCGCCGCCACCGAGCGAGAGTCAGAGACCAGCGGCGCCGTGCTGGGCTGTTGCAGTCCGAGCGGCCGCAGATTGCGGGCGCTCGGGGTACTCTCCACCGCAATAGCGGTGGACTCGCCGGGACCGAGCGAACGCGAAGCGTTCGCGAGGGTCGGCGAGTTTACGAACGACTGACGGAGCGAAGCGACGGAAGGAGTGAGTGGACTCGCCGGGATTTGAACCCGGGGCCTTCCCCGTGCCAGGGGGATGATCTACCACTGATCTACGAGCCCGCACGCAAATACCGGTAGCCGGGACTGTTTCATAAACCCATCGAAGCGTCGAAGCTCCGTCAGCGACTACCACGCGCGTGGTGTCAGTCGCCGAACCAGCGCAGTATCAGAATAGATAACGAGGAGCTAACGGATATAACCGGGAGTGTTCTCTCCCACGACAGGCACGGTCGGGTTCGGGCGTCGTTCGGGGGACAATGGCGGCGTCCGTGGCTCGCGCCGGAGGCACACGATGACAGCATTCGGGGATAGCCACAGGTCCGCGACACACGGCGCGGGCTCACGAGGAGTCGAGAGCGGCGAGCAGCGCGACCGACGCGGGCAGACGACGCTGGATTTCGCGATCGGGATGAGCATCTTCCTGCTGGCGCTGACGTTCGCGCTGGCGTTCGTGCCGGGGATGCTGGGCCCGTTTTCGGACGGCGGCCAGTCGGAGACGCCGGCGACCAACCGCGTCGCCGACGACCTCACCCAGCGGTCGCTGGGCAACGCGACCGCGCCGTACGTGCTCGACGGCGAGTGTACCCGGGCGTTCTTCGACGAGGGGTACTCGCGGTGCGGCTTCGACGGCGGCCCCATTCAGCAGCGGGTCGGCGTCCTCGACCGGACGCCGGTGAACGTGACGATCAGCGGCGACGTGGGGTCGAGCGAGGACGCGATCCTCTGCTGGGACGACAGCGCCTCGGCGCTCGTCGAGTGTTCGGGCGCGGGCGGCGAGACGGTTCTCGCCGACGGGTCGAACCCCGCGGGCAGCGGGGGGAAGACGGTCAGCGCGCAGCGGGTCGCACTGCTCGACGGGCGCGACGTCACGGTGCGGGTGGTGATGTGGTGACCGTTCGTCGACCGCCGGACGGTCGGCGACCGGGCGGGTCGCCGTGCGACCGGAAGCGGCGCGACCGGGGACAGGCCCACACGCTGGAAGGCGTGGTCGCGGCCCTGATCGTGCTGTCGGCGGTCGTGTTCGCACTGGAGATGACGGCGGTGACCCCGCTGTCGGCGAGCACGTCGAGCCAGCACATCGAGAACCAGCAGGAAGGGACGGCCCGGGGCCTGCTCGCCTCGGCCGCGGAGACCGGCGCGCTCGAACGGGCGGTGCTCTCGTGGAACGCGACGAGCGAGCAGTTCTACCACGCGCCGGACGTGGGCCGCTTCACGACCGGGGCGCCGCCGAACCGCTTCGGCGAGATGCTCGAACGGTCGTTCGACCGACAGGGGATCGCCTACAACGTCTACCTGCGCTATCGGGGCGCGGACGGGCGGCTCCGGACCCAGAAGTACGTCGACCAGGGCGAGCCGAGCGACCACGCGGTCCGGGCGACGTGGCCGCTGTCGCTGATGGCGGACGACGCGATCCGCGACGGGAACGGCGACCCGACGGGGACGACGGTCAGCGACGAGTCGACGTACTTCGCGCCGCGCCAGTCGAGCGCCGGCGTCTACAGCGTGATCGACGTGGAGGTGGTGGTGTGGCGGATCTGATGCCGGGCGCCGACCGCCGGGACGGCCGCGGCCAGATACTCCTGATCGGGGCGTTCGCGCTGGCCGTCGCGTTCGTCGCGCTGGCGCTGGTGATGAACGCCGCCATCTACACGGAGAACCTGGCGACGCGCAGCGAGTCCGCCGAGACCGCGAACGCCCACGTGTTCCACCGAGCGACGGCGACGATGGCGTCCGACTCGTTCCGGTACGCCCACGACGCACACAGCGGCGACCACGACGCGCTGGATCGGAGCGTCCGGGACGCCGTCGAGGTGTACTACAACGCGACGCGGCGCCAGCAGGCGGTCCACGGGCAGATCACCAACGTCAGCGTCGCGCGGACGAACCCGGGCGTCAACGTCACCAACACGGACGGTACGTTCGGATCCGACGGCGGCCTCGACGACTGGACCGTCGCCTCCGGGGTGCGGCAGTTTCACACGTTCCGCCTCGACGTGGCGGGGTGGTCCGGCCCCGACAGCGAGGAACTCCGGGTCGTCGCCGACGACACCGAGACCTGGTACGTGAACGTCTCGCACGACGGGTCGTCGTACACGGTCGGTGTCAACGATTCGGGGACGTACTCGGAGTGCGAACCGTCGATATCCGGCGACTTCACGGTCGACTTCGCGGCGGGCACGGTCGCGGGGGACGACTGCGACGCGCTCGACCTGAAGGGGGTGTCCGGCCCGTACGACCTCCGGTTCGAGAACGGGTCGGTCGCGAGCGGCGACTACACGATGGTCGTCGACGGGGCCGCCGGATCCGAGGTGGCAGCCGCCCAGAAGACCGAGATACTCTACTCGATGGAGGTCGACCTCGTCTACTGGTCGCCGGATCTGCGCTATCGGTCGACGATACGGGTCGGGCCGGGTGAGAGACGTGGGTAGCCCTCCGCCGCGGCCCCGCCGGCGCCCGGGGAGTGGTGACGACGACAGTCTGTCCGACAGCGGCTTGGACGAAAGCGGCCCGGACGACGGCGGTCTCCTGAGTGGGAACCGCGGCCAGTCGACGGCGCTCGAGTACACGCTCGCGCTGGCGGTCGCGTCGCTGGTCGTCACCGGACTGTTGGTGACGGCGGGGGACTTCGTGACCCAGCAGCGGTCCGAGGTCGTCAGGACGGAACTCGGCGTCGTCGGTCAGCAACTCGCCGGCGACGTCGTCGCGGCGGACAGGCTCGCACGGGCCGGCGCGAGGACGGAGACCGTCGCGGTCAACGCGTCGCTCCCGCGGACCGTCGCCGGCGCGGGCTACACCGTCGAAGTCGCCGACTCCGGCTCGGGCCAGTGGCTGCACCTCTCGACGGCCGACCCGTCGGTCGGCGTGTCGGTCCGCTTCGAGACCGAGACCGTGGTGGCGACCGGTTCGGTTTCCGGCGGCGACGTCAGCGTGGTCTACGACGAGGGCGACCCCGGCGACCCCGACGAGCCCGACGACCCGCATCTGGAGGTGCGCGGATGAACGGTCCCGTCGCGGGCGGCGAGCGCGGCGTGAGCGACATCGTCGGCTTCGTGATGGTCTTCGGGATGATCGCCAGCGTCGTCGCGATCGTCGCCCTGTCCGGGCTCGCCGGGCTCGAATCCGCCCGCGACGCCCAGCAGACCGACAACGCCGTGCGCGCGATGGAGGTCCTCTCGGACAACATGGGAGACATCGCCGAGCGCGGGGCGCCCAGTCGCGCCACCGAGATCAGCCTCGAGGACGCCTCGCTCTCGCTCGGCGCGGAGACGGTCGTCACCGTCCGCGACCCGAACGAGAGCGCGAGCGACCCGTCGTTCCTCGAGAACCGGACCCACAAGATCCGTCCGATCGTCTACGACGACGGCGACACGGAACTCGTCTACGCGATGGGCGCCGTCTTCCGCGACGACCCGCAGGGCGGCACCGTCGTCCAGCCGTGGTCGCCGGTGTTCGACGAGGAGCGGACCATGATCCCGGTCGTCACGACCGTCTCGGCGACCGACACCGGCCAGCAGATCCAGAGTTCGACGGTCCTCGTCCGCGCGCGGGCGAACGACCGCCTCGTCCCCGTGGCAGACGACGAGGGGATCTACGACGACATCTGGATCAACGTCACCTCCTCCCGGAGCGACCTCTGGTTGACCATGCTCGGCCGGGACCCCGCGCTGACCTGTTTCCAGTCGGGGACCGACAGGGTCTCCTGCCAGCTCGACGAGACGCCGGAACAGCTCTACGTCACCGAAGTCCGGGTCGCGGTCGAACTGAAGCCCTGACGCGACCGGGCGGTGCTCTTCCGCCGCGGTCGCCCGCCGGGTGCCCTCGCGTCACTTGCTGGTGACGTTGACGGGGTTCTCGGTCACGTGGAGGTAGGTGACCGGCGTGATATCCCCGGTCAGTTCGAGGTCGGTGTTGTCGACGCTGGGGTCGTAGTCGAAGTCGTTGGGGTTGCCGTTGACCGTGACGCTCTCGCAGACGACGCCGCCGACGATGTTCGGTTCGACCGCTCCACCGCCGTTCATGTTGCAGTCCGACCCGGGCGCGTACAGCAGGCCGACGAGTCTGAAGTTCCCGTTGCCGTTGACCGCGCCGTCCGAGTGCACGACTACCGAGAAGTCGCCCGCGGCCCCACCGTCGTTGAGGAGATCGTTCGACCCCATGTCGAAGGAGTTCCGGACGAGGACCGTCGTGTTGTGGCTGCTGGTGACCGTCACACCGTCGGGGCTGAAGTTCTCGTCGACGACGACCGTGACGTCGTCGCCGGGGCTGTCGATGTCGAGCGTCCCGGAGAAGTACGAGTCCGTGAAGTAGGTGCCCCCGCTCGTTATCTCGTTGTCCGCAGGCATCGCTTCGCAGGCGTCGTCGTCGTTCTCGCACTCGTCGATGCGGTCCTCGATCCGGTCGTCGACGAGCGGGTAGTTGACGCCGGTCGCCGACCGCGTCGGCGGGTCGTCGTCGCCGTTCATCCGGATCGCGCCGGGCTGGGTCGTCGCGATGACCTGGTCGTAGCCCTCGTCGAACGGGACGACCAGTTTCGCGCGGGCGGTCCCTCCGGCGTGGTCGTAGCTGACGTTCCCCTCGGTCCGCTGGGCGAAAAAGCGCCCCCACGCCTCGTAGTACTCGCTGTGGACGGTGACGTTCACGTGGCCCGACTCCAGCGGGTTGGTGAAGTGGGGGTCGGCAGTCGCGTTCGGATAGCGGACCCGGGTTGGCTCGGCCTTGCTGACCGTCGCGCCCGACCCGAGAGTCGGAGTGCCGCTCACGGTGATGATCGGGAGCGTCAGGGTGGCCTTCCGGAAGTGAAACTCCGGCGGCGAGAGCATGGTCGCTCCGGCTTCGGTCCCCTTCCAGACCCCGCCGCCCTGATACGCGATCGTCCGGTCGCCGTTCTCGTAGCGGACGGCGCCGAGGGTCACGTTGGTGAGCGTCTTCCGCTCGTCGGCGGTCCGGTTGTAGATGGTGACGTTCATCCAGCCCATCGAGTCGTCGACCCCGTAGGCGGCACCGGGGACGGTCGACAGATCGACGCCCTGGCGGCTCGTCCCGCCGAGCGCGACCATCGCGCTCCGGGAGTCGAACTGCGTCAGTGCCTTCTCCGCGCGGCCCGTGTCCAGTTGCTGGCGCGTGTCGTCCAGCGCCGTCGCCCCGACCGTGACGACGACCGCCGTCCCCCCGAGGACGACGGCGAGCAGCAACACGATCCCCAGTACGCTGCTCACCCCCCGACCGTCGTGACTCGTCGGCATCTGCCCACCGTTCCACTCCCCCCTCAATAAGCGCGCGGACCTTGGTATCAAAAATGAAAATAGATTGGGGGTCGAAGTCGACGTTCGGCCGTACGTTCGGCCGTACGTCCGGCTCCGGTGGCCGTTTCGGGCTAGGAGTGCGGACGTCGGGGACCCGCGGCGGGCGGTCCGTGACGGTCGCGACGGCCGCCGCGGTCGATAGTAACCGTTTAGTGTCGCAAGCGGGACTCTCCGGTGGGAACGCACGACCGCAAATCTGACTCGCTGTGCGCTTGCACAGCTCGGGATTGCGGCCGTGTTCGCGCCGATCGCCGCTTCGCCTCGCGGAGCGCGCGGCGCACACACGCACCGTGCGGGCCGGGACCGCGGTCGATGTCCGGTCGCCGCCCGCCGACCAGCGGTCAGTCGCGTTCCAACAATCAGACACATGGCACGAATGCACACCCGCCGTCGCGGCTCGTCCAGTTCGGACAAGCCGGCGGCAGACGAACCCCCGGAGTGGAGTGACGTAGACGAATCGGCGATCGAGGAGCGCGTCGTCGAGCTGGCCGACCAGGGCCACAGCCCGAGCCAGATCGGCCTGAAGCTGCGCGACGAGGGCGTCAACGGGACTCCCGTCCCGGACGTCTCCCTCGCGACCGGCAAGAAGATCACCGAGATCTTAGAGGAGAACGACGCCGACCCCGAGCTGCCCGAGGACCTGCGCAACCTCTTCGAGCGGGCCGTCCGCCTGCACGAGCACATGGACGAGAACCCGACCGACCACCAGAACAAGCGCGCGCTCCAGAACACCGAGTCGAAGATCCGCCGCCTGATCGACTACTACCGCGGCGACGAACTCGACGAGGAGTTCACCTACAGCTACGACGAAGTCGCCGAACTCCTCGAATAGATGTCCGCCACCGCCCGCTCCGAGGACGCCCCCGCCGCCGGCGAGATCGCCGGACGGCTCCGCGAGGCCGGCTTCGTCCGCCTCGTCGGCGCCGCGACCGGCGACGCGCTGGCCGCCAGCGGCGTCCTCGCGCGGGCGCTGGCCGACCGCGACCGACCGTTTCAGGTCTCGGTCGCCGACCTCCCCGCCGACACCGAGCGCTCGACCGACGCCGACCTGACCGTCGCCGTCGGCCGGAGCGACCCCGTCGCCGACTGCTCGATCGCCGCCGGTGCGGAACCCGCCAGCGAGACGGCCTTCGCGGTCGCGCGCGAACTCGACGCCGACCCGGACGTAGCGCTCGCGCTCGCCGGTTGCGTCGCCGACGGTCGCGCGCTCGGCGGATCGGTCGCCGAGGCCGCCGAGGCCGCGGGGGTCGAACGCCGACCCGGCGTGGCCGTCCCGACGACCGACCTGGTCGACGGACTGGCCCACTCGACGCTCGTCCACGCGCCGTTCTCGGGCGACCCCGACGCGGTCGCCGCGGCGCTCGACGGAGCGGGGCTCGTTGCCGAGGAATCGACCGACGGCTCCGGTCCCGTCGTCGACGCGACGACGCTCGACGAGGCGGCTCGTCGCCGCGCGGCCTCGCTGGTCGCGCTGCGGACCGTCGGCGACGATTCGGTCCCGCCGCGGGGCGGTCACGCCGTCGAGCGGGCGCTGCGCCCCTTCGACGGCGGCCCGTTCGAGACGGTCGGCGGCTACGCCGACGTGCTCGACGCCGTCGCCCGGGAGCGACCGGGGACCGGCGTCGCGCTCGCGCTCGGGCACGACGTGAGCGAGGCCGCGCTCGACGCGTGGCGCTCGCACGCCCGACGCGCCCACGGCGCGGTCGCCGACGCGACGACCGGTCGCTACGACGGGCTGTTCGTCGCACGCGCGGAGACGGACGCCGCACCGGTCGCCACGCTGGCGCGGTTCGTCCACGCCTACCGCTCGCCCGAGCCGGTGACCCTCGCGGTCACCGAGGGCGCGGCGGCGGTCGTCGCCGACGACCGGGACCTCGAGTCGGTCCTGACGACGGCCGCGGAGGGCGTCGACGGGACCGCGGCGGCGACCCGGACGACGGGCCGCGCCCGCTTCGACGTGGAGACGGGCGCCTTCATCACCGCGTTCAGGGAGGCGCTATGAGACGGGCGACGATCACGACGACCCACGGCGACGACGCCGCACGACGCGTCGCGGCCGCGCTCGCCCCCGACAACACCGCGGAGATGGAGACGCGGACCGAGGGTGAGGCGGTCGTGACGACGGTCACCCGAGCGGGGACGAGCGGCCTGCGGTCGACGGTCGACGACTACGTCGTCAACTGCCGGGTCGCGGACCGACTCGGCGGGGACGGCGGAGCGGTCACCGAGACGGACGACAGCACAGCGCGGACAGACGAACCCGACGACACAGACACCAACACATGAGCGAACGATCAGTTTCACGACGCAAGCAAGAGAAGCGGTGGTACACCCTGATAGCGCCCGAGCAGTTCGACCGGGAGGAGCTGGGTGAGACCGTCGCGGACGAACCGGACAAGGTGCTCGGCCGCACCATCGAGACCACGCTGGGCGACCTGCGCAACGAGGCCAGCGAGAACAACACCAAACTGACCTTCAAGGTCAACGAGGTCGCGTCGGACTCGGCGTACACCGAGTTCATCAAACACGAGCTGACGCGGGACTACCTGCGCTCGCTCGTCCGACGGGGCTCCTCGAAGATCGCGGCCTACATCACCGTCCTCACCGAGGACGACTACCGCGTCCAGATCCAGCCCGTCGCGCTCACCACCAAGAGCGCCGACGAGAGCCAGGAGAAGGCCATCCGCCGTCAGATGATCGACCTCGTCGAGGAGAGCGCCCGCGAGCGCACCTACGCGGAACTCGTCGACAGCATCGTCGAGGGACGGCTCTCCTCGGCGATCTACAACGAGGCCAAGACGATCTACCCGCTGCGCCGCGTGGAGATCCAGAAGCTGACCCTCGAGGCCCGCCCCGAGGAAGTCGCCGCCGAAGAGGAGACCTCCGTCGACGTCGACGAAGAGGAAGTCGCCGTCGACGAGTCCGCCGACTGACGGCGCGCGCGTTTCGACTTCTTTCGCCGACCTGGCCCGTCAGCTACGCGTCGGTCGCCGCGTCCGTTCCGGCGGCGGTCGCGTCCTCGCTGACGACGACGTTGCCGACCATGCCGCTGGCCTCGTGGGGGATGCAGAAGTAGGCGTGCGTGCCGACGGTCTCGAACGTGCGCTCGTACGTTTCCCCCTCGTAGATCCCGCCCTCCCTGTCGCCGAGCCAGCCGTCCTCGGCGGCGGTCTGGGAGTCGAAGTCGCCGGTCGCCCAGAACCCGGCCTCGTCGGGAACGCTGTCCTCGTAGGCGGTGACGGTGTGGGCGTGCGAGCTGGTGTTCTTCCAGCGGACGGTCGTCCCCGGCGGCACCTCGACCGTCGCCGGGTCGAACTTCCGGGTGGTCATCCCCACGTCGTAGTTCCCGGTGTCGCCGCTGGTCTGCCCGCAGCCGGCCAGCCCGACCGCGACGGCGACGCCGCCCAGGCTCCCGAGGAACGCCCGTCTGTCCATGTCTCGGTCTCGGAACTCCGTGCAAATAGAGGGCTCGATATCGAGCGAGGCGCCGCCGTCGCCCGGTGCGGAGAAACGTCTTTCAGGAGACGGCCCGTACGGCCGGATATGCAGCCCAAGCCCGACTGGTCTCTCCGGGTCCGCATGCTCGCGGCGATGGCCGGGATGGCCGCCCTCTACGCCGCGTTCGTCGGCGTCGCCGCGTGGTGGGCGACCGACGCCTTCGGAAGCACCGGACTGGTCCTCGCCGTCGGCGTCGCGGGCGTGCTCGTCGCCCTCCAGTACAAGTACGCACCGGACGCCGCGCTCAGGGCACTCGACGCCGACCGCGTGAGCCGGTCGGCGTATCCCGACTTGCACGCTCGCGTGAGCCGCCTCGCCAACCAGGCCGGCGTGCCCGAGCCCGACGTGGCGGTCGCGCCCCAGGCCCAGCCCAACGCCTTCGCCACCGCGACGGGCCGAGACGACGCCGTCGTCGCGGTCACCGAGGGACTGCTCGAACGGCTCCAGGGCGACGAACTCGACGCCGTGCTGGCCCACGAGATCGCCCACATCAAACACCGCGACGCGTTGGTCATGTCCGTGGTCACGTTCCTCGTGACCGTCGCCGCGATGGTCGTGCGGAACTTCTGGTGGTTCGGCGACGGCGGCGGCGACGGTGGGGGCGGCGACGGCGGGATGCCCTGGCTGTGGGCGTTCGTCGCCGTCTCGGCGGTCGCGTGGCTCGGCGGCTACCTCGTCTCGCGAGCCATCTCCCGCCACCGCGAGTACGCCGCCGACCGCGGCGCCGCCGTCATCACCGGCAAGCCCGCCGCGATGGCCGCCGCCATCGAGACGATCACCGCCGAGATGGCCGCGACCCCCGAGCGGGACCTGCGCGACCACGCCGAGATGAACGCTCTCTTCATCGTCCCGGCCGACGCGAAATCGCGACTCGTCAGGGCGATGGAGACCCATCCCGACCCCGAGAAGCGCGTCGAGCGACTCTCCGAGTTGGCCGGCGAGTTCGAGGGTCGCTGACCGGGGCCACCCGCGACCGAGCGGGCGGACGGTCCGAGTCGCCGAATGGAAACGCCTTTGGCCCGGACAGTCGCATTTCGGGGTATGAGCAACGGGGACGACGAAGCGGCCGACGAGGAGGCCGCGAACGAGGAAGCCGACGCGGGCGAGGCCGAAGAGACGGCGCTGTCGGCCGACACGCTCGACCAGCGCCTCGACGACGCCGAGGAGGCCCTCGACGGCGCGGAGACCGAGGCCGACCTCGACGAGGTCGAGGAGGACCTCAACGAGATCGAGGCCGACCTCGACGCCGCGGACCTGCCCGAGCCCGACGAGGACGACGAGGACGCGGAGGACCCGGCGGCGGAACTCGAGGACCGCATCACCGACCTGCGCGACCAGCTGGAGGACCAGCGCGGTCCCTACGCCGAGGACGTGGTCACCACCCTCGAAGCGGCCCAGTCGACGATCACCGACACACGCTGGACCGAGGACGGCCGCCCCGACGTGGTCGCGGCCGTCGACTCGTACCTGAAGACCGTCGAGTCGGAGATCGACACCGCCATCTCGGCCGAGAGCGGGGACAGCGAGGACCTGGCCGACGCCGTCGACCAGGTCGCGCAGGTGATCGAGGGCAGCGCCCTCGACCCCGACGAGGACGAGGAGACCATCGCGGCGCTGCTGGAGGCCGCCGAGACCCTGCAGGACGACCTGGAGGCCGCCGAGGAGTGGGACGACCTCACCGTTCGCCAGCAGCTCGACGCCGAGGGCTTTTACGACGTGCTCGAATCGGAGAACCGCAAGGACTTCCCCGCCGAGTGGAACGCGGTGAAGGTCTACGAGGAGCTCGGCGAGGTCGAACCCATCGTCAAGGCGCTGGAGACGTTCGATTCGGACTTCATGGAGGAGAACGTCCTCGACACGCTCTGGCGGATGGGTCCCGAGGAGGCCTACGACGCCGTCGAACAGCGCGCCCAGAAGCGCAACGTGCGACCCGTCCAGATCCTCGGGAAGATCGGTAACGCCGACGCCACCGAGACGCTCCACGACTTCATCGACGGCGACGGCGACGCCGCCCTCCAGAAGGTCACGCTGCGCGCGCTCGGCGAGATCGGCAGCGAGGAGTCGGTTCAGCCGGTCGCTCAACGGCTCGACGCCGACAACTACGAGATCCGCTCGGCCGCGGCCCGCTCGCTCGGCCTGCTCGGCGACACCCGCGCCATCGAGCCGCTCGCCGACGTGCTCGAAGACGACGAGGCCAACGAAGTCCGCGCCAGCGCCGCCTGGGCGCTCAACCAGATCGGCACCCAGCGCGCGCTCGACGTGGTCGCCGAGTACGCCGACGACCGCGCCTACCTCGTCCAGTCCGAAGCCGAGAAGGCGGTCTAGAAGAGCCGAACACGGATTCTCGCTGTCGCGTCCGCACCTTTATATCCGAGAGCGCGACCAGCCACTCGCGTGTCCGAAGTGGCCCGAATCGCGGTGGCCTGTCTGCTGGTGGCGGGAGCCGTCGGTCCGGCGGTCGGAGCGGTCACCCACGGCGCGGCTCCGTCGGACGCCGGGGACGCGAGCCAGCCGTCCCAACCGCGGATCGCGGCGGTCTACCCGAACCCCGTCGCCGACGGCGACCGCGGCGAGTTCGTGGTCCTCGACGTGCCGAACCGGACCGACCTCGGCGACTACCGGCTCTCGGACGGTGACGGAGAACTCGCCCTGCCGGATCGAACGCTCGGGGGCCGCGTCGCCGTCACGGCGGCACCCGTTGCGGTCCGAAACCTCACGCGCCGCCCGGTCCTCGCGGCGAACGGGAGCGTCGCGCTCGCCAACGGCGGGGAGCGCCTCCGGCTCCGGCGCGGCAACGCGACCGTCGCACGGGCCCGATACCGCGAGGCACCGGAGGGGAAGATCGGTCGCTTCGACGACCGCGGCGCGGTCACGTGGCGGCCGCTCGGTCGGACGAACCGCTCGGTCGCCGCGGCGACCGGCGGCCAAGTGCGGGCGTTCACGCTCCCGGACGCACCGGGCGTCCCGCTCGAGGCGATCCGCGGCTCCGACCGCCGAATCTTGCTCGCGGGCTACACGTTCACCTCCGAGCGCGTCGCGCGGGCGCTCGAACGCGCGGAGCGCCGCGGCGTCGACGTTCGCGTTCTCCTCGAGGGCGAGCCCGTCGACGGGATCACTCGGCGACAGGCGCGACTGCTCGATTCGCTCGTCGACGCCGGCGTCACCGTGAAACTCCTCGGCGGCCCCCACGGACGATACGCGTTCCACCACCCCAAATACGCCGTCGCGGACGGACGCGCGGTCGTGCTGACCGAGAACTGGAAACCGGCGGGGACCGGCGGCCACGGTAGTCGCGGCTGGGGCGCGGTCGTCTCACAGCCACGGATCGTCGGCGGGCTCGCCGAGACCTTCCGCGCCGACGCCGGGTGGCGCGGCGCCCGACCCTGGACCGAGGTCCGACGCGGGCGCTCGTTCGAGCGGGCGGGCGTCGCGAACGGCTCCTATCCGAGCCACCGGCCGCCCGAGACGGTCCCCGTGAACCGCACCCGGCTGCTCGTCGCGCCGGACAACGCCGGCGAAGCGGTCACCGCCGCGCTCGACGGGGCCGACGAGTCGATCGGCGTGCTCCAGATGAGCATCGACGGGCCGGACCAGCGCTTTCTCCGCGCCACCGTCCGGGCCGCTCGCCGCGGCGTGGACGTGCGCGTCCTGCTGAGCGGCGCGTGGTACGTCGAAGAGGAGAACCGGCGGCTGGTCGAACACCTCCGCGAAGTGGCCGAACGGGAGGACCTGTCCCTCGCCGCGAAACTCGCCGAACCCGGGGACGACTTCGAGAAGATACACGCCAAGGGCGTCGTGATCGACGGCGACCGGGTGCTCGTGGGCAGTCTCAACTGGAACGGCGAGTCCATCCGGCAGAATCGCGAAGTCGTCCTCTCGCTGGAGGGGGAAGCCGTCGGCGAGTACTATCGGGGTGCGTTCGAGGCCGACTGGGGCGGCGCGAGCGGCGACCGGTCGCTCCCGGTCGGAATCGTCGCCGGGGTCGCCGGCTGTCTGGTGCTCGCGACACTCGTCGCTCGGCGGATCGACTTCGGAGAGAACGTCGGAGTCCGTGGGTGAGCGGCGGGTCGTGACGAGCGGCGAATCGCGGCGACGAGTGGCGCCCGGCGGGACCGGTCAGTCCTCGGCGAACGCGGCGGAGCTACCGAGTTCCTCGTCGATCTCGGCGTCGGCCATCTTCTCGACGAGCGCGTCGATGACCGTCTCGCGCATGCCGCGGACGAACTTGATCGAGCCGACGACGAGGTGGCCGCCGCCGCTGACGCCGCCGCCGGCGACCTCCTCTTTGAGCTCCTCGACCATGTTCGGGATGTCGAGGCGAACGCCGTCCGAGCGGAGGACGGCGAAGTCGGGGCCGTAGCCGATGGTGATGACGGGGTCGCCGGTCTCGGCGACCTTGGAGTCGTGGACCTTGCCCGTGGTCTTCCCGGGGGCGGGGTAGGTGAACCGGTGGGCGTGGTTCTCCACGTCGAGGCGGTAGAGGTGGGCGTCGTTGTCGAGGCGCTCGTGGTCGACGTGGGGCATCGCGGCGTCGAGCTGGCGCTCCACGTCGCGCTCGGCCCGGGTCGCGAGGAACGAGACGAGCTCGCGGTGGCGTTCCTCGTCGTCGCAGTCGACGTTGAGCGCGTCGGTGACGAGCTGGCCGCCGTCGTCGTACTTCAGCCAGAAGGTGGCGTAGTCGAGCGCCTCGCCCACGTCGCGGAGCTCGGCCTCGTCGTAGCCCTCCTCGCGGGCGAGCGCGAGGTAGTCGTCCATCGCGTCGGCCTCGGACCGGTCCGAGAGACCGGCGACGGCGGGGACGTGCCGGAGCTCCTCGGTGATGCCGGGGTCGATCATCCGCGCGAGTTCGACGCACATCATGCCCGTCGTGATGCGGTAGTCCTCGTCGTGGAGGTAGGGGTTGACGTGCTCGTCGAGCAGGTCCTCGACCGCGTCGGGGTCGGGATGGTGGTGGTCGACGACGACGATGGGCACGTCGTAGTGGGCGAGGTTGCGGTAGGCGGGGGTGTCCTCCTCGGTCGACCCGTTGTCGAGCATCAGGAGGAGCGGGAGGCGCTGCCCGTGGCGCTTGCGGTCTTCGAGCGCGAAGTTCAGGTCGCGGGTCACGTCCTCCATCTCGTAGTAGGGCGCCTTGCTCGGCAGGCGCTTGAGGAGGTGTTGAGCGGCGTCGGGGTCCTCGTACGTGTCCTCGATGAACCGTTCGAGG
This sequence comes from Halosimplex rubrum, assembly GCF_013415885.1. Taxonomy (NCBI): domain Archaea; kingdom Methanobacteriati; phylum Methanobacteriota; class Halobacteria; order Halobacteriales; family Haloarculaceae; genus Halosimplex; species Halosimplex rubrum. The sequence goes on from NZ_CP058910.1 coordinate 2,112,605, forward strand.
GCGACCTGCAGCGGGACGCTGGCGCAGATGCCGTCCCCGTCGGCGTGGTGACGCATCCGGATGGGCCTGCCTTCGAGGATCTCCCGGCGGAGCCGCGCTGCGACGGCGCGCAGGTCGTCGCGCAGCTTCTCGAAGGCCTCCCACTCGACGAGCGGGTCGGGGTCGTGCGGTTCGGCCAGCTCGTCGAGGTCGTCGGCCTGTTCGGTGCGGACGGTCTCTGCGTCCTCACCCTCGAGAACTCGGAGGTCGTCGATCTCGACCTGGACGGCGCCCTCGCGGGTCTCGACGTAGCCGTCGACGCGGACCACGTCGTCGAGTTCGACGTCCTCGTAGGCGCGGACGCCGGCCTCCTCGAAGGCCGTACAGGGCGCGATACCGGTCGCGTCGCGGACCTGGAAGACGGTCGGGCCGCCGGTCTGTTTGATCTGGACGACGACGCCCTCCAGCGTGACCGACTCGCCGACGACGTCGCCCAGATCGGCGACGGCGTGGCTGTCTCGGGCGATCTCTTCGATGTCGTAGTCGGGCAGGTCGACCTCGTTGAACGCGATGTCGCCGTTTTCCCGCACTTCTTCGAGTTCGACGACGAGTTCGTCGCCGACCTCGTAGGTGCCGATGAGATTCGAGGCGTGAACGAGGCCGGACACGTCGTCGGAGAGGTCGACGAAGACGCCGTACTCGACGACGCCGTTGACTTCCGCGAGGTACAGGTCGCCCTCGGAGACGTACTCGAAGTCGCAGTTCGAATCGAGGTCGTAGACGGTCGTCCCACCGTCGGGGACGGCGACGCCGGAATCCCCGGCGTCAGATACAGGAGCCATTTGTACTCGATACCGCTCCGCCGGCAGTTTAACCTTCGGAAACGCTTCGACGGCCATCTTTTCGCGGCGGAGTGAGCAAATCGCGCCTGCCCTCCGTGGAGACGGGCGTCTCCGAGGGATAACGTTGCAAGTGGTTGTCGACCACAACCAGGTCGCTGAAGCTAACCGGGTCTCCGAGCATTGGTTCTCTCCTCAACTCGCTATCAACGGAACTCCGTGAGTTCGAGTCAGTCTGTTTCTGAAATGGGGCGTTCAGCGTGACCGATTATTCGGCTATCCCTGAGAGTTGTATCTACCAACACCATACGACTCCTTAAAATTCATATACGGTAGTGTATGTATCTATAGTCAATATTCTCCCTCTAACTATTCATTTGCTTCCGACAGATTAATTCGTCGGAGGGTATACTGGTCGAGTATGTATGCAACGGTCAGAACTCGATTCTAACGCCCCTGGCGAACTCATCTCGTACGGCCGGAGGTCGTACTATAAGCCTGATCCGCTGCCACCGTCCCGGGACCTCGCTCTCGGGAACGATTTCTACGAGACGCTCTCAGACGCGACGTTCTGGCTCGGGAAACTCGGTGGAGTGAGTCTCGAACTCGATTTCCCGCCGGTCCTCTACACTTCTCTCCTCCGTAAGGAGGCCATGGAATCCGCTGAAATCGAAGGCGCTGACATCGACTACGACGCTCTCTACAGCCTCGAAACACGCTCGTTCGACGCCGGCGAAGACGAGGTCAGCGTCGAATCCGCGACGGGCCAGACGAAGGACATGCAGGAGGTCCTCAACTACGAAGACGCTATCGAGGACGGTATCGAGGCGCTCGACCGAGGCGAAGACCTGACCGTCGAACGACTGCACGAATTCCACGAGACGCTTCTCACGGGCGTTCCAGACGACCGCGTCGACACCGATACTCTCGGCGCGTACAAGACGAAACCGAACCATATCGGTGACTTTCTCCCACCCGTTCCAGACCAGGTCGACGGCCTGATGGATGCGCTGTTCACCTACTACAGAACTGGCGGGAGCTACCACCCGCTCGTAGACGTCGCGCTCTTCCACTACCAGTTCGAGACCATCCACCCGTATGGCGACGGGAACGGTCGTCTCGGCCGGCTCCTCATCATACTCCAGCTGTACGACGCGGGCTATCTCGAACATCCGAATCTCTACCTCAGCGAATACTTCAATCGAAACAAGCCGACGTACGTCGACCGGTTGGAGGCCGTTCGATACGATGGCGATTGGGAAGCGTGGCTCTCGTTCTTCGTCGAGGGCATCGCTCGACAGGCCCACGAGTCCGTCGACCGAACACTCTCGCTGGCCCATCTCAGGCGTCAGTACGACGCCGAGTACGGGGAAAAGTCGTACACGAAGAACCGACTCGCAGTGAAACTCTTCGAACAGCCCTACGTCACGAGCAAGACAGTTCAACGACTCTTCGACGTCGAGCAACCGACGGCGTCGCGAGCGATCAACGACCTCGTCGACGAAGGGGTCCTCGAGGAAGTGACCGGAAAGGGGCGGAACAAGGAATATCGTGCCCGCGAGATCTTCGAGATTCTCGAGCAGCCACCGCAGACCTACTGACCACGGTGGTGACGTGCCGGATAGTTTCGTGTGTTGCTCAAACTCGCCCCCGTGGAAACATTACCCGTGTGACTGCTCGTATCAACCCTTCTCTGCGTCGTTTCCTCGCTCCCCTCGATCGCTGCGGGACTCGTTCTTGGCAAAAGGTTGGAGCCAACGGGACGACGGCTTGACCGTTGGTGAACTGCGCCTGCTCCGCTCGCGCGGATGCCGGTGATCTGTGGAGCCCCTGTACCGAGCGTTCGCGCGCCGAGGAAATCCCTGACGGAAAACGGCGGTTCGGAAGGCTTGTTACGCGGGCTACCCGACGGATGGACATGGGAATCTTCCGCTCGGGCGAGGTGGTCGGTATCGCCGAGGCCGCTCTGGAGTTCGCGCTGGAGGCCTCGGAGGACGCCCACCCCGACGAGTACATGGGGTTTCTGCGCGGCGAGGACGCCCGGAAGTTCGACCTGGACTACGAGGGCACCGTCCTGACCGACATCCTCGTCATCCCGGGGACGGAGTCGAACCCGGTCAGCGCGACCGTCGACTCGAACATGATCCCCAACAGCTCCAGGGCCGCCGGGTCGATCCACTCCCACCCCAACGGCGTGCTCCGGCCGAGCGACGCCGACCTCCAGACGTTCGGCAAGGGGAAGGTCCACGTCATCGTCGGCGCGCCCTACCGGAAGTCGGACTGGCAGGCGTTCGACCGGGAGGGCAACCCGGTGGATCTGCCGGTACTGGACGTCGAGATGCCGGAAGACGAGTTCTTCGACTTCTCCCAGGAGGACATCGACGCCGAGCTCATGGAGGAGTCCGACTACGGCGCCGACGGCACGGACTTCCGCTCGGAACCCGACGAGCGGGGCGAGCGATGACCGGCGACCGGTCGGGTGCGGCCCCCGGTTCGGAAGCCGTCGTCGTCGCACAGGGCACCTTCGACATCCTCCACCCCGGCCACCTCCACTACCTCCGGGACGCGAAAGCGATGGGCGACCGGCTGGTCGTCATCGTCGCCCGCTCGACGAACGTGACCCACAAGGCCTCGCCCGTCGTCCCCGGCCCCCAGCGCCGGGAGATGGTCGCCGGACTCGACCCGGTCGACGAGGCCCGTCTGGGCCACCCCGAGGACATCTTCGCGCCCATCGAGGAACTCGACCCCGCGGTCATCGCGCTGGGCTACGACCAGCACCACGACGCCGAGGCCATTCGCGCGGCGCTGGCCGACCGCGGCATCGACTGTGCGGTCCGCCGGGCCACCGCCCACGAACCCGACTACGAGGGACTGCTCTCGTCCGGGCAGATCATCGACCGGGTCCTCGACGAACGCGGGTAACCGCCGTAGTCACGCTGGCGGACGGTCCGCTCCCGATGTCGACGGCTCGTATCATCTTCCCAAAGTTTAATTCACAGCGGTGCGCCCCGAGCGGGTATGAAACGGGTTACGGTGGAGGACGTGCCGTCGTGGTCGTATCGGGGGCTGGAGGCGTTCCTGTATATCCCGGCGATGATCGCCGCGCTGCTGGGGTTGGGGACGGCGCTGGCGTTCGTCTTCGGGTTCGGAGGTGGGTCGACGGCGGGGGCGGCCGGCGGTGCGGGAGCGACGGGCGTCGGTACTCCCGGAGGTGAGGTCGCCGCCCTGATCGGTGGGATCGCCGCGGTGTGGCTACTCGGCCTGCTGCTGGGGCTCGCGTCGGCGGTCGCGATCCCGCTGTTCCTCTACTTCGACGCCGGGAAGATCGCCTCGCAGAACCTCGACTGGGAACCGAACCGGGGGCTGTACGCCGTCGGTGGCTTCTTCCTCAGCGGCCTCGTCGTCTGGCACTACCTCTACAGACGCCACCAGCACGTCGTCGACTGGGTCGGCTCTCAGGCGTGGTGGTACCTCGCGCTCATCGGCGTCGCCATCGGCGCCCTCGCCGCCGTCGGGAGCGCGATCGGACCGGGACTCCTGTTCCTCGGGTTCGTGGGGCTCCCCCTGTTCGCGATCGGGGTCTACAAGGACGCCACGTACGCCCGCCTCAACAGCGACTGGCGTCCCAACCCCGTGAATCACTTCCTCGCCGCCTTCTTCACCGGGCTCTTCGCGTTCCCCGCCGTCTTCTACTTCGGCTACTACGTGTACAAGCGACACGCGCATCTCGGGTTGCTCTGAACGCTCGCGAAACCGGGTCTGGACGGCCCGGTGGGCGAAACGGAACCGTGTCTACAGCAGGTCGTGCTCGGCGAGACGCTCGACGCCCTCGCGGAGCCGCTCCTCGTCGTTGGCGTAGGCCAGCCGGACCCAGCCGGGGGTGCCGAACGCGCTGCCCGGGACGGTCGCGACGTGGGCTGTCTCGATGGCTTCCTCGGCCCAGGCCACGTCCTGTGCCTGGTCGCCGTCGCCGTCGACGCGGGTGTCGGCGACAGGGAGCATGATGTAGAACGCGCCCTCGGGCGTCGGAACGTCCTTGCCGTGCTCGGCGAACAGGTCGACGAGCATGTCCCGGCGCTCTTCGAAGGCGGCGCGCATCTCCTCGACGGCCTCGTCGGTGTTCGCCAGGGCCTCGACGCCGGCGTGCTGAACGAAGTTGACGGCGCAGGTCACGGAGTGGCCGTGGATCTTGCCGGCCTGGTCGACGACCGACTCGGGCGCGGCGTAGTAGCCCAGCCGCCAGCCCGTCATCGCGTAGGCCTTCGAGAAGCCGTTGAGCGTGATCGTCCGGTCTTCCATGCCCTCCAGCGTGCCGATGCTGGTGGCTTCGGCGCCGTCGTAGGTGATCTCCTTGTAGATCTCGTCGGAGATGACGGTCACGTCGTGCTCGACGGCGATGTCGCGAACCCCTTCGAGGGCCTCGTCGGAGTAGACGGCGCCGTGGGGGTTGCCCGGGGAGTTGACGACGAGGATCTCCGTGTCGTCGGAGACCGCGTCGGCCAGGTCGTCGAGCGCGGGTTCGAGCTGGAAGTCGTACTGTGCGGTGTCGACGCGGGTGAGCGAGCCGTCCGAGAGCTTGACCATCGCCTCGTAGGAGACCCACGCCGGGTCGACGAGTGCGACCTCGTCGCCGTCGTCGATCAGGGTCTGGAACACCTCGAACAGGCCCTGCTTGCCGCCGGGGGTGACGACGACGTTCTCGGTGCCGTACTGGGAGAGGCCGTCGCCGTGCAGTTTGTCGACGATGGCGTCTTTGAGTTCGGGGATGCCGTTGGAGGGGGTGTAGCCGGTGTGGCCGGCGTCCATCGCGTCCTTGGCGGCCTGCTTGACGTTCTCGGGGGTGTCGAAGTCGACGATGTCGCCGACCGAGAGGTCGACGACGTCGACGCCCTCGCCCTCCAGCTCGGAGGCCTTGTTGCTGATCGCGACGGTCGCGCTCGGTTCGATCCTGTCGACGCGTGCTGCGAAGTCCGGGTCCATAGTTTGTGGTGTGTGTTCGGTGTCGGTCGGTATCGGTGCGCTCAGGGAAGGTCTTCGACGAGGTCGACGGCGCTGTCGACGACGGTCGTGCCGTAGTCGGTGCGCGCCTTCGCCTCGGCCGCGCTCATGCCGGGACCGATGACTCCGAACGCGACCGGGGTGTCACGGTCGAGGCTCACGTCGGTGAGTCCCTGGGCGGCGGCGTCGGCGATGACGTCGTCGTGGTCGGTGTCGCCCTCGACGATAGCGCCGAGGACGGCGACGGCGTCGATATCGTCTCGACGGGCCAGTCGGTCGGCGGCCAGCGGCGTGTCGTAGGAGCCGGGCACCTCGACGGTCGCGACGATATCGGCGTCGCGCTCGGCCGCCGCCTCCCGCGCCGCGGCCTCCATCCCGTCGATGACCGACCCCTCCTTGTCGAACTGGGCGACCACCAGACCGAGCTGTACCATATCCGGGGCGAAGCGAGCGCGCATAAAAGAACTACCGAACCGGACCCGACGCGGCCGTCCGGTCCCCGCTGCCGACCCCAGAGAGACACGCTTATTCCGTCAGGTAGGCAACCTGGCGGCAATGACACTCACCTCGCCCGGACCCACGCTCGGCGTCGTCGGCGGCGGCCAGCTCGGCCGGATGCTCGCCGAGGCGGCCGCGCCGCTCGGCGTTGAGGTCGTCGTCAGCGACCCCACCCCGGACGCGCCGGCCGCGCTCGTCGCTCGCGACCAGGTCGTCGGCGACTTCGACGACGCCGAGACGGTCCGCGAGCTCGCCGAACGCGCGGACTATCTCACCTTCGAGATCGAACTCGCCGACCCGGACCTCCTCGAAGAAGTCGCCGCGGAGACCGACACGCCCGTCCACCCCGACCCCGAGACGCTGCGGATCATCGAGGACAAGCTCGTCCAGAAGCGCCGCCTCGCCGACGCGGGCGTCCCGGTCCCCGACTTTTGCGAGGTGGACTCCGCCGACGAACTCCGGGAGGCGCTCGACGACCTGGGCTACCCGGCGATGCTCAAAGCGCGGAAGGGCGGCTACGACGGCCGCGGGAACGTCCCCGTCGAGTCGCCCGACGACGTGGACGAGGCGTTCGCCGAGATCGTCGACGCCGCCCAGGGCGGCAGCCCCGAGGACCCCAGCGGCGTCGCGATGGTCGAGGAGATGGTCGACTTCAAGCGCGAACTGGCGGTGATGGGGTGTCTCGGGAGCGAACGGTGGGGTGACGGCGGCGAGCCCGAGCGCGACACGTTCCCGGTCACCGAGACGATCCACCGCGAGGAGATCCTGCGCGAGACCCGCTCGCCGCCCGAGGCCGACGAGGACGTTCGCGAGCGCGCCCGCGAAGTCGCGCTCGACGTCCTCGACGTGATGGAGGGACGCGGCGTCTACGGCATCGAACTGTTTCAGACGAGCGACGGGGAGATCCTGCTCAACGAGATCGCGCCCCGGCCGCACAACTCCGGCCACTGGACCATCGAGGGGTGTCACACCTCGCAGTTCGAACAGCACGTCCGCGCCGTGACGGGGCGGCCGCTCGGCGACACGGGCCGACGCGCGCCGACGGTCTCGACCAACATTCTGGGCGATGTCGACGATCGACAGGGCGCGACGCTCTCGGGCGAGGACGCGATTTTCGAGGCGCCGCGCGCCCACCTCCACTGGTACGGGAAAGAGGAGGTGTACCCGCTGCGGAAGATGGGGCACATTGCGCTGGTCGGCCGCACGGATGCAGCCGTCGACGACCTCCTCGCGGATGTCCGTGAAGTTCGCGACGGACTGACGTTCGAGCAGTAGCTTCCGAGGGCCGCGCCGGTCCGAACCGCACAGATTACGGCCCCCGCCCGCGCAGACTCGCCCATGACCGCCGACTCCGTCCAGTCGATAATCGACCAGCTACACGACCAGGCCGAGATGGACCTGCCGAACGAAGAGACGCCCGACGTGGGCATCGTCATGGGGTCGGACTCGGACCTGCCGACGATGGCCGGCGGGCAGGGCAAGCGCCCGGGCGCCTACGCCGCGCTCGCCGACGAACTCGGCTTCGCCGAACAGACCGACTACGAGGACGCCCCGGAGAGCCGGTTCACCTTCGAGACGTTCGTCGTCTCAGCCCACCGGACGCCCGACCTGATGTACGCCTATGCGGAGACCGCCGAGCCCCGCGGGCTCGATGTGATCATCGCCGGCGCGGGCGGGAAGTCCGCAGACCTGCCGAACATGACCGCCTCCATCGCCTATCCACTCCCCGTGATCGGCGTCCCCGTCCAGGAGAAGTCCGTCGACTCCGTCATCGGGATGCCCCAGGGCGCGCCCATCACCGCCGTCGACGCCGGCAAGTCGTTCAACGCCGCGCTCACGGCGGCCCAGATCCTCTCCCGGCAGCACCCCGAGATCCGCGAGCGCCTCGTGGAGTATCATCAGGGACTGCAGGAGGACGTGGGCGAGGTGTCCCGCGACCTCCACGAGATGGGGACGCCGGGGTTCAAAGACGAGTACTGGGACGCGGAGTAGCTCGAATCGCCGGCCCTACGCCGGCTTCCGCCCCGATATTACCCGCACTTCGTCGCCCTGTTCGAAGGGACCACCCAGCTCGGCGAGTCGCTCGCGCAACTCCGCCTCGAAGGCCGCTTTCTCGTCGCCGAACGTCGCCGGCGAGCAAAAGGAGAGCGAGAAGACGTAGCCGACGATCCCGTCGACGGACCACTCGCGGGTTCGCTCGAAGGTCGCCGTCTCCACGTCGGCAAATCCGTGGTCTGCGAGCAGTTCGTCGTAGGGGTTCTCGTAGGGTTCGGTGCGCGGGCCAGTGCGTTCGGGAAGGTCGTCGAGATACGACGCCGCGGCCGCGTACACCTCGTCCTGCCACGCGCGCTCGCCGCTCGTCAGCCACTCCGTGTCGCCGAAGATGGCGACGCCGCCGCCCGGAGCGGTCAGCTCGAAGATGCGGTCGAGCGTCGGGCCGCGGTCCATCCAGTGGAACGCTCGCCCCATCGTCGTCACGTCGACCGGCCCGAGGTCGCCACCGAGGTCCGCGTCGGAACCGACGACCCACTCGACGTTCTCGATCCTCCGGTCGCGCGCGCGACGCCGGGCCTGTTCGAGCATCGCCTTGTTGGGGTCCATCCCGACGGCGGTGCCGACGCGCGCGGCCAGGGGGAGGGTGATCTGGCCCGCGCCGCAGCCGAGGTCGAGCGCGCGCGAGGTCTCGACGTCGAGGGCGAACCGCTCGGTCAGGGACTCGAAGGGCGCTTCCCCGTACCCGGGGCGGTGGTCTGCGTAGTACGATTCGGCGCTCTCGAAGGGGTCTCCGGGGCCGTCTTCGGACATGGGGAGATCGCTCGGGTGTCGGAGGTGGACGGTCGGACGGTTCAACGTGTCGATGGACGCGACCAACAGCCGGAGCCCTCGGGCGCCCGTCGTTCGGTCGGGTCCAGTCGCCGTACCCGGATTTGACCCCTCTAGACGGCACGGAGACGGGCGCTCCGGGACGGTCTGGTGGGGGGATCGAAGGCACCGGCCTCGGGGACGCTACGGGACGCGAACGGGAGACCTGGCCGGCTCAGGCGCCGACGACAACAATCAACCCTTATATGGCCCCACACCAAACCGTCGAACGATAGAGAGTCATGAGTAACCCATGGATAGCCATCGGGGCGCTCGCCGTCGTCGCGCTCGCCATCCCCATCAGCATGATGGTGGTGTCGTCGCTGCTTCGGCCGAGCGTGCCGGAACAGGGGAAACGCGCCGTCTACGAGAGCGGCGAGATCCCGACGGGCGACACGCGCATCAAGTTCAACATTCAGTACTACATGGTCGCGCTGTTGTTCGTCGTCTTCGACATCGAGACCGTCCTCATCTTCCCGTGGACGGTCATCTACCGCGACGCGGTCGCCAACGTCGGACTCGCCGAGGCGCTGGTCCCGATGCTCGTCTTCATCGGTATCCTCGTCATCGGCCTCGGCTGGGCGTGGCGTAACGGCGCCGTCAAGTGGATCCGCAGCCCGCGCGCGCAAGCACAGCGGGTCGAACAGTAACCATGAGCAGCGACCACACACCAACGGCCGACGGCACAGAGACGCAATCGACCCAGGAGGCGCGGCTGGGTGAGGGAGCGGACGACCGGTTCAACTCGACGTTGCGGGAGGCGTTCGGCTCGACCCCGTTCATCCTCACGAAGTTCGACAAGTTCATGAACTGGGTGCGGGGCTCGTCGATGTTCATGCTGCAGTTCGGGATCGCCTGCTGCAGCATCGAGATGATGCACACCTACGCGGTCAAACACGACCTCGACCGCTTCGGCGCCGGCGTCCCGCGCGCCTCGCCGCGGCAGGCCGACGTGATCATCGTCCCGGGGACCATCGTCTCGAAGTTCGCCCCGCGGATGAAGCGCGTCTACGACCAGATGCCCGAGCCGAAGTTCGTCGTGTCGATGGGGTCGTGTACCATCTCCGGCGGCCCGTTCCAGGAGGGCTACAACGTCATCAAGGGCGCCGAGGAGGTCATCCCGGTCGACATCCACGTCCCGGGCTGTCCCCCGCGTCCCGAGGCGCTCGTCTACGGCGTCGCCAAGCTCCAGGAGCGCATCGCCAACGGCGAGTCCGCCCCGGTGACGGTCAAGCCCTACGAGCTGGAGCAGTTCGGCGACCTCGAACAGGACGAGCTCGTCGACAAGCTCGCCGACGACATCGACGAGGAGGACCTGGTCATGCGCTACAACTGGAGTGACTCGCCATGATTTCCGATAGACGGTCTCGGTCGCTTCGCTGCGCGAGCTGCGACTATCGACCTCACGCTCGACACCGGAGGTGTCTCGCATGAGCCTGGAGGAGCCCGAGAGCGACATCCTCGCCACGGAGGAGCAGGTCGGCGTCTCCGAGGGCGAGGTCGACTACGACGAGCTCGCCGCGCTGCTCGGCGACACGGTGATCGACCGCGAGCGCCACGTCAACGCCGAAGGCTTCGTCGTCCGCCCGGACGAGGTGCAGGACGCCCTCTTCGCGCTGCGCAACGAGGCCGGCTTCGACCACTGTTCCTGTGTCACGGCTCAGGAGTACGACGACCGCTACGAGTCGATCTACCACCTGAAGAAGTACGACGACCCCACCCAGGAGGTGTCGGTCGTCGTCCCCACGTCGAAAGACGACCCGGTCAGCCAGAGCGCCGAGCCGGTCTACCGGACGGCCGACTGGCACGAGCGTGAGGCGTACGACCTCGTCGGCATCGACTACGAGGGCCACCCGGACATGCGGCGGATCCTCCTGCCCGAGACCTGGCAGGGCCATCCGCTCTCCCAGGACTTCAGCGGCGAGGAGCCCCAGGTCGTCACGCTGCGCGAGCACGCGAACCCGCTTCAGGAGGACCACCGCGGCCAGGACGACACGGACACGATGTTCCTCAACATCGGTCCCCACCACCCGGCGACACACGGCGTCCTCCACATCGAGACGGTGCTCGACGGCGAGCAGGTCGCCGACCTCGACCCGGACATCGGCTACCTCCACCGCTGCGAGGAGCAGATGTGCCAGCAGGGCACCTACCGCCACCAGATCATGCCCTACCCCGACCGGTGGGACTACATCTCGGCCGGTATCCTCAACGAGTGGGCGTACGCCCGCGCGGCCGAGGACCTGGCCGACATCGAGGTGCCCGAGTACGCGCAGGTCGTCCGGACGATGTCGGCGGAGCTGTGCCGGATTGCGAGTCACATGCTCGCGGTGTCGACGTTCGCGCTGGACATCTACGGGGACTTCACGGCCCTGTTCATGTACGGCATCCGCGACCGCGAGGCGGTCCAGAACATCCTCGAGGACCTGACCGGTCAGCGGCTGATGTTCAACTACCTGCGGCTGGGCGGCGTGGCGTGGGACCTGCCCGAGCCCCGCGAGGAGTTCTTCGAGAAGATCCGCGACTTCGTCGACGAGCTCCCCGAGCGGCTCGCGGAGTACCACGACATGATGACCTCCAACGAGATCCTCCAGATGCGGACGGTCGACACGGGCGTCCTGCCCCCGGAGGAGGCCAAGTCCTACGGCGCGACCGGCCCGGTCGCCCGCGGGTCGGGCATCGACTACGACCTGCGGCGGGACGACCCCTACGGCTACTACGACCAGCTCGACTGGGACGTCGTCACCGAGGACGGCTGTGACAACTTCGCGCGCCTGCTCGTCCGCCTGCGCGAGGTCGAGGAGTCGGCCCGCATCATCGAGCAGTGCGTCGACCTGCTGGAGGACTGGCCGGAGGACGAGCGGGAGATCCAGTCGAACGTCCCGCGGACGCTGCGCCCGGACCCCGACACGGAGATCTACCGCGCGGTCGAGGGCGCCAAGGGCGAACTCGGTATCTACATGCGCTCGGACGGCACGGACAAGCCGGCGCGGTTCAAGATCCGGAGTCCGTGCTTCTCGAACCTCCAGACGCTGCCGGTCATGTCCGAGGGTGAGTACATCCCCGACATGATCGCCTCGCTCGGCAGCCTCGACATCGTCCTCGGGGAGGTCGACCGGTAATGGCGCCGCTGCAGTCCGCGACGCCGTTCCCGAAGATCATCGCCGACCTGCTCGGGCTCGACACCAACGAGACGTGGGTGATCGTCGTGACGAGCATCGCCGCCGCGGGCGTCATCGCGACGGTCCTGCTGTCGATGACGGCCGTGCTCGGCATCTGGGGCAAGCGGAAGATCACGGCGGCCTTTACCGACCGCATCGCCGTCAACCGTCACGGCCCCTACGGGCTGCTGATCATCCCCGCGGACGCCGTGCGCCTGCTCTCGAAGGAACTCATCGTTCCCGAGGGCGTCGACCGCCCCGCCTGGGACCTGGCACCGCTGATCATCGCCAGCTCCGCGCTGCTCGGCTTCGCGGTCATCCCGTTCGGCAACAACCTGCAGCTGGCCGACCCCGAGACGGGGCTGGCCTTCGTGTTCGCGGTCGCGTCGATCGCGTCGGCGGGCCTGCTGATGGCCGGCTACGCGTCGAACAACAAGTTCTCGTTCCTCGGCGGGCTGCGCGCGGTCGCGCAGAACCTCGCCTACGAGATCCCGCTGGTACTGACGGGCGCGTCGGTGGTCATCTTCGCCGGCTCGCTGCAGATGTCGACCATCGTCGAGATGCAGCGCCAGACGCTCGTCACCCTCGGCGGGATCCCGATCCCGTCGTGGTACGCCTTCGTCAACCCCTTCGCGTTCGTCCTCTTCCTGATCGCGAACCTGGCGGAGGTCGGGCGCAACCCGTTCGACATCCCGGAGGCGCCGACGGAGATCGTCGCCGGCTACCAGACGGAGTACTCGTCGGTGTACTTCGTGCTCATCTACCTCGGCGAGTTCATCCACATCTTCCTCGGCGGCGCGATCATCGCGACGATCTTCCTCGGCGGCGCCTCGGGGCCGGTGCTCCCGGGCGTCGTCTGGTTCTTCGTCAAGATGGTCTCCGTCTACCTGTTCACGCAGTGGGCGCGCTCTGCGGTCCCCCGGCTGCGTATCGACCAGCTGATCCAGGTCGGCTGGAAGGGCATGCTCGTCCTTTCCTTTGCCAACCTGGTCCTGACCGCCGTCATCGTCGGGGTGGTCAACGCGTGACCCCGACACCGACGGCGCGCGGAGGTGACTCCCAATGATAGGCATCCTCAAGTCGATGGCAACGACGATGAAACACGCGCTCGACGGCGAGACGTTCACCGTCGAGTATCCCGAGACCCCGCCGGAAGTGAGTCCGCGCTTCCGCGGCGTCCACAAGTTCAGCCAGGAGCGCTGCATCTGGTGTCGCCAGTGCGAGAACGTCTGCCCGAACGACACCATCCAGATCGTCACCGACGACCAGCGCAACGGCGAGCAGTACAACCTCCACATCGGCCAGTGCATCTACTGCCGCCTGTGCGAGGAGGTCTGCCCCGTCGACGCCATCCTGCTCACGCAGAACTTCGAGTGGACCGCCGACACCAAAGACGAGTTCGTCCTCGACAAGGAACAGCTCAAGAACGTTCCCTGGTACAAGGACATCGACCCGCTCGAATCCCGTGAGCCTGACCGGGGCGGCTGGATCGGCGAAGGCGACGGCGAAGTGGACTATCAGTAAGCGGCTGTCCGTTTCTACTGTCCGCGCGAACGGAGCGAGCGCGGTTCCCCGGACGCGAGCGAGCGAAGCGAGCGAGTCGTCCGGATTTTTCGCCCACGTTTTTCGAGTCGAGCGGGACCGGAGGTCCCGCTGACCGTGCGAGTGGGCGCCGAGCGCCCACGAGCAGAGAGCGGTTCCCGCAGGGAGCGTAGCGACCGAGGAAACCCGACGAGAAAAAGGTGGTGGCCGTCGACCCGCTCGAATCCCGTGAGCCGGACCGGGGCGGCTGGATCGGCGAAGGCGACGGCGAAGTCGACTACCAGTAGCCCGCCACTCGTTTTCTGTCCGCGCGAACGGAGCGAGCGCGGCGGTTTCTGCCCGCGAGCGCAAATGCGGCGTCGACCCAAATAGCGATAGGGCCTCGGCCCGAACACGACAGTAGATGAGTGCAGATTCGCTCGACCTGTACGAGACCCAGCGGCGGACGCTGACAGTGCTGGTGAACGAGTACCAACAGCGCGATTCGCCGGTGAACTCGACCGTCCTCGCCGAGCGGATGGACCGAACGCCGGGGACGATCAGGAACAAGATGCCCCAGCTGGAGTCGCTGGGTCTGGTCGAAGGCGTCGCGGGGCCCACCGGCGGATACGAACCGACGGAGAAGGCGTTTCAGGTCCTGAATCGGGATCCGGACACCGAGCGCGAGCCGGTGACGGTCGCCCACGACTTCGAGCGCGTCGACGCGACCGTCGAGAGCGTCTCGTTCACGAACGTGAACCACCCGACGGACTGCCGGGCCTGGGTGGAGTTCCAGACGGCCATGCCGTCGCTCGAAGTCGGCGACCCCGTCGCCATCGGTCCGACCGCTCGGGCGGGCCTCGTCGTGGCCGGCGAAGTTCACACCACCAACGACACCGGCAACCGGATCTCGCTGACGATCAGTCGGATGGAGGCGCCGGTCACCGACGAGTGAGACCGCGATCGCTCACCGGTGGCCGTCAAAAAACATGAACTTTTATTATGGATCGGTGCTTCGGAGGAGATAGACCGATGTCACGGACGCCGCTCGTCGTAGCTGTACGCTGATTCTCTCCCCAGACGGCGCCGTCCAGTTCGCCGACCGCCCTTCGACATCACACCGCAGATGAGCACACACGCGACCCCCGAGACCCGAGACGGATCGACAGCAGAGAGCACGTTCGGCGAGCCCGAGCCCAAGATCGAGGCCGACGCCGAGAGCGATTCGAGCGTCGACGAGCCGGCGCCGATGGACCCGTTCGACGCGCACGACGCGGCGGCGACGTTCGGGTCTTCGACCGAGCGGCTGCCCAACACGGTCGACGCGGAGAACGCGTATCTGGGCCAGTAGGAGAGGTATCGGTCCGGTCGGGGACCGAGAGCACCGTTCAGTTCGCGTTGTAAGCCCGATTTTCCGGCGGAGAGTCGCTCGCGGACCTCGCGTCACTGCATCGTGACGTAGGTGAGAAAGAGCAGCGCGAGGAACTGCAGGGCGCGGAGGACGACGACGGCCTGCTGGGCGACGGGGTCGGCGGCGTAGAGCATCTGCATGCTGAAGAAGTAGTAGATCGCGACGAGGTTCTCCAGCAGCATGACGCCGGCGAAGGCGAGCAGGCCGAGGATGAGGTTGGTGCCGAACGTTCGGTAGTTACGCAGCCAGACGACGCCGAGCGCCACCAGTAACAGGGCGTTCAGCCCCGCGAGGGCGGTCGCAACGGTGAGCCAGGTTCCCATCGCCATGATATCACTCGATTTGGTCGGTTATGGTCTCGAACTCCTCGCGGTGGCGGTCGAACCGGTCCGTGAGGAAGTACATCGCGCCGTAGTCGTCGCCGCCGCGCTCGACCACGTCGTGGTCCAACAGGACGTCGAGGTGGTGTCGCACGGTGTTGTAGTCCACGTCGAGTTCCTCGGCGAGCTGGTTGGCGTTGCGCGGCCGGTCGTCGATCAACCGGATGATCCGCGCCCGGTTCTCGCCGCCGCGCGTGCCGGCGAGCAGATACCAGAGTGCCTTCTCCATCGACGCTCGTACCGTCCTGTCCTCCGCCTGCGATTTAGGCGTGCTGGTTCCTCCCACGAGCCCCGCGCGGCCGTCCGCCACCTCACCCCACGCTCCCCGGGTCGACCGTCCGACTCACCCAGCCGGTCGCCCCGCTGGGGTAGGCGTCCCGCTCCGTCTCGGGCTGGACCGTCCCGGTGCCGTCCGTGGCGCGGACGACCACCTCGTGGCTGCCATCGGGCGGGTCGTAGGCGTAGCGCCACTGGCGCCAGGCGTCCGCGGCGTGTTCGGGCGGGTCGTCGACCGCGCCCGTCGGGCCGGGTAGCCGTTCGGTGAGCTCCGCGTCCGTCCAGGTGTCGCCGCCGTCGGTCGACACCTCGACGCGCTCGATGCCCCGGGTGCCCGCGTAGGCGTGGCCGCCGACCGCGAGTCGGCCGTCTTCGGTCCGGGCGGTCGCGTGGAGCTTGGCGACGGTCTCGACGGGACCGGTGCCGTGCCACCCCTTCCGTTCCCAGTAGCCGTCGGCCTCGCGTTCGAGGAACGCGATCTCGGTGATCCACTTGACGCTGATCTCCCCCCAGTGACCGGGGACGAGCAGGCGGACGGGCGCGCCGTGGCTCCGCGGGAGCGGCTCGCCGTTCATCCCCAGGGCGAGGAAGCCGGTCTCCAGCGCTTCGAGGGGGAACTCCTCGTAGTAGTCGTCCGCGGCCCGGACCATGACGCAGTCGCAGTCGGAATTCGGCTTCGCCTCCTCGATCAGCGGGGCGAGGGGGACGCCGCTCCAGACGGCGGTGTCCAGCTTCTTCCCGTTGAGCGACTCGCCGACGCAGCGGAGCGCGACGAACCGGTGCTGGAACTCACGCTCGGCCAGATCGTCGTAGTCGTACGACGGCTCTTCCTCGACCTCGCCGGTGACCGACAGCGACCAGTCGGCGGCGTCGGGCGTCGGCGAGACCGAGCTGTAGGAGACGTTGAAGAAGCGCTCGCTGACGAGCGGCTCCAGCCCGTCGAACTCGAAGGTCCGCTCCGCCGCGGCGGCGAGCTGGTCGTCCGCGTCGAACGTCGGGACCTCGACGTCCCCGTAGATCGCGGGGTCGCTGCGCCGGCGGTCGCCGTCGCCGGTGTCGCCGCCGTTCGGGTCGCCACCGGCCGCTGCGGTCCCGTCGCGGCCGACGACGTACCCCAGGGCGCTCGCCCCGACTGCGGCACCGACGGCGGTTAGCACGCGTCGGCGTCCGCCGGACGGAGTCCGGGCCGCGGGTCCGCGGGACGCGGAGACGTCGGTCACGGCGAGGACGACGCCGGCGCCGACCGCCGCGCCGAGCGAGAGGACGGGTCGGCCCGTCAGCGCGGCCGTCACCCCCCAGACGAGCGCCGGGCCGCCCAGCAGCGGGACGACGCGCTCGTCGAGCCGCCGGCCAGCCGTGACCGCGACGACGACCGCCTGCGCGTACAGTACCACGACGACCGCCCCCGCCATGGCGAGGTTGAGCTGCTGCCCGAGGTCGCCCAGCACCGTGATCGCGAAGGCGATCAGGAACCCGGGCATCACCCGCGAGAGCGTGCTCTCGACCGGTGCGACGACGAACCCCGGTGCGAAGCCGACCGCGGCGAACGAGCCGAGCAACGCGGCCGTGCCCGCGGCGACGGCGATGGCGACCGTGCCGGCTCCCGGCGGATACCGGTCGGCCAGCGGCGTGTCTCCTGTCATGGTTCCCACTGGCGACTACCCACGGATAGGCGTTGTTCGAAAACCGCTCGGACTCTCTCTAGAATTCGTTCGGGTTGACCGGGCCCGCGGTCGGGACCGGCGAGGCGGACCGCCGGAGAACAAGGCTCAAGCGCCGCCGGTCCGAGGCGAGGATATGAGCGACGCCGGCGGCCGACCCTGTCCGATCTGCGAGCGGCCGATGACTCACCGTCACTGCAAGTACGTCTGTCCGGAACACGGCGTCGTCTACGACTGCGCGGACACCTTCTACTGAGCGCCGGCCTCGGTCGCCTCCTACCGGACGTCGACGCCGAGGTCGTAGCGCTCGCGGACGACCCGGTAGGTCGGTCCGGCCAGCAGGAGCCCCGAGACGGCCGTCGCGGCGGCGACCAGGGCGATCCCCTGGTCGAGCCCCTCGACCGAGAGCGTGTGCATCGACGCGCCGGCGACGACGGCGCCGACGATCCAGGGCGTCTCGCCGACGAGCGTCCCAGCGAGGTACGTCCGCGGAGATATCCCGGAGAGCCCGGCCGCCGAGGAGATCACGTCCGACGGGATCGGGGCGAGTCGCGCGGCCACGAGCCCGCGGAAGCCGCCGGTCGCCGCGACCACGCGGTCGCCGACACCGGCCGTCCGTCCGAGGATCCCCTCGTCGGTCCGGAACCGGCGGGCGACCAGGAACGGCGTCGCCGTGGAGACGGCGAGCCCCGCGGCGGCGACCGGGACTCCGATCGCCACGCCGTAGACGTACCCGACCGTCAGCGAGAGCAGACTGACCGGCCACAGGACGAGCGGTCGGGCGACGTAGAGGACGGCGAGCACGGCGAGGAAGCGCCAGGGGTCGGCCGAGAGCGCGACGAGCGACTCGAGTACCGCGGCCGGCGAGAAGACCACCGCTCCGGCCGCGAGCGCCACGGCGACGGCCGCGAGGCCACCCACCTGCCGGCGCGTCGCTCGACTGACTGCCATCGTTTCCGGTCCAGTCCCCGCCGGCACAAGTCTTGTGGTCGCCGCCACGCTTCGGGGGGATCGCGGCCGGACCCGGAAACGCTTACTTCGCGGGCGACCCCACCGACGCACGTGGACGACCGCGTCGAACTCGGCGTCGAGCTGCTCGCCCACCTCGAACACGCCGAGCTGTCGCTGGCTGAGGCCGTCGACCGCATCGAGACCGTGACCAGCGACCCCGCGGTCACCCGCGAGATCTTAGAGACCGCCGAGCGTCGCGGGGTCATCGACCGCGAGGGCGACACCGTCGTCCCGACGACCGGCGACTACGTCAGTTTCGACGGTGGCGACGTGGTCAGCGAGGAGGGTGAGTTCACCTGCCAGCGCTGCGGCGCCGGCATCACGACGGGCTACTTCATCGAACTCGACGCCGGCGACCACGGGCCGTTCGGCTCCTCGTGTATCAGGAAAGTCACCGGTCGCGACGAGGACTGACCGCCGCTCCGGACCCGCCCCGTACCGACCGCTACTCCGAGTCGCGCCGCTGGACCAGTTGCTTGAGCGCGCGGTGTTGCCGTTTGAGCAGTTCGTTCTGGCGGTCGACCGCGTCGGTCAGCTCGTCCAGCCGCTCGGCCATCGCCTCGAACTCCTCGCGCGTGACCGGCGCGGGCTCCGTCCCGTCGGCCGCCGTCGCCGTCGAATCCGCCGCCGAGCGCGGTGTCGATGCGTCGTCGGACCCCTCGGCGGCGTCCGCGGTCGCGGTGCGGTCGGCCGAGGCGTCGCCAGCCCGACCCCGGGTCGAGCCACCCGCCTGGCCCGCCGCGTCGGCCCGCTGGGTGCTTGCCTGCCCGGAGTCCCCCCGCTGAGAGGGGGGACCCCCGCCCGCTTGCCGGGAGCCCGCCTGCTGGGCGTCGGGAGGCGAGGTGTCGGTCGCCGCGCTGTCGGCCTCGCTCCGCCGGGCGTCCGCACCCGCGTTCGACTCGGCGGTGTCGACCGGCTCCGGCTCGGGCGCCGATTCCGCGTTCGCCGGTTCGGCGCTCGAATCGGCTCGGTCGGGGGAGTCACCTCCCGCCGCTCTCCCGGCGCTCCCGTTCGGTCCCTGGCCGTCGTTCGGATCTGGGGACTCCGACGCGGTTCCTGCGTTCGCGTCCGACCCGCGAGTCGCCGGCTCGCTGGTCCCACCGGCGTCGGCATCGGCGGTCCGGCCGCCCGCTGTGTCGGGCGACCGACCGGCGGTCGGGTCGGAGGACTGCCCGCTCGGCCGCTCGTCCGGCTCCCGGGGCGACCGTTCGGCCGAGCGGTCGTCGTCGACGAGTCGCTCGTCGGCGTCGACGGACTCGGTCAGCTCGGCCTCGTCGCTGACGAGCGGGTCGAAGTCGTCGCCGAACGAGAAGTCGTCGCCGCCGGCTTCGGTCGCGGAGTCGACGCCGCCCGCGTCCGCGTCGTCGGCGCCGACGACGCGGTTGAGCTCGTCGATGTTGGCCACGTCGTAGTAGTTAAAGAGCGCCCCTTCGAGCGTCTGCCGGACGACCGGCGCCTTGTCGTTGGGCACCTTGATCCGCTGGGGGCGACCGCCGACCGAGAGAGCGATGCTGGTGGCGACGCTGGCGCGTTCGAACTCCAGCCCCGTCACGTCGTCGTAGGCGTAGACCTCGTAGTCCTCGGACCAGACCTGGCTGCCGATGTGTTTGATCAGCCGCCCCTCGGCGATGATGAGCGTGAGTTCGCTGAACCGATAGACGCCGGCGAGCGACTCGCGGGCCTCGATGACGCCGTCGAGCTTGAGGACGCCCTCGAGGAACAGTTCGAGCACCTTCTCGCCGCGGTTCGCGGGGACGGTGAACGACTGCGTGCCGTCGATGTACTGCATGGTGAACTTCGTCTTGCGGCGGCCCTCCGAGACCGCGAGCTGTTCGATGTCGTGGGAGTACTCCTCGACCGCCTCGTCGCTGAGCAGGCCTTCGCCGCGGTAGACGAGCGTTCGCGTCGGTGTGAGACAGACCGCGTCCTCGTCGCCGAGCGAGACGCCGGCCTGGATCTCCTCGCCGTCGAGTGCCCCCTTGACGAGGTCCGGGATGTCCATGCGTGAGGTGTACCCGTCCGAGTGCATAAATCCGGGGGTGGGAACCCGACGGCCGGCCCGCGAGCGGACGCGCCCCGCCCCGAACCGATCACCGAAACGACGGGACGGCGGGGCCGCGACGGCGGATCGTCGGCTGAGATGAGAAGGTTAAAGACCGACACCGCAGTATCCACGAGTGCGCCCGGGTGGCTTAGCTGGACATAGCGCCGCACTCATAGGGTTTCCTTGCGCGGCAGGCCGGCATGCCCCCACGAGGCCCGTCAGCCTCGGACCTGGGACATGCGGAGATCGAGGGTTCGGAGCCCTCCCCGGGCATTCTCTACCGTCGCGAACCTCGTGTGAGCGGCAGCTACGCAAAATGCCCGGGCGGACGAAGAACCCACAGGTTCTGCGCGAACGCGAGTGAGCGCAGAGCAGGAAAATCGAAGATTTTCCGTGGTTCGGAGCCCTCCCCGGGCATACTTTCCGTCGCTCGTATCCGAGAGTGACGACTACACGGCGAGGCGGTACGGAGAGTGGTAAAGCGATGCGGACGGGCGGCGCGCGGAACGCGGAGAAGTGTCGGATCGGGAGCGCGACCGTCGCTCAGGCGTCGCCGGGGAACTCCTGGAAGAGCGTCTCGAAGTCCTCGCTCTCGCTGAGGTCCGAGACCGTCCGGTCGGCCTCTTCCCGGAGGTCTTCGACCTCGGATTCGAGCCGTTCGTACTCCGCGCTGTCTTGGAGCTCCACGAAGTCCTTCTCGGCCTCGAGAGTCGCCTTCTTCGAGGCGAGCGAGAAGAACTCCTGCATGCGCTCGTCGTAACTCTCCCGGTCGAGCATCCGCTCGGCCGCGCCGTGGAGGTCGTCGAGCATCACCGGCTTGGTGAGGTAGTCGTCGAACGGCATCTCGACGATGTCGAAGTCGGGGTCGACGGCGGTCACCATCACGACCCGGCACTCGAGTCGGCGCTCGCGCAGCGTCTCGAGGACCTCGTCGCCGTTCATCTCCGGCATCTGCCGGTCGAGAAAGACGATGTCGACCGCCTCGTCGGCCTGGTCGAGCGCCTCGTGGGGCCCGTACGCTGTCCTGACCTCGTACTCCTCTGCCAGCCAGGTCGAGTACAGGTCGGCGATGTCGCGCTCGTCGTCCACGACGAGCACGGTTTCGTCTCCGGAGTTGCGGTTCGGCGTTGTCATCGTGAGTCCCGTGATTTGGACGGACGGATTATCGACTATCGGACGAACCAGTGCATAAAACCACCCCATCGATTATCGTGTGTGAAAACCGGATCGAGGGACCGGGCGCTTCGACCGGGTCGATCCGTCCCATCGACGGCGTTATGTCGGCGAACGCCTTGGTGTCCATCGATGGACGGAGCGTCGGACGACCCGCGGCGGATCCGGACGCTGGCGGTGACCGCCGAAGACGTGGTCGCCGCGCTGGAGGCCCGGGCTCAGCGCGACCGACCGGTCGTGTTGCGGGCGACGCCGCCGTTCAGCGGTCGGATGCGCGCTCGCTTGCACGTCGCGACGGGCGAGTACGACGGGTCGCCGGCGCCGCTTCACGTCGACCCCGAATCGTTGCTCGACGACGCGGCGCCGACTTACCCGCGGCCGGCCGACACCGAGGACGAACTCCGAGCGGAGCCCGACACCGAGTACACCGTCGAACGCCACCACGACCGCCACGCGGACGCCGTCGCGACCTGGCGGGAGACCGTCATCGACCACGTCCGCGACACCGCCACCGTCGAGACACCGTACGGCCCCCACGAGGTCGGGGTGTCGCTCCTCGGCTGAACCGACCGCACGAACGCGTACGTTCGCCAACCGATCACACAGTACTCGTCAACCGATCGACGAGATTGGATCTACTCGTTCGATAAAACGTCTCGCCGTTTCTCCGTCGGCGATGAAACGAAATACGGGGTTAGTAAAACGTCCATACGCGCCCGTCGTTCGTGTGAAACGTTGTGAAATAACCGGAAGACTCGGACGGTTATAAGGTAATACCGCGCTATCGTGGAAGTACGAGGTTCCCCCGCATGTCAAGTCGCTCGTCCGACCTCACGTCGTCGCTCGACCAGGCCGATGTCGGCGTCTCAGACGCCGGCAGAAGCATCGTCGCGCCGATCACCGGCGCCGCCTTCTGGGCGGCCGTCGCCCTTCCTTTCCTCCATCTGCCGCTGTTGCTGGCGACGGGCCTGTCCGCCGAGCCGTACACCGACGCGTTCGTCGCGCTGCTGGCGCTGAACGTCGTCGCACTGCTCGTCGGCCATCCGCACTACCGCGACTGACCCGCCGAGCGACCGCCCGGCCACCTCCAGCCGGACGGTCGCGCCCTCGGGACCGCCCTCCGGCGGAGCGACCCTCCTTCCCTGACCGCTACTCATCGGAGCCGGCGATCGCCGCTCGCAACCGCGGGATCTCCCGTCCGAGCGCCCGACGCTCGATCAGGACGAAGCCGCCGAAGAGACAGCAAAAGCCCGCCGCAGTCCAGCCGTCGACGACCTCCTCCAGGAACTGGAAGCCGGTGACGGCGGCGATCAGCGGGACCGCGCCGACGGCGACGGTCGCCCACTCGTCGCGGCCCCGCGGACACCAGCGGTCTGCCCGCAGGGCCGCGTACCCCAGCGTCACGACGCCGGCCACGTCGTAGCGCAGCGCCGCGAACAGGACCGGCGGGAACGCCGACAGCCCCGGCTTGATCGCCACGAACGCCGAGCCCCACAGCGCCGACAGCGCCAGGAACAGCCCGAGGTTGCGGTACGTGGACACGCGCCGCAGTTCGGGTGATCGGGCCTACCCTTTCGGCTTCGACTCTCCGACCGGTCGAAACCGGACGACTGGAACGGGACGGACCCCCCGAATGGCAGTGTTCAGATAAGCCGATTCCATGCGAACGCGAAAGAGCTAAGCCAGTCATCGGCGGTTGCTGGATCGACATGACTGAAACAGTTTGAGAACGAATTAGTTCGGCGTTTTACCTCGCGAAAGACACGTTCGACGCTGTTGCGATTTCCATGGCGTTCGTATCTGAAATCGAGGCCGTGTCGGTCGCAGGCTTCTTTCAGCGGAGTGGCGCCGTCGACGAGAAACACGGCATCGTCGACATCGTGTTTCTCGCGGAGTTCACCGAAGAACATCTCGGCGAGAGCGTTCGTTCTCGTCGGTTCAAGCTTCGTGTGGAGTAATTCGTTCGAATCGGGATCGACGGCGGCGTACAGCCAGTACTGCTCGCCGTCGATCCGGATCACGGTTTCGTCAACCGCAACGTGATCCGGTGACCGACCAGCCTCCGGCTGTAGATCGGCCTTGTGAACCCAGTTGTGAACGGTCGAACGAGCACGATTGACACCGAATACCTCTAGAAACGAAACAGTATTCGAAAGCGAAAGTCCAGCAAGATGCAGCTGAATACTGAGCTTCATCAGCAGCTTCGGTGTCGCCTCGCGTTCAACAAACGCTAAGTCAATCTCGTCCAAACATCCACCGAGGCGGTCGTTTTCGGGCATAGATCACTTTGAAAACGTACCGCCTCACTCTTCATCCTTATCTGAACACCGCCCCCTGTACGGGCGAAACTTGCTTGACAAGCTGATATCCAATCCGGACTGTTTTGAAAATTTGGTTCAAACACGATCGTCATGAATCGACTGAGGCCCTTGGGTAGATCCACGAAACCGCGCTAATCGAGTATTTCGAGTGCCTATACAGCACTCAACCCCACCACGGAGTTGTGCTGTTCGTCACGCTATCAACGACCAATTAATTGTACTGCCATGGATTAATGGCGGCCCTGTGCCGCTCTCGTTTCTCTATTTTTGATTCAGAATCGGGGATCGCCGTATTTCTGTATGACCTGCGGTCACACTCTAATATCGACGTTGCTTGCATCTAATGGGTGAGGACGGCACGTGTATCCACGGTTTCGGGACGCAAGAGAAGTTCGTCTTTCCGGGTGAGATGGTATGGACCCCGACGCCACACTTACACATATAGAACACCGAGAACAGATATGACCGCACAAAGAGTTCCAACGAGCGTCCCAGGATTAGACGATGTTCTCAGTGGCGGGTTGCGCGAAAATCATAATGCACTGATTCGGGGGCCACCAGGTGCGGGCAAAACCATCTTCGGCTTACATTTTCTCTCTGACGGCGTGGACAACGGGGAAACAGCGTTATATATCAATCTGGGTGAACCAGGCGATTACGTCAAAGAGACCGTCGAACATTTTGATCTCAACCCGGACGGAATCCATTTCCTCGACCTCTCTCCATCTCACGAGGATTTCGACGAGGGCGAAAACTATTCCGTGTTCTCCTCAGCTGAAGTCGAACAGCCCTCGTTTATCGAAGAACTCCGCAGCACCGTCGAGGACCTCAATCCGGATCGAGTACTGCTCGACCCGATTACCGAATTCCGCTACCTGACGACAGATGAACGCCAGTTCCGAAAACAGATTTTGAGTTTTCTTGATTTCCTCAGGGACAACGGCGCGACGGTGATATTCACGTCGCAGGCCTCCGACTCGCTGTCTGACGATGATCTCCAGTTCCTCACTGATGCGGTCATCAACCTGGAAACCGATATCGAGGGATCGACACTCCACATCTCGAAATTCCGTGGCTCCTCCTACCAACGGGGAAAGCACTCCTACGAAATCACGGATGACGGAGTCACCGTCTTCCCGAAACTCCAGCCGGGGAAGTGGGACCCCGAACAAATGGCTGAGACATCGGACAAACTCTCTTCGGGGATTCCCGAAGTGGACGAACTCCTCAAGGGCGGAATTGATGCCGGGACCGTGACGTTCGTCAGTGGCCCCACCGGGGCAGGCAAAACCACCACCGCGTTACAGTTCATCAAAGAGGCCGCCGGCCGCGGCGAGCGAAGTGTGATGTATTCGTTCGAAGAGTCACCAGAAACTATCCAAAAACGCTCCCGGTCGATCAATCTCCCCATCGAAGCGATGCTCGAACAGGGAACGCTCTCCATCGAAGAGATCGCCCCGAACGAGTACACGCCAAACGAGTTCACATCACAACTCAAGACCGCCGTCGAAGACGACGAGGTGCGTATCGTCCTGATCGATGGCCTCCAGGGGTTCAAACAGAACCTTCGTGGGTACACGACGGAGCCGGAAGACGTGCTGCTCCGAATCGTGCGGTATCTTCGGGCCGCCGGCGTCTCGACCATTATTACGAACGAGGTCAGCAACATCACTGGCGAGTTCCGCGTCACCGAAGAATCAGTGAGCAACCTCGCGGACAACATTCTCTACATCCGATACGTGGAAATGGAAAGCGAACTCGGCAAGGTCATCGGCGTGTTGAAGATGCGAACGGGAGATTTCGAGCGCAGTCTCCGGGAGTTCGAAATCACGGAGTATGGGATCCGCGTCGGCGACCCGCTCGAACACATGCAGGGCATTCTCACTGGAACGCCCAGTTTCCAAGAAGACCAAAACGACGAACGGTCCCGCGATGGAGACTGAATTCCCCCTCACCGAGGATATTCGCTCAAATCGGGATAGTAGAATTTCAACCGTTTTGGTTCGAACTGCAGACGAGGGAAATCGTCGCCAACTAACCAGATGGCTCACCGAGCAGGAATCGTATGATAGAGTGGAGACGGATATTCGGACCGGCGAATTCGATTGCTGTATTCTGGATTGGGCGACACTCCTCGACAATCAGGGTGCCATTCGAACTCGAAAACAAGCGGAGCGAATTCCGCTTCCGTTCGTGTTGCTCGTCCCGGAGCAACGGGCAGACGAGATAACCAAAGCGCTTCAGGACGATGCCCGTGACTTACATTCGCTAGTTGACGAACTACTTCGAATGCCGGTCTCGGAGCTTGAATTAGAACAACGACTCGAATCGGTTCTCAGAGCGCGTCATCAAGCGGTTGTCCTCGATGAAGAACACGAACAACTTCACGCGATCCGGGACAACCACCGCGGGCATGGAGTCATCCTCACGAACACGGATGGCATCATCGAGTACGTGAACCGTGGCTTCGAACAACAGTCGGGATATTCGAACGAGGAAGTGCTCGGAAAGACGCCGAACGTTCTCAACTCGGGCGAACACGACGAGTCCTTTTTCGCAGACCTCTGGGAAACGATCACCTCGGGAGAGAAGTGGCACGGGGAAGTGATCAACGACCGCAAAGATGGGGAGCAATATGTTGTCGATCAAGTAATAGTGCCGCTCACGGGGCCGGAGGGTGAAATCGAGCAGTTTGTGGCGGTGAATCACGAAATCACGGAATTGCGGGAGTTAGCGAACTCGCTGAACGAGCAGCGCGACCAACTCGAACTCCTCAATCGCGTGTTACGGCACGACATTCGTAACGATATGAGCGTAATACTGGGATGGATGGAAATACTGGATGCCCACGTGGATAGCGACGGCGAAGAGATGCTCGACCGGGTACTCACGTCAGGACGGCACGTCGTCGAACTCACGGACGTTGCCAAGACTATCGTCGAGGCGATCTTCGAAGAAGAAGATGTTTCGCTCGAATCGGTAGAGTTGGGATCGCTTCTCGAAACTGTCATCGAGACCCGAAAAGAGACGTTCGATCAAGCGACGATACGGATGGACGGCCGACCACCGGCCGTTACTGTTGAGGCCAACGAGATGCTGTCGGCCGTCTTCCGGAACCTGATCAACAACGCCGTTCAACACAACGACGCGGACGAACCGAAGGTCACGATTTCCTCGCAAGTAGACGATGGCTCGGTTCGTATCCGAGTTGCAGATAACGGGCCCGGAATCCCTGACGACCAACGAGACCAAATCTTCGATAGCGACGAGAAGGGACTGGACAGCACGGGGACGGGAATGGGGCTGTATCTCGTCACTAATCTGGTCGATATGTACGATGGCTCGGTCTGGATTGAGGACAACGACCCGCATGGGGCGGTGTTCGTCGTGGATCTCCCCACGAGTGACTCATCCAGTGGTGATGCCAGTGAGTGAGAATACAGCAGATCTGTTCGGAAACTCTAGCAGACGGTCTACACAAGTGCTACCGAACCTCTATGTCTTCGAAGAAAGAGGTGACGGGGACTAATGGAGCAACGCACGGACTCTGCGAATGAGATCGACTCTTGTGACCGGATTCTTCCGCTCCTGTCCGAGTCGGGGGACCGACGATTGGTCACCGAGTGGATCGAAGAGCATCCCTCCTACGAGCCGGCGGACCTGACAGGCAGTATTGAGGATACTGCCTTCGACGTGTGCATCATGGATACGGGGGCCTTTCAGGAACATCTCCCAGCCCTGCGCGCGAAGAAATCGGCTGCATCACCCGTGGTGCTCCCATATCTTCTGTTACTCAACGAATCCGATCCCAACATTACCGAGATTGATGGCGGTGACCTTGCGGAAAACGTGGTGACGGAATCGATTGATGAAATCGTCACGATGCCGATCCAGCAGGCCGAACTGCACTGGCGACTGGCAGCGTTGCTCCGCCTCCGAGAGCAGTCACTCACATTACGCCAGCGCGAGCGCGACCTCGAACGACAGGTAGATTTCCTTGAAAAAGCGCAGGACATCGCAGACGTGGGGGCCTGGGAGTACGACGTTCGTACAAACGAGAACACCCTGACCGAGGAAGTGTACCACATACACGACCTCCCGGAAGACCGTGAACTGACGCCTGAAGAGAGCATCGAGCACTACCACCCGGATGACCAGAATACGGTTCGAGAGGCCTTCTGGGGAGCTGTTGAGGAGGGCGAGTCCTATGATATCGAGGTACGGCTGATCACCGCCGAGGGCGACCAGCGGTGGGTCCGCACGCGCGGCGAGCCACAGCAGGAAAACGGCGAAGTCGTCCGCATCCGCGGGACGATCCAGGACATCACCGACCGCAAGGAGCGCGAGCGTGAACTCCGGCGTGTCAACCAGGCGGTTGAAGCTTCAGAGCACGCGATTTTCATCACTGATCCTGACGGGACGATCACGTACGCCAACCCGGCCTTTGAAGAGCTGACGGGGTTCACTCGGGAGGAAGCTATTGGTGAAACACCGGCCATCCTGGACTCCGGGGAAATGCCCGAGGGGTATTTCGAGGAGTTCTGGGAAACAATCCGCTCGGGCGAAACGTGGGAGGAAGAGGTGGTCAACCGTCGCAAGACTGGGGGGACGTACACTGCCCATCAGACCGTCGCTCCGGTCGCCGACGACGGCGACATTGAGGCATTCGTGGCGGTCCAGACCGATATCACGGAGCGCAAACAGCGAGAACAACGCCTCCAGCGACAATCACGAGCGATCGCGGACGCCCCAGTCGGCATTACCATCTCCGACCCGGAACAGGAGGACAACCCGCTGATCTACGTGAACGACGCCTTCGTGGAGATGACAGGGTATCCGCGTGAGGAGACCTTCGGGGAGAACTGTCGGTTCCTTCAGGGTGAGAACACGGATTCCGAGCGGGTGGCGCGGATTCGGGAAGCGATTGATAATGAGGAGCCGATTGCCATCGAGCTCCGTAATTACCGGAAGGATGGCACCGAGTTCTGGAATCACCTCGAAATCGCTCCCGTCAGGAACGACGAGGGAGAGGTGGTCAACTACGTCGGATTCCAACAGGACGTGACCGAGCGACGGCAACATCACCAGCAGTTAGAGACTCTCGACCGGGTCTTGCGTCACAATCTCCGTAATGAAATGAATGTGATTCGGGGGCGTGCTGAACTGATCCACTCCAAGACATCGGGCGAGGTTGCACAGTCTGCTGTAAATATTATAGATACGAGTGATGGACTGCTGGAGACAGCCGAGAAGGAACGAGCGATAACGGAAGTACTCCTGGAAGACCCGGTGGAAAAAGAACTCACTCTCAAGTCGGTACTCCAGGATATTGTTTCGACTGTTGAGTCCGTGTATCCTGAAGCGAGAGTTCAGGTCGAGTGCCCCGAAGGCGTGACTGTGAGAGCGACGGAGCGGTTTGAGGATGCACTCATTGAACTTGTTGAAAATGGGATCATTCACGACGACTCTGACTCTCCAGAAGTTACAATCACTGTTACCCGTAGTGACGGAATAATGCATATTGACATAGCCGATACTGGACCGCAGATACCCGAGGTCGAACAGAACATCGTAAAAGAGAATGCGGAGCGCACACCGGTGTATCACGAGAGCGGTCTTGGGTTGTGGCTCGTCAAATTGATCCTAACCCGTTCGGGGGGAACCATCACGGTGAACGAGAATACTCCAACCGGAAATATCGTCAGGATCACGTTCCAACAGTGAGACCAGTACCGCTCTACAGCAGTCCGTCACTGTGTACTGAGTTGTTGCCTTGTGGCGTCTTCTGGGCACTTACCAGATCGCTCCTCTTGTGAGCGTCTAGAACAGCAGTGGTACACGACGAATGCTGTGCTGACCGGTTCAGAATAACCTAACTTCGACGAACTCTATGCCAGTATGCACTCTCCATCTCGCTGGGAACTCTGAACAGCATCTGAAACGGATAGGAATGTCAGCGGTTAATTCGCGTATTCCATCTTGCACGGTTTTCGGAAGACATGCGAGATCTGTCAGAATTAATCAATCAATACGCAGTTCTCCCTGAGAGAGTGTTTCAAACTATAAAATGGATGAAAAATGAGGGTTTCAACAGAGCCGATGAGAATTAATTGACGAGATCGTCCCGCTACTGGACATCGCAGTAGTACTGCCTGTTAGAGGTTATTCAGGTAATCCCGTCGTTGCTCCATCTTTTCGCGCTTTGTCCGTCGGTCGTAGTGCTGTTCTAATACGACTTTCGAGACATTCGCTCCGTCTGAAACGGTGTTTTCGGGTATCTGGCTGTTGAGCGAGTGCGTGATGCTCCCACGACGAATCGCGTGCGGGCTCACACTCGACGGACAGCTGAACGCGGCGTCCCGATCAGTCGCTTCACAGTCTTCTGAATCGCGGTCGTGTGGACACTCGGCACCGTATTCGCATGGTCGAGTCGCCCGATAACAATACCCGCGTAGCGTCGTCCGGTGTGCTCGACCCTGGTGCGACGCGAGTAGCGGCTTTCGTCTCTGGTCATCCGTTACGTCCGGACGCTTGTCGACGATCCAGTCATTCAGGAGTTCACAGAGCTGATCAGACAGCGCCACGAGTCGCTCTCCGTCCTCCTTGTTCTTGATCGCTGTTCCCTGGTCTGGACGATGACGGACATCGAGGTACTGCTCGTCTGGGTCGTAGTCGTCGACGTCCAACGCGTGCGCGGCTCCGACACGCATCATCGTGTGCCACAGTACGGCGATTGTGACGTGCCCCAACGTCGCGTACTGGTACTTTTCGAGGTGAGCCAGTACGTTCGTAGCCTGATCCGAATCAAGCATGACGTCCCGAGTGTTCTGCTCCGGCGTCAGTGACGGGGATCGGACCTTGGTGCTCAAGTCCTGGTCAACTCCATCCACCTGCTCTAACCATCTGACGAAGACTCGCAGGGTGTCCATCTGCGTCTTCTCCGAGGCGAGTGAGAGGTCGCCTTCGTCGCGTCGCCACAGTCGGTAGCGGTGAAGTTGGCGACCGGTGAACTCGTCGAGATTCCCGATACTCTGTTCGTCGCACCAGCGAACGAAGTTCAGCGCCCATCCGAACCGCTTCGGCGTGTCGTTCATCGCCGGGGTGCTGGCGCTCACCGGCTGTAGCCTCGCACTGCTCTGGGTGTACGCCTCGCGCAAGCGCCTGCTCCAGACGGGGCTGGCCTCGCGCGCCGTGAGGTTTCAGGCGGCCCGGTTTCTCGTCGCGCCGCTGGTGTTCGGTCTCTCGATCGGTGTCGCCGCGCTGAACGCGAGGGCGGCGATGCTCACCTGGCTGTTGCTCGTCCCGATAAACGTCACCCTGCACTCGCGGCTGGCCGAGAGCGTCGAATCGGAGGCCCCGGAGAGCGGGTGACCCGCGGCCGGAACCACCCGATGTTTAACCCCGTTCGGACGAAGTATCGACCGATGAGTACGGGCAAGCAGTCGGCGCGGGTCCTCCTCGTCAACGACTCGTCGTCGGCGGCGGAGATCGGTGGTCGACTGGCCGAACGGGTCGAGACCGTCGAGACGGTAGCGACAGTGGACGAGGTGCAGGACTCGCTGACCGACGAGCGGTTCGACTGTGTGGTCTCGGAGTGGGAACTATTCGGACGAAACGGGATCGACCTGTTGACCGCCGTCAGGGAGACCCAGCCCGCAGTGCCGGTGGTCCTGTACGCACGAGCGGGGAGCGAGGCGACGGCGAGCGAGGTGGTCGCCGTCGGCGCGACCGGCTCCGCCCCGGAGGCGGACGGGACCGACCCCCGCGAGGGGCTCGCGGCTCGGATCGAGGGCGCGATCGACGCGTCCCGTTCGGGGCGTTCGGCGGCGGCCCGCGACGAGTTACACCTCTACGAACAGATCCTCGTGGGGATGCAGGAGGGGGCGTGTCTGTACGACCGGGACGGCCGGTTCAGGGTCGTCAACGACTACCTGGCCGAGCTCTACGGGACGACCCAGGAGGAGCTGAAGGGGCGACAGAGCGAACTGATCGAAGCGGTCCGTGAGGGAGGGTCAGGCGACCGGTATCGTGAGCTCCTCGACGGTGAGCGCGACGTGGTTCGGGGCGAGACGGAGATCGAGATGCCCGGAGCGGGTTGGATAGTCGTGGACTACCAGCTCAGTCCGTTGCGAGTCGAGGGACGGATCGAAGGGGTCGTCGGCGTCGCGGAGGATATCACGGGCCAGCGGGCGCGCGAGCGGCAACTGGAGCGCGCTCGCGAGGAACACCAGGAGCTGATCGACGGGATGAACGACACCGCGTGGGTCATCAGCATCGACGGGGAGTTCCTGGCGGTGAACGACACGGCCGTCGAGACGCTGGGATACTCGCGGGCGGAGCTGCTCGATATGCGGCCCCACGATATCGACGCGCACCTCGACGACGAGGAGATAACGGCGCTGATCGACGATATGCCCGACGACGAGCGACAGGTGTTCGAGACGGTCCACCGGACGAGAGACGGCGACGAAATCCCCGTCGAGATCAGCTCAAGCCTGATACCGTATCACGGCGACCCGGCGGTACTGAGCGTCGCGCGCGACATCACCGAACGCAAGCGCTACGAGCGGGAGCTACGCGAGCAGAACGACCTCCTCGAACAGCAGCGCGACGAGCTGGACGTGCTGAACCAGGTGCTCCGCCACGACTTCAGGAACGACCTGCAACTCGTGACCGCCTACACGGAGCTGCTGGCCGAGCGCGTCGAGGGGGAAGAGGCGGAGTACGTCGAGACGATCCGCGAACGGGCGAACAACGCGGTCGAGCTAACGCGGACGGCGCGGGACACGGCCGAGATGATGCAAACCCGTGAGGTCGACGACAAACGGGTCGCGCTTCGGCCCGTCCTCGAAGGCGAGATCGCCGACCTGCAGGAGATGTATCCCGGGGCGATCATCACCGTGGAATCCCCACCGCCCGCCGTCTCGGTCCGGGCCAACGAGATGCTCGGATCCGTGTTCAGGAACCTCCTGACGAACGCGATCCAGCACAACGACGCGGCCGTGCCCGAGGTGACCGTCTCCGCGACGGGCCGCGAGGGGTACGTGGCCGTCCGGGTGGCCGACAACGGGCCCGGCGTGGCCGACGAGCAGAAGTCGCAGATCTTCGGGAAGGGTGAGAAGGGACTCGACAGTCCCGGAACCGGGCTCGGGCTCCACCTCGTTCGGACGCTCGTCGAGAGCTACGGCGGACGCGTTCGCGTGGCGGACAACGACCCCGAGGGCGCCGTCTTCACCGTCGAACTCCCGAAGGCCGAGTAGTCGGCCGTGTCGGGAACCGCTCACGCCTCACGTCGCTCCCGGACCAGTTCGTCGGCCGTCCGGATGGCGTCGGCCACGCGCCGGGGTGAGGCGTCGACGGGCTCTAGGTCCATCCCGTGCTCGCAGGCGCGGTCACCGACGGCCCCGATATCGCCGTCTTCGACGCCCAGTTCGTCCAGTGTCACGTCGAGGCCGATGGCGAACAGACAGTCGAGGACCTCCGAGACGGTCGCGGGGTCGGCGTCGCGGGCGAGCAGCTCCGCGACGGTGCCGAAGCCGACGAGGAGGCCGTGGGGCTCGCGAACGCCGACGTTGGTGAGGCCGATCTGGACGGCGTGGGCGCCGGCGGTGCCGCCGCTCTCGAAGCCCAGTCCGGAGAGGAGGGTGTTGGCCTCGACGACGCGCTCGACGGCGGGGGTCACGGCGTCGCGGCGGACGGCGGCCAGCGCGTCGGGACCGTACTCGCGGACGCGGCGGTACGCCTCCTCGGCGAGCGCCCGGGCGGCGAAACTCGATTCCCCGTCTGCGTCGGTGAGACCGCCGGTGGCGGCGACGGCCTCGGCCTCGAATCGTGTGGCGACGGCGTCGCCCATGCCGTAGGCGAGGAAGCGAGCGGGCGCCGCGGCGACGACGGCGGTGTCGACGAGGACGAGTTCGGGGTTGCGGTCGCGGTAGCGGACCTCGCGGAAGTTTCCGGCGTCGTCGTAGACGACGGCGACGGTGCTCGTGGGCGCGTCGGTGCTGGCGATGGTGGGGACGACCGCCATGGTCGCGTCGATGCGGTCGGCGACGGCGGTCGCGACATCCATCGCGACGCCCCCGCCGACGCCGACGACCAGGTCCGCGCCGGCCGCCGCGGCGTCGTCGACGTGGTCGTCGAGGGCGGGATCGGTACAGCGATCGACGCCCGGGGCGGTGTGGACCACGTCGATCCCGGCGTCGGCGAGCCCCGTCGAGACGGCGTCGCCGGCGGTCGCGAGCGCGGTGTCGCCGCCGAGGACGAACGCGCGTTCGGCGTCGAGGCGGTCGAACTCGGCGCCCGCGTCGTCGAGGGCGCCGGCGCCCTGGACGTAGGCGCGGGGAGAGACGAAGCGTCGGTGCATGGGCGGCGGTGGGACGGGGAGGGGCTAAAGCGTTCGGTCGGGCCGTCGCGACCGGAACGAGTCGGGCGCGACGAGCCGGCGAGTTCCTCGGTCGCGCGAACGCTTATCGGGGTCACGGCCGACACGCAACCATGACCGAATCGGACCGGATCGTCGTGTTGAACCAGCCCGCACACGGGGTCCCGGCGAGCGAGTACGCCGCGGAGCTCCGGTCGCGGCTCCCGAGTTACCACGTCAAGCTCCCGCGGACGGAGGGTGAAACCCGCGAGACGATCGGCACGGCCCGGGTCGTCACCGGGATGCACATGGACGAGGAGCTGCTCGCGCGCGCCGACGACCTCGCACTGTTCGCCGGCGGCTCGGCGGGGGTCGGCCACCTGCCGCTCGACGCCTTCCGCGAGCGCGGCGTCGCCGTCACGAACGCCTCGGGCGTCCACGGCCCGAACATCGCAGAGCAGGTGATCGGGTGGCTGCTCGGCTTCGCCAGACGGCTCGACGAGGGGTGGCGCCGCGAACGGGAGCACACCTGGCAGCACTTCCGCGGCGGCGAGTTCCAGGGGTCGACGGTGACGGTCGTCGGCATGGGCGCCATCGGCGAGGCGGTCGTCGAGCGGTTGGCGGGGTTCAGCGTCGAGACGATCGGCGCCCGCTACAGCCCGGAGAAGGGCGGCCCGACCGACGAGGTCGTCGGGTTCACCGACCGGGAGGCGTTTCAGGGGGCGCTGTCGCGCTCGGAGTACGTCGTCGTCGCGGCGCCGCTGACCGACGAGACGCGGGGGCTCGTCGGCGACGGCGAGCTGTCGGCGATGCCGACCGAGGCCGTCCTCGTCAACGTCGGTCGGGGGCCGATCGTCGACACCGAGGCGCTGGTCGACGCGATCCGCGGGAACAAGCTGGGCGGCGCGGCGCTGGACGTGACCGACCCGGAGCCGCTGCCCGCGGACCATCCGCTCTGGGAGTTCGACAACGTCCGGATCACGCCGCACAACGCCGGCTCGACGCCGAAGTACTGGGAGCGCCTGGCGGACATCCTGACCGAGAACGTCGAGCGGATCGACGACGGACAGTCCGACGACCTCCGGAACCAGGTCGTCGTGCCGGGCGGGGAGTGACGGGGTGGTGGGCGCGATTCGCGTTCGCACGAGTCGCGCATACCACCAGCAGCATTTTTCCCGTACGGTCCCTGGCACGGGTATGACTGACGGCGACGAGTCGCGGCTGCATCCGAACCGCGAGCGGCGGGACGGCGGGGCCGGGGACGGTCGAGCCCCGGACCGGGAGCCGGGCGACGACCGGGCGAACGTCTCCCGCCGGGGGCTGCTCGCGGGCTCGGCGACCGCCGGCGCGGCGCTGGCGGGGTGTTCGAGCGGTCCCGGCGACGGAACCGACACCGGAACGGCAACCGGGAGCGAGCGCGCCGGCGGCGACACCGTCGTCGTCTTCAACACGGGCGACGCGACGGTGAGCCTGGTCGACCCCACGACCGACGAGGTGGTCGACACCCAGCACGTCGGGCTCTCCTCGTCGTTCCCGTCGAACCAGTACGCGCCCGACCTGACCACCGCTGCCGAGGACCCGCTGTGGCTCAACGTCGGGCGGGGCGTCCGCGCGGTCGCGGCGGGGTCGCTGTCAGAGGTGGCCCGCATCGAGACCGGCTCGGGGTCGAACTGGCAGGAGCTGACGCCCGACGGGGCGGGCGTCGTCGTCAGCGCCCGCGAACCCGCCCACCGGAACCTTCTGGTCGACGCCGACCGCGACTCGGGGACCTTCGGCGAGGTGGTCGCCGAGATCGACCGGACCGACGAGGGCGGTCGCGGCGACCGGGAGGGACCGGGGCCCTGCGACGTGACCGTTCACCCCGACGGTGCGTTCGCCTACGTTCCCGATCTCTTCGGGGACACCCTGACCGTCCTCCGGCTGGACCCGTTCGCGATCGAACGGCAGGTGGACGTGCCGGCTGCGACGGACGACGACGCCTCGGCGCCGTGGATGGGGACGGTCGCACCGAACGGCGACCGCCTGATCGTCGAGCATCGGACGGGTACCGAGAGCGTCTGGGACACAAGCGACCCGGCGAGCCCCGAACTGCTGGCGCAGTTGACGCCCGACGCCGACGGACTCGGGGAGGGCGCACTCACCAGCGAGGTCGGGCCGGAATCGCGTTACGGCTACGTGTTCACGCCGGGGACGGACGACGTGTCCGTCGTCGACATCGAGGGTCGGGAGGTGTCCGGCCGCATCGACCTCGGCGGGTCGGCGTTCGCGGGGACGTGGGATCCCGCTCGCGAGAAGTTGTACGTCCCGGTCCAGACGAACGACGAGGTGGCGGTGATCGACGCCGACTCGCGCGAACTGGTCGAGCGGATCCCCGTGGGCTCGTCGCCCTACGGCGCGACGGCGGCCCGCGTCCGCCCCGAACCCGACGGATCGGCGAGCCTGCTCGCGGCGATGGCCGCGGTCGGCCTGGACGTGGGCGAGGCAGACACCACCTACTGCATCGGCAACTGCGCCTGCGGCCACCGGCTCTGACCGCCGGGGGCCGAGCGGGTCGATCTCAGTGGACGGTGACCTCGCCGTCCTCGACGGTGATGTCGAGCAGGCTGGTCGCCTCGTAGTCGGTCCCGTCGAGGGCGCTCTCGCCGACCTTGTTGAGGACGACGACGATGTCGGCCACGTCGGCGCCGATGTCGTCGAGTGCTTCGGTGATCGCCGCGAGCGTGCCCCCGGTCGACAGCAGGTCGTCGACGATCAGGACCCGGTCGCCGTCCTCGATGTCGTTGATGTACATCTCCGAGGAGGAGTAGCCCGTCGACTTCTCCAGGGAGACCTCCTCGGGGAGCCCGTACTCGCGCTTTCTGATGACGACGAGCGGGATGTCGGTCTGCAGCGACAGCGCGGTGGCGACGTGGATCCCCATCGCCTCGGGCGCGACGATCTTGTCCACGTCCAGATCCGCGTTGCGGACGATGCCGACGACGACCTCGCGGAGGAGTGCGGGGTCTAACATCGGGACGCCGTTGCTGATGGGGTGGACGAGGTACTCGTAGCCGTCCTTGTCGATGATAGGTGCCTCGTGCAGCGACGCGCGGAGCCGTTCCATGCCTGGCGGTATCCGAGCGACGGGAAAAAGCTCCTCATTCGCCGGTCGCGGCCGTCGGTCGGTCGAGCCGCGAAACCGGGCGGGTCGAGCCGCGTTACTCCGGCACGGAGCCCTCGACGCCCTCGACGTAGCTGCCCATGTCCTGAAACAGCGTCGTGTCGTCGGCGTCGGCGAACTTGCTGTCGGCCCACACGTCCACGTCGCCGCTCTCGATGGCCGAGTGGGTCTCGTCGACGCTCGACTTCACGTCGTCGGGCACCTCCGGCCCCCACTCCGAGAGGCCGATGATGTCGGAATCGAGGCCCTCGAAGTAGAAGTCCGACTCCCACGACCCGTCGTGGACGGCTTCGAGGGTGGGGGCGTAGAACTCCTCCCAGTTCCAGATCGGGGAGGTGATGTAGTTATCGCCGCCCTGTTCGAGCATCGGCGCGTCGTAGCCGGTCGCCCAGATATCCGCGTCGGCGGCGGCCTGGACGGCCGCGGCGGAGTCCTGGTGCTGGGCCATCACGTCGACGCCCTGGTCGATGAGCGCGTTGGCCGCCTCCTGCTCCGTCGGCGGGTCGTACCACGTGTTCGTCCAGCGCACCTTCGTCGTCGCCTCGGGGTTGACCGAGCGCGCCCCGAGCGTGAAGGCGTTGATGCCGCGGACGACCTCGGAGATGGGCAGGGCCGCGACGTAGCCCAGCGAGTTCGCCTCGGTGAGCATCCCCGCGGCGATGCCGGCCAGATAACGCGCCTGGTACATCCGGCCGAAGTACCGGCCCATGTTCTCGCGGGTCTGGTACCCCGCGCAGTGCTCGAAGAGGGTGTCGGGGTTCTCCTCGGCGACCGACATCATCGTGTCCATGTAGCCGAAGGTGTTGCCGAAGACGATGTCGTAGCCGTCCTGGACGTACTGTTCGAAGACGGTCCGCGAGTCGGCCGGTGCGACGGCCTCGGTGTGGCCCGTCTCCAGCCAGTCGTACTGCTCGACGACGGCCTGACGGCCCTGGTCGTGCGCCCACGACCAGCCCTGGTCGCCCACTTCGGAGTTGTAGACGAACGCGGCGCGGACGGTGTCGCTCCCGTCCGTCCCGCTCCCGCCGTCACCGCTGGTGGCCGTGCCGTCGCCGCCCGACGAACAGCCCGCCAGTCCGGTCGCGCCCGCGAGTCCCAGTGCCTTGATCGCCCGTCGTCGTGTGATGTCTGTCGCCATTGTGTGTCCCGTGACTGTCGCCGCCGGCTCGCGACCCGCCGACCGAGCCCGGCCGACCGCTCCTGTCCGATACGGATCGGTCGGAATTGATAAGGTTGCCTATCGCGGACTGAGTACGCCTATTAGGACTACGGAGACCCTTTAGGGCCGGCCGCCTGCGAGTCCCTACCCCGCGAACTCCTCCCACGGCGGCCGCCGCGGAACGGTATATTCAAGGACGTTCGAAGCCGTCCGGTATCGTAATGGACGAGGACCCGTTCCTCCGGATGTCGGGCGTCCGAAAAGAGTTCCCGGGCGTCGTCGCCAACGACGACGTCGACTTCTCCGTCCGCCGCGGCGAGATCCACGGCCTCCTCGGCGAGAACGGCGCCGGCAAGAGCACCCTGATGAAGGTCCTCTACGGGCTGTACGACGCCGACGCCGGGAGCGTCCACCTCGGCGGCGAGCCCCTCGATCTCGACTCGCCCAAGGACGCGATCGACCGGGGCATCGGCATGGTCCACCAGCACTTCAAGCTCATTCCCCGGCTCTCTGTCGCCGAGAACGTCGTCCTCGGCGAGCGCGAGCCCGCCGGCCCCTTCCGCGAGCGGGGCGACACCCGGGACGCCGACGGCGACGGCGCTCCCGCCGACTCGAACGGTTGGCTCCCCGACGCGGTCCGCCGGAACCGAGTCGCCCGTGCCCTCGCCGAGCGGTTCACCATCGGCCTGGACGCCTCGGCGGCGGAGATCGAGGCGCTGGCCGACGACTACGGCTTCGACATCGACGTGCGTGCGCCGGTCGGCGAGCTCGACGTGGGCGAGCGCCAGCGCGTCGAGATCCTCAAGGCGCTGTATCGCGACGTGGACCTGCTCATCCTGGACGAGCCGACGGCCGTGCTGACGCCGGCCGAGGCCGAGCGGCTGTTCGAGACGCTGCGGACGCTGGCCGACAGCGGCATCTCGATCATCTTCATCACGCACAAGCTCGCCGAGGCGACGGCGATCACCGACCGGGTGACCGTCCTCCGCGAGGGCGAGACCGTGGGCACCGTCGAGACGGGGTCGGTCGACCAGTCCGAGCTCGCGCGGATGATGGTCGGCCGCGAGGTGCTGTTCTCGCTGGACAAAGAGTGCGTCGAGCCGGGCGAGCCGGTGCTCGACACCGCGGGGCTGCGCGCCGAGGACGACCGCGGGATCGAGGCGCTGTCGGGGATCGACCTGTCCGTTCGGGCGGGCGAGATCGTCGGCATCGCCGGCGTGAGCGGCAACGGCCAGCGCGAGTTGGCCGAGTCGCTCGCGGGCGTCCGCGACCCGACCGCCGGGACCATCGCGGTCGACGGCACCGACCTGACGGGCGAGCCGGCGCGGTCGTTCGTCGACGGCGGCGTCTCGTTCGTCCCCGAGGACCGCCACGAGTACGGCTGCGCCGAGGAGCTGTCGGTGATGCACAACGCGGCGCTGAAGGAGCTTCGCGACGACCGCTTCGACGACGGTCCGTTCCTCGACTACGACGAACTGGCCCGGTACGCCGAAGAGATCGTCGACGAGTTCGACGTGCGCGGCGTCCACGACGTGCGCGAGGTGCCCGCCGGCGACCTGTCGGGCGGCAACCTCCAGAAGCTCATCCTCGGCCGGGAACTCGTCCGGGACCCGGACCTGCTGGTCGCCCACCAGCCGACCCGCGGCGTCGACGTGGGCGCCATCGAGTTCCTCCGCGAGGCGATCCTCGACCAGCGCGCCGAGGGCACCGGCACCGTCCTCATCTCCGAGGACTTAGACGAGCTGTTCGACCTCTCGGACCGGCTGCTGGTCATCTACGAGGGCGAGATCGTCCACGAGACGACGCCCGAGGCGGCCGACCGCGAGCGCGTCGGCATGCGGATGACCGGCGGCGTCGCCGGCGACGGGACGGAGTCGGGCGCCGAAACGGGGACGGACGCCGCCGACCGCGCGATGACGGACGGCGGCGAGACCGGCGGTCGGACCGCCGGGGGCGATACCGGCCCGGACGAGTCCGACCGAGACGCGGCCACCCGGGGTGAGCGGCGGTGAACCTCTCGGTCGAGCTGGAGGCCCGCGAGGACGTGCCGGCGTGGCTGGTCTACGGGACGCCCGTGTTCACCGTGGTCGGCGCGCTCGCGCTGTCGGCGGTCGCGCTGGTCGCGCTGTCGGTCAACCCGGTCGCGGCCTACGGGACGATGTTCGTCGAGACGCTGACCAACCCCTTCGGACTGCGCCAGACCGCGACGCGGACCGTCCCGCTCGTGCTGACCGGCCTCGCCGTGTATCTCCCGCTGCGGGCGGGCCTGTGGAACGTCGGCGCGGAGGGACAGCTGTACATGGGCGCGGTCGTCGGCACGTGGATCGGCGTGAACGTCTCGCTCCCGATGGTCGCGCTCGTCCCGCTGGCGATCCTGGGTGCGGGGGTCGCCGGCGGCATCTGGGCCGGGATCCCCGGTTACCTGCGAGCGAAGTGGGACGTCAACGAGATCATCACGACGCTGCTGCTGACGTTCGTCGCCGTCCAGATCGCCAGCTACCTCGTCCGCGGGCCGATGCAGGGCGGCCTGGGCAACATCCCGGGGAGCGCGGAGCTGCTCGACGCGGCGAAGTACCCGACGATCCCCGTTCTGGAGGTCCACGCGGGCTTCCTGGTCGGCCTGCTGGCGGTCGCCGTCACGGCGGTGCTCGTCGCCCGGACACGGATGGGCTTCGAAGTGACCTTCGTGGGGTCGAACCCGCTCGCGGCCGCGCAGGCCGGGATGAGTACCGCCCGCGTCTACCTGTTCGTCTTCCTCGTCGGCGGCGCCTTCGCCGGGATCGGCGGCTTCAGCGAGATCTCGGGCGTCCAGGGGCGACTCCGGCCCGCGTTCTCGCCGGACTACGGGTTCACGGCGATCCCGATCGCCCTGCTCGGGCGGAACGGCGCCGTTCGCGTCCTGATCGCGGCGGTGTTCTTCGCTGTGCTGTTCGTCGGCGGGTCGCGCCTGGAGGTGTCCTACGGCGTCCCGGCGGCGCTCGTGGACGTGATCCAGGCGCTGGTCATCCTCTGTCTGATCACCGCGGAGTTCTTCAAGCGCTACAGCGTCGACGTGCAACTCGCCGAGGAACGGACGCCGACCGACGGCGAGCCCGGAGGTGCGGCCTGATGTCGTGCCGAGCGTCGCGGTCGGTCGACCGGCCGCCGCGACCGACGGGAGGTGGCGTCTGATGGTCGGGTTCGCCGCGGGACTGCTCGACGCCGCCGTCCGGGCGTCGACGGTCTTCATCTTCGCGGCGCTGGGTGAGATCATCAGCGAGCGCGGGGGCGTGCTCAACCTCGGCGTCGAGGGGATGATGCTCGTCGGCGCGCTCGGCGGGTTCGCGACGACGGTCGTCACCGGTAGCTACTGGCTCGGCTTCGCCGCCGGGATGGCGCTGGGCGCGGCGCTGGCGCTGATACACGCGTTCCTCTGTATCACGCTCAAGTCCAGCCAGGTCATCAGCGGCGTCATGTTGACGCTGCTCGGGACGGGGCTGACCACCTACTTCGGCACCGACTGGGTCAACGAATCGATCGACGGGTTCCCCCAGATGACGCTCCCGCTCGTCGGCGAGTACCTCGTCGGGATCCCGGTCATCGGCGAGGCGTTCTTCCGCTCGACGGCGCCCGACTTCATCGCGCTCGCGCTGGTCCCGACGGTGTGGTGGTTCCTCTTCCGGACG
Organism: Halosimplex rubrum; assembly: GCF_013415885.1. Classification (NCBI taxonomy): domain Archaea; kingdom Methanobacteriati; phylum Methanobacteriota; class Halobacteria; order Halobacteriales; family Haloarculaceae; genus Halosimplex; species Halosimplex rubrum. Next base: position 2,155,084 of record NZ_CP058910.1, read on the forward strand.
AACCTCGGGCTCGAAGTCATCTCGGTCGGGGAGGACCCAGAGACCGCCGACACCATGGGCGTCGACGTGTTCAAGATGCGCTACCTCTGTGTCCTCCTCGGTGGTGCGTTCGCCGGCGCGGCGGGCGCGCACCTCTCGCTGGCGTTCTCCCAGCTGTGGGCGACGGGGATGGTCGCCGGTCGCGGCTGGATCGCGGTCGCGCTGGTCATCTTCGCGCAGTGGCGGCCCGAGCGGGCGCTGGTCGGCGCGTACCTGTTCGGCCTGCTCGACGCGCTCCAGCTGCGCTCGCAGGGCATCGACCTGGCGCTCGATCCCGCAAGTCCGCTGGCGGGTGTCGTCAACCCCGCGCTGGAGCTGTTGATGCATCCGACGATCATGTCGACGTACCCCTACCTCGCCACCATCGTCGTGCTGGTCGTGACGGTCGTCCGCTTCGACGACTCGCGGCTCGGCGCGCCGTCGGCGTTGCTGGAACCGTACAGCCGCGAGACGGACTGAGCGGCCGGGCCGCCCCACCGGCGGTCTCAGGCGTTCTGGATCCGGTAGGGGTGGTCGACCTTGAACGCGCTGTAGGCCAGCACGCCGTGGGCGACGACCATGACGGCCAGGAAGCCGACGTTCCACAGCGGGTTGTTGTACCAGATCAGGTCGAGCCCCCACGAGCCGTCGACGAAGGGCCACAGCGGCTCGATCGGCGTCGAGATGTCCGGCGCCGAGAGCATGTCGGCGAAGACGTGGCTGAGATAGCCGACGAGGACGGCGCCGGTGGCGAACACGAACATGCTCGAGGCGTCGAACCGGTCGCCGTCGACCCACTCGTCGACGCGGTCGGTGAGTAGCCAGGCGGCCAGCGCGCCGATGACGAGCGCCGCCGCGACGGCGAAGACTATCGTGTGCGTGAGCCCGTGGTGGTGGAACGAGTCCGGGAACGCCATCGCGAGGTACTTGTCCGCGTCGGGTATCGGTGCCACGAAGACGGCGATGGCGACGAAGACGGCGCTGACGCGGTCGTGCCAGACGAACCACGCCGGGAGCGCCCACAACAGCGCCATCGCCAGATGTCCCATCACGTCGACCATTGCGCCCGCGTTTGGGGGTCGAACGGGATAGCCCGGCGGCCTGCAGGCGCAACTGGCCCGCCGGCCTCGACGGGGCGATTACTCGCGGGGGTCGCGCTCACGGAGCGCCGCCAGGTCCCCGCGCGTGTTGACGTTCGTCGTCGCCTCGGCCAGCGGCGCGTCGACGGCGTCGGCCGCGACCCGCTCGACGCTCAGTTCGTCGAGCAGTCCCATCAGCGCGTCGCCCGCCGCGAGGTCGCCCAGCGCGTCGTCGAGCGCGGCTCGGCGATAGAGCGCGTGCAGCGGCTGGTCGCAGCCGTCGACGACCGGCACGACGGCGTCGACCCGTTCGCCCCTCGTGTCCCCGGGCGCGGGCGCACCGCTCTCGGTGATCCGCGCTCGGAGCGCCTCGACGCTTTCGGGCGAGACCAGCGGCATATCGCAGGCGCAGGCGAACAGCCACGGCGCGCCGGTCGCCGCGACGGCGGCCGAAAGCCCCGCGAGCGGCCCCGACAGCGAGGGGTCGTCCCGGACCGGCTCGACGGGTCGATCACCGAGTACATCGCCCAGTCGCTCGGCCTGCGCGTCGGTCGCCACCGACAGCAGCGGCGGCCCCTCGGTCGCCGCGGCGACGGCGTCGACCGCGCGGACGACCAGCGGTCGCCCTTCGAAAGTCGCGAGCGCCTTGTCGGCGTCGCCGAAGCGGGTGCTCCGGCCGCCGGCGAGGACGACGCCGCGGACGCGCGGCCGGTCCCGATCGCTCATGCCCTCATCACGGACGGCCTCGGATTTGTGGCTGTTCATCGGGGACGGCCGTCCGACCGTCGTCCATCCTACCGGACGGGCAGTCCGCTCGGCGATAGCCGCCGACCGATCTCGGTGGCGCGCGCTGGAGCGCGCGTTCATGCGCGCGACGACACCGTGCGAGGGATGAGCGACGACAGGAGCGAATCGGCTGGGGAGGCTCGTGGCCGTCTGCGGTCGCTGTGCGGGGCGGTTGCCGGTGCAGTCGTGCTGTCGCGGTCCTGGCGGACTAAACGGGCGAGGCGCGCTCGCGTGCAGTTCAGTCGCCTGAGCGGGCCCTATCCGCGCGGGTGGTGCCGAGAGCGCGGATATCCCGGTCAGCGACCGCGAGCGCGGCGAGAGCTTTCATCGCTCACCGTCGACTGCGGTCGATCCGACAGCTTCGGCTGCGGTCGATCCGACGGCTAGCGAGCGGGTCGCAGTCACGCCCGACGAACGAGTCGAGGCTGTCGACACTCACGGGTGGCGACGAGCGACTCCCGAACCGGTGACGCGGAATTTACAAGCCGCCGGGCCGCCGAGTTCGGGTATGCAGGTCCTGGGGATCGTCGGGCCGTCGGACTCGGGCAAGACGGCGCTGGTCGAGCGCCTCGCGGCGCGCCTCGCCGACCGCGGGCGCGTCGCGACGGTCAAACACCTCAAAACGGAGCCGGCCGTCGACACCGAGGGGAAAGACACCGCCCGGCACCGCGCCGCCGGCGCCGCGGCGACCTACGGGATCACCGACGACGACGGCTGGTTCGCCACCGGCGCCGACCGGTCGCTCGAGGAGACGCTCGACGACCTGGCCGCCGACTTCGACTACTGCCTCGTCGAGGGCTACAGCTCGGTCGCGATGCCGACCGTCGCGCTCGGCGGGCGCGACCACGGCGGCGAGACCGTGGCGACGGCCGCCGAGGCCGACGCCGTCGACCTCGATTCGGTGCTCGCCGCCCTCGACGACCTCGAACCGTACGAGTCGCTGGCCTCGCTGGTCGCCGAGGTGAAGCGCTCGCCCGACGCCCGCTACGCCGGCGCCGTCGCGACGTTCACCGGTCGGGTGCGCACGCAGGAGAGTCCCGACGACGAGCCGACCGAACACCTGGAGTTCGAGAAGTACGACGGCGTCGCCGAGAAGCGGATGGCGACGATCCGCGCGGCGCTCGAATCGCGCGACGGCGTCCGCGAGGTCCGGATGCACCACCGCACCGGCGTCGTCGAGGCCGGCGAGGACATCGTCTTCGTCGTCGTCCTCGCGGGCCATCGCCGGGAGGCCTTCGAGACCGTCGAGGACGGCATCGACCGGCTGAAAGACGAGGTGCCGCTGTTCAAGAAGGAGGTCACCGTCGACGACGCCTTCTGGTCCCACGAGCGGCCCGAGTAGGCGGAAGCACCGAGTGAGGCTAGCTATTTAGGGTCGGAACCTTTGCCTGAGAGGGTGGTACGTCCGTTCGATGGAAAGCACTCGCTCGGCGACGGACGCGGATGCGTCGGTCTTCGAAGTGGAGTTCGACGTTCGGGACAGCAAGTATCCGTTCGTCGGCGCCTCCGAAGCGGAGGCGTGTACGTTCGACCTCGCGGAGATGGTACCGCGACAGGACGGGGAGTACGCGGAGTTTTTCAACGTGACCGGCACCGAGGTCGAGCGGGTCGCCGACCGGGCCGAGGAGTACGAGACGCTCGACGCGACCGTCCTGCGGGCGTGGGACGGCGGGGGCCTCGTCGAGTTCGCCGTCGCCGGCGACTGCCCCGCCATGTCGCTGGCCGAACACGGCGGGCTCCCGCGGCAGGTCCGGAGCGCCGACGGCGTCGGGCGGATCACCGCCGAGATACCGCCGCCGTACGAGGCATCGACGGTCATCGACTCGTTCCTCGACGACACGCCGGAAGCGGAACTCGCGTCGAAGCGCCGGGTCGACTCGGTGACGCCCCTCTTCTCGAACGTGGCCTTCGAGGAGGCGCTCCACATCTATCTCACCGACAGACAGCGCGAGGTCGTCGAGACGGCCTTCCGGGCGGGCTACTACGAGTGGCCCCGGGAAGCCACCGGCGAGGAGGTCGCCGCGGAACTCGGCATCACCTCGGCGACGTTCTCCGAACACGTCCACGCCGCCGAACGGCGCCTCTTCTCGGCGTTGCTGTCCGGACCGAACGCCGGGGGGTAGCCGGGGACTCGTGGACCGGGTGTGACTGCCGGGTCGCGGCCGTGTCAGGCCGTCCCGTCGGGGCGGAGCGACGCGGTCACGTCGCCGTCGGCCCGCACGGTCACGTCGCACGACTCGTATCGGAACCGGACCGGCGAGTCCGCGGCGGTCGACCCGACTTCTCGGCGGCGGTCGACGACGCGCGCGAGGGTGTCGGTGTCGAGAGCGTCGAAGACGGGTTCCATGTCGAGCGGGTCCAGATCCGTCTCCGCCGCGACGGCGCGGACCACGCACAGGAGGGCCTTCGATTCGTCCGTCGGCCCACGGTCGGTCGGCGTCTCGATATCGCGTTCTCTCCGGTCGGCGTCGGATAATCTATCGGTTCGAAACATTGTGGTAGGGGTTACCGTTGGTTCCACGAGCGGCTGTGTCCGCTAAACTTCGGTCCCTACAGTTCGAGGGTCGCCTCCGGGCCCGCCACAGACCGCCGCGCCGTCACCGGTCGATCTGGATGTCCTGCCGGAGGATCACCTCGTCGTCGGTGATCTCCTCGACGTACTCGTCGCGGAGCGGCCCCTCGCGGATGTCGGGGTCGTCGTCCCAGCCGACACGAGCCTCGATCCGGTCGGTCCAGCTCGGGTGAATGTCGACGTAGGCGGTGTTTCCCTCGAAGTCCTCGATCATCCCGACCTCGTCGCCGACCGGGTTGACGACGGTCTTTCCCACGCCGTCCTCGGTGTGCTCGAACATATCCGTGCTTCGCGCCGACGTAACTCCCCGGTCGGGCGCGCACTCGCAGGGGACGACCCGGCCGTCGGCGGCGCTCACCGCTCGGCGTCGTCTTCCCCTCAGCGTTCGACGAGCGGACGGGTCAACAGCCAGTGGGAGAGCGCGAACACGAGGAGTGCGGCGGCCGAGAGGGCGAGCGCCGGAACGGTGACCGTCCGGCCGGCGGCCGCGACCGGCACCGACCAGCCCAACAGCACGGGCATCAGCGCGGCCGTGAACCACACGGTCATGTTACAGAAGATACCCACCTGCCTTCGCATCACGCCGATATCCGAGGCGAAGGGATAGTCGTCGGGGGCGGCGCGGCCGCGCTCGGGCACGTACAACCACCACCCCGCGGCGGCGCTGAAGCCCAGGACCACGACGAGAGAGACGGCCGTCGCCACGGTGCCGAGCGCGAGCGATGCACGTACGCTCACCGCGAGCAGTGCGGCGAGCCCGGCGGCGGTCGCGACTTCGACGCTGGAGACGTCCCAGACGTCGTCCCACTCGGCGGCCGGGGAGTCGTCACCGGCCTCCACGTAGGTGTCGTCGTACGACGAGGTGTACACGTCGACGATCAGGGCGGCGACGGCCGCGAAGGCGGCCAGATACGTCCCGTAGAGCGCGACGAGTCCGACGAGGTCGGACGGGTCGAAGGCCGACCCGAGCGCGTATAGCACCACCACGAGTCCTGCCCCGACCATGAACACGAAGGTTCGGTCGCGGTCGTTCGCCCCGTCCGTTGCCATACCCCGCTCCAGCACGTCACCCCATCTAAATCGACCGATCGCTCGGTCACGGCAGCGCCGCCGGTCGTGTCAGTGGTGGCGCTCCCACCGCTGGACGGTGACCGACTCGCCGGCGGCGACGCCTTCGAGGCTCTCGGGGACGACGACCCAGCCGTCGGCGGCGGCGACCGAGGAGAGGGCGCCCGCGCCGCCTCGAACCGGTTCGACCGCTCCCTCGCTCGTCTCGCGTACCCGGACGAACGACCGGACGCCGACCTCGCTGGCGATCTTGCGGTCGAGCGTCGCCGCGAACTCGGGGAACGGCTCGGGCTCGAAGCCGCCGGCGGCGGCGACCGCGGGGCGCAACAGCTGGACGGCGGTCACGAGACAGGAGACGGGATACCCGGGCAGGGTCAGCACGGGCGTGTCGTCGACGACGCCGTAGCCGACGGGGTGGCCCGGTTTGAGCGCGACGCCGTGGCCGAGCACCTCGCCCAGGTCGGCCACCACGTCGGCGATCAGGTCGCGCTCGCCGACCGAGGACCCGCCGGTCGTGACGACGATATCGTGGTCCGTGTCGCGCTCGGTCGCCTCCCGCAAGGCGGCCTCGTCGTCGCCGACGATATCGCGGCCGGTGGCCGCCCCGCCCCAGCGCTCGACCAGCCGCGAGACGGTCAGGCCGTTGGTCTCGGTCGTCTCGCCGTAGCCGGGGTCGAAGTCGACCAGTTCCTCGCCGGTCGGGATCACGCTCACCGTCGGTCGCGAGCGGACGGCCACCGAGCGGTGGCCGCCGGCCTTCAGCAGTCCCAGGTCCGAGGGGCGCAGCCGACGGCCGGCCTCGAACAGCCGGTCGCCCGCCTCCACGTCCTCGCCGGCGGGCGCGACGTTCTCGCCGGGCGCGACGGCGGCGAACACCTCGACACGGTCCCCCCGTGTCTCCGTCTCCTCGACCTTCACGACGGCGTCGGCGCCGTCGGGCATCGGACTCCCGGTGTGGACGTAGCGCGCACGACCCGGCCCTACGTCCCCGTCCGTCCCGTCGAGGACGGCGGGCGAGCGGCCGCTCGCGTCGTGCGTGTCGGTCGCGCGGACGGCGTAGCCGTCCATCGCCGCGCGGTCGAACCCCGGTACGTCGCGGGTCGCGGCGACCGGTTCGGCGAGCGCCCGGCCGTCGGCCTCGGCGACGGGAACCGACTCGGTGCTCGCCGGCGGGTCGACGACCGACAGCAGTTCCTCGCGCGCGGCGGCCAGCCGCGTCACCTCCGTGAAGCCCTCGTGTCCCATCACCGGCGGTTCGGCGGCGGGGACCTAAAGGAGTCCGGGAGCGCGAGCCGGCGGTCGCCGCTCGACGCCGGTGTCGCGGCCGCCGAGTTCACCGCATCGACGCGGCGTCGACGACGAGGCTTCGGTCGACGGATATCCATGTCGACATGCGCTCGACCCCCGCCGCGTCGGGCGGGTGGACCGTACACCGGTCGGGCCGGTCGGCGTACTTGACGAGCGCGAGTTCCAGCGTCGGCGGGTCCGCCCGACCGGGCTGACCGGGGTCGATCGAGGGCGTTCGGGGCTCGGATGAGGAGTCGTCCGCTGACCGCGTGCGTCCCGACATCGTGTTACTCACTCGAAGGGTGGCCGCTGGCCCACAAGAGCGCTGCTATGAACTCACAATAGGCCAACGTAGCGGCCCGGAGCCGACGCGAACCGACCGGACGGTCCGTACCCGTCTCGCCGGCCGACTACGGTCGGACGGTCCGGAGCACCCAGGTCTCGGGATTCAGCCGTTCGACCTCGAAGGGGTCGAGGTCGCCGGGGTCGTCGGCTTCGGCCGACAGCGAGGCGATAAACGAGCGGACCGGCGCCGGGTCCCGATCGGAGACGAGGACGAACGCCTCGCCCCGCTCGGTCGCGTCGAACGCCTCGCGGACGCGGTCGTGGCGACCGTCGGCGTCGACGCCCCGCAGGTCGACCGCTTCGTCGGGCACGTCGACCGCCCACACGTCCTCGACGCGCTCGCGGGCATCCTCGCCCAGCCGCTGCATCTGTTCCGGGAGGTCGCCGGGTCGGGGCGTCGCCTGGACGCTCGGGTCGAAGTCCAGCTCGGCGAGAACCGGCGCGTCGAGCCCCTCGAGCGGCTCGCCGTGTTCGAACAGGTCGTGTTCGTCGCCGCAGGTGGGGCAGGTGAACCCGGCCATGTTGACGGCGACACCGAGGACGGGCACGTCGTTCTCCTCGAACAGGTCCAGCGAGCGAGCGGTGTCGGTCACGGCCGCGTGGAAGGGGGTGGTGACGAAGACGACGCCGTCGAGGTGGACCTCCTGGAGCGTGGTCAGCACCACGTCGCCGGTCCCCGGCGGGAGGTCGACGATCAGGGTGTCCAGATCGCCCCAGGCGGTGTCCTCGAACAGCTCCGAGAGGGCGTCGTGGGCCATCGCGCCCCGCCAGGCCAGCGGCGCGCCCGACTCCATGAGCCCGACGCTCATCACGTCCAACTCGCTGGCCTCGACGGGCAGGGGGTTGCCGTCGTCGTCGGAGTAGACCGGCCCGGAGACTTCCAGCACCTCCGGGACGTTCGGCCCGTGGATGTCGGCGTCGAACAGCCCCACGTCGCGGTCCGCGCCGGCCATCGCACAGGCGATATGCGTCGCAACCGTGGTCTTGCCGACGCCGCCCTTCGCGCTGGCGACGGCGATCACCCGGTCCACGTCGGCGAGGCCCGTCGAGCGGTCCTCGTCGCCGGCGTGGGCCGTTTCGCGCTCGATGTGGGCGTGGTCGACGCCCGCCACGTCGGAGACGGCCTGCAGCATCGCGCTCGTCACCTGCTCGCCCTCTTTGGGCCGGAAGTCGGTCAGGTCCGCGACGACCGTGACCGCGCCCTCGGAGACGGCGATATCGGAGACGAGACCGGCCTCGAACACGTCCTTGCCCGCGTCGGGGTCCCGGACCTGCCGGAGCGCGGCCTCTACGTCGTCCTGCAGCGTGTCGTCGTTCGATTCACGTTCGGTAGCATCCTCGTCGGCGGTCGCGTCTGGGTCGGTGTGTTCGGACATAGTGGGGGAGACAGCGAGTGTCGCGGTCAGAGGTCGGGCCGGCGGTTCAGGTGGTCCTCGCCGGGGAGCGTGGTGTCGCCGCGGTCGAGCGCCCCGGAGAACTGCCGGCGGAAGCGACCGGGGTCGGCCTCCAGCGCCCGCGCGGCCGTGCCGCGGACGATCCGCGGTTCCGACTCGTCGTCCGCCGTCTCGGCCAGGACCTCGCGGGCGCGGTCGTCGTCGACGCCCGCCAGCAGGTGGACGGCCCACTCGCGGACGCGCTCGCTCTCGTCGTCGGCGGCGTCCAGCAGCGGGTCGAGCGCGTCCTCGCCGCGGCGCTTGAACACCGAGACGAGGGCGTTGCGCCTGACCGCGTGGTGGTCGGCGTCCAGTGCTTGCTCGATGCGGTCGGCGTACGCCTCGCGGTCGATGCGGTCGAGCGCGACGACGGCCTCGGCGCGGACCCACGGGTCGTCGTCCTCGGCGATCTCGACGGCCGCGGGGCCGGCGCGTTCGCCGCCGAGCTTCGCGAGCGCCTCGACGGCGAACTGGCGCACGTCCGCGTCGTCGTCCCCCGTCCCGGCGGTGATCAGCGCCTCGACGATGGCGGGGTCGTGGTCCTCCTCGGCGAGGGCGAGCGCGGCCCGCTGGCGCTCGACGGCGTCGCCGGTCGCGAGCCGTTCGATCTTCTCCCGGGCGCTCTCGCTGGCGATGAGCGACGTGTCGGCCGCGGCGAGTTCCCGCGGGGTCGCCTCGCCGATCGTCACGTCCTCGCGGCTCACCTCGATGTCGTCCAGCCCGGCGTGGTCGACGTCGAACCCGGGGCTCTGCTCGGGGTGGACCCGAGGGTCCGTCGGCCCGTCGGTGGCCTCCTCGGGGTCACGCATCGGGACCACCTCCGGCGGTCGCGGCGCGGGCGCCGGCCGCGGGGTCGTCGCTCGTGGCCGCGACGACGGGCGTCCACTCGCGGACGAGCACGAGGAGCCCGAGCGCGAACGCGACGGCCCGGGGGAGCGTCCCCGGGACGCCGGCGACGAGTAGCAGCGCCGCGGCGATAGCCGGCCCGAACGACCGCCGGCGGGCGTCGGCGACGACCGTCGCGACCGCGCCGCCGATCCCGACCGCGAGCAGCGCGAGCGGGACCGCCCCCGCGCCGAACGCGACGAGGACGACCGCGCCGGCGACGAACGGCGCGCTCGCCGCGAGAACGACCACCGCGAACGCCGCGGCGGCCCACACCCCCAGATCGACGGCCCCGTCGAGTCGACGGGCCAGCGGGAGCGCGGCCAGCGTCGCGAAGGTGACGGCACCACCGGCCGGCCGGAGGGTCGTCGTCCCGAGACCGACGGAGGCCGCGAGCGACCACGCGAGCGCCAGCGCGCCAAGCGCCGCGACGGCGCCGGGGCGGGCGATCGGCGCCAGCGCGGCCCGGAGCGAGCCGGTGGCGCCGACGCGGGCGTGCGCTCGCTCGGCGAGTGCGACCGCGAGCGCGGCGACCGTCCCGACGAGGACGGCGGCGGCCGCCGGGAGCCACGCCGCGGCGTCGACCGCCCCGACGAGCCCGAAGACGCCAACGGCCGCGAGCGCGACCCGCTCGGCGCGGGCGTCGGTCTCTGCGGCAAGTCCCAGGGCCGCGAGCGCGGGGACGACCGCCGCGAACGCCGTCACGGTCGGGGCCGCGGCGCGCCCGGCCGGCGGTAGGCCACCGGGCGCGTTGCGGACGAGTCGCAGGGCCAGGACACCGGCGGTCGGGACGAGCGCGAGCGCGGCCAGGCCCGTCCCGAGCCACATCGGAAGTCCGCCAGCGAGGCGCTCGCGGGCGGCGGACCGAACGGTCCGGTCACCGGAGTCGGCGGCCGGGTTCCCGGCCCCGGCGGTCGAGTCGCCAGTGTTGGCGGCCGGTCGGCTCACGGGTCACTCCCCCTCCAGCCGGTCGGCCAGGTCGTCGGTGTCGGCGGCGACCAGATCGCGACAGAAGTCGGCGAGTTCGCCGTAGTAGCCCGTTCCCGGTTCGCCGTCGAGGGCGTCGGCGACCCCCTCCGAGAGGAGCGCCAGGTGGCGGTCGAGGAAGTCCAGCCGGGCGCGGGCGGCGTCGGCGTCGACGGCCGCCTCACGCCGACAGAGGTAGCCCGCGAACTCCAGTTCCAGCCGGTAGTGGTCGTGGTTCTCGCGGCGCTCGGTGTCGACCTCGACACCGAAGTAGTCGTACGCCCGCGCCAGGTCGAGGTTCACGTCGTTCCACGACGCCTCCGGCCGATATCCGGACTCGTACAGCGACACGCTCGGCCCCTCGGCGTCGATGGTGCCGTCGGTGCGGTCCTCGACGGTCGTGTGGCCGAGCACGAACAGGTCGTTGAACCGGGCACAGACCGTCTCGCGGTCGTCGTCGGTGGTCAGGTCCGGCGGCTCGACGTCGAGACTCGTCCGGTCGAGCAGGCGTCGGCACTCCCGGTCGAGCGCGCCAGAGGCCAGCGCCTCGTGGAGTTCGGAGTCCGGTTCGGTCGTCGCGCGGGCGGCCAGCGCGTACAGCCCGCCCCGGGCCGCGGCGTCGCGGTCGGCGTCCGTCGGCGGGTCGTCGGCCGGCGCCCGGCGGTCCGCGTCCCCGCCGGATCCCGGCTCGGCGTCGCTCACGCGGCCCCACCCCGCGTTCGGCGGACGCCCTCGATGGTCACGACGGCGACGAACAGGACCGCGAGCCCGGCGACCGTCCAGAGGATGGTCTCGTAGGGCGGCCCCTGCGGTCCGGGGCCCATGGCGAGGTACTGCCACTCGCTGACGGCCTTGCGGCCGGCCCGCTCGCCGTAGGAGCCGTTCCACAGCGCGACGGCCACGTCGACGTCCTGCTCGCCGGACAGATCGGTGCGGTTGCCGGCCATCGCGGCCTCCCGAACGAACGCGACGTGCCACTCGCCGTCCTCGTGGACCGCCTCGGCGTCGACGGCCGACCGGTCGAACGAGGTGGTCGTCCCGGCGCCGCCGGCGAGCAGCTCCTCGGTCGTCCCGCCGGCCCAGTACCAGACGTTCACCCGGTTGCTCGTGCCGCCCATCGCGATGGGCGGGCGGGCGCTCTCGTTTTCGGGCAACTGGACGGCGACGGCGTCGGCGAACGCCCGGAGGTCTGAGGCGTTGCGGTCGGCCGTCTCGTCGGGCCAGGAGACCCGGACGAACGCGTGGGAGCCGTTGGTCGCCGCGCGGACCTGCGCGTGCGTGGTCGAGACGTTGCTCGCCTCGGGTAGCCCGCTCGGCGCGCTCGCCAGCGCGAGTTCCACGCTCGGTACGGCGGTCCACGACTCGGCGGTCGGGTCCGTCGCGTTCGCGCCCACGTCGCCGACGGGCACCTCGTTGGCCGGCCGCGCGCTCGACAGCGTCGGCAACACGGCCGCGCCGACGACCGCGAGGACGACCAGCGCGGTCACGCCGAACCAGGAGGCGTCGGAGTCACACACCTCGCTCATTCGTCGAACACCTCCGGAGCGAGCTCCGGCGAACTCGACTTCGCTCCGTGCTGTCGCATCAGTCGAACACCCCCAGTCGGTACTGCTGTGCGGGGTTCTTGTCCTGGAGCATCTCCATCAGTTCGCTGTCCTCGCCGCGGCTCACCCGCTCGCGGTGGCGCTCGATCGTATCGAGGGCCTCGTTCACGCGGTCGCCGAACAGCTCCTCGAGGTAGTCGCGGGGGATGCGGTCGACGCCCTCGATGCTCTCGCCGTCCTCGGAGTGGCCGGGCGGCGCGTAGGGCGGGATGTAGTAGACGTTCGGCACCGTCTCGAACTCCGGGTGGAGCGGCAGCGCCACCTCGTACTCCTCGACGAGCTTGTAGATGGGGCCGTCCTCGTCGTCGAGGTAGCCCACCAGCCGCAGCTGGGGCGGACACTCCTCGGCGCAGGCGGTGGCGTGGATCTCGTCGTCCGGCCCCTCGCCCTCGATGCGCGGGTAGCAGAAGATGCACTTCTCCGATTTCTTCTTCGCCGCGTTGTAGTACACCTTCTTGTAGGGACAGCCCTCGACGCAGTAGCGGTAGCCGCGACAGCGCTCCTGGTCGACGAGGACGATGCCGTCCTCCTCGCGCTTGTACAGCGCCTGGCGCGGACAGGCCTCGACGCAGGAGGGGTGGGTGCAGTGGTTGCAGATCCGCGGGAGGTAGAAGTAGTAGCTGTTGGGGTACTCGCCGGCGCCCTGGTCCTCGTCCCAGTTGGGGCCCCACTCGGGATCGACGTTCTGCGGGCGCAGCGGTTCGTCGCTGCCGTCGTACATGATATCCGAGTGGTTGAACTCCCAGTCGCCGCCGTAGCGCTCCTTGGCGGGGATCTCGCCCGGCTGGCGCTCGCCGTGCTCGTCGGACTGCCAGCCGCCGCCCGAATCCTCCCAGCCCTTCGGGTAGCCCTCGCCGGGCTTGGTCTCGACGTTGTTCCAGTACATGTAGTCGCGGCCGCCGCCCTCCGTCCAGAGGGTCTTGCACGCGACCGTGCAGGTCTGACAGCCGATGCACTTGTTCAGGTCCATCACCATCGCGACCTGGTGGTCGACCCCGTCCGCGATGTCGATGTGCGTGTCCTCCTGCTGTGCGTCGTCGGTGCTCACGCGTCGTCACCCCCGTCGGCGGCGTCGATATCACTGCGGTCCGGCGGATCGCCGCCGTCGGACACGTCCGACGAGGGTCGCGCGCCGGAGGCGCGCTCCCCGCCGTCGGCCATTCGCAGGCTGGCCGCCTCGCCTTCGCTCTCGCTTTCGCCGTCGTCGGCCCCCTGGTCGGCCGGGCGCACGTCGACGCGCACGTCGGAGTTGACGCCGGTCGGTCCCCAGTAGTTGGGGAAGAAATAGAGGTGTTCGCCGGTGTCCTCGGGGTACTGGACGAGCTGGGTGGGCTTCATGTACATCGGGACGAGCGTGTTGAAGTTGTCCCGGCTCGGGTACTGGAACTTCTCCCAGGAGAAGAAGTGCCGGACCGTCCCGGGCTCGCTGGACGGGTAGATCTTCGCCTGCACCTCGACGCTGCCGAGGTCGTTGAACACCTCGACGGTGTCGCCGTCCTCGATGCCGCGCTCTTCGGCATCCTCGGGGTTGAGGAAGACCGTCGGTTCCCCCCGCTGGAGGTTGAGCATCGTCTCGTTGTCCCGCCAGGTCGAGTGGATCGACCAGCGGCTGTGGGGCGTGTTGTACGAGAGCGGGTAGCTCCCGCCGGTGTTCTGCGGTCCCTCCTTGTGCGTCGGCAGTTCCTCCCCCAGTTCGAGGAACCAGTCGTGGTCGACGTAGTACTGCTGGCGACCGGTGAAGGTGGGCCAGGGCTCCTTGTCCTGCACGTAGTTCTGCCAGGGTGCGTACGCCTCGCCGTCCTCGATATCGGAGGTCCAGTGGCTGCCCGCTTCGAGCAGCCGCTGGGGCTGGTCGATCGTGTCGTCGAGGGTGATCTGCTCGTCGGTCCCCTCCGGATTACTCTCCTCGGAGTTCTCGAGGATGTACTCGCAGGCCGCCCGGTCTTCGGCGAGCGCGCCCTCCTCGCCGCTCTCCCAGTCGCGCACGTAGTCGTCGTACACCGACTGCAGGTCGATCTCGCGGTCGAACGACCGGTCCTCGACGGGCTCGACGCCCCGTTCCGTGGCGACCGCCTGGATCTTCTCGGCCAGATCCCGGAAGATCTGCCAGTCGGTCTTCGCCTCGCCCAGCGGTTCGACCGCGGGCGTGAACGGGTGGACGTAGCTGTGCATGTCCGTCATCGAGAGGTCGTACTTCTCGTAGTGACTCGCCGCGGGGAGGACGATGTCCGAGTACAGCGCCGTCGAGTCCATCCGGAAGTTGATGTCGACGACCAGGTCGAGCTTGGGCCACAGCTCCTCCTCGACGGCGACGTTGCCCTTGGCCTGGTTGAAGTAGTTGCCCCGCCAGACGAACATCGTCGAGGGGTCCGGTCGGGAGCCGTCCTCGCGCTCGGCGGGATAGACCGGCATCCAGTCCCTCTCGATGGACTCGCGGATCTTCGCGGCGGTGTCCTCGTCGGTGTTGTCGAGGATGCCCGCGTGGAAGTACGTCCACAGCGTCGTCGGGACGCCCCGCACCGAGCCGGTCGGGAAGGATAGGGTCTGCCAGCCGTGGAACGTCCAGATCTTCTCCTGACCGACGTAGTGGTCCAGCCCGGTGCCCTGCTCGCCGAGGTTGCCCGTGAGGGTGACCAGCAACTGGATGGCGCGGTTCCCGAGGTCGTTGTGATACCAGTCGTTGACGCCCTTGCCGTGGATGATCTTCGCCTTGTCGGCCTCGGCGAACTCCCGGGCGACCCGCTGGTAGGTCTCCTCGCCGACGGTCGTCTCCTCGGTGACGAACTCCGGGGTGTACTCCGCGAGTTCGTCGCGGAGGTTGTCCCACACGGATCGGACGGCGACGCTGTCGCCGTCGGCCGACTCGGCCAACTCGACCGACCGCTCGACGGAGAGTTCGGGGTCGAAGTCGAGTTCGATCGACGACTCGGGGTCGTTCTGTCCGTCCCGGTCGCCCAGCGACCCCGGCGCCATCCGCAGGTTCCCGTCGGCGTCGACCATCACGAACGTCTTCTCCGGGCGGTCGACGCCGTCGCCGACCCCCGGCACCTCGCTGGCCCGCAGGAACTTCCCGGTGTCCTCCCGCACCAGCAGCGGCATATCGGTCTGCTCCTTGAGGTGGTCCTCGTCGTGCAGCCCCTCGTCGACGATGGTCCGGGCCATCCCGAGCGCGAGCGCGGTGTCGGTGCCGCCCTGCGGCGAGAGCCACTCGTCGGTGTGGATGGCCGTCTGTGAGTAGTCGGTGAACACGCCGACGCGTTTGGTGCCGTTGTACCCGGCGTCGAGGAAGAACTTCGCGTCGGGGATGCGCGTGACGTTGATGTTCGACCCCCACGCGATGATGTAGTCGGCGTTGTACCAGTCGGCGCTCTCGGCGTTGTCCGTCTGGGTGCCCCAGGTGATCGGCTGGCCCGGCGGCAGGTCCGAGTACCAGTCGTAGAAGCTGTGGGAGACACCCCCCAAGAGATTGATCAGCCGGCTTCCCGAGGCGAACGAGACGGGGCTCATCGCCGGGATCGGGGTGAACCCGGAGATGGCGTCGTAGCGGCCCGCCTGCACCTCGTCGACGACGTGTTCGGCGATCTCCGTCAGCGCCTCGTCCCAGGAGATGCGCTGCCACTTGCCCTCGCCGCGCTCGCCGGTGCGGCGCATCGGGTACTTGATGCGCTGGTCGGCGTTGACGTAGTCGGTGTAACAGGCCCCCTTCTGACAGCCCCGCGGGTTGGGGTCGGGGAGGCTCTCGTCGAAGTTCGGGTAGTCGCCGGCCTGCTCCTCGCGCCACACCTGGCCGTTCTTGACGTACACCTCCCACGAACAGGAGCCGGTGCAGTTGACCGAGTGCGTCGAGCGGTGTTTCGAGTCCCAGTCCCACTCCTCGCGGTAGAGGTCCTCCCACTCCCGGTAGGGGTAGTCACCGATCGGGTCGTTGACGACCTGCAGGCGAGTCATCTGGAGGAAGTCCTGGGCGAGACCGGTCCGGGAGGCCCCCGCGCCGGCGACGCCGGCCGCGCCGACGCCCTTCAGGAAGTCCCGGCGGGAGACGTCCACGTCGGCGCCGCCGTCCGTGGTCGCGGGGCCCTCCGCTGCGCCGTCGGCAGCGGCTCCCTCGGCGACCCCGTCGGTCCCTTCGCTGTCGGTGCTGTCGGTCGGCGGGTCGTCGGTTCGGTCGTGGTCGGTCGAGTAGTCGTCGGTCATTGTTTGGCAACGAAGATAGTCGCGAGTCCGCAGGCGACGCCGGTGGCCGCGAGGGCGATCCCCGCCGCGGTGTCGCCGCCGGTGTCGAGTCCGATCGCGATCAGCGCGACGCCAAGCAGCTTGCTCAGTCGGTCGATCCAGCGATAGGAGCGCTCGGTGACGGTCACGGCGCTCATTCCTCGCCCTCCGCGTCGGTCCGGTCGTCGGACGGTTCGTCGTCGGCCTGGTCGGTCGCTTCGGGTTCGTCGTCGCCGTTGCCGCGCAGCAGGCCGTAGGTGATAGCCGCACAGAGCGTCGGCCAGCCCAGCAGCGCCCACCAGAGCACGGCGTTGACGGCGCCGGTCCCGGTGTCGAGCGCGTCGGCGGCGATGTTGTTCATCCCCGCGATGGACGCGACCATGATGAACGTGACGCCGAAGACGCCGACGGCGGTCTGTTTCGGCCGGTCGAGCGGGTTCAGCGAGAAGTGTTCGGGGTCGCGGTAGTAGTCGACGAAGGGCCAGGCCGCGACGGCCCCGAACACGAGCCCCGGCATGAGGATGCCGCCGACGAACTCGGCGTTGACCTCGCCGACGAGGGGGACGTGGAACGCGAGCCACGACGGGAGCAGCTTCAGGAACCCGTAGACCCACATCAGGAACCAGTCGGGCATGATGAGCGCGGGCGTGCCCGCCGGGTCGTTGGGGCCGTACTCGGCGACGTTGTGGACCGGGAGGAACCCGGCCAGCAGCGACAGGGTCGCCAGCGTCAGGAAGAAGACGACGGCGCTCACCGCCGCCTGGTTCGGGAACGCGGGCAACCCGACGATGACGCTGTCGTCGTCGCGGTCGACCGCGCCGGCCACCTTCGCCCGGACCGTCCCGGCGACGCTACCGCCGTCGGTGGCGGCCCCGCTACCGGTGGCGGCCCCGTCGGTCGCGACGCCGTCACCGCCGTCGGCCGCTGCGGTTCCGCCGCTGGCGGCCCCGCCTTCGGCCGGCGGCGCTGGTCCGGGCACGTCGCCATCGCGCTCGGCCTCGGTGTGTTTCTGGCGCATCAGGATCAGCATGTGGACGCCGATCAGCCCCGCGATAGCCAGCGGTATCACGAGCACGTGCAGGAAGTAGAACCGCGGGATAGTGGCCGACGACGGGAACGACCCGCCGAAGACGAGCTTCGCGAACGCGTCGCCGACCAGCGGGATCGACTTCGCGAGGTTGTATCCGATCCCCGTCGCGGTGCTGGCGAACTCGTCGAACGGCAGCGCGTAGCCGGTGTAGGCGGCGCCCATCGAGAGGCCGGCCAGCCCCGTCCCGACGAGCCAGTTGGGCTCGCGGGGGTTGCGGTAGGCGCCGGTGAAGAAGACCCTGAGCATGTGCAGCGCCATCGAGGCGATGAACAGGTGGGCCGCCCAGTGGTGCATCCGGCGCAGGAGCATCCCGAACGGCACGTCGTAGGTGATGTTCAGGACGCTCGTGAACGCCTCGGGCACCTCCTCGCCCTGGAAGCGCTCGACGCTGCCCTCGTAGGTCACGTCGCTCGTGCTCGGTTCGAAGAAGAAGCCGAGGAACATCCCCGTCAACACGAGGACGAGGAAACAGAACAGGGCGACCTCGCCGAGCAGAAAGGAGTCCTCGGCGGGGAACGCCTTGCCGAGCACGTCCCTGTCCGAATCGAGGTCGAGACGGGCGTCGAGCCAGTCGTAAGCGCGGGCGAGGCGGCCGGTCCCGTCGCCGCCGTCGCTGGTCGCCATCACTCACCCCCCGGGCCGACGGGCCCTTCGAAGTCCCCGGTCGCGACGAGGTAGCCGTCGCTCGAGAGCGTCAGTGGGAGCTGTGGGAGCGCCCGCGGCGGCGGGCCGCCGACGACCGAAGCGCCGCTGGTGGGGTCGAACTTCCCGAAGTGACACGGGCAGACCAGCGTCTCGCCCTCGGTGTCCGAGACCATACAGCCCGCGTGCGTGCAGACCTTCGAGTAGGCGGCGTAGCCGCCGACCGTCGACTCCATGCTCGTCTCGCCGCCGTAGGCGTCCTCCGGGTAACGGACCAGCAGCGTCGGCGCGTCCGCGATGCCCGGCCTGGGTTCGGGGAAGACGGTCAGCTGCTCGCCCTCGGCGAGGGTGTCCTCGGTCACGCGGTCGCCCTCGCCGTCGACCAGCGCGACGCCGTCGGAGTACACCGGTCCGGAGTATCCCCGCTCGAAGACGCGGGTCAGGCCCATCAGCGGCGCCGCGAGGCTGCCGACGGCGGTCAGCCCGCCGACGGTCGCCAGCACCTTCGCGTAGTCCCGGCGCTCCATCTCGGCGCGGGCGTCGGTGTAGATGCTCGGCCGGGCCGGTTCCTCGTCGCCGCAACAGCCGTCGCAGGTGTCACAGTCGTCGCTCATCGGTGGCTCCCTCCGCGGACGGCGGTGATGTCGGTCGTGCGATACATCAGTGGTCCCTCCGTTCGGCGACTTCGATGTGGGGCATGAACCACGCGTAGTAGGCGACCGTCGAGCCGGCCAGCGAGAGGAACATCCCGGCGGCGTAGACGCCGAAGTACTGGGTACGCGCCAGCGTCAGGTACTCGCCGGTGAACAGCGCCGCGAAGACGATCGCGAGGACGGTCAGCCCGCCCATCACGACCAGCCCCTCGATGGCCTCGCTCGCGTCGTGGTACTCGACGACCCAGCGCTCCTCGGTCGAGAGCCACGGGAAACCGACGGTGCCGCCGTCGGACCGGGCGTCGGCCGGGCGCCCGTCGCTCCCGGTCGCGGCCCGCCCGCCGTCGGCGACGGGCGCCTCGTCGCTCGCGGCCCCGCGGGCGGCCGCCGGTTCGTCGGGCCTGACGGCGCGGTTCATGAACCGGTGGGCCGCCGAGAGGACGGCGACCAGCGCCAGCAGCGCCACCCAGACGATGACGCCCACCTGGCTCGGCGAGAGCTTGTTCGGCGTGTCGAGGAAGCCGTCGAGCGGCCGCAGCTCCGAGACGCTCTGGTCGATGGCGATCTCCTCGCTCGGCGGCTCGCCGTGCAGCCCGACGTACCACATCGGCAACAGCGTCATCACGACCAGCAGGGCGATCAGGTAGCCGGTGCGCCTCATCGGCGTCCCACCCCCTCCTGTCGCTCGGGACCCCGAGTTACCGCCTCGCGGACGCCCGAACCCCCCGGACGCCGCGGCCTCCGTCGGTCGGTCGGCAGACGGGACATCACACCGAATATGTACCGCCGTCGCGGATAGCAGTGTACCCCGAATATTTTGGCCGTACTTGTACTCCGGTCGAAAACCGCCCGACAGCGACGGAACCGACCGGTCGGTCTGCGAGCGCCCGGTCTGCGAGCGCCCGGTCTGCGAGCGCCCGGTCTGCGAGCGCCCGGTCGACGGGCGACCGACCGCCCGTCGTCGAGGGCCGTCACGCCGACCCCTCCAGCAGCGAGTCGAGCACCTTCGACTGGGCCGACGCGAGGTGTTCGGCGAACGTGGAGGGGGCGATGTCCAGCCGCTCGGCGACCTCGGTCGCGTTGGCCGAGCGGGGGCGCTCGAAGTAGCCCATCTCCATGGCCGTCTCCAGCACCTCCTGCTGGCGGTCGGTGAGCCGCCCCCGGTCGACGAGGACCATATCGTCGGCCTCGCCGTCGCCGGTGCGGGCCAGCCGGTCGATGCGGACCGACCCGAAGGCGGCGTCGAGGTCGTCGACGGCCGCCCGGACCGTCTCCACGTCCGTCGCGTGGAAGCTCAGCCGGAGCGTGCCTCGCGAGGCGCTCACGTCGGTGACGGGCGCGCCCAGGCGCTCGACGGCCTCGCAGATGCAGTCGCCGCCCTCGCGGGTGAACCGCACCCGTTCCGAGCGGTCGGTCTCGAAGACGACCGATGCCTCGTCGGGGAGGTCCGCCGCCTCGGCGTCGCCCACGAGGTCGAACTCCTCGACGACCTCACCCTCCCCGGCCGTGCTCCACGTGGCCGACCGGCCGATCGTGTCACCGCCGGTCGACGCCGCCACCGGGCAGGCCCCGGCCGCCTCGACCGCCAGCCTGACCTGGATGCCACCTGTCGATTCGACTCCCATGTGCGGCCGGTGGCACGCTCCCCAAAAGAACCCCGTTCGGCGCTCTCAGTGTCCGGGAACCCCCGACGAACACGTTCGTCTGGCTTATGTTGTCACTTCGAATCGAGAACCATCGAGAGGACCGTCCGCTGGGCGGTCGCGAGGTGCTCGCAGGCCGTCGACAGCGCCACGTCGAGTTCCTCGGCGACCTCGCCGGCGTTGGCGCGCTTGGGCGTCTCGAAGTAGCCCATCTCGAAGGCGGTCTCCAGCACCTCCCGCTGGCGGTCGGTCAGCTCGGCCCGGTCGACGGCCACCGGGTCGTGGTCGGCCAGGTCGCAGTCCCGTTCGAGGCCGACGACGGCGACGCCCCCGAACCGCGAGCGCAGCACCTCGACGACCGCCTCCAGCCGGTCGGCGTCGGGCGTGTAGAACGAGAGTCTGAGCCCGTCGTCCGTGGCGGATATATCGTCGAGCGGGTAGCCGTACTCCGAGAGGACGCCGCAGACGCAGGGCGACTCGTCGACGCCGCGCTCGCGGTAGCGGACGCCCTCGTCCCACTCGAAGACCACTTCGAGGTCGTCGTCCGGCGCCGCGCACTCGCGGACCTCCTCGGCGTCCCCCCTGAGGGTGAACTCCTGGACGAGCCGTCCGTCGTCGACGGTGCGCGAGACGGCGTCGACGCGCGCGCCAGCCGTCCGCGCCGCGCGAGCGGGCGTGCAGTGGCCGGGGTCGGTGACACGCATCTCCACCCGGAGCCCCTCGGTCGACATGGGCCCTCCTCCGAACGCCGACCACAAAAGCGTGTCTTCGGGGAAACATGTTCGGGCACCTTCCCCGGTCGGATAACGGCCACAGTGTCGGGAGCAGCGGGGCTGAACGCCCGTAGGCGCTGAAACGTGCGCTCGTGTCCGAACGATGTCGACCCCGAAGGACCGGATGCGGTCGGCTATCGGGCCCGGGACTCGGGGGTGAACGCTTTTACTGTCTGTTTCACTCCGAACCGAACGGAAACCACTGCTACAACTGGTACACGGACTGCTCGTCTCCATCGCGACCGGCACAGGGCATTTGCGGCTGGAGAGCGTACCTGACGGCGATGCCGACGAAAGTGAACTACGAGGACGTGGACGCCGTCGGTGGCGGGCTCCACTTCCTCCGCGACGAACTGGACTGCGAGAACCTCGGCGTCTCCGTGCTGGAGTGCGAGCCGGGCTGGACCGGCAAGCCCCACGACCACGCCGAAGACGGCCAGGAGGAGGTGTACGTCCTCGTCGAGGGCGGAGCCACCGTCACCGTCGGCGGCGAGGACGTGGCGATGGCGCCCGGCGACGCCCTCCGTATCGACCCCGACGAGCGCCGACGGATCGAGAACGGCGACGCCGAGAGCACGTTCGTCCTCGCCGGCGCCCCCTGAACACGTCCCGTCGCGGAACACCGACCCGGTTCGAGGATCGTACCGGATTTAGAGGATTAAAACGCGGAATACTGTAACCGAGCGACTGGTTCGGCAGAAAACCGCTTTCGGACCGAAAATTCCGAGTTGTTCCTCCTCTCGAACTCGAAATAAGATCTACGGAGTTGATCGCGGCTGAAACGCCTTCGAGGGCTTTTGAGGGCCTGACACGCGTCTTTGAACGAACTTTATTTTCTGTGAGAATTATATGTTCCCGTATGTGATATCGAACCCATCATATTTCAATGATTTCGGCGTCGTGCGTATCGGGGGGCGGAAACCGTCGCGGTAGGCGGGTGTTACCGACGCGGGGGTCGGGTGGAACGGTCGCAACGGTGGCGGGCCGGTGGCGGGACGGGGCTCCGGGTTTATTGTCGAAACTCGGTTAGAGGCAGGCGCCTCCCCCCTCGTTCACGGGTGGCGGAACGACACATGAGACGGAACTTTCAGGGCACCGACAGAGGGAAGCGAGTCGTGGCCGACGACGGGACGGCCGTCGGGACGATCGTGCGGACCGACGGCGACCGGGCGAGCGTCCTCCTGGACCCCGAGCGGTCCGAACCGGGCGACCCGACCGGCGAGACCGGGTCGCGGACGACGGTCGCGATCGACCGCAGGGGCGTCGCCGAGAGCACGAACGACCGCGTCCGGCTGGTCGAGGGTGCCGACCCGACCGACGCGCGGAGGCGCGCGTGACTGACGTGGAGACACACGCGACGGACGCGGAAGATGGTACGGGCGACGGCGACTCCGAGCCCGGATCCGGGGAGCGAGCGCCGCCTAGATTTCCGTGACGCGGTCGTGGGCCGTCCCGACGGCCGTCGCGTCGGCTTCGAGCAGTGCGACGACGAGGTACGTCGCGTAGTCGGCGAAGTAGTCGACCAGGTCGGCGATCCGCTCGGCGTCGATGGCCTCCAGCGAGTCCAGCAGGAGGAACGGGCACCGCTCGTGTACGTCGTGGACGAGGTAGCCGGCGAGCGCCAGGACGAGCCCGACGACCTCCCGCTCGCTCTCGCTGAGGTTCGCCGGGGAGTCCTCGAAGGCGCCCTCGTCGCCCTCGCGGACGACGCGGAGGTCGAACCGCCCCACGTCGGCGCCCGACCGGTCGGTGCCGGTGGTCCGCGTCAGGCGCACGCGGGCGACGTTGTCGTAGTCGAGGGCGTCGACCAGCGCGTCGGCGTGTTCGTTGAACGTCGCGACGGCCTCGGCCGCGGTCCGGTCGAGTCGCGTCCGGCACTCCACGAGGTCGGACTGCAGTTCCTCGCGGCGGGTCTCGAGTCGGTCCCGGTCGTCGAGGCGCTCGTCGAGGGCGTCCAGCTCCGACTCGACGGCGGCCAGGTCCGACCGCCGCTGTTCGAGCTCGACCTGGCGCTCGTTGGCCCGCCGGTGCAGGTCCAGGAGATCCGCGTAGTCCTCGGTCCGCAGGTCCTCGACCGTCGCCTCCAGGTTCTGCACGCGCTCGTTCAGCTCCCGACGCCGCCGTTCGAGGTCGCCGATGCGCTCCTCGCGGCGCGCGAGTTCGGACTCGACGCGGTCGCGCTCGGCCCGCAGGTCCGCCCGCCGCTCGCGCCGTCGCTCCAGCCGCTCGCGACGGGCGGCGAGCCTGTCGATCCGGGCGGTCAGGTCGCGACGCCGCCCGAGCGTCCGCTCCCTGAGGTCGCGCAACCGGTCGAGCGTCCCCTCGATCGCCGCGCGGTCGACGGTCGACCCGCACGTCCAGCAGGTGACCCGCTCGGTCCCCGACAGCCGGTCGGTCACGTGACCCTCCCCGTCGCTCGACGCGGATCCCGCGGCGCCGTCACCCGCGAAGCCGTCGTCACCGGCCAGATCCGCACCGTCCCGGCGGATCTCGCCGAGTTCGCCGAGGAGGCCCTCCTCGAGCTGGCTCTCGTTGAACCGGACGATCCCCTGGAGGGCGCTCACGTCGCCGTCGAGTCGACGCTTGCGTTCGCGTAGCGTCGCGATGTCGTCGGCCAGCGCGTCGAGTTCGGCCTCGTCGACGGGCGACACCGCCGTCAGGTCGCTCTCGATCTCGTCGCGCTCGCGCTCGACCGCCGCGATCGTGTCCCGCTCGGCGTCCAGGTCCTCGATCACCGATTCGAGGTCCGTCCGGGCGTCCCGAAGCTCGTCGAGCCGCTCCTCCAGGCGCTCGTCGCGCTCGATACCGTCGTCCAGCGAGGCGTCGGCCGCCTCGATCTCCGCCTCCAGGTCGGCGAGGTCCGATTCGAGCCCCTCGATCTCGCCCTCGAGACGGCGCCGCTCGGCGGACAGGTTCGCCCGCTCGTCGCCGACGCCCTCCAGGTCCGCCAGGTCGTCGTCGACCCGTCGCTTCTCGGCGGTCAGCCGCTCGATCTCCGCCTCGATCGCGTCGGTGTCGACCGGTCGCATGACCACGTTGGCGAGGTCGTCGCCCGCCCTGACCGCCCGTCGAACGTCGTTGTCCTCGAGCAACACGGCGTAGGTCTCGGCCGGGCCTGGGTCGGCGAGATACGGGTCACCCGTCGCGGCCACCCCGTCACCGGCCCGCTCGAACCGTCTGGTGTAGGTCTCTCCGTCGACGGTCAGCTCGACGCGGCCCGAGTCGGCGCCGCGCCGCAACGGCCTCGCCTCGCCGCCGAGTACCGCCCGGATCGCCCGCAGGAACGACGACCTGTTGGTCGCGTTGCGGCCGGCCAGCACCGTCACGCCCGGGCCGAGATCGACCGCCGTCGCCTCGATGCCACCGACGTTCCGGACCGAGAGCGACGCGGTTCCCGCTCCGGCGTCGGGCGCCGGCCGCGTCCGGTCGCCGTTCGACCCGTCCGGACCGGGATCGACGGCGTCGGCGGCGTCGGCGACCTCGGTGGTGTCGGCGATGTCGGAGGTATCGGCGGAATCGCGGTCCGCGCCGTCGGGGGTATCGGCGCTGTCGGGGCCGTCCGCCCCAGCGTCACCGTCCATGCCCGGTCCGGGGAGCGGCGCGCGTAAATGCGTTCATATCTCAGCGAGCGCCGTCGTCGTCGGGCTCGCACGCACAGCCGCCGTTGCGGAGCAGCGCGACGGCGTCGCGGTCGGCGCCGCAGTCGTGACAGAGGACCCGGACGTCGAGGAACACGTCGAACTCCCCGAGGGTCACCCGGTCGGCGTCGCGGTGTCGGGCGAGCGTCCCCTCGGCGACGGTGGCGGTCCGCCCGAGGAGCCGCTGGAGCGTCCCGATGTCGGTGTCGATCGGGTCCGTCGTCGACTCCGGTGGCGTGGCGTCCCTGACCTCCGTGAGGTAGGTGTGGACGGCCTGATGGGAGACGAAGTCCCCGACGAGCGCGTCCACATCGACGCCCGCGCGGGCGAGGTCGTTTCGCATCTCGGCCTTGCGCCCCTCGCTCACGTCGTCGCCGGTCAGCGTCTCGTAGGCGTCGGCGACCGCGTGTTCGGTCGGGTTGCGGTCGGCGCGGCGCATGGCCGACCGCAGGACGGCCCTGTTGAACTCGTCGGCCAGGTCCCTGAGACTCGTCCGCGACCCGTTCGAGCCCGTCCAGCTGTCGACGAGTCTGTCACCCATCTCCTCGAGCCCGTACGCCGCGACGAGCCGTTCGACCTTGCTCCGTCTGCCCGCTGGCGCGTCGTCCGACCCCATGGGCGGGGCTCTCGGGGCGCGACCGTATACCTATCGGTGGTCGTGAGAGTCGGTCGGCGAGAAACCGCGGTCGAACCGGACGCGGCGCCGGCCCGTCGGGTCACGGGCTGGGCGGACCGGCGCCGCGTCCGCGGACCGCTGGTAGACGCAGCCGTCTTCCCGCGTAGCGTCCCGGGCGGGGACGCCACACCGAAGGAGCGGCCGACCGGTGGGCTGGGAAGCCGACGGGAACGGGAGTCTCGTCGGCGATGCACAGGGGTTCGGGCGTGTCAGGTGGTGCCGGTCGATGGGTCGACGGCGATCGATGAGAGGGGGGTGAGACGGTTAAACGGAGTCAATCGTTCACGGGAGTACGCACCGCGTAAAGGGCCGAGAACGTCGGAGCGACGGGACCGTCGACCGCGTCGAACGGGTAGCGGTCGGCTTCCGACCGCCGACGCCCGACGACCGGTTCGTCCGCGCGGAGCGAACGGTACCCGCCCGGCACGTTCGACGCGGCCCGCGGGACCACGACCACGGTATCGAGCCCGAAACGGGTCGTACGCGGAGTATAACCAAGTGCGAGCCGTCGCTGGCCTCGGGCGGGGGGTCGGGGGAGGACCCACCGCCGTCCACACTGACGCCCGCCGCCGCCCGGGCACCGTCCCGGACGACGGCGGGCGCCGCCCTGATGCCCTGTTCCATTCTTTGGCGGTCGACCGACGACAGCGGTCGCGTTCGGCGTGACCGCGTTCGACGACCGCCCCGCCCGACACCGCGACCGCGCCGGCCGCTTAGTCGACCCATTACTATCCGTATCGGTCCACTGACGGACGGACGATGAGCGAACGGACCGAACGTCTGGTCGTCGAGGGCGGGACCGTGGTCACCCCCGAAGCCGCGTTCGACGGCGGCCGCGTCGTCGTCGAAGGCGACCGGATCGTCGCTGTCGAGTCGACCGAACGCACCGACGGGGACGACCGAGCGACGACCGACGGCGAGCGCGACGGCGGGCCGACCGTGCGACACCTCGACGCCACCGGCGAGGTCGTCCTCCCGGGGCTGGTCGACCTCCACGGCGACGAGGTGGAGCGCTACCGCTTCCCGCGGTCGGGCGAACGCGTCGACGCGGCGACCGCGCTGGCGACGGCCGACCGGCTGGCGCTGGCGGCCGGCGTCACCACCAAGTTCGACGCCATCGCCTTCGAGGACGCCCCGGAGAAAAACAGGTCGATCGAGGGCGCGACCGAGCTCCTGGAGGCCGTCGCGACGGGGGCGGATCTCGTGGCCGACCACCGCGTCCACGCCCGCTGTGAGGTCACCGACCCGGCCTCGGTCGCGGTCGTCGGCGACCTGGTCGAGCGGCCGGCCGTCGACATCGCGTCGCTGATGGCGCACGCGCCGGGCCGCGGCCAGTTCGAGGACGAGACGGCGTTCGCCAGCCGCTACGCCGACGGCCGCGGCGCCGCCGCCGACGAGGCCGCCCGGGCCGGTGCGGAGCGGCGCGCCGTCCCGGAGACGACCGTCAGAGAGCGGGTCGCCGACCTGGCCGAGGAGCTGTCGGCGGCGGACGTGCTGGTCGCCTCCCACGACGACGCCGACCCCGCGGCCGTCGAGCACGCGCTCGACCACGGCGTCGACCTGTGTGAGTACCCGGTGTCGCTCGCCGCCGCCGGCCGGGCGAGCGAGCGCGGCGCCGCGACCGCGATGGGCGCGCCGAACCTCGTCCGCGGCGGGAGCCTCTGGGGCAACCTCGACGCGCGCGCGGCGATCGACGCCGGCGTCGTCGATCTGCTGTGTTCCGACTACCGCCCCCAGGCGCTCCTGGCCTCGGTGTTCGTCGACACCGGCGAGCCCCTCGCCCGCCGCGCGGCCCGGGTCACGAGCGAACCCGCCCGCGTCGCCGGCCTCGACGACCGGGGCGAGCTCGCGCCGGGCGCGCGCGCCGACCTGGTCGCCGTCGACCCCGACCCGGTGCCGACCGTGACCCGCGCCGTCGTCGCCGGTCGGGAAGTGTATCGCTGCGGGCGATGACCGGCGGGCGGCGACCGCCGGAGGGCGGAGCCGTCATCGAACGTGACAGTTTCGACAGTTTTCCCAATTCAGCCGTTTTAACTGCCCTATACGCGAAATTATCGCGCTGTAGACGACCAATTACAATGAGTCGACGGCACCTCCGGTGAGGTATGTCGACGGACACGACGCGGCAGACCGGGGGCGAACGCGAGGCGCCGACGTGGGAGTTGCGAGCGGTCGTCGAACGCTACGACGACGCACCCGACGAGTGTACGATCTACCCCGCGGGGGTCGACGAGCACAAGCGGATGGCGACCTGGATCTCGGCGACGGAGCCGTCGTTCGTCGAACTCGGCGCGGTCCGCTGAGTCGCGACGCGGCCTCGGTCTTCTGACTCACGCTTCGACGGCCGACTGCCGAACCCGATAGCCGTCGCTGACCGACTGAGAAAGAACGGAGAGAAGACGGAGACGCTACTCGTCGTCGCGGTCGTCGAGGGTCTGGGCGGCGGAGACGCCGACGAGGCCGACGAGCACGACCGTCGCGACGACGGTCGGCGTCAGGCCGACGGCGGCGGCGCCGAGCTGGCTCGCGAGCAGTCCGAGGACGCCGGCGCCCGTGAGCGACCCGTAGTAGAGCGGCCACGGTCGGTCGACGCCGTCGGACTCCTCGAGATACTCGTAGAGCTGGACCGCGTTCGGGCCCAGCGAGATCCGCCCGCGGTTCTGGTTGAACTCGACGATGTCCATGTCGTCCATCTTCGGCAGGTGACACTGGTAGAGTCCGACGTAGACGCACTTGCGCTCGTTGGACGTCACCTGCGCGACGGTCGTTCCGTTCTCGACGGCGGCGACGTGCTCCGCGAGTTCCCCCAGCGAGACCGTTCCCCCGTGGTCCTGCAGGTAGTGGAGCACCGTGCGGCGCCGTTCGTTCTTGAGGATCTCGAAGACGTGGTCGAGCGGCAGGTCGGCGGCCTGCTCCGAGTCGGCCTCCTCCTCCGGGACGGATTCGGTCTCCGCGACCTCCTCCGGCTCGGACTCGTCGGCCTCCTCGGCGAGGATGTCGGTATCGCTCGCGCGCTGAGATGTCGACGACATCAGGCCGTCACCTCCCGATAGTTGCAGCTCCGATCTCCGGGCACGCTTCGGGCGAAACGCGCTCGCGAGCGGTCACTCATGAGTCGCCCGCCGGAACGTGTCCGTGACAGTTAGCGTTCGATTCGCGGTCGGTTCGTGGGATGTGTCGGCATTCATGTGTCCGTACCCCCGGCGCTGGAGACCCCTCCACAGAGTGTATCGCGCCGTCTGTCCGTGATGGCGCATTACCACTTAATCTTTCTTGATTGAACAATCAGCAACGGGAGCATAACGCGGAGGTTACCCTCCCCCATCTCCTGGGTTCGCGAGTAAGGACGTCGTTACCGACGAGCCGACTGCGGTATGGGCCCCGTTCGCATCGTAATGGAGAGGTTTCTCGCCGCGTCGGCCGGCGAGCCGTCCCAGGCGGATCCGCGCTTCGGATCGGCACGCGGGCCGCACCGTCGGTCCCGGCGGCGCCGGCCGCGGCGGTCGCGGTCCCGCAATCTCGCCTTACCGCCGACGGGCCCACCCCCTCCGCGATCGTATTCGATAACCGAGTTGTTTTCCGCCGGTGGGCGCGGGATCCGGTCGGGACGGTCGAAGTCGTGCGGCCGAACGCGCCGGTCGGCGGCCGGCGGCCGACACGTCGTGATCCCGAAGGTTCTTTGTGAGTGGGTCGGATGCGTGTGTTGTACTAGAATGGTGTCAGAGACGATCACTGGAGCACACTGGGTGGAGTGACGATGGCGGAACGAACGACGAACGGTGACGACCGCGCGACGGTTCGGGAGGGCGGACCGCGCGTGGTCCACTCGTCGGCGGCCGACCGGGAGGAGGGGGCGGACCTGAGCATCGCCGTGGTCGAAGCGATCGCCGAGGCGAAGGGGGTCGAACCGACGGAGATGGGGTCGACGCTGTACGACGCCGTCGACCCGGACGCGCTCGACCGGCTGTTCCCCGGTCAGGAGTCCGACGGCGTCACCGGGCGCGTCGTGTTCGAACTCGGCGCCCACGAGGTCACGGTGCAGTCCAACGGCGACGTACTGGTCCGACAGACCGACCCGCGCTAGTTCTCTCCCGACCCGTCACCGAGCCGAACCAGCGGATGTCCGACGGCGTCGCCGTCGAACTGGCGGCGCCCGTCGAGGACGACCACGTCGTCGAACGCTTTCCAGGGGATCGACTCGAACGCCTCGTGCGCCGTCGTGACCACGGCCAGGTCCAGCTCGCGGGCCTCGATGTCGTCCAGCGAGACGCGCTCGACACCCGCCGGCGGCGAGTCCGTGGTGACGGGGTCGACCGCGTACACCGTCTCGGCGCGGTCGGCGAGCAGTTCGGCGACGTCGACGCCGGGCGAGGCGCGCGTCTCGTCGACGCCGGGCCGGTAGGCGAGTCCGAACACCGCCGCGGTGACCTCGGCCAGGTCGCGACCCCGGTCGGCGAGCGCCTCGGTCGCCCGCTCGACCGTGTACTCGGGCATGTACTCGTTGACGTGGCGCGCCGTCTCCAGCAGCGGCGTCGCGCCCTCGAACTCCGAGATGACGAAGTAGGGGTAGTAGGGGATGCAGTGGCCCCCGACGCCCGGCCCGGGGTCGTGGATGTCGCAGAACGGCTGGGTGTTGGCCACTTCGATGGCCTCGGGCACGTCGACGCCGAACTCCCCGGCCAGCGTCGCCAGCTCGTTGGCCAGCGCGATGTTCACGTCGCGGTACAGCCCCTCGAACACCTTCACGCACTCGGCGGTCGTGGGGTCGCTGACCGCGTAGACCTCCGCGTCGGTGATCCCCCCGTAGATCAGCTCCGCGACCCGCGTGCTCTCGTCGTCGGCGCCGCCGACGACCTTCGGATGGGCACCGCGGATGTCCTCCAGCGCCCGCCCGCTCATCGTCCGTTCGGGACAGAAGGCGAGCCCGAACTCGCCGAGTCCGAGGCCGCTCTCGGCTTCGAGCCACGGGGCCACGCGGTCGCGACAGGTCCGCGGCGGGACCGTCGACTCGATTATCACGGTGTCGCCGGCGTCGAGTCCCTCGCCGACCGAGCGGACCGCGGCCTCGAGCGCCGACAGGTCCGGACGGTCGTCGGAGACGAGCGTCGGGACGATGACGACGTGGACGCTCGCCTCGCTCGCGGCGTCGACCGCGTCGGTCGTCGCCGACAGCGACCCGTCGGCGGCCAGCCGCTCGACCGCCTCGGGGAGGCCGGGCTCGCCCTCGACGGGGCACTCGCCGGCGTCGACGGCCTCGGCCACGTCGGGATCGATGTCGACGCCGGTGACCGCCCCGGACGCCTCGGCGTAGACGGCGGCCAGCGGCAGCCCCATCTTCCCGAGGCCGTACACCGCGACCGGGACGGCGCCGCCGGCGAACGCGCGTCGCTGGGCAGGTTCGTCGGCGTCGGCGCCGTAGAGCCCCGTCGGTTCCGAACGCTGGCTGCTCATGGGCGAGGTACCTCCGCGGGCGTCACGTCGGTGTCGCGCTCGGCCGCGGCCTCGATCCGCTCGGCGAGTTCGACCGCTCGGATGCCGTCCTCGCCGGTCGTCTCGGGTTCGACCCGCTCGCGGACCGACTCGGCGAACGACGAGAGCTCGTTTTTCAGCGGCTCGCCGGTCTCGACGGTCGGTCGCTCGATGACGCTCTCGTGGCGGTAGCGCACGTCGCCGTCGGTGGCGACGTACTCCGGCAGCGAGTGGCGGTGGATCTCGACGGACTGGTCCACGTAGTCGACCTCGACGTGGCAGTCCTCGGCGGTCACCGCGAGGTCGCGGACCCGCTCCTGGGTGACGCGGCTGGCGGTCAGCGACGCGACGCGACCGTCCGCGAACTCGAGCTGGGCGACGACGTGACCCCCGCTCGCCGCGCCGACGGCGGACACGTCCGTGACGGGCTCGTCGGTCAGCGAGCAGATGACGTCGATGTCGTGGATCATGAGGTCGAAGACGACGCTGTCGACGGTGTCGCGGTCGACCGGCGGACCCTGGCGGCGCGCGGCGAAGGCGATCGGGTCGGCGTCGACCATCACGTCCCCCAGAGCGCGGACCGCGGGGTTGTACCGCTCGATGTGGCCGACCTGGACGAGACAGTCCGCCCCGCGGGCGGCCGCGAGGAGGTCCCGCCCCACCGCTGGGTCGGCGACGAACGGTTTCTCGACGAGGATATCCGTCCCGGCGTCGATGGCCGCCCGCGCGACCGCCTCGTGGAACCGCGTCGGCACGACCACGGAGACGGCGTCCGCCCGGGCGAGGAGCTCGTCGCGGTCGCGGGCGGTCGTGTCGAACTCCGCGGCGACCTCGACTGCGCGGCCGGCGTCGGCGTCGGCGACGCCGACCAGGTCGACCTCGGGGAGTTCGCTGTAGACGCGAGCGTGGTGGCGACCCATGTTCCCGACGCCGACGACGCCGGTACTGACCTGGTCGCTCACGACTGTCCGCCTCCGGTGCCACCGCGGCGACGGCGCGCGCTGACCGACCTGACCCATCGTTCGACCCGTCCGAGTGCGCCGTTCGAGGCGTTCCGGGCGCAGTTCCGCAACGGGAACGTGACCGCCGGTGTCGACCGTCCGTGCTTCATGAATCACCCGGGGGTAGCGCCGAGCGTCGGCTTTGTTATGCGTTTCCTTTGACTGGTAGCCGGTCGATACGGCCCCTTCCGGCCAGCGCGGGGGTCCCGGCCTCAGTGGATAGGACGCCAGAGCGTCCATCTCGGACGATCCGTGGCACCCGGGCGATCGGGGTCAGGGTAACCGGTTCGTAACAAAGTGAGACCCACTAAACTCCCTGGTTGTGTCGAGATACGACAATGGGGTGGCTGCCAGTAGTGACAGTCCACCGACAGACCGACGCGAGGGCTGATAGGGGATGTCGACAGACGAGGAGACGCTCACGCAGGACGTCGTCTTCGACATCCTCAGTAGCGCCAGACGACGCTACGTGCTCTATCTGCTCCGCACCGAGGACGCGCCGGTCGAACTGACGGAGCTCGCCGAGGACGTGGCGGCCTGGGAGAACGACACGACTGTCGAAGATCTGACGAAACAACAGCGCAAACGCGTCTACGTCTCGCTGTATCAGACGCACGTCCCCAAACTCGAGGACGCCGGGCTGGTCCGGTACGACCAAGACACCGGCGAGGTCGAGCTGACGCAGGCGGCCAACGACGTTGACCAGTACCTGAACCCGGGCGAGCGGGAGGTGCCCTGGCAGTACCTGTATCTCCCGCTCGCGCTCCTCGGGGTCGCCCTGGTCGCCCTGTCGAACCTGAACGTGTGGATCTTCGCGGACATGACCGAGGTCACGCTCGGCGTCATCATCTTCTCCGGCTTCCTCCTCACGGTCGGCGCACACATCGTCGTGTGGACCATGAACCGCCGTCAGGTCCCCGACGACCTCCGCCGACACTCCTGACCGTCTCGTC
This sequence comes from Halosimplex rubrum, assembly GCF_013415885.1. Lineage (NCBI taxonomy): Archaea > Methanobacteriati > Methanobacteriota > Halobacteria > Halobacteriales > Haloarculaceae > Halosimplex > Halosimplex rubrum. Next base: position 2,187,877 of record NZ_CP058910.1, read on the forward strand.
CCGGGAGCCGCCTCGTCGAGGCGCTCTCGAACCGTCAGTACCCTCCTGAAGTCTTCCGAGACGAGCCGGCCGTTCGTCGCGACCGGCCCCGTCGGGTCGCGCCTCGATCGCTCTCGGTCGCGCGAGCGCACGCGCTCGCGACAGGGCGACGACGGCGCGTGTCAGCGGCGATGTCGGCCCGTGTGGACAGACGGCGCCGACCGGCGACGGCGCTGGTCGAACGGAGCGAGGCCGCCAGAACGCGGCGGCAGACCGAGAGTGACAGGAACCCGGGTCGGCGGTGCCGGCGGCTACTCCTCTTCGACGTCTTCCGGTAGCAGCTGCTCGGGTTCGCGCTCGTAGGCCGGCGTGTCGACGAACTGGGCGATCCGCTCCAGGTCGCTGTCGGAGATGTGTTCCGTCATCGGCTGTGATCCCGTCCCGTCGACCGATAGTAATCCGGCCCCTAAAGCCGCTTCGCGCCGCGAGACCGTCAGGTAGCGTCTCGGCACGCGACCCGCAGGTACTCGCTAGCCACCGGGTCGGAACGAGGAGACGCCGCGGAACCGAGCCGCAGCGTGGCCGCCCCCAACCCGCAGGGACTCGACACGCGGCGCGACGCGCCCGCGCTCGACGCCACCGATCCGCCGGTCGACCGCTCTCCCGAGAGCCGCGAACCGACGACGCGTCGGTGCGTGATGTCGGGAATAGCCGGCATTCCGGACCGGGGTGCCCGGTAATGCCGACCTTACTCGTCGGGTACCCATTACAAACCTATGTCTGTAAAGTTAGCCGCGGCTCGGTGGACGAGCGGACGCGAGAAACGACGGGTCGGCGCGGACGGCCGCGGAGTAAGGGAACCGTACTCGGTCGTCGAACGGGCGGACCCGGTCGTCACGGGGGGTTCGGGGAGGTCGGGTCGTGGCGGGGCGTGGCGGGGCGTCGACGACCGGCAGCTGCGCCGGGCGCCGCGAGCGGTCGAGGACGCCGCGGGGTCGCTCACACCATGTTCTCGGCTTCGATCTTGTCCCACACGTCCCGGCCCTGTTCCGTGAGGCCGTAGACGCGGCCTTTCTTGCGGTCGTCGGAGACGAGGAGGTCCACGAGCGACCGTTCCCGGAGGCGCTGGAGCGCCCGCGAGACGTGCGCGATGCCCACGTCCTCGTCGGAAGCGATCTGCGACGGCGTCGAGGGGCCGTCTGCGAGTCGCTTGAGAACTGCGACGCGATACCGCGAACTGATGACGAAGCTGACGTCGTCCCAATCTGTGCTCATTGTTGCGATGTAGTGTCGGACGGGTGCATCCTGCTACCGGTCGGTGACCGGGAATTCACGCGGACATTGTCGTCGGGACCCGCTTGCGTCCCACTTTCCGCTGTACTCACACCGAGTCGGCTACCACGTAAAGAGGTTTCGACGCTCCAGAAATTTCGCTCCGCGTACCGCGATTACGACGGTCTGAACCGCCGCCCCGAACCGGCCGCCGAGCGCGTAGCCTCGACATAACAATCCCCCTGGCTCGCGCGGAGCCGCGCATGGACGTAGCGGCCCTCCGCGACGGACTCGCCCCCCGCGACGGACTCGCCCCCCACGACGGACTCGCCGACCGTCGTCCGCCGGCGGACCGCACGGGACCCGACCGACGCCCGCCCGACGACCGCACTCGACCGACAGGCGGGCGGCCGTAGCATGTGGCCGTGGGAACACCTCGCCGTCGGCTACCTCGCCTACGCCGTCGTCGGCCGGCTCGTCTGGCGCGAACCGCCGACGGGGACGACCGCCGCCGCCGTCGCCGTGGGGACGCAGTTCCCCGACCTCGTCGACAAGCCGCTGGGCTGGTGGCTCGGCGTGCTCCCCGGCGGGACGACGCTGGCCCACTCGCTGCTGACCGCGGTCCCGCTGAGCCTCGCCGTCCTGGCCCTCGGCGCCGCGGCCGGTCGCGAGCGCCCCGCCCTCGCGTTCGTCGTCGGCTACCTGAGTCACCTCCCCGGGGACGTGCTCTACCCGGTCGTCCTCGGGGGCGACGCGAAGCTGTGGTTCCTCCTGTGGCCGCTCCGGGCCGCTCCCGGGGACGGCCCCGACCACACGATCACGCACGTGCTGGCGCTGGCCGAGCAGTTCCTCGGGTTTCTCGCCACCCCCCTCGGCGCCGCCTACCTGACGGCCGAACTGCTCCTGCTGGCGCTGGCCGGCTGGGTCTGGACGCTCGACGGCCGCCCGGGGCTCGCCTGGGTGCTCCCGCGGCCGGACCGCGCCGAGAACTTCTGATCGGGACGGGCGGTTCCGGGGCGCCCGGGACCGCCCGCGGCTCGTGAACACGAGGCGAGCATATATAACAGTCGAGTGAGAAGTGGGGGTATGGGGTCAGAGCAGCCACCGGAGAGCCGGTCGAGTGACGACGACCGGCGACGAGCCGGGGATCCGCACGGAGCCCGAGGGGAGAGCGACGCGTCCGCCGAGGACGCGACGAGCACGTCGACCACCGAACGGGGGAGTCGCGACGCCGCCAGCGAGCGGCCGGTGTCGGTCGACGACCTCTTCGAGTTGCTGGCTCGCCCCGGCAACAGGTTCACGCTGGCGTACCTGAGCCGGGCGGACGGGCCGGTCCCCTACGAGGACCTCGTCGAGAACGTCGTCGACGGGGCGGAGACCCCCGGCGACCTCTCGAGGGACGACTTCCGCGACCAGGTCGCGACCAGACTCGTCCACTCGAACCTCCCGAAGCTCGACGACGCCGGGCTCGTCGAGTACGACCGCGAGCGGCGGACCGTCCGGGCGACCGAGGCGACCGCGGTCGCGGTCCCGTACCTCGAACTCGCGATGGACCAGTTCCCCGCGGAGTGACGCCCTCGCGGCGGACCGGTCGCCCGCGGCGCGAGCGGCCGGCGACGCGCGTCGACCGGCGCCGTGTCGCGACGGCGGGGCCCGCAAGCGCTCCATAACAAAGGTCGACCCGTGCCGAGCGTCGACCGTCACATGAGCGAGCACGACCTCTCGACCGTCCGGACCGGCGACGGCTGCGACATCGCCGAGACGGCGGTCGTCGGCGAGCCCGGGGGCTCGGGCGACGCGTACACCCGAATCGGCGACGACGCCACCGTCCGCGGCGGCACCATCGTCTACACCGACGTCGAGATCGGCGACGGCTTCTCGACGGGGCACCACGCGCTGGTCCGGAGCGGTACCACCGTCGGCGACGACGTCCTCGTCGGGAGCCAGGCGGTCCTCGACGGCGACGTGACCCTCGGGTCGCGCGTCAGCTGCCAGACCGGCGTCTACCTCCCGCCGAAGACGACCGTCGGCGACGACGTGTTCCTCGGTCCCCACGCCGTCGTCACGAACGACCCGTACCCGGTGCGGGCGCGGAGCGAACTCGTCGGCGCCACCCTCGAATCGAACGTCTCCGTGGGCGCGAACGCGACGATCCTCCCCGACGTGACCGTCGGCGAGGGGTCGTTCGTCGCCGCGGGCTCGGTCGTCACCGAGGACGTGCCGCCCGGGACGCTGGCGATGGGCAACCCGGCGCGCCACGAACCGCTGCCCGACGAGCTCGACGGGGGGAACGAGCTGTGAGCCTCGAAGACCACCGACAGATCCCCGTCGCCGAGCCCGCCCTGGGCAGCGAGGAGCGCGAGCGCGTCCGGGAAGTGCTCGACAGCGGGATGATAGCCGACGGCGAGGAGGTCCGCGCCTTCGAGCGGGAGTTCGCCACCACCTGCCACGTCGACCGCGGCGTCGCCACCTCCAACGGGACGACGGCGCTGCACACCGCCCTGCGAGCCTGCGGGATCGGCGAGGGCGACACCGTCGTCACGACGCCGTTTTCCTTCGTCGCGACCGCCAACGCCGTCCGCTTCTGCGGCGCCGAACCCGTCTTCGCCGACATCGACCCCGACACCTACAACCTCGACCCGACCGCGGTCCGCGAGGCCATCGAGATCCGCGGCGGCGACGTGGACGCGGTCCTCCCGGTCCACCTCTACGGGCTGCCCGCGCCGATGGACGAGATCGCCGCGATCGCCGAGGAGTACGACGCCGCCGTCGTCGAGGACGCGGCCCAGGCCCACGGCGCCCGCTACCGCGACGAGCCGGTGGGGTCGCTGGGCGACGCCGCCGCCTTCTCCTTTTACCCGACGAAGAACATGACCACCGGCGAGGGCGGGATGGTCGTCACCGACGACGAGGCGGTCGCCGACCGCGCCGAGCGGTTCGTCAACCACGGCCGGAACGAGCGGTACGACCACGTCGAACTCGGGCACAACTTCCGGATGACGAACATCGCCGCCGCCATCGGTCGCGTCCAGCTCAAGCGGCTCTCGCGGTTCGTCCGCGCGCGCCGGGACAACGCCGCCGCGCTCACCGAGGCGCTCGCCGAGGCGCCCGTCGACCCGCCGACGGTCCCCGACGGCGTCGACCACGCCTTCCACCAGTACACCGTCCGGGCGCCCGACCGCGAGCGGCTGGTCGCCCACCTCGACGACCACGGGATCGACACCGGCGTCTACTACCCCACGCCGATCCACGAGCAGCCGGCCTACGAGGGCGTCGACGAGCGGTTCCCCGTCGCCGAGCGGGCCGCGGCGGAAGTCGTCTCGCTGCCGGTCCACCCCGGCGTCTCGGAGGGGGACCGCGGAGCGATCGCCGACGCGCTCGCGCTGTACCAGCCGCAGTAGGAAAGAGTCGCAGTCGGTTTCCTCTCAGACTTCGACCGCGGACCGCCCGCGAGCCGCGGCGCCGTCGTCCAGGTGTCGACGCGCCCAGAGCTCCAGCCCCGTCAGCGCCGCGACCGGCGCGAACGTCGACAGCTCGCCCTCGGCGAGGCGGTCCCGCAGTGCCGACACGGCGTCGGCGTCGAGGGGATCGCGCCGGGCGACGCCGTCGAGGAGGTCGTCGACGAACCGCCGGAAGCGGTCGTCGGTCGCGTACCGGCGGGCGTAGGCGTCGCCGCCCGCCGCTCCGCGCTCGCCGTCCGGCTCCTCGTCCCGAGACGCGGTCGGGTCGCCGGCCGGTCCCGTCGGGATCCCCGCCAGGTCGGAGCCGAGCCGGTCGGCAATCGCCCGGCGGATCGGTGGGGAACCCGCGCCGACCGGCGCCGAGATGGGCCGCGTCCCGGTCCGGTAGGCGGCGGGCATGCGGGCGGCGGTGTCTAGGAGCGGCCCGCTCGCGAGCGTCCTGGTACCGACCTGCCGGCGCTGGACCGCGCGACTCCGCAACTCGGTGGCGGCGCGCACCTGCCCGGCCGCGTCGACGGCCGTCCGCTCGGTCGGTCCGTCGACGCCGGCCGCGACGACCGCGTCGACCGAGTCCAGCGGGTCCGCGTCGACCGCGAGCAGGTCCCGGACCGACTCCGCGGGGAGGACGCGCTCGTGTTCGTAGAGCGCGCTCGCCGCCGAATCGTCCGCGCCGATGGCGCCCGCCCACGTCGCCGCGTCGAGGGCGGCGTCGCCGTGGACGAGCACGTCCGCGTCTTCGTGGAGCCCGTCGGTCACGTAGGGGAGCGCGTCGACGGCCGACCACGCCACCATCGCGTCGGTCGCCGCCACGGCGTCGGCGACGGCGTCGACGAGGTGGTGGTCCGGGTCTCCGTGGGCCTGCGTGTTCGGTCCCCCGAGGTGGGCGGCGACCCGCGCCGCCGTCTCCCTGTCACCGCCTCCCGGGCGTCCGCACGTGAGCGTCCGGACCGGGGGCGACTGGTCGGCGAGCACCGCCGCGGCGATCCGGCTGTCGGCGTCAGCCGGGAACCAGAGCGTCCAGTCGCCCGCCGTCGTCGCCACGTCCGCGAGCGCGCGCCGGTAGTCGGCGAGCCACCGGTCGGGGTACCCCGACGGCGCCAGCCCCTCGGCGGCCGGCTCCCAGTAGCGTTCGGTCGACACCTCGCCGTCGACGGTCAGTCGCGTCGCCGGCGGGAGGCTCCCGACCGCCTCGACGAGCGTCCGGTCGCCGACGACGCCACCGAACAGCAGCAGGTCACCCACCGCCCGGGCGTCGAGAGTCGGGTCGTCGCGCTCGGCGACCAGCGGACCGAGTTCCGACGCGAAGGCGACGTCGTCGATCCCGTCGTCTCCCGCCGCGCCGGCGTCGGCCGTCGCGTAGTAGAGCGGGCGACTCCCCGCCTTGTCGGTCACCAGGTGGACCGCGCCCGCGCGGGTGTCGACGCAGGCCAGCGCGAACGGCCCGTCGAGCCGCGCCAGCGTGTCCCGCGAGTCGTCGGCGACCCCCCGGAAGAGGTCGCCCCACGACAGCGCCAGCCGGTCGCGGTTCGAGACGACGCCGTAGACGACGCCGAGGAGGCCGTCGCCCCGCCAGACGACGTTCGCGTCCGGGTCGCGCGTCCCGTGTTCGAGCACGCCAACGGCGGCCGCCCCGTCGCTCGCGCTCTCCAGTTCGTACCAGTCCTCGTCGACCATCGCCCCGGCCATCTCGTCCAGCCGCCCGCCGCCCGCAGATCGTCCGATCAGTCCCGTCATGGCCCGGACGTGACTGCAGCCGGGTATTGTTATAGGGACCCTGCGGCGGCCCGTCCGCGATATCGATCCCGATACCGCCGCCTCGCTCCGCTCCACGCAGCCTCCCGGTTCGCCGTCCGCCGATATCTACTGCCGAAATCGAATAACAGTATCAAAACTATACATCCGAAACAGCAGTTATCGATCATATCTGGCCGATCGATACCTAAATCGCCTATCGAGCCACCCTTATCTGTCTAGAGCGACGTTCGATCGTACAGCAGTCGTCTGATTCGGTTACGGTGAACCACCCCGTCCATCAGACAGTCGCAGATCGATATCTCGATATCTCGTTTATGAGCGCGGATGCCCGGGATACTGTCACGGGAGAACTTCGTCTCCCACACCACCCTCTCGATTTTCATAAATATTCATAGATAACATTAGAAGTGGTAGTACTGTGCAGTCTATATTTCCCAAGTCGTCCGACCCCGGCTGTAGGCGCCGTGACGGCCGAGGAGGCGAGGACGGGTAGTCGCGCCATAACAATCCGTGCGTGCGGCCTGGACTACCCCATGACGAGGTATCGAGACGCGTGGGATCGGTAGTCCTCTCCGTCGACGCGGAGCTGGCCTGGGGGTTCGTCGATCACGGCGAGCCGCCGAGCGACCGGGTCGAAAGCGGTCGCGAGGGGTGGCGACGGCTCCGGCGGCTCTGCGAGGCGTACGACGTGCCGGCGACCTGGGCGGTCGTCGCCCATCTGCTACACGACGAGTGCGACGGTCGCCACGACGACCACCCGATCGGCCCCGGGTGGTTCGCGCGCGAGCGAGGGGAGTGGGCCGAGCGGCCCGACCTGACGCGGGGCCCCGAACTCGTCGAAGAGCTGCGAGCGTCGCCCGTCGCCCACGATATCGGCTGTCACACGTACAGCCACGTCGAGTTCGGCGCGCCGGGGACGACCCGGGCGATGGCGGCCGCCGAGCTGGAGCGCAGTCGGGCGCTCATGGACGAGTGGGGGATCGACGGCCGATCGTTCGTCTTCCCCCGCAACAACGTGGGGCACGTCGACCTGCTGGCCGACTACGGCTTCGAGGTGTACCGCGGGCGCCGCCCCGTCGAACGGCGGTCGCTCCCGGAGAAACTCCGGACCGTCGCAGTCGGTGACGGCCGTCCTCCGCTCGTCCGCCCGACGGTCGACGACGACGGCCTCGTGAACCTGCCGGCGTCGCTGTTCCTCTACAGCTACGAGGGGCTGCCGTTGCGGGCGACGAAGCCGTTCGTCGGCGACCCCGTCGTCGAACTCGTCGAGCGCGGGCTGGACGCAGCGGCCGAGGGCGAGGGCGTCCTCCACCTCTGGCTGCACCCGAACAACCTGGTCGACGACGCCGCGGTCGAACGGATCGAGGCGGTCCTCCGGGCCGTCGACGAGCGCCGCGACGCGGTCCCCGTCGAGACGATGGCGGAGGTCGCGGCCCGGCGGCGCCCCCAGCGGGTGCGGTCGGAGACTCGCGACTGAAGCGAGCGCGCCCTCGAACCCCCCGTTTCAACGATCGATTCTCGCAAAACCGGGAGCCGCGCGGCTCTCAGGCGACGTATAACTATCAGTACGGTGTCCCAACTCGGGGGCAATGCGTGTCGACCAGCGAACGGACGAATCGCGCGTCCCCGCCAGTGATCGCGGCGAGCGGCGCCGAACCGGCGTATCGACCGAGCGGACGGCTCCCGTGGGGGTGAGCCGTCGTGACGAGTGACCCGGCGAGCGGGCTCGACGGGGAGTCGGTCCTCGTGACCGGCGGGGCGGGCTTCGTCGGGAGCCACCTCGCGGCCGCGCTGGCCGACCGCTGCGAGGTCACCGTGCTGGACGACTGTTCGACGGGCGACCCCGCGAACGTCCCCGACGGTGCGACCCTGGTGAGGGGCGACGTGCGCGACCCGACCGACCTCGGGCCAGCGATGCGGGGGGTCGACGTCGTCTTCCACCAGGCGGCGCTGGCCGACGTGCGCGCCTCGATCCGGTCGCCGGTCGAGGGGCACCGTCGGACCGCGTCGGGGACGGTGAAGGTCCTCGACGCGGCCCGCCGGGAAGACGCCCGGGTCGTCACCGCCTCCAGCGCCGCGGTCTACGGCCAACCGGACACGCTCCCGATCCGCGAGTCCGACCGGAAGACGCCCCTCACTCCCTACGGGATCGACAAGCTCGCGGCCGACCAGTACACGCGGCGGTTCGCCGATCGCTACGGCATGGAGACGGTCGCGTTGCGGTACTTCAACGTGTACGGTCCGGGGGAGCGGAGCGACCGGACCGGCACCGACGACGTGGTCGGCGCCTTCCTCGACCGAGCGCGCTCCGACAGCGTGCTCCCGATCGACGGCGACGGGACCCAGACCCGCGATTTCGTCCACGTCGACGACGTGGTGCAGGCGAACCTCCGCGCGGCGACGACCGACGCGACCGGGCGGGCCTACAACGTCGGCAGCGGCACCGGCGTCTCCGTGCGGGAGGTCGCCGAGCGAGTCACTCGGCTGGTCGGTTCGGACAGCGAGGTCGTCCACGGGAACCCCCGCGAAGGGGACATCAAACACAGTCGGGCGGCGCTCGGACGCGCGCGCAGTCGGCTCGGGTACGAGCCGACCTACGACTTCGAGGAGGGGCTGGCGACGCTGGTCGACCGGGCGACCGTTCCGAGCTGAAGCGCCGTTCGGAACCGGCCTACACCGCCGTATGAGATCCATAACAAAACCCGCGCTTCGCCTAGGACCGACCGGCGACCACAACGCACATGTATCAGGACACGACAATCGGCGTCGTCGTGCCGGCGTACAACGAAGCGGGCTTCGTCGGCGACGTCATCGACTCGATCCCGGCGTTCGTCGACCGTATCTACCCCGTCGACGACGCCTCCACGGACGGCACCTGGGACGAGATCCGCGAGCACGCACAGCGACAGAACACGCCGACACCGGAACTCGTCGGCGACGGCGGGACCCAGCGGCGGGTCGTCCCGATCCAGCACAGCGAGAACAGGGGCGTCGGCGGCGCCATCAAGACCGGCTACCAGCGCGCGGTGGCCGACGGCGTCGAGGTCGTCACCGTCATGGGCGGCGACGGCCAGATGGACCCCGACATCATCGAGCGCATCATCGACCCGGTCGTCGACGGCCGGGCCGACTACGCCAAGGGCAACCGCCTCCTCCTGGGCGACCACTACGACTCGATGCCCCGCTTTCGCTACGTCGGTAACGTCACGCTCACCTACCTCACACGCATCGCGAGCGGCTACTGGGAGATCGGCGACCCCCAGAACGGCTACACCGCCATCTCCGCCGAGGCCATCGAGGCCGCGGACCTCGACGAGATGTACGAGTTCTACGGCTACTGCAACGATCTGCTCGTCCGACTGAACGTCGCCAACATGCGCGTCGTCGACGTGCCGACCCCCGCCGTCTACGGCGACGAGGAGAGCCACATCGACTACTCGACGTACATCCCCCGAGTCTCCGGCATGCTGCTCGGGAACTTCCTGTGGCGCCTCCGCGCCAAGTACGTCGCCGACCACCCCCACCCGGTCGCCCTGTGTTACCTGCTCGGCGCCGGCGGGTTCGCGACCGGGCTCGCCGGCGTCCTGCTCGCCCTCCTGAACGGGACGGCCGGCCCCGCCCTGGCCGCCGTCGGGTTCGGGCTGTGCTTTCTCCTCCTGGCAATGGTTCTGGACAAGCGATCGAACGACCACCTCACGACTGTCGCCTCGGCGACACCGACCTGAACTCGACCCGAGTTCCCGCCCGGGTAAGCGGTTCCTACGCCGCGTACAACGCGGTCTGAGCGCACCTGGCTCTCTCGATATCGGCAGCGACCGGTCGTTCGAACGGCCTGTGCTACCGGTTCCCACTGCAAGTACCCGGATAGTATCCCGATACCGTCCCGCAACCGTCTATCGGACAAGTCATTTCATACGGACAGTAGCGTTATACGAGTAGGTGGGCATTACCGGAAACGTGACCCCCGAGTCGTGGCGGGCCGCGGCCGCCACGCGGGACGAGCCACGGAGTAAGCATGACCGAAGACAACGAGAACGCCGACGTGTGGACGGATAGACAGACGAAGTCGCGGGGAGCGCAGGCCCTCCCGACGGACTGGCGCGACCAGCCCGTCGACCCCGACTTAGAAGAGAACCTCGGCTACGAGCTGATCGCGTGGGAGAAGATCAACGTCGTCGACGACCCGGACCAGGTCATCTTCCTGCCGGACTCCGAAGAGCAGCTGCGGGACGACGCCTTCATCGTCTCCTCCGAGAGCGCGGTGTGTGACCTGACGGACAAGCGATGAGCCGCCGGGCGAGGACGGCTCGCGGCTTCGGTCACGGACGCGACGAGTAGCGACGGGTCACTCCACCGTGACGCTCTTGGCCAGGTTGCGCGGTTTGTCGACGGGTCGGTCCAGCAACGTCGCGGTGTGATAGGACAGCAGCTGGAGCTGGACGTTCGCCAGGACGCCGACGAGCTCGGGATGGCTTTCTGGCACCCACAGCACGTCGTCGGCGACCTCGGCCACTTCTCTCTCCGAGCGCGGGGCGACCGCCACGACCGGCGCCCCCCGCGCGCTCACTTCCTCGATGCTCCCGACGAGCTTCTCGGTGTGCTGACCCGTGCAGATGGCGAACACCGGGGTCGAGGGGGTCACGAGCGCCAGCGGTCCGTGTTTGAGCTCGCCGGCGGGGAACCCCTCGGCGTGCTCGTAGGAGATCTCCTTGAGCTTCAGCGCCCCCTCCAGCGCGACGGGGTGACCCGTCCCGCGGCCGATGAAGAAGTACGCGTCGCTGTCGTCGTAGCGGGTCGCCAGCGCGCTCGCCGAGGAGTCGGCCAGGATGGTCTCGACGGCGTCGGGCACGTCGTCGAGCGCGGCCGGCAGTCCCTCGGTCGCCGAGCCCGTACCGCCCGCCTCGCGGGCGATCCGCTCGGCGAGCAGGCCGAGCGTCGCCACCTGCGAGGAGAACGTCTTCGTCGCGGCGACGCCGATCTCCGGCCCGGCCCGGATCAGGACGGTGTCGTCGCACTCGCGGGCGGCCGTCGATCCGACGACGTTCGTCACCGCCAGCGTCCGCAGCCCCTCGGAGGCGCCCCGTCGGAGCGCCGCGAGCGTGTCGGCGGTCTCGCCGCTCTGGGTGACCCCCACGAGGACGGTCCCGTCCTCCGTCGGCGGGGCCGTCACCGCGTACTCGCTGGCGAGGTACGCGCGGGCCGGGACGCCCCGTTCGCGCAGCAGTTGCGCCCCGTACAGCGCGGCGTGATAGGAGGTGCCACAGGCGACGAAGTGGACGCGGTCCGCGTCGGCGAAGGCGCCGGCCGACAGCGACTCGAAGGCGACCCCGTCGCCGTCGGCCCGACCGCGCACGGCCTGAGCGATCGCCGTCGGCTGTTCGTCGATCTCCTTGCGCATGTAGTGGTCGAAGGCCCCTTTCTCCACGTCCTCGGAGGTCCAGTCGACCGTCTCGACGCTCCGGTCGACGGGCGCGCCACCGGTGTCGGTGATGTCGTAGCCTCCGGGCGTGACCCGGACCACGTCGCCGTCTTCGAGGTAGACCACGTCGTCGGTGAACTCCAGGAACGCCGGCACGTCGCTGGCGAGGTAGTACGAGTCGTCGCTGACGCCGAAGACGAGCGGCGACCCCTGGCGGGCGGCGTAGACGACCTCCTCGTCCTCGTGGACCATGGCGATCGCGTAGCTGCCCGACAGGTCGTCGACCGCGCGCCGGAAGGCGGCCTCGACGCCCGCGCCCTCGTCGACGTAGGCCTCGACGAGATGCGGGACGACTTCGGTGTCCGTGTCGCTGGAGAAGGTGTGTCCCATCTCGGAGAGCCGCTCGCGGAGTTCGCCGTGGTTCTCGATGATCCCGTTGTGGACGACGGCCAGGTCACCGTAGCAGTCCGTGTGCGGGTGGGCGTTCGCGTTCGTCGGCGGGCCGTGCGTGCTCCAGCGGGTGTGACCGAGCCCGACGCGACCGGCCATCGAGCTCCGCGAGAGCAGGTCGGCGAGCTCGTCGACCTTCCCCTCGCGCTTGACGACCTCGACGCCGCTGCCGTCGACGACGGCGACCCCCGCCGAGTCGTAGCCGCGGTACTCGAGGTTCTGGAGTCCGGTCAGCAGCGTCGACACCGCGTCGTCGTCGCCGACCGCGGCGGTGATGCCGCACATCACCGCCACCTCCGGGCGGCCGGCGCTGCTCCGTCGGTTTCGGTCCGGTCGGTTCGGTCGACAGGCGACTCTGTCATGCTTCCGCGTAACCGAGAACGTGACATTGTTATGTATCGACTTGCCCGGACGAGCGCGGGGTAGGCGGTCGGTACGTTCGACGGCCGGTCGCGCCGAACCCGGCTACGGCTCGACGACGAGCCGCCGCTCGGCGCAGAAGTGCTCGAGCGCGTCCGCGAAGTCCGCGACCGCGTACTCGCGTCCGCCGATCCGGCAGGGGAACACGCCGGCGAGCGCGTCGTCGCAGTAGAGCGCGGCGGTCACGCGCGGCGGGACGAGCGCCCGGGCGGTCTCCTCGGCCATCGCGGAGTCGAGTTCCCGCCGCTCGAAGAACGGGCTCGCGGTGGCGTCGTGGTCCTCGCCCCACTCGTCGAGTTCGGCGATACGGTCGAGGAGCGACCGTTCGGCGTCGGTTCCAGCGCAGGTCTCGCACAGACAGAGCCGGTTCCCGGTGACCGTCACGGAGACGCCGTCGATCGACGACCCCGCCGCCAGCTCGTCGAGTCGCGCGATCAGCGCCTCCTGGCTCGACTTGGCGCCCAGCGGCGGCAGCATCGAGCGGACGAACACGTCGACGCGTCGTTCGTCGGCCGACTCGAAGCGGTCGGCGGTCGCGTCCATCCACGCCCGAAACCCGGGGTCGGCGGTCGGCTCCGAGTGCGAGATATCCGTCGAATCCGAGCGGTCTCGTGTCACGGTTGGGTCGGACAAGCTCCGGGACGCTCTTGAATCGCCCGACCGTTTACCGCGAGAGCGCCGAGTAGGGCGCTCGAACACAGCGGTAACGCGCTTCGGACGGTTGGTAACGCCCTCCGGAACTGCCGGCGGCCGCTCCGTTTCGGTCGTCCGGACCGTCCCGCGTCGGCCCGATCCCGTTCGGACCAACCGCGCCGATCCGGTCGGACGGACCGGCTCCCGCTCGGAACCCACCGATCCCCGGCCAGAACCCACCGTCCCCAGTTAGAACCCGTCGATCGCCACCGGTCTCGGCCGCGCATTCGCCGGTACCGATCACGTACTCGCCGGTAGCCGGGTCCTTCCGGTGGCCCCACCTTTTTGCTCGCCGCGGCCGACACGAACGCATGCCACTGACCAGCCGACTCAAGGAGAGTTTCGTGGCCGGGCTCATCCTCGTCGCGCCGCTGGCGATCACGCTCTATATCTTCCGGATACTGGTCTCGTTCTCGCTGCAGTTCATCAATCCGATGGTCGACAGGTTCGGTCTGGTCGAGACGGCCGCCAGCGGCGAACTCGCGGCGCAGGTGCTCGCGGTCGTCCTGATCGTCTCGGTGATAACCGTCCTCGGGCTGGTCGCCCAGTGGTCGATCGGGCGACACCTGTTTGGCAACCTCGGGCGGACGGTCAACATCGTCCCGCTCGTCAGCACGATCTACGGCGGCGTCCGGCAGGTGGCGACCTCGCTGGTCGACACCGGGTCGCAGTTCGAGCGGACGGTCCTGATCGAGTACCCCCGCGAGGACGTCTACTCGATCGGCTTCGTCACCGGCGAGGGGACGGCCAGCTTCGACGAGGCCACCGGCGACCGGGCCCACTCCGTGTTCCTCCCCAACAGCCCCAACCCGACCGCCGGCCGCCTCGTGATGGTGTCCGAGTCCGAGATCCACGAGACGGACATGAGCGTCCGCGAGGGGATGCGCATGATCGTCACCACCGGTATCGGCAGCGAGGCCGACGAGCTCGACGCCTACGACGACTACGCCGTGCCCGAGCCCGAACGAGCCGACTGACTCGGGCCAACCGGCCGTCCTGTCGCCCGCTACTCCGGTAGCACGTCCCCCAGCGACGCGCCGACGCCCATCACGACCGCGGTCACGAGACACTGCGCCGCGGCGACCTCCGGCTGGCTCCAGTCGACCCGCCGCCACAGCGTCATGAGCCCGACGGCCATCCCCCCGGAGACGGCGAGGATACCGATCAGCCGCCGCGGGACGACGCCGGCGAGCAGGTCCGCCTCGACCGCCTCGAACCGGGCGGCGTGGAGGATCCCGAGGACGAAGACCAGCCCGATCGCGCCGGTCAGCGCGACGGCCACCGGCGAACCCGCGATGGCCAGCCCGATCTCCGTGGTGCCGCCCTCGACCACCATCGGGATCCCGAAGAGGAAGGCGCCGACGGCCGCTTCGCCCGCGTCCCGCAGGTCGAAGGCGTCGCGGATGCGCCCGACGACCCGCCGTCTGTCGGCCCGCCGGGCCGTCTGCATCGCCTCGCGGACCCGCTCGCGTTCCTCGGGCCGGTCGACCAGCTCTTCCAGCGCCTCCAGGTCCTCGATCACGTCGTCGATGTCCGGCTCCGGTTCGGCGCCCGCGCGCCCGTCCCGCTCGGTCATGTCACCGCCATCGGCGGACCGCGGCAAAAACGTGTGGCCGCCGCTGGCGGTCGCGGCGACGACGAGAGGAACGACCCGTCCGCGGTTACGCGGCGGCTTCGAAGGCGTCGGTGAAGTCGTTGGACTTCTCGACGACCCGCTCTGCGCCGGCCTCCAGCGCGTCGAGCGCGTCGGTCCGCTCGTCGGTCTTGATCGTCAGCACGGGGTCGGTCTGGCCCCCGGACTGCTCGGGGTTCACGTCGTAGGTCGCCGCCGTGATCCCCTCCGTCTCCAGTAGCGCGCCCTTCAGCACGTTCATGAACGTGTGACTCTCGCCGGCGATCTCGATAGAGATCATCGTCGGCTCTTTCTCGATGACCCGCAGTTCCATACGGGTACACTACCCCTTCGCGCGCATGAAACTTACGTTCCGGGCGTCCGAGCGTCCCGTTCGCCCCGCCGTGGTCCGAGCGGTCAGACCACCGCGTACACCATCAGCAACCCGAAGTACAGCAGCACCAGCGCCGCCAACGCCTTCAGTCGGAACCGCTGTAACTGGCCGGACTCGGCCTCGTAGGTCTCCTCGTAGGCCGTCCGCTCGCCCTCGGTGATCGCCGAGCCGTGAGCGCGCCCGCGGTGGAGCGCGAGCAGCCCCGCCGACTCGAAGGGCCGCGCGCAGTACTCGCACTCGGAGACCGGCGCGTCGGGCGGCACGTCGTAGGCGGTGTCGTCGGCGACGGACGGGCCGTCACCGGCCGCGCTCGGCTCGGCGGGCGCCTCGCTCTCGTCGGACGGGTCGGTGGGTGGTGGCTCGGTCATTGGAGGTAGGGGAGGGGCACGTCCGGTCTGGTGACGATCCAGAGGCTCGCCATCGTGTAGAAGACCATGACGGCGATGAAGGGGTACTGGCTGCGGATGGCCTGCAGTCGTCCCGGGAACATGTCGAAGGCGGTGACGTGGGCGGCGAAGATGGCCAGGAGGTGCCCGCCGAGCACGCCGGCGATGGCGACGCCGCCGAACCAGCCCGGGACGACGATCAGCCCCGGGTTCACCGTCGCCAGCGGCGCGGTCACCGCCGCCACGAGCGCCGGGACGAGCGAGAGGAAGTAGCCCAGGAAGTGTGCGACGTGGTAGCCGGCCGCGATAGCCAGGAGCGGCGGGGCGAACCGCCGTGCGAGCGTCTCGCTCGCGACGTAGGTCGGCGCCGTCCGGCGGGCGAGCCGGGACGCCAGCAGGTAGACGCCGAGGAAGAGCGCGAAGCCGACGACCATCGCGCCGGGGTACAGCAGTGCGATCGGATACCCCAGGTTCACCAGCGAGCGGGCGAGCCACTGCCATGCCGGCGTCGCGACGAACCCGTCGAAGGTGGTCACCCAGAGGATCGCGACGACGAACGCCGCCTCGTCGACGCCGTCCAGGCGGTCGCTCGTGAGCGCCGCGCCCGGGAACCGCAGGGAGAGCGACCCGTCGTCGTCGCGGCCGACCGGCGCGACCGCGCCGTAGTAGCGGAACACCCGCGAGACGGGGTCGGCCTCGCGGAACCACGTCTCGGTGCCGTAGACGACCGCGCCGGCCAGCGTCACGACGGAGTAGGCGACGACCGTGACCGCGAGGACCCGCGGGTCGTCGGCCAGCGGACTGACCACCTCGATCCAGACGAGCGCGAGCAGGCCGGCGACGCTCGGCCAGGCGCCGAGCGTCCAGCGGTACTCCCGGCCGAGGTCCGGCAGCGCCTCGGCGATCGCCCGCCAGGGGTTGACGGCCGGCCACGAGTTCCCGACGAGGTACGTGCTCATCGCGAACCCGGCCCACCAGCCCGCCCAGACGATCACGACCGCGGGATTCGAGAGCGGGTCCGTCGGCCCGACGAACCCGGTGACGACGATGCCGACGAGCGCAGCCACGCCGAGAGCGCCCGCGGCCCACCGGAGCGCGGTCGGTGCCGGGGGCGCGAGCCGCCTCCGGGAGTCGACCAGCCAGTCCAGCGCCGACCGGTCGGTCGCGAACGTCGCCAGCAGGAACGAGGCGCCGACGACGGCGCCGCCGGTCGCCAGCATCAGCCACGTCGGCACGCTCAGCGACTCGCGGGCCGACCCGCCCAGCGACCCGCCGTGGGCGAGCACGGGCCGCGCGGCGACGGCGGCGGCGAGCGCGACTGCGGCCGCCGTCACCCCGCGGGCGGCCGCGACCGTCGGAGTCCGTCGTCGGTCCATCTGTCGGCGTTTGGACTCCCCCCCCGATCAAAGTATCGAAGCCCGACCGGACGGCGGCCCCCGTCTCCGACGGCCGGCGACCCCAGCCGCGACGGCCGGCGAACGCGTTCGGAGAACCGCGGGAGTGGTCGGCCGCCGACGCCCGGGCGCGGACGGTTTGGGAGGCTTTTTAGTGTTGCTGGCGCAAGTCCGGGGTATGAGTCTCGCGGACGATACGTCAGAGGACCACGGGGACCACGGTGGTCACCACCTGCCGGCGGTCGAGGACTGGCCGCGCGGGTTCGGCGAGGCCAGCTGGTGGCCGTTCATCACCGCCGTCGGCGCGGCGGGCATCTACGTCGCCGCCGCGCTGTTCGTGCTCGGCCGTGGTCAGGAACCGCTCGTCGACCCGATGTACGGCCCGGCCGCGACCGTCGCCAGCGTCGGCCTGTTCCTCGCCGGCCTCTACGGCTGGCTGTACCACGCGTTCGTCGTCAACTTCTGGGAAGGGGGCACGGACGAACACGGCAGCGGTACCCTCCGGCTGGCGATGATACTGTTCCTCGGCTCCGAGATCGCCACCTTCGGCGCCGGGTTCGTCTACTACTTCTTCATCCGCGCGGGTACCTGGCCCCCCGGCGAGCTCCCGCACCTGCTGAGCAGTCTCGTCCTCATCAACACCGGTATCCTGGTCGTCAGCAGTTTCACGCTGCACTTCGCACACACCGCACTCCGGAAGAACAACCGGACTCGATTTCTCCAGTTGCTCGGGTTCACGCTCCTGCTCGGGGTCGTCTTCATCGGCGGCCAGGTGTACGAGTACTACGTGTTCATCGTCGAGGAGGGGTTCACCCTCACCGGCGGCGCCTTCGCGTCGGGCTTCTACGGCCTGACCGGCCTCCACGGCCTCCACGTCAGCCTCGGCGCCGTGCTCCTCGGGATCGTGTTCGTCCGGGCCCTCAAAGGGCAGTACTCCGCCGAGAAACACACCTCCGTCAGCACGGCCTCGATGTACTGGCACTTCGTCGACGTCGTCTGGGTGTTCCTCGTCGTCGTCCTCTACGTCGGCGCCGAAGCGAACATCTGAGCGGGAGTTTCAAGACGACGTCTCCCCGTTCTGGGGGTATGCAACCGCTCGACGTCGAGGGCTCGTTCGACGTACACGAGTACCGCCACGGCCTGAAACTGATGAGTCAGGACCGGGCGACGATGCACCTCGAAAACAGGAACGACTTCGCCTGCCCGGCCTGCGGCGACGCGTTCGACGATCTGTTCGTCTCGGAGAAACGCGAGAACACCTTCGGGAACCCCGGCGGTCCCTTCTGCGTCGTCCGCACCGACGACCAAGTGCTCCTGCTCACCCACTGACGGCGGTCCGTCCGGCTTCTCGGTCACTCCGCGTTGCGCTTCCGTCACTCGGAGGTCCCACCCCAGACGCCCGCGAGCAGCAGCGCGAGCAAGACGAAGTACGTCGCCAGGCCCCAGCAGGCAGCCGCGACGACCCACGGACCGAGGGCCCACGTCGCGAGACCGGCGCCCGCGAGGAGCGCGGCCGCACTCCCGACCTGCACGCTCGGCCGCACCCACAGCTCCGCGACCGGGGTGTCCGCGACGAACAGCGCCTCGACGGCCAGCGCCGCGCCGACGCCCGCCACGGCGACCGCGGGCCGACCGAGCGGCGACAGCGACTCCGTGACCGCGAGAACCGCGAGCAGCGCACCGCCGCTCACGGTCGCGAGCAGCGCGTCGCGAGTCGTCGACTGCACGGGGAGATAGCGGAGGGCAGCGAAAATAGGGGTTCCGACGCTCAGGTCGTGAACCCGGACTCGGCCTCGTGTTCTTCGAGCACCCACTCCAGTTCCTCGATGGCCCGGAGGATCGCGACCTCCGCCTCGTCCTCCAGCTCCGAGGTCGGCGGGTCCGTTCTGTCGTACGCGTCCTCGAGTTCGGCGATCCGTTCCCGGATGTCGTCCTCTGACCGCATACGCGTACCGACCGTCCCTACCTGCTTGATGCTACCGGTCGCGAGGACAGAGACGCCGCTCACGGGTCGGGAGTCACAAAGAGAGCCGGTGAAGGGATTTGAACCCTTGGCCTAATCCTTACGAAGGATTCGCTCTACCAGTCTGAGCTACACCGGCGCGCCACGTCGCTCCGTTTCATCCTACCGCCGATAACCACAATAAGGATTGCGAATCGGACTTCGCCTGTGGCGGTTTGCCGTGGAACACGGCGGCTCCGCGCGGTCGGGCTCCATCACGCTATCGCAAGCCCGCCCCACAAGCGCGTCCCCTCCTAACTCGCGCTGTGAAACGACGCACGTATCTCGCCACCGTCGGATCGACAGTCGCTGCCCTCCCGGTCGCACTCGCCGGCTGTAGCGGGGCCCCCGGTGCCGGCGCGGACGACGAGACCCCGACCGACGAGGACGATGTCTCAGGAAAGACAACCGAGACAGACGACGGCGGAGCCACCGACGACGAAGACGGGGACTCCGAGAACGGCAGTGGGACGGTCACGGCCGGGCCCAGCGAGGTAGACATGGTGACCGATGGCGACCAGTACTACTTCGACCCCATCGGGCTGTTCGTCGAGCCCGGCACGACCGCCACGTGGGTCAACGTCTCGGGCGCACACTCGACCGTCGCCTACGCCGAGTCCAACGACCAGGCTGAGACCACCCGAATCCCCTCCGACGCCGAGCCGTGGAGCAGCGAGGTCCTGAGCGAAGCGGACGCGACCTTCGAGCACACGCTCGAGACGACAGGCACGTACGACTACTTCTGTGGCCCGCACAAGTCCCTCGGGATGATCGGGCGACTCGTCGTCGGCGAGCCCGGCGGGCCGGCCACCGAGGGCCAGCCCCCGGACGGCGAGCTCCCCGATAGCCAGACCATCGTCGACCAGGGCGCCGTCAGCTACGGCGACTTCGCCGGGTGATCACCCCGCCCGCGTCAGCCGCACGTCGAGACAGACGTTCAACTCGTGGGGCGCGTACGACCGCACGGTGTGGCGCCGCTCGACGGACACGTCGTACTCCGGTTCGGCCGCCGCGCGGATCGCCCGCTCGCCCGGACCGTAGGGGTCGTCCTCGTGCTGGATGTCGTAGTAGTGGACGACGCAGTCGTCGCCGGCCAGCGCGACGGCGGTGTCGAGGAACTCGTCGGCGCTGTGGGGGAGGTTCATCACGAGTCGGTCGGCCCACCCCTCGTACTCCGCGGCGACCTCGCGCACGTCGCCGGTGATCGCCGTCACGCGCTCCTCGACGCCGTTGCGGCGGGCGTTCTCCCGCAGGTACTCGATCGCGTCCTCGTTGATGTCGACGCCCACTGCGGTCGCACCGCGTTTCGCGAAGGGGACGACGAAGGGGCCGACGCCCGCGAACATGTCGAACGCGTGCTCGCCGGACGCGACCTGTTCGGCGACGCGGTGGCGCTCGGTGGCCAGCCGCGGCGAGAAGTACACCGTCGCCAGGTCGAGGGCGAACTCGCAGCCGTACTCGCGGTGGACCGCCTCCGTGCTCTCGCCGGCCAGGACCTCCCAGTCGCGCACTCGCTCGGTCCCCTTGACCTTCGACGCGCGGTTCACGACCGTCTTCACGGGCAGCGCGGACTCGACGATGGCGTCGGCCAGCGCCCGCGCGCGGTCGGGGTCGTCCTCGTCGACGATGACCACGTCGCCCAGTCGCTCGTACGACGGGTCGAACTCGACGAGGTCCGCCGGCATCGTCTGGGTCTCCCGCGCGTCAGCGTCCCGGACGACGACGTCGAACTCCTCGGGGACGGCCGACGGGTCCGTGACCGGCACGTAGAGGGAGCCGTCGGCGACCGCGATCTCGTAGTCCTCGTCGACCAGGTCGGCGTCGGCCAGCCGGCGACGCGTCGCCTCCCCGTCCTCGCGGGGCACCCGAACGCAGGAGACCTCCATAGCACCGATAGGTCGCCGTCGCGCGGTAAGCCTGACGCTTCGCTGGCGATCGCGCGGCCGCCGCTCCCCACTCGGCTCGCGGGCGCTTCGCGGGGCTTAATCCGTTCGGCGACGGAGTCGGCGTATGCTCACCTTCGTCGGACTCGGCCTCTACGACGAGCGCTCGGTCACCGTCGCGGGCCGCGACGCCATCCGCGCCGCCGACCGCGTCGTCGCCGAGTTCTACACGAGCAAGCTCGCCGGCGCGACGCTCGCCGACCTCGAATCGTACCACGACACCGAGATCGAAGTCCGCGACCGCGCCGGCGTCGAGCAGTCGCCCGACGACGTCCTCGACGACGCCGCCGACGCCGAGGTGGTCTTCTGCACGGCCGGCGACACGATGATCTCGACGACCCACACCGACCTGCGACTGCGCGCTCACGACCGGGGTATCGAGACCCGCGTCGTCCACGGGACGACCGCACAGGCCGCCGCGAGTTCGCTCACCGGCCTCCAGAACTACCGCTTCGGCAAGGCGACGACGCTGCCCTTCGAGCGTTCCCACGCTGGCGACACCCTCCCCGAGAGCGTCGTCGACACCGTCGACGCGAACCGGGAACGGGGTCTCCACACGCTCGTCTTCCTCGACATCGACGCCGAACACGACGACTACATGCGCGCCGACCGGGCGGCCGCGCGCCTCGCCGACGCCTACGAGGACGCGCTCGGCGTCGTCGTCGCCCGCGCGGGCAGCCCCGATCCGACCGTCCGCGCGGATCGACTCTCGGCGCTCGCCGAGGCGTCGTTCGGTGAACCGCTGCATCTGCTCGTTATCCCCGGCGACCTCCACCTCATGGAACGGGACGCGCTCGCCGCCCTCGGCGACGCCCCGACCGACCTCCTCGAGGAGCTAGTCGTCTGAGCGGGTGCTCGCGCCCTCGCTCGCCTCCGTCCCCACTTCCGGATCCCCGTCGACAGCCGCCGAAGGCACGTCCAGCGCGGCTCGCAGGTCGTACTCCGTCCCCGTCACGACGAACAGTAGGTCCTCGACGATGGTCAACACCTCCGGGAGTTCCCGGACGACGAGGTACGTGATCCCGACGAGCGCGACCACCGAGAGGCTCTGGGCGACGATCCGGTCGATGACGATGTAGGAGACCTGCCGCGGGTCCGACAGCCCGAACACCGACGTGATCAGCCCCGGGAACAGGTGGAAGCGCTGTTCGCCGAACCCGACGGCGATCATGACGTTCCGCCCCAGGTTCAGGGCGTAGATGACCGGGATCGACACCGCGAGCGCGCGGAGTTTCCGGCGGAGCGGCGCTTCGACGGCCGCGATAAGCCCGGCGAAGATTGCCATGCTCCCGATCCCCGTACAGGCGATGATGATCGTGTAGAAGATCGGGCTCTCCCCGTCCGCGAACACGAACGTGTTGTGGTAGAGGTGTTCCTTCTCGCCGACGATGTAGCCGTCGTATGCGACGACCGACTGTCCGTCGACGACCGCCTCGTACCCCGTGACGAGTTGGGGGTCCGAACCGACCAGGGAGATCAACAGCGCGGTCTGATCCGTCACCGTCTCGACCAGGAACTGCCGCAACGCGGGAACGGATTCGAACGGGAAGAACACGACGCCCATCAGGAGAACGGCCCGCGAGAGGACGAACAGCGAGTCTCGACCCGACCACAGCAGGTAGCCGACGTAGAACGAGGCGGGCACGGCGACCAGCGTCCCGGCGCCCTCGATGACGCTCTTCTGGACGAAGGCGAAGTGATAGATGAGGGTGAACCAGAAGACGCCGAACAGCCCCCACGCTGCGACGCCCGCCTTGCGGGCCCGTTCGCGTCGGTCGGTCAGCTCCAGCGCCGTCGTCGCGAGAAACGCCGCGAGGACGAGCCACGCGAGCGGGTCCGAGAACCGAGTGGCCCAGTCGAGCCCGGCGAGAACGGTGTCGAGCATCGGTACTGCCTCAACGTAACGGGATCGGGAGTATATGCTTTGTCGTTGCGTGCCTGGCGCGCGCACGAACGGCCGGAGTACGGAAACGACACACAGCAGCCGCTGTCCGGGTAGCGTCGAAAAAATGTCGAGCGGTTAGGGATCGGGCGTCAGCCCGATTCTGCTACCTTAGTCGCGACGGCGCGCCGTGAGGAGCGCAGCCGCGAGCAGGGCGATGAGGGAGACAGCGACACCGAAGCCAGGACCGTCGCCGGTCGTGGTCGGGGACGGCGTCGTGTCGCCACCGTCGTCACCGTCGGACGGTGCCTCGGTCGGCGTCGCGGTCGGCGTCGCGGTCGGCGTCGGCGTCGGCGACGGGGTTGCCGTCGCGGTCGGCGTCGGCGTCGCGGTCGGCGTCGCGGTCGGCGTCGGCGTCGGCGACGGGGTTGCCGTCGCGCTGTCCAGCGAGACGGACGCGCTGGCGGTCACTGCGCTACCGTCGGCAGTGTACGGCGCGTCAGCCTCGGGGAAGTCGTACAGGTTGTTGGAGTTGTCGTCGAGGTGCGGCATGGCGACCAGCGTGGTGGTCCCGTTGACCGGAGTGTCGAGGTCGACACGCACGTTCTGGTGCGTGCCAGCCCCGAGGAAGCGGCTGGTGCCGATGACGTCGCCGCTGGCACTACCCTCGTGGATGGCGACGAAGCCACCGTCGGAGAGCGTGGCGGAGTCGACGACGACTTCCTGGTTGCTCTCGGAGACTGCCTGGTCACTGAACGTGACAGTGGCAGTCGCCTCGGCCAGGATCTGGCCGTTGTAGGTACCGTCGCTGATACGCTCGCCACCGCGACGGACCGCAACGGTGAAGTTGATACCTGCACCGCGCTGGCTGAAGTCACCGGTCGCCGCGAACGTGCGGTCCTCGGTGACGTGGGTGTTCAGCGTGGTCAGGAACGGACTCGTGTCCGACTGACTGTTGATGCGGAGGCCGAGCTTCGTACCCGGAGCGACGTTGGTGTCGCCGCGGATAGTCTGGCCTTCCTGGTTGCGGATGATGACTTCGTCCTCCGAGTTCGTGTCCAGGGACGCGTCCGCGTCGTAGTAAGTCCACAGCGAGTTGATGGTGCCGCCACCGTCACCGCCGAGGACCGGGCCGATCGAATCGTACTCGGCGAACTGGAAGCTCGCGTTCCAGGTGTCGCCGTCGACCAGCTTGTCTTCGTCAACGCCGCCGAGCTTCACGGCCACGTAGTAGGTGTCATTCTCGTAGTCCGGAATGACAACCGTGTTCGTCGTGTCGAGGTCGAACTGTCGGGCGTCGCGGTTCGGCCCGACGTCTTCCTCGGTGAACGAGGCGTTGAACGCAGCGAAGTCGCTGCCGCCGAAGTCAGTGTCCTCCGCGAGGAACGCGGCCGTATCGTTGGCGCCCGCGTCCGTGCGGTTGCGGAGGATACCTTCGAGACCAGAGGCGGAGATCTGGTGAACGACGAGCTCACCGTTGGTCGCCTGGTCGGACTGCGTGAGGTTCCCGTCGATCGGGTCCTCGTTGTTGTCGGTGTTCTCGTCGATGAACTCGAAGTCGACGTCACCAGTCTTGTCGGACGGAACGACCCACACGTCGCTGCTCTCGGTCGAGCGCGAGTTGATGGAGACCGCACCGACGCCCTCTGCGTCGACACCGGTCAGGTTGAACTGGTAGTCAACGAGGTTGTCGTCCTCGTCGTTGGCGACAACTGCGAGGTCGTAGGAGGCCGGGTCGATCGTCGCGACCTCGGCGTAGTTGATGTTCTGGCTGGCGGAGAGGTTGGATGCAGTGTAGTAGGACTGATCTGCATCGTTGTCGTATCCGCCCTCATTCGGCTGGTAAAGGTCCCAGTTGTCGGTGTCGACATCGTTCGGGATCTCACCAACTTCCGCGAAGCCGTCGCCGTCTCCACCGTTGTCGGGGTTGTCGAACCGACCGAGGTAGCTCCGGCGGAGGTCGGTGACGAAGTCACCGGACTCGCCACCGAACGAGGAGATGTTGTCCGCACCCTGAGCCGTGAAGATACGGTCAGAGATGTTCGTACCGGACATGTACGTGTTCCACTCGAGGACGACCTCGCCGTCGCCGTCCTCGTCAGCGACCGTCACGTTCGTGACGTAGTTGGTCTCGCTGAGGCTACCGATGGAGACCGTCGCCAGAGCGCCCTCCGAGCTGTCGCTCAGCTCGATGGGGATCTCGACGACGTCACCGCGTTCCTCCTCGAAGACGCCGCCACCGAAGGAGGCGGAGTCAGCGGTCGGGAACCCGTCAACGGTGAACTCGCCGGCGGTGACGTCGATGCCGGTCTGAACGTCCGTGACCGTCACCGTGTAGTCGTCCGCGTTGAGTTCGCCGGGGTCGTAGGTGTAGTCGGCGTCGACGATTTCGCCGCCGTTGTCGAGGCTGGCGGACTCGTACTGCGTCGAGTTGCCGTCGACGGTGACGGCCAGTCGCGAGTTACCGCGGATGGCGTCACCGCTGATGTCGAGGTTGACCTCTTCGTTGTGCTCGAAGAGATCTCCGTCCTGGTCGAGCGAGGCCGAGAGCTCGAGCGAGTCGACCGTGATGTACGCGACCTCACGGGCGCCCGTCGTGGGGACGTTCTGTGCCTGGCTCGCCGGGTTGAAGACCAGACGGTAGGTCGTGCCGGAGGACAGGCGGTCCGTGTTGAACACGTACCGCGCGGAGTCCTCGCCGGTCGACCCTTCCAGGAGCGTCTGGTTGGTGTCGGCGTTCTGGAAGAGGAACGGCGTGTTGTCGGCGTAGTGCGACGCGTCGATCGAGATCGGCGTACCGGCGTAGACACGCTGCGCCGTGTCGATGTCGTCGTCCTGGCCGTCCGCCGCTACGACAGCAGCGGAGACGTCGACCGTGACGTTACCGGTGTTGTACTCGCCGTTCGGGTTGTTCTGACTGGTGAGGTTCTGGAAGCGGACCTTCACCTCGTCAGCCGGGCTGAGGTCGTTCCACGCGTTCGCGGCGCCGAGAGTGACTTCGGTGGTCGGGCCAGCGTCGTCGTACTGGACGTTGCCCAAGCCGAAGTCAGCGGACGCGTTCGTGCTGTAGTTGACGAACTCGCCGCTGTCTGCGGCGCGGACGAAGACCTCGATGTCTTCATCCCGAATGTCGTTGGCCTGTGCGACCGATTCAACTCCACTACGGTTGAATTCAACCGTTATGTCGTCATCGGACTCTGTGGCATCTGCGATGCCGGGGTCCGTGTTAGCCGCAGCAGCTGCACCCGAGAATGCGACGGTCCCTCCGAAGACGGAGACGACCATCAGCACCGTCAGGAACAAGCTACGCAGCTTGTCGTTGGTTCCTGTCATAGTTTGTTGGATCTTCTATCAGCGGCCACAGCAGCTTTCCGACCACGCGGACACGCGACCGTTAGACGGCCGCGCCGAACCGACAGTGGTGTACTCAATACTGCAGCCATGGGTAGGGGTACGGTACGATCCACCAGCGGATGTAATAAATGCTTTGTGGTCATACCCGAGGGATGAACGGCCACCT
Organism: Halosimplex rubrum; assembly: GCF_013415885.1. NCBI lineage: Archaea > Methanobacteriati > Methanobacteriota > Halobacteria > Halobacteriales > Haloarculaceae > Halosimplex > Halosimplex rubrum. Next base: position 2,214,459 of record NZ_CP058910.1, read on the forward strand.
TCCGGCACAGATCGGCCCACAGAACCCGTTTGTGAGTGTTTCACGCACTCGCGATACGTGTCAGACACCTGTCCCACAGACCGCTGACGGGGGATGTATTAAATACCGGAGATCGCGAGTATGCGACGCCTACCACGGCGCAGAACGAACGTTCTCGACTGCGGCGTGGTACATCGACATCGCGGGCGGACAGCCGCCGTTTACGACGTGACGACTTCGACTTCGTGGCCGTCCGGGTCCTCCCCGACCACCTTTTTCCGCGTCGGGTATCCTCGGGCCTCCGGCCCTGCGGGTACCGCTCGCGCAAAAAGATGGGGCAAAAAGCGGCCGCTCGCTTCGCTCGCGTCCGAACACAAACCTCGATTACGACGTAACGACTTCGATTTCGTGACCGTCCGGATCCTTCGTGAACGCGTAGTTGTCGTCGCAGCTCTCGGGGTCGCGGTAGTCCTCGGCCTCGCGAGTCATCAACTGGTCCCAGCCCTCGTCGAGGTCGTCGACGCGGACGGCGAGGTGGCCCCAGGCGTCGCCCAGTTCGTAGCTGCGGCCGTCGTAGTTGTAGGTCAGCTCGACCGACATCGCCTCCTCGGCGGCGCCCTCGGGCTTGAGGAAGTAGTTGGCGAAGCCGTCGGCCTCCCAGCGACCGGTGTGTTCGTACTCGAACTTGCGGGTCCACCAGCCGAGGTGTTCGTCCGCGTCCTCGACGCGGACCATCGTGTGGTCGATGCTCCAGCGGGCGCCGTGGTCGCGTTCGACGATCTCGATCTCGTGGCCGTCCGGGTCCTTGACGAAGGCGTAGCCGGGGTTGTCCTCCGGACGGCGGTAGTCCTCGACGCCCTCGTCCATCAGCTCGTAGTAGGCGTCGTTCACGTCCTCGACGCGGACGGCGATGTGGCCCCAGCCGTCGCCCATCGTGTACGAGCGGCCGTCGTGGTTGTAGGTGAGTTCCAGCAGCGCGCCCTCGTCGTGAACGTCCTCCGGGCCGAGGAAGACGTTGGTGAAGGTGTCGGCCTCCCAGCGACCCTTCTCCTCGTAGTCGAGGTGTGTGGTGTACCAGTCGAGCGACTCGTCGAGGTCCTCGACGCGCATCATCACGTGATCGAGCGTGGCGTCCATACGCGATCGGAGGGTAGCCAGTTCGAAAAGGATACCGAACGCGGAACGTCAGGGACGGCTCGTCCACGCCGCGAGGGCGAGGAAGACGGCACCGAGCGGGTAGGCGATGGTGCCCGCTCGGAACGACGAGAATCCGAGGACGGCGTAGCACACGTCGAACGCCGCCAGCGCGAACAGTCCGGCGGTGACGCGGCGGTCCTCGCGGTCGACCCGCGAGAGCGCGGCGCTCGCGACCCCTGCGCCGTACAGCAGTGTCGCCGTCGGCCACGCCAGCAGCTCGGTCGGCAGCCCGCGCGTGTACACGAAGACGTAATCGTAGACCGAAGTGAGCGCGAGCGTCTCCGTGTTCGCGAGTGCCACCGAGAAGACCAGCCCGACGGCGTCCTCGTAGGGGATGACGAGCCACGGGACGAGCCCGGCGGCCAGGACCGCGAGGGCACGTCGACGGCGGGAGAACGCCCCAGTGGAGAGCGACCCGGCGGCCGTCTCGCGGTCGGTCATCGCGTCGTCAGGATGCGGAGCACGTCCTCGTCGGCGAGTTGGTGGTCCATGCCGACCTGCTGTTCGTCGTGTTTGGCGCTCGGACCGGAGACGCGGGCGAAGCGGAACCGCTCCTCGAACTCGCCGCCGAGCTTCTCGCAGGCGTCCTCGATGGTGTCGCCCTCCCGCAGGACCAGCGGCTCGTCGTAGTCGACGCCGCGGCCGGGTTTGTCCATGTAGACCCGGATGAGCCCGAGCTCCTCCCAGATGGCCTGCTTGAGGGCGTCGAGTCCTTTCTCCTCCACGGCGCTGATGAAGATGGTCTCGTCGGGGTCGATGTCGTGGTCGCGCAGCTGCTCGTGGACGGTGTCGAGGTAGTCGGGCTCGATGAGGTCGGCCTTGTTGACCGAGACCAGCGAGGGGAGGTACTCGCGGTTGTCCAGCACGCCGTCGAGGAGGCGGTCGATGTCGACCTGTTCGCCGATGTTCACGTTGGCGTTGACGTACCCGCGCTCGCGCAGGACGCTCTTGATGGTCTGCTCGTCGAGCTCCAGGTCGACGCTGGAGGTGACGCTGATGCCGTCTTTGTGTTTCTTCCGGATGGAGACGTTGGGGGGTTCGGTGTCGAGGCGAACCTTGTTGTTGTACAGTTCGTCGTAGAGGCGCCGGTACTGGTCGATCTCGAACACCGAGAGGACGAACACGACCAGATCGGCGGTCCGGACGACCGAGAGAACGGCCTGGCCGCCGCCGCGGCCCTCGGCGGCGCCCTCGATGAGCCCGGGCACGTCGAGGATCTGGATGTTGGCGTCGTTGTATTTGAGCATGCCGGGGTTCACGTCGAGCGTGGTGAACTCGTAGGACCCGACTTCGCTCTCGGCGTTAGTGAGGGCGTTCAGCAGCGTCGACTTGCCGACGCTGGGGAAGCCGACCAGGGCGACGGTGGCGTCGCCGGTCTTCTCGACGGCGTAGCCCCCGCCGCCGCCGGCCGAGGACTGGTTCTCCAGCTTCTCCTTCTTGTCCGCGAGTTTGGCCTTCAGCCGACCGATGTGCTCCTCGGTCGACTTGTTGTAGGGCGTCTCGGCGATCTCCTCTTCGATCTCGCGGATCTCCTCTTCGAGCCCCATTACGATGGAGTCGGCAACCGGTACCGAAAAAGGTGTTCCTCCGCCCCGGTCGCGACCGCGGCGGTGGACCCCTCGGTCGCCGCCCGACGCGATCGCGATCTATCGTGCCACGCGTAAATGTTCTCTCCTCGAAATGAATCGCGTTCCGACACACTAATACGACGAGCGCCGATGAGGATCGATCATGTCCGATCCGGCCCGCCTCCGTGACAGCACGGAGATCCTCCTGCCAGCGGACGCCATCGAGGGGCTGCGCGAGGACCTCGAACGGCGGTTCACGCTCACGATCCGCCGGGAGGACTGTCGGGTGCGGATCATCGGCAGTCCCGTCGAGATAAAGAGCGCGAGCGACTTCCTCGCGCGCAACGGCATCTCCGTCGCCTGATTCGGGGTCGGGGACCCCGGTCGATTCTCGAGCGTTACGCCGGCCCGTGAGCGGGGGATCCGGAGCGGATCGCCTCGGCGAGCAGCGGTCGCATCAACCCGACGAGCGGCGCGCGCTCGTCGTCGGTCCAGACGGCGCTGTGACGGTCGATCCCGGGCAGATCCGTCTCCAGGTCGGAACTGACGATCAGCTCGCGGCCGTCGGCCATGAGGATAGCGCTGATCTCGCCGGCCCGGATGGGGTGGGACTCCCACCACGTCCAGGTCTCGACGACCGACGCGGCGGGGACAGTCTCCGCGACGGCCTCGCGGATAGCGGGGCTCGGCGACGCGACGGTTATCTCGACGCCGCGTTCGTCGGCGGCCGCGAGCGCGTCGCGGACCTCGTCGGTCAGCAGGCTCTCGACGGCGAGGACGACGAGCAGTTCGTCGCCGGCGTCGTCGGCCAGCGCGGCCAGGCGGTCGCTGACGGCGTCGTCGCCCTCGACGACCCAGACGCCGGCCCGCTCCTCGCGGGGTTCGGGCGACTGGAGCCGGGGGAGCAGCCCCTCGAGCCGGTCGAGGCGCTCGCCGTACTCGCGGCGGACGGTCTCGACGGCGTCCCGGGGTTCGGGGGCGCGAAAGCGCCGGGGCTGTGCGTCCTGCACGTCGGCGAGTCCGCGGTCGGCGAGCGACTCGACGCTGTCGTAGACGCGCGGGCGGGGCACGTCGGCGACTTCCGCGATCTCGCGGGCGGTGCCGTGGCCGATGCGGGTCAGTGCGACGAAACACTTCGCCTCGTAGCTCGTCAGTCCGAAGGTCTCCAGCAGCGACGCGGTCTCGGCGACCAGATCGTCGTCGTCGGGACCGACGGCTGACTCGTCGTGTGACATGCGGGTTCTCTCAGAGGACATTGCACGGTCGGCGGTATAACGGTGGTCGTTCGCGACACCGGGAGCGAGCGGCGCGGTCGCGGGGTCTGCGACGGCGCCGGACGGCGTCGACGCGGGCGCCTGTCGGCACGCTCGTCACCTCAGGCGGCCCGGTCGTCGGCGTCGAGCAGTTCGGTGTAGCGGTCGCGGATAGTCACGGCGGACACGTCGGCGGCGTCGGCGACCTCGTGCTGGGTCACCTCGACGTTAGTGAGTCGACCGGCCGCGTAGATGGCCGCCGCGGCGAGCCCGACCGGGTTCTTCCCGGAGTGGACCGCCTCGCGCTTGCCCGCTTCCAGCAGCTCGACCGCCCGCTGTTTGGTCTCCTCGGGCAGGTCCAGGTCCGAGACCAGCCGCGGGACGTACTGGGCGGGGTCGGTGGGCTCCATCGCGAGTTCGAGTTCGCGGGCGATGTACCTGTACGCGCGCGCGAACTCCTTGCGGTCGACGCGGCTCACGGTTTCGAGTTCGTCGAGCGTGCGCGGGACGCCCGCCTGGCGGGCGCCGGCGTACAGCGACCCGGTGGCCATCGCCTCGATGGACCGGCCGGGGATGAGTTCCTCGTCGAGCGCGCGGCGGTAGATGACGCTGGCCGTCTCGCGGGCGTCCTTCGGGATACCCAGCGCGCTCGCCATGCGGTCGATCTCCCCCAGCGCCTGCTTGAGGTTTCTGTCCTGTGCGCTCTGGGAACGGAACCGCTCGTCCCAGGTGCGCAGCCGGGACATCTGTTCGCGCTTCTTCGCCGAGAGCGTCTGGCCGTTGGCGTCCTTGTTCTGCCAGTCGATGACCGACGACAGCCCCTTGTCGTGGAGCATCTCGGTCGTCGGCGACCCGACGCGGCTCTTCTGGGCCTTGTCGCGGGCGTCGAACGACCGCCACTCGGGACCGCGGTCGACCACGTCCTCCTCCAGCACGACGCCGCACTCCCGGCAGACCGTCTCGCCGCGCTTCTCGTCGGTGATCCCAGCCGCACCGCACTCCGGGCACTCGTCGCGCTCGCGCTCCGACTTGGACTCCCGGTCGGTCTCCTCGTCCGTGTGTTCGATGGGCTGGACGTGACGGCCCGTCACTCGCTGGTTCGTGCTTGTCATTGTGTGTCCGGCCCGGCGGCGTGTCGCCACCGGCCCGTTGTTCGCACTCGATAGTATGTCCTACTCACGTAAATAGTTACTGTAGAGTTGTTATGGTAGTAGTTACAGTACAATCAGCGCCGCTAACGGTCGATACGGAACGGGGCGGTCGACGGTCGCCGAGCGGTTCCGGCTGGTCACCGAATCGGTCTTGCGGGGCAGTGGTATTGATTGTCGTACCCAACATGTGTCCTTCTCCGGGCGTCGTCCGCGAAAAGCAATTCTTAAACCCGCCCCGCCGGTTTCGTCGTGTATGGCTGGAACTATCGAAGTGCTCGTCCCGGGCGGGCAGGCCAATCCGGGCCCGCCGCTTGGGCCGGAACTCGGTCCGACGCCCGTGGACGTGCAGGCAGTCGTCCAGGATATCAACGACCAGACCGAAGCGTTCGACGGCACCGAGGTCCCCGTCACCGTCGAGTACGACGACGACGGGAGCTTCGAGATCGAGGTCGGCGTCCCGCCGACGGCCGAACTCATCAAGGACGAGGCCGGCTTCGACACGGGCAGCGGCGAACCCCAGGAGACCTTCGTCGCCGACCTCTCGGTCGACCAGGTCACACAGATCGCCGAGCAGAAACAGACGGACCTGCTCGCCTACGACACGAAAAACGCCGCGAAAGAAGTCGTCGGGACCTGCACCTCGCTGGGCGTGACCATCGAGGGCAACGACCCCCGCGAGTTCAAAGAGCGCATCGACGACGGCGAGTACGACGACCACTTCGCCGACGAAGCGGCCGCGTAGACGGTTCCGACGGACCGTCGACGGATCCGCGCGTTTTCCGGGATTCCGACCCCGCAGCCCCGCGTGCGCGCCTCCGATCGGGTCGGAACTCCGCAGACGACCCGCCGGCCACAACGTTATACGCCCCACAGCCGTCTCTTCGGTCGGTGCTAACTCATGACACGAACGCCCGAGGAGGTCGCGGGGCGAATCCAGCACACGGAGGTGGGCCCCACGGCCGACCAGAACCGCATCGAGGAGCTGTGCGAGGAGTGTATCGAGTACGGCTTCGACGGGGCGATGGTGCAGGCGTGCTGGGCCCCGCTGGCGAGTGACAGACTCGCGGACACCGACGTGACGGTGTGCAGCGCCGTCGGCTTCCCGATGGGGGGCGACCGACCCGTCTCGAAGGCGGCGGCCATCCGGGACGCCGTCGCCGCCGGCGCCGAGGAGGTCGACGTGATGCCCAACGTCGGATTCGTCAAGTCCGGCCGCTTCGAGGACGTTCGCCGCGAGATGGAGCTGGTCGTCGACGCCAGCGGCGACGCGACGGTCAAGGCGATGCTCGAGCTGGGCGCGCTCGACGACGACGAGGCCGAGCGGATCGTCGACCTGGCCGTCGACGCGGGTTTCGATTACGTGAAAAACTCCAGCGGCTGGGGCGAGGGCGGGACGGCGACCGTCGAACGGGTCGAGTTCCTCCGCGAGCGCGCGCCCGAGGACGTGAAGGTGAAAGCCAGCGGCGGGATCAAGACCCTGGCGGGCGCCGACGAACTGCTCGACGCGGGCGCGGACCTGCTCGGGGCGTCCAGCGGCGTCGAGATCGTCACCGGGGCCGTCGGCGATGGCGAGTACTGACCCCGTCGTCGCCGTCGTCGGCAGCTACAACGTCGGCCTGACGATGCAGGTGCCGGCGTTCCCGACGCCCGGCGAGACGGTCGTCGGCCGCGGGTTCGCGGAGGGGCCCGGCGGCAAGGGGTCGAACCAGGCTATCGCCGCCGCCAGGCTCGGCGCCGAGTCGCGCTTCGTCGGCCGCGTCGGCGCGGACCGTTACGGCGACGACGCGGTCGCGCTCTGGGAGCGAGAGGGCGTCGACGCCGACGCGGTGACCCGGGACGGCGCGGCCCACACCGGCGTCGGCTTCGTCGTCGTCGACGAGGACGGCGAAAACGAGATAACCGTCGCGCCCGGGGCCAACGACCGCCTCTCGGCGGCCGCCGTGCGCGACGAGGCCCCGGCTATCGAGACCGCCGACACGCTGCTCGTCCAGCTGGAGATCGGCGACGAGCCGGTCCGGGCGGCGGTCGAGACGGCCGCCGAGGCCGACACGACGGTCGTCTGCAACCCCGCGCCCGCCCGTGAACTCCCGTCTGAGGTGCTGGAACGCGTCGACTACCTCACGCCGAACGAGCACGAAGCCCGGACGCTGGCCGGCGGCGGCGACGGTAGCGCGGGAGCGGGCGGTGAAGGTGGAGGCGGAGGCGAGGGCGAAAGCGAGATCACCGACGAAGCGGTCGCCCGCGAGCTGCTCGACCTCGGCGTCGGGACCGTCGTGCTGACGCGCGGCGACGCGGGCGCGCTGCTGGTCTCCGGGGACGGCGTCGAGCGCGTCGCAGCACCGTCCGTCGACGCGGTCGACACGACCGGCGCCGGCGACGCGTTCAACGGCGCGCTGGCCGTCGCGCTCGCGGAAGGGCTGGACGACCGAGCAGCCGTGCGGTTCGGCTGTGGGGCCGGCGCGCTCGCGGTGACCGCGTCGGAGGTGATCCCCGGTCTCCCCGAGCGGGGCGCCGTCGACGACCTGCTCGCCGAGCCGTGGTGAGCGGTGGAGTCGCGGGCGATCGGGCGGGCCGGCCGGGTCGTCGCCGTCTCAGGGCGACTCGCCGTACATCTCCTCGTAGCGCTCGCGGTAGGCCTCGGGCATCGTGACGTTCTCGCCGTCGAACCAGGGTTTCGGGTCGGTGCCGCACTGGATCACGACGTTGCCCCAGGGCAGGAACTCGCCCGTCCGGACGATCGCCTTCGCCTCCGTGCCCTGGTCGAGGACCGCCTCGTGGGGGACGGTCTCGAGTTCGGCGCCCGACCCGTCGTAGAGTTCCCGCAGGAACGCGTCGAAGTCGGGGTTCATCTCCGGCACGTCCTCGGCGTACAGTACTCGCTCGGGGATCAGTTCGTCGTGGACCGCTTCGAGAACCGTGGAAACCTCGGGGACGCCGCGGGTCAGGGCGAGGTCGATCCGCCGGGCGTCCGCGGGGATCGGGAACCCCGCGTCGACGACCATGAGGCGGTCGGTGTGGCCCGCGTCCGCGACGGCGCGGCTCAGTTCGGCGTTGAGGATGCTGTCGGGGTCGCGCTTCATGTTCACGAGTACCACACCCGGGAGCAAAAAGGGGCGGTCACGAGCGGGGAAGCGAACGAACGGCAGTCACCGGCGGATGACGATGTCGAGGAGGACGGCGACGATGATGACGACGCCGGTGAGGAACTCCTGTAGCTCGACGGGCATCCCGTTCAGCACGAGCAGGACGGGGATGACGCCGATGACCAGCGAGCCGAGGAACATGCCGAGCAGGGTCCCCTCGCCGCCGAAGAGGTTGGTCCCGCCGATGACGACCGCGGCGATGACGAGCAGTTCGAAGCCGATGCCGGCCGAGCCGAACATCGACCCGAAGTAGGAGATGGCGACGACGCCGGCAAAGGACGCCAGCACCGCCGTCAGCACGAAGTTGAGTATCTTGACGCGGTCGGTGTCGATACCGGCCATCTCGGCGGCGTCCTGGTCGTCGCCGGTGGCGTAGACGTGGTAGCCAAAGCGGGTCTTCTGGAGCAGGAACCCGAAGACGACCGTCAGCCCAATCGCCCAGAAGATCTGGTTCTGGATCTCCAGGCCGGCGACCGTGATGCTCCCGCCGAAGACGTCGATCAGCCCCAGGTCCGGCGTCTGTCTGGACCCGGCGGGCGTGAAGTAGTAGGCGATCCCGCGGAGGACGCTCATCATGCCGATGGTCGTGATCAGCGAGGGGACGCCGGCCTTCGTGACGATGACGCCGTTGGTCAGCCCGACGACGCCGCCGACCACGAGCACCGCGGCCAGCGCGGCGAGGACGGTGAGGTTGAAATCGTTCAGCAGCATCGCGAAGGTGATGCCGCCGACGGCGTACATCGACCCGACCGACAGGTCGAACTCCCCGCCGATGATGAGGTAGGTCATCCCGATGCCGATGATGATGTAGGGCGCGACCGACCGGAACAGCCGCGAGGTGATACCGGACATCGAGCCCCAGTTGAAGAAGATGTCCGGTCGCGTGACCCCTATCAACCCGAAGAGGACCAGAAACCCGAAGAACACGCCGACCTCGCGGCGAGATATCAGGCGTTGGAGCAGCGAGTCACCGGACCGGCTCACCGCTCGGGCGTCGCCGGTGTCGGCGGTCCCGCCGTCGGTGCGGAGCGGCGGGTCGTCCGCGTCGCTCATGCGGAGGTCTCCTCCGACTCGGCGGTCCGCGAGAGGTCGAACTCCTCGAACTCGGACTCGTCCTCGGCGCCCATCATCAGCGCGATGACCTCGTTCCGGGTGACCTCGTCGGCCTCGCGGACGCCCATCAGTCGACCCTGCGCCAGGACCGAGACCCGGTCGGCGATGCCGAGGACGTGGCGGATGTTGTGGCTGATGAGGACGATCGTCAGTCCCTGGTCGCGCAGGTCGTCGATCACCCGGAGGACGTTGCGCGCCCCCTCGATCGACAGCGCGCTCGTCGGCTCGTCCATGATGAGGATGTCGGGGTTCGACTGGAGCGCGCGGGCGATGGCGACGGCCTGCTGCTGGCCGCCGGAGGTGTTTTTGACCTTCGCTTCGGGGTCGACGGGGATCTTCACCCGGTCGAGGTTCGTCTTCGCCTCCTCGACCATCCGCTCCTCGTCGACGAGGTTGAGCAGGCTGCCGAGCCGTCCCATCCTGGTCGGCTCGTGGCCGAGGAAGACGTTCGCGGCGACGGTCTGGTTGGGCGCCAGCGCCAGCTCCTGGTAGACGGTCTCGATGCCCTTCGCGCGGGCGTCGTTGTAGTCGTCGAACGACACCTCCTCTCCCTGGACGAAGATGTTCCCGCTGGTCGGCTCGTGGACGCCACAGAGCATCTTGATGAGCGTGGACTTGCCGGCGCCGTTGTCGCCGACCAGCGCCATGACCTCGCCGTCCCGGACCTCGAAGTCCACGTCCTCGACGGCGTGGATGTTCCCGAACCGTTTCGTGAGCCGTTCCGTGTAGAGTATCGGATCCTGTTGGGACATAGCTGAAAAATGCCGTGTTCGGCCGGCAGCCGGCGGTCAGGCGCCGTGGTACTCGCGGAGCTGGCCCCAGCCGCCCGAGCGGGTCTGGGCGAACTCGATGTTCGACTGGTCGATGACCTCCGCGCCGGTCGGGTAGTCCTTGGGGGGCATCCCACGGTCCATGTAGGCGAACATCTGCATCGTCGGGAAGTACCCCTGGCTGTAGGGGTCCTGCCCGGTGGTGTACTTGAGGTTGCCGCTGTTGATGTGTTCGAGCGTCTCGCCGGTCAGGTCGAACCCGCCGCCGACGACGGAGTCGGCCATATCCTGGTTCGCGATGGCGTTGCCGATGAACCAGGTGAACGCGTCGGCGCCCATGATGCCGTCCAGGTCGGGGTTCGCGGTGAGGTGGTTCTCGATCCGCGAAACGCCCTCGTTGGAGTCGCCGGTGTAGTTGAGCCGGTCGGTCACCTCGATGTCGGAGTTCTGCCGGACGGCCATCTCCATCCCCTCCGCGCGAGCCGACAGCGCGCTGTGGCCGGGGTCCGAGAGGCCGGGCGTCACCGTCGACGCGTCGTCCGGGAGCTTCTCGAGCATGGACAGTCCGCAGACGTAGCCCGCGGCGACCTGGTCCTGGCCGGTGTAGGCCAGCGCCCGGCCGTACTTCTCGCGCATCTGCTCGCGGTCGAGCGCCAGCGTGTTGTAGGTCACCACCGGGATGTCGTTCTCCAGCGCCCGGTTGATCACGTCGTCGTAGGCCGCCGGGTCGGCGATCGTCGTCGCGATGACGTCCGGGCCGGAGTCGACGACGGAGTCGAGGATGTTGACCTGCTCCTGAACGCTGAACCCGCTGGAGGGGCCGGTGAACGTGGCCTCCCACCCGAGCTGGCTCGCCGCGTCGTGGAGTCCGCCGATCGTCGGGTCGAAGAAGGACGTGCTGGCGTCGTGAGTCACCATCGTGATCTGGCGCGCCCCGGGCTCCGACGAGAAGTCCAGCGACGTCGGCGGCGGATTCAGTTCGACGAGCTGGTAGTCGGGCGCACCGCCGGACCCCCCGCCGTCGCCCCCGTCGTCCGTTCCGGTGCTCCCACCACCCCCCGGCGTGTCCGTGGAATCGTCGCCCTGGGTACACCCGGCGAGCCCGCCGAGCCCGCCGACCGCAGCGACCGCACCGAGCTGCTTCATGACCTGGCGACGCGATACACCCTTGCCCACTCGGATCTCAGTGACATCCGTGTTATCACGGGGCATGAATCACGTTACCCCGCACCGATATTTAGACCTATCGATCGTTATATTTTCGGACAGTAGGTATCCGACAAACGTCTCGTTTCGATTTGATAACTATATCTTAATATAAAAGTTCGGACGATATTCGTCGGCGGGGTCGGCGCGAACGCGGTTCGGGCACGCCACCATGCAGACGAAGCAGGTCGACGGCCTCGACGCCGGCGCGGGCGAGTGGCAACGCGTGACGCTGCAGGGCGCGTTCGACGGCTTTAAGTGTCGCATCGGCGTTCGCCGAAACGAGACAGGCTTCGCCTGTTTCACTGACCCGTAGGAGCCGCTGGCGTACTACGGAGGTGAACAATGGCAGATCAGGAAATAGAGAACGCAGTTTCTCGCGCACTCGAGGACAGTCCGCCCCGGAACTTCCGGGAGACGGTCGACCTCGCGATCAACTTGCGCGACATCGATCTAGACGATCCGTCGAACCGCGTCGACCAGGACGTGGTCCTCCCGTCCGGTACCGGACAGGAGACCCAGATCGTCGTGTTCGCGGAGGGCGAGACCGCCCTGCGCGCCGAGGACGCAGCAGAGGAAGTCCTCAGTAGCGACGATCTCGCCGACCTGGGAGACAACGACAACGAGGCCAAGGACCTGGCCGACGACACCGACTTCTTCCTCGCCGAAGAGTCGCTGATGCAGGACATCGGTCGCTATCTCGGGACCGTCCTCGGTCCGCGAGGGAAGATGCCCGACCCCATCGCGCCGGACGACGACGTGGTGGAGATGGTCGAGCGACTGAAAAACTCCGTCACCATCCGGAGCGGCGACCGACGCACCTTCCACACCCGCGTCGGTGCCGAGGACATGGACGCCGAGGATATCGGCGACAACATCGACGTCATCCTCCGCCGCCTGCACGCAGACCTCGAGAAGGGGCCGCTCAACATCGACACCATCTACGTGAAGACGACGATGGGTCCGGCCGTGGAGGTCGCCTGATATGAGCGCCGAACGCAAGACCGAGACCATCCCGCAGTGGAAGCAGGAGGAGGTCGCCGACGTCGTCGAGATGATCGAATCGTACGACAGCGTCGGCATCGTCGACATCACCGGCATCCCCTCCCGACAGCTCCAGGACATGCGCCGGGACCTGTACGGGACCGCCGAACTCCGCGTCTCGCGCAACACGCTCATGGAGCGCGCGCTGGAGGAGGTCGACGACGGCCTCGAAGACCTGACCGGCTACGTGTCGGGACAGGTCGGCCTCATCGGCACCGACGAGAACCCCTTCGGGCTCTACCAGCAGCTGGAAGCCTCGAAGACGCCGGCCCCGATCAACGCCGGCGAGATCGCCCCCAACGACATCGTCATCCCGGAGGGCGACACGGGTATCGACCCCGGACCGTTCGTCGGCGACCTCCAGCAGGTCGGCGCGGACGCCCGCATCCAGGAAGGGTCGATCCAGGTGCTCTCGGACTCGACGGTGCTCGACACCGGCGAGGAGGTCTCGAACGACCTCGCGAACGTCCTGAACGAACTCGGCATCGAGCCCAAGGAAGTCGGGCTGGACCTGCGCGCCGTCTACGCGGACGGCGTGCTGTTCGAGCCCGCGGAACTCGAACTGGACGTCGAGGAGTACCGGGCGGACATCGAGGCGGCGGCCGCGCGCGGTCGCAACCTCTCCGTCAACGCCGTGTTCCCGACGGACCGCACCGCCGCGACGCTGCTGCAGAAGGCCCGCGGCGACGCCAAGAGCCTCGCCCTGCAGGGCGCCATCGAGAGTCCCGGGGTCATGGACGACCTCGTCTCGAAGGCCGACGGACAGGTGCGAGCGCTGGCGGCGCAGGTCGACGACCCCGAGGCCCTGCCGGAGGAGCTTCAGGACGTCGACGAGCCCGCCGCGACCGAATCGACTGACGACCAGACCGACGCCGACGACGGCGCCGACGAGTCCGACGACGACACCGAAGCCGAGGCCGAGGAGGCCGAGGACGACGATGACGACGACGAGGACGTCGGCGACGCCATGGGAGCCATGTTCTAACAACAATGGAATACGTTTACGCAGCACTCATCCTGAACGAGACGGGCGAAGAGATCAACGAATCCAACCTGACCGACGTGCTCGAGGCCGCGGGCGTCGACGTGGAGGAGTCCCGCGTCAAGGCGCTCGTCGCGGCGCTCGAAGACGTCGACATCGACGACGCCGTCGAGCAGGCCGCCGCAGTCCCCGCCGCGACCGGCGGGTCCGCGGGCGGCGCCGGCGGCGACGACGAGGCCGCCGACGAGGGCGGCGACGACGACGAGGCCGAGGAAGCCGAGGCCGACGAAGGCGGCGACGACGACGACGACGAGGACGACGAGGCCAGCGGCGAGGGCCTCGGCGAGCTGTTCGGCTAACTTCGGACTCCCGAACCGCCGACACACCTTCCTTCGATTTATTCCGCCGGCGAGCCGCGGTGCCCGTGTTCGTGTGAACGAGGGAAACCGGGAGGGCGTCGACGGGGACCGCTCAGGGCCGCCGGCGACCGAGGACCGCGACGGCCAGACAGCCGACCGCGAGCGCGGCGTAGGCGGCCGTCCGCGCGGGCGCGGCGGAGGTGGCGCCGACGAAGTCCAGCGGCGCGACGGCCTGAAGCGGGCCGAGGTACCACGCCAGCAGGTAGGCGGTGTCGAACGCGCGTGCGCTGCCGAGCCACGCCCCGGCGGCCAGGGCCAACGCGGGTGCGGCCGCGAGCCCGGCGAGGAGCGCACCGAGCGCAGCGGTCTCGCCGGCGATCCCGAGCCGGGCGACGTAGCCGGCGACGGCGAGGAGGCCGACGGCGACGCCGCCCAGCCAGACGGCGACGGTCTGGCCCGCCGGCCGTGGCGCGGTGAACACGAGCGCCTCGGTGCGGTGGCGTCGTTCGCGGACACCGAGCCCGGACCAGATGGCGAGCGGGAGCAGCAGGGCCAGCGGGGCGACCAGCCCGCGGACGGTACCCAACGGCGCGGCGATCTGGGCACCGAGAGCGGCGACGACGGCGACGTACCACAGTCTGCGGTGACCGCGGAGGCCGAGTCGGAGTTCCGCGAGGACGACCCGCGGGTCGAGGAGCCGTGGCGTCCCGGGGTCGAGTCGGTCGAGTCGGTCGACCGTCGTCGTGGCCGGGTCGTCGGCGCCGTCCGGTCGGTCGGTAGCGACGGCGTCGGTGGCTTCGGTCGGAGCGTCGTCGCGGTCGCGAGCGAGCGGGTTCGGGACTCGACTCACCGGTCCCGACAGCCCGGGGGCGGCGCCCAGGCGGTCGAACGCGAGCGTCGCGACGCCGAGCGAGAGCGCCGCCGCGGCGAGGATCGGGAGTCGCGACCCGAGTTCGACGACCCCCCAGTCGATGCCGTGGTAGGTGAACCGGGCGGCCTCCGTCGGGGGTGCGATCCGGAAGGTGAGTCGGTCCAGCCCGGACACGTCGACGGGGAGGTCGGCGAGCATGCTGTCGCGGACGACCGCGATCCCCAGGAGGTCGAAGACGGGGACCGGCGCGACCGAGACGAGCGAGACGACCAGCAGCGCGCCGAAGACGTAGACCGCGGTGCCGAGCGTCCGCGCGAGCGGCGCGACCGCCTCGAAGCAGACGGCGACGGCCGCCACGAGCGCCATCGTCGGCAGGGTGAGCAGCGCGAACGGGCCGACCAGGTCCCAGAGGGAGAGCGGCCCCGTCCCGTGGAGGGCGAATCCCGCGACGGTCGCGAGCGCCAGCGCGGCGGTGACGGCCGCGAGGACGGCAACGTAGCCGAGCCAGCGGCCGACGAGGTAGGTCGCGTCGCCGACGGGCGAGGTGGCGACGAGCGGTGCGATCCCCTCCGCGCGGTCGCGGGCGAGCGGCCCGCGGACGAGCGAGAAGCCGCCGAGGACCAGCAGCGTCGTCGCGACGACGGCCGCGAAGCCGCCGAACCACTCGGCGGTCGGGACGCCCGTGTAGTCGCCGGCGACGAACAGCTGCACGTCCCCCGCCGTGACGCTCTGGGCGAGGTAGGCCACGAGCAGCGCGACGGCGAGGTACTTCGGCGAGCGCGACCGCTGGCGCAGGTCCGACAGGGCGATGGCGACGACCGCGTCGAGTCGGGAGCCGTCGGCCGCGACCCGTGCGGTCGCGTCGGCGGTCGAACCGGCGCTCGAGCGCCGAGGGTCGGTTTCGGCGGGTCGCTCGCTCACGGGCGGCCACCGCCGTTCGGGTCGCGGCCGTCCAGGAGCGCGAGGTAGGCGTCTTCGAGCGTCGGATCGACGGGCGTTGCGTCGTCGGTCGGCGGGTCGCCGGCGACGACCCGAACGCGGCGACCGTCCCCGCGCCGGGCCGTGCTCGTGACGAGGTGGGCCGGATCGATCGCGCCGCGGTCGTCGACGACGCACTCCCAGACGCGGCCGTCGACGGACTCGACGAGCGTCTCGGGGTCGGTGTGGGTCCGGAGCCGACCGTCGACGAGGACGGCCACGTCGCTCGCGGTCGCCTCCACGTCGGAGACGATGTGCGTCGAGAGGACGACGACGCGGTCGCGCGCGAGGTCGGCGAGCACGTTCCGACAGCGCGCCCGCTCGGTCGGGTCGAGGCCCACGGTGGGCTCGTCGACGACGAGCACGTCGGGGTCGGCGAGCAGCGCCTGCGCGATGCCGACCCGCTGGGTCATCCCGCCGGAGAAGGTGTCGAGCCGCCGGTCGGCGGCGTCGGCGAGGTTCACGACCGAGAGCAGGTCGACCGCGCGCTCGCGGGCGGTCGCGCGGTCGAGCCCGCGGAGCGCGCCGAGGTACTCGAGGAACTCCCGGGCCGTGAGATCGGGGTAGACGCCGAACTCCTGGGGGAGATACCCCAGCCGCGAGCGGACGGCGGTCGGGTCTTCGCTCACGTCGACGCCGTCGACGGTGACGGTGCCCTCGGTGGGCGCCGTGAACGTCGTGAGTATGCCCATCAGCGTCGACTTGCCGGCGCCGTTGGGGCCGAGCAGTCCCACGACGCCCGCATCGAGGTCGAGAGTCACGTCCCGGAGCGCCCACTGGTCGCCGTATCGCTTGCCGACGCCGTCGATGCGGACGCGCGGGTCGTCGTCCGGTTCGGAACCTCGGTCGGCGGCGTCGGTCGCGGCCGAACGGCCGGCGCGCCCCAGATCGCTCCGGAAGATGGCGTCGCCGGCCCGGCGCCCCGTCGATCGGTCGTCGCCTGTCGAGCGGTCGTCGCCTGTCGAGCCGTCGGTCGTCGATTCGTCGGTCGCCGGTTCGTCGGTTGCCGGTTCGTCGGTTGCCGGTTCGTCCGCGGTCGATCCGTCTGTCGGTCCGTCGCGCGTGGAGGGGCTCATCGGTATCTCGACCGACGGCCCGCGCTCAAAAGGCCACCCGCCCAGGTGTGCCCGGCCGGAAACTCGCCGAAAGGCATTAGTATCGGTTCGACGACCGGCCGGAACCGACCGCCGGACGCTGCTCAACGGCGGCCCACAGCCGGGCGCTCGCCGAGGGTTTATGCGCCATCGCGGGACCACTCCGGCGCGATGGAACCACTGGGCCTCGGGCTGGCCGTCGACCCGTCGGCGACGCTGCTGTTCTGCGGGTTCGTCGCCGGCGGCGTCGCGCTCGGGACCGTCAGCGGGCTGACGCCGGGGATCCACGCCAACACGTTCGCGCTGCTGCTGGCCGGCGTCGCGCCCGCGATCCCGGGGCCGGTCCGGTACGTCGGCGCGGCGATGCTGGCCGCCGGGGTCGTCCACACCTTCCTCGACGTGGTGCCGGCGCTCGCGCTGGGCGTGCCCGACCCGGCGATGGCCAGCTCGGCGTTGCCCGGGCATCGACTGGTCCTGGCCGGCCGGGGGCGCGAGGCGCTTCGGCTGTCGGCGCTGGGGAGCGCCGGCGCCGTGGTGTTGGCGGTGCCGCTCGCGGTCCCGATGACCCGGGCGATGACGGCCGTCTATCCGACGTTGCGGGCGCATCTGCCGCTCCTGCTGGGCGGCGTCGTCGTCGTCCTCGTCGCCACGGAGTCGACGAACGCGGGGCGGGTTGGTGCCGTGCTGTCGGTCGCGGCCAGCGGCGGCCTGGGCGCGGTCGCGCTGGACCTCCCACCGGGCGGACTCGTCGACTCGGGGGGGATGCTCGCGCCCATCTTCACCGGGCTGTTCGGCGCGCCGGTCCTGCTGGACGCGCTGACCGGCGAGGGCGTGCCGCCGCAGGACGACGCGAGCGTGACGACCCCCCGGCGCACCGTCGCGGGGTTCGCGCTCGCGGGGACGCTCTCGGGCGCGGTCGTGGGGTACGTCCCCGGCGTGTCGAGCGCCATCGCCGCGACGGTCGCGTTGCTCGCCGTCCCGGGCGGCGGCGGAGCCGGCGCCGAACGCGAGCCCGACGGCGCCCGCGGATTCGTCGTCACGACCAGCGGCGTGAACACCGCCAACACGATCTTCGCCCTCCTGGCGTTGATCGCGCTCGGGACGCCTCGGACCGGCGTAATGGTCGCGATGGACGACGCCGGCGTGCCGCTCGACCTCCCGCTGTTGCTCGGGAGCGTCCTCGTCGCCGCGGCCTGCGGGTTCGTGCTCGTGGTGTCCCTCGGCGACGGCTACCTGCGGCTGGTGGGGCAGGCCGACTACACGCGGCTGTCCGTCGGCGTGCTGTGTCTCGTCGTCGTCGTGATCGCCGCGTTGACCGGCGCGCTGGGCGTCGGCGTGTTCGCTGTCTCGACCGTCGTCGGGCTCGTGCCCGTGACGTTCGGCGCTCGTCGAGCGTCGTTGATGGGCGTGTTGCTCGTTCCGCTGATCCTCGGTCTGTGACCGTCGTACGCGAGCGTGTCGGCGAAGGCGGGTCGCTCGATCCCGGGCTACCGTTCTCGCGGGGCCGCCTCGATCGGCTGCTGTGGCTGGAGGGTGATCTGCATCGAGAGGTCGAGCGGCGGTTCGGTGACCGGGTCGAACGCGAACCGCGCGGCCAGCGTCGCGAGCACGAGCTTCGCCTCCATGAGCGCGAAGCGCATGCCGATACAGTGGCGCGGGCCGCCCCCGAACGGGAAGTACGCGTAGTCGGGTAGCGACTCGCGGAACTCGTCGGTCCAGCGCTCCGGGCGGAAGGTGTCGGGGTCGTCGTACCACCGGTCGTCGCGGTGGACGACCCACTGGGGCATCGAGACGGTCGACCCCGCCGGGATCCGGTAGCCGCCGAGTTCCACGTCGCGCGTGGGCTCGCGGAAGACGGTGTAGGCGGGCGGGTATAGCCGCAGCGCCTCGTCGACGACCCTGTCCAGATAGTCGAGTTCGAACAGGTCGGTCGCGCCCGGTCGCTCGGCGTCGGCGGCACTGCCCTCGCTCCCGTCGCCCAGCACCGAATCGAGTTCGTCGTGGAGGCGAGCCTGTCGCTCGGGGTCGTTCGCGAGGAGCATCACGGCGTACGAGAGCGTGAGCGCCGTCGTTTCGTGGCCGGCGAACAGGAACGTAAAGAGGTGGTCGCGGATCTGCCGCTCGGAGAGCCCGCCGCCCTCGCCGGACTCGCCGGTCCCGTCGTCCGGTTCGATGGACAGCAGGATCGACAGCAGGTCGTCGAACGCCTCGTCGCTGGCGCGGCGCTCGGCGACGATGTCGGCGATGGCGTCGTCGAACTGCGCGACGGCGCGGCGACAGCGGCGATTGGCAGGAGTGGGGACCCACAGCGGGAGGAGCGCGGAGAGCGACCCGGCGTCGAACCGGTCGGAGATGACCGCGGCGGCGTCGCGGATGGCCGACTCCCGGCCGCGGATGTCCACGTCGAGCAGCGTCTTCGCCAGGATCTCCAGCGTGAGCGTGCGCATCTCCTCGCTGACGGCGAGCGGACCGGCGTCCGCGTCGCGGTCGGCCCACTCGGCGGCGCGCTCGTCGGCGAAGCGGGCCATCATGTCGGCGTAGGTCCCGACGCGGTCACGGTAGAAGGAGGGCTGGAGTGCCGTGCGGTGGGCGCTCCAGGCCTCGCCCTCCAGCAGGAACAGGCCGCCGTCGGCGATCTGGCCGAGGGCGTTGCGGATGATCGAGGCGCGGCGGTAGTCGGCGTCGTCGGTGACGAGTACCTGCTCGATATCCGCGGGGTGTGTGAGCATGACGCCGTCGCTGGTGGCGACGCGGTAGGTGACCACGTCGTCGTCGTAGGCGGCGCAACGGGCGTAGAAGGCGACGGGGTCCCGCACGAACTGGAGCGTGTTGCCGATCACCGGAACGCCGTCGGGACCGGGCGGCCGGTCGCCGGGCGTGGACTCCCGGCGCGCCTCGGCGCTCGCCCCCTCGCTCCCGTCGGCGGCGTCGTGTGTTGCCATCGAGTGGACCTACGGACTCCAGCGGTATCGTCCTTCGGCCGAGTACGCGCGACCGTTTACATGCGCGCCGCCGACCGGGCGCGACCACGGCCGACAACGCAGTCCTTATGCGGGCCGTTCCAGTACATCCGGCGATGACAGTCATCGGGATCGTCGGACTGCCCGGGAGCGGGAAGAGCGAGGCGGCCGCGGTCGCGCGGGAGGCGGGCGTCCCCGTCGTCACGATGGGCGACGTGATCCGCCAGGCCTGCCGCGACCGCGGGTTCGACCCCGCGACCCACCACGGCGAGATGGCGAAGACCCTCCGCGAGGAAGGGGGTCCCGACGCCATCGCTCGGGAGTCGCTCCCGCTCATCGAGGACCGCCTCGCCGACGCCGACACCGTCGTCGTCGACGGTATCCGCTCGGACGTGGAGGTCGAGCGGTTCGTCGAGGCCTTCGGCGACGACTTCGCGCTCGTCGAGGTCCACGCGCCCGACGAACTGCGCGCCGAACGGCTCGACCTGCGCGGCCGCGACGCCGGCGCCGAGGAGGGCGGCGAATCGATCGCCGAGCGCGACGAGCGCGAACTCGGCTTCGGCATGGGCGCGGCGATGGAGCGGGCCGACGTGACGATCGTCAACGACGCCAGTCTCGACGCGTTCCGGGCGGACATCGAGCGCCTGCTCGCCGACGGTCCCGACGCGGTCGCGGACGACACGGCGGAGGGCGACACCGACGAATGACCACACGGGAGACACAGCTATGAGCACCGTCTACAGCGTCGACGTACAGATCACCGCACCGGTCAACGACACCGAGGTCACCGACAGGGTCGCCGACGCCGTCACGAACCTCTTCCCCGGCGCCGAGGTCGAGCAGGGCCACGGCGAGATCGTCGCCACCGCCCACGAGATGGAGACGCTGTCGGAGTCGCTGCACCGTCAGGAGATCCTCGACACCGCCCGCGGGTCCTTCTTCGAGGACCTGCGCGGGGACACCTTCTCGTTCGACCTGAAGAAGCAGGCGGCCTTCCAGGGCGTCGTCAACTTCGCCGTCGGCGACCCGAGCGAACTCGGCGACATCCACGTCCGCGTGCGCGTCAACGACCCCGACGCCGAGTCCTACATCGACCACGTCTCCCCGCCCACGAGAGACGGCAGACCGATCGACCCCGACGAGTAGTGACCGATGGCGGCGGTATTCTTCGACGTGGACGGGACGATCGTCCGCTGGCGCGGCGACTACGCCGACGTGCTGGCCGACGCCTTCGATCGAGCGGCGGGCACCCACCGCGAGGCGTGGCTCGAACGCTACGACGAACGCTTCTTCGCCCACTTCGGCGCGTTCGCCGACGACCCCTACCGCCGAGCCTTCGCCGACGTGTGCGACGAACACGCAGTCGACGCCGACCCCGAGACCCTCGCCGAGACGCTCGTCGCCGCGGAGTTCGACGCGGTCGAACCGGTCCCCGGCGTCGAGGCGGCGGTCGACGCGCTCGCCGACCGCCACACGCTCGGAATCTTGACCAACGGCGTTCCGGACGTGCAGTTCGGCAAAGTCGCCGAGGTCGGCCTGCTCGACCGCTTCGACGCTCGCGTCGCCTCCCACGACCCCGCGGTCGAGGCGACCAAACCCGACGCGGACATCTACGAGGCGGCCAAATCGCGTGTCGACGCCGAGCGGTACGTGATGGTCGGCGACGACCGCGAGCCGGACATCGACGGCGCGCGCGAGCACGGCTTCGAGACGGTCCACGTCGACGCGACCGCCGCGGATCTCTCGGCGCCGGACTTCCGGACGCTCGCTGTGCTGTTGTAATCCGGCCGGTCGCGGTCAGCCGTCGAGGCCGCTGACGAAGACGGCGATCCACTCGCCGAGTCCGCGCCGGCGGGTCACCCGAACCGACTCCACCCACTTGACCCACTGGAAGCCGCGGCGGCCGGGCGCGACCAGTCGTATCGGCGCGCCGTGGCCGTGGCTGAGCCGCTCGCCGTCGACGTGAGTCGCCAGCAGCGCGTCGCCGGCCTCCTCGACCGGGAGGCTCCAGCGGTAGCCGGTCACAGAGCGGAACTGCACCCAGGCCGCCCCCTCGTCGGGGTCGGCGGCGTCGAGCAGGTCGCCGACGCGGACGCCCCGCCAGTCGTGCTCGGAGTACCAGCCGCTCGTGCAATCGAGGAGGGCGCGCTGGTCGGCGGGGGAGACTCCCGTGTCCGGGTCGCGCTCGGCCGCGCCACCATCGCCGCCGGTCACCTCGTCGTAGGACAGCGCCAGCGGCTCGCCCACCCGTCCGTCGACGGTCAGCGACCACGCCTCGCGGTCGACGGGGTCGGGGTCGTCGGCGACCCAGGAGGTGACCGGGAAGCCGTTGCCCGAGTCGCTGCCCCGCTCGCGCGAGCCGGTGAACCGGCGCTCGGCCCCGGCGGTGTCGAAGACGCGATTGGCGACCTCCTGAGCCTGCCACGCGACGGCGCCCGACCCGACCAGCGCCGCGTAGCGCAAGGCGTTGCGCCGGTCGGCGGTCGCCTCCCGGGTCGGCAGCGCGAACCGCTGACGCAGGTGGACGAGCAGGAGGACGGGAACGACGAGTCCGAGCCCGATGTGGAGGTTGAGCAGGCCCCACGGGCCGAGGTCGAGCTGCCCGCCGAGTACCCACCAGATGCCGGTCGCCAGCGCCGCGGTCGCGACGACGCCCAGCAGCGCCGACAGCAGCCGCGTCGCGTCGAGGGCGCCCGGCCGGAGTCGGTGGCGCACCCGCCGGAGCTTCCAGGCCAGCAGGACCACCGTCGCCAGCCCCGCGACCGCGTGTACGTCGAACACCCAGGCGCCCGCGGGGCGGCCGGAGACGAGGCTCACCGCGCCGGTCGCGAGCAGGAGAACCACCGCGCCCAGCAGCGACGCGTCGACGACGCGAGGCGGGGGCTCGATCCGCGGGAGCCGGTCCATCGGTCGCGGTTAGGACTCGACGGGCTTGACTGTCGGGGTCGACCCGGTCGAGTCGACGTGGACACGCGGCCCTCGCCCCGGGCCCGACGACCGACGGCGTCCTATTCCTCGAAGGCGGACTCGGCGCCGGGCGGCAGGTCCTCGGGGCGCATCACGACGTTGCCCCGGCCCACGTCGACCTTGACGATGGTGTCGTCGTCCTCCATCGCCGAGAGGACGCGGCTCACCTTCGATTTGGACCAGTCGGTCTCCTCGACGAGGGCGGCCTGGCGCATGCGGCCGTCGTGGTCGTCGAGCAGCGTGAACACGACCTCCTCGTCGGAGAGGAACTCGGTCGGCACCTCCTCGGTCGCGGCCGCCCCCTCGTCGGGGGCTCCGGCGCCGTCGCCGGTGACGCCGGCCGCGCTCGCCGCGCCGGGCGCGTCGGGGCCGTCACCGTCGTCGGGGTCGCCGGACGCGCCGGTCGCGAACGCGCCCCGGAGCCGTGCGAGCGGCGCGCGGCCGGACCACGCGAGCAACGCGAGCACCGCGACCGCGGCGACGCCGACGCCGACGAGGCCGGCCAGGGCGATCGACAGACGGTCGCCGACGGTGTCGACCTCTCTGGGGTCGGGGACGCCGTCGCCGTCGGTGTCGGGGTCGGTCGGATCCGTCTCGTAGCGGTTGACCTCCGGGCCGTCTTCGAGGCCGTCGCCGTCCGTGTCCGGGTTCGTCGGGTTGGTGTCGTAGGTGTGTACCTCGGCGCCGTCTTCGAGGCCGTCGTCGTCGGTGTCGGCCTCGGTCGGGTCCGTCTCGTAGCGCTCGACCTCGGCGCCGTCTTCGAGGCCGTCGCCGTCCGTGTCGACCTGGTTGGGGTCGGTCCCGTAGGTGTTGACTTCGAGGTTGTCGTCGAGGCCGTCCCCGTCCGTGTCGGCCTCCAGGGGGTTGGTCTCGTACTCGTTGATCTCGGCGCCGTCGTCGAGGCCGTCCCCGTCCGTGTCGGCCTCGGTCGGATCCGTGTCGTAGGTGTTGACTTCGAGCCCGTCGGGGACGCCGTCGCCGTCCGTGTCGGCCTTGTTCGGGTTCGTCCCGAGTTCGAGCTCGCGGGGGTCGGCGAGGCCGTCGCCGTCCGTGTCGACCATCGTCGGGTCGGTCTGGTAGCGCTCGATCTCCTCGTGGTCGTCGAGTCCGTCGTCGTCCGTGTCGGGGTTCTTCGGCGAGGTCTCGTAGGTGTTCACCTCGGCGCCGTCGGCGAGGCCGTCGCCGTCCGTGTCGTTCGACCGGAGCGAGGTGCCGAGCGACGCCTCGCGCTCGTTGGTGAGGCCGTCGCCGTCGAGGTCGCCGCCGCGCGTGAGGACCGTGACTGGGTACGTCTCGGTGTCCAGCGGCTCCGACGCGTTGGCCGCGGTCACCGAGGCGCGGAGCCGCTGCTCGCCGGTGAGGTTGGCCGGCCAGGAGCCGGCCCCGACGGTGACCGTCCGATTGGCGCCGGTCGGGACCGAGACGGGCTGACAGCCCAGCTCGCGGTCGACGCCGGCGATAGCGACGCAGGCCGAACCGTTGGCGAGGCCGGCGTCGCTGGCGACGGTGACGGCGAAACGGTGGGCGCCGGACCGCCAGAGCCCGAGGTCGTCGCCGAGGCCGTCGATAGCGGCGTCGCCCTGGTAGCTCGCGTCCGTGATCCGCGCGTCCTGTTGGGAGAGAGTCCCCGTGCCGTCGACGGCCGTCGGGACGGCGGGTGCGGCGGTACCGGCCAGTACGAGCACCGCGAAGATCCAGACGTGGACGTTCCGTACCATGGGGTCGTGGACTGCGTGCCGCCGCCGCCGCGGCCGGACGCTCCCGGCTGTGCCACCGCACGCGCGGGTGCGGGAGTGTCACCCTTGTTGGGTTGCAGGCGTTAGGAACCTTACGCCCCCGTCTGAAGGGTATGGTGACCTTTCCGCGGTCAATCTCCGCCTTCCGGACGGGCCGCCCGACGACCGCGGCGGTAAGCTGTCGTTAGGAGAGCCGCCCGGCTCCCGCCGCGGGGTCCGCGTCGCCGCCCGACGGCCCGTCGATCTCCCGGTCCTCCGCTCCGGGTCCGTCGGTGAGGCCCGCGAGGACCCGCGCCGCGGACTCGCCCCCGCCGTGGTCGGTCCACGGCTCGCTGACGGAGAGTTTCATCTCCTCGGAGAGGCGGACGGTCCCCGAGCGCGGGTCGTACGCGAGGACGCCGAAGTCGTCGAGCTTCGCCAGGTGCGCACAGC
This sequence comes from Halosimplex rubrum, assembly GCF_013415885.1. Taxonomy (NCBI): domain Archaea; kingdom Methanobacteriati; phylum Methanobacteriota; class Halobacteria; order Halobacteriales; family Haloarculaceae; genus Halosimplex; species Halosimplex rubrum. The sequence goes on from NZ_CP058910.1 coordinate 2,239,262, forward strand.
CGAGGCGCCGGCGAACGCTGTCGACGAGGTCGTCGCCGGCCGCAGCCGGTCGCTCGCGACCGCGCCACCACCCGACGAGGTGCGCCGCCACCGCCTCGACCGACGACCGGCCGCCGACCTCCTGCAGGTGATAGAGGATCGCCCGCCGCTCCCAGTCCGAGAAGATGTCGTGCATGGTCTGGATACCCGTCGAGTCGAGCCGTCTGCGGTCCCGTGGTGCGTCCGCGCATGAGTGCGTGTCTGACATGGTTCGTGACAGGGGCTCCGGGCCGGCGCCGCCGACGCCGGTCGCCCACCGCGCCCCGTGTCAGGTCGGACACTCGACAGTGCCAAAGAACCGCAAACACGTCCCGTCAGTTGCCGCGGTTCGGCCCCGTTCCGTCGCTCCGAATCGGCTGAAATCCCACTACAGGGGTCGTTTCGAGCGTGTCGCCGGGCGAGTCGAAACGGTCGCAACGGACGACCGAACGGCCGAAACGACCGAAACGGTCCGACTGCCGACCGTTTCGAGACGGGGGCCACACGCCGCGCGAGTCCGGCGGCTCGGCGGGCGGAGGGAGTGACCCGCTGCGCAGTGGCGCGGGCGGCCGTCACTCGACGAGCGCGGCGATCAGGTCGGCGGCCAGGTCCTTCTCGAGGGGGTCGTTGGCGTTGCCGCAGTGGGGCGACTGGACGCAGGCCGGACAGCCCGATTCGCAGGGGCAGTCCCGGAGCATCCCGAGCGTGCGGTCCAGCAGGTCAACGACCGTCTCGTAGGCCCGCTCGGTCAGCCCGACGCCGCCGGGGTAGCCGTCGTAGACGAAGATCGTCGCGCGGTCGGTGTGGGGATGCAGCGGCGTCGACAGCCCGCCCACGTCCCGGCGATCACAGAGGAAAGACAGGGGGAACAGCGAGATCATCCCGTGTTCGGCGGCGTGGATCGCCCCCGGGAACGCGTCGGGCCCGTCGCCGGCGACCCGGATGTCGGTCTCCACCGCCTCGGGGACCGTGAAGTAGAGCGCCTCCGTTTCGAGGGTCGTCTCGGGCAGGTCCAGCGCCTCCTGCCCGATCGGTTCCCCGCTCTGTCGGTCGTAACGCTCGAACCCGGTGATCTGCTTGCGCATGCTCACGTCGGCGAAGCGCACGGTCACGCCGTCGTGGGTCGGGAGGGGCTGCTCGCGCCGGTCCGCCTCGACGGTGATCGTCTTGTCGTGGAGCACCTGCGTGTAGTAGTCCGGTCGCACGGGCGCCAGCTCGGCCACGTCCGAACGCAGGTCGAGGTCGACGACCTCGTAGTCCTGTCCCTGGTGGTGGTAGACGGCGCCGGGGTGGGCATCGCGGAGCGCGTCGGCGAACGACAGGGTCGCGATCCGGTTCCCGTTCCGGCGGTCGCGCAGCTGGACCTCCCGGTCGCCGACGGTCCGCAGGCTCATCTCGTGCTGGGGGCTCCCCTCGCCGGCGTAGAGCCAGCGCAGCCCCGCGTCGGTGTTCCGGCGGTCGAGGTCGCCCGCGTCGGTCAGGTCGGCCACGATATCCGGGAACGGTTCGCCGAAGTGGCGGTCGTCGTCCGGTTGCAGCCACGTCTCCCGGGCGCCGGCGAGGACGTGGTCGGGCATGAGGTGTTCGTTCTCGGGGTCGGAGATGGCCTCCTCCGGTTCCTCGTCGAAGAAGTCGCGGGGGTGGGCCATCAGGTACTGGTCGAGCTGGTCCTCGCCGGCGACCATCGCCACGAGCGAGGGGTCGGTCCCCCGCCCGGCCCGGCCGCCCTGCTGGAAGGCGGCCATGCGCGTCCCGGGGTAGCCGTCGAGCAGGACCGCGTCGAGGCCACCGATGTCGACGCCGAGTTCGAGCGCGTTCGTCGACCAGACGCCGCGGGTCTCGCCGGAGTCGAGACCGTCCTCGATCTCGCCGCGGCGCTCGTCGGTGAGCGCGGCCTGGTAGGCCTCGACCGACCGGGCGATCTCGTGTTCGCCGCGGTCGCGCAGGTCGCTCGCGCTGTCGGTCGCGTAGCGCTCGGCGACCTGCCGCGACTGGGTGAAGACGACGGTCTGGTGACCCTTCGTCACCAGGTCGACGAACAGCCGCTTGGTCTCGACGTGGTTCGACCGGCGGCGACCGCTCCCGAACCCCTCGCCCGCCCCGTACTCCGGCGGGTTCCAGCAGATCCAGTGGGTCGGCCCCGTCGCGCTGGTGTCCTCGGTCACCAGATCGAACGACTCGGCCGGCTGGCCGGTCACCGTCGCCGCGTGGTCGACGGGGTTACCGGTCGTCGCCGAGCAACACACCCAGTCGGGGTCGGCGTCGAAGCGCTCGCAGAGCCGCTGGAGACGGCGGAAGACCAGCGAGACGTGACTGCCGAAGACGCCGCGGTACTCGTGGACCTCGTCGACCACCACCGTCTCCAGACGCTCGAAGAACCAGTCCCACAGCCGGTGGCCGTGGGGGGCAATCCCGTAGTGCAGCATGTCCGGCGTCGTCAGCAACACCGTCGGCTGGCGGTCGCGGATGGCCTCCTTCTCCTTCCTATCCTGCCGACCGGTGTACTGTGCCACGGAGACGCCGGAGGCGAAGCCCAGGCCGTGGGCCAGCTCCGAAAGCGTCTCCTCCTGGTCGTTGATCAGCGCGACCTGCGGTGCGATATAGAGGGTCGTCGCCCGGTCGTCCAGCGCCCGCTCGAAGGCGGGGACGGTGTATCCGATCGACTTCCCGCTGGCCGTCGGCGTCGCGAGGACGACGTTGTCGCCGTCCCGAACGGCCGAGACGGCTCGGGCCTGGTGGTCGTACAGTCGCTCGATCCCCGCCGATTCGAGCGCGCTCGCCAGTCGCGAATCGAGGTCCACGTCGGCGAAGGTGGCCTCGCGGCCGGGCGTCGTCCGCCGCTCGGTGATCTGGCCCTCGTAGTAGGGGCGGCCCTGCAGCCAGCGGATCGTCTCGTCCACGTTACCTCTCTCTCGGCGGCGGTGCGGCAAGTCGGTTGCGTCTCACACGTTCCCGGCGGCGATACGCGGTCCGGCGCGAGTGAAGATAGCGCGGGGGAGGGCTCCCGCTACCGCCCGGTCACTCCTCCGTTCGGAGCTTGTTGCTCGCGAGGACGACCATCGAGAAGCCCATCATCGCGAAGAAGGGGACGGGGAACAGCGGCGACCGGGACATCGTCTCCAGCGCGGTGGCGTCGCCGGCGGGCGCGTTGCCCGCGCCGCCGTCGCCGGGCGTCGCGGTCGGCGTGGGCGTCTCCACGTCGGCGTTGTCGGGGAACGCCTTGGCGGCGCCGTCGTCGAGTTCGCCGGCGGTGAACCGCAGTTCCGTCTGGCCCGCGGCGCAGGGCTCGCTCGCCGAGCGCTCGCCGGTCACTTCGCTCCCCTCACCGGCCTCGACCTCCCCGGGGCTCCCGGAGACCTCGTAGAGGCCGCCGCCGGCCTGGTGGACGACCGAGACCGGAGCGGGGCCGCTCCCGCCCTCGTCGTACTCGGCCGCGACCGGCTCACCGGCGTCGTTCTCGGTGATGTCCGAGAAGATGATCACCCGCCGCTCGGTCTGGTCCGAGTCGAAACAGAACGCGAGGAAGTCGATCGTCTCCTCGGCGGGCTCCGGCGTCTGGGTCGGCGTCGGAGTCGCCGTAGGCGTCGGCGTCTCGGTGTCGTTCGGCGCCTCAGTTCCCGGCGGCGTCTCGGTGTCGTTCGGCGCCTCAGTTCCCGGCGGCGTCTCGGTGTCGTTCGGCGCCTCAGTCTCGTTCGGCGCCTCGGTGTCGTCCGGTGCTTCGGTGTCGTTTGGCGCCTCAGTTCCCGGCGGCGACTCGGTGTCGTTCGGCGCTTCGGTGTCGTTCGGCGCCTCAGTTCCCGGCGGCACCTCGGTGCCGTTCGGCGCTTCGGTGTCGTCCGGCGCGTCCGTCGACGTTTCCGTCCCGGGCGGTGCTTCCGTGGGAGTGGCGGTCGGAGTCGTGGTTTCGTCGGCCGTCTCGGTGGCGGTCGTCGTGGCCGTCGCAGTCGGCGTCTCGGTGGGCGTGGCCGTTGCCGTCGGCGTCTCGGTCGGCTCGACGGCTTCGCAACCGCTGATGGCGACGTAGGCGGCGCCGGCGTCGGTGCGGTTCAGCGAGTCGTTCAGCGGCGCGCCGACCAGCACGTCGGCGAAGCCGTCGCCGTCGAAGTCGCCCGATCCGACTGCGTATCCGGCGTAGTCCCCCGCGGCCGCGCCGGCGAACGTCGCCGACGCCGCCGAGAGGTTCGCCTCGCTCGGGAGCGATTCGTTACCGGCGACCAGATACGCGGCGCCGGCGTTCGAGGCCGTCGAGTCGTTCAGCGGCGCGCCGACCAGCACGTCGGCGACGCCGTCGCAGGTCACGCCGTCGTCGCCGGTGTCGGCGACCGACCAGCCGGCCCGGTCGAAGGCCTCGGCGCCCGCCAGCCGCACGTCCGCGTCGGCGAGCGACGACTCGCCGTTGAGGCCGTCGCCCCCGTAGACGACGTAGGCGGCGCCCGCGTTCGTCCGGTTCAGCGAGTCGTTGTACGGCGCGCCGACGACCACGTCGGCGACGCCGTCGTCGTTCACGTCACCGGCGGCCGAGACGGCGTACCCCGCGCGGTCCCGCTCCGATTCGCCGACGAAGGTCGCGGTCGCGTCGGCGAGCGAGACCGTCCCCTCGCTGGAGCCGTTCGCGACGTACGCCGCGCCGGCGAAGGCGCGCCGCTCGTCGTCCTCGTCGGCGGCGCTGGCGTTGTACAGCGGCGCGCCGACGACAACCTCGGCGACGCCGTCGTCGTTCACGTCGCCGGCCGGTGCGACCGACCAGCCGGCGTTGCTGCCGGTGCGCTCGCCGACGAACGTCGCCGTCGCGTCCGAGAGGTTCACGTCGCCGTCGGCGACGGACTCGCCGTCGACGACGTGCGCCGCGCCGGTGTCGTTCCCGTCGTCGGTGTCGACCCCCGGCGCACCGACGAGCACGGCGCTCGCGTTCGCGGCGTCGCTGTCGTCGGCGGCGTCGCTGTCGTCGTCGTCGTCGCTCGTGTTCGTTCGTTCGAGCGCCGACACGTCGTAGCCGGCCAAGGCGTTGGCCTCGGCGCCGGTCAGCACCGCGTCGGCCTCGGAGAGGTTCATCGTCGCCGGCATCGACTCGTTGCCGTAGACGACGTAGGCGGCGCCCGCGTTGACCGCGGTGCTGTCGTTGTACGGCGCGCCGACGACCACGTCGGCGTACCCGTCGTCGTTCACGTCGCCGGCTGTCGACACGGACCACCCCGCCAGGTCGTTGTTGTCGGCACCGCGAAGTACCACGTCGGCCTGGCTGAGGTTCACCGACGACTTGTTGGCGGGGCCGTAGACGATGTAGGCCGCGCCCGTGTTCGGACCGGCCGAACCGTTGCGCGGCGCCCCGACGATCAGGTCGTCGACGCCGTCGCCGTTCACGTCGCCGGCCGACGCGACCGACCAGCCGGCCGTGTCGTTGGCCCCCTCGCCGCGGAGGGTCGCGTTCGCGGCAGAGAGGTTCTCCGTCGCCGCGAAGGCGTCGGTCGATTCCTGGGCCGCAACGGCGGCCGGGTCACCGTCCGACTGACCGGGAACGAGCGCCGCCGCGCCGACGGCGACGGTGCTCGCGAGCAACACCACGACGACGGCGACCACGAGGGGTCCCCCCCGTGTCGATTCGGAACCGAGTACTGAGTCGAGCATACCACCGGAGGCACGGACACGGTAGTCGTTGTTATTCAGGACCCATCGGGAGTAACCCCGTCCCGTCTTCCGCGCAACGCCGCGTTACCGCCGCCGCGAGCGAGCGCGACGACCGCGCTCGCGTCGACGGTCGTCGGAGACCGAGCCGGCGACCGGCGAGGGACGGGCGCGGTCGCCCGACGCGACGGTAGGCCGCCCCAGTGTTCGGAAAGCCGGTATTTGTCGGTGCCGTCCGGCGGTTTCGGAACCGGCGACCGCCGGTCGGCCGCCGTCGATCGCGTCCGACAACCTCGGCTTTGTCCCGGGCCGCGCGGAGACGTGTCAGCCCTATCGAGTGCGGTCACGGCCCGGACGGCCGGCGGGAGCGCGCCACGACTCGGTCGGCGACGGGGGACACTTACCTTCCGTCCGTCCGACGGGTCGGACGTGGGGTATCACGTCGTCGACCCCGACGAACTGGAACCGGAACCCGACCGGCCGTCCGAGATGCGGTACGTTAGCGAGGCCGCGGGGATGGAACGCCTGGGGCTGCGGACCTACACCGTCGAGCCGGGCGAGGAGATCCCACTCTCGGGCATGCACTACCACGACGAACAGGAGGAGGTTTTCTACGTGATATCGGGGATGCTCGCCGTCGAGACGCCCGAGGAGACCTATCGCGTCGAGACCGACCAGTTCTTCGTCGCCGAACCGGAGAGCCCGCATCGAGCCCACGTGGGCGACGACGCGGACGGCCCGGTTCGGGTGATCGGTGTCGGCGCCCCGCCGGTCAGCGACGGCCACAGCTACGAGGGGGAGTAGAGCGGGGCTTCGCGGACGGCAACGGAACCGTCTTGCCCGCCGGACACCGAGCCCGCCCATGCCCAGCGTCAGGCAGATCTGGACCGCGCCGGAGGGCGGTGCGCCGATGGAGACCAGAGAGACGGTCCGCGCCGTCGCCGACGGCGGACTGGCCGGCGACCGCTACTGTCACGGCCGCGGCTACTACTCGCCGTACGACGTGTGTCAGGTCACGCTCGTCGACGGCGGGGCGCTCGAGACGGTCCGCGAACGGTACGGTATCGACCTCTCGGACGGGCGCCACCGCCGGAATCTCGTGGTCGACTACGACGTGGTCGACCTGCTCGACACTCGATTCTCGATCGGCGACGCGGTCTTCGAGGGGACCCGGCGGCGCCCGCCCTGCGCGCACGTCGAGGAGGTCGCCGGCGAAGAGGACCTCGCGGCGGCGCTCTCCGAGGAACGCGGCGGGATCTGTGCCGACGTCGTCGAGGGCGGCGAGGTGGCCGTCGGCGACGAACTGCGGGTGGTCGAGCGGCTCGACGACCCGGATTCGATCGCCGACGCGATCCGCGAGCGACGCGAAGAGTGAGGCGAGCGACTCGCTACTCCGCCAGTTCGTCGGTCGCGTCGCGGAGCAGTCCGTCGAGGATCTCGGGCGTCGTCGGGTGGTAGGCCCGATCCGGCACCTCCCGCACGTCCAGCCCCATCTCGACGACGACCTGCATGGTCTTGGCCATCACGTCGGCGTGGTAGTGCAGCCCCTGCCAGCCCAGCACCGTCGCCGTCTCGCGGTCGACGACGAGCTTCGCGACGCCTTCGGGGGCGTCCTTGGCCTCGAACACGCCGTCGTCGCTGGCCCGCCGTTTCGCGACGGCGACGTCGTGGCCGGCGTCGCGGGCCTCGCGTTCGGTCACGCCGACGCGGGCGTAGGGGTAGACGCCGAGCCCCGAGAAGATGACGTGGTGGGTAACGTTCTCGTAGGCCTCCAGCGGCACGCCGCGCTCGCGCCGGAGGATGTTCTCGGCGGCGGTAAAGCCCTGCTCCTTGGCGACGTGGAGGATCGGCTCCTTGCCGTTGACGTCGCCGACGACGAACACCCGGTCGTCGTCGCGAGCCTGCATCGTGTCGAGCACCCAGTCCGGGCCGTGCTCCAGCGCCGAGTTTTTCAGCCCGAGTCGGCCCACGCACGGTCGCCGACCGGTGAACAGGTACAGCTCCTCGGCCTCGACCACCTCGTCGTCGCCGCCGACGTGTTCGAGATAGAGGCGGACGCCGCCGTTGTCGGTCGGCTCGACGCGCTTCTCGTAGCACTCCGTGGGGATCGTCACGTCGAAGGCCTCGCGGTAGAGGTCGAGGACCGCGTCGCCGAAGTCCGGGTCGGCCTCGTCGATGGGCCGCTCGTCGTGTTCGACGACGGTCACGTCGGTGCCGCCCACTTCGCTCAGGTAGGGAACCATCTCCAGACCGATGTAGCCCAACCCCATCACGACCGCCGAGTCCGGGAGGTCGGTGGCGTCGAGGAGGTCCGCGCTCGTCTGGTGGGGCACGTCCTCGATCCCGGGGAGGTCGGGGACGTTGACCGCCGAGCCAGTCGCGATCACCACGTAGTCGCCGGTGATCTCGCGGCCGCCCGCGACGACCGTGTGGTCGTCGACGAAGCGGGCGGTGTCGTGGACGAACTCCACGTCCGACCGCTCGGCGATCTCGTGGATCGACTCGCGGCGATGCTCGGCCCACCCCAGTGTGTGGTCGTCCTTGCGTTCGATGGTGCGGTCGAGGTCGACCTCGTGGGGGTCACCGACCAGCCGCTCGTCGTGGCGGGCGCGGAACCGGTGAGCGCCGGCCGACAGCACCTCTTTCGAGGGCATACAGCCCCGCAGGATGCAGAGCCCGCCGCCGGGGTCGCCGTCGTCGATCAGCGTCAGCTCGACGTTCGGCTCCTCGGCGAGCGAGTTCGCGACCGCCGCGCCGGCGCTGCCGTAGGCGCCGACGATGACCACGTGAACCATAGCCTCGATTTCGCGGACCAGCCCTAAAGCGTTCAGGGGGTGTGCGCGGGAGACGGGAGCGCGACGGCGACCGCCGACGCGGTCACTCCTCGACCCGTGTCTCCGGAGTGGGGTTGCTGCCGCGCCCGTAGAGCAACTTGGCCGCCCGCGAGCGATTGAAGACCCGGTCCCACAGCACCAGCGTCGACGGGAGGACGACGATGGATGCGATGTAGGCGTAGACGACCGACAGCGCGGTCAGCACGCCGAACGCGCCGATCGCGGGGTTGAGCGCGAAGACGAGCATGCCCATGCCGGCGACGGTGGTGAGCATGCTGCCGGTGAGCGCGCCGCCGGTCCCGCGGATGGCCCGGTCCAGCGCCGTCTCGAGGTCGGCGTTCTCGAACTCGTCGGCGAACCGGTGGACGACGTGGACCGAGTAGTCGATGCCGAGGCCGATCGTCAGCGAGAGGATCACCCCGTTGATCGCGTTGAAGTCGATGCCGAGATAGCGCATCGACGCGACGACGAACGTCACCGTCAGCGCGATGGGGACGACGTTGGCGACGCCCAGCGACGCGCGCCCCTCGAGGACGTGGTAGACGACGATCAGGAACGCGGAGGCGCCGACGAGCGTGATGAGCAGGCTGGTGAGCACCGTGCTGAGGATGAGTTCGGAGGCCTCCTCGAAGATGATCGCGTTGCCGGTCGGCGTGGCGTCCAGCGAGGTCTCGGCGGCGATCGTCTCGGCGTCGGCCGCGACCTCGCGGTTGGTCGCGTCGGGGTCCACCGAGTAGGTGACGAGCGTGCTCCGGCGGTCGTCGGCGAGGACGCCCCCGACACCGCTGGCCGGTGCCGACTCGAGCGAGTCGTACACCTCCCGGAGGTTCTGCTCGGGGATCCCGTCGTCGTCGGGGTCGTTGCGCGCCACCAGGTCGGCGAACTGCGGGTCCCGGTCGGCGTACGAGCGGACGACCGTGACGACCGACTGACTCTCGGCGTGGCGCCCCTCGCGGAGGACGGTCGGCGGCGGGTCGTTACCCGCCCGGTAGACCTGGTCGAGCGCCGCGTCGCGGTGCATCCGCGTCTCGACGAACAGCAGGACCGAGCTGCTCCCCGGGAAGTTGTCCTCGATGTAGTTGCTCTTCGAGATGGTGCTGTACTCCGGCGGGGCGAACGGCCCCGGAAGCTGCTTCTGCCACTCGGGGATCTCCTCGTACTCCGGCGGCAGGAAGTCGTCCTGGCTGAAGCCGGTGCCGACGCCGGTGGCGTAGACGCCCGCGGCGCCGCTCCCGACCAGGATCACGAGCATGAACAGCGCCGGCGCGCGCTGGGCGATAGCGACGCCGCCGCCGAGCGCGCGGCCGAGCAGCGACCCCTCGGACCCCAGCGGCCGCTCGCTCATCGTCGGGATCGGGTACTTCGCGCGCAGGCGGTCGGTCTTGACCTTCGCGGCCGGGAGGAAGATCCCGAAGATGAGGAAGGTGAAACAGATGCCGATGGCGGCGACGAGGCCGAAGTCGCGGATGGGCGCGAGCGCGCTCGGCAGGTTCGACAGGAAGCCGATGACGGTCGTCCCCATCACGATGAAGAAGGCGACGAGCAGCTGCGCGGTCGTGATGTCCATCGCCGTCCCGACGGGCTGGCCGCGCTCGCGCTCCTCGCGGTAGCGGTTGACCGCGTGGATCCCGAAGTCGATACCGACCGCGATCAACAGCGGCGGCACCGCGACCAGCAACGGGTTGAAGGCGATATCGGCCAGTCCGAGGAACCCGAACGTCCACAGCAGCGTCATCAGGATGGCGACGACGCCGAGCAACAGGTCGACCAGGTCGCGGTAGGCGACGATCAGGAAGCCGACGATGAGGATGAACGCCGCCGGGAGCACGAGCGCGAGCGACGACCCGATGGTGTTCGGGGCGCTCCCGACGATGTCGATGTCGCCGCCGACGGTCCCGACCACCCGCTCGACGCGCTCCTCGCGCGAATCCACGTCGCGGTCGTGCGTGACCGACGCCTGCGCCGCGCGTGCGGCCGCGCTCTCGGTGTCGAAGTCCTCGCTGACCTGCGAGGTGAAACCGGGCGTCTCCGCCGCCCGGCGGACCGCGCGGTCGATCTCGGTCGCCGTCGCCCGCTCGACGGCGTCGATCTGCGTCTCGACCGTCGCCGCCTCCGGGTCGAGCTGCTGGGCGACCGTCCGCGCCGGGCTGGAGACGCCGGTCACCCGCAACCCGCCGTGGTCTTGCAGCCGCTCCTGGGCTCGCAACATCCGCAGCATGCTCGTCCGCGAGAGGACGTTCCGCTCGCGCTGGAGCAGCTGCGTGCTCGTCGAGCCCCCGCCGAAGCCGGTGCTGAACTCCCGCTGGATGTCCTCGAACGCCTCGAACGATTCGAGGTCCTCGACGAACTGGTTGCTCCCGCCCTCGGTCTCGACGTTGCCGAGACCGGCGACGAAGACGGCGGTCAACAGGAGGAATGCGAGGCTGATCCGCCCCGGATAGGAGGCGATGGCGTCGCCGACCTCGTCGGTGAACCACTCGAAGACCATCTTACCTGCCGTACCGCAGGTAGCCGACGACGAGGAGGGCGAGGACGACGAGCGCCCCGACGATGACGGGTACCGGCAGGCCGCCGCCGCTGTCCTCGGGTTCGGTCACGTCGACGGCGAAGGTGTAGCCGCTGGAGAGGGTCGTATCGCCGTCGGCGTCGTCGTACTGGAAGTCCATCTCGACGGGGTAGGACTTCGTCAGTGCGCCCGAGCCGGTGCTGATATCGAAGGCGAGCGTCTCCGACTCGCCGGCCGGGATCTCGTCGGCGTAGGCCTCGCTGTCGTCGACGCTGATCGGGTCGTCGGCGTACATCGCCGCGGACACGTCGCTGACGGGTTCCTCGCCGACGTTCGTGACCGTCACTTCGAGGACGCGGCCGGCGCCGCGCTCGACGGTCCCGTTGACGACCGACACGTCGAAGGCGTCGCGCTGCTCGCGGACGCGCAGGCGGGTGTCGAAGCTCTCGGCCTCGCGCCGTTCGTCGTCGGCGTTCCGGTAGGTCGGCCGCAGCGTGAACTGCTTCGGGCCGGCCTCGCCGGCCTCGCTTACCTCCACGTCGAAGGCGAACTCCTTCGACTGGTTGACCCGGAGGTTGCCGACCGAGTACTCGCGTTCGAGCGGCGAGACGCTCTGGCTCTCGGATTCGAAGACGATCACGACGCTGTCGGCCCGCGCGTCGCCGACGTTGGTGATCGTGCCCGAGAGGGTCCCCTCCTCGCCGACCCGGAGCGTCGAACTCAGGTTGCTCGCGTCGAACTCGTACTCGACTTCGGGGTCGGGGCGGACGCCGAACTGGAGCGTCCCGGACTGGCCGACATCGCCCTCGGTGTCCTCGTAGTCGACCGAGGCCTGCAGGGAGTAGGTGCGGCTCTCGGTCTCGGGGGTCGCCGTGGCCTCGACGGCGATTTCGCGGGTCTCGTTTTCGGCCCAGGTGCCGACGTACTCGCTGGCGGTGGTCGACCCGCCGAAGGTGAGCGCGGGGCTCCCGGAGGTGACCGACACCGATGCGTCGCGCACGTCGACCGGCCCGTCGTTGCGGACGGTGATAGTCACGGGCCCGTCGTCGTCGACGGCCACGTCGCTCTCGCTGTCGACGATCGTGAACGTCTGTTCGCGCGCGGGCTCGACGCCCAGCGAGAGGCTGTTGGACTGCATCGGCGTGCTGTCCTCGTCCTCGTAGTCGACAGTGGCGCCGAAGGCGTACTGCTGTCGGCTCGCGGACTGAGCGGCGCTGACGCGATAGGAGACGGTCCGCGTCTCACCGGGCGCCCAGGCGCCGCCGACGTAGCGGGTCGACGAGGTCGACGCGCCGAAGGTCAGGTCGGCGTTCTGGGAGGTGAGCGCGACCGAGGCGTTGCGCGCGACCGCCGTCCCGGTGTTGCGCATCGTCACGTCGACCGTGCCGGTGGCGCCGATCCGGGCCGTCGACTCGACGTCCGTCACGCGGAACTGCGCGGCCTCCTCGATCGTCACGTCGACCGTGAAGTTCCGCGTCGTGCTCGTGCGGTTGTACTCGCTCGTCTGCGGGTCTATCGACTGGGTGTAGTTGTACGAGACGTTGATCGGGAGCCGGTAGGTGCCCGGCTGGGCCGAGCGGTCGACCTCCATCCGGAACTCGACGGGCGTCGATGAGCCGTCGGGCAGGCGCGCGACGGCGCGCTCGTTGGTGTTGACCGTCAGCGGCGCGTCGTGGTCGCCGATGCTGACCCGGAGCGCGCGGGCGGTGGTCACCTGCTGTTCGAGCTGCGGGTTCGACAGCGACCCGTTGGTGACGTTGCCGTCGTTCAGCACGACGAGCTGCAGCGCGGTCTGTGCGCCGGGGACGAAGTCGGTGTCCGGTACCGACACGTCGATCCCCGGATTGCCCGTGACGTTGTCCTGCTGTTGTTGCTGCTGGGCCGCCGCGGCCGACGCCTCCGCCGGACCGGGCGCGCCCGACGAGGCGCCCGTCTCGACGGGGTCGGTGACCGCGCCGGCGACCGGCGACGCGGCGAGCAGCAGTGCGACTGACGCGACTACGAAGAGCTGTGTCCGTTGCATACGTGGATTCTCGTTTGTCACCCACCGTGCCGCGGGGACCAACGACGGCCGCGCAGGTGTCGTTCCCCGATTTTCCGCCCGAGCCCCGTCAATCATTGTAAACAGGAAGGAACTTTCTGAGCGTTTATTCCGGCTCACCGCCGCGCCGTCACCGGTCGGGGGTCGGCACCCCCACCATGGTAACATTTAACAAGGCATAGGGCGTAGCTACCGATAGCGTCGAACCGACAGACAGCGACGGAACGTAGACCACAACAATGGCAACCAACGAAACTCGCTCCGAGACGAGCCGCTACGACGAACTCGAGATCGCGAACGGTGACATCGTCATCTACGATGTCGACAACCACCGCGCGTGGATCCAGTCGGACGAAACAGTAACCGGTGACGAGATAGCCTGACCGAACCTCGGAGCGACCTCGTCCCCGCGGGAGCGGCCGTAGCGCCCTCGCGTACGACCTCCCTCTCTTCAGCACCGACCGCTCGGTCGCGCCGTCGTCCCGCGACTCCGCCCGCCACCCGTCGCAGGGGGACCCTACCCGTCGTCGCGGTCGGGATCGGGGCGGTCGTCGCGGTCGGGATCGGGGCGGTCGTCGCGGTCGGGATCGGGGCGGTCGTCGCGGTCGGGATCGGGGCGGTCGTCGCGGTCGGGATCGGGGCGGTCGTCGCGGTCGGGATCGGGGCCGCCGTCGGTCGGATGGTCGGCGTCGTCGGGCGGGGTGTCGGTACCGTCGGAGTCGGTGAACTCGTCGGCGGTGGCCCCGCCGTCGTCGCCGACTTGCGCGTGGAGTCGGGCGATCTCCGTCTCCAGCTGCCGGATGCGTTCGTCGTGGTCGTCGTCCGACCGCAGCCACAGCGCGCCGAGGACGGCGACGAGGACCAGCGGGAGACCGAACATCAGCAGGCCCATCACGAGGACGACGAGCAGTTCGAGACCGCCGGGCATCCCCAACTGGAGGAGCATACCGACGGCTACGAACGGTCGCGCGAAAACCCTTCCGCCGAGACACGTCCCGCGACCGCGTCGGACGCCGCCCCGGCGGTGGCGCCTCGCGACCGCCCCGGGGAACCGGCGCTCAGAAGTCGGTGATCGAGGTCTGGAGGCCGGCGACGAGGTTGGACTTCCGGCGGAGCCGGCCCAGCGGGACCGGGACCTGCGGAAGCACCCCACGGAGCGCGCCGCGGAAGCTCTCGGCGACGCCGTGTTCGCCGTCGAAGGCGTGGCGGACGCCCTCGCGGACCTGCCAGACGCCCACCGGCGCCCAGTAGTCGTCGGTGACCTCCCGCAACACGAGCGCCTTGGCCTGCCGGTCGCGCTCCTGCAGGTGTTCGAGCACCGCCAGCCGGGAGGCGTAGTAGGCGCCGGCGGTCTCCTCGACGTACCCCGTCCGGCCCTCCCAGCCCTCGTGGGCGCTGGAGAGGTAGTAGTCGCCCGCTGCGGGGTTCCAGACGCTCTCGGGCGCCTTCATCTCGACGAGCTCGAACTCCCAGTTGCCGGGCGCGAGGATCACCCAGTAGCGGTTGCCCATGTACTCGTTTGTCCACACCGACACCTCGTCGACGGTGTCGCTGTGTTGGAGCCCGCCGCGCAGGAACTTGCCGACGGTGTCGTCGACGGCGGTGATCGACCACCGCGTCGGCACGAGCTTGCGGTTGTGACCCTGGCCCAGCGCGCCCGCCGAGAGGATCGTGTTGATGTCGTACACGTCGAACCCGCGCCGATACAGGTAGGTCATCGCCCCCTCGGCGGCCCAGTCGTCGTCCTCCAGGGTCTTCTCGACCGGGCGCGGCACGTGGGGGTTCTCCGCCAGGTCGGCGTTCGTCGCCCTGGCGCGCGGGCCGGTCGGCGTCGAGATGTCGTCGAGCGAGATGTCGATATCGGGCGTCCCGTCGAGGCCGACCTCCACGTCGACGGGGTGGTCGGCGATGGCGACCTCCCGCTGGGTGCCGACGAAGCCGTCCCACACGTCCGACACGTCGACCTTCGCCGACCGCGTCGAGTTGAGCATCCCCGTCCGCCGCTGGAGCACGTCGTCGATCTGGTATCCTTGCTGGTACCAGTCGCCGCTGGTCGCGAAGTCCGCGGCGTCGGCGTCGCCGCCCATCGGCGAGAGCACGCCCGTCGACACGTCCGGGTAGCCCGACCGGCCGACGAACACTTCCGGTGCCGTCGAGCCGAACATCGAGTCGCCCTGGACGGCCTGCTGGAACTCCCGCTCCACGTCGTCGAGGTACTCCGTGATCTCGTAGGACTTCTCCTCGGCCAGCCGGCGCTTCTCGGCGGCCTCGTCGCGCTGGAAGTCCTCGATGAAGTCGTCGAGGCGCATGCCCGCCATTCGACCGACCCTACCGGCCCCACGGGCTTCAATGAGTCGGTGCGGGAGCCCGCCGGCACTCGTCCGGAGAACCGCGGCCCGGGCCGCGGTCGCTCGGGCGACGGCCGCGTCCTCAGTCGTCCGCCGGCCGCTCCACCCCCGCGCCCTCGGCAACCTCGTCGGGGACGTGCCCGTACCGGGCCAGCCGCGACTCGATCGACGGGTGTTCGGCCGTCAACCGCTCCAGCCGCGTCCGGCGCGCACCGAAGGGGCTGCCGCCGGCGACGGCGTCGTCGGCGTCGCCGAGCGCGCCGACGGCGTAGAGCCCGGTGCAGAAGTCGGTCGCGCTCGTCGCGGCGACGGCCACGTCGTCGGCGTGACACTCCTCCAGCCGGCTCGCCCGGGCCGCCAGCGCCTGCACGAGGACCACGACGCCGGCGCTGGCGAGGACGTACAGCAGGAAGTTGATGTCGTTCGACCGGGCGACGCCGGCGACGAGGAAGACCCCGCCCGCGACGGCGGCGACCTGCGGCGGGAGGTGCCGAAGCGCGACGAGCCAGAACGCCGCCAGCCCGACCGTGTGGGTGACGGCCGCCCGGAGCGGAACCCGGTGGAGGTGGCCGAGCGAGCGGTGGGCGAGCTCGTGGGCGACGACCGCCCGGAGCGCGGCGTCGGCGAGGCGCTCGGCGAGCGGGGCGGCGGCGACGAGGACCGTGCGGTCGCCGTCGCCGAGGACGTTCATCCCGCCGGCGCTCTCGCGGTCGACGACCACCGAGGGCTCGGCGACGCCCAACTCGGCGGCCATCTCGGCCGCGATCCGCCGGAGCCGCGGCGGCGCCTCGTCGGCCAGTTCGAGCCCGCGGAGGAGGCCGTCGGTGACGACGCGGCTCACCCCGAACTCCAGCCCGAAGGCCGCCAGCGCGACCGCCGCCACGCCGGTCGGCGCCATGCCGGTGGCGTAGCAGACCGCCAGCGCGGCGACCAGCAGCCCCACGAGCGCCGCGTCGACCAGCCGGTAGGCCGCCGGCAGGCCGACAGCGCGGTCGAGTCGTCGGGTCAGCGACACGGCTACCGACCGGCCGTTCGGTCCGGTCGTGCAAAAGGGGCCGGTGCGAGGCCCGGGGTCGGCCGCCGGCGGTCCGGGCGGATCCGAACCCATATGACCGGCGGCGGGCGACGTGTGAACGATGCCGACAGTCGAGTGCGACGTAGCGGCGGCCCGCCAGCGGCTCGAAGAGGCGGGCGTCGAGGTCGAGTCGGGGAACACGGACCACGAGCGCTGGCGCGCCAGCCGCGGCGACGCGACCGCCGTCGCCTACGACGACAAGGTCGTGATCCAGGGCGCCAACCCGGCGGATCTGGAAGGACTGGTCCGCGAGGGCGGCGGCCGGGCGCACGTCTACTTCGACGGCGCCTGCCGCGGCAACCCCGGCCCGTCGTCGGTGGGCTGGGTGATCGTCGGCGGCGACGGGATCGTCGCCGAGGGCGGCCACACCATCGGCCGGGCGACGAACAACCAGGCCGAGTACGAGGCGCTCATCGAGGGCGTCAGCGTCGCCCGCGACTACGGCCTCGACGAGGTCGACGTGCGCGGCGACTCCGAACTCATCGTCAAGCAGGTCCGCGGCGAGTGGGACACGAACGACCCGGAGCTCCGGGAGTACCGCGTCACCGTTCGCGAGCTGCTGACCGACTTCGAGTCGTGGTCGCTCGAACACGTTCCGCGGGAGATAAACGACCGCGCGGACGAACTCGCCAACGAGGCGCTCGACCAGGCCTGACCGCAGCGAGACACACGACACACCATGCCCGACGAGACACCGGACCCCAGCGAAGCGCCCGACGTACTGACCGACGACGAGGGCGAGCCCGACGACCTCCCGCCCGAGACCGTCGTCGACGAGGCCGAGCGACTGACGAAACTGGCCAGGGAGGCGGTCGTCGACGAGGAGGCCGCCGCCTACCGCGTCGACCGCGACGAGCGACTCGCCGACCACGACTACACCGCCCGCGTCCGCGAGGACGACACTCGCGACGTGCTCGTGCTCCACCCCGAGGAGTGGGTCGAGGACGGCGAGATCAGGACCGAACGGATCGAGGCGGTCGACCGCGGGATCGAGATCCCGCTGTCGGGACCCGGCGAGGGCGACGACTGGCAGGAGATCGACGACTACAACCGCGACGTCGTCGCCGACGTGCGCGAGACCCACGGCGAGGACCACGCCGCGAACGTCGGGGCGCTCGCCGACTTCGTGGGCAACCACTACGCCAAACCCATCCACGACGCGACGGCCGATGAGCTCTCGGAGTTCCTGACGGAGTACTACCCGCGCAACGCCTGGCCGACGGCTGCCCAGCGCGATATCGTCGAAAAATCCGTTCGGGTCGCCTTTTCGGTCGCGGACGAGCGGTGTCCGCTGGGCGAGTGAGTTACTCCTGGGCGGCGTCGACGAGCTCGCGCAGGTCGTCGGCGCGGTCGCCGCTCGTGACGAGCTTCGAGAACTCCCAGGAGAGCTGGTCGAGCACCGTCTCGTAGCCCTCGTCGGTCAGGGCGTACTGGTTGGTGCGCTTGTCGAGTTCGCTCTTCTCGACCAGGCCCATCTCGACGAGGTCGTCGAGGTTGGGGTAGAGTCGGCCGTGGTTGACCTCGTCGTCGTAGTAGTCTTCGAGTTCACGTTTGATAGCGAGCCCGTATCGGGGCTCTTCGCCGAGGATGACGAGGATGTTCTGCTGGAACGCGGTTAGCTCGCGTGCGATTCCGGGAGTGTCAGTCACCGATTGTGCCTCTGACATGGTTAGTGGAATGTCATCTGGCTATTTAACACTTGTTAACTTTCTTCCGTTATCCGTGAGGATACCCCCCCTCTTCGGCCGCTTATCCGAGTGATATCACAGAATGATAATCCTACCGCTACCCGGTAGTTCCGCCGGTTGTGCGGCGGGGTGGCGGACGAAACGGAAAGGCCTTTGCCGGCGCCAGGCGGACTCGCGGGTGATGTCGAACCTCTGGGAAGACCTCGAGACGGGACCGAACCCGCCCGAGGAGATCTACGCAGTAGTCGAGTGCCTGAAAGGCGAGCGCAACAAGTACGAGTACGACAAGGACATCCCCGGCGTCGTCCTCGACCGCGTGCTCCACTCGAACGTCCACTACCCCTCCGACTACGGGTTCATCCCGCAGTCGTACTACGACGACGAGGACCCCTTCGACGTGCTCGTCCTCGTCGAGGACCAGACGTTCCCCGGCTGCGTCATCGAGGCCCGCCCGGTCGCCCTGATGAAGATGGACGACGACGGCGAGCAGGACGACAAGGTCATCGCCGTCCCCAGCGAGGACCCGCGCTACGACCACATCGAGGACCTCGACGACATCCCCCAGCAGCAACTCGACGAGATCGACGAGTTCTTCGCGACCTACAAGAACCTCGAAGAGGGCAAGGAAGTCGAGACCCTGGGCTGGGAGGACAAGCAGTCCGCCTACGACGCCATCGAACACGCCCAGGACCTCTACGAGGAAGCGTTCCAGTAGGGCCGCCCGCGCGATCGCTCCCGCCGCGATTTTTTCACGGCCGTCCCGCCCGACCAGCCCGACCGCCGATCCACGGAACCGACCGCCGATCCACGGAACCGACCGACCGCCGAGCGCGACCGATCCGCGAACCCGCGCGGACCGGCACGGGTAAACGGTTCACGCGAGTTTACGCGCCGGTTGAACGGTTAAATCGCCGGACTGGGGGCCGTCGTGAACGGTTCTGAAATCGCGCAAACTCACGTACGAGGTCGGCCCCCTATATCATCCGTCGGTCCCAAGTCGTACTCGTCCGAGGTGACCCCGATGCAGAACACCGACCCTCCCTCCGCCGAAGCACTGCGCGAACAAGTGTCCGCCGTCTCCGAACGGTACGTCGCCGTCGACTGCGACGACGAGACGGTCGTCTTCGACACCAGCGAACCCGACGGCTGGATCGTCTCCGACAGCGCCGTCGACCGCGAGTCGATGCGGTGAGTCGGCCCGCGACGTACCGTCGACGCGGCGAGTCCGTCCGCCCTCGCCGGCGGTCGACGCCGCCAACTACCCCGTCCCGTCGGTATGTCTCCCGCGCATCCGCGCCCGTCTCGCGGATGAATTATGAGCATGGGTAATTACTTGGGGCGCGCGTGCGTACGTCGACGCGTATGGCGACCAGAACACCGACGGCCGGGATGGCGCACCTGACGGTCGTGCCCGAGAACTTCGGTGAAGCGGCCGACGAGGACGAGCCCGGCGACGACGAGCCCGGCGACGCGGTGGTCGACGGGTCGGCCGGGATCGGTTCACGGGACTGACGGCGGTCAGCGGCGGCTGCACCGTCACCGACGCCCCCCGAGCCTGTCCGCGAAAAGAAGCTTCTTGTGCCCCACCGCGGTAATCCGGGGTATGGGACTGTTCGACCGTATCCGCGGCGGCGACGACGAGCCGCGGGTCGCTTTCTTCGGCATCGACGGCGTACCTTATAGCCTCATCGCCGACAACCGGGAGGAGTTCCCGAACCTCTCCCGGCTCGTCGACGAGGGGTCGGCCGGCGCCATCGACAGCATCGTGCCGCCCGAGTCCTCGGCCTGTTGGCCGGCGCTGACCTCCGGCAAGAACCCCGGCGAGACCGGCGTCTACGGCTTCCAGGACCGCGAGGTCGGCTCCTACGAGACGTACGTGCCGATGCGCCGGGACGTCCAGACCAAGCGCGTCTGGGACCGCGTCCAGGAGGCCGGCCGCGACGCCACGGTGATGAACGTCGTCACCACGTTCCCGCCCCAGCGCGACGTCCAGCGGATGGTGTCGGGCTTCCTCTCGCCCGGCGTCGAGAAGTCCGCCTACCCCGACGACTTTCGCGACTACCTCCAGTCGATCGACTACCGCATCGACACCAACGCAAGCCTCGGCCACACCGACAAGGGCGAGTTCATGGAGGACGCCCACGCGACGCTGGACGCCCGCCAGGAGTCGTTCAAACACTACATCGAAGAGGACGACTGGGACCTCTTTTTCGGCGTCTTCATGGCGACCGACCGCGTCAACCACTTCCTGTTCCGCGACTACGAGGAGGACGGCGAGTACAAAGAGGAGTTCGTGGAGTTCTACCGGACGCTCGACGAGTACCTCGGCGAGCTCCGCGAGCTACTGCCCGACGACGTGACCATGATGGTCGCCTCCGACCACGGGTTCACCTCGCTGGACTACGAGGTCAACTGCAACGCCTGGCTCCGCGAGAACGGCTGGCTCTCCTACGAACAGGGCGACGACTACACGTTCCAGCTGGGCGCCTGGCTGCGCGAGGGCGGCCACGTCGAGGTCGATCCCGACTACGCCGGCGACGTCGACGAACTCGTCGACATCTCGACGCTGGACGTGGACTTCGACGGCGAGGCGCTGGTGGCCGACTCCGAGGACGCCCGTGACGAGGCCGTCGCCGCCGTCGAGGAGACCGGCCCCGCGGTCGTCGAGGACGAGGGCGACTCGGTCGCGGTCGTCGACGCCGCCGACGTCGAGACCGCGTCGACCGGCGAGGCGTCGTTCCGCATCGAGGTCGACCTCGTCCGCGCGGAGGGCGAGGCCTACGTCGACGGCGACGCCGTCGTCGCGCTCACCGAGGCGGTCCGCGACCGTATCGTCGACGACCTGGCGGCGGTCACGCCCAAGTCGATGGGCGTCGACAAGGCCGACACCACCGAACTGGTCGACAGTGTCGACGTCGCGGACGACGAGGGCGGCTTCGAGATCGCGATCACGCCGGCCGACGGCGTCGCACTCGGCACCGATCTGAACGAGGACGCCGACGCCCTGGAGTACACCCACACCGAGCTCCCCGACATCGCCGACGAGGCCGACGCCTACTCGCTCATCCCCGGTCGCTTCTACCTCAACCTCGAGGGCCGCGAACCGCGCGGGAGCGTCCCCGAGGAGGAGTACGAGCAGGTGCGCTCGGAGCTGAAGGAGGAACTGGAGGCCATGGAGGGACCCGACGGCGAGCCCGTCGCCGACCGCGTCGTCACCAAGGAGGACGCCTTCCGCGGCGACCACGACGACATCGCGCCGGACCTGACTATCGTCCCGAACCACGGCTTCGACCTGAAGGCCGGCTTCAAGGGCCGCAAGAACCCCTTCGTCGAGTTCTCCGCCCGCAACGGCATGCACAGCTTCGACAACGCGACGCTGCTGATCGACGACGAGGAGGCCCGCGTCTCCGACGTGGATCTGTTCGACATCGCGCCGACCATCCTCGACCTGATGGACGTCGACTACGAGCGCGGCGAGTTCGACGGCACCTCGCTGGTGTAGGCGGCCGACCGCTCGCGTCTCGCGTTCGCGCGCTGCGCGCTCTCCGTTTCGCTCCACCCCAGAGCCGACAGCGACTGCTCCGCGCCACTCGTCGCGCTCGCAGTCCCCGTTCGATGGGCCCTTTATCAGTGACTCCCCGAAATCCCGACGCGATCTTGCGATTTTTACTTTCCGGGAACGCGCGCCTCTTTATATGCACACTCGCCCGCAAGCTGCACATGTGAGGTGACGACCATGGCAACCAACACGGCGAACCCACTGGCCGACGAGTTCGCGTTCGACATCGGCGGCCCGGTCGCGACGTACTGGGTCGCGCTGCTCCGCGTGATCACCGGGTGGTACTTCTTCCACGCCGGCGTGACGAAGATCATCGAGAGCGGGCTCAGCTACGGCGGCGCGACGGGCTACCTGCAGGGTATGACCGGCACGGCGCTGGGGCCGATCCCGGTGTGGATGGCCGAGAACCTGGCCTGGCTGGTCGAGCCCGGCGTTCCGCTGTTCGAGACGCTCATCGGCCTGGGGATCATGTTCGGCGCCCTGACGCGGCTGGCCGCGTTCGGCGGGGCCATCTTCATGACCCTGTTCTGGGTCGGCAACGGCGGCTTCGGGCACGGACTCGTGACGGGGGACTTCCAGACCCTGCTCATCTTCGTGACCCTCGCGGCGCTGGCCGCCGGCCGGTACTACGGCCTGGACGCCATCCTCGAGCAGACCAAGCTCGTCGAACGGCACCCGAAACTCAAATACCTGCTCGGCTGAGGCGGTGACCACCAATGAAAGACACCATCACGACCACGATCGACAGGGCGGCGATGGCGCTGGGCGGCGGCCTCATCCTGCTGGGGGTCGTCGGCCTGGGCATCGTCGAAGTGCTCGCGGGCCCGCCCTACGGCGCGGCCCCCACGACCAACGACGCCGGTGAAGTCGTCGCGACGCCGATGGTCGACGCCAACCTCAGGGTCCTCCTCGTCATCGCGGGCCTGGTCGTCCTGCTCGCCTGGCAGGGCTACCGCATGGCCGCGACGGCCGGCGGTGAGGACACCACCCAGCGCGTCGAGATGACCGCCGACTGACCGCGCAGTTCCTCCCGTTTCGTTTCGCTCCCCGCTTCGACACGCACCGACCAGCGGCCGCGCCGCGGCGTCGGACGCGCGTCTGACGGGTCGTTATGGTCTCTCACGGAGAAGGTCGCGTATGGCAAGCCTGACCCAAGTGTACGAGGGGCACCTGCGGACGGTGACGACCTCTCGTCGGTTCTACGCGGGGGCGGCGCTCTTCGGGGCGGGCGCGGCGATGGTCGTCGCGAGCATCGTCGTCTCGACGACGGATGTCGGGGCATCGCTCGGGTTCGACCGCATCGCGGCGCGGACGCTCGCCGGCACGCTGGCCGGCCTCGGCCTCCCGGCCACGTTCCTCGGGGTGTTCGCCGTCCTCCCGGCGGGGCGGACCACCCGCGCCGCCTCGGTCATCGGCGCCAGCGTCGCCGTCCTCGGCGTCGCGCTCTTCCGGGTCGCATACCCCGACCAGTGGTTCGGCGCCGGCGACCCGCTCGGGGCCGCGGCCGTCGTCGTCTACTTCTTCGGCGCGATGGTCACTCTGACCTGCCTGTTCGCCGGCCTCGCGACGTTCAAGACCCGCAACGACCCCGGCGGCACCGCTCGCATGGAGATCACCGAGGAGGGCAACCTCCGCCTCGTCGAGGACGCCGAGCCCGCCGGCGGCTTCGGCTCCGTCGGGCTGTTCGGCAAGGAGCCCCAGGGCGAGGTCCGAACGCAGACCAACCGCGACGAGCCGCCGAGTTCCGAGCCGACGAACCACGGCCGGGACGCCGAGATCCTGGCCGACGCCGCCGGTGGCCGGTCGAGTCCTCCCGATCCCTCCGGCGCCGCCGCGGACGGCGGCTCCGCGACGGTCGAGAACGGCGGCGGTGACGCCGGTCCGCAGAACGGCGAGTTCACCGACGCCGAGTTCGTCGAGGCCGCAAGCGAGCGCGGCCGTCCCGACGCCTACTGCGGCAACTGCGCCCACTTCGAGTACGTCAAGGTCGACGAGAAGATCACGCCCTACTGCGGGCTCCACGAGGAACTCATGGAGGACATGGACGCCTGCGACGAGTGGTCCGAGGCGAACTAGCGGCGTAGGGCCGGCACGCGGATCCCGCGACGAGTCGCCGATTCTCCGTCTCCCGTTCGTCCGACGACGACCCGGGAGCTACCCGGCCGCGACGACCGAGACGATGCCGACGGCGAGCGTCACGAGTCCGACCGCGACCGCGAGGACCGCGCCGCCCCGGTTGCCGAGGCGGTACGCCAGCGAGTGGTCGCGGTCGAGGTCCTCTCGGTCGAAGGCGTCGCCGAAGTCGAGGACGAAGACGAACGTCGCCCCTCGCGTCGGCCGCGCCGGACGGTCGACACCGCGAACCCGGACATTTTTCAACCGGTGGCCCGCTACGGCGGGTATGAAGTTCTGCGACGAATGCGGTTCGATGATGAAAACCGAGGGGGACGACTGGGTCTGTGGCAGTTGCGGCTACGAGGAGTCGCGTAACGAGGCCGAGGAGGCCAAGACCGCCGTCACGACACAGGGACAGGAAGAGACCGAGGTCATCGACACTTCCGACGTGAGCGCCGAGGACATGGGGCCGACGACCGAGGCCCGCTGCCCGGAGTGTGGCAACGACCAGGCGTTCTGGGAGATGAAACAGATCCGCGCGGCCGACGAGAGCGAGACGCGCTTTTTCACCTGCACCGAGTGCGAGCACAAGTGGCGCGAGGACGACCACTGAAGTAGTATCGGCCCCGAGTGGCCGACGTGCCGCGCGCTCCCGACGACGGCGATGTGCCCGCGCCGCCCGTTCCCGTCGACCGGCTCGACGGAGCCTGGGAGCGCGTCGAAGACGCGACGGAGACGCTGTTCGGCGTCGAGGGCGCCGACGTGCGCGGCCACACGGTCGTCTACGAGAACACCGCGCTCCGGGCGGCCGTCCGCGAGGCGACCGACGACGCAGTCGACCAGTCCCGGCGTTTCTTCTTCGCCACGAGGCTCGCCTTCCGCCCGCCGCTGGCCCCCGGTATCGGATCCGCGATGGTGCTCCCCTCGGTGAAAACCGAGGCGCTCCGGCGGTTCGCCGACGACCTGACCGAGCGCGGCGTCGACGCCGTCGAACGCGGTCGCCGCGAGCGGATCCGGACCGAGGACCGCTCGCGAATCACGCTGCGGCAGGTGACCGGCGAGGTGGCGCTCCCCGAGGGGGCCCCCGTCCCGGTCGAGGGGTGGGTCGGCGCCTGGGCCGACGGCGACATCCGCCTCGCCGGCGGCGCCTACCCCCGTTCGTCGCTGGCTGACCGGTTCCCGGACCTCGACGACCCGGCGCTCGACGGTTCGAGCGACGACTACCGCGAGGAGCTGTTCGACCTCGTGCGAGCAACGGGCTAACCGGTCCTCTCCCGGTCGAGAGACGAGCCGCCGGCTGACCGACGAGTCGAAACGGAAAACCGCCCCATCGAGGGGGTCGCTACACTCGGCGCGCGAAGGTGAGGTAGCCGGTGTGGCCGACGCCCGCCGTCGACGGCCGGGAGCCGCGGTCGTCGAAGTCCATCTCGCGCTGGATCGTCTCCAGCGTCTCGACCTCGGCGAGCCCGACCTCGTGAGCGGCGGCGACGGCGTCGCGCGTCCCCTCGACGAACGGCGAGTACACCGCGACGTAGCCGCCGTCGCGGAGCAGGTTGGGGGTCCGCTCGACCATCGTCGGCGCGTCCTCGGTGTCGAGCGTCACCACGTCGTACCGGTCCAGGTCGCCCAGTTGGTCGGTCACGTCGCCCGTGCGAACGTCCACGCGGTCGGCCACGCCGGCCAGTTCCATGTTCTCGCGCGCCACCTCGGCGAACTCGGGGTCGCGCTCGAAGGTCGTCACCGACGCGCCACAGCGGGCGAGGTACGCGGACAGCACGCCCGTCCCGGTGCCGGCGTCGAGGATCTCGTCCTCGCCCGAGACGCCGGTGTGGCCGACGATGAGACCGATGTCGCGGGGCATCATCGGCGCGCCGGTCCGCTCGAAGTGGTTGAACAGGTCCGGCCCGCGGAGCTTCCGCGCGGTGAACGGCTCGCCGATGTGACTCTCGACGATCTCGCCCGGTTCCACGTCCTCGGGCACCTCCAGCACGCCCAGGTCGCATTCGAGCGTCTCGCCCGGCGTCAGCAGGTACTCGCGGCTCTCGGCCTCGTGGACGAACAGCAGGCTCACTCTAACCGCTCGATGGCCGCCGCCAGGTCGCCGTTCGTCCCCTCCAGCGCCTCGCGCGCGTCGCCCTCGCTCGCGCCCGCTCGCGTCGCGACCAGCTCCACGTCCTCGTCGGGGATCTCGGCCGGACCGCCGTCGTCGTCGCTCTCCTCGATGACCGGGTCGTCGCTCCCGCTCGCGCCCTCACCGCGCTCGTGGGACTCGGGCTCGCCGACGATGGTGTAGGTCTGCTGGCCCTGGGCGTCCATCCGCTGGACGTCCGCGTCGGTGAAGACGAGCTCTTCGTCGGGCGTCCGGATGACGACTTCCTCGGCGTCGAGGTCGGTCATGTCGATGCCCATCTGCTTCATCATCTGCTGCATCTTGCGGTCGTTCATGCCGCCGCCTCCTGGGAACATACCCCCACGTCCGGCGCCCGGCGCAAAAAGCCTTAACAACCGCCCGTTTCCCGGAGTCGAGTGATCGGACCCGTCCCCTCCTCGCGTCAGTCTGCCCGACGGCTGCGTCGAAGCCCGACCACAGGTCCGCGAACGACCGCGCACTACCACGCTACGACCGCTCGTCGACGAACGCCAGGAACGCCTCGGCGGGCACGTCACAGCGGACGGCCGGCTTGAACCCGCCGAGGTGGGTCCCGCGGTCGGTCGCCGACGCCGGCGCCAGCGCGGCTGCGGCCGCCTCGCTCATGTAGTAGTTCGGCCCCCGTCGCCGGTCGCTCAGCCGTATCGCCCGGTCGAGGACGCCGCCGGGCGCCTCGCCGGGGACGATCACGACCGGTCGCGGTCGGTCGGTGAACGCCGGGTCGTGGTAGTACAGGTCGCCGTGGCGGGCGAAGCGCTTGGCGTGGGCGTTGTCGGGGTGCTCGGCCAGGGTGGCCTCCACATCCGCCCGGTCCGTCTCCGGGTCGAGCACCACCGGCGGCTCGGCGACCGTGAAGTAGCCGAACAGGTACCGGTGTTTGTACTCGCTGTCGGGGCCCGGGAAGCCGCCGTAGAACGCGACGACGTCGCCAGGGTCCAGTTCGCGTAGCTTCGCCACGTAGCCCGGCCGGTGTTCGCCGTAGGTGAGCGCCTCGAAATTGGGGTCGCGATGGACCGAACAGTCCCGGATCGCCGCCGGCTCGGTGACCCACTCGCCGTCGCTGCCCGGCCGGACCCCGTCGAGCAGGTCCGCGAGCGTCCCTTCCCCGTGACGACAGTCGAGCGAGCCGTACGTGGCCGTCTCGGCCGTCGCACCCTTCTCCGGGATTGGGACGTACTCGAAGCGGCCCTCGGCGTCGACGCCCGGAACCGGGCGGACGTTGCCGGTGTCGGCGCCGACTCCGCAGAGGACGACTGTCACGCGACTCGCTTGGCGCGCGCCGACCAAAACGTTCCCGTGTCGCCCGTCGTCAGCGGCGCCGCTCGCTTCGAGTGCTCGCCCTCCCCACACCGGTGACGCCCCCCACGAGTCGGCGGCGTGAGCCGGAGAATCGGAGCGCTGGCGGCCGTCCGGTCCACTCCGGGGAAACGGTGGGTGAGAAAGCCGTCGGCACCGGCCGACGGACTACGATGGGGGGAACGCGTGTGACAGCGTCCGTCGCGGTGCCGAGAGCCGACATGCGACTGCCGACCGACGGCCCCGAAGGGACCGGCTCCACAGCAGAAGGGCACGTCGACAGGGCGGTTGTCGGCACTCGAAGGTAGCGACCGGAGTGAAAAATCGCTACCGGAGGGTTCAATGCTCCCTTGAGTCACCCGTCGCTCGCGGCCGCGAGCCGCGCACCGACGGCGCGCGGACATCACTCCCGCAGCGCGTCCTCGCGTTCGGTCGCCTCTAAGGTCTCCTCCTCGACGCTCGTGGCGACGACGGCGGGTTTGTAGGCGCCGCCGTCGATGAGGTCGTGGTCCGACACGGAGGATTCGACGAACCGGGTAAAGGCGCGCCGTTCCGGCGGGAGTTCGCCGTAGAGAACCTCCTCCTCGACGAGGTCGTAGACGGGGATGCGCGGCGTGAGCAGGGTGTTCTCGCCGACGATAGAGTTCTCGCCGACGACGAACCCGGAGGTGACCCGACAGCCCGCGCCCAGCGAGACGCCGTCCTCGACGATGACCGGCGCGTCCTCGACCGGTTCGAGGACGCCGCCGATGAGCGTGTTCGCGCCCAGTTTGACGTTGTCGCCGATCTGCGCGCAGGAACCGACGGTGTCGCAGGAGTCGACGAGCGTGCCGTCGCCCACGTGGGCGCCGATGTTGACGAACGCCGGCGACATCAGGATGGCGTCGCTGCCGACGTAGGCGCCCCGGCGGATGACCGTGCCGTCGGGCGTGTTGCGCGTGCCGCGCTCGGCCAGGTCGGCGGTCTCCCGAAGCGGGAGCACGTCGTGATAGGCCACGTCGCCGTACTCTCGCGCTTCCGTCTCCCGGAGGCCGAAGTTGAGGAGGATACCCTGCTTGACCCACTCGTTGGCCTCCCACTCGTCGCCGGACTTCTCGGCGGCACAGACCTCGCCGGCTTCGAGCGCGGCGAGGAAGTCGTCGAGGGTCGCGAGGTGGTCGTCGGTCGCGTCGGCGGCGGTCAGCCCGTCCTGCTTTCTGGTCCAGAGGTCCTCGATGTCGGCTTGTAGACTCATTGGTCGGCCCTTTACGTGCCGGAATAATAGCGCTGTGGTCTCGGCCCGGGCGCGATCCTCACTCGGCGTCGATCACTTCGTCGAACTCGTGCCAACCGTCGCCGCGGTCGGCGAGCCAGACCGCGGCGTCGAGGGCGCCCGCCGCGAACACCCCGCGGTCCTCCGCGCGGTGGGAGAGGTTCAGCACCTCGTCGTTGCCGGCGAGGACGAGCTCGTGTTCGCCGCGGACATCGCCGGCGCGCCGCGCGAACACGCCGATCTCGTCGTCGTCGCGCGGGGCGTGCCCCTCACGACCGTAGACGGGTTCCACGTCGCGCTCCTCCTGGATCGTCTCGAGGATCGTGTTGGCGGTGCCCGAAGGGGCGTCGACCTTCTCGTTGTGATGGGTCTCCATCAGTTCCAGGTCGTAGCCGTCGAGCGCGCCGACGGCCTCCCGGACGGTGCGCAGCAGCACCTGGATGCCCCGCGAGAAGTTGGTGGCCTTGAGCAGTGGGATCTCGTCGCTGGCCGCTTCGAGCGCGTCGAAGCTGTCGCCGTCGAAGCCGGTGGTCCCGACGACCAGGGGGACTTCGGCCTCGACGCAGGCGTCGGCGACCGACAGGGCCGCCTCGGGGACGGAGAAGTCGACGACAGCGTCGACCTCGTACTCCGCCAGCGCATCGGCCGCTTCGCCACTGCCGACGACCGGGACGCCACCGATCTCGCCGGCGTCGGTCGCGTGGAAGCCGACGACGACCTCGACGCCGTCGCGCTCGGCGGCCGTCTCGATCACCGTTCGACCCATGCGTCCGGCGGCACCGTTGACCGCGATTGCCGTCGTCATCGCTCTATCTCGGCGTACTCGTCCTCGTAATCGAAGGTTTCGGATTCGAGGTCGTCGAGCACCGCCTGCAGGCCGTCGCGGTACTCTTCGGAGAGCCGCGTGAGCGGCGAGCGCATCCACGCCGAGCTGTATCCGCGGATCTGCATGGCCTCCTTGACGGGGATCGGGTTGGTCTCGACGAACAGTTCGCGGAACAGGGGGCCGAGGCGGTGGTGGATCTCCCGTGCGCGCTCGTAGTCACCGGCCAGCGCGGCGCCGACCATGGCACAGGTCCGCTCGGGTTCGACGTTGGCGGCCACGCTGATGGCGCCGCTCGCGCCGACCGAGAGCATCGGGAGCGTCATCCCGTCGTCGCCCGAGAGCACGTCGAGGTCGGTGTCGCGGGTCCGCTCGATTATCTCGCTGATCTGCCCCATATCGCCGCTTGCGGCCTTGTAGCCCTGGATATTCGGGTGGTCCGCGAGCTCCTCGACCGTCTCGGGTTCGATGTTCTGTCCGGTGCGCGAGGGGACGTTGTAGACGATCTGCGGCAGGTCGACCTCGTCGGCGATCCGCTCGTAGTGGTCGACGAAGCCGCGCTGTTCGGGCTTGTTGTAGTACGGCGAGATGAGGAGGAGGGCGTCGGCACCGGCGTCGGCGGCGCGCCGGGAGAGCGACAGCGCCTCGCGGGTGTTGTTCGAGCCGGAGCCGGCGATCACGGGCACGTCGTCGACGGCGTCGATGACCGCCTCGACGACCTCGATGTGTTCGTCGTGGGTGAGCGTCGCCGACTCGCCCGTGGAGCCGCAGGGGACGAGGCCGTCGACGCCCGCGCGTTCGAGTCGCTGGGCGTCGGTTCGGAGTGTCTCGAAGTCGATGCTGCCGTCGTCGTCGAACGGCGTACACATGGCGGGGTACACGCCGCGGAGCTGGAACGATGTCATTGGTCGGTGTTCGCGTGGGTGGGTGATAGGCTGCGTGGGTCGCGGGCGATGCGGACGGGAATGGCCCGCGACGAGTGCGCTACGCTCGCCGAGAGCCGCTCACGACCGTTTGCGTTTCGGAGAAGCGGCGGGGACACCCGGCTCGGCGGCGTCGACCGCGAGCGCTGGGTGAGTCATACCTGAGACAGGCGCGCGGAGCGACTTATCGGTTGCGGAGACGGTTCCGCCCTCGACGAGCGCGACCGGGGCGGTCCGGCTCAGCTCTCCATGAACGCCCGCAGCACGTCCAGTTCCTCGTCTTCGGTCACCCGGTCGGACTCCATGCAGGCGTGGACGACCTTGTGAGCGAGTTCGGGCGAGAGCGCGGGCGCTGCGTCGGCCTCGACTGCGTCGTCGACGTCGTCGGATCGGCCAGCGTCGCCGGATCCGTCGGCGTCGTCCGACTCGCCGACCCGAGACTCGACCGCGTCGAGCCGCGCAGCCAGATCCGTCAGCGCCCCTTCGAGCGCGGCGACTGCCTTCGGGTCGACCGACTCCCGACCGTCGTGCTGGCCTCCGTCGGTCGTCGGGTCGCCCGCGGCCACCTCGTCGTCCGCGTCGTCGGATTCGCCGCCGGCCGCCTCGTCGGATTCGCCGTCTGTCGCCTCGTCGAAGACCGACTCGGCGAACGCGCGGCGGTCGGTCCACTCGAAGCCCGGGATGGCGTTGAGGCGCCGGCTCACCGTCGCCCGGGTCACGTCCAAGTCCTCGGCCAGGTCGCCCTGGGAGGCGCCGGGGCGCTCGTACAGCGCCCGGAGCGTCCGCCGCTGTTTCTCGGACAGCTCGGCCGCCGTCGGCGTCTGGACGGCGGGTTCAGCGGCAGAATCGTCCGTCTCGGCCGACGGATCGTTCGGTTCGGTCGCTGACTCGTCCTGTTCGGTCTCGGGGTCCGTCTCCGGGGCAGAGGCGTTCGGGGCGTTCATGGATGTCTCGTCGTCCGGTTCGGGGTCGCGGCCGGGGTCGCCGTACTCGTCGAGGACGCGATCGACGAGGTCCGGCGACGCGCCACTGACTTCCTCGGCGATCGCCGTCATCGACGCGTCGGGGTTCGATTCGGCCACGTCGAGGATCCGCCGGTGGATCATCGCTCGCGGCTGGTCGGCTCCGCGGTCCGCTCGGCTCATTGGCAGATCCACAACCAGTGGACGAATATAGGCCTTCCGCTCCGAGCGATAACCGCGGGACTATACGGGTATTGCCACGCAGTTCGGCCGCAACTCACGCGCCAGCGCCCCCGCTCGGTCGCACGGTGTCGGTGAGGAGCGACGGTCGCTCGCGGTCGAAACGGCGCCGAGACGGCCGTCAGTCGTCGGCCTGGCCGTGACTGGCGGCGCCGGACTCGGATGCGGGCGCGGCGGGGTCGGGGAGCTCGGTGCGCACGTCGGCGCGCTCGCGCTCGGCGATGACCTCGGCGTAGGCGTCGGGCATCACCTTCGTGAAGTCGTCGAGCACGTCGTCCCAGTCGGCGAGCAGCTCCGCCGCTCGGTCGGAGTCGGTGTAGGCGGCGTGGTTCTCGACCAGCCGCGTGATCATCGCCCGGTCGAGTTCGTCCGGCGTCGGGTCGATCGAGACCATGCCCGTGTTGGCCTTCCGAGCGAACTCCCCGTCGGGGTCGTAGACGTAGGCGACGCCGCCGGACATGCCGGCCGCGAAGTTCTTGCCCGTCTCGCCCAGCACGACGATGGCGCCGCCGGTCATGTACTCGCAGCCGTGGTCGCCGACGCCCTCGACGACGCCTTTCACGCCGGAGTTGCGGACGGCGAACCGCTCGCCGGCGACGCCGTTGACGTAGGCCTCGCCCTGGGTCGCGCCGTACAGCGCGACGTTCCCGATGACGACGTTGTCGGCGGCCGCGTAGTTGGCGTTCTCGGGGGTTCTGACGACGAGTTTCCCGCCCGAGAGCCCCTTGCCGACGTAGTCGTTGGCGGTGCCGACGAGATCCATCGTGACTCCCCGCTGGAGGAAGGCGCCGAAGCTCTGGCCGGCGGTGCCTTCCAGCCGACACTCCACGGTGTCGTCGGGTAGCCCCTCGCCGCCGTACTCGCTGGAGATCTCGTTCGAGAGCGTCGCGCCGACGGCGCGGTTGGTGTTGTTCACGTCCGTCGAGATGGCGACGGGTTCGCCCGACTCGATGGCGGGCTCGGCCGCCTCGATGAGCTCCCAGTCGAGCGACTCGCTCACCTCGTGGGTCTGCTCGCGGGTCTTGTAGCGGTCGTCGTCACCGGCGGGCTCGGCGATGACGCCCTGGAGGTTCACCTTCTTGGCCTTCGGCTGGCTCACGTCGGTCCGCTGGGCGAGCACGCTCGGGCGCCCGACCATCTCGTCGACGGTCCGGAAGCCGAGTTCGGCCATGATCTCCCGGAACTCCTGGGCGACGAAGGTCATGTAGTTGATGACGTGCTGGGGTTCGCCCGGGAAGCGGTCGCGGAGCTTCTCGTTCTGGGTGGCGACGCCGACCGGACAGGTGTTCTCGTGGCACTGTCGGGCCATCACGCAGCCGGAGGTGACCATCGACGCGGTGCCGAAGGCGTACCCCTCGGCGCCCAGCAGGGTCGCGACGGCCACGTCGCGGCCGGTCTTCATCCCGCCGTCGCTCGTCACTTCGATGCGCGAGCGCAGTCCCGTCGCGCGGAGCATCTGGTTGGCCTCGGCGAGGCCGAGCTCCCACGGGAGGCCCGCGTTCTTGATGCTCGTCTTCGGCGAGGCACCGGTGCCGCCGTCGTGGCCGGAGATGTGGACCTTGTCGGCGTTGGCCTTGGCGACGCCGGCGGCGATGGTGCCGATGCCGTCCTCGGCGACGAGCTTGACGTTCACGTCGGCGTCGGGGTTGCTCGCCTTGAGGTCGTGGATGAGCTGTTTGAGGTCCTCGATGGAGTAGATGTCGTGCAGCGGCGGCGGCGAGATGAGCCCGACGCCGGGGGTCGCGTAGCGGATCTGGGCGATCATCTCGTTGACCTTCTTGCCGGGGAGGTGGCCGCCCTCGCCGGGCTTGGAGCCCTGGGCCATCTTGATCTGCAGTTCGTCGGCCGAGGCGAGGTAGTGGCTGGTGACGCCGAAGCGACCGGAAGCGACCTGCTTGGTCTTGCAGTTCTTCTCGGTGTCGAACCGTTCCGGAGGTTCGCCGCCCTCGCCGGTGTTGGCGTGGGCGCCCAGCCGGTTCATCGCGATGGCGTTGTTCTCGTGCATCTCCGGGGAGAGGCTCCCCAGGCTCATCGCCGCGGTCTCGAAGCGCTCGACGATCTCCGCGACCGGTTCGACCTCCTCGATCGGGACCGGGTCGCGGTCGGAGTCGAACTCCAGCAGGCCCCGAAGGGTCTGGAGCTGCTCGTTCTGGTCGTTGATCTCGGCGGCGAACTCCTTGTAGCGCTCGTAGTCGCCCGTGCGGACCGCCTGCTGGACCTTCCCGACGGTCGAGGGGTTCCACTGGTGGTGGATGCCGCCCGAGCGGTTCTCGAACTCGCCCTGCCGTTCGAGGTCGGGGTCGTCGCCCCAGGCGACCTCGTGGCGGTCGAGCAGGTCCTCCTCGATCTCCTCTAACCCGATGCCTTCCGTCCTGTTGGCGGTGCCCTCGAAGTACTCGGCGACGAAGTCCGAGGAGAGGCCCACGGCCTCGAAGATCTGGGCGCCCTGGTAGCTCTCGACGGTGGAGATGCCCATCTTGGCCATCGTCTTCAGGAGCCCGTCCTCCAGGGCGTTGACGTAGGCGTCGATGGCGATCGAGAGTTCCGCGCCGTCCGGGCCGGCGACGAGGTCCTCGATGGTCTGGTAGGCGAGGTACGGGTTGACCGCGCCCGCACCGTAACCGACGAGCGTCGCCATGTGGTGGACGGTTCGGGGATCGCCGGATTCGACGACGAGCCCGACGTGGTTGCGCAGGCCGTTGCGGACGAGGTGGTGGTGGACGCCGCCCACGGCCAGGAGGCTCGGGACGGCGACGCGGCCCTCGCCGGCCGCTCGGTCCGAGAGGACCAGCACGTCGTACTCGGTCGCGGCCTCGGTCGCCGCCTCGCGAGCGCCCTCGACGGCCTCGCGGAGGTCGGTCTCGTCGGGGTCGTAGGTGATGTCGACCACCTTCGAGGACATGCCGTTCTCGTCGAGCTCGCGGATCGCTTCGGTCTGCTGGTCGGTGAGGACCGGCGAGTCGAGGACGAGCTGGCGGGCGTGCGCGGACGATTCGTCCAGCAGGTTGCGCTGGTGGCCCAGCCGGGATTCGAGGGACGTGACGAGTTCCTCGCGGATGTAGTCCAGCGGCGGGTTGGTGACCTGCGCGAACAGCTGCTTGAAGTAGGTGAACAGGGGGCGGTTGAACTGCGACAGCACCGAGAGGGGGGTGTCGTCGCCCATCGAGCCGACGGGGTCCTTGCCCTTCTCTGCCATCGGTTCGAGGAGGTGGTCGACCTCGTCGTAGGTGTAGCCGTACTGGGCCTGGTAGGCCCGGAGCTGGTCGATCTCCCGCTGGGGGAGGTTGTCGGGCGCGTCGACCACGTCGTCGAGGCCGACCTGCTCGTCGGCGACCCACTCGCCGTACCGCTCGTCGGTGAGGTCGTCGAAGACCTCCTCGTCGGGGATGACCCGGCCCTCCTCGGGGTCGGCGAGGAACAGCTGGCCGGGCTGGAGCCGGCCGCGCTCCTCGATGTCGGCGGGGTCGGTGTCCAGGGCGCCCGCCTCGCTCGCCATGACCAGCGTGTTGTCGGTGGTCACGTCGTAGCGACAGGGCCGCAGCCCGTTGCGGTCGAGGACGGCGCCAACGCGCTCGCCGTCGGTGGCGGCCACCAGGGCGGGGCCGTCCCAGGGCTCGACCACGGAGGCGTGGTAGTCGTACCAGTCGCGGCGGGCGCCGCTCACGTCGTTGGCCTCGCCGCGCCACGCCTCGGGGATGAGCATCCGCAGGGCGTGGGGCAGGTCGCGACCTTCGAGCATGAGGAGTTCGAGCGCGTTGTCGACGCTCGCGGTGTCCGACTGCTCGGGGTCGTCGATGATCGGCTTCAGTTTGTCCACGTCGTCGAAGGCGTCCGAATCGAGGTCCGTCTCCCGCGCGCGCATCCAGTTGATGTTGCCCTGGATGGTGTTGAATTCGCCGTTGTGGATGATGCCGCGGTAGGGGTGAGCGAGGTGCCACGCGCCGAGCGTGTTCGTCGAGAAGCGGGCGTGGACCATCGCGAAGGTGGTGTCGACGCGCTCGTCGGTCAGGTCCGGGTAGTAGTCGGCGACCTGTTCGCCCTTCAGCAGGCCCTTGTAGACGACCCTGTCGGTGGCCAGCGAGACGACGTAGAAGCGTTCGTGGCCGGCCGGCTCGGCCTCCTCGACGTGCGTTTCGAGCGCGCGGCGGGCGGTGTACAGTCGCCGGTCGAAGTCGTCGCCCGTCAGCCCGTCGGCGGACTCGACGAACACCTGCGCCATCTCGGGTTCCGAGTCGAGCGCCGTCCGTCCCAGGTCGGCGTTGTCCGTCGGGACGGTTCGCCAGGCGACCACGTCCAGGCCCTCCGCGGCGAACCGGTCCTCGACGACGCCCTTCAGCTCCGCCCGGGCCTCGTCGTCGTCCTTCGGGAGGAACAGCGAGCCGACGGCGTACTCGCCGGGTGTCAGGTCGGCGTCGACTTCCTCGGCGAAGAAGTCGTGGGGCGTCTGGATCATGACGCCGGCGCCGTCACCGGTCGACTCCTCGGCGCCCGTGGTACCGCGGTGTTCGAGGTTTTCGAGCAGTTCCAATCCGTCCGCGAGGACCCAGTGCCCACCGTCGCCGTCGAGGTCCATCACGACCCCCACGCCGCAGTTGGACCGCGCGTCGGCCGGATCCGCCAGCCGGTGGTCCCCGTCGTCGCGAGAGAACGAACTCATGTGTCCAGAAGCTATCCGGTACCCCGGTAAAACGCTTTGCCTGATAGACTATATGACCGTTATATCCACACTTAGGAGTATAAGGACCTTTCCACTCGTACTATGTACGGATCGTTCGCAACAGACTGTTTCAGTGATCGAACGTACTTCTAGAGACGCGACTACAAGGTAAAAACCCACCGCAACTGCCGAATAGGTGACCGATCCGGAACGAGACTGTGCGAAAACGAAAAGATACCCACCGTGAGAGGCGAGTCGTGTGTCGGGGCCCGTCCGGAGTCGGCCGGGCGGGTCCGAGCCGACGCACGAGTGCCGTTCAGGGCCAGGTACCGGCCTGCTCGGCGGCGTCGAGGACGCGCTGGATCGCGACGACGTAGGCGGCGACGCGCATGCTCGGCAGGTCGCGTTCCTCGTAGGCGTCGACGAGCGTGTCGAACTGCTCGACGACGATGTCTTCGAGCTCCTCGTTGACGCGCTGTTCCGACCAGTAGAACCGCTGGCGGTTCTGCACCCACTCGAAATAGGAGACCGTGACGCCGCCGGCGTTGGCGAGGATGTCCGGGACGATGATGACGTCCTTGTCCTCGAGGACGTCGTCGCCCTTGGGCGTGATCGGGCCGTTGGCGGCCTCGGAGATCACGTCGGCCTGGACGCCCTCGGCGATCTCCTCGTCGATGGCGTTCTCCAGCGCCGCGGGGATCAGGAGGTCCACGTCGAGCTGGAGCAGCTCGTCGTTGGTGACCGATTCGTCGGCGCCGTGGAAGCCGGCGACGCTGCCGGTCTCGCGCTTGTGGTCCTTGGCGGCGACCGGGTCGATGCCGTCCGCGCTGTAGACGCCGCCGCTGGAGTCGGAGACGGCGACCACGTCGGCGCCCATCTCGTCGACGAGCTTCGCGGAGATCCAGCCGGCGTTCCCGTAGCCCTGGACGGCGACGGTCGCGTCGGCGACGTCCCCGCCGAGGTAGTCGAACGCCTCACGGGCGGCGATGACCGTCGAGCGACCGGTCGCCTCGACGCGTCCCTCGCTGCCGCCGCTGGAGATGTCCTTGCCGGTGATGACGCCCGGCTCGGTCGTGTTCTCCAGGGTCTCGTAGGTGTCCTTGATCCAGTTCATCTCGCGCTGGCCCGTGTTCACGTCGGGAGCGGGCACGTCGCGGTCCTCGCCGATGATCGGCGTGAGTTCCGTCGCGAAGGCGCGCGTGATGCGTTCGAGTTCGGCCTCGGAGTAGTCGTCGGGGTCGATGATGATCCCGCCTTTCCCGCCGCCGAGGGGGACGCCGACCGTCGCGGTCTTGTAGGCCATCCAGCCCGACAGCGCCTTGACCTCGGCGCGGGAGACCTCCGGGTGATAGCGGATGCCGCCCTTGTACGGGCCGCGGTCGCCGTTGAACTGCGAGCGGTAGGCGCGGAACACCTCGGTCGAGCCGTCGTCCATCTCGACGGCGAGGTTCGTCTCCAAGATCCGCTCGGGATTTTTCAGTCGCTCTAGTGTCCCCTCGTCCACGTCGAGGTACTGCGCTGCCTCGTCGATCTGTTCCTGCAGGCTCTCGAAGGGGTTTACGTCGGAACCCATGTGTGGACGGTCGTCGACTTCTGGTAAAAATAAATCGGAATCATCCAGTAACCTGGGCTACTGGAGTTAGATTATTATCCAGAAAGGGCATACAGATAATAATAGGTATATAACCACACAAAAGGGCGCCACTCCATCGGAAGCGAGCCGCCGGTCGCGCTCACTCGGACGGGGGCGATCACCGGGGCGGAGGGGCGCCGGCGGGTGCCGCGTCGAGGCGGTCCGATCGTTGCGCCTCACTGCGATTTCGCCCCGAAATCGGCCGGTGTCTGCCGGTCGTCAGCCCGAAGTCTGACGGCCCTTTATGCCCCGCGACGAGTCACCTGCACATGCCGGGGGCGCGGCACGGTCACACGCTCCCGTTCCCCGCCAACGGCGACGATCCCATCCCATCCTATCCTTCCGCGGTCCATCGCTCGCGAGATTCGCGACCGAAACCGGCGGGAGCGGTCACGCTGTTTGCGGTCGCTGTCGAGTTCGCCTGCGACAGAAGATGGCGGGTCGAGCGCGCCGCTTCGACCGACCGGACGGAAGACGCCGCCCTCAGGGAAGACGCCGCCCTCAGATCACACCGGTCACGTTCGCGGCCTCACGCGCGGCGGCTTCGCTCATACCGTCGCCGAGGATCGTGTAGCGGTCGCGGATCTCGTGGGCCGTGGTCAGCGCTTCGATGATGACTTCGTCGCCGATCCCCAGCTCGTCGGCGGTCGTCGGCGCGTCGATGCTGGCGAGCGCGTCGCGGATGTCCTGCCACTGGCCCTTCGGGCCCGAGTGGAGGTACTCGGTCATGATCGACGCGACGCCGACCTGGTGGCCGTGCAGCGCGGGGTCGGGGGCGATGCGGTCGAGCTGGTGAGAGATCAGGTGTTCGGC
Source organism: Halosimplex rubrum (assembly GCF_013415885.1). Taxonomy (NCBI): domain Archaea; kingdom Methanobacteriati; phylum Methanobacteriota; class Halobacteria; order Halobacteriales; family Haloarculaceae; genus Halosimplex; species Halosimplex rubrum. Next base: position 2,277,816 of record NZ_CP058910.1, read on the forward strand.
GCCCGACGCGGGCCGCGAGGAGCCGGCGATGGACATCGCGACGCCCGAGGAGACCAGCGCCTTCGTCACGATCCAGGCCGACTCCTCCAGTTCCGGGCGGATGGAGTCGGCGTTCTCGACGAGCATCTCGGCGGTCATCCGCGAGAGGGCGCCGGCGTACTCGTGGTACTCGACGTTCTTCAGCCGGTGAGCCAGCTCCCAGTCCCGGACCGCGGTGAAATTCGAGATGATGTCGGCACAGCCCGCGGTGGTCAGCTCCCAGGGCGCGTCGGCGAGGATCTCGGTGTCGGCGACGACCGCGAGGGGGGGTTCGGCGGCGACGCTGTGGCGGGTGTCGCCCTCGGGGATCGAGGCGCGACCGGAGACGATACCGTCGTGGCTGGCGGCCGTGGGGACCGAGACGAACCCCTTGCCGACGTCTTCGCCGGCCATCTTCGCCACGTCGATGACCTTGCCGCCGCCGACGCCGACGAGGTAGCCCACGTCGTCGCTGGCGGCGACGTCGATGACCGCCTCGACGGCGGCGAAGGTCGCCTCCTCGATGCGGACCACCCGGGGGTCGAACCCGGCGTCGGAAAACCCCTCGACGACCCGGTCGCCGGCCACTTCGGCGGGCGTCGGGCTGGTGACGACCAGCGGGTCGCCGTGGAGCCGGAGTTCCTCGACGGCCGCCGCGGCGTCGTCGAGCACGCCGTGACCGACCACGACGTTGCGCGGCAGCCGGATCCACGTCGACTTGTCGAACATGCCGAGGTATGCGCGGTCGGTCGGGAAAACGCTTGCCGTCGCTGTCACTCGCGCTCGCGGATCCCGGAGGGTGGCGACCGCCGGTCGATCCGGTGGGCCGACACATTTACTATCCACGTGCCCGCGGGTTCGTACCGGATGGACCTCGCACAGTTGCGCGCACCGTTCGACGGGCGACCGCTCGCACGCGAGACGACGGTCGCGGTGGTCGCGTTCGGTGCGTTCACCCTCTGGATTCAGGCGCTGTGGTGGGTCGCGTACCGCGCCACCTCGGCGCTTGGGCCGACCGCGTTCGTGTCGGGTGACCTGGCCGAGCTGGCGGCGACGGCCCTGTCCAACCGCGCCGTGCTTCTGGTCGGTATCGCCGCGTTCGCGCTCGTTCACGGCAGGCTCCGCGGACAGCCGGTCGGCGTGTCGCTCCCCGGCCGGTCGGACGTTCCGACGGTCGCGACCGCCGCGCTCGTCCCGGTCGCGGGGGTCGCCGCAATCACCGTTCTCGCGAGCACGCAAGGGACCACCCTCGCCGTACTGGAGGGGACGTACTACGCCCAGAACACCGGTCCGCTGTTGCCGGCGACGCTCACGCTGTTGACGGTGCTCGTCGGACTGCCGGCGTACGTGCTGGTCGCCCACGAGATCGTTCAGCGACCGCTCAGCGCCGCCGGACGCCCGTGGGCCGCGGTCGCGGTCACGACGCTGTTCGTCGGGACGATCGGGCCGCGAGAACTCGTCGGCACCGGACTCCCGATGCGGGCCGTCGTCGTGTTTCTGGTGCTCGCCGCGAGCGTCGCCCTCCCGGCCGTCGCCGCCCACACCTTCGAGTACGAGTGGCTCCCGCTGCTCTGTGGGATCCCGCTGGCGCTGTTCGTCGGCGGTGTCCTCGTCGGCTTCGCCGGACAGACCGACGGAGTCGCGGACGGCGCGCTCGCCCTCGTCGGACTCGCGGTCGTTGCGGTCGCCGCCTACGGGTACGAGCGAACCGGATCGGTGGTCGTGCCCGCCGTCGCCTACGTCGCCTTCGTCGTCAGCAGCGACGCGGTCGCGTTCGCCCTCGGTATCGGTGCGACGCCGTGACTTATCGGCGTCGTCGCCGCGAAGGGGCCGGCGGGTGCCCGGTCACATCGTCTCCAGCACGCCCAGCACCCGTTCCTCCGCTTCCCGGTCCGGTCCTTCCTGCGCATCGTCGGCATCGCGCTCGGGCGTCGCCTCGACCGTCTCTGCGACCGCTTCTGACGGCGCTTGGGGCTCCCACCCGAGCGACCGCAGTTTGTTCGTGTCGAGGACGTGGGGCGGGTCGCGATACAGCGGGAAGTCGCTCCGTTCCAGTCCGCCGGCGGCGAGTTCGCGCGATCCGGCGGTGACGACCTCCACGTCGGTGTCCAGCGCGTCGGCGACCGTCTCGACGGTCTCCCGGAGCGTCTGCAGCGTCCAGTCGCCGACGTTGTAGGCCTCGCCCGGGTCGCCGTCCTCGGCGACGACGCGGAGCGCGCGGGCGACGTTCTCGACGCTCACGCGGTGCCAGAGGTTGGTGCCGTCGCCGGGGACCAAGACCCGGTCGTGGTTCGCGACCCGCTGGACCCAGTAGTCGAACCGTCGGGTGTAGTCGTGAGGGCCGTAGACGACGCAGGGCCGGACGCTCATCGCGTTCACGCCCTCGTCGGCGGCGGCGAAGACCGCGCGGTCGCCCTCGGCTTTGCGCGCGCCGTAGGTCGCCCCGGAGTCGTCTGTGGCCTGCTCGTCGCTGCAGGGTTCGAGTTCGGTCTCGCCTTCCCGCTTGGGCACGGCCTCTTCGCCGTAGGCGGCGCCGCTGGAGACGTAGACGTACGCGTCGATGTCGTCGAAGACGCGGGTCGCGGTGCGGACCTCGCGGGGCTGGTACGCGACGAGGTCGACGACCACGTCGGGGTCGAGAGCGGCCGCATCGGCGAGGTCGCCGTCGTCGGTGCGGTCGCCACTGACGTGGTCGACCGCCTCGTCGTCGGCGAACGGGCTGTCGTGCTCGCCGCGGTGGAAGACGGTCACGTCGTAGCCGGCGTCGCGGAACTCGCGGACGGCGCGACGGCCGATGAAGCGGGTGCCGCCGACGAACAGCGCGTGTCTGGTCATATCCCGGGTTCGTCGCTGACCCGCTTAAACCCGGTGACCCGCGAGCGGTCCCCGTGTCCGTCTGCCGTCAGTCCCCGTCCCGTTCTTGTCGGATCGGGAGACCGCGATACTCCGCTATCGCGCTCGGGACCGGTCCCAGCGGGGCGGACATTTCGGCCGCGTCAGCGCTGTTAGACGGTGAATAACAACGGTGGTTCGAGTGCTATCGGTTCCCATGAAGTGTGCAAACTGTCGGGCGGAGGGGCAACCAGCGTACACGCTTCGGGCACACGTCGACGGCGACGACGGCGGCGGTGAGGACGACGCGGACGCCCGGACCGACGGAGGCGCGAGCGCGACCGTGGACCTGCCCTTCTGCTCGCTGGAGTGTCTCACGGCCTGGACCTGAACAGAGCCAAAGAGCTATCCGAGCGGGCGCGCCACCAACCGGCATGGAAAACGTCCATCCCGGACAGCGCGTCGCGGTGCTCGCGGACGCGCAGAACCTCTATCACAGCGCACGGAGTCTCTACACGCGCAACATCGACTACGCCGCTTTGCTGGACGCCGCCGTCGCCGACCGCCAGCTGACACGCGCCGTCGCCTACGTCATCCGCGCCGACGCCCCCGAGGAGGAGTCCTTCTTCGACGCCCTCGTCGACATCGGCTTCGAGACCCGCATCAAGGACATCAAGACCTTCGGCGACGGCTCGAAGAAGGCCGACTGGGACGTGGGCATGAGCTTGGACGCCGTCACGCTCGCCAACCACGTCGACACCGTCGTCCTCGCCACCGGCGACGGCGACTTCTCCCGGCTCTGCTCGCACCTGCGCCACGAGGGCGTCCGCACCGAAGTCGTGGCCTTCCAGGAGTCGACCGCGGAGGAGCTGGTCGACGCGGCCGACGACTTCACCGACATGAGCGAGGACGTCGAGCGGTTCCTCCTCTGAGCGCGCCGGCGCGGTCGCTCGAAGCCCGGCGCACCCCGAAAAGACCGACCGTGCGGCCTACTCCTCGTCGCCGTCCGCGTCGCCGTCGGCCGTGTCCGCGTCGTCGCCCGCGTCCAGATCGTCTAGCTCGGCGTTGGGCGCGTTGCGCTTGACGCTCCGGAGGCCGTCGATGGCGCCGGTCCGGGAGGCGTAGCCCTCGCCGCTGTCGCCGAGGATCTGGCCGTTCTGGTGGCGGAGCCGCCAGCGGTACTCCCCGGCGTTGTCTTCGAAGACTTCGAAGGCAGCGTCTCGATAGTCCAGCGCGCCGGCCTCGTCGGCGTACTCGCGGACCCGTCCGACCGAATCGCGGGCGCCGCGCTCGGAGGCGAAGCCCTGGCCGCCGTCGGCGAGGATCTCACCGTTGCGGTGGATGAGCCGCCAGCGCCACTCGTCGGCGGCGTCGCGGTACACCTCGAAGGCCGTCGGGTCGATGCGCAGGTAGTCGGCGGGACCGACGTACTCCCGGACGCGCTCGACGGCGTCGTCGACCGCGTCGCGGTCGTCGTAGCCCTCGCCGCCGTCGGCGACGATGTTGCCGTTGCGGTGGACGAGCCGCCAGCGGTACTCGCCGGCGGCGTCCTCGTACACCTCGAAGGTTCCCTGGCTCTCGCCCGGCGGGTACGGCGCGTCCGCGGGCTCCTCCTCGGGTTCGACCTCGATCTCCTCGCGGACCGCGGCCGCGCCGGGCGCGTTCGTGCGGACGCTCTCAAGTCCCTGTTCGGCCTTCTGGCGGGAACTGTAGCCCTGCGCGCTGTCGGCGATGATGTTGCCGTTGCGGTGGCGCAGCCGCCAGCGCCACTTGCCGCCCCGATCCGCGAAGACCTCGAAGCGCGCCTTGCTCTCGGGAGGCTCCGCGACCGGTTCGGCGTCCGGTTCCTCTGCCGTCGCGGCGGCGCCCTTCGGATCTTCCGCGGTCTCGACCGCCGGGTCGGACTCGGTGGGTTCAGCGACGGAGGCGTCGGCCTCGGGCGCTCGTCGGGACCCGCCGATGACGGGGATCAGCGCCGCGCCGACGGCGATCAGCACGAGACCGAACGCGAACAGCGAGATGACGGGGACGGCCAGCCCGGACGCGCGCCAGCCCGGGTAGGCGACCAGGAATCCGACCACGCCGAGCAGGGCGACGGCCCCCCCGGCGTAGGAGATCAGGTTGGCCGTCCGCTGGAGCGGCAAGCGGATCACCGGCCCGATCATCAGCAGTACGAGCGAGATCGCGGCCAGCGCGATCCCGGCCTTGCCGGGCGTCGTCGCCGTCGTCACGTCGCTCGTCAGGAACAACAGGATGCCCAGTATCCCAAGCAGGATACCGAACACGAACACCCAGTACCCGTACACCTCGTCGCTCGTCGTCGGTTCCGCGATCCGGTCTCGGTACCACTGGACCATCGCGTCCGGACTCGATCGCTCGCTGGACATGTTACAAATCAAATAATCGGTTCCTGAACGGATAAAGATGTACTACGTTTTAACTGCGTACGCACCGCTCCCGGACGGCGAAAACGGGGAAAAGACCGGCGGGGTCGGGTCAGCGCGCTGTCGTGAGCGTCGTTCAGACCGGGCGACCCGGGTCCGAAGTGCCGACGAGCAGCGCACCCGCGGCGAGGCCGAGCGACCCGGCGGCGATGGCGACGACCGGGACGGCGACGTCGAGCGCCCCCGGCCCGAAGATGAGAACCGTGCTGATCGCCAGCAGCACGACCCCGAACGCGACTTTCCGTGTATCGGTCTCTGTCATAGTGAGCGTAGTTTGGTAATCGATCCGTATAAATTCTCCTGAAACCGCGCCATTCAACCATGATCGATCGTGATCGAATCGAGGTACATCGGTGTATGGTAGCACTGATCGTGGGTCTCGATCCCATCCGGTTCGGGGGCGCGACGCGCGGGCTCGGGGAGTGAGACAGATACAAGACGCGGTGGGACGAACGGAGGGGCGATGGACGACGAGGATCGGTCGATGCTGACGCGGGTGGCGGACTACCAGTGGGGTCGCGGCGCCGGGCGCGCGCTGTTCGGCGGCGACCCGGAGGTGACCCACACCAGTTCCGGGCGGCCGCGGCAGGTGATCGCCGACGAGGGGCGACTGGTCACCTACGCGACCGACGGGCGGTTCACCCTCGGCGTAGCCGGCGGGCGGCGGCTGAACGACGGCCTCGCCGACGGGCGCTACCGCGTCGTCGTCGGCGACGAGAGCGAGCCGTTCGTCCGCGACGAGCGCAACGTCTTCGCCAAGTTCGTCGCCGCGGCCGACCCCGAGATCCGACCGGGCGACGAGCTGGTGGTGACCCACGAGCGCGGCGAGGTGCTCGCCGTCGGCCGCGCCGAGCTGAGCGGTGAAGGGATGGCCGACTTCGAGACCGGGATGGCCGTGTTCGTCCGCGACGGCGCCCAAGCGGACGGTGACGACTGAGTTTCCGTCTCGCCCAGTCTGGCGTGCGGGTTGATCACCGGTATCCGCGCCGAGCGGAGCGAGGCGCGGTTCACTGAACCCGAACGAAGTGAGGGTTCAGCCTTTTTCACCCATGTTTTTCGAGGAGCCCTCCCGCAGCGAGCGCAGCGAGCGAGGAAGGGCGACGATGAAAAAGATGGCTGTACTGAGCATCCGCGCCCCGCAGGCGCACGGTTCACGCGGACGAGGCCAGCGAGGCGCGAACGAAGTGAGTGCCTCGAAGCGAACGGCAAAGCCGTGAGCGAAGGCCGAGTCCGCGCCTTTTTCACCCATGTTTTTGGTGGAGGGGTGCCCGGAGCGCCCGAAGGGCGCGAGGACACCCCTCCGCGAAAAAGATAGTTCGCAACGCTTGTATCGCGGCGGCCGCTGTGTATCGCCAATGAGCCGTTTCTCGCCCCTCGTCCGCCGCGTCGCGGACTGGGACTACGACCAGTTGTCCTCGCTGGCGGCCGAACACGGGACGCCGCTGTACGTCGTCGACCTCGACCGCGTGGCCGAGAACTACGAGCGGTTCTCGTCGGCGTTCCCGGACGCCCACGTCATGTACGCCGCGAAGGCCCACACCGGTCGCGCGGTGCTGTCGACGCTGCTGGACGCCGGCGCCGACATCGAGTGCGCGGCTCGCGGGGAACTCCAGCGGGCCATCCAGGCGGGTGCCGATCCCGACACGCTGCAGTACACGGCGGTCAACCCGCCCGAGGCCGACCTCGACTACGCCGCCGAGCTGGGCGCCGACCACCCCGGGCTGACGGTCACGGGCGGCGCACGCGACACGTTCGACCGACTGGAAGAACGGGGCTACGACGGCCGCGTCGCCATCCGCGTCAACCCCGGCATCGGCACCGGCCATCACGAGAAGGTCGCGACCGGCAAGGACGCCAAGTTCGGCATCCCCTACGACGAAGTTGTCGGGCTGGCCGACGAGTTGCGCGAGCGGTTCGACCTCGTCGGCCTGCACGCCCACGCGGGCTCAGGAGTGCTGCACGACGACCTCGACGACCACTGCCGAGCCATCGCGAAGGTGGCCGACCTGGTCCGCGAGGTGGGGGATTCGGACCTGGAGTTCGTCGACTTCGGCGGCGGCTTCGGCGTCCCCTACCGCGAGGACGAGGAGCCGCTGGACATGGACGTCGTCGGGGAGAAGGTTCGGGAGGCCGTCGGCGACCTGGACGCGCGGATCAAGCTCGAACCGGGCCGGTACGTCGTCGCCGACGGCGAGGTGATCCTGACCGAGGTCAACACGGTCAAGGAGACGCCGGAGGCGACCGTGGTGGGCGTCGACGCGTCGCTGGCGACGCTGATCCGCCCGGCGATGTTCGACTCCTATCACCCCATCGCGAACGTCTCGGCGCCCGAGCGAGCGGCCGAACCCGTCGCGGTCGGCGGGCCGTGTTGCACGAGCGCGGACGTGTTCTGTACGGACCGTCCCGTGGCGCGACCCGAGCGCGAGGACCTGCTCGCGATCGGCAACGCGGGCGCCTACGGCTACGAACTCGCCAACCAGTTCCACTCCCAGCCCCGACCCGCCGAGGTCGCCGTCGAGGGCGGCGAAGTCCGGGTCGTCCGCCGGCGGGAGACGATGGACGACGTGACCAGAGTCGAACGCGAGGCCGGCGAGACGGCCGCGACCGACGGCGTCTCCGGTGACCGATGATCTTCGACGTGCTCGAGTTCCACGAGCGGGCGGTCCGGACCGAGTCCCACGAGTCGGTCGAAGAGATGCGCGGACTCCTGGTCGAGACGCTCGAAGGCGCCGGTGCGGACCCCGTCGTCGACGACGCGGGCAACACGCTCGCGACGCGGACGGGCGACGGGTACGAGCCCGGTGACGAGGCGGAAAGCGGTTCCGACGCCGGCACCCACCTCGTCCTGAACACGCACATCGACACGGTGCCGCCCCACGTCCCCTTCGCCGAGCGCGAGGGCGGGGCCGTCGTCGAGGGGCGCGGGGCCTGCGACGCGAAGGGGCCCCTCGCCGCGCTCGTCGACGCGTTCCTCAGCGCCGGCGTCGGCGAGGGCAACCGGCTGACGCTGGCGATCACGCCCGACGAGGAGACGGTCCAGACCGGGGCCGCTCACCTCGCGGGCACCCTCGACGCCGACGGGTTCGTCGTCGGCGAGCCCACGGGACTCGACGTGTGCAACGCCGCCCGCGGGCAGTACGAGGGGACGATCACCCTCACGGGCGCCGCGGCCCACGCGGCCACGCCCGAGAGCGGGGCGAACGCGATCCGCGCCGTCGCGCCGCTGTTGCAGGCGATGGAGAGCTACGACGAGCGCGAGGCGCGAAGCGCCTCGGACGGAGCGAGCGGCGACGACGAGGAGCCGCGAGCGCGCGGGCCTGACGCCCACGAGTCGCTCGGTCGCCCGACGCTCACGCCGACCGTGATCGACGGGGGCGAGGCCTCGAACCAGGTGCCCGAGGAGTGCGTCATCACCTTCGACCGGCGGCCGGTCCCGCCCGAGACCCCCGAGGAGTTCGAGGCCGGGCTGGAGACCCACCTCTCGGAGTGGGTCCCCTCGGGGATAGACCTCGACGTGGCGCTCTCGCCGCGGGAGACGCCCTTTTTAGCCGCCTTCGCGACCGCTCCGGACGAGCCGCTCGTCGAGGCGCTGGCGGCCGCGAGCGGCGGCGAGGTGCGACCGTTCGGCGCGGCGACGGAGGCGTCGTACTTCGCCGAGCACGCCCCGACGGTCGTGTTCGGTCCCGGCGACCTCGCGGACGACGAGGGAGCCGTCGCCCACAGCGAACGCGAGTACGTCCGCCGCGAGGAGGTCCGGGCGGCCGCGCGAGCCGTTCGCGACGCCGTCGACGCGCTGCTGTAGAGCGGCGGGAGCGAGTTCGCCGGTCGGACTCACTCGACCAGCGGCGCGACGATCCCGAACAGAAGCGGCGAGAACAATCCGAGCGCGATACCCAGAACTTCCATGTCGAACAGTAGCGTCTGCTCCCAGCCCGGCAGTCCGCCGAAGACCACGGAGCCGACGATCTCGCCCAGCCCACCGACGGCGAACAGCGCGACCCCGAGGAAGAAACCGGTCTTCGCGAGCGTCGGGTAATCCGTACTTGCGGTGTGTGACATGCCACCCGATTCCCCACGGCGGAGCAAAAAGCCACTGTGAGTGTTCGTCACGGTGTCTCACGGAAACCATATGGTCCGGTGTCGCATACGCCGTGCCAATGCGCGAACTCCTGCTCGGACCGGTCGCCGAAGCGCTCGGCGTGGTCCTGTACGTCGCGATCGCCGGCACGCTGGCGGTCGTCGGAACGCTCGCCGAACGGGCCGGACTGGGCGACCTCTCCGCCGGACAGACGACGCTGGGGCTCTGGGAGGCCGCCGTCGGCCTCGTCCTCATCTACGCGGCGCTGAACGTCGCCTACCACATCGTGCTGCCGCGGCTGCGCGGCGCCGAACCGACCGCCTGAGCGGGGCGAAGCGGACGGCCGACGCGCCGTTCACGCCAGGTACGACATCGCTTCTTCGTCGCTGACCTGGTCGAAGTTCCGGTAGTGAGCGCCGACCGCCCGGAAGTTCCGCGGGCGCTCCACGGCGACCACCTCGTCGGCCAGCTCGGCGAGTTCGTCGAGCGTGTCAGGCGGTCCGACGGGGACGGCGACGACCAGCGATGCCGGGTTCTCCTCGCGGACTAGCCTGAGACAGGCCCGCATCGTCGCGCCGGTCGCGACGCCGTCGTCGACGACCACGACCCGCTTTTCGGCGAGGGGCGGCCGACCGCCCTCCCGGTAGGCCGCGGCCTTCTCGGCGGCCACCTCGCGCTCGCGCTCCCGTTCGCTGGCGAGGTAGCTGTCGCTCACGGACAGCCGGTCGAGGGCGTCCTCGTTGAGCCACGCCGCGCCGTCCTCGGCGACCGCACCGATCGCGTACTCCTCGTTGCGCGGCGCGCCGATCTTCGAGGCGACCACCACGTCCAGCGGCGCGTCGAGACGGTCTGCGACCGCCCGTCCCAGCGGCAGGCCGCCGCGCGGGATCGCGAGGACGATATCGGCCGTCACACCCCGCTCTACCAGCGCGTCGGCGAGCCGCTCGCCCGCGGCCGTCCGGTCGCGGAACATGGTTGCGAATAGGTCACACACTGTCAAAGGTCTGTGGCCGTCGGTCGCCGGACCCCTACGCTGTTAGGTATCGAATCGATAGTCCCGTCACCCGTCTCTGGAGGTATGGCACAGGCGAACGCGGACTGGCGGCTGTACGTGGAGGAGAACGTGATCGTGGCGGACTTCCCGGCAGGGATGGAGACGACCGAATCGGTGTTCGCGGCGGTCAACGAGGAGTTCGAGCGACTGGCTTCGCAGGAATCGGTCGATACACACGTCTCGGTGATGGGCATGGACGCGCCGCTCAACAGCGACGTGTTCGAAAAGGCCCAGGCGGCCGCGGCCGCCGGGACGGAGTTCGGGATCACGACGTGGGTCCTCGTCTCCGACGGGATCAAAAATCGCGCGCTCCAGAGCAAGGTCGGTAACATCGAGGGCGTCGAGACCGAACTCGCGTCGTCGGTCGACGAGGCGATGGACCTGGCCGGTCGGTAACCGACTCCGCGACGGTCGCGTCCGATCCCGGAACGGACCCCGGTCTACTCCCGAACGTCGTCGACGAGGTCGCTCGCGACGCCGGTGTAGCCCGCCGGCGTCAGCGCGTGCAGTTCCGCGCGCACGTCCTCGCCCACGTCCAGGTCGTCGATCATCGCCTCGAAGTCGGCCATCGTCACGTCGCGGCCGCGGGTGGCCTCCTTGACGTGCTCGTAGGCGTCGTCGAAGCCCTCCCGGCGGAGGACCGTCTGGACGGCCTCGCCGACGACCTCGGGGGTCGCTTCGAGGTCGTCGACCATCACCTGTTCGTTCGGGACGACCTTCGCCAGGCCGTTTTCGAGCTTGGAGTACCCGATGAGACAGTGGGCCAGCGCGGCGCCGATGTTGCGCTTGACCGTCGAGTCCGACAGATCGCGCTGGAGGCGCGAGGTCGTGACGTAGTCGCCGAGGAAGACCAGGTCGGAGTTGGCCTTCGAGAGGTTGCCCTCGCTGTTCTCGAAGTCGATCGGGTTGACCTTGTGGGGCATCGTCGACGAGCCGGTCTCGCCCTCTGTGGCCTCCTGGCCGAGATAGCGGTCGGAGACGTAGAGCCACACGTCGAGGTCCAGATCGAGGAGGACGTTGTTCGCGCCGCGCAGCGCGTCGAAGACGGCGGCGAAGTCGTCGCAGGGGTTGACCTGGGTCGTCAACGGCTCGTGGTCGAGGCCCAGATCGCGGACGAACGATTCGGAGAAGGCCCGCCAGTCCACGTCGGGGTACGCCGCGTCGTGGGCGGCGTAGGTCCCCGACGCGCCGGCGAGCTTGCCCGAGACCTCGTCGGTCGCCCGCTCGATGCGGCCGAGCGCCCGCCCCAGCCGCGAGGCGTAGACGGCCAGTTCCTTGCCGTACGTGGTGGGTGTGGCGGGCTGGCCGTGGGTGCGGGCGAGCATCGGCAGGTCGCGGTACTCGCGGGCCTCCGCGACGAGGGCGTCGCGCACGTCGCGCAGTTGCGGGACGAGCACCTCCTCGACGGCCGGCTTGACGAGCAGTCGGTGGGCGAGGTTGTTCACGTCCTCGCTGGTGAGTCCGAAGTGGATCCAGTGGGCGGCGTCGAGGTCCTCGGGCAGGCCCTCGCGGACGAAGTACTCGATCGCCTTCACGTCGTGGTTGGTCGCCGCGTACTCGCCGTATCCCTCCGTCTCGATGCGCTTGACGAGTGCGGCGTCGTCGTCGTCGAACGCCTCGTAGAGCCCGCGGAGCTGTCCGCGCTGTTCGGCGTCGATCTCTAGCGGCGTCTCGGACAGGTCCGCCAGCGCGATCAGGTACTCGACCTCGACGCGGGTGCGCGCCCGCATGAGCGCCGCCTCGCTGGCGTAGTCGACGAGCGGTTCCGTGTACCGCGCGTAGCGTCCGTCGAGCGGCGAGACGGCCCGGAGCGGCGATCGGTCGGTCATGGTCGCTCGTGCGGTGAGTCGGCCAAAGAGCGTGTCGGTCGGCGGTCGCCGTCGCCCGCGGCAGACCGGTCCGTCGGCCCGAGGGCCGAGCGACCGTGTCGAAAGTGTCGACTATGTCCCCGCCGATTCGCAACTACTTTGCGCGGCCGCGGCGGCCCTTCGGACATGAAACTCGCAGGGATGGCGAGCAACCGCGGGCGGAACCTGTTGAACATCGCGGACCGCGCCCCCGGGGGCGCCGAATTTTCGGTTATCCTCACGAACGACGCCGACGCGCCCGTCCTCGACGCGGCGGCCGAGCGCGGGATCCCGACGGAGGTCGTCGAGCGCGACGAGGGCGAGGACCGCCGCGACCACGAGGCGCGCGTCCTCGACGCCCTCTCGGGCTACGACTTCGAGTTGGTGACCCTGGACGGCTACATGCGCCTGCTGTCCGAGCGGTTCCTCGACGAGGCGCCGACGACGCTGAACGTCCACCCCTCGCTGCTCCCCGCGTTCCCCGGCATGGACGCCTGGGGCGACGCGCTGGACTACGGCGCGGACGTGGTCGGCTGTACCGTCCACGTCGTCACCGACGCCATCGACGACGACGGCGAGATCGTCGAGGAAGAAGTCGACGGCGGCCCCGTCGTCACGCAGGAGCCGATCCCCGTCTACGAGGGCGACGACGAGGACGACCTCAAGGACCGCGTCCTCTACGAGGGCGAGTTCAAGGCCTACCCGCGCGCCGTGAAGTACTTCGCCGAGGACCGCGTGAGCGTCGACTTCGACGCGAACCGGGCGTCGGTCGAGGGGACGAGCGGCGGCGACCTCCCCGCGCGGCTGTTCAGCTCCGAGGACCGCGCCGCGGACCTGCGCTACGGGGAGAACCCCCATCAGGACGCCGCGGTCTACGCCGACAGCACGGTCGAGGAGGCCAGCGTCGTCGGCGCCGACCAGCGCAACGAGGGCGCGAAAGCGCTGTCGTACAACAACTACAACGACGCCGACGGCGCGCTGAATCTCATCAAGGAGTTCGACGAGCCCGCCGCCGCCGTCATCAAGCACACCAACCCCGCTGGCTGTGCGACCGCCGACACGCTGGCCGACGCCTACGCCGACGCGCTCGCGACCGACCCCAAGAGCGCCTTCGGCGGCATCGTCGCGCTCAACCGCGAGTGCGACGAGGCGACCGCCGCACAGATCATCGACTCGTTCAAGGAGGTCGTCATCGCGCCCGGCTACACCGACGCCGCTCTGGAGACGCTGTTCGAGAAGGACAACCTCCGCGTGCTGGACGTGAGCGACGAGATCGGCCGGACCGGCTCGTCCGGCCGCCCTGACTCCTACGACGTGACCGAGACGCTCACCGAGAAGAAGCTCGTCGGCGGCCGGCTCGTCCAGGAGCGCGACACCCAGTCGCTCACCGCCGACGACCTCGAAGTGGTCACCGAGCGCGAGCCGACCGACGAGCAGGTCGAGGCGATGCTGTTCGCCTGGCAGACCATCAAACACGTCAAGTCGAACGCCATCGTCTTCGCGAAGGGGACCGAGACCGTCGGTGTGGGGGCCGGCCAGGTCTCCCGCGTCGACGCGGTGGAGATTGCCGATATGAAGGCCGAGAAGGACGCCGAGGGCAAGGACGCCGAGGGCGCCGTCATGGCCTCGGACGCCTTCTTCCCGTTCCCGGACGGCATCGAGAAGGCCGCCGAGGCCGGCATCGAGGCGGTCATCCAGCCCGGCGGCTCGAAGAACGACGATATCGTCACCGAGGCCGCCGACGAACACGACATCGCGATGGTCATGACCGGCCAGCGCGCTTTCAGGCACGATTGAGCGCCAGCGAGTGAGGGCCTAAAGCTCGTCAGAGCTTGCTCTGACGGTGCTTCCGCCACGACTGATCCCCCTCGTCGCGGCCGTCGCTCTCTGGGAACGTCCGAACCGGTTCGCCGGCGTCTAGCGAGCGTGAAACGACGCGATGGTTTGAACTGTCGGGAGTCCAGTGAGTCCGACGTGTACAGTCGACGGGCGCGTCGTGGCCTCTCGCCGGTGATCGGGACGGTGTTGCTGGTCGCGATAGTCGTCCTGCTGTCGTCGGTCGCCGCCTACGTCGCCTTCGGTGCGACCGAGGAGCGCGAGCCGGCGCCCGAGGTGACGCTGGAACTCGAACCGGTCGAGCGGCCGGGCGCCTACGACCTCGAACTCACCAACGGCGAGCGGCTGAACGGCGAGCAGGTTCGCCTCCGTGGCGCCGCGGACGAGCGGGCGCTGGCGAACCGGGACCTGCTGGCCGGCGACTCGGTGACGGTCTTCCCGACCGACGAGCGGCTTCAGCTGGTCTGGTTCGGCGAACACGACGCGAGTTACGTCCTCCGGGAGTTCGAGGTGGAGTCGGAGCTCCCCGAGGCCGACGAAGGCTGTGCGTGGCTGGAAGGGGAGAGAGCGGCGGGCGTGTCGACAGTCGTGATCGACTTCGTACTCGAATGCGACGTGGTCGCGCAGGTGGACATCACGCTCGAAACCGGTGGGGTCGTGATCGGCTCCATCGACAGCCGGAACGGGAACGTCGACATCGACAACGGACAGTTGACCGTCTACGGGCCGGTCGCGGCCGACCAGTCCGTCGATATCGACGACGCGAACGTCGTCGGGTCGGTCAGCGCGGACGACGATATCGCCGTCGACGGCGCGGAGATCTGGGGCGACGTACGCGGCCCCGACGTGGACGTCGACACGGCGACTATCCACGGGTCGGTCGAGAGCGCCAATCAGGTCGATCTCGACGGGGTGACGGTCACCGGCCACGTCTACGCACCGAGCGTCTCGTGTTCCGACAGCCCGACGATCGACGGCGAGCCCTGTTCGAGTTACTCTCCGAAGGACCCGAGCGACTACTGAGACGTCGGGAGGGCGACGCGGTCGGAATCGGAAGCGGTCGCGACTGACCCGGCCGGACTCTCCCCGACCGGGCGATTTACGGTCCGACGGGGCGGCCGATACGCCATGACCTACCGAGCCATACAGGTCGGGACCGGCGGCCAGGGCGGCCGCTGGTGCGACACGTTCCTACCGCCGAACGTCGAGAAGGGGCTGGTCGACGTCGTCGCCGCCGTCGACGTGAACGAGGCGGCCCACGAGAACGCCGTCGAACACCTCGGCGTCGACCCCGCCGACTGTTACACCGACGCCGAGACCGCGTTCGCCGAGCACGACGCCGACTTCTGTACGGTCGTCACGCCCCCGTGGACCCACGAGGAGGTCGTCGACGCCGCCGTCGACCACGACCTCGATATCCTCTCGGAGAAGCCCATCGCCGACACCCTGGAGGCGTCCGTGCGCATCGCCGAGAAGGTCGAGCGAGCGGGCCTGAAGATGGGCGTGACCATGAGCCACCGCTTCGACCGGGACAAGACGACGATGCGCCGGCGCCTGCGCTCGGGCGAGCCCGGCCCGCTGGACTACCTCGTCGGCCGATTCACCTGCAACGCCCGCACCTACGGCGCCTGGGGCGCGTTCCGCCACGACATGGAGCACCCGCTGCTCGTCGAGGGCGCGGTCCACCAGCTCGACTTCCTCGCGGACATGGCCGGCGCGAACTGCGAGCGGCTCTACGCCGACACCTGGTTGCCCGAGTGGGCCGAGTACGAGGACGACGTGCAGGCCACCGTCCAGATGCGCTTCGAGAACGGCGTGCGGGCGACCTGGGAGGGCGCGAAGGCCAACGCGACGACGCTCAACGGCTGGGGGAGCGACGCCCTCCGCGCCGAGTGTCGCGACGAGACGCTCGTCCTCGACGACCGCGAGATCGTCCGGTATCCCTACGAGCAGGAGCGCGAGACGGTCGTCGGGGTCGACGACGCCGACCCCGAACCGGTCCCGCTGGACGAACAGGACGCCTGGGGAAACACCTGGCTGGTCGAGCAGTTCGTCGAGTGGCTCGACGGTGGCGAGCCGATGGCGACCGACGTGGAGTCGAACCTCCAGTCGGTCGCGCTGGTCGAGGCGGCCATCGAGAGCAGCGAGCGCGACGAGGCCGTCGACCCGCAGGCGTTGCTCGCCGAGACACGCGAGTCCGTCGAGCTGTAAGCGGGCGCGGCCCCGCGTTTCGGTCGACCCGGACGACGACCGTCGGACGACGCACTCGCCGTGAGCCTTAGGTGTGCCCGCGACCTGCACGGGGTATGGGACTGACGCAACTGGCCCGCAACCACGTCCCGGCCGCGGCGGTGCTGGCGCTCGCGTTCGCCGCGCTGTCGACCGTCTCGGTCGCCGGCGCGACCGGGTGGCTGGTCCTCGCCGCGCTGGAGGTCGGCGCGGCGTCGACGCTCGCGACTCTCCTCCCGCTGTTCGCGCTCGGAACCGTCCTCGGCGTCCCGCTGACCGTCGCCGCCGCGGTCGTCGCGGCGGTCGGTACGGCCGCGCGCGTCTCGGCCGCCGCGGCGGCGAAGCGCCGCGCCGCGAGCACGCGACTCGGACTGGCCGCCTCCCGAGTCGAGCGCCATCCACTCGCGCGACTGCTGGGGATCGCCACCCTCGTCGAAGATCTGGACAGCCGCTCGCCCGAACGCCGCGCCGACGACCGCATCGAGCGCCTGAAAGCGCGCTACGTCGACGGCGCGTTCTCGGAGTGGGAACTCGAAGAGCGGACGCGGATCGTCCTCGACGAGGAGGGCGTCCCGCGCGAGCGCGCCTCCACGATCGACGACGAACTCCGCGCGGCCGAACGGAACTGACTCCGGTGGGGGTGACCCGCGTCGGCAGCGCGTCGGGCCCGCGTCGTGAGTCGACCGCCTCGAACTAGCTTCGACCGCTCGCGGAGTCACCCGACACGGGTCTCCGCAGGCACCTGCGGGACCCGCGGGAGATCGACCGACCGCGGTTCGAATCGATACGTGAACCCGTATCTCCGCTCGTTCCCGTCGACCCGAGAGACGACGCGCTCCGTGGCCGAGCGGATCAGTCCGTCGGTCGTGATCCGAACGGTCGCGTCGTACGACGCGACGTTCTCGGCGTCGTACAGCTGCCCGCCCGCGTACCGGTCGGCCCGCAGCGTCACGACCGTGGCGTCGTCCCGTTCGTCGACATCGGCGACGGAGAAGTTGCCCCGACGGAGCGTCCCCCGGAGCGGGTTCGCGGCCGTCGAGAGGCCGCGGAGCGCCCGGTCGAACAGCTCGGTCCGGTTCCGCGTGTTGTCGAGCGAGACGTTCCCACCGGCGACGGTGTACTGCCTGACGGCGGTCCCGTTGGCGGCGATGACCGACGTTCTGTTCCGCCGCTCGCCGTCGACGACACGGTGCGAGCGGGACACGTACCGAACCCGCGTGAGATTCGGCTCGGCCGCCGCTCGCACCGTCGCGACGAGCGCGCCGTCGCGGAGTGTCGAGTTCGTCGTATGAGTCACGACACCCGCCGTCTCGATCACGTTCGCCTGATGCGTGTGGACCAGCCGCGTGACGTTACGGACGCCGCTGTCGGCCAACCCTGCCGGAAGCCGGTCGGGCGAAGGCGACGCGGTCGGTGTCGGAGTTGTCGTCGACATCGGTGAGGGCGACGCGGTCGGTGCCGGTGTCGGAGTCGAGGTCGCCGTCGGCGAGGGTGAAGGGGACGCTGTCGGCGTCGCCGTCGGCGAGGGTGACGCGGTCGGAGTCTGTGTCGCTGGCTGCGTCGGGACCGGGGATTCGGTCACCGAGGGGGTCGGCGATCCGGTCCCGGATAGATTCCCGCAACCGGACAGCGCGACGAGCAGGAGCAGTCCAACCGCTACGACCGTTCGTTGCAGCCGTCTGGTGGAGGGCATGCGGCGTGTGATATCGAGGTCGGAAACAAAAACCCCGCGGTCCGGCGTTTTCGACGGCGCGGACGGTGTCCCGGGCGTCCGGTGGCGCCGGTATCCGTTCGTCGAACTCCCCGGTGCCCGGAGGCGGCCCCGAGCAGGGAGATGGCTCAGTTATTTCCGGGGGCTGGCCCAACGGGAAGGTATGGGACGAACGCTGCTGGGGATCGACCTCGACGAGTCGCCCGTCGGTGGGCTCATCGAGGGGCTCCTCTCCGACGAGGACCTGGAGAAGCTCACCGACGGCGGCCGGGACGTGGACGACGAGCGAGCGGCCGACGGCGGCGACGAACCGCCTCGCGAGGCCGACGACGACGATCCGGCCGGTGACGCGACCGACGACGCGACGGCGGTCGGCACCGACCTGGTCGACGACGCGGTGGGCGCCGAGGACACCGACGAGTCCGACGCCGGCGAGTCCGCCGCCTCGTCGGACGCCGAGTCGATCCCCGTGGGGACGAGCGCGACCGGCGAGAGCGACGGGTGGGACACGCCGAACCCCGACGGGCCGGCCCCGGTCCCCTCGCCCGGCGAGGAGAACGTCGACGACGAGGACGGGGGCTGGAAGGCCAAGCTCCGCCCGATCCTGCTGAAGGCGACCGCGGCGCTGCTCGTCCTCGCGGTGGTCGGGTTCCTCGCCTATCGCTACCTCGGGAAGGCCACGTCCGTCGCGAGCGACACACTCGGGAGCGACGAGGACGAGCCCGACTCGCCGCCGACGACCGACGCGGCCGACGGCGACGCCCCCGAGGCGCGCCGCCGGGCGAAGGCCCCGGAGCGCGACGACCGCGAGGAGTTCGCCGACCGCCCCGTCGACGAGACGGTCGGCCACGCCGAGCGCGCGGAGGCGGCAGGCGAGTCCGGAGCGGCCGACGACGACGGAACGGACGGAACGGACGGCGAGGCCGACGACGGCGATGCGGCGCCCGAGACCGTCGGGCGTCCGACGGCCGATTCGGACGTGGGCGCGCTGGTCGGGCTGGCCGCGCTCGCGCTGGTCGCCGCGGTCGTCCGGAAGTTCGGCGAGGACCGCGAGTACGACCCGCTCGTGGACGGGCCGACCGGCGACGGCGACGATGAGTGAGGGCGGCGAGAGCGACCGCGGTTCGGACGACGACGGCGGCCGGGACGACGGCGACCGGGACGACGGCGCGGAGGGCGGCGACGCCCTCGCCGGCCTGGCCGACCGCGAGGGCTGGCGCGTCGAGGGGACGGCCGCCCGCGTCCACTACGAGGGCGAGGGCGACCGCTACAGCGTCGAATACTACGCCCCGAGCGACTGCGTGGTCTACTGGAAGGTCCCCCCGGAGTCGGGCGGCGAGACGGCGGTTCCGGTGGGCCGCGAGACGGTGCCGACGCCGCTGCGCGAGCGCATCCGGATGGACCTCGACGCCGCGGGGGTCGACCCCGAGGTCGAGCGGCGATCGCTGTAGCGGGCCGACCCGCGGCGGTCGGAGCCCGGCCGGTCGGCGTTCCGTGACGACCGTGTCGTCGGTCGCGACCCAGTGGTTGGGGACTCCGACAGGCCTAAGCGCGCCCATCCGGAATCGCACGTGCATGGAGTTTCACGAGGCGGCGGACTTTCTCTTCGATCTGCGACGGTTCGCGCCGCGGCCGGGGCTGGACCCGACGCGGGAGTTGCTCGACCACGTCGGCGACCCCCACGAGCGACTCGCCTGCGTCCAGGTCGCGGGGTCGAACGGCAAGGGCAGCACTGCCCGCATGGTCGAGCGGGCGCTGCGCGAGGCCGGCCTCTCGGTCGGACTGTACACCTCGCCCCATCTCGACGACGTGCGCGAGCGGGTCCGCGTCGACGGCCGGCCGATGACCGAGTCGGCGGTGACCGACTTCGTCGGATCGTTCCGCGAGTACGCGACCGAGCGGGCGACCGACGGCGACTCGCCGACCTTCTTCGAGACGCTGACGGCGATGGCGCTGTGGGAGTTCGATCGGCAGGACGTGGACGTGGCCGTCCTCGAAGTCGGCATCGGCGGGACGCTGGACGCCACGAGCGTCGTCGACCCGATCGCCAGCGCCGTCACCGCGGTCACGCTCGAACACACGGACCTGCTCGGCGACACCGTCGGGGAGATCGCTCGCGACAAATCGGGCGTCGCGCCCGACGACGCGCCGCTCGTGACCGCGACGACCGGCGACGCGCTCGCGGCCATCCGCGAGGAGGTCGACGACGTGCTCACGGTCGCCGACGCCGACTGGAGCGAGCCCGAGGACCCGGACGTGACCGTCGCGTACGGCGGTCGCGAGGGACTGGAGGGGGCCGTCTCGGTCGAGGGGACCGGCTCGCTCGACGGCGGGGACGAGGAGGGCGGCGACGGCGGGTGGGCCGTCGACACGCGCCTCCCGCTGCTGGGCGCTCACCAGGCGCGCAACGCGGGCGTCGCGGCGGCGCTCGTCGGGCAGGTGGCCGGCCGCCTGGGTGTCGACGCGGCGACGGCGGCCGTCGAGCGCGGCTTCCGCAACGCCCACTGGCCGGGGCGGTTCGAGGTGATGGACCGCGAGCCGCTGGTCGTCCTCGACGGCGCGCACAACCCCGGCGGCTGCGAGACGACCGCCGAGGTGCTTTCCACCTTCGACTACGGCGAGGCCCACCTCGTCGTCGGCGCGATGACCGACAAGGACCACCGCGGGGTCGCAGCGGCGTTCGCCGACGCGGATCTGGGCCGCGTCGTCGCCTGCCGCCCCGACCACGACCGCGCCGAGTCCGCCGAGGTGGTCGCCCGCGCGTTCGCGACCGAGACCGACGCCGACGTGTCGACACACGAGCCGGTCGCCGGCGCACTCGCCCGGGCGCTCGACGCCGCCGGACCCGACGACGCCGTCGTCGTCTCGGGCTCGCTGTACGCCGTCGCCGAGGCGCGCACCCGCTGGTCGCGGCCCACCGTCCCGCTCGACGTGGACTCGGTGACCGACGCCGAGGCGGCGCTGGACCGGGCGCACGTCGGCGAGGCGAACGCGGCGGCAGCAGCCGGCGACGCCGTCCACCGCGTCTTGCGGATGCGGCTCCGTCCGCGCCGCGCTCGCCGCCTGCAGTCCGAGTTGCGAGCGCTGGGCGGGGAGGTCGCCCTCTCGGCGCTGGCCGACCAGGACGAGGAGCGCGTCGACGCCGTAGCGATGGCGACCCGGGCGCAGTTCGACCGCCTCGCCGACGCGCTCGCCGACCGCGAGGACGACCTCGCGCCGCTGGCCGACGAGATCCGGGCCGGCCTCGGCGCGTCGCCGACCCCGAACGCGGCGACGCCGACGCCCGACGCCGAGCGGAGCGCGACCGATCGGGACTACCCGTGGGCCGACGGCACGGCGGTGATGGGCATCCTCAACATCACGCCCGACAGCTTCCACGACGGCGGCGAGTACAACACCGTCGCCGACGCCCGCGAGCGCGCCGAGCGGATGGTCGACGCCGGCGTCGAGATCCTCGACATCGGCGGCGAATCGACCCGGCCCGGCGGCGAGGTCGTCCCCGCCGAGGAGGAGAGAGCGCGCGTCGTCCCCGTGATCGAGGAAATTTCGGACCTCGACGCGATGATTTCGATCGACACGCGCAAGGCCGAAGTAGCCCGCGCCGCCCTGGACGCCGGGGCGGACCTGTTAAACGACGTGTCCGGGCTGGAAGACCCGGAGATGCGGCTCGTCGCCGCCGAGTACGACGTGCCTGTGGTCGTCATGCACAGTATCGAGGCACCGGTCGACCCGACCACGAGCGTCGAGTACGACGACGTGGTCGACGACGTGATCGACTACCTCGCCGAGCGCGTCCTCCTCGCCGAGAAGGCCGGGCTCGACCGCTCGCAGATCCTCGTCGACCCCGGGCTCGGGTTCGGCAAATCGGCCGCCGAGAGCTTCGAACTCCTGGGTCGGCTGGACGAACTCGCGGCGCTGGGCTGCCCGGTTCTGGTCGGCCACTCCCGCAAGTCCATGTTCGAACTCACCGAGGGCGGCCGCGAGGGCGCGCTGGACGAGACGGTCGCGGGCACGGCGCTGGCGGCCGAGCGCGGCGCCGACGTGATCAGAGTCCACGACGCCGACGAGAACGTCGCCGCCGTCCGCGTCGCCCGGGCCGCGGCCGACCCCGACCGCTTCGACGAGGAGTGAACGCGGCGGTCGCCGATCCGCGACTCGCGAGACGGCGCGACCCTCGGTCAGTTCAGCGTCGACCGGTCGACGACCCGGAATCGGTGGCCGCAACGCGGACACGCGACGCGGTGCTCCCCGTTGGTGTCGACCGTCTCGAACGAGCGAGCGAGGCCGGTCTTCCCGCAGTCGGGACAGCGCCGGAGGAACGGGGGGATCATCGGCGGTCGCCGATCGGTAGGCGCCCGAGTGGCAAGGGTTCGTCCCCGCGCGACGCGACTCACAGCAGCCCGTGGTCGGCCTGCAAGTCCCGATACGTCTGCAGATAGCGTTCGAGGACGGCGTCGTGGTCGTAGTCCGCGTAGTCCTCGTCGACGGTCAACCGCTCGAACTCGCCGGCGTCGACGATGGCGTCGGCGATCTGCTGGGGGTCGGTCGCGCGGAAGCTGCGCTCTTCCTCCTCGATGAGCTCGTGGGCGCTGGACTCGGCCTGGTACTCGACGATGCCGACGCAGCCGCAGGCCAGCGCCCACAGCAGTTCGCTCGCGAAGTACTCCCGGTGGGCCGTCTGGACGAACGCGTGAGCGCCCTTGTAGTAGGCCACCCGCTCGGCTCGGTCGCAGGCGCCGGCGAAGGTGACCCGATCCTCGATCCGGAGGTCCCGGACCTGCCGTTCGTAGCCCTCGCGTTCGGGGCCGTCGCCGACGATCGTCGCCGACCAGTCGCGGTCGCGCAGCTCGGCGAGGCCCAGCAGGAAGCTCTCCAGGTTGGCGCTCTCGTCGAGCGGGTGGGCGTAAACGACATCGATCGCCTCGGCGGGCTCGGTCTCCCTGACCGTCTCCATGTCGACGCTCTCGGGGACGACCTGGGTGGTGTCGGCGGTCGCGCCGCGCTCGCGGACGCGCGTGCGAACCATCTCGGAGGGCGTGTCGACCATGTCGGGGAGCGTGGCGGCGCGGTCGGCGAACCGCGAGTCGTCGACCGACTCGTCGCCGAACCACTCGATCACCAGCGGCGCGCGGGCGACCGTTCCGCCGAGGCTGGCGGCGACGACGCCGACGGGCGGGTCGGGCCGGGCGTGGACGATATCGGGGTCGAACAGGGCGAGCAGCGCGGGGAGGCGGACGGAAAAGGAGGTGAGGGCGGGGGAGATGGTGACCCCGCGGTAGGTGACGCCGTCGCGCTCGACGGTCTCGTCGGTCCCCTCCCAGAACTGGGTGCAGAAGACGGTCACGTCGTGGCCGCGGGCGGCGAGGTGGCGTGCGACGCGTTCGAACCGGCGGGCGCCTTCGGTGTCGCGATAGTGAGTCGTCTCCATCGAGACGAACGCGACGCGCATACGCCGGAGGACGGGGTGGGATGTCAAAAATCCCCGCCATCCCGGCGGCGGCCGGTAAGGCGACCGTACCGCGGTGGTCCGGCGGAGTCGTCGCCGAAGTAAGTCGCACCTACCACGCAGGAACGTTTATTACCGGCTACAGGGATCGGGGCGGTAGTGAATCGACGGGCGTTCCTCGGGGGCGCCGGTGTGGCGCTGTCGCTGGGAGTCGCCGGGCGCCGCGCCGCGAGCCCGCCGGACCCGGTCGTCGTCCGCGTCTGGTTCAGCGAGTCCGCGGCCACGCACGACGCGCTCGCCGGCAGGGTCGAAGGCTACCTCGGCGCGGCCCTCGGCGAGGCGGTCGGCGCCGTCGAGGTCGAGTTCGCGCCGTCGTCGGTCCCGCTGGCCCACGAGGGCGGGAAGACGTCGCTCGGGTTCGACTGGCCGACGACGGTCGTCGAGGGGCTGGTCGGGCTCGACGAGATCGACCCCGTCGGGGACGTGAACCTGCTCGTCACCGACGGCGACCCGCGGCGCCAGCCCGCCGGGTACGCTCGTCCGCGGATCGCCGCCACCACCGGCGGGGCCTACATCGCCAGGATGGCGCCCGCCGAGAGGACGCCGCCGGTCGTCCCCTACTCGCTCCCGGCCGCGGCGACGCAGCTGCTGCTCCACGAGGTCGGCCACGCGCTCGGAGCTACCCACGGGCACGGGGCGGCGCGCCGCGAGGGCGACGCCCTCGTCGCGAGTCCGATGGTCGGGAGCTACCTCTGGGCGTCCGAGCGCGTCCGCGAGCGACACCTCGACGACGCGAGCGCCTGCGGCGGCGCGTACCCGAACGCCGACGACGCGACGGAGCGGCGGCTCGGACTACGGTACACCGACTGCGCCGCTCGCGCGCTGCGGTGACGGCGAAAAATGTCCGAACGGTCGTCGACCGGAAGCGTCAGCTCGCGGCGTCCGTCTCGGTGTCCGTCTCGGTATCACCGATGACACCGCCCTCGTCCGTCTCGGTCTCGGTACCCATGCCGTCATCGGTGGCCGTCTCCGTCTCGGTACCCATCGTATCGTCTCCCTCTGTCTCCGTCGTGTCGTCCCCTTCGGTTTCGGTCGCGGGTTCCATCACGTCGTCCCCTTCGGTTTCGGTCGCGGGTTCCATCACGTCGTCACCTTCCGTCTCGGTTTCGTCGCCGACGGCGGGCGAGGTGTCTTCCCCGTCTTCGCCGATGGCTGCTGTGTCGGTTCCGGCGCCCGGGCCGGGACCGCCGCAGCCGGCGAGGGCGACCAGAGCGACGATACAGACTGTCGCGAGTGCGCGGTACATGCGTTTCCCCACAGGAGCGTCAGCGGTTTCGTTATTGGCGGGCATTCGGGGGAGGGACGCAACGTTTTCCCCGTTGTGCCCGTCCCACCGGCGTCAAACGTCCACTTACTGCCGAAGTCTGTCACGCCTACCGCCGCGGCCGTCCGTCACGCTCGTCGGGGGGTCGCGAGTCCGCCCGGCTCGCACGCCCGGAAGGACTTTCTCCGCCCCGCCGCTTGCCCGGAGTATGTACGACCTCGACCGATATCTCAACGTGCGGAGCGCCTACGGCGCTTCGTTCGGTCCCGACGGAACGCTGTCCCTTCTGCTCGACGCCACGGGCACCCCTCAGCTCTGGACGCTCGACGAACCCCGAACGTGGCCCGTCCAGCGCACCTTCTTCGAGGACCGGGTCACCTTCGCCTCGTGGTCGCCCGAGCGACGGGAACTCGCCTTCGGCATGGACGAGGGCGGCAACGAGCGCGCCCAGCTCTACCGCCTCGACGCCGACGACGGGACGATCGCGAACCTCACCGCGCGTCCCGACGCCAAACACCGCTGGGGCGGGTGGTCACACGACGGCGACCGCTTCGCGTTCGCCTCCAACCGCCGCGACGAGTCCGTCTTCGACGTGTACGTCCAGGGACGAGCGGAGACCGGCGAGGACGCGACGCTCGTCCACGAGGGCGACGGCTGGCTCTCCGTCGGCGGCTGGGCGCCCGCCGACGACCGCCTGCTCGTCTCGCAGGCTCACTGGAACTTCGACCAGGATCTCTTCGTCCTCGACGCCGAGTCGGGCGAACGGCGCCACCTCACGCCCCACGACGGCGACGTGCGCTTCACGAGCGCCCAGTGGAGCCCCGACGGCGACGCCCTCTACCTGACCACCGACTACGAGTCCGACACGAAGTTCCTCGCCCGGCTCGATCTGACGGCGATCGGCGACGACCCCGACGAGGCCGACCTCGCGGCGGCGCTCGACACCGTGGCCGACGGGGGCGAGTGGAACGTGGGGGGCGTGGCCGTCGACGACGAGACCGGCCGGCTCGTCTACTCCCGGAACGTCGACGGCTACACCGACCTGACCGTCGGCGAACTCGCCGGCCCAACCGAGATCGACGAGTTCCCAGCGCCGGACCTGCCGGGCGGGATCGCCGGCGGCGTCGCCTTCGACGAGCGCGCCGAGCGGTTCGCACTCTCGGCGACCGGCCGGACCGAGAACACGAACGTCTACGTCGTCGACGTGGAGTCGGGCGAGTTCGAGCGCTGGACCGACGCCTCCACGGCGGGGATCCCGAAGTCCTCGTTCGTCGAGCCCGAACTCGTCCGCTACCCGACCTTCGACGACCGGTCGATCCCGGGCTACTTCTCGCTGCCCGACGACCCGGAAGCGGGCGAGACGCCCGTGATCGTCGACATCCACGGCGGGCCCGAGAGCCAGCGCCGGCCCTCCTTCGCGGGACTCACCCAGTACTTCCTGTCGCGGGGGTACGCCGTCTTCGAACCCAACGTCCGCGGGTCGACCGGCTACGGCCGCGAGTACACCCACCTCGACGACGTGGAGAAGCGGATGGACTCGGTGGCCGATATCGAGGCCGCGGTCGAGTGGCTGACCGACCGCGAGGCGGTCGACCCCGACCGCGTGGTGGCGATGGGCGGCTCCTACGGCGGGTTCATGGTGCTGGCGGCGCTGACGGAGTACCCCGACCTGTGGGCCGCCGGCGTCGATATCGTGGGGATCGCCAACTTCGTCACGTTTCTGGAGAACACCGGCTCGTGGCGCCGCGAGCTGCGCGAGGCCGAGTACGGTTCGCTGGACGACGACCGCGAGTTCCTCGAATCGGTCTCGCCGATCAACAACGTCGAGTCGATCGCGGCGCCGCTGTTCGTCCTCCACGGCGCCAACGACCCCCGCGTCCCGCTCGGCGAGGCCGAGCAGATCGCCGAGCGGGCGGCCGAGCAGGGCGTCCCCGTCGAGAAGCTCGTCTTCGACGACGAGGGCCACGGGATCACCAAGCGCGAGAACCGGATCGAGGCCTACACGGCCGTCGTCGACTTCCTCGACGAGCACGTCTGACCGATGGTCGACGACGACCTCGCGACCCGCTCACGCGAGCGCGTCGCCGACTGGCTGGCCGACCTGCGCCGGCGGTACGACGACTTCGAGCGCGTCGAGAAGCGGTGGGAACTGTCGCCCGAGGCCTACGAGCGCGACCGCGAGCGGATCGCGGCCGGTGCGAACGGCGGCGCGGGCGTCTGGATCACCGACGACGCGGGCCGAGTCCTGCTCGTCCGCAACGAGGGCGACGACGGCTGGGCCGACCCCGGCGGCAAGCGCGAGGCCGACGAGTCCTTCGAGGCGGCCGCGCGCCGCGAGGTCCGTGAGGAGGCGGCCGTCGAGGCGACGATCACGGGCCTCCGTGAGGCGCACGTCCTCGAACTCGTCGACGAGAGCGACCCCGACCGGCCCGCGCTGGCCAGCCTCATCGCGGTCTTCGACGGCGAGTACGCGAGCGGCGACCTGCGTCCGCGGGAGGGGGAGATCGCCGCGGCGGAGTGGTTCGCGTCGCGACCGGCGACCGTACTGTACCCCGAAGTTGCCGACCGACCGTATCCGGCCAGCGAGTGACCGCGAGCGGTCGGCGACCCGCTCGCAAGTGCGAACGTCCGGGGTCCGACCCCGGGGCGAGCGGTCCGTCCGTGGCCTGAACGAAGGGACGGGTTTATGCCGATCCCGACGCAGATGCGGACGATGTCCGTGGCCGAGGTCTCCCGCGACAGGGTGGAGGAGCGGCTGGTCGCGCTGGAGGACGAGTACAGCGGGTTCCCGATCAACCAGACGACGCTCACCGTGCCCAGCGACGCCTACGAGCGGGCCGGGGGGCGCTGCGAGCGCGGTATCGTCGACGCGTACGTCCAGCTGTACAACGACAGCGAGGACGTGCTGCTGGTCGAACGCGACGGCGAGTGGGTCGTCCCCCACGGCGAACCGGCGACCGACGAGCGCGTCGTCCCCGGGACCGAGGCCGCGATCCGGGAGACCACCGGCGTCGACTGCTCGCTGACCGACCTCATCCGCGTGACGATCCTCGGCGTCCGCGACGAGGACGACCCCGACCGCCCGCCGGTCTACCGGCTGATCGCCGTCTTCGTCGCCGAGACCGACGGGTCGGACGCGACCGTCGCCGCGCCGGTGTCCGGTGGCGGCCGGGCGGCCGACGCGGCGGGCGACGGCGACGCGGCCGAAGCGACCGACGACGGCGACGCGACGGGCGACACCGACGACCAGACACCGGCGGGCGTGCGCTGGCACCCGACGCTCCCGGAGTCGGCGGTGCCCTCGCACTGACGCCGTCCGCTCGGGACGAGACCCCTGATCCACCGGAACACTTACCGCGGCGCTGTCCCCTACACCCGGCAGTGGCAGCCATCGAGACCGACGGGCTCACGAAGCGCTACGGGTCGGTCGCCGCCGTCGAGGGGCTGGACCTGACCGTCGAGAGCGGGACCATCTACGGCTTTCTCGGCCCCAACGGCGCCGGCAAGACGACCACCATGCGGCTGCTGACCGGACTCACCCGTCCCAGCGACGGGTCGGCGACCGTCGCCGGCGTCGACGTGCGCGACCGCGACCGGCTGGGCGAGCGGATCGGCTACGTCCCCGACACGCCGCCGCTGTACGAGAAGCTCACCGCCCGCGAGCAGCTGTCGGCGGTCGCCGACGTGCGCGGGCTCGACCCGGAGCGCGCCCGCGAGCGGGTCGGTGCCCTGCTCGACCGGTTCGGCCTGGCGGCCGCCGACGACCGCATCGAGAGCTACTCGAAGGGCATGAAACAGAAGACCAGCGTGATCCAGGCCATCGTCCACGAGCCCGCGGTGCTGTTCCTCGACGAACCGACCAGCGGGCTCGACCCTAACGCCGCGCGGACGCTCAAGGAGGTCCTCACGGAGCTGCGCGACGCGGGCACCGCCGTCTTCCTCTCGACGCACGTGCTCTCGGTGGTCGACGAGCTGGCCGACACCGTCGGGCTGCTCTCGGACGGGCGACTGCTGGCCGAGGACGACCCCGAGCGGCTGGTCGCCGACCGCGACGGCGACACGCTGGAGGACGCCTTCGTCGAGCTGACGAGCGACACCGACCTCTCGGCGCGGCTGCGCGAGTCGCCATGACGAGCCCGGCCGTCGTCGTCACGCGGACCGCCCTCCGCCAGACCTACCGGCGAGTCCGCGAGTCCAAGCGGATGACCGCCTTCTTCCTGTTGATACCCGGCTTCTTCGCGCTGCAGGTCTCCGGCCTGGTCGGACCGGGCGCCTACGACCTGGGCCGGCGATTCGCCGCCGGCGAGGTCGCGCCGGTCGTCGCCCGCGTCCGCGGGACGGTGCTGTCGGGCGTCGTCCTGCTCGCCCTGATGGGGACGCTCGGCGCCGCGGGGGGCAACAGCGAGTTCAAGGACCGCTACGTGACCTTCCTGACGGCGACGAGCACCCGCGCGGTCGCCGTCGGGAGCGTCGCCCGCCAGACGGCCGTCTGGACGGCGCTGTTCTGGCCGGTCGCGCTCGCCGGCGCGGTCGCGTTCGCCGTCGGCGCCGAGGCGCCGGTCGCCGCGGTCTCGCTGGTCGCGGGCAGCCTCTGGCTGTTCGTCGTCGCCGGCGTCGCGACGGCCCCGATCGGCTTCGGCGCCCGCTGGCTGCTCGACGGCTACGGGCTCTCGAAGAACGCCCGGTTCGGCCTCGGGGTCGGGATGCTCGGGCTGTTCTACCTCGTCCTGTTCACCCGCCGGA
Source organism: Halosimplex rubrum (assembly GCF_013415885.1). NCBI lineage: Archaea > Methanobacteriati > Methanobacteriota > Halobacteria > Halobacteriales > Haloarculaceae > Halosimplex > Halosimplex rubrum. The sequence continues at coordinate 2,307,378 of NZ_CP058910.1, forward strand.
CCGTCGGCGCCGCGCTGGGCGCGACGCCGCTGTCGTGGGCCGGCGACCTGCTGTTGTTGACCGTCCGGGACGCCGGCGCTTCGCCCGCCCGCGCGGGCGGGTTCCTCCTCGCCACGGTCGGGCTCGTGCTCGGCTCGCTCGCCGCGTCGGTCCGGCTCGCCGAGGCCGTCTGGTACGACGACCGCGCGCTCGGCGACGACGACGAGGAGGCCGGCGACGACCCGGCGACGGCGACGCCCGTCAGGGACGTGCTCGCGTCGGTCGTCCCGCGGCCGACCGCCGCGCTCGTCGAGACGACCTGGCGCCGCACCAAGCGCACGCCGAAGACGCTGTGGTACGTCTACCCCGCCGTCTTCGTCGGCCTCGTCATGGCCGAACAGCTCGTCTACAGCGGCCCGTTCGACGCGGCGATGTACGCGCCGGTCGTCGCCTTCACCGGCGCGCTGGCCGCCGGGAGCGGCTTCACGCTCAATCCGCTGGGCACCGAGGGCGACGCGCTGCCCGCCCTGCTCACCGCCGGCGTCTCGAGCGAGACGTTCGTCCGCGCGAAGGCCTACGCCGTCGTCCTCCCGGTGATGCCGCTGCTGGTCGGCGCCGCGCTGGGCACCGCTATCGGCGTCGGCGTCTCCTCGCCGCTGGTCGTCGCCGCCATCGGCGTCTTCGCGGTCGCCCTCGCGGTGGTCGCGCCGCTGTGTTCGCTGGCGCTCGGCGTCCACTACCCGCCCGGCGACGAGGGGCTGCTCGGCGAGGACGTGCAGATCCCGAACAAGTCCGCCTCCGCGGCCTACACCCTCGGCATGGTCACCGTCGGCGCACCGGGGCTCGGGGCGCTCGGCGCCTACGCCCGGCCGAGTCCGGTCGACCCGGCGACCGTCGCGGTCGGCGTCGGCGCGACGGCCATCCTCGCCGCCCTCGTCGCCTGGGGAGGCTACCGCCACGCGGTCGCGAAGCTGGACGCGTACTCCGTCGAGTGACGGGCGACCGCTGGACGCGAATCGAAACCGACTCCCGTCGAGCACGGGCTCTTGGAACCATGACGGACAACGCAGACGGAATCAGCGTCGAGGGACAGACCGCGGTCGTCATCGGCGGCACGAGCGGCATCGGGCTGGAGATCGCCCGGGCGTTCGCCCGCGACGGCGCCGACGTGGTCGCGACCAGCCGCTCGGAGGACTCCGTCGCCGAGGCCGCCGCGGAACTGCGCGATCTCGGCGCCGAGACGGTCGAGGTCACCTGCAACGTTCGCGACCCCGACTCCGTCCGGAACCTCCGGGAGACCACCGAGGCGGCCCTGGGCACCGTCGACACGCTCGTCACCTCCCAGGGCTCGGTCGCGACGACGCCGGTCACGGAGATGACCGAGGAGGAGTGGGGCCAGGACATCGACGTGCTGCTGACCGGCGCCTTCCGCGCGATCAAGGAGTTCGGCGCCGCCATGGACGAGGGGTCCATTATCAACGTCTCCTCGATGTCCGCCGAGCAGTCCCGCGAGGCGCGCCCGAGCTACGTCTCGGCGAAGGCCGGCCTCAACGGTCTCACCCGCGCGACCGCGGCGGATCTGGGGCCCGAGGTCCGGGTCAACGCCGTCGCGCCCGGCTTCGTCAAGACCGAGCTCGCCGGTCCGAAACTGGAGGACGGCTCGGAGTTCCGCGAAGGCGTCGACGAGCGCACGCCGATGGAGCGGGTCGCCACGCCCGACGAGATCAGCGGCGCCGCGCTGTACCTCGCCAGCGACGCCGCCTCCTTCACCACCGGCGAGATCATCACCATCGACGGCGGCTACGACCGAAGTTCGGTCTGATTCGCCGTCCGGCCCGAATCGACGGTCGGTCCGAGCCGGCTCCCGACGCTCCGATCCGAGCGGTCGGAGCCCGCGACCCGCCGCGCGTATTCAGGCACCGCCGTCAAGCCCGTCGTTCCCCTCCCGGTAGACGATGCTTCTCCCGCCCAGCGGCGAACTCCGAGAACGCGGCGACCACGAGGGCCACGTCGCCGAACGGAGCCTCTACACCCGCGCCGCGACGAGCGGGGCCCGCGGAAAGGCGCTCGTCGCACTCGGTGTCGCCGCCCTCGGCTACGGTGTCTATCGGGCGATGCGCGGGAACGGGGCGGACGTGGAGGCCGTCTCCAGCGCGGAACTCGACGGCGCCGACCGCTCGCTTCTCGCCGGAACCGTGCGTGGTGCGTATCAGGTGCGTTCGACGCTATCTGTTTAGGCGTAGCCCCTATACTCGGACGTGGCCGAGGGGGTGGTATGAGTCCCATGGACGGGAAGGCACGGTACGGCAACAGATCGCTCGTGTACGACGCGCTGGCCGACGAACGACGGCGACACGCCGTCCGGCTGCTGGACGACGCCGACGCGGCGCTGACCATCGAGAAACTCGCCGAACGGATGGTCGAGAGCGACGGCGGGAGGACGGACGGCTCCGCGGACGAGGCGGCGATCACCCGCCTCCGCACGTCGCTGTATCACGTCCACGTTCCGAAACTCTCCGACGCCGGCATCGTCAGGTTCTCCCCCGAGCGACGGCGCGTCCGACTCACCGACTCCGTCTCGCTCGACGCCCTCGACGCCATCGGGTCGTAGGCGGGCTCCGAGCGGTTCGGCGCACTGGGGACCGGAAAACAGGGCCTCAGTAGCTCTTCGCCCAGTAAGCGGTCACCCGGGCGTCCTCGCCGCAGATGGCGCAGTCGTCGTGGACGGGGTCCTCGTCGCGGTCGAGGGGGACCATCACGATCTCGGCTGCGAGGGCGTCCTTGATCGGCTCCTCGCAATCCTCGTCGCCGCACCAGCCGGTCTTGACGTAGCCGCCGTGCTGGCCGATCGTGCCGAGGATCTCCTCGCGGGAGTCGGCCTCGCGGATCTCCCCCTCCAGCGTCTCTTCGGCGCTGGCGTACAGTTTGGCGTAGACCGTGTCGAGGTGGTCCTCGACGGTGTCGCCGATGTCGGCGCGGTCTTCGACGCTGTTCTCACCGTCGGGGCGGTGGACGAGCGTGAGCTCGTCGTCGTCGACCTCGTTGGGGCCGACCTCGATGCGGAGGGGGACCCCTTTCAGCTCCCACTCGTTGTACTTGAACCCGGGGTTGCGGTTGTCGCGGTCGTCGAGGTTCACGCGGATACCGGCCTCGTCGAGTTCCGCTGCGGCGTCGGCGGCGTACTCGACGACTTCCTCCTTGTTGTCCTCCTGCCAGATCGGGACGATGACGACCTGGGTAGGGGCGAGCGTGGGCGGGAGCACGAGCCCCTGGTCGTCCGAATGGAGCATGATGAGCGCGCCCATCGAGCGCCACGAGAGCCCCCACGAGGTAGTGTGGGCGGTCTGGTCCTCCTCGTCCTCGTCGGCGTAGGTGATGTCGAACGCCTCGGCGAAAGAGGTGCCCAGATAGTGGGAGGTGGCGGCCTGGACGGACTTGCCGTCGGGCATCAGCGTCTCGATGGTCGTCGTCGTGTGGGCGCCGGGGAACTTGTCGTGTTCGGGCTTGCGGCCCTTCAGCGCGGGCATGGCCATCACGTCCTCGTAGAGGCGCTCGTACTGGTCGAGGCGGGTCATCGTCTCGTCCCAGGCGCCGTCCTCGTCGCGGTGGGCGGTGTGGCCCTCCTGCCAGAGGAACTCCTTGGTGCGGAAGAACGGCTTGGTCTCGGTGGCCTCCCAGCGCACGACGGAACACCACTGGTTGAGCCGCATGGGCAGGTCGCGATGGCTGCGCACCCAGTCGGCGATGAAGGGGGTGATGATCGACTCGCTGGTCGGGCGGACGGCGAGGCGCTCCTCGAGTTCGTCGTAGCCGCCGTGGGTCACCCACGCGACCTCGGGGTCGAAGCCCTCGACGACGTCCTTCTCCCGTTCGAGGTAGCTCTCGGGGATGAACATCGGGAAGTAGGCGTTGTCGACGCCGGTCTCTTTGAACCAGCCGTCGAGGTGGTCCTGGATGCGCTCCCAGATCGCGTAGCCGCGGGGGCGGGTGACGATGAACCCGCCCATCGGCGCGTAGTCGGCCAGTTCGGCCTTCTGGACGACTTCCGCGTACCACTCGCCCGTCGAATGCTCCTTGCTCTCGGTGATGCCGAGTTCCTGCTCGCCACTCATTACAGGAGCGTCGCCGAGCGCGTTCTTGAACCTGACGAAGCCCCGGTTCTCACTCGCACGCCACCGACGCGGCCGACCGGTCCCGACGACGAGCGATCGGATCCGTCGCTCCACGTGCGGATCCGCCGATACCCGGCCGCTACCGGCGCCACCCGATCGGACCTGTCGACTCGGGGGCCGGCCGAAGACGGTCGAGTATCCGGACGTTCGTACGGTATGGTGCGATATACCACACAATGATTAAGTATAAATCGCACCTTCCTCCACGTATGTCCTCCGCCAGCCCGGTGCGGACGGCGTCCCTTTCGCTGGGTGATCGACGCGACGCGGTAGCCCGACGCATCCCGACACCGCTGGCGGAGCCTTTCGCGACAGGCTAGTTCGATCCGACGGCGTCCCCAGCGGCGTCGTCGCCGGTCACCGCCGCACAACTTCGACAGCACGCACTGCGGACGACTGCGGCCCACACACCCATGAGCACGATACGAGGCACGGATCTGGTACGGACGAACGACTACGCCGACGACAGCGGGGAGGTACGGGTCCTCGACCCCGAGGGCCGGCTCCTCCCGGGCGCGACCGAGCCCGACCTGTCGGACGAGGCGCTGGTGACGATGTACGAGGCGATGGTGACGGCCCGCCGGTTCGACGAGCGGGCGGTCAGCTGGCAGCGCCAGGGCCGGCTGGCCACCTACGCGCCGATGAGCGGGCAGGAGGCCGGCCAGGTCGCGAGCACGCTCGCGCTCGCCGACGACGACTGGGTGTTCCCGACCTACCGCGAGCACGCCGTCCGACTCGTGGCGGGGTTCGATCTCCCGGCGATCCTCCGCGGGCTGATGGGCGCGGAGCTGCCCGTCGGTTCGGCGGGCGGGCCGACGGTCGCGCCCGAAGCGATCCCCATCGCGACCCAGCTCCCCCACGCGACGGGCGCGGCGATGGCCGCCCGCCACCGCGGCGACGAGTCGGTCGCGCTGACCCACTTCGGCGACGGCGCCACCAGCGAGGGGGACTTCCACGAGGCGCTGAACTTCGCCGGCGTCTTCGACGCGCCGGCCGTCTACCTCTGTCACAACAACCAGTGGGCCATCTCCGTGCCGCGCCACCGTCAGACCGCCAGCGCCACGCTGGCGCAGAAGGCCGACGCCTACGGGTTCGAGGGGATCCGCGTCGACGGGATGGACCCGCTGGCGGTGTATTCGGTCGTCCGCTACGCCCGCGAGAAGGCGCTGGACCCGGACGCCGCGGACCTACGGCCGACGCTGATCGAGTCCGTCGAGTACCGGTACGGCGCCCACACCACCGCCGACGACCCCGACGTGTATCGCGACGGCGAGGAGGTGGAGTACTGGCGCGACCGCGACCCCATCGACCGCCTGGAGACGTTCCTCGTCGAGACCGGGCGACTCGACGAGGCCGAAGTCGAGACCGTCGAGTCCCGGGTCGACGAGCGCGTCGGGGCGGCCATCGAGGCGGCGGAATCGCGGGCCGCGCCCGACCCCGAAGACCTGTTCGAGGACGTGTACGACGAGGTTCCGGACCACCTCGCCCGCCAGCGCGGGGACCTCCGACGATTGCGCGAGCGCCACGGCGACGCGCTCCTGCGGGACTGAGCCGGAGCCGATCACCCGGAGTCACCGGTCCCGACCGCGAACGGGCTCTCCCTCTCGCGCCACTCCCACCCCGGGAGACGAGTCTGGAAGCCGGCCGCGAGCGCCGCGTCGAGGTCGTCGAGGCCGGCGGGGTCGTCGCCGCCGACACCGGCGGACCCCTCCGCGTCCTCGATCGCCACGTCCGCGTAGTGGAAGGTGGCTTCGCCGAGCAGTCGCAGGGGCTGGTCTCCTGCGACCGTCCCCGCGAGCTCGCGGCCGAGGAGTTCGTCGACGACGAAGCCCGGGTAGTCGCCCTGCACGTCGAGGTCGCGGAGGATCCGGACCAGCGCGGCGACGTTGACGGCGCGGTCGCCGTCGGCGAACACCGCGTCGACCGCGCGGCGATACTGTTCGGCGGTCACCTCGTCGACGCGCTCGTCGAACCGCTCGCTCAGGTCGGCGCGCGTCTCGTTTATCAGCGCGACGACGACGGGCGCCCGCTCGCGGACCCACTCGCGCTCCTCGGCGACGACCGCTGGCGTGACTCGCATACCGGCCACTCACGTCGGACCGCCTACTGTTTTGCGAAGGCTTTTATAACGCCGGGAGGTTAGGAGCAAGTAAGCCGGTTTTCCGGACACTTCCGTCTAGGGTCCGGAGTGGATTCCGCCAGTAGGAAAACCGACCTATGAATATTGCTTCCAGACTCCGGCAGGCACGCCGCGACGTGCGGGACGGCGAGCGGACAGACGCTCCCGACATCCGGCGACCGGCCGGCCCGACCCTGTTTTCGCAGCTATGAGTCAAGTAGACAAGCAACTCGACGATATCAGAGCAGAGATCGAACAGGAAGTTCCGAACGAGATCTCCATCACGGAGGTCGCCTACGAGGGGCCCGAACTGGTCGTGTACACCCGCGACCCGAAGACATTCGCGAGCAACGGCGACCTGATCCGCAAGCTCGCCTCGAAGCTCCGCAAGCGCATCACCGTCCGGCCCGACCCCTCGGAGCTCTCCGAACCCAGCGACGCGAGGGCGACCATCGAGAGCATCATCCCCGAGGACGCCGGCGTCACCGACCTCGACTTCCACCACGACACCGGCGAGGTCGTCGTCGAGGCGCAGAAACCCGGGATGGTCATCGGCCGCCACGGCTCGACGCTCCGGGAGATCACCCAGGAGGTCGGCTGGACCCCCGAGGTCGTCCGCACGCCGCCCATCGAGTCCTCGACGGTCAAGAACGTCCGCAACTTCCTCAAGCAGGAACGCGACGACCGCCGGGACATCCTCGAACGGATCGGCCGCCAGATCCACCGCGAGGAGATGTCCGACGACGAGTGGGTCCGCATCACCACGCTGGGCTGTTGCCGCGAGGTCGGGCGGGCGGCTTTCATCCTCTCGACGCCGGAGACCCGCGTCCTGATCGACTGCGGCGACAAGCCCGGTGCCGAGGACGAGGTCCCCTATCTGCAGGTGCCCGAGGCGCTCGGGTCGGGTCCGAGTTCGCTCGACGCCGTCGTGCTCACCCACGCCCACCTCGACCACTCGGCGCTCATCCCCCTCCTCTTCAAGTACGGCTACGACGGCCCCATCTACTGCACGGAGCCGACGCGGGACCTGATGGGCCTGCTCACGCTGGACTACCTCGACGTGGCCTCGAAGGAGGGGCGGACGCCGCCCTACGAGTCCGAGATGGTCCGCGAGGCGATCAAACACACCATCCCCCTCGAATACGGCGACGTGACCGACATCGCGCCGGACATCAAGCTCACGCTGCACAACTCCGGGCACATCCTCGGGTCGGCCATCTCTCACTTCCACATCGGCGACGGTCTCTACAACGTCGCCTTCTCGGGTGACATCCACTACGACGACACGCGCCTGTTCAACGGCGCCGTCAACGAGTTCCCCCGCGTGGAGACCCTGGTACTGGAGTCGACCTACGGCGGGCGCAACGACTACCAGACCGACCAGGCCGACTCCGAGCGCAAGCTCAAGGAGGTCATCCGGAACACCATCGAGCGCGACGGCAAGGTGCTCATCCCCGCCTTCGCCGTCGGGCGCTCTCAGGAGATCATGCTCGTCCTCGAGGAGGCGATGCGGGAGGGCGACATCCCCGAGGTGCCGGTCCACCTCGACGGGATGATCTGGGAGGCGACGGCCATCCACACGACCTATCCCGAGTACCTCCGGGACGACCTGCGCGACCGGATCTTCCACGAGGACCAGAACCCCTTCCTCGCCGACCAGTTCAACCACATCGACGGCGGCGAGGAGGAACGCCAGGAGGTGGCCGACGGCGGCCCCTGCATCGTCCTCTCGACCTCCGGGATGGTCGAGGGCGGCCCCATCATGTCCTGGCTGCGCCACGTCGGCGGCCAGGACGACGGCACGATGATCTTCGTCGGCTACCAGGCCCAGGGGACGCTCGGCCGCCGCATTCAGAACGGCTGGGACGAGATCCCGATCAACGACGGCGGCGGCCGCGCCGACACCCTCTCGCTGAACATGGACGTCGAGACCGTCGACGGCTTCTCCGGCCACGCCGACCGGCAGGGCCTGGAGAACTTCGTCCGCACGATGAACCCTCGCCCCGAGAAGGTCCTCTGCGTCCACGGCGACGAGTCCTCCACTCAGGACCTCTCGTCGGCGCTGTACCACGAGTTCAACATGCGCACCTTCGCGCCGAAGAACCTCGAGACGTTCCGCTTCGTCTGAGACCGCCGCCTCGGCGACCGACGCCGCCGCACCCGCCGAACCGAACCGCATTTTGCGCTGCCACGCACACCCGTCCACCGTGAGCGCACGCCTCGACCGTCTCGACGCCAGGTTCCCGCTCGCCGCCGGCGCCCTCGTCGCCCTCGTCGCGACCGCGGGGAGCCTCTACTTCTCCGAGGGGATGGGACTGGTCCCCTGCGAGCTGTGCTGGGTCCAGCGGGTTCTGATGTACCCGCTGGTCGTCGTCTTCGGCGTCGCGCTGGTCGAGCGCCGTCCCGGCGTCTACCGCACCGTCCTCCCGCTGTCGACGCTCGGGGCGACCGCGGCGGCGTACCACTCCTGGCTGCAGATCTCGGCGGGCGGCCGCTGCGCGTTCGGCGGCTGTGCGGCGGTGCAACTGCGCGTGGCCGGGTTGACGATCCCGAACCTCTCGCTGGTCGCGTTCGTTCTGATCACGACGACGGCCGCCGCGCTTTTCGTCGGCAACCGGTGACGGTCAACCGGGACCCCCGGGGGGTCAGCTCGGGTCCTCGTAACCGAGTTGCTCGTCGAACTCCGATTCGAGCTCGTCGAGTTCGGCCTCCAGTTCGTCGATCCGGTTCTGGAGGCGGCGGAACTCGACGCTGTCTTCGAGCGCCGAGGGGTGTTTCTCGACCTCGAGGACGTTGCGTTTGACCCGGAGCGTGCTGAGTTCGCGCCGGGCCTCGTCGTACTCGTCGAGCAGTTCGAGGCGCTCGACGGTCTCGACCAGGTCGTCGCGGTCGACCGGCTTGACGAGGTAGTCGTCGCAGTCGATCGTGACGATGTCGAAGTCGGGGTCGACCGCCGTGACCAGGGCGATCTGACAGTCGACGTTTCGGCCGCGGATCTCCTCCAGCACTTCGTCGCCGGAGCGGTCGGGCATCCGACGGTCCAGCAGGACGACGTCGACATCGTCGTCGACGGCCGCCAGCGCGGCCTCGCCGCTGCCGACCGTCCGGACCGCGTAGCCGAGCGGTTCGAGGTACAGCGCGAACGACTCGCGGACCACCTCCTCGTCGTCGACGACGAGGATCGTGGTTCGGTCGCCGTCCGAGGACCCGTCGACTGACTCCGTCTCCCCACCGTTCGCCATTGGCCGTCGGTACGCCGCTGTGATAGAAAAATGTATTCGTCTCGGGATCCCGTCCCGGCGTCGCCCCGGGGGCGTCGAGACACCCTCGTCTCCGGGCGCGTCCGCCGGAAGCCGCTTCCGGTACCCGACTCGTTAACCGGTGACCGTCCGTTCGGACGCACATGGAGTACGTCCGACTCGGCTCGACGGGACTGCAAGTATCGCCCATCTGCCTCGGAACCTGGCGGTTCGGCCTGGAACACGAGGACAGCGGCGTGATGGAGACCGACCGCGAGGAGGCACACGAACTGCTCGACGCGCTCGAGGAGCGCGGCGGCAACTTCATCGACACCGCCAACGGCTACGGCGGGGGCCGCTCCGAGAAGTGGATCGGCGAGTGGCTCGACGACCGCGACCGCGAGGACTACGTCGTCGCCTCGAAGTGCTACTGGTCCGACCGCTCGCGCTTTCAGGAGAACCTCTCGAAGAAGAACGTCAAAGCGGAGGTCGAGGGCTCGCTGGAGAAGCTCGGCACGGACTACCTCGACCTGCTCTACCTCCACCGCTTCGACGACGACACGCCCATCGAGCGCACGCTCCGGGCGGTCGACGACCTCGTTTCGGAGGGCAAGGTCCACTACGTCGGCATCTCGACCTGTGACGCCTGGAAGCTCACGAAGGGACTCTGGAAAGCCGACGTGAACAACTACGAGGCCTTCAGCGTCACCCAGCCACAGTACTCGGCGACGTACCGCGATCCGGTCTCGGAGTATCTGGATGTCTGTGCCGACCAGGACATCGCGGTGTGTCCGTACTCGCCGCTGCACGGGGGCTTCCTCACCGGCAAGTACGAACGGGTCGGCGACGACGAGGTGGAGACGCCGGACGGCTCGCGGGGGGACCTCGACGAGCACTTCACCGACTGGTACCTCGACGACCAGGCCTGGGCGGTGTTAGACGAGATCCGCGCGGTCGCCGACGAGGTCGACGCCACGCCCGCGCAGGTGTCGCTGCGCTGGCTCATGGACCACGAGCGGTTCACCTGCGTCCCGATCGTCGGCGCCCGAACCGTCGACCAGCTCGACGAGAACCTCGACGCCATCGAAGTCTCACTCTCGGACGACCAGTGGGCGCGCATCGACGACGCGACCGAGGCCTGAGGCGGGCGCTCCGTGGCAAGGGCGGACGACAGCGGTCGGCACTCGGCGCGGTCCGGGCCCGCCGTTCGGCGGCGTTAAGCACCCATTTCTCGCCGTCCGGCGGTGAATACTAACGGGACGGTGCGGCCAACGGACTGGCAGATGAGCATCGACCCAGCCGACGAGCCCGCCGCGGTCGTCGTCCCGGCGATCGACGCACCGAGCAGCACCGCCTGCGTCCGTTCGCTCGGGAAGCGCGGGATCCACACCGTCGTCGTCTCCGAAGACGAGGACGCCGCCGCCTTCCGGTCGCGCTACGCCGGCGAGACGGTCGTCGTCCCCGACCCTCACGAGGATCTGGTCGCCTACAAGGACGCCCTCCTGTCGCTCGCGATGCGGCCGGACGTACTGACGATACTGCCCGTCCGCGAGGAGGACGTGTACGTCCTCGCGCAGTACCGCGAGGCGTTCGAGCCCCACGTCGAGACGCTCTGGCCGACCGCCGAGGGCCTGCGTCGGGCCCAGGACCGCGTCGAGCTGTTCGACGCGGCCGAACGGGCCGGCGTCGCCGTGCCCGACACCAACCTGCTCGACGAGGTCGCCGACTGGGACCGCGAGTGGATCGTCAAGGGTCGGTACACCCTGCTCGCCGACGCCTACGTCGACGACCTGTCGCCCGAGCAGTCCCGCGACCCGCCCTCGACGCAGTACCTCAACGGCGACAGGCCCGACGTGGAGACGATCCGCAGCCGGAACGGCCACACGCCGATCGTCCAGGAGTTCCTCCCCTCCACCGACGAGTACGCCTTCTTCGCCCTGTACGACGAGGGCGAGGCCGTCAGGACCTTCCAGCACCGGCAAGTCCGCGCGTACAACTACGCCGGCGGACCCAGCTCCTTCCGCGAGTCCGTCTCGATCCCCCAACTGGACGAGGCCGGCCGGGCGCTGCTGGACGAACTGGAGTGGCACGGGGTGGCGATGGTGGAGTTCCTGCGCGACGACGAGACCGGCGAGTTCGAGCTGATGGAGATCAACCCGCGGCTGTGGTCGTCGCTCCCCTTCTCGGTCCGCGCGGGCGCGGACTTCCCTCACGACTACTGGCTGCTCGCCCGCGGCGAGCGCGACCGGGTTGTCGACGACTACGAGGTCGGCACCGCCGGCCACCTCATCCGCGGCGAGATCTCCTATCTCCACAGCGTCCTGTTCGACGCGGAGGAGCTGGTCGAGCGGCCGGTCCGTCGGGAGGCGTTCTCGGCGGTCGCCGAGTCGCTCCGGGAGTACCCCCGCTTCGACTACCTTCGTCTGGACGACCCGCGACCGTTCGTCCGCGACGCGCTGAACGCGCTTCGGTGAGGAACGTCTACGCCGGTCGGCCGACCGGCGCGGTCAGTTGCGCCGTCTCTCCGGGCGGTCGGTCGCGGGCTTCGTCGGCTCGGCGGTGGCTTCGTACGTGCTCCGCACGTCGTCGACGGTGGCGCAGTCGTGCTCGGCGGCGAAGACGAGGAGGTCGACGAACGACGCGTCGTACTCCGCGGCGAGCGCTCGCAGCTGGTCGGAGAACGACGAGTGGAAATCGGCGAGGCCGTAGAGCACGTCGTCGACGGCGACGCCCGAGGCGTCGGGGTAGACGTCCTCCAGAAGCCCCTCGATCTCCCGGAGTCGCCGCCAGTCGGCACGGGACACGTCCGAGAGATAGCGGCCGGCGAGCAGTTCGGTCTGGGTGTTGCCGGCGCTGCGACCGAGCCCCTGGAGCGACACGTCGACGTAGCTGGCCCCGCAGTCGATGGCGCGCTGGGCGTTGGCGAGGCCGAAGCCGATGTTGTCGTGGCCGTGATAGCCGACGGCGGCGTCCACGTCGGCCATCGCGCCCACGTAGGACTCCACGTCAGCGGGGGTGAACCCGCCGGCGGAGTCGACAACGTAGACGGTATCGGCCCCGTGTTCGATCCCGACGCGGGCGGCGTCGGCCGCCTCCGTCGGGGAGACGAGATACGTCTTCAGCAGGTTGAGGCTCACCCGCACGTCCAGGTCGGCCAGCTCGCGGAGCAGCGGGCGCGCGGCGAGGGGGTCGTCAGCGTCGACGCCGACCCGAACGAGGTCGAACGACGACTCGTAGGCGGCGACGAGGTCGACCTCCCCGGGACCGGCGACACCGGGGAGCATCAGCGTCGTCAGCCCGGTGTCCGAGACGGCCTTCGAGACGATACGGAGATGCTCGCCGTCGGGGGGGTGGGGGTCCGGGTTCGTCGTCCCGAACCCCGTGCCCGGTCCGACGTCGAGGAGGTCGACGAACGACAGGTCGTCGATCCGGTCGACCAGCGCGGCCAGTTTCGGGGGGTCGAACTGGAAATCGCTGACGTAGGACCCGTCACGGACGACCTCCTCGACGACGGTGGCGCCGGCGAGCGTCATCGTCCCTCCGTCGGTCGTTCGGTGGGACGCGGGGCCGCGGTCCCGCAAGGCGACGGGGCGGAATGGTTCGCGAGCGACAGCCCGTGAGGGCAACACAGTCGGTTACGAGTTGGGACACTCATTGTAGTGAGGACGCCGCCCGCGACGGGCGGCAGTTCGACAACGTCTACCACGGACAGCCCGATTGTTATGGCCCGCTTTTACGCCGGTACAGACTATCTACGGACCGATCTTCTGGAGTCGAGAATTCGGCTCATCGGCCGTCAACGCAGCCGTTCCCGAACGGAGCCGTACAGCGGGGACACGCGCTCGTAGACCGGGTAGGGCGTGTGTCGGGCCGCCGTCCGGAGCAGTCGGTCGCGGGCGGGGCGCCCGGCCATGGACTCGAAGTCGGCCTGGCGGAGCCACGCGAGAAAATCGTCGGCCCCATCCATCGGCAGGGCGGCGTCGTCGGGGATCCGCTTCTGGAAGGTCTGCCAGTGGTAGGGGGCGTGCTGGTCGTTCAGCCACGCGCCGGCCTCGAAGCGCTCGACGGCGTGTTCGAAGGACGCGCGGTCGACGTGGAAGCCGTGGTCGCTGGGGTCGAGCCCCGCGAGCGCCAGCCCCAGCGCCGTTCGGACGCACTTCTCGCAGCGGTTGCAGTTGTCGGCGACTTCCGAGGCCGAACAGGAGTACACCGGTAGGTCCGCGTCGTGGGTCTCGACGTAGTCGACGAGGGTCTCGATGCGCTCCTGGCGCTCGAGTTCGAACAGGTCGTGGACGCCCTGGGTCCCGGCCCAGGCGACCCGGTCGTCGATGTCGGGATGGGACCCCCACGGCATCGCGCGGCCGTCCCAGTCGTCCACGACCGGCGGCGTCTCCATGCCCTGCCAGACGGAGGCGGCGACGTATATCTCGCCCATCCCGTCGGCGACGGCCAGCGGCGCGCAGAGTCCGAGCAAGCCGAGCCCGCAGCCGACCGCGCTGTACCACGCGCCGTCGTGGTCGGTCTGGTAGCGGGCGTCGAGCATCGCCGTGTCGAGGAACTCCAGCGCGTTCGACCGGACGAACCGCGCGTCGACGCCGAAGCGGTCGGCGAACGACTCCGTGCGGGCGCGCAACCGCCGCCACCGCTCTGGCTCGTCGACGCTCACGACCCAGCCCTGGATCGTGATCAGCGTCGGCGTCTCCTCGCGGTGACGGACGTACGTCGCCAGCGAGTCCACGCCGCCCGTGAACAACAGTCCGGTCCCGTCGGCCGTCCCGGTGCCGTACGGCGGCGCCACGTCGTCCCACTCGGGGGCTCGCTCGACGACGACCCGACCGCCCTGGATGAACGGGTACATCTCGTAGAGCGCGCTCCCGACGGTCTCGAGCGCGTCGAGGAAGCGGCGGTCGACGGCCGGCGCTCGCACGTCGGCGCCGACGGCCCAGGCCACCGGACAGACCTGTGCGAGGACCGGGATCGTCAGGATCGATTCGGGGAGGGCGGACACGTCGACGTCGTACTCGGCGTAGAACGGCGAGTCGTCGAAGAACCGGCGCAGGTCGTCGCTGTAGGAGACCGTCGACTCGACGCGGCGGCCGTCGGCGCTGACCGACTCGACGGTGACGACTGGCGAACCGCCGTCGGGACCGCCGCCCGCCGTTTCGCCGGCCTCGCCCACCGCGGCGAGGATACGGGATGCAGCAGTTCGGAACACGCACCCGACCAGTGGCGCAGCGATGTAAAGTATACGTCCGTTACGGCCGTTCTCGGTGGGTAAGCGACCGTTCCCGGGGTCGGGCTCGGCGCGTCGCGGTCTCGGTCGGCGGGACCGACCGCGTCAGGGTCGGGGCGCGCGTTCGCGCACGGCGTCGTAGGCCGGCGACAGGCGGGCGTACACCGAGGCGGGCACCGAGCGAGCGGCGGCTCGGACGACGCGGTGTGAGACCGGCGGACCGGACCTGGCCGCTACCGCGCGGAGGTCGGCCGTCCGGAGCCAGTCGGCGAACGCGTCGACGCCCGCGACCGGGTACGACGCGTCGGGGTCGACCGACGCCTGCAGGTCGAGCCAGTAGGCGAGGATGTGGAAGTCGACCAGCCAGTTGCCGGCCTCGATCTCCCGGCGGGCGCGCTCGAAGGTCGCCGCGCTCACGTCGAAGCCGTGGTCGTTCGGGTCGCGACCGGCGAGCGCGAGTCCCAGCGCCGTCCGCGCGCACTTCTCGCAGCGGTCGCAGTTGCTCCCGGTCGCCGAGGCCTCGCAGGCCCGGATCGGCAGGTCGATCGGCCGCTCGCGGAGGAACTCGGCGATGGTCTCGACGCGCTCCTGGCGGGTGATCTCGAAGGCGTCGTGGGCGACTTCCGTCCCGGCCCAGGCGATCTCGTCGTCGATGGCCGGGTCGGACCCCCAGGGGATCGCCCCGCCGTCCCAGCTCTCGAACCGGTCCGCCGTCGGGAACCCCGCCCAGTGGGTCGCCGCGAGGTACAGGCGGTCCATCCCCTCCGCGACGGCCAGCGGCGCGCAGAGCCCGGTCAGCCCGAGACCGCAGCCGACTGCGCTGTACCACGCCCCGTCGTGGCGGGGCTTGTAGTGGGCGTCGAGCATCGCGGTGTCGAGGAACTCCAGCATGTTCGACTCGACGAACTGCGCGTCGGTACCGAAGCGGTCGGCGTAGTCGGCGATCCGTCTCCTGGTGTGGGCCCACCGCTCGTCGTCGTCGACACCCACGAGCCACCCCCTGACGTTGATCAGCGTCGGCTCGGCCTCGTGGTGGCGGACGTACGTCGCCAGCGAGTCCACCCCGCCCGTGAACAGCATCACGGTGTCGCCGGTGCCGCCCGCGCCAGCGGGGTCGCCCACCGCGACGGAGTCGTCCGCACCGTCGGTCCCGGACTGCCCCGGTTCGTTCCACTCGGGCGCGCGTTCGACGAGGACGCGCCCGCCCTCGACGAAGGGATACATCGCGCAGAGGGTGTTGCCGACGGTCTCGAGGGAGTCGAGGAAGCGGCGGTCGGCGACGGGGACGCGGACGTCGGCGCCGGCGGCCCACGCGACCGGGCAGACGTGGGCCAGTACCGGGATCGTCAGGATCGACTCGGGGAGGTCGGACACGTCGACGCCGTACTCGACGTAGAAGGGCGATTCGTCGAAGAACGGTCGCAGGGCGTCGCTGTAGGAGACGGTCGCCTCGACGCGACAGCCGTCGACGGTGACGCTGTCGACCGAGACAACCGGGGACCGACCGCCGTCGGACCCGCTCGCGCTTCGACCGACCACAGACAGGAAGGGATTGCCACTCGGTATCACGGACGAACCCACTCGCACTACCCGATAAAGTATTTATGTGATATCAGATATACCGGTCGACCTACGCTCGGGTGCCGAACGATAACCTGGACTACCAGACGAGTTGGGGTGACTTACGCCGGGACCGGCGCCGAGCGCGGGCGCCGAACGGTCCGGTCGAACAGCACCGTCTCGTGTTCGGCGACGACCGCGTCCCAGTCGTGGGCCTCCGCGGTGGTGCGGGCCGCTCGTCCGAGTACACGGGCGTCGGCCTCGCCGTCGATCACGCCGTCGAGCGTGTCGACGAGTCCCTCGGCGGTCCCGTCGTACAACAGGCCGTTCTCACCGTCGTCGATCAGCCGGCGGTGCGCGGGGATGTCGGTGGCGACCACCGGGGTCCCGGAGGCCATGTACTCCAGGAGCTTCGCGGGGAAGCTGATCCGGTAGGACTCGATGTCGGCCAGCGAGGAGACGGCGACGTCGGAGTCGGCGAGCACGTCCGGGATCTCCTCGTGGGGGACGATCCCGAGCCAGGTGACCCGGTCGTCGATCCCGAGCTCGCGGGCCCGCTCGCGCAGGGAGGCCATGTAGTCGTCGTCGCCGCCGCCGGCGACGCGGAACTCGACGTCGCGGTCGGTCGCCGCGACGGCGTCGAGGACGTGTTCGAGCCCCCGCGGCGGCCCGATCGAGCCGACGTAGGTGACCACCCACGTGTCGTCGGGGCCGCGGGCGGGCTCGCGGGTCGAGTCGACCGCGAAGCGGTCGGTGTCGACGCCCATCCCGATGACGGCGGCCTCCGAGAGGTCGACGCCGTACTCCAGTTCCGTCGTCTCGCGGATCCCGTCGGTCAGGCAGACCACCTCCGTCGTCCGGTCGAGCAGCCGGCCCACCGCCCAGGCGTAGTTGGCCTTGACCGCGATCCGGGCCCGCTTGCGGATCGACAGCCGCTCGTGGGCGGCGTTCGAGAGGTCCCGTTTCTGCCGGACGGGGACCGACTGGAGGCCGACGACGAACCGCGAGCCGCCGGCGCGGGCCGCCAGCCACCCCTGGATGATCGTCTGCTGGAAGGCGTAGACGGCGTCGAAGCGGTAGCGGGCGCCCAGCGCGACGGCGTACAGCGTCGACGCGACGAGGAAGAGCAGCCCCGAGATGATGGGCACCTCGCCGGTCGAGAGCTCGTGGTGGGCCACGTCGTCGGGGAACTCCCCGTCCTCGTCGCGGTCCGAGAAGCGCCGGCTGAGGACGTGGACGGTGTGGGACGCCGAGAGCTTCCGCGAGAGGTAGTGGGGAACGGTCGCGCTGTAGGGGGAGGAGATCTCGCGGTGGTGGACGAGCAACACGGAGTCGCGGTCGCCGCCCCCTCCTGACCGGCTCATGGCCGCGCCCCGGGCGGTTCGCGGTACGGTCGAGGCGGTTCGCGATACGGTCGACTGACTGTCCGGCGGGCACCGCCGGCGGCCGCCGCGAGCGACGGGCCGGCCGCGGACGACCGCCCGGCGGCGACGCGAGTCGCGATACCTGTCATCGAGCGACTCGACCGACCGACGCCCAATAAGTAAGAGCCGGATAACCGCCGTCGTCGCCCGCCACTCGCCCGCGACCACCGACCGGAGCGACCGGAAATCGGCCGCCCAGGCCGCGACTGCGCCGCGAGCGGCTCCGCCTGCGGTTCGTTCGCACGCGGAGCCAGCCCGCCGAGCGCGGCCGCGACGCTAGAGGCGCTATACCGCTCCGCTCCGATCAGTCGACGCCGCGTAATCGTCCGTAAGCTGATAATAACATTCCCGACCGGTCCGGTGGGGTGGCGTATGAGCATCGGCATCTACGGCGTCGGATTCGTCGGCAAGGAGGTCGCGGAACTGGCCGTCGAACGCGGGCGCTCGGTCGCCTGCGTCGACGTGGACCCCGAGGTCGTCGAGCGGATCGAGGCCGAGGAGTACCTGGCGGTCGACGACCACGACCGCGTCTCGGCGACCACGGACGGCGCGGCGGTCGCGGCCGCGGCCGACACCTGTCTGGTCACGGTCCCGACACCGGTCGACGGGGCCGAACGGGTCGACCTCGGGCCGCTCCGGGCGGCCAGCGAGACCATCGGCGAGGGCCTGCGGAGCCGCGACGCCGCCGAGCCCTGTCTCGTCGTCGTCGAGTCGACCATCCCGCCGGGGACCGCCCGCCGGGAGATCGCCGAGGTCTTCGACACCTACGGCCTGGAGCTGGGCACCGACTACTACCTCGCGGCCGTGCCCGAGCGGGTCGACCCCGGCAACGAGGCGTGGCCGCTCGAAGCCATCCCCCGGGTCGTCGGCGCCCTCTCGGACGACGGGCTGGAGCGGGCGACCGCCTTCTACGACCGCCTGCTTGACGCCGAGGCCCACCCGGTCGACAGCGTCGAGATCGCCGAGGTCTCGAAGATCGTCGAGAACGCCTTCCGCGACATCAACATCGCCTTCGCCAACGAGATCGCCGTCTCGCTGGACTCGCTGGACGTGGACGCCCGCTCGGCCATCGAGGCCGCGGGGACCAAACCGTTCGGATTCATGGGGTTCGAGCCGGGCGCCGGCGTTGGCGGCCACTGCATCCCGGTCGACCCGCACCTGCTCATCGGCGAGGCCGAGGACGCCGGGTTCACCCACGAGCTGCTGAGCGTCGCCCGCACGATCAACAATCAGATGCCCGAGTACGTGGCCGACATGACCGTCGACGCGCTCACGCGCGAGCGGGTCCTCCCGCAGGACGCCACGGCGCTGTTGCTCGGCCGCGCGTTCAAACCCGACCTCGCGGACGACCGCAACAGCCCGTACTTCGAAGTTCGGGAGGGGCTGACCGAGTACGACGTGACCGTCGAGACCTACGACCCCGTCCTCGCCGCGGAGTCGTCGGTCGACTCGCCGTACCAGCCGGTCGACGCGGTCGTCGTCGTCACCGACCACGAGGCGTTCGCGGACCTGGACCCCGAACGGTTCGCCGACCTGGGCGTCTCGACGGTCGTCGACGGCCGCGACGTCTTCGACGCCGAGGCCGTCGAGGCCGCTGGACTCCGCTACGACGCAGTCGGGGAGGTCTGAGCCGATGCGGGTCTTCGTGACCATCCAGCACCCGGCCCACGTCCACTTCTTCCGCGAGGCCATCGCGGAGCTGGAGGCCGCGGGCCACGAGGTCTCCGTGTTCATGCGCGACGTGGAGATCGCCGCCGACCTGCTGGAGAGCTACGGCATCGACTACGAGGTGCTCGCGCCGACCAGCGACTCGCTGCCCTCGCTGGCGCGCTCGCAGGCGCGCTACGAGCTCGCCCTGCTCCGGCGGGCCCGCCGGGAGGAGCCGGACGTGCTCACCGCGATCGCCGAGCCGGCGGTCGCGCACCTCTCGACGCTGCTTTCCTGCCGGTCGGTCGTGTTCACCGACACCGAGCACGCGACCCTGGGGAACGCCCTCACCTTCCCGTTCGCCGACCGGGTCTGTACCCCCGAGGCGTACATGGACGACCTGGGCGACAAGCAGGTCACCTACCCCGGGTTCCACGAGCTCGCCTACCTCCACCCCGACCGGTTCGAACCGGACCCCTCGGTCGTCGCCGAGGCCGGTGTCGACCCCGACGAGCGGCTCGTCGTCCTGCGGCTGATCGCCTGGGAGGCGCTGCACGACGTGGGCGGCGGCGGCTTCGCCGACGCGCGCGAGGTCGTCGACGAACTCGAGCGCCACGGCGCGCGAGTGGTGATCACCGCCGAGGCCGACCTCCCGCCGGATCTCGCCGACCGGCGGGCGACCGTCGCGCCGGAGGACATGCACCACCTGCTGGCCCACGCGGATCTCTTCGTCGGCGAGAGCGCGACGATGGCCGCCGAGTCGGCGGTGTTGGGCACGCCCGCAGTGTACGCCTCGACGCTCGAACTCGGGTATCTGGAGGCGCTGGAGTCGGAGTACGGCCTCGTGGTCAACACGACCGGCGAGGACCGCCAGGCCGAGGCGCTCCACCGCGCCAGCTCGATCCTCGCGAGCCACGAGGAGACCGACTGGGCGGGTCGGCGCGAGCGGTTGCTCGCCGACTGCGTCGACACGACCGACGTGATCCTGTCGCAGGTGGCCGACGGCCTCGCTCGACGGCCGACCGCCGAGATCGACGCCCCCCGGCCGGTCGCCGAGCGGCGATGACGGCGAGGTACCGCTTCCGACGGTCGGCGCCGATGTCGGCGAGTAAAGGGCTCCTACGGAAATTATAGCCGACATAACAAATGCGTCGAAGTGCAACCAACAAGCAAATGGCGCCCGATCGGTTGTCACGACGGAGATTCCTCAAAGGGACAGTAGCGGCCGCGCTGGGGGTCGGCGCGGCGGGGTGCGGGTCGAACGAGAGCGACCCGACCGACCGGGAGGACGCGGGGACGCTGGTCGACCCGACCACGCCCACCGGCACGCCGACCGCGACGGCCGAGCCGACGCCGACCGGCACGCCCACCGGCACGCCGATCCCGGAGGTCGTCGCCGAGTACGGCGACCAGTTCGACTCGATCGTCAACGTGGTCGACGCCGGCGCCGACCCCGAGGGGTCCGAGCCGATCAACGACGTGCTCACCGACGCGATCGCCGAGGACACGCTCGTGTACTTCCCCGCCGGCCGCTACGCGCTCGACTACATGGAGATCGAGGACGTCTCCGGCTTCGGGCTCGTCTCGATCCCCCACGAGCGGACGCTCCTCGTCCCGAACGGGACGGTCGAGGAGGTCGGCAACCACTTCATCGACTTCAGGCGCGTGGGGGACATCCTCCTCGACGGCCTGGAGTTCGACTTCACCGAGTCCGGCGTCGGCGGCGCCGTCAGGACAATCTCCGAGGGGAACGTCGTCGCCCGGAACCTCCGGACCCACGGGAAGCTACCCGACCGGAACAAGGAGCGCAAACACGTCGCCTACCGGTTCGAGGTGCAAGACCCCGAGGGCAAAGGGCTCGTCGAGCGGGTCGTCGCCCGCGGCGGCGGCCACGAGGGCGGCAACGGCGTCGGCATCTACGTCGGCAAGGACCACGCGGGTTCGCTGACGTTCCGCGACTGCGAGATTGCGAACTTCCCGAACAACGGCCTGTACGCCTCGGCGCCGGGCCAGACCCTCGACGGCTACACCGGGAACAACGGCGACATCCACGTCCGGGGCGGCCGCTACGAGAACAACAACATCGCCAACGTCCGGATCGGCTCGACCGGCTCGACCGTCAAGGACGTGACGGTCGTCGTGGACAAGGTCCCGCCGAGCCCCTCGCGGAGCCACCTGAACGTCCGCGGGATCAGACTCCGGGCCCGCAGCGACCAGCTGGTCGAGAACTGCGAGGTCCGGATCGGCGCGGACGCGGGCCGCGGGTTCGGCGCCATCTCCTACCACCCCGAACACGAGAGTTCGACGGTCCGGAACACGACGGTCAAGGTCGACCGCGACGACTTCAGCGCGATCGACGCGACCGACTCCAGCAACGGGGGGTCCGAGGCGCCGCTGACCTTCGAGAACGTGACCGTCACCGGGAACGCCGGCGGCGGGGCGGCCGTCGACATCGCCGACCGCCCCGAGACGACGCTACGGAACTGCCGGATCGAACAGTCCGGCGCCGACCGACGGGGGATCGTGTTCACCGACTCCGAGAACTGCGCCGTCATCGACTCGACGATCCGGGTGACCGGCCTCCCGATCGAGACCGAGAACGCCTCGGTCGACCGTCGGAACCTCTCCATCGAGAACCTGCGACCCGGACAGGCCACCGTGACACCCGTCGCCGACGACGGGTGACGGCACGCCGACGACCGACGCCGCGCCGGTGGCCGCCGGATCGTCGGTAGCCGGTCGGTAACGACCGCTTACTCCGTCGGCGACGCCTCGAAACAGCACCTTACCGCTCATCACCGCCCCGTCGAGTCGGGGGGCACGAGCGCGTCGCGGTTCGTTCCTGAGCCGCGTTCGGAGGTACGTATGCCTCGCGATCCGGTACGTACCTCGCAATCGATCGGTACGGAACCGAACGCAACGGTCGAAGATCCGGCCGTATCGGGTAGTTTACCCGCAGGTACCCTTTTCTCGGTAGATAGGGCTTAACCGCGATATGGTGAACGGTAACCAGAACGAACCGGATAGTACGAGTGAGCAAACTCGTCGCAATCGGCTACCACCGGGCGACGAGTTCGGACGGCGCTCCTTCCTGAAGCTCGGCGCCGGGGCCGCGGCCGCCGGCGCGCTGTTCGCCGGCGAGGCCGCCGCCGCGCCGACGACGCGCCACCTCGAGATCGTCTCGACGGGCGAGACGACCGAGACGGGCGACCTCGCGGTCGACTACGAGTTCACGGCCACCGGCGAGATCGCTCCCGACACCGACAACGGCCGCAACTCCGCGGAGGGCAACGACTCGATCGTCCAGAACGACGACGGCACCTGGACCGCTACGGGCACGACCGGCAACGGCTTCGGCGACGCCTACGCCGTCACGGGCCGCGTCGTCGCGTTCTCCGCGACGGGCGCGTACGACCTCTACCTCGACGGCGAGGCCGTCACCGTCGACGACCTCGTCGCCGAGTACGAGCACACGATCGAGGTGTTGACGACCGAGGACCCCTCGGAACTGGACTACACCTTCACGACCACCGGCGAGATCGAACCGAACTACGACAACGGCGACAACTCCGCCAGCGGCAACGACTCCGTGACGGAGAACGACGACGGCACGTGGACCGCCGACGGCTACACCGGCAACGGCTACGGCGACGCCTACTACTTCGACGGCGACCTCACCGGTTTCGGCCCCGTCGAGGAGTTCGTCGAGGTCCGGGTCGACGGCAGCGCCGTCGACCTGAGCCGGTTCGAGTCCGAATCCGAGGCCGAGTCCGAGCGACACACGATCGAGGTGCTGACGACCGAGGACCCCTCGGAGCTGGACTACGCCTTCACGACCACCGGCGAGATCCAGAAGGTCACCGACGTCGCGGAGAACGCCGCCAGCGGCAACGACTCCGTGACGGAGAACGACGACGGCACGTGGACCGCCGACGGCTACACCGGCAACGGCTACGGCGACACCTACACCTTCGAAGGGGAGCTGACGGACTTCGGCCCCGTCGAGGAGTTCGTCGAGGTCCGGGTCGACGGCACCGCCGTCGATCTGGCCCGGTTCCGCCCGAAAGAACACACGATCGAGGTACTGACGACCGAGGACCCCTCGGAGCTGGACTACGCCTTCACGACCACCGGCGAAATCCAGAAGGTCACCGACGTCGCGGAGAACGCCGCCAGCGGCAACGACTCCGTGACGGAGACCGACGACGGCATCTGGCGCGCCGACGGCTACACCGGCAACGGCTACGGCGACACCTACACGTTCCGCGGCGAGCTGCTGACGTTCGGACCGGACGTCGACCACGCCGAGGTGCGGATCGACGGGACCGCCGTCGACCTGAGCGGGTACGAGGCCCCCCCGGACCCGGCCGTGGTCGTGGGCGGCGGCGACGGCTACTCGGGTACCGTGCCCGAATCCGAGGCCGACGTGGTCGTCTCCACCCGCGGCGAGCTCGAGCAGGCGCTGAACGGCGCGTCGAGCGGCGACGTGGTGTACGTCGACCCCGACGCGAGCATCAACGTCCCGGACCGCGAGCTGACGATCCCCTCGGGCGTGACGCTCGCCTCGAACCGCGGCATCGACGGCTCCGACGGCGGGGAGATCCGCGCCGACGAGGTCTACGGCGAGGGGCCGCTCCAGACCGGCGACGACGTGCGCGTCACGGGCCTGCGTATCACCGGCTCGATCGACGAGTACGTCGACTTCAACCGTCCGGTCCACAGCGGTGTGGCCGTCAAGGGAACCGGCTGCGAGATCGACAACGTCGAGATCTCCGGGTTCAGCTACGGCGGCGTCAAGCTCCAGGAGCCCGCCTACGTCCACCACTCGTACATCCACACCAACGCGATGGACGGTCTGGGCTACGGGATCGTCTGCAACCAGGAGGGCGGTGACACCCTGATCGAGTACAACGAGTTCAACCTCAACCGCCACTCCGTCGCCAGCCGCGGCTACGCGGGCTACGAGGTCCGCTACAACCACTTCGGCGAGGACGCGATCGCCTACCAGGTCGGGACCCACCGGCCGGGCGGTACGACGCTCGAGGTCCACCACAACACGTTCGTCCCCACCCTGCACCTCAACTCCGGGGAGGACCCCGAGTCGCACGTCAGCATCCGCGGCGTCCCGGACGACGTCGCGGACATCCACCACAACTGGTTCCACAACCCGAGACAGCCCGCCCCCGGGCGGGGAAGGGAATCGATCATCCAGCCCCACGTCGAGGAGTTCACGAACCTCGACTACCGGAACAACCACTACGGGGCCGACGAGCCGACCGACGACGACATCGGCTGTCCCTGACCGCCGGACTCTTCTCGGCTTTTTCGTCTCGCGCGCACGCGAGAGCGGCCCGTCTCGCGGGGGTAATCGCACGTTTCTCCCGACGCATCGCGAGCCCGAGCGAGCCGGCCGGAGGTGCGCGCTCCCCGCTCGCCGGCCGTCTCGGGTAAGCCGCTCCTACGCAAAGACTCGGGAAGCCGCAACCAACCACACGGATCCGGTACGGAAGCGGCGCGCAAGCGCGGGTGCCTCGCACCGCTACTGCAGGTAGCCTTATCCCAGAAGCGGTGACTTACCGCGATATGGTGTTCGGAAACCAGAGCGAAACGATGGGCGACGAAACACGAGACGATCGTAACGCGGGCTTACCGGGCGGTTCGGGCGGGTTCGGGCGACGGTCGTTTCTGACGGCGGCGGCCGCGGCGGCGGCCGCTCCGCTGGTCACGGGGGGCGGACGGGCCGCGCAGGGGTCGGGCGGTCGGCGACGGATCGAGATCGACAGCACCGGTTCGAAGGCGGTGAACTACGAGTTCACGGCGACGGGCGCGGTCGAACCCGTCCGCGGCGACGCCGAGGGCAACGACTCCGTCACGGAGAACGGCGACGGCACCCGGACCGCGACCGGGTCGGTCGGCTCGTGGGGCCGCGATACCTACACGTTCGAGGGACGCATCACCGCCTTCTCGCCGACGAAGGGCGACTTCGAGCTCCGCGTCGACGGGACGCGCGTCGACCCCTCGGCGGTCGCGAACGAGAAGACGCTGAACTCGCTGCCGGCGGCCAGCGGCGTGCTCGGCGGCGGGAAGGGCTACCCGGACGCGGTCCCGAAGTCGGCGGCCACCACGGTCGTCTCGACGATCGACGGGCTCGAGCAGGCGCTGAACGGGGCCTCCAGCGGCGACGTGGTCTACGTCGACGGCTCGGCGACGATCCAGGCCGGTAAGCGCGAGCTGACCGTCCCCTCGGGCGTGACGCTCGCCTCGAACCGCGGCATCGACGGCGCGAAGGGCGGGGAGATCCACGCCGGCGAGGTCCACGGCGAGGGCCCCATCCACACCGAGAACCAGGTCCGGATCACGGGCGTGCGGATCACCGCGCCGAACGACGAGTACATGGAGTACACCCGCCCGGTCCACAGCGGCGTGGTCGTCGGGGGCAGGGGCTGTGAGATCGACAACGTCGAGATCGCCGGGTTCACCTACTCGGGCGTGAAGCTGCTGCGCTCGGCGCGGATCCACCACTCGCACATCCACTCCAACCCGATGGACGGCCTCGGCTACGGGATCGTCTGCATCGGCGGCGGCAGCACCCTGATCGAGTACAACCGCTTCAACTACAACCGCCACTCCGTCGCGAACCAGGGCACCGCCGGCTACGAGGTCCGCTACAACCACTTCGGCGACAAGGCCGTCGCCTATCAGGTCGGGACCCACCGGCCGGGCGCGACCACGCTGAAGATCCACCACAACACGTTCGTCCCGACCAAACACATCAACTCCGGGGAGGACCCCGAGTCGCACGTCAGCATCCGCGGCGTCCCGGACGACGTCGCGGACATCCACCACAACTGGTTCCACAACCCGAAGCAGCCGGCGCCGGGCCGCGGCACGGAGTCGATCATCCAGCCCCACTCGAACCAGTTCCGGAACGTGAACTTCGACGCCAACCACTACGGCGCGAAGAAGCCGTCCGACCCG
Organism: Halosimplex rubrum; assembly: GCF_013415885.1. Lineage (NCBI taxonomy): Archaea > Methanobacteriati > Methanobacteriota > Halobacteria > Halobacteriales > Haloarculaceae > Halosimplex > Halosimplex rubrum. The sequence continues at coordinate 2,333,729 of NZ_CP058910.1, forward strand.
ACGATCGGCTGCCCGCGGTAACCGCCCGGAACGCCCGGGTCACGCTGTCGGAGACGCCACCGCTGGGCTCGTCTCGGCCCTCCGCGGATCCATCCCCCTTCGTCGAGGATCCTGCTCCCCGCCACCGGGACGCACCGGTTCGACGCGACCCGACCGGACGACCGCGGCGCCGCCCGCTACAGGTATCCCAGGTCTTCGAGTCGGCTGGTCATCCGCTGTTCGGCGCCCTCGGAGACCGAGGCCGTCTCGAGCTGGCGCTCGCGGGCGACGTGTTCGTCGACGATCCCGCGGAGCCGTTCGACCACCGCCGGGTTGTCGTCGGCGACGTTCTCCAGCTCCTTCGGGTCAGATTCGAGGTCGAACAGCTGGCACAGCTCCCGGTCGCGGCCCTGGACGTACTTCCAGCCCTCGTAGCGGACGCCGTCGAGCCACCGCTCGCGCTCGCCGGAGGCGCCCACGGCGCGGACGTGGGCCGGTCGGTGGTCGATCGCGCCCGAGAGGACGTCCTGACCGGACACCTCGTCGGGCCGGTCGACCCCGGCCGCGTCGAGCAGCGTCGGGAAGACGTCGACCGACCGGACCTGGTCGGTCACGCGGCCGCCGCTCGGGACGCCCGGACCGGCGACGGCGAACGGGACTCTGGTGAGGAAGTCGTAGACGTGGTAGCCGTGGCCGATGCGGTGGAAGGCGTTGGGGAACTCGGTGGCGCTGGCCCGCCGCAGGGAGTTGTACCACTCCTCGGTCTCGATGCCCCGCGGCCGGAGGTACTGGTCGTACACGTCGCTGCGGACGTTGCGCGTGCGCTTGTCGGTGAACGGGATGGGGACCTGGTTGAACCCGATGATCGACGCGCGGTGGCGCCAGGTGCCGTCGCGGAACGCCTCGCCGTGGTCGCCCGTGACCGCGACGATCGTCTCCGAGAGGTCGACGACCTCCAGGAGGCGCTGGAGCTTCTCGAAGACGCCGCGGACGGCGGCGTCGTAGTCGATCTCCTCGTCGTCGGCGTCCGGCGGGAGGTCCTTGTGGACGTGGGCCTCCCAGAGGTGGAGGTAGTTGAACCACGGCCCCTCGGCCTCGTCGAGTTCCGCCCGGTATTCGTCGAACCAGTCGGTGTAGACGGTGGTGTCGCGCTCGCGGTAGTCGTAGCGGTCGAAGCCGGCGTCGAGGTCGGTGTCCTCGGTGATCGGCCCGGTGACCGACGCCGAGGTGTCGTAGCCGGCGGCGCCGAACGCCTCGGCGAGCGTCGTCGCGTCGTCGGCGAGCGAGAAGTCCCGCAGCGAGAGGACGCCGTGGTCGGGCGGGTAGGTACCGGTCATGTAGCTGGCGACGCAGGGCGTCGTCGACGACGCCGCGGCGACCATCGTGTCGAAGGCCGTGCCCTCGCGTTCGAGGAACTCGAAGAGGGGTTTGTCCGCCCCGTAGTCCCCGAACGCGAAGTCACTCCGCAGCGCGTCGACACAGACGAACAGCACGTTGGGGCGCGCTCGATCCATACGCGGTCCGACCGGGCTCTCGCCATTAGCTATGATGGCCGTAACGCCCCGATACGGAGCGCTTACTCGCGGGTAACGACCGTTTAACAAGGGGGAGCGCTCGCGGACGGGCGAGACGAATGACCTGCATCCGCGCGAGTCGGCCGGCGCCCTCCCGTCGGCTCGGTCCCGTCGGTCGGCCGTCCGGTGAGGACGGTCGACGCGCACGCGAGTTCGGTCGGAGAGCGTCGAGCGGACCCCCCGCCCGTCGGACGGCGCCGAGGGACGGCCACCGAGTGTACGGAACGGGCCGACGGCCCGGCGCGGCGGCCGGATCGTAGCCCATGGACCTGCGAGACTCCATCCTGAAGCTGTTCTCCGGCAGTATCGTCCTCGCGCTGGTCGAGTTCGCCGCGATCGCCTGGTTCACCCAGACGCTCGGCACCGGCCCCATGGGGTCGTTTTTCGTCTTCCAGGCGGTCGTCGGGATGCTCGGTATCCCGATCGACCTGGGCATCTCCAAGGCCGCGGAGAAGCAGCTCTCCTCGACGGGGGCGACCGGCGAGATCCTCACGACCGGCGCCCTCACGAAAGGCGTGCTGATGCTGCCGTGGATCGGCGCGCTCGTGCTGTTGACGCCCCGCGTCGAGTCGTACGTCGGCGTGGCCGGCGTCGTGCCGCTGGTGGTCCTCGGACTGGTGGCGGCCCAGAGCCGCGGGCTGACCCTGCGGCTGCTCGCCGGGCAGATGCGCGTCGACAAGAACGCCGCGCTGAAGGTCGTCGGCAAGCTCACGTGGGTGGCCGTCGGCGTCGCGCTGGTCGAGTACGGGTGGGGCGCGAAGGCGCTCATCGTCGCCTACATCGCCGGGCGGTTCGCGACGGCGCTGGGCGCGCTCGTCCGGATGGACCTCTCGGTCGGGCTGCCGAGCCTCTCGCGGGCGCGGAGCCTCGTCGACTTCGGCCGGTACGTGTTCATCGGGAACGTCGGCGGGTTCGTCTACCAGTGGATGGACGTGGCGATCCTCCGGCTGTTCGTCGGGGTCGACCTCGTCGGCGCCTACGAGATCGCCTGGCGCGTCGCCAGCGTCGCGATGATGCTCACCGAGGCGATCCGCACGTCCCTGTTCCCGCAGATCTCCCAGTGGCACGCCGAGGACCGCATCGACCGGATCGAGTCGGCCTTCGAGCAGTGGCTGCAGATCCCGCTGTACCTGACGATCCCGGCGTTCGCCGGCGCGGTCGTCCTCGGCCGGGAGGTGCTGGGAACGCTGTTCGGCGCCGAGACCGTCGTCGCCTATCCGGTCCTGATCGTCTTCATGACCGAGAAGATCCTGCGGTCGGTCCAGCTGGTGTTGGGCCCGTCGCTGTTCGCGATGGACAAGCCCAGCCTGGGCTACCGGGGGAGCATGGCGGCCATCGTGACGAACCTCGTCCTCAACCTCGCGCTGGTGCCCCAGTTCGGCATCCTCGGTGCGGCCGTCGCGACGACGTGCTCGGCGGCGACCGCCGCGGTCGTCTCGGTCACCTACGTCACCCGCTTCGTCGACGTGGTCGTCCCGTGGGGGCGGATCGCCTGGAGTGTCGCGGCGGCGGCGATCATGGGGCTGTCCGTCTACGCGCTCCGACCGTATCTCCCGACCGGCTGGCAGCGCGTCGCCCTCGGCGTCGCGGCGGGCGTCGCCGTCTACGCGCTCCTGTTGCTCGCCCACGAGGGGATCCGCCTGGAGATGCGCACCGCGATCGAAGACGTGACCGGCTCGTGGTCCTGACCGCGTCGTCGCCCGTCGCTCCGCGAGGTCGCCGGTGAAGTCGGCGTTATACGCTCTATTCGACGCCGTCGGGAACGCCTGCGAGCGCACGCGTACGGTGTTAGTCCCGACGATCGGGGGCGTAGTCTCATCATTACAATGGACGAACCGTAGAACGATAGGGGTGTGAACGGGCTCGACAGCACAGTACAGCCGAGGGGTTCGAACCAGCCGGCCGACCGGGACGACGCCGTCCGGTCGCCGGCCGCATCGGCATCCGCGTCGCGAGGGTCGCGACGGACGGTGGTCCGATAGATGGTCCGAACGCTTCAGCTGGTCACGTCGCGCAGACCGTTTTTCGAACAGCAGGTCGAGGTACTGGAGCGAAACGGCGTCACCTGTACCGTCGTCCCGGTCCCCGGCGGGTCCCGCGAGCGGTCGCTGGCGGAGTACGCTCGCTTCTACGCCCGCGTGCTCGGGGCCGCCCGCGGCTCGGACATCGACCTGGTCCACGCCAACTACGGCCTGACCGCACCGGCGGCGCTGGCCCAGCCGGTGCGGCCGGTCGTCCTCTCGCTGTGGGGGTCGGACCTGCTCGGCCGCTACGGGACCGTCAGCGAGCAGTGCGCCCGCTTCGCCGACGAAGTGGTCGTCATGTCCGCGGAGATGGCGGCCGCGTTAGACCGCGACTCGACGGTCGTCCCCCACGGGATCGACACCGACCGGTTCGCCCCCGAACCCCACGAGGCGGCCCTCGACGCCGTCGGCTGGGACGGCGACGCCACGCACGTCCTCTTTCCGTACGACACCGGGCGAGCCGAGAAGAACTACCCCCGCGCCGAGCGGGTCGTCGAGCGAGCGCGGGACGCGGTCGAGGGGGCGCTCGAACTCCACGCGGTCTCGGGCGTCCCCCACGAGGAGGTGCCGACGTACATGAACGCGGCGGACGCCATGCTGTTGACCTCCGACCGCGAGGGGTCGCCCAACGCCGTCAAGGAGGCCCTGTCGTGTAACCTGCCGGTCGTCGCGACGCCGGTCGGCGACGTGCCCGACCTGCTCGACGGCGTCGACTGCTCGGCCGTCGCCGACACCGACGCGGCGCTGGCCGAGGCGCTGGCCGCGGCGCTCGCGCCGACGACCGAGCCGAACGGTCGCCAGCGAGCCCGCGAGTTCGGCCTCGAACGCATGGGCGAGGGCCTGCTCGGCGTCTACGAGCGGGCCCTCGACGGGGAGGTGAGCGCCGCGTGAACCGACATCCGACGACCTGGCTGCCGGACACCCGCTTCGACGTCGCGGTCGCCGCCGTCGGCCTCGTCCTCGCGTTGGGCCTGCTCCCGCTGGCCGTGCTGACCTCGTCGCTGTACGTCCGGACGGTGCCGGTCGTCATCGGCGCGGCCTGCGGTCTCTATCTGTTCTCGGTGCGGCGGGAAGGCTCCGCCGAGCGGCGACAGCCGACGCTCGACGCCAGCGGCGTCGCGGCGGCCGAACTGACCGGGATCGCGCTGATCGGGATCGCGACCTGGGCCGCGCTGGCCGGGACGCGAACGCTCGGTATCCTGGTCGCGAGCGGCGCCGTCGGCGCGTTCGTCCTGCTGCAGACCGTCTTCCTGGCGGACGACGCGCTCGACCGGCGACTCGTGCTCGCGCAGGTGCTGGCCCACGCGTTCGTCGTCAGGTTCACCGGCCTGTTCACGACGCCGGGCTTCGTCGGCGTCGACAGCTGGGAACACGTCACCCAGTACGCCGCGGCCGTCCAGGCCGCCGACTCGCTCGGCCCGCTGGCCGGTGCGAAGTACCTCTTCGCCCCGTTCCACCACCTGATCACGGTCGTCGGGTCGGATCTGCTGGGCGTCTCGCTGCGGCTCTCGCTGTATCTCGTCGTCGGGAGCACGGTCGCCCTCTCGGTGTTGCTCGTCTACGGGACCGCCCGTTACTTCGTGGACGCCCGCTGGGCGCTGTTCGCGACCGGCGCGTTCGCGATGACCGACCAGGCGATCCGCTGGGGGATGCACATCATCCCGACGAGCCTCGGGCTCGTCTTCTTCCTCGGCGTCGTCTTCGCGGTCGCGCGCCTGCTCCACGCCGAGACCGGCGCAGCCGACTGGGCGCTCCTGGCCGGGTCGATCGTCGCGGTCACGCTCACCCACCAGGTGTCGGCGTTCGTCTCGCTGGTGTTCGTCGGGTCGGCCGTGGTCGCCCAGATCGTCGTCGGCCACGTCGGCTGGGCGACCCCCGCCGGCGGGCTCACGGGCTCGGTGAGCCTCGGCGCCGAGTCGGGCGACCCGATCACCGACGGCGCCTCGCGGACCTCGCCGGGGGTCGTCGGCCTCCACTGGGCGTTCGCCTTCCACCTCCTGTTCACGGGGGCGGTCTGGGCGATCACGCCCTGGGGCGGCGAACCGTTCCTCACGCGGATGGTCGGACTGCTCGCGCTGACGCTGCGGACCTCCGCCGGGTTCCTGAACCTCGCCGGGAGCGGGGGCGGCGACGCCGCCGCCACGGCAGCGACCGCCGGCAGCGCGACGGCCTCGCCGCTGATGACTCGTCTGGCGACCTACGTCGACGCCGTCGGCTTCCTCGTGTTGCTGTTCGCGGCGGTGCTGGGCGGGCTCGTGTTGGTCCGACGCCACCGCTCGCCGCAGGCTTCGCACACGCTCGTCGTGGCCATCGGCGCGATGCTCTTTTTCTCGCTGGGCCTGCCGCTGTTCGGGATCCGCACCTTCCTCCCCGGCCGGTGGTTCGCGTTCGCCTACGTGCTGATGGCCGTCGTCGGCGCCGCCGGCCTGCGTTACCTCGGGACGCAGTTCTCGGCCCGCGCGGCGGCCGCCGCCCTGGTCGTGCTCCTGCTGGTCTTCCCGTTCGCGATGGTCGCCGGCGAGAAGGCGACGCTCGACGACCCGACCTTCGACGAGCAGTGGTCCCAGTACGCCTACTCCGAGTCGGAGATCGCCGCCATGGGGACCATCGGCGAGACGACGCCCGCCAGCGTCGACGCGGTCTTCACCGACCACCCCTGGCGGACCGCGTTCAAGAGCAGCGGCGCGCACTTCAGCGACACGATCAACCTCACCCGCGTCGACGGGACCGACCCACCCTACGACAGGGTGGTGTACCGCGACTACCAGTCGACGGGCGCACCGATGTTCACCGCCGCCGGCGGCGCCGTGGTGACCCGTCAGGTCGACCACGACCAGATCTGCCCCGCCGGGAGCAACCGGGTCTACGAGAACCAGGACGCGGAGCTGTGTACCCGACCGGGGGCCTGACACCATGAGCTACGAGTCATCACCACGTCTCGGCGGGTTCGCCGACCTCGCGCTGGTCGTCGTCCTCGTCGCCGTCTTCGACGCCGTCGTCGCGCTGTCGATCGATATCGCCGCCCTGCGCGTCGCGCTGGGGCTCCCCGTCGTCCTGCTGGCGCCGGGGTACGCGGTCGTCACCGCGCTGTACCCCCGCGGCGAGGGCCGGACAGATCCCCAGCGCCCGCGGGCGACCGCCTCGCCCGCGGGCGACACGTCCGTCGACGCGATCAGTCCCTTCGTCCGCGCCGGTCTGACGGTCGCCGCGAGCGTCGCCGTCGTCGCGACCGTCGCGCTGGCCGTCAACGCGGGCCCGTGGGCCATCCGACCGCTTCCGACCCTCGCGGCGCTCACCGTCGCGACGCTGGCCGCCGTCGCCGCCGCGGCCTCCCGGCGGAGTCGGGTTCCCGCGCACCTGCGCTACGCCCCGTCGACGGGGCTGGGGTCGGCCGCTCGGGTCTTCCGCCCGCGCCTCTCGGCTACCTTTGTGCTCGCGCTCCTGCTGGTCGCCAGCGCCGTCGGCGCGACGGCCGTCCTCGCGACGACCGACACGAACGCCGCCGGCACCGACGAGCAGTTCACCGAGTTCGCCGCGCTGACCCAGAACGCAACCGGCGAGTACGTCACCGCCAACTACACCGGCGCCGTCGCCGCCGACCGCCCGATCTACGTCGAGGTCATCAACGGCGAGGGCGAACGCACCGACTACACCGTCGTCCTCGTCCGCGAGACGGTCGACCGCGAGAACAACGTGACCGTCGTCCGCTCGGCCACCGAGCGGGTCCGCGAGGACCTCTCACTGCGCGACGGCGGGATCCGCTACCTGGAGTTCGACCCCGAACCGACCGCCGGCGACGCGCCGAATCGCCTGCGCGCGTACCTCTACCGCGGCGACGCGCCCGACGTGCCCTCCCGCGCGTCGGCCTACCGCTCGCTGCAGGTCTGGTACACCGACGACCCGATCGCCGAAGCGACCGCCGCCGCCAACGCCACCGCGGCGGGTAACGCCACCGCCGGCAACGCGACCGCTGGCAACGCAACCGCCGCACTCGCCGCCGGCGGCTGACCCGCCGTTCGCCCCAGTCACACACCCGCCCTCGGACCCCGCTGACTGGTTCCGTTCTGTTTCCGACGACCGATCCCGTTCCTCAGTCCCCGGCGGCTTCGGCCGGGTCGACCACCTCGCCCGTCGCCGGCGAGACGCCCACCTGGTCGCACAGGTCCGCGAGCGGGCAGGCCTCGGGGTCGTCGAGACACGCCGGCTTGCGGGCCGAGCAGTACTCGCGGCCGAACTGGATCGTCGCGGTATGGCCGAAGCCGCACTTCTCGTCGGAGACCGCGGCCTCCAGCGCCTCGCGGACGCCCTCGTGGTCGGCGCCGGCGGGCGCGAGCCCCATCCGCCGGGCGATCCGGTGGACGTGCGTGTCCACGGGAAAGACGCCGCCGCGACCGCCGGAGAACAGCAGGACGCAGTCGGCGGTCTTCGGGCCGACGCCGTTCATGTCCAGCAGCGTCTCGCGGACGTCGCTCGGGTCGCCCGTCTCGACGAACTCGTCGAAGCCGTCGCTCCCGCCGTACTCCTCGCACACCCGCTCGGCGAGCGCGATTATCCGCTCGGACTTCTGGTTGTAGAGCCCCGCCGAAGAGATGGTCTTGGCCAGTCGCTGCTGGTCGGCCGCGGCGAGCGACTCGGCGAGGTCGGCGCCGCCGGCTTCACCGTCCCTGCCATATCGATCCATCAAGGCGTCGTGGGCCGGTTGACTCGCCACGTCGGAGGTGTTCTGACTCAGGACCGTGCGGACGAGACACTCGAAGCCGTCGCGGCCGCCGTAGGCCTTCTGCCAGTAGATATCGCCGAGGCGGTCGACGACGGCCTCGGCGCGGGTGTCGGCGTCGCCGGGCTCGAAGGCCGCGGCCTCGCCCCCGCCGGCCGCGCCGCCGCTGATGTTCTCCGCGGGTTCCGGGTCGCGGTCCGTCCCGTCCGCGTCCGCCGCTCCGTCGCTCATGGGGGTATCTCGGGACTCGACCCCCATAACCGCCCCGCGTCCCGCGTTCGGTCGAACCGGTCAGGCCGGCTCGACTTCGAGGGTGAGCGTCGCGTCGGCGCCGTCGGCCAGCGCGGCGACCAGTTCGCGGTCCACGTCGGCCGCGGCGCCAGAGGCGCCGACTATCACCGTGCGGTCGTCGACGTAGTCGCTCGTCCGGATCACGTGGCTGCGCTCGTTCTCGAAGGAGAAGTCGGGGTGGCCCCGACCCGTCACCTCGTGGGTGTGGCCCGCCGCTTCGATCGTCGCCGTGATCGTCGCGCCGTGGGCCCGGCAGGCGTCGACGAACGCGTCGTCGAAGTCGGCGGGGACGCGGTCGGCCTCGATCGCGAGGATGCAGTCACCGGCGGGGGTGAGGAAGTCGTCGCTGGTGAACTCCAGCGTGCTGACGTGTTCGGCGGAGACGTTCTCGTGCCCGCGGGCGCGGACGACCTCGACGAGTTCCGCGCCGTCGGTGGATCCCTCGGTCGTGGGCGCGTCGGTCGCGGCGTCGTCGCTCATGTGGGTGGGTTCGGACGCCGCTACTTCAGGGAGTCGAAGTCGCTCCGCTCGGGAGACGGCTCACTCGCTGAGCGCGGCGACCGTGACCGTGACGTGGCCGCACGCGCACTCGTAGGCGCGGCGCTCGCCGCCCTCGGTCCGGAAGACGAGCATGCAGTCGCCGTCGGTGAGCTTCCGCGAGCAGTTCGCCGCCTCGCACCGGCAGGCTATCTCGCTCAACATATCCCGAGGTAGGACCCGGGGACATATCAACCCGAGCCGTACCCTGAGTGAAAGTGTAATCGACAGACTGCGGAGGGGTACCCCGTCCCGTACGGCGGTCGTGAGAGCGAAAGTGAAGCGGGCCGGCGCGGCGGCGGCGGGGGCGTCGCAGGCGCGACCGCGGCGACGGCTCGTCCGTCCGACGTAACTGATATACCACCGGGGGACGCGGACGTTGGTATGCCGAGCAAGTGGAGCGGTGCGGCGGTCGACCCCGGCGGCGGCAAGCCGACGCCCGGGGCGTGGCAGTCGGTCGAGGTCCCCGGCCGCCCGGCCGCGTTCGCCGGCGAGGACCGGGTCGCCTACCGGACCGTCTTCGACGACCCGCGCGACCCCGACGACGACCTGGGGCTGCTGGAGCTACGCGGGTGCTACGCCGCCGCCGAGGTGTGGCTCAACGACGAGCTGGTCGCCGAGTCCGACGCCGTCTTCGAGCCCGTCCGCGTGCCTTTCGAGCCCGACGCCGAGAACGAACTCGTCGTCGAGTGCCGGGCGCCCGAGGGTCGGTTCGGCGGGATCCACGACACCGACCGGGTCCCCGCCGAGCGGTCCGTGCCGGGGATCTGGTGGGGCGTCGACGTGACCGGGCAACCCGACCCGTTCGTCGTTGACGTGGACCTGCAGCCGCGGCGGACCGACGATGGAGCGGCCATCGACGCCGCCGTCGAGGTGTACGCCGGCGAACCGCTGGACGACCGGCTGACGCTCACTACGAAGCCCGCCGGCGACCGTCGCGGGCGCGGGATGATGGACCGCGCGAGCGTCTCGGCGGCGGCCGGCGAGCGCGCTGTCGTCGAGAAGTCGATCGATGTCCGGGACCCGTCGCTGTGGTGGCCCCGCGGGATGGGGCGCCAGCACCGCTACGAGGTTCGCGCGAAGCTCGACGACGCCGCCCGGACGAGTGCGACCGGCATCGCGACCGTCGAGGGGACCGACGAGGGCGGGCTGCGCGTCAACGGCGAGGACGTGCCCGTCCGCGGCGTCGCGCTGGCGGACGCGGCGGTCGCGGACGCCGAACGGGCGGTCGAGGTGAACGCGAACCTCGTCCGGGCGCACGCCCACGCGTTGCCCGAGGCGGTCTACGACGCCTGCGACGAGGCGGGCCTGCTCGTCTGGCAGGACCTGCCGCTGACCGGCCCCGGCGTGTTCGACATCGCGCGCGGCAAAGAGGTGGCGGGGCGGCTCGTCGACACGTACGCCCACCACCCGAGCCTCGCGGCGGTGGGCGTCCACGACGAGCCCACCGACACGTTCGCCGAGCGCGTCGGCTCCGGGCTGGTCGACCGGCTGCGCTTCCGCTATCGCGTCTGGCGGAGCGACTACGACCGCGGCGCCGCCGAGGAAGTCGCCGAGGCCGTCCCCGACGGCGTCGCGGTGTATCCGGTGGTCGGCGAGCCCGGTACCGGCCCCGACGCGGCGGCACTCTATCCGGGGTGGGACTACGGCGGCGTCGACGACCTCGACTGGGTGCGCGAGCGCTACGACCTCGGCGGCGCGGTCGGTGAGTTCGGCGCGGGGTCGCTCCCCGAGGGCGTCGACCCGGCCGAGGCGGACGACGACGGCGGTCCCGACCTCGCGGGCTTCGACCGGGCGAAACACGACGCCGTCGTCGGCAGCGACGACCCAGCGGCCTCGCAGGCCTACCAGGCCGAACTGGTCCGGGGGATCGCCGAGCGGCTACGGACCGACGGTGCGCCGGTCGTCGTCGCGAACGCGCTCCGGGACGCCGGCGACGCCGGGATGGGCGTCTACGCCCGCGACGGGACGCCGAAGGAAGCGGTCGACAGCCTCGCGGCGGCGTTCGAGCCGGTCCGGGCGTTCCTCGTGGGCGCCTCGGCCGGCGAGTGCGACGTGGTCGTCGCCAACGACGCCCCAGAGGCCATCTCGGGGACGGTCCGCTGGACGGCCGGCGAGGAGACCGGCGAGGTCGAAGCCACCGTCGACGCGGGCGCACGGTCCGTCGTCGAGACCGTCTCCGTCCCGAAGTCCGCCTCGTCGGTCGACCTCGCGCTCCGGGTCGGCGACGCCAGCGTCGAAAACATCTATCGTTTCTGAGGCCCTCCTCGATCTTTATAAGTCCCGGCTACCGCGTGGTAAGCCCTGACGTGGAGATATCGGGGCCGTGGGAGTGTGAAACAGGAACACGGCCCACCGGAATATTTAAATCAGGGGAGACGCAACAACAAAGTACCAGAACGTCTCCGGCGTTCCGGCTGTATCGCACTTCGACCAGCATGACAGGACACCCTTGTTGTCGGCGTCAGCCACTTCGTAGCGGTGGCCCTGTCTCTCGCCGGAGCGGGTATGGCATAGAGGTACAATTATGGCAGACTCGATAGACGAATCCAAGAACGTATCGGTGACAGACGACGACCTCGAGAACAAATCCAAGGGCGAGCTCATCAAGCTCGCCGGGCAGCTTCGGGATCGACGCAACGATCTCAACCAGATGGCCTCCGAGCGCGCCTCCGACCGCGACGACCTGAACGCGAAGACTCGCGAGAAGGTCGACGAGGCTCAGGAGCACCGCGAGCAGCGCGACGAGCTCAACCAGCAGGTCCAAGAGCACAAGGAGAAGCGCAACGAGCTCAACGCCGAGGCCAACGAGCTGTTCGACGAGGTCGAGGACCAGCGCGACGAGCTCGAGCTCGACGAGGGCAAGGACATCGAGCAGCTCGAAGACGAGATCGAGGACCTCGAGTTCAAACAGCAGACGGAGGTCCTCTCGGCCGAGGACGAGCGCGAACTCATCGAGAAGATCGAGGAGAAGCGCGAGAAGCTCGCCGAGAAGAAGGAGAAGCTCAACCAGGGGGGCGACCTCGAGGAGATCAAGGAGGAAGCCGAGGAGATCCGCTCTGAGGCCTCCAAGCACCACCAGAAGGTGACCGAGCTGGCCGACGAGGCTCAGGAGCACCACAACCAGATGATCGAGGCCTACCGCGAGGCCGACGACATCCGCGACGAGGCCGACGAGATGCACGAGAAGTTCGTGGAGGCCCAGGAAGCGGCCGACCAGCACCACGAGGACTTCGTGCGCGTCCAGAAGCGCCTACGCGAGCTCGACAAGAAAGAAGAGGAAGAGGAGCGCGAGGCCCGCCAGGAGAAAGAGGAGGCCGCCCGCGAGGAGGCCGAGGAGATCTACCAGAAGTTCAAGGAAGGCGAGACTCTCGACACCGAGGACCTGATGAAGCTCCAGAAGACGGGGCTGCTCTAACGCCGCGACGCGATCTTTCTGCGGTTTTCGCCGCCGCGTAGCCGCCGCTCCGCACGGGGACGGTCGGCGTCGCGCCGGTGCGGCGCGCCCGGCGGCGGCCGAGCCCGTACTGCGCCCCGCGACTTTTTCCCCGCGGCCCGCGAGAACGTCCACATGGTTCGGGGTGCGGACGACGACGGGGGCGGTCCCGAGCGGTCGCGCCGGCGAGTGCTCCGACAGGGGCTCGCGGTCGGTGCGGGCGCGCTGAGCGGCTGTTCCCTCTTCGGAGACGCGCCCGACGACGGGGCGAGCGTCACGCCCGCTCCGGCCGACGACGCGGCGACCGACGCTCCCGTCGAGACGACAACGGGGCGAAGCGGTCCGCGGGACGCGACCGAGCGGACACCGACGGGGGCGACGCCGACGGAGACGCGAACGGTGACGCCCGCGCCGGCGGGCGGGTGGCCGGTGGTCCAGGCCGACGACGCACACACGGGATGGCTGCCCGACGGGGCAGGCACCGACTTCGGAGTGGGAACGCCGGTCGAGCCCGCGTGGTCGGCCGATCTCGACGGCGCGGTCCGGGGGTCGGTCACGGTGGTCGGGGCGAGCGTGTACGTCGGGAGCGAAGCGGGGACGGTGACCGCGCTGTCCGTATCGGGGCCCGGATCGTCGGGGGGCGGCGACCCGCGCTCACCGGCCGAGGGGACCGCGGTGCGCTGGACCCACGAGGCCGGGGCCGCGGTGCGCGCGACCCCGACGGTCGCCGACGGCGTCGTCTACTGCGGCGACGAGAGCGGGGCGCTGACGGCGCTGGAGGCGAGCGACGGGCGCGAGCGGTGGTCGTTCGCGGTCGCGGGCGACCGCGCCGGCCCCTCGGCGGTGCGGAGCGGGCCGGTCGTCGCGGACGGGGTCGCCTACGTCGGCGCGACGGACGGCCGGGTCTACGCCGTCGACGCCGCCGACGGGAGCGAGCGCTGGCGGTACGACGCGGGCGGCTTCCTCGGCGTCGTCGCGCCGGTCGCGCTGGCGGACGGACGGGTGTTCGCCGGGAGTTACGCCGGGCGTCTCCACGCCGTGGACGCCGACACCGGGCGGGAGGCGTGGCACTACGTCGGACCGGAGGGGATCCGGACGTGGTCCGGGCCGACCGTCGCCCGCGGCGTCGTCTACGCGGGGGCCAGCCCGGGCGGTATCGCCGCCGTCGACGCGTTCGACGGAACCGAGCGCTGGTACCGGGAGACCGACGGCCCCGTCTTCTCCTCGCCCGCCGTCGCGGACGGCCGCGTCTACGTCGGGTCCGACGGTGGATCGGTGCTGGCGCTCGACACCGCCGACGGGAGCGAGCGCTGGCGTCACGAAGCCGACGGCCCCGTGAAGTCCTCGCCGGTGGTCGTCGACGGCCGCGTCCACGTCGGGTCCGACGGTGGATCGGTGCTGGCACTCGACGCGGACGACGGGAGCGAGCGCTGGCGAGTCGCCCTCGACGGTCGCGTGACGTGCTCGCCGGCGGTCGTCGACGGCCGCGTCTTCGTCGGCGACGCGGCGGGGACCGTCTACGCCCTCGGCGCGGCCGAGCGCTGAGGTGTCCCGAGCACGACCGACCAGCGAGGTGTCCCGAGCACGACCGGCTAACCGGGTCGGAACCGTTCCAGCACCGGAATCTCGTTGACCCGGTCGTCGTCGAGCGCCGTCCAGTCGATGCCGTCCGGCCGCTCGAACGGCGAATCGGTCCGGATCGTCCGCTCGGGGGTGACGACGACGTCGACGGGCACGTCGTGGGCGTCGGGGTCGATCCCCTCGCGGACCTGCGACTCGTGGACGGTCGTGACGACGGTGGTCTCGGCGTCGACGAGGCCCAGTTCGGAGAGGACGGCGAACTCGAGGTCGCTGTAGCCCTCCCCCTTGCCGACGCGGGCGCCCGACGGCGAGACGGCGACGCTCCCGACGAGGACGAGGTCGATCCGTCCGACTGCGTCGGGCCCGACCTGCTGGGCGTGGTCGGCGACGCCGGAGACGGTGGCGGCGGCGTCCGGCTCGGCGAGTTCGGCGGGGTCGAGGCGATAGAAACAGCGTTCGTCGCGCAGGCGCGGGACCGCCATGAAGACGGTCTTGCCGGCGGCGAGGGCGGCCCGGCGGGCCGGCAGCTGGGGAGCGTCGGGGTTGGCCTTGAGCCGCGCGGCCTCGGTCCACTCGGGCAGGCCGGCCAGTCGTTCGGCGGCCCGGTCGGCGCCGGCGAAGTTGGGGATGCGGCCGTGGGGCGGGAAGGGGAAGCGGGCTTCGCCGCTGTCTTCGAGGTGGTCCCAGACGGTCCGGCGGAGCGACTCCTTGTCGGGGCTCATGCTTCTCGGTCAGAGCACGTCGGACGCGGCGGTGTCGGTGTCGACATCGGTGGACACGTCGATGCGCTGGATCAGCCGGACCAGGTCGGCCAGCTGCGGGAACGTGTAGACGGTGACCTCCACGTCGGCGTCGCTGGCGACGATGTGCGAATCGACGACGAAGGCGATCTCCTCGTCGGGCCAGCCGCCCATCTCGTCGACGATGTCGCTGGCGGGACCGAAGATGAAGGAGGGCGTCGACATGTCGATGGTCGTGTCGAGGACGTTCGCCCAGCCGTCGATGAACCCGCTCGTCATGATGTTGCCGATCTCCTGCATCGCCGACCGTTCGAGGTCGGTGAACAGGCCGTCGGTGGCCTCGCCGCCGCCCATGTCGCCGACCATCCCCTGGGCGAGGCGCTTGCTTCCCTCGGGTTCGAGCATGAACAGGATGTAGCCGTAGGGCGCTTCGGTGAGTTCGACGTAGATCCCGACCTGCTCGCGTTCGCCGAGATGAGTGCGCACGTCGGCCATGTCGAGGAAGTTGATCTTCGAGACCTCGATCTCGGTGTGGAGGCCCGAAAGCTGGTTGAGGTGCTCGGAGACGGTCGTGGCTCCCTCCTTGGCCATATCGTTGAAAAGCTCCAGTTTCCGCACGTCGACCTCGTAATCCATACGCCCCGGTTGGACTGGACCACCGTAAACGTGCTGGCGGCCGGACCGCCCGACGAGCGGCGTTCGGGGGTTTCCGTCGGGATTCGGAGGCTACCGGTGGGGTTCCGGGCGAACCCTGCCGGGGTTGGGACGGGGCAGGTGCTTCGGGGCCCGACGGACCGCTTCGGCGGCGGTTTCGATACGGTAGTTCCTCGGTACCGGGAGACGGGGCGCATAAGCGACGTATACTCTTGGGCGTGTCGGCCGCGGTAGCAAACGGCGGGTGGGAGGTTCGATCCGCCCCCGGTGACCGACCAACCCGTCGCAACTCCACACATGCCGCTCGTCACGACCGATCCGACCGCCATCGACTCGTCGGCCCTCGACGAGTACCTCGGCACCGTCCCGGGTTCCGTGTCCGACCTGGAACTGCTGCTGTGGGTACTCGTCTGCTGGGCGCTGGTGCTCGATATCGTCCTCACCGCGTACGGCCTCTCGATCGGTCTCGTCGAGCGCAACCCGCTCATGCGACAGGCGCTCGAGACGTTCGGCCTGGCGGCGCTCGGTTTCGCGAAGGCCGGCGCCGTCGCCGTCGCGCTCGTCTTCCGCTTTCTCTGGCCCGAATACGCCATCGTCGCGCCGCTGGGCCTCGCCGTTCCCTGGGTGCTCGCCGTGCTCGCCAACGCCGCGCTCCTGGCGTCGCTGTGACGCCGTCACGACCGCGCCGGTGCCGTCACCGCGGCCGCCGGCGCTGTCGCGACCGTCATCGCCGATACGAGTGTCGTCCGAAACGATCCTTTTTTGACAGCCTGCGACGACGTGGCGAACGCACGATCCACCCCTCTGGGTGGGGGGTGGCGTGCGGTGGGTACGATGCGCGGCACACCACTGACGAGTGTAGACAGATCGCGGGGGATCGGCGACCGGCTCGGCCTCGCGGCCGACGACCGGGTCGTCGAGGGAGCGCTGTGGGCAGTCGTCGTCGCGTCGGTGACACTCGACGTGTACACCACGTGGCTTGGGCTGTCGATCGGGCTCTCCGAGGGCAACCCGGTGATGCGCTGGGCCATCGGCGGCCTGGGGATCGCCGCGCTCGGCGCGGCGAAGCTCCTGGTCGTCTGCGGCGCCGGCGCGCTCCGGACGCTCCGCCCCCGATACGGGACGACCATCGCACTGGGGCTCGCGCTCCCGTGGACGGTGACCGTCCTCGTCAACGCGGTCGCACTCGCGACCGTCTGACCGCCGGCGAGCGTGTCCGAACGCCCGGGACGGCCGTGGGATCCGTCCCGGCGGCTCCCCCAACTCTCCACAGAGGGGCACGCTCCTCGTACGGTCGTCGTGTCACTCCCCGGGTCGCTTCTCCGCCAGCACCGTCCGGTCGAACGCACAGACCAGCGTGTCCGCGCCGTCCTCGACGCGGTAGGCCTCGACGTGCATCGTCACGACGCCGCGCTCGCCGTCGCTCGTCTCGCGCTTGTCGGTCACCGTCGATTCGGCCCGGATCGTGTCCCCGTGGAACACCGGCGCCGGGTGCTCCACGTCGTCGTACGAGAGGTTCGCGACGACGGTCCCGTCGGTCGTCTCCGGGATCGACAGCCCGACCGCGAGGCTCATCGTGTAGAGGCCGTTGACGACGCGCTCGCCGAACTGCGTGTCCGCGGCGAACGCGGCGTCTAGGTGCAGCGGCTGCTGGTTCATCGTCAGGTCGCAAAAGCGCTGGTTGTCCGCCTCCGATATCGTGCGGCGCTTGTCGTGGCCGATCGTCTCGCCCACGTCGAACGCCTCGTAGTAGCGCCCGGGCATGCCTCGACGGTCGGTTCGGCCGCGGTTAACGGTTGGGTGCGCGGCGGCCGCGCCGTCCGGCCGTGGTTTCAAGCGTCCGCCGCCCGGAGCCGGAGTATGGCACGCCGGAGCGTCCTGTTCGCACCGGGCGACCGCCCCGAGCTGCTACGCAAGGCACCGACGACCGGCGCCGACACCGCCGTCTTCGACCTCGAAGACGCGGTCGCGCCGGAACGGAAGACGGAGGCCGGCGCGGCCGTGAGGGAGGCCCTCGCGGACCTCGACGCCGACTGCGAGGTGTGCGTTCGCGTCCGACCCCCGGGGCGGGGCGCGGCCGCCGACCTCGATGCGGTACTCGACAGCGGGGGACGGAGTCCCCCGAGCAGTGCGGCGAAGCCGCACGACGGGGACGCGCGGACCGGGCTCGACGGGCTCGTCCTCCCGAAGGCCGAGTCGGCCGACGACGTGACCGATCTGGCCGACCTGGCGGCCGAGCGCGACGCCGACCTGCCGGTCCTGGCGCTGGTCGAGACGGCCGCCGGAGTCCTGCACGCCGAGGCGATCGCTGCGGCCGAGCCGACGGCCGCGCTGATATTCGGCGCCGAGGACCTGGCGGCCGACATCGGGGCGACCCGGACCGAGGAGGGGACGGAAGTCCTTCACGCGCGCGAGCACGTCGTCCTCGCGGCGGCCGCCGCGGGCGTCGACGCCGTCGACACGCTCTACACCGACTTCGAGGACGAGGCCGGCCTGCGCGCGGACACCGAGTTCGCGCTCGAACTCGGCTACGACGGGAAGCTGGCGATCCACCCCTCGCAGGTCGGGCCGATCAACGAGACGTTCACGCCGGACCCCGACCGGGTCGAGTGGGCCGAGCGGGTACTGGCGGCCCGCGACGAGGGCGGCGCGGAGGGGCGGGGCGTGTTCGCCGTCGACGGCGAGATGGTCGACGCGCCGCTGGTCGCGCAGGCCGAACGGGTGATGGAACGGGCGCGAGCGGCCGGGAGCGCCGAGGACGCGGTCGATCGGGACGGGTGACCGTCGGCCGAATCCTTATCCCCGCGCTGACCTATATCCGACACATGTCAGAGGATATCAATCCCTTCGAGAGCCTTCGGGAGCAGGTCGACGACGCGGCCGCACACCTCGACGTCGACGCCGGCACGCTCGAACGGATCAAGCGCCCCGAGCGGGTCCTGGAGACGAACCTCGCCGTCGAGCTGGGCGACGGCTCGACCGAGGTGTTCCGCGCCTACCGCTCGCAGTTCAACGGCGCCCGCGGTCCCTACAAGGGCGGCATCCGCTATCACCCGGAAGTCTCCCGCGCCGAGGTCAAGGCGCTGTCGGGCTGGATGGCCTACAAGTGCGCCGTCGTCGACATCCCCTACGGCGGCGGCAAGGGCGGGATCGTCGTCGACCCCGACGACTACTCCGAGGCCGAACTCGAACGGCTCACGCGTGCGTTCGCTACCGAACTGCGCCCGATCGTCGGCGAGGACAGGGACATCCCCGCACCGGACGTGAACACGGGCCAGCGCGAGATGAACTGGATCAAGGACACCTACGAGACCCTGGAGAACACGACCGAGCCGGGCGTCGTCACCGGCAAGGCTCCCGACAGCGGTGGGTCGGCGGGCCGCGTCGAGGCGACCGGCCGGTCGGTGATGCTCACGGCGCGGGAGGCGTTCGACTACCTCGACAGAGATGTCGATGGCGCGACCGTCGCCGTCCAGGGCTACGGCAACGCGGGGTCGGTGGCGGCGAAACTGCTGGCTGATCTGGGCGCGAGCGTCGTCGCCGTCTCGGACTCCTCCGGTGCGGCGTACGACCCCGACGGCCTCGACACGCGGGCGGTCAAAGAGCGCAAGGACGAGACCGGCGACATGGTCGACTACGACGCCCCCGAGATCATCACCAACGAGGAGCTGCTGACGCTGGACGTGGACCTGCTCGTGCCGGCGGCCCTGGAGAACGCCGTCGACGGCGACCTGGCCGCGGACGTGCAGGCCGACGTGATCGTCGAGGCCGCCAACGGGCCGCTGACGCCCGACGCCGACGACGTGCTGACCGAGCGTGACGTACACGTCTTCCCCGACATCCTCGCCAACGCCGGCGGCGTCACGGTCTCGTATTTCGAGTGGGTGCAGAACCGCCAGCGGTTCTACTGGTCGGAACAGCGCGTCAACGACGAACTGGAGACGGTGATCGTCGACGCCTTCGACCGGCTCGCGTCGACCTACGAGGACCGCGAACTGCCGAACTTCCGCACGGCCGCCTACGTCGTCGCCATCGAGCGCGTGCTGCGCGCCAGCGAACAGGGCGGTATCTGGCCCTGAATCCGCGGTCGGCCCCTCGGTCGCCCGGCGGACCACACTCGTTGGACACGCCGGTTTTACGGCCCGAGACCCAACCGGAGTGTATGCCGGTCTACGAGCGCGAAGTCGTCGTCGACGCGCCGTTCGACGAGGTATGGGAGTTTCACTCGGGGGCGTCGGGACTCGAAGCGTTGACCCCCGACTGGATGAACCTCCGGATCGAGTCGTCGGTCGGTCCCGACGGCGAGCCCGACCCGGACGTGCTGGAAGCGGGGTCGAGAGTCGAGTCGACGGTCGCCCCGTTCGGCGTCGCGCCGCGCCAGCGGTGGGTCTCGGCCATCGTCGCCCGCGCGGAGGGCGACGGGGAGGCATTCTTCCGCGACGAGATGCGACAGGGACCGTTCCCGGAGTGGGTCCACACCCACTCCTTCGAGGCGGTCGACGGCGGTCCCGAGAGCGAAACGAGCGGGACCTCGTCGGAGCGGCGCTCCGACGGCGGCACCCGCGTCCACGACCACGTCGAGTACGAACTCCCCGTCGTCCGCGGGCTGTTCGGCCCGCTCGGGTGGGTCGGCTTCGAGCCGATGTTCCGGTATCGCCACCGGAAGACGAAGGAACTGCTCGAATAGCCGCCGGCCTCACCGCGAGCGGGACTCCCGGAAATCGATCCGGGGGAGGCCAACGACTTTCACGCTGCCCGTACAGTGTTCACGCATGACAGATGTAGCTGTCGTCGGCGGCGGTCCCGCCGGCCTGAGCGCCGCACTGTTCACCGCGAAGAACGGCCTCGACACCGTCGTCTTCGACACGGACAAGACGTGGATGCACAAGGCCCACCTGTTCAACTACCTCGGTATCGAGAGCGAGGACGGGACGGCGTTCCTCGAAGACGCCCGCGATCAGGTCGATAGCTTCGGCGTCGACCGCCGGCAGGGCGAGGAGGTCGAAACCGTCGAGCAGGACGGCGACGGCTTCCGCGTCGTCACCGGCGAGGACGACCTGACCGCCGACTACCTCGTCCTCGCCACGGGCGCGAACCGCGGCCTGGCCGAGGGTCTGGGCTGCGAGTTCACCGACGAGGACGTCGTCGACGTGGGCGTCGCGATGGAGACGTCGATCGAGGACGCCTACGCTACCGGCGCGATGGTCCGCGCCGAGGAGTGGCAGGCCGTCATCTCGGCCGGCGACGGCGCCGCCGCAGCGCTGAACATCCTCAGCAAGGAGAAAGGCGAACACTTCCACGACTTCGACGTGCCCGCCGACGCGGAGTAGTTCCGCTGTCGAGGCAGCCCGCGGCGACGGTGCCGTCGGTCAGTGAGACGGTTCGGTCGTCGGTCGGCCGAGCCGAGCCCTGAGCGCGACCGCGACGGACAGGAGCGTGACCGCGACCGTGGTGAGCGCGAGCACCGGCGCTACGGTGGGATCCGGGCTGGGAGTGACGTGAGACAGCGCCCAGAGAGTGAGCGCTCCCGCCGCCGCGCCGACCAGCAGACACCAGTACATCGCGAACTCCGCGATCGATCGCCGCGTGCCCATATCGTCGGCGAGTGCGCACTGCCACGAGTGTCTTTTCGGTGACTTCTATCGCAGTCGGTGGCGAAGTCGCGGCGGCGCATGGTCACCGCAACAGGAAAGGGGTCGCTGCCGAAAGAGTCGCCAATGGCCGGCGAGACGCTGTCGCGGCGGCTCGAAGCGCGCGTCCCGCCGGCGGCGGCGCTGGCCGTCGCCATCCTCGCGGTGTCGACCAGCGCCATCCTGATCCGCTGGAGTTCGGCGCCGTCGACGGTGGCCGCGTTCTACCGGGTGCTCTTTACCGCCGGGTTGCTGGCGCCGCTGGCCGCCTCCCGCCACGGCGAGACCCTGCGGTCGCTGGGGCGAGGGGACGCGCTGGCGGCGGGGGCGACGGGCGTCGCGCTGGCGGTCCACTTCGCGGCGTGGTTCCAGTCGGTCGAGTGGACCAGCGTCGCCGCGTCGGTGACGCTCGTGCAGGCCCAGCCGCTGTTCGTCGCCGTCGGCGCCGCCCTCCTGCTCGACGAGCGGCTGACGCTCCCGAAGGTCGCGGGGATGGCGGTCGCGGTCGCCGGCGCGGCGGTCATGTCGGTCGGGGAGTTCCTCGCGGGGACCGCGGTCGGCCCGCACCCGCTGGCGGGCAACGCGCTGGCCCTCGTCGGCGCGGTGATGATGGCCGTCTACGTCCTCGCGGGCCGGTCGTTGCGCGCGCGGGTCGCACTCGTCCCGTACGTCACCGTCGTCTACGCCGTCTGCGCGGCTGTCCTCGGCGCCATCGTCGTCGCGCAGGGCGACCCGCTGGCGGGCTACGCCGCGGAGGAGTGGCTGCTGTTCCTCGCGATGGCCGTCGGGCCCGGTATCTTCGGCCACACGGTGATCAACTGGGCGCTCGAACACGTCGAGTCGTCGGTGGTGAGCGTCTCGCTGCTGGGCGAGCCGGTCGGGAGCACCGTGCTCGCGATGCTCCTGTTGACCGAGATCCCCGGGTCGTGGACGGTCGCCGGCGGCCTGGTGGTGCTCGCCGGCATCTCCGTGACGGCGCGAGCACGGGAGGAGTGAGCGCTCACGCGGCGTGTTTCTCGATCTCGCCTTTGACGGCGGCCCCGTCGAAGTCGTGCTCGGGGCGGATGTTGACGAAGTCGAGGAACTCGCGGGCGGCCATCAGTTCGCCCGGGTCGTGGACCTCCAGCGCGGCGGCGACGGCGTCGCGGCCGCCGATCAGCGGTTCGAGCGCGCCGAGCGCGCAGGCGGTGTCGTAGGCGCGGGCGTCCTCGATGGCCTCTTCGTCGACCTTCGTCGCGTCGATGAAGTACAGCTCGCCGCCGGAGACGAGGACGTTCTCCCGCTGGAGGTCGCCGTGGGCGAGGTTGTTGTCGTGCATCCGCTCTAGGTTCCTGAACAGGTCGACGGCGTGGCTCCGCACCTCTTCGGGCGGCAACTCGTCGAGCGCCCGGAAGTCGGGAAGGTATTCGAGGACCATCACCGCCACGTCGTCGTACTCGAAGGCCTCCTTGGGTTCGGGCGCGTTGACCCCGATCTCGCGCATCCGCTCGTTGGCCTCCAGTTCGTGCTCGGCCATCTCGATGGGCGCGTCGAAGCGCTCGAAAAAGCCCTCCGTCCCCGACGAGAAGGCGCCGAGGTTGCGCCCCGCCGTCAGCAGCGCGTGGACCAGCGAGTTCTGCTCGGTGACGACCTTGACGAACAGCTCGTCGTTGACGACGCAGGGCGTCGACAGCCAGTTGTCCGCGTCGAGGAAGACGACTCTGGCCGTCTCCAGGTCGTAGCGGTCCATCACCTCCCGGACCGCTCCTTCGAGCGTCGGCCAGGGGACCGTCCCCCTGAGAAATCGCCGGAACGCCATCTGTTCGCCGAGTCGCGTCCCACGGGTTTATTGGTTCGGTCCCGTTCCCGAACCGCGGTCGGTCGATGTGGAATCGAGGGCCCGCGCGATTCCGTCGCGCCGCCGCAACCGCCCGCCGACCCCCGCGCCCGTTCCTCTCGACGCCCACCTTTTTCAGCGAGCGGATCGTGACCTCGCGTATGGGACTCGTCACGGGGCTGATCACGTTCGTCGTCGGTGTACTGGTCGGCGGAATCGGCATCTACGTCGGCGCCGAACTGGTCGGCGGCGGCAGCAGCTACGAGAAGGCCGTCACGACGGCGATCTTCGGCTCGCTCGTCTGGGCGCTCGTGGGGACGTTCTTCGGATGGGTCCCGCTGCTGGGGCCGATTCTGACGTTCGTCGCCTACCTTGGCGTCCTGAACGTGATGTACGACGGCGGCTGGGTCGAGGCCGCGGCCATCGCGGTGGTCGCCTGGCTGACGCTCGTCGTCGTGTTCACGGTGCTCGGGCCGCTCGGACTCGGGGTCTTCTCCGGCGTCGGCGTCCCCGGCGTGTAGCTGTCGGCGTCCCCGGCCCGTCGGGGCCTCCGAGGAAGTTTCGGCTCGCTATCACGACCGAGGACGGACGGGAACGCTCTTTAGCGGCTGGACGAATCGTCGGCCGTGTTCGGGCTCGAACCGGGACTGGCCTACGCGGTCGCGGCCTCGCTGATCCTCGGCGTCTACCTGTTCTGCATCAAACGCTACTTCGACGACTACCCCTCGACGGTGTACGTCACGGTCACGTTCGCCGCGTCGCTGCTGTGGTACCTGCCGATCGCGGCGGTCGCGAGCGACGGCAGCCTCCTCCCCGCGGGCTTCGGTGCCCCGGGCGTCGGGATGTTCGTCCTCACGGTCGGCGGGTCGATACTCGCGTTCCTGGCGTCGTTCCGGGCGATCGCTGTCGGCGACGTGTCCTACGTCGCGCCGATCAGCAAGATCGTCGCGGTGTTCGTCCTCCCCATCGAACTCGTCTTCCTGAACGAGCGGCTGTCGGCGGTTCAGGCCGCCGGCGTCGTCGTCGCGACGGCGGCCGTGTACGTCGCCAACTACGAACCCGGAAAACTGCTGGACCCGTTCGTCCGGGCGGTCCACTCTCGGCCGGCCCAGTTGGCGCTGGCCAGTGCGGCGATATTCGGCGTCGTCGACGTGGGCAAGCGCGTGTTGACCCAGGAGCTCCGAGTGCCCCCGGAGACGTACAACCTCGTCATGTTCGCGGCGGTGCCGCTGGCGCTGGCGCCGCTGGCGGCGCGGCGCTGGCCCGCGTGGGAAGACGGCGGGGTGCGCTCGGACCTGCCCCGCTTCGCCGCAGTCGGACTGTTGCTGGCCGTCGCGGAACACTTCGTGATGCTGGCGTTCTCGACGCTGTCGGCGAGCCTGGCGTCGCCGGTGGTCAACACGCAGGCCGTCGTCGCGGTGCTGCTCGGCGGGGTCGTCCTCGGCGAGGAGAACTTCCGCGTCCGGCTGGTCGCCGCGGCGTTCGCTATCGGCGGCGTGACGATGATCACCGTCGGGTGAGAAGGGGTCGGCCGGCTGCGAAGGGAGTTACTCGGCCGGTCCGGTGGCGCGCACGTCCTCGAAGTCGATCGCGTAGCTGGCCTGGATCCAGGCGTTGGCGTTCTCCCGGTCGTAGAGCACCAGGTCGCCGTCGATGGTCTCGAAGGTCCCGCACTGTTCCGCCCCGCGCTCGGTTGGCCGCTGCGTCTCGGACATCGCTCGCTTCGATAGCAGTCGTTCGGGGAGTTAAACCTTGCCGTGGGTATGGTATCCATCCTCAATATAGTATAAGGGAACCTAGTATCGGCCGAAGCCGCGCCACCGATCGGTCCCCGGCGGGTCGTGGCCGGACTCGCCGGTTGACGAGGGGTTACGGGCCCCGCGGTCCTGTCGAGCCGCATGGAGCTGCACACGACGCAGGGGGCGCTGACCCGCGAGGAGGTCGGATTGATACTCCCGCACGAGCACGTCTTCGTCGACCTCGGGCCGATGGCGGCGGGCAACTGGCGCGACGCCGACCCCGACGACGTGGTCGCGGTGATGGCGCCGGAGATCGAGCGCGCCCGCGAGTCGGGCGTCACGGCGCTCGTCGAGGCCACGCCGGAGGGCGTCGGCCGTCGCGTCGACATCGATCTGGCGGTCTCCGAGGCGACCGACTTTCCGATCGTCGTCCCGACCGGGATCTACCAGGAGCCGTCGATCCCAGAGTGGGCCCGCGAGGCGAGCGAGGACGAACTGACCGAGTGGCTCGTCGAGGACCTCACCGAAGGCGTCGACGACACGGGCGTCCGCGCGGCGTGGATCAAGGTCAGCACCGACGACGACGACCCGACCGGCCTCTCGGCCGACGAGGCGAAGATTCTGCGAGCCGCGGCCCGCGCCGGCGAGCGCACCGGTGCGGCCATCGGCAGCCACACTCTCCACGGTGACGTGGTCCACGAACAGCTCGACGTGATCGAGGACTGCGGCTACACCGCGGATCGGTTCATCTGGATCCACGCCCAGGCCGACGACGAGCGCTACCACCGTGAAGTAGCCGAGCGCGGCGCGTACGTCGAGTTCGACTGGATCGGCGGTGACGACCAGGCCGACGCCGAGTACGTCGACCGGGTCCGGGCGCTGGTCGAAGCCGGCTACACCGACCGGGTCCTCCTGAGTCAGGACCGGGGCTGGTACGACCCCTCCGAGCCCGACGGGGGCGAGCAGAAGCCGTACACGTATCTCACGGAGACGTTTCTGCCGAAACTCCGCGAGGCGGGCGTCGACGAGGCGACGGTCCGACGGATCGCCCGCGACAACCCCTTCGAAGCGTACGCTCGCTGAGGCCCGTTCGACGACTGCGGGGCGACGCGAACGCGGATCCCCGCCGGTCGCGTCAGTCGCCCTCGCCCTCGGACTGGTAGGGTTCGCCGACGGCCTCGCGCGGCAGGTCGTTCTGGACGGCGGTG
This sequence comes from Halosimplex rubrum, assembly GCF_013415885.1. Taxonomy (NCBI): domain Archaea; kingdom Methanobacteriati; phylum Methanobacteriota; class Halobacteria; order Halobacteriales; family Haloarculaceae; genus Halosimplex; species Halosimplex rubrum. Next base: position 2,359,655 of record NZ_CP058910.1, read on the forward strand.
TAGGCGTCGTCGGCCGACTCGAAGCGGTCCGCGCTCGCGTCGGCCAGCAGCCCCCCGAGGTTCCGGTCGCCCTCCGCCAGTTCGACCTCGACGTCCTCGCAGGCGGACGCCAACTCCTCGCGGTCGACGGGGTAGTCGAACTGCTCGAGGTACTCCCCCAGTTCGGCCAGGTCCAGTTCCATGGTCGAGTCCACGACCGGCGGGCGTTAGTGTGTAGTTGCCAGGCGCCTGCGGGGAGCGTTCGCCGTCGCGACCCGACGGACGCCACTCGACGGCCGCGGCCCGACCGTCACCGCTCACCGGCGTCGTCTCTCGTCAGCCATTTGGTGTCGGCAGGGTAACACCCGGACATGACACGACGGGAAGCGCCGGTCTCGCCGCCGGTCGTCCTGGCCATCGCGGGCAGCGACTCCGGCGGCGGCGCCGGTATCCAGGCCGACCTGAAGACGATCGAGGCCGGCGGCGCCTTCGGGACGACCGCGATCACCAGCGTCACCGCCCAGAACACGACGGGCGTCGAGCGCACCCACGTCCTCCCGACCGGAGAGATCGACGCCCAGTGCGAGGCCGTCCGCTCGGATTTCGACGTGGCCGCGGTCAAGACCGGAATGCTCGCCACCGCAGACGTGGTCGAACTCGTCACCGACCGCCTCCGGGAGACCGCGGCGCCCGCGGTCGTCGACCCGGTGATGGTCGCCGCCTCGGGCGACCGCCTGCTCGCCAGCGAGGCCGAGAGCGCCTACGAGGACCTGATCGCCGAGGCGACGCTCGTGACGCCCAACGCCGACGAGGCGGCCGTCCTCACCGGGGTCGATCCCGAGAGCGAGGCCGAGGCGCGCGAGGCCGGTGAGCGGCTGATCGAGACGGGCGCCGACGCCGCGCTCGTCAAAGGGGGCCACATCTCCGGGGACGACTCGACGGACGTGGTCGACGTGCTCGTCACGGGCGACAGGGTCGAGCGGTTCCGACACCCCCGAGTCGACACCGACGCCACCCACGGCTCCGGTTGCACGCTCTCGTCGGCGATCGCCACCCGGTTGGCCCACGGCGACGACCTCGCCGACGCCGTCGCGTCGGGTATCGACCTGCTCGCCCGTGCCGTCCGGTACAACCTCGACGTGGGCGAGGGTCCGGGTTCGGTCCACCACGCGGTCGAACTGCGCGACCGCGCGGCCCGCGACGACACCGCCGAGGCCGTCGAGGGGGTCGTCCGCGCGTTCGTCGACAGGGATATCGGCCCGCTGGTCCCCGAGGTCGGGACGAACGTCGCCGGCGCGACCCCCTACGCCGAACGGCCGGGCGAGACGGCCGCCGTCGAGGGGCGGATCACCCGGACGCGCTCGGGGGTCGAACCGACGCGGGGCGTCCGGTTCGGCGCGTCGACCCACGTCGCGCGACTCCTGCTGGCCGCCCGCGAGCACGACCCCGACCTCCGGTACGCGGTGAACCTCCGTCACGACGACGCGGTCGCCGACGCCCTCGCGGCCCTCGACGGCCCCGTCGCCGAGTTCGACCCGGCCGACGACCGTGCCGACTCCGTCGAGTGGGGCGTCGAGACGGCCTTCGACGCCGTCGACGGGACGCCCGTCGCCGTCGTCGACCGCGGGAGCTACGGCAACGAGCCGATCGCCTTCGTCCTCGCGCGGACGCCCGACGCGCTCGTCGACCGGACGCTGGCGACGCTCGACGCCGTCGAGGCCGCCGACGAATAGGGAAGCGCCGGGCGCCGCGCTGGCCCGGTCACCCGCGCCGGCCCGGTCACCCGCGCCGGCCCGGTCACCCGCGCCGACGGCCGAGCAGCGCCAGCGCCGCGAGGAGTCCGGCGAGTCCCGTTACCGGGCCGAAGCCGGGACCGAACCCGGAGGTTCCGCCGTCGTCCCCGTTCCCGCCTCCGCCGCCGTCGCCGTCGCCCACGTCGCCGACGGTCACGACCAGCGGGTCGGCGCTCCCGAGCGTGAACTCGTACTCGCCGCGGTCGAGGCGGGCGACGCCGCTCAGGCTCCGGTTCTCGCCGGCGCCGAGCGCGACCCGGCGGTCGATGATCGGGCCGTCGGGGCCGCGGAGGGAGACGTTCCCGCGCGCCGGCACGCCGTGCGTGTTGGAGACCGTCGCGGTGAACGCCACCGCGCCCGGCCCGGACAACTCCGTCCGGTTGGCCGTGAGGTGGGTCACGGTCGCCCGAGGGGGTTCGTACACCTCGACGGTCACGCGGTCGCCGCCGACGGCGAGGGTGTAGTCGCCGGCCTCGTCGAACGTCCGCTCGAACCGGTAGGTCACTCGCTCGCCGGGAGCGACGGTCCCGCTCTCGGACGCTTCGACCGCGCCGTCGACGACGAACCGCGCCTCGTACCCGCCGGCCGAGCCCCCGGCGTTGGTCACCGCCCCGGTCATCGTCAGCGTCTCGCCGGTGTAGAGGGTCAACTCCGACCCCGAGCGGGTCACGTTGCGGTAGGGGCCGCTCACCGCGAGGGCGCCCGGTTCGGTCGCGACCGCGACCTCGACGAGCGCGGGCGTCGACGCGAACGCCTCGGCGTGGGTGCGGGCCGACCACAGATCCGGCGTCCGCTCGGTGCCCGCGTAGGTGACCGCGGCCCGGCGGACCTCCGGCCCGGCGACCGTCCCCACGGACTCGAAGACGGCACGCGCGTCGACGGGACCCGAGTGGGCGTTCATCGCCGAGAAGACCGTCTGGAGCGAGCGCGTCCCGTCGGTCGCCAGCCGGATCCGCAGGTCGGTGTCGCCGGCGACGAGGCTCCCCTTCAGGTAGTTGGCGGCGTTGACCCACGAGCGCGGTTCGGTCATGACCGCGTCGGACTGCGGGCGGACGGTCCCCGGTCGCAGCGCCTCGCGGAACGCCGCGAAGTCGACGCGGCCCTGTTCGAGCGCGAGCAGGGCGGCGTAGTAGGTGGCGAAGGCCTCGTTCGTCCACTTCGCGGAGGACGCCGCCTCGTAGCCCTGGCGGGTGTGGACGTACTCGTGGAGCCAGGTGTTCTCGGCTGTCGAAAGCGGCTCGGCGTCGCGGACCCACATGTCGCGGTCGCCGTACTGCAGGCCGCGCACGCCCCACCGGACGGTCGTCGTCGGCGCGGCGAAGACGTTCACCACGGGGTCGCGGTCGCCGACGCGCATGCGGTCGCCGGCCGCCGCGAGCGAGTCGAGGACGGCGTCGGGCGACTCGGTCAGCGACGCCCGCTCGGGGATCACCAGTTCGAACCGCTGACCGTGGGCCGTTCGCTCGCGCGTCGCGACCTCGCCGAGGTAGGCCATCCACTCGCCGACGTACCCCTCGCCCGCGGTCCGCGTCTCGCGCGTGATGCCGACCGGCGCCGCGCCGCTCCAGGACCAGCTCGTCGGCACCGACGGGTGGCGGACGAGCGCCCACTCGCCGGCGTCGACGAAGAGATACCGCCCCTGGGCCCCCTCCGGCCCCGAGAGGTCGACCGTCTCGTTGACCGCCATCGCGAACGTGATCGACGGGCTCGACGCGTTGCCGTCCCACTCGTAGGCGGTCCCGTTGGCGCGCGAGAAGCCCGTCGTCGCGGTGACGGTCACGTTCTCGGGCAGTTGGGGCTTCAGCGAGGACACCCGGTCGGGTACTCGGTACCGCTGGACGACGGTGATCTCACCGGGCTCGTCCGGCGTCAGCCGCAGCTCCTGGACCGCCGTGACGTTCGCCGGCGCGCTCGCGAACACCGCGTCCGTGCCCGCGGCCGACGCCGACCCGCCCGACGCGGTGACGGACTTCGTCACCCGCTCGGCGGGCTCGCCGGAAGCGCCACGTTCCCCGGAGAGAGCGGTATCGGCGGCGAATTGTCGTGGTTCGGACGCGGTCGCGTTCCCGGTCGAGTCGGCGACCGTCTCCGCGGTCGGGGAGGCGGCCGCGAGGCCGCCCCCGGCGACCGCGCTCGTGAGAAGCAACACCGCGACCGTCGCGGCGACGACTCGACGACCGCCAGCCCGTGACATACCCTCGGTTGGGAAACGCCCGACTTAATGGTTCGCCGTCGGTCGGATCGCGGGCCCGCCCGGCGGCGGTCCGCGGTCGCCCGGCCCCGGCGCTCGCCTACAGTTCGGCGAGGAACTCGGCGCCGGTGTCGATGGAGGCGGCCGGGTCCGCCGGCTCGTCGTGTTCGTAGACGAGCCACTCGGCGTCGACCTCGCGTGCGGCGTCTGCACAGGCCTGCATGTCGACGTCGCCGTCGCCGATCTCGCAGAACTCGCCGTCGGCCATGTCCTTCATGTGGACGATCTCGACGCTGTCGCCGTAGCGTTCGACGATCTCGACGGGGTCGTGGCCCGCCGTCTCGATCCAGCCCACGTCGGGCTCCAGCAGGGCGTCGGTGCGGTCGGCGAACACCTCGAAGCCCGTCGTGTCGTCGAAGTCGACGAACTCGTGGTCGTGGTTGTGGTAGTGCAGGTCGAAGCCGCGGTCGAGGAGGTCCGCGGCGATGGCGTCGACGCGGTCGGCCGTCTCCAGCGTCGCCTCGCGGGACTCGAAGTGCTCGGGACCGAGCCACGGGACGACCGCGCCGTCGGCGCCGACGGTCTCGTGGAACTCGACCACTTCGGCGGGGTCCGACTCCATCTCGCCCACGTCGACGTGGGCCGCCGTCACGTCCAGACCCAGGTCGTCGAGGTGGTCGGCGAGTTCGTCGGCGGAGAGGCCGCCGAAGCCGCCGGAGAACTGCACGCCGTCGTAGCCGGCCGCCGCGCAGCGGTCGAGGATCTCGGCCATCGGCAGGTCCAGGTCGCGAACCGAGTAGAGGTTGATCGCGGTGCGTACCATGGTGGCCGATCGTCCGGGCGGGCTTTCAGTCCACGGGTCGGGGCGCGACTCTCCGGCTGCGAGCCGTCGACCCCGTCTCTTGCCGGGGCGTCGGCGAGAGCCCACCGGCGAAAGAGACGGTTCTCAGTCGTCGCCGTGGACCTGGTCGCGGATATCCTCGGGGACGGAGGGGTCGCGCAGCGTGGTGGTGTTCCCGAGTTCGTCGCCGTTGGAGATGTTCTCCAGCAGGCGGCGCATGATCTTGCCCGAGCGGGTCTTCGGGAGGTCCTCGACGAAGACGACGCGGTCGGGGCGGGCGAACTTACCGATCTCGTCCTCGACCGCCTCGATGATGCGGTCGCGGACCTCCTCGTTGCTGGCGGAGACGCCCTCGCGGACGACGACGTACACGTCGGGCACCTCGCCCTTCTCGTCGTGGTCGCGGGCGGCGACCGCGGCCTCGGCCACGTCCTGAACCTCGGAGACCGCGGATTCGAGTTCCATCGTCCCGAGGCGGTGCCCGGCGACGTTCATCACGTCGTCGAGGCGGCCCAGCACGCGGAAGTAGCCGTCGTCCTCGTGGACGGCGCCGTCGCCGGCCTTGTACACCCAGTCCTCGGGGTCGTCGCTGTCGGTGTCGGAGAAGTCCTGCCAGTACTCCTCGATGAACCGCTCGTCGTTGCCGTAGACGGTCTGGAGCATCCCCGGCCAGGGCTTCTCGATGACGAGGTTCCCCGCCTTGCCGGTGGCGGGTTCCATGGGTTCGCCGCCGTCGTCGTACAGAGCCGGCTGGATCCCCGGCGCCGGCAGACCGGCCGACCCGGGCTTCATGTCCTTGAGCGCGGGGAGGTTCGTGATGAGGTGGCCGCCGGTCTCGGTCTGCCACCACGTGTCGACGATGACGGCGTCCTCGTCGCCGATGTGCTTGTAGTACCACAGCCACGCCTCGGGCTGGATTGGTTCCCCGACGGTGGTCATGTGGCGGAAGTCGAAGTCGTACTCGTCGACGTGCTCGGCGCCCCACTTCATGAACATGCGGACGGCGGTCGGGGAGGTGTGGAAGATGTCCACGTCGTAGCGCTCGGCGATCTCCCAGATGCGGCCCTTGTGTGGGTGGTCGGGCGTGTCCTCGTACATCACCGACGTGGTCCCGAGCGCGAGCGGGCCGTAGACGATGTAGGAGTGGCCGGTGATCCACCCGATGTCGGCGGCACACCAGTAGGTGTCCTCGGGCTCGATGTCGAGGACGTACTTGCTGGTGGCGGTGACGTAGGACATGTAGCCGCCGGTGCGGTGCTGGCAGCCCTTGGGCTGGCCGGTCGTCCCGGAGGTGTACATGAGGAACAGGGGGTCCTCGGCGTCGCGGGAGACGGGGTCGACGCGGGCGCGCTCGTTGTCGGCCAGCAGGTCGTCCGCGAGGACGTAGGGGTCGTCGCCGTCGATCTCGACGTCCTCGTGGAGTTCGTCGTGGCGGGTCCAGAGGACGACGCTGTCCACGTCGGACTCGGCGAGTTCGAGCGCCTCGTCGCATTTTTCCTTGTGGTTGAGGAACTCGCCGCGGCGGTAGTAGCCGTCGCAGGTGACGACCACGTCGGAGTCGGCGTCGTCGATGCGGTCGGCCAGCGCCTGGGCGGAGAAGCCGGCGAACACCTCCGAGTGGGGCGCGCCGATGCGGGCGCAGGCCAGCATCGTGACCGGCAGCGCCGGCAGCATCGGGAGGTGACAGGTGACGACATCGTCCTCCTCGACGCCCACGTCGCGCAGCGACGCGGCGGCCGCGTTGACGCGGTTGTACAGGTCCTGGTAGGTGATCGTCTCGCGTTCCTCGCTGTCGGTGCCTTCCCAGATGAACGCCGCCTGATTCTTGCGCTCGTCGAGGTGGCGGTCGATGCAGTTGTACGAGGCGTTGAGTTGGCCGCCGGAGAACCACTCGTAGAACGGTGGGTTCGAGTCGTCGAGCACCTCGTCCCAGTGTTCGTCCCAGTCGAGGAGTTCGGCGTACTCCTCGAAGGCCTCGGGGTAGTTCTCGTCGAAGCGGTCGTAGATGTCGGGGTCGCTGACGTTGGCCTGGCCGACGAACTCCGTCGGCGGCCGGAAGTACTCCTGTTCGGTCAGCCGCGATTCGAGGGGGGAACCCTCCTCGGACATGGTTATCGACCCCTCCGTGTGACCCGTCGCGACCGGTGGCAGTCACGCTGTGACATGGTTCACTTTCGATATCACCCAGGAGACTCTTAAGCCAACCGTCTAACTGTCTATGACGACCCGTGACACGGGGCCAGCGGACCGCCCGACGGGTCGGTGACGTTCGCGGCCCGTGTCGTCCGGCCGACCTGTCACTCGTCGTCGAAGAAGGCGGTGAGCAGTTTCTGCTGGGCCTTCCGGAGGTGGTTGTGGAGCGTCGGCGAGGAGACGCCGATGGAGTCGGCGAGTTCCTCGGCGGTCGACCCGCGGGGCCACTCGAAATAGCCCGCCAGATACGCGGCCCGCAGGACCGACTGCTGTTTGTCGGTCAGGTCGTCCTCCAGCGAGCGGCGGAAGCCGTCGGTCGTCTGGACGGGCCGCTCGACCTCGTGTTTCGAGAACAGCGTCGACTCGGAGAAGGCCGACTGGAAGCCGTTGAAGACGGTCCGAACGTCCGTCTCGGTGGTGAACTCGGCGGTGACGCGCTGGGCGCCGTCCTCGACAGTGAACTCGGTGACGTGACCGCCCAGTTCCGTCAGCGTCGTCGCGGGCTCCTCGCCGGCGACGACGAACTCGACGAGGTAGCGCTCGCCGTAGTCGCGGATCAGCCGGGCGTTCTCGATGCCGTCGGCGTCGGCCGCGAAGTCGACGACCGCCTCGGGAGAGGCGCCACGCATCGTCACGAAGTACAGCAGGCTCCCGCCCTCGCCGGGGACGAGCCCCTGGAGCTCGAACGCCGCGTCGAGGGCCCGGCTGGCCCCGACGAAGAAGGCGCGGTCGCTCTCGACGCGGAACTCCAGCTCGGTGACGCTGTCGGCCAGCAGGAGGTTCCGCCGCTTGATGTCGGTGATCGCCTGGCCGACCTGCCAGCCGACGCTGCCCAGCAGCTCGCGCTCGTCGCTCCCGAAGGCGTCCTCGTCGGTCGCGCCCAGCGCGAGCAGCCCGTGGGTCGTGTCGCCGTAGGTGATCGGGACGACGGCGACGGCGTCGACGCTCGGCCCGTCGCCGTCCGTCTCGATCGGGCGAAGCGGCGCCTCGCGTTCGCCGGTCGGGAGCGTGCGGACTTCGCCCGGCTGGTCGGCGGCGACGCCGTGGACGTCCACGTCGTCGGTCGCGGTCTCGGCCAGCGTCTCCGCGGTCGCCTCGTCGATCCCGGTCCAGGCCGTCGAGACGACGCCCCGGTCGCCGGTCGCCGAGCCGACCCACGCGAACTCGTAGCTGTCGGTCGCGGCCAGCCGGTCGCAGACCCGCGAGGCGACCTCCGTCCGCTTCGAGGCCGCCGCGAGCACCGCCGCGACCGCTCCGAGCGCCCCGATCGTGTCCGCCACGCGGGCGGGGACCGACCCACCGGCCGGTGTCGTCCCGGTCCCGTCGGCGCCCGCGGGAGCGGACCCGTCCGCACCGTCGTCCACGGCGAGGTCGCCGCGCCCGTTCGAACCCGCCGACGCGTTCGGACCGTCGGAGGTCGGGCGCCGGCCGTTCGCGTCCGCGCGTTCGGCCGGTTCACCGACGCGCTCGGCGCTCGCCTCGCGCTCGACGAAGACGGCGATGCGGCGGCCTCGCCGCGCCGAGTCGCCGTTCAGCGGCGCCGCGACCCGGACGACCGGTACCGGGTCGCCGTCCGGACCGGCCAACCGAACTCGCGTCGGACCGCTCGACCCCGCCGGGGGGTGAGCGTCGCCGTGATAGAGCGCGGTGGCGGGGCCGCCGACCAGGTCGTCGCCCGACCGCTCGGTCAGCGCCGCGAGGCCGTCGTTGGCGAACGCGACGGCGCCGTCGGCGTCGGTGACGACGACGGGGAGGTCGGCGCTCGCGAGCGCGCGTCCGAGGTCCGCCGGCGCCCACTCGGCGGTCGGGCCACCCAGCCCCGCCCGTTCGAACGCGTCCAGGACGGTCTCGATCCCGACCGGGTCGAGGTGCCGGCAGAGCGCGTCCAGCCCGTCCCAGGGACCGATCGCGAGGACGACCCGCGGGTCGAGGCCCGCCTCGTGGACGAGCCGGCGGGCGTAGTACCCCCGGAGGTCGGTCGAGGAGACGGTCCGCAGCCGGTCGTCGCCGCTCCGCTCGGCCGCCCGCTCGCCGACCTCCCCGACGACCATCTGGATCCGCCGCGGCGTCACGGCGACGACCCGCTCGTCGCCGCCGATCCCCCGCTCGTTCACGTACCGCTCGACGGCCGAGCGCACGTCCGCCGGGACGTAGGCGTCCCTGACGGCGTCGCCCTCGTCGTCCACGACCGTCAGGAGGTGGTGGGTCCCCGCGCGCGTCGACACCGCCCGGAAGTCGTCGGGGCGGACCCGCGCCACTTCCGTCGGGCTGAGGCCGACCTCGCCGCAGAGACGGACCACGACCGACTCCCGGTAGGTCGTCGCCGCCCGCCGCAGCCGCTCGTAGGCCGCGGTCGGCAGCGGTTCGGCGGCGGCGTCGGTTTCCCTGGCACGCTGTCCCATGATGTGCGTTTCGCGGAAACGGCCGCTTGCGAAATAAAAGTTCGCCAGTGTGGCGGTTCAGTATCGGATTCGATAGCAAACAGTCGCCAGTCAGCGCCTTCGGAGCGTTGAGCGGTTTCGCGGACGATACGTGCGGCGAAACAGACGGGGATCGGCGGGGCGCTCACTCGCGGTCGAGCGCGGAGCGGATCTCGCCGACGATCTCGGGGTTGCGGAGCGCGCTGGTGTCGCCGAGTTCGTCGTCGTCGGCGATGTCCTTGAGCAGGCGGCGCATCAGCTTGCCCGAGCGGGTCTTCGGGAGTTCGGGGGTAAACACGAACGTCTCGGGGACTGCGAAGGCCCCGATCGAGCGCTCGACGTTGTCGGTGATGCGCTCGCGCAGGTCCCGTTCGGCCTCGTGGCTGTCGTCGGTGCTGACGAACGCGAAGATGGAGCTGTCGCTGCCGTCGCGCACGTCGACGATTGCCGCCTCGGCGACGCCGGGCACGTCGGCGATGGCGCGTTCGAGTTCGGTCGTCCCGAGGCGGTGGTTGCCGACGGTGACGGTGTCGTCGATGCGGCCGAGGACGGTGACGTAGCCGTCGTCGTCGATGCGAGCGATGTCCTCGGTGGCGTAGCGCCACTCGTCGGCCCGGTCGTCGCCGTCCAGGCTCAGGGGCATGCCGGGCCAGGGCTTCGTGACGGCGAGGCGTCCGCCCTCCGCCGCCGTCGTCTCCTCGCCGTTCGGGCCGACCACCGCCACGTCGATGCCCGGCAGCGGCGGTCCGGTCGAACCCGGCTTCATCCGGTCGACCCCGGGAAGCGTCGACAGCAGGATGGCCCCGGTCTCGGTCTGCCACCACGTGTCGACGATGGGGCACTCCCCGCCGCCGACGTGTTCGTAGTACCACCACCAGGCGCTGGGGTTGAGCGGTTCGCCGACCGACCCGAGCAGGCGCAGGCTCGACAGGTCGTGCGAGTCGGGGTGCTCGGCGCCCCACTTCATGAACGCGCGGATGGCCGTCGGCGCCGTGTAGAACACGTCGACGGCGTTGCGCTCGATGAGCTCCCACACGCGGTCCTTCTCGGGGTGGTCGGGCGTCCCCTCGTAGAGCATCGTCGTCGTCCCCAGCGAGAGGGGGCCGTACACGAGATAGGTGTGGCCGGTGATCCACCCGATGTCGGCCGAACACCAGTAGGTGTCCGCGGGTTCGAGGTCGAGCACGGCGTGGCTCGTCCACGTCGCGTGGGCGAGATAGCCGCCCGTCGTGTGGCGCACCTCCGTCGGCTCGCCGGTCGTCCCCGAGGTGTAGATGAGAAAGAGCGGGTCGTTGGCGGCCCGGGGGACGGGCTCGACCTCGGCGCCGCGGTGGGCGGCCAGCAGGTCGTCGTAGGCGCGGTCCGCCTCGCCCAGCTGGACGCTCTCGTCGTCCAGTCGCTCGACGACGACGGTCTCGGTCACCTCGTGGGGGACCGACAGGCAGGCGTTGTCGGCCTTGTTCTTCTGGTGGATGGCGTTGCCCCGCCGGTAGTAGCCGTCGCAGGTGACCAGATACTCGGAGTCGGCCCGCTCCATGCGCTCGGCCAGCGCCGCCGCGGAGAAGCCGGCGAACACGACGTTGTGCGGCGCGCCGATGCGGGCGCAGGCCAGCATCGCGATCGGCAACTCGGGGATCGCCGGCATGTACAGCGTCACCACGTCGCCCTCGCCGATACCCAGCGACCGGAGGGCGGCGGCGAACTCGTTGACCTCGTGATAGAGGTCGAGGTAGGTGTAGGTCCGTCGCTCGCCGCGCTTGCCGATCCACTTGATCGCCGCCTGGGTCTTGCGGTCGTCGAGGTGGCGGTCGACGCAGTCGACCGAGGCGTTCAGCTCCCCGCCCGGGAACCACCGGCGGTCGCCGCCCGCCGCCTCGAACGTCGTCTCCGGCGGCTCGCTCCAGTCGAGCATCTCGCCGGCCCGCGCCCAGCAGTCGGGCCATTCGCCCTCCAACGCCGCCGCGTCCGCCGCCGAGACGTTGGCCTGCTCGGCGAACGCCGCCGACGGGTCGACCCCGTCCCGGTCGCGCGGGTTGGTCTCGACGACCGACTCGTCGTCCATCCCGTGTGACTGGCGCGGGCAACGACATAAATGATCCGTGCGCTCTCGCCGGACCGCCCGTTCTCGGCCTCGCCGCCGTCGCTCGACCGGTGCGAGCCGCCGGCCCGGTCGCACCTCTACGGTCCGCGTTCGTCCCGGCTCGTCCGCCGCGAGTCGCGGGGGTCCCACGCCTGGCTCCCGCCGTCCACCGGGTTTTCGCGGCCGGAACAAAGACCCGATCTTCCCGTTCAGATGGCCGAGAGAGGGGGATTCCGTTATTCGAATCGATAATTCATGCCGTATATTTATGTAGGAAATCGTCGTTGGCACGGACAGATGACCGAGCGCTCACAGGAGTCGATACTCCGTCGCCTCCGGGACCGGGTCGGCGGCGGGAGCGACGAGCCGCGGGCCGAGCCGGACGGCGGAGCGACGCTCGAGGGCGACGGAGACGGGTCGCTCGGACGGCGATACGACCCCGACCTCGACGCCCTCGACGAGGTGTACGGCGGGACCGGACCGACCGCGGTCGGCCACCGTCACGTCCGCGACCTCTTCGAGGTGGATGGCGACGCCGTCGACGAACTCGTCGGCGAGTACCGGACCGCCGGTATCGACGCGCGGTCGTTCGGGGAGAGCCAGCGCGTCGTGACGGACGCGCTCGTCGACGCCGTCTTCGACCGGCTCCGGGCGGACCTCGACGGGGACGCGGCGGCCGCCGTCGACGACGCCCGCGAGGAACTGCGGGACGGCCTCGACCGGGCGACGGACGTGTTCGCCGCCGGTGCCGGGGCCTACGAGCGGCGGGCGGCGGAGGGAGCCGACGCGACCGAGTCGGGGTCGGATCCGGGCCCCGCGCCCGACGGGGCGCCCGGCGCGGACTCGCTGGACTACCACGACGTGCTCCACCACGTCGGGACGCCGCTCTTTGTCCTCGACGCCGAGGGGGAGATCCTGACGTGGAACGCCCAGCTCGAACGGTTGACCGGCGTGCCCGAGGCCGAGGCCCAGTCGATGGAGATGGCGAGCGTGGCCTTCTACCCGGACGGTCGACGGGGGAAGACGCTGGCCGACAAGGTGATCGACGCGCCCGAGCGGACCGACGAGGTCTACGACGTGCCGAGGGTCGACGAGGCCTCCTTTACCCTCTACCGGGACACGAGCGTGATGCAGGACCAGCACGGCGAGGAGGTCCACATCTCCTTCTCGGCGGCGCCGATCTACGAGGACGGCGAGCTGATCGCGGTCGTGGAGATGGTCCAGGACCGCACCGCCGACGTGCTCCGCCACGAGCGCACCTCCGATCTGGTGGGCGAGCTGGAGGAGACGATGCGGGCCATCCAGGACGGGAACCTGGACGCCCGCGCGTCGTTCGACAACGCCGAGGGTCACGTCGACGCGTCGCTGCTGAACGTCGTCGACGAGCTCAACGAGATGGCGAGCGCGCTCGCGGACCTGATCGAGCGGGTCGACGGCAACGCCGGGGACCTGGCGGCGGCCACCGACGAGTCCGCCGCCGCGGCCGACGAGATCGAGTCGGCCGTCACCGAGCAGAACCGGATCCTCGCCGAGGCGGCCGAGGACGTGCAGGACGTCAGCGCGACGATGGAGGAGATCGCGGCCACCTCCAACCAGGTGTCGGCGGCCGCCGACCGCGCCCGCGACTCCGTCGAGGCGGGCGAGCGGGCCGGCGAGACGGCCAGGGCCGTCACGGACGACCTCACCGACAGCAGCGACGATCTGGTCGACAGCGTCACCGAGCTCGAACAGCGCATGGACGAGGTCAACGAGGTCATCGAGATCATCGCCGACGTGGCCGAACAGACGAACATGCTCGCCCTGAACGCCAACATCGAGGCGGCTCGGGCCGGCGAGTCCGGCGAGGGCTTCGCCGTCGTCGCCGACGAGGTGAAGACGCTCGCCGCCGAGACGGGCGAGTACGCCGACGAGATCTCCCGCACCGTCGCGGAGATCCAGTCCCAGGCGACCGAGACCGTCGAGAGCGTCCGGGCGTCGAACGCCCAGATCCGGGAAGCCGAACGGGGGATCGCCGAGGCGCTCGACGCGCTCGACGAGATCGCCGACGCCGTCGACGAGACCGCCGACGGCATCGAGGAGGTCGCCGACGCCAACGACAGCCAGGCCGACGCCATCGAGGGCGTCACGACCACCATCGAGGAGGCCCGCAGCCACGCCGAGGACGCCGAGGCCGCGGCCCGCCGCATCGTCGAGACGACCGACTCCCAGACCCGGTCGGTCCGGGAACTCGTCGACAGCGTCGACCGGCTCCACAGCGCCGACGACCGCCGCTGAGGCGCCCGCTCGACCCGATTCTCCGGCGACTCTCCGGTCACGTCGGCAAAAAGTGATGTTCAGTCCGTGCTGTGACGACCGCTCAGTCTCCGCCGTACAGCGCCGCGGCGCGCTCGCCGAGCGGTCCCGGTCGCTGTCGTCCGGTCACGGCGTCCAGCAGTTCGCCGTCGGCGAAGAAGGCGACCGCGGGCGCGGCGTTGACCTCGTTCTCGCGGCAGAACTCCGGACAGGCCTCGCCGTCGAGTCCGGCGACGGCGGCGTCGTCGGGCAGCGCCGCGAGTATCCCGTCGAGCTCCGACTTCGTCGCCTCGCAGGGCTCGCAGCGGCGCTTCCAGACGGTCACGACCGCGCGGTCGTGCTCGGCGACGAACTCGCGCCAGGTGTCGTCGTCGAGTTCGTCGAGCGCCTCCGGTACCGGCGACTCCGGCCCGACTTCGACGACGATCCCGGCCATCTCGGTGCGCTCGGCGACGCCGTAGCCGTCGAGGTGGGCCGACAGCGCGAGGTAGGTCGCGAACTCCTCGCGACTGATCCCGAGGTCGTCGACGCGGTCGGCGGCCGCCTCGGCCGAGGGGAGGTCGAACGCGTCGGCGACCGACTCGTGGAACTCCGCCTCGCTCAGGTCCAGGTACGTGTCGAGGTAGACGTGCCGGCGGTGCTCGAAGTCCTCCGTGGTGGTTATCCCGTCGGTCGATTCGTCGTGGTCGAGGACGCCCTCGGCGACGAGTCGGTCGATGTGGGCGTCGACGGTCGACTCGTCCATCGCGGGCGCGTCGGTCGACTCGTCGGGTGCTCCTGCCATCGTTAGACCCCCAGGTACCGCTCGCGCGTCTCGTCGTCCTCGCGCAGTTCGTCGGCGGTGCCCTCGAAGACGACGCCGCCCTGGTCGACGACGTAACACCGGTCGGCGATCTTCATCGCCGCGACGGCGTTCTGCTCGACCAGCAGGACGGTCGTCCCCTCCTCGCGGATCCGCTCGATGGCGCCCTCGACGGTCTCGATGATCTGCGGGGCCAACCCCTCGTAGGGCTCGTCGAGCATCAGCAGGTCGGTGCTCTGCTTGAGCGCCCGCGCGATGGCGAGCATCTGCTGTTCGCCGCCCGAGAGGGTGCCGGCGAGCTGGTTCTGGCGCTCGGCCAGCCGGGGGAAGTCCTCCAGGATCTGCTCGATAGACTGGCCCTCGTGTTCGAACTGCAGGTCGCGGCCGACCGTGTTCGAGCGGTTCTGGACCACGTCGGCCAGATGGAGGTTCTCCTCGACGGTGAGGTTGCCGAACACCCGCCGCTCCTCGGGAACGTGCGAGATACCGAGCACGGAGATGTCTTCGGTCTCCATGTCGGTGATATCTCGACCCTTGTACGTGACCGTCCCCTCGCGGACTTCCGGGGGGCGGGCGCCGGCGATGCTGCGGAGCGTCGTCGTCTTGCCGGCGCCGTTGCGGCCCAGCAGCGCGCAGATCTCGCCCTCCTCGACGCGCATGGACACGTCGCGGAGGATGTGAGACTGGCCGTAGTAGCTCTCGACGCCGTCGATTTCGAGCAGGCTCACAGCTCGACACCTCCCAGATACGCCTCCTGGACGCTCGGGTCGCCCTGCACCTCGTCGGGTGTCCCCTCGGCGATGATCGACCCGCGATTCAGCACGGCGATGCGGTCGGAGACGCTGAAGACGATCTCCATGTCGTGTTCGACCAGCAGGATGGTCAGGTCGAGCTCCTCCTGGAGGTCCTCTATCAGTTCGACGGTCGCCTGGGTCTCCTCGGGGGACATCCCCGCCGTGGGTTCGTCCATCAGGAGTAGGGAGGGCTCGCTCGCCAGGGCGATGCCGATCTCCAGGCGCCGCTTGTCCCCGTAGGGCAGGTCCGCCGCGCGGGTGTCGCGCTGGTCGCGCAGGCCGACGGCTTCGAGGGTGTCGAGGGTCCGTTGCTCGACCTCCGGGTAGCTGTTCCGGTGGACGAGGAAGTTCAAGCGGAACGAGCCGTGTTCGGCGCCCAACGAAGCGATGTTGGCGTTCTCCTCGACGGAGAGTTCGGGGAAGATAGAGGCCGTCTGGAAGGACTTGCCGATCCCCCGCTGGACGACCTCGTGGGGTTCCAGGTCGACGATGGACTCGCCCTCGAAGCGGATGTCCCCCTCGGTCTCCTCGAGCATCCGGGTGATGAGGTTGATCAGCGTCGACTTGCCGGCGCCGTTGGGGCCGATGAGCGAGACCAGTTCGCCGCGCTCGATGGAGAGGTTCACGTCGTCGGTGGCCGTGAGGCCGCCGAACTCCTTGACGAGCCCGTCGGTCTCGAGGATAGCGCTCATCGGTCGTCACCCCCCAGCGCATCGGCGACGCGCTCGCGGATCCACCCGAGCCCGCCCCAGATGCCGTCGGGCAATACGACGACGACGGCGACGAACACGAGCCCGAGGATCATGTGCCAGAAGTCGCCGATCCCCGGCATCCCGCTGACGATGTTCGCGACGTACATGTAGACGCCGGCGCCGAGCAGCGGGCCGAACAGCGAGCCGACGCCGCCCAGCACCGTCATGATGACGACCTCGCCGCTGATCGTCCAGTTGAGCGTGTTCTCGATCGGGACGAACGACCGCTGGACGACGTAGAGGCTGCCGGCGACGCCGGCGAACGCCCCCGAGATGACGAAGGCCATCAGCTTGTAGCGCCAGACGTTCAGGCCGACGAACTCCGCGCGCTGTTCGTTCTCGCGGATCGCCCGCAGGACGACGCCGTACGGGGAGTTGAGGATGCGGTTGGCGACGACGACCGCCAGGACCGTGGCGAGGCCGACGAAGACGTACATCCAGGTCCCGACCAGCGCGTCGGGGACGACCGCGACCTCCGCACCGAGGGGCAGAAAGCCCAGCAGCGGGTCGACCGCGACCTCGTTGAACCCGTTCTCGCCGCCGGTGAGCCACCCGAGCGGCGACAGGAAGACGTAGTAGATCATCTGTCCGAACGCCAGCGTGAGGATGGCGAAGTAGATGCCGCCCCTGCGCAGGGAGATCCAGCCGATGACCCACGCGAACAGGACCGCCGTGGTCGTCCCCACGAGGATCATCGCGATGGGACTGCCGGTCACGTTCGCGCTGAGGATGCCCGCCGCGTAGGCGGCCGTCCCCCAGAAGATCGCGTGGCCGAACGACAGCAGGCCCGTAAAGCCCAGCAGGAGGTCGTAGCCGACCGCGAAGATCCCCCAGATGAGCGCCAGCGTGACCAGGCTCCGGTACCAGATGTACTGGGTCGGTACCCCGAGCATCTCGGGGACGACGACCAGGGCCAGCGGCGCGAGGAAGACGGCGAGGAACGTGATGACGGCCGTCGTCACCTCGCGCTCGCGGACGGCGTTCCAGCGGTCGTACAGCGAGGGCGAGCGGTCGACGTCGGCCGGTTCGCCCGCCTCGGCGGAGTTGACCTCGTCGCTCATGCCGACACCTCCTCGGATCCGAGCAGCCCCTGGGGCCGCGTGAGCAGGACGACGACCGCGAGCGCGTAGATACCCACCTGCGCCCAGGGGGTGAAGTTGACCTGGAACCCGCCGACCCCGAGCGTCCCGAGCGAGATGAGCGTCACCTGTACCATGCCGATGAGCGTCCCGCCCAGCACGGCGCCGCGGATCGAGCCGACGCCGCCGATGACGACGGTGAGAAAGGCGGGGACGAGGATCGTCATCCCGATCTCCGGGTTGATGTTCTGCAGCGGGCCGCCGACGACGCCGGCGATGCCGGCCAGCGCCGCGCCGATGCCGAACATCACGAGGTACGGGCGCGTGATCTTGATACCGAGCAGGCGGACCATCTCGGGGTCGCGCGTCCCGGCCTTGACGACGAGGCCGAAGTCGGTGTACTCGACGATGGCGTAGACGGCGATCACCAGTGCCGCCGTGATGGCGATGACCCAGAGCCGCCAGACGTTGATCGTCACGTCCGACAGCGGGACGCCGATCGGCCCCGTCATCGGCAGGAGGCCGAACGCGGAGGTCGGCACCTCGTAGCCGTAGGTCCGGGGGCCGATCAGCGCGTGGATGACCTCCTGGACGACGATGGCCAGCCCGAAGGTGACGAGGATCTGGTCGGTGTCGGGCCGGTCGTAGAACGGTCGCGCGACGAACCGCTCCATGGCGAGGCCGACGACGAAGACGAACACGGGGACGATGACGAGCGCGGCGAAAAAGCCCCACTCCAGTCCCAGCGTGGGATACCCCCACTCGGCGAGCTTCCCGTTCGATATCGAGATCTCCTGTGTGATGAGCAAGCCGGCGTAGGCGCCGACGACGAACAGGGCGCCGTGGGCGAAGTTGACGAACTTGAGCGTCCCGAGGATGATCGACAGCCCGATCGCCAGCAGGACGTAGATGGCGCCGGTCTGGAGGCCGTTGACGAGCAAGACGATCAGGTCGCCGACGACGCTCACTCGCCGGTCACCTCGGTTGGGACCGGCCGTTCGGGGCGCCGTTGGTCTCCGCTCGGCGCCCGACGGCGGTGGCGGTCGGTGTTTTGGGTGTGATTGTCACTCATTCTGTGTAGAGGGTCCGGGAATCACGTACATAACTGTAGGGCCTAGTCGCGCGGGGGCTCACTCCTCGTCGCCGTAGTCGCCGAGTTCGCACTCCGCGGCGGGGCCCTCGTCGCAGCCGTAGCCCACGTCCTCGCGCGGGGTGATGTCGACGATCTCGAAGAACTGGCCGTCGCCCTGTTCGGACTCGGGGAGTCCGCGGACGACCGGGATCGCCCGCTGGGCCTGGTGGTCGCAGGCGCGCATCGTCTCCTCGTTCATGCCGATGTTGTCGTACTCGTACCCTTCGAGCTCGCGGATGACCTCCGGCGGGTAGAACGTGCCCGCCCGTTCGACGGCGGCGGCGTACTGGAGCGTCCCGGAGTAGGCGAGCTGTGCCGGTCCCGAGGGGACCCGGCCGTCGTACTCCTCGCCGAAGAACTCCGTGAAGGTGTTCGAGGGCTCGTTGTCGATCTGGGAGTCCCACGCGATGGTCCCGAAGATCCCGCCGATCGCGTTGCTCGCGGCCTCGGCCATCGGCCGGTTGTACAGCGGCATCACGATCTCCATGTCCTCGTCGATACCGGCGTCGATGGCGTCGGTCAGCGAGTTCGCCCCGTCGAGGCCGTAGTGGTCGAGGAACAGCACGTCCGCCCCGGAACTCTGGGCCTCCGAGAGGTACGACGAGAAGTCGCTGGTGTCCAGCGGCGTCGCGACGCTGTCGACCTCCTCCCAGCCGGCGTCCTCGAGGAACATCCGCATCGACGACTGGACCGTCTGGCCCCACGAGTAGTCCGCGTACAGCTGGTAGAACGTCAGGTCGTCGCCGTACTCGTCGGTGAGGACCGGCGTCAGCGCCTGGCCGGTCATGTAGGCGTTGAACATCTCCCGGAAGCTGTAGCGGACGCAGTCCCCGCCGGTCGTGTCGTCCGAGTGGGTGAGACAGCAGGTGAACATCACCTTCTCGCGCTGGGCGAGCCCCTGCTGGGCGATGGCGACCGCCGAGGAGGAGCCGCCCGCGAACATGATAACGCCGTCGCGGTCGATCATCCGGGAGGCCGACTGCTCGGCGGTCGAGGCGTCGGTCGCGGTGTCGCCCTCGACGTAGTCGATCTCGTAGCCGAGGACGCCGTCGCCCGACAGGTCGTCCCACTCGTCGACCCAGCCGCCGCCGTTGTTGAGGTGGTCGACCGCGAGCTCGTAGGCGCGCAGTTCGTCCTCCCCTTCCGAGGAGTACGGTCCCGACGTGGGGACGTTGAACCCGAACGTCGCGGTGTCGCCCTCGATCGGGAAGTTCCCGAGCGAGGGGTAGTCGGTACCGTCACCGCCACCGCCGTCGCCGCCGTCGCCGCCTTCGGTACACCCCGCCAGCCCGGTGAGACCGACGGCACCCGCCGCGCCCGCTCGTTTCATCAACCCACGCCGCGACACTGTACTGTCATCGTGTGACATGCTCTATCAGGGGATGACCTCCCTCATAATAGTTGTGCATAATTATAAAAAGTGACAGGCGAACGGCGTTCGGTTCGCCGTGTTCGGACCGATCGATACCTTCGTGGGAAAGTGTACCGACGGCGCCGCTGGCCGGTGTCTCGAACCGGATCCGTCGCCGCCGAGGAAGGCGTCCCGGGGTCGTCCCGCCCGGTCCGTCGCGGGTGCAGACGGCGAGCCGGGCGGTACGTTTATCAGTCGCCCGCCGGAGCCACCGGTAGGACGCGGTTCCCGCCGTCCACCCTCCACGCATGTCCGCCATCGAGATATCGAACCTGACCAAGCGATTCGGTGACGTGACCGCCCTCGACGACCTGTCCTTCTCGGTCCCGGAGGGCGAGATATTCGGCTTTCTCGGCCCGAACGGCGCCGGCAAGTCGACGACGATCAACATCCTGCTCGGGTTCACCCAGCCCTCCGCCGGGTCGACCCGCGTGTTCGGCCACGACGCCCGGGCCGAGAGCAAGGCGATCCGCCAGCGCACCGGCGCCCTGCTGGAGGGCTACGGCGTCTACGAGCGGATCACCGCCCGCGAACACGTCGAGCGGGCCATCCGCGCGAAGGGCGCCGACGACGACCCCGACGCGGTCCTCGAACGCGTCGGCATCCCCGAGGCCGCCGACCGGAAGGCCGGCGGCTTCTCGAAGGGGATGCGCCAGCGGATGGCCATCGGCATGGCGCTGGTCGGCGACCCCGACCTGCTCGTGCTCGACGAGCCGTCGACGGGACTGGACCCCAACGGCACCCGCGAGCTGCGCGACGTGATCCGCGAGGAGAACAGACGGGGCGCGACCGTCTTCTTCTCCAGCCACCTCATCGACCAGGTCGAGGCCGTCTGCGACCGCGTCGGCATCCTCAAGGACGGGAAGATGGTCACCGAGGGCAGCGTCGCCGACCTCCGAGCGCAACTGGACGCCGCGACCGTCACCGTCACCGTCGAGCGGGCGGCCCCCGAGTCGCTGCTCTCCGAGATCCGCGGGATCGACGGCGTCGAGGAGGTCGAGGCGACCGACAACCAGGTCCTCGTCTCGGCCCGGGGCGGCGACGCGAAGCTCCGGGCGCTCAACGCGGTAGAGCGGGCCGGCGTCGGCTTCGCGGACTTCACCACCGACGACCCCTCGCTGGAGGAGATATTCGAGGTGGCGACGCTCGGCCCGCGGGAGGGCCGGGGGGACGGAAACCGGGACAGGGCCGAGGCGCCCGCGGAGGGAGAGGCATGACCTGGCGAACCGTCATGAACGACGACCTGCTGGGCGTCCGCCGGTCGCGGTTGGGCCAGGGCGTCGCGGCGACGATGTTCGCGTTCACCGCCGGTATCGCCATCCTCGTCGCGCTGGCGCACGTCTCGTCGCCGGGCGGCCAGGCGCCGACGTTCGACACCATCATGCTACTCGTCGGCAGCATCCTCTCGGTGATCCTCCCGTTCATCGCGATGCTCGGCAGCTACGGGGCGATCATCCAGGAACGCGAGAGCGGGTCGGTCCGCTTTCTCCTCGGCCTGCCGAACTCCCGGTTCGACGCCTACCTGGGGAAGTACCTGAGTCGGTCGGTGCTGCTCTCGGCCGCGACGGCGCTCGGCCTCCTCGTCGTCGGCGCCGTCGGCTTCGGGGTCCTCCGCGAACCCGACGCCGTCGCCTTCCTCCTGTTCGTCGTCGCGACGCTGGCCTTTGGACTGCTGTTCGTCGGCGTCGGCCTCGCGCTCTCGGCGGTGCTGGACTCCGAGACGCAGGTCACGACCGGGATCATCAGCACCTACGTCCTCTTCCGCGGCCTGTGGCCCGTCATGCAGTGGGGCGGTCTCTACCTCACCCGCCCCGACGGCGAGCTGGGCCTTCGGCCGTACCCCGAGTGGTACTTCTACCTCGGCCGGCTCGACCCGCTGAACGCCTACGTGAAGGTCGTGAACGTGCTGTTCAACGAGAACCTGTTCCACCCGCTGATCACCAACCCGCAGGGCGCCGAGGTCGACTACCTCGCCGTCTCGGAGTGGTACGCCGTCGCCGCGCTGGCCGTCTGGCTGGTCGTCGTCCCCGTCGTCGGCTATCTGCTGTTCGTGAACAAGGACGTGCTGTAGGGGACCCGACCACCCGATCGCCGCCCGAGCGGTCCGGTCAGGCGACGCCGATCGACTCCCGGTAGCTCCCGTGGTGGCGCTCGAAGCGATCCATGATCTCGCCCATCGTCGCGTAGACCTCGACCGCGTCGACGAGAGCGGGCATGACGTTCTCGTCGCTCTCGATGGCGTCGTCCAGCGCCGCGAGCGCGTCCTCGACCGCTTCGTCGTCGCGCTCGGCTTTCACTTCGGCGAGCCGCTCGCGCTGTCGCTCCTGGACTTCCTCGTCGACCCTGAGGGTCTCCGGTTCGGTGTCCTCCGCGACCGTGTAGGCGTTGACGCCGACGACGACCTCCGCCTCGGTCTCGACGCGCTCCTGGTACTCGTAGGCCGCGTCCCCGATCTCCCGGTGGAAGTACCCCTCGTCGATACCCGTCAGGACGCCCTCCCGCATCGACCCGTCGCCCATCTCCCTGATCGCCTCGATGTACTCCATGGCCTCGGCCTCGACCTCGTCGGTCAGCGCCTCGACGGCGAAGCTGCCGCCCAGCGGGTCGACGATGTCGGCGGCGCCCGACTCCTCGGCGATGATCTGCTGGGTGCGCAGGGCGACCCGCACCGCGTCCTCGCTGGGCAGCGCCAGCGCCTCGTCGAAGCTGTTGGTGTGGAGGCTCTGGGTCCCGCCCAGCACGCCCGCCAGCGCCTGGATCGTCACCCGGACGACGTTGTTCAGCGGCTGCTGGGCGGTCAGCGACTGCCCCGCCGTCTGGGTGTGGAACTTCATCGCCTTGCTGGCGTCGGCCTCGGCGCCGTACCACTCCGCCAGCAGGTTCGCCCAGATCCGTCGGCCGGCGCGGAACTTCGCGACCTCCTCGAAGATGGAGTTGTGGGAGTTGAAGAAAAAGGAGAGCTGGGGGGCGAACTCGTCGACGGCCAGCCCGCGCTCGCGGCAGGCCTCGACGTAGGCCAGCCCGTCGGCCAGCGTGAAGGCCAGTTCCTGAATCGCCGTCGATCCGGCCTCGCGGATGTGATAGCCCGAGACCGAGATCGGTTTGAACTTCGGCGTCTCCTCGACGGCGAACTCGACGGTGTCGACGACGATATCCAGCGAGGGACGGGGCGGGACGACCCACTCCTTCTGGGCGATGAACTCCTTGAGCATGTCGTTCTGGAGGGTGCCGCGGATCTCCTCGCGGGGGACGCCCTGCTGGTCGGCGATGGCGACGTACATCGCGTAGATCACCGGTGCGCTGGGGTTGATCGTGAACGAGGTGGAGACCTCCCCCACGTCGATGCCGTCGAAGATGATCTCCATGTCCCGCAGCGTGTCGACGGCGACGCCCTCCCGGCCGACCTCGCCGTCGCTCATCGGGTCGTCCGAGTCGAGCCCCATCAGCGACGGCATGTCGAAGGCCGTCGACAGGCCGGTCTGGCCCTCCTCGATGAGATAGTGAAACCGCTCGTTGGTCTCGCTCGGCGTCCCGAAGCCGGCGAACTGCCGCATCGTCCACGTGCGCCCGCGGTACATCGTCGGGTAGACGCCGCGAGTGTAGGGCGGCTCGCCCGGGAACCCCAGGTCCGCCTCGTAGTCCAGGTCCGCCACGTCCTCGGGGGTGTAGAGGCGGTCGACCTCGTGGTTCGACACCGTCGCGAACCGCTCGGCGCGCTCGCCGTAGCCGTCGAGGGCGGGTTCGAGTCGCTCGGCTTCCCACTCCTCGCGGGACTCTCGGATCGCGGCGAGGTCCTCGTCGTCGAACATGCTCGCAAATATTGCCGGAGTGCGCATAAGGGTTCGGGCGACGGCGACCCCGCGGTCGTGCGCTCGAATCGTCGGCGGCGCTCAGTAGTGACCCATCAGCCCCTGCTGGCGGGCGCGCGGCGGAGTGACGACGGCGCGAAAACGGCGCCGACCCGCTCAGTCCTGCAGTCGCTTGGTCTTCTGGACGAGCGGGTGGTGGGCGTAGTCGACGACCTCGATGTCGTCGATCGAGTACAGATCCTCTTTCTCGGCGGTCTTGGCCATCCCCAGGTCCACCGGTTCGGAGAGGACGATGACGTAGGCGTCCATCTCCTCGATGCCGAGGCGCGCGGCGGCCTTGACGCGGTGGTGGCCGTCGGCCAGCAGCAGGTCGCCGTCGTTGTCGATGACGACGAGCGGTTCGGCCAGTCCGCGGTCGAGTTCGTACCGCCGCCCCTCCAGTTCGTCGGCGTACACCTTCGATTGGGTCGGCGTCAACTCGGCGAGCGCCACGTCACGACGTTCCTGGGAGACGGCGACGCCGTGGATGTTCTCCAGGGTCTGCATCAGGTTGTCGACCTTCCCCGGGGTCGCCCGCTCGATCTGCGAGCGGATCACGTCGGCGTTGGAGATGATGCCGACGAGGTTGCCCGCGTCGTCGACGACGGGGAGCTTCTGGATGCCCGACCGGAGGATGACGCGGGCGGCGTCGTCGATGTCCATCTCGGGGTGAGCCACCAGCAGGTCGTCGCTCATCACCTTGAAGATGGGCTCGTGGTCCGGCTGTTGCAGCAGGTCCCGGGCGCTGACGAACCCCTCGACGTGGCGACCGTCGGTGACCGGGAACCCGCTGTGTTCCGTGCTCCCGGCGATGCGCGCGGCCACGTCGCCGACCGTATCGTCCGGCGACACGGTTTCGACTTCGCGAGTCATGTAGTCTTTCACCGTCAGTGCTCCCTCCTCGACCATTGCACGGGAATCGGCGTCCGTCGCTCAAAAACACACCGGCTCCGGCCCGGTGTCGGCGCCGCCAGCCGTCGGCGCTCGACCCGCCCTCAGCGCCGGCCGTCGTCGCCGGTCGTACCCTCGTCGGTCGCGTCCCCGTCGTCCGGGCCGCCGTCCTCGGGGTCTCCGACCCGGTCGTCCCGGGCCGCGGCGCCGGCGATGCGGTCGAGCGACAGCGGCTCGTCCGGACTGGTGCCGTGGTAGTCGTCGGGGTAGACGCCCGTCAGGACCCGGTGACTCCGCGAGCCCATGGCGTCGAGGAAGCGGTCGGTGACGATCGCCGAGAGGATCTCCGACAGCGACTCGTCGTCGGCGTCGATAGCGTCCAGCAACCCCAGCGAGATCTGCGCGCCAGCCATGTCGGCGTGGCCGCCGGCGCTGCCGATCTGCCCGAAGGCGTCCCGGAGCGTCTCGCCCAGGTCGAGGTCGGTCCCTCGCGCCCGCGCCGAGACGTAGATGGTGCCGTCCATGATCCCGTAGACGAGCGTCGTCGTCACGTCCTCGAGGTCGAGCAGGCGGTCGGCCGCCTGCGCGAGCGCGTCGCGGTCCGTCAGCTCCCCGACGCCCGACAGCAGCGCCGGCCCGTGGCGTTCCCGGTCGCGGATCGCCCGTGCGATGGTGTCCAGCGTGTCCGCGCTCATGCTCGGCGACTCGATGCGGTCGAGCGTCCCCGCGTCGGCGTGAGGGACCAGATACGCCGTCGCCTCGAAGTCCGCGACGCTCACCTCGCGCGTGTACTCGTCGGTGTCGACCCGGATCCCGAACAGCAGCCCCGTCGCCACCTCTCGGCTGGGCGTGATGTCGAGTTTGCGGAGGTAGTCGACCAGCAGCGTGCTCGTCGCACCCACCTCGCTGCGCAGGTCGACGAACCGCGCCTCGACGGGGTATCGGGGCGGGTGGTGGTCGATCACGACATCGACCGGCGTGTCCTCGGCCAGCCCGTCGTTGACGCCCGGCCGCGAGTGGTCGACCAGCGCGACGCCGCCGTACTCCGACAGCTCCGCGCCCGGTTCGAGTCGCCGCAGGTCGAACTCCAGCAGGTTGACGAACGCGCGGTTCTCCTGGTGGGTGATACTCCCGAAGTAACACACGTCGGCTTCGACGCCGGTCGCCGCCGCGACCCGCGCCAGCGCGACCGCGCTGGCGATGGCGTCCGGGTCGGGGTTGTCGTGCGTGACGATCGCGAGCCGTCCCTCGACATCACGGAGCGTCGCCGTCAGCTTCCGCGTCCGGAGGCCGTCGTCGCCGATCCGTTCGTCCAGCCAGTCGGTCGCGGCGGCCCGCGCGTCGACCAGTTCGTCGGCGGCCGCCGCCAGCGCCGCCCGCTGGTCGTCGGTCGACTCGGCGGGCGCGTACGCCAGCACGAACGCCCCGGGGTAGACCGACGCCACCGCCTCCGCGGCCGCCAGGTTCGTCGCGGCGTCGGCCGTCGCCACGGCGACCGTGTCCGGCCTCTCGCGTTCTCGAAGCGTGGCCTCGTCGGTCGGGTCGCCCACCTCGGCGACGACGCCCTCCTCGCGCAGCGTCCGGACCGCGTTCTCGTCGTCGGCCAGCACCGCCAGCCGGCCGCACCGCTCGCGCAGCTCCGTGACGAGCGACCCCGCCAGCGATCCGGTCCCCAGCACCAGGCGGGCGGTCATACCGTCTCCTCGGGGAACGGCGCGTAAAAATCCACCCCTACTGTCCGTTCGTTCGCCGGTCACCTCGTGGCCCCGCGACGCGCGGGCACTACCGGACGGCCGAACCGATCGGAACGGTCGCGATCAGTCCTGTGCCCACTCGATCGCCGTCTCGAGGTCGCTGAATGCGTCGACTTCCGCACCGGGCACGTCCACGTTCGCCGTCACCGCCATGGCCGTGGTGCCCCCGGAGACGAACCCGATCCGGTCGACGCCGGTGTACTCGCCGTTGGTCGACCACTCCCGACCCATGTACTCCTGTGTATCTCCTGCGAGGTTCGTCTCGTCGCCGAAGACCGCGATCGTCGCGTCGATGTCCGCGCGCGCGCCGCGTTCGCGGTAGTGTGTGCTTGCGGCTTCGAGGTCCTCGTCCGCGAATCCGCGCCAGCCGTCCATGAACCAGATTCCGACGCTGTCGACCTGTTCGAACTCCCACTCGTAGTCGGTCGGGTCCGGAACCGAATCAGTTGTGTTCGACATATCTCACCCGACGGACGGTGTAAAAATAGCAGGTGTCCCTAACTGCGTAGGTGTCGGTCGCGACTGGCCAGCCACCGACTTACTTCAGACGTTCCTGGAGAAAGGAGGGATGGGCGGCGGTGACGCCCTCGATGTCCTTGATCGTCGACTCGATCACGTCGCCGACGGCGTCGCCGTCCGGGGCGCGCACCTCGGCCATCAGCATGTGGTCGCCGCTGGAGGTGTACAGCTTCTCGATCTCCGGGATCCCCTTCAACTCGCGGACGGCCTCGACGTAGCGACCGCTGTCGACGTCCATGCCGACGAGAGCGATCGACTGGCCGGGCAGCTTCTTCGGGTCCACGTCGGCGGAGTAACCGACGATGACCTCCTCGTCCTCGAGGCGCTGGATGTACTTGCGGACGGTCGGCTTGGACACCTCGACCCGGTCCGCGATCTCGGCGTAGGAGGCCTGGGCGTCCTCCTCCAGCACGGAGAGGATGCGTTCCTCCGTCGATTCGGCGCTCATACTCCGTAATTTGCTACCGCGCGAAAAATATCTTCCGAAACCACAAACGCGTCGCGAACGGGTCGGAACGGCCGCCGCGCGCCCCTAGAGACCGGCTACCGGCGCGGTGAGCCGGTACTTACGTGTGTTTGTCGATGAGCTGCTCGGCGCAGCGCTCCCACTCGGCGTCCTCGTCGTAGTAGCGCTCGGCGAGCGGTTCCTCGGGCATCTCGCCGGTCGAGCGCTTCTCCTGGCCGTAGGAGGGACGGTCGTCCTTGTAGAAGCGACCGGTCAGCACCTCGCCCTCGTAGAGCTTCGACTCGACCTCGTACATCATCTCCCCGGCCTCCTGGCGGTTCGTCACGTCGAAGTCGTAGTCGTCGGAGTCCTGCACGTCCGTGTAGGGGACGTACTGGCGCGCGTCCTTGTTCCAGGTCGGACACTGCGTGAGGAAGTCGATGTGGGCGAACCCGTCGTGTTCGACCGCCTCGGCGATAATTTCGGCGGCCTGATTGGGGTTGACCGCCGCCGTGCGGGCGACGTAGGACGCGCCCGACGCCAGCGACAGCGAGAGCGGCCGGACGGGGTCCTTGGCCGACCCGCTGGGCTGGGTCTTGGACTTGTGACCTTTCGGGCTCGTCGGCGAGGTCTGGCCCTTCGTGAGGCCGAAGATCTCGTTGTTGAACACGATGTAGGTCATGTCGTGGTTCTCGCGGGCGGTGTGCATGAAGTGGTTCCCGCCGATCCCGTAGCCGTCGCCGTCGCCGCCCGCCGCGACGACCTCGACGCCCGGGTTGGCGAGCTTGGCCGCCCGCGCCACGGGCAGCGAGCGCCCGTGGATGGTGTGGAAGCCGTAGCTCTCGAAGTAGCTGTTCAGCTTGCCCGAACAGCCGATGCCGGTACACAGCAGGACCTCGTCGGGGTTCTTCCCGAGGTTGGCCATCGCCTTCTTGAGGGCGTTGTTCACCGCGAAGTCGCCACAGCCCGGACACCACGTCGGCTGGGGCTCGATCCCGGGTGTGAACTCGTCTTCCTCCGCTTCTTCCGGATCGCCGATCGCGCTGAATGCACTCATTGGTTAGTCACCTGCCGCTGGGACGTACTTCATGTTGTTCACGGCCAGCTCCTCGCCGTCGATGCTGGACTCGAAGCCCTCGACGATCTCGGCCGGTTCGAACGGGTTCCCGTTGTACTTCAGCAGGCTGGAGAGCTTCGGCCCGAAGCGACCGAGTTCCTTCTGGGTGAGCCCGCGGAACTGCGCGGTCGCGTTCATCTCGACGACGAGACACTCCTCGACGGATTCGAGGAACTCGCTGACCTCGGCCTCGGGGTAGGGCATCAGGTCGCTGACGCCGATGGCCTTGACCGAGCGGCCCGCGTCGTTGAGCCGGTCGACGGCCTCGAAGACCGTCCCCTGGTGGCTCCCCCAGCACATGATCCCGTACTCGGCCTCGTCGGGACCGTGGTGGGTCTGGTTGCCCTTCGCGTCCAGTTCCTCGCGGATGCTCTCGAGCTTGCCGAGCCGCCGGTCCATCTGCAGGACGCGATTCGTGGGGTCCTCGCTGATGTGGCCGGCCTCGTTGTGCTCGTTGCCGGTCGCGAGGAAACGGCCGCCCTTCTGGCCGGGCACCGAGCGGGGGCTGACGCCCTCCTTGCCGTCGTCGGCGTCGTACTGGAAGCGCTTGAACTTGCCCGCGTGGTGTTCGGCGGCCTCGGCGATCTCCTCCTCGGAGACGACCGAGCCGGGGTCGCCGTCGGCCTCGCGGTCGAAGAAGCTCGCGTCGACGTTCCGGAGCTCGCCCTGGAGCTTCTGGTCGTAGACGAGGATCGCCGGGATCTGGTAGTCGTAGGCCAGCTCGAAGGCGGTCCGGATCTGCTCGTAACACTCCTGCTGGTCGCCCGGCGCGAAGACGACGCGACTGGAGTCGCCCTGGCTCGTGTAGAGGACGTGTTCGAGGTCGGCCTGCTCGGGCTTGGTCGGCATCCCGGTCGAGGGGCCGGCGCGCATCGCCTCGACGAGCACGACCGGCGTCTCGGACATCTCCGCGAGCCCGAGCGGTTCGCTCATCAGGGCGAAGCCGCCGCCCGACGACCCGGACATCGACTTGACGCCAGCGTGACTGGCGCCGAGCGCCAGCGACGCGGCTGCGATCTCGTCCTCGACCTGCTCGGAGATCCCGCCGAACTTCGGCAGGTTCTGGGACATGATCGTGAACACGTCCGTCCACGGGGTCATCGGGTAGCCGGCGATGAACCGACAGCCGGCGTCGAGCGCCCCGTAGGCGATGGCGTCGCTACCCGAGACCAGCGCCTGGGCCTCCTCGGGCTCGCCGTGGTCGGGCATCTCCAGGTCGTGGGTCTGGTCGAACTCCTGGGCCCGCTCGAAGCCGTCCTGGATGACCGCGAGGTTGGCTTCGAGGATGTCGTCGTTCCACATCTCGTCCATGATCCCCTCGTACTCGGAGGTGTCCATGTCGAGCAGCGCGGCGGTGACGCCGATCCCGGCGTTGTTGCGCATGATCTCGCGGCCGTGTTCCTTCGCGATGCCGCGCAGATCGACCGGGTAGACGTGCCAGCCGTTCTCCTCGGCGCGCTCCTCCAGATTGATCTCCGCGACCTGCTCGTCGTCGATGAGCCCCGAGTCGTAGACGATGATGCCGCCCTCGCGGAGGTCGTCCAGGTTCTCCGAGAGCGGTTTCAGTTCCTCGTTGCCGTAGTAGGCCTCTTCCGAGGGGTTCCGCGCGAAACTGTCGCCGAGCGCGAGGAGGAAGTTGTACCCGTCCCCGCGCGAGGCCGCCCCGTCGGGCGCCGCTCGTACCTCCACGTACGTGTGGCCGCCCCGAATCCGGGACGGGTAGTGTCGGTGTGTGAATACGTCGAGCCCCGATCGCATGAGGGCCTTGGCGAAGTACCGACTGTTGCTGTCGATACCGTCGCCGGAACCACCCGCGATCCGCCATATTAGTTCCTGATCTGTCATGGATACATCGATCGGCCCCGATTCGGGTGCCGTGAACGAAACGAGGACTGGACCCGACTAAAGCGTTTTCACTCCGTCACCGCTTAATAATCGTGAAGGTTGGATACGGGCCGTCTCGCGCCTGAACTCGGCCGGGGGTGACAACGGCATGCATAGCGCGTCTCCCTCGTATGTCTGCCTCCGAACCGATTTGAGGAGAACTCCGTTCTCTATATCCGAACCGGCGGCATATGTCGACACCTCGTCATTCGGTGGCGCTTTCAGCGTCGATTCTCGGGCGACCAGACTTTTGTAACGGTCGACCAACCGACGTGTATGATTCGACGAACGCTCGCGGTCGGAAGCGTCGCGCTGACCGGTGTGGCGCTGGTCGTCGGGGCGGTGTCGAACGCCGCCGGGGCGGAGGGAAACGGCGTCGCGCTCGCGCTGGTGGCGCTCGGGGCGGTGCTGGGCGTCGCCATCCTCGCCGGCGCGGCGTACCTCTACCGCAGCGACGTGGCCACCGCGCACACGGCGCGGATCGCCGGGTGGAACCTCCTCGGAGTCGCGCTGCTGGGCGTGATCCTCGCGCTCGCCCGCGCGGCGCCCGGGGTCTCGATCCCGGCCTACGTCGTCGTCGACGTGCTCGGCGTGAGTTCTGTCGCGCACCTGCTCATCGGGTACAACGACGTGCGCCGCATCCGGGCGGAGGAACTCGCCCGCCAGCGCCGTACGCTCGCGGTCGTCAACCGGCTCACGCGCCACAACCTCCGCAACCGGACCCAGATCCTCACCGGCCACGCCGTGGCGCTCGCCGAGGAACTGGACGACCCCGCCCACCGGCGAGCCGCCGAGACCATCCGCGACACCGCCCGCGACCTCGCGGAGATGGACGGGGAACTGGAGACCATCCAGACCGCGCTCAACGGCGACTCGCCGGACCGATCGGTCGGCCTCTCCGCCATCGTCGAGGACGTGCTCGGCCCCTACCGCGAGTCCCACCCCGACGGCACTTTCCAGGCCGACGTGCCCGACGGGTTTACCGTCTACGGCGACGAGCAGCTGCGGACCGCGGTCGAACACCTCGTCGAGAACGCGGTCGAACACGGCGGGTCGGACCGGCCGTACGTCCGCGTCGCCGCCGAGACCGACGGCGACAGCGCCGAGATCCGCGTCTCGGACCGCGGTCCCGGGGTCCCCGACGACGAGGTCGCCGTCCTCGACGGCGACCGCGAGATCTCCCAGCTCGAACACGGGTCCGGGCTGGGCCTGTGGGTCGCGAAAACGGTCGCCGAACGCCACGGTGGCGACCTCACCATCGAGAACGGCGACCGCGGCGCGACCGTCTCGCTCAGCGTCCGGGCCGCGTGACTGGGCGTCCGGGTGTCGCGCCCCACCGTTCGTGCGGGCGGCAGAAACGTTCGGTATCGGGAAAGGCGCTACTTCGGCGCCTGGTTGTACACGAGGTTGCGCTGGATGTCGTTGGCTCCCTCGTAGATGACCGGCACGCGCACGTCGCGGTAGACTCGCGCCACCCGGCGTTCGGTGAGCACGGACCGACCGCCGTGGAGCTGCATCGCCTTCTGGGCGCAGTCGTTGGCCGTCTCCGTCGCCTTGAGCTTCGCCATCGCCGCCCAGAAGCCGGCGTCGTCGCTCCCGGCCACCTGGTCGGCGGCCCGCCAGGTCAGCGCCCGAGCGGCCTCGAACTCCGTCCGCATGTCCGCGAGCTTGTGCTGGACGGCCTGGAACTCGTCGACCGAGCGGCCGAACGCCTCGCGGTCGTGGACGAACTCCCACGCCTCCTCGATGGCCGCCGCCGCCATGCCGATACCGTGGCCGCCGACGATCACGCGACCGTGGTTGAAGAACTCCGCGAGCATGTAGAAGCCCGCGCCCTCGACGCCGATCAGGTACTCCTCGGGGACCCGACAGTCCTCCAGCGTGAGATGGGCCTGCTTCGACGCCCGGAAGGCCATCTTCTCGGGGATGTGCTCGGCGTTGTATCCGTCGGTGTCGGTCGGGACGACGAACAGCGAGTAGTTGCCGTACCGGTTGTCCTCGTCGTCACCGGTCTTCGCGTAGACGGTCACCCAGTCGGCCTCGACGCCGTTGCCGATCCAGTACTTCTCGCCGTTCAAGACGTACTCGTCGCCGTCTCTCTCGGCGGTCGTCGCCATCCCGGCGAGGTCGCTGCCCGTCTCGGGCTCGGAGACGGCGAGACCGGTGATCTCCTCGTTCTCGGCGACGGGCCGGAGGAACTCCTCCTTGAGGTCGTCGTCGCCGTGCTCCTCGAGGATCTCGGCGCCGAAACTCGCCAGCTGGAGCGTCAGCGCGATGCCGGCGTCGGCGCGGTAGAACTCTTCGGCGATGGCCAGCACCTGCTCCAGCGAGAAGCCCTTCCCGCCGTACTCCTCGCCGATGTCCTGGGCGACCAGCCCGGCGTCCATCCCCGCCTCCAGTACCTCCGTCGGGTACTCGCCGGACTCGAAGTACGCCTGGGCGTTCGGTGCGATGTGCTCGGCCGCGAACTCCCGGGCCTGCCGTTTCACGTCGTGCGCTTCCTCGGGGACCGGCCGTTCGTCAAGCAGTTCCATACCCGCGTCACGGACCGCGAACGCATATACCCAGTGGCACGACGATAAACGAGTTGAGAGTTTCTCCCCCGGTCGGACCGCGGACCCGCGTCCACGGGGACTTTTGCCGAGGGACCACAACGGGCGGGCGTGACTCCGTCGCTCGGTCCCGTCGTCGGTAGTCGTCGGGCGATACGGCCGGTCGAAGTCGTGGTGGTGGGGCAGTCGCGAGGCGTCGGCGACTGGTTCGCGACGATGTTCAGCCAGCCCCTGGAGGTCCACGCATTCGTGCTCGGGGCGTTCGTCGGCGGCATCCTCGCGACGGTGTCGACCAGCGGGCGCCCGCGGACGGCGCTGGTGGCGACGCTGGGGGTGTTGCTGTTCACCTTCGGCGCCTTCGAGACGGTGTTGTGCCGGGGGACGTTCGCCGCCTGTCGCCACGTCCGGTTCAAGCCGTGGTACTTCCTGGCCGGCGTCTTCCTCGCGCAGTCCGTGGGGCTCGGCGTCCTGCGACGAGCGGTCGCGGAGCGACCCGACCTGCGGACCGAGCGGGGCGCGACGACGCTCGCGGGCGCGATCGTCGCCGTCTTGCTCGTGCTCGCGACCACCTCGCTCGCGGCCGGCCGACCCGCCCACCCGGTCACCGGGCTCGCGACGGTCGGCGGGTTCGCGGGGTCGGTCCTCGGGTTCAGCGCCTACCAGTGGAGCCGCCCGGGGGGCGGGACGGGCGGCTACGTCGCGGCGGTCCGGCGAGTGGTCGGTCGCGACGTCGAGGCGTCGGCACTGTTCGTCGCCGCGGGGACCGTCTTCGGGTTCGGCTACCCTCGGCTGTTCTGGGAGGTCGGCCGGGCGTTCGGCCCCGGCGGCTTCCCGCTCGGCCCGGTCACCTGGGTCCGGTCCGGCGTGGCCTCGGTCGCGCTGTACGTCCTCCCCGCGCTCGCGGCGACGGTCGCCGCCGCCTGGCTCCGCGACCGCCGCGACGAGCGGCTCGACGGCGGGCTGGTCGCGGCCGTCGTCTTCGGCTACGCGACCTACGCGGCGTGTCTCGCCCTCGCGACCGGGCTGGCGGCGACCGTCTGGTTCCGGGTCGTCCCGGTCTGGTAAGCGCCCGCGAGCGCCGCGAGGGAGGGCAGCCGCTCGACCGGCCGAACCGGTCGGACGACCGGGCGGGTCAGACCTCGATCTGCTGCATCAACTCGACGAGTTCGTCGAGTTCGGGGAAGGTGTACACCTTCACGTCGACGTTGGAGTCGGGCGCCTGGACGTGCGAGTCGAAC
Organism: Halosimplex rubrum; assembly: GCF_013415885.1. Lineage (NCBI taxonomy): Archaea > Methanobacteriati > Methanobacteriota > Halobacteria > Halobacteriales > Haloarculaceae > Halosimplex > Halosimplex rubrum. The sequence continues at coordinate 2,393,662 of NZ_CP058910.1, forward strand.
ATCAGGGCCATGTCGCTCTCGCGGTCGCCGACGAGGTCGTCGACCATCCCGGACCCGGGACCGAAGATGAACGAGGGCGGACCGATGTCGATAGTGGTGTCGAGGACGTTCGCCCAGCCGTCGATGAAGCCGCTGGTCATGATGTTGCCGATCTCCTGGATCGCCGACCGCTCCATGTCGGTGAACCCGCTCGCGTTCGGGTCCGTCTCGCCCATGTCGCCGATCATCCCGTGGGAGAGTTCCTTCGCGCTCCCGGCTTCGAGCAGAAAGAGGATGTGGCCGTGGGGCGGTTCGACCATCTCGATGCTGATGCCGATCTGCTCGGCGTGGCCCACGTGGGTCTTGATGTCCGGGATGTCGATGAAGTTGATCTTGGTGATCTCCATCTCCGTCTCCATCCCCGTCATCTGGCTGAGGTGGTCCGCGACCGTGTTCCCGCCCTCCTTGGCCATCTTGTTGAACAACCCGAGTTTCCGGATATCTATCTTCAGACTCATTGGCGACCCTGCGAGGTGGGCAGGCGTTTCGACCCGACCCACATAAGCGGTCCCCCCCGATTTTCGCGAGCGAGACTCGGCGGCCGTCGCCGATGGACGAACGGCCGATACGGCGTCCCGGCCGCGTCGGTTCAGTGCTCGCGCTGGCTGACCGCGACGCCCTCGCCGAGCGGCAACAGCGTCGTCTCGAAGGCGTCGTCGTCGGCGACCGTATCGAGGTAGTCCGCGATCCCCTCCGTCATGCCGTCCATCGCCGACCGGTCCGCCCCATCCGCGGCCCCGCCGTCCTCGAAGTACGCTCGCAGGTCGCCGGCGTCGATCGAGCCGCCGGCGACGGCGTTGTCGGCGGCGACGATCCCGCCCGGCGCCACCTTCTCGCGGACGGCCTCGAACGCCTCGGCGTAGCGCTCCTTCTGGCAGTCGATCAGCACCACGTCGAACGGGCCGTCGTACGCATCGACCGTCTCGATGGCGTCGCCGTGTTCGAAGGCCGCGCGGTCGGCGAGGCCACCGCGGTCGAGGTACTCCCGGGCTTGGTCGAGCTCGTCTTCGTCGATCTCGGTGAGGACGACCTCGCCGTCGGCGGGCAGTTCGCGCGCGAACCAGTACGCCGAGTAGCCGAAGCCCGAGCCGAACTCGAAGACCCGCTCGGCGTCGGCGAAGCGGGCCAGCATCGCCAGCCAGCCGCCGACGGCCGGCCCGACGTAGGGGAACCCCTCGTCGCGGGCCTGCGCGCCCATCTCGTCGAGTGTCTCGTCGGACTCCGGACCCAGCGCGGTCGCGTACGATTCGAGGAACTCCGATATCACGTAATCGGCCATAGTTCGGCTTCGACCGCCGCTCGGATAAAGCGCCGCCGCCGCGGCCAGACGTTCCGGGATCGCCCGTCGGGCGCCTCGCCTCCGCCGCGGGACCGGCACGGTCCCTCGGTCGTCGAGAGATTCATACCGATCCGACCGTAACCTCGGACATGTCAGACACTCCGCCGGGACCCAAGGGCGAGCCGCTGTTCGGGAGCAGTCGGCGCTACGCCCGGGACCCGTTCTCGTTCATCTCCGCGCTCGAGGAGACCTACGACGACGTGGTCAACTTCGATATGGGGCCGATGGAGACGTACATGGTCACCGACCCCACAGACGTCGAGCGGATCCTCGTCTCCGAGGCCGATTCCTACCGCAAGCCGGACTTCCAGAACGACGCGCTGGGCGACCTGCTCGGCGACGGACTCCTCCTGAGCGAGGGCGAGACCTGGGAACGCCAGCGCGAACTCGCGAATCCGGCGTTCCGGATGTCACGACTGATGGGGATGGCCGACCGCGTCACGAACCACGCCGAGTCGATGGTCGACGCGTGGGAGCCGGGCGACACCGTCGACGCCGAGACGGAGATGGCCCGCGTGACCCTGAACGTCATCCTCGATCTGATGATGGGCGTCGAGCTCTCCGCGTCGCGGGTCGACACCGTCCAGAACCAGCTCGACCCGCTCGGGCGGCGCTTCGAGCCCGACCCGCTCAGATTCGCGATGCCCGACTGGGTGCCGATGCCCGGCGACGAGGAGTTCGAGACGGCGGTCGCCGAACTCGATTCGGTGCTCGACGACATCGTCGCGGCGCGGCGGGGCGACGGCGGGGTCCGCGGCGTCTCGACGGTGGTCGACTCGCCAGCGGCGGACGACGGCCCGCCGATGGACTTCCTGTCGGTCCTCCTGCGCGCGCAGGACCGCGGCGAGCAGTCCGCCGAGCTGCTCCGCGACGAGATGATGACGATGCTGCTCGCGGGCCACGACACCACCGCGCTGACGCTCACCTACACGTGGTTCCTGCTCTCGGAACACCCCGAGGCCGAACGCCGCGTCCAGGCGGAAGTCGACGAGGTCCTCGACGGGGACCGTCCGAGCATGGACCACGTCCGGGAGTTCGAGTACCTTGACTGGGTGATCAACGAGGCGATGCGGCTGTACCCGCCCGTGTTTACGATCTTCCGTGAGCCCACCGAGCCCGTGGAACTCGGCGGCTACCGCGTCGACGCGGGGTCGACGCTCATGCTCCCCCAGTGGGGCGTCCACCGTTCGGGCCGGTACTGGGACGACCCGGAGGCGTTCGACCCCGGGCGGTTCAGTCCCGAGCGCCGCGACGATCGGCCGCGGTTCGCCTTCTTCCCGTTCGGCGGCGGCCCGCGCCACTGCATCGGCAAGCACCTCTCGCTGCTGGAGGCCAAACTCATCGTCGCCACCGTCGTCTCCGAGTACGAACTCGACTTTCAGGGGGAGACGCCGCTGGAACTGATGCCGTCGCTGACGATGCATCCCCGGCAGACGATGGAGATGGAACTCGTCGAGCGCTGACGCGGTCCGCCGAGCCGCACCGGGCGCCTACTCCGTGCGGTCGAGCGCAGGTCGCCTACTCCGTGCGGTCGAGCGCCGCCCGCCCCTCCTCGACCCACCACTCCGGACGCTTGTACGACTCCGGCCAACTGGTCAGCAACCGGTCGTCGGCCGCCGCGAGTTCGGCGGGCGTCCAGAAGCGGGCTTCGGCCACCTCGTCGTCCGCCTCGGGGGTCCCGGACACGTCTCCGTCGTCGACGGCGTAGCAGAGATACGTCTTCTGCACGTCGCCGAACTTCGCGAACGTCCGCGCGTCGAACAGCACGAGGTCCCCGGGGTCGACAGTCAGCGTCGTCTCCTCCGCCAGTTCGCGAGCCCCAGCCACGTCGGGGTCTTCGCCCGCTTCGACCATCCCGCCGGGCGTTCCCCACAGGTCCCGGTCGGCCGCGTCGACCTTCACGAGGAGGAGGCTCGCGCGTTCCCCCTCGCTCGCGCCGTCGAGGACCGCGACCCGCGCGGTCGGGATCGGGTTGTAGAACTCGTACTCGCCGCAGTCGCCGCAGTGCTGGACCGCCGGCGGGTCGACCGGCTCCAGTCGCCCGCCGCAGTTCGGGCAGTAGTCGGGCGGCGTGTTCGGCACAGGGGGATCTCCGGCGGCCGTCCACCTAACGCTACGGGGTCGGGCGCGCGGGCGGCGACCGCCCCGGTTCACCGGTTGCGGCTCACCGGGAACTTCACGCGGTCGGGATGCTCGTTGAACTCGGCGAGGATCCGCTCGTAGAGCTCGTTTTTCGTCCGCTGGCCCCGCCGCGGGTGGACGATGTACCGCAGGCGGAGTTTCACCCACGACCCCTCCTGGGAGACGTTGACCGTCGGCTGGGACTGGACTTCGAGTTCCACGGGCGTCTCGGCCAGTCGCTCGCGGTAGCGTTCGACGCTGCGGGCCATCCCCTCGCCGACCACGTCCTCGGCGACCGCGACCATCCGCTCGCGGGCAAAGGCGAGGTCGGTCTCGTAGGCCACCTCGACGGCCACCTCGTTCCAGACGAACGGGAACTCCTCGCGGGTGAAGTTCGTCACGTGCGCCGAGAGGACGACGGAGTTCGGGACGGTGATCGTCCGGCCCGACGGCTGGTTCGAGGAGACCAGATCGCCGTTTATCTCCCACAGCGTCGTCACGAGGAAGTTCACCTCGACCACGTCGCCCTTCGAGTCCTCGATGGCGACCCGGTCGCCGACCTGGTAGGGGCGGTTGACCATGATGTACACCCAGCCGATCAGCGAGAAGAGCGGCTGCTGGAGCGCGAAGGTGACCGCGAACCCGACGACGCCCAGCGAGAAGAGGACGCCGACCCACTGTTCGGTGACGACGCCGGCCAGTCCGACGGTCCCGATCAGCCCGAAGGCCAACCGGAGGACGTTGCGCAGGTCGTGGCGGCGGCGTTTGCTCTCCGCCCGATCGGTGAGCCAGCCGCCGACCACGCGGTAGGCGCCGTAGGTCGCGAGGACGACCGCGGCCGCCAGCAACCCGGTGACCGCCGCCCGCTCGACCGAGACGCCCCAGACGCTGCCGAACTCGACCGTCGCGGCCGCCACGAACCGACTCGCCACCCCTGCGACCGCCGCAGCGGCCAGCGAGGCCTGCCCGACCCGTCGCATCTGCCAGTCCGCTCGCGGCCCCGTCACTAAGTTCCCAGGGGTCGGCCGCGTCGCCGCGCGCTCGCGGCAGTGCCCGGCTCGCTCCGTCGCGCCGTCGTCGGTAACCCGTTCGGTACGCCTTTTATTCCGCCGGCGTTCCAACCGTCGAGCGATGGTTTCCACTGGCGAATCCGCACCCACGTTCACCGCGACGCTCGGCACGAGCGACCACGAGGACTTCGATCTCGCCGACCACCTCGGCGACGGCCCGGTCGTCCTCGCCTTCTTCCCCGGCGCGTTCACGCCGCCGTGTACCAACGAGATGGTCGCCTTCCAGGAGCGACTCGACGACTTCCGGGGCGCCGGCGCGAAGCTCTTCGGCGTCAGCGCCGACTCGCCGTTCTCCTAGGGCGCGTTCCGCGAGGAGCACGGCATCGAGTTCGACCTCGTCAGCGACATGGACGGCGACACCATCGAGGCCTACGGCCTGACGATGGACATCCCCGACCTGGGCCTGTACGGCAACGCCAACCGCGCCGTCTTCGTGATCGACGACGGGGGGACCGTCGTCTACGACTGGGTCGCCGACGACCCGACCGACGAGCCCGACTACGACGCCGTCCTCGACGCCGTCGAATCGGCCTGAGAACCGCCAAACCCTTTCTCGTCGCCGCCCCGATCGCCGGTCACACCCGCTCGCGCGCCGCCGGCCCGACCACCGGGAACTCGAACGCCGTCCCGTTGTACGCCGTCAGCATCGCCACCACCCAGACGACCGGCACCACGTCGAAGTACAGGAACGGGACGAACAGCGCTGTCGGGAACAGCGCGACAAGCGCGATTCCCAGATAGATGCTCTGGAGCGTGTGGAACGGATCGCGCTCGGCCGGGTCGGTGACGTATCGGATCACGAGCCCGCTCACCGGCATCGCGAGATACGACAGCGCCGCCAGCGTGCGCCTGCTCCGCGCCCGCTGGTCGGCCGCCTCACTCATCGGTCGTCACCTCGGCGCTGGCCAGTTCTGTCACTGGAGAGATCGTTTCGTCCGAAATCGGAAAATTGCTCGGGTTCGGCGGTCGGCGAACGGCGGAGAAGTCGATTGGGAGCCGTCGACCGACGCGCGCGGCGGTCAGCCGAACAGGACGCTCGCGGCGTCGAAGGCGCTCGGCGAGAGGAGGCCGAACGCGGGCAGCAGCGCGAACGTGACGAACGCGGCGATGACGACGGCGGCGTACAGCGAACTCGGGTAGCCGCCCAGGTCGAACTCGCCGTCGGGCTCCTCGATCCACATCGCCTTGACGACCCGGCTGTAGTAGTACAGCGACAGGGCGCTGTTGACGATGAGCGAGGCGGCCAGCAGCCAGGCGCCGCCGTTGACCGTTCCCAGCAGCAGGTAGAGCTTCGAGATGAAGCCGCCGCCGACCGGCAGGCCGGCGAGGCTGAACAGGAAGATGGTCATCGCGGCGCAGGCCAGCGGCGCCTGCTTCGAGAGGCCGTTGAAGTCCTGGAAGGTGCGGCCGACGCCCCAGTACTCGGTGAGCGCGAGGAACAGGAACGCGCCGGTGTTCATGAACCCGTAGACGAGCAGGTGCATCATGCTCGCGCCGAGGACGAGTCCGTTGTCGACGCCCGGCGTGAGCGCGGCCAGTCCGATGAGGACGTAGCCGGCGTGGCCGATCGAGGAGTAGGCGAGCATCCGCTTGACCTTCTCCTGGGTGGCGGCGGCGAAGTTCCCGACGGTCATCGTGACGACCGCGAGGACGGTGACGGCGGTGACCCAGTCGACCATGGGGTCGCCGCCCGCCAGCCCGCCGACCTCGGGGAACGCGGTGAGGAACACGCGGAAGGCGACGACGAACCCGGCGGCCTTCGAGGCCGAC